>NZ_CP139148.1:0-2522296 GCF_034058155.1 Flavobacterium sp. KACC 22761 | reverse complement strand
ATCATGTTTCGGCATTTTGTTGATAATCCTGAAACTTGCCCATTCAAACGTGGTAATTGCCACCATCATCATTACGCCAACTAATGCGGCCATTGGCAATTTACCAATTACTGGCGCTCCAAAAAGTATAATCATTAAAATAGTCAACGCAGCAATAATTCCCGAAAGTCGGGCGCGTGAACCGGCGCCAAGATTTACCAGAGTTTGCGCAATCATTGGGCAACCTCCCATTCCGTAGAAAAAGCCATTTAAAATATTCGAGCTTCCTTGTGCAATGCATTCGCGATTGCTATTTCCTCGAGTTCCCGTAATTTCATCCACTAAATTCAGCGTCAGCAAACCTTCAGTCAAACCTACCGCTGCAACAATTACTGAATACGGAAAAATAATTTTTAAAGTCTCAAAAGAAATTGGAATATTCGGAATATGAAACGGAGGAAATCCGCCTTGAACCGAAGCGATATCTTCGACTGTTTTAGTTTCAATATTGAAAACAATCACTAAAGCAAAAACAACCATAATGGCAACTAACGAAGCCGGAATTGCTTTTGTAATTTTAGGAAAAACTAAAACAATTGCAATAGTAAGCGCAACTAAACCAAGCATAATGTATAAAGGAGTTCCTTGAAGCCAAGAAACCTGTCCATTTATTACAGTTTTAAATTGTTCTAATTGCGACATGAAAATGACAACTGCCAACCCGTTTACAAAACCAAACATTACGGGTTGTGGCACGAGTCGAATAAATTTGCCGAGTTTAAAAAGTCCAATGCAAATTTGCACTACACCGCCCAATGCAACGGCAGCAAAAACATATTCTATTCCGTGTGATTTCATTAAAGCAATCAAGACAATTACTGTTGCTCCTGCCCCGCCCGAAATCATTCCCGGTCTTCCTCCAAAAATTGCGGTAACTAATCCGGCAATAAAAGCAGCATATAATCCAACTAATGGCGGAAATCCAGCTAAAATAGCAAATGAAAGCGATTCTGGAATCATTGTCATTGCGACCGTAAAACCGGCTAAAATTTCGTTTTTGTAATTGACTTTCTGACTAAAATCGAAGAGTTGTGATGCTTTTTTCATAGGCCACAAATGTAGAAAACAATGCCTAACAACTCGATAAATCAAGAGAAAAATATAGATTACTCCAACCTCACACAAGTATAACCAAGGCAATTAACATAATCGATAATATTATCATATTTTATATCAATGCCTTCGACCCGCAATATTTTATCACAATCTTCTAAATCAAAATTAATTTTATAATCCGGGAATTGGGCTTGTATAACGGCAACGACATAGTTTTTGTCTGCTTCTTTCTGCACATTTGTTTTGAAAACTTCAACTATCATGGGGCCGGTTTTAATTCTCTTTTTCTTTAAAAAAGATTATAGTGGTATCGTAATTTAAAGTTAAGTAAAAACTTTCAAAATTGAAATTTTTATCTAAGTAAATTCTTTCGATATTTAAAGGTCAGATCGCAAAAAATAATTCAAATAAGAAAACAGTATACATAAACTACTCAAGCTCTTGCAACATACATCACTTCAGAAAAAATCTAAAAAAACTTCTGAATTTTGTTTATCCCGTTTCTCTTCTTTCTTACAAACCGAAGACGTATTTTCTAAATACAAATTACTTTTTTAGATTTTCGACCGCTTCATTTCACAACGAAACTAGAGCTTTTTCTCTAGCCTGATCATACTAAAACCTTAATTATCAGCAATAATTTTCACATCAACTAGAATTATATTACTATTTTGTAAGAAATTATTCTCGTTTTTTTTGGTTTTGTCCGAGATTACCATTTATATTTGTTTTCGATATTTAAAACAAATTAAACAATGGGTAAGAGTAAGGCAAAAAACTATAATTCCTACAATTCTACTATATTAGAAGCTTTGTTTTTAAAATACGAAGTTTCAAAATATTATATCAGACAGTGCATAAACGGTTCGGTGCAAGGAGTTAAGGCTGACAATATCAAGAAAGATTATTCTATAATGGAAAAAGCACATGAAGATGTTGTTTTTCAGCTCATCAAAAAAACATTAAAATAAATTAAAAAAGAATAATATAGTTCAAGTAAATGTTTTTGAGATTTAAATTCCGAAGGCTTCTTTCTGACGGCTTTTTTTATCACATCACCAAACAAATCATTTACCAATAATTTGCATTCATTCACAAAAACAGGTATAAATACGCATAGCCGCTATTTTATTTTATAGTAAACTTGTGGTAATCATTTATTCTTGTAGAATATGATTTCTGATTAGGAAATCAGGTAAATTTTGTCACTATTTTTTTTTGGAACTTTTAAGTGGGATTTTAATCGCTGGAACCGATATAAATCTCACTTTTTTATTTTCAATACTTTCTCTAACCAAAAAAACTTTTTCGAAATCAAATTTCAGGCAGTATTTTTGCATGTTGTAAACGCCACGCATTAAAGCCCAGAAATCAACATGATCCTAGAACATTATATTCCGTTCAACAAAGAATTTTTATTGGAACAGCAAATCGCTGCTTTCGCTAAAAATCCTGACGAAGAAGCTGATTTTAAAAAATTGTTTGACATTATCGAACATTATTATCACTATGAATCTTTTAATCTGAATCGAAATCTGAAACAAAACTATGCTTTGTTTGATCCAGATTTGAGCAAAAAAGAACGCCGTCAATTTATTGGCAAAAGTGACTTTTCGGCATTCAAGGAAACATTGCTTCAGGTTTTAGAACGTGGAAATTATTACCGAATTGATCAAAAAACACTGGACGAAGCTTTTACAGAATCTGATTTGATTGGCTTGAATCTCGAAATTGATTTCAACGCCTTCAAGGATTTTGAACTTTATGCACGCGGGCATCATAAAGCGACTGAAAAAGTCAAAAAATATTTTTTCTGGAAAAAAGAAATTGAAGTCGAATATTATGATCGTGTTTTAGTTTACCTCAATTACAGTGATGCCGATTTTCTGAATAAAAAGAAAGTCAAATTAGGCAAAATGCCAATTGACCCGGGTTCTATCTCTTTAAAAATCTTTAAGCGCGTTCCAAAAAATGATCTTGAAACCATTTTTCCAAATGCAATTCCGAGAATGTCCATAAAGGATAAAATGTTGCTGTGGATTCCAGGAGTTTTCGGTGGCATTTCATTATTAAGCGCAAAAGTAATTCCGGCTTTAATCAATATGTACAATGCTTATGAAACGGGAGAAGCTATTGATTTACTGAATAGTAAAACTTCCTTAAATCAAGGTTTGATTGCGCTGGGAATTTTATCTGCTTATTGCTTTCGCCAGTACAACAATTTCATAAATAAAAAAATCCGATATTCTAAATTACTTTCTGATAGTTTGTATTTCAAAAATCTCGGAAACAACAGCGGTGCCTTTTATTCGCTCTTGAATTCATCTGAAGAAGAGGTCTTAAAAGAAACTATTTTGGCCTATTCATTTTTACACAAAAGCGAAAAACCTTTAACCGCCGAAGAACTCGACAATCAAATAGAATCTTGGTTTAAAACCAAATTGAATACCGATTTGGATTTTGATGTCAATGATGCTTTATTGAAGTTGAAAAATATTGGCCTTGGCATTGAAAACAATGGAAAATGGAAAGTTATTCCGCTAAAAGAAGCGCTTTTTACAATTGATGAATTGTGGGATACTATTTTTGAGTATAACGTAACTCAAAAAATTTAATTTTGGTTTCTCGCAGATTCGGCAGATTAAGCCGATTTCTTTTTTTAGATCAAAATCTGTTTAATCTGCCAAATCTGCGAGAGAAATTTTATTCTGTTTAAGTAAAAAGATTTTTCATTAGATTTACGTCAACTAACTACTAAAACCAAAAAAATGAGAACATTAGATCAATGGTTTGCTGAATATGCCGTAAGTCATCAAAACCCAAAAAACAAAGCCATACATTATGTTTGCGTTCCTGCAATCTTTTTTTCGATTGTTGGTTTATTAATGAGTATTCCGAGCGAGTTTATCTATAATTTACTAAAACTAAATATGCCAATTATTGAAAACTGGGCTTTTGTAGTTTTACTTTTTGTTCTCGTTTTTTACATTCGATTATCAATTTCTATGGCGATTAAAATTGCTATTTTCTCTGGCATTTGCCTTATTGTAAATTACTACATTGGTCAGTTCGTGCCTTTATGGATGTTTTCAATTGGTGTATTTGTCATTGCTTGGATCGGACAATTTTACGGACACAATATTGAAGGCAAAAAACCTTCTTTTTTAAAAGATCTTCAGTTTTTATTGATTGGCCCAGCTTGGGTTGTCGAGAATATTTTTTCGAAGAAATAAAAAACGGATTCAAGCACCAATTTCCAAATACTTACAAAATATTCTCATAACTTTATTATTGCATAAATAAAATCTTTATGAAGATAAACAACAAAGAAGTCAAAATTGAAAGCTTTGATATTTTTACTTACAGAAGAATCAGGCGTGCGATCGGGTATTTAGGAATATGTCTGCCCATTCTTTTAGTTGGCTTTTCTCTGATTCCTTTTTTTCAGACTTCAATTCAGCCTTCTATCAGCGATTATTACTATACTAATCTTAGAGAAATTTTTACTGGAATTTTGTGTGCTGTCGGTTTGTTTTTGATAAGATACAAAGGCCATGGAAATATTTCTGTCTTAAAAAATGATAATTTGCTGACCAATATTGCAGGAGTCATGGCAATTGGAGTTGCTCTAGTTCCCACAAATCCAGCTGACTTCTCACAAAAAATATACACGCTCATTCCGTCAGCCAAAACTTGGCTGGGATGGATTCATTACGGATTTGCAGGAGTCTTCTTTTTGATATTGGCTTTACTCGCTATTAATGTTTTTACGATTGGTCAGACAAACGAAACTGGAACCCCAAAAAGCATCTTGAATGAAAACAATATTTATAAATTTTGCGGTTATACGATTTTAGCCTCACTGATTCTAGTGCCAATTTCAGAAAAATTTAAACTGTTTGCTTATTCCACTTTGGTTTTCGAAACTATTGCTCTTTTTGCTTTTGGAATTGCTTGGCTTATAAAAGGTCGCGCTCTCGGTGATACTGGAAAAATTGGCCAAAAATTATATCAGGAAAACAACGCTATTGACACCGAAAAAATATTGGAAGAATAAGTTGTTCTTTACCGTTCGGTGTAATTTATCATTAATCTCACACGTTCAAACAACTCTGGAAATTCCTTTTTAAAGATTTCCGGAGTTTCAAAAAAATGCTCTAAAATTACGGCCAAAAACTCAAATTTATTGGTATAAGCATACTCTCTAAAATAATTTCTTTCTTTAAGGATATTCCTCAAAGATTCATCATCGAAATACTTTTCGATTTCGGTAAATTCATCATAGAAAATAACCGCACCAGGCTCTGAACTTTTTCGAGAATAAAAGTGCAAAACATGCGTAAATTCATGTAATCCGAGATTGATATTATCTTTTGTCTCGTGTCCGCTCAGGAAATCTTCCCAAGAAAAAACAACTGCTTTCATCCTAGGATTATATTCTCCTTTGTGATAAGCTTGATTGATTGTAGAATAATACGATGTTGGGTAAATAATGATATTTTCAAATAATTCCAGCAGGTAATTTCGCAGACCGAAAGTAAGCATTACATAAGTTCCGGCAATGATTAATTTCATGTCCTGAGTAACTTCAATATCTTTTCCTTCAAAATTATAATGCTCAATAAAACATTTTACTCGGTGTTCAAAATACCTTTTCTTTTTATCTGATAAATTAAAATAATACGGAAATTCACGTCCTAAAATTGTCTTATCTCTCGGATCAATTTGGTTTAAAATTGGATACCAAAACAAATACAATGGCTTATTGTAAATCATCAGATAAATGGGTTCAATAATTCTGAACACAATTATGGCCAACACTAAAGCAATCAAAATTCCGATAAAAAAGAAAACGAACATATTTTAAATTTGATTTGGGAATAGAAAACTTCTCGTTCTCTGTTTGCTAAAATATAAAAACGGAATTAATTATTTCATTATATTAGCTTTATAACCAGAAAGAATTTTAATCCTAATAAAACTTTAAAAAATGGAAAACAAAAACGCATTACGATTTACTTTTTCGATCGTCGCAATCATTTTGGGTGTAGTATTGTTTAAGCAATTTGACTTCGAAACGCTAAAATTTGAAAAGCCGGCATTGGCTGTCATTTATATAATTGTTTTTGCTTTCTCCATTTTCTATTTAATCAAAAACAGAAAAAAGCAATCTGAAAAATAGATTTGAAATTTGCGCTTTAATTGCGTATTTAGCCCTA
Source organism: Flavobacterium sp. KACC 22761 (assembly GCF_034058155.1). Taxonomy (NCBI): domain Bacteria; kingdom Pseudomonadati; phylum Bacteroidota; class Flavobacteriia; order Flavobacteriales; family Flavobacteriaceae; genus Flavobacterium; species Flavobacterium oryzagri. Next base: position 2,515,982 of record NZ_CP139148.1, on the reverse strand, counting down.
TTCTTCTGCAATACAATTAAATGTGGTTGCATTTTATAAGTTGCAACCATATTTAGGATAAAAACAAATAAAGTCCTTTTTTTTAAAATCTAATTTTAAATTCAAGAAATAGTCTCATGTGAAACAAATCCTTGAATTATGAAAAATCTCTCTTTTTTAATCCTAGTACTTTTAGCATTCACCGCGTGCAAAAAAGACCAGCCAAAAGACAAGCAAGATAATGCAGAAACAGCTGTTTCTTCAGATTCAATAACTGCTATTACCAAGGAAGCATGGATCTATGGTTATCCGATGTTTTACAATTATAAAACCATTTATGCCAGTGCAATAAACAAAGAAGCAAAAGAATATGTAGGTTTTAACAAGTTCAAGAACTTTTCAATGAGTGCCACTCCTGCCGATACACTAGTTGTAACAATTAACAATGACACTCCATACTCAATGGCTGCTATAGATGTTTCAGACGAGCCAGTTGTTTTAGAAGTTCCAAAAATTGAAAATGACAGATATTATGTCATGCAGTTTGTAGATTTATATACGTTCAATTATGAATATATTGGGTCGCGCGCAACGGGAAACAATCCCGGGAAATACTTGATTGCTGGACCAGACTGGAAAGGCGAAACGCCAAAAGGCATCAATAAGGTTTTGCATTCTGAAACCAATTTAATCTTTCTCGTTGGCCGTACGCAACTTCATGATCCATCTGATGTGCCAAATCTTAAAAGAATACAAGCACAATATAAATTAATTCCGCTACATGAGTTTACGCGACAGACAGCTCCAGTAGCAAAAAAATACAATTTGCCATTGCCTGCTTGGAAAGAAAGCGATTACAGCTCTCCACAATTCATTTCTATCTTAAATTCTTTATTACAATATACAACTGAGGACACTAGCGAAAAAGATCTTAGAGCTCGTTTTGCTAAAATTGGAATTGTACCCGGAACACCTTTTGACAGTTCTAAATATCCACCAGAAACCATTAAAGCTATAGAAAAAGGAATTGCAGAGGCAAAACAGGAATTAGGATCTAAGGTAAATAATGTAAAAGATGCCGGAAGTCTTTTTGGGACACGAGCGGAGTTAAAAAACAATTATCTTAATCGTGCAATTGCGGCTGCCGCTGGAATTTATGGAAATACAAAAGAAGAAGCCGTTTACACAGGAAGCAGTACCGATAAAGACAATCTGCCACTACAAGGAAACAGCAATTATATTTTAAAATTCAATAAAAGCGAGCTTCCGGAAGCAAAATACTTTTGGAGCATAACCATGTATAATCTGCCAAAACGTTTTCTGGTTTCAAACCCGATAAACCGGTATTCTATTGGAAACAAAACCAAAGGCTTAAAATATGAATCCAATGGCGATTTGATTATTTACATGCAAAAAGACTCTCCAGGAAAAGACAAAGAAAGCAATTGGCTTCCTACTCCAAAAGACGAAAATTTTATGTTTGTCATGCGTATTTATGGTCCGCAACCTGATGTAATCAATAATGTATGGAAAATGCCTTTGCCTGAAAAAAAGTAAATTGAATTTTAGTCAAATAACTATGTTACATACAGAATAAACAAAGCCTGAGAATTTATATTCTCAGGCTTTTCATTTTTTACAGTGACCTTGACGGGGCAGAATTCGAACCATTTGTTAGGCGATTTAAAAATTTTAAATGAGGTCTGATTTTGTGAGATTCGAGTGTAAATCCCTCCTAAGTAATAAATTAAAAAGCTTATTTTTGAAAAGAAGAAAATACTTATATTTATCTGGTGTAGCCAATACATAATGTCGGACATACATATAAGTTAGCAACAAGCTTAAACAAGATGAACATACCAAAAACAACAGATGATTTTCAAAAAGAATTTTATTTATCTATTGACTTAATGGATAAAATAGGAGATTTAAGAATAAGACAATTTATTGATAAGTTGGATAACGTTATGGACGAAATAATTGTAAGTGCCATAATTAAAATATTCGAAAATGTAGATAGACAAAACACTCAATATACCGACCAAAAATATGCTGGAATAATATTAAATAAGATAAAACCAAAAACAGAAATTGATTTAAGTACTATCCTAAAATCTACAATCGAAAATTGGAATAAAAGTGTTGAAGAATTCCCTTTTTGGCTAAAGGAAAATTATGGACTCGAATCACTCAAAAATACATTGACTGAATTTGATTCTCAAAAATTGAATGCCATACAAACTGAAAAAATAAAAACAATGAAATGGTGGCTGAAAATATAAATCTTACTAAAAAGTTCTTTCAAGCGATATGCGAATTTAGTGAGATTTTTATTTCTATTTTTGGTTAACAGAAAATACTCCGTTTAATAACTAGCAAACCTCATGTAGCGTTAGAACGTTTGTGGTAATGTCTCTCAACAATAGGAAAAACCAATAACATAATGTAACAAATGATAAAATTAAAAATTATTACTCGTTTATTTATATATATTACTTCAGTATTGATTTTATCGGCTTATACTGTTGATATAACGGAGAATCAAATGACCTCAAACCAAAAAAAACATAGTGTCTCAGACATTTCAGGAATTTATGAGTTTCAAACAAGTTGGCTTCAATCAACTGTTAATTTTAAATCCGATGGAACTTTTGAAATGAGTTATACAATAGGCGAAAAGCACACAACTTTTGGAACTTGGACTATTAAAAAAGATATATTAATTCTAAAAAACGATGACAATTTCCCTGCAAATAAAAAATGGCTGATTAGAAATGAAAAACTTTATCCAATTTTAAAATCATCAAAGGAATATGATATGAATTTTTTCTACATAGCAAAAAAACAATCTGTTGAAAAAGTAAATTGTTCATTTTTAAAAAATTGCAAATTAAGATATTCCGAAACAGATGATGATTCAACTTACATAATTATTAAAGACAATATATTTACGGAGTATCCAAATGGTGATAAAAATTATATTAAATCAAACCTAGAATGGATAAATGAGTGTGAATACAATGCAATAGTAATCGAATTAACAGCTAGCGAATTAAACTATAAAATAGGTGATAAAATGAACGTGAAAATTGATAGAATTGATAATAAAATTATTTACTATACAGCGACTTTTGAAGGTGAAACAATAAAAGGAAAATTTAAAATCATTAATTGATTCAAAAAATACTCTTTGATGGGATTCGAACCAAAAAACAAAGCCTGAGAATTTACATTCTCAGGCTTTTCATTTTTTATAGTGACCCCGGAGGGGTTCGAACCCCCAACCCTCAGAGCCGAAATCTGATATTCTATCCAGTTGAACTACGAGGTCAGTTTATTTTGATTTTAGATTATAGATTTTAGATTGCTGATTAGAATCTAAAATCTACAGTCTAAAATCTAAAATTATATTTACGAAAGTAATTTCTTCACAATTGTAGAAATGGTTTTTCCTTCAGCAGTTCCGCCCAATTGAGCAGATGCTAATCCCATAACTTTACCCATTGAAGCAATGCCTGAAGCTCCTGTTTCAGCAATGATTTTTGCAATTACAGCTTCTACTTCTGCTTCGCTTAATTGAGCTGGCAAAAACTTCTCGATTACTGCTACCTGAGCCAATTCTGGTTCAGCTAAATCAGGACGGTTTTGTTCTGTAAAGATTCTTGCGCTTTCTTTACGTGTTTTTACCAATCTTTGAAGTAATTTAATTTCATCTTCTTCAGATAATTCTTCTTTAGATCCAGATGCAGTTGAAGCCAATAATAATTCAGATTTAACAGCTCTTAAAGCTTCTAAAGCTACAGTATCTTTTGCTTTCATGGCGTTTTTGATTTCGTCCATGATTTGTGTTTGTAAACTCATGTTTATGTTTTATTTAAAATAAGCCAATGCCTATTAATTGATGTATTAATTTGTTTGTTCGACTAATAATATAGTCTGTCAGGCTGAGTCCGTTCGACTTCGCTCAGAATAAACTTCGTCGAAGCCCTTTCCGACAAAAAGCCCTTCGACTACGCTCAGGGTGACAATATTGTTTTAAAAGCACTATTTAAAAGTCAAATTTCTAAATTCTGTGCGAAGATAAAAAAAATAACCCGAAAATTAAATCCAATTTTCGGGCTATCCTTATATTAAGATTTTGAAAACTAATCTACGTTGTCGTGCAAAAATGAATTATTTGAACGCAATTGCAAATCGTTGTTGCTGTCTGTTCCAACAGAAATTCTAGAATTGGTATTATTAGATTGAGAATTTGATAAATCAATTCCTAATCTTTTATAAGCTGGCTCTTTTTCCAACTCATCAATTCTTGAAACATTATTGTGGAATTTATAATTAAATTCTTTTAGTTTCTTTCTTCTTTCTTCAGCACGCAAACGCAATGTTTCTTCAATTGTCAATTCCATTGGAGAAACTTCAGCAGTTGTTGTGTAATCTGGTTGAGCAGCAAAATCAACTCTTGGTTTCAAAGTGATGTTTAATTCTTCTGGCACAGTATCTTCAACCACTTTTTCAACCGGTTTAGAAGCCATTAAATCATTCTCCACTTCCATATATTCTTCCAAAGAATATTTGATAATTCCGTTATCCGAAAGTTCAGTAACCGGCACAAATGAAACTGGATCGTTTACTTTAATATTACGTGTTTCGTTTGTTAACTCAAAAACAATTTTATTTTCTTGTTGTTCTGCTACTGGCTCTTTTTTCACTTCAGGCTCACTTCTAAAAAGTGGCAAATCAAATGAAAAAGTCGTTTGTTCTTCTTTCTCAAAAGTTCTTTGCTGTACCGGTTTTACTTCTTGGTAAGCTGGGACTTCTGGAGCAGAAATTTTAAAATCGATATCTGTAATTGGCGAAACGATTTCAAAAGTTACATCAAGATTCTTGATAAACTCAGACATCACTACCAATTCTTCTTGATTGATTGTTGGTGGCGTTACCGGAGCAACTGGAGTTTGAACTACGGGAGCAACCGTATCTTCCATTAAATCAAAAACAACTTTATCTTCAGATTTTGCAATAGGTGTTTCTGCATTTAAATCAAAAGATGCAAGCGGTTTGTTTGTTAAATTGTGAACACTTCTTTGTTCGTCTTCTAACGTGTGAATAATTTTCTTAGGCTCAGTATTCACGATTTCATTTTGTTGTTCAACATCAAAACCAGTTGCAATAATAGTTACAGCAATAGCCTCCCCAAGAGCTTCGTCTTCACCAACTCCCATGATAATATTTGCATTGTAACCAGCCTCTGCCTGAATGTGATCGTTGATTTCTCCAATCTCATCAAGCGTTATTTCATTAGATCCAGAAACGATAAGCAACAATACGTTTTTGGCTCCTGTAATTTTATTGTCATTCAACAATGGAGAATCCAATGCCGATACAATTGCATCTTTAGCTCTGTTCTCTCCTTGTGATACCGCAGATCCCATAATCGCAGTTCCGCTGTTTGCCAAAACTGTTTTAGCATCGCGCAAATCAATATTTTGAGTATAGTGGTGCGTAATTACTTCGGCAATACCTCTTGAGGCAGTTGCCAAAACTTCGTCAGCTTTTGAGAATCCAGCTTTGAAACCAAGATTTCCGTAAACCTCTCTTAATTTATTATTATTAATTACGATCAAAGAGTCAACTTGCTTTCGTAATTTTTCGATTCCTAAAAGTGCCTGCTCTTGACGCACTTTCCCTTCAAATTGAAACGGAATCGTCACGATACCCACTGTTAAGATTTCTCTTTCTTTTGCTAATTGTGCGATAACTGGCGCAGCACCAGTACCGGTACCACCACCCATACCCGCAGTAATAAACACCATTTTAGTATTGCGATCCAACATTTTTTCAATATCGGCAATACTTTCAATAGCAGACTGTTGTCCTACATCAGGATTTGCTCCTGCACCAAGACCTTCTGTCAAATTCATACCCAACTGAATCTTGTTAGGCACTGAACTGTTCTGCAGTGCTTGTGAATCGGTATTACAAACGATGAAATCAACGCCTTTAATACCTTGTTTAAACATATGGTTGATAGCGTTGCTACCTCCTCCACCTACACCTATTACTTTGATTACATTTGACTGGTTTTTTGGCAAATCAAATGAAATGCTTCCAAATTCTGAGTTGCTCATCATCTTTTTGGTTTTTAATTCTTATTTAGTACATTTTTTACTTCGTGACTTGGGGCCAGAAAGTAATCCTTCTCTTTTCTCTATTCGGCTTATATTTATTCAGCGTTGTCTAAAAAATCTTTGATTTTATCGACGTATCTGTCAAAAAATGATCTCCTAATTTTGGTTTCTGTAGATTCTGCTTCGACCTTGTTCGTTCTTGTCTCTCTAGGCTCATCAATAGTTTCTACTCTTTCAACGTAGTTTTCTTCAACTTCGTATCGTTGCTGCACTGGCTGTTGTTGCTGCACTGGAGCATTTCTGTAAACTACTTTTGGCTGTTCATTTACAATTTCCATCCTAACGGCACTTTGTGTACTGTTTTCAATACTGTTCATCACTAACCCTACAGCAGTTGCAAACAATGGGCTCGAAATTTCTTCGCTCGAATTTCCAGCTAAATGTTCATTTGGATATCCAATTCTGGTATCCATACCAGTAATATATTCAACTAATTGTTTGATATGTTTTAGTTGTGCTCCACCACCTGTAAGAACAATTCCAGCAATTAATTTTTTGCGAGGATCTTCGTGTCCGTAAGCTTTAATTTCTGCAAAAACCTGCTCAATAATTTCCACCACACGTGCATGGATGATTTTTGATAAGTTTTTAAGCGAAATCTCTTTTGGCTCTCTTCCTCTTAAACCAGGAATAGAAACAATTTCGTTGTCTTTATTTTCTCCCGGCCAAGCTGATCCGAATTTTATTTTTAAAAGCTCCGCTTGTTTTTCAATAATCGAACAGCCTTCTTTAATATCATCTGTAATTACATTTCCTCCAAAAGGAATAACAGCGGTGTGACGAATAATTCCATCTTTAAAAATGGCCAAATCTGTGGTTCCACCTCCAATATCGATAAGTGCTACACCTGCTTCTTTTTCTTCTTGGCTCAAAACAGCATCTGCAGAAGCTAATGGTTCTAAAGTCAATCCAGATAATTCAATTCCTGAACTTTGAATACATCTTCCAACATTTCTGATTGAAGAAGCCTGTCCCACCACAACGTGAAAACTAGACTCTAATCTTCCACCGTACATTCCAATTGGCTCTTTAATCTCAGATTGCCCGTCAATTTTAAATTCTTGTGGCAAAACGTGAATAATTTCTTCACCTGGCAACATTGCCAATTTATTCACTTGGTCAATCAAAAGCTGAATATCTTTTTCGCCAATTACTTCTTCTGGATTGCTTCTGCTAATATAATCTGTATGCTGAATACTTCTGATGTGCTGTCCGGCAATACCCACAACAACATCTTTTATTTTGTAACCTGAATTGTTTTCTGCCTCAAGTATCGCTTGCTGGATTGATTGAATAGTTTGCGTGATATTGTTTACCACTCCTCTCGCAACTCCCAAACTTTTGGATTTTCCGATACCCAAAATCTCCAATTTGCCATACTCATTCTTCTTGCCTATCATGGCAACTATCTTTGTCGTTCCAATATCTAGACCTACTGCAATGTTATCTTTTTCCATTTTCTATTATTTTGTGCAAACTACTTGTTCCGTAAACCTAAGGTCAATTTTTTTGTATTTGTATAACGAACTATCTAAAACTGCTTTTTGAAAAAACGCTTTATAGTTTCTAAATTTCTTATCAACATTCATCGTTCTGCCAAAATCTATGAAGTAATCATAGTTTCTATTAAACATTTTTAGGCTGCCATTAGGCATAATTTGTATTGCAATGATGTTTTTTTTCAAAAACGCATCGTCATAAATTGTGCGAAATAAAGCAGCTAAATCTTCGTTATTTTTTTCATTTATTGCCCCTGAAACAAGAGGAACTCGCGCCGTAAAATTGTCTGACAAGGGCATTTTACCTCCCTCATAGTCAATATAAAAAGATCGACCACCATCAAGAATCCTTGCTATTGGTGTCTTCTGTTTTACTACCGCTTTTAGAACACCGTCGATACTTACAAAAACATCTGACTTCTCAATCATGTCTTGCGCATCAAGGGTTTTTTCTATCTTATTCAAATCTACTTCATCTTTTCTAATACTGGAAGCGTCTCTTTTATTTTCTATCAACAATTTATTAACCGTTTCTGCTTTGACAAAAAGAGCATTTTCTCCTACAAAAACAACCTCAGATTTTTTCAATTTTCGATCTCCATTTCGATGTTGCGCGAAGGAATAAAGAAAAAGAACTAGTCCGAAAATAAGTACTAATCTAATATTTGTCCAATTAAATATTTTCATTTAGCATCTGTTTAATTGATGGTACCATTTCTCCAATATCACCTGCTCCTATTGTTACAATTATTGGTGCATCATTTGCTTTGATGTGTGCCAATAAATCTTCTTTTGCAACAATTTTTTTGTTCGAATTTGTCATTTTGCCCAATAGCCATTCTGAAGTCACTCCTTCCATTGGAAGTTCCCTTGCAGGATAAATATCCATTAAAAACACTTCGTCAAACTGAGACAAGCTTTCTGCAAATCCATCTACAAAATCTTTGGTTCTGCTGAACAAATGCGGTTGGAAAATAGCCAAAACTTTTCGCCCCGGATACAACTCCCTAACTGCTTGATGAACAGCATTTATTTCTGTTGGATGATGTGCATAATCATCTATATAAACTAACTTGTCTGATTTGATCTGATAAGAAAAACGTCTTCTGATCCCTCTGAATGAAGCAATGGCTTTTGCAATGGACTCGGTCGGGGTGCCAAAAGTTTTTGCCATCGCAATAGCCATCAATCCATTCATTAAATTGTGTTTTCCTGGCAATCCAAAACGAAGATCTTTTATTATTTCTGATGGCGTCTGCACATCAAAAACATAGCTTCCGTCTTCAATTCGAACATTATACGCCTTATATACTGCATCTTCATTTATCGCACATTGAACACCTTCTAAAGGCAATTCTTTAGTAATAAACAGATGATTTTTATCTTCTATTTTTGAAGCAAATTCCCTGAAAGAATCTTGAATTGCATCGCTTGTTCCATAAATATCCAAATGATCAGCATCCATAGAAGTCACACAAGCAATATTTGGATGCAAATGCAAAAACGATCTGTCGAATTCATCTGCTTCAACAACTGTTACCGTTTTTCCGGTTCCAATTAAATTTGAATTATAATTCTCTACAATTCCGCCCACAAAGGCAGTAACATCAGCACCACTTTCATATAAAATATGCCCCAAAATACTTGATGTCGTAGTTTTTCCGTGTGTTCCGGCAACTGCAAAACTAAAAGTGTCTTTGGTAATAATTCCTAATACTTCAGCACGTTTTTTAATTTCGTAATTTCTTTCAATAAAATAATTCCACTCTGAATGTGATTTAGGCACTGCTGGAGTAAAAATCACCAATGTATTTTCTACAAAATAATCAGTCGGAATCAAATTAATATTGTCTTCAAAATGAATATCAATACCACTTTCAATCAATTCACTTGTAAGCATTGATGGCGTTTTGTCGTAACCTGAAACTTGTTTTCCAATATATTTGAAATAACGAGCCAGAGCACTCATTCCGATGCCTCCGATACCTATAAAATAAACGTTTTGTATTTGATTTAAATTCATAATTCAGTCTTAATGTCTTAAAGTCAAAAGTTTTTAAAGTCGCGCACTTTGCATCTTTAACTTTTGACAACTCCTATTTAATTAACTTCACAATTTCAGCCACGATGTCTTGTGTAGCTTTCGGTTTTGCAAGTTTTTTAATGTTATCACTCAATTGTTTTTGTTTCCCTTCATCTTTTAACAACGCTTCAAAAACAATACTAAATTCGCTGTCTAATTCTGATTCTTTCAACAAAATCGCACCTTTTGCATCTACGATTGCTTGTGCATTTTTAGTTTGATGATCCTCAGCTACATTAGGCGACGGAATAAAAATTACTGGTTTTCCAACAATGCATAATTCTGATACAGATGAAGCTCCTGCTCGTGAAATAATCACATCTGATGCTGCGTAAACAAAATCCATTCTTTCAATGAAATCAACCACTTTTACATTTGGTTGATTGTATTTTTTATAATCTTCAAAATACAACTTTCCACATTGCCAGATAATCTGAACATCTTGCGAAAGGAAATTTTGCAATTCTTTTTCAATTAACTGATTGATTCTTCTGGCACCTAAACTTCCGCCTAAAACCAGTAATGTTTTTTTATTTGGATCTAAGCCATAAAAAGCAATAGCTTCATTGCGTTTACTTTCAATATCAATTAAATCCTGACGTACTGGATTTCCAGTCAAAACAATTTTATCAGCTGGAAAAAATCTTTCTAAATTGTCATAAGCTACACAAATGGCATTTGCTTTTTTACTCAACAATTTATTGGTTATCCCCGGAAAAGAATTCTGTTCCTGAATAACTGTCGGAATTCCCGCTGATCCTGCCGCTTGTAATAATGGACCACTTGCAAATCCGCCAGTTCCAATTACTACATTTGGTTTGAATTTTTTAATGATTTTTCTTGATTCCAATAAACTTGTCGCCAATTTTAGCGGAAACATCATATTTTGTAAAGTCAATTTGCGCTGTAATCCAGCAATCCAAAGACCTTTTATCTCGTAACCTGCCTGGGGCACTTTTTGCATTTCCATTTTATCTTTGGCACCCACAAAAAGAAATTCGGCATCAGGAAATTGTAATTTTAATTCATTTGCAATCGCAATCGCAGGATAAATGTGTCCTCCTGTTCCTCCTCCGCTAAGTATGAATTTATACTTTGTCATCTCTCTAAAAATTACAACTTTTAAAAAAAATATTATATTTTAATCTTATCTGTTTAAAACCGCATTCATCGGATTTCTTGAATTGTCTTCGATTGAATACATTGCCTCTTCTTCATAAATTTCGTCAGCTGGCAAATCTTCTTCTGCTAATTCTTTATCTATTAATCTTTGAAGTGCTTCTTTTCGTCGTTCTTTCTCTTCTTTTTCTTCAGCTATTTCTTCTTCTTTTTTCGTAACGCTTATGATGATTCCAAGTCCTAAACAAGTCATCCAAATCGAACTTCCTCCTGAACTTATCAGTGGTAATGTCTGCCCTGTGACCGGCAATAACTCAACTGCAACCGCCATATTGATCATCGCCTGAAATATCATCGGGAAACCGAGACCAACGACGACAAGTTTTCCAAACAATGTATTGGCTTTGTGTGACGCGATCACAAATCGGAACAAAAGCAATAAATACAAAATCACTATTGCAACTCCGCCAACAAGTCCGTATTCTTCAACAATAATGGCATAAATAAAATCTGAAGAAGATTGTGGCAGGAAGTTTTTCTGAACACTTTTTCCAGGACCTAATCCGCCGAGTCTTCCAGATGCAATTGCAATTTTCGCCTTTTCGATCTGATAATCGTCTTCGTCAGGTTTATCAGTGGTAAAGTTCATAATACGACTTTCCCAAGTTGAAACCCTGCTGAAAAATCTTGAATCCGGAAAAGCTTTTGCAACTAAAAGGAAAAATGCCAACATAGCAACTCCTGAACCTATGATAATTCCGATATGTTTTAATGGATATTTCCCAATGAACGTAAGCATTAAAACCATTGCAAAAATTAACGCTGTGGTCGAAAAGTTAGCAGGTAAAATCAATGCCAATGTAATAAATACTGGAATCCAAAGCTGTATAAACGACACTTGAAAAGGTTCGTTTTCTTCTTTGGTTTTTGACAAATAACGCGCTACGAAAATGAACAAAACAATCGAAGCCAATGTCGAAGTTTGGAATGTAATTCCGATAAACGGCACCTGAATCCAACGGCTCGCATTTGCTCCGGCAATAACTGTTCCTTTTAACAATGTATAAAGCAATAAGAACCAAACTATTGGCAAAGCAATTTTAGAAATAGCTCTGAAATAATGATATGGCACTCTGTGAACCCAATATATAATCAAGAAACCAATGCATACATGCGCTAAATGTTTCAGCAAATACCCCAACGTATTTCCAGTTCCGTGCCCTATATATGCCAAATTACTACTTGCACTAAAAACAGGCATAAACGAAAACAGCGCTAATAAAGCCACGAATGACCATATTACTCTATCTCCTTTTAGTTTGTTTACTAGTTCTTTCATTTTAATTTTGTTTCAGATTTTCTTTGTTTCAAGTTTCAAGTTTCTCCTAACGTGAAACTTGAAACCTGAAACCATTTTTACAGATTGTGAACTGCTTGCTTAAATTGCTTTCCTCTATCTTCATAATTTTCGAATAAATCGAAACTTGCGCAAGCTGGAGATAATAAAACAGCGTCACCTTTTTCTGTTAATCTTTGGGCAGTTTTCACTGCATCATTCATATTATTCACTTCAACCATAATATCAACAACGTTTCCGAAAGCTTCGATAATTTTTCTGTTGTCAATTCCTAAACAGATAATCGCTTTAACTTTCTCACGAACTAACGACATTAATTCGTTGTAATCGTTTCCTTTATCAACTCCTCCCACAATCCAAACTGTTGGCACATTCATACTGTCTAAAGCAAAGAAAGTAGCGTTAACGTTTGTTGCTTTTGAATCGTTGATATATTGTACATTCTGAATTTTTAATACCTTTTCTAAACGGTGCTCAACACCTTGGAAATTAGATAGACTTTCACGAATTGTTGCATTTCTAATTTGCATCAATTTTGCTACAGAGCTTGCTGCCATTGCATTTTTCATATTATGTTTTCCTTCTAACGCAATGTGTTCTGTATCCATTGTAAACTCTTCTTGGTTGATCTTTATTTCCATTTTGTTGTTATTTATAGAAGCTCCTTCTTTAAGATTTTTAGTCAATGAAAAAGGAATTAATTTCGCTTTTGTTGTATTATTTTTTAACCATTCTGTGCTTGCTTCATCATCGGCATCATAAATCAGATAATCACTTTCAGTCTGATTCATCGTTATTCGGAATTTCGAATTGATATAATTTTCATATTTATATTCATATCGATCGAGATGATCCGGACTGATATTCGTAATTATGGCAATATCTGGCCTGTAATCTATGATTCCATCAAGCTGAAAACTGCTTAATTCAAGAACGTATGCATCAAATTTATTTTCGGCAACTTGCCAAGCAAAGCTTTTTCCAATATTACCTCCCAATCCTACATTCAATCCAGCCGATTTCAGTAAATGGTACGTCAGCATTGTTGTTGTAGTTTTACCATTGCTTCCGGTAATTCCAACTGTAAGCGCTTCTGTAAAAGGCTTTGCAAATTCAATTTCCGAAATCACTTTTACTCCGGCCGCAATCAGCTTTTTTACTATTGGCGATTTCTCAGGAATTCCAGGGCTTTTCATCACGACATCAGCGTTCAGAATTAAATCTTCTGTATGCTGTTCTTCTTCCCAAGCAATTTTATTAATGATAAGAACTTCTTTATAACTCTCTTTTATCTTTCCGAAATCAGATACAAAAACATCGTATCCTTTTTTCTTTCCGAGAATGGCGGTCCCCACACCACTTTCTCCTCCTCCAAGCACAACCAGCCTCATCTATCTTAATTTTAAAGTAACAATTGATAAAATAGCTAACATGATGGCAACAACCCAGAATCTGGTTACAATTTTACTTTCGTGATATCCTTTTTTCTGATAATGATGATGAAGAGGCGACATCAAGAAAATTCTACGTCCTTCGCCATATCTCTTTTTAGTAAATTTGAAATAACTCACTTGTAAAACCACTGAGAAATTCTCCACTAAAAAGATTCCGCATAATAATGGAATCAATAATTCTTTACGAACTGCAATCGCTAAAACCGCTATAATTCCGCCAATTGTCAAACTTCCTGTATCTCCCATAAAAACAGATGCCGGATAAGAATTGTACCAAAGGAATCCAATCAATGCACCCACAAAAGCGGATATAAAAACCGTCATTTCTCCTGAATTTGGTATGTACATAATATTCAGATAATTAGAAAAAATAATATTCCCTGAAACGAATGTAAATATCCCGAGCGCGAGTACAGAAACAGCGGAGGTTCCGGCGGCGAGACCATCGATTCCATCAGTTAAATTTGCTCCGTTAGAAACCGCTGTGATAATAAAAATCACAACCGGAATAAAAATCAACCAAGCCCATTTTTCATATCCATCTCCTGTCCAAGCTAATAATTCGGCATAATCAAATTCGTTGTTTTTTACAAAAGGAATTGTAGTAGCAGTTGATTTTTCTTCAACAGGAGCCGGCAAAACAATGGTTGTATTTTGCGATGCTTTAAAAACATCTGTTCTTCCTGTATCTGTACGAACTGTAACTGCTGGATTAAAATAAAGAACAGCACCTACGATTACTCCCAAACCAACTTGACCAATTACTTTGAAAATTCCTTTAAGACCTTCTTTATCTTTTTTGAATATTTTGATATAATCATCAATAAAGCCGATTGTTCCCATCCAAAGTGTAGTCACAATAAGCAATACGATATAAATATTATGCAAACGAGCGAATAACAAAACAGGCACAAGAGTTGCAAAAATGATAATCAGACCTCCCATTGTTGGTGTTCCCGCTTTTTCATTTTGTCCTTGAAGACCAAGCTCGCGAACCGTTTCTCCTACTTGCTGACGACGCAAAAAGTTGATAATTCTTTTTCCGTAAATCGTAGACAAAAGCAACGAAAGCATTAAAGCCAAAGCCGATCTGAAAGTGATATACTGAAAAACTCCTGTTCCTGGTATATCTAATGTTTTGTCAAAATATTCAAATAAATAGTATAGCATATTTTCTTATTTTTTGAAATTCCAATTTTGAAATTCCAAATTCCAACTGTAAATCGGTTTTTGGAATTTGTTCTTTTATTATTTATTTAGTTGTTCTAAAATTTCTTTTACAGTTTCCATATCATCAAAATGATGGCGAACACCGTTTATCTCTTGATAAGTCTCGTGCCCTTTTCCTGCAATAAGAATAATATCATTTGGCTGAGCCAATTGACAAGCGGTTTTTATCGCTTGTTTTCTGTCCGTAATTCTTAGAATCTTCTTATAGTTTTGCCCTTCAACTCCTGCCTCCATTTCATCTAAAATCACTTCAGGATCTTCGTTTCTTGGATTATCAGAAGTTAAAATAGCTTTATCACTCAATTCTGAAGCGCTTTTTGCCATCACTGGCCTTTTTGTTTTATCTCTATTTCCGCCACAACCCACAACAGTGATTAACTGTTCGTTTTTTGTACGAATGTCGTTTATCGTTTTCAAAACATTCTCAAGCGCATCTGGCGTGTGTGCATAATCAACTACCGCCGTTATCTTTTCATTTGAAACAATATATTGAAAACGACCCGAAACACTCTCTAAATCAGACAATAATCGCAACGCCTCAAGACTATCAATTCCCAATTCTACAGCTGTTCCATAAATTGCTAAAACATTGTATGCGTTGAAAGTACCAATTAGTTTTACCCAAACTTCATTATCATTAATTTTCAACAACAAACCAGATAATTGGCTTTCTAAAATCTGTGCTCTATAATCTGCATAAGATTTTAATGCGTAAGTCAGTTTTTTAGCTACAGTATTTTGCAACATTACCGATCCGTTTTTATCGTCAATGTTTGATAAAACAAAAGCCGATTTTGGAAGCGAATCAAAAAATGATTTTTTCACATCTCTGTATTCAGCAAAAGTTGGATGGTAATCTAAGTGATCGTGCGAAAGATTCGTAAAAATTCCGCCCACAAAATGCAAAGCTTCAGTACGTTTTTGATGAATTCCATGCGAACTCACTTCCATAAAACAATGCGTCACTCCTGCTTCAATCATTTCATTTAAAAAATGATTTATCGTAATTGAATCTGGAGTTGTATGCGTAGCTGGATATTCTGTTTCATCAACCATAATTTTTACAGTTGAAAGCAAACCAACTTTAAAACCTGCTTTTTTGAACAACTGGAACAATAATGAAGCAATTGTTGTTTTACCGTTTGTGCCCGTCACGCCAACTAATTTTAGTTTTGCAGATGGATCTCCAAAATAATTAGCCGCCATAAAAGCCAACGCAGCATTGGTATCTTTTACCTGAATATAAGTCACATCATTAGCAACATTTACTGGAAATGTATCGCAAATAACTGCTTTTGCTCCAAGCTGAATTGCTTTTTCGATGTAATCATGTCCATCTGAAAGTGAACCGCGAATTGCCACAAAAATATCATTTGCCTCTACTTTGCGCGAATCAAATTCGATTTTCTGAATAGCAACATCCGTTGAGCCTTTTACAGATTCAATAGCTACTTTATATAATATGTCTTTTAATACTTTCACGATAATTCTAATACAATTGTTGCGTTCTTGCTAATATTTTGACCCGCTTGAATCGATTGATTCTTCACTTTTCCAATTCCATTTACTTTTACTTTCAAACCTAAATTTTCAAGCAAAGCAATTGCATCCATTCCTGGCATTCCTTTTAAATTCGGAATTACATTTGTTTTTTTATTTGCTTCAGCTGTGTACTTATCGTAGCTGCTGTCTTGTTTTGGCACTCTTGAATCGAGTTGTTTTATTTTATTTGTCGAAGGCGCATCTGTAAAAATCTTTTGAGCGATTCTTTTAAAAACTGGCCCCGCAACGTCTGCTCCGTAATAATTATTTTTAGCTGTATTTGGCTTATGTACTACCACAATACAAGAATATTTTGGATGATCGGCTGGAAAATACCCTACAAAAGAGGATGCATAATACATTCCTTCTCTTCCTGCTTTATTATAATTAACCATGGCCGTTCCCGTTTTTCCCGCCATTGGAAAATCTTTGGAATAAAGCTTAGAAGCTGTTCCTTTTTTCACCACGTTTCCTAAAACTGCTCTTACTTTTTTAAGCGTTTCATCTGAACAAATCTTTGAATTAATTACCTCTGTATCGAATTTTTTAATCGTTTTATTCCATTCTTTAATTTCTGAAACAAATTGCGGTCTTACCATTACACCATTATTTGCAACCGAATTATAAAATGCCAATGTCTGCATTGGAGTAACCGAAACTGAATACCCAAAAGCCATCCACGGAAGTGAAATTCCCGACCAGATTTTATCTCCAGGATGAGGAATAATTGGTCTTCCTTCTCCTTTAAAATGCAATCCTAAAGGTTTATCTAAACCAAAACTTTTAATATGATTTACAAATTTTGACGGATTACTTTTATAATTATCGTAAACTGCCTGAACCATTACAGTATTAGACGAAAGCTCAAATCCACGCGCTAATGAAATCTTTCCATAACCTCCATGATGTGAATCACGTACAGATCTTCCATAATATTTGACAACACCATTGTGACTGTCATAAACCGTACTGGTATCAGCTACTTTATCTTCTAATATCGCCATTAAATCAACCAGCTTAAAAGTCGATCCCGGTTCGTGAGATTCTGCTACCGCGTAGTTCACAGTTTCTGTATACGATCCATCTTCACTTCTCCCTAAATTAGAAATTGCTTTTATATAACCCGTTTCTGTTTCCATCACAACAACACAACCATGGTCTGCTTCGTAATCCTGAAGTTGCTTCAACAAAGCGTGATGTGCAATATCCTGAATAAATACATCTATAGTCGAAATCACGTCGTAACCATCAATTGGATCCACTTCGTTTACGTCGCGGATTGGTTTCCATTGACCTTTTGCTATTTTCTGCTTTAAGATTTTCCCATCTTTTCCGTTCAAATAGCTTTTAAAAGCCCATTCAATTCCTTTTCCAACTTCAATTCCTGTCGCTGGATCTATTCGATCATAACCAATAGTTCTTTCCGCAATTTTTCCAATTGGGTGTTTTCTAACCGTTTCTTGCTCAATTATGATTCCGCCTTTGAAAGCTCCTAACTTAAATAATGGAAATCCTTTAATTTTCACATAATCCGTATAACTTAAATTGCGAGCAATCAAATAATAACGATTTTTATTTGCTCTCGCCTTTCTCAGTTCCTGTTCGTAATAACCTGCTGGCCTGTCTAAAACCGTAGCTAATGAATCTGATAATTGCTTTACATATTTTTCGAAAGTTTCTTGTTTTGGTGCTTTTGCATCAAAACGAATTTCATAATTCGGGATTGATGTTGCCAATAAACTTCCGTCAGCCGAATAAATATTTCCTTTGTTTGCTGGAATCACAAAATTTCTGACCGTTCGCTGTTTTGCCAATTGCCTGTAATGATCACCTTGAACCCATTGAATATTGGTCAATTTAACAACAATAGCAATTGCCATCAAAAAGATGAAAACTGCTACGAGGTAAATTCTGTAGGATATATGTTTATCGTCTACTGCCATATTCTTTTAAAGAAACTTTTTTCTTCTTCTTTTTTAACTTCTATTTTTATTGGAGGAACCGTTGACGGAAAAATCTGTTTTTCAAGCATTTTATCCGAAATCGTTGATTCCATTTTTAATTTCATCAATTCTGAACGTCGATCTACAAATTCTGATCTCAATTCTTTTACTTCATTATTCAGTTTTGCAATTTCAAAAACCTTTTGTTCGTATCGCTGTGTATTTGCAATCATCAAAATGGCCAACAAAATGATGAAAACAATGAAACGCCAGTTTTTAATTGCGTCGTCATTGATCAAGAATCTTGCTTTTAATATGCCAAATACTCCACTTTTCATTTCTACCTATATATTATATCTTTTCAGCAATTCTCAATTTTGCACTTCTTGCTCTATTGTTGATTTTGATTTCAGCGTCATCTGGAACAATCAATTTTCCGATGGTCTTAAACGGAACGGAAAAATTTCCGTAAAAATCACGTTCTGGCTCGCCTTCAAACATTCCGTTTTTAATGAATCTTTTTACCAATCGATCTTCTAAAGAATGATATGAGATTACTGAAAGCCTTCCGCCCGGATTCAAAATTTCTAATGACTGCTCAATAAATTCTTTCAGAACGTCCATTTCTTGATTCACCTCAATTCTGATTGCTTGATAAATCTGAGCCAATACTTTGTTTCGAACCTTTTCTGGCAAATATTTTTTCAAGACCTCTTTAAGCTCATCAGTTGTTTTGATAGGATAATCTCTTCTCGCTTCAACAATTGTTCTGGCTAAAGCTGGCGCGTTTTTCAACTCCCCATAATCAAAAAAAACACGACGTAAATCCTGTTCTTCATATTCGTTAACCACCCGATAAGCATTCAAATCATTTTTTTGACTCATCCGCATATCAAGTTCGGCATCAAATCTTGTTGAGAAACCTCTTTCAGGAACATCAAACTGATGTGATGAAACTCCTAAATCTGCCAAGATTCCATCAACTCCTCTAACACCATGAAAACGCAAGAACCTTTTTATAAATCTAAAATTTTCATTAATTAAAGTAAACCTTTCATCTGGCAATGCATTTGCTAGTGCATCTTCGTCTTGATCAAAAGCAAACAATTTTCCATTTGGCCCCAAGCGTCTCAAAATTTCTTTTGAATGTCCGCCTCCGCCAAAAGTCACATCTACATAAACGCCATCAGGTTTAATATTTAAACCATCAACTGTTGGATGAAGCAAAACCGGATTATGATATTCCATTGTCGTCGTCATTAATATTTCCCATTACCTCCTCGGCTAAATCAGCAAAATCCATATCTTCGCCGCTTATTGATTTTTCGTATAAATCTTTATCCCAAATTTCCACAATATTAACCGCAGAAGAAAAAACAACATCTTTAGAAATACTTGAAAAAGCAACCAGATCTTTCGGCACCAGCAATCTTCCTAATGCATCAATCTCTACCATTTTAACTCCAGCAGTAAATCTTCGAATGAAATCATTGTTTTTTTTTACAAAGCGATTAAGCTTATTGATTTTTTGCATCATCAAATTCCATTCTTCCATTGGATACAATTCTAAACACGGCTGAAAAACGGAGCGTTTCAAAACGAAACCGTCTTGAAGTGACGAAGCCAATTGCTTTTTCAAAGGCGCAGGCATCATTAGCCTTCCTTTAGCATCAACTTTACACTCATATGTTCCAACAATTGTGTTCAAAAAAATCAATTAAGATGTTATAGGACAAAAATATAAAAAATATTACCACATTTTACCACAATATACCACTTTGTTAATAAGTTTAACCACTTTTCTACCACCTTCACTAAGCCATAGACAATCAATAGTTTAACTTATTATTAGTGTTTTCTTAATAACACTAATCATTCAAAAAAATTAAGCACTATTTTTCTTAAAAAAATGATTTTTATATCGATTTCTTAACATTTGACTTTTTTACCAAATAACACCCTAAAAGCTGATTTTTAACCAGTTATAAATTCTACATAAATTATCTAGTTAAAAAACGGCAGCAAAAATTCATTTTTATTTATTTAACCCTATATTTGTCGAAATTGAAATTGGCATAAGATTAAATGGACAAACACTACAAAAAAGAAGGCAAGTACAGCTATTTTGAAGCTGGAGAAGGAACTCCTATCGTAATTTTACACGGGTTAATGGGAGGCCTTAGTAATTTTGATGGTGTAGCGCAATATTTCCCGTCGAAAGGATACAAAGTGGTAATCCCGGATTTGCCAATCTACACGCAAAGCATTTTAAAAACAAACGTGAAAAGTTTTGCCAAATATGTAAAAGATTTTATCGCTTTTAAAGGTTTTGACAAAGTAATTCTACTTGGAAATTCATTGGGAGGACATATCGCATTATACCATACAAAACTTTACCCTGAAAAAGTTGTTGGACTTGTAATTACAGGAAGTTCTGGTCTTTACGAAAGTGCGATGGGCGACAGCTATCCAAGAAGAGGAGATTATGAATATATCAAAAAGAAAGCTGAAGATGTGTTTTATGATCCTGCGATTGCTACTCCAGAATTGATCGATGAAGTTTATGCAACTGCTAATGACCGAATCAAATTAATCAAGACTTTAACGATTGCAAAAAGCGCAATTCGTCATAATATGGCTAAAGATTTACCAAAAATGACTGTAGAAACTTGCATCATTTGGGGTAAAAATGATTCTGTAACACCTCCAAATGTTGCCGAAGAATTTGATAAATTATTGCCAAATTCAACTTTGTATTGGATTGACAAATGTGGACACGCCGCTATGATGGAACATCCTGATGAATTCAACGAGATTCTTGAAAAATGGCTTACTGAGCAGAAATTATAGTATCTAACTTTCTATTTTTAAGAAAGTTTAAAAACAAAAAAACATGAAAATTACTTCTGCCGAATTCATTGTCAGCAATTCTGACGCTTCAAAATGCCCGGCTGAATTTTTGCCAGAATACGCTTTTATTGGCCGATCAAATGTTGGTAAATCATCTTTGATCAATATGATTACCAATCATAAAAATTTAGCAAAAACATCAGGAAAACCTGGAAAAACACAATTGATAAATCACTTCAAAATCAACAATAATTGGTTTTTGGTCGATTTGCCAGGTTATGGATATGCAAAAGTTTCTAAAAAAACCAAATCTGTTTTTCAGCAATTTATTACTGATTATTTTGAAAACAGAGAACAGCTTGTTTGTGCTTTTGTCTTGATCGACATTCGCCACGAAGCGCAAAATATCGACATTGAATTCATGTCTTACATGGGCGAGAGCGAAATTCCGTTTTGCATTATTTTCACAAAAGCAGATAAAATAAGCAGAACAAAAGTTGACTCGCATATTGCAGCTTACAAAAAACAAATGTATGCTAATAATTGGGCCGAAATGCCTCATTATTTTGTAACCTCATCGACAGAATCAATTGGAAAAGAAGAACTTTTGTCATACATAGACGAAGTAAATCAGGAAGTTTTTAAAAACAACAACCAGTTTTAAATTACAAATTTTTAAATTCCAAATTCCAATCGAAAGAAAGGAAAAAATCAATAAAAAAGTCCCAAATTCCAATTGTACAACTTGGAATTTGGGATTTTTTTATTGGAATTTCTTTCCCTACTTTTGAACGAATTAACCTATCGTTCATGAAAAAAACCAAATTCGTCTGTAGTATAACTTTACTTTTTTTCTTTTTCTCCTCTTGCACTACACCAGTATTTATTTTTTTAGCACCTAAGCAAACTGGTGTCGATTTTTCTTCAGGAAAATGGCTTTTAAACGAAATAGACGCACCTAAAAATTCCAAAGACCAACTGACAGCTGAATCCATGAAATTCTTCAGAAAAAATCTTGGAGAACGCATATCATATATTCATGATGTAAATGGATTGCTTGTTCCTCGAAAAATCCCTTTGAATCCTAATAAAACCAAATTAAAAGAACTGAAAGAAGGAACAGGATTTGACTTTTTTATCAATATTTCTACAAAAAAGAACAAAAGCGACTTCTCTACAATCGAACTATATCAGAGTGCTAGTGAAACAGGAAAAAATGAAGCTTCGGTAATTGTCGAAATTTATGACCTAAATCTGCAACAAATAATTTATTCCCAAAATGTAGTAGGCATTACAAGAAAAGAATCTTCGCAACCAATGTGGCAAACCGAAAAGTCAGACAAACTTATAGACAATATTGCCTTTTACAAAAACTCCAACCAATTGATGACAAAAGCGTTGAAGAAAATTTTTAAAGACATCGATAAAAAATCAGTCAAATAACATTAAAATAGTCAATAAAAAAAATCCAAATTCCAATTGTAATGTTTGGAATTTGGAATTTTTAATATTGGAATTTATTTACTTCGTTAATTCCAGTTTTTCTGCAAAATAATCACAGAAATCTTTCATTGTATCCGACATTTTTTCGTCGTCTGTTGCACGTTTGAAAGTATCCGCCATTGCTACTAATGTCTGGTGGAAAAAGATTTTCATTTCATCCACCGGCATATCTTTTGTCCACAAATCAATACGCATTGTTTCTTTGGCTTTGCTATCCCAAATAGACAACATTATTGCTTTTGCTTCTTCATCACGAACTCCACCGTCTTGTGCACTCCATGATAATTTTTCTGGAACACGGTTTTCATCTAATTCTATATTGAATTTAATTTCTGAATTTATTGTATTTGACATTATTTCTTAGGTTTATATTTTGACTTTTCGAAAATTTCTTTTGCATTTACTTTTAGCAATTCCTGCAAAGATACATTGTTATTTTTCATGTACGAACGCACCATCTGCCATCCAATCCATGCGCCTACTCTTCCTGGCGATTCGTTATCAATCTCTAAATAAAATTTCGAAAACGGTGCTGGTGCAATAAAGCGGGTTGTAAGTTTTGGATCATCGCTATAAAGCATTTCTTTTTCCAGAAAATAGCGCCACATATACGCTTCATTTTCTTCGCACCATTTTATTTGCTCTGGAGTATATCCCATTTTATCGGCATCTGAATATTCAGGCAAAAGCAAATCTTTAGCATACAACTGTTTCCCTTCGAAAATCATCTGCGAAAGCAAGCTTCGATCAGGAAATGCCGGAATATTTCTGTATGTAAAACTAGAAACCACATCGGGCATGATTTGTTTCTCTTCAAAATTCTGCTTTAAATAAGCAGGAAACTCATAAAACTTATGTTCTTTTCCTAAATACAATTCTAAAGCGACAACAACTAAACTGTCAGCATAAATTGCTTTAGTGTTATAATCCATTTCCCCGATTACCGTAATTACTTTTGGCGTTTTCGTTTTAGGAAAATAATATTTCACATGCTGAAAAAGCGAATTAAACTCTGCGCGAACCGGCTCAAAATTGGAATACTTTTTTTGCACCTCAGCATATACTTCACGCCAAATTGGTTCCTGCATTTTTTGAATCCAGACAGCGTCATCATTTCCTGCCGGAAAAAAGAATGGATATTGCTTTTTTAATTTACCAAGATCTTCTGGCTTAGCTTCAAAAAATGCTTTATCAAAACGTTCTACTTTAATATCTACTGGAATTTCCTCAACTTGTTTTTCGACTTTGCTTTTTTGTTCACAAGACAAAAAAAACAAACACAGAAGCACTGCAAAGCGATATAATTTCATTTTATTTTAATTAGATTTGTGTTGCATAAATTTAAATAAATACATACTTAAAATATTTGTGCAAATATACATCCCTGTATCTTAAAACTTGAACTATTATGGCTAAAAAAAGTACGATTCAAACAGAAAAAGTAAACATCCACATTGTAGAGTGGCTAAAAAATTATGCTGAGAGCGCAAAAGTAAATGGTTTTGTAATTGGAATTTCTGGCGGAGTGGACTCTGCGGTGACTTCTACATTGTGTGCTCAGACAGGTTTACAGATTTTATGTGTTGAAATGCCGATTCATCAGGCCGAAAGTCAAGTTTCAAGAGCAAAAGAGCATATTGAACAATTAAAAAAACGTTTTCCAAACGTTTCAAGCGTGCAAACTGATTTGACTGCTACTTTTGAAGCTTTTAAAAGCGCAGTACCAAAAACTGACGACGAAGCAAAAGTCAATCTTTCTCTAGCAAACACACGTGCTCGTATAAGAATGACATCATTATATTATCTAGCCGGAATTCATGGTCTTTTAGTTGCCGGAACCGGAAATAAAGTCGAAGATTTTGGTGTTGGTTTTTACACAAAATATGGCGATGGAGGAGTTGATTTGAGTCCGATTGCTGATTTAATGAAGTCTGATGTTTATGCTTTAGGAGAATTTTTGCAAATTCCGCAATCCATTTTAACAGCTGCACCAACTGATGGATTATTTGGTGATAATCGTACCGATGAAGATCAACTTGGAGCAAGTTATGACGAACTAGAATGGGCGATGTTAGCGGCGGAGTCAGGAAAGACGGCAGGTGACTTTAATGGAAGAGAAAAAACTGTCTTTGAAATTTATAAACGATTAAACACCAGCAACAAGCATAAAATGGAATCAATTCCGGTTTGTTTGATACCAAAAACGTTAAAATAAAAGTTTTAACATTTGTCAGCTATAAACTACAGAATTTATTTATTAATTTTACCGTTCCAAAAACATGATAACAATTCTAAAAAGGTAAAAATTATGATTAAAGTATGTCTAGCAGACAATCATCCTGTGACGCACTTTGGCGTTAAGTCTTATTTTAAAGACCACGATCAAATTTCAATTGTTGCCAACGTAGGCAATTTTTCAATGGTTAGAGACATTCTTCAGACGAAGGAGATCGACATTCTAATTCTAGATCTAGAGTTAGAAGGTCTATCAAGCATCTTTGAAGTGAAATCTATCTTGAAGAATTTCCCAAAAACAAAAATTGTAATTTTTAGTGACCTCGCTGAACAAATGTATGCTCCAAATGCAATTAAAGCGGGGGTTTCGGGGTATGTACACAAAACAGAAAAACTTGAAACTTTAGGTCTTTCAATTATTAAAGTACACGAAGGAAAAATTATTATCAACGAAACAGTTCGCAAAAACATGGCCCTTATTGCTAAACAAAGCAAGAGCGAACGTTTGTACAGAAAACTTTCTAATCGCGAGATTGAAGTTTTGCGTTACTTAAGTGACGGAAAGAAAAACAATGAAATTTCTAAAATCTTAAATCTGAACGAAAAAACGATCAGTACTTACAAATTAAGATTATTGACTAAATTAAACGTTACTAATTTAGTTGACTTAGTAAACAAAGCTAAGACTTTAGAAATTATTTAATTTAATGCTGATTTGCTTCGGCAATCAACAGTAATAAAAAAGCTCTGTATTGTTTATCAATATAGAGCTTTTTGATTTTTTAGTGATAAGGAACAACTACTCTTCCTAATTTCTTCGAAAAATTATTCAACAATTTAGAATAATCTACAACCATCGATAAAACTTCTGAGTTATCATCTTGTGGATCTGTAATCAACGAATTTTTCAAATCATGAATGATTTTTGACACCAAAAACCATCTTAATGAAAATATAGTATCCGAAACATTTTGCTCAATAGTCACATTTTTGTGTTTCGGAAAAATATTTTGCCCTTCCCAATCGTGAATGACCACTTTTTCATCTTCCATTAAAATATTTGTCACTTCCTGAGCAAACTCTGGTTGTAAATGCATCAAATATTTATCTAAACTGAAAACTTCATTCTGATTGAAAAAATTAATCAAATTATTGAAAATATCTTGGAACAATTGATTCGAAAGTTCGATTTCGTCTTCTTGCAAACTCAAATAGATTTTTTCAAAAACTCTATATCTTCGTTTTTCGGATACTTCTTTGACATTTCCCTCTTCATCTGCTTTCAAGAAAACATCTTCAAAATCCTCTTCTACACTTCCGTAAAGCAACAATAATTCAATAACTTTCCTTTCAAAACCATATAAAATATCAACTTTTTGAGACGGTTCTTGGTAGCCCATATCTCCGGGATAATCGTACCCTTCTGGCGGGCCAGTTCTTGGATCTTCTGGATCTCCTCCAGAAAAACTTCCTGCATTTTGTGGAGGTTGGTTTCTATGAACTTCAAAAGGTTTTTGCTCTTGTTTTTGCTTTTTATTTGCTTCTGCAATATCTTTTTGAATCAGCTGTGCTAATGTACTAACTAAAACTTGTTCTGAAATATCCATTATTCGGGCACATTCCTGAACATATACTTCACGCTGAATACGATCTGGTATTTTAGAAATACTGGCAACCATATCGCGAATCAAATCGGCTTTTTTGATTGGATCGTTTTTAGCTTCGTTCATCAAAATCGAAGCCTTAAACTGTATAAAATCTTTACTGTTGTTTTCGAGATAAGCAACTAGTTCGTCATGAGGCGTTTTCCTTGCAAAACTGTCCGGATCTTCTCCATCAGGAAATGCGCAAACCCTCACATTCATGCCTTCTTCCAAAATCAAATCGATTCCTCGAATGGCTGCACGAAGTCCCGCTGCGTCACCGTCAAAAAGTACCGTAATATTTCGGGTAAGGCGATTAATCAATCGAATTTGATCTGGCGTTAAAGCAGTTCCTGATGACGCCACGACATTCTCAATTCCAGATTGATTAAACTGAATCACATCGGTATAACCTTCAACCAAATAGCAATTATTTAGTTTTGCTATCGATTGTTTTGCCTGAAAAATACCGTAGAGCACTTTGCTTTTATGGTAAATATCGCTTTCTGGTGAATTCAGGTATTTTGCCGCTTTTTTGTCATTGGTTAAAATACGTCCTCCGAAACCTAAAACACGTCCCGACATACTTTCAATCGGGAACATTACACGACCTTTAAAACGATCAAATGGACGGTCTTCTCTTGGAATGGTTAAACCTGTACTTTCTAAAAACTCTAATTTATATCCTTTCCCTAATGCTTCTTTTGTTAAAGCATCCCATGTTTCTGGCGAATATCCTAAACTAAATTTTTTGATGGTTTCATTCGTAAAACCTCTTTCTTTAAAGTAAGAAAGCCCAATCGCTTTTCCTTCTTCCGAATTTAAAAGTGTCTTATGAAAATAATCTTTTGCAAATTCTGAAACCAAATACATACTTTCGCGAACATCCGTCATGGCTTTTTCAGCATCCGTTTGTTCCGTTTCTTCGATTTCAATATTATATTTTCGAGCTAAATACCGAATAGCTTCTGGATAAGTAAACTGCGAATGTTCCATTAGGAATTTAACCGAATTCCCTCCTTTTCCCGTACTAAAATCTTTCCAGATTCCTTTTGCTGGCGAAACCATGAACGACGGAGAGCGCTCATCCGAGAAGGGACTCAAGCCTTTAAAGTTACTTCCGGCACGTTTTAAATTAACAAAATCGCCAATAACCTCCTCTACTCGAGCAGTTTCAAAAACAGCATCAATTGTACTTTGTGAAATCAAAACGTAAATTTATTTTTAAAGTTGAAAGCTTGTAAAAGTACATAAATCCTTCCTGAAATTTATTTATTAAACTAAAAAAAGTGCCTCTTTCGAAGCACTTTTTCTACTAACTAAACTCAAAGTCATACTTAATTCAAATCTAAACGCAATCCCATTGAAATATTGTTTTCCTTAACTAAATTGTCCTGAAACAACGGATTCAAATCGTATTTTACATACAAGCTTAATTCTTTATATCCTACGTAAGAGCTTACGCCATAAATGAAATTATTTACATTGTATTCGCCTTTTGCTTTGCTTTTATATTTTAAATCGTCTTCTTCGAATTTCAAAATTTGTTTTGATTTTACGTTGATTCCGGCGTAACCTCCAATTCCAAAACGGAAACTTTTATGGGTCTTAAAATAAGTCTTTCCATCTTTTACTGTTGGCCTTGTAAAATCAAATTCCAAATGCACTGGCGCCACTAAATACACATTTCTAAAACGTGATTCGGTTAAATTTATAGCGTTGGTTTCTAAATTGGTTTGATCGCCGTTTACTACAAAATAGCGGTTGTCTGTCGGACGAATGTTGTTGTACATTAACGAAAGACCATATTTAGCATGAAGCAAATTATCATTTTTCATTAATCTTGAGTTATAGGTGAAACCCCACTCATAAAAATGCGAACCTATAAAACTGTAATTTGAATCCTGGTATTTTCCGTCAATCATTGTATTATTCAAACCCATTGCAAAAACAAATTGCGAAGTGGTTCTTTTTTCTCCACGAATAGAATCCTTGCATTTTTTGTGATTCCAGTCGTTTTTATCCCAGTAAATTACAATTTTGCTTTTCTTGGTAGAATCTTGCTCTTTCAGTTTTCCATCTACTTTTTGTTGCACAAGATCATTCAATTCATTTTGTGCCAATGTCACTTTTTCCTCGATGATTATGGCTCTAGCTTCTGCCAATTCTTTTTTGCGTTTATCGGCTTGTTCTTGTGTAATTTTCCCTTCAGACAATTGCACATTTACAGCTTCAACTTCTTGCTTTAAAGTTTCTTTTTCTTCTTTAGTAACTTTCTCGATTTTATTGGCAATTTTCTTCGCTTTTGATTCAAAAGTTTCCTGACTGAAAACCTTACTGACAAATAAGAAAATTAAAATTACGAGATGAATGGTAAAATTTTTCATGATTGATTTTTTAATTGATTGTGATTGATGATGATTTATTTAATTGTGAATTGTAAATGGTTAATTGTGAATGATCAACTCCTTGCCCATCGGGTTGAAACCCGACGCTACAAAATGGTTCGTTCCTTCGGAACTAAAAATCTATATTCTATTCTCTTAATACTTGATTCTTAATACTTTATTCTTAATACTTAATACTTGATTCTTAATACTAATTCTTTATTCCTGCTGATTCCTGTTCGCCAAAGCCACTTTTACAGTTTGGTAGTTTTTATTGACTCTCGTGATTACTTTTTCACGAAAGGATTCTTCTAATTCGCCATCAACTTGATTAAGCAAATCATTGGCATTGACTTTAATTTTAGCTTTGGGTTTAGCCGAATTTTCCGCTACAACCTTATTTTCAGCAGTTTCTAATAATTGATCTACGCTTTCTTTTTTAGATGTTTCAGCAACTGCAGTTTGATTGTTGATTGAAGGTTTTTCTTGATTTTTTTTGATGATGATTGAAGACTCCGCTACTTGGTTTGATTCCTTTTTACTGATTTTATCTGATTTCTGGTTATTGATTTTTGCTTCTTGATTCAAACCTTCTTCTGCATGATTTTCTGAAAGTGCAATTTCAGTTTTTGAAGAATCGATATTGTTTAAAATTGGTTTTTCAATTGAATCTTTTCCTGTCTCTTTTACAACAAC
The DNA here is from genome assembly GCF_034058155.1 of Flavobacterium sp. KACC 22761. Taxonomy (NCBI): domain Bacteria; kingdom Pseudomonadati; phylum Bacteroidota; class Flavobacteriia; order Flavobacteriales; family Flavobacteriaceae; genus Flavobacterium; species Flavobacterium oryzagri. The sequence goes on along the minus strand of NZ_CP139148.1, from coordinate 2,486,274 downwards.
TGAATTTATAGGCGCTTCAATCGTATTTTCTTTTTGATTAAAGAAGAAAGTTCCAACCAATAAAAATCCCACAACGCTCGCTGCGATATAAAGCCATTTTTTGTTCGATTTTTTCTTAGACGTTAGTTGAATTGTTTTCTTTTCTTCGGCAACACTCAACATGGCATCTAATCGATCCCAGGCTTTGTTGCTTGGCTCAATTTCACGCTGATTTAGTTTTTCACGGAAATCCTTTTCAAAATTATTCGGTTCCATTATCTTGTTTTTTTAAAATAGTAATTTGTGTTTGCAGCATTTTTCTAGCGTGCGATAATTGCGATTTTGATGTTCCTTCATTAATTCCTAACATCTTGGCAATTTCATTGTGTTTATAGCCTTCGATTGCATATAAATTGAAAACCATTTTATAGCCATCCGGCAGAGCGTCAATTAAAAACTGAATTTGTTCGACTGTAAATTGGCTATCGATTTCGTTGAAACTTTCTTCGACAAAAAATTCATCTTCGGCAAATTTTACTTTTTTCTGAACTCTTAAATACGAAATACATTCGTTAACCATTATTCGGCGGATCCAGCCTTCAAAACTTCCTTTATGTTCAAAATTTTTCAAATTCGTAAACACTTTCATAAAAGCCGTTATCATTACATCTTCTGCCAGCTGAATATCCTTTATATATTGTCTGCAGACGCTTAGCATTTTCGAAGCATATTTACCATAAATCTGCTGTTGTGCCTGACGATTATTTTCGACGGCCAACTTTATGATTTTGGTTTCTTCTTGATATAACGAAATAATTTTCATTAATAAGCTTTTGGTTTTTGGTTTTAGAAACAGACTTCTATTAGCATAGACGATTATCGATTTGAAATGGTTGCATGGGAGTGAAAAAAATTCAAAAAAATAAAATCTAAATCCCAAAAATCGCGACGAATCTATGGAATTTATTCTATGTAAACTTAAACAAAATTCTTCTGAATAGGTCTAAACATGCATTGTCTCTACTTAAAAGCGTTATTTCAACAATTATTCAAATTAATACCTATTTACGTATTAAATATTTTATATTTACGTTCGAGAATTTACCAAAAACAACCTAAATCAAATTAAAAATGAAGAGTTTAAAAGACAAAATTGGAGGAATTGTAATCCTTATCGTTGCCATTGCATGCTGTAAACAATGTACATCTGAATACATCAAAGGAGGAGACAACAAAGCGATTTCCAACTATGAAAAAATGATTTTTGACAAATCTACTGCAATAGCAGAATTGTATCCTGAATACAAAGAGACTACGGTAAAAATTGCCCATGTACCAATTAAAACTTATGAATTTAGATATCATTTTGAAGTTGATGGAAACAAATATGAAGGAGAACATACTTTTAGTACTGATTTGCCAAAATCAAATACTTTAAAAATTTATTATTTAAAAGATGATCCAAACTTTAACTTGCAAGATCCACAAGCTAAATTAGACTCAGAAAAGGAAAAAAACACATCAAACAGTAGTTTGTATTGGGCAATTGGATGGGGAGTATTTGCTTTATTAATGCTTTTAGGTCTTATTGATGAATTTAAGAAAAAACCGCAACCGCAACCTGAAACAGAAATTGAACCAGCAGAATAAATCCGCTTATCATAAAATGAAAAACCTCTTTTAAAATTTTAAAAGAGGTTTTTCATTTTATAGCTACTCAATTATCTAATTGGCAAATTCCCTAATTATCTAATTGATAAAGATTATTTCTTTCTCTCAATAACATAATTCACCATCAAAGTCAAAGCGTCTTTATATTCAGAATCTTCGAAGTTTTGAAGCAGAGAAAGTGCTTCTTGCTGAAATTCAACCATTTTGTTTTCGGCGTAGGCCAAACCATTATTATTTTTTACGAAAGCAATAACTTCTTTTACGCGTTTTTTGTCTTTGTTGTGGTTTTTGATGGAATTTATCAGCCACTTTTTTTCTTGTGGAGTACACGTATTTAAAACGTGAATTAAAGGCAAAGTCATTTTTTGCTCCTTAATATCGATTCCTGTAGGTTTCCCGATGGCTTCTTCGCTATAATCGAATAAATCATCTTTAATTTGAAAAGCCATTCCGATCAATTCTCCGAATTTGCGCATATTTTCTACCTGAACATCATCTTCAATTACGGCTTTCGCGCCAAGCGCACAACACGCCGCAATAAGTGTTGCAGTTTTCTTGCGGATAATTTCATAATAAACATCTTCGGTAATATCGAGTCTTCGGGCTTTTTCTATTTGAAGCAATTCCCCTTCGCTCATTTCGCGAACAGCAACAGAAATAATTCTTAATAAATCAAAATCGCCATTATCGATTGACAAAAGCAATCCTTTTGAAAGCAAATAATCTCCAACTAAAACGGCAATTTTGTTTTTCCAAAGTGCATTAATAGAGAAAAATCCGCGACGTCGATTACTGTCGTCTACCACATCATCATGAACCAAAGTGGCCGTATGAATCAATTCGATTACCGAAGCTCCACGATATGTTCGCTCGTTTACAACACCTCCAGAAACCATTTTTGCAGTAAGAAAAACAAACATTGGGCGCATTTGCTTTCCTTTCCGATTTACGATATAATAGGTAATTCGGTTCAGCAACGCAACCTTTGAAGTCATTGATTCGTGGAACTTTTTTTCAAAAAGTTCCATCTCATTAAAAATGGGCTGTTTTATTTGGGAAGTAATATTCATTTCGATTCCAAATATACTATTTTAAATAAAAAAACGTTATCAATTTTATGTTAGTATATCAACAATTTGTGCACTAATATAAATTTCACACCAAAAACACCAAATTTTATTTAAAGCCTAATTTGAATTCAATTAATTAAAATCAAGTAAAACTAATTTATTATGAAAACAAAAATTTTATGTATTGGAACGTTAGTCGCTTTATCTTTTTTTGTCAGCTGTAACTCTGACGAAAAAATGAATGACGGATCATCTGCAACAATCACAAAAGATGAAATCATCAAAAATTCAAAAATTGACGCCTCAATTGATGACGTAACTAATATTGCCGAAGATCAATTTAGCGCACAACAAAATGTAACCGCCAAACCTAGCGGTGTGGTAAAAAATTTCCTTCCGAGTTGTGCTACGATTACAACAGTATTAACTAACAATACCTGGACAAGAACTGTCGATTTTGGCGTAGAAGGTTGTACCCTTCAAAACGGAAATACCGTAAAAGGAAAAATGGTTATTTCTTTCTCTAATGATTTCGCCTCATCCACACAAACGATTAGTTATACCTTTGACGGATTTTATCACAATGGTAAAAAACTTCAAGGAAGCAAAAGCATAGTACGAACTGTAAAAACAACCGATTTGCTTGCAACTGCGCATCCAGTTTTTACCGCAGCAATCGATATGACAATTACTTTTGACGATGGAAGTGTTTATACTCGAAAAGGCACACTGGTTAAAGAACAAGTTGAAGGTTTTGATACTTGGTTCAACTGGGATGATAATGCTTATTTAGTAACTGGAAGCGGCACAACAACTTTCCCTAACGGTGATACTTTTTCTGCTGAAATCACAACCCCATTACAATTTAAAGCATCATGCAAAACATCTTTCCCTGTTAAAGGAGTTTTGTCTATAACTAAAAATGGTGCTACAGCCGTTATTGATTATGGTGACGGAACATGCAATACTCTTGCAACCATTACAAAAGATGGCGTAACGGAAGAAGTCGATTTGAAAAAATAGAATCCTTTTTGCCCAAAAAAAAAGCATTAAAAACAAGATCAATCTCGTTTTTAATGCTTTTTTGTTTTTTGGCAATTATAATTTATTTTTAAAATATAGTCCCTACGGGACATTTGTATGTATTTGTTGTTTTTCTACCAATATGTTGCTCCTGACGGAGCATATTTATTTTGATTATCTCATAGAGATTACATATTGATAGAAATAAATATGTGCATATTTCATTTGTCCCGTAGGGACTAAACTATTAAGCTTCTTTATTTGCCAATTGTCCGCAAGCGGCATCAATATCTTTTCCTCGGCTGCGTCTCACTTTTACCACAACTCCAATATTTTCTAAAGCTTTTATGTAGGCCATAATTGACTCTTCTGAAGCTTGCTGAAATTCTCCATCATCAATTGGATTATATTCAATTAAATTGACTTTACAAGGCACATATTTGCAGAATTTAACCAATGCGTCAATCGAGGCTTTATCATCGTTTATTCCTTTCCAGACAACATATTCGTACGAAACTTTGCTTTTTGTTTTTCTGTACCAATATTCCAATGCTTCACGCAAATCTTTCAAAGGGAAATTTTTGCTGAAAGGCATAATCTTCGCACGCGTTTCATCAATTGCGGAGTGCAACGAAACCGCCAATTTGAATTTCACTTCATCATCGGCCATTTTTTTGATCATTTTCGGAATTCCAGAAGTCGAAACCATAATACGTTTTGGAGACATTCCTAAACCTTCTGATGATGTGACCATATCGATCGCTTTAATGACATTGTTGTAATTCATTAAAGGCTCTCCCATTCCCATAAAAACAATATTCGAAAGCGGATGATTGTAATACAAACGGCTCTCTTTATCAATTGCCAAAATCTGATCATAGATTTCGCCAGGCTCCAAATTTCGCATGCGTTTCAATCTCGCCGTTGCACAGAAATTACAATCCAAACTACAACCAACTTGGCTAGAAACACAAGCTGTAGTTCTAGTTTCTGTCGGAATTAAAACCGATTCTACCACTAAACCATCATGCAAGCGAACGGCATTTTTCACCGTTCCATCGCTGCTGCGCTGCATGGTATCAACTTTTATATGATTGATTACAAAATTTTCTTCAAGCATAGTACGCGTTGTTTTGGCAACATTTGTCATGTCATCAAAACTATGCGCTCCTTTGCTCCACAGCCATTCATAAACCTGATTGCCTCGGAAAGCTTTGTCTTTGTTTGCGACAAAAAAATCACGCAATTGTTCTTTTGATAAGGCTCTTATGTCTTTCTTTTCGATTTGCATGCTGCAAAGTTAATCACTTTTGTCCTTTTTTTTGATTTTTAGATACATTCTTAAATCAAAATCAAAAAAATCCTAACCAGAAGAAACTATTTGCTTTCCTATTATACACTTTTAATAAAGTCTCAACCATGATTTTTATCAGCTCTTATGCGATTTGTTCAAAATACCTTTGACTCAAGAAAAAGATAGAAATTATAATCTATCTAGTTTTAACTAAATACCACATACAAAATGAAAACGATCAAATCAATTTTATTAGCCGTTGTTATTACATTATCTCTTCAAGTAAACGCACAAAAAAGATATTCTCTCACAAAATCAACTTTTGAAGTTGCAGGAACTTCTAATATACACGATTGGGTAATGCGATCTTCAGATGGCACGGGTAGCGCAATTTTAACCATCACCGATTCAAAACTTGTCGATATTAAAAACTTAACCATTACCTTGCCCGCCGAGAGTGTAAAAAGCAGCAAAACCAGCATGGATGACGTTGCTTATGAATGTTTAGACACTAAAACACATAAAAACATAAAATACACTCTAAAATCAGCTGATAAAGTAAACGAAACAACTTGGATTTTAACCGGCACTTTTACCATTGCGGGCGTGAGCAAAGATTTTAAAACTCAAGCAAAAGTAACAACAAATGACAACAGCACTTTTATTTTGCAAGGTTCAAACCGAATGAATTTTACTGATTTTGAAATGACTCCTCCATCAGCTGCTCTTGGTGTAGTACGAGCTGGAAAAGAAATAACCGTTCTTTTTAATATTACTTTAGTTGATTTTGCAAGAAATGAAAATGTGTTGGTTATCAAATAAATATTGTGGTGAGGATTTAAAAAATACTTAAAAAAATCTTAAAGTAAATAGGTTTTTATTCTTACATAAAATTTTGGCACAAGAATTGTCTAGCACATTTAAGGAAAAATAATCTTACAAAGCGCGCACTAATTTTAAAATTTGTAATTTTATGATTTCGACGATATAACCTTTATTTTTTAATAAACCTAAAAAGACAATTTCATTATGAAAAAACAAATTTTAAGCTTAGCTGTTGTTGCTTTATTAGCATTCGCTGTTCAATCATGCGAAAAAAAAGAACCAAAACCTGCAGATGACGAATTAACACTTGGAAACAAAGTTGACTCATTAACTTCAGATATTGAAGAAGTAAAAGACAGCGCAGTAAGCAAAACTGAAAGTGCCGCTCAGGATGTTAAGGATGCCACTAAAAAGGCTGCCGACGATGTAAAAGATGCTACTAAAAAAGCTGCGGATGACGTAAAAGACGCAACTAAAAAAGGAGCTCAAAAAGTTGAAAATGCAGCAAAAGCAGCAAAAGACGGAACTGTAAAAACAGCAAAAGAAGTAAATGAAGCTTTAAAAAAATAATTTCATTTAAAAATCAAATTCAAAACCATTCGCCAAAACGAATGGTTTTTTTATACCCAAAAGTGAGCTTATATTTTTGTATTTTAGTGCCAAATTTATAAGACTCTAAAAATGCATTTTATTTCACAAGAACTTGAAGATTACATTGAACAGCATTCTGAAAATGAACCGGCTTTATTGGCAAAACTCAATAAAGAAACGTATCAAAAAATTCTTTTGCCGAGAATGTTGAGCGGCCATTTTCAAGGGCGTGTTTTGAGCATGTTGTCTAAATTGATTCGTCCCGTAAATATTCTTGAAATTGGAACTTATACTGGTTACGCTGCTTTATGTCTGTGCGAAGGAATGCAGGAAAATGGGCAATTGCATACCATTGATATCAAAGAAGAATTGGTTGATTTTCAAAGAAAGTATTTTGATGCATCGGCTTGGGGAAATCAAATTTTTCAGCATTTAGGTGAAGCTGTTGATATTATCCCGACTCTTGATGTAAAATTTGATTTGGTTTTTATTGATGCAGATAAGGAAAACTACCTCAATTATTGGGAAATGATTGTTCCAAAAATGAATAAAGGCGGCATTATTTTGTCTGACAATGTTTTGTGGAGTGGCAAAATTCTGGAACCGGTTCATCCTAATGATATAAGCACAAAAGTCCTTTTAGAATACAACCAACTGTTAAAAGATGATCCACGCGTTGAAACAGTTTTGTTGCCAATTCGTGATGGGCTAACGGTAAGCCGCGTTTTATAGAAAATTAAAAAAATAATTGCCTTCAGCTTTAGCTGGAGGAACGAAATTTAGATTCCAAGGCTTTAGCCAAATTTAATACTCACTAATTTTGCTAAAGCCTTTTCTTTGCAATATTATTTTACCACCAGCTAAAGCTGGAGGTAATTAAAGATTTTTTTAAATGAAGTATATAGCCAAAATAAACTCTCAAGGTTTTTCAATTATAAATAATGTTTTTACTGAAAATGAAATCGAAAATCTGATTTCAATAATTGAAAATGCAACCAAAAACGATTCTGAAAATGCCACTTTTAGGAAATCTCAGGACTTATTTGCTATAAGACAATTCCACAAAGAAATACCTGAAACCTTAGATTTTATTTTTAATCAAAATTTAAAAGAAATTATCAAATCTAATTTTGGAAAAGGATACTTTATAACCAAATCCATTTATTTTGACAAACCAGAAAAATCAAATTGGTTTGTATCCTATCATCAAGATTTGACTATTTCTGTCAATCAAAAAATTGAGGCTGAAAATTTCGAAAATTGGACCGTAAAACAAAATCAATTTGCCGTACAGCCACCAACAGAAGTTTTAGAAAATAATTTCACTATCAGAATTCATATTGACAAAACGACCAAAGAAAATGGCGCTTTAAAAGTCATCAATAATTCTCATTCAAAAGGAATTTTGAGAATTGAAAACCTTGATTTCGAAAATAAAAAAGAAACTATTTGCGAAGTTGAAAAAGGTGGCATAATGATTATGAAACCTTTATTATTTCATGCTTCAAACAAAACTACAAACAATGAAAGAAGGAGAGTTATTCATATTGAATTTAGCAGAGAGCAACTTCCAATTGGATTGGAATGGAGCGAGAAAACAATTCTTAATTAAAGTTTACATTTTTATTTTCCAAAAAAAAGAACTTAGAAACTCAGTATCTTAAAAGCTTAGAATCTTTTTTATCCCGGAAAATATTGTGGTTTTAATTTTCTGTATAATAAATAAACCAAAGATCCAAAAAGAGCTCCAAAGAAATATCCAGCCAAAATATCACCTGGATAATGCAATCCTAAATAAATGCGACTGTAAGCAAAAATTAATGGCCATAAAAAGATGAATCCTAAATACTTGAAACGGCTTTTTAAAACCAAGAATAAAAAAGTTGCAACGGCCATTGTATTAGCAGCGTGTCCAGAGAAAAAACTATAAGATGTCCTCACCTGAACAATACGAATAATCGATTTTAATTCAGGATTATTACACGGGCGCAAGCGCTGAAAAGTATGTTTGAACAAATTGCAAGTCTGATCTGTAAAAGCAATCAAAACCGCTATAAAAAGCAATAAATACAAGGTTTGTTTCCCTCCTATTTTTTTATAAATAAGATAAAACATCAATAAAAAAAGAGGTGTCCAATTCAACTGACTGGTGATTATCAGCCAAAGTTTATCGTATGTTTCAGAACCCAAACCATTCAGATACACAAAGAGATTTGTATCTAATTCTTGTATTTTTTCAAGCATATTACATTTGACGTTTTATAGGTCCTGAAAGTGAATCAATATCTTCTTTTACTTTGTCAATTTCTGTAGCTGTATCTCCTAAAAGATTCCCTGAATCTCCTAAAATATTCGATTTTGCTTCGTCGATTTGAGCGTTGATATTGCCTGTTATACTGTTAAGAGATTTTGTATCAAGTCCGTTTGCCTCAGCTCCTTTTTGAATCTCGCTTTTAATATCATTGGTAGCATTTTTTAATTGCGCCATAGCTTTACCCATTGTACGAGCAATTTCTGGCACTTTATCTGAACCAAAAAGCATTAATACTATAAACAGTATGAAAACTAATTCTCCTCCTCCTATACCGAACATATCTTTTTAATTTTGTGTGGTCACAAAGATATTAAATTTTGCTGCGTAGAGTTTTAAAATTTACTTAAAAAAAAGACTCTTTTCAGAGTCTTTTTTAGTTTATCCTTAATCAAATTTTGATTTTTCTTCTGCTTTTGGCCAAGCATTGTTGGTTACATCAATATCAGCAGTCATTAATTTTGGGTCAATCTGAATGCTTTTGATTGCTTTTGAAGTTGCATAAACTTTTTTAGCTGTATCATTATTTTTTCTCCAGATTTGTGCTGGGTATTGGTAATTATCTTTTGTACCGTCTTCGTAAGTAATCTCTACCAAGATTGGCATAATCATTCCTCCTGGTTTATTGAATTCTACTTCGTAGAAATATTTAGGCGATTTTAAACCTGCTTTTTCTTCTGCTGTAAAAGTTTGATTTACGTAATCTGATAATAATTTTACGTCGTCAACTTTTAAAGCTTTTTTGCTTGATGCGCTAACTTCAGCGTTATCTCCAGAAACTAAATATACGAATGGTCCTTTATCTAAACCAAAACGTCCTTTTCTAACTTTTACATCTTTTAAATCAGTAGTTGGAGTCTCAGAAACATAATATTGTTTCACCTCTTTAATTCCGATATCTACGAAATCAGTTGAGTAAAACCATCCTCTCCAAAACCAATCCAAATCAACAGCCGAAGCATCTTCCATAGTTCTAAAGAAATCCTCAGGAGTTGGGTGCTTGAATTTCCATCTGTTTGCGTATGTTCTGAAAGCATAATCAAACAATTCTCTTCCCATTACAACTTCTCTTAAAATATTAAGACCTGTAGCTGGTTTTCCGTAAGCATTATTTCCAAATTGAGCAATCGTTTCAGAGTTTGACATAATTGGCTCTAAAAACTTCTGGTCACCGCTCATGTACGGAACAATATTTTTAGCTGGTCCGCGTCTTGATGGGAAAGTTGGATCTAATTCTTGTTCTGCTAAATATTCTAAGAACGAGTTTAAACCTTCATCCATCCAAGTCCATTGACGCTCGTCTGAATTTACAATCATTGGGAAGAAAGTGTGTCCTACTTCATGAATAACAACACCAATCATTCCGTTTTTAACTTCTTTGCTTGTTACTCCATTTTCATCAGGACGACCGAAGTTCCAGCAAATCATTGGATATTCCATACCTTGATCTTCCGCAGAAACTGAAACTGCTTTTGGATAAGGATAATCAAATGTATGAGAAGAATAGCTTTTTAAAGTATGTGCCACAACCATTGTCGATGTTTCGCCCCAAAGCGGATTTGCTTCTTTTGGATAAACAGATTCAGCCATAACCACTTTTCCGCCTAACTTTACAGCCATTGCATCATAAATGAATTTTCTTGAAGAGGCAATTCCGAAATCACGAACATTTTTTGCGCTGAATTTCCATGTTTTTTTCTTTTCCGAAAAACCTTTTTCAGCAGCTTCTGCTTCAGCTTGCGTTACAATTACAACAGGTTTGTCAAATGATTTTTGAGCTTGCTCATAACGTTTCACTTGTTCAGCAGTGAAAACTTCACTTCTGTTCATCAATTCTCCAGTTGCGTCAATTACGTGATCAGCAGGAACTGTGATATTAACATCGAAGTTTCCAAAAGGAAGAGCGAACTCTCCGCTTCCCCAGAACTGCATATTCTGCCATCCTTCAACATCATTGTAAACTGCCATTCTTGGGTAGAATTGCGCAATTACATATAATTTATTGCCGTCTTTTTCGAATAATTCATAACCAGAACGTCCACCTTCTTTTCTGTAATTATTGATATTGTACCACCATTTTATAGCTAAAGAGATTTTTTCACCTGATTTTAAAGGAGTAGCCAAATTAATACGCATCATTGTTTCATTGATGGTATATGACATTGGGTTTCCTTTAGCATCTTTTACTTGCTCAATATTAAAACCACGCTCTAGATCTTTTTTTAGATATTTATTAGCAAAACCTTCAAGTGGCAAAACCTGACTCAATTTTTCTCCTTCTGCTAAAGAAGTTTGTCCGTTTGCTCTTGCTTGATTTTGATCAAGTTGAATCCATAAATATTCTAAACTGTCTGGTGAATTGTTAGAATAGGTAATCACCTCAGATCCTGTTATTTTTGAATTCTTATCGTCTAATTCGATATCAATTTTATAATCGGCCTGTTGTTGGTAATATGCTGGTCCAGGCGCTCCAGATGCTGTACGAAACATATTTGGAGTAGCCAACAAATCATACATTTGGCTGAATTTGTTTGTGTCATACTTTCCTTGTTGTCTTGGAGCTGGCGGGGTATTTGCTTTTTCCTGAGCAACCAACATCGCTGGAAAAAGTAATAATAGCGAAAGTTTTTTCATAAAAGTTTAATGGTAATTTTATCAGGGTGTGAAAATAACAATTAAAATGATAATTTCACCCATTCATTAATACTTTAACACTTCTTTCCTTGAAGATTCTGTAAAAAGCACACTCTTTTTTGTGCCAAACGCTGAAATATGTGTAATGTTTTGCTGTTCAGCGTTCCAATCTACTAAAATTGTATTTGAAATTTCGAGCGTCTTGAATTTATCAATATCTTTTATTCTAGAATAACAAACCAAAACATCTCCAGATTCTACTTCTTTTGATAAAAATGCAATTACTTTTGGTTGCCCATTAACTTTTATGGTAAAATTCTCAGCAAGGTATTTTTTCAAAATCTCAACATCTTCCGGAGTTTCTTTTTCAGTACCAATAAATGTTTTTTTATGGTATTTTTTCTCTATTCCGTTATTCAAATCATCAACAAAAATTCTGGATGTAATTTGAATCATTTTTTTATCAGCAGCATAATTTACTTGAAAAACACCCATGTAAAATTTATGAAATGCAAATGCCGATAGCAATAAAAATAAAACCCCAATTAAGGGGTAAATCAATCTTTTTTTCATTTTTCAGTAACAATGGATTTTTTAAATTCCTTATTCTTATTGATCAAAAAATCTATCAATTCAAATTTTTGATCTGGACTAACGTGTCGCTTAGACTCTGGATCATTAGAACAATACATCAAAAACAAATCTATTTCATCTTCTTTCAGTCCTAATGTTTTAGTAAAAAAATCGGGTTTGAAATTATCTTTCGTGTAAGCAACGAAAGCAATATCTGATATTTCTTCTTCTTTTACATCCTCTTTTTTCTTCAAAAGCTTTTTGACATCTTTAAAGATTCGGACAAAATCCGTTCCGTATTTTATGGTTTGATCAGAATACATTGCCGAATTTTTAGCTGTAGACTGGTTGTCATCTTCAAATTGCGTATCTACAATTGCCTGAGATCCAACTCCCAATGTTTTCACTTTTAGATCTTTATGAACAACAACTTCCTTTAATTGATTATTTACTAATTCCAATGGCACTGTCAAAAGAATTTCTGAGCAATCTTTCTCAGTCAATACAATTTTTTTTGACTGAAAAGCCATTCCAGTAAATACCAAAGTGTCTTTTGGTCTTGCCAAAATATCAAACAATCCACCAACACCTATAAAAGTTCTGGTATTTGCATTAATATTCATTACATGGCCACTTTCTATTGCTAATGCTGTATTTACCACTTGCCCGTGAAGTGGTATTCTGGTTGTATTTTGCCCTAATGCAATTTGACAAAACAAGCAAACAACGAATACTGATAAACTATTTTTCATTTTCTAGAATTATTAAATACTTTCTGGCTAAATCTGTGATTAAAAACATACTCATTGTTTTGTTCTTTGTATTCAAAGATACGGCAAATTGAGCATCATCCACACAAAATAATTGAAATCCTTTGATATCATCTACAGGAATTTTCAATCGGTCAGTATAATAATTCTCTTCAAAAAGATATTCTAATTTCCTGAAAAGCATTTCTTTTTTCTCTACAACCACTTCTTTTTTAAGCATTGCAGTGCGTCCAGAAATTTTATTCAACAATTTATCTATTGAGGTTGAAGTGGCTGTATAAACTTTTCTCTCTGCAGGCGTGTATGTTTTTTGTCCGTGCGGGACAATTCCGAGGTTTTCAGTTGTAATAGAGGGATTTTCATTTACCACAACCTCCTTCAACTCAATTTCTTTGGCTGTCATTTTGATCAGAATTTTATCTAAATCCAAATCTTCAGCAGTAATTCTATGTTTTAACGGATCTAAATTTACAGATGAAAAAACCAGCACGTCGCCTTCTTTTACGGCAATCGAAAACATTCCGTTGACATCTGAAATCGTAGAAACTTGCGTTGTATTATTGACAATATTTACGCCATCAACCGAAGTTGACTGCTCAAAAATTTGCCCAAGCATTTCTTTTCTGACTAAATTTTGGCCAAAGCCAAACTGCATCAGAAACACAAAAAATAGTATATGTAAAGTATTATTTGATTTCACTGGCAATCATTTCTTTATATTTTGTTGCTAATTCTGCCAACAAAAACTCGGTCGAAGTTTTATTTTTTGAGTTTAAAATGACTGTAAACTTATCATTTTCAACGGCATAATATTCAAAACCTTTTACATATTCACTAGGAATCTTCAAAACATTCACAAAATGCTCAAGAGTAAACATGCGCTCCAAAAGCTTCATAAAAGCCTCTTTTTTCTCCACTTCGGCTTCTTTTTTAAGCATCGCGGTTCTTCCTGAGAAAAAATTCAGCAAAGGATCTGCAGAAATTGACCCTCCCGCCATTGTTCCGCCATTTGCTTGCGCATCTAAGGCAGTTGCAGTACGAAGTCTTCTTTCCGCCTGAGTGTATGTTTTTTGTCCGTATGGAACGATTCCTAACGATTCTGCATTAATTCCGTTATAATTTCTAATCACAACTTCCTGAAGCTGATGCATGATCATGCTCAATCTTACTGTAAAATTAAGATCTGAAAAATTTTCAGCCGTCAATAAAATCCTTTTCTCTTTGAATTGTATCGATGAAAAAACAAGAGTTTCTCCAGCATTTGCCAAAATAGAAAAACCACCCAATGCATCGGTCACAGTCATCGCCTCAGTTTGTGCATTAATCACATACACTCCTTCCAAATCGGCACAGGTGGAAATAATTTTTCCGCTAATGACCGTTCGCTCCTCAACTTGCGAAATGGCATTCTGCCCGCAAAACACCAACAAAAAACAGGCAATTTTATTAATCAAAGTGACAAAAAATTAAAATTATTCTTAAAGCCGTAAAAATATCTTAATGTGTTCAAAATTTAATATTAAGGACTTGGTAAAAATATGTTAATTAAACCTTGGCAATCTTCACAAAAAAGAGAGTTTTTAATACCTTTAGCATACAGAATCTGATTTTAAAAAAATATGAAAAGCATCATTATTGCCAGCACTTCTACTCTTCACGAAGGCAGTTATTTAGAGTATTTATTACCTACTTTACAATCTCATTTTAAAAATTGCAAAAGCATTTTATTTATTCCGTATGCGCGCCCGAGCGGCATTTCGCATGACGAATACACGCAAAAAGTTTCGCAGGCTTTTGCAACTATTAACATTTCAGTAAAAGGAATTCATGAATTTGAAGATGCACAAAATGCAATCAAAAATGCAGACGGCATATTTACAGGTGGCGGGAATACTTTTTTGCTCGTAACGCAGCTTTACAAAAACAATATCATGCAACTTCTTGCCGAAACTGTAAAAAACGGCACGCCATATTTAGGAACAAGCGCCGGAAGCAATATTTGCGGTTTGTCAATGCAAACGACAAACGACATGCCTATTATTTACCCGCCAAGTTTTCAGACTTTAGGATTAATTCCTTTCAACTTAAATCCGCATTATTTAGATCCAGATTTGCAATCCAAACATATGGGCGAAACACGAGAAACTAGAATTAAAGAATTTCATGCATTCAATTCAATTCCGGTTTTAGGTTTACGAGAAGGAAGCTGGCTGGAAGTAAAAGGCGAAAAAATCACTTTGAAAGGAAATTTGACAGCACGTTTGTTCAAACAAAACGAAACTCCAATCGAATTAGAAACTGAAAGCGATTTGAGCAATTTAAAATAAAATCCCAATGTTTCAAATTGCTTCGCCTATTCGCTATCGCTCGGGTCCAAATTCCAAGACTAAAACGCATGAATCAAAAAGATTGAAATTTGGGATTTGAAACATTGGGATTTGCATTAGCCTAAAAACAAAAAAGCCTCAAACAATGTTTGAGGCTTTTGAAGAGCGAAAGACGAGGCTCGAACTCGCGACAACCAGCTTGGAAGGCTGGAGCTCTACCAACTGAGCTACTTTCGCATTGGTGGTGCAAATATAAATAATTTTAATTTCTAAAAAAATAAAATCTAAAATTATTTATTTTAGAGCGAAAGACGAGGCTCGAACTCGCGACAACCAGCTTGGAAGGCTGGAGCTCTACCAACTGAGCTACTTTCGCATTGGTGGTGCAAATATAAAAAGAAAGTTAAGTTCAAAACAAGCTTTTGGGCAAAAAAAATCAATAAAAAACAACAAAAATTTATAACACATTTAAAATTAAAAAGTTATAAATTAAAAAAAAATAAAAAAAATCATGACTATTATTAAAGAAATCCCGTCAAAAGAGACTTATATTGTTCGTCAACCTGTTTTAAGAGCAGGAAAACCTATTGAAAGTTGCATCTTTGAAGGCGATGATTTAGACACAACACATCATTTTGGTTTATTTGAAAATAAAAATTTAACAGGAATAATTTCGTTATTTCAACAAAGCAACTCTATATTTGCCGAAAAGAATCAAGCTCAGATTCGAGGAATGGCCGTTTTAGGAACGCATCAGAAAAAAGGATTTGGAGAAGCTCTTGTGAAACATTGCGAAAATTACTGCAATGAAAACAATGTTGAATTGATTTGGTTTAACGCACGAACTGCCGCTGTTGGCTTTTATAAAAAAATGAATTACGAGGTTTTAGGAGAACCTTTTGACATTAAAGATGTTGGCGAACATTATTTGATGTATAAAAAACTATAAAATGAAAAAACTTTACTTTCTTTTAGTAATATGTGTACTTTTTGGTTGCAAAAAAGACGAGCCAAAAATTATTCCTGTTGTCAAAAAAAAGGCGCCAGCAATCATACTTACTGACGAAAGAAAAGTTGAAATTGATACCGCTATAATAGGCGCTTATAAAAGTGAAACTCTTAAACAGTTTTATCTTTCATCTGAAAATAAAACTGTTTGGGGGAACCTTAAAAAGAGAGCTTATGTTTTGTCACAACTGCAAAATTCAGACAAACTGGGCTTAGATCCAGAAGATTACAAAGCTTCACAATTGCAAAAATTCGAAAAAAGAATTGGCTCGCTTAACGATACTGATTTGGCCACTTATGATATTTTGCTGACTTATAATTTTGAAAAATACCTGAATCATCTTTTTAAAGGAAAACTAGATCCTAAAACAATCTACACCGATTGGGATTTGGATGAAAAAATTTTGGATGTGAATAATGTTCTTATCAAAGCTTTCAACAAGAACAAATTAGACAGTATTGTCGATAATATTCAGCCGAAATCTGAGACTTATAAAGAACTGCTAAAGGCTCTTGAAATCATAAATACTTTTCCTGATGACGATATCGAACAGATTACTACCGATTCTTTGACAAAAAAAATAAGTTTAAACGAGAGCAATGCTGCGCTAATCAACATCAAGAAAAAACTTTTATTTTGGGGCGACATGACTGGAAAAGATAGCGTTTTGACCAAAATTTACGACAACAAAACATTTGAGTCAATCAAAAGATTTCAAGAACGACATGGTTTAGCTGCTGATGGGATTATTGGTCAAGGAACAATAAGTGCTTTGAATTATTCCAAAGAAAAAAGAAAACAGCAAATCATTGCCAACTTAGAACGTTGGAGATGGTTTACAGCTGATTTTGCTGAAAATTATTTCATAATAAACATTCCAGATTACAGCCTAAATGTTGTTGAAAACCAAGACACAACCTTGGTCAGAAATATTGTGGTGGGCACGAGCAAAAGAAAAACACCAATAATCACTTCGACGTTAAAAACAGTGGTTTTTAACCCGACTTGGACAGTTCCGCCAACTATTTTAAAAGAAGATGTTGTGCCCGCCATGAAACGCAATAGAAATTATTTGGCCAACAAAAACATAACTATATACGATACCTCAGGAAATGTAGTTGCTCCAAACGCATGGAATGAAAACAAACCTCACAATTACCGCTACATTCAAAGTCCTGGCTATAACAATTCATTAGGGCTGGTGAAAATTTTATTTCCTAATCATCATAGCGTTTATTTGCACGACACGAATCATCGCAACTACTTTGGGCGAAACAACCGTTCTTTAAGTTCTGGATGTGTTCGTATAGAAAATCCTTTAGAATTGGCTGAGCATATTTTAGCCGATTCGATACGTTTTTCGAAAATAAAAATCGATACGATAATTGCTTCCAAAAAAACCACAAGCATCAAAATCACTAAAAAATATGCTTTATACCAATGGTATTGGACAGCTTGGAGCAAAAAAAATCAGCTCATTTTTAGAGCTGATATTTATAATCTAGATGCGGATTTGTATGCTAAATTAAGAAATTAGCTTTTCTTCCATTGAGAAACTTCTTGATGGATGGTAAATATACAAACACGATTTTCCTTTTATAGCTTCAATTATTTCATCACGCAATTCAAATGGAATTGCAGGACAACCTTGGCTTCTGCCTAATCTTTTATGATCTCTTATAAATGATTCTGACACATAATCAGCGCCATGCATTACAACGCCTCTTTCGCGAGCATTGCTGTTAAAACCTTTTTCCAAGCCATCTAGACGCAAAGACGCTCCGTGTTTTCCTTGATAAATTTCGCCTGTAGCGTAAAAGCCTAAACTACTTTTATAAGAAGAATTATTGTTTGAAAATGAAGTTGCAAATTCTTCTCCAGTATTTCTTCCATGCGCTACTAATGACTGATATAAAATAGTATTGGTTGACAGGTCAATCACCCAAAGACGTTTCATATTTGATGATAAACTAAAATCGATCAAAGTCAAAATATCTTTTTGAATTACTCCTTTTTCTTTTAAAAGATAAAATCCTTTCAAAGCTTCAGAAAAAGTTTTTAGCTCTGGCAACTGAAAATGATTTGCATTTAAATTGCTGTACACACTTTCAACCTTAGCATCAACTGTAAGTTTTTCAACTTTAGCGACACTTTTTGTTGCTGCAGTTTTAATTTCGGGAGTGCTTTTTGAATCTTTACCAAAAGACAACAGGAAAAACACAAACAGAGGGTAAATTTTGTAAATCATTGAATTTCTTTAGGTTAATATCTAAATTTGGGTAAGGCAAAAATATAAAAAAATTATAGCGATTCAATTGCAACACGCTGAAACAGTGTTTTTTTACTAAAACTTTAACAGAATAATAGTAAAAATTTTGCATTTCAAACAAAAAACACGTCGCTTTTGTAGGATTTTTTATCATAAGTATAAAATAAATATTTTCTTACTTTTTCTTAAAGAAAATACAATTAAATAGTATTTTTGGCCATTGAAACTGTAACATTCGCATTGAAAAAATGTCTATTACTTCAGCAAATACCATTTTAGCTTTATATCATTTTAAAATTCCATGAAAAAATTAGTTTTCTTAAGTCTTCTTTTATCCGTTTTTTGCAGCTATAGCCAAAAGAAAATCCTTCAGGCTCAATCTACTGCGGAATCCATTTCTATTGACGGAAAATTAGATGAAGAAGCTTGGGCAAATGCTCCGATTGCCTCTAATTTCATCATGTTTGAACCCGATAACGGCAAGTCAATTACCGAAGCAAAAAAAACAGAAATAAAAGTTCTATATAATAACGACGCCATTTATATAGGCGCCATGATGTATGACGATGAACCAAACAAAATTTTAAAAGAAATATCACAGCGCGACAACTTTGGAACTGCTGATATTTTTGGTGTTTTTGTAAATGGCTTTAATGACGGCCAGCAAAACTTTGAGTTTTTTGTTTCGGCGGCAGATGTTCAGGGCGATTGCATTATGACTGACGCTATTGGGGAAGATTATTCGTGGGACGCCGTTTGGTTGAGTAAAGCCCGAATTACAGATAAAGGCTGGATTGTAGAAATCAAACTCCCGTATGCTGCTCTGCGTTTTTCTGCAGAAAACAAGCAAACTTGGGGAATCAACTTTTTTAGGGAAGTCAAGCGCGAACGCAAAAAATATACATGGAATCTAATCGATACCAAAATTGGGACATTTACACAGCAAAATGGAGAATTGGCCGGAATTGAAAACATCAAACCTCCTACTCGACTGTTTTTTATGCCTTATGCTTCGTATTATTTAAATGCGGCGGATGGCCAAAAAACCTATGGCACGATGAAAGGCGGAATGGATATAAAATATGGCATCAACGACGCTTTTACGCTTGACGCCATTTTAGTCCCAGATTTTGGACAAACGAAATACGACGACCGAATTTTGAATCTTAGTCCGTTTGAACAGCAGTTTAATGAAAATCGTGCTTTTTTCACAGAAGGAACCGACTTGTTCAACAAAGGAAATATTTTTTATTCGCGCAGAATTGGCGGAAGCCCATCAATTGATCCTGAACTAAACGACAACGAAGAAGTTATTGAAACGGTTCAAAATGTCAATCTTATCAATGCTTTAAAAATTTCTGGAAGAACAAAAAAAGGATTGGGAATTGGGGTTTTGAATGCCGTTACCGAAAAAACATACGCAACGATTAAAGACACTATTTCGAACGAAACACGTCGCGTAATTGTTGAACCCTTGACCAATTACAATGTTTTGGTTCTAGATCAGCGTTTTCGTAAAAATTCATCAGTTACCTTTATTAATACCAATGTTACTAGAAATGGCCATTACAGAGATGCCAATGTAACAGGTTTGGCTTGGGATTTAAACACAAAAGCAAACACCTACAGTTTGTATGGAAATGCAAAATACAGCCATATTAATATGGAAGAAAATAAAAATGGTGTTTTTACCACAATTGGTTTTGCCGAAACAAGCGGAAAATACCGTTATAGTATAGGTTCTGATTTTGTGACTAAAGATTACGACCCGAATGATCTCGGAATCAATTTTTACACGAATTATTATAATTTTTATGGAAATGCAAATTATAGAATTCTAAATCCAACCAAGCTTTTCAACAGCTTCAGAATCAACTATAATATGTATGCTGAATTCAATAAAGAATCTGGGTTAATTCAAGACAACAGCATTAATGTAAACGTAAACCTGACAACGGTAAAAAACAATTATTATGGTGGCGGAATTACAGTTTATCCCATGGAATCACACGATTATTACGAACCGAGAGCTGACAATAGATATGTAATTATTCCGAGAAAAATTGAAGCCTGGGGAAGCGTTTCTACAAATTACAACCACAAATTTGCAATCGATTTGAATCCGTCAATTGCGATTCTAGATGAATCGGGACGAACTTCCTATGGAATCGACATTGGTCCAAGATATCGTTTTAATGACAAATTATTACTGACGTATTATTTTAGTTTTTTCAGAAAAAACAACAACAAAGGTTATATTGATAGCGTTGATGCAGATGACAATGAAGCAACTCCAAACACTATTGTTTTTGCCAATAGGAATGTCGTGACATACTCAAACACACTTGGCGGAAAATATGCTTTAAACAGCACCATGACGCTAAATTTATCTGTAAGACAATATTGGTCTTACGCTGAAAACAAAGATATCTTGCAACTTCAAGACAATGGCACCTTAACGCCTTATCCAGACTATGACGAAAACAAAAATTCAAGTTTTTATTCCTGGAATGCTGATTTATCTTATTCTTGGTGGTTTGCTCCCGGAAGCCAAGTTTCGGTCCTATATCGCAACAATGCTGATAATTTTGAGCGCATTATCGACAAACAATATAAAGACAATGTAACCGCTTTATTGAATAATGATGCTTTAAAACATGCTTTTTCGATTAGTGTCAAATACTTTATTGACTATAATGCTGTCAAAAATAAGTTCAGAAAGAGAGCTTAGCGTGAATAAATTTTAAAAAATAAAGGCTTCTACAATTAAATTATTATTTTTTGATACGCTTCATTTTATTAAATATAAATGTATCGCTGTTCCCTTGCAAAGTTTAGAAATGACTTATCTTTGTAGAAAACAAAAAGTAATGAACAAGAAAGTTATCCTTATGATTTTAGATGGTTGGGGAAAATCTCCTGACCCTAAAGTATCTGCAATAGACAATGCAAATGTTCCTTTTATAAACAGTCTTTACAAAAATTACCCAAGCGCGCAACTTAGAACTGATGGTTTGAATGTTGGTTTACCAGAAGGTCAAATGGGAAACAGCGAGGTAGGCCATATGAACCTTGGAGCTGGAAGAATTGTTTACCAAGATTTAGCCAAAATTAATTTAGCTGTAGCAAATAAAACTCTTGCAAAAGAGCAAGTTTTAGTTGATGCGTTTACTTATGCTAAAGAAAACAATAAAAAAGTACACTTTTTAGGATTAGTTTCTGATGGAGGTGTGCATTCACATACTTCTCACTTGCGTGGATTAATCGACGCTTCTCAAGAATATGATTTAGATCAAGTTTATGTTCACGCTTTTACAGACGGGCGTGACGTTGACCCAAAATCTGGAGCAAAATACATTCAAGATCTTGAAGATCACATTAAAAACACTCCAGTTAAAATTGCTTCTGTCGTTGGACGTTATTATGCAATGGATCGCGACAAACGTTGGGAAAGAGTAAAATTAGCTTTTGATTTAGTTGTAAACGGAGTTGGAATTCCTTCTAAAAATGCTGTTGCAAGTGTTTTGGACAGCTACGAGAAAGACGTAACAGATGAGTTTATCGAGCCTGTTGTAATTGTTGACGAAAACGAAAAACCTCTTGCTACAATTGTCGAAGATGATGTTGTAATCTTCTTTAATTTTAGAACAGACAGAGGCCGTGAACTTACTGAAGCGCTTTCTCAGCAAGATTTCCACGAACAAAACATGCACAAACTAGACCTATATTATGTAACATTGACAAACTACGACGAGACGTATCAAAACGTAAAAGTGGTTTACAATAAAGATAATATCACTGAAACTCTTGGTGAAGTTTTAGAAAAAGCGGGCAAAAAACAAATCAGAATTGCGGAGACTGAGAAATATCCTCACGTAACTTTCTTCTTCTCTGGAGGTAGAGAAACTCCTTTTGAAGGCGAATCAAGAATCTTAAGAAACTCCCCAAAAGTGGCAACTTACGATTTACAGCCAGAAATGAGCGCTTACGAATTGGCAGATGCACTTGTTCCTGAATTGAACAAAGGCGAAGTTGATTTTGTTTGCTTAAACTTCGCAAACGGTGATATGGTTGGTCATACCGGAATTATGGAAGCTGCAATTAAAGCTTGCGAAGCGGTTGACGCTTGCGCGAAAAAAGTGATCGATGCCGCTCTTGCAAATGACTACACCACAATCGTCATTGCCGATCACGGAAACTGCGAAACAATGATCAATCCTGACGGAACTCCAAATACGGCTCACACAACAAACCCAGTGCCGATTATTTTAGTTGACAAAGAATTGAAAAACATCCAAAATGGTGTGTTAGGTGATATCGCTCCAACAATTTTAGAATTAATGGGAGTGCAACAGCCTAATGCGATGACTTGTCATTCACTTCTATAATTTTCACCATATAAGTCATATAAGTTCAGTAAAAAACAGAACTCAAAAAAAAGAGATAAATTATGAAATTTATCTCTTTTTTGTTTTAAGTCTTGTATGTCAGCCTGAGCGGAGTCGAAGGCACGTGCAGTAGAGAACGCAGGGCTTCGACTCCGCTCAGCCTGACATGCATATTAAAATGTATTTTTTATCAAACAATAAAATAATGATAAAGCTGCTCAACACCATAAATCACAAGACCAATAAATCCACCAACCAAAGTTCCGTTGATTCTAATATATTGAAGATCTTTCCCGATTTCTAATTCTAATTTCTCCGAAACCTCTTTTCCGTCCCAGCTTTTTACCGTTGATGAAATCAAATCTCCAATTACTTTCTTATTATTCAAAAGCATTGATAATAAATCATTCTTGATAAAACCGTTGATTTTATCGATCATTACAGGGTCTTCCTTAATTCCATTTCCAAAAGTTTGAATCAAATCTGCAATATTGTTTTTTATTGACGAATTGTCGCCACGGCTTAAGTCGTTTGTAATAGAGCGCTTAATTTCATCCCAAATTCCGTTGATATAATCCTGCACTTCTTTTTTTCCAACAAAACCCAAAATCATATCATTGATTTTAATTCGCATTTCTTCAGAATTTTTGACTTTTTCCAAAAAATTAAAAATATACTCGTCAATTTTTAAACGCACAGCACTTTCTGGCTTTTTCGCTTCATTTAAAAAGTCCTGCAAACCATTAAAAACACCTTCTGTGATACTTTTATCTGCCAATCCGAAACTCAAAAACGGAGTTGAAGCTTTTACTTTTTGCCGAATCAAATCCTTATTATTAGTCAATTCATTGCTCATCACTTCAAGAAGATTCGTAAGCATTTGATTTTTTAAATTTCCTTTTTGCAAAGGTTCTAATGCCAATGCGACCCATTCTCCAAAATTTATCCCTTCCATTTTTTCCTTAAACTGAACTTGAATAAATCGCTTTACATCTTCATCTTTAATGGTTTTTAGAATTCCCGGTATCACACTCACTGCAACTGCATTGGCAATTTTATTTGCATTTTCTTCGTGCGATAGCCATTCTGAAGCCTTGGTTGCAAAATTGAATTCGTCCAATTTAATTTCTAATTTTTCACGTACTAGAAATTCCTCAGAAACAAAATTCCCAAGGTTCTCTCCTATTTCATTTTTTTTGGTCGGAATAATGGCTGTGTGCCAAATCGGAATTCCCATCGGATGACGAAAAAGAGCCACAACGGCAAACCAATCGGCAATTCCGCCAACCATTGCAGCTTCACTGAAAGCCTGCAACATTGGAATTTTAAAATAAATAGCGACTAAAAACAACAATACGGCAATGCCTAAAAGTCCCAAAGCATTTCCCTTCATTTTTTTCAGCGCTTTTACTTTGGCTATATCTTTATCTGTAATAGTTTCCATAATTATAAGCGTTTGTATTACTAATTTACGGTTTTTTTTGGCAGATATTAGTTTTGCCACGAATTCCACCAATTTTCACTAATTGCTTTTGCTTTAATTTTTTTGACTAAATCATTTGTGCAAATTCGCGAAATTCGTGGCTAAAAATTTTGCGCAAAAAATGAGATAAAAATTGTACTTTTGCCAACTGAAAATGGAAAAAATATGATTATCCAAAAAACTAGAGAGGAAATCGAATTAATGCGCGAAAGTGCTTTAATCGTATCAAAAACATTAGGAATGATTGCTTCTGAAATTAAAGAAGGAGTTACAACATTATATCTTGACAAATTGGCCGAAGAATTTATTCGTGATCACGGTGCAGTTCCAAGTTTCCTTGGATTGTATGATTTCCCGAATTCGCTTTGCATGAGTCCAAACGCTCAGGTTGTTCACGGTATTCCTAACAATGTTCCTCTTAAAAACGGTGATGTTATTTCAGTTGATTGTGGGGCTTTTAAAAATGGTTACCACGGAGATCACGCATACAGTTTCGAAATTGGAGAAGTTGCACCAGAAGTTAAAAAACTTTTGCGTGTAACTAAAGAATCTCTTTATGTTGGAATTAGAGAATTTAAAGCTGGAAATCGCGTAGAAGATGTTGGAAATGCGATTCAAAAGTATACTGAAGCTCACGGTTACGGAGTAGTTCGTGAATTGGTTGGACATGGTGTTGGGCAAAAAATGCACGAAGAGCCAGAAATGCCAAATTACGGAAAACGCGGACGTGGAAAACTTTTTGTTGAAGGAATGGTTGTAGCAATTGAACCGATGATCAACATGGGAACCAGAAACATCAAACAACTTAAAGACGGCTGGACAATCTTAACTGCTGACGGAAAACCTAGTGCGCATTTTGAGCACGATGTGGCTTTAGTTGACGGAAAACCTGAATTATTATCGACTTTCCAATACATCTATAAAGCTTTAGGGATCGAAAGCAACGAAGAAGACGAATTCAGACAAGTTCCATTAGTATTATAATACAACCCGAATCAAACCAGTGAAAAAACTTTTTAAATTAGTTTTAAATACAATACCGCGTCCATTATTAATTCGTTTAAGTTATGTTGCGCGCCCAATTTTAGCATTATCATTAAAAGGAAGCAAATATACTGATCCTATTGACGGAAAAAGCTTTAGATCTTTTTTGCCTTATGGATACGGAAAACAGCGTAATAATGTGCTTTCGCCAAGTACACTTTCTCTAGAAAGACACCGTTTACTTTGGCTGTATTTAAACGATCAAACTGATTTTTTTACAGCACCTAAAAAAGTATTGCATTTTGCTCCTGAACAAGCTTTTTATAAAAGATTTCGTAAGCAGAAAAACTTAGATTACACAACAACTGATTTACTTTCGCCATTGGCAGATGTAAAAGCAGATATTTGTAATTTACCTTTCAAAGACAACGAATACGACGTTATTTTATGCAATCACGTTTTAGAACATATTCCTGACGACACAAAAGCAATGCAGGAATTATTTCGTGTTTTAAAACCAGGCGGAATGGCAATTTTGCAGATTCCACAAGATTTGTCTCGTGAAGTTACTTTTGCCGATGATTCGATTACAGATCAAAAAGAGCGTGCTAAAATCTTCGGACAATATGACCACGTTCGTGTTTACGGACGCGATTATTTCGATAAATTAAGAAGTATTGGTTTTATTGTTATCGAAGAAGATTACACTAATAAAATTGCACCAGAATTGGTTGAAAAATACTGTTTAGCAAAAGGCGAGATTATCCCGCTTTGCTTTAAACAGGAAAACTAATTTTTTCACCATATAAGTTCATTTAATAAAGAGTTTTCAAAATACCAGATTTGAAAACTCTTTATTTTTTTTGCCCAATTCCCAAATATAAGCCTAACCAAATCCCTAAATCTTGGAACCTACAAAATCATTTCAGTTCTGTTTTGACATCAGTTTGGAAAAAAATCTGAATGTTCATATTCCAACCGCATACATTGTTGAGAATACTAGCGAAATCAAATATTTAGACAAAAAAGCAAGTCCCGATGTACTTGAAAGTTTCGGAATCACTTTTGATAGTTTAGATTCCAACTCAAAAAGAATATTAACGGCTTGCGATTCTCTTAAACCTGAATTTATTTTTAAAAAATTCGGCGCCAAAATTAAATCAGCCAAAACAATTGCTGATTTACAGAAAGATTCAAAAATTGAGTTTGCTATTCGTCAGCATCTAAAATTCAATTTAAGTTCTTTTTACGATTTAATTGTAAAAGAACAATTTCCTCTATCTTTAAACCTCGGTCCTGAAAAAGATTTTTACCGCTCGAGAGTCAGTATTGAACCTCTTGATTTTGAACCTCAGATTCAGTTTGACAAACATTCAGAAGGCATTACTTACACACTTTCTTTAAAAGAAAATGAAACCACTTTTTCTCCAATGGATATCAAGGCAGAAATTCTTTTGGATGAACCAGGCTGGCTGATCATCAATAAAAAATTAGGACAACTAAAAGAGTTGAACTCTAAAAAACTAATGCCTTTTTTAAAGAAAAAATCTATTGAAATACCATCAAAATTAGTTGATGACTACTTCAAGAGTTTCATTCCGCAAATCGCAAAGAAAATTGATATTGAAGCAACAGGCTTCGAGATTGAACTTCGCGACAAAATCATTTCCTGTACGATTCAGCCTATTCATGATTTCTTTAAAAACTGCTATTATATTAATCTTTATTTTGATTACAATGGATATTCATTTGATGCGAGTAAAAATAAAAAAACACATTCTTTTGTCGATTTCAGCGTTGCCAATGAACCTAAAATAATTCAGTTTAAAAGAAATCCTGACGAAAGTCTATATATCGATAAATTGAATGAAATTGGTTTAACCAAAATCAAAAACGAATTATTTGGATTAAATTCAGAAGCTGAAAATACAGATCCTTTCATCAATATTCAGCTGATTATTGATCATAAAGAAGAACTGAAAAGTTTAGGTTTTACTATTGAAAACCTAAAACTGGAAAGTAAAGAAATCATCACTGAAAGCCATACTATTTCTGCTTCAAAAGAAACAGTTGGCGATTGGTTTGACATTAAAATAATAATTACCGTTGGAAATTATAAAATCAATTTCAGCGAAATTATTCCGAATATAAAAAGCAAAGAAAGACTTTTTGCGTTGCCTGACGGAAACTACTTTTTGATTCCGCTAGAATGGTTCAGCAAATATGGTTCACTTGCAAAATTAGCCAAAACAGAAAATGGCGTTCTTTTGTTGCGCAAAAGCAACTTTACTGCTTTAGACGGAATTTCAGAAATTGACAGTGATTTAGATCAAATTCATCAAGCTGAATTTACAGGTTCTGACTTAATAAAAGCAACTTTGAGACCGTATCAAATTGATGGCGTAAAATGGCTTTTAGGACATTTTAACTCCAATATGGGCGCGTGTCTTGCTGACGATATGGGACTTGGAAAAACGTTGCAAACTTTATCTGTTTTGGTTTCTGTACAAGAACAATTAGGTTTTACTACCAAAACCACCAATTTTGATTTGTTTGCCAACGAAACTACTATTGAAAGAGAACCGCTAAAGGCCTTGATTGTTTTGCCTTCTTCATTGGTTTTTAACTGGTTTAATGAAGCTGGAAAATTCACTCCACACTTTTCAAAAATGCAATATGTTGGTAACGATAGGAAATCTTTAGCAAGCAGAATCAATTCGACCGATTTGATTTTTACAAGTTACAGCATCATTCATCGTGATATTTCCATTTTAGAAAAATACGATTTCCGTTATCTGATTTTGGACGAAAGCCAATACATCAAAAACAAAAATTCTAAGATTTTTAAAGCCATAAATAAAATCAGTACAGGGCATAAAATTGCTTTGAGTGGTACACCGATCGAAAATTCGCTTGACGATTTATGGTCGCAAATGCAGTTTATCAATCCTGAGATTTTGGGCAGTTATGCTTTTTTTATGGAAAATTTCAAAAATCCGATTGAGAAAAAACAGAATGAAGAAGTTTTAGCAGAATTAAAAAATCTTATTCAGCCTTATATTTTAAGACGCACAAAGGAACAGGTTTTAAAAGATTTACCAGAATTAACCGAGCAGATTTACTATTGTGACATGGATCCTGAACAGGAAAAATTATACGAGAAAGAAAAATCTAAGGCTCGTAATTTCTTGCTTAAAACTGATGGATCTCCTGATAAAATTAGTATTATTAATACTTTGATGAAATTACGCCAATTGAGTAATCACCCGAAAATGGTTGATCAAGAATCTGAAGTTGATTCTGGAAAATTCATTGCGGTTACTAATTATTTAGAAAACTTAGTAAAAGCAAAACAGAAAGTCATCATTTTCAGTTCATTTGTCACCAATTTGAATTTCTATACCGATTGGTGTAAAGAAAACAAAATTGAGTTCTGCGAAATTACAGGTGAAACTCCAGCAGATAAGAGAGAACAGCAAGTTAAAATGTTTCAAGAAAAAGAAAATCCGCTCTTATTCTTTATTTCTCTTAAAGCGGGAGGTGTTGGTCTAAATATTACAAAAGCCTCTTATGTTTTATTCTTAGATCCTTGGTGGAATCCTTTCGCAGAAAAACAAGGTGTTGCGCGTGCGCATAGAATTGGACAGTTGAATAAAGTTAATGTGGTTCGTTTTATTTCTAAAAATACAGTTGAAGAAAAAATTATCAAACTTCAAGAAAACAAAAAATTATTGTCTGATTCTCTTTTAGAGGAAAGTTACATCAATGATGAAATTGAAGGCAATCTGGAATACATTTTAGGTTCTTAATTGTTAAAGCCAATAGATTGGCATATTTTTCGTTGTATAAAATTATTATATTTACAAATCTTACAATCTATCAAATGCCAAAATTTTTATCTATAAGCTTTCTTCTGCTTTTTATTTTTACTTCGGCGAAAGCCCAAGAAGTACAAAACGAAGTAGATCCTCCATATAACATCAAAACGGCTTCGTTTGTTCAAAATGATTCAAATGTGGTTCCTATTTTTGAATTGGGTTCGGTATTTTCATTTCAATTTGATGATTTATTTGGCAACGAAGCGAATTATTATTTTGAATTGGTTCATTGTGATTACAATTGGATTCCGTCAGACATCCCGAAGACAGAATACATTCGCGGTTTTGACAATCAAAGAATTACAGATTTTTCGAATTCATTTAATACACTTCAAGGGTACACGCATTACACGTTGACTTTTCCAAATCAATTCACGACACAACTGAGAATTTCGGGCAATTATATGCTGAAAATCCTGAATGAAGACAAGGAAGTTGTTTTCTCCAGAAAATTTGTTCTTTACGAAAATCATTCTACAGTTGCCTGTTTGGTAAAACGCACCCGAAACCTCAGCAATATTGATTATAAGCAAAATCTTGAATTTACTATTTTGTCAAATGACATTACTTTTCAAACACCTCTGCAAAACATAAAAGTGCTTTTATTGCAAAATGGCGATTTTAAAACAAGTATTAAAAACGTTCCGCCTCAATATACCATAGGAAATCAAATGGTATATAAATATGACAAAGAAACACAGTTTTGGGGAGGCAATGAATTTTTGTATTTTGAAAACAAAGATATTCGCGCGGCAAGTAATAATGTCGCCAAAGTGGGTTCCAACAATGATGTTTACAGTTCATATTTGTACCCCAATCATGCGAGAGGCAACCAAATTTATACGCTTTATGAAGATGTAAATGGAAATTTTGTAGTGAAAAACATCAACGGATTCAAACAAGAAATTGAAGCCGATTATGCTTGGGTTTATTTCACTCTATCAGCGCCGGCTTTTCAATTAAACAAAGACATTTATATTGTTGGAATGTTCAACAATTTCAGCCTTTCGCCAGAATATAAAATGGATTATAATCCAGACAAAGCAATTTTTGAAAAAGCCGTTATGATCAAACAAGGTTTTACCAATTATCAATACCGAACAGTTGAGAAAAAAGGAAATATCGATTACGAAAATGCGGTTGATGGAAATTTTTATCAGACTGAAAATGAATACACCATCTTGGTTTATTATAAAGAAAGTTCTGATCGTTATCAAAGAGTTATTGGAAAAGGAAACGGAAACTCAATAAACATCGTAAATTAAAACAATGTTAACGTTTTCACTTCAATCATTTTTTTTCGTAGCTTTGCACGTATAACGCACACATATATACTACTTTAGTATGGTTTCTCAAATTACACGAGGCATAAAAATATCAGTTTTAACTAGTTTTGAAGGAACTTACTTCAAAAACTACAAGATTCATTTTGCTTTTAGTTATGTAGTTACAATTGAAAACCACAGTAAAGATTCTGTCCAATTGACTTCTCGCCACTGGGAAATTTTTGATTCGCTAAACGACTTAGATATAGTGGATGGCGAAGGCGTGATTGGCAAAAAACCGGTATTAAAACCAGGCGAAAATCACACGTATAGTTCTGGTTGCTTGTTATCATCTCCATATGGCGCTATGAAAGGTCATTTTAATATGATCAATTTTACTACAACTAAAACATTCAAAGTGATCGTTCCTACTTTTAGAATGTGTGCTCCGTTTGCATTAAACTAATTTATAGTTTGAAGCACTCTTTTTCATTTAAGAAAATTCGAGAAAACATTTAATTTTTGCCTGAATCATTTGGATTTTATTTAATTAAAATGTTAATTATTCTGCAACTTGAATCATTCATTTATTAAAATACAACTTTTTAATATTGTATTGTGATAAATTCAAATTATCATTTGTACTTTTGTAAAAAATTAAACAAATCGTAATTTTAAAATAATTTATCCCATGTTAAAAGGATTCTTTCATGTACCAAAAGCGGTAAACGAGCCAGTTAAAAGCTACGCACCGAACTCACCAGAAAAAGCAGCAGTTCAGGCAGCTTACACCACAATGTGGAATTCTCAAATTGACGTTCCTTTATATATTGGAAGCGAAGAAATCAGAACTGGAAATACAAGAAACATTACAGCTCCACACGATCACAAACACGTTGTTGGAAAATATCATTTAGCTGAAAAACAACATATCGAAAAAGCAATCGCTAATGCACTTGAAGCAAGAAAAGCATGGGCAAACATGGCATGGGAACAACGTGCTGCTATTTTCTTGAAAGCTGCTGAGCTTATTGCAGGACCATACAGAGCGCGCATCAACGCTGCAACAATGATTGGTCAATCTAAAAATATTCACCAAGCAGAAATCGATTCTTCTTGCGAATTAATCGACTTTTTACGTTACAATGTTGAGTTTATGACTCAAATCTACAACGATCAGCCAAAATCAGATTCTACTGTTTGGAACCGTGTAGAATATAGACCATTAGAAGGTTTTGTTTACGCAATTACTCCATTCAACTTTACTGCTATTGCTGCAAATCTTCCTGCAAGTGCTGCTATGATGGGTAACGTTGTGGTTTGGAAACCAAGTGACAGCCAAGTATTTTCTGCAAAAATAATCATCGATGTTTTCAAAGAAGCTGGAGTTCCAGACGGCGTTATCAACGTAGTTTTCGGAGATGCTTTAATGATTACGGATACTGTTTTAGCGAGCCGTGATTTTGCTGGTATTCACTTTACAGGATCAACTCATGTATTTAAAGATATTTGGGCTAAAATTGGTGCAAACATTCACAACTATAAAACATATCCAAGAATCGTTGGAGAAACTGGAGGTAAAGATTTTATCATTGCTCATCCAAGTGCAAACGTAAAACAAGTAGCTACAGGAATCACTCGTGGAGCATTTGAATTCCAAGGACAAAAATGTTCTGCTGCATCTAGAGCTTACATTCCACAAAGTTTATGGCCTGCTGTAAAAGAGCAATTAATTGCTGATGTAAAATCAATGAAAATGGGTTCTCCAGAAGATTTTGGAAACTTTATTACGGCAGTTATCCACGAAGGTTCTTTTGATAAATTAGCAAGTTATATTGACCAAGCTAAAAAAGATGCTGACGCTGAAATCATCGTTGGAGGAAATTATGACAAATCAGTTGGATACTTTATTGAGCCAACGGTTATTGTAACAACCAACCCAAAATATACTACAATGGAAACGGAGTTGTTTGGACCAGTTATCACGATTTATGTTTATGAAGATGCTAAATGGGAAGAGGCTTTAGAATTAGTTGATACTACTTCTGAGTACGCTTTAACAGGAGCGGTTTTCAGCCAAGATCGTTATGCTATTGAAGTAGCTACAACGAAACTACAAAATTCAGCCGGTAACTTCTATATCAACGACAAACCAACTGGTGCTGTTGTTGGAATGCAACCATTTGGCGGAGCAAGAGCTTCTGGAACTAATGATAAAGCAGGTTCTGCATTGAACTTATTGCGTTGGGCTTCTCCAAGAACGATCAAAGAAACATTTGTAACTCCTGAGGATTACAGATATCCATTCTTAGGTTAATTTGATTTTAAATTTCAGATTTGAACTTACAATCTGAATAATACATAAAAAGCCGATTCTTGACAGAATCGGCTTTTGCTTTTATATTTTCTCCATGTTTATATCTT
The DNA here is from genome assembly GCF_034058155.1 of Flavobacterium sp. KACC 22761. Classification (NCBI taxonomy): domain Bacteria; kingdom Pseudomonadati; phylum Bacteroidota; class Flavobacteriia; order Flavobacteriales; family Flavobacteriaceae; genus Flavobacterium; species Flavobacterium oryzagri. The sequence continues at coordinate 2,453,506 of NZ_CP139148.1, read as the reverse complement.
AAAATTGACTTAAATGACTATCATTATTAAATTGTAGTATTTTTCTTATATATCTAAAAACCAACATATTAGACCTATTAAAAACCTTATTATATTATTTTTTAAACTTCTAGGTCCTCTTTTAAAAAGCTCATAATCATAATTTTGTGTTAACGATTTAAACAGAAAATTAACTTTATAAACAATACATATTATGAGAAACTTAAACAATGTTCCAAAAATAATCATGGAATCAAAAAGCATTGGACATAAAATTGATTATAAATGGACAAAAAAGAAAATAGATGAATTGCTAGATCCGCTAGGCAATGAAGATCTTGAAAAAGTCTTAATGCAGATAAATCATAAAGGTTCAATAGGACTAACTGCAGCATTACTAGAATGGGTCTACTGGCGTTTTACAGGTTTTACACAAGCAACTAGTGACACTCAAAAACGCATTGAAGCGCTTTGGTGCTCCATCAATAATCGGGAGCAGACTAATCCATTAATATTTGATGCCGATCTTGAGACATCGGCAAACGGATCCGTTAATGGCGCATTGTGGATCGCTTTGATGAATGTGAGAATGATTGATGTGAGATATAGAAAAGGTTCTTATTATTTGCAAAATGAACTTATCGGATTAGTGCTTTTAGCTCGTCATATAACTCCAAAAAAGAAAAAATTTGATGATTGGTTCAACGAAGTTATAAGTGAATTAATCCACACACATCCAAATCCATATAAAAACACTGAATTGGACGAAACTGATGAAGCTGTATATGATTCTTCGTATGAGCCTCTAATTTCACGCGAATTTTTCTTTGACGCCAACTTTAAGTACACAAAAAAAGCGACTGAAGATGCGATTCATAATTTCATCGAAAACTTAGATCATAAAGCAAATGCCTTTTTAAATTTTCCTAAAAAAGCATCTTAGTTTTTATAGTTTGTTTTTAATTCAAAAGCCCGGCGAGAAATTTAATTTCTTGTCGGGCTTTTTATTTTTTCTCTTGCCAAACTTAAAAACACAAAACTACAAATGGCTTATTTTATCATTTTTAAAACTTTTAGGTTATGACAGAATTATAGTAAAATTATTACTTAGTGAAAATTAAAAATTATGAGAAAAATCTTTGTTTTCCTATTCATCTCTTGTAGTTTGTTTATTTCTTGTACTGAAGAAAACAGTTCGTCTAAAAAAAATGAACACAATGAAGCCAATTTTATTCTGTCTAAAAATATCGAGAGAGCTGATTGGGGCAATATTCAAGTCGAAGAGACTTTAAAATTTGACGTCAAAATCAAAAATTTTGACGGCGCCTCAGATGTTGTATATGTTTTAAAACCTATCACCTTAGATGCGACAAGACACCAACGCAATAAAATTGATTACAACTTTCAAGAAGAAATAAAAATGCCATCTACGAGTATATTTGGCATAAGTAAAGATAGTATTCTCACCAAAAAAACGAGAGATAGTATTATTCTCAAAAAAGCAAACTCGTCATTTTTTGTTTCAATCCTAAAACCAGGAAATTTTACGCAACAATATGAACTCCGTAAAATGAAATCAAACAAATATGTAGCTGCATCTACACAAGAAATGCTCTTCTCTGCAGTAAAAATTGAAGCTTATACATGGAATGAAGAAACACGCAATTCTACTATGTTTAGAACATCTCAACACAGTCGTTATTATGAATTTACTGTAGATGACGGAGATCAAACCCCTGACACATACTTGACAAATAGTGAATCTAAATCTAATACATATACTGCAATGTATAATGGAAAAATACATAGTGGCACTATAGTTATCAATAATAAAATGACATTTAGCGACAAAGTAGATACAGAACGTGCTCCTCAAACCGTACCAAATTGGACATTAACTGAACTCAAAATAGTACAAAAAAGAGATCACGAACCTGACAATATTATTACATATAACAATCTCAGTATAAACCAAAAATAATGAATATGAAAAACCAACTTAGAAAAGCAACATTTTTAGCCTTGTCAATTAGTACGGCTTTAATTACTTCTTGTAGTAATGATGACAATAAAAATGATTCAGGAACTAATCTTAATGACCTACAACAAGTAGCTTTTGCCAACAAACCAGATAAAGTAATAAGCTCTGTAAAAACTGGAACACAAGAACTAAATCCTACCACTGGTAATAACGAATACGTTTATCTTACCACAATAGAAAAACAAACTACATTATCACCGCTTTCGATTATTAACGAAGTAAACTTAGATGTTATTTATCCTGGTAGTATTTTACGCGGTTCTAGTTTTATGAATGCAACTTATGATCCGCTTGTGCTTAAAAATGCTTTTAAGCCTGTTGTACTATCAATGTCTTTGAGAGGGAAAATTCCTGTTACAGCCAGTACTCTTCCAATTCCGAGCGAAGTAAGAAATGTAATAACAGGCTTAATGAGTAATAGTAAAAATGATATAGATTATGAAGCTATTCCTACTTATTACGAATATCAAAGTGACGAAATAACCACAGAAGATAGTTTTAAAAAAGCATTAGACGCTCACCTTAATGTAAATGTATTAGGAGGTTTAGTAAAGGCTAATTTTGGATATACACAAAGTAGTAGTTCAACAGCTACTACATCATATGTAATGGTAAAGGTAAGACAACGTTTGTATAGCATGACGATAGACCCAAAATACCATACAGATTGGATTGATGGCAATATCAATGATAATAATTTTGGAACTCATGAACCTGTTTATGTGAGTAATGTAGATTACGGAAGAGTTGCTTATATTCTGATTGAAACTACCAAAGACGAAACATACAACAGTAAGATGGTTAAAGCAGCTGTTGGCGTTGCTTTAAAAGTAGTCGATATAGGAGTAGATGTATCTTACTCTGAAGAGTTTAAAAAATTATTTGCACAAAATAAAGTGAAAGTGATGATTGTAGGTGGTCCACTGGCTTTAGGTGGAAAAGTTAGTGATTACAATAGTTTTGTCGAGTTTCTTAAAACTCCTACTTCCTCCGATTTAGTTACTTCTTCAGCACCAATATCCTATAAAATAAGACGATTAAAAGACAACACTGAAGTTGAAGTAAAAGATATGTACACTACTCAATTTAAAGAATTAAAAGCAAACTAAAAAATTTAATTATCAAAGCCAATCTCAAAAACAGATTGGCTTTGTTTCAATAAATGCTACAGATGAAAAAATTATTTTCTCTTTATTTTATATTTCTTTCTTGCATCCTATTTGCACAACAATATCCATCAAGTGGCTGCTTAACTATCTTTAGCGATAATTCAGAAATGTTTTCTGTTTATTTAAATGGAGAATTGCAAAACATTCAGCCAAGATCAAATGTGACAATAAAAAACCTAAATCAGCGGTTTTACAATGTAAAGATTTCATTTGAAAATACTGCTTTAAAAAATATTACAAAGAATTATGTCACTGTAATGGGCAAAGATGGAAAGACTTTTGAAGATGCAACCTATAAAATTAAGATTGACTATAAAACCAAAAAAACAAAACTCAATTATTATTCGGGAAAAGATATTGTCCCTGACTTTTACCCGAATCAAGATAGCTTGGAAGCAAATCAAAATCCTTCTCCAAACCAGAATGTCACAATCAATAATGGCATTAATATTAGCATTAACGGCAAAGAACAATCGAGATCAAACTTGGATTATAAAAATAGGAAATGCCCAGAAATGAGTCCCGCCGAATTTGAAATTGCAATGGCGTCTATTAAAAAGGAAAATTTTGATGACCAAAAATCAGCAATCGCACAAAACATAATTTTAAACAACTGTCTAAAAACAAATCAAATTGCACAAATAGCCAAAACCTTTTCATTTGCAGATAATCAAATGAAATTTGCAAAACAGGCTTATAATTCTTGTGTAGATGTCAGAAATTATTATTTAATAAAAGATGTTTTTTCATTTCAAGTTGACCAGCAAGAATTCATGAATTTTATAAATTCTAACAAATAAAAAACCGAACCTTTCATCAAGATTCGGCTTTCTATTTAAGGTTTAAACTTCAATGGCAAATGCACCACTTTTTTAGTTTCAAAAAATTCATCTTCAAAAAAATCAGCCAAATTATATAAGGTGGCATTTGGAAAATCTTTCAATTCTTCTTCTAAATCGCCTCCTTTTAAATAAAGAATTCCATTCTTCAAAGTATGTTTATGCTGTTTTTTGATTTTATCTTTAATCCATGAAACAAAATCAGGCATATTAGTAACCGCACGACTTACGATGAAATCGAAATCACCTTTTACTAATTCTGCACGTTTTTGTTCCGCTTTTACGTTCTTTAATTCTAATGCATCAACCACACCTTGAACCACTTTTATTTTTTTGGCAATAACATCAATTAAATAAAAACGCGTTTCAGGAAAAAGAATTGCCAAGGGAATTCCTGGAAAACCACCTCCTGTTCCAACATCCAAAACAGTTGTGCCAGGTTCAAATTTCATCACTTTAGCAATTCCTAATGAATGCAAAATGTGTTTTGTATATAATGAATCGATGTCTTTTCTAGAAATAACATTGATTTTTTCATTCCAATCGTGGTATAAAAAGTCTAATTGTTGAAATTGTTTGATTTGAAGATCCGTCAAATCAGGAAAATATTTCAATATCTCATCCATTGCTGTAAATTTTTAACAAAAGTACTACTTTACGATTGAAATATTTAACTCAATTTTGCAAATTGAAAATTTATAATAATTACCTTTGAAACCTATTTAAAATAATTATGAATAACACTGCACCTACATTTGCAAGGCAAGACAATTTAAAGTTTTTTAGAACACTTAATTCTCGGGTAAACAATTACTTCAAAGAGAATAATATTCAAAAAACCGGAAACTGGAAGTTACATCTAAAAGCCGTTATCCTTTTTGCAGTGTTTCTTACTCCTTATTTTTTGATTCTAACACTTAACATGCCTTTTTGGGTAATGCTTTTATTATCTATCGTAATGGGTATTGGAATGGCAGGCGTTGGAATGAATGTAATGCATGATGGGAATCATGGTTCTTACTCAAACAAAAGCTGGATCAACAAACTAATGGGCGGTACGATTTATATTTTGGCAGGAAATGTTTACAACTGGCAAGTACAGCACAATGTATTGCACCATACATACACAAATATCCCAGGCCACGATGAAGATTTAGATGCGGGACGAATCATCCGTTTCACAAAACATGCTGAATGGCATAGTTTTCACCGTTTTCAACATTATTATTCTGTTTTCTTATATGGATTATTGACTTTCAATTGGGCAATTACAACCGATTTTAAGCAAATGAGAAATTACTTAAAAAGAAAATTATCTTACGGAGAACCAAAAAGCCCAAAAATTCTTTGGACAACTTTAATCATCACAAAAATTATCTACGCATCGATCTGGATTGTATTGCCAATCGTGATTGGAATTACATGGTGGAAAGTACTTCTTGGATTTTTTGTAATGCATTATACAACAGGATTAATCTTGAGTATTGTATTTCAATTAGCACACGTTGTGGATCATACAACTAATCCAGAACCAAACGAATTAGGCGAAATGGATAATACTTGGGCCATTCACCAATTGTACACTACAACTAATTTTGCACCAAAAAATGCAATTGTAAATTGGTACACTGGCGGATTAAACCATCAAATTGAGCATCATATTTTCCCAAATATAAGCCACATTCATTACGGCAAAATTGCAAAAATCGTAAAAGAAACTGCAAAGGAATGCAACTTGCCATATTACGAATACAAAACAATGCGAAGTGCCGTTATTGCTCACTTCAAACATTTACGAGAATTGGGAATGAAGCCAGAATTAGCATAAAAACTAAAAAAAATCTATTAATAATTAACCTTCCTTAAACAACACAGCAAATTTAAGGACATTCAAAATTTTTATAATGAATCATATTCTTTCGGACAGAATCAACAATCTTGCTACTTCGCAAACATTAGCAATGGCTGCATTGGCACGCGAATTAAAAGCACAAGGAAAAGACATTATCAGTTTAAGTTTAGGCGAGCCTGATTTCAACACGCCAGACTTCATTAAAGAAGCAGTAAAAAAAGCAGTAGACGAAAATTACAGCACATATTCTCCAGTAGAAGGTTACTTAGAATTAAGAGAAGCAATCTGCAGAAAATTCAAAAGAGACAATGATTTAGAGTACAAACCAACTCAAATTGTAGTTTCTACAGGAGCAAAACAATCTTTATATAACATTGCACAAGTAATGCTAAACGATGGTGACGAGGTTATCTTGCCAGCACCATACTGGGTTTCTTATTTCGAAATCGTAAAACTTTCTGGCGGAGTTCCTGTTGAAGTTCCGACATCTGTTGAAACCGATTTCAAAATGACACCAGAACAATTAGAAGCTGCCATTACACCAAAAACAAAAATGATGTGGTTTTCTTCTCCATGTAATCCATCAGGGTCTGTTTACAGCAGAGAAGAATTAACAGCATTGGCAAAAGTGTTGGAAAAACACCCAAATATTTATGTAGTTTCAGATGAAATCTACGAGCACATCAATTTCTCAGGAACTTTCTGCAGTATTGGTTCAATTCCGGGAATGTTAGACAGAACAATCACTGTAAACGGAGTTGCAAAAGCATTCGCCATGACAGGATACAGAATTGGTTACATTGGAGCGCCAGAATTCATCGCAAAAGCGTGTACAAAAATTCAAGGACAAGTAACATCTGGAGCAAACTCTGTAGCACAACGCGCTACAATTACAGCTGTAGACGCTGACCCAAGCGTATTAAACCATATGGTCGAAGCTTTCCACGGACGTAGAGATTTAGTAGTTGGATTATTAAAAGAAATTCCAGGAGTAAAAATCAATGTTCCAGAAGGAGCTTTTTACGTATTCCCAGACGTTTCTTCTTTCTTCGGAAAAACTTTAAAAGGACACGAAATCAAAGATGCAAACGACGTTTCGATGTATCTTTTAGCAGAGGCAAACGTGGCAACAGTAACGGGAGACGCTTTCGGAAATCCAAACTGTATTCGTTTCTCTTACGCAACAAGCAACGATATTTTAACAGAAGCATTACGCAGAATCAAAGTGGCTTTGACTGCATAAACATATTCTAAGTTTTATTAAAACGGCTTAAGGTTCAAAAGTTTCATCACTTTTATTACTTTAAGCTGTTTTTTTTGTGGGCGTGTCCTACGGCCAGGCTATCCGCTATATCTTTTATGGCGAACCCCGCCATAAAAGGATACCGCTCCTATCCCTCACGCAAACCGTAAAACGAGAAAATTCATTTTCAAAAGAAAACAATATCTAATTCAATTGCCTCCAGCTTTAGCTGGAGGTTATAATTAAAACTTCTATAAAGGCTTTAGCCAAATTATGCATTCGGCTAAAGCCACTAACTTGCCCAATTTAACTTCCTCCAGCTAAAGCTGGAGGCAATTGAAACTTAAATATGCATGAAACAAAAAAATAATTTCAAAATTCCCATTCCACAATATTATAAAATCCCGATTGTAATCCTGTAAAACAAAGCATGTTAGAAATCACAAACTTTGTAACATATTAATTTCAAAAATTATGTGTCATGATACATGCAGAAGAAACCACAACAGAAACAGTTAAAACATTAGAAGGATTAATTTCAATTCTTGAAGACGGGAAACTAGGATACACAAATGCCGCCGAACACGTTGAAAATCTAGCTATGAAAGCCGATTTTCTAGATTATGCCCGCGAACGTGCCCTTTTTATTGTAGAACTACAAGACGAAATCAACAAACTTGGTAAATCAACAGACACCTCAGGAGGTGGACCACTTGGCGTCTTGCATCGTACTTGGATTGATATTAAATCAGCATTTACAGGAGGAGACACCGAGGCCATCATAAATGCCTGCATCACCGGAGAAGAAGCCGCCATAGAAAAATACAAAATGGCACTCGAAGAAAACCATTTTGAACACAGTCAAGTTTATATTGTATCAAAACAATTAAATAGTATTCAAAATACTTTATCACAAATTAAAATGAAAGGAATTTAATATCATTGTTTTTTTCATCTTAGAAAACTACTTAGTTAAAAACTGGGTAGTTTTTTTGTTTACCAAATTTGAAAACCATTTTCTTGGCATCAGGAAAATGGTTTTCAAAAGTTTATAATACTAAGACAAGAAATGCAAATTCAAAAGACAAAAACTTTGATAGTACAAATCATAATTAAACCATAATAAGAATTTTTCATTTATCTTCATTCCATATTAAGTTAACAATTTCAAAAAAATCGCTTCATCACTAGCAAACTCAAATAATTTATTAGACCTTTGCACACTTTTTTTCGGGAATACCACAAAAGTCTAAAGTTTTAGAAATGAAGAAGAAAATCGAAATATTAGCTCCTGCTAGAGATTTAATTGGAGGAATCGCAGCCATAAATAGTGGCGCCGATGCTGTATATATTGGTGCACCTCAATTTGGTGCACGTTCTAATGCCAACAACTCTATCGAAGATGTTGCCGAACTGGTAAAATATGCGCACTTATTTAACGCTCAGGTTTTTGTAGTTATCAATACCATTTTATATGACAACGAATTAGAAACTTGTCGCGCCATGATCTGGGAATTGTACGATATTGGTGTCGATGCCTTAATTATTCAAGATATGGCGATTATGGAAATGGACTTGCCTCCTATCGTGCTTCACGCCAGCACACAAGCCAATAATCGTGATGCAGACAAAATCAAATTCTTAAAAGATGCTGGTATTAAACGTGTCGTTTTAGCACGTGAATTAAACCTTCATCAAATTAAAACAATATACGACCACGCCGATGTTGAGTTAGAGTTTTTCGTAACTGGAGCTTTATGCGTATCCTTCAGCGGGAACTGCTATATGAGTGTGGCAAACGGAGAACGTAGCGCCAATCGTGGTTCTTGCGCACAAAACTGCCGTTTACCTTATAATTTAATCGACGGAAACGGAGATACTTTAATCAGAAACAGCCACTTGCTTTCGATTAAAGATTTAGACGTTTCAGATCAGATTCCGAATTTGATTGAAGCTGGAATCGTTTCTTTCAAAATCGAAGGACGATTAAAAGACGTTGCTTACGTTAAAAACAATGTTTCTTATTTACGTCAAAAATTAGACAGCTTTTTAGAAGGAAGCGACAAATACATCAAAGCTTCGTCTGGAAAATGCACTTATACTTTTGATTCTACTTTAAGCAGAACTTTCAACCGCGGTTATACTGATTATTTCGTGAACGAAAGACACAGCTCGATTGGTTCTTGGGAAAGCCCAAAATCAAAAGGACAATATATTGGTAAATTAATTAGAACTGTCGGTGGTGCATACGAAATCGAAAACGGCGAATTGTTAAACAATGGCGACGGACTTTGCTTCATCAACGAAAATAATGAAGCTGACGGAATCTACGTAAACAAAGCCGAAAACGGAAAAGTTTATCCAAACGTTTTAAAAGAAATCAAAGACGGGACTTTCATTTATAGAAATAACGACGCTGCTTTCATAAAAATAGTAGAAAGAGAAGACAGTGCCATTCGTAAAATCGGAACTACTTTATTGCTTACCGAAAACGAAAACGGTTTTGAATTAATCGCAACCGATGAAGACGGAAACGTAAGTACAGTAAAACTAGAACATCCTAAAGAAAAAACGAAAACAGGCGAATCGATCGAAGAAAACATTAAAGTTCAGTTGGCAAAAACAGGTTTTACACCTTACAGCGCTGATGAAATTAATGTAATGTTCTCTGAAAACTGGTTCCTTCCTATTTCAAAAATCAATGAAATGAGAAGAACAGTTTACGATCAATTAACAGAAATTCGTTTGGCAAATTACGTTCGCGAGGAGCATCAATTAGTAAAAACGTCACATCCTTATCCAGAAACGAAACTGGATTTCATGTACAACGTTTCAAACAAAACGGCTCGTAAATTCTACGAACGCCACGGTGTTACCGAAATCGAAAAAGCGTTCGAATTACAATGGGATCCTGGAAAATCTCGTGTAATGACAACTAAATATTGCATCAAATACGAACTAAAAAAATGCCCAATTCACCAAAAGGATATTGTTGGTGTAAAGGTAAAAGAGCCATTAGTATTGAAACAGGGAGAATTGGAATACAAATTAAAATTCAACTGCAAACCCTGCGAAATGGAAATCTGGGAAAAAGATGCTGAATTTGAGATTGAAGAAGATCATTTTCATTAAGAGTATTTAACCGCAAAGAGCGCAAAAGGAATACGCAAAGTTCGCAAAGATTATTTTAAAATCTTTGCGAACTTTTTTTTTAAAGCTTCTATTTCCCCAATCTTGTCATTTCGACGAAGGAGAAATCTTCGCAAGTAGCTCTACAAAGATTGGCTTATTGGAACGGAATTACTCGTGGAGATTTCTCCTTCGTCGAAATGACAAACTGTGTGGTTACTTTGTCTTAAAAATAAAATCTTACACAAAATAAATCTGCTCGATCTCCAAAATCTGCGTGAGAATAAATTCGATTTATTTATCTTTACTCTTTAAATTAATTTAAATGGAATCAAACAAAAACATTCAAAAATATGCCATCATTGCAGGAATTTTTGTCTGTGCATTTTTTCCATTTTTAATTTTTTCAAAAAGCCTCTTCATCGACTTATGCATTCAAATATGTGATTTTGGTATTTTTTGGAATCCAATCTTCTGGGGAATTCTATTTCCTTTATTTATTGTTTTTCTTTTTTGGAATACAGCAAAGAAACTTAGTTATTCACTGAATCAAATCACTTATTTCCAAGCTTGTTCTCAATTTTCTTTTGGTGTAAGTTCAAAAATCATAATAGCTTTTTTTACAATTTATATAATCGGAAAATTTATTAATGGAATGTCTGCTCCATTGCAATCACAATTTTTAGATGATATAGTATTTTCAATACTAATAATCCTATTTCTCTCATTTACATTAATGATTTTAACCTTTATAAGCAGTTTAATAATTGTAAAAGCGAGTCAAAACATCCAAACTTTAAATCAAACAAAATGAAAATACTACTCCTAGGTTCAGGCGAATTAGGCAAAGAATTTGTCATTGCCGCACAACGAATCGGACAAACCATAATCGCAGTTGACAGTTACGAAAATGCACCGGCAATGCAAGTCGCACACGGCTTTGAAGTCATCAACATGCTCGACGGCGAAGCGCTTGACCGAATCGTAGCCAAACACCAACCTGATTTTATAGTTCCTGAAATAGAAGCCATTCGCACCGAACGTTTTTACGATTATGAAAAACAAGGAATCACCGTTGTTCCTTCAGCGAAAGCGGCAAACTTTACGATGAATCGTAAGGCTATTCGTGATTTAGCGGCAAAAGAACTTGGGCTAAGAACTGCAAAATACGAATACGCAACCTCAGCAGAAGAATTGCAAAAAGCTGTTAAAGAAGTTGGAATTCCGTGTGTTGTAAAACCTCTAATGTCTTCTTCTGGAAAAGGACAATCAACAATCAAAACCGAAAGTGATATCGAAAAAGCGTGGCAATACGCCGTTGCGGGTTCACGAGGTGATGTTATTGAAGTGATCGTAGAAGCTTTTGTTGATTTTCATTCAGAAATTACGCTTTTGACGATTACACAAAATAACAATCCAACTTTGTTTTGCGCTCCAATTGGACACAGACAAGAACGTGGCGATTATCAAGAAAGCTGGCAACCGGCTTTGGTTTCAGAAAAAGATTTATACGAAGCTCAAGATATGGCCGAAAAAATTACCGAAGCACTTGGCGGAGCAGGACTTTTTGGTGTCGAATTTTTCTTAACGAATGAAGGGGTTTATTTCTCTGAACTTTCTCCGCGTCCGCACGATACCGGAATGGTAACTTTGGCAGGAACTCAGAATTTCAACGAATTCGAATTGCATTTGCGAGCTATTTTAAGTCTTCCAATTTTCGAAATTACTTTAGAAAAAGCTGGAGCAAGCGCTGTAATTTTAGCATCTGAAGATTCTACAAATCCAACTTTTAGTGGAATCGAAAAAGCAGCTGCTTTACCAAAAACTGATTTCAGAATTTTCGGCAAACCAACTTCAAGACCTTACCGAAGAATGGGAGTTGTTTTAAGTCATGACACACTTTCAACTCCAATTAACAAAATAATAGAACGTGCCAAAGAAACGGCAAAATTAATCACTGTAAATTCTTAAATATGAAAAATATACTTTTAGCGACTTTCCTTTTTATTGGGATCGCAGTACAAGCACAAGACAAAAAGAAATTTGACAAACCAACAATCGTTGAAGCTTCTTGCGGAGAATGCCAATTCGGAATGAAAGGCAAAAGTTGTGATTTAGCCGTTCGCATCGATGGAAAGTCCTATTTTGTTGACGGAACAAAAATCGATCAGCATGGTGATGCGCACGCAAAAGATGGTTTTTGCAATGCCATAAGAAAAGCTTCTGTAACCGGAGAAATCAAAGGAAACAGATTTGTTGCCACTTCATTTACCTTAATTGACGATAAAAAATAATGGCATTAATTCTTGAAAATATTGCCAAACACGTTTCTCTGACGCCAGAGGAACAGGCGCTTTTTTTATCTAAACTGGAAACAAATACTTACAAAACCAAAACAGTTTTATTAAATGCCGGCGAAGTTTGCAAACATTCTTATTTTGTAAACTCAGGAATTTTAAGAAGTTTCAACATCAACGATAATATTGTTGAACACGTTCTTTCTTTCGCTTGCGAAGGCTGGTGGATGAGCGATATGTACAGTTATTTTTCGCAAAAACCAGGACAACTTTTTATTGAAGTTTTGGAAGAAGCCGAAGTCGTTTCTTTATCTAAAGAAAATCAGGAACAATTGTATCTTGAAATTCCAAAATTGGAACGTTTTTTCAGAATCTTAATTGAAAATTCTTTAGTTGCCAATCAACAAAGATTAATGGACAACTTGAGTTTACCAGCGGAAGAACGTTTTGAGAAATTCACTAAAAAATATGGAACATTGGTTCACAAAGTTCCTCAAAAACAAATCGCTTCTTTCATTGGCGTAACACCAGAATTCTTCAGCAAAATGAAAGCTCGTCTTCTAAAGAAATAAAGGTTTAGTCACAGATTATACAGATTAAAAGGATTTTTTTGCCACGAATTTCAATAATTTCCACTAATTAAAATTGAATAAAAATTCGTGTGAATTCGTGAAATTCGTGGCAAGCTTTTTTTAATTCCTTTAATCTGTAAAATCTGTGGCAAAAAAAAAACCGGCTCAAAAATGAACCGTGTTATTGTGAATTAAAATTGCTCAACCTCAGTAGAATGTTCCATTGCTGTTATTGCTGATTTTCCTAGCATTACGGTATTTTGAACGGCGTCGAAATAAGACGTTCCTACGAAAGCCTGATGTTTTACAGCTCTGAATCCGTTTTGTTGTAAAGCGAATTCTCGCTCTTGCAATTCAGAATATCCTGCCATTCCGCGCTCTTTGTAGGCTTTAGACAATTCAAACATACTTGTATTCAAAGCATGAAATCCTGCCAAAGTGATGAATTGAAAACGATATCCCATTGCTGCCAAATCTTCTCTAAAGGTTTCCATTTCGGCAACTGATAATTTTGCTGCCCAATTGAAAGATGGCGAACAATTATAAGCCAGCATTTTATCTGGAAATTCTTTTTTCATTGCTTTTGCAAACTTTCTAGCGTAATCCAAATCAGGATTACTGGTTTCCATCCAAATCAAATCTGCGTATGGTGCGTAGCTCAAACCTCTTGCAATTCCCTGATCGATTCCGTTTTTTACGTAAAAGAAACCTTCAGGTGTTTTTTCTCCTGTTAAAAACTTTCTGTCTCTTGGATCTGCATCGCTCGTAAGTAAATTAGCTGCATCAGCATCTGTTCGAGCAACGATTAAAGTTGGAACTCCCATAACATCTGAAGCCAAACGGGCAGCAATAAGCTTATTAATTGCTTCTTGTGTTGGCACCAAAACTTTTCCGCCCAAGTGCCCGCATTTTTTAGCAGAACTTAATTGATCTTCAAAATGAACCCCAGAAGCTCCGGCTTCAATCATCGATTTCATTAATTCGAAAGCATTTAAATTTCCTCCAAAACCTGCTTCGGCATCAGCCACAATTGGAACTAAATAATCTATTTTATCTTCAATTTTATTTACAATCTGAATTTGATCAGCACGCAATAAGGCGTTATTAATCTTTTTTACCACCATCGGAACGCTGTTTACCGGGTAAAGCGATTGGTCTGGATACATTTCTCCTGCCAGATTTGCATCGGCAGCAACTTGCCATCCGCTTAAATAAATCGCTTCTAAACCTGCATCGACTTCTTGAATCGCCTGATTTCCAGTCAACGCTCCCAAACCCGCAACATAATCCTGACTTTTTAACTTTCTCCATAATTTTTCTGCACCCATTTTGGCAATAGAATGCTCAATTTTATAAGACCCTTGTAGCGTTACTACTTCGCTTGCGGTGTAAGGGCGCTCCACGCCTTTCCATCTCGGGTTCGTAATCCAATCGTTAATCAATTCCTGAATTCTGTTTTCTGTTGTTTTCATAAATAGTATAGTTAAAGTGGTTTGTTAGTAAGTTTTCAGTCTCAGTTTTCAGTTCTCAGTTCTGAATCGAGATTTTTTTCTCAACACATAGAAACATAGTTATGCTTTGAGCTGAAAGGCGTTTCACTTGTTTTCAATGCACATAGCACTATGTGTGAAAACTAGTTTTTTCTTTTTCCTTTTTATTAGAAAACTAAAATCTATGTTTCTATGTGTTTAAATAATTTTAAGTTTAACTTTAATCCTCATTTTATCTGCCTAATCTGCTAAATCTGTGGGAAAATTATTCGCTCGCAGATTTGGCAGATTGAGTAGATTTTTAAAAGTTTCATAAATATTTATAGCATGGAATCGTTAAGAAATCCACAAAATGCAGGTTTACAACCAGTCTTTCCAGCAATTTTTCGGCTAATGGAAATTGCTGTTTTTCGTGATTCTCTTCTCCTAATTCTTCTTTGATTTTTTGGCATTCATCTAAAGCCAATTCATGATAATACGTCAAATCTAATTTTCGTCCATTATCTAAAATCACTTTATTCTGAAGCCATTGCCACAATTGCGATCTTGAAATTTCGGCAGTTGCCGCATCTTCCATCAAATTATGCAAAGCAGCTGCACCTTGTCCGTTTAGCCATGAAGCCAGATATAAAACCGCTATATTTATGTTTTTTCTGACTCCGTTTTCTGTAATCAAGCCAATTGGCGGTTCTATCAAATCAGCTTCTGTAATTTTTCGATGTTCTCTTTTTACATGAATCTGATTTGGAGTTGGCATTCCTTTATCAAAAATCTCTTTTGCTATTGAAACTAAATCTGGATGCGCTACCCAAGTTCCATCATGGCCGTTTCGAACTTCACGTTCTTTGTCGGTTTTTACTTTTGCGAAAGCGACAGCATTTGCTTCTTCATTATTTCGAATCGGAATTTGAGCCGCCATTCCGCCAATCGCATGAATTCCTCTTTTATGACATCTCTGAATTACGAGATTCGAATAGGCATTCATAAAAGGCGAAGTCATAGTTACCTGATCACGATCTGGAACGATGAATTTTGGATTTTTTCTAAACTTTTTGATGTAAGAGAAAATATAATCCCAACGCCCGCAGTTCAAACCAACGATATGTTCTTTCAATTCATAAATGATTTCGTCCAACTGAAAACTTGCGGTTATAGTTTCAATTAAAACCGTCACTTTTATGGTTCCACGTTTCAGATTTAGATAATCTTCTGTAAAATCAATTACAGTATTCCACCAGCGCGCTTCCAGATAATGTTCTAATTTCGGAATGTAGAAATAGGGTCCAGAATTGTTTCCCAAAAGTCTTTTATGATTATGAAATACATACAAACCAAAATCTACCAAAGAACCTGAAACTTCTTTTCCTTCAATCAAAACATGTTTTTCAGGCAAATGCAAACCTCTTGGACGAACAATCAACGTTGCGATTTTTTCATTTAAGTGATATGATTTCTGTTTTATCAAATCCGTAAAAGTGATGGTTTTGTTAACAGCATCAATCAAATTCATTTGGCCGTCCATCAGATTTTGCCAAGTTGGTGAAGTACTATCTTCAAAATCGGCCATAAAGGTTTTAGCGCCAGAATTTAAAGCATTGATAATCATTTTTCGATCAACTGGCCCAGTAATTTCTACTCTTCTGTCTTGTAAATCTTTTGGAATTTCTCCAGCGGTCCAATTACTTTCTCTGATATTTTTGGTTTCTGGAATAAAAACCGGCATGATTCCCTGATCAAAAGTGACTTGTTTCTGTTCTCTCTGTAAAAGCAATAATTTTCTCTGCGATTCGAATTTTTTATGCAATTCGATCATAAACGCAGTTGCTTCTTCTGTCCAGATTTTTGGATAGGAAAACTTTTTGTCGGCTAGGAATTCTATAGCCATTTCAGTGATTTCTACTTGGTTTTTCATAGCTGCAGATTTTAATTTTTAATTTGAAAAAACAGATTTTCTGTTTATCCTTTTTATTTCGTCAAAACACCTAAATCATAACTAATTCATAATTAATTCATAATTAATAAGTTTCAACGATACAATGTTATAAAAAAGTTTTTTACAAAACAAGCGAACGTTCGCTAAATTTTAAAAATATTTTTTTGGCGATTATTTTTAGATTACTTACATTTGGATTATGGATATCGAAAAAGACTATATAAAGCTGATTTTTGGGCTAAAAATGAAACAGGTTCGAACGCAAAAAAACTTGTCTCTTTTTGGTTTGGCCAAACTGACTAATCTTTCAAAATCGTATTTAAACGAGATTGAAAAGGGAAAAAAATATCCCAAAACAGATAAAATTTTGCTTTTATGCGAACATTTGGACGTGACTTACGACCAAATGGTGTCTTTAAAACTAGATAACAACCTCGCTCCGATTGGCGAAATCTTGAAATCTGGAATTTTAAAAGAGATTCCGCTCGAACTTTTTGGAATTCAGGAAGCTGATTTAATTGATATTATTGCGAATGCTCCAGCAAAAGTCAATGCATTTATTAGTACGATAATCGAAATTGCACAGCATTATAATTTGAGTCGTGAAAGTTTCTTTTTAGCTGCTTTGCGCTCGTATCAAGAAGCGCACAGCAATTATTTTGAAGATTTAGAAGAAAAAGTCATTTCGTTTTCGAAGTCATTTCAAATTAATCTGGATTCTAAAATCAGCGTTGAAGAACTGGAAGCAATTTTAAAAGAAGAATACGAATACAACATCAAAGAAATTGCTTTTGCAGATCAGGAAGCTTTAGACGATTTACGTTCGATTTATGTTCCGAAAAGCAAAACTTTATTGCTTTCAACCGAACTTGATGCTCCGCAGAAAGCGTTTATTTTAGCTAAAGAAATTGCCTATAATTACATGAAGATTTCTGATCGTCTGCTAACGTTTAGCTGGATTAAGTTTGAAAATTTCGATCAGGTTCTGCATAACTTTTATGCTTCTTATTTTGCCGGTGCTTTATTATTGCCGAGAAAATTAGTGGTTGATAAAATCAATTCTTTTTTAGAAAATGAAAATCCGAAACCGGAAGAATTTGTTCAATTAATTGAAAGCTTCGAAGTTTCGCCTGAATCCTTTTACCAGCGATTGACCAATTTATTGCCGAAAGATTTTCAGCTCAAAAACCTTTTCTTTTTAAGATTATCACATAAAATGGGTTCTGATTTTTATCAGATAAACAAAGAATTGCACATTACGCACCAGCAGGAACCGCACGCCAACGAAACCAACGAACATTATTGCAGAAGATGGGTTTCTGTAAAAACAATTGACGAAGCCATCAAACAAAATAAATCTCATTTTTTTGATGCTCAAATATCCAGCTACGCCAATAGTGGAAATGAATATTTAGTTTTTTCATCGGCCACAAAAGATCCTTTTTTGCATGATACTATTCGAAGTATTTCGGTTGGAATTTTAATCAATCCGACTATGAAAAAGAAATTTAAGCTCATTGACGGAAAACCTTTGGTAAAACGAATTGTTGGTGTAACTTGCGAAACTTGTGCTGTAAAAGACTGTTTAGAAAGAGCTGCTCCGCCAATTGTTTTAGAAAAAAAGAAACGCCATGAGAATACAGATGCAGTTGTACAGCAGTTTATGAATCAATACAGTTAACTATTATGAAATATTTTGCCTTACTAATAACCTTGTTCTTCATCAATTTCAACCAAAAAACGGAAAAACTTATTGGCCGTTATAATTACTTGATTGAAGACGATAATGCTTATATCCAAAAAGACAAAATTACTTTTAAGGACAGCGTTTTTGTTTTTGATAATAAGTATCTGCCAAAAGGGAAAGTTTCTTATGGCAATGTGATATTATTGGATAATTTCATTAATAGAGACTTAATTATAAGTATTCCGAAAGATCAAATTACAAAAGATACTATTGATTTTTTTATGCATGACAAACAAAGTCTTGTTGCGAATTATCTTGACGAAGTGGTTGGGAAAGGAAAATTGATTCGGATTAAATAATTAAGCTCTATCTTTTTATCAGGTCCTATTTGTCATTCCGAGGAACGAGGAATCTCCGCGAGAAGCTCGACAAAGATTGGCGATATACTATATGGAACTAATTGCGGAGATCTCTCCTTTGTCGAGATGACAAACTATGTGGTAACTTTGAGGTAAAAACGTGTTAATTTGCAATCTTTATCGAGCTTCATGCGTAGAATGGATTAAAATCCATCCCTATAATATGTTTCGTTCCTTCGGAACTTTTTATGTGAACTAAAATATACGTTTCTTACAAAAAAGAAACTTCTCGTTTAGCCCCGATAGAAGTGGAAATCCTTTTGTGGTGGGGTTCACCACAAAAGATTGCAACGGATAGCGAGACTATACATCTTTTGAAAACTATACTTCTGCTCCAGAAAATAATTAGATAATTTGGGAATATGCCAATTAGATAATTTTGACAATCTTGAAAATTCTTCGAAAAAACTTAGAATCTCAGCAACTTAGAATCTTAGAATCTTTTCTTAACCTAGATTAAGTGCTTTTCCTCTACATCGGCCGTATCTTTGTACCATAAAAATAACGAAAGGACAAAATCATGGAAAATATAGTATTGCACAAAGCAGACACAAGAGGAAACGCAAATCACGGATGGCTGAACGCCTACCACAGCTTTAGTTTTGCGAGCTGGTACAATCCGGACAGAATTCAGTTTGGAGCGCTTCGCGTTTTGAATGACGATACGATTGCTGCCGGAATGGGATTTGGAACTCACCCTCACGATAATATGGAAATTATTACGATTCCACTTGAAGGAGATTTGGCTCACAAAGACAGCATGGGAAATACTGAAATTATCAAAAATGGAGATATTCAGGTGATGAGCGCCGGAACTGGAATTCAACATAGTGAGTTTAATCCAAATGCAGATCAGCAAACTAAATTGTTGCAGATTTGGTTGTTTCCAAACAAAAGAAATGTGACGCCACGTTATCAGCAAATCACTTTGGATGTTGCCGACAGACATAATAAATTGTCTCAGGTTTTATCTCCAAATGCAGATGATGAGGGTGTTTGGATTCACCAAGACGCATGGTTCAACATGGGTAATTTCGATGCCGGAATCGCAACCGAATACAAAATCAAAAAAGAAGGAAACGGAGTTTATGCTTTCGTTTTAAAAGGAAATGTTACCATCAACGGTCAGGAATTAAATTCTCGTGATGCAGTTGGAATTTCAGGAACCGATACTTTAAATATTAAAGCCAATACAGATGCTGAATTTTTATTAATGGACATTCCGATGAATTATTAATTCAAACAAAAAAACAATTAATACCTGTACTTTGAAACGATAAAAAATCTGAAAATCAGATTATTATCGTTTCTTTTTTTTATTCCATTTCAAAAAAGAAAGACTAACTTTATAAGTAAAAAAATTGGTCTGACTTTAAAATTAAACTAACTATTTAAAATTTTCAATCATGAATCCGAATAACCTCACTAAAGAATATACAAACGGCGAAGTAACGATTGTTTGGCAATCTGGAAAATGCATTCATTCTGCCAATTGTGTCAAAAACAATCCAGATGTTTTTCGTCCAAAAGAAAAACCTTGGATTACTCCAGAACAATCTACTACTGAGAAAATTATTTCTACGGTTAATAAATGTCCGTCGGGAGCGTTGACCTTTTATATGAATAACAAAAGCTAAGCTTTATACATAGTTTTTTGCCACAGATTACACAGATTAAAATGATTTTTATTCGCCACTAATTACTCGAATTTCCACAAAATAAGTTGAATTAAAATTAGTGGAAATTCGTGTAATTAGTGGCAATATCTTTTTTAATCCTTTTAGTCCGTGCAATCTGTGGCAAAAAAAACACATTTTTTATTTCTTAATCTAGGTTAAGTGCTCCGGGACAACTGTCACCGTAACTTTGTCCTATCAAAATGAAACAAATTAATTATTTAAAAAAATAAAATTATGGCAACTACAAAATGGTCAATTGACCCAACTCACTCAGAAATTGGTTTTAAAGTTAAACACATGATGTTTACTAATGTTTCAGGAAAATTTGGAACTTACGACGCTACAATTACTACAGAAGGAAATGATTTCGAAAATGCAGCAATCGAATTTTCTGGCGATATCGCTTCTATCGATACTGCAAATGCAGACAGAGACGGACACTTAAGAAGTGCTGATTTCTTTGATGCAGAAAACAATCCAAAATTAACTTTCAAAGCTTCGTCTTTCAAGAAAATTGATGATGGAGATTATGAATTAACTGGAGATTTAACTATCAAAGGCGTTTCTAAATCTGTTAAATTTCCTGTAGAATTTAGCGGAATCATGACTGATCCTTGGGGAAATACAAAAGTAGGTTTAAGCATAGAAGGAAAAATTAATCGTAAAGATTGGGGTTTAAACTGGAACTCAGCTCTTGAAACAGGTGGTGTTTTAGTAGGCGAAGAAGTTCGTTTGAACATTGAATTACAATTTGTAAAACAAGCCTAATCTATTTGGTTTTAGATTTAATTGGTTGGTTATTGAAAGCTCTGCATTTTGCAGAGCTTTTTTGTTTGCCACGAATTACATGAATTTCCACAAATTTTTTCTCTCAAAGCAGAAATTTTGCCACAGATTTAAAGGATTTCCACAGATTAGAAATCCAAATAATCTATTTAATCTGTGGCTAAAAATAAAATAATAATTCGTGGCTAAAAAAAATCATCTCACAATATTTCTAAATTCTGTTGGGGAAATTCCGGTTTGTTTTTTGAAGAAGCGGGAGAAATAGGAATAATCTTCGTATCCGACTTTGAATGCGACTTCGTTTACAGCTAATTGTTTGTCAATCAACATTCGTTTTATTTCTAGAATTACTCTGTCTGTAATGACTTCTGTCGTTGTTTTTTGAAGGATTTCATTGCAGATTCTATTCAGATGCTTCAATGTGATATTTAGTTTTTCTGCGTAGAATGATGGCAGTTTTTGGGTTCTGAAATGTTCTTCTAAAAGAGATTCAAACTTGTTGATTTTGATATTGTATGAATGTGTTTGATGGGAATAGGTTTCTCCATATTTTCTGGCTATTTCAATGTGAAGGCAATCCAATAAATTCAGTAATTTATCTAATTGATATTTATTAGCCTGACTATTTTCCTGAATCAGCAAATCAAAATACGGAAGAATTTTGGGAATTTCCTTTTCTTCAAAAACCATTTCTGGTCGGTTTTGAATGGAATGATAAAAGTTGTAATCGTTGATCTTTTTCTGTCCAAAATACAGATTGTACAATTCCTGCGAAAAGATAATTACAAAACCTTCGATGTGTTCAGATAAATTCCAATGGTGCATTTGTCCTGGCTGTAGGACAAAAAGACTTCCTCTTTTGATTTCAAACTGGTCAAAATCCACTTCATGCAATCCAGAACCTTTGGTAAAAAAGACCATTAAATACGAATCATGACGATGCGGTTCTTCTACAAAACTGTGATTTTTTAGGTGCTCTTTAAAAGTATTCATATAAAAATCACGGTGAATGTCGTTACAGCTAAAATTCTGGACGCTATAAATGGGGTACTTTTTCATTTTGTAATTTGGTCCCGAAGCTTCGGGATATTCTTAAAATTTAAAGACAAAATGTCTTTATTGTGCTATAAAAAGCGAAGATACTAAAAAGACTTTTATAAGGCCCTGAATTACCTTTGTATAAACAAAAATTAACAATATCATGTCAAGCGCATTAACTCATATTTTAAAAAACGAATGTCCTGTTTGTCATAAAGGAAAAGTTTTTACAGACAAGAACATTTTTCTGAATTTTAGCTTTCCAAAAATGAATGAATACTGCAGTCACTGCAATTATAAATTTCAAAAAGAGCCTGGTTATTTCTTTGGCGCTATGTATGTAAACTACGGACTAACTGTTGCTCAAGGAATTACAACATATTGTATTGCACAGTTTTTCTTTGATAAAAATTTCGATTTAAGAATTTTACCAATTATTGCTGTGACTATTACTTTATTAACGCCTTTTAATCTCCGATTTTCCAGATTAGCGTGGATTTACATGTTTAAGGATTATACGAAATAAAAAAGTATTATTTTTGCCTTTCAATTGAAGCTAATTTTCAATTCCAAAAAAAAATAAAAACAAATTAGACAAATGAAAGCATACGTATTTCCAGGTCAAGGCGCGCAATTCACAGGAATGGGTAAAGACCTTTATGAAAATTCGGCTTTAGCCAAAGAATTATTCGAAAAAGCTAATGAAATTCTAGGTTTTAGAATTACAGATATTATGTTTGAAGGCACTACCGAAGAACTAAAAGAAACTAAAGTAACGCAGCCAGCTGTATTTTTACATTCAGTTATTTTAGCTAAAACTTTAGAAGATTTCAAACCGGAAATGGTTGCAGGACACTCTTTAGGAGAATTTTCCGCTTTAGTAGCAAACGGAACTTTATCTTTTGAAGATGGTTTAAAATTAGTTTCTCAACGTGCTTTAGCAATGCAAAAAGCTTGCGAAATCACTCCATCTACAATGGCTGCTGTTTTAGGTTTAGCGGATAATGTTGTGGAAGAAGTTTGTGCTTCTATCGACGGTGTTGTGGTTGCAGCTAACTACAACTGCCCAGGACAATTAGTTATTTCTGGAGAAACTACAGCAGTTGAAAAAGCTTGCGAAGCCATGAAAGCTGCAGGAGCAAAACGCGCTCTAATTTTACCTGTTGGAGGTGCTTTCCACTCTCCAATGATGGAACCTGCAAGAGAAGAATTAGCTGCTGCAATTGAAGCAACTACTTTCTCTACTCCAATTTGTCCAGTATATCAAAATGTTACTGCAAACGCGGTTTCTGATGCTAATGAAATTAAAAAGAACTTAATCATCCAATTAACCGCTCCTGTAAAATGGACTCAGTCTGTACAGCAAATGATTGCTGACGGCGCTACTTTGTTTACTGAAGTTGGTCCTGGAAAAGTTTTAACTGGTTTGATTAATAAAATTGATAAAGAAGCTGCTGTTGCTAATGCTTAATTAGCAGAGATGCACAACAGTACATCTTTCAAATCAAATATTGCATAAAAAAGGCTCTGGAAAATAGATTTTTCAGAGCCTTTTGTCATTTCGACGAAGGAGAAATCTTCGCGAGTAGCTCGACAAAGTTTGCGGACTTTCTATATAGAGTTTCTTGCGAAGATTTCTCCTTCGTCGAAATGACAAACTAAAAGGCAAACACAAAAGATAATATTTTTTAGATATTATTTATACAGCCTTCTTTTCCTTCTTCTTGTAATTCACAATAAAAACTCCAAGTATAATTAAAGCTGTTGCAATAATAAAATCAATTGTAATGACTTCATCTAAAAGCAACCAACCCAAAAAAACAGCAATTATAGTATTGATATAAGCCAAAATAGAAACTTGAACTGCCGTAACATGTTTTAAAGCATAACTATAACTAAAAAAAGCAATAACTGAACCAAAAATCGACAAATACAAAGCTGCAAAAATACTTCTGTAAGTCCACGAACTGAAATCTGGATTTGGCGAAAAAATAGAAGCCAAAACCAACTGAATGCAAGACGCAGATGTAAATTGATAAAACAAGTTAAGCACAATATTATTTAATTTATTGGCGTGTGTTTTGGTGTAAATTGTTCCTATGGCCCAAGCCAAAATTGCAAATCCCATAAACATCATTCCTATTCTGTAATCGGCATCTAAAAATGACGCTAATCCGTCTTTGAATATAAAAACGACTCCTGAAAATCCAATTAATACCCCAACAAACCCCTTCAAACTCATTTTTTGCAACCCGACTAAAATACTTCCTAGAAAAATCAATATTGGAGATAATGCACTTATTACAGAAGCTAATCCGCTTGGCAATGTTTGTTCTGCAATTGTTGTAAAACCATTGGCAATTACAATCATTAACACTGAAGGGATAAGCTGTTGCTTGAAATTTGCCCAGCCAATCCATTTTAATTCTTTTTTAAACAACAAAATAGTCATCATAATCAATCCGGCCAAACCTTGACGAATTGAAGTTACGAACCAAGGCGGAATCGTTTCGACCGCAACACGAATTCCTAAAAATGTTGTTCCCCAAACAATTCCAACTGCTGCTAGAGCAAAAATTAATTTATAATCTAAACTTTGTTTCATGATAATCAATTAGCTAAAAAAAATCCCAAACTATATTGCTATAATTTGGGATCTTAAAATTTTATAATTTTAAAGCAAAGAATTATTTACTCCTCACTTTTTGTTCCCATTTCCATGCACTTGCCATTGCTTCGTCAAGACTTAATTCAGCCTTCCATCCTAAGACATTATTTGCCTTATCTGTATTTGCATAAGCTTCAGTAATATCACCTTCACGACGAGGCATCATCTTATAAGGCAGGTTTTTACCGCTGACCTTTTCAAAACTGTGAATGACTTCTAAAACAGAACTTCCTTTTCCAGTTCCAAGATTAAAAGTTTCGACTTTCGCTAAGTTTTTCTTGTTCAATAGTCTTTGCAAAGCAATTACGTGTGCTTTTGCTAAATCAACAACATGAATATAATCGCGAACAGCTGTTCCATCCGGCGTTGGGTAATCATCTCCAAAGACTGATAATTCCTGGCGCAATCCTACTCCAGTTTGTGTAATAAACGGAACTAAATTTTGAGGAACTCCCAAAGGCAATTCACCAATTTCTACTGATTTATGCGCTCCAACTGGATTAAAATAGCGCAATAAAATAGCGCTGATATTGGTTACTTTAGCTGTATCTGTAATAATTTCTTCGCCAATTTGTTTTGTATTTCCATAAGGAGACATTGCAGCTTGAACTGGCGCATCTTCTGTAATTGGCATTTTTTCGGCTTGGCCGTAAACCGTACAAGAAGAACTGAAAATAAAACTCGCTTCAGGTTTTTGTTGTAATTCCTGCAAAAGATAAACTAAACTGCTAATGTTGTTTTCATAATACAATAAAGGCTGTTCAACACTTTCTCCCACTGCTTTAGAAGCAGCAAAATGAATCACTCCTGTAACATCATTATGTTTTTTAAAGAAATCCCGAACTGACGTTTTTTCTCTTAAATCTAATTTTTCGAATAAAGGCGTCTTACCTGTTATCGCTGTAATTCCTTTTAAAACATCTTCTGAAGAATTAGAAAGATTATCAATTATCACCACCTCGAAGCCTTCATTTTGCAATTCGACTACGGTGTGAGAACCAATAAAACCTAATCCTCCTGTTACTAATACTTTCATTGTTTGGTTGTTTTGTTGTTATTTTTTGGCTTATAATTTCTTACTTCAAAAATTCAATTACGCTATCAGTAATAAATTTAATCTGCTCGTCATCAAGTTCTGTGTGCATTGGCAAAGCAATAACTTCTTGAACCAATTGATTGGTAACTGGAAATTGCTCTTCTTTATAGCGCGGATCTAAATATGCTTTTTGAGAGTGAAGCGGAATTGGGTAGTAAATTGCACAAGGAATTCCTTTATCTAATAAATGTTGCATCAAAACATTTCGGTCTGCATCAATAATTCGTAAAACATATTGATGAAAAACGTGATCATTTTCGTTTGCATCAAAATCAGGAGTAATAATTTTTGCATTTCCAGCAAAAGCTGCATTATATTTTGTTGCCGCTAAACGACGTGCTTTATTATATTCATCCAATAAAGGCAATTTTGCATTCAAAACTCCTGCTTGAATACTGTCTAAACGAGAATTTACTCCCACAACATCGTGGTGGTAACGCTCATACATTCCATGATTTACAATGCCACGGATAATGTGCGCTAATTTATCATCATTGGTGAAAATTGCTCCTCCATCTCCATAACACCCTAAGTTTTTAGATGGAAAAAAAGAAGTTGCCGCAACATGGCCAATTGTTCCCACTTTCACCTTCGAACCTGATTTAGAGATATAATCTGCTCCAATTGCCTGCGCATTGTCTTCAATTACATATAAATTGTGTTCTGCCGCAATTTCCATAATCGCATCCATATTCGCAGCACGTCCAAATAAGTGTACCGGAACAATCGCTTTTGTTTTTGGCGTGATTGCTTTTTTAACAGCTTCGATATCGATGTTCATATTATGCAAATCCACATCAACTAAAACCGGAGTCAATTGCAACAAAGCAATAACCTCAACAGTTGCTGCAAAAGTAAAATCGGCAGTAATTACCTCATCTCCTGGCTGAAGACCAAGCCCCATCATGGCTATTTGCAAAGCATCTGTTCCATTCGCACATGGAATAACATGTTTTGCGCCTAAATAATCTTCAAGATTTTTTTGAAACTGATGAACTAAAGGTCCGTTGATATAAGTGTTTGTATCTAAAACTTCCTGAATTGAAGCATCTACAGTAGATTTTATTTTTTCGTATTGACTTTTTAAGTCAACCATTTGTATTTTTTTCATTTTGAATAACGTTTAAAATAAAGACCTGTTTTTTGACAGAATCTCTAAAAGAAGGAACAAAAATAGTTATTAATAGCTTCAAACCAATGAAAATAGTCGAAAGAAATGTAATTTAGCTGCAAAAATTATTAGATGCTTTTTTTATACAATTTCGCCATACACTTAGCAGGATTTTTCTTAAGAATCATTGCGCTATTTAGTCCGAAAATTAAGCTTTTTGTTGAAGGCCGCAAAGACGTTTTCTCTATCTTACAAGAAAAAATCAAACCTGAAGACAAAACTATTTGGTTTCATTCAGCTTCTTTAGGCGAATACGAGCAAGGACTTCCCGTAATTGAAAAAATCAAAGAAAAATACCCTACACATAAAATTATTGTAACTTTTTTTTCACCATCGGGATACGAAGTGCGTAAAAATAACACAGTTGCAGCTGTCACCGTTTATCTTCCTTTAGACACAAAAAGCAATGCAAAAAAGTTTTTAAAATTAGCTCATCCAGAAATCGCCTTTTTCATCAAATATGAATTTTGGCTCAATTATTTAAAAGAATTAGAAAAAAGCAAAACACCAACGTATTTAATTTCAGGAATTTTTAGAGACAACCAAATGTTTTTTAAATGGTATGGCGGTTTCTACCGAAAAGCATTAAAAGCGTTTACTTATTTTTTTGTGCAGAATGAAAAATCAAAAGAAAAAATCGAAGCTATCGGATTTCAAAATGCTGTTGTTTCTGGAGATACACGTTTTGACCGCGTTGCCGCAATTTTAGAAAGAGACAATAAAGTTGATTTTATTGCGGAATTCAAAAACAACCAACCCACAATTGTTGTAGGAAGTTCATGGCCAAAAGATGAGGCGTTATTAGCGGAATATATCAATCAAGCCTCAGAAAATGTAAAATTTATTATTGCGCCTCACAATATCAAAGAAGATCAAATTTCGAGTTTAAAAACGCAAATCACAAAATCGACCGTTTTGTTTTCAGAAAAAGAACAAGCTGGCGATTTATCAAAATACAATGTTTTTATAGTCGATACAATTGGTTTGTTGACCAAAATATACAGTTACGGAACAATTGCTTATGTTGGAGGTGGTTTTGGAAATCCAGGAATTCACAATGTACTGGAACCAGCCACTTTCGGAATCCCAATTTTAATCGGACCAAATTATTCGAATTTTGCCGAAGCTGTTTCATTGGTACAATTAAGAGGTTGCATTTCAATTTCCAACAATATCGAATTAAAGCAAAATTTCGACCGATTGCTTGCAAACAAAGAATATTTTGAAGAAAAAAGTCAAATATGCAAATCTTTTATTCGTGATAATAAAGGAGCCACAAATTGCATTATGGAAATAGTTTCACAAACAGTCTAAAAGACTACAAACCTGTTTAGAGGTCATTGCAATCGAAAATAGCGCTTAAACAAGCTAATTTCACACTTATCCAGCTAAAGAATATCTCACAAAAAACAAAATAAACCGCAAGCAAACGAATACGGACACGTTCTTTTTTTGCTGATTATGCAACAAAAAATAATTTCCTCGAAAAATACAATAATATAATAATTTTTTGGTATTTTGGCATGTTTTTTGATAACTAAGATAATCGTGAGCAACGAAAATATTTTAAAAAAAAAGTGAAAAAATATTTTACATATTAAAAAATTTATATCTTTGCCACGAATTAATAATTAACCTTTTATAATAAAGTAAGATGAAAAAAGTATTTTTAAGTTTAGCTGTTGTTGCTGTATTAACTGTTGTATCTTGTAAAAAAGCTGACGCTGCTGCTGAAGCTCCTGCTGTAGATTCTGCTGCTGTTGCTGTTGATTCAGCTGCTGCTGTTGTTGATTCTGCTGCTGCAACTGTTGATTCTGCTGCTGCTAAAGTTGATTCTGCTGCTGCTAAAGTAGAAGAAGTAAAAAAATAATTAGAACCTAAGTTCTAAAAATTTTAAAACCATCATAGCGATGGTTTTTTTATGCCCAAAAATTGGCAAATTCCAATAAAATAAAATTCCAAATCCCAATACAATACACAACTTGCTTTGGAATTTGGAATTTTATTTTATTGGAGTCTTACCTATTCTATTTCTTCCTCTTCAAGAGGCTCATCTTCAAAAATCGCTTCATTTGATGAGAAGTCCAAAATCTCAGCCCTCGAAGCATACAACACGATTTCTTTTATTCCCTTCTGCAAAAGCAATTCCGTGCTATATTTACGGCTTGTTGCAAAATGAACCTCACCCAGCATCAATTTAAAGAAATACTTCCCGCCAGAACCTTTAAACTTCAAAAACTTCGCAAGATCAATCGACGTTTTGAATTTCTCAATATCCTCTTCACATTCAAATCGCAACTCATAACTCAAACTCGTAAAAATCACCTTCCCTTTTCGAGAAGTAAACGTAAATTTATATTCATCATTAAATCGCCTGCTAATTACAAAAGCACCCATTTAGAAATTTTAGATTGTTGATTTTAGATTTTAAAATAAATCTACTACGTAAATTTATCAAACGCAAGTTTGCAAAACAAAAAAAGCCTCTTCAAAAGAAGAGGCTTTAGTACTCAGAGCGGGACTTGAACCCGCACGAACATTGCTGTTCACTGGATTTTAAGTCCAGCGTGTCTACCAATTTCACCATCCGAGCATTGTATGGTTTTGAGCGAAAAACGGGGCTCGAACCCGCGACCTCGACCTTGGCAAGGTCGCGCTCTACCAACTGAGCTATTTTCGCATTTCAATTCTTTATAAGAACCGCAACACTTGATTTGTTTCGTATTGCGAGTGCAAATTTAGGACATTTATTCAATTACACAAGCGTTTTTTGAAAAAAAAGTTTACTTATTTTATAACCTTCTGATAACCTAAACTTTAAAATTGAAAATTTTTGATTTTATTTTTTGACCAACATTCTTTTAATCTCATTCAGCTTCATTAGTGCTTCGACTGGCGTTATAGCATTTATGTCAAGACCCAAAATCTCTTCTTTTATCTCCTCTAACAAAGGGTCATCCAAATTAAAGAAACTCATCTGCATTTCATCATTTGCAGATTTTATTCCGTTCAAAGCATCACTTGAATGATTCTTTTCTAATTTCTTTAAAAGTTTTTGCGCTTTCGAAATAACCAATTGTGGCATTCCGGCCATTTTTGCAACATGAATTCCAAAACTATGCGCACTTCCTCCTTTTACTAATTTACGAACAAAAAGAACAGTATCTTTTAATTCCTTCACCGCCACATTGAAATTCTGAATTCTCGGAAGCGATTCTGTCATTTCATTTAACTCATGGTAATGCGTTGCAAATAATGTTTTCGCTCTTGACGGATGCTCATGCAAAAATTCAGCAATCGCCCAGGCAATCGAAATTCCGTCATACGTGCTTGTCCCCCTTCCAATTTCATCCAGCAAAACCAAACTTCTGTCTGAAATATTATTCAAAATAGAAGCCGTTTCATTCATTTCTACCATAAAAGTAGATTCTCCCATCGAAATATTATCCGAAGCTCCTACCCTTGTAAAAATCTTATCCACAATTCCCATTCTAACACTTTCAGCAGGAACAAAACTTCCCATTTGAGCCAACAACACAATCAAAGCAGTTTGCCTTAAAATTGCAGACTTACCCGACATGTTTGGCCCCGTTATCATGATAATTTGTTGGGTTTCTCTGTCTAAATAAACATCATTTGAAATGTACGGCGTTCCAACTGGCAATTGCTTTTCGATTACAGGATGCCTTCCTTCTTTGATTTCCAATTCAAATGTATCGTCAATTTCTGGGCAAACATATTTATTTTCTATAGCCAATTGTGTGAAAGAACACAAACAATCCAACTGCGCCACAAGATTAGCGTTCATTTGAACCGGCTTGATATATGTAGCAATCCAAGCTACTAATTGCTCAAAAAGATCGGCCTCAATTTTATATATTCTTTCCTCTGCTCCTAAAATTTTAGTTTCGTATTCTTTTAATTCTTCCGTAATATAACGTTCTGCATTCACCAACGTTTGTTTTCTGATCCATTCTGCAGGAACTTTGTCTTTATGCGTATTTCGAACTTCGATATAGTATCCAAAAACATTATTGAAAGATATTTTCAAAGAAGAAATTCCAGTACGCTCAGATTCTCTTCTTTCAATTCCTTCTAAATATTCTTTTCCAGAAGTTGATATCGCGCGAAGTTCGTCAAGCTCTTCATTAATACCGCTTGCAATAGCATTTCCTTTTGCAATCGCAACCGGCGCATCTTGATTTAAAGTTACCTTTATTTTTTCGCGAAGCAGATCGCAAGCATGCAAACTATCTCCAATAACTTTTACAGCTTCCTGCGGACTTTCGAGTGCCAAAGTTTTTATCGGAATAATAGCATCTAGCGACTCTTTCAGATACACAATTTCACGTGGCGAAACTTTTCCTGCAGCAATTTTAGAAATCAAACGTTCCAAATCAGAAATTTGCTTAATCTGATATTGAATATTATGCAGAATTTCAGGATTAGATTTTAAGTACGCAACAACTTCGTGTCGGCTTTTTACTTTATTGGCATCTTTTAAAGGCAAAGCCAACCAACGTTTCAACAAACGACCTCCCATTGGAGAAAGTGTTTTGTCTATAACATCTAAAAGTGTGACCGCATTGGGATTGTAGCTATGATACAATTCTAAATTTCGAATCGTAAAACGGTCCATCCAGACATAAGCATCTTCAGCAATTCGCTGAATTGCCGTAATATGTTGCACACGATTATGCTGTGTCTCTGACAAATAATACAAAATTGCTCCAGAAGCGATAATTCCTTCTTTCAATTCTTCGACACCAAATCCTTTTAAAGAATTCGTCTGAAAATGTTTTGTAAGTGTTTCTAAAGCATAATCTTCTTTATAAATCCAATCTTCGAGATAAAAACTGTGAAAATCTTCTCCAAAAGCATCTTTAAAACCTCCTTTATTTGCCTTTGGAACCAAAACTTCACTCGGATTGAAATTCTGCAACAGTTTATCAATATATTCCGCATTTCCTTGAGCCGTCAAAAATTCTCCTGTCGAAACATCCAAAAATGAAATTCCGATATTTTTATTGGCAAAATAAACAGATGCCAAGAAATTATTTGATTTAGATTGTAAAACCTCATCATTTAAAGAAACTCCCGGAGTTACTAATTCAGTTACGCCGCGTTTCACGATAGTTTTGGTCATTTTTGGATCTTCAAGCTGATCACAGATTGCTACACGAAGTCCTGCCTTGACCAATTTTGGCAAATACGTATTTATCGAATGATGTGGAAAACCAGCCAAAGCTGTTTCAGTATCAGAACCAGCACCTCTTTTGGTCAACGTAATTCCAAGAATTTTAGAAGATCTAATTGCATCTTCTCCAAAGGTTTCATAAAAATCCCCAACTCTGAAAAGCAGACATGCATCAGGATATTTTCTCTTGATTTCGTTGTACTGTTTCATTAAAGGTGTTTCCTTCACCACTTTTTCTTTAGCTGCCAAATCGATATATTTTAAATGAAAATTAAGACAGCGAATTTATAATTTTTTAGCGGCATAAAGAAGGCTTCAAAAATTAAAATATTTTAAGAGATTTTTAAGTTGACATTTAAGAATTTTACATAGATTTGTTTTATCATTTAAACAAAGACTATAAAAATGAAAAAAATAATTTTATTTGTAATGCTAGCTGTTGCTGGAGTTACAGCTTCTAACGCACAAAGCACTAAAAAAGGAGCGGCTAAAGTTGCTAAAGTTGAAGGAGCAGGAATGCTTTTTGAAACAGAAACTATTGATTACGGAACAATCGCTCACAACGCTGACGGAAAACGTGAATTTGTTTTTGTTAACAATGGAACAAAGCCACTTATCATTACAAACACGCAAGGTTCTTGCGGATGTACTGTTCCTACTACACCAAAAGAGCCAATCGCTCCAGGTGCTAAAGGAATTATTGGTGTAAAATACGCTACTGACAGAGTTGGTGCTTTTACAAAAACTGTAACTGTTACTTCAAATGCTGAAGGACAACCAACAAAAGTACTTACTATTAAAGGTACTGTTTTACCAGATCCAGTAAAAAGCTAATCTGAAAATAAAACAAAATAAAATAATTGAAAAAGCTTCCTTATCTTTGGAAGCTTTTTTTATGACCTGAATACAAAAAAAATGAGAAAACTTGAAAATAGCGAATTAGAGCGCAAATCGATTGAAGATTTTAAAAAATCAGACAAAACACCCTTAATTTTGGTTTTGGATGACATTCGCAGTTTGCACAATATTGGCTCTGTTTTCAGAACCGCCGATGCTTTTTTGATTGAAAAAATCATTTTATGCGGGATCACGGCTACTCCGCCAAATAAGGAAATTCACAAAACTGCTCTTGGCGCTACAGAAACTGTCGCTTGGGAACATCATGAAAATGTGCTTGAAGTTATTGAAAATCTTAAAAAAGAAAATGTTTTGACGCTTGCCATCGAACAAGTAGAAAGCGCTATTTTCCTTCAAGATTTCAAAGTAGAGAAAAACCAAAAATATGCGTTGGTTTTTGGAAATGAAGTTTATGGTGTAGCACAGGAAGCGGTTGCGATTTGCGATGGCTGTATCGAAATTCCGCAACTTGGAACAAAACATTCTTTGAACATCTCTGTAAGCGCCGGAATTGTGGTTTGGGATTTATTTCAGAAATTAAACTGGCCAACAAACAATTAAGAATATTTTGCTTAAAAAAATATGATTTTAAAGTTGTTTTAAGGCTTTAATTGTTAGAAATTGAAATATTTTTTTTATTATTATAAAAGTGATACTTTTATAAAATGAAAAAAAATTGTTCTCTTAATATATATATCTTATTCGCTTTACTGCTGTCCAGTTTCTTTGGATTTGCTCAAATTACCACAACTGCTCCTATCGTCAAAGCAACCGGAGATCAACTTTATTGCCCACAAAGCACAATAAATATTGTAACCGATTTTACCATTGAACATGATCTAGCAGAAACTGGAACTAAGGGTGTTTATATTCAAATTTCATCTGGTTATTCAAGTGGTTTTGATCAGCTTGCATTAGCAAATCCAGCTTCACATCCTAACGTAACAACAATCTGGGACTCAACAGCAGGAAAATTAAGCATAACAAGCCCATCTGGAACTGATGTTCTATATTCTGATTTAATTGCTGCTGTAAAAGATGTAGTTTTCACAAATTCATCAGCAACTGCATCTGGAACCAGAACTTTTTCAATAACAATTGGAAATGCCAATTATTTACCCTCAACACAACATTTTTATTTATATGTTCCAAGCATTGGCATTACTTGGACTTCAGCAAGAGATGCCGCTGCCGCAAGTACTTATTATGGACTTAAAGGATATTTAGCTACAATTTTATCTGCAGATGAAGCCAAGCTAATTGGTGAGCAAGCATCAGGAACGGGATGGATTGGAGGAAGCGATGCAGAAACTGAAGGTGTTTGGAAATGGGTGACCGGCCCTGAAGCTGGAACTGTTTTTTGGAACGGAACCGCAAATGGATCAACACCGAATTTTGCTTTTTGGAACACAGGCGAACCCAACCAACAAGGAGATGAAGATTACGCACATATTACACAACCTGGAGTAGGAATACGCGGTTCATGGAACGATTTATCAAACACAGGATCACTAACACCTGGCGACAACTATCAACCAAAAGGTTATGTAGTTGAATATGGCGGATCTGCTGGAGAATCTCCTTTACAAATTGCCGCAAGTACAAAAATCACAATTCCAGAGGCAACTGTTTTGACACCAAATGCAATTTGCGATTCAGGAAGTTTTACTATAAACGCAACCGCTACTGCAGGAGCAACAATCAGTTGGTACACTCAAGCAAATGGAGGTACTGCAATTGCTTCAGGAAATTCATTTACAACTCCAATATTAAATACAACAACAACTTATTATGTTGATGCTGGCTGTGAAAGCAACAGAAAATCAGTTACTGCAGTTGTTAACAAAACTCCTGCCACACCAACTGTAGCAGAATCAAATGTGTCACGATGCGGACCAGGAAATGTAACATTGCAGGCCTCTACTGATGTAGGACTAATCAGCTGGTACACAACCTCATCGGGAGGGACAAGCGTTTGGACAGGAAACATTTTTACTGCACCGAACATTACTTCATCAGCTGTTTATTACGCTGAAGCTTCAAACAATGGCTGTTTGAATCCAATCCGAACTCCTGTAAACATTACGGTTTATACACCACCTGTAGTTGCAGACGAAACTGTGGTTTTATGTCAATTTAAAACAAAAACGCTAGATGCAGGAATATCTGGAATGACTTATTTGTGGTCAACTGGAGCTTCAACACAAACCATCGTGGTAAGTACTCCAGGAACTTACACTGTCGAAGTAACAAGTCCCGCACCGCAAAGTTGCTCAAGTACAAAAACCATTATTGTAGAAGAACATGAAATTCCGCAAATCGATCGTATTGATGTCGAAGGAACGCGAGCCATAATTTATCTTAAAAAAGAACAATCCTACTTTGAGTATTCAGTTGATGGTGTTTATTTTCAAGATTCAAATATTTTTTATGATGTTCCTGGCGGACTGCAAACTGCTTATGTAAAAGAAAAAGATGGTTGTGGCGGTACAACAAAAAACTTTGTTGTTTTAGTTTTTCCAGCTTTCTTTACTCCAAACAACGACAGTTATAATGATGTTTGGGAAGTAACAGGTATGGAGAATTATCCACAGGCGCGGGTTACAATTTTCGATCGATACGGAAAATTATTGGCGCAATTATCTGCTTCAAGAATGAGCTGGGATGGAAATTTCAATCATGTTCCTCTTCCTGCCTCAGATTATTGGTACGCGCTGAAAATTGATGACAACCATCCTATTTTAAGAGGACATTTTACATTAAAAAGATAAAACTCATTTTTGAACGTTTCATATACGGTTTTCAATTAAAAAATGTATTTTTAAATATGAAAACTAAATTCTTTTGCAATTGTACTTTGGCACTTATATTACTTTTTTGTAATATACTATTTGCTTTCAGCACAAGACATTTGCCTGAAAGAATACCTCAAAAAGAAACTTCAAAAAAAACAACGGTAATGGCATCAGCAATTACTGCAACTGGAGATCAAGTGTATTGTCCGCATAGCTCAATAAAAATTGTAACGAATGTTTCCATCAATGCAACAGAAGAGATTAATGCAATCTATATTCAAATTTCTTCTGGGTATTCGATAGATGAAGATTTATTAACTTTAGTCGGCACTCATCCTAATTTGACCTCAAACTGGAATTCTGATTCTGGCACTCTTACTATTTCAAATGCTTCCGGAAAAACAGCTTCACTCTCTGAGTTTATTACAGCAATTAAAGCTGTTGAATTCAAAAATAGCTCAATCGATCCGAAAGGAATTAGAAATTTTTCGATAAGCTTAGGCCAAGCCAATTATTTGCCTTCATCAAAACATTATTATCAATTTGTTTCTAGTCCGGGAATTTCTTGGGGAGAAGCAAAAAGAGCTGCCGCGGCAAGCAATTATTTTGGATTAAAAGGTTATTTGGTAACCATTACAACTTTAGATGAAGCAATATTTGTTGGCGAACAACTTTCGGGAACAGGATGGATTGGCGGAAGCGATACTCGAAAAGAACCCTATTGGCTATGGGAAACCGGCCCAGAGGAAGGAACTCAATTTTGGTACGGTCGAGAAAGCGGTTCTACCACAACATTTGCTTACTGGAATGATTTTAAAGAACCAAATAATGGCGGTGAACTAGCTTTGATTGGCGTCGAAGATTATGCCTATATCACGCCACCCGGACACGGCCAAAAAGGAAGATGGAACGATTCTTCGCTTTACGGAAGTTCTGACCCAACAAATGTAAATTATCCGAGAGGCTATATTGTTGAATATGGAGGAATGCCAGGCGATGTTTATCCACAAATAACTGCAAGTACATCACTGACCATGCTTTCAATTACCGAAACTAAAGCTCCTGATATTTGTGGATCAGGAACATCTGTACTAAAAGCCGAAAGTATAGTTGGAACAATCAATTGGTACACTGATGAAACTGGATCAAGTTTAATTGCCACTGGACCTGATTTCACAACTCCAGTTTTAAATTCAAATCAAACATTTTATGTTGCTGCGTCATATAACGGTTGCTTTTCTAAAAGAATTCCGGTTGATGTTAGGGTAAATAAGGTTCCAGTAGTAACTTCTGTTTCAAGCCCCGACCCTGAATGCGGTTCTGGAATATTTTTTTTAGAAGCTGTCGTTTCTGAAGGTGATGCAAACTGGTACGATTCTGAAACTGGAGGAACAATTTTAGGAAAGGGCTCTTTATTTATTACCCCTTCCATTTCTTCAAATACCATTTATTATGTTGAAGCCAATAATAATGATTGTCGTTCTATAACAAGAACGCCTGTTAAAATAGAAATATTTCCGCTTCCTGCTGTTCAAAATGAGGAAGTCGTTTTGTGCGTTCCAAATTCAGTTACACTTGATGCTGGAATTAGCAATATGAACTATTTGTGGTCAACCGGAGAGATCACTCAAAAAATAAAAGTTTCACAATTAGGAACTTATTTCGTTGATGTCACTGCCTCTACACAAGGAAATTGCAGTAATAGAAAAACAATCAAAGTAATTGAACTTCCTGCACCTGAAATTCAAAAAGTAGAAATTGATAATAGAATTGTAACGATTGTTCTCAATAATCCCGAAAGCTATTTTGAATATTCTATTGACGGAGAAAATTTTCAGAATTCTAATGTTTTTCATGATGCGCCTGGCGGATTGCAAACGGCGTATGCTAGGGAAAAAAGTTGTTACAAAACGGCTTCAAAAAGTTTTATTGTTCTGCTAGTTCCCGCATTTTTTACGCCAAACAATGATTCATACAATGATGTTTGGGAAATAATAGGAATTGAGAATTATCCCGAAGCCGAAGTGACTATTTTTGATCGGTATGGCAAATTCATAACACAGCTGAACGTTTCAAAAAAATACTGGGACGGCACCCTAAATAAAACACCATTACCAGCATCTGACTATTGGTACGCTTTAAAAATTGATAATACACAACCTATTTTGAGAGGTCATTTTTCTTTAAAACGATAAATTAAATTAGAAAATATGGCAATTTGAAAATTAGATAATTCGGATGTACAATTAGCTAATTGGCACATTCCCTAATTGACTCTTTAACCTATTTTCTTTTGAATCTCATTTAGAATAAAAAGATAGTCTTCGTGTTTTTTCACAAAATCACGATCTGAAACATCGATTACCAAAACATTCAAATCGGTTTGTGATTTAATGTAATCCAAATAACCCGTGTTTATTTTTTCTAAATAACTTGCTTCAATATTCTGTTCGTAACTTCGACCGCGTTTCTTGATGTTTTGCAACAATCTTTCTGTATTCTGATATAAATAAACATACAAATCTGGCTTTGGCATTTCTTTGTAAATAATGTCAAACAAAGTTCTGTACAGTCGATATTCATCTTCTCCAAGCGTTATTTTAGAAAAAATCAGAGATTTGAAAATATGATAATCGGCTACGATAAAATCTTTAAACAAATCAAACTGTTTTAAATCGTCTGACAATTGCTGATAACGATCGGCCAAAAAAGACATTTCTAACGGAAACGCATAACGGTTTTGATCTTTATAAAATTTTGGCAAAAAAGGATTATCTGCAAAACCTTCCAAAACAGTTTTTGCATTAAAATCTTCGGCAATTTTATGTACTAAGGTGGTTTTTCCTGCTCCAATATTTCCTTCAAAAGCAATATAATTGAACTTTTCCAAAGCAATTTCCTGCAAGGGGCTTTTCAAGTTCTGAACTGCAGTACAAACACTCTCATCTGGAGAAACTGCAATCAAATCCTGAATCGTTTTCTGCAAAACTGGATGTTTCCAATCTAATTTCAAATCGTTAAACGGCAACAAAACAAAATTCCTGTTTTGCATTAATGGATGCGGAATCTGCAATTTTTCGGTTTCAATAATTTCGGCGTCAAATGCAATTATATCGACATCAATTACTCGGGACTGATATCCTTCTTGATTGGATCGAATTCTGCCTAATTGTTTTTCAACTTTTAAAACCTGATTCAGTATTTTTTGTGCCGACGAAGTAGTATGCAAAAGCAGTGCACAATTATAAAAAGCATCACTTTCAAATCCCCAAGCTGGAGTTTCGTATAGTTTTGAAACCCTAATAACAGTGCCGACTTCTTGATGTATTAGAGCAATACAACTTTCGATATTTGCTAATCTGTTTCCTTGATTACTTCCTATTGATAAAACGACTTGATGCTGTGACTTCATAATTAATGCAAAGTAACTAAAAACAATTTAGAATCGGTCGTATTATTTATCGAGTTTGAAAATGTAAAATCTACAAATATTTCATAAATTGAATTCTATAATTAAATCGCATTTAGATATATTTGTAACGAAAGAGGCTTTTTTGCTACTTATTAAAAAAAATACACTTATGAAGTTTTTAGGAAATGTAATTGCCACAGTGATTGGTATTTTTGTATTTATCATGATATTCTTTTTTGGAGTAATCCTTATTGGAGCCATATTTGGAGGAGATGATACAGTTTCGGTTAAAAAGGATTCGGTTATAGAATTGAATTTAAAAGAAATCAAAAACGACTATGCCGGAAAGTATAAAGATCCATGGGTAACTGTTTTTTCAGAACAAAAAGGAATTGGCATCACCGATGTTATCAACGCCATAGAAGCTGCAAAAACAGACGATAACATCAAGGGAATTTCAATATTAAATGATCAATCTTCATTAGGACTTGCGCAATACAAAGATTTGAGAAACGCTCTTGAAAGCTTCAAAAAATCAGGAAAATTTGTTTGGGCTTACGCCAATACGTATTCGCAAAAAGAATATTATTTAAATTCTGTTGCCAATACGGTTTACTTAAATCCTGCTGGAGATTTAGACTTTAAAGGACTTTCATCTGAAGTGATGTTTTATAAAGATTTCCAAGACAAATCAGGCATTCACATGGAAGTGATTCGCCATGGAAAATACAAAAGCGCAGTTGAGCCGTTTTTAGAAAATAAAATGAGCGATGCCAACAGAGAACAAATTACTGCACTTTTAAATTCTATTTGGGCAACCGTTTCTGCCGATATTTCAAAAAGCCGAAATATTCCACTTCCAAGATTGAATGAAATTGCAAATGGCTTGTTGGCAAGAACTCCAGAATTGGCAAAAGCAAACGGGTTAATTGATATTATAGCTTATGAAGATGTTTATCACAACGCTATCAAAAAACAATTGAAAGTAACTGGCGATGACGATTACAATAAAATTTCAATTGAAGATTACACTCAGAATAATGTAACAACCGCTTTGACGAATACAGCAACTGACGAAATCGCAATTATTTACGCTCAAGGCGAAATTGAAAGTGGCGAAGGAGATGTCAACGTTATTGGCGAAGGCTCAATGCGACGTGCGCTTCAAGAAGCTCGAAAAAATGACGACGTAAAAGCAATTGTTTTAAGAATTGACAGTCCAGGAGGAAGCGCTTTGACTTCAGATTTGATTTGGAGAGAAATTGAAGTGACTAAAAAAGTAAAACCAGTTGTCGTTTCAATGGGTAATTATGCGGCTTCTGGAGGTTATTATATTGCTTGTAACGCTAATAAAATTTTTGCTGAAAGCAATACAATAACAGGTTCTATTGGGGTATTTGGAATATTGCCAAACTTTAGCCCATTAGCCAACAAATTAGGAATCAATACAGAACAAGTAAAAACTCACGAAAACTCAGCAAATTATAGTCCATTTGTTCCTGTTGACGAAAAATTCAAAGCTTTTACTTTAGAAGGAGTTGAGCAGATTTACAAAACATTTGTAACGCATGTTGCGGAAGGAAGAAAAATGACTTTTGACCAAGTTGATGCTATTGCACAAGGAAGAGTTTGGTCTGGAAGCGAGGCTTTAAAAATTGGTTTGGTGGACAAAATTGGTGGATTGAATGATGCGATTACTGAAGCTGCTAAAATGGCTAAAGTAAAAACATACTCAACTCAAAATTATCCGGAATACGAAAAGACTTTTGGTGATCTTTTATCAAAAATGCCTTTTGCAAAATCTAAAGAAGCTTTCCTTAAAGAAGAAATTGGCGAAGAAAACTACTTAATGATTGAGCAGATTAAAAAGCTTCAAAAACAAAAAGGAGTTCAAGCGATGATGCCTTTTGGAATTAACATTAAGTAATTCAAATCTTAAAAAATGAAAAAGATCCTTTTGTTTTTGAGCGCTTTATTCTTTACTGTAGTAAATGCTCAAAACACAGAACAACGCACTTTTAAGGAAACTAATGTTACTTTAAAAATCAATATCGATCAGCTTTATGGTACACTGACGGTTCCTGATGTAACAAAAAAATGCCCCGTTGCTTTGATCATTGCAGGTTCTGGCCCAACGGACCGAAACGGAAATAATCCGATGATGAAAAACAATTCCTTGAAAATGCTAGCTGAAGCTTTGGCAAAAAACGGAATTGCATCATTAAGATACGACAAAAGAGGAATTAGCGAAAGCAAAGCAGCCGCACCAACTGAATCAGCTTTGGTTTTTGAAAATTATACCGAAGATGCAAAAAGCTGGATCAACTTTTTGAAACAAGACAAACGTTTTTCGCAGTTAACGGTTATTGGACATAGCGAAGGTTCATTAATTGGGATGATTGCTGGAGCAAAAGCAAACAAATTTATTTCGATTGCAGGCGCAGGCGAATCGGCAGACCAATTATTAAAAGAGCAGATTTCTTCTAAATCAAATAAACAAATCGAGGACATGACTTTCCCGATTATTGACAGTTTAAAAGCCGGAAACAAAGTAAACAAAGTTGACCCACTTTTAAATTCGTTATTCAGGCCAAGCATTCAGCCTTATTTGATTTCTTGGTTTAAATATGATCCTCAAACAGAAATTAAAAAACTCATTGTTCCTATTTTAATTCTTCAAGGAAGCAGTGATTTGCAAGTAAGCATTACTGATGCCGAAAAATTATCAAAAGCCAATAAAAATTCTGAATTGGTCATTGTCGAAAAAATGAATCACGTTCTGAAAATAATTGACGGTGACAATAAAGCAAATTTTGACAGCTATAACAATGAAACCTTGCCAATTTCAGAAGTATTGGTCAACAAAATTGTTTCCTTTATAAAAAAACAGACACAACACTAAAAGCAAATCCGTTTGAAAATCTTCAAGCGGATTTTTTTGTTTGCAAACAGAAAACATTTCTTACATTTTTAAGAAAACTTTATCTTCGAACTGTGGCAAAAAAAACTATTTTTGCAGTAGTCTATTTTTAAGTAAACCCTCAAATCTATAAATATGTTAAAGAAAATTTTAAAAATAACCGCCATTGTAATTGTGGTTTTTGTGGCCGCATTATTCGCCATTCCTTACTTCTTTAAAGACCAAATCAAAGCAAAAATTTCCGAAGCAATTAACGAAAGCGTTGATGCGAAAGTAAGTTTTGCCGATGCCGATTTAAGTTTGTTTCGAAACTTCCCGAATGTGGCTGTTGGAATTGAAAAATTGGTAATTATCAACAAAGCACCGTTTGAAGGTGACACATTGGTTTCTTTGGGCCAATTAAACTTAAAAATGAGCATCAAAGAACTTTTTAAAGGAAAAGACGAACCTTTAAGCATTCAAGGAATCACATCTGAAAATGGTTTGATCAACATTATTTTTAATAAAGATGGTGTTGGAAACTTCGACATTGCTTTAAAAGATAAAAAAGAAGAAACCAAAGACCACAACAGCAAACCGCTTGCTTTAAAAATTCAGAATTATAAAATCGAGAATTTCACTTTTAGATATATTGATCAAGGTTCTAAAATTAAAATGGTTATCGATAGTTTAAACCACGAAGGAACTGGAGATTTCACGAATTCAAAACTAGATTTAACAACAAAATCTACTGCAAAAGTATCTTTGGATATGGACAAAATCAATTACATGAAAAATGTAAAACTGACTTTGGACGCGATTTTAGGAATCGATCTTGAAAAGAGCAAATATACTTTTAAAGAAAACAAGGCTTTGATCAATCAATTGCCTTTAGAATTTGACGGATTCATTCAAATGGCCGAAAAAGCGCAGATTTATGATTTGAAATTTAAAACGCCAACTTCATCATTTACAAACTTCTTAGGCTTGATTCCATCTGCTTATGCATCAAGTTTAGAAGGCGTGAAAACTACTGGAGATTTTACAGTTAATGGTTTTGCAAAAGGAGAATTGACAGATACAACTGTACCTAAGTTCAATATTGAAATTGCTTCAAGCAACTCTTCATTTCAATATCCAAACTTGCCAAAATCAGTTCAAAATATTGTGATTGACACTAAAATCATAAACGAAACAGGAATTCTAAACGACACCTACGTCAATTTAGACAAACTGTCTTTCAGAATTGATCAAGACGTTTTTAACGCTAAAGCGAATATTAAAAACATTACTGTAAATCCAATTGTTGATGCTGCTTTGAAAGGAACAATCAACTTGGCAAATCTTTCAAAAGCATATCCAATTAAAATGGACAAACCACTTGCAGGTATTCTGAAAGCTGATGTTACGACTAATTTTGACATGGCTTCTGTTGAAAAAAGTCAATATCAAAACATCAAAAATGCTGGAACTATGAGTTTGTCAGGATTTAAATATACTGACGAAAACGGGAAAGCAATGAATAT
Source organism: Flavobacterium sp. KACC 22761 (assembly GCF_034058155.1). Classification (NCBI taxonomy): domain Bacteria; kingdom Pseudomonadati; phylum Bacteroidota; class Flavobacteriia; order Flavobacteriales; family Flavobacteriaceae; genus Flavobacterium; species Flavobacterium oryzagri. The sequence goes on along the minus strand of NZ_CP139148.1, from coordinate 2,409,692 downwards.
CAGTACGGCTTTAGTTGAGTTTAATCCAAGCAAAATCAACTTAAAACAATTTAATGCGACTACTGGAAAAAGTGATCTTGCGATCAATGGAGTTTTAGAAAACTTCTATGGCTTCATGTTCAAAAAACAGGAATTGAGAGGAAACTTCAATATGAGTTCAAATCAATTAGCTGTTGATGATTTCATGACTGCTGGCGAGCCTGCAAAAACAGAAACAAAAACTCCAGCAAAACCTACTGAAGCAATGAAAATTCCAGCTTTTTTAAATTGTACTTTAAATGCAAAAGCAACAACTGTTTTATACGACAATTTAAAACTGAAAGATGTTTCTGGAAAATTAATCATCAAAGATGAAAAAGCACTTTTGGAAAACTTCAAAACATCAATTTTTGGCGGAACAATTGGTTTGACCGGATCGGTTTCAACAAAAGAAAAAGTGCCAACATTTGATATGAATTTAGGTTTCAATCAAGTTGATATTGCGCAGACTTTTACACAGTTAGATATGATGAAAAAAATTGCACCGATTGCAGGAATCATCAACGGAAAACTGAATTCAACGATCAAATTAAACGGAAATCTTGATGCAAATGAATTAACTCCAGACTTAAAATCTATTTCAGGAGATTTATTAGGACAATTGCTCTCAACAACTGTAAATGCTAAAAATTCAACTTTGCTTAGTGCACTTAGCTCAAATGTTAAATTTATCGACATGAATAAGGTAAATTTAAATGACATTAAAGCGGCTTTGACTTTTGATAACGGAAAAGTAAATGTAAAACCTTTCGACATTAAATATCAAGATATTAAAGTAACAGTTGGCGGAACACACGGTTTTGATCAAACGATGAATTACAATTTGAAATTTGATGTTCCTGCCAAATATTTAGGAAGCGAAGCAAATGCTTTGATCGCAAAAATGTCTCCTGCTGATGCCGCAAAACTGGAAAACATTCCGATCAATGCAATGATTACAGGTAATTTTTCTAGCCCAAAAATCAGCACGGATATGAAGACTGCTGTTAGCAGTTTAGCCTCTCAAGTTGCCAATCAGCAAAAAGAAAAATTAACGCAAAAAGGTACTGCTGCTTTAACGGATTTAATCAATAAAAACACAAAAGCAAAAGATACAACTCAAGCTGCAAAAACTGAAAAAGAACAAAAAACTCAGGAAGTAACTAAAAAAGCAAGCGACTTGCTGAATGGATTATTTAAGAAGAAAAACTAAATCTGAATTGATTTCATAAAAAAAATCCTGCTCTTCGTCAAGAGCAGGATTTTTAGTTTATATCAGATCTAAGTTTTATTTCTTTAAAATAGAATCAATTATTCGAATATAATCCTCAATCGAGTTTGTATTGGTATCAACACCAACACTATTATTTCCATACGGCTCATATTTTTTAATATTTGCTCCTGAAAACAACCCAACAGTAGCTACTTTTGAAGCACTTGCCAAATGCATAATGCCACTATCTGCTCCAATAAACACTTCGCTATTAGCCATTACAGACCCAATTTCACGAACATCTTTACTGTAAAACGACGGTGCCTGAAAATTTATTTGGGAAACATTTTCAACTGGTAAAATTTCGAAAATATTATATTTCTCCGCATATTCTTTTTTTAAAGCCGTATAAAACTCTTCCCACCATTCTACACGATAGCATTTTTCACCAGTTGCAAAAGTAAATATGGCAATCGATTTTTTATTTTCATCAACAATTCCATTCAAGATTGTTTTTCCTTTTGCAATTTCATCTTGAGACAATTTTAAATCAATAAGTGCAACAGGTTCTTTTTTATCTTCGATACCCAATTGACTTAAAGCATATCTAAAATTATAAACTGGATATTTTGCAATATGATCATAATCGTCATAAGGCAACTGAACATTTTCTGGCAAGTCACCAAAAAATTTATACTTCGCTGCCGAAAATTTCACTGCCAATCTTCCTGATGAAGAATTTTGATCAACATTGATTACGGCATCGTAATTTTGTTTTCGAATCAGTGTCCAAACTTTCAAATATTTGATTAATTCCTTGAAAGGCTTTTTAGGCAAATGAATTATTTTGTCTATGTTTTCATAATTTTCGAAAACAATTGGAGCCAAAGTTCCTTTGACAAATAAGTCGATTTTGCAATTCGGAAATGTTTTGGTCACTTCCTGGACTAAAGGCGAAATTAAAATCAAATTCCCTAATCTCTGATTAGGTCTAGCGATTAATACTTTCTTGATTTCGCTTTTATTGATTGGCTCGCCTTTTTGCATACTTGAGCGGCCAATGTTCTTGGTTAAACCACGCATTACATTGCGTCTGAGTGCGTTAACTTTTTTTAAGTTACTCATTCATTTTGTTTTTAGAATTAAAAAAGTTCCTGCCTTACTTGGTAATTCAGCGGTATTGAACCGACCAAATATAAGTTAAAAATTTCTTAAAATTAAAATGTTTGAATAAGTAAACATTACATAATTGTAAATTAATTTAACAGAATTCGCATCATTAATTTTAAAAAACGTCGAAAATACAAGTATTTTGGCACTTTTTTACATCTAATAGACCGAGACTAAAAACAAATAGACGAATGACTAATTACGCTAGACATTTATGGCAACCACATAACCCTCGGAACCACGGACATTAAAAACGGTTCCATTTTCAAATAACAGATATTGTCCTTTTATTCCAACTAATTTTCCTTGAAATGAAGGCGTTTTATCCAAATTCAAACTATTGATTTTTGCTGGATAGTTCAAAACCGGATAGTTTAATTGATAAACATCATTTTTTTCACTATAAAAATAATCCTTTACCTCAGCAGGAATCAAGCTTTCTACTTTTGATTTTTCCAGAATCAAATCACAGGATTCTGAGGTACACTGAAGCATTTTTCTCCAGTTTGTTTTATCAGTATAATGATCTTTCAACGCAACCTCCGTAATTCCTGCCAAATATCGATTTGGAACCTCAACAATTGCAATTGCCTGAGTGGCTCCTTGATCGATCCATCGTGTTGGAACTTGAGATTTTCTCGTCACTCCTACTTTCACTTCTGTTGAAAATGCCAAATACACGATATGAGGCTGCAATTGCGCTTTTGATTCAAATTCTAAATCACGATCTGCAATTCCTAAATGAGCGGTACTCAATTCCGGGCGCATGATCCAATCACCTGAAGCAGCACTTGAGTAAAAACATTCATAACAAAAACCTTGTCTGTAGATTTTTTTCTTTTTTCCACAATTTAAACATTGAAAACCCACAAAATTTATCTCAATATCCTTATTCAATAATTGATTCATGCTTAAGAAACTATCTTCGAAAACCAAATAATATTGAATTGGATTTCCCATTTCAGTCTGCATTTTTGTAAGTACTCCTTGATAAGTCATTGTATTTTAGATTGCTGATTTTAGATTTTAGATTTGTTTCTTTTGAGTTCCTAATTTAATCTCTAATTCAATTTAATTAGAATCTTTACTCAAAATAGAATGGTTTTTTTTACAAAAAAATACTATTTTTGATAATATGACAAAGTTAGTATTTGTCTATTGATATTCAAATTTTAAATTTCTTGATTTTGCGCAAGACGTTAAATCTAAAATCTAAAATTAGCACTCTAAAATTTAAAATTCACTCAATGCCTGTATCTATCATCAATTCTTTCGCATCTTGGGTCCTAAAGCAAAGGATACACCAAATTGAACTTTTTCTAAAATATCCGAATGAAGTTCAGGAAGAACTGTTGCATAATTTATTGACAGCTTCAGAAAATACAGTTGTGGGAAAAAAATATGATTTTGCTTCCATAAATTCCTATCAAACTTTTGCAGAAAGAGTCCCGATTTCAACGTACGAAGAATTACAGCCGTTGATTGAACGCACGCGTCAAGGCGAGCAAGGCGTTTTTTGGGAAACTCCAATTAAATGGTTTGCAAAATCAAGCGGTACTACAAATGCCAAAAGCAAATTTATTCCGGTAAGCAACGAAGCTCTTGAAGATTGTCATTATAAAGGAAGCAAAGATTTACTTTGTTTGTATTTGAATAATAATGAAGATTCTGAATTGTTTTTAGGAAAAAGTCTTCGCTTGGGCGGAAGTTCTCAGATCTACGAAAATAACAATACTTTTTTTGGCGATTTATCGGCAATTTTGATTGAAAATATGCCCATTTGGGCCGAATTCAGCAGTACGCCAAGCAGTAAAACTTCGCTGATGAGCGAATGGGAAAGCAAAATTGCGGCAATCATCAATGAAACTAAAAACGAAAATGTAACCAGTTTTGCCGGAGTTCCTTCCTGGATGCTGGTTTTAATGAATAAAGTTTTAGAAAATACAGGCAATCAAAACTTATTTGAACTTTGGCCAAATCTTGAAGTTTATTTTCACGGAGGCGTGAGTTTTTCTCCTTATAGAGAACAATACAAAAAAATACTGCCAAGTTCTGATTTTAAATATTACGAAATCTACAATGCCTCTGAAGGCTTTTTTGCCATTCAGGACTTGAATTATTCTAGCGATTTATTGCTGATGCTGGATTACGGAATTTTTTATGAATTTATTCCGATGGACACTTTTGGAACTCCAAACCAAAAAGTCGTTCGTTTGGCCGATGTTGAATTGAATAAAAATTATGCCATTGTCATTACGACCAATTCTGGATTATGGCGTTATTTAATTGGTGATACCATTCGTTTTACTTCATTAAATCCTTACCGAATAAGAGTTACTGGAAGAACCAAACACCATATTAACGTTTTTGGTGAAGAATTAATGGTCGAAAACACCGATCAAGCTATCGCTAAAGCGTGCCAAGTCACTCAAACCGAAGTTATCGATTATACTGTTGCTCCTATTTTTATGCATGACAAAGAAAAAGGCGCACACGAATGGATGATTGAATTCAAGAAAAATCCAGCTGATGTTGGTCTTTTCCAAAAAGTTCTAGACGAAACTTTACAGACTTTAAATTCAGACTACGAAGCGAAACGCTACAACAATATGACTTTAAATCCTTTGGTGATTAATGTTGCCCGAGAGAACCTTTTTTATGATTGGTTGAAGGAAAGAGACAAACTTGGCGGCCAACATAAGATTCCTAGACTTTCGAATCAGAGAGATTATTTGGAACAGTTGAAGGAGATGTGTTAAAAACAACTTTTTATTTATAGAAAATGAAAAACAATAAATTCAGCGAAATGAGTACTGAAGAACTCATTAAAAACCACAAAACATTGAAAACAGTTAACACTATTTTTGCTGTCGTATTAATTATGCTGTTTGCACTTAATATATTTATTGTTTGCATGAAAGGTTTCAGCGCTATGAATGTTGTTCCAATTGCGCTATTGCCAATTCTTTTCTTGAATGCGAATAATTTGAAAGAAATTAAAAAGGAGTTAGAATCGAGAAAATAAAAACGCTAATTCCACTAAACTCGCATGAGGGATAGAAGTGGAAATCCTTTTATGTCTCGTTTCTTTAACGAGACACAAAAGATTGAAACGGATAGCCCGACCCGCCTTTTTCTGGCGGGGCATGCCCAAATAAAAAACCTCAGCTCTTTATGTAAAAGACTGAGGTTTTGTTTTTATTTTGATTGTGGAATTTCTTGTGTGATTTCTCTTCCGAAGTCTCGGGATCGAAATGACAAAAATGAGTTGAATTTCGTTTGTCAGGCTGAGCGAAGTCGAAGCCCTTTGCGCCTTCGACTTCGCTCAGGATGACAATTGTGCTACATCATATCAATATATCGATCATGATATCCCAAAAGATATAAAACACCATCAAGACCTAAGCTTGAAATTGAGGTTGAAGCGCTTTCTTTTACTTTTGGTTTTGCATGGAAAGCGATTCCGAGGCCAGCTAAATTTAGCATTGGCAAATCGTTTGCTCCGTCGCCAACGGCAATAGTTTGGTTGATGTGGATTCCTTCTTTCTCGGCAATTGCTTTTAAGTGTTCGGCTTTCTTTTGTCCGTCGACAATATCACCAATATATTTCCCTGTCAATTTACCGTCTTTAATCTCTAATTGATTGGCGTGAACGTAGTCAATTCCCAATTCTTTTTGCAGGTATTCTCCAAAATAGGTAAATCCTCCAGAAAGAATTGCGGTTTTATAACCGTAGTATTTCAACGCTTTCATCAAACGGTGCGCGCCTTGTGTGATTGGCAAATTAACGGCAACATTTTGCAAAACCTCTTCGCTTAAACCTTCAAGCAAAGCCATACGCTTTTTGAAACTTTCGTTGAAATCAATTTCGCCATTCATAGCCGATTCTGTAATTGCTCGCACTTGATCTCCTACTCCATTCAATTCTGCCAATTCGTCGATAACTTCGGTTTGGATTAAAGTAGAATCCATATCGAAGCATACTAAACGGCGGTTTCTTCTGTAAATATTATCTTCTTGAAACGAAATATCAACATTCAATGTTCGTGAAACTTCCATAAAACTTGCCGTCATGTCAATTTTATTTACAATTTCACCTGTTACAGACAATTGAATGCAAGAGCGTGGATATTGTTCTTTTTCAACGATAGAAGTTCGACCTGTCAATCGTATGATAGAATCAATATTCAGGTTTTGATCTGACATAATTTTAGTCACCGCAGCCAATTGAGAAGCAGCTAGTTTTTCGCCTAAAATATTAATAATATAACGTTGTTTTGATTGTGATTTTACCCAAGTTTCGTAATCATCGATCGAAATTGGAATAAATTTCACTTTAATTTCCAGTTCGTAAGCCTTGAACAACAAGTCTTTCAAAACCGGCGCAGAAGAAGAACCTGCTGCAATCTCAAACAAAATCCCTAAAGAAAGTGTATCGTGAATATCGGCCTGACCGATATCTAAAATATTAGCATCATAAGCCGCCAATACAGCGGTTAAACCTGCTGTAACCCCTATTTTATCATGTCCTGAAACTTTTAATAAAATAATTTCTTTATCCTCTATTGCCATTTTTTCTCTATTGATTTTTGAAGCGACAAAAATCGGCAATCTATCGTTGATAAAAAAGAATAATCCTTGTTTTTTTTGCAAAGAAAAAGCGCATATACATGCGCTTTTTCGAGTAATTTAACAATTATGTTCCGCTTTTAGAATAACATAACTTTAATGATTATTTCGCTGGTTGATTTTCGTCAAAATTCACCATCCAGTTGATTCCAAATTTATCTTTGAACATTCCGAAATAAGCGCCCCAGAAAGTTTTGTTCATCGGCATTTCAACTTTTCCTCCAGCTGAAAGTCCGTTGAAAATTCGGTCTGCTTCTGCTGCACTTTCAGTATTAATCGAAATTGAAAAATTCTCTCCAAAAGGCAGATCTCCAAATCTTGTCGAGCTGTCGCTTCCCATTAAAATAGTGTCGCCAATTGGTAGCGAAACGTGCATGATTCTTTCAGCATCTGCTTCAGAAACTTCGTCACAGCCTTCTTCTTTTGGCATGTCTTTAAATTTTCCGATATAAGGAAATTCTCCTCCAAAAACGGATTTATAAAATAGAAATGCTTGCTCGCAATTTCCGTTAAATAACAAATAAGGGTTTACTGTTGCCATTTTTTTTTAATTTTTAATTGTTAGTTATAAATTTTTACTTTTTTGAAGCAGAAGATCAAATCTCTTCACTTTTTCTTTCTTCTATACTCTATTTCTACTTCTCAGATAACTCTTTTACTTTCTCTAAACCTTTAGGAAAAGCTTCTTTAAAATAATCAATGTACTTTTCGACAACATCAACTTGAGCTGTCAAATCTGTAAATTCATTATCTGTAGTTAATCGATAGGTTTCCATTGCACCACTCCACTTTTTTGTTTCTTCATCAAGTGGCAGTTCTTTAAAATCTTTAATTTCTCCTATATGTTTAAAAGCCATGTATTCATTTGGGATTTTCTTCTCAATAAGACTATTCATTCCTTCTCCATTTGGTGACATAAAATGAATTTTGTCACCTTCATTCCAATCACTTACAGCATATGAACCTTCGCAAAAAGCACCGGTCCATTCCTTATACGTGTCATCGTTCCATAAAACTTTCCAAACTTTTGCCGGGGAAGCTTTAATCCTACTCTTAAATTCTAATGTTTCCATAATTAAGATAATTTGCTAAAATCCATATACAAAACATTCCATCTATGGCCATCTAAATCTGCAAATCCGCAACCGTACATCCAACCTTGGCTTTCTGCTGGCTGTGCAAAAACAGTTCCGCCAGCTTCTGTCACTTTTTTAGCCAATTCGTCAACTTCTTCTCTGCTTTCGGCATCAATAGAAATCAAAACTTCAGAACTTAGCTTTGTATCTGTAAGCCCATTTTGAGAAAAACTGGAAAAAAGCATTTCCTCAAAAAGCATTACTACAAAATGCCCTTCACCAACCACCATGCAAGTTGAACTTGGCGTATCGTGCTGTTCATTAAACGAAAAACCTATTTTCCAGAAAAAATCTTTCGCTTTTGCAACATTCTTTACAGGAAGATTCAACCATATTTGTTTTGTCATTTTTTTAGATTTTTTGTGTTAAACAATTTATTTTAAACATTAGTTATGTAATTCAATTTAAGTTTAATCTGCAATATAATCTTTGAACCTCTGCACCTTTGAGCCTTTGCTCCTGAAAAACTAGTTATTCTCTACATAATTTTTAAAATTATCCAAAATCGCCTGCCAGCCTGCGCGTTGCATTTCTTCGGGATTTACTGTTTCAGGATCAAAACGCTCAACGATTTCTACTCCGTCTGAAGTTTCAGTATAAGTAATTTCAACTTTTCTGCCATCGCCCAAAACATACGAAAGCGCTTCTTCAGGTTTTACTAATGTAAATTCGCCTCCAAAATCAAAACTCATACTGCCGTCTTTAGCAGCCATAGTCGATTTGAATTTTCCGCCTTCTCTCAAATCAGCTTCTGCATATGGCGTGTGCCAGTCTGGCGAAGCAAAACTCCATTTTGTAATATGCTCTGGTGTGTTCCAATATTCCCAAACTTTAGCTATCGGTGCGTTTACTGTATTTTTGATTGTTATCATTATTCCTAAATTTAGTTTTAAAAATCTTTTTAACTGTTTTCTGTATAATTTTTAAAGTTATTCAGCACATCCTGACACCACTTTTCTTGCATACTTTCGGGATCGTTTTTATTTGGTTCAAACTTTTCAATAATTTTCACCTGATCATCAAAATTCTTAAAATAAACACTCCCGACTCTGTTATCTGTAAGTATATACTCTATTAAACGAAATTTTTCAATTTTAGTGTATATTCCTTCAAAATCAAAACTTCCCGTGTTGTCCTTTGATGTCATTTCATACTTAAACTTTCCTTGAAGCTTCAAATCATTTTCAGCATAAGGTGTGTACCAATTGTCAAAAGCTGCATTCCAGTTTTGAATGTGTTTTGGTGTGATCCAAAAATCCCAAGCTTTTTCTATTGGCGCCTCAACCATAATTTCTACTGAAATCATTTTTAATTAGTTGGAATCTGACTTTCATCCATAAAGAAAAGCTCCCAATGATGGCTATCTAAATCAAGAAAAGCCCTCTGGTACATCCAGCCATAATCTTTCGCTTCTATGTAATCAGTTCCGCCCGCATCAACTGCTTTCTTTACTAATTCATCAACCTGCGCACGGCTTTCTACCGAAATAGAAATTAAAACTTCGCTAGCTGTTGCCGCATCACAAATTTGCTTGTGGGTAAACGTTTTGTAAAACTCTTCAACCAAAAGCATCACATTTATATCTTCACCAATTATCATGCATGTTGCTTTATCATCAGTAAATTTTGGATTAAATGAAAAACCCATTTTAGTAAAAAAAGCAATTGAATTATTTAAATCTTTTACTGGAAGATTTAAGAATATCTTTGTTTTCATCTTTATAAAATTACAAATTTATAAAAGCAAATGTAAAATTTTAAGATTAGTTTAAAACGACAATAAAAGTCAACTTTAGGGTCATTTAAGACAATTTGATTACTTTTGTAAGAATTACAATCTTCCAAAAAGAAAAAGTCATGAGCAAGAAAACAGGTTTGATAGTACCGCACGACTATAAATTATTGAGTATAGCAGCGATTTTAGAAGTTTTTGAAACAGCCAATAAACTAAGCAAAGATTCTGAAAAACCTTTTGACATTATGCTATTTCAATCGGTTGAACAAATTACGCAGGAAAAACTATTTGGATATGATGTTCAAGCCATTGAGACTTCAAACATCGATTTGGAACTGATTCTGATCCCCGCTTTCACTACTGATGATATGAGCGGTATGATTGCAAAAAACCGAAATTTTATTCCGTGGCTGAAAAAGCAGCATCAATCTGGAGCTGAACTGGCTAGTTTTTGCACTGGTGCATTTTTGTTTGCTGCTTCTGGATTATTAAACGAAAAACTAGCCACAACACATGTTGACGCTTGCAGTGCTTTTACAAAAGCTTTTCCGCTGGTAAAACTAAAACCCGAAGAAACACTGACTGCCGACGGAAGTCTTTACACAAGTGGCGGTTCGACTTCATCCTTTCATTTGCTCATACTTTTAGTCCAAAAATATTGTGGCAACGAAATTGCGGTTCAAATTGCCAAAATCTTTTCGATCGATTTGAATCGATACAAACAGAGTTATTTTAGCACATTCAGGCCAAATCATTTGCACAATGACGCTTTGGTAGCGCAATTACAGCAAAAAATTGAAAGCCAGTATCACACCATTGAAAAACTGGAAGAAATCACAAAAGATATTCCAACAAGCGCCCGCAACATGACGCGCCGATTCAAACAAGTAACCGGAATTCCGCCGATTGAATATTTGCAGAATATCAGAGTCGAAAGCTCAAAAAAATATTTGGAACAAACACAGCTTTCAATTTCAGAAATTATCGAAAAAACAGGATATAACGATCCAAAAGCATTCAGAAAAGTATTTTATAAAATGGTTGGCATGAAACCTATTGAATATCGAGAGAAATTTAGGGTTCAGTAATTTTTATTAGAAGCAGCTAATTTCGTTTTCAAAAGACGACTTGTCCTGCTCTACACTATATCTTTTGTGGTGAACCCCACCACAAAAGGATGCCGTTTCGATCAGGGCTAAATGAGAAGTTTTTGTTTTCAAAACATCAAAAATTAGGATTTTATAACCCACATCAATACTTTTTTATTCGTTTTCAAAAGTTCATGATTTTTTTGATTGCTTTCAGATACTATTGCTTTTTTATTTTCTTTAGTACAAGAAAATAAAAAAACACAAAATAGAATTAAATAAGTATTAATTACCATGCCCTTCTCTATGAACAATTTGATTATTAAAAAAAGCATTAAACATTTTAAATTCGCCTAAATAGGAATCTTGAAAACTAATATCTTCAAATTTGTTATTCAATATTTCTTTAGGAAATTTAGAATACAAAAACTTCTTTTCAACAATATGTTCTATTTCTAAAACCAAATCTTTAATTCTTCTCGGATCTACATTTTCTTTTTCTAATTCTTCAATTCTTGACTTTGGAATAATCATTTGGTTCTTATGAATTATAATATCAATTACGTAATATGGCACCAAGATGCTCAAATACAAAGTAATTGAACACAATTCTCCGCCTTCAACAACATTTAAAAAAAACGTATAGCATCTATCTTGCCAATCCAGCCTCGAAAAATCTTCAAAATCTTTTAGAACTGGATCCGAATCAAATTCTGCTCGAATGTTTTTTCGAATTTCATGACTAGTATCAGAATCAAAATGTTCAATTAATGTTTTTAGCCTTTTATACTCCACAGTTTCAAAATATTCTTCTTTTTGTGTCCACGGACATATATTTTTAGGGTAATATAAATAGGCTAAATTTTTTAAAACTTCGGTTATCATAAGTTGTTTAGTGGAATTATAAAAACTTTGCGTTCACGAGTGAGATGCTCACGTCAACACTACTTTTCAATAATAACTGTTTTTAAGCCTGTTTTTCATGTTCTTACTTTACCTTTTTAAAGAGAATCTTTTTTATTATTATGTAAAGAATGAATATGAAAAAAAATGCTATAAATATTATATGCCAATTAAGGATAATAAAATAATAATCTCCAATGTTAATATCCATTGTCTTTCACTTTAAAAGTTAATAATTCTGTAATAATCTATAAAAAAGGCATTTAAATATGTAAAGTTTTCTTCCATTCTTATATCAGGTATTATTTCTAATAGTTTATCATCAGGAAACTCATAATAAAAGAGTTTTTGATTTAGCTCCTTTTTTATTAAATTAATTAAACTTGAGGCTTGACCAAAATAATCTTTATTAATATGAGGGAAAATTCTCCCCCATTCTGAATTCAACTATTGATAATGGACTAATTTTTTTATTTAATTCTTTTAAAAATACTGTTAATTCATTGTTGTTTGAAAAATTGAAATATATTTTTTCCAAGTAACGCTTGTATTCAATACTCTCATTATAATCTAAATCAAAAATAGATTTATCTTTAGGATAATAAATATAAGAAATTGTATTAAAGAAATTTTCAAATAGCATTTTATATAAGTTTAATTGCAATTATCAGATAGAAACCAATAACTTTTGTAATCTATAGTTTGTCCTTTAAAATTTAAAGGTGGAGTAAAGCTAGCTCTACCTCCAACAATATGTGCTCCATTAGCCATTTCATCTCTTATATATTCCCAAAGTTTTGCTTGTACTTGGGAGCTAGATGCTCTTGTAGATAAGAAATAATATTTAGCTCTACTAATAGCGGTATTCAATGCTAATGCTGTTAATTCAGCAGCTCTTCCTGAAGATATATAACCTCCATTAGATGCTGAATTAATTGGCATCTCAAAATAAATTGTTGAGGATATAATACTGAAGCAACATTATATTCCCCTGTAGCAACATCATAATAACCTATCAAAGCTACAATATTTTTCGTTGCTGCTGTTTGCCAATTACTTGTAACATTTGAATACTCAAACGCCCTACAACTAGGAGGAGTCTCTACTGTTGTTGAATTATTATTACCTCCGCCTGCACCGCCACCACCAGCATTACCAGAAGTATAATCATTAGAGGATCCACCAGTGTTTAAGCTACTGCCATTTCCAACAAAAATTAAATGATAATTATCGTTACGGTAATTGTTATTTACAACTACATCTCTCAATGGAGTAGGACTACCGCCACCAACTGTAGTCGGATACTGCCATAATCCACGGTCCGAATATATGTCATCATCATCCGGTGCTATAGGAGCCATTTTTTGGCTTATAGCTTTTTTGCCGCTAAATTCTTTAACCGTTCCGTTTGCAACAAGTTTGTTGTTTTTAAAGTTAGCAGCTTTTACAAAACCTGTTTTTAAATCCCAGGCAACAATATGACCGTTAAAATCTTCATCATCAATTAGGGAAACATTCTCTATTTCATTTGATTTATCGGGATATATTTCAAAGAGCAATGCTTGGTACTCATCAATGCCTAATTTATACAGATATAATTTCTGTTCCCAAATTTCATCTGCGTGTTTGTTTGCTTTATAGACAGGAACAACAATAACTTCCATTCCATCTTTCGATTTTTTAATTTCAGCCTGATTCCATTCATAATCTAAATTTTCAAATAAAGCATAATTTTCACTACTTGATTCATATTCTTTAAACCACTTTTTAGCGAGTGAAACATTTGAAATTTCTGGATTTGATACATTATCATCATCATTTTGACATCTTGAAAAAACAACAGAAATCATCAAAACAATACTTAAAACTACAATTTTTTTAATTTTCTGGCTCATAATGATAAATTTTAAAGATTTTTACTACAAAAACAAACATAACAAATAATCCTTTACAAAAAGATATTTTGAAGGAAAATTATTACTTTTTTGTCGAGTCTTTAAAAATTTAACAAATACCCACAAAAAAACCTGCTCAAATAAATGAACAGGTTCTATAAATTGAACTTTGTCAAAATTTGAAACTTTGACAAAGTTATTTTGCAGTTTTAAGAAGCTATTTCCATACGCTTCAATAAGTTTTTACTCAACGTATGTTCTGCATATTCTTTGTCGATTGTCAAAGTTGTATCATCAGAACTTGGCAATTCGTACATTGCATCTGTCAAGATTGCTTCACAAAGCGAACGCAATCCACGAGCTCCTAACTTGTATTCTAAAGCTTTATCAACAATAAAATCCAAAGCCTCATCTGTAATGCTGAATTCAACATCATCCATTAAGAATAATTTTTGATATTGTTTTACCAAAGCATTTTTAGGTTGTGTCAAAATTGCACGCAATGTTTCTCTATCTAAAGGATCCATGTGCGTCAAAACTGGCAAACGACCAATGATCTCAGGAATCAATCCAAAATCTTTAATGTCTTTCGGAATAATATATTGCAATAAATTGTCTTTGTCGATATTATCTGCATTTTTAGAAGTCGAATAACCCACTGCCTGACGGTTCAAACGTTTTGAAATAATACGCTCAACTCCATCAAAAGCTCCACCTGCAATAAACAAGATGTTTTGAGTATTAACCTCAACAAATTTCTGGTCTGGGTGCTTACGTCCTCCTTTTGGCGGTACATTTACAATCGTTCCTTCTAATAATTTAAGCAACGCTTGTTGAACACCTTCTCCAGAAACGTCACGAGTTATCGATGGATTATCGCTCTTGCGAGCAATTTTATCAATTTCATCAATAAATACGATTCCTCTTTCTGCTTTGGTTACATCATAATCTGCGGCTTGCAAAAGACGAGTTAAAATACTTTCAACATCTTCTCCAACATAACCTGCTTCTGTCAATACTGTTGCATCAACAATAGCCAAAGGAACGTCTAACATTTTTGCAATCGTTTTTGCAACCAATGTTTTTCCAGTTCCGGTTTGACCCACCATTATAATGTTGCTTTTTTCAATCTCAACTTCGTCGTCTAATTGCTGTTGCATTAAACGCTTGTAGTGATTGTAAACCGCAACCGACATTACTTTTTTAGTCTGATCCTGACCAATAACATATTGATCCAAGAAAGCTCTGATTTCTTTCGGTTTCTTTAAAATTAAGTCTCCAACCAGTTTAGCATTTCCGCTGGATTTTAATTCTTCTAATACGATTCCGTGCGCTTGTTCAATACACTTATCACAAATATGTGCATTAATCCCGGCAATTAATAAATTAGTTTCTGGCTTTTTTCTTCCACAAAACGAACATTCTAAAACTACTTTTGCCATTCTTTATTTAAATTATTAAGCTGCAAAGATACTAAGTTTCTAAGCTTTTTATTTTAATTAAAACTTAAAAACTTAATTCTTTGCAGCTTAAATCTTTGTTTTTTGTTTCAAGTTTTATTTTATTTCAGGTTTTAAGTTAACTGCTGCAACTTGAAACCTGAAACCTGAAACTTTTTTTAACTTCTTCTCAATACTTCGTCGATCATTCCGTATTCTTTTGCTTCGTCGGCTTTCATCCAGTAATCACGCTCACTGTCTTTGTGCACTTTGTCAAAAGTTTGTCCTGAATGGTGTGAAATGATGTTGTATAATTCATCTTTTAATTTCAACATCTCACGTAAATTGATTTCCATATCTGTAGCAACACCTTGCGCTCCTCCAGATGGCTGGTGGATCATTACTCTTGAATGTGGCAAAGCCGAACGTTTTCCTTCTGCTCCTGCGCATAATAAAACCGCCCCCATAGAAGCTGCCATTCCAGTACAAATTGTAGCAACATCTGGCTTGATGTATTGCATAGTGTCATAAATTCCTAAACCTGCATAAACACTTCCTCCTGGAGAGTTTAAGTAAATCTGAATATCTTTTGAGGCATCAGCACTTTCCAAGAATAATAATTGTGCTTGAACGATATTTGCAATTTGATCGTCGATACCAGTTCCTAAAAAGATAATTCTGTCCATCATTAATCTAGAAAAAACATCTAATTGAGAAACGTTCAACTGACGCTCTTCAATAATGTATGGAGTCATATTAGTTGGATTCATCGCTGCAACGATTTTATCGTAATACATTGCGTTTACCCCTTGGTGCTTTGTAGCAAATTTTTTGAATTCTTTACCGTAGTTCATATTTTTAGTTTATAAGGTGAAAAGTCTAAAGTCAGCTAGTGACTCAAACGAATTAAACAAAGTTCGTACCTTTTTATAAAGGATGCCAATTTGTCTTCTTTTTTAAGATGCTAAGATTCTAAGACTAAGATTCTAAGTTTTTTTTCACTACGAAACGATTAGCAACTTGAAACTTGACACAAAAAAAGAACGTCAACAGAATAAAAAATTCCATTGACGTTCAAATATAATTATTTTTATCTTTCAGTTTCTGTAATAAAATCTTAATTTTTAAAAAGTATACTTCTAGCTTTCGACTTTAGAACTTTTGACTTTCAGACTAAAATTTATTCTCCGTAAGAAGCTGCAATAAATTCTTCGTAAGTAACCTCTTTAGTTGTTGGATTAGCTTTTTCTTTGAAGATATCTAACATTTTAGCTGCTACAACTTGCTCAGAAAGTCTTTTCACTTCGTCTTGGTTAGATAAAACTCTAGCCACGATTCCTTGAACTTCTTCGTCAGTTGGGTTTGTTTGACCAAATTGAGCCATTTGCTGTCTGATAGCGTTTGATGTAAACTCTTTCAAGTCTTCAAATGTAATTTGAATGTTGCTTTGAGCTAAAGCTTTTCCTTCGATTAATTGGAAACGTAAACCTTTTTCAGATCTTGCGTATTCAACTTCTGCTTCTTCTGGAGTTAATTTTTTCTCACCTACAGTTTGCAACCATTTTTTCAAGAATTCAGCTGGCAAATCGAATTTTGTGTTTTCGATCAAGAAATCTTGAACATCCAATAATAATTTTTGGTCAGCTTGCTGCGCGAATTGAGATTCAGCATCTTCTTTAATTTTAGCTTTTAAATCTTCTAAAGAAGCTACTTTTCCTTCTCCAAAAAGTTTATCAAATAATTCTTGATTCAATTCAGCTGGCTCAGAACCGTTGATAGCTTCGATAGTGAAGTTTACTTCAACATCTAAACCGTGAACACCTTCGTGACCTACTTTTAAGTAATCCATTAATTGGTGATCGTCTTCAAATAAACCTTTTGTGCTTACCGTAACAACATCTCCAACTTTTTTACCTGTGAATTGTTTTTGAGCTTTTTTGCTGAATGCATCT
The DNA here is from genome assembly GCF_034058155.1 of Flavobacterium sp. KACC 22761. Classification (NCBI taxonomy): domain Bacteria; kingdom Pseudomonadati; phylum Bacteroidota; class Flavobacteriia; order Flavobacteriales; family Flavobacteriaceae; genus Flavobacterium; species Flavobacterium oryzagri. Next base: position 2,392,515 of record NZ_CP139148.1, on the reverse strand, counting down.
ACAGCAATTGTAGTTGTATTATTGATTCCGTTTGCTTCGCTTGAGAAAGTTCCAGTCAAGTCAGATTTTACATCAGATACTTCTTGTGGAACTGCTTTTCCAAATTGTTTTTGGATACGCTCTACTTGTCCCTCGATTAATTTATCGTCAGCAGTAACGATATATTTTACGATATTATTTTTAGCTTCTAAATCAATTTCGAAGTTTGGCACTAAACCAATTTCGAACTCAAAAGTTAATTCTTCTGCATTCCAATCAAGGTTTTCGTTTACTTTTGGAAGCGGAGTTCCTAAAAGATTTAATCTTTCAGATTGAATATAACGCTCTAAAGCCAAATCAACTACTTTTTTAATCTCTTCTTGCTTAATAGCTTTTCCGTATTGTTTTTCAACAAGATCTTTAGGCACTTGTCCTTTTCTGAATCCTTTTACTTGTGCTAAAGGCATTTTTTCGTTAATTCTTTTTGCTACTTGACCTTTATAATCCATATGAACAACGTTCATAACAATCGTCTCGTTTACAGCGTCTATTGCTACTCTTTTAATATCCATCTTCTTCTTTAATTTACATAATAAAATTGGGTTGCAAAATTATAAAATTTTTGCAACCCAACCAAGTTTTTAATCTATTGTATTTGAAGCAGTTTTAATCTGCTCAATTTGTTTTATTTATCGTCTCCCAGTATTTTATAAGTGATCGATTGCAGAATAGACAAAATAACACTAAAAATTAATGCCGTCCAGAACGAATCGACTGCGAAACCACCAACAATTTTAGTACATAACAGAATCATTACTGCATTTATGACCAATAAAAACAAACCAAGTGTCACCACTGTTACAGGCAAAGTCAAAATCACCAAAATAGGTTTTATAAAAATATTCAACAAGCCTAAAACTACTGCAACAATTACAGCCGTTCCGAAACTAGCGACAACAACCCCAGTTAAAAGGTTTGATAACAATAAAACCAAAGCTGCAGTAACAAGAAGTCTAAGTAATAATTTCATAGTTTATCAGGTTTAAAATTTATTTAAAAGTAATATTTTTTTTATCAAAAGTAAACTACTCTTTCAAAAACCCTGCTGTCAACTCAAAAAACAGCTGCGGATTTTCGGCATGAAGCCAATGTCCTGCATTTGGAATTGTTTCTAGTTTTAAATTCGGAAAATGCTCTTTTATTGCATCAATATCTTCATCCTGAATATAGCCTGAATCTCCTCCTCTTATAAATAATGTTGGATTATTGAAAACCAAACCTTCTGCCAAAGGTTTTCCAATAGCATCCAGATTATTATTAAAAACCTCTAGATTAAATCTAAAAGCCAATTGTCCCGGCTCCTTCCAATATAAATTCTTTAGCAAAAACTGACGCGTTCCAAAATCTGGCACATATTGCGCAACGATGGCTTCAACGTCATTTCGGCTTGGTTTTACAGAAAAATCAACTGCATTTAGTCCCGCCAAAATATCTTGATGATGTTGTTTATAAAATCTCGGACCAATATCGGCCACGATCAATTTATCGATAATTTCAGGATGAGTAGTCGCAAAAAGCATTGCTACTTTTCCGCCCATTGAATGTCCAAGAATGTCAATTCGCGTTAAATTATGTGCCTGACAATATTCAAAGACATCTTGAACCATCGCTTCATAACTCCATTCATCTGAATGAAAACTGCGCCCGTGGTTTCTTAAATCCAAAATATGAACCTGAAAACCCGCTTCTACATATTGTCCGGCAAGTGTTTTCCAATTATCAGACATTCCCAGAAAACCGTGCATGATAATGAATGGTTTTCCTTCGCCTTCTATTTTTGAGTAAAGCATATTTTTATTTTTACTTTGAAAATTTATTTCAATTTATTCAGATACATATTTACCGTATTATCCAATCCAAGATAAAGCGCCTCCGAAATTAACGCGTGACCAATAGAAACCTCCAATAAGCCCGGAATATTCTCTTTGAAAAATTTGATATTATCTAAACTTAAATCATGACCGGCATTGATTCCTAAACCTAATTCATTTGCTAATACAGCCGCTTTCGTATATGGCTCGATTCCTTTTTCATTTCCTAAACTGTATTGATGCGCAAAACCTTCAGTGTATAATTCAATTCGGTCGGTTCCTGTTTTTTTGGCACCTTCAATAATTTCCAAAACTGGATCAACAAAAATTGATGTTCTGATTCCGTTTCTTTGAAATTCTTGAATAACCTCGGTCAAATATTCTTGATTTTTGATCGTGTCCCAACCTGCCGAAGATGTAATTGCGCCAATTGCATCAGGAACCAGCGTCACTTGATCAGGCTTGCATTCTAAAACCAAATCAATAAAATTATGTTGCGGATTTCCTTCAATATTATATTCTGTCGTAACAATTGCTTTCAAATCACGTGCGTCTTGGTAACGTATGTGACGCTCGTCTGGACGTGGGTGAATAGTAATTCCTTGAGCTCCAAATTTCTGAATATCCACAGCTACTTTTAACAAATCAGGAACATTCCCGCCACGAGCATTTCTTAAAGTTGCAATTTTATTGATATTAACACTTAACTTTGTCATATAAATAGATAATTAATTCTAGTAACACTATATTTGTAAAGACAAAAATACAAAGTAAAACGTCGTAGTTTTTGGTATTTTTTGATTATTTTGCAAAGGAAATATCTTTAATTGATTTATGACAGAAATTACAAACTATATCACCAATGATTTCAGAGCGATTGATAGTCAGGAAACGATAGCCTCGATTCAGGATTTTTTTATCGATGTGAATTTTTCTCATTTCCCAATTTTAGAAGATGGGATTTTCATTGGCAGTATTGTGGCTGATGACATTGAAACTTTTGACACCGACAAAAAAGCAATTGACTACAAATATACTTTAGAACGCTTTTTTGCCCGAAAATCAATGATTTGGCTGGACGTTTTAGAGGTTTTTGCCAAAAATCACACCAATACGGTTCCTGTATTAGACGAAAACAATAGTTATATTGGCTATTACGAAATGGAAGATATCATGAAATTCTTTCAGGAAACGCCATTTTTAAAAGAACAAGGAGGAATCATAATAGTTCAAAAAGGGCTATTAGATTATTCTATGGGGCAAATTGCTCAAATTGTTGAGAGCAACAACGGCAAAGTCCTTGGCTGTTTTATTTCTGAAGCCGATCTTGAAAATGTTCAGATTACGGTAAAAATTGGAACCGGCCCATTGAATGAGATTATCCAAACTTTCAGACGATATAATTACGAAATTATTTCTGAGCATCAAGAAGACGCTTATATCAACAGCTTAAAAGAACGCTCAGATTATTTAGACAAATATCTCAACATATAAATTATGAATGTGCCAATGAGAAAATTAGCCAATTAGATAATTTTCACATTTAAACGATTATCTAATTGACACATTGACAAATTATCTAATTTAAAAAGAATGAAAATAGCCATTTACGGACAATATTATCAAAACAGCACCGAGCCTATTATAAAAGACATTTTTTTGTTTTTTACCACCAATAATGTCGAAATTGTTATTGAAGAGAATTTTCTGGAAATGCTTTATGAAAAACAGCTTGTAAAAAAGGAATACAAAACTTTTTCATCAAGCACAATTCTAGATAATAGTTTTGAAATGCTGATTAGTATTGGCGGAGATGGAACAGTTTTAAGATCTGCGGCTTTGGTCCGAAATTCTGGCGTACCGCTTTTAGGAATCAATGCAGGCCGATTGGGTTTTCTTGCTAAAGTTCAAAAAGAAAACATCGACATCTTACTCCAATATGTGATCGATCAAAATTACACCACTTCTGAAAGAACACTTCTTGGACTGACTTCTGAACCAAATAATGAAGCTTTCGCAGAATTGAATTTTGCAATGAACGAAGTTACTGTGAGCCGTAAAGACACCACTTCGATGATTACCGTAGAAACGTATTTAAACAACGAATACTTAAATTCTTATTGGGCAGATGGCCTAATCATTTCGACACCAACAGGCTCTACCGGATATTCATTAAGTTGCGGAGGGCCTATTTTAACGCCAGATGTGAAAAGCTTAGTCATAACACCAATTGCGCCACACAACTTAACAGCAAGGCCACTTGTCATTCCTGATGACACCGAAATAACTTTGCGCGTTTCAGGAAGAGAAGATCAATACTTAGTTTCTTTAGATTCAAGGATTTCATCTGTAAAAAACGAATCTATTTTAAAAATCAAAAAAACAGATTATAAAATCAAAATGGTAGAGATTCCTGGCGAAACTTTCCTGAAAACATTAAGAAATAAATTACTCTGGGGCGAAGACAAGAGAAATTAAGTCTTTTTCTGACACTCAGCTATACGATAATACCACTTTTTCTCGTTCTGCATGTATCGAATCCGCATTAAATGTCTCAAAATCATATTGTAAATTGAAAAAAAAGCACATTTAACTAAAGCGACGTTGATTCGTATCGATAATTATTATATTTGCACGCAATTTTGAATTAAATGAAGAAAATTTTTAATTTATTGTTATGTTTTTTCCCCTTTATTGCACTTCATGCTCAGATAAATGAGTTAGGTGTTTTTGTTGGTGGAAGCAACTTTGTTGGTGACGTCGGCAGTACGACTTATATCAATCCAAACAAACTGGCTTTTGGAGTACTATACAAATGGAATAAAAGTCCGCGACATGCGTACCGCTTTTCATATACGCAATCCACAGTTTCCGGAAATGATGTTGACTCAGAAGAATCAGGAAGATACAACCGAGGATACAGCTTTAGAAACAACATCAAAGAGCTTTCAGCAGGTTTAGAATTTAATTTTTTTGATTTTAATTTGCACGATTATCATACAAAAGTTACACCTTATATATATACAGGTTTAAGTTACTTTTTTTATGATGATTTATACATTGACGGAGGCCGCACCTACAAAGACAAAACTTCAAGCTCAATTGCCATTCCGATGACTTTGGGAATCAAATCAAATGTAACGCCCCACTTTATTATAGGAGCCGAAGTTGGCGCCCGCTATACTTTTACAGATAATATTGATGGAAGCAATCCAAACAACAACAATCTTTCGAGTTTGCGTTTTGGAAATTTAAATAATAATGACTGGTATGTGTTCTCTGGCATTACATTAACTTATACCTTTGGACAAAAACCGTGCTATTGCGCACAATAACAAAATGAATTTACTAGACTCTATAGATCACAAAAATTTGCCTAAACACCTTGCCATTATCATGGACGGAAACGGACGTTGGGCTAAACAACAAGGTTTTTTACGCGCTTTTGGTCATGAAAATGGCACAAAATCAGTAAAAAAAACAATCACAACCTGCGCCAAACTTGGCATTGAGTATTTGACATTATATGCTTTTTCTACTGAAAACTGGAATCGTCCAAAATTGGAAGTTGAGGCATTGATGAAAATATTGATCAATTCATTAAAAAAAGAGCTAGTTACTTTACAAGAAAACAATATCAGACTTAACGCTATTGGAAATCTTGAGAAATTGCCAAAATCAGCCCAAAAAGAACTTTTAGACGTTATGGACAAGACGAAAAACAATACTCGTCTTACGCTAACACTGGCTTTAAGTTATGGATCGAGAGAAGAATTGGTAAATGCCGTGAGAATCATCAGCGATAAAGTTAAAAATAATATAATTTCATTAGACACTATTGACGATTCAATTATAAATGAGCATCTTTACACGCAAAATTTACCTGACGTAGATTTATTAATACGAACAAGTGGAGAACATAGAATAAGTAACTTTTTGCTATGGCAGATTGCCTATGCAGAATTGTATTTTACGAATGTCTTATGGCCAGACTTTAAAGATCAAGATTTATATGAGGCTATCATTAGTTATCAAAAAAGAGAACGTAGATTTGGAAAAACAAGTGAACAAATTAAATAATTTTTTAGTGTTACAAAAAAGAATACCACAAATAATCTGTACCCTATTATTTTTGGGGAGTTTTTCACAAATAAAAGCACAAGAGCGAGTTCCTTTTGATCAAGGAAAAAAATATATTCTTGCAAAAGTTTCTGTAGTTGGTAAAATAAGCTTCAATGAACAAACAGTTGTTACTTTTTCTGGCCTTCAAAAAGGACAGGAAATCACTGTACCTGGTGAAGAAATCAGTAGTGCGATCAAAAAATTAGGCAAACTTGGCCTTTTTGATGAAATCGCTTTTTATATCAATAAAGTTGAAAATGACAGTATTTATTTAGACTTAAATATTGTTGAGCTTCCTAAATTGAACGAAGTTAAAATCGTTGGGGTCAAGAAGAGTAAAATCGAAGGACTTATTAAAGATAATAATTTGACAAAAAGCAAAATTGTCAATGAAAACTTGATTACCACGACCAAAAATTACATCGAAAATAAATACAAAAAAGAAGGCTACTATAATACAAAAGTTACTATTACAAATACACCTGACACCACTGCTGGAAACCAAGTAAATATGTTGGTTCGAATTGACAAGGGCGATAAGGTAAAAATTAGCAGTATTGATTTTACTGGAAACAAACAACTTACAGATACGCAATTAAGAGCTGCAATGAAAGACACGAAACAAAAAAATGTTCTCCGTGTTTTAAAAGCGTCAAAATTTATTCCTGAAAAATACAAAACCGACTTAGAAAAAGTAATTGCAGCTTACAAAGAGAAAGGTTACCGCGATGCTCGTATTATCTACGACTCTGTTACTTATAATAAGGACAAAAATATGCTTGCCATAAAAATCAATGTTGAAGAAGGAAACAAATACTACTTTGGTAACATTAAATTTTTAGGAAACACAGTATACTCTGATCAACTTTTACACCGTTATTTGGGAATCAAAAAAGGAGAAACTTATAATGGAGTTTTACTAGAAAAACGTATCGCAGACAAATCAAAACCTGATGCAGAAGACATTACAAACTTGTACCAAAACAATGGTTACTTGTTCTCTAATATCAATGCAGTAGAAACTAGAACAGCAAATGATACAATTGATTTTGAAATTAGAGTAACAGAAGGTCCTATTGCCTATTTCAACAAAATATATGTTACAGGGAATGACAAAACAAATGACCACGTTATTTATCGTGAGTTAAGAACTAAGCCTGGAAACAAATACAGTAAAGAAGAATTAGTTAGAACTATTCGTGAGATTGGTCAGCTAGGTTTCTTTGATCCAGAGTCTATCAAACCAGAATTTAGAAACGTGGACGCTGGAGCAGGAACTGTAGATATTGAATACCAACTTGTTGAAAAAGGATCTAGCCAGGTCGAGCTTCAAGGAGGTTATGGCGGAGGTGGTTTCATCGGAACTTTAGGGCTTTCGTTCAACAACTTCTCAGCGAGAAACATATTCAACAAAGAATCATACAAACCACTTCCTATGGGAGATGGTCAAAAAGTAGCTCTTCGTTTACAAGGAAGTACATACTTCCAAACGTATAGTTTATCATTCTCTGAACCATGGTTTGGAGGCAAGAAACCAGTACAATTTAGTTCTGCGATTTCATACAGTAAACAGTTCAACAACAATTATGCAACAAGAACTGTTGATAAAAGCAAAAGTTTTAATATTTTTACTGTACAAGTTGGTTTAGCAAAACGTTTAACTGTGCCTGATGATTTCTTTGTATTGTCACAATCTGTAAGTTATCAGCACTATGATTTGAATAACTATTACACTGGATTGTTTACCTTTGGTAACGGAGCATCGCGAAACCTTGCTTATACTATAGGTCTTACTAGAAATAATAAAGGTACAAACCCTATTTTCCCAATGTATGGTTCGGAATTTAGTATTTCAGCAAAAGTGACGCCTCCGTATTCTTTACTTAACGGAATTAATTATGCTGATTTAGGAAATCAAAAAGAATACAAAAAACAATATACAGGTACAAACACATCAGATGATTATGGTCAACCACTTAATAATGGTGATTATTACAAAACTGATACTGCAGGAAAAACTGTTAGTGTAGGATCTGATTATGCAAGTGCAGATACTGACCAAGCTAAAGTCGATCAAAAGAAATACAACTGGTTAGAATATTATAAAATTAAATTCAAAGCAGACTGGTATACTAAAGTTTACGGAAAATTAGTGCTTAGAACATTAACAGAATTTGGTTTCTTAGGAGCTTATGATCAAGCAAGAGGAGTTGTACCGTTTGAGCGTTTCTATTTAGGAGGAGACGGAATGGCGCAATACTCAATGGATGGTAGAGAGACTATTGGTTTAAGAGGTTATCCAAACGGATCATTGACCCCTACAAATGCTGCGGGTCAACAGATTGGAGCAACAATCTATAACAAATTCTCTATGGAGTTACGTTATCCTATTACACTAAAATCGTCAGCGTCAATTTATGCGTTGACATTCTTAGAAGCAGGAGCGTCTTATCCTCAATTTAAGGATTACAACCCATTTGATTTGAGCCGTTCTGCAGGTGTAGGATTACGTGTATTCATGCCAGCATTCGGATTATTAGGAATTGATTTTGGTTACGGTTTCGACGCGCTTCCTAATTCTGTTACCAATAAACCAAATGGATGGGAAACTCATTTCATTATTGGACAACAATTTTAGACAATTAGCGTTTGGTTAAAAATCATCAATAAAGTTATGTTATGAGAAAACAGTTTTTATTTTTATTTTTAGCCTTGATTGTAGCAAATACAAGTCAGGCACAGACAAGAACGACAAGAATTGGCTATATAGACATGGAGTACATTCTTGAAAACGTTTCTGACTATAAAGAGGCAACAGCTCAATTAGAGCTCAAAGCTCAAAAATGGAAACAAGAAATTGAATCCAAAAAAATAGAAATAAACAAACTGAAAGAAAGCTTAAAAGCAGAAAAAGCACTTTTGACAAAAGAGCTTATTGATGAAAGAGAAACTGAAATAAAATTTCTGGAAACAGAAATGATGGATTATCAGCAAAAGCAATTTGGTTCTGATGGAAATCTGATTCACCAAAAGGCCGCATTGGCTAAACCAATCCAGGATCAAGTTTTTACGGCAGTACAAGATATCGCAGAAGCTAAAAATTATGATTTTATTTTTGATAAGTCTTCAGATTTGACGATGCTTTTCAGCAACAAAAAATTTGACATCAGCGATCAAGTTATTCGTGTTTTAAACAGAACTGACAAAAGAGAGCAATTGACTAAAAAACAATTGAAAGATCAGGAAGTTAAGGAAGCCAAAGAAAATGCTATTGATGAAAATCCAGCAATGGCCGATCGACAAAAAGCACTTGATGAAAAAAGAGCTGCAAGAGAAAAACTAATCGAAGACAGAAGATTAGAGCAAGAGGCTAAGAAAAAAGAATACGACGATAGAAGAAAAGCCATACAAGCCGAAAGAGAAGCTAAAAAAAATGGCACGGTTTCTGAACCTGCAAAAACAACTGAAGCCGCCAAAACAGATGCCACGGCCAAACCTGTTGCAGGAACAGCAACTGAAACAGCTCCAGCAACAGCAGCACCAGCGACAACTGAGCCAGCAGTAGATAAAGCAGCAGAAAGACAAAAATTATACGAACAACGTAAAAAAGAATTAGAAGAAAGAAGAAAAAAAATATTAGAAGAGAGAGAGGCCGCTAAAAAAGCAAAAGAAGCCGAAGCACAAAAACCTAATACGACCAATAATTAATTAATATTTTAAAAATGATGAAACAAATCAAAACTTTACTAATTGCTGCCGTTCTAATTTTAGGAGCAAGTAACACAATGAATGCACAGGCTAAGGTTGCCCATGTTGATGTTAGCGAGATTATGTCGAAAATGCCTGCTATGCTAGATGCACAAAATCAATTGCAAAAATTAAGTGGTACATACGACGCTGAATACAAAAAAATGGTTGACGAATACCAAACTAAAATCAAAAAGTACGAGCAAGAATCTACAACAGCTACTGAAGCTGTAAACACAGAGCGTGCTAAAGAAGTTCAAGACATGCAAAAAAGAATTGTTGATTACAGAGACAATGCACAAAAAGAACTACAACAAAAAGACAATGACATCATGAAACCAATTATGGAGAAAGTGAAAGCTTCTATCCAAAAAGTTGGAAAAGCTAAAGGTTACCAATACGTTTTAGACGGTTCTAGCCTTATCTTAGCTGATGGTCCAAACATCACTGCTGATGTTAAAAAAGATTTAGGATTCTAATAAACGAATTCTTCATTATTAAAAAACTGCTCAAACTTTTAAAAGTATCGAGCAGTTTTTTTTTACAATAAATTAAAATAAAAAAAGAAAATAATTCGCAGATTTCAGCTAAATTCAAATATCAATTTATTTCAAAAAATACTAAATTTGTATTTATGACAAACAATAATCCTATAGGCGTTTTTGATTCTGGAATTGGAGGAACTTCAATCTGGAATGAAATTCATAATCTCCTTCCGAACGAAAAAACTATTTATTTAGCCGACAGCAAAAATGCTCCTTATGGTCAAAAAACCAAAGAAGAAATTGTTGCGCTCAGCAAAAAAAATGTCGAATTTTTAATTGAAAGAGGTTGCAAATTGATTGTTGTAGCCTGCAATACTGCAACAACTAATGCGATTCGTGAACTAAGAGCTGATTACGATATTCCTTTTGTTGGTATTGAACCAGCGATCAAACCTGCCGCAAATAATTCAAAAACTCAAGTAATTGGTATTTTAGCTACTAAAGGAACTTTGAACAGCGAATTATTTAATAAAACTGCCGAAATGTTTCAGAATACCACAATCATTGAGCAAGTGGGTTATGGTTTAGTACAGCTTATTGAAGACGGGAATTTAAACTCGCCAGAAATGACGGAGCTTTTAGAATCGTACTTAAAACCCATGATTGATGCAAATATTGATTATCTCGTTTTAGGTTGTAGTCATTATCCTTACTTGATTCCTCAAATAAAAAAAATTCTGCCGGACCACATCCAGATTATAGATTCTGGTGAAGCGGTGGCCCGTCAGACCCAAAATATTTTGCGTGATAAAGTTGGTTTCTCAGATCTTAAAGAAGCCGAGCCTGAGTTTTATGTTAATTCAAATCCTGCAGTATTAGAATCAATTTTAGACCACAAATATCAGGTGATCAAAAAAGATTTCTAAAGACTATTCAAACTTTCGCTTGACGAACCATATTCCGTCTAAGGATAAATTCAGAGATAATTTATGATAATTTTCTTTAATTAAATTATCCGATATTCTTCCTTTTTGTCCATAAGAATAGGATATATTCAAAGTTGTCAATGTGTTTTCAATTGGCAATGAAAGTCCAATAGAAACTGCGGCATTATTTATTCGTTTGCCATCTACTTCAAGATATCCGTTATCAAAGTTGGCTCCCATTGCATATTGAACGCGGTCCCAATATTTTCGATAATCTTTTTTTGCACGATAAGTAAAGCCAAGCGCAAATCGGTCCTGATTTACAAAATTTCCGTACAACTCAGATTGTTTGGTATCATCCCAAAAACTCTTTTCATAATCTAAAGTCATGTTTAGATTATTTTTAAAACGTTTGCTAATCCCCACTCCTATTTCTAAAGGCATATAGTAATCGTCTATATCTGACGCAACCTCTGACTGAATTGTTGTTGTCACATCATCTGCAATAGTTGCAACGCTTTGTACTTTTGAGGCATTGACTTGAGAAGGAAGCTTGACCACTGGAGCAATTGTAAAAGTTGAATCGATTTTGTATTGTGCTCCAAATGTTGCTCGAACACCTTTATAACTCGTTTTTTTGCTAATGGTGGTGAGTGTGTTTGTAATCAGGTAATGCCTTTCATCTGTTGTGCTTCCAAATAATACTGAACCCGTAAAACCAACAGAAAGTTTCTTCTCAAATCGATAACCATAAGAAAAATCAAAATTATTCAATCCGCCAGACCCAACTGCGGTTAAATAATAATATTCCTGGCTTCCTTCTATTGGCAATTTTAGATTTGAAATTTTAAAAGCCGCACTCGAATATGGACGCAATGCCATACTAAATCCTGAGTTTTTAGTGACTGGAAAAGCAAAAGCCATGTGCGAAAACTGAAAATTATTTCGCTCTTCAGTACGCGAACTGCTTTGATAAATTGTTTTTATAGCTTTTCCTCCAATATCAAACATAAAATGATTTAAAGAAGTAAACCCCAGCGACGCCGGATTTAAATTATTGATAAATGTATCCGAAGGCAAAGCCATACCCGAAGAACCAATCGAAGGAAGAATTCCGAAATCAGAATCATATACGCTGCCCACTCCGTAAAGTGAATAAGGTGAACTTGAAATACTTTGAGAAAATGAAGTCAGCGACAATAAAATGAAGCAGCTTAAATAAATGATTTTACTTTTCATTTAATAGGAGATATAATAAATTTTCAATTGAATTTTATTGTTCGGATGTTTTTGATCACCTAAAACAATTCGATTTACGGTCTTGTAAATTCCTGGCAATGTCAAAATCAGAGAAGATTTTGAATCTGATGATTTAAGCATTTCTTTTTGCAAAAAGTTTCCAACCGGAATGGAATAACCAACGTCTTCATTAAACTCATCACTTTTTTTATTTAAAATTCCATAAACCGTAGTTCCAGCAGAGTTTACCAAAGAAGTACTTATTCGGTTTAATTTATCTGCTACAAAAACAGACAAGGAATCTGCTAAAGGATATTTTGCCGAATAGGTGTTATTGACGGGTTTTAAGATCAGTTCGGCATTTACAATTGCTCCATTATCTGAAATATATTTGAGCTGCTTAATGTTTGGGAAATCGATCCTGCATGCGACTCCTGTTCCCGACTGAATAAACCCTTGCCGATCTGTGAGCGAACTTGATAATTTACTGCTCGAGACAGGCAAATTCTGAATCAGAGTTCCTGTTTTATCTGATGAAACAGAGTTAAACTGTCTTGTTGCATCAGCAATTGTAAAATCCAAAATATAAGATACCTCTTCAGTATCTGCTTGATATTTGGAGTAGTACAACCGCACTTTGCTGGTCGAAACATGAAAGCCAATCATGCTAGAAGAATTTGTTGTAGCAGGAACAATCACAAGTCCCTTGAGGTATTCTGAAAAACTATCAAAATCTGTAATTTCTCTCTTTTTTAATTTCTGAAAAAGTGCAGAACCAAAAGCATCACTCATTTTTATTGTGATAGAATCTTTCTCTATTGGCCTTGGCTTATAAGATATAGTTCCAATATTTTCATCACTATAAGTCAATGAAGAGTTGTTGTAAAAATTTTCATCTTCAGTATTTGGCTTTACTCTTTGTGTCAATCTGTGAATATTAAGCGTCTGCACACTTGTCGTATCGCCATAATAATAATTGTCATATTTTAAAATCATGGCTATCGAATCAAACACATAATTCACAGCTTCAGTATCAGAACCACCGCCAGAATTTAAGGTGTATGAATCGCCCGCCAATTGGAAGTAACTATTTGATTTTACTTTTCCCAAAATAGGATCATCATAGTTCCCCACTAAAATTCTGCTTTGATTTGACGTAATTAAGGAATCAAAATTTATTGTTGCCATATCAACCGTAACTGTGTCAATCATAATTACTTTATTGTTCACAGCCAAATAATCAGACCCAACAACAAATTCCCCAGCATCTGTATCTGTACCGCACGAAATGATCGTGATCGCAAAAAAGAACATCAATATAAACTTGTGCATAATAAAATTTTTGAGCAAATATAAAATGCCTCATTCTGCACGACACTATAACATATACAGCCTTGCTTTTTTGCACTACAAACAGCAAAAAATCATCTATAATAGCCCGAGACAAACAAATCTCGATTTCAGCCTTTAAAAAGGCAATTTAGTCTATCAAAAAACGCCATACATATATATTCTTTTTTTTTAAAGCATCAGCCACCTACTTTTGAACCAATAATTATGTAATGAGAATAAGGCTTTTAATATGTTCGGTTTTTACAATTTCATTTTTTAGTATGAAGGCTCAAGAAACTTTTTCGGCAAATGTGAATTTAAAAACAGAACCTACTGATAAAATTGATTTTAATGAGAGCGGTATTTCGGTAGTATTTAACAAAAAAATAAACCCAAAAAACCAGATCATCAACACAACTGAATATTCTAAGTTGAATATAAATTATGATTTAGATCCTTTTTCGGAACTTGAAAATTTAGATCGGTTTAATCAGTTTCACAACAAAACAGAGTATTCATTTCAAGCTTGGGACAAAACAAAGTTGAAATTTTCGCTTACGCCAATGTTTAGCTTTCAGCAGCATTTAGACGCATCTGATTTTACGATTTTAGGAAGTTTTGAAATCAATCAGCAATTGAATTCTAATACAACTATTTCTATTGGAGTGGCACGATCTAGCATTTTCGGAAATCCAAAATTCATTCCTGTTACAGCAATAAACTACAATTTGAGTGAAAAAAGCACTATTTCAGTAGGATTTCCAGACACAAAAATTTCATATTCAAATAATATCCGAAACAAATTCAGTTTAACAAACAGCTTCAATGGTAGCTTTTACAATTTAGACCAAAAGTCAGACTCGTATTTCAATGCCTCAAAAATGAGTTTGTCACAAATGACTTCGGCATTTGAATATGAGCGAAATGTAGACGGAAATTGGTTTATGAATTTTAAGGCTGGGTATGATTTCAACAAAAATTACAAACTCACCGATTCTGAAAACCACACTATGTACAATTTTAATACAAGCAACGGATACATTTTAGGAATTGGGATCAAATACAAACAATAAATAAATTTAATACATTATGAATAATTTGAAAAAAGGAATATTATTCGCGACTCTATTTTCAGCTCTTGTTTTTGTAGGCTGCAGTAATGATGATGAAGATGATGATTTGATAGGAAACTGGATTAAAAAGTCGGCTTTTGATGGCCCGGCGAGATCTAGTGCCACAAGTTTCGTTATTGGCGATTATGCATATGTAGCAACTGGTTATACCGGCGATGTATATTTAAAAGATTTATGGGCCTACAATTCAAATGGCGATTATTGGGAACAAAAAGCTGATTTTATTGGAGTTGGAAGAAGCTCTGCATCAAGTTTTGCTTTGAACGAAAAAGGATATGTAGGCCTTGGTTATGACGGAACAAATAAACTAAAGGATTTTTTCCAATATGACCCTACAAGCAACAGCTGGTCTCAAAAAACAGATTTTGCCGGAACAGGGCGTTATGGCGCACTTGGATTTCAAGTTGGCGGAAAAGCATACTTTGGAACTGGTTATGACGGAAACTATCTGAAAGATTTCTACCAATACAACGACCAGACAAACGCTTGGACATTAGTAAACGGTTTTAGCGGCAATAAAAGACGTAACGCTACAGTTTTTGTAATTGGCGACAAAGCTTATTTAGGAACTGGAATCAATAATGGTGTTTATCAAGAAGATTTTTGGGAATTTGATCCTGCATCAGATGTTTGGACAAGAAAACGTGATATCGATAAAGACCTTAATGATGATTACACTTATAATGACGATTATGCCGTAACGCGTTCAAACGCATCAAGTTTTTCAATGAATGGTTTGGGATATGTTGTTGGCGGTGATGGTGTAAAAACAGTTTGGGAGTACAATCCATCAACAGATCTTTGGGTTGAAAGAACTTCTATGGAAGGCGCAACCAGAACAGATGCAGTAGGTTTTGCAATCAACAACCGAGGTTTTTATATGCTTGGAAGAGTTGGATCAACTTACTTTGACGATGCCTGGGAATTTAAACCTCTTGATGAACAAAGCGACGATGACAATTAATACCAAAAATCAATTCTTCTGGAGCAAAATCCAGAAGAATTTATTGTTTATTTTACTTGTTTTGCAATTTATTGCATGCACAAAAGCAGTGACATTTAAAATTGATTCTTTTCAAACCAAAACTGGCTGGGGATATACAATTTCAGCCAAAAACAAAATCCTGATCAAACAGTCTATTATTCCTGTAATCAGTACTGTAAAAAGTTTTTCATCTGAAGAAGATGCTTTAAAAACTGCACATTTAGTGGTAAGCAAACTCGACCAAAATATGTCGCCAACTATAACGAAAAATGATTTAATTTTATTAAAAATAAAATTCTAAATGAAGCTAGACGCCATTAAAAATACGAATTCAAACAAAATTCTATTTCATTGCATTATATGGGTTTTCTTTATATTGACTTCTTTAATTCAATTTTATGAAAGCCCTTTCAAAATCAATAATGATTTTTATGCGCAGTGGATTACCGGAATTGTATTGTTTTACCTGAACTATTTTTACTTGGTTCCGGTTTTGCTTTTAGAAAAAAAATATTGGTTATACTTTAGTTTTGTTTTGGCTCTTATCGTATTGTTCATGGTTATTCGAACTCATTATTTTATTCCTGAATTCAGACATTTAAGACCAGATAATATGCGTCCACCAAGAATGATGCCTGATCCTAAATTTTTCCCAAAGGGCGCACATTTTAGAACCGAAATAAGACAGCCTTTCTTTTTTAAAGTAGCACCTTCCTTTTTCTATATTTTAATTATTACAATAAGTGCAATTATTAGAACATTGACTGAGTTTTACAATAATCAGCAAAATAAATTAATTGCCGAAACTCATAGAACAAGTACTGAATTGATTTATTTGCGAAAACAAACAAATCCGCATTTTTTATTCAATTCCCTAAACAGTATTTATTCATTAGCACACAAGAAATCTGATTTGGTCCCTGATGCCATCGTGACGTTATCTGAACTCATGCGCTACATGTTGTATGAAACGGATAACAAAACGGTGGCTTTAGAAAAAGAAATCAATTATATCCAAAATTATATCGAGCTGCAAAAACTTCGACTAAACAATATTGAAGACATTGTCATAAATGTGCACGGCGATACTCGAAATAAATTCATAGAACCGCTGCTTTTGATTTCATTTGTTGAAAATGCCTTTAAGTATGGAACAGATTACAAAGGCGCTGCGCATGTAAAGATCAAAATTTTCATTCATGAAAATAGTCTCGATTTTTGGATAGAAAATACAATCGAAAACTATGTTAAAGATCCGGAAAACTCCGGAATTGGTTTGGCAAATATTCAAAGCCGACTTGATTTGCTTTATCCAAATGCGCATCAGCTTACTATAACACAAGATAATGCTTATTATAGGGTGCATCTGAATTTAAATTTGGATCAAATTCAGACTGCTATAAATTAAAAATTTAATGCTGAAACGTTAAGAGATAATTATAAAATAAAGGCTTATTTTATGAAAATTTTAAAACTTAATTAATTGATTTCAAAGTACTTTTGAGCACCAAAACAAAATTTTTTAAAATCTAATTTCCAGCAGAATGAAATGTGTAATTATTGATGACGAACCCTTAGCAGTTGAATTATTAGAAGATTTTGTCAAGAAAGTAGATTATCTTGAATTAGTCAGCACTTTCAATAATGCTATTGATGCCGTTTCTTTTATCAATCAAAACAATGTCGATTTAATTTTTCTAGACATTCAGATGCCACATTTCTCTGGAATTGATTTTTTGAATACTATTGAAAAAAAACCGTTGGTTATTTTCACGACCGCTTATTCTGATTACGCTGTAGAAGGTTTCAATCTTGGAGCGGTCGATTATTTGGTAAAACCTATTCCATTTCATCGTTTTTTAAAATCGGTTGTGAGAGCACAGCAAATTATAAATCCAGCAGCTGCAATTCAGGCCATTTCCGAAAATACAACACCGCCAGAATTAGAGCAGGATTTTATGTTTGTAAGAGCTGAATACGAAAATGTAAAAATGAATTTTGCAGACATTCTGTTTATCGAAGGCCTAAAAGATTACGTAAAAATCTATACAACAGATAATAAATTTACGCTGACATTGATCAGTTTAATAAAACTGGAAAACTTGCTTTCCAGCAAAGGATTCTCTCGAATTCATAGATCTTATATCATCAATATAAAACATGTCAAATCGATACAAAAAAATAAGGTTTTGATTAGTGATAAGCGAATTCCAATCAGTGAAAGCTATAAGACTGCTTTTTTTGAAAAAATCAATTTGTAATTTTAAATTCCAATAAAAAAATCCCAAATTCCAAGTCTTATAGACAATTGGAATTTGGGATTTTAAATTTTTAGTATTTATTGTTTATTCTTCGTTTTTAAACCAACCAGAATACATTACATAATTGTTTGAAATGCGTTCAATTTCTCCAGCAAAATCAGATTGATTGATATCTTTCACTTTTTTTGCCGGTACGCCAGCATAAATGCTTCCTGATTCTACAACGGTATTTTGAGTAATAACTGCTCCTGCAGCAATAATGGCATTGCTTTCTATTACGCAATTATCCATTACAATAGCACCCATTCCAATTAAAACATTATCATGCACTGTACAGCCGTGAACGATGGCATTATGGCCAATTGAAACATTATTTCCAATAATTGTTGGATGTTTTTGATAGGTACAATGAATAATTGCTCCGTCTTGAATATTTACTTTATTTCCAATTTTAATAAAGTGAACATCACCACGAACAACGGCATTGAACCAAACACTGCAAGAATGTCCAAAAGACACATCACCTACAATTGTAGCATTTTCAGCAACATAACAATCCTCTGGAATCAAAGGCGATTTTCCGTTTACAGACTTGATCAACATAATATATTAATTAATAGCAGGACAATTACAATCGTAACGTTCTTTTTTACAAAATAAATTAACTCCTAAGGTAATTTGATGGTAGGCTCCAGTATCAAATTTCACATCGCCCATAACTTGTGAATACGTATAAGCAAACATAAAATTTTTAAAATTGACACCGATTATCGGAGTGAAATATTGCAGTTTTTGAGCTTTTACGCCACTTCCTGTGCTATATTGTGCGCCATCAAAACTTCTTCGGTATGAAAATGCGGCCCATAAACTTCCAAAGTCCATGTTTTTGTAGCCTTTCATATTCAAATCAATTGTTTTTTCTTTTGTCTTGTCAAAAACCTGAAATAATACAGAAGGTTCCCAAGTGAAATTGTCATTTTTGCCAAAAACATATCCTGCGCTCAACAAATACTTTCTCAAATTATCACTTTCGTAATCGGTATATAAATCTCTTCTAGTTTCAAGAAGTCCTTGAACTGTCGCATGAGCATAAAAATTCAAATAGTTGTAAGAAGCTCCAACATCGACATTGAAATAAGAATCTTTTTGAATTGAACCAAAAACGATTGGATCAAAAGTTCCTCCAAATGTTGTCTCATCTAACTGACTCTGAATCAATCCGCCACTAATACCAAATGAGAGCTGATTCAAATCAAGCTCATCTCTAGAAAACATAATATGATGTGCGTAAGTAAGTTTTACTCCTTTTTGAGAATGGTATCCGTTTTTATCATTAAAAACAATAATTCCGGCTCCAGAACGCTCTCCTATTCTACCATTAAAACTTAAAGTTTGTAGCGAAGGCGCATCTTCTTCACCAAACCATTGTTTTCTTGCTGTTAATCTAACTTTTGCACAATTTGCCGCACCAGCCATAGATGGGTGAATCAAATAAAGGTTATCCGACAAATAATCCGAGTACACAGGAATTCCTTCTTGTGAATAGGAATAAAATGAAGCAACCAAAAAAAAGAACAAAACCTTGATTCTAAATTTCATAAAGGCAAAATTGTTTAAATATATTTTTGACTCTTGTAATTTAATACGATTTATTTGTAAAGAGTCTTAATTATTTTATTAAAAAACCAAATATAAGTATTAGTAGAAAATAACTTTACTAAATTTGCAAAAAATATACGACCATGACAAAAATCACTATAAAAGAAACTCAAAATCCTACCATTCTTAAATTTGAGTTTGATGATTTCATCACAAGAAATCAAAATTTTGAATTCAAAAACATCGATGAAGCGAAATCTTCACCTCTTGCACAGCAATTATTTTATCTTCCGTTTGTAAAAACAGTTTATATTTCAGGAAATTTCATTGCAATCGAGCGATTCAGCATCGTGGATTGGGATGATGTAAAAGATGCTGTAGCAGAACAAATTGCTGCATTTGTGGACAAAGGTGGCGTTATTGTAAACATTGACGAAAACGCACCTAAAAAACAGCCAATTACGGTTTACGGAGAAACAACTCCAAATCCTGCAGCATTAAAATTTGTAGTTAGCAGAATGTTGACAAGAAATGCGGTTGAATATAAAAACATCGATCAAACTGCTTCTTCTCCATTAGCACAGGAATTGTTCAAATTTCCTTATGTAAAAGAAATTTTTATTGATGAAAACTATATTTCGGTAACGAAATATGAAATCAACAATTGGGATGAAATTACATTGGAATTAAGAACTTTCATCAAACAATATATTGAAAACGGAGGAACCGTACTTGATGAAAGCTTGATCGAAACTAAAGCCAAAAATGAAGCTAAAAAAGATGAAGCATTTGACAAATTAGATGTTACTTCTCAGCAAATCATTAATATTTTAGAAGAATATGTAAAACCAGCAGTTGCTGCAGATGGTGGAAATATTGCTTTTGATTCTTATAATGAAGACAACAAAACGGTAAAAGTAATTCTGCAAGGTGCTTGCAGTGGTTGTCCTTCATCAACTTTTACTTTAAAAAGCGGTATTGAAAATATGCTGAAAAGCATGCTGAATGATGAAGCAATTACAGTTGAAGCTTTGAATGCTTAATCCAAAAATAAAACAGTACATGAAAACGTCCGCAAATTGTGGACGTTTTTTTATTTAACCTTATATTAATCTTGTTTTCAGCAAATTATCAATAGAAAAACATTGAAATTCTGCAAAAAAGTTTAATATTGTAATCCTAAACCAATCAATAAAAAACTATGGGATTATCATCTTTTTTCAAAAATTTATTTGGCTCGACCAAAGAATCAGTAAACGAATTGGCAAATAACGCCGAAACTACTTTTGACCAAGCCAAAGAGGCCGCAGCTCCTTATATTGAAAAAGCAGAGACTTTTGCTGAGGAAACAATTGCGAAAGCAAAAGAAGCTTCAGAACCAATTATTGAAACTGCCACAGAATATGCACATCAAGCAAAAGAAACGGTAAGCGAATATGCTGAAAAAGCTTCTGACGCGATTAGTGATGTTATTGAAAGCATAAAAGAAGCTACTGCTGAAACCTCAGATGATGCAAAAAAACTGGTTACCGAAACTGTTGTTGACACAACCGAACCAGAAATTGAAGAAGCTGACAAGGAATAAAACCGCATTCTTTTCTTATAAAAATAAATATTTTTTATATTTGCAAAATAGTAAGCCTTCTCGCTTTGAGAAGGTTTTTTTATTCTTAAAATATAATTATGAGCCCAGAACAATTAGCAAGTTACACTACTCGATTGATCAATTTATTAATAGATTATTCTCCAAAATTATTCTCTGCATTTCTGATTTTATTTGTTGGATTATATGCCATTCGATTAATAAACAGACTGATTAGAAAAATAATGGTAAAAAGAAATCTAGATCCTACATTGACTAAATTTCTCGCCGATATTTTATTGTGGGCGCTCCGAGTTTTATTGTTTGTAACTTTTATTTCAAAAATCGGAATTGATACTTCATCATTTGTAGCTATTTTAGGTGCAATGGGGCTTGCAATTGGTTTATCGCTACAAGGGTCTCTTTCTAACTTTGCTGGAGGAATGCTTATTATTGTGTTCAAACCTTTTAAAGTAGGCGATACAATCGAAGCACAGGGAGTTGTTGCAACGGTATTAGAAATTCAAATTTTTGTTACCAAAATGTTGACAGGAAATAACCAAACTGTTTTTGTGCCGAATGGTGCTTTATCAAATGGAACAATCATCAATTATTCGATGCAAGGAGAGCGAAGAGCCGATTTGACTTTTTCAATTTCGTACGATTCTGATATTAAAAAAGCCAAAGACATTCTTTTAGCTACTTTAAACAATAATCCAAAAGTGCTTAAAACTCCAGCACCAGAAGTTTTCGTAAAAAACCTATCAGCAAGTTCTGTGGATTTTGCTGTTCGCCCTTGGGCAAAAAATGCCAATTACTCCGCTGTTTTTTCTGAAACTTTAGAGAATTGCAAAACAGCTTTAGACCAAGCAGGAATTTCTGTTCAGCCTTATACAATTCAAAAATAAAATAGATTTGTTATTTTTTTGATGGCAACGTCATCATAAAATCTTTTAAATAATAAGGTTCAAAATAAGCGACATCTACAGTGTCGCTTTTTTGATATTTATCAAAACTGATTTTACTCATTTCACGCGCAGAAGGATATTTTATTTCTTCTAAAAAGACAAAATTTTCTTTTGTCAAAACGGGTTTGCATTTATCGGCGCAATCGCCAACAAAATATAATACTTCTTTAAATTCAGCAAAAGAATTTTCGGTAATAACTTCAGCTTGAATGGCTCTTTCTGTTTTTAAATCGGCACTAAAAACTTCGTTGTAAACTTCCATTCTTCGCGCATCCAACATCGGAATTATTTTTCCTTCTGAAATAGACACTCTTGAAGCCAAAGTTTCTAGCGTATCAACAGCGATCAACGGAATGTTTAAAGCATAACACAATCCTTTTGCTGCAGAAACTCCAATTCGCAAACCGGTATAAGAACCCGGTCCTTGACTTACGGCGATTGCCACTAAATCCTGAACCGAGATATTTGATTCGGCAATTATTTCTTCAATAAAAACATGAAGTTTTTCGGCATGTGAATACCCTTCTTCAGCGATTTCTCTGCATATAATGGTTTCTCCATTTTTTGCAATTGATACTGAACAATTTTTAGTTGCTGTTTCGATATTGAGAATAAAAGACAAAATATTTATTTTTTAAATTAAAATTATTTTTGAATTGCGACCGCTATCCCGATAAAAAGGAATGAGAATATCCAGAACAGCCCAACTGCAATGAATAAACTGACCATCAAAAAACCGATATACAAGAACAGCTTTTTCCATGATGAAAAATAAACGTATTCTTCATTATAATATTCTGATTTATATATGCGATAATGGATATAAATCAGAAATACAGCAATCGTTATTAATGTGGCGCCAAATCCATAAATCATTTCCATCGAAAATCCGCCATGCAATGCAATGATCATAGCAAATTATTTCTTAGGTGCTTCTGCTTTTTTAAGCTTTACTTTATCGCCAGAATTCAGGTCTTTCGAAACTGTTGTATATGGACCCGTAATCACGACATCACCAGGTTTTAATCCAGACATTACTTCAATATTAGTATCATCTTGGATTCCAGTTTTAATGATTCTGATTTTAGCTTTATCGCCTACTTTCACAAAAACACATTCGTATTTTTTATCCACTTTTGGCGCTACTTTTTTATCTTCGTTTGGATCGTCAACTTTAAATTCTTTTACCGCAGTTGTATCTGCCTTAACTACAACAGAACTGATTGGCACCGCCAAAACATTTGTTTTTGTAGTTGTAATGATATCTACTGTGGCCGTCATTCCTGGTCTGAAAGGCGAATAAGCTTCTGGTTTTCCTTCTAATAAATCTTTATAAGAATCTTTCAGAATACGAACCTTAACCTTAAAATTAGTAACCTGATCTGAAGTCAAAGCTGTACTCGCAGAGTTAGAAATACTGGTTACAATACCACGGAATTTCTTTTTCAAATAAGCATCCACTTCAACATTTGCTTCATCTCCGATCTTGATTTTTACAATATCATTTTCGTTGACATCTACTTCAACTTCCATATTGTTCAAATTTGCAACGCGCAAAAGCTCTGTTCCTGCCATTTGTTGCGTTCCTAAAACACGCTCTCCTAATTCAACATTTAATACCGAAATCGTACCATCTGCAGGAGAATAAATTGTTGTACGTCCTAAGTTATCTCTAGCCTCTGTAACAGATGCCGTAGCACTTTGAACATTGTAATACGAACTTTGTTTTGTTGCTTTTGCGACTTCATAAGTCGAAATCGCTTTATCCCAATCTGATTTTGAAATTACGCCTTTGTCATACAAGGTTTTATTTCGCTCGTAATTTGCTTTTGCTTCTCTAAAGTTGGCGTCTGACTGTGTCAAACCTGCTTTTGTACCAGCCAAATTGGCCACCGAACGCTCTAAACCTGAAGTATACAAATCGGGATTTATTTTTACCAATAAATCTCCTTTTTTAACTACTTGGCCTTCTTTTACGTTTAGTGCAATAATTTCGCCTGAAACCATTGAAGCTATTTTAACTTCGATTTCAGGCTGAATTTTTCCAGTTGCCGAAACGGTTTCAACAATTGTCGAAGCCACAACTTTTGATATTTCTACTTCTTTGCCTTCATCCTTATTTCCAATAATTCCTGCTTTTGACAGACCTATTAAAGCAGCAATAACTATAATTGCGCCCCCGACTAAGAAATAAATTGTTTTTTTTGACATAGTAAATTATTTTGCAGGAATTGGAACAATTGGAATTCCAAAATAGAATTCAAGAATTTTTATTTTAAATATATAATCGTATTTCGTTCTAATAACTTCAGATTGTGCATTTGTCAACAATGTCTGCGCTTGAGTAAAATCAAATGAGTTCATCAATCCTACATCATACTTTTCTTTAGCATAATTGTAAGCTTGTTGCCTTGCTTCTAAAGTTACTGTTGCGGCTTCGTATGTATTCAACGCGCCTTTTGCATTTGTAAAAGCTGTATATACGTTACGTTGCAAATCTAAACTTTTTTGCTCTAAATCTATTTTAGATTTCTCTAAACTTACTTTATTTCGTTCAACATTATTTCTAACAGAGAATCCATTGAAAATTGGAACATTCAATTGCAAACCAAAATTATGTCCTTTATTGTCACTAAACTGCTGGAATAGTGGGTCTGGACCTACAGTATAAGGCTGGTTATTAGAATCAAACTTTACCTGATCACTGTAACTTGCTCTTGTATTAAAGCCATAAAAACCACTAAGCGTTGGCTGAAAGGCTCCTTTTGCAATAGCTACATTTTTTTCGGCAATTTCAAGATTGGTTTGTGCCAGTTTTAATTCGGTTCTTGTTTCCTTTGCTTTATTGTAAATATCAACTGGACTTTGTGCCATGATATTGTTTTCATCTTTTGCATTTGTATCATCTACAACATCAAAATCAGCAAATTCTTTAAGCTGTAAAAGTTGTGCTAAACTCAATTTTGAAATCAATAAATTGTTTTCTGAAACTGCTATATTCTGCTTATCCGTTGCAATAGTTGCTTTCAGATCAAATAAATCACCACGCGGAATTGTCCCCGCACTCACCATTTCTTCTGAACGTTTTAGACGTTTTTCATCAATAGAAAGCTGTTCTGTTTTGATTTTTAAATCTTCTTTATAGCCCAAAATCTGAAGAAAAGCATTTGCAACGTTCAACGAAACATCTTCCTGCATTTTCAATAATTGATATTGAGATGCAATAATAGCAAGTTTTGTTCGTCTATATGTATTTTGGTTTTGCAAACCTTTGTAAATATCAACTCCAGCATTTAAACCTACAGATGAGTACTGCGTTGTTTGATTACGCAAAACCCCTGTAGTCACATCCTGGTTCAAACCAATGTTCCATGAATGCGATGCGTTTCCGTTTACCGACGGAAGATATCTACCGAAAGCATCTTTTTTATTTATTTCAGCATTTTGAACGTCTAACTCCGAATTTTTAATCGTGATATTATTATCCAATGCATATCGTACACATTCCTCTAATGTCCATTGTTTTGTCTGTGCTTGGCCTGATAAACCAAATCCGAAAAGCATGGCAAAAAAAAGACTATTTATTTTATTTATTTTCATATATTTTGAATGAAGCACAGCAAACAAGCCATGCAAATTTAACATTTTAAAAACCCAAAAACTCCCTTAAATAATCGAATTATTTTTTATCCTTATCTCCTTCGTTAATCAAGCCTTGATTCCAGATTTTGATTTTATCAGAAGCTGCAACGCCGCTTTTAACTTGAACATAAATTCCGTCACTAACACCTAAAACTAAATCTCTTCTTTGAAATTTTTGTGGTGCCGTTTCAACTTCTACATAAGGTTTTTGAGTCTTTTTGTCAAACTGCACAAGCGACTCTTTGATAGCTAAAACTTTGTCTGCTTTTTCCAAAATAATCGATGCATTTGCACTTAAGCCAGCTCTGATAAAAGTATCTCCTTTATTTTCTAATTTAGCTTTTATTTCAAACTGAATAGCTCCATTTTCTGTAACTCCTTTTGGTGCGATATCTGTTAAAGTCGCCTCGAATTTTTTGTTTTCAATGGCTCCAACTGTAATCTCAATCGGCATTTTTTCTTTGATTTTACCAACTTCAGATTCGTCAATTTTTCCAATGAAAATCATTCTTCCAACATCGGCCACACTAGCAATTGTTGTTCCTTCGTTAAAATTATTACTTTCAATTACTTGGTTTCCAACTTTTACAGGCACCTGCAGTACCATTCCGTTTACTGTTGAACGAATTAAAGTATTTGCATAACTTCCTAAAGATGTTGTTGTTCCTGTTTTTACAATATCTAAACTTTGTTTTGCTGCCAAGTAATTTTGTTTTGCTTGTTTATAAGCCACTTGCGCCGCATCAAAATCGTTTGCAGAAATTACATCTTTATCAAACAATGTTTTTTGTCTTTGATAAATTTTTTCTTGATTGTCCAATGCAATTTTTGCAGTCTGCACTTGATTTTGCGTACTGCTTACGTTTGAAACATTGGCAACAACTCGAATTTTAGCAATCATATCTCCCGCTTTGATTTTCTCTCCAGCTTTGATATATACTTCTTCAATAATTCCTGAGATATTTGGTTTGATTAAGACCTCTTCATCAGGCTGAATATTACCAGTTGCGATGGTATTTTTTACGATCGTTTTAATCTCTGCCTTTTCTGTTTGAAAAACAATTGGCGACTCTTGATTTTTAGCATACAAATAATACAGTGCACCAAAGAAAATTATTGCAATAAAGATTAAAATGGTTACGGTTACTCCTTTTTTCATTTTGTTTTTGGTTTAATCGATTATATTTTGATTGATAATTTATTCCGTTCGTAAAGCGTCAACAGGCTTTACATTAATTGCGGTTTGGGCCGGAATAAATCCTGCCAGCAAACCTGAACCCACTAATATTAATAGCGCTACAAATACAACTCCTAAATCTACACTTGGATTAGCAAACATGGTGTCGCCACCGGGGGGCATGGAATCTAAGGCTAAGTTTAGGAGGGCAATAATTCCTGTCGCAACAGCAATTCCTAACATTCCTGAAATAATAGTTAAAAAGATAGATTCTGATAAAATTTGCCCACGAATTGCTGCCGGAGTTGCTCCTAAAGCTCTTCGTATTCCTATTTCTTTTGTACGTTCTTTAACTACAATGAGCATAATATTTGAAATCCCGATAACTCCTGAAATCAAAACTAATGTTCCTACAAAATAAGCAATGATTTTCAAGATATTAAACAAACTTTGTACTTTATTAAACTGCTCATATAAATCAAAATTTCCTACTGCACGGTCATCTGCCGGATTTATGGAATGCAATGATTTAATTATTTCTAGAATTTTTGGCTTTAAAGACGTTATCGACGTTTCATCTTTTGCCGTCAACGCCATCCAGCCCACTTTATCACCATAATTAAATGCTTGTTGAAATGTTGTAAACGGAATAAAAATATTTTTTTGTTCCTGTTCCGCATTTCCACCTTGTTGTTTAGATTTATAAACTCCAACAACCATAAAATTTATGCTGTTAATTTTAATATAGGTTCCAATGCACTCTTCTTCTTTTCCATAAAGTTCGCTGATAACACCTTGACCAATTACGCAAACCTTTCTTTTTTCTAGAATATCCTGTTGGTTTACAAATCGCCCTTTAATGATATCCATTGGCTGTTGCTTAATCAGTTCCGGATAATCTCCATAAATGGTAAATGCAGAAGTTTTTGTTCCGCGCACCACATTATTTGTCCCGTTAAAATCTCCCAACTGATTTCTTGGCGAAACATATAACAAATCTGGCAAAGCTGCTTTTAGCGCCGCAACATCGCTATTTCTAAAATCATAACGGCGTGTTTTTGGCAAACCTTTGTATGCTTTTGATGTCGTTTGACTCCACATAAACATGGTATTTGTCGCAATTCCGTCAAAACCTTTTTTAATTCCATTTTCCAGTCCGTTTCCTGCCGCTAGCAGAATCACCAAAATGAAGATTCCCCAAAAAACCCCAAAAGCCGTCAAGATCGTCCTGAAAGGATTCGCAGTCAATGCCTGTAAAATTTCGTCCCAATTATCTTTTTTAAACATAATTATTCGTCTCTAAGTGCTACAATAGGTTTAATTTTGGCTGCTCTATATGCCGGAAAAAAACCAGCCATTGCGCCCGCGAATACAAGTAATACAAGTGTCGTCAATGCGACACTGAAATCGACTTCAGGATTTCTGAAGTATTCACTCTGTACCATTGGCCCAACAAATTCCAGCAACATTAAACTAGCCAGTAATCCGGTAAAGCCAGCAATTGTGGTAATAAAAATTGACTCATGAAGTATCATGGTAATAATAGAAAATGGAGATGCTCCCAAGGCTTTTCTAATTCCAATTTCTTTTGTTCTTTCTTTCACTATAATCAGCATGATATTACTTACACCAACAACCCCTGCAATGATGGTACAAATCCCAACCCACCAAAAGAATAATCGTATATATAAGTTCAAATCATAAAATTGCTTGGCATCTTTTACTGAATTATACGCACCAATTCCGCTATCATCATCTGGCGCGACCATATTTTTGCTTTTAAGCAGCGTCTTTACATCTTGAGTAAATTTTTCTGATTCTGCCAAAGCTTCATCATAATCCTGTGTTTTCTTCAAGTTAAAAGACATATAACTAATTTTATCCCCTCCACCAAAAGCTCTTTGCACCGTAGTTCTAGGCAAATACGCTCTGGATTCCTCTCTCTCTCCTCCAGGATCTGTAAAAACACCCACTACTTTAAAATTGACATTATTGATTGCGATTTCCTTACCTAAAGCGTCTTTATCTTTAAACAAATCTGTTTTTACTTTCATCCCAATCACAGCTACTTTTTCATTGTTAGCCAAATCGTTACTATTTAAAAATCGGCCTTGAACAACTGTAAGGTTTTCTACTGAGCCATGATCAGGATCTACTCCTCTAAATTGATAACTCGCAGATTCTTTACCATAAGAAATCGTACCACCCCAAAAATTATATGACGCAGAACGCAAATCTAGTTTATCCTCAAATTTTTGAACCGATTGGTTATAATCACTGTTTCTAAGCTGAATTTGCCTTCCCGGATTTAATCCTTTGTATTCTTTTGTAGTCGTTCCAGACCAAACCTCGATAAGTCCGGCGGCATCGCGCTCAAACTGTTTTTCAATTCCATTTTGAAGCCCTTTTCCCGCTCCTAGCAAAATCACCAAAATAAAAATTCCCGACGCTACAGAAACCCCAGTAAGAAAAGTTCTTAATCGGTTTTTGGAGATTGCTTCAAATATTTCTTGCCAACGCTCAATATTAAACATATGATGAAGCTCTAACTTGTTCTACTTTTTTATCATCGATAATTAGTCCGTCTTTCAGGACCACATTTCTTTTGCACATTGCGGCAATATCAGGTTCGTGCGTAACGATCAAAATGGTTTTTCCTTCATCGTTAATTCCTTGAATAAGCTCCATTACTTCATAAGAAGTTTTAGTATCCAAAGCTCCAGTTGGCTCATCGGCCAATAATACTTTTGGATTTGAGGCTAACGCTCTTGCAATAGCAACGCGTTGTTTTTGTCCACCAGAAAGCTCGCTTGGCAAATGGTGTGAATGTGAACCCAACCCAACTTTCTGCAAATATTTCATTGCAATTTCGTAACGTTCTTTTCTTTTTATTCCTTGATAATACAATGGCATTGCCACATTATCAAGCGCGCTTTTATAATTGATCAAATTAAAAGACTGAAAAACAAATCCTAAAAATTTGTTGCGGTATTTAGACGCAATGGTTTCGTTCAGTTTTTTAATTGGAGTTTTATCTAAAACATAACTTCCAGAATCGGCTTCATCTAAAATTCCTAATATATTAAGAAGCGTCGATTTACCAGATCCCGAAGATCCCATGATAGCTACAAGCTCGCCTTCTTCAATATTAAAATTTATGCCTTTTAACACATGCAGTTCTGAACTTCCCATTTTATAGGATTTATGCAAATCTTTGATTTCAATCATGGTATTGTTAATTTTTTAAAACAATAATAATATTTTTTATAAGTAAATTATGATAACAAAACGTTAATAATTTCATTTTTATATTTAAATAAGACGGCTCTCTTTCGCAATTGTTACACTTTTTTACAATTATTTAATAGTTTTCTTAATTTTGTGTCACTCAAAAAAATTGTACCAATGAAGCTTACTTCAATTTTCGCTTTATTTACAGCTGCTGCAATCCTTGCTGGCTGTTCAACATCTCAAAAATTAGAAACTTTAAAACCGGAACCTGACGATGCGAGTCCATTGGTTTATGATGCAAATCCGTCGTTTATAAATTTGCCGATAAACGTAAAATTGGCTGATATCGAAAATCAGACGAATGCTCTTTTAAACGGATTGATTTATGAAGACAACAATATCGAAGATGACGATATTGAAATGAAAGTATGGAAACAGGCTCCAATAAAAATCCAGAACGACCCTTCAAATCCAGATAAAAAAATCAAAACTATTTTGCCTTTAAAAGCAACTGTAAAATATCGAATTGGAACAAAAAAACTGGGAGTCGAACTTTATGATACTCGTGAATTTAATTTGAATGGAGTAATCACTTTATCTAGCGATGTTGCTTTGACCAATTGGAAATTAAACACTAAAACCGAATTCAAATCATTGGATTGGAACGAAAGCCCAACTATGATGGTTTTTGGAAAAAGTATGCCAATTACCTATTTGATAAATCCAGCAATTTCTATTTTCAAATCAAAAATTGAAAAGAAAATCGACGAGTCAATAGAAAAATCAATGGATTTTAAGCCGAATGTTTTAACTGCATTAGAAAAAATATGCACTCCATTTCAAATGAGTGACACCTATGAAAGCTGGTTGAGAATTGCACCTATCGAAGTGTATTCAACAAATGCAAAACTCAAAAATGATTCCTTTTTATTAGACATGGGAATGAAATGCAACATGGAAACCATTGTTGGCAAACAACCAGAATCTAAATTCAATGCGAATAAAATTGTTTTGAAACCTGTTGCTAAAATCCCAAATCAGGTTAGCGCCAATATTGCAGCAATCTCCACTTACGCAGATGCTTCCAAAATCATGACGAAAAATTTTGCAGATCACGAATTTGGATCCGGAAGCAAAAAAGTAACGGTGAAAAATGTTTCCATTTGGCATAAAGATGGAAAAATGGTTATCGCATTGGATGTTTTAGGCTCAATAAACGGAACATTGTATCTTAACGGATTTCCGCAATATAATCCGCAGACAAAAGAAATCTATTTCGACAAATTAGATTATGTTTTGGATACCAAAAGCAAATTAATGCGTACTGCAAGCTGGCTAGGACAAGGTTATATTTTAAGAAAAATGGAAGCAAGTTGTCGTTACTCGATACAACCAAACTTAGAGGAAGGCAAAAAAAGCATGGCTTCTTATTTAAGGAATTATTCACCAATGCCCGGTGTTTTTGTAAATGGAAAAATGGAGGATATTGTATTTGATAAAATTCAATTGACAAATCAAGCAATTATCGCTTTTATAAAAATAAACGGAACCGTAAATGTTTCTGTTAATGGATTGAAATAGTTAATCTTTAATCCTTCCTCCTAAATTATATAACAAAAAGACCATCACTACTGATGGTCTTTTTGCATAATAGAAAGTTCTGTGATTTCAATAGCACCATTAACGATTAATTTAGAACATTTAATATTATCCCATCTTTGATAATCTCTTTTTTTCAAAAACCCATGTTCCATTTTCTTTTTTAAAATAATAAGTATCTTCAACCATACCTATTCCTCGGACTTTTTTCACTACAACGTATGCATTATTTCCGTTTATATTTAACTCCGAAATAATCACAAACACTACATTAACATTGCTGCTTTTTTCCTTAATCAGATACAGTTTGTATGGAGACTTGAACTTAATTAAATCCTCCTTTTCTAACTTAAATGAAACAAACGTATGTCCGTCTGTTCTGCCTTGATTTAATTTTTCTTTTCTCTTTGGTATAGAATCAATTAAACCAATTGTTATTTTTGGCAAGTCATTTTTTTCATTCTCCGGTCTTACATCAAATTGTTCCACTGAATCAATTAGTATACTACTATACTCCCTAATTAAACTTCTTCCTTCAGAAATCAAATCGATCTCTTTTACATTTGGTTTATCCTCATTCTTACAACTTAAAACTGTTAAAAAGAAAAAGAAAAAGATCATTTTTTTTAAAATACCATCCATATTATTATGCATAAGACATTAATGAAAACCTAACAGGTTTTTGAAACCTGTTAGGTTAATCATATTATTTTATCATTTCACTTTCGCAGAATCTAAAGGCATAGTACCTTCTGGACCATCAACCCATTTTATAAGGCGTACAAAACACTTTTCATCTTTAATTTTATAATGATAGTTAGCGCTAGTTTTTTTATAGACTCATTCTGTCTGATTCTGGCAAGGATTTATATGCTTTATCTTCTTCAATCATATTTCTTATTTCGTCGAAAAAGATTATTAATTTTTTTTCTTTTTCCATTTCAATCTTATAATCACATCTACTACTTGTACCTGATGATTTAATTATTCCATTTGCGGTGATTTCAATAGTAAACCAAAAACTCGGTATGATTCCTCCACCTTTCAATGTATCACATTCAAATTCAGTGGGAAAAGAAAGAAAGTCAATTTCGTTATAAAAACTATAGAGCTTTGACTTTTGTTTTTCTGATAATAATATTTTTACGCTTTTTTGTTTAAAATTATATTTTCTCGTATAAACACCCGTTTTAGAATTGTAATGCTCTCCAAAGTAATCAATTTTCACAGCAAAATCTTTTGGTATTCTATTTGAATCACAACTAACAATAAACATCATTAAAACAGATAGGTAAAAAATTTTCATAGCTTTATCGTATTAGTTATTGAATTCTTTTGTTGTTGTAGGGAATTACTACTAACTTCATTATAATGAAAATAAATATTTTTGCTTTTTAAGCAATAGTTTGATATGCTCAATATTCATTTGTGTTTGCTAGTAATATAGATTCTATACTACTTTTTTTACTGCATGAAATACAAAACAACATCAAAAGCAATACTGCCTTTTAAATTTATTCATACTCTAAAATATGCAGTATTTGAAAACACAAATACTGCATTAAATTATTTATCATTTTACTTTCGCAGAATCTAAAGGCTTAGGGCCTTTCGGACCATCAACCCATTTTGTTAGTTTAACAAAACACTTTTTATCCTTAATTTTATAGTGATAATAGGAAAGCAAAATTTCTTTGTTGCTTATTTTTTCAATTTTATATTCCTCATTATCAAAAACAAATGTTGAATCATTTTTTATGGACCAAGAAGAGCCTATAATTTCAAGATCCCCATCTGTATTAAACAATAAAAACCCCTCATCAGTATTGAAACGATACTTGTCACTACTGCCATTTTTATTACATTTAAAATAAACACCTTTATTATTCCAACAGTAATCTTGATATTTCCAATATTCGTTTTTACTTGTCACAAACATAGATTCTATTTCATTCTTTTTGCTGCATGAAACGCATAGTTGGACTAAAATTAGTACTACAATTTTAAATTTGTTCATCGATTTTTTTTATGTGCTGAAAAATAACGAAACCCTAACAGGTTTTGAAAACCTGTTAGGATTAATCAAGTATATTAGTATTTATCGTTGTACTTTCGCAGAATCTAACGGCTTAGGACCTTCCGGACCATCGACCCATTTTGTTAGTTTAACAAAACATTTTTTATCCTTAATTTTATAATGATAATAGGAAAGCAAAATTTCTTCATTGCTTATTTTTTCTATATGATATTCTCCATTGTTGACAACAAATGTTGAATCATTTTTTATTGACCATGGAATATTTATTTCTTCGTAATCTCCATCTATATTAGCCAAGACAAATCCTTTGTTGATATATAGTGAATACTTGTCGCGAATACCATTTTTATTATATTTATAGTAATTGCCTTTTGTATTCAAGCAGTAATCTCGATAATGCCAATACTCATCTTTACTAGTTGTAAAAATTGATTCAATTTCGCTTTTTTTACTGCATGAAATGCAAAGTGTAACTAAAAGCATTATTGCAATTCTGAATTTATTCATTGATTTTTTTATGTGCTGAAAAAGGCAATTAGGTATTAATGAAAACCTAACAGGTTTTAAAAACCTGTTAGGTCAATCATATTATTTTATCATTTTACTTTCACAGAATCTAAAGACTTAGGTCCCCTTGGACCATCAACTAATTTTTTTAGACTGATAAAACACTTTTTATCCTTAATTTTGTAGTGGTAATAAGAGAGCAAAACTTCCTCCTTGCTTATTTTTTCTATATGATATTCTGCATTATCAAAAACAAATGTCGAATCATCTTTTATTGACCACACTCTTCTATCAATCCCCCCCCCCATGTCTGTATTAAATCTGCTAAATCCTTCATCTATGTACAATAAATATTTATCATAAGAGCCATCTTCTTTAAATTGGAAGTAAATTCCTTTTGTACCTAAGCAATAATTTTTATATTTCCAGTATTCATTTTCACTAGTCCTAAAAGTCGATTCAATCTCACTTTTTTTACTGCATGAAATGCAAAACGAGACTAAAAGCACTATTCCAATTTTGAAATTATTCATCGATTTTTCCATATTCTATAGGTTCAGATATTACATTTTTATATTGTACTCGTAAAGTTATTGTTGCTTTTGAAAAAGCTCCTGATGGAGTCAAAATTTTTA
Organism: Flavobacterium sp. KACC 22761; assembly: GCF_034058155.1. NCBI lineage: Bacteria > Pseudomonadati > Bacteroidota > Flavobacteriia > Flavobacteriales > Flavobacteriaceae > Flavobacterium > Flavobacterium oryzagri. Next base: position 2,357,457 of record NZ_CP139148.1, on the reverse strand, counting down.
CCCCACCATTGTTTTTATTAAATGCAGTAATTTTCGTCAAGATATCATTTAATGAAAATTCTGAGTCTTTAGCCATATTTAATAAATACTTCGCAAATGCTGCCGCATTGTGCATTTTAAAATCATCGGTAGTCGTATTATACGTATAATTATTTGCAGCTCTAACATATACATCTGCGTGTGTAGATAAATCACTCCTAAAATTTTCGTCTCTATTATCTTCCACATGAAACAGTTCATGCTTTATAATACTTTTAAAGTTATTAAGATTATTCAGTTCTGCATTAAATCCGCCATTAATATTTAAATAAATAGTTTGAAATGTCGCTCCTAATATTTTACGTGTCCATGCTTGATTATCTTCTGATTTTTTTTCTCCTTTTTCGGTATTAATATAAACTTCTTTTTGGTCTCCTCCAAGGCTCTTGGTTAAAATTGCGGCTAAATTTTTGACTCTACTTAAAACAGTTGGTGATGAGACATTTGTATCTGAGGTTAAAACATAAGTTCCATTGTCTGCCTTAATTTTAACAACGCCATTTATAATTTTAAAATCGCCTTTGCCCGCTTCGTTGAGTGCGTTTTCATAAGCTTGAGGTGTATCTAATGGCACCCCACTTGTTGTAATTACTAGATCTTCCTCTTCATTAATTGGCACATTAAAGCTCATTTGCATAAAATTATCATAAATTTTTAGTTCTGCCAAAGCATTCTCAAGATTACCATTCGTACTGTGTTGATCACCATTATAACTTGATGTTTCTGGATTGATAGGTGTCAGACTCGCTATAGCTATAGGACAATTGGAAAAAACTTCGACAGTCATTTTAGAATATATATCTACTCCATTAGCATCCCTCAAAGGTGCAAAGAAAGTAACCGTGCCGACTTTTTCTCCATTAATAACGAGATCTATTACTTTTTTATTAGTGCTCTTATTAGGATCCCTCAACATCTTGACATCTTGTGTATGAGTTTCTCCAGGCTTTACACTTTTTGTCAATGCAACATCTGATACGGTTTGTCTGTTAACACCCCCAGCACCACCAGATCCTCCACCTGAAGGATATCCAGGATTACTGGGCCCTGTACTATATTGCTCGTTATAATAGTCGTTATTACTTCCAATATAATCGTTAGGATTTTGATCCCAGTAATTAGAAGCATAATCCCATGCAGGAGTATTTCCTCCCCCGCCAGATGGCCCAACATTAACATTATCTAAATCATTCATGCCGTCCCAGTTAAAACCACCGTCGCCGTTTTCATTATTCTGCGCGTTTGCTTTACTACCAAAAACTAACAGCATTAATAATAACAAAAAAATATTGTCTCGATTAAAAATTTTTCTCATAGCCTATTGTTTTATTATGGTTTTGGTATGTATTGTTTCGTTTTCCTTGACTTGTACGATATAAATGGATGTGCTAACTTAGCATGGAGTTCTAGTTAAGAACTAAATCTTAACTTTAGAGCATGAAAGATAATCGTAAAACTTATGACCGCAATTTTAAAGAGAAAGCAGTCCAATTAAGTTATGAAAGAGATAATATCTCACAATTAGCCAAGGAACTTGGAATAACAGCACCTTTACTTTACAAATGGCGTCAGGATTACCAAGAATTTGGAACAGGAAGTTTTCCTGGGAAAGAAAAATTAAAACTTAGCCCTGAACAGGAAAAAATCCATGAGCTTGAAAAAAAATTAAAAGAAGCAGAATTAGAACGTGATATTCTAAAAAAGGCTATAAGCATCTTTTCCAAGGGAGGTCGATGATTTATCTTTTCATAAAAGACCATGAAAAAATATATTCGATTGAAAAGATGTGCAAAGTTTTAAAAGTAAGCCCAAGCAGCTACTATAATTGGAAGCGGCAGATTCTATCAGAAAGACAGAGGAAGACTGCCCTGATAAAAGAAGAAATTGCTTCAATATATTTTAATGCTAAACAGCGGTATGGAAGCCCTAGAATTACCCTTGAACTGCAAAGCCAAGGATATCAGATATCCAGAATAACTGTGGCTAAATACATGAAGCAGTTAGGACTGTACAGCAAATTGAGTAAAAAATTCAAAGTAACAACCAATTCAAAACACAATCATTTTGTTGTTCCAAATATTCTAAAAAGGGAATTTACAGCAACAGAACCAGCAAAGGCTTGGGTTTCAGACATCACCTATATACAGACAAAGGATGGTTTTTTATATCTGACCATCATTTTAGATTTATTTGACAGAAAGATAGTCGGCTGGAGTTTAAGCAATGGACTAAGCACTAAACAAACTACAATGACGGCTTGGAAAATGGCTGTAAAGAACAGAACAATTGCAAGTGAATTAATATTCCATTCTGACCGAGGAATCCAATATGCCAATAAAAAATTTACTAATGTATTGGATTCTTATAAAAATATCACAAGAAGTATGAGCCGTAAAGGAGACTGCTGGGATAACGCGGTTGCTGAAAGTTTTTTCAAATCTTTAAAAACGGAATTGGTTTATGGAAGTAAATTAATTTCTAGAGAACAGATGGAACTTGAAATTTTTGAATACATCGAAATTTGGTATAACAAAAAAAGAAGACATTCGGCTTTGAACTATAAAACAATTGAAGAATTTAACAAACTAACTAATTATAAAAATGTAGCTTAACTTTTTCTCCAGTTTTTGTTTGCATATCCACTTTTTGTGTATCGCTATTTCAGGACAAGACAAAATTAAGATAAAAAAAGCAGTCTAAAATTTAGACTGCTTTTTTCTTTTTAGATTGGTACATTCTGTAAATCAGAACACCAATTATCCCTACAAGTAAATATGGAATGACCATTAAATATACAATTCCGTCGTTTACAGCTTCAGCTTTTTTTGTATTTGAATCTCCCGCCAATGCTGCACGACACATTGCACATTGAGCATTCGCTGAAATTCCAATCAAGAAAATACAAATTCCAAAAATCACTTTTTGCAATTTGGAATTTGAAGTTTGAAAATTTGATATTTTATTTTTAATGCGCATAATAAGGAGAAATCATTAAGTAAACTACCACACCTGTAACCGCAACATACAACCAAAGTGGAAAAGTTATTTTAGCTAATTTTTTATGCCTGTCAAAACGTTGCGCCAATGCTCTAACATAAGTGAATAAAACAAGCGGAATAATTGCTATGGACAATAAAATATGCGTTATTAAAATAAAGAAATACACATAACGCAAAACGCCTTCTCCACCATATTTAGTAGAATCTGCCGTCATATGATATGCAACATACATCACCAAAAAAGCAACTGACAAGGCAATCGCAAAAGTCATTAAGCGCTCATGCAATACACGTTTTCCATTTTTAATGGCCATTACAGCAGCAACAAGTACAACAGCTGTTATACCATTTATTGTCGCATAAACCGGAGGCAACATGGATAACGGTTCAACATTGTAACCAAAATCTTTTAGTTTTACGCCAAATAAAATTGCTACCACAACTGGTATTACAATTGAAACGGCAATAATAAATTTATTGTATTTTTTTTCTATTGAATTATCTTCCATTTTTATTCTGCTAATAATACTTTAATATCTTCTTGAATTTCTCTAACTCCTTTTTTATCTAATCCATCATAATACAAAATTGGATTTCCAAATTCATCTTTTCTGCATCGAATTTTACCATCTTTGTCAATCAGGGCAAATAAACCAGAATGCTCAAAACCTCCACTCACTTTGTCATTTTCACCGGCATACAAGTTAAATCCTTTGTTAGACAAATCCATAATTGTTGCTTTATCACCCGTAAGGAAATTCCAATTTGAAGATTTTGCACCAAGCAATTTTGCGTAATCTTTCAAAACTTTTGGCGTATCATGATTAGGATCTATAGTAATTGAAACAATTCCGAAGTTTGGATTTCCAAAGAAAGTTTTTTCAATTTCTAGCATGCTTACATTCATCTTTGGACAAATTGAAGGACAAGTTGTGAAGAAGAATTCTAAAACATAAACTTTTCCTTTATACGTTTCATTTGAAACTTTTGCACCATCTTGATTTGTCAATTCAAATTTAGGAGCGGGTCCAATAGTCAACAGTTTTGCTGCATCTTTTGAATCTTTCAAACCAACGTTATCCAAGCGGTTTCCTTTTACAACTTCTCCGTTTTTTATCCTGTCAACAATTTTTGGTACTGCATAAATTCCAAAAATCAAAACAATAAACGAAATTCCGATGTATGATTTATTTTTAAACATGTCGATAAAAATTAAAGTTGTTTAGTAGCGTTGTGATTCTTTTTAAGAGCTGCTCGGTATTCGTATAAAATAATTTTGAAATCATCCAGCATTTCATTACTCAACTCTGATGGATGAAAAGTATCATAGCCTTCCTTATATTCATCTTTGTTTTTTCTACCTCTAAGATTCCTTTCTTTATCAACAATGTAAACATTTGGACTTCCAAGATTCTCATTTAATTTTCCCTTTAAATGAAGTCCGTCATAAAACTTTTGAACTTCTTCTTTCGAAGCAAAAACAAAATTCCAATTTTTGACATCTGTAAAAGGAGACAAAGCATCGACTATTTTTTGAGCTTCTTTCTCTGTTCCAAGCGGACACAAAATCACAAACTGAAGATCTTCAAAACCGTTATAACGTTTGTAGATTTTTTCATTTAGATTGAAGTAATTCCCTCGGTTCTCTAAAATATTTGTACCTCCAAAACCAAGTACCGTAATCTTTTTATTAAGAGAGATTTTTTTTCCGTTTAATGAATTCCAATTTCCAAAATCGGCAACTTTTGGTGTTATTACAGGAAGTGTTGTGAAACTATTTACACCAGAAGCAAAAAATAAATAGGCTACAATTGGCAAAACAAAAAGTACAAAGAGAACTATATTTTTTTTCATTGTTTATGCGGGAAATTATTGAGGTACAAAAATAAAAAAAGCTCCGCAAATCGGAGCTTCTTTTCGAATTAATATCATGTTAAAAATTCCATTTAATAGTAGAATCTTTAAAAACCCCATAAATATAATGTCCTTCTGTCAAAAGAATAAACAATAAATATAAAACTAGGAAAACAACTGGTGATACAACAGACCATCTAAGACTGCTTTTTTCACCTTCCATGTGCATAAATGCCCATACAATATAATATGCTTTGAAAATTGTAAGGATATAGAAAATCCAGTTCAATAAATTCAAACCTACAAAATGATTACCTTCTAAAACTGCAGGTTTGTAGATACCAAGAATAACCTCTACTGTAGTTACTACTGATAGTAATGCAAAAACAAACCAGATTCTTTTTGTATTTGATACGTATTCGTGACCGTGTGCCATAATAATAAATCTTAAAAAATTAAACTAAGTAGAAAACTGTAAATACGAATACCCAAACTAAATCTACAAAGTGCCAGTATAATCCAACTTTCTCTACCATTTCGTAGCTTCTTCTTTTCTCGTAAGTTCCTAATAATACATTAAAGAAGATAATGATATTAATGATAACTCCAGAAAATACGTGGAATCCGTGGAATCCAGTGATGAAGAAGAAGAAATCAGCAAATAATTTGCTTCCGTATTCGTTTCTAGTTAAGTTTGCTCCTTCTACTACATATTTTGCAGTTGCTAAACGAGTTTCAGCTTCTGCTCTAGTCAGAACCTTTTTACTCTTTTTTCCGTTATTTTCAATAATCTGTTCTGTTCTGATCAATAATTCAGGATGCGCTTTAAAACCAGCTTGAACTTCAGCAACTGTATAGGTTGGTTGTGTTTCAGCATCTTCAACAAACCAAGTTCCATGACTTCTTGTCAAAGCTTCTCTTTGTTCTGGTAATTTTACAGCAAATGCTTCAAGAGCAACTCTTTTACCGTCTTTATCAACAAACTGCAATAAACTTCCACCTGCTGTTTCTACTGCACCATATTCTCCTTTAATGAAGTTTTTCCACTCCCAAGCTTGAGAACCAACGAAAATTAAACCTCCAATAATAGTCAAGAACATAAAAATAGCAACTTTTGTCTTTTTTAATTGATGACCTGCATCAACAGCCAAAACCATTGTTACAGATGAGAAAATCAAGATAAAAGTCATTAAGGCTACATAATACATAGGAGCCGAAACGCCATGCATAAATGGGAAGTGTGTAAACACTTCGTCAGCCAAAGGCCAAGTTTCAATAAATTTAAATCTAGAAAAACCATAAGCAGCAAGGAATCCAGAGAATGTTAAGGCATCTGATACGATGAAAAACCACATCATCATTTTACCATAACTTGCTCCTAATGGTTGGATATCATCTCCGCCTCCCCAAGTTTTTTCGTTGTTATTTGCAGTAGTAACTGTCGCTTCCATAAAAGATATTCGTTAAAAAGTTCCCAAATTTACGTTTTTTTCTTATTTAAAGAAATATAAAAATAAAAATAAATATACCCATAATAAATCCAAAAAGTGCCAATACATCGCACCTAGTTCTATACCAAGAGTTTGAGTCGAATTGTATTTTTGTTTAAAATGATTATAAATTATAATTAAAAGTGAAATTAATCCGCCAGCCAAGTGCAATAGGTGCGTTACAGTCACTACATAAAGAAAAGTTGTAGTAATTGAGCTACCTTGTCCTGTAAAATAATATCCTTTTTCAACGATTTGTCCAAATCCTTGAAATTGCAACACTACAAACAAAACTCCTAAAGCTAAAGTTCCTAAGAGCAAAGCGGTAACTTCGCTTCTTTTATCTTTCTGAATTGCTTTTTTTGCTAAATAAAAAGTAATACTGCAGCCGATAATTACTGCTGTACTATAATAAAATGCTGATGGCAGTTCAAAATCCTTCAACCAGTCGGCTCTAGATTTACTTACCACAAATGCACTTGTAAGTCCCGCAAACATCATGGTCATACTTACCATGGCGAATAACAAAATCAGTTTTGCCGATTTTGACTTTCTTAATTGTTCCTCATTTGCTTTAATTGTCATTTCCATAACTATCTTAAAAATTTATCTACTATAAATACAATCTGCAATAATGAAATGTATGAAACACTCACCAGCATCAACGTTCTTGCCGATTTCGCCGTTCTCAACTGATACAATTTTACGGCATAAAACAACATCCATAATCCCAACAAAAACACTAAAACTGCAGCAATTGGAGAAATAAACAATTGCCCTGTATAACCCAAAACCGGAAGCAATGAGGCAATTATTAACCAAATGGTATATAAAATAACTTGTAACGCAGTTCCTTTATCTTTCTTTCCTGTTGGCAGCATAAAGATTCCTGCTTTTTCATAATCTTCATACAAAAACCAACCAATTGCCCAAAAATGAGGAAATTGCCAGAAAAACTGAATCAAAAACAAAGTCCCTGCTTCAATTCCAAACTCACCAGTAGCCGCAACCCATCCCAACATAAATGGTATAGCACCAGGAAAAGCGCCAACAAATACAGATAACGAAGTAACTGTTTTTAATGGTGTATAAATACTGGTATATAAAAATATGGAAATAGCAGCAAACATTGCTGACTTGGCATTGATGGTATAAAGCAAACTGATTCCGATAATCGTCAGCAGACTTGCCACAAACAAAGCCATTTTAGGAGACATGCGTCCAGAAGGAACTGGGCGGTTTTTGGTTCGATCCATTAAAGCATCGATATCTTTTTCAATTACTTGATTGAAAGCATTTGAAGCCCCAACCATGCAGTAACCGCCAATTGACAAAACAAGCAAAACACTCCATTGAAAAGGATGCTCGTCATTTACACCTAATAAATATCCAGCAATTGAAGAAAACAAAACACTAATAGCCAAACCAGCTTTAGTAATCTCTTTGAAATCCAGAAATATTGATTTTAGTGAAATTGTATTTTTTGTAGCGTTCAAACCTTTATTGTTTGTATATTTTTTTTGAGTGCTGCAAATGTACAAATTAGATTGTAGAATCTAAACCAATAAATTTAGATTTTTTTCAATAAAACCTTTACAAAATAAGGACTTGCAAATCTTTAACACAATTATTTCGAAAAATCCTATAAAAATCCTAGTAATCGAAATACCAATTGAAAATATCTGAACGCAATCCGATAGTAAACCAAGTCGTACTTTGTTTAAAAGTTGTTGGTGTATCTTGAGTTGGATCGAAGTTTCTATAAATAAAGCTTCCAAACAATTTTAGATTCGTCATTGGGTTTATCAAATACCCTCCTTGAATATCTGCAATGAAAACATCTGTTTTATTTCCTTGCCCCACTTTCACTCCTTTATCGTAAGGACGTTTTACATCATAGCTTTTGTAAATATCGCCTCCATAATTGTAACTATCTTTTGCTGTATTAAAATCAAGTCCGCGTTTTCCAATATTAAATTTAGCATCACCAAAAAGACGGCCTTTATGATATCTTCCAATTACTACAAGCTCATTGAAATTTCCGCCCCATTGATGTCCAATACTTTGATTATTGTGCCCGTAATTTGTAATTACCGCACTATGCGAGTACACATAAGGACGTACATGATTGTATTCTACCTGCAACAAAAGATCTTTTACATCAAATGCGTTGAAATATTTCCCTCCAATTTGAAAACCAAATTTGTTTTTCCAGCTTTTATCTCCAGCTTTTACATCAGAAACTGAAAATTCATCGATCAAAAATTGCGAATATAAATTTATGCTGTTGCTCCATTTGTATTTTCCAGTAATTCCAAGCATTGCATTTCCGCTTCTTGAAGAAGAAGTGAACTCAACCGTTCTGTAAAAAATAATTGGATTTACAAAATTGACATCAAATCCTCTATTATTAGTATCTGTCCAAACCACCGATTCAAAGAAACCTAAATTCAATCTATTCGAAACATTCCAGCTCAAATAGTGGTTTGCCATAAATTTTGTTGCGTATGTTTTATCAACTGTAACTTCTGGGCGAACATCTTTCAACCACATATACGTATTTGTATATTTAATTTTCCAGAAAGTCGTGTTAATTTTAAAGTACGGATACGGGCTTGCACCATCGCCTTCAAGCAATGAACGATATCCATCTCCAATAAAATTCCTTCCATAACCTAACTGAAGATCAAAAAACTTATATGGCGCATAAGTAATATCAGCTTCTGCCAAAGGAAAATCATACGCATCTGTTTTAAAACGTTTTGCAATACCAACTCCTGGAATAATCGCCGGATTTCCTCCAGATGGCTTTAATGATTCAGCATAATCGTTAAAATATCCTGCAAAACGACCTTGACTTTCAAAAATTGTCGTTGTAAAGTTTAATTTTTTGCCAAGACCTCCTCTAAAATTTAGAGCACGCGTATTCACATAAGTATAAGACGCATCAAGATCTGAAGCTTTTCCCAACTGCAAATCAACAATAGGATTTAAAGCCAACCAATAATCTTCTCCTTGAATTTGCACTAAATTTTCATTCCACCATTTTCTTCCCAACCAAGTGGTAGCCTTCTTTTGAAGCGACTCATTTACAGCTCTCAAATTATAATACTTTGAAACTTCACTATAAGTATATGGTTTTGAAGCCGTATGGCTATTGCTTCCCACTTGATTCATAGCACCATCAAATTGCGCATAATAACTATGTGAAAAAGGAATATTCAAATAACTATCAAACTCTGGATTATTGTATTTTTTGTACACAATACTATCCAATTCTGTCATAGGCTTTTCAGCCGGCTTCAAAATTTGTGATGCCGCCAAAGCTTCTGCTGCTAATTGTTCTGAACTTTTTAAAGGAATGTTAATCGTGATGGTATATTTTGAATAGGTAGGCTTTCCATTGTAAGTTGATGGCTTAATGGTTGGAAACTTTGCAAAAACACGTTTTGCTGCTTCAGACAAATCTTCATTTGCAGAATTTACATAAATCACTTTAAAAGCTCCTGTTGCATCAACTTCAAAAAGCACTTTCACCTCTCCTTTGTAATTTTCTTGTTTTAAATTTTCGGGCACTTCAAAATTCTGAAAAACAAAATCGTGAACTTCTTTATAAAAGCAATCTTCTAATTTTTTATCCATTAAATTTTCGCAATTCTGAAAAACAGGAAACTGTTCACTTGTAAATCCAGATTTAACCGAAGTAGCATTATTTTCTTGTGCAAAAACAAATAAGGAAGTTATCATTAAAGCAAAAGTCAGGGCGGTTTTGCTTGTTAAGTAGGTTTTGGTTTTCATTTAATATTGATTTGGGGTATTCTCTCCATTAGCAATTGTCTTTGCCGCCGAAGTTCCGATACGTTTAACTCCTAAACGAATCATTTCTATTGCATCTTCGTATGATCTCACACCACCCGCCGCCTTAACTGGCAATGGCGATGCATTTTCTAACATTATAATAATTATTGGAACCGTAGCCCCATTTGGCAAACCATTTTCTGTTTTATAAAAACCAGTCGATGATTTCACAAATACTGATGCGTAATTCTCTTCTTTAAAATTAGATATCACGACATTTTTTATCAAAGCCGACAGCTGGATAATTTCTTTATCGGTCAAGGCAGCGGTTTCAATAATCCATTTTACCGTTTTATTATGCGCTAAGCCAATTTGTGTGCCCAATAAAATTTCATTTTTGACTAAAGCTACATCGCCATTTTTGAAAGCTTCATAATTGCAGACAAAATCCAAATCATCTGCTCCGTTTTCAATAGCTTCATTTGCTTCTTTAATTTTGGTTTCCAAATCTGACTTCCCTTCTGGAAAATCAATTACAGTTCCAACAAGCAAAGTCGAATGAGCCTCTAAAATCATTTTTTTAGCCAAGCTGACCTGTTCTGGCCGAATCATTATCAATTTAAACCCTTCCTCAATTGCCTCTTCAATTGCTTTTACAACAACGGCATTATTTTCTGCTTCTGAAAGCCCAGCTTGCGAAGCAGTTTTAAGATACGTTGAATCAAGGTATTGCTTAATGTTCATGATTTTTCTGTTACATCAGATCGGCACAAAAATACATTTTAAATTCAAAAAACAGCATTATTATTGGCTTCATTTTAGGATAATAAAAAACCCACCGAAGTGGGTAATTATATTCCTATTATTTTATCGATCTGCTTCCTTAAACCTATAGCAGAAAACACACCGGCAGTTGCGCCAATTGTATTTGCTAAAACATCTGTAACATCTGGAGTTCTTGTAGTTGTTAAAACTCCTTGCATAATTTCAATTGTAATTCCGAAGAAAACTGAAAATATAAACGAAATCAGATAGGCTTTATAATCGTTTGCATGTTGTCCTTTAAGCTCTTTTTTGAAAAACAAAATCCAAGAAATCGTAAATCCAAAATGAAAACAAAAATGAACGATCTTGTCTATACTCGGGAAATCTAACGCTGGGATATTACTTGAATTTGTCAAACAAAAATAAGTAATGATACCTGAACAAATAATTGCCCAAATTAAAAGAAGTTGTTTAGGCACCGATCAATTGTTTGTAAGCTGCGTCAGACAACAATGAATCTATTTCTGATGCATCAGCAATTTTAATTTTGATCATCCATCCTGCTCCATAAGGATCAGAATTTACAGTTTCTGGAGCACTTTCTAAATCGTCATTGAATGCGATGATTTCACCTGTTAATGGTAAAAATAAATCTGAAACCGTTTTTACAGCTTCAACAGTTCCAAAAACCTCATCTTTATTTAATGTCTGATCTAAAGTTTCTACCTCAACATACACGATATCTCCTAACTCTTTTTGTGCAAAATGAGTAATTCCTACAGTCGCAACATCTCCATCGATGCTAACCCATTCGTGATCTTTTGTGTACTTTAAATTTGCTGGTATGCTCATAATAGTATGTTTGAAAATTGATAATTTAATAATTAAGTCACAAATGTAATAATCTTCTAATAAAATTTACTTCAGAATCCTAAATTTAATTTCCGAAATTATATCTGAGCGTAAATCCTGATCTAATATTTGTAAGCGGGAAAGAAGTCGAAATAACTGCTTTTGAAAATGAATGGTCATAATAAAATATGGCTGTCAAATTTTTGCTGAAAGCATAATCTGCCGTTAATTTTAATGCCCAAATATTTTGACCTGCCGCCAATTGGTTATTGTCGTAATCCAAATAACGCACTAATGTTTGATTATTTCGATATGAAAAATCTGCTTTTATATTAATATCACTTTTAATAATTCCTGTTGGGCTATCGGCCAATCTAGATGAAAAGATAACATCTTTAAAACGGTATCCCATACCTACAACATATTCAACTCCTCGTACTTCAGTCAATAAATTATTATCAAAACTCATTGATAATGCACGGTCTCTTTTAACCTCTGTAAGCAAACGGAATGAATTTTTCAACTCAAAATCAACACGAATCAACGGGCTGAATTGCTCTACCAAATTGACATTTGACATTATCGTGCCGTTGTAGAAATTCGTATTAACATCTTGACCATTCGGGTTTTCATGATAATCAAAGTTAGATCTAAACTGGTTTATTGTATAAGATGCACGGTAGTTATGCTGCAATGAGAAACGTCTAAATTTATCTTTGAAATACTTATAACGCATCAAACCATTGTATTTTATACTCCAGTTTGGAATCGGGAAACTTCTAAATATATCTGTAGAACTGCTCGATGCATTTCCTCCTGAATAAGCCGCCAAAAATGATGGCAATAAAACAGCCTGGTTACTTTTTGTATAACCAATTGGATACCCAACATTCGCCGTATAAATAGCATAATTTGGATCACCAACCGCCGGAATTGGATTGTTTGCATCTCCATACCTTGGTATTTCATTTCCTGCACCATAATGCTCTTCAGCCAAACGATTGGCAATCACCAAACGATTATTCCTAAATTCATCAAATGCCGCAGATTGTGTTTCATTGCTTGTAGCAAATGATGTTTTAATCAACACCGTTGAAATCGAAAACATTCCATACGTATATGGCGACAAAGGTGTATATTCTCCATTTATAACACTATATTGTTCTGATGAATTTTCCGAATAAGCGCGATCCATAGACAAATCAATTTTCAAATCTGGCAACAAATCAATATTGGCTGTTACCTTCAAAAGCTTGTTTGTAACCTGTGTGAAATTTTGATTGAAATTTTCATAATTAGTCAACCACCCATTTTTTGCAGACTCATAACGAACATCGTCTTGGCTTCCAAAAATAAATCCTAACGAAGGTTTTGATGTACCGAAGAAACCAATACTTGGCGTATAACCCGGCAATACGGTTCCGCTGTTTTTAGTATAGTTAACCTGAACGCTTTTCAAACTTGTTAAAACACCAATCAAACCATCATAAAACGGACTATTATTAGCTGCCACTGTTTTTGTTGGAGTACTTACCACTTTTTCTCCTGGTTTTGGAGGACCAGCATGTTTAGGTTGTGTAGCTTTTTTAGCGCCAGGTGTAAGTCCAAGATATTTGTACAGCAAATTCATATTTAAAGCGGATGTAAACGTATTTGAATTTGCATTCTGAATCGTATTTCCTAAATTATATTGAATTCCATTATCATCAACAAACTCAGCCATTGCCGTAGAAGAACGTTGCCAACTGTAATCTGCCTTGTATTCATAATTTGCTTTTATAAAACTCAAAACCGGAATTTTATTAAGTGGAATTTCATAATTCAACACAATTTGCTGCATGTGCTGATTTGGAGTTCCTAAATCAAAATAATCATCCCAGATATTAAAATCTTCTTTTGGCGTTTTGTCTTCATTCAAATAATTTTTCACAATATTATTTGATGCCGCTGTATAGGTTAATTTTAAAGATTTTGTCACATTAAAACCAAAACCATATTGATAATTAAAAGCAAAATTTCTTCTATAAAGTGGATCAAGACCAATTCCTTCCACTTCAACAAGTCTGTATTGCTGACGGTTGCTTTGTCTTAAAATATTTGTGTTGAATGTAATATTTGAAGGCAAATAATTGAAATTGAAATCGCTCAACATTTTCCAATAATCACTTTTTTTCATGAATTGGGTCTGCTTGAATGGCACAACTTCTTTTGGCTGGAAAGTATAAGCATAATTCACTGCCGAATTCGATTGCTGGTCACGATAATCTTCTACTTCATAATCGTGACGCGCCACTTCATTATACGATTGTGAGAATGTGAAATTTTCTACATCATAAACATGAGGTTTCGCCTCTGGAGCTCTATCTTTTCTAACACCAATAAAGTTAATGCTCTTGCGTTTCGTATAATCTACTGCACGCGTTCTAATATTGTCTTTCTCTGCTGGATCAGTTGTTTCTTTTAGCAATTGATCCAGTTTAATATCCTGATTGAACGGATCATATTCTGGCGTAATAACTTCTTCGCCAATAGCATAGTTGAATGGCAAATTAATTCCCCATTTATGAGGCATTAATTTTCCTAAATTCAAATTCGTTACAATATTATATTGCTGGATATCTTCTCTGTCTCTTTCGTTTGCACCTTGCTCTAAAGATCCGAAACCAATTGTACTTTTTCTTCCAGTAGCTGAAACTGTTGCAAAATCGGCCATATTGGTATCAACATTCAGCAATGCGGCCATCCCGCCTTTATTGTCCAAATCTGACATTCGAAGCTCATTGAACCAAACCTCTCCTTTTATATCCTTATGATCGGCCCTACTCTTAACTCCGACCATTAAATTTCTAACCAAACCAAAATTCGGATTTCCTTTAATACCTAATCTTAATTTGCTGTCGCCGTCACCACCGCTCGAAGCCAAATCCGGATCATCATCAGGATAATATACTCCGTTAATATCTCTTTTTGGAGAATTAACATCCAAAGGCATGGCCTTGATTTTCATACGAGTCAATAATTCAAGCGCCAAATCAATGTTATTTTCTTCCATCCAAACCAAATCAGGACTTATAGTACAAGAACCTCCCGTTGGCGTTACTTTTAATGGAATTTCGACTTGATAATAATTTTGTGTAAAGTCATTACCAAAACGAATAAAACCAACCATTTCGTCATCTAATAAATTCGCTTCATTTGGCAATGATTCTGCGTGCAAGAACATTTTCAGCTTTTTGTATTGACGCATATCAACGCTTACATTCTTGAAAACCGCTCTTGAATCTGCATATTGCAATCCGGCACCACCAATTCGAACTGCCAATGCTTGTTCGTTTTGGTTGATGATAGTATTATTATTATACAATTGCTCTCTTTGAACTCCTGGAGGCATTACATAATTTACTGGACATTTTGTACCATTTTCTTGAATGTTAACTGCCGCAACATCAAATTGAACACCATCATCATCTGGATTTGGATCGCTTGCATCAAGTGTTCCTGTATATTTTCTCCATTCGCCTCGTACCAAATCCAAAGCTCCAAAACGAACTGTCATTTGATCATTAAAACCGGTCATAAACATACGCATGAAACGAATCGATCTAAAATCAGTTATATTTCCAATTGTATTTTGAGGCGATGCTACTGGAATCTTAAACTGAATCCATCTTGCCGTTGTAGTTCCGCCGTTTGGCAATTCGACATTGCTTACTTCGCGAATGTCTGTAATATAATTGGAGCCAACCTGCATTCCTGGCTTAAGTTCAACACTGTATTCGTAGTAAGCGTTAATCGTACTCATGGTATTATCACGATTAATATCCTCCACGTCTGGCAATGTTGTAGAACCACGATTTGGATCATCAACACTTACTGCTGAGTTTCCTTCTGTACCATTATATTTTTTATAGCGGTTGATAACATCACCATCAGTATTCAAATAATAGGTATAATTATCTGCTGCAGGGTCACTTTCTCCTGCATAATTCGTATAAATCGAACCTTCTTTGGCATCAGGCAAACCATCAAGACCCACGTCTTGGTTTCTACGATTATCTGGATTGGTGTCAAATGCATAAATCAACGACTGAGAAGCTGGTACATCTCCCCAAATTGGTTGTGGATTTACCATTACTTGATCAGGGCCTAAACCATTCTCATATTGTTTTCTGCCATCTTTTAAAACATCTTCGGAAATTTCACCTAAGTTGAAATAAATTTTACCCGTATTATTTGCCGGTGCTTGTCCATTTCCTACATAAGGATCCAATACCCAAAATTGAATATACTCCACATTTCCTTGTTCAAAATTGGTAGAATTTAACGCCCGCATGATTCCCCCGAAATTATTAGACGGATTGTTAGTTCCAAAATTTGGATCATTATTATAAGGTCCTCTATCCGATGGGAAATACGTCAAGTCGAGTGTATTAACAACTTGAATCTGACCTTGTGCGATATCTGTATTTGGATAAAGCTCTTTACTATAAATTCTTCGGGTTGTATTTAAAGATAAATCATCGTTTGAAATTCCACTTGGTTTTGACGAATAAAAAACGGGATCAATAGTGTACCAAGCCAATTTTGCACGTTTAAAACCGTAATCTAATGTATTCGAATTAGCATTAAAAGTATTGTCGTTTATTGACCCCACAAAAGGTGTCGAAGCCAAACTCCATGCATAAGCAGACCTCATATCAATAGTAGTTTGCGAACCTTCAAAATCATCAACATAAATAGTTGCCTCGCCTTCAAAATCACTTGCTTTTGGAGCATCGGGTTTTAGGAACGCAACCTCACCACGAATCGAAAGATTTGATGGAACATCGGTATCGATATTTGGAAGTTTGTTTACTAATCTTGTAAAAAACGGAACCTCTGTAGCATAATTTCCATTAAATCCAAAAATCGTGTTGTTTACAGATTCCTGACCGTAGCTTGATTTTTGTGTAAATGGCTTTTCAGACATTTTCAAGTAAGAACCTCCAACAACAAATTTATCTGAAATTTTATGCTCTACATTGAATCCTATAAATCTTCTGGTTTGTTGACCAAAAATGGAATTATTCTCTAACGAAACTTCAATTGGTGTATTTGAAGCCTGAAGCGAAGGATCTAAAATTTGAACACGCCCTAATTGATAATCGACGCTATAATCAATTCCTTCAACCAATCTTCTGCCTGCCGCCATTACCACAACAGATCCTTGAGGCACATTGAAAGCTCCAATTGGAATTCCGTTGCTTCCTGAAGATTTGTATTTTCCGCGCAACAAGAATTTATTCTTGTCACTATCCTGCAAAGCACCAGATTGTGTATTACGGTACATATTTCTAAATACATATTTCTGCTGATTCGCATTATAAGTACTTGGGTCATTATAGGTTTCTCCTGAACCTTGGTTTTGCAATTTTTTAAACAGCAATTCTCCAAAAGGCTCTTTCGTAGTAAAAATAATTCTACCATTTTGAACATCAACCGTAATACCTGGCAAATAATCAAAGAAACCATCTCCACCAGTTTGTGGGTCATTATTGTAGTTCAATTTATCCAAATTGAAGACATTCAATAAAGGGGTTTGATCTACTTTATTGTCTGGTGTTGGATTGGATGGAAAAGAAGTTCCAGCAACTGGCGAAATATAATTTATAGGAGAAGGATCAGTATATAGAATGTTCATTCTAAAATCATCCTGCTTGATTTGATAAGCTTGCGGAATTTGATAAACGTTTTTCATCATCAAGTTCCAAACCGGATTTTGCACATTTGTCAAATTACTCTTAAGCATTTTCAAAATCAAACTCTGGGTAATAATGGCCTGATTTGAATTATTGCTTCCTGTTACAACAGTCGCATCAACACCATCGCTTCCAAATTCCCCTACTTGGTAAATCTTGCCTCCTTCAGTATATTCGTAGGCAACGGCCAAAATTTCATCATTTGCCAAACGCTGTTGTAACGATATGTATCCTAGTTGTGGGTTATACGTAAATTCGTTTGCGGTTAATTTTCTAGCATTTTCTAATATCGAATAATCAGTTCCTTCACTAATATTTGTATTGTTAAATCCAGACTTTGCCGTAACAATTTCTCTAATGTTTGAATTTAAAAATGAGCCTGGCTGTCCAATTGCTTCTGGATTATAAGCATTGTTCTCATTTTCTGCAGGAGAATCAACAAGTACTGAAGGATTAAAGAATCCATTTGTTGAACTGATCACAACCACTTCATTATCTGGAACGTCACTTAAACGTCCTTCACCTAAATCCTGAAGTGCAACTACGTTACGAAGGTTATTGCTGGTTGTGCTTACTCTGTTTTGTTTGTTGGTTACCCAAACTTCAATACGAGTAATTTGAACACGGCTATTTATGACTGGATACGTTTTTAATGAAGCATCATATTTATCTCTAAAATATTGCGACAAGAAAAAGTGTCGATCGTTATCATAATCCAATGCATATAAGTCAAAGTTTTGAACCGTACCACCTCCTTCGGCTACAACACTTTTGGTTTGCGATTTTTGTTCAGAAAAAACACCCGTAACTGTTGTTCTTCCAAATTGCAATTGAGTTTTGACACCAAATAAACTTTGTGCTCCACGAATTAAAGTACTGTTTAAAGGCATGCTGACATTACCCACTTCGACTTTTTGAATGATATCGTCCTCAGAAGGCGTGTAAGCAAGTTTAAATAAGTTTTGAAAAGCAAATGTGGACTGGGTGTCATAATTTGCATTTACTTCTAATCGCGTACCCACTTTTCCCATTAAACTCATACTAATACGCTGATCAAAATCAAATGTTAGACTGGATCTGTTTCTTGGTGAAAACGATGGATTGTCTTGCTTGGTGTATCGTATCCCCAAATCCATTTCGACAGAACCTGTAGGCTTTACATCAATTGTATTGCTTCCAAAAATACTTTCAAAGAAATTTGAATTTACGTAATATCTTGGCAGTAAATTCTTTTTTGCGGCTTCACTTCCTGCTTTTTTCCCATCAATTGCATCGGCCTTTTTTCTGAAATAATCTCGACGAGATTCTTTCAAAACCAATGCTTCATATTCTTTGGGCGTTAAAATAATAGGATAATTGACCGGAAAACCGTCAACAGAATTGGTATAAATATAACGATCAGATATTGGATCGTATTTATAGGCCGCTAGTATGCTTGGAGGATCCTTCAGTTCTACCTTTCCTGTAGAATACTGAGTTTTGGTTGTATCTTGAACTGCCGGATTTACTTGCGATCGCAAAACATTACCGCAAAATAAAACCAGTAAAAAAATACAAATTTTACGCATACAATTGGTTTATGTTAGTTGTGTTACAAGCTTTTTAATGCTTTTTTGATGATGGTTTCTGCTGTAGCTTCTGGATCTTCTTTTACAATCCTTTCCACTACTTTTTCAGAAGCTTTTCGGACAAATCCTAAAACTTCCAAAGCAGATAACGCTTCATCTCTATTTGTATTGTTTTGAATTACTGAAACTTCATCCAAATCGTACAACTTTAACACTTTTTCTTTTAAATCAAGTATAACTCTCTGGGCAGTTTTGCTGCCAATTCCTTTAATTGACTGAATAACTGCTACATCTCCAGATGCAATAGCATTTATAATTTGTTTAGGTTCTATTGAAGACAACATCGTCCTCGCAATATTAGCGCCTATACCAGAAACCGACAATAACATTCTGAATATTTCGCGCTCTGACTTTTCTACAAAGCCAAATAAAGTATGCGCATCTTCTTTGATTTGAAGATGCGTATACAATTTTATAAAATCAGCATTAGGAATTAGCGAAAAGGTATGTAAAGATATATTCACATGGTATCCCACTCCACCACAATCAATTACAACTTCTGTGGGATTCTTTTCAACTAGTTTCCCTTGCAAATGTGCTATCATAAAAATAATTTATAATACCAAATATACATAAAAAGTAAGACAATACTCTTATCCTTTTAGTAGTCTATTGGGCTAATTTATTTTTTTTAATTTCTTTTTCTTGAGCATCTATCACAGCAATTGCTGCCATATTTACCATTTCTTCAACACTTGCACCTAATTGGAAAATATGCACTGGCTTGCCAAGTCCCATCATAATTGGACCAATTGAGCCTGCTTTATTTAATTCTTTCAATAACTTGTAAGTAATGTTTGCCGACTCTAAGTTAGGGAAAACCAACGTATTTACTTTTTTACCTGCCAATTTAGAAAAAGGGAATTTTTCTTTAAGCATTTCTGAATTTAAAGCAAAATCTGCTTGAATCTCTCCGTCTACAATTAATTCAGGGTGGTTTTTATGCAAATAAGCTACTGCATCTCTTACTTTTGAAGCATTTTTATGTGTTGATGAACCAAAGTTCGAATAAGAAACCATTGCAATAACTGGCTCAATACCAAACATTTTTGCTGTTTTAGCCGTCATTAATGCAATATTTACTAAATCTTCAGAAGATGGATCAATATTGATTGCTGTATCTGACAAGAACATTGGTCCACGTGCTGTAAGCATCATATTTGCAGTTGCAACAAGTGAAGCTCCTGGCGCTTTTTCAATCAATTGAAGCATTGGTTTTACTACACTTGGATAACTTCTTGAATATCCTGTAACCACAGCATCGGCCTCGCCTTCGTTTACCATCATAGCTGCGAAATAATTTCTTTCGCGCATAAATTTCTGAGCATCAAGCAATGAAACACCTCTGCGCTCTCTTGATTCCCAGTATGAATTTGCAAAACGGTTACGTCTTGCTTCTTCTTCGTTTGTTTTAGGATCAATGATTTCTAAATCTGCATCAAAACCTAATTCTGATTTTAACTCCAAAATAGTTTCTCTGCTTCCTAATAAAACTGGAATACCTATTCCGTCTTCGTATACAATTTGTGCTGCTTTTAATACATTTAATTGATCTGCCTCAGCAAAAACTACTCTTTTAGGATCTAATTTTGCTCGGTTTGTAATCAAACGCACCATTTTATTATCGTTACCCATACGCTCGCGAAGCTTATCTTCATAAGCAGCCCAATCTGTAATAGGATTTTTTGCAACTCCAGATTCCATTGCCGCTTTTGCAACTGCAGGAGCTACAACTGTGATCAATCTTGGATCAAATGGTTTCGGAATAATATATTCTTGTCCAAAACCAAGTTTTGTCGCCCCATAAGCTACGTTAACCTGTTCTGGAACTGGTTCTTTTGCCAAAATAGCCAAAGCTTTTACCGCAGCCATTTTCATAGCTTCGTTGATTTTTCTAGCTCTTACATCTAGCGCTCCTCTAAAAATATATGGGAATCCAAGCACGTTATTAACCTGATTAGGAAAATCAGAACGGCCTGTAGCCATAATAACATCTTTACGTGTTTCTACAGCTAAATTATAATCGATTTCCGGATTTGGATTTGCCATTGCAAACACAATCGGGTTCTCTTTCATTGTCAATAACATTTCTGGCGACAAAATATCTCCTGAAGACAATCCGATGAAAACGTCAGCGCCTTTTACAGCTTCTGCCAATTCAATCTTTGGACCATCAACAGCATATTTCAATTGTAATTCTGAAAGCGAAGGATTGTCTTTTGTCAAAAGTCCTTTACTGTTATACATCAAGATGTTTTCTACTTTTACACCTAATAAAACATATAAATCAGTACAAGCAATTGCTGCAGATCCTGCTCCAGAAACTACCATTTTTACATCTTCAGCTTTTTTGCCCGCTAATTCAAGTGCATTAATTAAAGCTGCCGAAGAAATGATTGCTGTTCCATGCTGGTCATCGTGCATTACCGGAATATCCAATTCTTCTATAAGTCTTCTTTCGATTTCGAAAGATTCCGGCGCTTTAATATCTTCAAGATTAATTCCTCCAAAAGTTGGAGCGATATTTTTTACGGTCTGGATAAACTCTTCTACATTTTTTGTATCAACCTCGATATCAAAAACGTCAATATCAGAGAATATTTTAAATAATAAACCTTTCCCCTCCATTACAGGTTTTCCTGCTTCAGGTCCAATATCTCCAAGTCCTAAAACAGCTGTACCGTTTGAAATTACGGCAACTAGATTTCCTTTTGCTGTATATTTATAAACTTCTTCAACATTTGCTGCAATTTCTAAACATGGCTCTGCAACACCTGGCGAATATGCCAATGACAAATCTCTCTGCGTTGCGTATTTTTTTGTTGGAACTACCTGAATTTTTCCTGGAGTTGGCTCTGAGTGGTACAGTAGCGCTTCTCTTCTTTTACTCTCTTTGTTCATTATTTTTAGCTTTTATTCTAGCTTACAAAGATATAAGTCTTAGTTTAAAATGGGCTGTTTTTACTGCTTTCTTTTGTTAAAATAACAATTTGAGCTATCAAAAAAAAATAGTCCTTCAAAATCAGGACTATTTATAAAAGTATATTTTCGGATTTTCTTTTATTGCGAAATATAAGAATTCAAGTGATTTATAGTATCTTTTTGAATCTCGATTATTGCCTTTACAACATCGCTGATGGAAATAATTCCTACTACAGTTCCATCTTCTAAAACGGGCAAATGTCTGAATCTTTTTGTGCTCATCAGCTCCATGCAATCTTCAATATTATTTGAAAGATTTACTGTGATAACATTGCTTTCCATAATTTCATGAACAAAAGTCTCTTTTGACGATTTATCTTTCAAAACAATTTTTCGAGCATAATCCCTTTCAGATAATATTCCTTTTAGGTCAGTTCCATCAATTACAAGAATTGCCCCTATGTTTTTTTCGCCCATTACTTTCAATGCTTCATAAACTGTTGTAGATGAAAGTACGGAATAAACATTTCTTCCTTTTGCGTTTAGTATTTGATTTACAGTCATATCTGAAAAAATTTAGATTTATAAAGTTATAAAAAAAATGACACAATTTAGTATTCCCCCTCACTTTTTGAAAACCTAATTAATTCATTTTAAATAAAATACATCTATTTTTTATTTTTCAAAATTATCTCGCAAAGAATGAAATTATTAAAGAGCATTTTTTGCGAAAAATAAGTTTTTTTAACGCTTTTTAATCTCCATAAAAAAAGAGCTTTTTTCAATATTATGAAAAAAGCTCTTTATCAAATGAGGAACTATATTAAACTTTTTTTTTCTTGAAATTAAAATAATAATTAAACCCTAAGCCGAATGTCCATTTTGTTAGAATTCTGTTTTTATTTTCCTCATTAAGATGATTTAATGCATCTCCCAATTCAACTCCTTGACAGTCCAATATTATGCACAAAGAATCTGGATTTTCATCTGATAAGTTAAAATTATAACCTATCCCAAAACCTATAGAATGACTCCATGTCTTTGAATTTGCATGCTTGTTTCCAGTAAGATGTCCTGTATCGTTATAGCTACTTAAATTTCCATTTGCTTCAATATGAGATAATGAATATTTTGGAAGAACTACAAAATAGGAATTCAATTCAGACTCATTGCCAAGAATTATTTTCGGACATATACTAAAATTAAGAGATGTAACCGAACGAGTATATTCTTGAACAATAATATTTTCATTCTTTTTTGTGAAATCTTCCACAGCTCCACCCAGTAAACTGAATTCAATTTCAGGTTTCAGATATTTACTAATTTTAAATTCTCCACCTGTTTTTACATTAAAAAAAACTGAATTTGCAAAATCGCTATGAACATAAACAACAAAACCCGCATAAGGTCTGATTATCTGAGAGTAACTGTTTATACAAGCAAGTAGCAAGAAAATAGAAATTATTTTTTTCATAGGTTTATTTACCACCGACGAAAATATAAAATAGTTCTGATTCCAAAAACTAACCTGAATTCTTCTATTATCACTATAATAGTCTTCTGATTTATCAGAAGCACCAAAAACCTTTTCCCAAATGCTGTTTTTCTCGACGTAAGCAATTTCAAGATTTTGTTTAATTAGCTTAGGACTTGTACTCGGAGTTGGCACAATTGTCGTAGAACCACCGCCACCTCCAGAATATTCTGGAGAAATTGCCTCAATTTTTTGAAGTACAAATCTAACTATGCCATCCCCTACCTCAGTATATTCAGCAGGTGCTTTGGCTGTCATACTTTTAATTTTTTGAAGTTGTTGTTTCTTCTGATTTGAAGTTAATTTTTCCAAATAACTGTGTAATTTTGCTTTATTTTCACTTCTACACATATACAAACCTGTTTCTGTATATTTATATAAACTGTCTCCTACAATAATTTCTCTATCTTCATTTAAAAGACGAGCAAAAGCAGGATCTTCAATTAATTCGTCATCGAGACTGACTTCATTTTCAGCAGATTTTGAAAAAATCCCATATTCAACATTTCTCTGATGAAGTTTAGCTTTTTTTTCTGCTATAAATTTTTCAATTTTATTGGAATCATTTTCATCAAAAATAGGAGTTAATGGTTTAAATCCTTCATTCTGAATGTGTCGAATCTCATTATGAAAATCGTTCAGTTGTTCAACACTTTCCTTATAAGAATTAAACATATTTTTCAGTGTAGTTTTATTTTCGATTTTTACGGTGCCATCTACTACTTTAATACTTCCAATGCGTTTATTTTGATTTGCCCTTTGTGCATTATTCTCTTCTGTATTATCACAAGAAAATAAAGCCAGCCCCAAGGCGATCAAGCTAAAAGTAGTACGTACATTTCCTAATAATTTTAAATGTCTGATGTTGGTTCTTTTTAGTTAATATTTATTCTTCTGATTAATTTATCAGCTTCGTAAATAACTAAAACAAATCCTACAAAAAACACCTCATTAAGCCTGAAAAACAAAACAATAAGACAAATATCTTTCAGCAACTCAATTACTGTTTTTTAATCTCAAAAATAAAAGCCTTCAAAATCAGTTTGATTTTGAAGGCTTTTATTTTAATATGTAACAATTTTTACAGACCTACAATTATAAATTCACTTCGTCTGTTTTGCTGATGTTCTTTTTCAGTGCATTTTACACCATCGGCACACTTGTTTATTAATTTTGTTTCACCGTATCCTTTTGCTGTCAATCTGCTCGCATCAATTCCTTTGCTGATCAACCAATCTTTTGTCGATTGTGCTCTTTTATCTGACAAAATTTGATTGCTTTCAGATGATGAGCGGCTGTCTGTATGTGAACGAATATCTAATTTTACATTTGGATACTGATTCAAAACATCGACCACTTTTAGCAAATCTGGCTCAGATGTTTTTTTGATCGTCGCTTTTCCTAAATCAAAAAAGTTCATTGGAATATGCAACAGTTTAGCCAAATCTGTACCAATTTTTATTGGGCCAATTTTTACTGGCTTTACCGCCGTTTTTTTGATTTCAATGGTTTTAGCTGCTAAAGGCTTGAATATTTTTTGCATCGAAAAATCCAAGGTTGTTTTGCCATTTTCTTTTTTGAGCAATGCTGAAACATCTTTCATTCCATAATCACTTTTTGAAGCTCTTATCGAATATTTTTTACCACATTTTATCTTTGGAAAAATGTAATTCCCTTTTTCATCTGTAGTTATTGTTGCAAGAGGATTTAAATTTTCGTCGAATAATGCCAAAGTTACATTTGCCAAAACTTCATTTGATTCAGAATCAGTTATTGTTCCCATTAAATCTTGTTCGCAAAACAATCTCTTAATTTCGGTGAAACGATAAATATCATCTAAACCGTGTCCTCCATCTCTATTAGAAGAAAAATATCCGTTTCTGTTTTTACCGTCAAGCGTAAATCCGAAATCGTCTTGTTTACTGTTTACTGGCTCTCCAACATTTTGCACATCATTTTCGATTGTATTGTCTGCATTTATTTTAGTGACAAAAATATCAAGTCCGCCAAGCCCCGGACGTCCATCAGAAGCAAAATAAAGTTCATTTTCTGCTGAAACAAATGGAAAAGTTTCTCTTCCTTCGGTATTAATTATCGGACCCAAATTTTGTGGCTGACCAAAAGTTCCGTCAGCATTTATCGCAACTTTAAACAAATCTGATTGCCCTAAAGTTCCTGGCATATCTGAAGCAAAATACAATGTTTTTTCATCAATGCTCAAAGTTGGATGCGCAGTGCTGTATTGATCACTGTTGAATGGAAGCTCTTTTTCATTTACCCATTGGCCATCAATAAAATCGGCTTTATACAGTTTCAAAAGTGTTACTTGCTTATCGTTTTGCCCTCTTTTTCCGTCTGTAAAATTATTTCTGGTAAAATACATTGTTCGGCCATCTTTTGTAAAAATTGGTGTTGACTCATTAAATTTTGCCTTTTGATTTTTACGAAGCAACTTTGGGTTTCCAACACTTCCGTCTGGCATCAAATCTGCTACATATAATTTAGAGAACGATTTGTTTGTCCATTTAAAACTTGTTTTCGTAATTCCACCCGTATCTCTTGCTGAAGTAAAAACAATTTTTTTGTCGTAAATTATACTTCCATAATCTGAATAAGGCGAATTTATTCCGGCATCGGCAATTTCATATCGTCCCGAATTAAACTTAATTTCGTCTAAATAATTTTTCTCATTTCTGATCAAAGAAGCTCTTTTTTCTGAACCTGCTTTTAGATTGAATTTTTCTAAAACTTCATTCGCCTTTTGATAATCTCCAGATGCTTTTAAACATTGTGCATATCGGTATAAATATTCAGGTTCTTGTTCTTCATTCATTCTGAATAATTCGTCATACCACTGCAACGCCGACTGCAATTCACTTAAAAAATAATAGGAATTAGCCAGCCTTTGCACTATTTTTTCATCTTTTGTTCCTTTTTCTATAAGACTTTCATATGCTTTTATAGCATCTGCGTAAGCATAATCATCATACTTTTTATCTGCGGAGCTTATGTTGGTCATTTGTGCATTTGCATTGAAGAAAAAGCAAACAAATAAAACAGAAAAGCTTAAAATTTTAATTCTCATGATTGTATCGAATTAGAAGAATCTTGGAGAGATCATTTTTTTATAACTGTTGAAAAACTCGTAACGAAGGAAAATTTCATGAGATCCTGAATTGTATCGTCTTAAATTGGTTGTTTCATGATCATATCCGTAACCAATATACATTCCTTTTGATACCTGAAAACCAGCCATTGCACTTACTGAAGCACTCCAACGATAAGCAAGACCGACAGTAAATTTATCATAGAACATAAAATTCCCCGAAACATCTACTTGCAACGGTGCTCCTTGAACCATTTTGGTTAATAATGCTGGTTTGAATCTTATGTATTCTAATTTGTCCAGATTAAATACATAACCCGCAATTAAATAATAATTTATTTTGTCTTTAAAAATAGCAGTCGTATTATCGTCATAGCGATTGGTTTCGATAAAATTAGGTATGGAAAATCCTAAATAAGCTCTGTCTGAATGCCAATAAACTCCGGCACCAACATTTGGCGAAAATTTATTTTGCAAATCTTGAAATTGCTCCTCTCCTTGGTTTTCGAAACTCAATTTGCTTACATCAAGATTAAAAAGATTCGCAGTTGCTTTTACTCCGAATGAAAGTTTAAATGATTCAGAAGTTGGAATACTATAAGACAAATCTGCAGATAAAGTGTTTTCAACTGTTGGTCCGATTTTATCATTGACCAAAGAAACACCTAATCCTAATTTACTGTTAGTGCTTAAAGGAGTGTTTAATGAAAATGTACTTGTTTCTGGCGCGCCATCAAGTCCGATCCATTGTGTACGATACAATCCAAACAAACTTAAAACGCCTCTAGAACCTGCATAAGCGGGATTCACCGAAATTGTATTATACATATATTGCGTGTACTGCGCATCCTGCTGAGCGGAACACACAACCGAAAAAAACATGAAAATTAAAATTAATTTTTTCATTTAGTAAGCTTTAAAAAACGGCTCAGCTAAAAGTCAAGCCGTTTATTATTTTTTTTATTTATTTAGATACAAGTAACCTGATTGCTCGTGCTGATTTGAATCAGAATCTTTATATTTCAACGTGTAGAAATAAGTTCCTCCCGGTAATCCATCTGATTCTTTTACTGTAGCTCTTCCTCCCGAGAACCCAACAAAAACTCGGTCTTCATTATTGTAATGATCAATATCAAATACCAAGACACCCCAGCGATTGTAAATTTCAACCGTATTTTCAGGATAACATTCTATTCCTTGAATATAGAATCTGGCATTTTTCAAATCTCCGTTTGGAGAAAAAGCATTCAGTACTTTTACCTCACAGCCATCTAAATCTAACACTGTCGGATTATCTCCTGTATTGCTCACATCATCAGATTTATCATCAACTTCAACTCCTCTTGCACTTTTTCCAAGAGCAGTTGCTTGATTGCTTACTTTACCAGCAATAATATCGTTTTGAGTAACTTTATATTTAGCTGTAAAATTATTTTCATTTGATTCCCCTACTTCCAAATTAATTGCTTGTCCAGAAACAACCACACCTAGCAGCGGATCTGTAATTGTAATTCCTTTTAAAGCAACATTCCCTGTATTGGTTACTTTAAATTTATAAGTGATCGTTTCACCTGCATTTGCAAATCCATTTGCGTTTTCGTCATTAAATACAGCGGTTTTGATAATCGCAATATTTGGAACTTCAACAAAAACATTCAATGTCGATGAACTGCAATTTGATGCATTTGCTTTTTCGCATACTTGATAAACTAAAACATAAGTTCCTCCAGGTGTATTTGGTTTCACATTTACTGTTCCGTCTGCATTAAATTCAAAATATGGACTTTTTGGCGTATTAGAAATCACCACATTTGATGGATCAATTGGCAAGCCGTTCACTAAATCATTATCTAAAACATTTACAAACTCAAGCTGCCCGTTAACACCATCAACACTTACTTGCAGATCGTCTTTCGTAACAATCTGTGCCGTTGGTGCCGGATCTTCTGAGTTAACTACCGTTACATTAACAACCGCTTGACTGCAATTTGATAAGTTTGAAGCTTCGCAAATTTGATACGTCAATTGATATGTACCAGATGGCGTTCCTGATTTTACATCAACAGAACCATCTGCATTTAAAATCAAATTAGGGTTTGCAACTACAGTACTTAAAACAATTGCTGTTTGATTTACTACAACTCCATTCAAACGGTCATTGCTAAATATATTCAATGCAGTGCTAATACCTTTTTTAGCATCGATTGGTCCTGCGTTGTCATTGTTCGCTTTGATTACAAATGTTGGTTTTGCATTACATTGTGGAGTTGCCGGCGGATAATTTACAACTATACTAGCTGTAGGATTTAATGAAAACTCGACTGTTACACCAGTTCTTGTTTTTTCAAATCCGTCAGCACCTTCTATCCATTGTCCGTTTGCCAGTAACCATCCTGGCCAATCTACACCAATTCCGTTGCTGTCTACAATTGCTCCCGGCCATAAAATGCTTCCACTTAAAGGCAAATTAGTTTGAGTTGCTACCACATTATTATCACTATCAATCCATTTTACAGTCAATAAATTATTTGTAGTAAAATTATCTGGTGTTACATTGTATGACACGTACGGAACATCATTAGAACAATAACTATTTGCTGTAACTGTCATTGTTGGGAGAACCACTGTAACTTTAACCTCGGCTGTTTTACAATTTGATGTATTCAATTCACAAACTTGATAAGTTAATCCATAAGTTCCTGCTGGTGCATTTTCTTTCAGAACTATCATACCGTCTGGATTTAAAGTTAAATATCCAGCTGGATCTACAACCGTTACTGAAAGATTTACATCAGAAGCTGCAATTGGTAATCCGTTTTTAGTATCATTTGCTAAAACATTAATAACATTTACTGAGTGATTAACTCCCGCAATTGGACCAGCCAAATCATCTTTCAATACTAGTAAATCACCCACAACAATAATATAGCTCTTCACCGTATCGCAGTTCAATGCGTGGTCGTTGTCGCAGATCGTGTATTCCACTTCATAGCTTCCTGATGCTGTACCCGGAGCTACTGTAATGGTCTTATCTGCATTAAGCGTAAGTCCTGATGGAAGCGTGCTCACTAGTGTGAAGGTCACTTTGCCTGCGCCTGTCCCAACCACAACCGGAGTCCCGTTCAACGTGTCGTTTGCAGTCAATGAGATCGTCGTGCCTCCGTTGTTGCTGTTGATCGCTGTCGTGGTTTCGTTCACCGCGTCGATTGCAGGGATCACAACCGGAGCATTCACCGTCAAGGTTACTGTTTCTGTCGAACAGTTCGATGCATTGGTCTTGTCGCAGATCGAATACGTCAAAGTATAAATGCCCGCCGGAGCATTTGCGCCAAGCGTCACTGTTCCAGTCGTCGGATCTAAAACTAAATATCTTGATGGATCCGCAACTGTCGTCGTTATTTTTACTTCGGATGCCGTCAACGGCTGTCCGTTTCTGGTGTCGTTGTCCACAACTGTGATGATTGTCTGAGCTGTCGTTGACTGTGCAACCGAAGCAGGATTGTCTGCATTGGCTACCAAAACATCTCCCACAACCTGAACGTAGCTCTTCACTGTATCGCAGTTCAGTGCATGATCATTGTCGCAGATCGTATATTCTACCTCGTAGCTTCCTGATGCTGTGCCTGGTGCTACTGTAATTGTCTTGTCTGCATTAAGCGTAAGGCCTGATGGAAGCGTGCTTACCAAAGTGAAGCTCACTTCTCCTGCGCCTGTCCCGACCGCAACCGGAGTTCCGTTCAGCGTGTCGTTTGCAGTCAATGAGATCGTCGTGCCTCCGTTGTTGCTGTTGATTGCCGTCGTGATTTCGTTCACCGCGTCGATTGCAGGGATCACAACCGGAGCATTCACCGTCAAGGTTACTGCAGCCGTAGAGCAGTTGGATGCATTGGTCTTGTCGCAGATCGAATACGTCAAAGTATAAGTGCCCGCCGGAGCATTTGCGTCAAGCGTCACAATTCCAGTTGTTGGATCCAAAATCAGGTAACCTGAAGGATCCGCTGTTGTTGTCTTTATGTCTACCTCCGATGCCGTCAACGGATTTCCGTTTCTGGTGTCGTTGCTGATTACTGTAATGATCGTCTGAGCCGATGATGACTGTGTCACTGCAGTTGGATTATCTGCATTGGCTACCAAAACATCGCCTACAACCTTAACGTAGCTCTTCACTGTATCGCAGTTCAGCGCATGATCATTGTCGCAGATCGTGTATTCCACTTCATAGCTTCCTGAGGCTGTGCCCGGAGCTACCGTAATGGTCTTATCTGCATTAAGCGTAAGGCCTGTCGGAAGCGTGCTCACTAAAGTGAAGGTCACTTCGCCTGCGCCTGTTCCTACCGTTACCGGACTTCCGTTCAGCGTGTCGTTTGCAGTCAATGAGATCGTCGTGCCTCCGTTGTTGCTGTTGATTGCCGTCGTGATTTCGGTTACAGCGTCGATTACAGGGATCACAACTGGAGCATTCACTATCAAGGTTACTGTTGCTGTCGAACAGTTCGATGCATTGGTCTTGTCGCAGATCGAATACGTCAAAGTATAAGTGCCCGCCGGAGCATTTGCGCCAAGCGTCACAATTCCAGTTGTTGGATCCAAAATCAGGTAACCTGAAGGATCCGCTGTTGTTGTCTTTATGTTTACCTCCGATGCCGTCAACGGATTTCCGTTTCTGATATCGTTGCTGATTACTGTAATAATTGTCTGGGCCGATGATGACTGTGTCACTACAGCAGGATTGTCTGCATTGGCAACCAAAACATCGCCATCAACAATGATATAGCTTTTTACCGTATCGCAGTTAAGCGCATGGTCGTTGTCGCAGATCGTGTATTCCACCTCGTAGCTTCCTGAGGCTGTGCCTGGTGCTACTGTGATTGTCTTGTCTGCATTAACCGTAAGTCCTGCCGGAAGCGTGCTTACCAAAGTGAAGCTCACTTCTCCTGCGCCTGTCCCGACCACAACCGGAGTCCCGTTCAGCGTGTCATTGGCTGTCAAAGATATTGTCGTGCCTCCCGCATTGCTGTTGATGGCTGTTGTTGTTTCAGTCACCGCGTGGATTATTGGTCTTTCAATTACTATCTCTACTGTTGCAGAATCACAAATACTAGCATTTGCAGTCATACAAATTGTATAGGTAATTAAATGTGTTCCCGCACTTGTATTAGGTGCGACCGTAATTGTTCCATCAGAATTAAATACTATTCCTGCTGGAAGCGAACCTGTTGATACAGTAATATCTGTTGGTAAAAATGAAGACCCATTTATTTTGTCATTAACAAAAACAGTTGAAATAGTTCCTCCTGCTGCTCCATTTATTGTAGATGGAGTATCGTTCTCAGCACAAATATAATCTAAGATTTTAATGTCAGAAGAAGCCGCTGATTCGCAACCTAAATTATCTGTTACCTTATAATTATAAGTGTTACCTACCATCAAACCAGTGATTGTAATTGTCGGAGTATTTCCTGTTATATTCCCTGGATTAATAGTCCAATTTCCTGTTGGCAAACCGCTTAATTCAACACTAGCCGTCGCTGATGAACAAGTTGGTTGTGTAATTAAGCCAACTATTGGGCTTGCAACAGTAGTCACCGTCAATTGAAGCTCCTGATCAGCCGTGCATCCATTATTCAGAATCGGATAAGTCCCGCTGATTGTATAATCTGTCGAATTTGCCGACCATGTATAAGTGTCACCAGAGCAGATTGTTGCCGTGGTTATTATTTTTGCAGGCTTCGGAGTAACAGTCAGATTCAGCACCTGGTCTGCCGTGCATCCGTTGTTGCTGATCCTCGTTCCGTTTTGCGTTGTGCTGTAGGCGGTATTGTTGGCTGCCCATGTATAAGTCTCTCCTGAACAGATTGTTGCATTCGTGACCACATCTGCAGGCTTCGGAGTGACAGTCAGGTTCAGCACCTGGTCTGCAGTACAGCCGTTGTTTGAGATTCTGGTTCCGCTTTGCGTTGTGCTGTAGGCGGTATTGTTCACTGCCCATGTATAGGTATCTCCTGAACAGATCGTTGCATTTGTTACCACATCTGCAGGCTTCGGAGTGACAGTCAGGTTCAGCACCTGGTCTGCCGTGCATCCGTTGTTGCTGATCCTCGTTCCGTTTTGCGTTGTGCTGTAGGCGGTATTGTTGGCTGTCCATGTATAGGTCTCTCCTGAGCAGATTGTTGCATTCGTTACAACATCAGCCTGTTTTGGATCAACTGTAACATTTACAGCAGTTCTCGCGCTCTCGCATCCGCTGGTTGTCTGGCTCACATAATAAGTTCCTGTTGACAATGTTTCTGTGCCTGTATATGCAGTGCTTGCTGAATTGGAACTGTACCATTTGATTCCAGCTCCTGAAGGTGATAGGTCACCAACTGTTTTTGCATCAACTGAACAGAATGCCTGATCTGAAGCTGTCGGAGCTGAAGGAATAGTATTTACTGTCACAGTTACTGGTGTAGAAGATGCACTCAAACATCCAGAAGCATTCGTTACTTGGACACTATAATTTCCTGTATTTGAAACCGTGATTGATTGCGTAGTTGCTCCATTAGACCATAGATATCCTGTTCCGCTGGTTGAAGTCAGAACAACATTTCCTCCTGTACAGAATGTTGTCGGACCTCCGGCAGAAATGCTTGGCGTTGCCGGCAAAGGATTTACTGTCAGGTTAAGGACCTGGTCTGCAGTACAGCCGTTGTTTGAGATTCTGGTTCCGCTTTGCGTTGTGCTGTAGACCGTATTGTTGGCTGTCCATGTATAAGTCTCTCCTGAACAGATCGTTGCATTTGTTACCACATCTGCAGGCTTCGGAGTGACAGTCAGGTTCAGCACCTGGTCTGCCGTGCATCCGTTGTTGCTGATCCTCGTTCCGTTTTGCGTTGTGCTGTAGGCGGTATTGTTGGCTGTCCATGTATAGGTCTCTCCTGAGCAGATTGTTGCATTCGTTACAACATCAGCCTGTTTTGGATCAACTGTAACATTTACAGCAGTTCTCGCGCTCTCGCATCCGCTGGTTGTCTGGCTCACATAATAAGTTCCTGTTGACAATGTTTCTGTGCCTGTATATGCAGTGCTTGCTGAATTGGAACTGTACCATTTGATTCCAGCTCCTGAAGGTGATAGGTCACCAACTGTTTTTGCATCAACTGAACAGAATGCCTGATCTGAAGCTGTCGGAGCTGAAGGAATAGTATTTACTGTCACAGTTACTGGTGTAGAAGATGCACTCAAACATCCAGAAGCATTCGTTACTTGGACACTATAATTTCCTGTATTTGAAACCGTTATTGATTGCGTAGTTGCTCCATTAGACCATAGATATCCTGTTCCGCTGGTTGAAGTCAGAACAACATTTCCGCCTGTACAGAATGTTGTCGGACCTCCGGCAGAAATGCTTGGCGTTGCCGGCAAAGGATTTACTGTAAGGTTCAGCACCTGGTCTGCCGTGCATCCGTTGTTTAAGATTCTGGTTCCGCTTTGTGTTGTGCTGTAGACCGTATTGTTCACTGCCCATGTATAGGTCTCTCCTGAACAGATCGTTGCATTTGTTACCACATCTGCAGGCTTCGGAGTGACAGTCAGGTTCAGCACCTGGTCTGCCGTGCATCCGTTGTTGCTGATCCTCGTTCCGTTTTGCGTTGTGCTGTAGGCGGTATTGTTGGCTGTCCATGTATAGGTCTCTCCTGAGCAGATTGTGGCATTGGTCACCACGTCTGCAGGCTTCGGAGTGACAGTCAGGTTCAGCACCTGGTCTGCCGTGCATCCGTTGTTGCTGATTCTCGTTCCGCTTTGCGTTGTGCTGTAGGAGGTATTGTTTGCTGTCCATGTATAAGTCTCTCCTGAGCAGATTGTGGCATTCGTTACCACATCTGCAGGCTTCGGAGTGACAGTCAGGTTCAGCACCTGGTCTGCAGTACAGCCGTTGTTTGAGATTCTGGTTCCGCTTTGGGTGGTGCTGTAAGCCGTATTGTTCACTGCCCATGTATAAGTCTCTCCTGAGCAGATTGTGGCATTCGTTACCACATCTGCAGGCTTCGGAGTAACAGTCAGGTTCAGCACCTGGTCTGCCGTGCATCCGTTGTTGCTGATCCTCGTTCCGTTTTGCGTTGTGCTGTAGGCGGTATTGTTGGCTGTCCATGTATAGGTCTCTCCTGAACAGATGCTCGCTGTCGTCACCACATCTGCAGGCTTCGGAGTGACAGTCAGGTTCAGCACCTGGTCTGCCGTGCATCCGTTGTTGCTGATCCTCGTTCCGTTTTGCGTTGTGCTGTAGGCGGTATTGTTGGCTGTCCATGTATAGGTATCTCCTGAGCAGATTGTGGCATTGGTCACCACGTCTGCAGGCTTCGGAGTAACAGTCAGGTTCAGCACCTGGTCTGCCGTGCATCCGTTGTTGCTGATTCTCGTTCCGCTTTGCGTTGTGCTGTAGGAGGTATTGTTTGCTGTCCATGTATAAGTCTCTCCTGAGCAGATTGTGGCATTCGTTACCACATCTGCAGGCTTCGGAGTGACAGTCAGGTTCAGCACCTGGTCTGCAGTACAGCCGTTGTTTGAGATTCTGGTTCCGCTTTGGGTGGTGCTGTAAGCCGTATTGTTCACTGCCCATGTATAAGTCTCTCCTGAGCAGATTGTGGCATTCGTTACCACATCTGCAGGCTTCGGAGTAACAGTCAGGTTCAGCACCTGGTCTGCCGTGCATCCGTTGTTGCTGATCCTCGTTCCGTTTTGCGTTGTGCTGTAGGCGGTATTGTTGGCTGTCCATGTATAGGTCTCTCCTGAACAGATGCTCGCTGTCGTCACCACATCTGCAGGCTTCGGAGTGACAGTCAGGTTCAGCACCTGGTCTGCCGTGCATCCGTTGTTGCTGATCCTCGTTCCGTTTTGCGTTGTGCTGTAGGCGGTATTGTTGGCTGTCCATGTATAGGTATCTCCTGAGCAGATTGTGGCATTGGTCACCACGTCTGCAGGCTTCGGAGTAACAGTCAGGTTCAGCACCTGGTCTGCAGTACACCCGTTGTTTGAGATTCTGGTTCCGCTTTGCGTTGTGCTGTAGACCGTATTGTTGGCTGTCCATGTATAAGTCTCTCCTGAGCAAATTGTTGAATTCGTTACAACATCTGCAGGCTTCGGAGCAACCGTAACATTTACAGCAGTTCTCGCGCTCTCGCATCCGCTGGTTGTCTGGCTCACATAATAAGTTCCTGTTGACAATGTTTCTGTGCCTGTATATGCAGTGCTTGCTGAATTGGAACTGTACCATTTGATTCCAGCTCCTGAAGGTGATAGGTCACTAACTGTTTTTGCATCAACTGAACAGAATGCCTGATCTGAAGCTATCGGAGCTGAAGGAATAGTATTTACTGTCACAGTTACTGGTGTAGAAGATGCACTCAAACATCCAGAAGCATTCTTCACTTGAACACTGTAGTTTCCTGAATTTGAAACTGTAATAGATTGCGTTGTTGCGCCATTAGACCATAGATAACCTATACCGCTAGTTGATGTCAAAACTACATTTCCGCCTGTGCAGAATGTTGTGGAACCTCCCGCATTAATTGATGGTGTTGCTGGTGTTGGGTTTACTGTAACCGAAACTAGCGTTCTAGTACTTTCACAGTTATTAACTGTTTGGCTTACATAATAATTATTTGAAGATAAAATTTCATTTCCTGTATATTGCGTTCCTCCTGTACTTGCATTGTACCACTTTAAATTTGTTCCCGAAGTAACTGTTAAGTCACTAACTTTTTTAGCATCATCAGCACAAAATGTTTGAGAATTAGCCGTTGGAGCTGCTGTATTGTATACTGTAACTACTACAGCTGTTCTTGCGCTTTCGCAACTATTCAAAGTCTGACTTACATAATATATTCCCGTATTTAATGTCTCTGTGCCAGTATATGCCGTTCCCCCTGTATTGGCATTATACCATTTTTTAGTTGCTCCAGAAATTAAATTAACTGCCAGATCATTAACTGTTTTATTATCAATCGCACAAAAAGTTTGAGATGAAGATGTTGGCGCTGTAGTTGTATTTACCGTTACTGCAACTGCAGTTCTTGTGCTTTCACCACAAGCATTAGACTGGCTTACATAATAAGTTCTTGTTGTCAATAATTCGGTTCCCGTATAAGCTGTTCCTCCTGTTAAGGCATTATACCATTTTTTTGTAGAGCCTGCCGTTAATGTAACTGCTAAATCATTAACAGTTTTTCCATCGTTGACACAAAACGTCTGAGATGACGCAGTTGGTGCTGATGGTACATTATTTATGGTAACTGCCACTGAAGTTCTTGCACTCTCTCCACAGCTATTAACAGTTTGACTTACATAATAAGTTCCGGTTGCTAAAACTTGGTTAGCCGAAAGAGCTAAACCTCCCGAAGAAGCACTATACCATTTTATGGTTGATCCATTTGGAGACAAATCACCTACTTTTTTATTATCAGCAGCACAAAATGATTGAGCTGAAGCCGTTGGCGCTGATGATGTATTATTTATCGTTACCACTATTTGAGTTCTCGCACTTTCACAATTATTTGCTGATGTCTGACTTGCAAAATAATTATATGTCCCAGCTGTAGTTGGCAAATTTTGATTAGTTGAAAGAGCGGTACCTCCGCTATTTGAACTGTACCACTTTATATTATTTCCAGTGGCCACTAAATCACCAACTTTTTTATTCTCAGAAGAACAAAATGTTTGATTAGAAGCAGTTGGTGCAGTTGGTACAAATGTAATAGTAACAGCTGAAGAACTGTTACTTACGCAATTTGAACTATTCATTACTTTTACCGAATAAACTCCATCTGCAGTAACAACAATATCTCTACTAGTTTCACCTGTTGACCATAAATATCCCGAACTATTAGTTGCTCTTAACGTAATACTATTCCCTCCAAAACAGCTAATTGAACCATTAGTTATAGTAGCTCCACTAGTTCTTGAAGTGACATTTGGTGTACTTGGTTGTGTATTCATTGTTACAACAACAGGTTTTATAAATATGCATCCATCAGATGAAACTGCCTTTATATAATAAGTTCCTGCACTAGCTGTGGTAGCTGATGTATACGGTGATGTTGCCAATGCGTCTGTCCAATACGAAAGTGTTAAATTTCCAGTACTTCCCGCCGTAATAGTCGAAGCTGTCAAATCAACTGTAGAAGGCGAACAAACCGCTGTAGGATTTGTAACAACAAGATTTGACGGCTTCGGATTCACCGCCGCACTAGCTGAATTATTTGCTGTGTTTGTATCTATTGAAGCTGGCAATGTTGCCGTGTTGGTATAATTCCCTGAAGATTTTACTGTCGCGGTAATTTTTAATGTAACAGATGATTGGGCATCTACATCACCAATACTCCAGGTACCAGCTGTCGAATCATAAACTCCAACAGAAGGTGCAACACTTACATAAGTGTAACCCGAAGGAAGTAAATCATTAACAGAAACTCCAGAAACATTATTCCCTCCTAAATTGCTAACTTTAACAGTAAATTCTACATTAGAATCTATACAAGGAGTTGCATTATCAACCGTTTTAGTAATTCCTAAATCTGTACATAAAATAACATTAACTGGTTTTGATTGGGTTTGAGCCCCACAAGCTAAAGTAGAAGATACCGTATAGTTACCCGTTTTAGTAGCCGTATAAGTAGATGAATTTGCTCCACTAATTGCGACTCCATTAAAATACCATTGGTATGGATCAAAATTTGGTGGAGTTGTAAGTTCCGCAGTATTGTTGGTACATCCACCACCTGAAATATATGTTAAAGATGGCTCGTCAGGCTGAGCGGCAAAATTCGAGAAAAATCCTGCCATAGAAAACCCTCCTCCTTGTTGTACAATTGATACAGTCATCTTAGTATTACTAGTAAGAGAAAGAACATTTGGACTTCCAATCTGAGTATCTTCAAAATTTATAATATACCAACCTGTTGTTCCTAATTGATGACGAGCGCTAATACCACTAAAAGATTCAATATTAGTACCATTAACCAACACCGGGTCTGTTGCACTTCTTAAAAGAATGTATCCAAAATAAGGCAATGTTCCCGTACCATAATTTCTAAATTTTGCCGTTTCTATGAAATTAGATCCACCACATTCAGATACCGGAGCAATTGTCGATATATCGACTTCACATGATTGAGCAGTCCCTGAATATACCACAATTCTCTTATCTGAAGAAACACGAGATGCTGAAAACGGGGTATTTAACGAACCATTAGAAAAAGTATGAAAACTTCCTGCTGTTGCCAATGTAACAGTTGTAGTTCCTACCACAGCACCTGTAGTTGAATAGGTATCGATTACTACATTTGTGTTGTCTTTTGTTGCAACAATTGTTGTTTGTTCTGCTGTATTATTTCCTTTACCTCTTTCAATAAAGTATTCCGTTCCTAACACTGCTTCAGGTGGAATTTGATTATAGGCGCTATCACCACAACCATCTGGTGTATCAATACCGGCTGCAGTGTTCATTACTGTTGGACTAGAAGACTCTACTAATGTTCCTATATCTGCTTTGAATAAATAACTTTGACCTGCGTTTAAAGTAGTGGCAACAACATTATTAATTTTCACCGTAGTATTATCAGCCGTAGCCATAATACTATAAATCGGGCGTTGATCTCCGTAACCACCAAAATTTCCAAGTGATCCATCTCTATAATACCCCACTCTAAATCGTACTCCAAGACCTGCATCTCCAAAACTGGTCAATGCGGCATTCCCCTTAAGATACCTGTCATTATTTTCTCCAGAATTTTCATCAGAAGCCACGTTTCTCAAGTTTACAGAAGTAGGTCCCGCACTTTCAACAATTAACCCTGCACCTGAAATCACTGTATTTAGTGCATACATAGGAAGATCTCTAGCCAAAAGTTGAAATCTATAAATTGCTGGCGCTCCTTTTACTGCACTCAATGTTGTTTCTAAAACACCATTACTTCTGTATAATTTAATACTAACTGGTGTACTTGAATTTGTTGCAATTACAATTTCATTTGATTTACTGAAATACTGCCAAGGTGCTGGCGCTATATAGTGTTTTGTATAGAACTGAGCCGAAGCACTAAAACTAATCAGTAATAAAAATGCAATAAAAAAGTTTAGTCTAGAAAATCTAGACTGATTAAAAGTAGAGTTACGCATACGCAAGTGAGATTTGAAAGCAAATATTGTAAACTGGAAAACCAGCCAAGGTTTTCAGCTTATAGGACAGATACGAAAAAATGTAGGGATTGGATCTTGAAAAAAAGACAAAATCTTTCTTCAGATTTTTATTAAAATCAAAATGTGTTTGAACCGTTTTTGGTCCAAAACATAAAAATTGTCTCATAGGTTATTTGGTAGTTTTGGTGTCGCGAAAATATATAAACACCTAATAACTAGCTACATTAGTCGATAAACTACCTATAAAAACGTTGAATAACAACTTTTTTCGGCTAAATTCAATTTTAAAAATCATTAAAATTATTTATTTCACAATAAAACAGAAGAATTTTCTTAAATTATTACAAATAACTCGTGTTTTTTTAATATTTTAAACAAAAAAAACAAAATATCTTACAAAATAAACCAATATTAAGTTGCGAAAAAGATTTTAACATTTGTTTGTTTTTTAACCTACAAATCATCTTAATTTTTTTCATTAAAAATTTGATTTTATAATGGCATATTTTTTATTAAATTATTTTACTAAATAAGAAAAGTACTAAATCATTTTACATTTGTCATTTTTGTTGAATTTCCCACAAAACAATAAAACATTATCTATCAAACACTTAAAACATAAATCAGAGAAATTTTATAGCCTAAAAATTTTAAATTCTCTTAAAATTCTTTTTTACTCACTGATAATCAAGATTTCAATAGAAATATTTTGAAAGATAAAGCCTACTTAAAATTACATCGGATAGTTGGCAGAAAATTAAATTTAAAAATCTGCTATAAAAACAAATCATGAAATAATATGTAATTGGTCGATAATTATTATCGACAAAATACCTTGAACGTATTTTATTTCTTACATATCGATAAAGACACACGTATTAAGTTAAAAATTAGCGTCTTACAAAAATGTGTCATATGAAGCGGAAGTTTATCAGTGAAAAAAAAGTATAATTAAACCAATTTTCACCTTACTACAAATTTCATTTTTATTTCAAAAAGGAGATATTTCGCTTTAATCCTTCAAACTTTGTTCTTTTGATCGGAGAGTTTTTAAAAACAACCCGAAAAGTTTCTTCTGTAATTTCTGTCCAATCTTTTTTAGAAAAAGAAAGCAATTCAGGATTAGGATTAAAGAGAGGTTCTGAATGAGGTTTCGAAAACCGATTCCATGGACAAACATCTTGACAGGTATCACAGCCAAACATCCATTCATCAAATTTCCCCTTCATTTCATAAGGAAGATTTTCTTTTAATTCGATTGTATAATAAGAAATGCATTTACTGCCGTCGACAACATAAGGAGCTACAATTGCCTGAGTAGGACAAGCATCAATACAAGCAGTACAAGAACCGCAATGATCAGTTACTTTGTGATCATATTCTAAATCAAGATCCACAACAAGTTCTGCTATAAAATAGAAAGAACCTACTTTTTGAGTTATTAAATTACTGTTTTTTCCAATCCATCCCAAGCCGCTTTTTGCCGCCCAAGCCTTATCTAAAACTGGAGCTGAATCAACAAAAGCTCTACCTGAAACTGCTCCAATATTTTCTTCGATTGAATGAAGAAGTTCTTTCAGTTTTTCTTTAATAACAAAATGATAGTCTTGACCATAAGCATACTTTGAAATTTTAAAACTATCCGAATTTTGAGATTCCGAAGGAAAATAATTAAGAAGAAGCGAAACAACACTTTTTGCGTCATCAACCAATAAAGTAGGATCTAAACGTTTGTCAAAATGATTTTCCATATAAGCCATCTGACCATTATGATTATTATTTAACCATTTTTCTAAACGAGGCGCCTCTTCTTCCAAAAATCCAGCTTTCGAAATACCGCACGAAAGAAACCCAAGCCTTTTAGCTTCGTCTTTTATGAATTTTGAATATATTTCTTTCGAATTTATGCTCATCTTTTAGAAAATGAAACTTCAATATTAACCGGTTTTAAAGTCACTAATGGATTAAATTCTACTTTATCCGTATTTGACTTTACAACATAACGTTTTACAATCTGCGAAATCGCCAAGCACATTTCATATATAGCAAATCCCGCTCCAATACACATTCTTGGTCCGGCTCCAAAAGGATAAAAATATTGCATGGATTGTTTTTTTTGCTCGCCAAGAAATCGTTCTGGAATAAACTCGTCCGGATTTTCCCAATACTTCGGATTTCGATGAAGCTCATAAAATGAAACCCCAATCAAAGTTCCTTTTTTAATTTTATACTTGCCCACAATATCATCTTCCACATTTTGCCTATCTGTTATCCAAGCCGGAGGATATAATCGCATTGATTCATTCAAAACAGCATTTATATAAGTCATTTTTTGAAGTTGCTCAATAACATTATCCGTCTGCGATTCAATTTCTGTAATTTCATCCAAAACCTTTTGCTGTACTTCAGGATATTTTCCCAAAAAATGAAGTGTAAAAGTCAAGGCGTTTGCTGTTGTCTCGTGTCCCGCTATAAATAATACCTTTATTTCGTCTATTAATTGTTGCATAGACATGCTTTCGCCTGTATCTTCATAACGAGTTTCCATCAGCATGTTGAGCAAATCATTAAAATCTTCATTGGAGACATTTCGTTCTTCAATAATCTCCTGTATGATTTGATTGTTCTCTTGTGCTAATTGCAAATGCTTTTTGACCTGACCGCTTAATGAAAACCATAAAGCTTTATGAGGAAGCCTGATTTCTTTGACCAAAAATTTTTGGACTTCTTCTATAATAAATTTAATGCGATGCAGTTTTTCTTCTGAAATAGAAAACTCAAATAACGATTTTGCAACAACATTAAATGCCAATTGGCTCATTGCCGGAAAAGCATTAACAATCTCGTTCTCTGTCAAATTATCAATTTCAGAACTAATTGTATTATTCATATTCTCGACAAGCATATTCATTTTCTGTTTATGAAATGCCGGCTGAATAAGCCTTCTTTGCTTCAACCAAAAATCACCATCGCTAGTTAAAAGTCCTTTTCCTAAATATTTAGAAAGATAAACCGATTGAAATTTTGACTTGTGATAATTCTTTTGATTTTTAACCAAAATATATTGAACGATTTCATTATCTCGAGACAAAATCAAATGCTTAGAAAAACCAATCTTCAAAGAAAATGAGTCACCTAACTTGTCAAAATATCTTTTATGAAACGGTATAGGATTTCTACGCACTCCTTCTGAGTCTAAAAAGAATCTTGCAATTGAGAGCTTATTCGGATAATTATATTTTTTGCTTTGAGACATTTTGAATAAAAGTTAAACAAACCGCCTTAATTAATTATGGTGCTTATTTTTTCTTGTCAATACCGTTTATTTATTGTGTTTCAGAATCCAATCTGTAATATCTTTTATATTCTGAATTTCAGTTTCAGGTGTATTCATTCCAACATCATGTCCTTTGCCTTCCCTAATAATCAATTTTGTTTCTACCCCTTTTCTTTTTAGTTCATTGTATAGATTTTTTGATTGACTTACATCGACTAAGTCATCAGCGTTGCCGTGAATTAACAATGTTGGTGTATTCGAAATATTGCTAAACGGACTTATCTTAGTTAAAGCAACATTATTTCCAGTTGGGTTAATTTTGGCTCCAGCCAATTTTTCAATAATATCGAGATGTCCACTATTTTTTCTAAGTTCTAACGCTTCAGGAGAATCCAATCTCGAAGGCGCGCACAAAGCCGTAATAGACTTCATATTCTTCTTTGTATAGCCATATAATAAGGCTAAATGAGCACCTGCGCTAATTCCAACAATATGGTATCCTTTTTTAGCATAACCATATTTACTTGAAGTCTTCGAAACATAAGCAACCGCATTATCTATATCTGCCAATAAATCCTTAGCCGAAATAGTCTCATTTACATAACGATAATCTAGATTAGCAACAACAAAACCTTTATTAGCAATATCCTGAGCATGCTTGGTTGTGTATTCCAGTCCGCCCATCGACCAAGCTCCTCCATGTAGAAGAATAACAACTGGCACATCTTTTAAATTTCCATTCGGAACATACAAATCCAAAATTTGCTGTGGCGATTTTCCATATTCGAGATGTGGAAAATAATTGGTTTGACCAAAGGAGAGGCCAAAAGCAAAAAGGAAAATTAAAAGGTAATGCTTCATAAAATGTCTTTAAAATAATCCACCTTGGATATTTGTATTAACCTTTCCTAAATGTTTATAAGCTTTCTCTGTAACTTCACGGCCACG
Source organism: Flavobacterium sp. KACC 22761 (assembly GCF_034058155.1). NCBI lineage: Bacteria > Pseudomonadati > Bacteroidota > Flavobacteriia > Flavobacteriales > Flavobacteriaceae > Flavobacterium > Flavobacterium oryzagri. The sequence goes on along the minus strand of NZ_CP139148.1, from coordinate 2,313,331 downwards.
TGGCGTACGCATAATAAAACCTTCCTGAATCAAAAAAGGTTCATAAACTTCTTCAATAGTCTCACTGCTCTCAGAAACAGCTGTTGCTAAAGTCGAAAGTCCAACAGGTCCACCTTTAAATTTATTAATAATGGTCAATAGAATTTTATTATCCATTTCATCTAATCCATGTGCATCGACATTTAATGCTTTCAAAGCATACCGCGAGATTTCTAGATCAATTCTTCCATTTCCTTTTATCTGAGCAAAATCACGTACTCTTCTCAACAATGCGTTTGCAATACGAGGTGTTCCACGGCTTCGACCTGCTATTTCAATAGCCGCTTCTAAGTCTATTGGCGTTTTTAATATCGAGGCGCTTCTTTCAACAATTGTAGTTAAAAGTTCGGTGGTATAATATTGCAAACGAGATGAAATTCCAAAACGGGCACGCATTGGAGCAGTCAATAATCCCGAACGTGTAGTGGCACCAATAAGCGTAAACGGGTTCAAATTTATCTGGACCGTACGTGCATTTGGACCAGATTCAATCATAATATCGATTTTGAAATCTTCCATTGCCGAATATAGATATTCTTCAACAACGGGGCTCAATCGGTGAATTTCATCGATGAATAAAACGTCGCGCTCATCTAAATTAGTAAGCAAACCGGCCAAGTCGCCAGGCTTGTCTAAAACCGGCCCAGAGGTAATTTTGATTCCAACTTGAAGTTCATTGGCCAATATATTTGCCAAAGTCGTTTTTCCAAGACCAGGAGGCCCATGAAAAAGAGCATGATCAAGTGCTTCGCCACGCTGATTAGCTGCCGCAACAAAGACTTTCAAATTTTCCAAAACTTGATCTTGTCCAGCAAAATCATCAAATGAGAGTGGACGCAATCTTTTTTCAAGATCTAATTCTTCTGAGTTATATCCTTTAGTTGTAGGATCTAGATTTTCATTCATCCTACAAAGATATAGAAAGTAATCAGTTTCTAAAACAGTAAAACTGAAGGTTTAAAACTTTAACTAAACAAAAAAAGGCTATCATTTCTGATAGCCTTTTTGATATTTTTAGTGGTGTAAAACTTCTTCACCTTCTTTCATTGGTACATTTTGAGGAACAAAATCTACATCGTGATTTGGGTTACTGTAGTCATACGGCCAACGATATACATGAGGAATTTCTCCCGGCCAGTTACCGTGCATGTGCTCAACTGGAGTTGTCCACTCTAAAGTTGTAGATCTCCATGGGTTTTGAACCGCTTTCTTACCGTAGAAAATACTGCTGAAGAAATTGTATAAGAATACTAATTGGAACGCACCTCCTACAAGAGCAAATGTTGTAATTAAAACATTCACATTTTGTAAATCATCAAATAATGGGAAGTTTGTATTTGTATAGTAACGTCTTGGTAAACCTGCTAATCCAATAAAGTGCATTGGGAAGAAAACTCCATAAGCACAAACTGCAGTTACCCAGAAGTGAATATAACCTAAGTTTTTATTCAACATTCTTCCGTACATTTTAGGGAACCAGTGGTAAATACCAGCAAACATTCCGTAAAGTGCAGAGATACCCATTACTAAGTGAAAGTGAGCAATTACGAAGTAAGTATCATGAACATTAATATCTAAAGTACTATCACCTAAAATGATTCCTGTTAAACCTCCAGTGATGAAAGTAGAAACCATTCCAATAGAAAACAACATTGCAGGGTTAAACTGTAAGTTACCTTTCCATAATGTAGTGATCCAGTTAAATGCTTTTACTGCTGATGGAATCGCAATCAATAAAGTTGTAAATGTAAATACAGATCCTAAGAAAGGATTCATACCTGAAATAAACATGTGGTGACCCCAAACAATAGTCGATAAGAATGCAATTGCAAGAACTGACATAATCATCGCTCTGTAACCAAAGATTGGTTTACGAGAGTTTGTAGCCATAATTTCAGATACAAGACCCATTGCAGGCAAGATTACGATGTAAACCTCAGGGTGTCCTAAGAACCAGAATAAGTGCTCGAACAATACAGGAGAACCACCTTGGTAGTGTAAAACTTCACCAGCAATATAAATATCAGATAAGAAGAATGAAGTACCAAAACTTCTGTCAAAAATCAATAATAAAGCCGCAGACAACAATACAGGGAACGAAATAACACCAATAATAGCTGTTACAAAGAACGTCCAGATTGTAAGAGGAAGTCTAGTCATAGACATTCCTTTTGTTCTTAAATTGATTACAGTTACAATGTAATTTAAAGATCCCATCAAAGAAGATGCGATAAAGATTGCCATCGAAACTAACCATAAAGTCATACCAGTTCCAGAACCAGGAATTGCTTGTGGCAATGCACTTAATGGAGGATAAATTGTCCAACCTGCAGAAGCTGGTCCAGCCTCAACAAATAAAGAACAAACCATTACAACAGCAGACAAGAAAAACAACCAGTAAGAAATCATATTCATGAATCCTGATGCCATATCTCTTGCTCCAATTTGAAGTGGAATAAGCAAGTTACTAAAAGTACCACTTAAACCAGCTGTCAATACAAAGAATACCATTATGGTACCATGAATCGTAACTAATGCTAAATAAATATCATTTGCCATTACACCATTTGGTGCAAATTTATCGCCTAATAAAACATTAAAAATTTTGAAAGACTCCTCTGGCCAAGCCAATTGCATTCTGAAAAGCAAAGACATTACGATACCAATGATTCCCATGATAATACCTGTAATCAAGTATTGTTTAGCAATCATTTTGTGATCAATACTAAAAATATATTTAGTAATGAACGTGTCTTTATGATGATGTTCGTGCTCGTGATCGTGTCCGTGATCGTGACCGTGCGCTTCTGCTGACATATATGTGTACTTTAAATTTTCTAAATAATATTATTTCATCGCAACTTTAGCTACAGCTGCTTTTACAGTATCAATAACCGCTTTCACAGTATCTTGTACTTTTGCAGTAGTATCTGTAGTTGGAGCAGCTCCTTCAGCTGGTTTCTCAGCTGCTTTTGCTGCAGCAATATCTTGAGCTAAAGTAGTTTTTTCACTTAACCATTTTTTATAATCTTCAGGAGTATCAACAACAACTTTCATTTGCATGTTGTAGTGAGAAGCTCCACAAATTTTATTACATAATAATAAAAAATCAAAAGTATAAGGATCTAAAGCTGTTCCGCCTTTAGCAACTAACTCAACGCTCTTTTCAGCTCTAAGTTTGTTGATTTTTGCAACTTTCTCCTTCATAAAATCCAACTCTCTGTATTCAGCAGTTGTATATGTAGGAACAAAAGCAAATTCAGTAACCATACCAGGAACACAGTTCATTTGTGCTCTAAAGTGAGGCATGTAAGCTGAGTGCAAAACATCTTGAGAACGCATTTTGAAGTGAACCTTTTTCCCTTTAGGAATATGCAATTCAGTAACTACGATATCATCTTGAGAATTCTTATCAGACATATCAACACCTAAAGTGTTAACCCCTTCGATCAATCTTACATTCGCTTTTCCTAATGTATTATCAGCACCAGCGTATCTTGCAGTCCATTTAAATTGTTGCGCGTATAATTCGATTTCAATTACATCTTCGTCTTTGTCAACAAACATAATGTTGTTCCAAGCGTATAATCCGTAAAGAATTAAACAAGCCAACACTACAGATGGAATGATACTCCAAATTGCTTCAAGTTTATTACTATCTGCAAAAAACAATGCCTTTCTGTCTTTGTGTCCTCTGTTTTTGAAAGAAAACCAATATAATAAACCTTGAGTAATAACTTGAACTGTGAAGATCAAAACCCAAGTAATATTCATTAAGTTATCTACTAAAAGTCCGTGCTCAGAAGCAGGAGTATGAAGTGCTAAATTACCCCATTTCAGTAAACCATAAATCGTAAATATATAAATGAAAGCTAAAAAGCCAAACATAATATATCCTTGAACATTATTATCATTATCTGATGCAACCTGAGAATCGTCCGAAGAAGAACCTACCTGAGTAAGGTCAAATATCTTGGTCAATTGCCATAATGCAACTGCTAATAAAACTACAACTATAATTACCAACAAACTTGTCATCTGTTTACTTCTTTAAATATTAATAATGAAAATGTTTACTTTCTTCGATGAAAGGATTTCTTTTTGCTAACAAAGGAGCTTTAGTTAATGCAGTAAATACAACAAAAATAAATAAACCTAAGAAGAAAAGAATAGATGCAATTTCAGGAACACCAATAAACCATTTGTCTCCAACTGTACCAGGCATGATCATATTAAAGAAATCAACATAGTGACCTAATAAGATAACGATACCAGCCATTACAATAACCCAGTTAAGACGTTTGAAGTCTGTGTTGATTAATATCAATAATGGGAAAACAAAGTTCATAACTACAGCACCAAAGAATGGCAAGTTATATAATTGAATTCTTGTTACGAAATAAGTAACCTCCTCTGGAATATTAGCATACCAGATCAACATGAATTGAGAGAACCATAAATAAGTCCAGAAAACACTAATACCAAACATAAATTTAGCTAAATCGTGAATATGACTTGTATTTACGTACTCTAAATAACCTTTTGATTTTAAGTAAATTGTCACTAAAGCAATAGATGTAATACCACTTACAAAGAAAGAAGCAAATACATACCATCCAAACAAAGTACTGAACCAGTGTGGATCAAATGACATAATCCAATCCCAAGACATAATAGACTCAGAAACAATAAAGAATACTAAGAATCCTGCAGAAGCTTTGAAATTCTTTTTGTAGTAAAGATCATCATTAGCTTCGTCTTGTGCTAAACAGTTTTTTCTTGAAAAGTGACGGTAGATGTTCCATCCTAATAAAAAGACAAACGCTCTAGCAATCCAAAATGGGAAATTTAAATATCCAGATTTTCCAGCAATAATTGCATCATAGTTTGGGCTTTTTGGATCAGTAACTCCCTCGCCTAACCAAACAAAAATGTGATTAAAGTGCAATCCGCATAAAACTAATATAATAAAGAAAATGATTGAACCAGCTGGCAAGTAAGCAGTAATACCCTGCATCACTCTAAATAAAACTGGAGACCAACCTGCTTGAGCCACTTGTTGAATAGCGTAAAACGCTAAAACTCCCATAGAAAGCAGTAAAAAGAAAATAGAAGCAACATATAATGCAGACCATGGCTTATTTTGCAATTGGTGCAATACATGAGTTAAATGTTCAGTATGTTCATCAGCTGCTCCAACTTTTTCATGCTCACCATCTTTGTGTGATTCATGTGAAGCTTCAGCAGCTTCATGATGCGCAGCATCTTTATGAGAAGCTTCAGCAGCTTCTTCATGTGCAGCCCCATGCGAACCGTGAGCATCCGCAGCTAGTATTTTTTCAACTTCTTGAATATCTTTAGGTGCACTTAAAAAACCATACCCAATTCCCAATAGTCCTAGAACCATTAAGATGATAGAAAAAGTTTTTAATTTACTTGAAAATGTATACATATCTATTACGATCAGTTTGTTCAACAATTATAATTGGCTTTTTAGTTTTAGAACATAGTCAGCAACTAACCAACGTTCGTGGGCACTTAATTGATTTGCGTGTGAACCCATTGCATTTAAACCATAAGTCTCAACATGGAATACACTTCCTTCAGTGATTACCCTGTCTTTATAGCTAGGTACCCCAAGAAATTTTTCTCTTTCAACCAATTTACCTTTACCGTTACCAGCAGCACCATGGCAACTGATACAATAAATTTCGAAAAGCTCTTTTCCTTTACCAGAATTTCTTTCTTCTTCAGTTAAAGGTGATTTTAAATTAGCTTTTGCTAATTCATAACCAGCTGTCGAATTTTCATATTCATAAGGTTCAAAACCTCTATTAATAGTTCCTACAACAGGAAGCTGTCCTTCTTTTCCACCCTTGAATATGTTTGCTTCTGAATATGGCTCGTAAGCAACAGACTCATACATATTTGGGAAATACTGATAGTTCGGTGCCGAATTATTGTGGCAAGATGAAACTAAAATAGTTATACCAACTAAAAGTGTTATTTTATATATCCTTTTCATAGCTACAATTAATTCTTTTCTATTACTTTAACTTCAACAGCTCCAGTTCCTTCAAAGAAAGAAACTAATTCTGCTTCGTTATCATTTACTGCTACTTCCATTAAGAAGTGATCATCTGTTGTTCTTACATCAGGATTTTCAGCTTCTTTAAATGGCCACAATCTACTTCTCATATAAAAAGTGATTACCATTAAGTGCGCAGCAAAAAATACTGTCATCTCAAACATAATTGGCACAAAAGATGGCATATTTTGAATGAAACTGAAACTTGGCTTTCCTCCAATATCTTGTGGCCAGTCATGAATCATGATGTAACCCATCATTGTAGTCGCAACAGAAATACCAACACATCCATATAAGAAAGAACAAATTGCTAATCTTGTTGGCGCTAAGCCCATGGCTTTATCCAATCCGTGAACAGGAAATGGAGTAAAAACCTCTTCAATATGATGGTGAGCAGCTCTAGTTTTCTTAACTGCATCCATCAAAATATCGTCGTCATTATAAATGGCGTATATTACTTTATTACTCATGATGTGAATCTTTACTATTTGCTCTTTCTCTTACGTAATTATCTCCTGTTCCTTTCAAAATTGTTTTAACCTCTGCCTGAGCAATTACAGGGAATGTTCTAGAGTATAATAAAAACAATACGAAGAAGAAACCAATTGTTCCAATGAAAATTCCAATATCAACAAATGTTGGTGAAAACATTGTCCAAGAAGATGGAAGATAATCTCTATGCAAAGAAGTAACAATGATTACAAATCTTTCAAACCACATTCCGATGTTTACTACAATCGAAATAATAAATGAGAACATGATACTTGTTCTAAGTTTCTTGAACCACATGAATTGTGGAGAGAAAACGTTACAAGTCATCATTGACCAATATGCCCACCAGTAAGGTCCAGTAGCTCTGTTTAAGAATGCATATTGCTCATACTCCACTCCTGAATACCAAGCTACGAATAACTCAGTGATGTAAGCCACACCAACAATAGATCCAGTAATCATGATAATGATATTCATTAACTCGATGTGTTGTAATGTGATATAAGCTTCAAGATTAGAAACTTTTCTCATAACGATCAACAATGTATTTACCATCGCGAATCCAGAGAAAACTGCTCCAGCAACGAAGTATGGAGGGAAAATTGTTGTATGCCATCCAGGAATTACAGAAGTAGCAAAGTCCATCGATACGATTGTGTGTACAGAAAGTACAAGAGGAGTTGCTAAACCAGCTAATACTAAAGATACCTCTTCAAAACGTTGCCAGTCTTTTGCGCGTCCGCTCCATCCGAAACTTAGGATAGAATAAACTCTTTTATTGAAAGGAGTAATAGCTCTATCACGAAGCATTGCAAAGTCTGGCAATAAACCAGTCCACCAGAAAACTAATGATACTGATAAATACGTTGAAATCGCGAATACGTCCCAAAGTAAAGGTGAGTTAAAGTTTACCCATAAAGATCCAAATTGGTTTGGAATAGGTAATACCCAGTATGCTAACCATGGACGACCCATGTGAATAATTGGGAATAAACCTGCTTGAACTACTGAGAAGATAGTCATTGCTTCCGCAGAACGGTTAATAGCCATTCTCCAACGTTGACGGAAAAGTAATAGTACTGCAGAAATTAATGTTCCGGCGTGACCAATACCAACCCACCAAACGAAGTTAGTAATATCCCAAGCCCAACCAACTGTTTTATTTAATCCCCATGTTCCAATACCGGTAGATACGGTGTAAATTATACAACCTAATCCCCAAAGGAAGGCTGTTAATGCGATTGAAAATACAATCCACCATTGTTTATTTGCAGGTCCTTCAACAGGCGCTGCCACATCTACAGTTACATCGTGATAAGATTTATCACCTATAACTAAAGGTTTTCTAATGGGTGCTTCGTAGTGAGACGACATAATCCTTTATATTGTTTCTTATTAATAATTTTACTAAGTATTTCTAACTTTAACGTGATAAACCACATTAGGTTTTGTTCCTACATGCTCCAATAAGTGGTAAGATCTTGCATCAGCTGCTAATGCTGCAACTTTACTTTCTTTATCATTTACATCACCAAATATCATCGCTCCAGAAGAACAAGCACTTGAACAAGCCGTTTGGAATTCTCCATCTCTAACTGGACGGCCTTCGTTTTTAGCTTTCAATTTAGTAGCTTGTGTCATTTGGATACACATAGAACATTTCTCCATAACACCACGAGAACGCACGTTAACATCAGGATTTAATACCATACGGCCTAAATCATTGTTCATGTGATAATCGAACTCGCTGTTTTTGTTGTATAAGAACCAGTTAAAACGACGTACTTTATATGGACAGTTGTTAGCACAGTAACGAGTACCAACACATCTGTTGTAAGCCATATGGTTTTGGCCTTCACGACCGTGAGAAGTTGCAGCAACAGGACAAACTGTTTCACATGGAGCGTGGTTACAGTGCTGACACATTACAGGTTGGAATGCAACTTGAGGATTCTCTCCTGCTTTCTCCATTTCATTGAATGTAGACAATGAACTAGATAAACCAGCAATTCCTTCTTTTCTCTTGTTATCACCTTCAAATGTGCTTTCAGAAGAATAATATCTATCAATACGCAACCAATGCATATCACGGCTTCTTCTTACCTCTGCTTTACCTACAACTGGAACGTTGTTTTCAGCATGACAAGCAATAACGCAAGCCCCACATCCAGTACAAGCATTTAAGTCAATTGAAAGATTGAAGTGGTGACCAGTTGTACGATCAAATGATTCCCAAAGATCCACAGTTGTAGCTTCAACCTCTTGGTGATCTAAAGATACCATTGGTTTTTCATTCCAATGTTCTGCATCTTCAGAATTGAATACTGTTAGAGTAGTTTCTTTAATAATATCTCCTCTACCCATTAATGTTTTTTGTCCTTGAACACAAGCAAACTCATGAACACCATTAGCCTTAGCTAAAGTAACAGACTGAACATTATTGAAATTTTTATATAAAGCGTAAGCATTAACACCTACTTGCATTTCTTCTTTTAAAGATGCTTTACGACCATATCCAACCGAAAGACCGATAGTTCCAACAGCTTGTCCTGGCTGAACAATAACCGGAACATTTTCAATCTTAACACCATCAGCAGTTGTAATAGTAGCGTAACTTCCGTTTAAACCACCATTTGCAACAATTTCGTTTGATAAATCGTATTTCTTAGCATCTGCATTAGAAACAGTAACGTAGTTATCCCAAGAAACTCTTGTGATTGGATCTGGAAATTCTTGCAACCAAGGGTTATTTGCATGTTGTCCATCACCCATACCTGTTTTAGTGTACAATACTAATTCTAATCCACCAGCAGATTTAGCGCTAGAAAGAGCACTTGCTGCACCAGCGAAATCATAAGATCCACCAGCTAAAGCCGTAGAACCAGTTACTAAAACACCATCATGCAATACTTTATTCCAAGAAGAACCAGCAATTAAACTAGCTGAATTAGCTTTAAGGTAATCGTAGAAAGTTCCACCAACACCATTTAAAGACAATAAAACATCCTGAAATTGTTTTGTATTAAAGATTGGACGAATCGTTGGCTGCGTTAAAGCATAAGTTCCTTTAGTAATCACAACATCACCCCAAGACTCTAAATAATGAGGCGCTGGAGCAGCAATAGTTGTAATCGAAGCCGTTTCATCTTCTTTCAAAGAAAAAGCAACTGATGTATCTACTTTTTTCAATCCAGATACAAAAGAAGCTGAATCAGCTAATGTATATGCAGGATTGATTCCGCTCATAATTAAAGTATGAACACTTCCTGCATTCATGTCTTTTAATAATTGAGCTACAGCCGCATTAGAACCTTTTCTAATTTGTCTTGTTCCAGCAGTACTGAAAGACTCACTAGCCAATCGTTGATTGATAGCCAACACTAACAATTGAGCATTTTTATCTTCAATTCCAGACACTAAAACCCCTCTTGTACCAGCCATTTTTAATTGCTGCGCCGCTTTTACAGCTTCAGCTTTAAAATTAGCATCTAAAGATACAGGAATAGAAGCACCTACAATAATATTATAAATTTGAACTAAAGCTTGTTTTTGATCAGCAGTAGTCATTGGAACACGCTTATCAGCAGCAGCTCCAGATAATGTCATGTTTGATTCAAACTGAATATGACGAGACATTGTTTTTTTTCCTTCAGTTCCAGAAGGAATTCTACCTTTTGCATATCCAGAATCATATCCTCCACCTTGCCAATCTCCTAAGAAGTCAGCACCAACAGATACAATTAAAGAAGCTTTTGAAAAATCATAATCAACTAAAGCTCTTTCTCCATATACTGCTTCAAATGCATCTAAAGCTTCAGAAGAAGAAACTGCATCGTAAACAACATGTTTTGCATTAGGATTTTTAGCAATAAACTCACCTATCAATTTCTCAGTAGATGGACTTGCTAATGTATTTGTCAACAATACCACCTGTCCTCCTTTTGCTTTTGCTTGAGCAAGGCTTGATTTGATTTGCAAATCAACAGCAGACCAGCTGCTTTTTTGCCCTTTTAATTTTGGCTCACTCAAACGAGCACTATCGTATAATCCTAAGATAGATGCATGAATTCTAGCATTAGCTGCAAATTTAGCACCTTCAATAGTGTTGTTTTCAACTTTGATTGGACGACCCTCGCGAGTCTTAATCAAAAGATTTGCAAAATCAAAACCATCAAAAACTGTAGTTGCATAGTAATCAGCAACACCAGGAATGATTTGTTCTGGTTGTAAAACATAAGGGATAGACTTGTGCACAGGACCCTCACAAGCAGCAAGTGTAACAGCTGCAGTACTAAATCCTACGTACTTTAAAAAGTCACGACGTGAAGTTCCTGATGAAGCCAAAGCTTCAGCATTTCCTAAGAATTCATCTGTAGGAATCTCTTCAACAAATTCGTTATTTCTAAGCGCCTCAACAATAGAACCATTCTCTAGTTCTTCAACACTTTTCCAGTATTTTTTGTTTGATGACATTGTATATAAATATTAAAATCTTAATAATTCGATTAATAGTGGCATTTACCGCATTCTAAACCTCCCATTTGCGCTGCAGTTAATTTCTCTACACCGTATTTTTTAGAAAGTTCAGCGTGAATTTTATCATAGTAAGCATTACCTTCCATCTTAACATCAGTTTTTCTGTGGCAATCCACACACCATCCCATTGTTAATTTAGAATATTGCTTCATGATTTCAAATTCTTGTACCGGACCATGACAAGTTTGACACTCAATTCCCGCAACAGAAACGTGTTGTGAGTGGTTGAAATATACAAAATCAGGAAGATTATGAATACGAACCCATTTTACAGGTTGTGTTTTTCCTGTATATGCTTGTTTAGTTTTATCCCAACCAACAGCATCGTATAATTTTTGAATTTGAGCATCGTAAAAAGCTTTGCTGTACTCAGCAGTAGCAGTTGTTTCAGCAACTTCAGAAATATTCTTGTGGCAGTTCATACAAACATTCAAAGAAGGAATACCTGCAGTTTTACTAACACGAGCAGCTGAGTGACAATATTTACAATTAATCTCGTTATCTCCAGCGTGAATTTTGTGAGAATAGTGAATTGGCTGAATTGGTTCGTAGTTTTGATCTACACCAACTTGCATCAAGTATCCATAAACAAAATAACCACTAGCTAAAAGCAAGAAAATCGAAGTAACTAATACCAAGAATTGGTTTTTAGCAAAAGCTTTCCAGATTGGCAATCTTTCTTCTTTAGGACCAACTTCGATACCGTTTTTATTTGCCACTTTAGTCAACACTTTGTTCACCATGAACAACATAACAACCAAAATAGCCATTACAAGAGCAAGAGCTCCTAAAATAACATTATTTGAAATAGAACCACTTTCTACGTTAGTACCAGGAGGAGTTGCAGATCCACCAGCTATAGCAGTTGGCGCCTCAGGTTTCTTCTCAGAAGTATAAGCTATAATATTATCAATATCTCCTTCAGATAATTGAGGAAATGAAGTCATTACTGCTTTGTTGTTTTCTTCAAAAAGCTTAACAGCAGCAGCGTCGCCTGATTTAATCATATCAGAACTATTGTGCACCCACTTGTAAATCCAAGCCATTTCATGCCTGTCAGCAACTCCTCTTAAGGCAGGACCTGTTGATTTAGCATCTAATTTGTGACATGCAGCACAATTTGCATTAAAAAGTTCTTTCCCTTTTACCGGATCTCCACCAGATGTCGCAGCCGGAGCAGCAGCTTCAGGTGCCGCAGGAGCTGCAGCAGGATCTTGAGCAAATGAAGTTAGGGAGAAAATAAGCGTTAGCGATAAGCTAAGGAGCAATTTTCTTGAGATCGAATTATGGTTACCCACCTTTTTCATATAGTATAATAATTATCTACTAATTTTTGGTATGATTTTTACTGTGATAAATTCGTAAAAACTAATACCCTCTTTTAAAACTTGCACAAAAATACGACTTATGAACTATTCTCAAAACCTTAAAATAGTCTTAAATATCAATTTATATCAATTCTAAATAATATTAAAATTTTCCACACAAACTTTAAATAGTATTTTTGCATAAAAACCATCACATTATGAGAATTTTAACCCCTTCAAAAAGAGTTTTCTTCACACTGACTCTATTCACATTAGCATATAATATTCATGCTCAGGATCAAAATTTAACAGTAAATCAAGACCCAAAATTCGAGCAACTACTGAACGAGAAGCGCAAAATTAACACATCAATAAGTACAAACGATACCTACCGAATTCAAATTTTCAGTGGCAAAAGTGACGAAGCAAAGAAAACGTTATCTGATTTCAAAAGAGAATACAATAACATTGATGGAACAATAATTTTCAACACTCCAAATTACAAAGTAATAGTTGGAAATTTTAAGACCCGAATAGAAGCCGAACGAAATTTGGCAGATATAAAAAATAGATATAAAAATGTCTTTTTGCTTAAGCCAGGAAAATAATAACTGTTAACAACAAAAAAGAGCGAGATTGAATCTCGCTCTTTTTTTATACGCAATGAAAATCATCTTAATTCACCACTTTGATGCCACTTGCCATGAAACGAATTTCTTCTTTAGGCATTGTAATCGCATTTATTTCAGCAGGCGATTTCTTAGCATCTTTAGCATAATGCTTCAACTCATCAACAAAAGTTATTTTTTTCTCCGCATTTCCTTCCAAAACCACATTTTTACCTTTTAGAGCAGGCGGTACAAAAAAAGCATAGTCTTTCATTTTTACAAAAAACGAAGATCCATTTTCAGTTTTAATGGTCACCCAGCATCCTCTTTTTTCACAAACATCAGTCACCATTCCTTTAACAGCGACATTTTCTACTTTATTCTGATCTTTAAACTTCGATTCTAATTTCTCAACAGAAATTGCTTTATCTACAGAAACACCAGAAACATTATCTCCATAATAATCGCCAACTGCAGCATTTCCTGCCGGCGGAGCACTTTTCTCTACAGCTTCTTGAGAAAAAGACAAAGTAGAAATACCAATAAAAAACAAAGCCGAATATAATAACTGTTTCATGATCTAATAATTTTAATCAAAAATAACAAATTTTTAGAACAACGAATGGTTTGTACAAAAAGCATTTTTCAATCAAAATACCGCATAAAAAAAGCCCCAATTTTCATTGGGGCTTTCAATATTAACTAAATCTTATTTCAATTTCTTTTTGATCGCTACTTCGTGGTAAGCCTCAATAACATCATTAATTTCGATATCATTGAATCCTTTAATTTGAATACCACAATCGTAACCTTTCGTAACCTCTTTAACATCGTCTTTGAAACGTTTTAACGCCACTAGCTCACCAGTATGAACTACAACTCCGTCTCTAATAACTCTAATTTTAGAAGTTCTTAAAATCTTGCCATCGGTTACCATACATCCAGCGATTGAACCTACTTTAGAAATTTTGAAAATCTCACGGATCTCAGCCGTTCCTAAAACTTCTTCTTTCATCTCTGGCGCTAACATTCCTTCCATTGCATCTTTCAAGTCATCGATAGCTGCGTAAATAATAGAATAGTAACGGATATCAATTTCTTCTTTATCTGCAAGTTGTCTAGCATTTCCAGCAGGACGAACGTTAAATCCAATAATAATCGCATCTGACGCAGAAGCCAAGTTAACATCGGTTTCAGTAATCGCACCAACTCCTTTGTGAATAATGTTGATTTGAACTTCTTCTGTAGAAAGTTTAGAGAACGAATCAGACAATGCCTCAACAGATCCATCCACGTCTCCTTTAAGGATTACGTTCAATTCTTTAAACTGACCAAGAGCAATACGACGTCCAATTTCATCAAGCGTAATATGTCTTTGTGTACGAACTGATTGCTCACGCATTAATTGAGAACGTTTTGATGCAATTTGTTTTGCTTCTTTCTCATCTTCAAATACATTAAACTTATCACCAGCTGTTGCCGCTCCATCTAAACCCAAAACAGATACCGGCGTTGAAGGTCCCGCCTGCAAAACAGCATGCCCTCTTTCATCATGCATCGCTTTCACTTTACCATGATGCTTACCAGCAAGCATATAATCTCCAATTTTCAAAGTACCTTGTTGCACCAAAATCGTAGACACATATCCTTTTCCTTTATCTAAATAAGCCTCAACAACAGTTCCTTGAGCCGCTTTATTTGGATTTGCTTTTAGATCTAAAATCTCAGCTTCCAATAAAACTTTCTCTAATAATTCTTTTACACCTGTTCCAACTTTTGCAGAAATATCATGTGACTGAATTTTTCCACCCCAATCTTCAACAAGCAAATTCATACCAGCCAAACGCTCTTTAATTTTATCAACATTAGCATTTGGTTTATCAATTTTATTGATTGCAAATATAATTGGCACTCCCGCAGCCTGTGCGTGAGAAATAGCCTCTTTTGTTTGTGGCATGATATCATCATCTGCCGCTACTACGATAATAGCAATATCGGTAACTTGAGCTCCACGTGCACGCATCGCGGTAAACGCCTCGTGACCTGGCGTATCTAAGAACGCGATTTTTTGTCCGTTATCTAAAGTAACCCCATACGCTCCAATGTGCTGTGTAATACCTCCAGACTCACCAGCGATAACATTTTCTTTACGGATATAATCCAGTAAAGATGTTTTACCGTGGTCAACGTGACCCATTACTGTCACAATTGGCGCTCTTGTTACTAAATCTTCTTCTCTATCTTCTACAACTTCAATCGCTTCTTCGATATCCACTGTAATAAATTCAACATCGTAACCAAATTCGTCTGCAACGATTGTTAATGTTTCAGCATCTAAACGCTGATTCATGGTTACCATGATCCCAAGAGACATACAAGTTCCAATCACTTTAGTAATTGGCACATCCATCATGATGGCAATTTCACCTACTGTAACGAACTCTGTAACCTTAATAGTTTTACTTCCTTCGTCAAGAGCTCTTTGCTCGTCATCCGATTTTTGACGGTGTGTCTCTCTTTTATCTCTTCTATATTTTGCCGCTTTAGATTTTCCTCCTTTACCTTGAAGTTTTTCAAGAGTTTCTCTAATTTGGTTTTTTACTTCTTCTTCAGTTGGCTCAACTTTAGCCACAATTGCAGGACGATTTCCTTTTACAAAACCAGGTCTTTGGCTTCTGTTTGCATTGAAACCACCTCCACCATTGTTATTATTTGGAGTTATCTTATTAGGATTTGGTGTTCCCGGTGCATTGTTATTACCTGTAGAAGGTTTTGGCGCACCAGGTGTTCCTGGTTTAGGAGCAATTCTTTTACGCTTATTTTTATTTGCGTTGTTTCCTCCTACTCCTGGAGCTCCAGGTTTATTTTGAGCCACTTTTGGATCTTCTTTCTTCTTTTTTGGTTTATTAAATTGAGACAAATCAATTGTTTGACCTGTAAGAGTAGTTCCTGAAAGCTTTTGATATTGAGTAGTAATAGTTTCTTCTGAAGTTGTTGGATCAGTTGACACAATTGGCTCCTGAGCAACTTTTGAAGATTCTGCTTTAACTTCTTTTTTCTCCGTAATAATAGGTTCTTCCTTTTTCGTTTCCACAACCGGAGTCGCAGCAACTGGTTCAGGTTTTACAGTTTCAGTCTGAACTGGTTTTTCTGGTTGCGCAGGTGCAACAACAGCTTTTGGCTCTTCAACTTTTGCTGTTTCCTCAGAAGGAGCAATTGCAGGTTTTTTTGGATTCAAGTCAATTTTACCAACTTGTACAGGTCCCGAAACAACAGCTCTCGCTTTAATTATTTCTTGCTGTTTTTGACGCTCCTCTTCTTGTCTGCGTTTGTCTTCAATTTCTTTCTCACGCTCAACACGCAATGCTTCTTTTTCTTTTCTTTTCTCTTCTCCTACCTCTTTAGAAGCTTCCTTATTCCCCTTATCGCCCGCAAATTGGCTTTGCAGGATATTAAATTCACTGTCAGAAATTTTAGCATTTGGATTTGCATCAATAGCAATTCCCTTATCTTTTAGATAATCAACAGCTCTTTCTAACGAAATATTTAATTCCCTTAAAACCTTGTTTATTCTTATTACTCTCTCTTCAGACATATAACCTTTTTATTATTACCTTTTTAGTTGTGTTGTTAGAGCAGATATTCAGCTATTTTCTAGCTATCAAACTCCTCTTTTAGTATTTTCATAACGTCTAGAATAGTTTCCTCTTCTAAATCTGTTCTTCTTACTAAATCTTCTACGTCGTGTTTCAAGATACTTTTTGCAGTATCTAAACCTATTTTTGCAAACTCTTCAATTACCCACTCTTCGATTTCATCTGAGAACTCTGTTAATTCAACATCATCTTCATCTGCAACAGTTCCAGCCACATCGCCTTCGCGAATAACATCTAATTCATAACCTGTCAATTGACCAGCTAATTTGATATTGTGACCACCTCTACCAATTGCTTTAGAAACCTCTTCTAATTTCAAGAATACTTCAGCTCTTTTGCTTTCTTCATCAATTTTGATTGAAGAAACTTTTGCAGGGCTTAATGCTCTTGTAATAAACAATTGAATATTGTTTGTATAATTAATAACGTCAATATTTTCATTTCCAAGTTCACGAACAATTCCGTGAATACGAGAACCTTTCATTCCCACACAAGCTCCAACCGGATCAATTCTATCATCATAAGAATCTACAGCTACTTTTGCTTTTTCACCAGGAATACGCACTACATTTTTCACTGTAATCAATCCGTCGAAAACTTCTGGGATTTCTTGCTCGAATAATTTTTCCAAGAACTTTTCAGAAGTTCTAGACATAATAATTTGAGGCTTGTTTCCTTTTAATTCAACGCTTTCAATAATTCCACGAACGTTATCTCCTTTACGGAAGAAATCTGATGGAATTTGTTTTTCCTTTGGAAGCACAATTTCATTTCCTTCATCATCAACCAAGATTACTACTCTTGGACGCACGTGGTGCACTTCAGCTGTATATATATCACCGATAATATCTTTAAATTGTTTGTAAAGATTTGTATTATCGTGTTCGTGAATTTTAGATATTAAGTTTTGACGAAGCGCTAAGATAGCTCTTCTTCCTAGATCAATCAATTTTACCTCTTCAGAAACCTCTTCACCAATTTCAAAATCCGCCTCAATTTTTCTTGCTTCAGTCAATGTAATTTCCTCATTTTCAAAATCAAGATCCTCATCGGCAACAATTACTCTTCTTCTCCATATTTCCATATCTCCTTTGTCAGGATTTATAATAATATCGAAATTTTCATCTGAACCGTATTTTTTCTTCAATGCATTTCTAAACACGTCCTCTAAAATTGCCATAAGCGTTACACGATCAATAAGTTTATTATCTTTAAACTCTGAGAATGAATCGATTAATGCTAAATTTTCCATGCGAATTCTTTAATTAAAATGTTACTGTAACAATTGCCTCTTTTATCTCTGTATAAGGTATTTGTTGCTCTTTTTGAACTGTTTCTTTTCCTTTTCCTACTTTTTTCGGTTCTCTTGCCTTCCAAGACAAAATTATGAAAACATCGTTAGCTTCAACCAATTCTGCTTCAATTTTTTCATTATTTGTAGTAACAATCAACGTTCTACCAATATTTTTCTTGTATTGTCTAATCAATTTCAAAGGAGATCCTACTCCAACCGAAGCTACTTCAAGCGAAAAATCCTGTTCTTCACGATCCAGATTGTTTTCGATGGCACGACTGATATCAATACAATCCTGCAACGCAACTCCATTATCTCCGTCTAAACCAACACTAATTTTAAAAGAATCCGAAACAGCAAGATCAATCAAAAAGATCGATGGCTTTTCCAGAAGTGCTTCTGTAATTAATTCGTTAACTTTTTCCTTAAATGTCATAATTTTATAAAAAGAGGGGACACTTAGTCCCCTCATTATTTAGATTTTAATAAATAACGATGCAAATATAGTGATTTTTTTATAAATCAAAATAAATTGATTGCTCTAAAAATATTTCTTATCTTTATAGGAGCATTCAAAAAGAGATTATTCAAATAATTTAACCCAAAGAATTATGAAACGAATTTTAGTTCCTACTGACTTTTCAGAACATGCTGAAGATGCGTTAAAAGTGGCCTCGCAAATTGCCAAAAGAAACAATTCAGAAATTGTCATTTTGCACATGCTTGAATTGCCGCACCAAATGAATGACGCCATACTGGGAGGCACAAGCATCCCTGAAACTATGCTTTTCATGAAAAAAGCAAACGAAATGCTAGACGAAGCATCTTCAAGACCATATCTGGACGGAATCTCGGTAACTGAAATTGTAAAAATGGACAAACCAATTCACGGAATCCTCCAAGTAAGCAAGGACTACGAAATTGATTTAATTATAATGGGATCTCACGGTTCATCTGGCATTGAAGAACTCTTAATAGGCTCAAATACTGAAAAAGTTGTTCGAAATTCTGAAATTCCGGTTTTGGTTATCAAAAAAGACATTTCGGACTTCAAAGTTACCGATATTGTCTTTGCTTCTGATTTTTCTGAAGAAACCAAAAAACCGTTCAATAAACTATTGAATTTCACCAAATTCTTTGAAGCAAAAATCCACCTTGTAACCATCTGCACACCAAACAGCTTTAAGCCGACACATGTCATGGAAAAAGCAATGAAGAATTTTGTAACAGAATTTGGCATAACCAATTATACAACTCAAATTTACAACGACACTAATATTGAAAAAGGAATCCTCAATTTTTCGAACAGCATAAACGCAGACATCATAGGAATGTGCACACATGGCAGAACAGGTTTTGCACATTTCTTTAACGGTAGCATAAGCGAAGGGCTAGTAAACCACACCGTCAGACCTGTTATTACGTTAAAGATTTAAAAATCAAAACACTTCATAGCAATAGCTTCTCAATCGAGAAGCTATTTTTTTTTCGCAAAAACAAATAAATTATGAGCTTTTCAACAAAGTTCAATTGAGCTTTACAACAAAGTCACGCAGGGCATTTATCCGGAAATTTGTCAAATAAAAATTCATTAAATCATACAACATGAAAACAATAGACAAAATTTACATTAACGGAGAATTTGTAACGCCTCAAGGAACTGAATATTTCGACCTTATAAGCCCAACCACAAATGAAAAGCTCGGAAAAGTTAGACTAGGAAATACCGAAGACACTCAAAACGCGATAGAAGCCGCTAAAAATGCTTTTAAAACTTTCTCTAAAACTTCAACTACAGAAAGAATTCAATATTTGAAAAACATAAAAACTGCTGTTGAAAAAAGAAAAACCGACTTTGTAAACATAATGGTCGAAGAATATGGAGGAACATTTCAATTTGCATCTGTAAGCCACGAATACATGCTAAAAGGTTTCGATTCAGCAATTAGCCTATTAAACAGTTACGATTTCATTAAAACAATGGGACAATCTGAGGTTCAAATGACCCCAATTGGCGTTGTTGGAATCATAATCCCATGGAACTCAAGCAATGGTTTTATCTCTAGCAAATTAGCAACAGCAATCGTTGCAGGATGCACAACTGTCATAAAACCTAGCGAAATGAGCGCGCAACAAACCCAACTGATGATGGAATGCTTACACGACGCTCAACTTCCAAAAGGAATAGTAAATATCGTAAACGGACTAGGAGAAGTTGTTGGCGCAGAAATAAGCCGAAATCCCGATATTTCAAAAATTTCTTTTACTGGCTCAACAAACGTTGGGAAAATTATTGCCAAAGAAGCCGTTAACACCATGAAACGCGTTACACTAGAACTAGGAGGAAAATCACCAAACATCATTTTAGACGATGCCGATTTCTCAAAAGCAATTCCGCTTGCCTTAAGCGCCGCGTTTATGAACAGCGGACAAGCATGTATTGCCGGAACCCGACTTTTAATTCCAGAAAACAAATTAGAAGAAACTAAATCAATCCTCAAAGAAGTTTTAGCAAACGTAATTGTTGGCGACCCAAAAAACACCAATACCGCAGTTGGGCCGATGGTAAGCACAAAACAATATCAACGCGTTCAAGATTACATTCAAATCGGGATTACTGAAGGCGCCGAAATTCTTGCTGGAGGATTAGGAAAACCTGAAGGGCTTGAGAAAGGAAATTTTGTAAAACCGACTGTTTTTGTAAATGCAAAAAATCAAATGCGTATTGCCAGAGAAGAAATCTTCGGGCCTGTTTTAACCGTCATTACATACAAAACCGAGGAAGAAGCAATTGAAATTGCAAACGACACCACTTACGGACTTCAAGCTTATGTAAGCTCATCAGACGAAAAAAGAGCACATCGAGTTGCTTCGCAAATCAACGCTGGACGCGTTCAAATAAACGGAATTGGACACGATCCTATGGCGCCTTTTGGCGGATTTAAGCAATCCGGAATTGGTCGTGAATTTGGAAACATCGGACTTGAGGCGTATTTAGAACCAAGAGCACTTATCCAACCTTTATAATCATTTACAATCCGGAAAGTTTTGATGAAAAGATTTTCCGGATCTTTTGTAATTTTACCATTATGACGACAAAATCAAATCCGAAACCAAAAATACTTTACTCCTGCTATTATGCGCGCAGCCGAGAAGGAGAACATTTTATTCCAGAACATGTTTTCAGCTACCAAATTTCTGGAGAAATGATAGCTTCAGACAGCAAAAGCACTTTTAACTCAAAACCGGGAGATTTTCGCTTCAGCAAGAGAAATCATTTGGCCAAATTCACCAAAATTCCTCCAGAAAATGGTGAATTCAAAACCATATCACTTTTTCTAGATCAGGAAATTCTGCGTGAAGTAAACAAAGAATACAATTATAAAGTCAGCAAAAAAGCCGATTCTGAAGCCATGATCACATTAGCTCCAAATCCGCTTTATAAATCTTTTATGGAATCGCTGATCACTTATCTTGAAGTTGAGCAAGAAAGCAACGAAGCCTTGTTTAATTTAAAAATCAAAGAAGCCATTCATCTTTTATTAAAAGTAAATCCCGAATTAAAAGATATTTTATTTGATTTCACCGAACCCGGAAAAATCGATTTGGAAGCATTTATGAACAAAAATTTCCACTTTAATGTGCAAATGCATCGATTTGCCTATCTCACCGGAAGAAGCTTAGCGACTTTTAAAAGAGATTTTCAAAAGATATTCCAGCAAGCGCCTGGAAAATGGCTATTAAACAAAAGACTTCAAGAAGCCTACTATTTAATCAGCCAAGGAAATCCACCATCAGAAGTTTATATTGGCGTCGGTTTTGAAGATTTATCTCATTTTTCATTTTCATTCAAAAAGAAATTCGGAATTGTTCCTTCTTCTTTAAATCATAAATAGGCCTTCTCCAATAAGCCTTCCAAAAATTAAGTCTTTCCCTATAAGTTTCCCGTGGTTGAAACCACGGGCTATATTCAAAATAAGACACATAAAACTTTGCGAACTCAACATTCTTTAAAAAGATACTTAGCGCACTTTGCGCATACCTTAGCGCGCTTTGCGATAAAAAAACATCTAGAAAATACCCTAATTTTAAAGCATAAAAAAAAGCCTCTCATTTCTGAGAGGCTTTCTGTTGGTCTACTAGGACTCGAACCTAGAAAGACGGCACCAAAAACCGTAGTGTTACCATTACACCATAGACCAGCAGTGCGGTTAAGCGGGTGCAAAATTAGAACTTTATTTATTTTATGCAAATTTTATTTAAAACTTTTTTGCATAAAAAAAAGCCTCTCATTTCCGAGAGGCTTTTCTGTTGGTCTACTAGGACTCGAACCTAGAAAGACGGCACCAAAAACCGTAGTGTTACCATTACACCATAGACCAGCAGTGCGGTTAAGCGAGTGCAAATTTAAGGCTTTATTTAGTTTTTGCAAACTTTTTGAAGAAAAAAAATCATTTTTTTTGTTTTTTTTCACATTTAAATCTCGTCCATTAACGGAATCATCTCATTGACAATACATTACTTTTAACTTAGAGTTTTACAGAATTTTTTGTTAATGCTCGTTTCTTTACATAAAAAAACATTTTCTTTGTAGGATAGAAAACATACAAAATTTTAACACCTAAATATGGCACAATTCAATTTCAATAAATGGAATACTATTATTGGTTGGTTTGCATTTGCAATCGCTTTAATTACTTATACTTTAACCGTCGAACCTACAATGAGTTTTTGGGATTGTGGAGAATATATAGCCACAGCAGCCAAACTTGAAGTGGGTCACCCACCAGGAGCACCTTTATTCCAGATGATGGGAGCTTTTTTTGCCATGTTTGCTATCGATGCGCAACATGTAGCCGTAATGGTTAATATGATGTCTGTTTTTTCTAGTGCATTTACAATTTTATTTATGTTCTGGTCTTCTTCAATGATCTTAAAAAAGATCGTAGCACGTTTTGCAGAAATTGACCAAAACAATTCTGTAGTTATTTTAGGAAGCTCTTTTGTAGGCGCTCTTGCTTACACTTTTTCAGACAGTTTTTGGTTCAATGCAGTTGAAGCAGAAGTTTATGCAATGGCATCTTTATTAATTGCGTTGCTTTTCTGGCTTGGTCTTCGTTGGGAACAAGACATGGACAAACCAAAAGGAAACAAATGGCTTTTGATTATTTCATTAGTTGTCGGACTTTCATTTGGTGTTCACTTCATGGCATTATTGACAATCCCGTCGATAGGTTTTCTTTACTATTTCAAACACTACGAAAAAGTTACTATTAAAAATTTCCTAATTGCTAATGTAGTTGTAATTGGAATTTTGTTGTTCATTTTCAAATTGCTTTTGCCTTTAACGATGGCTTTCTTCGGAAAAACTGAAATCTTCATGGTAAACAGCGTGGGATTACCTTTTAATTCAGGAACCATTTTTGTTGCACTTTTATTTGTAGCTTTCTTTTATTTCGGATTAAAATTCACCAAACGAAAAGGACTTATTTTTTATAACACAATTATCCTTTGTATTTTATTTATCCTAATTGGTTTTTCAACTTGGATGATGCTTCCGGTTCGTGCGAATGCAAATACGGTAATCAACGAAAACAAACCATCAGACGCTATTGAGGTTTTAGCTTATTACAATCGTGAACAATATGGTGTAAATCCTTTATTCTATGGTCCTCAATATACCGAAGTTTTTGCTGGTCTTGATGAAAAAACGCCTTATTTAGACAAAAAACCAAACTACGAAAGAGATTATAAAACTGGTAAATACATTATTACCAACAATTACAAAAACGCAGATCAAAATTCTGACGACAATCAAAAAACGATTCTGCCAAGAATGTGGAGCACTGAAACTGCTCATATTCAAAACTATATCAACTTCACAAATCCGCCTAAATTCAAAATCAATCCGAATTACAATTATGAGGAAGATTTAGCAAAATACGGAATTGATGCAAGCCAGTTAAGTGAAGATGAATACAACAAAGCGACTGCTCAATTAAGAAACGAAGTTGAAAAAACAGTTTCTGAATTCAGAAAAGCTTATGCCCAAAAACAAATTGACAATGAAGGTTATGTAAAATTCCTAAATAGCTATAAAGATTATTTAATTATCGAAAAACCATCTGCGACTGACAACTTCGCTTTCATGTTCGAATACCAATTCGGATACATGTACTGGAGATATTTAATGTGGAATTTTGTTGGACGCCAAAGCGATGTTCAAGGAAAATACGACAATCTTGACGGAAACTGGATCAGCGGCATCAGGCCTCTTGACTCATTGCATTTGGGTTCACAGGAAAATCTACCTTCAGATGTTTTAAACAACAAAGGACGTAATGTTTATTATTTCCTTCCTTTCATCTTAGGACTTATCGGAATAATGTATCATGCAAACAAAGATCTTAAGAGTTTTTATGTGCTTCTGGCATTATTCTTATTCACCGGAATTGCATTAAAAATTTATTTGAACGAAAGACCTTTTGAGCCTCGTGAGAGAGATTATGCACTTGTAGGATCATTTTATGTCTTTGCTATCTGGATTGGCTTTGGAGTTTATTCCTTATATGAAAGCATCCAGAAATATATTGCTCCAAAAATTGCAGGACCAGTAATTATAGCAGGAAGTTTATTAGCTGCTCCAATTTTAATGGCTTCTCAAAACTGGGATGACCACGACAGATCTGGAAGATACACAGCTGTTGCAATGGCAAAAGCTTATTTGAGCTCATGTGACAAGGATGCAATCTTATTCACCATTGGTGACAACGATACATTCCCACTATGGTACGCTCAGGAAATTGAGCATTTTAGAACCGATGTCAAAATCGTAAATACAAGCTTGTTCATGACCGATTGGTACATTGATCAAATGAAAGCCAAAGCTTATGAATCAAACCCACTGCCGATATCATTTACTCATGATGATTATGTGGGAGATAAGCTGGATTATGTAGCTTTTATCCAAAAAATTGACACACGTTGGAACATCAATGATTTTATCGATTTTATCAAAAATCCTAAATCAACTGTTGGTCTTCAAAATGGACAAACAATCCACTTTTACCCAACAAACAAAATCAGAGTTCCTGTTGACAAAGATGCTATCATCAAAAACAAGGTTATCAATCCTAAATACAATGACTCAATTGTTCCTTATTTGGATATTGACATCAAAGGAAGCGCGATATACAAAAACCGCTTAATGATGCTTGACATCTTGGCTAACAACAACTGGAAACGTCCAATTTACTTTAGTGGTGGCGCTTTTGATGATGAAGATTACTTATGGCTGAAAAACTATTTGCAGTTAGACGGAATGGTTTACAAATTAGTTCCTATCAGAAATGTTCCATCAAAAGATGGCGGACCAATGGATATGGGGCAAATTGACGCCGATAAAATGTATGATATCGTAATGAAATGGGATTGGGGCAACAGCGAAAGTGATAAAATTTATCACGATCCTGAAACCAGAAGAAACAGTATTACCTACCGCACCAATTTATCTCGTTTAATGGATCAGCTTATTGCAGAAGGCAAAATTGACAAAGCTAAAAACGTAATCAATTTAGCAATGACAAAAATGCCTTTGGACAAATTTGGATATTATTCATTAGTTGAGCCTTTTACAAACGGATATTACAAAGTTGGAGAAACTGCAAAAGCGCGAGAATTGCTTAACAGATTGGTTAAAAAATACAATGAAAACCTAAACTATTACGCAACATTGCCTCCTGGAGACCAAACTGACCTTGCTATAGATATTATTACTGATATTGAGCGTTACAGAAGTCTTTTACAAGTAATGGATCGCAATAACGACAAAGCATTCTACGAAAAACACAAAAAGACTTTTAACACATACGTAAATGTATTCGAACGTTTCGGACGCGAAAAAGAATAATAATATACGAAAAATATACTGATTAAAAAAATGCAGTGCTGTTAGATAAATAGCACTGCATTTTTTAATTTTACAGTATCTGTAAATCCATTCAAAAATGAGCTTTTATTGGGTCAAAACTAATTCATTTATAAAAACGGTGTTTTCTAAGTATTGTTGGGATATTCCAAACAAGGAAAAGAAAATATACCTCACTTTTGATGATGGCCCTACTCCAGAAATTACAGATTGGGTTTTGTCTGAATTGAAAAAATTTGATGCCAAAGCTACTTTCTTCTGTATTGGAAAAAATATAAATGCAAATGCCAACTTGTTCGAAAGATTAATTGCCGAGGGACATGCCATTGGCAACCATACCATGAACCATATAAATGGATGGAAAAGCCAAACAAACGAATATATCGAAAACGTTAAAACCTGCGCTTCGATTTTAGCCAATGAAAAAAAACTAAACAGTTTACTGTTTCGTCCTCCTTATGGAAAAATCAAAAAAGCACAATCTAAAATATTGCGTGGCTTGGGCTACAAAATAGTAATGTGGGATGTTTTAAGCGCCGATTTTGACCAATCGATTACGCCAGAAAAATGTCTTGAAAATGTGACTAAAAACGTAACTTCAGGAAGTGTAATTGTTTTTCATGACAGTATAAAAGCATCGCAAAATTTAAAATTTGCATTGCCAAAAACATTACATTTTTTAAAAGAAAATGGGTATGCGTTTGATGTTATTCACTAAAACAACATCACAAAAGTTTTGTATTATTGGTTGAACTGTTCTTGAACAATTCCTATAATTGTATTTGCATCAAGCTCGCCTGACTGCCTCCAGATCATTTGTCCCTCTTTATAAATCATTAGCGTCGGAAGGCCTTTAATACGAAGAGCCTCAGCTAGTTCTTGATTCTTATCTACATCAATTTTGATTACTTTGGCCTTATCACCAAGTGCAGCCGCAACGTCCTTAATTACAGGATGCATAGATACTGACGATTCATTCCAATCTGTGTAAAAGTCAATCAACACAGGGACTTGAGCATTTATTAGTTCTCCAAATTTTGACATAAAACCAAAAATTTAAATTTTTTAATTTACTACAAAGAGGCAAATATTCTACAAATGTAGCATTTTTAACGAATTAAGCCACATTCTTGCCCTTTTTTAGTTCAATCACTGTTATTTCAGGCATAATTCCAACTCGTCCTGGATAAGCATGAAAACCAAATCCACGGTTAACATAAACGTATCTTCCGGCAGTTTCGTACAAACCTGCCCATTGTTTGTAAATATATTGTGCTAAACTCCATTTAAAATAACCCGGAATCTCAATTCCAAACTGCATTCCGTGTGTATGTCCTGCCAATGTCAAATGAAAGTTCTTAGGATGATCTTTAATTTCGGCATCCCAATGACTTGGATCGTGGCTCATTAAAACTTTAAAATCTTCTTTAGCAACATTTTCAGAGGCTTTATTTAAATCTCCAGCCTTTTTAAAATTAACTCCCCAGTTCTCCACTCCAATCAAAGCGATTTTATCATCGCCTTTCTGAATATACGTATGCTCGTTCAGCATCAATTTAAAACCAATTTGGCCGTAAAGTTTTTTGATTTCTTGAAAATTTTCTTCCTTGTCTTTTTCAGATGGCCAAGTCACATATTCGCCATAATCGTGATTTCCTAAAACAGAAAATTTTCCATACTTATAATCTTTGATTCGGCTAAAAGTATCCAACCACGGATGCATTTCTTTTGCATGTGTATTTACGATATCACCCGTAAACAAAATCATATCAGCCTCTTGTTCATTGATCAAATCGATGGCGTAATTTATCTTTTCGGGATTATCAAAACTGCCACTATGAACATCTGAAATTTGTGTAATTCTAAATCCATCAAAAGCATCTGGCAAATCTGGAAAAAAGACAGTCTGTTTGATTACTTTGAAATTATATTTTCCTTCAAAAATTCCGTAAATCAAAGACAAAAAAGGCACAGCTGCCAAACCTAAAGCAATTTGGCTAATGAATTTTCTTCGATCTGGCATTATTTCTTTTCTAGGTGCATTATACATGAAATAATTCAAAAGGCTTGCACCAATTCTAAAAATGTCTTCACCAAACATTACTAAAGTAAGAACGATTTTTGGAACATAAACCAATAACATTAGCCCCATTGTAAACATGGTTTGCTTGGTTTGCCCTACTGAGCGGTCAAACTGAGTAAAAGAATATATGATAAATGCTAAAAGCAAGAAACTTATTATCTGGTAGCTTATTAAAATCCATCTCGTTTTTATTAAAGTACGAAAGGCTTGGTAGGAATAAAATTCAATAAGCAGAAAAAGGGCACACAGAATTACAAAACGAAGGATCATTAGTTATAGTTTTAAGCAAAAGTAACAAAGAATGAAAATTTTATTGCTTTTAATTATCAAAAATTTAACTCAAAAACAAAGAACAAAAAGCTGGTAGATTTCTCCACCAGCTTTTTTCTCTACCAAATTTTTTAAAACCTTTTATAATCCACACAAAGCCTGCCAAGGCAAACTTATATTTTTTTATTTTTGAGTTTTTGCTGTCTCCGGCTTAGCTGCCTCTGCTTTTTTAGCTTTTTTGTCTGCTTTTTTCTCTTTTGCTGGAGCTTTAGCTTCTTTTGCTGGAGCTGTTTTAGCTTGAGTTGGAGTTGTTTGAGCATTTACCATTGCCACTGTTCCTAGAACAGCTACTGCAAGCATTACTATTTTTTTCATAATTAAAAATTTTACTGATTTGTTTATTACTTCTATTATTATACCTCAAAGATAGAATCACTAAATGAAGACAAAATGAAGATTAAACCATTCCGAAAAAATTAACTTTTAATTATGTTTTAGAGGCTCCGGAACAATTAAGGTGAATGTTGTTCCGACGTTAATTTTTGACTCTACTTTGATTTCAATATGATGAAAAGAAGCAATACTTTCGGCAATTGCGAGGCCTAAACCTTGCCCGTCCTGATCAGAGCTGATTCTTGCAAATCGGTTAAATATTTTTTCGATATGTGCCTCACTCATTCCAAGACCTGTATCTTTTATAGAAATAAAATAATGTCCTTTTTCAAAACCATCTTCGGCAATAATTTTTCCGTTTGGTCGATTGTATTTTATAGCATTTGTAACCAAATTATAAACCAAAATATGAATGAGCGTTTTGTTTCCTTTAAAAACATAATCATGCTCCATTTTATTTACAAACTCAATTTCTCGATCTTCAATTCGATCTTCTAAATCTTCCTGCAAGTCATTGACAATTTCATAAAAATTAATCTCTTCGTTTGCCTCATATTGATTGTTTTCAATTCGGGAAA
Organism: Flavobacterium sp. KACC 22761; assembly: GCF_034058155.1. Classification (NCBI taxonomy): domain Bacteria; kingdom Pseudomonadati; phylum Bacteroidota; class Flavobacteriia; order Flavobacteriales; family Flavobacteriaceae; genus Flavobacterium; species Flavobacterium oryzagri. Next base: position 2,284,060 of record NZ_CP139148.1, on the reverse strand, counting down.
TCAGCAACAAATTATTAATTATTTTTTTCAGCATGTCTAATGTCTTCAGCGAGCCTACTATTTTATCAACGGCATTATCATCTAAAGATTCATTTTGTAATAAATTTTCGAATTTACTTTTCAGCAATGCAATTGGCGTAAGCAATTCATGTGAAACATTTGAAATGAATTGTTTTTCTTTCTTAAAAAGTTCCGTAATTCGGTCCATCATTTGGTTCAACACCAAATCTAGTTCTCTAAAATCTCTAGAATTTGCTTTTATTGGAGTATGATCAAAACCTTCTGGCTCATTGACACGTTTTATTTTTGTATCGATAATTTTATAAAACGGTTTTAAAAGATATTCGATATAAACGGTATCTGCCAAAAAAGTAACGAGCAGAATAACCACCAAAACAATAATAATAAAGAATCGGATAATAAAGGTCAAATCGTTTACTTCGCTTAAACTGCTACCAATTTCGAGTTGATACCCTTGATTTTCATAAGTAAAATGATATTGCAGAATTCGATATTCATTTTCTTCGCCTTCAATAATTCGGTATTCATTATTGAAAAAAGTCTTTTTCTCATTATCTTTTATTGGAATTTTAGACAGTACCAAAAATTCGCTGTGCAGTGTCGAAAATTGAGAATAGGTTTCGGTTGAATCATCGGCATTCTGAATAAAATCATCGATTTCTTTTTTATTCAAATGATCAATGAATTTTTTCTTTTTTTCAACCAAGCCGTTGTTGATATGCCTATAAACCACATTTTCTACCAATATGGGCAACATCAACCATAAAATCAAAATCACCAACAAACGTGTCAGTGCATTAAAAATAGCCAATTGGTGTTTTATCTTCACAAATTAATCTTTTATTCGTTGATTCGATAACCGACATTTCTAACCGTTTCAAACCAATCTATTGTGGTATGTTTATCTAATTTTTTTCGAAGATTTCGAACGTGAACATCAATAAAATTAGAATCAGAATTGATCTCTAGAATATCTCCCCAAATATGTTCTGTCAATTGCAGTCTTGTAATCACTCGATTTTTATTCAAAACCAAATATTGAAAAATGTCAAACTCTTTTTTGGTCAAACTAATTGGCACTTCATTATAGCTAACTTTATAATCTTGAAGCTGCAACAAAAATCCATGAATGCTTAAATTATTCAAGGTGAAACCATGAATTCTGCGAATCACGGCAAACAATCTCGCACTGAGTTCTGTCAGTGCAAAAGGTTTTGTCAAATAATCATCGGCACCTAAATGCAGACCGTTTATTCTGTCGTCTAATTCACCACGAGCCGTCAAAACAATGACCGCCATTTTTGACTGTGTTTTTCGTACTGCTTTCAAAACCTCAAAACCGTCTCCGTCTGGCAATCCTAAATCAAGAAGCATCGCGTCAAAATCATTGCCAGCCACTTCTTCAAGTGCTTCATCGCAAGTATGCGTTATTTTACATATATAACCTGCATTGCACAAAAAATCATAAACTTCGACGGCAAGTTCCTTATTGTCTTCAACAATTAAAATATTCATAATCTGTAGCTATTAAGCGCAATTAAATTTAAGCAATTTTAAAAAATCCCGACGCCTATTATTAAAAAAATTAACGATTGAAAAAAAGCCGACAAATTTCTTCGTCAGCTTTTTCAACCGCATTCTCCATAACCATTATCCCTGTTTTGCTTCCTAACCATGAATCTGAAAACAAATCAGAAACAATAACTGTTATTTCATTGTTGAAGCTTCTGTTTTTGGAGCTTCAGTTTTTGTTGATTTTGCTTTTTTGTTGTGATGTTTAGAATGTTTAGCTGCTTTTTCCTCTTTTGGAGTTGTTGCTTTTGGGTCTTGTTGAGGAGTTGCTTTAACTTCTTTTGCAGGAGCTTTTTTAGCTGGAGCTGGAGCTGCTGTTACCATTACACTTGTTCCTAAAACTGCGGCGATCGCCATAAATAAATTTCTCATGATTTCTAAGTTTTTTAATTAATTGATTTTATTTTATTTTAATGTTTATTTTACTTTTTTACTTTTGCTTTCTCTTCTTTTGAAGCTTCAGTTTTTACTGCTTTTGTTTTTTTATCAGCTTTGTTTTTTGGCTGTTTTGTTGCTGTAACTTCTTTTACAGGTGCTGTTTGTTTACCTTTGGCAGGAAATGCGTGAACCATTGCGCTTGCACCTAAAACTGCTACTAATACCATCAATAAATTTCTCATGATTTCTAAAATTTAAAAATTAATACCTTTTATTTTACACTTCAAAATTACCTTCGCAAAATGAAGAAAAAATGAAGAATTCTTACAAACTGAATTATTTAACGAGACATTAACGCTTTGCCGTTTTTTGAACCATATAAGTCATATAAGTTTCATTTAATTTAACAATATCCAAACAGGCGCACTGCAGTGCGTCTCTACAAATGATGAGGAACAAATTAATTTTCATCAACCGAATCATTTTTAAAACCCAATTGTTTATTTTTACAGACTAATATTTTTAATATGTCAACTCAAAAACGCCTTTTTCTTCTAGATGCTTACGCATTAATTTTTCGTGGTTATTATGCCTTTATAAAAAACCCGAGAATCAACTCAAAAGGAATGGATACATCTGCAATTATGGGTTTCATGAACTCGCTTTTGGATGTGATTAAACGAGAAAAACCAGATCATTTAGCTGTTGCCTTTGATAAAGGCGGAAGCGCGATGCGAAACGAAATATTCCCAGAATACAAAGCAAACCGAGACGTAACGCCCGAAGCAATCAAAATTGCGGTTCCTTATATATGTGAACTTTTAAAAGCAATGCATATTCCTATTATTGAAGTTGAAGGTTTTGAAGCCGATGACTTAATTGGAACTATTGCCAAGCAAGCCGAAAAACAGAATTACAAAGTTTTTATGGTAACGCCCGATAAAGATTTTGCACAATTAGTTTCTGAAAACATCTTCATGTATAAACCTGCCCGAATGGGTAACGGAATCGAAATTTGGGGTGTTCCTGAGGTTTTAGAAAAATTTGAAATTGAACGACCAGAGCAAGTAATTGATTTTCTTGGAATGATGGGCGACGCAGCCGATAATATTCCTGGGCTTCCTGGAGTTGGTGAAGTTACAGCCAAAAAGCTTTTAAAAGAATTTGGCACAATGGAAAACCTTTTGGCAAATACAGACAAGCTAAAAGGTAAAATGAAGGAAAACATTGAAGCAAACAAGGAAAAAGGTTTGCTTTCTAAAACATTGGCAACTATTTTATTAGACTGCCCTGTTGTTTTTGACGAAACTGATTATGAATTATCGCGTCCGGATATTGAAAAAACGGAAGCTATTTTTCAAGAATTAGAGTTCAGAAGAATGGCGGAGCAATTTGACAATTTATTCAAAACCGATGGAACGCAAACTACCACTCCAGAAGTTTCTGATGCTAAATTGTACAAAAAACCACAGCCGAAAAACGAAGATCAATTTGATTTGTTTGGAAGCGCTTCCGCAGATGAAGATTCAGAAACTCCAAAAAATTCATTCTATAGCACTTTATCAGACACACCTCACTCCTACCAGATTGTTCAAGGAGATTTGGGCGTGAAATTGTTATTGCAGAATTTACAGAATCAAACTTCGGTTTGTTTTGATACCGAAACTACTGGAATTGATGCTTTGCACGCAGAATTGGTTGGAATGTCTTTTTCATATGAAAAAGGAAAAGCATTTTATGTTCCGTTTCCGGAAAGCCAAGAAGAAGCTCAAACTTTGATCGAGAAATTTAGACCATTTTTTGAAAATGAAAACATCGAAAAAATTGGGCAAAACTTAAAATACGATCTAAAAATCCTTGCTAATTATGGCGTTACCGTAAAAGGAAAACTTTTTGATACGATGATTGCGCATTATCTGATCAACCCTGATATGCGTCATAATATGGATGTTTTGGCCGAAACCTATTTGAAATATTCTCCTAAACCAATTGAAGATTTAATTGGAAAAAAAGGAAAAAATCAGCTTTCGATGCGCGATGTTCCTCTTGAAGATATTAAAGAATATGCTGCCGAAGATGCTGATATTACTTTACAATTAAAAGAAATCTTCACGACGGAACTAGACAAAACCGAAACCAAAAAGCTATTTGATGAAATCGAAATTCCATTAGTAAGCGTTTTAGCTGCTATGGAAACTGAGGGAATTCGTCTAGATGTTGATTTCTTAAAAGGAATGTCATCTGAAATGGATGTCGAAATCAAATCTTTGGAACAAAAAATATACGAAACTGCTGGTGAAAAATTCAATTTGGCTTCACCAAAACAATTGGGAGATATTCTATTTGAAAAAATGAAGATTGGCGGTGCAAAACAAAAGAAAACCAAAACCGGTCAATATGCAACCGGAGAAGAAGTCTTGACATATTTGGCAAACGAAAATCCGATTGTAAAAGATATTCTGGATTGGCGCCAAATGGTAAAATTACAGAGCACCTATATTTTGGCTTTGCCAGAACAAGTGGACAAAAAAACGTTGCGCGTTCATACCGATTATATGCAAACCGTTGCTGCAACAGGGCGTTTAAGTTCAAATAATCCGAACTTGCAAAATATTCCGATTCGTACCGAAAGAGGACGTCAGATTCGTAAAGCTTTTGTCGCTCGCGATGAAAACCACACTTTAATCTCTGCCGATTATTCTCAAATCGAATTGCGAATCATTGCTGCTTTAAGTGGCGAAGAAAACATGATAAAAGCATTCCAAAACGGAGAAGACATTCACAGATCGACAGCTGCAAAGGTTTTTGATGTTGCTTTAGAAGAGGTAACCCGCGAACAAAGAAGCAACGCCAAAACAGTAAACTTCGGAATTATATATGGTGTTTCTGCTTTTGGATTAAGCAGTCAGACTTCGTTATCTCGAAGCGAAAGTGCTGCTTTAATTGACGCTTACTATAAAACTTATCCGAGATTGAAATCTTTTATTCAGGAACAAATTGAATTTGCGAGAGAAAAAGGATATGTGCAAACCATTTCAGGCCGACGCCGTTATTTAAAAGACATCAACTCGGCAAATGCTGTTGTTAGAAGCGCCGCAGAGCGAAATGCGGTAAATGCACCAATTCAAGGAAGCGCCGCTGACGTGATTAAAATTGCAATGATCAACATTCATAAAAAATTACAAGACGAAAACTGGAAATCAAAAATGTTGCTTCAGGTACATGATGAGCTTGTGTTTGATGTTCATAATGACGAACTCGAAAAAATCCAGCCAATGATTAAACACGAAATGGAAAATGCTTTTAAAATGGCAGTTCCTTTGGAAGTAGAACTTGGTTTAGGGAAAGATTGGTTGGAAGCGCATTAATTCTATTTTAGATTGTTGGATTTTAGATTTCTTAATCAACAATCAATGCAATCTTGTCATTTCGACGAAGGAGAAATCTCCACAAGTAACTCCGCAATGAGAATCCAAACTTTGTCGAGCTTCTCGCGGAGATTTCTCCTTCGTCGAAATGACAAAAAATATGCACAAAAAAAGACTGTTCTTTCGAACAGTCTTTTTTTGTTTTTCTTATTTAACTTTTCTTGTCGATTCTCTTTCTTTTAAAACCGTCTTGATTACAATTGTTTCATAATCTGAAGTTTCTTCTTCGCTTTCTTCCAATCTTTTTATTAAGCGTTTTGCTGCGACTTCACCAATTTCAATTCCGTGTTGGCTTACTGTTGTCAAACTTGGTGATAAGCGTCTTGATGCTAAAATTCCGTCAGCAAAACCAATAATTGAAATATCTTCAGGAACTCTGTATCCTTTTTTCAAACTTACTCTTAAAGCCGCAACCGAATCATTTTCATCCAAAGCAAAAATTCCGTCAATTTTATTATCAAAAAGAGCGTCGATTTTAGCCTTCATATCATCTTCAGAATCGGTACGAAGAATAATTTTCTCGTTTATCGGAATATTATTGTCTTTTAAAGCTTTCAGATATCCATCGGCTCTTAATTTTCCAACACTTAAATTATCCACCGAAGAAATCAGTGCAATATTTTTACATCCAAGATTAATCAAATGCTGTGTTGAGTTCAAAGCCGAATCAAAATCGTCTACCACTACTTTATCACAATCTACTTCATCAGCAATACGATCAAACATTACAATTGGAGTTCCATCATTGATAATTTCCGAAAAGTGATTGTAATCTTGAAGTTTTTGTGCTTCCTCAGAAACCGAAAGAATGAAACCATCGATAGTTCCGTTACTCAACATTTCAAGTGTATGAATTTCTTTTTCCAAAGATTCGTTAGAAATACAAGTAATCACATTATATCCTTTTTTGTCAGCTACTTTTTCGATTCCGCTAAAAACTTTAGCAAAAAAAGAATTTAATATATTAGGTATAATTACACCAATCGTTTTGGTCTTTCTGTTCTTCAAATTCAGACCTATAACATTCGGTTTATAATTTTTGAGTTTGGCATACTCCTTAATCTTCACCTTCGTTTGCTCACTAATTTCTGGACTATCATTCAATGCTTTAGACACCGTAGACACAGAAACACCTAGTTCTTTCGCAATTTGTTTAAGAGTTGCTTTAGCTTTCATCTAATTAAATTTTATGTAATTAATACAAATATAGTAGAATTACCTAAAATAAAACAAAAAAGCCCTACCACTTATTAAAATTATAAGGTCTTTTGAAAATAAAACCAAGAAACATCGATTTTTCAAAACCGCATCCCCTTAAATCTCGTTAATAGTCTAATATACGCATTATTAACCTTAATAAAAACCTTTGATTATGAAAAACGAAGTTAAAATTCAGGAAGTTAATCCTTCCCTGGATAGCAGAAGGAGCTTTCTAAAGCTCAGCGGCTTAACGCTGGTTAGTGCAGGTTTGGTTTTGGCTGGCTGCAGCAACAATGATAATGAAGATGATATGCAGGATAATTCCCTGCCCGGAATAAAAAATGGAGTATTTGATTTAGGCTCCGGAGATTTTGGTGTATTGACTTATGCATACGCCTTAGAACAGTTAGAAGCTGATTTTTATACAAAAGTTGTAAATTCTTCCAGTTTCAATTCTGTTTTTAATGACACCGAAAAACAAGTTTTAACCGACTTGTATCATCACGAAGTAGTTCACAGAGATTTTTTCAAAGCCGCTTTAACGGGAGCTCTTCCTGATCCTAGTTCTCAGTTGCTTCCCTCCTTAGCATTCAATTATGGTTCTCTCAACTTCAACAGCCGCAACGAAGTTCTTGCAACTGCAAAAGCGCTGGAAGACACAGGAGTTGCCGCCTATAATGGCGCTGGAAGATTAATTAAGAGTGCAGACTACTTGTTACTGGCCGGAAAAATTGTTTCGGTAGAAGCCAGACATGCTTCAGCAATAAGAAGCTTGATCAACCCGAATTCTAAAGATTTTGCGGGTGACGATATTGTGAATACATCAACGGGATTAGATGTTGCAAAAGATCCTTCCAAAATTCTACCAATTGCCGGAGGATTTATTACCACAAAATTCACTGCCAATTATTTACCTTAATAGTAACTCGCTAAAACTTAGAAATTATGAATATTTTAAAATTTATAGAAACCTTCACTGATGACAGCTTAATGGCAAGAACAGGCTCACGAAGAGACAGTTTTACTCAGTTTGGAAATATTGGAAGAAATCTTGCGCTGGCATCAATCCCTTTCGGATTATCTGCAATGGCCAACAAAGCGCTTGCAAAAGATATAACGGCAACACCTGCCACGCCAATTGGCGCTTTGCAATTTGCATTGACTCTAGAATATCTTGAAAATGAATTTTATGCGATGGCACTAGATTCTGGAGTAATTCCAGCTTCGGAAAATGGTGGACGCGATCTAAAAGTTTTTCAGCAGATTGCTGCACATGAATCAAATCATGTTAAATTTTTAATTGCGGGATTAGGAGGCACAATGAGCGCCAATTTTGTTGCAAAGCCTACTTTTGACTTTACTGTTGGAGGAGCATTTGATCCTTTTCATGATTATCCAACCTTTTTGGCATTGGCACAAGCTTTTGAAGATACAGGCGTAAGAGCCTACAAAGGCCAAGCTGCTAATTTAATTTCTACTCCTGATTTATTGACCGCCGCATTGCAAATTCATTCGGTTGAAGCGCGACATGCATCTGAAGTAAGAAGACTACGAAGTTTAAAAGGATGGATATCAAATAGCGAAAGAGGTGCAGGAATGCCCGCCGCAACACAAGCTGTTTATGATGGCGAAGGAGTTACCATGCAGGCTGGCTTTAATACCGCAATGGCTTTTGGAGCTAGCGCAGGATCAGAAGCTTATGACGAACCATTAACGACACAACAAGTTGTAGACATTGCAAATTTGTTCATTGTTTAACAAAATAATTCAAAATATTGAGCCACCTTCGCGTTATAGTGAAGGTGGTTTTTTTTTAATGTTTTAAATACAAAACTGATGTCCTGATTTTCAGGATATAAAATATTCTTTTCAGGTATTTGGTTTTAAAATAATTAATTGTACTTTTGCATCCCCTTTATTGGGGATGGAATGTTTAATTAAAATAATATTATGGACGCATTAAGCTACAAAACAGTTTCAGCAAGCAAAGCCACAGTAACTAAAGAGTGGATTGTTGTTGACGCTGAAGGTCATAACTTAGGACGTCTTGCTTCAAAGGTTGCTATGATCTTAAGAGGTAAGTACAAGCCAAGTTACACACCGCACGTTGACTGTGGAGATAACGTAATTGTTATCAACTCAGAGAAAATTAACCTTACAGGTACAAAAATGAATGACAAAATTTACATGCGTCATACAGGTTACCCAGGAGGACAAAGAACTTTAACTGCTAAAGTATTGCAAGCTAAAAACCCTGCATTATTAGTAGAAAAAGCTGTAAAAGGTATGTTGCCTAAAAACAAATTAGGTGCTGAACTTTTTAGAAATCTAAATGTTGTTGTAGGATCTGAGCACAAACACGGAGCTCAAAAACCTAGAACTGTTAACCTAAATGATCTTAAGTAATGGGAGTTATTCACAAAATCGGTAGAAGAAAAACCGCTGTTGCACGTGTATACGTTTCTGAAGGAACTGGAAACATCACTGTAAACAAAAAAGAATTCGCAACTTACTTTCCAACTGCAACTTTACGTTACAAAGTGTTACAACCATTATCTATGACAGAAAATGAAAACAACTTTGACGTAAAAGTAAACGTTTACGGAGGTGGTACAACTGGTCAAGCAGAAGCTGTAAGAATGGCATTAGCTCGCGTAATGTGTGAAGTTAACGCTGAAAACAGAGGAATCCTTAAACCAGAAGGTTTATTAACAAGAGACCCAAGAATGGTTGAACGTAAGAAATTCGGTCAGAAGAAAGCTCGTAAGAGATTCCAATTCTCTAAACGTTAATATTACCTGTCTTGTTCAGATGGGACAAGACATTATCAATTATTTATTGAAATTAAAAAACACAGTTATTGTTGCTCTCCTATCGAGGTAGGATATAGTTTAGCATCTAAATGTATGAAGCCAGAGAAATCGCCATTCACACATTGCTAATCAACAGAACGTAAACTAGTAAAAAAATGGCAAACAAAATAGAAGTAAAAGAATTACTAGAAGCAGGTGTTCACTTCGGACACATGACTAGAAAATGGGATCCAAACATGGCTCCTTACATTTATATGGAGCGTAATGGTATTCACATTATCAATCTATATAAAACTGCAGCTAAAATTGAAGAAGCTAACGAAGCTTTGAAAAAAATCGCTGCATCAGGTAGAAAAATCTTATTCGTAGCTACCAAAAAACAAGCAAAAGACATCGTTGCTGATAAAGCAAAAGCAGCAAACATGCCTTACATCACTGAAAGATGGCCAGGCGGAATGTTGACTAACTTCGTAACTATCAGAAAGGCAGTTAAAAAAATGTCTTCTATCGATAAAATGAAGAAAGATGGTACTTTCAACACTTTATCTAAAAAAGAGCGTTTACAAGTTGATCGTCTACGTGCTAAATTAGAGAAAAACTTAGGTTCAATTGCTGATATGTCTAGACTACCTGCAGCATTGTTCGTAGTAGATATCAAAGCTGAACACATCGCAATAAAAGAAGCTCAAAAATTAAACATTCCAGTTTTCGCAATGGTTGATACGAATTCTGACCCAAGAGAGGTTGATTACGTGATTCCTGCAAATGATGACGCTTCTAAATCAATTGACAAAATTTTATCTTTAGTAACTACTGCAGTAATCGAAGGTCTATCTGACAGAGGTGCAGAAAAAGAAGTTGAAGCTGCTGAAGAAGCTCCTGCTGCTGAGGCTGAAGCTGCTCCTGCAACTGAAGAATAAATCAAATTTTAAATTCCAAATTTTAAATTCCAAATTCCAAATACAAAATTAAAAACGTTATGTTGATAATTTATTAAAATTGGAGTTTGGGATTTAAAAGATGGAATTTTTTACTTTTAACATTAAAAATTCAAAATATTATGTCAACAATTACTGCTGCAGACGTAAATAAATTAAGACAATCTACAGGTGCCGGAATGATGGACTGTAAAAAAGCTTTAGTTGAAGCTGAAGGAGATTTCGATAAAGCAATCCAAATCCTTAGAGAAAAAGGACAAAAAGTTGCTGCTAACCGTTCTGACCGTGAGTCTGCTGAAGGAGCTGCTGTTTCTTTTATCAATGCTGACAACACTAAAGGAGCTATCATCACTTTAAACTGTGAAACTGACTTCGTAGGTAAAAATGAAGCTTTCGTTGCTTTAGCTAAAGATTTAGTAGAAAGAGCAATCAACTTCTCTACTAAAGAAGAATTATTAGCTTCTGATTTCAACGGAATCACTGTTGCTGAGAAATTAATCGAGCAAACTGGTGTTATCGGTGAAAAAATCGAAATCGGTGGTTTCGAAATTTTAGAAGGTGCTTACGTTGGATCTTATGTTCACGTTAATAAAATTGCTGCTTTAACTGCAATTTCTGCTCCAGTTGCAAACGCTGAAGCTTTAACAAAAGACATCTCTATGCAAGTTGCTTCTATGGGAGCTGATACTTTATCTTACAAAGATTTTGATCCTGCTTTCGTTGAATCTGAACTTGCTGCTCGTATTGCTGTGATCGAAAAAGACAATGAAGAAGCAAAACGTTTAGGAAAAACTTTGAAAAATGTTCCTAAATACATCTCTTTCTCTCAATTAACTCCTGAAGTTATCAAACAAGCTGAAGAAGATGCTAAAGCTGAATTAAAAGCTGAAGGTAAACCAGAGCAAATCTGGGACAAAATCCTTCCAGGAAAAGTTCAACGTTTCATTTCTGACAACACTTCTTTAGATCAAGAGAAAGCTCTTTTAGATCAAAACTTCATCAAAGATGACAGTAAAAAAGTTGGTGATTATGTTAAAGGATTCAATGTTGAAATCACTGGTTTCAAAAGAGTTACTTTAGGTTAATATTTATTATTTCAAATATTAAAAGCCCTGAATCTTACGATTCAGGGCTTTTTTTATCCCATTTAAACTGGACTAAAGTCCAGCTCTACAATATAATTTGTTCCTTTCGGAACTACTAAAAGCCTTGGGCTTTAAATACAATTCAATAAAAATCCCCGAATAAATAATTATTCGGGAACTTTAATCAGATTTTCATCTTATTATTTTTTATCTTTAATTGGGAAGTTTCTGGCGCGCATCAACGCATCAGATTTTGGAGCTCTTCCTCTGAAATTCTCATAAGCTTTTTCCTGATCGATAGTGTTTCCTACACTAAATACAGTATCGTAAAGTCTTTTTGCAACAGCTTTATCATAGGCACCTTTTCCTTCTAGGAAAGCTTCCCATGCATCAGCATTGATAACATCTGCCCATAAATAACTGTAATATCCTGCCGCATATCCATCGCTTGAAAAAATGTGCCCAAATTGTGGAATACGGTGACGCATTACAATTTCAGACGGCATGTGCAACGCATCTAATGTTTCTTTTTCAAATTTATGAGGATCAATCGGCTCAGTAGCTAAATGCAGTTTCATATCTACTAAAGAGCTTGAAATTGTTTCAACAGTAGAGAAACCTTCTCCAAAGTTTGCTGCTTTTTCAATTCTGTCTACTAAAGCCTGAGGCATTGGCTGATTTGTTTTGTAATGCAAAGCAAATTTGTTCAATACTTCTGGAGTTGCTAACCAGTGCTCTAATAATTGAGAAGGGAATTCAACATAATCTCTTGCCACAGAAGTTCCTGCTAAACTTGGGTATGTTACATTTGAACATAATCCGTGAAGCGCATGTCCAAATTCATGGAATAAAGTCGAAGCATCTTCCCAAGAAATCAAAATTGGCTCACCTGGCGCACCTTTCACAAAATTACAGTTGTTAGACACAATTGTAAGCACATTTCCGTCTAATTTTTCTTGGTTACGGTAAGCATTCATCCAAGCGCCAGAGCGTTTTCCTGCACGTGCGTAAGGATCAAAATACCATAAACCAACCACCTTTCCAGTTACTTTGTTGCTTACTTCCCAAACACGTACATCTGGATGATAAACCGGAACATTTGTAATTTGTTTGAAGTTAAAATTGAACAATTCGCCAGCAACCCAAAACATTCCTTCACGCAGTTTTTCTAATTGAAGATAAGGCTTAACTTCATTTTGATCTAAATCGTATTTTGCTTTTCTAACTTTTTCAGCATAAAAACGGTAATCCCATGGCTGAATTTTGAAATTTCCTCCTTCAGCATCAACTATTTTTTGCATTTCGGCAACATCTTTATGAACTTGCTCAACCGCAGGTTCCCAAACTGATTCCATTAAAGCCAAAGTCTTTTTAGGATCTTTTGCCATTTTGTTAGACAAACTCCAGTCAGCAAATGTTGGGTAACCCAATAATTTTGCCTTTTGTGTACGTAATTGCAAAATAGAAACCAATGTTGCATTGTTGTCATTTTCGTTTCCGTTATCGCCACGTTTAACAAAAATATCAAATGCTTTTTCTCTTAAATCTCTGCGAGTTGAAAAGGTCAAAAATGGCTCAATTGAAGAACGTGTATTTGCAACACATCCCATAACATCTAATTTTCTCTCTTTTGCTTCAGCAATAGCCGCATTTTTAACTTCAGTTGGCAAACCAGCAAAATCACTTTCTGTTTTTAATGCAACATATTGATTATGCTCTTCTGCTAATAAATTTTGGCTGAAACGTGTAAACAATGTTGCTAGTTCTTTGTTTATTCCCGCAACTTTTGCTTTGTCTGCATCATTAAGCTGTGCCCCTTGACGCACAAAATTGGTATAGTATAACCAAATCAAACGTTGTTGCTCACCTGTAAGCTTGCTTTTTTCTTTTGAATTATAAACCGTCTGAATTCTAGTAAATAATTTTTTATTTTGATTGATTTTATCTGAAAACTCAGAAAATTTAGGCGACATTTCTCTGTCAATAGCGCTAAACTCAGGACTGCTCAAATTTGATCTGTAAATTCCGTAAACGGTCATGATTCTTTCAATCGTTTGCCCCGAGCGCTCCATAGCAACAATTGTATTTTCGAAAGTAGCTGGTTTTGGATTATTTGCAATAGCATCTACTTCATTTAATTTTTCCTGAATTGCAAATTCAATTGCTGGTTTAAAGTCTGAAACTTTGTACTCATTGAAGGCAGGAACTCCTCCGTATGGCCCTGGCCATGGTTTTAGCAACGGATTATCAGAATTGCTTTGTGCGGAAGCCGCAAAAAAAGTTGTACTCATGATAAAAATTGACATTAATTTTTTCATTCTCGTGAATTTGATTATAAATAATAGAAACTTGTTCTTCTCCAAAAATACCTAAAATTTACCAATCGACAGCATATCACAATATGTTAAAAAAATGAGACAAATAAAAGAATTTCGCTTTTCAGGCAAACAATCGCTCGCAATCAGAAAACATTTATTAAATGAAAAGCAAAATAAAGAGTTCTATTATTAACTAAAAGGAAAACCGAATAAGAAATAATCATCAATGCTAAATGTTAATTTAGTTAAAATAATTAACTTTGAATAAATCAGATTTTAATTAGCTCACATGTTTAAAACCAAAAAAGAAGTTGTCTTTGTTATTCTAGCAGGCATATTTATAACCAACGCTGTTGTAGCTGAATTAATTGGAGGCAAGCTGATCCAAATTGGTCCGTTTGTAATGAGTATTGGAATTTTGCCTTGGCCGGTGGTTTTTTTAACAACCGATTTGATTAATGAATATTTTGGAGAAAAAGGAGTAAAAAAACTCTCATTCATTACGGCTTGCTTGATTGCTTATGCTTTTTTAATTTTATTTATGGCGATTATAATTCCGGCAGCAAAAGGAATAAGCCCTGTAAATGACGATCAATTTCAAGCTGTTTTTGGTCAGAGTATGTGGATTATTGTTGGTAGTTTGATTGCTTTTATGGCATCACAGCTAATTGATGTATGGATTTTTTGGTTCTTTAAAAGACGAACTGGCGAAAGAAAAATTTGGCTCAGAACAACAGGATCAACTGTAATTTCACAATTATTTGATTCTTTTATTGTTCTTGGAATTGCATTTTGGTTGCCTGGAAAGATTGATTTTGACACCTTTTTATCGTCGGCTTTGATTGGATATACGTTTAAATTGTCGATTGCAATATTGTTAACTCCTTTAATTTATGCAGGACATCATTTGATTAAAAAATATTTGGAAGAAGATTCTCCACACAAGGAATAAAAACGCCATAGTCATGAAAAATAGTTGCTTGTTTATTTTATTCTCCATTACCTGTTTCTTTTTTAGTTGCGGACATAATGAAAAAAAACCGTCTAAAAAAGCAATCATGCCTGTAAATATGTTAACTCCAGCGCCGGTAAAAACTGGTGTGAAAATTTCTTCAAAAAATATCAAGGCTCCAAAAGAAATTGGAACTAAAAAAACAGCGGCGAATCAAAGTGCCTTTGTGGTAAAAAACGCCATTGCCATAACTCCAGTTCCGCAACTTGAAACCAAACCAAAAAACACAAATATTGACATCAAAAAAGAAGCAAACGACAAATTGCTGAATTTTGTGAATATCAGAAAAATTCTGGACAACTGTAAAATGGGCCAAACAATGACGCAAAAACAGCTTACAGAAAATTTTGAAATTCCTGAAGAAGCGGTTAAACTAGTAAAAAGTGTCACTAAAACTGCCGAAAATGAGCTGTCCGTAAAATGGAAATCTACCTGGCTTGTCGAAAAAGTTTCAGATGCAGAGCTTGAAGACGGCAAAATGAAAGTGAAATTCAAAGCCAACAAAATGTATATGTCTGGCAATGCAATCGGAATTAAATACAATAGAAAAATTTATAACGACTTAATAATAGTGGGCCGTTCAGCATATATTCCGAGTGTAAAAGGATATAGCTGGCAAATTGGAAGATAATGGAAAAGGAAGATTTAATTCGATGTGGCTGGTGTACTTCCAGCGATTTATACAAAAAATATCATGATGAAGAATGGGGTGTTCCTGTTTATGACGATCCTACTTTATTTGAATTTTTAATTTTGGAAACTTTTCAGGCTGGATTAAGCTGGATTACGATTTTGAACAAAAGGGAAAATTTCAGAGCCGCTTTTGATTATTTCGATTATAAAAAAATAGCGCATTATTCTGAAGACAAAATCGAAGAATTAATGCAGAATACCGGAATTATCCGAAATAAATTAAAAATCAAAGCAGCTGTTTCCAATGCTCAAGCTTTTATGAAAGTTCAGGAAGAATTTGGAACTTTCTCCGATTATATTTGGAAATATACAGATGGAAAACCAATTGTAAACAATCTGAAAAATTCAAAAGATGCTCCCGCTACTACTCCACTTTCAGATGAAATCAGCAAAGATTTAAAAAAACGCGGTTTTAAATTTGTCGGTTCAACCGTTATTTACGCACACATGCAAGCCACTGGAATGGTCAATGATCATACGGAAGATTGCTGGACGAGAACTAGATAGTTTCTTTTGTTTCAGGTTTCAGGTTAAATTACAATCGAAATAGAACCAAAAAAACTTCTTGCATACAACTTGAAACTGAAACTTGAAACTTTTAAACAAAAATTACATATATTTGCTTCACACTTTAGGGGTGTCTGCATCGCGCAGGCTGAGATTTTACCCTCTGAACCTGATCTAGTTCATACTAGCGTAGGGAAAAGTAAGATGACTTCTTAAACGCATTTCTATGCGTTATCGTAGCCATTCCTAACGTGTATCTATACACTAAACTTTAAGGAATGGAACTAAAAATCAATCAACAAACCAAAAAATTCAATGCTGAATCGCTAAGCGTTCAATCATTGCTCGATCTCGAAATTCCGCACAAACAAAACGGAATCGCCGTTGCTGTCAATAATACTGTTGTTCCAAAACTCAAATGGAACGAATTCTTCGTACAAGAAACCGACGAAATCTTGATTATTTCTGCTACACAAGGAGGTTAGAATTTAAATTCCAAAAAAATAAAATCCAAATTCCAATTACATATTGGGCGTAGAAGCACTGCAATACGTCTCTACAATTCACATTTTACATTTTACAATATAAAAGCTATGACAAACGAAGAACAAATATCCAGAACCCCATTTCCGAATTCTAAAAAAGTATATATCGAAGGAGAAATTCATCCCATAAAAGTCGCTATGCGTGAAATTGCTTTAAGCGACACCAAACTTTCAAACGGAGGAATCGAAAAAAATCCTCCCGTAACGGTTTACGATACTTCTGGACCTTACACAGATCCGAATATTGAAATTGATATTCGAAAAGGATTGCCACGCTTACGCGAAAGCTGGATTCTTGATCGAAATGATGTCGAAATTTTAGATGAAATCACTTCAAATTATGGACAAAGCCGATTGAAAAATGAAAGTCTGAATCATCTTCGTTTCGAATATTTACATCAGCCAAAACGTGCTAAAAAAGGTGCTAACGTAACACAATTGTATTACGCCAAACAAGGAATTATAACGCCAGAAATGGAATATATCGCGATTCGTGAAAACCAGCGTATCGAACTTTTAAACGAACAAACCAAAGCCATGCAATGCCAACACGGCGGAAATAGCTTTGGTGCAAATACTCCGAAAAGCAAAATCACTCCAGAGTTCGTTCGTTCTGAAGTAGCTTGCGGCAGAGCCATTATTCCAAACAACATCAACCATCCAGAAAGCGAACCAATGATTGTTGGTCGTAATTTCTTGGTAAAAATCAATGCAAATATCGGGAACAGTGCTGTAACTTCAAGTATTGAAGAAGAAGTTGAAAAAGCCGTTTGGGCTTGCCGTTGGGGCGCTGACACCATTATGGATTTATCAACTGGAAAAAACATTCATGAAACCAGAGAATGGATTATTAGAAATTCGCCTGTTCCAATTGGTACCGTTCCAATTTATCAGGCTTTAGAAAAAGTAAAAGGTATTGCAGAAGATTTAACATGGGAAATTTTCCGTGATACTCTAATTGAACAAGCTGAACAAGGTGTTTCTTATTTCACAATTCATGCAGGAGTTTTACTTCGCTATATTCATTTAACCGCAAATCGCGTTACTGGAATCGTTTCTAGAGGCGGATCAATTATGGCAAAATGGTGCTTATTTCATCATAAAGAAAACTTCTTATACACTCATTTTGAAGAAATCTGCGAAATCATGAAACAATATGATGTTGCTTTTTCTCTTGGAGACGGTTTGCGTCCGGGTTCAATTGCCGACGCGAACGACGCTGCTCAATTTGCTGAATTAGAAACTTTAGGAGAATTGACAAAAATTGCCTGGAAACATGATGTTCAGGTTTTTATTGAAGGTCCGGGACACGTCCCGATGCACATGATTAAAGAAAACATGGACAAACAATTGGAACATTGCCATGAAGCGCCATTTTATACTTTAGGTCCTTTAACGACAGATATTGCACCGGGTTACGACCATATTACTTCGGCAATTGGGGCGGCTATGATTGGCTGGTACGGCTGTGCGATGTTGTGTTATGTAACACCAAAAGAACATCTAGGTTTACCAAATAAAAAAGATGTCAAAGATGGTGTAATCACCTATAAAATTTCGGCTCATGCTGCCGATTTGGCTAAGGGTCATCCAGGCGCACAATATCGAGACAATGCTTTAAGCAAAGCCCGTTTCGAATTCCGTTGGGAAGATCAATTCAATTTAGCTTTAGATCCAGATACCGCAAGAGAATTTCATGACGAAACGCTTCCTGCGGATGGTGCAAAAGTGGCGCATTTCTGCTCGATGTGCGGACCGAAATTCTGCTCTATGAAAATATCACAGGAAATTAGGGACGTCGCTGCCGCAGAAAAAGGAATGCAGGAGAAATCAGAGGAATTTATTGAACAGGGGAACGAGATTTATATTTAAGAAATGTATTAAGATGAAAGTATTAAGTATTAAGATTTTCACCACTAAACTCTTAATACTTTCATCTTAATACTTTCATCTTAATACTTTCATCTTAATACTTAATACTTTTTTGAAATGATTGTAATTACAAATCCTTCTTTTATCGAAGATGAAATTCAAATTCTTCATTCTTTACTGGAGGAAGGATTGTCTTTGCTTCATATTCGGAAACCTGATTTTTCGGAGTTGGAAATGGCGCAATTTATTCATCAGCTAAAATTGGAATTTCGGGACCGAATTGTCTTGCATAATCATCATTATTTGGCAGATGATTTTGGAATTAACCGACTTCATTTTTCCGAAAAAGAAAGAAAAAGTCTGAATGATTTTCCTTCAAAGTTTTCAAGACCTTGTCTGTATAAATCAACATCAACACATTCAATTGAAGATTTTAATTCTCTCGAAAATTTTGATTATGCCTTTCTAAGTCCAGTTTTCAAAAGCATCTCTAAAGAGAATTATTTTCCAGAAATGGATCTTTTTGAATCATTAAAATCAAGAACAAATTATAACACAAAAGTGATTGCTTTAGGCGGAATTGAATCAGAAAATATTCAAAAAGCACTTGAAAATAGCTTTGATGATGTCGCTCTTTTAGGAACTATTTGGAATAGTAAAAATCCATTAAAACAATTTAAATTATGTCAGAAAATCGTCCATTCGTACTTACAATAGCAGGTTTAGATCCGTCGGGCGGCGCCGGAATTTTGGCTGATATCAAAACCTTTGAACAGCATAAAGTCGTGGGTTTTGCCATTTCAACAGCAAATACTATTCAGACTGAAAATAAATTTTATGAAATTCAATGGACTAATTTAAGTTTTGTGATTCGCTCTATTGAAACATTATTTTTAAGTTATAAAATTAGTGTTGTAAAAATTGGGATTGTTCCAACTCTTCATTATTTAAACCGAATTCTTTCAACTATAAAACTTTTATCTCCTTCGACAAAAATTGTCTGGGATCCCGTCTTAAAATCAACTACCGAATTTGAATTTATGAAAATTGAAGATCATTTGGCCTTAGACAAAATTCTGTCCAAAATTGATTTAATAACTCCCAATTATCATGAAATCAAAATTCTGTTTCCTGATTTTACTTTTAAAGAAAATGAATTTTCAACAAACATTTTATTGAAAGGCGGGCACAACGAAAAGGCTTTAGGAACAGATCGGTTATTTCTAAAAGATGAAATCGTAGAATTGCTTCCTTCAGAAAAAAAATACTATGAAAAACATGGCTCAGGTTGTGTGCTTTCATCTTCAATTGCTTCAAATTTAGCTTTAAATCAGACTTTAGAAATGGCTTGTAAAAACGCCAAAACCTATATCGAAAAATACCTGAGTTCAACATCAACCTTAATCGGATATCACTATGTATAGCAAACTTCAATATATCTCGCAGGGCGAAACTATCGAAAAACAATTGCACAATATTCATCAAGCGCTTGACGCAGGATGCAATTGGGTTCAAATGCGTTTTAAAAACCAAACACAAAAAGATGCTTTCACTTTAGCGGAAGCGGTAAAACCTTTATGTGAAAAGTACACAGCCAATTTTATTGTAAACGACGATTTGCATCTTACTAAAGAAATAGATGCTGACGGCGTTCATTTGGGTTTAACTGATGCCAAAATTAAGGACGCGAGAATGCTTTTGGGAACTTCGAAAGTGATTGGAGGAACTGCTAATACTTTTGAAGACATTGAAAATCATGTCAAAAATGGCTGTAATTATATTGGTTTAGGGCCTTTTCGTTTTACTGCCACAAAAGAAAAATTAAGTCCGATTTTAGGATTGTCAGGCTATTTTGATATTCTTCAGAAAATTAAAAAAAATAAAATTGAAATTCCTGTTTATGCCATTGGAGGCATTACATTGAGAGATGTAAGTCCGTTAATGGAAACAGGAATTCATGGAATTGCCGTTTCTGGAATCATCACAGAAAGTTTGGAAAAGAAAATATTAATTCATCAATTAAACGAAAAATTATATGCAAACATCATTATTTAATATTGGAGATAAAAGCTTCAAATCTCGTTTGTTTTTAGGAACGGGGAAATTTGGATCAAACCAAGAAATGGAAAGCGCGATTTTAGCTTCAGAAAGTGAATTGGTTACGGTAGCTCTGAAAAGAATAGATTTAGAAACCGATACCGATGCCATTTTATCGCATTTAAAACATCCAAATATCAATTTACTGCCGAATACATCTGGAGCACGAAACGCCAAAGAAGCCATTTTCGCTGCACAACTAGCTCGTGAAGCATTAGAAACCAATTGGGTAAAACTCGAAATTCATCCTGATCCAAAATATTTAATGCCGGATCCGATTGAGACTTTAAAAGCAACTGAAGAATTGGCAAAAATGGGTTTCATCGTCCTTCCATACATTCATGCCGATCCTGTTTTGTGCAAACATTTAGAAAGCGCTGGAACTTCGGCAGTCATGCCTTTGGGTTCGCCAATTGGAAGTAATAAAGGCCTAAAAACAATTGATTTCTTGGAAATCATAATCGAACAAAGTACTGTTCCTGTTATTGTAGATGCTGGAATCGGCGCTCCTTCTGATGCTGCCAAAGCCATGGAAATTGGCGCCGATGCGGTTTTGGTAAATACTGCAATTGCGGTTGCCGGAAATCCAAAATTAATGGCTGAGGCTTTTAAAGAAGCCGTAATTGCTGGAAGAAAAGCTTTTGAAGCGCGAATTGCTACTCAACAGAGCTTTGCCTCTGCTTCTAGCCCTTTGACTTCTTTTCTTTATGAATAAATCTAATTTTCTCTCGCAGATCTCGCGAATTTGGCAGATAATTTTATGTTGAAAGTACTAAATCTATTGATTATGATTTTTTAGCCACACAAAAAAAGAAAGAATTTTCCTTTTTTTTGAATTAAAAAAACATGTCTGAAAATGAGATTTCATATAAAGTTAGAGGAGCAATTTTTAAAGTATATAACACTCTTGGGCCAAGATTATTAGAATCAGTATATGAGAGTGCACTATACTATCAATTGGAAAAAGATGGATTAAAAGTAGTTAAACAAATTGATTTACCAGTTAAATATGATGATATCTATTTAGACATAACTTTTAGACTAGATATTTTAGTTGAGGATAAAGTAATTATAGAATTAAAATCAGTGGACGAAATAAAACCTATTCATTTTAAACAGCTAAATACTTATTTAAAATTGACGAATAAAAAACTTGGATTATTAGTCAATTTCAATTGTTCTAATATTCTTGAAAATATTCATCGTGTTGCTAATAAAATTTAATCTGCACGATCTGCAAAATCTGCGGGAAACAAAATAAAAAATGAAAACATTCAAATCTATTTTTGAGCAATATAATTGGGATGAAATCCAATCCAAAATATACAAAACCACATCAAAAGATGTTGAGCGAACTTTGGCCAAAACCAAATACAAGCTAGATGATTTTTTGATTCTGATTTCTCCCATTGCACAAAATTATCTGGAACAGATGGCACAAAAATGCCATCAAATCACCAAAAAACGTTTTGGGAAAACGATTCAAATGTACGCTCCATTATATTTGAGCAACGAATGCCAAAACATTTGTACCTATTGCGGATTCAGTCTCGACAATAAAATCAAAAGAAAAACACTTTCTGATGCCGAAATAAAACTGGAAGTCGAAGCATTAAAAAATACTGGTTTTGATCATGTTTTACTAGTCACAGGCGAAGCGAATTATACTGTAAATATCAATTACTTTATGAATGCCATTGATTTAATTAGAAAGGATTTTTCGATTATTTCTGTTGAAGTGCAGCCGCTTTCCACAGAAGATTATCAGCGATTACATGATGCTGGAGTTTACTCAGTTTTGGTTTATCAAGAAACGTATCATCAAGAAGTTTACAAAAAATATCACACAAAAGGTAAAAAATCAAACTTCGATTATAGATTGGAAACTCCGGACCGAATAGGCACGGCTGGAATTCACAAGATTGGTTTGGGTGTTTTATTAGGTTTGGAAGATTGGCGAACAGACAGTTTTTTTAATGCTTTACATTTAGATTATCTTCAGAAAAAATATTGGCAGACGAAGTATTCTGTTTCGTTTCCGCGTCTGCGTCCTGCTGAAGGCATTATCGAACCCAATTTTATTATGGATGATAAAGATCTAACCCAATTAATATGCGCTTACAGACTATGGAATGAAGATTTAGAAATCTCAATTTCAACGCGTGAAAACGAAAAATTCAGAAACAATATTATCCCGATTG
This sequence comes from Flavobacterium sp. KACC 22761, assembly GCF_034058155.1. Taxonomy (NCBI): domain Bacteria; kingdom Pseudomonadati; phylum Bacteroidota; class Flavobacteriia; order Flavobacteriales; family Flavobacteriaceae; genus Flavobacterium; species Flavobacterium oryzagri. The sequence goes on along the minus strand of NZ_CP139148.1, from coordinate 2,261,380 downwards.
GCGTTACAAGTATGAGCGCTGGTTCAAAAACAAATCCGGGCGGTTATGTAGTTGATCCGCAATCTTTGGAACAATTCGAAATCAGCGATGAGCGTTCGGCAGAAGAAATTTCAAAAATCATAAAAAATGCAGGTTATGAACCTGTTTGGAAAGATTGGCACCAAGCCTATAGTCGAAAGTTGGAAAGCCTAAAGTCATAAAGTCTACAAATTAACTTTCAACTTTTGACTTTCGACTTTCAACTTTTGACTTTCGACTTTCGACTTTCGACTTTCGACTTTTGACTTTCGACTTTTGACTTTCGACTTTTGACTTTCAAACTTTAAGACTAAATTAAAATGAGCATTATACAAGAATTCCTTCGTTACAACAGGCAAACTATACTTCCCGAAATTGGCGATGAAGGGCAAGAAAAATTAAAAAAAGCACGAGTTTTGGTAATTGGCGCCGGCGGTTTGGGCTGTCCGATTTTGCAATATATTGCCACGGCAGGAGCTGGTTTTATTGGAATCATGGATTTTGATACTATTGAAATTCATAATCTGCACAGACAGATTTTATATACTGAAAATGAAATTGGTCAGTATAAATCTATTGTTGCTAAAGAAGTCGTTTCTAAGCTAAATCCGCTAATTGAAGTTGTTGCCATTAATGAGAAATTAACTCCTGAAAATGCTTCAAAAATTATGGAACAGTATGATATTGTTGTGGATGGTTCTGATAATTTTTCGACTCGTTATCTGGTCAATGATACCTGCGTTGTCTTAAAAAAACCTTTGGTTTACGGAAGTATTTTAAAGTTTGAAGGACAAATTGCAGTTTTCAATCATAATGGAAGTAAAAACCTTCGCGATTTATTTCCGGAAATGCCAGACCCGAAAGATGTTCCGAATTGCAATTTAAATGGCGTTTTAGGAACTTTGCCTGGAATTATCGGGAACATGATGGCACATGAAACGCTGAAATTGATTCTCGAATTACCCACTTTAAATAATGAATTGGTAATTTTCAATACTTTAAACTGGAACTTTATAAAGCTAAATTTCTAAGTAAGAAAATTATTTATATAATTTGAGAAAACTTACGGAAAATGATTGTTTTAAATTGATTTAATTTGTTAATATTGTCATTAAAACTATCGTAGAAAGCCTCAAATTATATTTCTTAAATGATTAAAAATTTACAATTTCTTTTTCCTCTCTTGTTTCTGGTATATTTTTCAGGTACTGCTCAAAGTACAAAACCAAAATCGTATATCGCTGAAAAAAAAGATTCTTATGAAATTACTGTAAAAAATAATCTCCCTTCGATTATTCTTGCTTCGGCAGAAAAAAAGTGGATTGGAGACAAGGATGATAAATCGATTTTAGGAAATCGAATAAGCTATATAGACTCTTTTGAAAGAGTTTTTGACATTGAAGCTTACAGCATTTCACCGGCCAACAAAAAACAAAAAATTGGATTTATTGGAACCGGAGACCGTGAAATCGATGAAGTTTTTGTTCATGACATGAAATTCAAATATTACAATTTTTTAAACCTTGAAGAAGGCTCTCAAACGTATTCTTTTTACAAAAAAGAGTTTAAAAAACCGCAATATCTTGAAAGCTACTATTTCAAAGATTATCTAGAATGCAAATCATCAAAAATAGTGCTGAAAGTTTCAAAAGATGTAGAAATCGGATACACTATTCAGGGTAATGCGAATAATGAAAATATTGAATTTCATGAAGAAACTGACGGTGATTTTACAGTTTATTCTTGGCAGATGCTAAATACTGAAAAAGAGGAAAAGGAAAGTGACTCTCCTACCTTTTCTTATTTTAGTCCGCATTTAATTTTTTACATTAAAAATTATAAAAATGCTTCTGGCACTCATAATGTCGTTGGAAACATAGAAAATCTTTATCGCTTTTATGCGCAAACCATCAAGGAGATAAACAAAGAAGATCAAACTACTGTAAAAGAAAAAACGGCAGAATTAATCACCGGATTAACCAAAGACGCTGACAAAGCCAAAGCCATTTTTGATTTTGTCCAAACCAAAGTAAATTATGTTGCATTTGAAGACGGAATGGGTGGCTTTATTCCGAGAGACGCCTCAGCTGTTTTGCAAAAAAAATATGGCGATTGCAAAGACATGGCAAATTTGCTGAACGAAATGCTGCATTATGCTGGCATAGAATCCAGTATTGCATGGATTGGTACGCGCCATAACAATTATACTTATGAAAATGTGCCCAGTCCAATTGTGGATAATCATATGATTACAGTCGCTAAAATCGACAACAAAGAACTGTTTCTAGATGCAACCGGTCATTATTCCTTATTTCCAAATGCTACACCGTTTATTCAAGGAAAAGAAGCGTTAATAAAAATTGATGATGAAAAATACAAAATCATCAAAGTTCCAGTTGTTTCTTCAGATCAAAATAAAACGAACGGAAAATTCAAAATAAAATTAGAATCAGATGTATTGATTGGACAAACAAATTTAGATTTAAGTGGTTATTTAAAAACACAATTTATCAGTGTTTACAAGACATCCACCGATAAAAGTGAAATGCTGAGAAATTATTTTTCTTATTTTATTCAGAACATCAAAACATCGAATGTCGAGATTAAAAATGATGATTTATCTCAAAATCCGCTTGAAATTCAATACCAATTTGAGCTAAACAAATGGATAAAAAAGAGCGACAATCAATTACTTTTCAAGCCGATTTTGTTTTTTCCGTATTCTAATGCAAGAATCAATATCGAAAAAAGAAAAACGCCCCTCGAAAATGATTTCAAAAAATCATATGATTTTGAATATGATTTCACAATTCCAGATGGGTATATTGTAGATTATATGCCTGAAAACTTTACTTTCAGCAATGATTTTTTTACCGCAACCATTACTTACAAAAAAGTAAATAATACGATTATTATAAATCAAAAAATGGCAATGAATGCCCTGCTTGTTGAAAAAGCTAATTTTGAAACTTGGAATACTGCCATTAAAAATATCACAAAACAATACAATCAAAATATTATCCTCGTAAAAAAATGAAAAAGCTAATTTTCTTCATCACTATTTTATTGTCGCAAATTTCATTCTCTCAGGAAGAAGAGGTAAAAAATTATAAATGGGATGAATCCCCAAAGTTTAAAGAGATTCCTGCTGAATTTGCTTCGTATCCTGCTGTTGTTTTAAAAGATTACAGACTTTATGAAAATAAAGTTGGTGGTTATGCTTATAAAGCTTTTATTGTAAAACATCAGGCCATAAAAATCCTTTCTGAAACAGGAATAAACGAATACAACAAAGTCGCGATAAACAATCGTTATGTACGAGATTATCGAGATTTAAAAGTTCGCGTTATTAAACCTGATGGAAAAATCGAGGAACTTCCTAAAGAGAAAATTATCGAAAAAGAAGGAACCAGTGAAAAACAATTTGTTTTTGAAGGTGTAGAAAAAGGTGATATTATTGAATACTATTATGTAATTAAGGATTTCCCAGAATTTAGTGGCGTAGAATATTTTCAAAGGGACATTCCAGTGATTGATGCTAAATTCCAAATCAATAAAATTTCGCAGGCACAAACTTACACAGCAGCTTATAACGGAATGAAAAATGAAAGCATAGGCACAATTACTATTTACACTGCATCAAATTTGCCTGCTTATAAGTTTGAAAAAAATGCTACAAATGTGGCAAATCTAGCAAAGGTTTATTATTTCCTAAATACTTCAAAAGCATACAATTACATAAACTACTACAACTCTCTTTACAATTTTGCCGATGGCGTAAGCGCCAAATCAATGATTAAAGGCTTTGTTGAAGATTATAAATTGAATGACCCTGCCCTTTCAACAGACGAAAAAATAAAAATCATGGATATATTTTTAAAAGAGAATATAGAACTTGATAAACAATACGTCTATAAAAAAGCGCTGGAAACAAAAAAAATGTCACGAAATATGGTTCTGTATTTTTATAAAGACGTTTTAGATTTCCTTAAAATAAAATATCAATTTACAGCTTCTACAGATAAATTTGACGACAAATTTGATAAAGAAAATGTAGTCCCAGATGCATTGTCGGAAATTTTAATTTACATTCCCGAAACAAAAAAATACCTTTCTCCTTTTCAATTCTGGATGCCGTATGGCCAGCCAAACGCACTTTCTGTAAACAATGAAGCCGTTTATTTTGATCAGGAGCCGAAACAGCAGGTTACTTATGAATTCAAAAAAATCGAGAATGTCTTAATGAATGACAATGTTGTAAAAGCAACAAGCGATATTACTATTGATGATGATATGGAAACTGTTTTGGTAAACAAAAAAAGTACTTATGCCGGTTATCTTGCTGCTTATTTTAGATATGTTATAAAGTATATTTCGCCCGAAAAAATCAATGATTTTGTAAAGAACAATACGTTTAATGATATCGATGTTGAAGTGCAGAAATACACTTTTGAAAACAAAGAATACAAAAACAATTATGACACTGAAAAACCTTTTACTATTACTAGTGAAATGAAAATAAAAGAGTCTTGGATTGAAAATGCAGGAAAAAACAATCTGATTACCATTGGAAAAGTATTAGGAAAACAAATCAGCTTGCATCAGGAAATCAACAGAACAAATCCAATTGTATTATCTTATCCAAAAAAGAATGTAAATTTTATCAACTTAAATATTCCGACGGGTTACAGCATCAAAAATGTTGAAAATCTTGCTTTCAACAAAGAAATCAAAAACAATAATAATGAAGTTATTGGCCTATTTAAATCAAGCGCAAAAATTGAAGGAAATGTTGTAAAAATAGCTGTCGAAGAATTTTATAATTTCACCTATTTAGAAAAAGAAAAATATCCTGAATACAGAGATTTAGTCAACGCTTTATACGATTTCAATAATGCTTCGGTACTTTTAACTAGAATCAACTAAGAAAAAATAACCTCATCGCCAACGTTGATAATTCCCGAATTCAAACTCACAATATTAGTTCCGAACAAAACCGAATTATCGACATTTCTATATTTGCTGAGAGTTTTTAAAGGTTCTTTTTTTAAACTCCCATTTTCCGGATCATTGTTCACCATAACACATCTTCCGCAAGGTTTTATGTTTTTAAATTGAACGTCTCCAATTGTAAAAGTGGTAAAATCATCTTCTTCATGAGGATTTTCAGTGCTTACTACTAGGTTTGGTCGAAATCTTTTTATGGTAATTTTTTCGTCCAATTTCTCATTTAAAAAATCAAGACTTTCTGTTCCAATCAATAAATACGGATAACCGTCTGCCAGACTCACATTGAATGTTTCTTTTAATCTGGAGCTTTCGTGTTTGCGAGCTCCATTTCTAAGTATTTTGACTAATTTACATTCAAAACCCAAATGCTGGCTAAACCATTTTGATGTTTCACGATTTACCTCAACCACTTCGCTTTTGTCATCCCAAACATTTACTTCAATTGCGTTTTCTAAGTGTTCGTTAATAGAAAATTCATGCTTTTGATCCTGAAAAGTAATAGTGATTTTTCCATTTGAAATCTGCGGATAAAACTGACTCATAATGCGATGCTCTCTCTGCGTCAGCATTTGATTTTCTGCATCAATCAACATCCAACGGCGATCATTTTCAAATCCCATTTCTTCTGCTTTTGCAGACTCAAGACTGATTCCTGCCAAACTTTTTATCGGATAAATATAAATTTCTTTTACACTGTAAACTGCACTCATTTCTACTTGCTTTTTAAAATGGACATAAACTCTTCTCGATCAATTTCTCGACAACCCAAACTTTCTAAATGCGGATTATAAACCTGACAATCTAATAACTTGTAATTTTCTTTTTTCAAATATAAGGCTAAAGCAATGAAAGCTGTTTTTGAAGCATTTGAAACTTTAGAAAACATACTTTCTCCACAAAAAACTTTTTCTTTTCCTAAATCAATTCCGTACAAACCGCCAACCAATTCATCATCCTGCCAAACCTCAACGGATTTTGCAAATCCTTCCTCATTTAATTTGCAGTAAGCTTCGATCATCTCATCCGAAATCCAAGTTCCGTTTTGTCCGTCGCGTTTTATTTGCTGGCAATTCGAAATTACTTCTCTGAAATTTTTGTTGTAAGTAACTTTAAACATTTTCTTATTGAGAATCTTTTTCATGCTTTTGGATATCACCAATTCATCAAAAAACAAAACCATTCTCGGATCTGGCGCCCACCATAGAATCGGTTCTCCTTCATTAAACCAAGGGAAAACACCGCTTTTATATGCCAATTGTAAACGTTCAGAACTTAAATCGCCACCAATTGCCAAAACGCCTTCTTCATCAGCTTCTGTAACTGGCGGAAAAAATAAATCGTTGAATAAATAATACATTTTTTAAATTCCAATAAAATTAAATTCCAATAAAATTAAATTCCAAATTCCAAACTTTTACAATCTTGTCATTTCTTCCCTTGGTCGAAATGACATCAAACGAAAATAAACTAAAATTCCAAATCCCAAATACACATTAGTGAATTGGAATTTGGAATTTTATTATTTGGAATTTACCCTTTTTTAGAACGGCAAATCGTCTGGTTCATCTTCGTTAATGCTTGTTGCTGGTGCAAAAGTTTCTGCAGCTGGCATTGGTGCGCCTTGTGCAGGACCTTCTGGTGCTAATCTTTCGATTCTCCAACCTTGAATACTATTGAAATATCTAGTTTCTCCTTGTGGGTTAACCCATTCTCTTCCTCTTAAATTGATAGAAACTTTTACTGCTTCACCTAGTTTATAGTTGCTTAATAAATCGCATTTATCTTGAGTAAATTCGATTAAAATGTGTTGTGGATACTGCTCATCTGTCGTTACTACTAATTCTCTTTTTTTGAATGAAGCACTAACTTGTTGCTCAGGATTTACCACTTTTACTTTTCCTATAACTTCCATCTTCTTCTATAATTAATTATTGTTTCTATTCTTTTATTTTTTGGCTAAAAGCACTTTCCAAGCTGAGGCAACATCATCAATATTGAGATATTTTTTGGCTTCTAAATGAATTTTTTCTTGATCATCTGAGCTTAAAACTCCTTTCACAGAAAAATTTTCTTTCACAAATATACTAACTTCTTCCGTAGTAGGCAAGGCTTCTATATTTCCTAATTTTCCGAGGTCATTACCATTAAATACAGGACTTTCCTTAACAAAATTCGGAATTGCATCTACTCCAACTCCTAAAGTTGTAAGCGGTTTTGGCACTTCAAAAAGTCCTTGATTCGATCTTGAATACCAGTTTGCCCCAAGTCTTGAAACCAAATCAATTTTATGCTGATCGATTGCTCCGTTTTCATCCAAAACTGATTCGTTAATATGAATTTTCAACACTTCGCACAAAATCAGATTCCCAGCTCCTCCTTCAGTTCCTAACGGAATAATTTGCGTAATCTTGCATTCAAACTGAACCGGAGATTCTTTTACTCGATATGGTTTTACAAGATCAGACGGAATTTGAGTCAAACCTGCTTTTATGAATTCGTTTACTCCTTCTCCATATTCTGTACTTGCTAATGATGTTTGCTGTACTATATCATAATTTACAACATTAATTACAACTTCGCCTGTAGCTTCTGCATTAATCAAAGTGTGTTTTACGGTATTGTCACGAACGCGTCTCGCTGGCGAAAAAACCAAAATTGGCGGATTAGCACTAAACACATTAAAGAAGCTGAAAGGCGATAAATTCGGGATTCCTTTCTCGCTTATTGTGCTTGCGAAAGCAATTGGCCTCGGGCCTACAGCACTTTGTAGATAACCTTGTAACTTAACCGTTGGTATCTCTTTTGGATCGATGCTAATCATATATTTTCGTTTTAACCAAACCTCATTTTGGTAACTGCAAAAGTATAGAAATGGTTTAATTCGAAGAAATAGTTTGGGACATAAAAACAAAAATCTTTCGGGAACTGCAAAATATAAAATGACTATATTTCGTTATATTTATACCTCAAAAATTAATTTATGCACTTTTCTGAACGCAGAAATACAACTCGCTGGGTTATAATTCTTATTTCCTTTTTAATCATTACTTTGATTCTTTGGAATACGTATACTTTCTTCCAAATTTTCAAAAATGAAGAGCGTCTGAAAATGAAGCTTTTTGCCAATGCGCAGATTACAATTGTCAATGCCGATGAAAATACGGATGTAGAATTACCACTTCAAATTTTCAGCAACAATACTTCTATTCCTGTTATATTAATGTTGTATGACAACGTGGTTAGTTCTAAAAATGTTCCTGATGAAATCCTGAATGATAAGAAAAAACTAAAAACTTTTTTAAAGAATTTAAGCAACGAAAACGAACCCATAACTTTTGAATACGCTCCGGGAAAATATCAAAAGCTGTATTATGGCAACTCCGCATTACTCAATAAACTGAAATATTACCCAATTGCGCTGCTTTTAATTGTATTTCTATGTGTTGCATTGATTTACAACTTTTACAAAAGCACCAAAATGGCTACGCAAAACAAATTGTGGGCCGGAATGGCAAAAGAAACAGCACATCAAATTGGTACGCCTTTATCATCCTTAATTGGCTGGATTGAAATTTTAAAAACAGAAGATATTGATCCCTCTATAACCTCGGAAATTGAAAAGGATGTTGATCGTTTACAGACGATTACCGACCGTTTTTCGAAAATTGGCTCTATTCCGGTTTTAGAAATTCACGATATTGTTTCAGAAACCTTAAATGCGTTTAAATATTTGCAATCTCGTTTTTCAAAACAAGTTGCTTTTTCTTACAATACGCCAAATGAACCCATTTTGGTTGAAATTAATACGACACTTTATAGTTGGGTAATCGAAAATTTGGTAAAAAATGCCATTGACGCGATGAAAGGAAAAGGAATTTTAGAACTGCAAATCGAACAAGATGCACATCAAGTAAAAATAAATATAAAAGATTCCGGAACCGGAATTCCTAAAAAACAATTCAAAACCATTTTTGAAACGGGTTTTACCACCAAAAAACGTGGTTGGGGATTGGGACTTTCCTTAACCAAAAGAATTGTAGAAGAATATCATAATGGAAAAATCAAAGTTTTACATTCTGAAATTGGAAAAGGAACTACATTTCAGATTTCTTTAAATAAAAAAATGCAGTAAATAATTTTACTGCATTTTTTTATTCTTATTAAAGCCAAACTTTGCGGGGCTTCGACTCCGCTCAGCCTGACAAGCTAAATTCTATAAATTCGCCGTTATGCTTTTTGCCAAATCTTCAAATTCCTCTTTTGAAAGTGAAACTTTATCAATAAAACGCATTTCATCCATATGATTCAACGGAATCAAATGCACATGCGTATGAGGCACTTCTAAACCTACAACAGCAACTCCTACTCTTTTACATGGAACTGTTTTTTCTAAAGCAATTGCAATTTTTTTAGAAAATTTCATTAATCCTAAATACAGTTCGTCATCCATATCAAAAATCTTATCGATTTCTTGTTTTGGAATACAAAGCGTGTGCCCTTTTGCATTTGGATTTACGTCTAAAAAAGCTAAATAATTTTCATCTTCAGCGATTTTATAGGCAGGAATTTCTCCGTTTACTATTTTTGTGAATATCGATGCCATTGTTTATTTGTTTAATCGTTGATTCGTTTAACCGATTTAACGATTAAACGGTTAAACTTAATTAGTCTCTCGAAATTTCAAGAATTTCGAATTTCAAAACTCCGTTTGGAACCGTAATTTCGGCTACTTCTCCAACAGATTTTCCAAGCAAACCTTTTCCAATAGGAGAAGTCACTGAGATTTTTCCAGTTTTCAAATCGGCTTCACTTTCAGCAACAAGTGTATATTTCATTTCCATTCCGTTGCTTTGGTTTTTGATTTTCACATTCGAAAGCACCAAAACTTTAGAAACATCCAATTGAGATTCATCAATCAATCTAGCATTTGCATAAACTTCTTCCAGTTTCGAAATTCTCATTTCTAATAAACCCTGTGCTTCTTTTGCAGCATCATACTCGGCATTTTCAGATAAATCGCCTTTGTCTCTTGCATCTGCTATATCTTGAGATGCTTTTGGGCGCATTACACTCTTTAAATGCTCCAATTCATCTTTTAATTTTTTTAATCCTTCTGCTGTATAATAAGATACTTTACTCATAACTTCATCGTTTATATAAATACAAAAAATCCCATCGCGACGGGATTTTCTTACCACAAATATACTATAATTTTTAATAGTACATAATTATATGTTAATCATATAGATTTCAAATCTAAATAATTTATTTTTGTTTCACTAATTCGTACTAAAATAATGAAAAAAATCTGGCTCTTAATCGTCTTTGTTTGTGCACTTTCTGCTTGTAGCGAAGGTGAACGCAGCAATAAAAATCCTTACATTCCAAACTACTCAGTTAATTTGACTGTAGATATGAATTTACCTTTGTATTCTAATCTAAAGTATCCAAGTAATGGCGTTATCATTCCGAATTATGGAGCAAAAGGAATTATCATTTTTAATGCTGGAAGCGGTTATAATGCTTTTGATGCTGCGTGCCCAAATCAAGAAATCAATTCGTGCGCTGCCATGACAATTGACGGAATATATGCCGTTTGCTCTTGCGATAAAGTCCAATATAGCTTATTTACTGGACTTGGCTCAAAAGAATATCCATTAAAACAATATCGCGTCGAAGTTTCTGGAACCGTAATTCACGTATATAACTAAAACAAAAAAGCCTGAAAGTTTAGATTTTCAGGCTTTTTTGTTTTTTAGAATTTTAAAGTTAATCCGGCTAAGAAATTGATTCCTGCCTGCGGATAATAGTAAGGATAAATATCCCACATGTATCCGTTTGAAACATATTTTTTATCCAAAATATTGTTGACCATACCGGTAATCATAATCGATTTGAAAACCGATTTTGGCTTGATTTCATAAGAAACATTCAAATCGTTTACAAAATAATCTGCCAGTTTTGCTGAAGGCAATTCGATATTATTCATGTATTGTTCGCCAACATATTTTTGCAATAACGAAATATGCAAACTCTGAATCGGGCTGTAAACAATTATATTTCCTGCGATAACTTCTGGAGAATACGCGATTTTAGTCGTTCCGTAATTTTGTCCTTCAACAGCCAAATCAACATTTTTATTGCTGCTTAAAGTGAAATTTGGACGAATTATAAATTGTTCCGAAAGTTTGATAGTTGCGTCAAATTCAAAACCTAATCGATAACTTTTGTCTGTATTAGAACGAATCGGTGCACCAACATCATCAAGTGTTCCTGTTAAAATCAACTGATCTTTGTATGCCATGTAATAAACATTCGAATTTAATTGGAAATTATCCGAATTAAATCTCCATCCCAATTCAAAATCGTTTAGTTTTTCTGGTTTTACATTTCCACCTTCATAATCGGTTCTGTTTGGTTCACGATTCGCTCGAGCGTATGAAAAGTATAAAGTGTTTTTTTGATTGATTTCATAATTCAATCCCGCTTTTGGATTAAAGAAATTGAAAGTATCATCTACAACTCCCGTTTCATAACTATTGGCTTTATATCGCACTCTTCTATATTGCAAATCGCCATAAAAGCTCAATTTTTCTGTGAATTGATAATTTGCCTTTGCGAAAATATTTCCATCTGTTTTTGTCGAAAAATCATCGTAATAATGATCTCCCAATTCTGACTGAGAAGCATATCTCGCCCAAATCACTTTTCCATAATGATCTCCTTCATATTTATTCCAGCCTCCGCCAAAAATAACATCGAGTTTTTCATCTTTATATTTTACAGAAAAAGTTGTTCCATAGAAATCATTATCTAACCATTTTTGGCGCACTAAATCTGTTGTTGTAATTGCTCCAACAGGATCTAAGCCATAATCGGCCATATCTGCATCTTCTTTATAATTTTCGTAGTAGCCTTTTCCTTTTGTATAATGAAAAGCCAGGTTCGTACTCCATTTATCAGAAACCGCTTCGCTCCAATGCAATTGATAATGATCTTGTTGGTAATTATCGGTTTCATTGTCATAAAAACGAACATTTCCAGATTCATCTGTGTACATTCCAGCCGAATTGAACGTACGGTTTTCATTCATAGTTTCGGCATCAATTCCGTTCCAAGATTGATATGTTTTCTCCGTTCCGCCAAAAACTAAAGCTTTAATTAAAGTAGTTTTTCCAACGTAAGTTCCCTGAAGAAAATACGATTTCAAATCAGAACTTGCCCTGTCAATATATCCATCAGATTTAATTCGAGACAAACGCCCAGCCAATTCAAAATGATCATTCAATAATCCTGTGCTGAATTTCACGGTATTTTTCTGCGAATTAAAACTTCCGAAAGAGCTTGAAATTTCGCCAGTTGCTTTAGATGCATAATTATCGGTCAACATGTTCAAACTTGCTCCAAAAGCACCTGAACCGTTTGTTGAAGTTCCAACTCCTCTTTGCAACTGCAAACTTTCTACCGAAGAAGCAAAATCGGGCATGTTTACCCAAAAAGTTCCTTGACTTTCTGCATCGTTGTATGGAATTCCGTTGATGGTAACATTCACGCGAGTTGCATCGCTTCCGCGGACTCTGATTCCGCTATAACCAATTCCGTTTCCGGCATCAGAAGTTGTAACTACAGAAGGAAGATAATTCATCAAAGTAGGAATATCTTGCCCTAGATTTCTGAATTTGATTTCTTTTTTATCCATATTACTAAACGTAACCGGAGTTTTTGAAGTCACACGAACTGCCGAAACTAATACGTCATCTAATTTATTCACCTTGGTTGAATCTTGCTCTTGCGCAAAAGAAATTAGAGTAAGGAAAATAGTGAATAGAGTAAAGAAAATAGATTTGTTACTCAGCTTTGCAACTTTGTAACTTTGTAACTTTGTAACTTTAAAAAGTGTTTTCATTCGTAAAAAATTACGAATAAAAGGGGGAATTATTCTTTTGTTAAATTAATAAATGTGTTTCACGACAAAATAAAGTGTGCACGCTCGATAGTGTCGTTTTTTCCCTTAGCAACATTACTCGCTCAGGTTCTTTGGGTATGATCTCAGCTCGTTATTTAGAGCACCCCTTTGAGACAGTGCAAATATAGAAAAGTATTAAGAAAAATGTATTAAGTATTAAGATTTTTAGTTTTTGATGTCTTAATACTTAATTCTATAGTCTTAATACTAAAAATCAGGTTTTCTACGAGATTGTTTTAAATCAGAAATATTCTTTTTATCCTTGATTCGTTTTTTAATTACAGCTTTTGGAACTTTTGTTGCTTTTCTAACTTTCGGAACAAATAATCCTTTTTTGATTATTTCCAGAAAACGCTTTGTGACGATTTCTTTGTTTTTAAGCTGGCTTCGATCTTCGTCACAATTTAAAATCAGGATATTTTCAGAAGTTAATCTCGCCGATATATTTTCTTTTAAAAGCAATTTTTCATCATCAGACAAGGCTTGCGAAGCTTCTAAATCAAAAGACAAAACCACTTTTGAAGAAACTTTGTTCACGTTTTGTCCGCCGGCGCCACTGCTGCGAACGGCTTTAAAACCTAATTCTGATATAATTTTATCAATATCCATTATTGTGGCTGATGTGGTGCTTTAAGTAAATCATTTACCGTTTTCACTGGATTAAAAGTAATCAGTGGCACGGCAACAAAAATAGTCAGCCAATGTGCCATTGAACCATTCCATAATCCTGGCAATTCATAATTTTTTACTGTTTTGCCTTCAACACTTTTCTCAACAATAAAACCCGTTTTATGATCTACAAAGTTTTGCAAATCAAACTTCTCACCTTTATAATTTTTAATTCCACAAACCAAATCTACCGGATTAAAATGAGTAGATTCTGCCAAAATTTTAGCCTGCTTTTTATCCGATAAATCAATTTGGGATGTTTCAACAATTTGAAGCGATTTTATGCCTTTGTCGCTCATAACCCAAAAAGGTCCTCCACCAGGTTCTCCCTCATTTTTCACCATGCCGCAAACTCTGATCGGGCGATCTAAAAGTTCTTTGACTTTGTTGATTTTATTCTCAAAAGTGAACATTTTAAAATCACTAGAGATTTCTACATTCAAATTTTCAGACAAAAAGCAAACAATCTCTTCTAATTCAGTTTCATCGATTTTTTGCTCATCAATAGCACTTAAATAGCTAAAAACTTTCTGTTGTGCTTCAATCAAGATTCCGGCAAGCGCTTTTTTATACAATGTAATTTTATCAATATGATTCTGAATCACATTGTCGATATTTTTAATAAAAACAATATCGGCATCAAGCTTATTTAGATTTTGAATCAATGCGCCATGCCCGCCCGGTCTGAAAATCAAGGCTTCATTTTTATCTCTTACCAATTTGTTTTTTGTATCAACAGCGATAGAATCTGTACTGGCATTTTGGTAAGAATAGCCGATATTAATTTGAATTCCTGAATCTTTTTCGACTTTATCTTTTAGAATTACAATTTCTTTTTCAAATAATTGCTGATGCGCTTCGGTTACCGTAAAATGAAGATTTGAAACCTTATTTGAAGAAGCATAATGAGCGCATTCATTCAAATGTTCTTCAATCGGATTAGCGATATGATCTTTGTATTTATGGAAAGGCAAAACCGCTTTTGGCTTATCTGCGAAAGCAAAATAATCCTGCGAAAGCAATGTTTTTATGAAATAGTAATTTTTATAATCACGCTCTAAACTATCAAAATCAGGATAAATTGATCTCAGCTTTTTATCGACTGCTTTAAAAAATGGAAACTTATCCATTGCAACAATAAAAATGGACAATTCTTTATCTTTCTTTCTATTTATATAAGCGTTTATCGTTTCTTTTTCGATGTCAAATTCATTCAAAAAAGCTCTTAAAAACTTAAACATTCTTGTCGCCGCGCCAGAAGCTGGAACGAATTTTTTAATTTTCAGGTTCTTTGCCTGCGAATCAAAAAACACTGCTTTCTCTTCGAATTCCGTTTCTGAAAAAGCTAAAATTCCGTCATCAATTGTTGCGGCATCAATTAAGTTGCTTTTTGTGATTCCTTTTTTGAAAATTTTCAATTGCTTAAGAACATTCTCAAAAGATATCCCTCGCTCATACAACTGAACAAAATCTTCTGATGAAAAGCCACGTTCTTTGGCCATAGCAAGCTCATCAATAATTGCAGTTGCTTTTGCCAAACGGCTTTCTTTATTCCCTGAAAGAATTATAAAAGGTTTTTTAGTATCAATTAAAGTTTGTTTAAAAACAGAAAATACAGTTTCTCTTCCATCTGGTGTATCTCTAATATCATCTTTTTCCCAAGGAACATCAATATCGGTCAAAAAAAACAAGTCGTATTCATGTTCCAACGCCGCTTCGTTTAAAAGCGGATCGCAGAAACCATAATACATTTCAGAGAAAACTTTGGTCACCATCAAATTGGTATCGCAGAAAAGGTATTTTTTTGCCTGAGAAAGTTTTTCATTTTCCAAAGCAGTTTGTCCGTATGCAATAGGCATCATATCATCGGCCACACAAATGTGTTGATTTTCTTCCCATTTTTCTTGTAAATAATCACGAGCAAACTCTGGAACCCATTCGGTTTCGTAGTATTCTGCAAGCTGTTTTGCTAAAGTCGTTTTTCCTGTACTTTCAGGACCAAACAAAGCAATTTTTATGATAGTTGTTTTTTGCTGTCTAAGATTTTTCTCCATTCTAAATAAGCTGAAATAGCCAAAATTGTAAAAATTAAATATTGAAGTGACAGCATCCCTAAGCCGCGATAAGCATAAAGAGGCACAACAATAATATCGCCAATAATCCAAAGTGTCCAGTTTTCGATTTTTTTCCTGGCCATATACCACATTCCTGCAAAAAATATTCCTGACGAAATCATATCGACATAATTGTCTTTCTTGATTTCATAATCAAAATATTTATAAATGCCGAAAACTACAAAAACGGTTACAATAAACAGTACGATTCCGATTATTTTTTCATTAAGATTTGTACGAGTAATTGGTAAATTATCCTCAACCGTTCCTCCTCTCGCCCATACATACCAACCGTAAATACTCATAATCGAAAAATATCCATTGATAATCATATCGCCAATATAACCCGCAATATAAAGCAAATACACTGAAATTACGGTTGCGATTAGTCCTGTTGGATACACCCAAATGTTTTCTTTTTTAGCAAACCAAACGCTTAAAATACCACAGACAAAAACTAAAAATTCAAGAGCAATGTGCCATAGCGGTGCATTTTTGTAACTGTCTAGAAAAAAATCCATCATTGGGTCAAGCTGTTTTGGGTTGGTTTAGAATTCAAAAAAACGACTGTTGTTTTCAAAAGCAGTTCCAATGACTACTAAATCGGCTCCAGCTTTGTACGCATTTTGAATTCCGTGCAAATCTACAATTCCTCCGCCAACAATTATAGGAATTTCAATATTTTGCGCAATTAACTCTATCATTTTCAGTGGCACTGCATTTTTAGCGCCACTTCCAGCTTCTAAATACATCAATTTATTTCCAAGCATTTCGCCTGCTTGTGCAGTGGCTAGAGCCAAATCAAAGTTTTCACGATTAAGCGGTTTCGTTTTACTAACGCGTGCGACCGCCGTTTCATTGCCACTTTCTATCAAAATATATCCTGTAGAAATTACTTCAAGATTTGTTTTTTTTAGAATTGGCGCTGCTTGAACCTGGTATTCAATTAAATAATCTGGATTTCTACCTGATAATAACGACAGAAATAAAATAGCATCGGCTTGAGGGGAAATTTGTGACGGATCTCCAGGAAATATAATTACTGGAAGGTTTGTTTTTAGTTTTAATTGTGTAATCAAATCTTCTAAAATTATTGCCTGAACAATGCTTCCGCCCACAAAAATATGTGTCGCAGGAGATTGATTTATCTTGTCTAATAAATGATCTAAATTTTCCCAAACAATTTTATCAGGATCCAAAAGAATCGCCAGCAATTTTTTGCCACTTCTTTTGGCTTCTATAATCTGTTGATGGATGTTAAGTATTTTTTGCCTCATAGTGGCCGTAAAAGTAAAAGTTTTTAATGTGAAGAACTATTTTGAATAAATTATATTTGTATTGCTGTTAATGAAAACCAAAGTGATAAGGATATGATTGCTCCCGAATTATTAGAAAAATATGGCGCTTTGAAAAAATCTTTCGATAAAAATCAAACTATTTTTGAAGAAGGAATTTTTCCTGCAAATTATTATCAGATACTTTCTGGAGAAATAAAAATGAGCAACTACAATGATGACGGTCGTGAATTTATTCAGGGAATATTTTATAAAGGACAATCTTTTGGTGAACCGCCTTTGTTTTTAAACCAAAAATATCCTGCCAATGCTATTGCGGTCGATGACAGCGAAATTCTTCTTCTTCCAAAATCAAACTTTATGAAACTGCTGGAAGAAAATCCAAAAATCGGCATTAAAATAATCGAGAATTTAGCGCAACGATTATATTATAAATCAGTTATGGCTGCTGAAATATCTACTCAGGAGCCAGAACATCGGGTTTTAAAATTAATCGATCACGGAATTGCTTATTTTAATTTCAAAAAAGATACAAACGGCTACCTCATCAATTTTACCCGACAACAAATTGGTGATTTGACTGGTTTACGTGTTGAAACAGTCATCAGAACAATAAAGTCTTTGGAGAAAAAAGGTGAATTGAAGATTATTAACCGAAAAGTATATCGATAAAAAAGTTTTTGTTTTATGATTTTAATCATAAAACGTAGCTGTATTGTGCATGTACCTTTGTTGGTATAAAAAAACACAATATCATGACACTATATCAATCAACATTCGACATTTTCAATAAAAATTATATGGGTTCAGCTGCAATGGCAGTAATTGGACAAAGCTGTTTAGGAGGCGCCGCAGCGATGTACGTTTTAGCTAACGGAACTTCAATTTTTCAAATGCTTCAGTTGGGCATCATTGTTTTAGCTTGTGTCTTTGCTAATACTTCTATTTTGGCACAAATGAAACACAAAACAGTTTTTAATTTTATAATTACAAGTGCAGTATTAAGCGTATTTTTTATACTCTTAAATAGTTTTATACTATGAAAAAACAAATAGAAAATAGAGAAGATATTTCTTTTTTAGTTCATCAATTCTATGCTAAAATAAGAGCCGATGAGGAAATCGGCTTTTATTTTAATGAAATGATTACGGATTGGGATGCACATCTTGAAAAACTGACCGATTTTTGGGAGACAAATCTATTTGCCGTGCGTAAATACAAAGGAAATCCACATGCGGTTCATAATGAAGTTGACGAACATTTTGGAAGCAAGATTACAGCAAATGAATTTGGAATCTGGCTGAATTATTGGGCACAAACTTTAGATGAACATTTTGAAGGTGAAAATGTAGAAACATTAAAACGTCGAGCTAGAAAGATGAGCACTTTTTTGTATGTAAGTATGTTTCAGCATAGGCAAAAGGAAAGTGAAGTTTAATACTTTTAATTTTGGAATTTGGAATTTGGAATTTTTATATTAAAATTTATTTCTCAAAAGCATAAACCAAAGTAAAAGTCCCCTCAAAATTATCTGATTTAACTTCTTGATAATGCACATCGAAATCTTTAACCAAATCATCAAAATGAAGACTTGCCTGTGTTTGGGATTTCTCTAAAGAAAAATTTTCGACCTGAATATGATCTTTAAAACTAATTCCTTTTTCATTTCTGATTTTGAAGATTGCTTCTTTTGCACCCCAGATTACAGTAAGCTTTTTTATGTATTCCTCTGTAAATTCTGACTTTAGATAATTGCATTCGTAATCCGTAAATTTATCTGCAATTCTCTGAATCTTTTCGCGTTGCAATTCCATATCAATTCCAACCTTTTCTTTGCTTATAATTATTGCCGCAAAATGGTACGAATGTGTAATTGAGATATGATTATCACAATCAAAATAAGGTTTCCCAAATTCATCATAATGCAAATCTTTATCTGTAAACCCCATTTCTTGAATCAGCATTCGAACACTTAAAAAAGCACGCTGATGCATTTGCGATTTCATTCCGTCGAGTCTTCGTTGTGTCTTTTCTTTCAAAGTAACGCGACTGTACAATTCCTCAAAAGATTCGGTTATTTCCCAAATTAAAATTTTAGTAGTTTCATTGAATTGTATGGTCTGAAATAAAGGCATTACTTTTTAATTGTGAATTATGAATGGTTAATTGTGAATTTTTAAACCATAAGTCATTTAAGAAAATATAACTGTTGGCTTAAAAATGTATTAGTAAATATAAGCAATTCAGTGCAAAGGTAATAGTTTCAGAATCTTTTTAAATGAACTTATATCACTAATATGGTCTAAAAACGATTCCTAAACTAACATTCTAAAGATTAAGAAATTAAAGATTTCACAAATCTGATAGAAATTAGTAAAAATAAAAAGCTATTCCTTAAATTTGCAAAAAATTTACACCCGAGCCTAAAAGGCGAACGGACGAAGTAATTATACAAATATAATATAATAATATAAATGAGTACTACAACTACGCCATATGTGGCTTTCAAAGTAAAAGACATTTCTCTAGCGGCTTGGGGAAGAAAAGAAATTGAACTAGCTGAAGCTGAAATGCCAGGTTTAATGGCACTTCGCGCTGAATATAAAGACGAACAACCATTAAAAGGTGCTCGTATTGCTGGATGTTTGCACATGACGATTCAAACTGCTGTTTTGATCGAAACTTTAATTGCTCTTGGTGCAGAAGTTACTTGGTCTTCTTGTAACATTTTCTCTACTCAGGATCAAGCTGCTGCTGCAATTGCTGCTGCTGGAATTTCTGTGTACGCTTGGAAAGGTTTAAATGAAGAAGAATTTGACTGGTGTATTGAGCAAACTTTATTCTTTGGTGAAGACAGAAAACCATTGAACATGATTCTTGATGACGGTGGAGATTTAACTAACATGGTTATTGATCGTTACCCAGAATTGGTTCCTGGAATTAAAGGTCTTTCTGAAGAAACTACAACTGGTGTTCACAGACTTTACGAAAGAGTAAAAGCTGGAACGTTGCCAATGCCTGCTATCAACATTAACGACTCTGTTACTAAATCTAAATTTGATAACAAATACGGATGTAAAGAATCTGCAGTAGATGCTATTCGTCGTGCAACTGACTTAATGTTGGCTGGAAAAAGAGTAATTGTTTGTGGATATGGTGACGTAGGAAAAGGAACTGCAGCTTCTTTTAGAGGTGCTGGTTCTATTGTAACAGTTACTGAAATTGATCCAATTTGTGCTTTACAAGCTGCAATGGACGGTTACGAAGTTAAAAAATTAGATACTGTAATTGCTAATGCTGATATCATCATTACAACTACAGGAAATAAAGATATCGTGGTGGGAAGTCATTTCGAAAAAATGAAAGACAAAACTGTTGTTTGTAACATCGGACACTTTGATAACGAAATCGACATGGCTTGGTTAAACAAAAACCACGGTGCTTCTAAAATTGAAATCAAACCTCAGGTTGACAAATATACTATCGCTGGAAAAGATATTATTATCTTGGCTGAAGGTCGTTTAGTAAACCTTGGATGTGCTACAGGTCACCCAAGTTTTGTAATGAGTAACTCATTTACAAACCAAACTTTGGCTCAAATCGAATTATGGAACAACAGCGCAGCTTACAAAAACGAAGTTTACATGTTACCAAAACATTTAGATGAAAAAGTTGCCGCTTTACACTTAGCTAAATTAGGCGTTGAATTAGAAACTTTACGTGAAGATCAAGCTGCTTACATTGGTGTTGAAGTTCAAGGTCCATTCAAACCAGAGTACTACAGATACTAATTGATTTTAGATTGAAGATTTCTGTCTCGAAGCCTCGGGATTAGATTTCTTCGATTACATATTCAAACCCGACAGGTTTTTAAAACCTGTCGGGTTTTCTGTTTTATACTTTAGCAAAACATTTCTAACAAAAAATTGCACGTTTACAAATATCTACTTACTTTTAAGAATCAAAATAAGAATCTATTTCTCAACTACATAAACGCTGTAAACTTGAAAAAAACATCTTATTTATTCGTCTTCTTATTTTTATTAAGCCTTCCGCAGATTATTTTTTCTCAGGAAAAAAAACCTAAAGTCGTTTTAGTTTTAAGCGGTGGCGGAGCAAAAGGAATTGCACATATTCCGCTTTTACAAAAACTAGATTCGCTACATATTGTTCCAGACCTTATTGTTGGAAACAGTATGGGAAGTATCATAGGAGGACTTTATGCTATGGGATATTCTGGCGATAGTATTGAAAATTTAACCAAAAGTATTAATTGGGACAAACTTCTCGGCGGAGGCCAATCCTTACGATCTGTAAGTGCCGAAGAAAAACGAGAGTTTCAAAGATATGTCGTGGGAATTGGTGTTAAAGATGGAAAACTTAATAGTATTGGTTCTCTTTTAAATGATCAAAACCTAAGAGAATACCTTTCTGAATTAACCTTTCCCGTATATAATGTTAGAGATTTTGATAGTCTCCCAATACCTTTCAGAGCTATGGCAACCGACTTGGTTGAGGGAAAAGAAGTTATTTTAAGCAAAGGCAGTTTAGCTTATGCTATGCGCGCCAGTATGTCATTGCCTGCGATTTTCAAGCCTATGCCTTACGAAAAATCAGTATTAGTAGATGGAGGAGTTTTAAACAATTTCCCTACTGATGTTGCCCAAAAAATGGGAGCTGATATTATTATTGGAAGTGATGTTGGTGGCGGATTGGAACCAATAGACAAACTCAACAATGTTATGACCATATTGATGCAAACCAGTATGTTTCCTAGTAATATTAAGAATCCTGAAAATCGTGATCGATGTACAATATTGGTCGATCATTTACCCAACTTACGTTTCTCAACTGCTGATTTTGCAGACAGCGATGAAATCTACAAAGACGGCAAAATAGCAACAAATCAAAATCTTGCTGCTTTAATTGCTTTATCAGAAAAACTAAAAGCATTTCCGCAACGAACTCATGCATTGTCTGATATGCCCAAAGAATTTGTTCTAGACACCATAGTCTATAAAAAAATAAGCCCAGAAAATATGCCATTGGTTGTTGGAAGAGCAAATCTTAAAACCCACGTAAAATATACAACCAAAGATTTAATCGCCGGTATAAACAGAGCCATGGGAACTAATCTTTTTGATGAGATTACCTATAGCTATTTTGTCAAAGACGGAGACAAACTCGGAATTACATTGTTTGGATCTGAGCGCGCCAAAAATCAGCTCAACACCTCCATACATTATGATACATATAGAGGTGTCGGAATCATTTTTAATTACACCGGCAGAAATGTTCTTGCAGATGCATCTCGTCTTCTAATCACTGCCGATATTGCCGAACAGCCAAAAGGCAGAATCAATTATCAGAAAAATTTTGGGGGCCACAGAGAATGGTGGTGGGCATCTGAAGCTTATGGAGCCTTGCTGAGGCAGGAAATTTATATTAATGGTAAAGCCTCAGACAATATACTTTATAACGCTTTTGAATTCAACAATGAGATAAACAGAAATTTAAATTCGCTGAAAAGTTATTTTGGTTTTGGCCTAAACTATCATTACACGAATTTAAAACCAAAATACGATCGAGAATACAATCCAAACTCAATTTCATTAACCAATTACAACTTTAACAACATCGAACTCAACATGCATTATTCTTATAATGATATGGATAAAGTTTTCTTTGCTACAAACGGAACAATCATAAAATCAAATATAGCTCGATCATTTCTTACCGATATTAATTCCTCATATTCTGACCCAGATATAACAGACATTTCCGGCTCAACAAATGGCTACACAAAATTTGGCTTTAGTTTTGAAAGGAGACTGCCCATAGAAAAGAAAATTACAGGAATAATAGGATTCGATTCTTATTTTATTTTTCAAGACAAACTCAAAAATGGTGATATTCCATTTTCAGATTTTGGTTATGCTGCAAAATATTTCATTGGAGGCATTATACCAAGTTCAGGCAGTAATCGATTTTCATTCGCAGGTTTGCATGAAGACGAACTCAATGCTACACAATATATGGGTCTTAAACTCGGATCTCAAGTAAATATTACCGGAAAAATTTATGTGATACCTCATTTCAACATCGCAACCGTTGGCTTTGGTACTTTTAACGATTATATAGATCACGCCTTCACCCCAAAAGGAAAGTGGGATGATAATTTTGAGCCTAGCCTTGTATTATCTGGAGGAGCCGCAATTTCGTATCAATCCATTTTAGGCCCAATTCATTTCGACACTTCTTGGATCAATAATATTGATAAAGTCAGATTGTTTTTCAGCGTAGGATTATCGCTTAACCCATAGGAGAATCAATCCTAAAAGTGTAAGTTTGGAACCCAAGAGTCCATCAAAAAAATAAAGGGCGAAAAGAAAATTATGATTGAGAAAGTTTTATGTGAAACACATGGTGTAAAAGAAATGGCTTTTGGCTGTATTCATATTGCAATGGCAATAGATTCTAAAGAAAAAGTAGGTTTTTACTATTCAGAAGCCGAAGAAGATCTTCCTCAGATTGCTTGGTGTAGAGAATGCGAACAATGGCTTCTTGATAATGGTGAAGAATGGACTGACGTTTTTAAAACTAAAGCCGATTTTCAAATGCTATGCATTGATTGTTTTGATGAGGTAAAAAATAATGAAATAGAAATTCATCTTCGATAAATAAATTCCTTTTCGTTTTAAACAAAGCTTAACTTTGTAAAAACGACAATCATGAAGAATTTTTTATTTTTATTTATCGCCATAATCTTCGAAATCATCGCTACTTCAGCATTAAAAAAATCTTCAGAGTTCACTAAACTAGTTCCAAGCATCATTACTGTAATTGGATATTGTGGTGCATTTTACTGCTTAAGTTTTGCAATTCGAACCATTCCTGTTGGTTTTGCTTACGCGATTTGGTCTGGCGTCGGAATTGTTTTAATTACAGCAATTGGCGCTATATTTTTTAAAGAAATATCTGATTTACCTGCGATAATTGGATTGAGTTTCATTATCATTGGTGTTATTATCATTAATGTTTTTTCTAAAACTGTGGCGCATTAGTGAAGATAATGATAGTATCAAATGATACTATCAAAATTATTAAAGCTTAAAATCATTACATTATGTTTCTCAAAAAAGCCACAATCGCAGATCTTCCAGAAATGCAGGAATTATTCGTCCAAACCATTCAATCGGTCTGTAAAAACGATTACAATCCTGATCAAATTGAAGCTTGGATTTCTGGCGTAAAACTCACACAGCGCTGGATTGATGTTATCGAAAAACAATTGGTTTTACTTGCTATAATTGAAAATAAAATTGTGGGTTTCGGAACTTTGAAAGACGGAAATTATATTGATTTCTTTTTCATTCACAAAGATTTTCAAAGAAAAGGAATTGCCAATAAAATCTTAACCGAATTAGAACTTGAAGCTAAAAAACAGCATTCAAAAACAATAATTTCAGACGTAAGCATAACCGCAAAACCGTTTTTTGAAAAGAAAGGATTTGTTGTAAAAGCGGAACAAAAGAACATAGTCAAAGACGTTGAAATTATTAATTATAAAATGGAAAAAGAAATTAAATATTAGTTTCATGTTCCAGGTTTCAAGTTACTGCAGAACGTGAAACATGAAACAAAACAAACAAAAAACTATTTCCGCAAGTTTCGGATTTTCTATCTGCCAAAACCAATCGATCTTTGCCTTACCTTATAAAATGGAAGAAAAATGAACACACAAGAAACCATTAATTATAATCGTATTGCCGAAGCGATCGATTATATCAAAGCAAATTTTAAAGAGCAGCCCAATCTTGATGAGGTTGCAGAGAAAGTACATTTGAGTCCGTTTCACTTTCAGAGGCTTTTTAGTGATTGGGCAGGAACCAGTCCGAAGAAATTTTTACAATATATGAGCATCGAGCATGCCAAAAAACTACTCAAAGAAAATCAGGCAACCGTTTCTGAAACTGCTTTTGAAACTGGACTTTCAGGAACAAGCCGACTTCACGATTTATTTGTAAATATCGAAGGAATGACGCCTGCTGAATATAAAAACGGGGGAAAAAATCTCGAAATAAATTATAGTTTTGCCGAAAGTCCGTTTGGGAATATAATTGTTGCTTCGACTCAAAAAGGCGTTTGTTTTATGGCTTTCGCCGAAGAAGAAGAAATCGGATTTCAGGATTTAAAACATAAATTTCCGAATGCTCAATTTTCTAAAAAACTAGATTTGGCTCAGCAAAATGCTTTATTTATTTTCCAAAACGACTGGAGCAAATTATCTGAAATAAAACTTCATTTAAAAGGCACCGATTTTCAACTTAAAGTTTGGGAAACTTTATTAAAAATCCCAATGGGTCAACTTTCTACTTATGGGAATATTGCGCATCAAATTCAAAAACCAAATGCCTCTCGCGCAGTTGGCACAGCCATTGGCAGTAATCCTGTTGCGTTTCTAATTCCGTGTCATCGTGTCATTCAATCTTCAGGAGTTTTTGGAGGTTATATGTGGGGAAATACTAGAAAAACAGCTATTATTGGCTGGGAAGGCGCGCAGGTAAATTCTGGATTATAATTCACACACCGCAACATCGTAGAGACGCACAGCTGTGCGTCTAACCTCCTGTATTTCCGTAAGAATCTTATCTACAATCTTTCTGCAGACGGACGGCAGTGCGTCTCTACGATGAAAATTGGAACACAAACTAATTTAATTTTATGCAAAATATACAATCAAAAATTGCTTCTCAAAATTGGGAAAGCATCACCGAATCTATGCATGAAAATGGCTTTGCCATTATTCCAAAAATTCTCAGTAACGAACAATGTGAGGATTTAAAATTCGATTATGACAATCCAAATTTATACCGAAAAACCGTTGTTATGGAACACTATCGTTTCGGTTTGGGTGAATACAAATATTTCAATTATCCTTTGCCAGATTTGATTCAAAACATTCGTTCTTTGATTTATCCGAAATTAGCACCGATCGCAAATGCATGGATGAAAGCCTTAAATATCAACACTGCTTTTCCAATAAATCATGAAGAATTACTAAAACAATGTCACGATAATAATCAGTTAAAAGCGACTGTTTTGATTCTTAAATATGGTAAAAGTGGCTTTAATACTTTACATCAGGACTTGTATGGCGATGTTTATTTCCCTATTCAAATTGTGCTATTCCTTTCTGATCCCGATGAAGATTTTACCGGCGGAGAATTTGTATTGACACAACAAACGCCAAGAGCGCAATCAAAAGCAATTGTTTTAAAACCTAAAAAAGGAGATATTTTAGTTTTCACAACCAATTTCAGACCAATAAAAGGTACCAAAGGTTATTATCGAGTTAATATGAAACATGGGGTGAGCGAGATTCATTCGGGCGAAAGATATACATTAGGCATTATTTTTCATGATGCATTGACTTAGTTTTAATCTCGCAAAGTCGCGAAGGCGCAAAGTTTCTATTTAAAAAAACTTAAAACACAAAGTAAGATGTAGTCCTTTGCGTCTTCGCGACTTTGCGAGAGATTTACCCGCCTGTTTTTAGGCACATAGTTGTACGTCTCTACGATAAAAATATCCATAAAATAAAATGATAAAGCATATTGAAATTTCAGATTCAGCTCTTCGTATTAAAATTAAAAATGCGGAAATTTGTTTTGGTGGAAACCAAAAATTAAAAATCTACGGAACACTAAAATGTTCTTCAGGAAAAAGAATGAAACGAGAAAATCGGGTTTTCTTTTTATCTGAAAATGAAGCTATAAAAAATGGTTTCAGACCTTGCGGTCACTGTATGAAAACCGAATATCAAAACTGGAAAAATGGACTTATTTAATCCTGAAACTGACGAAAACACCAATTTACTTCCGAAAGATGGAACGGTGAATTATTACGGAAAATTATTTTCGAGACCAGAAGCCGATTTTTATCGAGACATACTTTTAAATACAATCGAATGGAAAAATGACGAAGCCATCATCTTTGGAAAATTAATTTTAACCAAACGAAAAGTAGCTTGGTACGGCGATCAGGAATTTGAATATACATATTCGAATACCACAAAAAAAGCATTGCCTTGGACAACAGAACTTTTAGAATTAAAAAAAATCATTGAAGAGAAAACTGGTGAAACGTTCAATTCTTGTTTGCTGAATTTATATCATTCAGGCGAAGAAGGAATGGCTTGGCACAGCGACGCCGAAAAAGATTTGAAGAAAAATGGTGCAATTGGTTCTTTAAGTTTTGGTGCCGAGCGCAAATTTGCTTTCAAGCATAAAGAATCTAAAGAAACGGTTTCTCTTATCCTAGAACATGGAAGCTTATTGATCATGAAAGATGAAACACAAACGCATTGGTTACATCGGCTTCCGCCAACAAAAACTACTCAAAAACCAAGAGTAAATTTGACTTTTAGAACTATCGTAAGATAGAAATCTCACTTCTTTTTTGGAGCAACATTTTCATACGAAAGCTTTAAAGCATCTTCAAACATTTCCGGTCTTACTTTTGAAAGTTCAACAATTGTCCAGCCTTGTGTTCCCCATTTATTCGGAATTGGATAAAAAATCTTTTCGCTAGAAGCACAAAAAACAGATTGATCAATTTCGTTTAATTTTAAAACAGCGTGATTATTTTTTTCGTCAAAAGTGGCAAAAATCTTCTTTTTGATTCGGAAAGAGGTTTTCTCAAAATGAGGTTCTTCGGTTGCATCTGGAAATGATAATGCTAATTTTCTAAATTCTTCAATTGAAATCATAATATCATTTTTAAAGATTAGAATCCTATTTTACCAACCTTGACTCAGTCCATTTTTTAAGACTTCATCGTATTTTTCTTTATCAAAAGAATATAAATTCGGTGCTTTGTGTGCTACGTTGCTTTTCTTTTCGTCAAGTTTTTTTACAATTCCAATGTTGGTTATTTTTCGGAGGAAGTTTCTTCGGTCCAACTTTTTATCCAAAATCGTTTCGTACAATTTTTGAAGTTCAGGCATTGTAAATTTTTCTGGCAATAAATTGTAACCGATGGGCATTAAATTCAGTTCCATTCTTAAAGTATCCAATGCTTTATCAAGAATTTCACGGTGATCTAAAATTAATTCGGGAACTTCTTTATGATCAATCCATTCTATAATTTCAAATTCACTCGAAGGTTTCGGAATTGTTTTCAAAAAATCGACCAAAGCATAATAACCAATTGTCACAAAACGTCGCATCAGCCATTTGCCTTTTGCCTCTTCAATTTCTAGATATTCTAAAACCTGCTTATCAAAATGTTGATCGTTGCGTTTCACTTTTCCAAAAGTCGCAAACTGTCTTAAAAAAATGCCATCAACACCAGTTCTGTCGTTCAAAATAGTAACTGCGGCAGTATCAATATCTTGATCAATAGGAATGAAACCACCAGGCAAAGACCATTTTGGGTTTGTTGCCACTTTAATCAGAAGAACCTTGAGTTGATTATCATGAAAGCCAAAAATGACGCAATCAATTGACAATCCCGGCTGATAATTTTCATTATTTTCTATAATGTCTTTTAACATTTTTGCCATTTAAATACGACTTTTTGATTTTAGAACAACGCTGCAATTTACTTCATTTTAATGAAAATAAATCCAATCAAAGTGGTTACAATCAAAATTAGTCTTTATTAAATAAGTGTGTCTATCACAATTTTAACTTAAAATTAAAATCAAATATAAAAAAAATAAGTACATTGCGTCATAATAACACATTTAAATAAATTTGTTATTATTTTAAGTTAAAAGAGAGTAAATTATTACAATTATTTTGTGATTCAGTAAATCAGCGTGAGAGATATGAGCACTAATCCATTAAAAAATATAAATCAAAGAATACGAACAAAAATTTGGACTTCTTTCGGATTTGTTTCAAAAACTTATTTATTGGAGGAATCCATAAAATACAGTGAGCAACAGGAGAAAATTTTCAATCAAATGATTATCGAAACTGAAGCTAAAGATAAAAAAGCAAAACGCGAAGCTTTTGACAAAGCTTTGTGTGCTTCATACAAAGGAATTGGCGCTATGGATTTTATAAATACTGTTTTGAAATAACTCAAAACTTTTATAAAATCCATAACGCCAAAATTTAAATTGACTTTTACTATTGTACTAATTCAAAGTCTGCTCTAAGTTTTATATCTGCTGAAGAAGCTCCGATCATTACTTCGAAATCGCCTGGTTCAGCAACCCATTCTAATTTATTATTGTAGAAAGAAAGTTTTTCTTTATCAATTGTAAATTCAATTGTTTTAGATTCACCTGGATTCAATTTCACTTTCTGGAAATCTCTTAATTCTAAAACTGGTCGCACTACAGATCCAAATTTGTCTTTTAAATAAAGTTGCGCCACTTCTTCACCCGCTACTTTTCCAACATTCGACAATTGAAAAGAAACTTTAATTGTTTCGTTGCTTTTGATTTTTGTTGAAGATAATTTCAAATCAGAATAATTGAATTTTGTATAACTCAAACCGTATCCAAATGGAAATTTTGGTGAGTTTTTCAAATCGATATAAGCTGAAACATAGTTTTTAGAATCTTCATTTTTTGCAGGACGTCCTGTGCTGAAGTGGTTGTAATAAATTGGCACTTGTCCTACTTCTCTTGGGAAAGTCATAGGCAATTTTCCAGACGGATTGTAATCTCCAAATAAAACATCAGCGATTGCATTTCCAGCTTCAGTACCTAACCACCATGTATATACAATTGCGGGAGCATTGTCTGCAGTCCAATTGAAAATAAGTGGTCTTCCAGCATTTACTAAAACCACAACCGGTTTTCCAGTTGCCATAATTTCTTTTACTAAATCTTCTTGAACGCCAGGAATATGAAGATCGCTTCGGCTTTTTGCTTCACCGCTCATATTGTGTCTTTCACCAATACTTAAAATTACAACATCAGCTTGTTTAGCAGTTGCAACTGCTTCTGCAAAACCATCTTTGTTGTCCCCATCAACTTCACATCCTTTTGCGTACAGCAATTTGGTATTTTTTCCAACTTTATTCTGTAAACCATCCCATTGCGAAACTACCCATTTATCGTAATTTACTTCTGGTAATTCAACAGCCCAGAATCCCATATTGGCTTTGTATTCTTTCACCATTGGACCAATAAAAGCAATAGTTTTCAGGTTTTTAGAAAGTGGCAAAGTCTGATTTTCGTTTTTCAACAAGACGATACTTTTCTCAGCAACTTCAAGTGCGGCTTTTCGGTTTTCAGGATTTCCTAAAACTTTTTCAGCTCTTTTATCATCTGAATATTTGTATGGATCATCAAACAAACCTAATTCGAATTTCTTGCGTAAAATACGTTTCACTGCATCATCAATCAAATCAATTGAAACTCTTCCTTCTTTTACTAAAGCTGCAAGATTGTAGCGGTATGCATTACTTTCCATATCCATATCACTTCCCGCAGTGATTGCCGAATAAGCAGCTTCTTTCAAATCTTTTGAATAACCGTGCGCTACCATTTCACCAATTGATCCCCAGTCAGAAACTACGAAACCTTGAAAATTCCATTTTCCTTTTAAAATATCGCGTTGCAAATGTGCGTTTCCAGTAGCTGGAATTCCGTTTAAGTCATTGAACGAATTCATAAAAGTTGCTGCTCCAGCATCTAAAGCCGCTTTGAATGGTGGCAAATAGGTTTCCAACAACATTCTTTCGCTCATATCAACTGAGTTATAATCTCTTCCGCCAACACCAGCACCATAAGCAGCAAAGTGTTTCACGCAAGCCATCACCGAATTCAAGTCTCCTAACTTATTTCCTTGAAAACCTTTTACGCGTGCATAAGCAATTTTAGAACCTAGATAAGTATCTTCTCCTGCTCCTTCCATAACTCTTCCCCATCTTGGGTCACGCCCAATATCGACCATTGGAGCAAATGTCCAGTGAATTCCACTTGCAGATGCTTCTGTCGCTGCGACTCTAGCTGCTAATTCGATTGCTGCCAAATCCCAGCTTGCTGCCTCAGCCAATGGAATCGGGAATGTTGTTTTGTAACCATGAATAACATCTTGACCAAACAACAACGGAATTTTAAGACGTGATTGCATTGCTAATTGCTGATACTGTCTTGTATATTTTGTTCCAATGATATTCAGCATCGAACCAATCAATCCTGCTTTAATTTCAGATTCTTTATTGGGATTTATTGTAATTGGTCCTGTTGCTTGATTGTCACCTGTATATTGATTAAGCTGACCAATTTTTTCCTCAATAGTCATTTTTTTCAATAAATCATTTACTTTCTGATCTATTGTCTGCTGCTGAGCTGTCGCAAAAAGCGCTGCCATCAACAAGGCAAATGTGGTTATTTTTTTCATGAATTTAATTTTGGTTACCAAACGTAAGTTGCTACTGCACCTGCATTTAAAGTAGTTGAAATTTGTTTTTGATTGTATTTGATATTGAATGTTTCTGCTGCCGTTCCATCATTTTCTACAATTAGAACAATTTGTCCTGATGGAGTTTTGAAAGCCGCATTATGTAAGTTTCCTGCGATATTGCTTCCAATTCTTACTGAACCTTCAGGAACAAATTTTGAAGCATGACCAATAATATAATATCCAACTTCTCTCTTAATGTTTTGATTTTGATCAATCATTAAAGCACCTTTGCAAGTTGAGCAACCTCCTGGCGTAAATGGCTTATAATATTCATCATTTGCCAATCCCCATGAAAGTGCATTTTTACTCCAGTTGCGCATAGAACCAATTACAACATTTTTTACACTCCATTTCAAATCGTTTTCAAAACTACTTTTTGATCCCGTATATTGCTCTGTGAAGTACAAATCTTTATTCGGGAATGCATCATGAACTGTTGTCAAAGCACTGATGTCACCTTCATATAAGTGAAATGCAGAACCTGCAACATAAGGATTTGCTTTTGGATCTTTTAAAATCGTCAAAGGATATTCTGGCTTGTTGCAATTATGATCGTAAACAATAATTTTAGTTTTGATTCCGGCTGCCTTAAAAGCTGGTCCTAGATTATTTCCAATAAAATCTGCTTGTTGTTCAGCCAGCATCAACATACTCGGATTGTTTCCCGGATGTAAAGGTTCATTCTGAGGCGTGATAGCGTCAATTACAATTCCTTGCGCTTTCATTGCCTGAATATATCTCACAAAATATTCAGCGTAAACTTGGTAGTATTTTGGCTGTAAACTACCACCTTTTGAGCTTCCGTTGTCTTTCATCCAAACTGGTGGCGACCACGGCGAACCCATAATTTTAATTTTCGGATTTATGGCTAAAATCTCCTTTAAAACCGGAACGACATCTTTCAAGTCTGGTCCAAGATTAAAATGCTCCAGTTTTAAATCGGTTTGTCCTTCTGGCATATCATCATACGAAAAAACTACTTCATTCAAATCTGAAGCACCAATACTGATTCTTAAATAACTTATACCAATCGCATCATTTTTTCTTGAAAAAAGCTCTTGAAGCAATGCCTCTCTTTTAGCCTTATCCAATTTCAAAATGGTTTGAGCGCTTCCTCCTGTCAAAGAAAATCCAAAACCTTCAATAGTTTGGAATTTTTGCGAAGCGTCAACCGTAATGGTTTGATTCGAATTTGCATCAGAATTAAAAACCAAATCTGGCTGTTTTTTCAATTTTGATGTTTCATCTGTCGTAGTAATCCAAGACTCAGCTTTACCAGAATTGGCCGCTGTGTTTTTTGAAGTTCCGCATTTTATTTGAACTGCGATCAAAGGCAGTAAAAGTAAAATTTGAAGTTTTTTGTTGATGTTTTTCATATTCAATCTATTTCTATTAGAACAGGTAAATGATCTGACGGATATTTTAAATCTTTCGAATCACTTAAAACTGCATGTTTTTGAATTTTAAGTCCGCTATTTTTCGACACAAAAATATAATCGATCAATAGGTTCACTGGTTTGTCATGTTGGAATGCATTGAAAGTTCCATAAGGACCAAATGGTTTTTCTTTTGAAACATCTTTGGTATCATCCATAACCCTTTTTATTTCTAAAATTTGTTTCGTATCAGGTTCGGAATTGAAATCTCCCATTAAAAAAACAGGAAGTTTTTTAGTATTCAGTTCTGCAATCTTCGACAAAACAAGTTCAACTCCTTTTACTCTCGCAACTTCACCAATATGATCTAGGTGAAGATTAAAAACCCAAAATGTCTTTTTTGTTTTTAGATCTTTAAAGAGTCCATATGTACAAACTCTGTTGCAAGCGCCATCCCAGCCTTTAGAAACTTTATTTGGTGTTTCAGACAACCAAAATGTATTTGATTGCTGCACCTGAAAACGATCTTTTTTATAAAATATCGCAGCCGCTTCTCCCGTTCCGTTCTCCTCTCTTCCAATCCCAAACTTGGCATAATTTGGCAAAGCCGATGCAATATCAATTACTTGATTTGGCAATCCTTCCTGAATCCCAAAAATATCCGGACTATAAAACTGCAACTGAGAAGCAAAATATTCCTTTCTATTTGGCCAAGCATTTTCACCATCTGAAGCTACATCCAAACGAATATTATAGGTCATCAATTTCAAATTCTGACCAAAAAAAGATTGACTTGCCAAAACAAGCATTACTGCTAAAACTATTTTATTTACTGTTTTCATATTTAAAAATTTAATCTCGTAAAGCTAGGTTTTCCGAGGCTTTACAAAAAATAAATCATTTAAAAATTATGTTAATTATATACTCTAACGTAATCCACTTCGAACGTTGCGCTGGTAAAGTTGGGATCTACTTTTCCGCCAAAATTTCCGCCCATGGCTAAATTCAAAATCAAGAAAAACTTGGCATTAAATGGTGTCGAACTACTGTTTCCGTAAGTATAAAACAAATTATCATCTACATAAAACTTGATGCTTTCTGCGCTCCATTCTGCGGCATAAACGTGAAATTCTGTAGCCGAGTTTGGAACTGTTGTAATAGCTGTATCAGGCGTGTTTCCTGAACGTCCAGGTGAATGCAATGAAGAATGATTAACATTTGGGTTATTTCCAACTGACTCTAAAATATCAACCTCACCACACGCAGGCCACGGTGCTGTATCAATATTGTCCCCCAACATCCAGAAAGCTGGCCAAGTTCCGCCACCAACTGGCAATTTTGCGCGAACTTCGGCACGGCCGTATTTAAATGAAAATTTCCCTTTTGTAAGCATTCTTGCCGAAGTATAATGGCTTCCCATATATTCTTCTTTTATTGCTTTTATTTTTAAAATTCCATTTTCAACAATCACGTTTTCAGGACGAGTGGTATAATATTCTAATTCGTTATTTCCCCAGCCATCGCCGGTTCCAGTATTATATCCCCATTTTGAAGAATTTGGTGCACCATTTACATCAAACTCATCAGCCCAAAGCAGTTTTCTTGCAACAAAAATATTGACAGAAGTTGTTGTGCTTACAAACTTTAATCCGTTGTAAGCTGAAACCACTATTGGATAATTTTTAGTTCCAGAACCGGAAAATTCATAAGTAAAATCTCCAGTCGTAATTTCTTTTAATTGATTATCGATCAAAACCTTATAAGACGTTGCATTTGTTGCTGAAATAGTAAGTTTTATTTTTCCGCTTCCGTCGCCATCAGGTTTATCTGCTGTTTTTCCAATAACTTCTACTTGAACCGAAAGATTTGATGGACCAGTCGCAACAGGCGTATCATCACCAGAATCACTTCCACCGCTGCAGGATTGGAAGACAAATAACAAGGCTATCAAAAAGCTTATTTTCTTTATTAAAGTATTTAGGTTCATTGGTTTTGGTTTTTAGTTAGTTTTTTGAAGCTTATTTTTTCCCTTCAGAAAAATCCAAATAATTCAAATTGAAGCCTCCTTTTTCAAAAACAGCTTTAATTTTGTTTGTTCCAGCTTCTAATTGAATTCCAGATAAAACGACTGTTTTCCATTTATCATTTCCTCCTGTTGCAGGAAGCACAATTGCTTCTGATTTTTTTCCGTTCTCAGTTTCAAAATAAAGTTTCCCTTCTGATTTTTCACTTGAGTAACGAATCGCAACCTTATAAATTCCTTGCTTTTTTACTTCAGAAGTAAATTGCAACCATTCGCCATCTTCAATAAATGAAACCTGATAACCATTTGATCCAGAATCTTTACATGGCAAAATATCTACACCATCATTTCGCATGGTGTTTCCTTTATTCCATTGGTCAAAATTTCCAGTTTCTACTCTGTAGTTGATAAAATCTTTATCTGAATATGCATATCCATTTGTTCCTAAATCATACTGGGTTGCAGCAATTTTCCCTGGAATTACATGTTTTTTATATGGTTTTGTATCATTTGTTTGCACTTGTCTGAACATCGCATCAATTACATCTGGCTTAACGGTTACGTTTTCCATTTTATAATTATCTGCCATTTTCATTAAAGTTTTCTTTGCAAATTCTGGAGTTGGCTTTTGCCCGCCATCTTTCCAATATTTCAACAAAACATCATAGTCAGGAATTTTTGTAACCGAAGTTACACCGGCAATATTTTCTATTTTCTTCATTGGCCAAAAAGCCCAACCAATATTATTGCTTTCTACCAAAGTCAGAACATCTTTGAACCAAACATTAGAGTTCTCGCCACTTTCTCCTAACCAAATTGGCACATTATATTGTTTTCTGTAATCCAACATTTTTTGGATTGAACCAATCGTGTTGTAGTTCCAATATTTGTGAAAACTCAACGCCATATTTTCATCCCATAAAGGAAAAATTCCGTTGTAATTATTTCCCCAACAGTTTCCTTCAATAATTACCAAGTGATTTGGATCGACTTCGCGAATGGCTTTTGTCACTGCAACCATCAAATCTCTCAATGGTCCGTTTGAATTTTCATCACAGCCATTTTTATTGGTTCCAGTAAAATTCCAGTTTGGCTCATTTATAATATCGTATCCACCAATCCATTGATTGTCTCTGTAACGAGAAGCCAATTTTTTCCATAAAGCAATCATTTTTTTCTGATTGGCTTCGCTGTTCCAAAGTGATGGTTTCGTAGTATCGTAATCCGAAATTGCTGCGTCATTTCCTTGTCCTCCTGGTGCTGCGTGCAAATCTAAAATCAAGTACATTTTATTCTCAGCGCACCATTTCACTAGATTATCGGTAATCGCGAAACCTTCTTCAATCCAAGTAATTTCACCATTTTTTTCTTCTTGAATTGATGGTGTATATAGATTGTAATGCATTGGAAGACGAACCGAATTGAAACCCCATTTAGCTAATGAATCAATATCACGTTTTGTGATTCCGTTTGCTTTGTAAGCCGCATAAAATTCTTTTGTTCCTTGTTCTCCAACAACGTCCTGAATTTTTTGTTTAATCTGATACTGTGGACTTGCAAAAGGCTGTGTCTGCAACATATAGCCTTCTTGAACCATCCATCCTCCGAGACCTAAACCTCTTAAAATTATATTTTTGCCATTTCCGTCAACTATATTTTGTCCATCTCGATGCAGAAACCCTTGCCCAAATGAAGCAACAGTAAATAAAAGTTGAGTTGCAATAATTATTTTTTTCATGCTGAAAACTATTTTCTGTTCAAAATTGTTTTATTTCCAAGTAAATGTTCCCACTGCACCAGCTTCCAATGTAATAGTCACCCATTTGTCATTGTATTTGATGTTGAAAACTTCTACTCCAGATCCGTCATTTTCTACAATTAAAACTTTAGAACCTGTTGGTGTAATAAAAGCGACATTTTGAAGATTTCCACTAGTATTGCTAGAAATTCTAACTGAACCCGCCGGAACAAATTTTGAGGCATGAGCAATAATATAATA
Organism: Flavobacterium sp. KACC 22761; assembly: GCF_034058155.1. Taxonomy (NCBI): domain Bacteria; kingdom Pseudomonadati; phylum Bacteroidota; class Flavobacteriia; order Flavobacteriales; family Flavobacteriaceae; genus Flavobacterium; species Flavobacterium oryzagri. Next base: position 2,224,478 of record NZ_CP139148.1, on the reverse strand, counting down.
AGCAACATTACGCTGAAAAGTTTCGCTTGATGTTATGGTCAAAGCACCTTTACACATTGTACATCCGCCTTGCGTATGAGGCTCAAAAGATCCATTATTTGCAAGATTCCATTCTAATGCATTCTTACTATAATTTCTCATTGAACCGATCACTACATTTTTGAGATGCCACTTTAAATCACCTCCAAAATCTCCTGTAGACGAAGTCCATTGTTCTGTGAAATAAACATTTTTAGTTGGAAAAGCATTGTACACATTTGAAAGTGCGCTGATATCTCCCGCATATAAGTGAAATGCAGAACCATCTACAAAAGGAAATGCATCGGCATCTGCCAACACTGCTTTTGGATAACCCGGCTGATCGCAATTGTGATCATAAGCAATAATTTTTGTTTTAAGTCCGGCAGCCTTAAATGCAGGTCCTAAATTTGATTTTATAAAATTAGTCTGTTCTAAAGCAGACATATACATACTTGGATTATTCCCATCGTGTAATGGCTCATTTTGTGGCGTTACGGCATCAATTGTAATTCCTTCAGCTTTCATTTGCTGAATGTATTTTACAAAATATTTTGCGTAAACATCATAATATTGAGTCTGCAATTTTCCTCCAACAAAACTGTTTTTATCCTTCATCCAAAGTGGCGCTGTCCAAGGCGTTGCCAAAATCAAAATTTTAGGATTAATCGCTAAAATTTCTTTCAAAAGAGCAATTACGCCTGCTTTATCTTTTTCTAAACTAAATTTAGCCAAATCCAAATCGGTTTCACCAGTTGCAATATCATCATAAGTAAATGATGATCCATGTAAATCTGAAGCACCGATACTAATTCGGATATAACTTATGCCGATTGAAGTTTCGCTTGAGCCAAATAATTCTTGCAAAAGAGCGCTCTTTTTAGCTGGCGTTAATTGATTTATCATTTCAGCACTTCCTCCTGTTAGTGTGTAACCAAAACCATCAACAGTTTGGTATTTTAATGCGTCATCTACAACAATATTAGGATATGTGTTGTATGATGTATTAAACCCTAAAGTTGTATTTTGTTTAGCCAAAAGAACACTTTGGTCTCCCTTTGTCAGCCAAAAATCAACATCATTTGTTACTGTTACTGGTGGCGTCACAACGGGAGGAGTTACAGGTGTTGGATCTGTAGCATCATTTGACGATGAACATTTTACTTGCGTAAAAATTGCTAAAGCAAGAAATAGTGCTTTTATAGTGGTTTTCGAATTAAAGTTCATTTTTTTAGTTTTTTAGTTAATAGTACCGCTTAGTAAACAATTGTTTGTATAGCGTGTGCCGGGATAGTTATAGTAGTTTTTAAAGTGTTGCTGGTTAAATTATATACAACTTCTTTATCTGATTGATTCATAACAATAGTGGCAATTTTTCCGTCAGTATTTTTAAAAGACGTACTCAAAAGGGTTTTATCACTTATTGTTTGTGTTATGCGTTTCGCATTTGTATGAATGAATTTTGAAAAATGTCCAATATAATAGTACATCGGCGTGTAGATCAATTCATCTTTCGTCGTGTCAGCATGGATTGGTGCAAAGCAAAAATTGCCAACATGATTTGGTCCTCCGTTTTGGTCCAAAAGAATATTCCAATCTGTCCAACCTACTGTTCCGTTGTTGAAATCGTTGATCATATTAAGACCATAACGTTCAGCATTTCCCCAAAACTGAAATCTTGACGCATCAAATTTTTCAATGCATCCTTCTGTAAATAAAAGTCCTTTGTTTGGAAACGCTTTGTGGACAACACCAACAGATTCAAATCTTGGTGGACCGCCACTCCATGTTTCATACCAGTGGAATCCGATTCCCCATGCATATTTTGAAACTTCAGGATCAGAGAAAACAAGATTTGCTCTTTTTTCAAGCATTTCTCCACGGTTATGATCCCAGATAATTACATTTTTTGAAGCAAGTCCTTCTTTTTGTAAAGTTGGTCCAAGGAAATTCTTCAAGAAATCTCTTTCAGCTTCTGGAGTATATATGCAAGATTCCCATCTTTGTTTTGCCGCTGGCTCATTTTGAATGGTTAATCCCCAAATCGGAATACCTTCTTTTTCATATTCTCTAATAAATTTCACATAATAATTTGCCCATGATTGTGCAAATTCTGGCAATAAAACGCCGCCGTGCAAAATATCATTATTGTCTTTCATAAAAGCTGGGGGACTCCACGGACTGACAAATAAGGTTAATTTCCCGCCGGCTGTTTTGATTGCTTTTTTAAGAAGTGGAATTCTATATTTTCGATCGTGATCAATGTTGAAGGTTTTTAGTTCTTTGTCACCTTCAGCAATATAAGTGTAACTGTCACTGCTAAAATCACAGCTATGTATGTTGGTTCTGGCTAATGAATAACCAATTCCTTTATTTTTATCGTAATATGCATTTAGAAATTCCTGCTGTTTTTTTGGAGATAACTTGGCAAAAACTTCGGCACTTGCATCTGTAATTGCACCTCCAATCCCGAGGAAAGTCTGGTCTGTTTGTGCAGCATCTACATTAATAGATACTGTTGAATTTGTTTGTTGTGATGTGTTGTTTGAAATTAAGTTATTTGATAATGTTAATTTCAGATTGGTATTTTCGGCCGTAGTATAAACCTCTATTTTCTTATTTGATTTGGAACCAGAAACCGCAGAAGCATCTGCAATTTTTGATGAATTACAACTAAATTGCAATAATAGTATTGGGGCGATTAAAATGCTGCTTATGGCTTTCATTGTACTTTCAAAAAAGGGATTTGATTAGAAAAAGTAAATTGAGGGTCGATTTGGATGATTCAGATCAACCCTCGTCATTTACCAATAAAATATTAATATACAAGCGTTTGGATTGCGTGTGCAGGAATCTTAACTACAGTCTTCTCAGAAGCTATAATCAAGTTATAGGTAATCTCTTTATCTGATTGGTTCATGACAATTGTTGCCATTGTTCCATCAGTATTTAAAAATGAAGTACTTAATAGTGCACTTCTGCTTACAGCGGTACTAACTCGAACAGCATTTAGGCGAATAAATTTCGAAAAATGTCCGATGTAATAGTAAGATGGTGTATAAATCAACTCCCCTGTTGTTGTATCAGCATGAATTGGAGCAAAACAAAAATTACCAACGTGATTTGGCCCTCCGTTTTGATCTAAAAGGATATTCCAATCTGTCCAACCCGCTGTTCCGTTGTTGAAATCATTTATCATTGAAATACCATATCTTTCGCCATTAGCCCAAAACTGATATTTTTTTGCATCAAATTTTTCAACACAGCCTTCTGTGAATAAAAGCCCTTTGTTTGGATACGCTTCGTTTACTTTTCCAACATTGTCAAACATTGAAGCTCCTCCAGACCAGTTTTCATACCAGTGAAAACCCATTCCCCAAACATATTTAGAAGCTTCTGGATCAGAGTAAATTACGTTGGCTCTGTAATTCATCAAATCACGATTGTGATCCCATGCAATGATTTTTACGTCACCTAATTTTTCTTTTTTCAAAGTTGGCCCAAGGAAATTTTTGATAAAATCTCTTTCGGCTTCGGCAGTATAAATGCACGATTCCCAAGTTTGAACCGCCATCGGCTCATTTTGAGTTGAAGTTCCCCAAATTGGAATACCTTCTTTTTCATAAGCCTTAATGAATTTTGCATAAAAATTAGCCCAAGTTTGGTAGTATTCAGGCAGTAATGTTCCTCCTTTTAAGACATTTTTATTGTCTTTCATGAACGCATTTGGCGACCAAGGAGCTACATAAGTTGTCAATTTTCCGCCCGCTTTTGCGATAGCTTGTTTGATCAATGGAATGCGAAATTGTCTGTCATGATCAATAGAGAAAGTTTTCAAATCTTTATCACCTTCTTCAATATAAGAATAGCTTCCACTGCTAAAATCAGAGCTTTGAATTGTTGTTCTTAGCAAAGAATAGGCAATTCCTTTTTGTTTATCATAGTAGGCATTTAAAAATTCTTCTTGTTTTTCTTTTGAAAGTTTAGCAAAAATTTCGGCACTCGCGTCTGTAATAGCTCCACCAATTCCCATAAAAGTCTGGAATTTTTTTGATGGTTCTACAAAAACAGAAGATTCTATTTCAAGGGGTTGCTTTGATGCTGAAAATGTCAAATTATCTGTAGAAGTTAATCTTAAATTAGAATTTTCAGCTGTAGTATATACGGTAATTTTTTTTCCGTTGGTTGTAAATTCTTTTTTTGCTTTAGGCTGGGCAAAGGCTGCCACTGAAAACAAAAAACATAGAATTTTTAAACTATTATTTTTCATTCTTTCCTTATTATATTATTTCTAATTGCAAGTTCTCAGAAACTCATTTCCTGACAGCTTAAGGAAGGATTTAAAAAATAGCCCATACTCATAACGATTATGGGCTATTTACAACCAAACTTAAACTTAACTTAATCTTTATTATTTTCCGCGTAATTCCACGCCTTTGATTGTGATACCGCCTGGAGCAATTCCTCCACCGCATCTAATCATCAAATAAATTTTTCCTGTAATATCAAATTTTACAACATTGCTAACTGTACCTAATCTAGCATTTTTTACACATCCAACAGCAGATAACTTACCTGATACTGTATTGTTTCCACAGCCATTCCAAGTGTTTAATCCCATAACAGCTCCTCCGTCACTATAATCTCCTGAAACTGTAGCTGGATCTGTTTTTCCTGCATAAACTTCAAACCACATATCAGTTGAAGCTCCACCAGAAACAACCATATCAACAGTGTATTCTTTGTCTTTTACAACATCTATTGCTTGATAGATTCCTGCGTGACCACCACTTACGGTAGCTCCTTTAGCACTATACGTCCAGTCACCACCAGCTCCATAAATCACTTTTTTCCAATTAGCTTGGTCAGCAGCAGTTGCAAAAGAACCACCTTTTACAAGGTTACCTTTTACAGGGTCTGAAGTTGCCACAACTACTTGAGTCTTTGCTGTACCTGTTGCACCTCCTGCTCCAATAGCTGTATGTGTAATTGTGTAAGTTCCAGCATCTGGAAGAACAATAGTTTGAGTCATTTTTCCTGGTGAAGCACCAGTTCCAGTATCCCACATTGATGAGATTACACCCTTAGTCTGTGCTGTTGCAAGATAAGTGTTTACTGCACCCGCTACAGGAGTTAGAGTAAATGAAGCATCAACGTTTGAAGCTATTAATGTATTAGGATTAACCTCGTCATCACAGCTTGATAGTGTACCTAATGCTATAGCTAGCATTAGGAATACACTTCTTTTTATATTTATATTTAGGTTCATTTTTTTGTGGTATTTGGTTACTGTTATTCAGTTATTGACTATTGGTAGTTAGGATTTTGTTTCAATTTAGTTCCATTTAACTCAGTATATGGAATAGGGAAAATCTCGTCAGTTCCAGCGTTGAAACCTCTATCAGATAATGCCGCAGCAGCATCTCCCCATCTTACTAAATCAAAGAATCTGTGTCCTTCACCAGCTAACTCCATTCTTCTTTCAGCTTTAATAGCGTCTAATGTTACAGGAACTGATGCAAGACCAACTCTAGCTCTAACTGCATCAAGTAATGCTTGCGCTCTTGGTCCAGAACCTAATGCTTCTGCTTCCATTAAGTAAGTATCAGCAAGTCTGATAACATAAGAATTTTGTTTGTAGTTTAACTCGGCAGCACCTCCACCTGTACGAACATCGCCAGTTCTTGGAAGGAATTTGTTCAAGAAATAACCTGTATCTTGGTATCCACCAATATAGTCAGCTTCACCAGCAGCTTTAAGCGCTTTAACGTCAAGAATTGTCGCAGCAAAACGAGGATCGTTTTTCATGAAATCATACAATTTTTGAGTTGGTACGCTGAAGCTCCATCCTGATGGAAGATCTGGTGCATTTGAACCTTTTTTAGAATAACCTCTTGGTCCAACCATAACGTTTAATGAGTTTCCTTCATCTCTTCCAGAACCCCAGAAATCCCAGTTTGAGTTACCAGCACTAGAGTGTGATACTTCAATTAAAGACTCTGTGTTGAATTTATTAGCAACTACCCATAAATCACTGAATTTAGCCAACAATTTATTTCCGTATTGATTTGCTTGTCCAGGCGTTCCATTTACTTGAGCCAAAACTGCAGCTGCGTCGGCTTTTTTACCTTCAAATAAATATACTTTACCTAATAATGCTTGAGCAGCACCTTTGTTAAATCTTCCAGCTTCAGTTGATGCTACAACTGTATTTGGCAAAACAGGAATTGCTTCTAACAAGTCTTTTTCTATTTGTGCATATACCTCTTCTGGTTTTGCTTGCTCTGGACTATAAATTGAACTTGTATTCAATGGTTGTAAAATCAAAGGAATATTTTTGAACAATCTTACTAAATTGAAATAGTAAAACGCACGAAGTGTTTTTGCTTCTGCAGCAAACCTAGCTCTTTTATTATTATCCATTGAAGCAGCTGGTAGCTTATTCAATAAAAGATTTGCTCTAGAAACTCCTTGATAATGGTCGCTCCAATAACTTCCAGGAACGATAATAGATGTAAGTGAGTGTGTAGAGAAATTTTGAATTCCAGTTCCATCTGTTGGACCTCCTCCACCAGCGTAGAAATCATCAGACCCAGCGTTCAGCATGGCTACCATGTTTTCAAAACCACCAGTATTTTTTCTTAGTGGGTCATAAACTCCAACTAAAGCAGCGTAACACTCAGATTCATTAGAAAAATAAGTATCTGTGTCAAATTGTCCTTTTGGGTCGATTGTTACAAAATCTTCAGAACAAGCTCCTAAAGCGGCAAATGCCAATGCAACATATATATATTTTAATTTTATACTTTTCATAATTCTTTAATTTTTAAAATTGAAAGTTTGCTCCAAACAGAATAGATCTTGCTTGTGGATAAACTCCTTTATCTACACCATAAACCTGACCACCAATTTCTGGGTCATATCCAGTATATTTTGTAAAAGTGATTAAGTTTTCTCCTGTTAGGTAAAAACGAATTTTGTCAGCTCCAATTTTAGATGATAAATTAACTGGCATTGTATAACCAAGCTGAACGATTTTTAAGCGTAAGTAATTTCCATTTTCTAAATAAAAATCAGACATGTTAGTGAAGTTTTTATTTGGATCGTTATTACTTAATCTTGGGTAATCATTTGAAGTACCTTCACCAACCCAACGCTCTAAAGCTTTTGTTTGGTAGTTTGCATTTAAGATATCAAGTCTTCTTAAACCTTGGAAAATTTTGCTTCCTGCAGTTCCTTGAGCAAATGCCATAAAATCAAAGTTTTTGTAGTCTAAGTTTAATGTAAGACCGAAAGTATATTTAGGCAAGTTTGTTCCTAAAAATTGCTTGTCATCATCAGAAATAGCTCCATCACCATTTGTATCTACCCAACGGAAATCTCCTGGCTTAGCATTTGGTTGAATTAATCCTCCAGCTGCATTTTTGTAAGCTGCAACTTCTGCTTCATTTTGAAAAATTCCAGCAGTTTTGTAACCATAAAACTCATTGAAAGAGTGACCAACTGCAGTTCTTGTAACAGGTCCCATAGATTGGAAACTAGCATCTCCAACAATATAATTTGTAGATGAACCTACATAAGTGATTTCGTTTTTCAAGTAAGCAACGTTCCCGTTAACTCCTAAGTTAAACTCACCAAGTCTTTTCTTGTAACCTAATTCAATCTCAAAACCACTGTTATCCATATCTGCGATATTTGCAGATGGCGCTGTAACAACTCCAACATAACCAGGAATAACAACATCTCTCAAGATTCCTTTAGTAGTTTTTTTGTAGTAATCAGCAGTTAATGTAAAGTCGTTGAAAAGTTTTGCATCAATACCAATAGTAGTTTGAGATGTTTCTTCCCATCCTAAATCAGGATTTGGCAAAGTTGAGTTTCCATAACCAGTTGTAATATCACCTGAAGTTCCTACTGCATAGTTATATCCACCAACAACTACCGCTCTATATTTGAAGTCATCAATGTTATCGTTACCTACAACTCCATAACCTCCACGAACTTTTAAAGTATTAACTACATTGTTTTCTTTCCAGAATCCTTCTTTTGAAACAACCCAACCTAAAGAGAATGAAGGGAAAACACCCCATTTTTTATTATCTCCAAAACGAGTAGATCCATCACGACGAACAATACCAGTGAAAAGATATTTCTCCATATAATCATAGTTTGCACGTAAGAATAATGAAGCCAACTTGTGTTGTGTTTTATCACTTGTAGATGTTGATCTATCCGTTTGAGGAACATTAAAATTCCAAGAAGCATCTTTGTAGTTAGTAATTGGAAGTCCAAACATTGTTGTGTTAACAGCTTTACCAATATTCTCTACATAAGCACCTTGTCCAGCCAAAACGCTAACATTATGATCTCCAAATTTGTTAGCATAAGCTAAAGTATTTTCAAGAGTCCAAGCAAATGATTTTTCATTATTTTGGTTGTAATTGTTTCTATCCGCCTTAATATTAGGATTTAAGAAGAAAACAGGTGTAAAACCTTCACTTCCCCAGTAAGCTAATTTACCTCCAAGTGTAGTTCTTAATTTTAAGTGGCTTGTAATATTTGCCTCTAAATAAGCGTTTCCAACAAAATCATCAGACCAGCTGTAACCGCCTAATCTTGTTTGAGTATAAGCTAATGGGTTACTCATCTCTTGTTGAACTAAAGTAGAAATTCCGTAAGGATTTCCGTTTGCATCTCTAATAACGTTTGGATTTGCATAGAACCCAACAGTATTTTTAGTAGGATCAGTTTCAACTAATGGAGTAATTGGATCTAAATTGATTGCAGAACTTAAAGGTCCTCCAAACTCACTATTTGTGTTTCCAATTCCTTTAGTTTTTTGGTGTGTATAACCAAACGTTTGTCCGAAAGTAAAATAATCAGAAATTTTGTGTGTTGAGTTTAAACGGAAATTCTTTTTGCTATAGTTTGAAATTTCTGTAGCTACGATACCATCTTGATCTTGAATTCCAAAAGAAGCATAGAAAGTAGATTTTTCACCACCGCCGCTAATGCTTAATTCGTGAGTGTATCTAAAAGCTGAATGATTAAAGATTGCATCTTGCCAATCAGTTCCTTTTCCTAAAGCTGTAGGGTCAGCATATTTAATAGGACCACCGTCTGCTAAAGATTTCTCATTCATGATTGCTCCATACTGAGTAGCATTAAGCATGTTTAATGTTTTAGCTGGTGCAGAAGTTCCTGCAAAACCATTATAATTTACAGAAATTTTACCTGATTTACCTTTTTTAGTTGTAACCAAGATAACCCCAGTTGCAGCACGAGTACCATAAATAGCAGCCGAAGCAGCGTCTTTAAGAACCTCGATAGACTCGATGTCACTTTGATTAATAAAACCAATTGCTCCAGCATCTACTGCGATACCATCAACAACCCATAAAGGATCGTTTCCGCCTTCTCTAAAAGTAGTGATACCTCTAACACGTACTTTTGAAGCTGAACCAGGCTGTCCAGAAGTAGCAGCAACAGAAACCCCCGCTACTCTACCTTGTAAAGACTGCTCCACACGTCCGTTTGGTACTTTCTCTAAATCTGCAGCTTTAACACTAGAAATTGCTCCAGTAACAACTGATTTCTTTTGAGTACCGTATCCAACAACCACAACTTCATTTAATGATTGTGATTCTGGTTTTAATTGAAATGTAATTTTTGTTCTTCCATTTACAGCTTCACTAATTGTGCTGTATCCAATAAAAGTAACTGTCAAAACACCATTTGAAGGCGCTTGAATTTGGAATTTTCCATCAAAATCTGATGCAGTAGACTTTTTTGTACCTTTTAATACAACAGTTGCACCAGGAACTGGCATCCCATTTTCATCATTTATTATTCCGTTTACTGTGACATCCTGAGCCACAGCTATAACCGAGAATAACAGAGATGAAATACAAAAAACAAGTAGTTTTGTTAATTTCATTTTTCTAAAAATTTTGGTTAATTAATTAGTAATTTGATGCAATAATAATGTTATTTTTTTACTATCAACAAGTAAAATTCACTACAAAAACACATCAAAACAAATTTTAATACATTACAAAAACACATCATTTTTTTTTCAAATATTTGATTTATAATAAATTAAAAATTAAAATTAAGATGTTATCGAAATGTTAATTATAAAAATAAACACTACAGTTGTATAAGATTCCTTATTTTTATCAATAAAATGTGTTTCTACAACGAAATAGTAGCAAAAAAACTATTGTAAAACACTACAAACAAGACAATTAAGCCACCAAAACCCAAAAAAGCCAAAAAATTTATGAAATTGACAAAATCATATTTTATTATTACTTTTTTTACATTATTATCAATTAATATTTTTGGACAAGTTAAAGACATCGGACTTCCAGATGTAAGAAATTACAAACGAAACGAATACAAGGGAGGAACACAAAACTGGAGTATTGACCAAGATAAAAACGGAAATCTATATTTTGCCAACAATAACGGCCTTTTGCAGTTTGACGGATCGTCATGGAGAAAATATCCGCTCCCTAATTTAACATCTGTAAGATGTTTAAAGATTGCTAGTGATGGAAAAGTATTTGTAGGCGGTTATAACGAATTTGGCTATTTCAAACCAAATGAAAAAGGCAAACTTCAATACACATCATTATCTAAAAAAGTCGATCGTAATAAAATCAAAATAATTGACTTCATCTGGAAAATTCATACCATTAACAAACAAACCATTTTTCAGTCTTTTGCAAGAGTCTATATTTTAAAAGATGACAAGCTTACAATATTAGAAGCACCAAAACGATTTCAATTTTCTTTTGTCGTTAATGGCAAACTTTATTTGCAAGACATTGAAAAAGGAATTCTAGAATATAAAAATGGCAAACTTTATTCCTTGCCAAACACTACAAGCCTAAACAATACAGAGATTTGGGGAATGTATAATTTAACAAAAGACAAGACCTTAATAATAACCCTAGAAAAAGGCTTATTTGTATATGAGAACAATGTTGTAAAACCATGGAATACTGAAGCCAATAATTTTGTCAAAAAAAACAACTCTCTCGGAGGCGTAACGATAAACCACAATTTTATAGTATTAAATTCAGTACTGGACGGAATTGTCATTTGCGATTATAATGGCAAGATAATCCAGCATTTGAACCGTAAAAAAGGCTTGCAGAACAACACAGTACTGACCTCATTTATTGACAACAAAAACAATCTTTGGCTTGGTTTAGACAATGGTATCGCGTTTGTAAACGAAGGATCGCCTTTTACATACTTTGGCTTCAGCTACGATATTAGTACTGTATACGCCTCGGTAATTTATCAAGGAAATTTATACGTGGCCACAAACCAAGGTGTGTTTTATCATGCATGGAACAACAGTTTTAAAGAAGATACCTTCAAACTTGTTCAAGGGACTACCGCACAATCCTGGAACGTTCAAGTGATAGATAATCAATTGATTTGCTCCAACAACCGCGGAGCATTAGTTATTAAAGGTGGCGCTGTAACTAATATTATAGACTCAAAGGGTTATTTCGGGTTTAAAAAAATCCCTAATCATCCCGGATTTTTAATTGGTTCCAACTATGAAGGTTTTGCCGTTTTTGAAAGCACAGCAAACGGATTAGTTTATAAAAATCAAGTTGTTGGATTTGATAAATCATCGAACAATTTTGAGCTTGACGACTCTTATTTATGGCTAAAAAAAGATGAATCGATTTACAGAATGGCATTAAACAGAGATTTGACTCGATTTTCATCAATTAAAAAAATTGACCAACTAGTCTCTCAGTACAAAAACATCGGAAGTATTCAAAAAATAGACAATCAATTGTATTTTCAGACCAATAATCATTTCTATAAATATTCTAAAGAACAAGACCTATTTTATGAAGATAAAAACCTTTCAAAACTGTTTAAAAACATCCCTATAATAAACAGTCTAAGCGAAGACTCACAATCTAATTTATGGTATGCTTTTGACGAATCTATTGGTGTATTAATGAAAACCAATAATTATTACACTAATATTGTCGCTCCGTTTTCAAATTTGACAGGAAATCTGGTTAGCAATTATCTATCTGTAAACACAATCGATCCAAAAAATATTTTTATCGGATTGACTGACGGATTAGCGCATTACAACCCCGATTTACTGAACAATTTTGTTACCAAACCAAAAGCATTTATCAGAAGCTTTTCATTTCCTGGCGATACTATTATTTTAGGAAACAATCAAAATAAAATCGAAAACATTCGCATTCCATATTCGTCAAACCATGTGCGTTTTACTTTTTCATCGCCAACCTATGAAAACCTTGAAAATGTTGAGTTTTCATATCAATTAGAGCCTTTTGACGACAAATGGAGCAATTGGTCAACCATTTCCATCAAAGAATATACAAACCTTCGCGAGGGCGAATATATGATGAAAGTAAAAGTCAGAAACAGTTACGGAATCCAGTCTGAACCATCAACCATTTCATTTACGGTTTCTCCGCCTTGGTATCGTCATTTCTTGGCACTGATGATCTATTTTATTTTAATCATAATTGCAATTTATGTGATTTCTGATCGAATAAAAATGAAAATCAGAAAGAATAAATATTACGAAACAATCGAACAGCGCAGATTGTATCTTGAAAAAGAGTCAAAAATCAGACAGGAACAATATGATCTTGAAAAAGAGATTGAAAAACTGAAAAATGACAAACTTCAAATTAAAATTTTAGCAAAAGATAAAGAGCTTGTAAACAATTCGCTTCAAGTTGTAAAGAAAAACAAGATCTTGAACGGAATTATTCATAAACTAAAAGAAATTGACATTGAAGCACTTGACGATTCGACCAAATTTCAAGTTAGCAAACTCAACAAAAGCATCGTAAAAGAAGTAAATACCGATAAAAGTTGGAAGGATTTAGAAAAACACATCAAAAACGTGCATTTTGAGTTTTTGAAAAGATTAAAAGAAAAATATCCAACAATCTCTCCACGAGAACTAGATTTATCTACTTATTTATTGATGAATATGTCAACAAAAGAAATCGCCGAAATCATGAATATTTCGACCGGAGGAGTTGAGTTAGCCCGATATCGCTTAAGGAAAAAGCTTGGGCTGAATAAAAAAGAAAATCTAATTGGGTTTTTGATGAGTATTTAAAAGCAAAAAAGCCATCAGCCGCGGCTGATGGCTTTTTGTTACGAAATATATTCTAATGTTCGTTCCAAAGCCATTCCTCTGGAGCCTTTTATCAAAATAGTATTGTTGTCAAAATGAAGTGTTTTTAAATGAGCAGCAAAATCATCAAATGTCTCAAAAAAGTGAAGCTTGTCGTTCGAAATTTTATTTTCATAAAACGATTTTCCGATCAAATAGCATTCAGATTTATTTTGATTTGATAATGATTCTACAATAATTTTATGTTCTTGCGGACTCTCAACACCCAATTCAAACATATCGCCTAAAATCATTATTTTATTCTGGCTATCCAGCTGCAAAAAATTAGCAATCGCTACAGCCATACTGCTCGGATTTGCATTATAGGCATCAAGAATAATTTGATTTGTGCCTTTTTTCAACAATTGAGATCTGTTGTTTTCCGGAATATAATTCTCGATCGCCTCTTTTATAGCCTCATCGTTCACTTTAAAATAATGACCGATAGAAACAGCTGCATTTATGTTATTTGAATTGTACAAGCCTATTAAATGCGATTCAACATTGAAATTTTCATAATCAATCACCACAAAAGGATTCGCTTCGATCTTTTTGATATTCACATCAGCATTTTTGTTATTCAAACCAAAAGTAAACGACTTGATTCCTGCCGATTTTTCGATCTGAATCGGGTCTTCCAGATTTACAAATGCAACCTTATCATTTTTCGCTAGGTATTGGTACATTTCGCTTTTCCCTTGAATTACACCTTCGACACCACCAAATCCTTCTAAGTGAGCTTTACCAAAATTGGTAATATAACCATAATCCGGCTGTGCAATTTCACATAAAAATTCAATTTCCTTTTTATGATTTGCACCCATTTCTACAATTCCAATTTCGGTTTCTTTCGTAAAAGACAACAAAGTCAATGGAACACCAATATGATTATTCAAATTTCCAATAGTGGCTTTAGTTTTATATTTTTTTGACAAAACTGCATTGATGAGCTCTTTGGTCGTTGTTTTTCCGTTGCTACCTGTCAAGGCAACAATAGGCAATTTCAAATAGTTACGATGGAATTTGGCCAATTCTTGAAGTGTTTCTAAACTGTTTTTGACCAAAATAGTCCGTTCGTCTATAAAGTAAGATTCATTGTCTATAACAACAAATAAAGCTCCTAATTTTAAAGCTTCTGCCGCAAAAGTGTTAGCATCAAAATTCTCACCTTTAATAGCAAAAAACATAGAATCCTTTTCAATCTTTCTTGTATCAATTGAAAGCGATTTACATTGTAAAAACAGATTATGAATGTCCTGAATATTCATTTAAATTATTTTTTATAGATGATAAAAGTAGAAAAAAAACAATACAAAAATTCCAAATTCCAGACTGAATATTCAGCTTTTGGAATTTGGAATTTTTTATATTGGAATCTCTAAATCTTAATTCCTTGGTGATTTTCTTTTTTCAGATTTAGATCCTACTCTTGACATTGCACATCTGAAACCAATATAATCAGTTGCCATATCTTGAGGGAAATATCTTCTTTGCGCTGGATCTAACCAGTAAGCTCTATCTCTCCAAGAACCTCCTTTGTAAACTCTTACTTTATCATCGATCAAAGTAGTACGTTTACTAGAGCTGTCGTATTTTCTAATCATTTTTCCTAAACTGTCTGTTGTTACGTTGTGTTTAGGAGAGTTGTACATTGCTTGATCAGCTTTTGGTCCAGACTCTGAATCTCCGAAGTCAAAATATCTAGAAGATTGTTTATCACCATCTCTGTAGTTGATATTGTTGCTTTGGCTAAAGTTTTGTCTTAAATAAGTTTCTTGTTCGTCAACTGGAACTTGAGCAATTTCTCCTGGAAGATTTCTTGCAATAATTTTACCGTTGCTTAAAGTATCGTATTTAATATTAGCTGTTGAAACGATTTCGATTTTACCATCTTTGCCAATTTTGTTTTTAGCATAAAGGTTACCTCTAAAGTAGTTGAAGTCGTTTGCTTCGTTATCAATAATAGGTCTGTAAACATCGGCTACCCATTCTGCAACGTTACCAGCCATATCATACAATCCGAAATCATTTGGCGCGTAGCTTTTTACTTTGTTAGTAATATCCGCTCCGTCATCAGACCAACCTGCAATTCCACCGTAGTCACCATTTCCTTGCTTAAAGTTAGCCAATTGATCACCTCTGTTTTTACGTTTTGCTGAACGAGTATAATCTCCAGACCAAGGATATTTCTTTTGTCCTTTGTAGATATTGTATTCTCTTTGTCCAACATCAGCTGCTGCCGCATACTCCCATTCTGCTTCAGTAGGAAGTCTGTACTCAGGCAAAATAACCCCTGAAGAACGTTGTGCATATACGTTTTTCTCTTCTGGAACTACTCCATCTTTACCAGCTTTTGGTCTTCTTCCGCTAGGATTTTTCTTTAATACAATTTCCTCACTACCACCATATTGTGTTGAAGGAGAAGCTAAATAAGCCTCAGTATTAAACAACGTTTCTGCAGTAACATCGTTGGTTTTAGCACCTTTTTTAAGATATCCGTCTTTTTCCAAAACAGCTTCGTTTACACGGTCTGTTCTCCATTTACTAAATTCAACAGCCTGAATCCAGTTAACACCAACTACAGGATACTCAGCATAAGCAGGGTGTCTCAAGTAGTTGTTAGTCATAGTTTCGTTATATCCTAAACGATTTCTCCATACCAATGTATCAGGAGATGCGCCCTCGTAAATGTTTTTGTAATTTTCTTCTGTTGGAGGGAAAACTTTTTTCAACCACTCAAGGTATTCTAAGTACATACCGTTCGTAACTTCGGTTTCATCCATATAGAATGATTGAACGTGTTGTTGAGTTGGTGTGTTATTCCAATCGTGCATAACATCATCCTGTACTTTACCCATTGTAAATGTACCTCCTTCAACAAAAACTAAACCAGGACCAGCCTGTTGTTTTTTTCCTGCATTTCTAGCAGCCGTTCCATTTTGACTATCTACATCCCACCCAGTCGCTCGAGAAGCGTGAGAGGAACTCGATTTTTTGCTACAACTAGCCGTGCCCAACATCAATACCATTGACATCATTAATTGCAAGACTACAATTTTGTTTACTTTCATACTCATTCTTAGGTGATAAATTTAGGTGCTGCAATATAATAATTAACATTTAATTAGCAACATCTGTTCTAATAATTTTATTTAGCTGTTTTTTACCAGAAAATAACCTATAGTTACGAACGCAAAAATATACTTTTTATTATTACTATAACATTAAATACTATATTTTTACTTACTAAAATATTTTGCAATCAATTTCGTTTTCTTAACCTATGAAACAAGTCTTAATCTCATATTTTTTTTTAATTCCGATTCTTGCTTTTTCTCAGATAAATGGGAGCTTCACAATAGATTGGCAAGGTAAAAAAGAAATGAGTTTTGGCGATTTCAAAACCACTGTTCCTTATTTTTCTGGAAACAGTTTTCGGTACGATACTACTAAAAAAAGCCTAACATTGCTTCTTAATTTAAGCGATTCGAGTCCGGCAACGAGCAATTCCATCCAACTTTCGAATATTTTTTACGAAGCAATTTCAGCAAATGATCTTGGCGATTTAGCTCTTGAAAACATTCCCGAAAAACCAAATGAAACGTTAAAATCTGCTTCTTCAAGAGACAAAAAGCAACTTTTCTTGTCGCTTTCCCCAATTGTAAAAGATGGCAATGGGTATAAACGAATCAAATCTTTCAATTATTCTTCAACTGGCGCAACATCAAAAAACAGCAATACTTCTTCCTTTCAAAAAACTGCAGCGATTACTAATTCCGTTTTAGCCTCGGGAGACTGGTATCGCTTTTATGTTGAAAAATCAGGCGTTTATAAGATTTCCAAATCTTTTTTGCAAAGTTTAGGCTTTGATCCTAGTAAAACCGACCCAAGAAGAATTAAAATCTACGGAAATGGAGGCGAAATGCTTCCTTTAGCCAATAGCACTTATTATCCGAATGATTTAACCGAAAATGCCATCCAAATTATCGGAGAAACTGACGGAACTTTTAACAATGAAGATTACATCCTATTTTATGCCGAAGGAGTTGAAAACTGGAATTCAGAAAGCCAGACCAATCTTAACCTATATGACTCGAAATCTTATTATTACATTACAACTACAGGTGGCGATGGAAAACGAATTTCAAATCTAAATCAGCCTTCTGGCAATGCTACCTTAGAATTAAACACGTTTGATGACTATCAATATCATGAAATTGACCAAACAAACATCGCACATTTGGGGCGTCAATGGTTTGGCGAATCATTTGATATTAACCAAGAACAGGAATTTTCGTTTACATTCCCAAATCTCGACACATCAGTTCCGGCAAAAATAGAGGTTGTTGCGGCTTCAGCAGCCTTTACCCCGACTTCTTTCACAATAAGTGCAAATGGTCAAAACATTGGAAATATTAATTTCAATGCACTAGCGTCGAGTTCGGACATTAAATTCTACACAGGAAAATTACCCGCAAACTCAACATTTACAGCTTCTGAAACCACAAAAATCAAACTTACCTATAATAATAATGGTGTTCCCGGATCAAAAGGATATCTTGACTACATTAATATTATTGCAAAAAGAAAACTTCTTGGAACAGGGAAACAATTCAAATTTCAGTACGACCAAGCAGGATCTACGGGCGGAATTGTGAATTACACGATAGGAAACGCAGCAGGAATAACTCAAATTTGGGACATCACCGACATCTATAATGTATCCAAAATTGAAAATGCTAATCAAGCCTCTTTCAGCTTTAAAGCTTCTCTGGGAGAAATCAGAAAATATATCGCCATTGACGCTTTAGATTATTTAACACCTTTAAAAGAAAGCCAGTCAAAAGTTGCGAATCAGAATTTAAAAGGAACTCTTTTTAAAAATGCGCAAAACAGCTTTCAGGATATCGATTATATCATAGTTTCACCTAAATCTTTAGCTTCTCAAGCCGAAAAGCTAGCTACTTTTCATCGGAATTATTCAAATTTGAATGTAAAAGTTATTGCTTTAGAAAACATCTATCAAGAATTTTCTTCTGGAAAGCAAGATATTGCCGCCATCAGAAACTGCATTAGATATGTTTATGAAAATGCATCTTCAACAGACAAAAGAATCAAATACGTAAACTTGTTTGGAGATGCGTCTTATGATTATAAAGACAGAATTTCAAACAATACTAATATTGTACCTATATATCATTCCACAATTAGCAACTCTACGGGAGAAGCCTCATTCGCATCTGACGATTTTTATGGATTAATGGATGCAGACGAAGGAAACATCACTAGTTTCTTTGGCGGAATTGATATCGCTACAGGCAGAATGCTGGTTTCTAACAATGCTCAGGCCAGCGAAATGGTCAATAAAGTACTAGAATATCACGACGCCAAATCCTATGGAAGCTGGAAAAATAATTTTGTCCTCATAAGCGACGATTCAGACCAAAGCTCCGATGCCACGATTCAATCACGCCAAAACGCACTTGCAGATATTATTGCGACTCAAAAACCTTTTTTCAACATTGACAAAATCATTTTGGATTCCTACACACAAGAAGCGTCTGCCGGCGGATCACGATATCCAAAAGCACGAACTGATCTATTTGATGCTTTTGAAAAAGGCGCTTTGGTTTTCAATTATTTAGGCCATGGTGGCGAAGACGGATTGGCCAGTGAAAGAATCTGGGAAAAATCAGATGGGCAAAATCCAAACAATCAATACAAATATCCTTTGTTCATAACGATTACTTGCGAATTTTCTAGATTTGACGATCCAACACGACCAACTGCCGGCGAATATACCTATTGGAACCCAAAAGGAGGCGCAATCTCAATGTTGACGACAATTCGTTCAATTGGCCAATTTAATGCTGAGAATTTTAATGACAGTTTGAGCAAAAACCTGCTTTCTTATGGATCAAATCAATATACAACTATTTCAGAAGCGCTTCGCATTTCGAAAAATGAAAACCCAAGTTCTTCGAGCAATGTCATTTTTTATATTGGAGATCCAGCATTAATGCTTGCAATTCCGAAGCCTCGAATT
This sequence comes from Flavobacterium sp. KACC 22761, assembly GCF_034058155.1. NCBI lineage: Bacteria > Pseudomonadati > Bacteroidota > Flavobacteriia > Flavobacteriales > Flavobacteriaceae > Flavobacterium > Flavobacterium oryzagri. The sequence goes on along the minus strand of NZ_CP139148.1, from coordinate 2,205,204 downwards.
AATTTAACAAAAATAAATGACATTGCGATTTCGCAAGCCATTCCCGATTTGAAATCGCTTTCAAAAATCAAAATTTCCGGAGAAATTACAGATGAAAACAACACACTTTTAAGCAATTATAATGGCGAATTGGCAACAGCAATTTTCGACAAGTTGATTACAACATCTACATTAAACAATGATGGTTTCAGCCCTGCAATGTCATTCAAAACACTTGGCGAAACTATTTTTAGAGGAAATGCATCAGTTACAAATGGCCAGTTTGAATTTAGTTTTGTTGTGCCTAGAGATATTAGAATTCCGGTTGATTATGGCCGAATTAGCTTCTACTCGAAAAAAAACCAAGGATTAGAAAACCAATCTGGCTATAACACTACTATTAAAATAGGGGGTATAAATGAAAATGCACCTCAAGACAATATTAGCCCAAAAGTTAAGTTATATATGAACGACGAAACATTTGTTTCTGGTGGCATAACAAATGAAAATCCGTTCCTTTTAGCTTTTCTTGAAGACGAAAATGGAATTAATACAGCTAGTGGAATTGGACATGACATAGTAGCGATATTAGATGGAGACGTGAGCAATCCGTATATTTTGAATGATTATTATCAAACAAAATTAGACGATTATACTAATGGAAATTTACGCTTTCCGCTTCGAAATTTAAAAGCTGGACTGCATACAATAAGTTTTACAGCATGGGATGTTTACAATAATCCTGTAACTAGTGAAATTCAATTTGTTGTTGTTGGAGATGAATCATTATCTTTAACCCACGTTCTTAATTACCCGAATCCCTTTTCAACCTACACCCAATTTTGGTTTTCACACAATAGGCCGTACGAACCGCTGGAAGTTCAAGTACAGGTTATGACTATTACAGGAAAAGTAGTCTGGACGACAAACCAAATTATCACAACAGAAGGATTCCTTTCAAGAGAAATTACTTGGGACGGAAAAGACGATTACGGAGACAGGATAGGTAAAGGAGTTTATATCTATAAACTGACAGTAAAATCAAATTTAACAAATAAAAAAGCAGAAAAGTACGAAAAGCTTGTCATCTTGTAATAATATATATATTTGCACCACCAAAACATTAGTCCTAATAAATGAAAAAAATATCACTTTTATTAATTTGCCTTTTAACTATTTCATACGTAAAAGCACAGGAAACTCGACCAATCACCACAGGAGTTCCTTTCTTATTAGTTGCTGCTGATGCACGAGCAGCAGGCTTAGCGGATCAAGGTGTGGCTACGTCATCTGACGTTTTCTCTCAACAATGGAATCCAGCCAAATATGCATTTTCTACAGATGCGCAAGGGCTTTCTATTAGTTACACGCCTTATTTAACAGATTTAGCCAATGATATTTCGCTTGGCCAATTGACCTATTACAACAAATTCAGTGATCGAAGCGCCTTTGCGGCAGGTTTTCGTTATTTCGGATTTGGAGATATCGAATTAAGAAGAACTGGCGACCCAAACGAAGTTCCAAATATTGTATCACCAAATGAATTTGCATTAGACGGATCATATTCACAGAAATTAAGCGAAACCTTTTCGATGTCTGTTGGAGCAAGATACATTCGCTCTAATTTAAAAGTGGCTTCAGAAGATGTAGATGCTACAGCTGGAACATCATTTGCTGTTGACGTTGCTGGATTTTATCAATCTGAAGAAATCGCTTATAGCAGTTTTAACGGAAGATGGAGAGCAGGTTTCAACTTTCAGAATATGGGACCTAAAATCAGTTACGATAATGATGATTTAAGTTCAAATTTTTTGCCTGCCAACATGCGTTTAGGAGGAGGATTTGATTTTATTCTCGACGATTACAACAAATTTGCAGTTAGCGTTGAATTCACAAAATTACTTGTACCAACTCCTCCAGGGCAACAAGCAGCAGTAGATTTAAACGGAGATGGCGATTTTACTGACCCAGGAGAAAGCGCACAGGAACAAAGCACAATTGCCTACAATAAATACAATGACATAGGCTGGTTTCAAGGAATGTTTAAATCATTTGGAGATGCGCCAGGCGGATTTAGCGAGGAAATAAAAGAAGTAACTTACAGCCTTGCAGGAGAATATATGTATCAAGATTCGTTTGCATTTCGTGCAGGATATTTCCACGAAAGTCCTGAAAAAGGAGCTCGTCAATTCTTTTCTTTAGGAGCTGGCTTCAAATACAACATCGTAAAAGTTGACGTTTCGTACTTATTCTCAACTTCAAAAGTTAAAAATCCGTTAGAAAATACGCTTCGTTTTTCTTTAACGTTTAACTTTGGAGACAAATATGAAGAATATTAATCGATCAAAATAACAAAACAATAACAATCCAAATTTCTATTTTTAGGAATTTGGATTTTTTTTCCTCAAAATACAATGAAAGAAATAAGCATTACATCATCATTTACAATTTACGACAGCATCAATGAGCTTTCTCAGGATCTACAGGATTTAATGAATCAGGCAATCGAAATTCGTAAAAAAGCTTATGCCCCTTATTCTCAATTTAGAGTTGGAGCCGCGCTACTTCTTGATAACGGAAAAATAATTTTAGGATCTAATCAAGAAAATGCCGCCTATCCATCAGGACTATGTGCAGAAAGAACTGCTATTTTTTACGCAGGAAGCGCATATCCGGAAGCCAAAATCTTAAAAATAGCCATTTCAGCAGCTTCAGACACCAATCAAACCACCGCTCCTATTCCGCCTTGTGGGTCTTGTCGCCAATCAATTGCAGAATACGAAATCAAGCAAGACACCCCTATAGAAATCTATTTTATGGGCGAAATTGGTGAAGTTTACAAATCGGCATCCCTCAAAAATTTGCTTCCTTTTATGTTTGATAAAAAGTTCTTGTAAAAAAAAGCCAAAAAGTAGCGTTTAAATTTTAGTTCTTAAATGTAATGTCTTATTTTTGCATCCCGACCTTTCGGGCGCAAATTTGTGGGAGGAAACTATTTTGCGTTATAGGCAACAATTGATAACACAAACAAACTTTAGCAAAAGAAAGAATTCAGATGAAAGAAGTTACAAAAGAGGTGTATTTAAAGTGGTACGAAGACATGCTACTTTGGAGAAAGTTTGAAGACAAACTTGCAGCATTATACATTCAACAAAAAGTTAGAGGTTTTTTACACCTATATAATGGTCAAGAAGCTGTATTAGCAGGTGCATTGCACGCTATGGACTTGACTAAAGACAAAATGATTACTGCTTACAGAAACCACGTTCAGCCAATCGGTATGGGCGTTGATCCAAGAAATGTAATGGCTGAGCTTTTAGGAAAAGCAACAGGAACTTCTAAAGGTATGGGAGGTTCTATGCACATTTTCTCTAAAGAGCACGGTTTTTACGGAGGACACGGAATTGTAGGTGCTCAAATTCCTGTGGGAGCTGGTATTGCTTTCGCAGACAAATATTTCAACACTGGCGGTGTTACCATGACTTACTTTGGTGATGGAGCTGCTAGACAAGGTTCTCTTCACGAAGCTTTCAACATGGCTATGTTATGGAAACTTCCAGTGGTATTTATCGTTGAAAACAACGGTTATGCAATGGGAACTTCCGTAGAAAGAACTGCAAACCACACTGACATCTGGAAATTAGGTTTAGGCTACGAAATGCCTTGTGGACCTGTTGACGGAATGAACCCTGTAAAAGTTGCCGAAGCAATGCACGAAGCTATCGAAAGAGCGCGTCGCGGAGATGGACCAACTTTCCTTGAAATGAAAACGTACCGTTACAGAGGACACTCTATGTCTGATGCACAATTATACCGTTCTAAAGAAGAGGTTGAAGAGTACAAAAAAATCGACCCAATTACTCAAGTTCTTGATGTAATCTTGGATCAAAAATATGCTACCGAAGAAGAAATCGAAGTAATTGACCAAAGAGTTAAAGACTTGGTTGAAGAGTGTGCGAAATTCGCTGAAGAATCTCCATATCCAGACTTACAACAATTATACGATGTAGTATACGCACAAGAAGACTATCCATTTACACCTCATAAACTATAACATCATGGCGATTAAAGTAACAATGCCTCGTTTGAGCGATACTATGACGGAAGGAACGGTAGCGACTTGGCTTAAAAAAGTAGGCGACAAAATCAGTGAAGGAGATATCTTAGCTGAAATCGAAACAGACAAAGCAACAATGGAGTTCGAATCTTTTAACGAAGGAACTCTTTTACATATTGGAATTCAAGCTGGAGAAACTGCTCCAGTTGATTCATTATTAGCAATCATTGGTAACGAAGGAGAAGATATTTCTGCTCTTTTAGCTGGTGGTGACGCTCCTGCTGCCGAAGCTCCAAAAGCGGATGCTCCAGCTGCTGAAGCAAAAACTGAAACTGCTGCGCCTGCAAAAGCAGCAACTGAATTACCAAAAGGTGTTATTGTAGTAACAATGCCACGTTTGAGTGATACAATGACTGAAGGTACAGTAGCAACTTGGTTAAAAAAAGTTGGAGACGCTGTAGCGGAAGGTGATATTTTAGCAGAAATTGAAACAGATAAAGCTACAATGGAGTTTGAATCTTTCAATGCTGGAACATTATTATACATTGGAATTCAAGAAGGAAACACTGCTCCTGTTGACAGCTTATTAGCTATCATTGGACCTGCAGGAACTGATATTTCTGGAATTGCTGAAAATTATACTGCCGGAGGTGCTGCACCTGCAAGTGCTCCTGCTGCTGAAGAAACAAAAGCTGCTCCTGCCGCTGCACAAGCTACAGAAGTTGTTGCCGAAACTTCAAACGGAGGAAGAATTTTAGCTTCACCATTAGCTAAAAAAATCGCTTCTGACAAAGGAATCGCATTAAACCAAGTGAAAGGATCTGGAGAAAACGGACGTATCGTAAAAAGCGATATCGAGAACTTTACTCCATCTTCGCAAGCACAAGCTCCTGCTTCAGCACCTGCTGTTAAACAAGAAGCATCTGCTCCTGCTGCACCAAAAGTTTTTGTTCCTGCTGGCGAAGTTTTCACAGAAGAGATCAAAAACTCTCAAATGCGTAAAATTATTGCAAAACGTCTTTCTGAATCTTTATTCACTGCTCCTCACTACAACTTAGTGATCGAAGTAAGCATGGACGAAGCAATGCAAGCTAGAGCTGCTATCAACAGCGTTCCAGATACAAAAGTATCTTTCAACGATATGGTAATCAAAGCTTGTGCTTTAGCATTGAAAAAACATCCAAAAATCAACTCTACTTGGAAAGAAGATGCTATCATCATCAACCACCACGTAAACATTGGTGTTGCTGTAGCTGTTGAAGACGGATTAGTTGTTCCTGTATTGAAATTTACTGACGCTATGAGTTTATCTCAAATTGGTGGTTCAGTAAGAGATCTTGCTGGAAGAGCTAAAAACAAAAAATTAGTACCACAAGAAATGGAAGGAAGTACTTTTACAGTATCTAACCTTGGTATGTTTGGTATTACTGAATTTAATTCAATTATCAACCAACCAAACTCTGCTATCCTTTCTGTAGGTGCAATTGTTGAGAAACCAGTAGTTAAAAACGGTCAAATCGTAGTTGGAAACACAATGATGTTATCATTAGCTTGCGACCACAGAACTATTGACGGTGCAACTGGCGCTCAATTCTTACAAACATTAAAACAATACATCGAAAGCCCAGTTACAATGTTGGCGTAATCTTTGTTAATTTTATAATTAAATCCCGTTCCGAAGTTTCAGAACGGGATTTTTTGTTTAATTTTCATCTTCAAATTCAAAATCTCATAAAATGAAAAAATTAATTCTTGTCGCTTTATTTCTTACGGCATTTGCTTGCCAGAAAAAAGAGCAATCAGAAAAAACAGCTATTGTTGTTGACGAACACAGTTATTCTAAACCAGAACTTGCTGTTGCAAAACATCTTGATCTTGACATCAAAGTTGATTTTGATACTCAGACCATTTCAGGAAAAGCATCTTGGACGATTGACAATAAAAGTAAAGGAAATGAAATTATTTTCGATGAAAACACTTTGAATATTACAAAAGTTACTTTAGGGCAAGGAGAAGAAGAAAAAGAAACCAAATTTGAACTTGGGAAAGACGTTGAATTTCACGGAAAGCCAATTCATATTACTATTGAGCCAAATACAACTAGAGTAAACATTTACTACAACACCACTAAAGACGGTGTTGCACTGCAATGGCTTAAACCAGAACAAACTGCAGATAAAAAGAAACCTTTTGTTTTCTCTCAAGGCGAAAGCGTTTGGTCGCGTACATGGATTCCGTGTCAAGATTCGCCGGGAATTCGTTTCACTTATAATGCAAAAGTTACAGTTCCTAAAGATTTATTAGCGGTTATGAGCGCAGTAAATCCACAGAAGAAAAACGATACCGGAGTTTATATTTTCAAACAAGACAAAGCAATTCCTTCTTATTTAATGGCAATTGCAGTTGGAGATATTGAATTTCAAGCAATCGATAACAGAACTGGAGTTTATACAGAACCATCTGTTTTAAAAAGCGCTGCTTATGAATTTGCTGAACTTGGCAAAATGGTAAATGCGGCAGAAAAATTATACGGGCCATACCGTTGGGGACGCTACGACGTATTGGTTTTACCTCCAAGTTTCCCTTATGGCGGAATGGAGAATCCAAACTTGACTTTTTTAACTCCGGGAATTATAGCCGGCGATCGTTCTTTAACAAGTTTGTTAGCACATGAATTAGGCCATAGCTGGAGCGGAAACCTAGTTACAAACGCAACTTGGGATGATATTTGGCTAAACGAAGGCTTCACCACTTATGTTGAACACAGAATTGGAGAAGCGATTTTCGGGAAGAAAGAATTTGACATGCAAAATGTAATCACCAACAAAGAATTGGTTGATAACGTTGCAGAATTCGGAGATACAAATCCAGACACAAAATTAAAAGTGAGTTTAACTGGCAGAAATCCTGACGATGGCATCAGCCAAATTCCTTATGTAAAAGGATATGCTTTTTTAAGAGTGATTGAAAATGCAGTTGGACGCGAGAAATTTGACCCGTTTATTAAGAATTATTTTGATTCGCATGCTTTCAAATCTATTACAACAGAAGATTTCGTTAAATATTTAAATGAAAATTTAATTAAAGGAGATAAAGCTTTAGCCGATAAAATCCAATTAGACAACTGGATTTACAAACCAGGAATTCCATCAAATATCCTTCCGGTAAGTTCTGCAGAATTTGATGCTATTGATGCTATCCAAAAAAGCTGGAGAGAAACTGGCGTTGCAGGTTTAAGCAAAAAAATCACCACTACTGCCGAAAAACAACATTTTATAGATCATCTTCCAGCTGATATTACAGTAAAAGAAATGGAAGCAATTGATAAAGAATTCAATTTTACAAAAGGTGGAAATTTCATTATCAAACGCCAATGGTTTGTTCAGGCTTTACGTCATCAATACAAACCAGCATATCCCGCAATTGAGCAGTTTTTAATTGGAATCAGCAGAACTGGATCTGTAATGATGCTTTATAAAGAAATGGTTAAAACTCCTGAAGGAAAAGTTTGGGCAAAACAGGTTTTTGATAAAGCAAAATCTGGTTATCATGCAACAACTATTCAGGCTGTTGAAGGGGTTTTGAAATAATTTTTTTTCTAAAATATAAGCTTTAAAGAGTCTGTTCCTAAGGAACAGACTCTTTTTTTTACGCTTTTTTTGTCATTTCGACGGAGGAGAAATCTTCGCGAGAAGCTCGACAAAGATTGGATTTTCGTTGCGGAGTTACTTGCGAAGATTTCTCCTCCATCGAAATGACAAGATTGCGTGAATTGTTTGCAGAATTTCTAGTGTGATTTCTCGTTCCTCGAAATGACAAAATAAACGAAAACATTCTTATGAAAACGAGTGCCCTAGCCCAGATTGAAGTGGAAAGCCCGGAGCTCGAAACTCTAATTTTCTTACCAGAAAACAGCGACCAACGGAAGCTCGTTTTATGGTTTAGAAAATTAAAGTTTTGAGCGAGGACTTGAAACGGAAAGCTGGATTAGCTCCTAAAAAACACTAAAAATTAGCTCAGGGAAAATTGTCCATCACATAGCGTACATTCTCCATGTTCTAAAATCTGTAATCGTCGCAACTTTGTAATGTCAAAAGACAACAACAAATAACAACTTTAAAAATTAAATAAAAATGGCACGATTAACAGCTTTAAACCCAGAAGAAGTAACAGGAAAAACTAAAGATTTATTCAACGCAGTTCAGGCAAAATTAGGCGTTGTACCAAACATGATGAGAACAATGGGAAATTCTCCAGCAGTTCTGGAAGGATATTTAAACTTAAGTGGTGCTCTAAGCCACGGAAAATTAAGCGCAAAAACAGGAGAATTAATCGCTCTGGCAGTTTCAGAAAGCAATTCTTGTGATTACTGTTTAGCAGCTCACACTTTTATTGGAGAAAAATTAGTGAAAGCAGATCCAGCAGTTTTAAAAGCAGCAAGATCTGGAAATTCTGATGATGCGAAAACAGAAGCAATTTTACAATTGGCTAAAACATTAATCAGCAAAGGCGGTTTAGTAAATGACGAAGATGTAAATAAAGCCAAAAATGCAGGAGTTTCTGATGCTGAAATTGCAGAAATTATTGGTCACGTAGCTTTAAACGTTTTAACAAACTACTTTAATAATGTAGCAAATACAGAAATTGATTTTCCGGCAGTTTAATCAAGATTTGCACAATCACTATAACAAAAAACAATTTATAAAGATAGCTGTGAATTTATTTCATGGCTATCTTTATACTTTCAAAAACAAAAGAAATCATGAGTTCTCAAAATGTTTTTACTTTAATCAATCCGCAGAATGGGAATTTGGCTTTTAAAATCCTTCCTTTTGATGACAACAGCCATTTCGACCATTTACAACGAAACAATTATTACTCATTAATTTGGGTCACCAAAGGAAAAGGCAAAGTAAAAGCTGATTTTGCTGAACATCATTTTGAAGAAAACTCTCTTCTCGCCTTTTCTCCGTATCAGCCTTTTATGCTTTGTGTAAACGAACCGATTGAAGGAATTGCCATTCATTTTCATCCTGATTTTTATTGCATTCATATGCATCAAAAAGAGGTTTCGTGCAATGGTGTTTTGTTCAATAACATCTATCAGCCTCCGTATGTTCAAGTTACAGAACAAGCTTCGAAGACTATTAATATGGTTATTGATCAAATGAAAGCTGAAATTCAGAATGCTGAATTGGCGCAATATGAGTTGCTGATTTCATATTTAAAAATCTTTTTAATCACCGCTTCGAGATTAAAAACAGAACAATTAGAAGAAATGAAATCGGTTCCAGATTCAAAAGAACCTTTAATTCTTCAAAGCTTGAAAGATGCAATTGAATTGAATTTTAAAACCAAACATTCAGCCGGAAATTATGCGGAATTGCTGAATATTTCTCCAAAAGCTTTGGCAAAATTATCTAAGAATTATTTCAATAAAACCTTAACCGATTTAATTTCAGAAAGAATTATTATTGAAGCCAAAAGAGAATTGTACTTGACCAACAAAACTGTAAAAGAAATTGCCTACGAGTTAGGTTATGACGACGAACATTACTTCAGCCGTTTCTTTAAAACCAATGCAGATGTTTCTCCTCAGATTTATCGCGAAACAGTTGGTTTTGGAAAAATGGAAGCTTAGTTTAGAGTCGCAGTTTTTCAGTCGCAGTCTGCTGATTACTGTAAACTGTTACTGCTTACTTATTTTTCGCTTCAATCCATTTTGACATGTACATTGTGCTTTTAAACGCATGATGCTGCAACAGATTTCCCATAAAATTATGGAGACGATGACTTTTAGAATCTATTAAAAGTAAATTTACCAAAGAAATTAGTTGAACAGAATAATTGCTTTTTTGATAACATTCATTAATAATTGCAATTCCATTTTTCTGAGACTGCTTCCAAAGATTTTCATTTTGATACAGCGCAATAGCTTTTTTAGCAAATTCTACTGCATCATCTTCAATAAAACCATTCCAAGGCAAATTTGCATGCATGGCTTCAGAACCAATTGTTGTGGTTGCACTCGGCGTTCCGCATTGCATGGCTTCTAATAGTTTTCCTTTCAGACCAGCTCCAAAGCGAATTGGCGCTAAAAGTACTTTTGCATTTTTTACTATTTCGTTGGCATCTTCTGCTCTTCCCATAATGCAAAAACCGTTTTTAGGCTGATGCAACTGCAACACTTTCTGCGAAGGATAAGCGCCATAAACCTTCAAAACTGCTTCTGGAAAATCTTTTTTTATAGAAGGCCAAATGGCTTCTTTTAAATATTGAACGGTATTCCAATTGGGTTCGTGAAGAAAATTTCCGATGAAAACAAAATTCTTTCGATCTTCAAAAGAAGGCAATTCTAGCAAATCTTCCTCTTTCATTTCATCAACCAAAAAAGGAAGATAAAAAAGTAAGTCTCCATTAATCTTGAAAACATCTTTTAGAATATTCATTTCAAATTCAGAAATAATCAAAGATAAATCGCAACGTAAAACACTAGCAATTTCTCTTTTTGCCACTTCTTCAGACAGTAAATCTTCTAATTCGCAAATGCGGTTTTCTTTAAAAGCTTTTTGCCTTGCGGTTCTTAAACAATGCAAATCTTCAGTATCTAAAATTCGGATCGCTTTTGGACACTTTTCAACCACTCTCCAACCAAACTGTTCTTCGATCATAAAACGATCAAACAAAACAACATCTGGATTTAATTCTTTTATAAAATCATCAAAACTCGAAGAATTAAGTTCAATACTTTTTTTTATTACTCCAAATTCAGACAAATCAACCATAAAATCGCTGTCCTGAGCTGCGCTTGCAAATGTAATTTCGAAGCCGTTTTGCTTAAAAATAGAAATCAATTGCATGATTCTTCCACCTGCTGCAGAGGACTTTGGCTCGGGCCAAACAAACCCAATAATCAAAAGTTTTTTAATTTGATTCATAATCTTTGTTTCATATTACAAAATAATGCTTTTTTCTGCGGATTTGCACCCAATTTCCAGATATTCGGTCGTAAAAAAACACTAATTTTGCAAAATCTAAATGCTGGGAAATTATGTTAGGATTAAAATTAGCTACAGACCCTCGCTGGGTAAATATCGTTGAGTCAAATATCGAAGAAATTTTAACGGATCATGCCTGGTGTGAACAAAAGGCAGCTTCAAACGCGATCAGTATCGTCACTTATAACTCTGAAATTGAAGAACTGGTAACCGAAATGCTTGAAATTGCCAGAGAAGAACTGGAACATTTTCAAATGGTTCATAATATCATTAAGGAACGCGGACTTACGTTAGGCCGTGAAAGAAAAGATCATTATGTAAACGAGCTTTTTAAATTCATGAAAAAAGACGGAAGCCGAAGAGATGCACTTTGTGATCGTTTATTATTCTCGGCAATGATCGAAGCGAGAAGCTGTGAGCGTTTTAAAGTACTTTCGGAAAATATAAAAGATGAAGAATTAGCTAAATTTTATCGTGATTTAATGATTTCTGAAGCCGGACATTATACTACGTTTTTAGGATTTGCCAGAAAATACCAAGACAATATTGACATTGACAAACGCTGGAAAGAGTGGATTGAATACGAAGGTTCTATCATTACCAATTATGGTAAAAATGAAACTGTTCACGGATAAATAAAATCCATGTTTTTTTATCATTTTTTCTAATCTAAATATTTTATCATGTCCAAAAGCAAAATCAAATCCATTTTATTAAAAACTGCAAAATATCTTGGAATAACTTTCGTGGTTATCGTAGCACTGCTTTTTTTAACTCCGATTATTTTTGCAGATAAGATTAAAGAACAAATTAAGAAAACAGCAAATGAAAAACTGAGCGCAGAACTGAATTATTCTGATGTTTCGGTTTCATTTTTCCATCATTTCCCTTCACTTACTCTAACCTTAAGCGACTTAAACCTGAATGGATCAGCGCCTTATGCGAATGAAAAATTCATTACGGCAAAAGAAGTTTCCTTCGGAATAAATGTTGCCAGCTTAGTTTTCAGCAAAACGGTAAAAATTGATCAGATTTATTTATCAGATTCGTTTATCAATGTAAAAGTGAATCCAAATGGTGAGGCAAACTACAATATTTACAAATCTAAAGCTTCATCAAAACCCGAAGACAGCACTGAAACCGCTTTAAAATTAGAACGAATTCAGATTTTAAACAGTAAAATAATTTACGACGACCAATCGACCAAAGTTCATCTTGATGCTTTTGGATTTAATTATCTAGGAAATGGAGATTTAAATAAATCCGTTTTTGATTTGTATTCGAAAGCCAAAATCGAGAAGCTGAATGTGATTTATGAAAATGAGCCTTATTTAATGAACAAAAAAGTCGATGCTGATTTGATTACGAAAGTAAATGTAAATTCCTTATCCTTTTTCTTCCAACAAAACAACTTGAAAATCAATCAGCTTGTAGTAGATTTTAAAGGGAAATTTGACTTTCTGAAAGACGGCTACAATATGGATTTTGTTATAAAATCAAACAATAGCAACTTATATGATGTTTTTACAGCGTTTCCGCCAAAATACATTACATGGCTTTCTAAAGCCGAATTAAAAGGAAATACGAATCTTCTTTTGACGTTAAAAGGCGATTATATTGCTTCTCAAAATATTGCTCCCGAATTAGATTTAGACGTAAAAATCGACAGCGGATTTGTAAATTATAACAAAAGTGCATTTCCGGTTTCAAACCTGAATCTAGACATTAAAACCAGAGTCCCGAATCTAAATCCAGATCTTGCAGATATTGAGGCCAAAAACCTATCATTAAACATCAATAAAGATTATTTGAAATCGAAATTTCACGTTGTTGGTGTAAATACTCCAAATATTGACGCGGATTTAAAAGCTAAAATCGATCTTGGAAAATTGATGTCAGCTCTAGGAATTCCAAATATCGTATTAAAAGGAAATCTTGACGGAGACGCTGTTGTAAACGGAAAATTTGACCAAAAGAACAGGCTTTTTCCAAAAACACAAGGAACAATTAACTTGGAAAACGGTTATTTAAAAACGCCTTATTATCCAAACCCAATTACCAATATTACCGTAAAATCGAGAATTGACAATCAAAAAGGAACTTATGACGATTTGAAAGTAAAACTAAAACCGGCGCAATTTACTTTTGAAGGAAAACCTGTTTTTGTAGAAGCTGACTTGAGCAACTTTGATGATTTGACTTATGACATAAAAGCTAAAGGAGAATTGGATGTAAATAAAATCTATAAAGTTTTCTCTCAAAAAGGTCTTGATTTAGATGGTTTCGTGAAAGCTGATGTGGTCTTAAAAGGAAAACAAAGCGACGCTGAAAAAGGAAATTACAGCAAATTGCACAATAAAGGAACGCTTGAATTGAGAAACATCGGCATTACATCTGAATATCTTCCTAAAAAATTCATCATCAAAGAAGGAATTTTTAAGATCAATCAGGACAAAATGTATTTCAACAACTTTTTGGCCACATACGGAAAGTCTGATTTTAAAATGAATGGTTATTTGCAGAATGTCTTTAACTATGCAACCACAAATACAGGCATCTTAAAAGGCTCTTTTAAATCTTCATCAAGATATATTAATGTTGATGAATTTATGTCAGAAACAACAGCTGGGACTTCTGTTACAGAAAATTCAACTCCAAAACCCGAAACAAAAACAGCAAATACACAAAGTGGCGTTATTATCATTCCAACAAATTTGAATTTGCAGTTTACAGCAAATGCACAAAAAGTAAACTTCGACAAACTCAATTTGCAAAATGCAACTGGAAACCTAAGCATGAACAAAGGCAAACTGACAATGCAAAATACAGGTTTTGATTTAATAGGCTGCAAAGTAACCATGAATGCCAATTATCAAGCTGTAACACCTCAAAAAGCAAATTTTGATTACGCCATAAAAGCAACAGATTTTGACATCAAGCGCGCTTATAATGAAGTCGAAGTGTTCAGAAAAATGGCTAGCGCTGCCGAAAAGGCACAAGGAATTGTTTCTTTAGACTATCAATTAAAAGGGCGTTTGAATGCAAATATGGAGCCCGTTTATCCTTCGCTTATTGGTGGCGGAACACTTTCTGTAAAAGATGTAAAAGTTCGAGGATTGAAAATGTTTAGCGCCGTAAGCAAAGAAACCAACACAGAATCTATAAAAAATCCAGACGTTTCTAAAGTGGATATTAAAACTACAATCAAAAACAATATCATGACTGTAGAACGCTTTAAATTCAAATTTGCTGGCTTTAGACCAAGAATTGAAGGCACAACAAGCTTAGACGGAAAATTGAATTTAAAAATGCGCTTAGGATTGCCTCCGTTAGGTATTTTCGGAATTCCGCTTACAGTTACTGGAACACAGGATAATCCAAAAATAAAAGTTGGTAAAAAATCTCAGGATTTAGAAGAAACTAAAGATACTGGGGAATAAGAATCAAATTCCAAAATCCAAATTTAAAATACTCCGAGACCTTTGTCAAAGTTTTGAACTTTGACAAAAGTTTTGAACTTTGACAAAAGTTTTTTTTCGCGCAATCTTGTCATAGCAAGAAACGAGGAATCACACTAGAAACTCTACAAAGATTGGCGCCAATAATATTGAAATTTCACGCACGCTTCCTTCGTCAGTAAAATAAAAATGAATAATTCCAAACACAACATTCTAAAAACAAAAAACCCGATCATTTCTGAACGGGTTTTTTATAAAAAGTAATCTATGCTTATTATGCCTCGAATGGGATAATAGATACATAAGATTTGTTATCTCTTTTCTTTTGGAACTTAACAACTCCAGCTACTCTTGCGTGTAGTGTGTGATCTTTACTGATGTAAACGTTTTCACCCGGATTGTGTTTTGAACCTCTTTGTCTAACGATGATGTTACCAGCAATAGCAGCTTGACCACCATAAATCTTAACGCCTAGACGTTTTGATTCTGATTCTCTACCATTCTTCGAACTACCGACACCTTTCTTGTGAGCCATGACGTATGAGTTTAAATATTGTTATTATTCTTTAGTAGTCTCTTTTTTTGCTTTTGGAGCTGCTTTTTTTGCTTTTGGAGCTTCAACTTCTTCAGTAGCTGCTTCTTCTGCTACAACTGCTTTTTTAGCTGCTGCTTTTTTAGTTCCTCCTGCCGCAGTAATACCTTCAATTACAATTTGTGTAAGATATTGTCTGTGACCATTTCTTTTTTTGTATCCTTTTCTTCTTTTCTTTTTGAAAACGATAACTTTATCACCTTTTAAGTGTTGTAACACTTTAGCTTCTACTGAAGCACCTTCTATAGCTGGGGCGCCTAAAGTTACATTTCCATTGTCATCTAATAAAAGAACTTTATCAAAAGAAACTTTTGAACCTTCTTCATTAGCTAAACGGTGAACATAAACCTTTAAGTCTTTGCTTACTTTAAATTGTTGCCCTGCTATCTCTACGATTGCATACATATCAAATTGATTTATTGATTTTTAAGGTTGCAAATATACAACTAAAAATTTACTACGCAATCCCTAAAAGCAAAAATATTTTTTTCATGTTTAACAGCTGTTTTTCAAGCTTTTTAAACAATTTAAAAATCAAAAAACTCAGTAAATTCATATTAATTCACAAGGGTAAATGCACAAATCCTAAAATAATACACAAAAAAGACTATTTTTGAAGTAACTATAATCAACTTTTTGCTACCTACTTGTTTTTAGGTATTATAAATTTATTAATCTCACATGAAAAATTCAATAATGATGTTAAGTGCAGCACTAATGCTTGGAGGAGTAGCGCATGCTCAGAAGGTGGCTTTTGAAGAATATAACTTAGACAACGGAATGCACGTGATTTTGCATAACGATCCATCGGCGCCCGTGGTTATTACATCTGTAATGTATCACGTAGGCTCAAAAGATGAACGTCCTGACCGAACAGGTTTTGCACATTTTTTTGAACATTTGTTGTTTGAAGGCACTCAAAATATTAAACGTGGCGAATGGATGAAGATCGTTACAGCAAACGGAGGCGTAAACAACGCCAATACTTCTGACGACAGAACGTATTATTATGAAGTTTTCCCATCAAATAATTTAGAATTAGGCTTATGGATGGAATCAGAAAGATTGATGCATCCAATCATCAACAAAATTGGAGTTGATACGCAGAATGAAGTGGTAAAAGAAGAAAAAAGAATGCGTTACGACAATCAGCCTTACGGAAACATTCTTCCAGAAGTTAAAAAGAATATGTTCAAAAATCACCCGTATCGCTGGACAACTATTGGCTCAATGAAAGATCTAGATGCCGCAACTCTTGAAGAATTTCAGGCATTCAACAAAAAATTCTATACACCAAATAATGCTGTTTTAGTTGTTGCCGGAGATTTCGACAAGACCAAAGCCAAAGAATGGGTTCAGAAGTATTTTGGCCCAATTCCAAGAGGTGAAGAAGTTAAAAAACAAACTTATACTGAAGAACCAATTACGCAGACTATAAAAGCAACTTACGAAGATCCAAATATTCAGATTCCGATGGTTGTTGCTTCATACAGAACACCTTCGATGAAAACCAGAGATGCCAGAGTTCTAGATTTGATCTCTTCATATTTAAGTGATGGAAAAAGTTCAAAGCTTTACAAAAAAATCGTTGACGACAAAAAAATGGCGCTTCAAATTGGTGCAGTTGGCTTTAGCCAAGAAGATTACGGAACGTACATTTTATATGGCTTACCAATGGCTCCAAACACAACGGCAGACATTTTAAAAGAAATGGATGAAGAAATCGTAAAAATCCAAACTGATTTGATTTCTGAAAAAGATTACGAAAAATTGCAAAACAAATTCGATAATAATTTTGTGAATGCGAATTCAAGCGTAGAAGGAATTGCAGAAAATCTTGCTTCTTATTATTTGCTTTATGGAGACGTAAATTTGATTAATACTGAAATTGATATTTACCATTCTATTACCAGAGAGGAAATCAGAGAAGTTGCAAAAAAATACTTGAATCCAAACCAGCGCTTGATTTTAGATTATATCCCAACTGCAAAATCTCAAAACTAAGAAGTATCGAATCATGAAAAAAATATATCCTTTTTTAATCCTTTTTTTCCTAACAGGAATTATGATAGCACAAGATCGTCCACAACCAAAACCAGGAAACGCCCCAGTAGTCAACATCAAAAAACCCCAGACCTTTGTTTTAGCAAACGGAATGAAGGTTTTAGTTGTTGAAAACCACAAATTACCGCGAGTAAGCTTTACGCTAACCCTGGATAACGCACCGTTTACTGAAGGCAACAAAAAAGGTGTCGACGAATTGACCAGCAGCTTAATTGGCAACGGAACCAAAAAAACAACAAAAGAAGCTTTTAATGAAGAAATTGACTTTTACGGAGCAAATATCAACTTTACATCACAAGGAGCCTATGCAAGCGCTTTGTCCAAATATTCAGGACGCGTATTAGAACTTTTAGCAGAAGGCGCTTTACAGCCAAATTTTACTCAAACCGAATTTGATAAAGAAAAAGCAAAACTTCTAGAAGGTCTTAAAGCAGACGAAAAAAGCGTTCCGGCTATTTCAAACCGAGTGGTTGATGTTTTAGCTTTTGGAAAAAATCATCCTAACGGCGAGTATCTTTCTGAGGAAACTGTGAAAAATGTTACTCTAGCAGATGTTCAAAACAACTACAACACTTATTTCGTTCCAGAAAATGCTTATTTAGTGGTCATTGGAGACATTAAATTCAAAGAAACAAAAGCTGCAGTTGAAAAATTATTCAGTGGATGGAAAAAGCAAGCTGCACCAAAAAACACATATACAAATCCAGAGAATGTTTCGAACTTGCAAATTGATTTTGTTGATGTTCCAAATGCCGTTCAATCTGAAATTTCATTGGTAAATACGGTAAATTTAAGAATGAGCGATCCCGATTTTTTCCCGGCTGTAATTGCAAACCAAATTTTAGGAGGTGATTTCAACAGTTATTTAAACATGAATTTACGCGAACAACACGCCTGGACATACGGCGCTAGCTCAAGCATTGGGAGCGGAAAATATGTAACTAAATTTAAAGCAAATTCAGCTGTTCGAAATACGGTTACTGACAGCGCGGTAGTTCAATTTATCAAAGAAATCAAACGAATTAGAACCGAAAGAGTTGATCCAGAAGTTTTACGAAATGTAAAAGCGGGCTACATTGGAAGATTTGTAATGCAAGTCGAAAAACCTCAAGCCGTTGCACGTTATGCTCTAAACATCGAAACAGAAAAACTTCCTGCAGATTTCTACGAAAAATACATTCAGACCATCAATAATGTTACTGCAGATGATATTTATCGTGTTGCAAACAAATATTTCATGCTTGACAACATGCGAATTGTGATTGTTGGAAAAGGCTCTGATGTTATTTCTGGTTTGGAGAAACTGCAAATTCCTATTCATTATTTTGACAAATACGGAAATCCAGTTGAAAAACCAGCCACTAAAAAAGAAGCTCCAACAAATGTTACTGCAAAAACGGTTTTTGAAAATTACATCAAAGCAATTGGTGGCGAGAAAGCAGTAACTTCTGTAAAAACACTTTACATGAACGGAAGCACGACGGTTCCGCAAGCTCCTACTCCATTGACTTTTACTTCAAAATTAGATTCAAAAGGAAAAATGATGGTTTCGCTTTCTATGGGAACTATGAATTTGATGAAACAGGTTGTGAATGAAAAAGGCGCTTATGTTGAACAGCAAGGTCAACGCAAAAACCTTGAAGGCGATGACTTAAAAGACATGAAAGCCAATGCTGCTCCGTTTGAAGAATTACAGCTAGTAAAAAGAACTGACTTGAAAGTTGACGGCATCGAACCAATCAACGGAAGCGACGCTTATGCAATTAAAGACGGGAAAACAACATATTTCTACGATATCAAATCGGGATTAAAAGTGGCGGAATCTAAAACTCGTGAACAAGCCGGAAAATCGGTTACGCAAATCACCAATTTTAATGATTACAAAGAAGTAAAAGGCGTAAAAGTTCCTTTTAATTTAATTCAGAATGTGGGTTTTGAATTGGACATCAAAATGTCTGATATCAAAATAAACGAAGGAGTTTCTGATGCGGATTTTCTTTAAAAGATGCTAAGATGCTAAGATTCTAAGTTGCTAAGGCACTAAGTTGCTAAGTTTTTTTCTCATAGGCTTTGTCAAAGTTTAAAACTTTGACAAAGCTTTTTTTATTTACTAAGTTTTGTCAGGTTGAGCGTCCCGAAAGTTCAGGAGAAGCCCCGTTCCAATAGGCGCGCCCTTCGACATCGCTCAAGGTAACATGCGCAAAACTCATAACTCATAACTCATAATTCACAACTATTTCTTAGCCGACAAATACACTCCGATCAAAATAACAAATGCTCCAACAGACTGAATTGGTGTCAAAAATTCATTGTCTAGCAATCCCCAGAAAAAAGCTACTATGGGAATCAAATAAGTTACAGATGTTGCAAATACTGGAGAGGATATTTGGATCAGTTTAAAGAACAAAACATTAGCTATTCCGGTTCCTAGAATCCCTAAAATTCCAACAAAAAATATAGAATGTTGCGTTGCTTCAAAATATATTTTTTGGCTAATATCCGTTGTACTTAGAATAATCAACGCTGGCAAAAGCAGAACAGCAAAATTTCCTGTTGTAATGCTTACTGAATTCAAATCATGCAAATATTTCTTAATCAAATTCACATTGATTGCATAACTGAGCGTCGCAATAACTACAAGCAAAACATATAAATAATTCTGGGTTCCGCCTGCAGAATCTCCGCTTAAAACCAAAAGCAGACAACCAACAAGCCCAACAAAAACACCTAAAACCTGTCTTTTTTGAAATTGAATTCCGAAAGCTACAATTCCTAAAACCAATGTATTTAACGGCGTAAGCGAATTCAAAATGGCAACAATTGAACTATTAACCTGAGTTTCTGCAATAGCAAAAAGATAAGCCGGCATGAAAGTCCCAAAAAGCGAAGTTATGGCAACAAATTTCCATTGACGACGCGAAATCTTTTTTAGACTATTGAAACCTACAATCAACAGAAACAAAGCCGCAAAAATAATTCGGAAAGAACCTACTTGAATAGCTGTCAGGCCAATCAATCCCTTCTTTATCAAAATAAAAGAACTTCCCCAGATTAGAGAAAGAATCGACAAGTAAAACCACTTTAACTGTTTTGTTTCCATAAATTGTATTTTACTGCAAATTTGTAATTATTTTGCGAACCAACCATTTGGTTTTTATTAATTTTGCAACAAACATATTGACAATTTAAAAATCATAAATATGAAATTCACTAAAATATTCGCGTCGTTAGCTATTGCTGGTTTAGTATTAGTCGGTTGCAAGAAAGAAGAAGATAAAAATCTGGCTAACATAAAACCATTAGAAACAACTGCTAAAGAACAAAAAGCAATCGCTGCTGAAAATGTGCAAACTGCAAGTTTCGAAATCGAAGGAATGACTTGTGCAATGGGATGTGCCAAAACTATTGAAAAAGAATTATCAAATCTTGACGGCGTTGAAAAAGCTACTGTTGATTTTGACAAAAAAATGGCAACCGTCACTTTTGACAAAACCGTTCAAAATCAAGAATCTTTGACAAAAACTGTTCAAGCTACTGGTGATGGAAAAACATATAAGGTTTTGAATTTTAAATCTTAAATTCGAAATTTTAATAATCATAAAAGGCATTCAGATTTGAGTGCCTTTTTTAATTTATATTTGTGAGTAGTAGCAAAATTAAAAATATTGATAAAGCGACTCCGTAAATTTTCAAAACATTATTTCATGGGCTACATAAATGTTAACTGAGAGAAAAAGCTAAAGATTATGATTGAAAACAAAGTAAAGATATATACATTAATTAAACTTATAAGTTTTATTAAATTTGAAAGCAGAGAGCCTGAAAGCAAAGAATTTGCAGCTAGTCCAATTGTTGGAGAAATCTTATCAGACTTACTAATACAATTTAATTCATCTATAGGAAAAGAATTTTCATTTGCGATTACGCCTGACAATCGATTTGGAAAAACTTTAATAAATTCCATTAAAAGTCATCTAAAAAACACTGATGAATGGAACGAAATGAGCATCAATGATAAAAAAGAGTACATTAACGACTTAGCTTCACCATATTTATTAGAAGAACAAACCATCTATTCAATAATGAACCACACAAACACTTAGATAAATCTTATTCTAGCGTCAGCGTTTCAAGAGTTAACATAAAGAAAATATCAGAACAAAACTTCTAATTTTCAATTTACAAATAAAAACAAAACGGCGTTCAATATGAACGCCGTTTTGTTTTTATTTCCATTTCAATGTTTCCATCAATCGCTGCATATCGTTTTTGATATAACTCGCCGCTGGCATAACAGAATCAAAATTAGGTTTTGCATAAAAGTACATTGAACCCGTTATAAAGTGTTTTGTACTATCGGTAACGTAAAATTGTGAGTTTGTGGCAGCATTTCCATCTACTTGATAAAACATTCCATAAACCCTTTTTTCTTGATTTAAATAAGGCTGTTCTAGAATATCATCGGCTTTAATAACGTGCTCGTAGGTAAGTTTTTGTGCATCTTTCAAAAGCTTATTAATATCGCCGTGAACCGGTTTATAAGTCAGATAAATTGTAGCTTTCATTTTTGGATACGTAATCGCAAATCCGCAGTCTTTTTCGCCTTTAATAATTGCAGTTTCATTCATATCAAAAGCAAACGGACAGTTATTTTCAAAATGAACATATTTTGCTTCCGGATAATCCAAACGAAGAAAACTTGCCGGTTTTGGCAAAACATCATCTTTACAGCTTGCCAAAGTTAGCGTCAATATAATTACTGCTGCTGAAATTATCTTTTTTAACATCTTAATCTATCGTTACTTTTATTTGTTTTACACGCTTTTTGTCAACTGTTTCAATTGTAAAAACACAGTTTTCAAAAGCTATTTTTTGGTCTTTTTTTGGGAAATTCCCTAAAATTTCCAAAATAAATCCTGCCAATGTTTCTGCCTCTCCTTTGTGCGCGTCAAAAACATCTTCATCAACATCTACAATTCTGTAAAAATCTTTCAGGTTTATTTTTCCTTCAAAAAGAAAATTCTTTTCATCTATCTGCGAGAAATTCACATTTTCATCGTCAAACTCGTCACTGATATCTCCTACTATTTCTTCAATAACATCTTCCAACGAAACCAATCCAGAAGTTCCGCCATATTCATCAACCACAATCGCCAAATGGCTTTTAAGGCTTTGGAAATCCTTTAATAAATTGTCCAATTTTTTATTCTCAGGAACAAAAAACGCTTCTCGCATTAATGAAGTCCAATCAAATTCTTCTTTATCAATATGAGGCAACAAATCTTTTACAAACAAAACGCCTTCAATTTGATCGATATTGTCTCGGTAAATCGGGATTCTTGAAAAACCGCTTTCAATAATTTTCGGATAAATTTCTGTAAATGTTTCTGAAATTTCCAAAGCAAAAACATCAATCCTCGGACTCATAACCTGCTTTGTATCGGTATTCCCAAAAGAAACAATTCCTTCCAGGATTTTTTGCTCTTCTGTTGATGTTCCTTCAGAATCTGTAAGTTCGAGCGCTTGAGAAATTTGATTTATTGAAAAACTATTCTTCTGTTTCCCTAATTTACGCTGCAAATATAAGGTAACAGCTCGCATAGGCAAACTTATGGGCGAAAGTAATTTGTCTAAAAATGCAATAGGATAAGCAACACGTTTTGCAAATTTTAAATTGTTTCGGCTCGCATAAACTTTCGGCAAAACTTCTGCAAATAATAAAATCAGAGAAGTAACCAAAACAACTTCTAAAAAGAATTTAAAAGCAGGCGAACTAATATGCGAAAAAATATCTCGGCCAATAAAAGAGAACAGAATAACAACTCCGATATTTAGAAAATTATTAGCAACTAGAAGTGTTGCAAGCAATTTTTTAGGTTTATCCAAAAGATTGGAAATAATTTTCCCTTTTGAAAGATTTTCATTCAGTGCTTCGTCAATATCTTTTTGAGATAATGAAAAAAGAGCAACTTCGGCACCTGAAACAATCGCTGATAAAAACAGCAAAATAAATATTCCGACAAAACCAATAATTAAATTGATGTCTAAAGTTGTAGATAAAAATAAACTGGGCTCTGGGTCCAAATTAAAAAAGATTAGTTAAACAATCAAAAAGGCAAGTCGTTTATAGGCAAGCTTTCGTTTGAAGCGTCAAAGTTAGTGTTTTTTGCCGATTCCTGATCCTGATGTGGCTTATGATTTCCGGTTTCTTTTTTGGTAGTCAAGAAAGTAAACTCTGTAACCTGAATTTCTGTTGTATATTTTGTCGTGCCGTCTTCTGCTTGCCATTGGCGCGATTTAATTCGGCCTTCGACATAAATTTTATCTCCCTTGGACAAATATTTTTCGCAAATTTCGGCCGCTTTATTGCGCACCACTAGATTATGCCACTCTGTTGAAGTTATTTTTTCGTTGGTGGTTTTGTTGATATAAACTTCGTTTGTGGCCAATTGAAACCTTCCGATGCAATTCCCTCCATCAAAATAATGCATCTTTACATCATCGCCTAAATGGCCTATTAGCATAACTTTATTTAATGTTCCGTTCATAGTTTTTGGTAGTATTTCTCCCAAAGATACATTTTTTTAGCAATTTAATTCTTGCTTTTCGATAAAATTATATATCACAATTGGAAACGGATTATTTTTTAACTCACTGTAAGTCAAACCATTCTCAATTACTTCACTAATTCTGACCTTCCAAAACTGAATATGCAGATGTTGATGCGAAAGTTTGTGTAAGACCGCAGTTTCGGCACATTCCTCTATACCTATAATAGTATAAGCTGAAAAAAGATCTTTTTGAACGGCCTTTGAAATTACCTCGAAACCAACAATTTCATCGGTTTCAAGCAACGGAAATTCATATAAATTATGCCAAATTCCTTTTTCGGTTCTTTTTTTTATCAAAGTATTTCCTAAAGCATCTTCTAAAACCAAATAATTAAAGAAACGATTCGTCACTTTTGTCTTTTTTGATTTGACAGGCAAAACCGAAACTTTCTTTTTCTGCAAAGCCGCGCAACTTGCATTAAAATCACAAACTAAGCAATTTGGACTTTTAGGCACGCATTGCAAAGCACCAAATTCCATTATCGCCTGATTGAATATTGCCGGGTTATCTTTCGGCATTAATTCAAAAGCCAATTCAGCGAACTCTTTTTTTGTTGCCGGCAGAGCAATATCTGACTCGATATCAAAATAACGCGAAAGTACTCGAAATACATTTCCATCAACAACAGGAACTGCCTCATTATAAGAGAAAGAAGCAATTGCTGCAGCTGTATATTCGCCAACACCTTTTAATTTTAATAGATTTTTATAGTTTTCAGGAAAAACGCCGTTGAGTTCATTTGCCACATATTGAGCCGTTTTATGCAAATTTCGAGCACGAGAATAGTACCCTAATCCCTGCCAAAGTTTCAAAACTTGCTCTTCTGAGGCATTTGCAAGATCAAATACAGTAGGAAATTCCTTGGTAAATGCAAAAAAGTAAGGCATTCCTTGCGCAACTCGAGTTTGCTGCAGCATAATTTCTGAGAGCCAAATCAGGTACGGATCGGCCGTTTTACGCCACGGCAAATCGCGTTTGTTCTGTAAATACCAATTTATCAATATGTTATAAAAATCCATTCAAAAATACTTAGAAAACAAAAGTAAATGTTTATGTAATTAAAATTTAACGATTTAGCTTGATTAATTATTTTTTTAATTCCTATATTTGCAAACTCAAAAAAATAGTACATCATTTATAAAATAAAATAGGAAAGAAAATGACGAAAGCAGATATCGTAGCGAAAATTTCAGAGAAACTAGGTCTTGAAAAAGGAGATGTTCAAGCAACAGTAGAAACTTTTATGGAAGAAGTTAAAACTTCATTAGAAACTGGAGACAATGTTTACCTAAGAGGTTTCGGAAGCTTTATCGTTAAAACAAGAGCTGAAAAAACTGGTAGAAATATTTCTAAAAATACTACTATAAAAATTCCAGCACACAACATCCCTGCGTTTAAACCTGCAAAAGTTTTTGTAGAAGGAGTAAAAACGAACAACGAAGCAAAATAATACTATTAATTAACATAAAATCTGACACGATATGCCAAGTGGTAAAAAAAGAAAGAGACATAAGGTAGCTACTCACAAACGTAAAAAAAGAGCGAGAGCTAACCGCCACAAAAAGAAAAAGTAGTTTTAAACTACTTTTTTCTTTTTAAACGTTCATTGAAATTGAAAAAAGATGAAAGAGAAAAGAAAATAGAATATAGACAACAAAAAGTCTATTCGCTTTACTCTATTCTCTACTAATCTTCTTTTCACCGGGTTAATACCTGTTAAAAATATTGTTTAATCCATCTGTAGATAAGATTTTAGATTTTAGATTTCAGATTTTAGGTTTTTTAATAAATCTATACTCTATTCTCTATATTCTATTTTCTGAAAAAACAGATAAAAATTTACAGTGTGAATAAAGAATTAATCATTAGATCTAGTTCTGAAGCAGTAGATTTTGCCTTATTAAAAGATGGAAAACTAATTGAATTACACAAAGAAGAAGAAAAAAGCAACTTTCAGGTTGGTGATATTTTTATTGCCAAAATCAGAAAACCAGTTGCTGGACTTAATGCTGCTTTTGTGAATGTGGGCTTCGAAAAAGATGCCTTTTTACATTATCACGATTTGGGTCCAAATCTAGCTTCTCAGCTGAAATTCATAAAACTTGTAAGCGCAGGTAAATTAAAAGATTTCTCCCTAAAAACCTTTCAGTTTGAAAAAGAGATTGACAAAGATGGCATCATTACTGATATTTTAAGTGCCAATCAATCTGTCTTAGTTCAAGTAGTTAAAGAACCTATATCTACCAAAGGCCCAAGAATAAGTGCTGAGCTTTCTCTTGCCGGAAGATTTATCGTTCTAGTTCCTTTCTCTGATCGAGTTTCTATTTCTCAAAAAATAGAAGACAAAAAAGAAAAGGATCGTCTAAAAAAACTTGTTCTATCGATCAAACCTAAAGGATTTGGTGTTATTGTTCGTACAGTAGCCGAAGGCAAAAACGTAGCCGAATTAGAAAAAGATTTGCAGAACCTGCTTGGCAGATGGTCTGCAATGTGTAAAAAATTACCAACTGCTCATCATCCATCAAAAGTGTTAGGAGAGCTTAACAGAGCTTCTTCTATATTAAGAGATGTATTCAACGATACCTTCAGCGGTATTCAAATAGATGATGAAGAGTTGTACCATCAAACGAAGGAATATCTGCAAGAAATTGCACCTTCAAAACAATCGATTGTTAAGTTTTATCAATCAAATGACACTCCGATTTTTGAGAAATACAATATAGAGAGACAAATCAAAACTTCATTTGGCCGAACTGTTTCCATGAGTAAAGGCGCTTATCTTATCATAGAGCACACTGAAGCATTGCACGTTATAGACGTAAACAGCGGAAACCGTTCTAACAAAGCGACCAACCAAGAAGACACAGCCATGGAAGTAAATATGATTGCAGCGGCAGAAATCGCAAGACAATTGCGTCTTCGAGATATGGGTGGCATCATAGTAGTTGATTTTATCGATATGTCTAATCCAGAAAATAGGAAAGTTTTGTTCGACTTCTTGCGAGAAGAAATGAGCGACGATAAAGCAAAGCATAAAATATTACCGCCAAGTAAATTTGGACTTGTCCAGATTACAAGACAGCGCGTAAGACCAGAAGTGAATATCAAAACTAGAGAGGAAGATCCTAATAAACACAATGGCGAAATTGAAGCTCCAATTTTAATCATTGATAAGATCACCGCTGATTTAGAAAGACTTTTAAAAACCCACAATAAAGTTGTGCTCAACACACATCCGTTTGTGGCTGCATACCTCAGCAAAGGTTTTCCATCATTACGTTCAAAATGGTTTTTTGAACATAAAAAGTGGGTGAAAATCATACCTCGTGACGCTTACACGTACTTAGAATACCATTTCTATGATAAAAAAGGAAATGTTATTTCAGAATAAAAAACAAAACCGTCCCGATGCATCGGGACGGTTTTTTTATGTCTATTTGTGAAGAAAAAAGCAATCTCGCTTAGCCTTATATTTTAGAATGTCATCCTGAGCAAAGTTGAAGGAGGCTACAATTAGCGCGTGGGCTTCGACTCCGCTCAGCCTGACAAAAAGTTAGAATTTGGAATTTTAAAATTGGTATTCCCTTTTAAAATTTATTCTCTCACAATTTCAATTTTTCTCCTTATTTCATTCCCAGAAGCATCTACAACTGTAATGTAATGTATTCCAGTTGTTGGTGTAATCGGTAATTCATGAAAAGTTTTTGTAGTAGCTTTATAAACGTCATCAACATACCAAAACAATTCTTTATCTCTTTCAGAATAAGCCACTTTTAAAATGACGGGCTGAATGTTGCTGTTGAAATCCTTCGTTAGATAAATTTTGCTGTTTGCTTTCGGATAAATAAAATCCATTGTAGTGGTTTGTGTTCCTTCACAACCTTCTTTGAATGGTGGCAATGGCAAATATTCAATATGCTGGCTTTTATAATACCATGCCATAACAGGAGGCAGTACAAACCAGTTTTTAGTCACAATGTTTTCCACATTTTCACAACTGCTGTTTACCTGAAATTGTTCTGTTTTATCCAAATGAATTGTTTTGTGATACGGACAAACTTTAGTCGATTTTCCTTTTTTAGCAACCCATTGTTTGATTTTTGGGCAATTGTCTTTTGCTAGATAACCGCTTAAACGGCAAACCTCAACTTCGGCCAAATCATTGTAAGGCGTATCAAACCATCTTTGTCTTGGCAGTAAATTAAAAACATCGAACAAAATTGGTGCCGCGCTCGTAACTCCTGTCAATGTTGGCCTTCCTTCTCCAGTGGCATTTCCAACCCAAATTCCAACCACATATCTTGAATTAGTTCCGATAGCCCAAGCATCTCTATTTCCGAAACTTGTTCCAGTTTTCCACGCAATTTTTAACGAACTGTCATAAAATTTCCAAGCTTCATCACCTTCAGGTCTATTTACCTCTTCCATTGCGTTGTAGGTCAACCAAATTGATCCTGCGCCCAGAATATTCTTCTGATTGGTTTCTGATCCAAAATCGGGCTTAAAATCGTTTTTATAGTTCAGCTCTGTGAATTCATTCGTCCTGTATTTACTCCTATTTTTAGTATAATAATTAACCGTAGACGAAAGATTAGCATACGTTCGGCATAAATCCCACAAATTACTTTCAGCGCCTCCCAAAATAAGCGATAAACCGTAATGGTCTGGTGTTTTGTTGATGTTCTTTAATTTGAATTTCTGTAATTCTTCGTAAAATTTATTTACGCCAAAATCCTGAAGCATTAAAACTGCAGGAATATTTAGCGAACGTGACAATGCGCGATGTGCAGGAACTGCTCCATCAAAAGTTAAATTAAAGTTCTGAGGCGTATATCCCGAAATCTGTGTTGGAACATCTGCCACTAAAGTGTTAGGCAATAATTCGCCATCATCCAACATTGCCGCGTACAAAAGCGGCTTTAGGATACTTCCTGTACTTCTTGGAGCATCGATAATATCGACATCTTTTTGGTGATCACTGTCTGCTGGAGCATTTCCAACATAACTCATTACATTTCTGCTTTGAACATCAATTACCAAAATAGCCAGATTATGAACTTCATTCTGTTTATACTGATTGTAATAATACCTTGCAATTTGATTAACGCGATTTTGCAAAGCGTAATCAATCGTAGTTTTTACTCTAGTCCCTTCTTCATTTTTAGCCACTCTTTGCAATAAATGAGGTGCGATTTGAGGCAAATCATAAGGTTTTTGAGGCAATGGCTCTTCTATCGAAAGTTCGTATGTCTGCTTATCAATTACTCCATCCCGATGCAGTTTTAATAAAAGTCGGTTTCGTTTGTTCAGTAATTTTATCTGATTTTTTCCCGGATAAATTAAACTTGGTGCATTCGGCAAAACAGCTAAAACAGCATTTTCTGCCCATGATAATTGATTGGATTGTACACCAAAATAGCGCCATGAAGCCATTTCCAGTCCAACAACATTTCCTCCAAATGGCGCATGAGCGGCATACATTTCGAGGATTTCATCTTTGGAATACCCTAATTCTAACCTTGTAGCGAGAATTATTTCGATGATTTTTTCAAAATAGGTTCTGTTTTTTCCTTTTCGCGATAACCGGATAACTTGTTGCGTCAAGGTGCTTCCTCCTCTTACTACTTTTCCGGCTTTTTTATTTTGCTTAAAAGCATTTACCATCGCTCCCGGATTAAATCCAGGATGTTTGTAAAAGTATTCATCTTCAAAATAAACAATACATTTTTTGAATTTATCCGGCACGCTGTCTTGCGCTGGAAAACGCCATTGTCCGTCACGGGCGATTTTGGCTCCGAGCAATTCTCCTTCTTTGCTTTCAATAACTGTTGAATAAGGCTCTTTAAACAAAGTTCGGGGTAACGAAAAATAGTAAATCAGCAAGAGCAGAAATGCAATTGCTGATTTTATTTTGTTCCTTTTTATCCAATTTATAATACGTTGAAAAAACGCTTTTAATTTATTTTTCAATACTGATTTATTTTTTAACCGCAAAGACGCAAAGATTTACGCAAAGTTCGCAAAGTTTTTCTCTCGCAGATTCCGCAGATTGGGCAGATTTTATTTTTATCTGCTTGATCTGCAAAATCTGCGGGAGACCTTTTTACAAAGCTTTTTTCAGCCACAGATTACACAGATTAACACAGATTTAAAATCCTTTTAATCCGTGTAATCTGTGGCGAATAAATTTTACTTCACAACCTCAACCCAGAATCCTTTTGTTCTCGCCAAGAATGTATTATCATACATCGCTTCACATTGCAATCCAGGCAAGTAATAATTTCCTAAATAAGATGCATTCAGCAGAATGCGGAAGACTTTGGTTTCTCTGGCTTTCATTCCGAAATAGAAATTCGTTCTATCATCACGAATGTCAATATAATCGGCAATGTTGTTTACGGCATCTCCATAATCAGTGAAACGAGTATTTACGATTTCGAATCCAGAAGGCAGAATTTGAGACAATGCCACATTCTGAATGCTTTCTCCTCTTTGATTTTTAATCGTAACCTCAGCCACAAATTCAGTTCCTTGAGTGATTCTTGAGACATTAATTACACTTCCTTTTCTGTTTTTGAAAACAATTGAAGCCGTAACATCACTTTGAACCGCATTTTCTTGTCCGATTGGCAGAATTCCTGTGTTCAGTACACGAACATAAACCGTATTGGCTTTATTATTTTTAAGCGTAATGCTGTTTGCACCAGAAGCAACAGACAAACTACGATCTGCAACCGATTTACCTGTGCTTATCGTCTCGCCTTTTCCATTTTTACTAAACTGAACATTGATTCCTTTTGGACCGTTGCTCACCGCAAATTTCGACATTGCATACAAGCAGTAAGCAGTTGTTTGCGTACTCATCCATTGATTAGCTGACATTTCTTTGGCTAATTTTGTGGCTGTCGCAAATGCTTTTTGTTTTTGGTCTAAAAGAAGCATCGTTTCCAAAGCCATTGCTCTGTTTCTTTCGCTAGAACCGTAATAGTAATAACTGTAGCCATCTGAGATTCCATCAATACTCGTTTTCAAGAACAAACTCTGTCCCGCCGATTTTTGACCTGCTAAAACATACGCTGCTGCCAAACGAAGCATACTTTCGTTAGAAATACCTTTTGTTTCACGTAATCTATTCATTGAAGATAAATCGGCATTTCCGGCTAAAGCCAAAGTATATAAACGATATGCTTGTGCTAAGTCATTTCCGTATTTCGGTTCAAAACGCCATTGTTTTGCTTCCTTTTGCTGATACGATAACCATTTTGATTTGAAATTAATTGGCAATACATATCCTTTTTTCTCTGCTTCAATCAAGAAATGTCCTGCATAAGAAGTCCCCCAATCATCTGCAATTGCATTTCCTTGCCAGTACGGCAGACCTCCATTTGACAATTGGAAATTGCCCAATCTTGCAATTCCTGCAGTGACATTTTTCTGAATCAAACTTTTGCGCTTTGCATCAATATCAGCTACATCGCCTAAATACAATTGCGGGAAAACAGATGAAGTAGTTTGTTCTACACAGCCATGAGGATATTGAATCAAGAATTGCAATCTTCCGTTCAAATTCATCGAAGGCATAGACGAAACTTCTAATCTTGCTTTGTTGCTTCCAGCAATTCCAAAGGTTTTCCATGAAATTGTCTTAGAACTGTTTGGCATTAAAACAACATCCGTAAAAGTACTCGTAACTGGATTTGGATTCGTCATATCGATTTCAACATCATAAACCGATTTCTCGCTTCCAGATGTTGCAATTACCTGAACTTTAGCAATTCCCGTAGCTGAGCCGACAACCAAATTAAAATAGGCCATTTTTTCATCTGGCTGTGCAAAATTTAGTTTTTGAACTGCACTTCCTATAACTTGTAATCCGTTGCTGGTTTTTACCTGAATGGAAACATTTTTGATTTTATTTTCGGTTGCAAAAACTGTCACTGGCAATGTTACTTTTTCTGACGGTGAAATCTTTCTTGGCAACGAAGCCAAAACCATCAACGGACTTTTTACCGGAGTAGCTTTTTCTACACTTCCGTAAGCACTAGTATTTGCATCTCCCGCCACTACCATTGTTCGAACCGAACCAATGTATTTTGGAAGTTTTAATTGATGTGATTTTGTTTCTCCTTTACCTAATTTAAATGGCCCATAATACAAAACAACTGGTTTGAAGCGGTTTGCTTTTTTAGCTTTTCCACCGCCTAAATCCTGGTCACCACCAATACTGAAAATCTGATTTATTTTTCCGCCATAAGCGCCAATAACATCATCATAAACGTCCCACGTTTTTACTCCTAAAGCTTCGCGAACATAAAAGCTGTCCCAAGCATTTGGCGTTTTAAAACGAGTTAAATCCAAAAGTCCTTCATCGACAACCGCGATTGTATACGTCATTTCCTTACCTGATTTCTCACCTACTTTCACTGTAAAAGGCTGTTCTGGTTTCAAAACATCTGGCATAGTAATAGTGGGTGCCAAAATCGTGTTTTTATCTACCACTTCAATAGGAACAATTCCATACATACGAATTGGAGAATCGTTTTTCGTCGAAGCATGAGGTTGCAATAATGTAATATTGAAATACACATTTGGTGCCATTGCTCCTGTAATTGGAACTTCAACTTTGGTTTCTCCATTTTTTGTTTTTGCCCAAAGCGTTTGCACTACTTTTGATCCGTTTTCTATTGAAATTAAAGCGCGCCCACCTTCGCTTGAAGGGAAAGAAATTTGTGCTTTTTCTCCAACGGCATAATTTTTCTTATCTGTTGAAAACACCAACATATTTGCTGTCGAAGCATCTCTGTTACGTGTTTTTCCAGACCAAATTGGCCAATCGATATTTACCGTCAATGCTGTTGCATGTCCGTCTGCACTATCTGCAACACGAATCAAATAACGCCCCCATTCTTCATCAGTCAATGAAAAATGAATGCTTCCTTTTCCGCTTGAATCAGTGTTGACTATAAATGTTTTATAAGAAGTCGTCGCATTCGAAGAATTGTAATTTGATAAATTATCGCTTGACGAATCCCACCACCAACGCCAATCTACTTTAAACACTTTTACTTCCAAATTTCTAACCGATTTTGGTCTTCCATTTTCATCAACAGTAACAATATCAAAACGATTATCCGTTCTGGTTTCAAGCATGTTGTATTTATTCAGTTCTGGTGATTTAATTCCTACATATGTTTTATATGGCGAATAAGTCGTTGCCACAACATCGGCACTAAAATCTCCTCCTTCTTCATATACTTTCGTGATGAATGAAGCACGCAACATTCCTGGCGCCTGACCTTGTAATCGAGGTCGAATGTTTACCGAAGCTTTTCCGTTTTCGTTTAATTTTCCTGAGAAAACATTGATTTCCTCCGTATTGAATTGACGCACTAAATCATCAAAAGTATATTTTTCATACCCTTTAAAAGTTGTCGTTTGTTGCGAAAATTTAGCCTGCATTTCTACATTCAGATTCTTCGCAATTGCACCATGAAGCCAAGTCACTTCAAGATTATCTGTATTTGGATACGACGATGAAAGTATTGTTCTTGTAAAGGTATTTTTGATTTTTAAACGATTCGGTTTAATGGTTTCAATCTTGATGCTCTTATAGAATTTTGCTCCACCGACACTTACCATTGCTTCCCAATTTCCTGTTGGCGCATCTTGATTTGTTGAAACTATAAAAGCATAATGATTTAAATCATTTGTTTTTTGAACGGTTTGATAAACTGTTTTTCCATTCGGATCATTTAATCTGAATTTAATTGGGTGCGATTTCGGAAGTTTATTCGCAGCATCATTCAAAATAAAGGACAAACACAAATTATCGCCCGGACGCCAAACACCTCTTTCTCCGTAAATAAATCCTTTTAAGCCTTTTTGCAAAGTCTCTCCTGCTACATCAAAATTACTTACCGATAATGAAAGTCCGTCATCCAATTTCACATAAGTCGATTGATCCCCTAGAGTAACAATTGCAAAATAAGCGAATTTATCCAATTGAAAAGATGCAATTCCTTCACTGCTTGTTGCTTGTGTTCCAATTTTTTGCTGTTGGAAATTATACAAATCTACTCTCGCATTCGAAACTGGTTCGGTCGTAACAATATTATTTACAGCAAATAAGTATGATTTGTTTTCTCCTCTTTTGGCAATTACACCCAAGTCAGACGCTAAGATATTGGTTGCAATTTTTGCATTATAAAAATACGAATTAGAGCAAGGGTCTTGACTTTCACGCCATTCATAATCATCATAATAATAATCGTCATACGAGTTGCCACTATAGTTTATGTCATTTTCATCAACTTCTTCTTCATCTTCACTTTCATCTTGATCTCCCTCTGTTGTTTCACATTTATAAAGCGAATATTTCTTTTTGTATTCAAATTCTACTCTATAAATTGCTCCCGGTTCTGGTTTGATAATTTTGGATAAATCCAATGCAAAAGTGTTCCATTTACTTGGATTCGTTAATTTACTCTCGACCAAATTGAGTGTTGTTTTCGCAACAGGCTGGGCGACCTTTTTGAGATTTTGACCTCCATTCAATTCATTGTATTGTAAAAACTGCAGAATATTATTTTTGTAGATTTTATAAACCTTTACATCAACAGCTCTTAAATTTACGGCTTCAAAATTTAGTTTTAAATTGTTTGAACTTGGCAAAATTGTTCCATTTTTAATAAAACGAACACTTGGTTTTATTTGATCAAAGGAAATTTTCTCCGAATAATTTGCATCTAGTTTTTTGCCATATTGGCTCTCAATTCCTTGAAAAACCTCGACTAATAAATCGCCAACTACAATTTGCTCTGATTCAGGTTCTTCCTCTTGAACCACTTCAACCGGCTCCGAAACTACCACAGCGGCACTATCAACAACTGCCACTGTCGAATCAACAAGTGAAACTGCCGTTTCTTCAAGCGGAATAACTTCTTCTTTTTTTGCAGGAGCTTCTTTTTCATTATTAAAATAAACTTTCAGCAAATTCCCATCTGTAGAAAATTTTAGATTATTGGTATTCTGAATCGAAACCAAACCCTTAAAATCCTGTCCTTTTTCTAAAGGTTCAGAAAAATTTATCAAAACCGACTGATTGCTCCCATCTGGAACTTCGACTTTTATGATTTTAAATTCATTAATATTGGTAATCGGGAAATCGATTTGTCCTTTTTGGTCAATATCAAAATCACTTCCATCATATAAAATTTCCAAATTTGAAGCTTCAGAATAACGCTGAATACTGTCTATTATAAAATGAAATTCTTTGCCCGAAGCCGGACTTTTATCAAACTTAATTTTAAGATTATCCCCTTTTTGTTTGGCTTCAACCAGCTTTTTTGCTGTTTCAATATCAATATTATCAGCCGTTTTCAACACACAATTCAAATATTGATATTCTTTGCTGTACGATTGAATATCAGCCGTATTAATGGTAAAATCCTGCTTTATTGTTTTAACGGTAAAATTGAATTCAGAAAGTGTTTTTTCTTTCTCTTTTGGAAGTGTAATCAGTTTATCCAATTTCAAAGTCACTTGATATTCTGTACCTGGTTTTAACTTTTTTTCTGGAATAAACGCAATTGTATTTGACGAAAGTGCCACCACTTTTCCGTCAACGCTTGGCGAAATATCAAACAAATCGCTGTCTAATTCTTGATTGGCTTTCCATTCTTTTTTATCAAAAGCCAAAACCACCCTAATATCAGATTCCGACGAGACTATTCCGCCCGTGAAACTGACTATATACTCTTTAAATAATGAAAAATCAGAATTAAAATCGGCTGCTGATTTTCTGCCGCAAGATTGAAAAATAAAAAACACACAAAACACGAGAACTAATCCTTTTGCTTTCACTTTTATTTAGAGTTAATGGGTTACATTTTTTAAGAAATCAGAGAACATTTTAACATTTGACTGTTACTTCCTATAACTATCAATGATTAATATTGTAGTAAATATAAAATAATTTTCGAGCTTTTTTAAGAAGAATTTTCCCTAATATTGATTTTTAACTTTTGTTGAAGTTTTATAAAAAATAGACTCTTAAAATAGTATATTCATATTTCTAAATTTAAAAAAGAATGCCAAAAAACTCAAACACATACTCCTCTGAAAATGAATTCATTGTAAAAAACAAAAAGATCATTATTTATCTGTTGGGTGCAATATCATTTTTTATTTTGATAGCTTTTACAGATTATTATGTTTTACCCGCTTCAAAAACAAATGATGTAATAACTCAGTATTTAGTTCGAACTTCTGGGAAATCAAATCAAACCGTTTCTTATCATTATTTTACACAAAAAGGATGTGTCTTTTCTACAACAAAAGAATTTATTGAAGAAGGCAACATTTCAGTTGGGACTTCTTTATTGTTTAAATTTGTAACAAGCGTAAAGTCTGAGAAAAAAGATTATACCAGCCAACTTTCTAGTGGCTTAAGCAGTAATGGAATTACCTTTTACACCTGTCTTATTCTTCTTTTTTCATTAGGAATAAGTCTGAAAATAATGCTTTCGAAAAAAGGTTTTTCTCAAAACACATTTTACAATATCGTTTGCTTTAATTCCTTTATGATATTTATGTGTTTTTACATGGGAGGATATTTGTTTTAACTACTTGCGTCTTTCCAGAAAAAAACGTTTCATTAAATCGGCAGCTTCGTTGGCCATTACGCCAGAAACCACAGTAGTTTTAGGATGAAGTTTGGTTCCCATATTGATAAAACCACGCTGTTCATCACGCGCACCAAAAACAATTTTTGAAATTTGGCTCCAATACAGCGCACCGGCACACATTTGACAAGGCTCAAGCGTTACATAAAGCGTGCAATCTTTTAGATATTTTCCGCCAAGAAAATTTGCGGCCGCGGTTATGGACTGCATTTCAGCATGAGCGGTAACGTCGTTCAGCAATTCAGTTAAATTATGGCTTCTCGCAATAACTTTATCAGCAACAACAACAATGGCTCCAACAGGAATTTCGCCTTTTAAGTAGGCTTCTTCTGCTTCCTGCAGGGCTTTTTTCATAAAATATTCGTCGGTGAAAGGATTTTCCATAAGTGCAAAAATAAGGTTTTGAAATAATTTTTATTACATTTAATTCCTGATATCTGAATATGGAAAGAAAATTCAAAATAACAATTCCTGAACCATGCCATGAAAACTGGGACGCAATGACGCCAAAAGATAATGGCCGTTTTTGTATAAGCTGTTCTAAAACTGTTGTTGATTTTACTTCTATGCTTCCAGAAGAAATTCAGCATTATTTCATTCAAAATCAAAACAATAAAATTTGCGGAAGATTTAGAAAATCACAATTAGACACACTTACAATTCAAATTCCGAGTCGGGTTTTATATTCACAAACACAGTATCACAAGATGTTTTTACTGGCATTATTTATTGCTATGGGAACAACTTTATTTAGTTGTCAAGATAAAGACGGAAATAAGAAAAAAATAGATACAATTGAAGTTGTTGATACTGATAAGAATCAAGATGACAAGCTGAAACAAATTCCGCCGCCGCCTCCGTCGCCTCCACGTGAAAAAAATGCCAATCGAGAAAATTTGGAAAAATTAAATAGGATGGTTAGTGGTGAAATAATTCCAGAAAATCAGACAAAAAACAACAATAAGTCCAAAAATAAAAAGACAGCTTTTTATTCTTCTAATGAAAAAATAAACTGTGAGAAAACAACTAAACAAGATTCCATTGAAGAGGATAATACTTTTTTTATAGGAGCTGCTATCGAAACAAAAGCAGATTATCCAAATGGAATAAATGCCTTTTATGATTTTTTTGCCCAAGAATTTAAATTGCCCGAATCAGTCGAAAATCTAAAACATCGTATTGTTGTTTCATTCGTAATAGATAAAGACGGTTCGCTGACATCATTTGAATTTCCAAAAAATACTGATCTACAATTAAAAACAGAAATAATACGCGTTTTAAAATTATCTCCAAAATGGGTACCCGGAACTCAAAACGGAAAAAAAATACGAATAAAATACAGCTTACCAATATTAATTCAATCATGAAAAACAAAATTATCATTCAAATCCCCAATCGAATGTTATACACACAAACTTCTTACTCTAAAATATTTTTGGTGACTTTATTTATTGCAACAGGAACAACATTCTTCAGCTGTCAAAACAAAGAAGCCAAAAAACAAGAAATTGAAAATATTCAAGTTGCAATTGATAGTGCTAAAAAAGAACAAATTGCGGTTGATAAAACTCCATTAGATAAAAATAGTAAAATTCAGACTGCTGATTCTCCAACACAACCATCAAAAACAGATCAGGCTCAATTGGAAAAAAAAGCAACTAACGATGTTCCAAAATCTGAAAAAACAGAAAACAAAAAAAATAACGTTCCAAAAAAAGACATCAACAGTAATCCGGTAACTGCATCTGAAACAAATGCAGAATTTGCGGGCGGGATTGATCAATTTTTAACTTTTTTCCAAAAAGAATTTAAAAAACCCGAAGAATCAGGATTTTATAAACTCAAAATAAACCTCTCTTTTGCAGTAGAAAAAAACGGTTCTGTATCTTACCTTCAATCAGAACCTGCTATTAACAAAAATGTAGAACAAGAAATTATCCGAGTTTTGAATGCTTGTCCGAAATGGCAGCCAGGGGAATCAAATGGAAAAAAAGTAAAAAGGCAATATTCTTTGCCAATTACATTAGAATAGATCGCAACAGCAAAATTAAATTTAAAACCGTAAATTTGCTTTTTACCTTACAATGAAAAGCGATTTACTTTCAAACATATACAATCCAGCCGATTTACGTTTATTAGACGAAAGTCAATTGCCACAACTGGCAAAAGAATTACGAGATTTTATCATTGATATTGTTTCTGTAAAAGAAGGTCATTTGGGCGCGAGTTTGGGCGTTGTAGAACTGACAATTGCTTTGCATTATGTTTTTAATACGCCAGATGATTTATTGGTTTGGGATGTTGGCCATCAAGCTTACGGGCACAAAATTCTAACCGAAAGACGAGAAAATTTCCATACCAACAGACAAATAGATGGCGTTTCTGGTTTCCCCAAAAGAAGCGAAAGCATTTATGATACTTTTGGCGTAGGCCATTCTTCTACTTCTATTTCTGCTGCACTCGGAATGGCGATTGCTTCTAAACTAAAAGGCGATTCTGAAAAAGAACATATTGCGGTAATCGGCGATGCTTCCATTGCAAGCGGAATGGCTTTTGAAGGATTGAATCACGCCGGAGTTACGGATGCCAATATTTTGGTTATTTTGAATGACAACGCAATCGGAATTGACCCAAGTGTTGGCGCTTTGAAAAAATACCTGACCGCAGTTAAAAATGGAAAAAATCCGAAGCAGAATAATATTATCAAATCGCTGAATTTTGATTATTCTGGACCTATTGACGGTCATGATTTTCCGAAATTAATCAAAGAATTAAATCGCTTAAAAAAGATAAAAGGTCCAAAGTTTTTACATATTGTAACTACAAAAGGAAAAGGTTTACAACAAGCAGAAGAAAATCAAGTCAAATATCATGCACCTGGAAAATTTGATGCTTCAACTGGCGAAATTCATTTTAAATCTGAAGAAAATCTTCCTCCAAAATATCAGGATGTTTTTGGCTTAACCATTTTGGATTTGGCTAAAAAAAATGAAAAGATAATCGGAATTACTCCTGCAATGCCCTCTGGAAGTTCATTAAAATTCATGATGGATGAATTGCCAGAACGTGCTTTTGATGTAGGAATTGCAGAACAACATGCTGTAACACTTTCTGCTGGAATGGCGACTCAGGGAATAGTGGTATTTTGCAACATTTATTCGACTTTTTTGCAACGCGCTTATGATCAAGTTATTCATGATGTAGCTTTGCAAAATCTACCGGTCATATTTTGTTTAGACCGCGCGGGTTTAGTTGGTGAAGATGGCGCGACGCATCATGGAGTTTTTGACATTGCTTATTTAAGAGCAATTCCAAACATGATTATTCATGCACCGCTAAACGAAATTGAGCTTCAAAATATTTTATATACAGCACAATTAGGCTTAAATCATCCTATCGCGATTCGATATCCGCGCGGGCGAGGTGTTTTGCCAAATTGGGAAGTAGAAAATTTCGGACATTATGAAAAAATTGAAATTGGTCCCGCAAAATGTTTGAAAGATGGTACGAAAATTGCTGTGCTTTCGACCGGAACAATTGGAAATAATGTTATTGAGGCTTTGAAACGGTGCAACAATGCTGATGAATTTGCCCATTACAACTTTAGCTTCATCAAACCACTAGACATCAATACATTAAACCATATATTTTCATCATTTGAGGGCGTAATTACAATAGAAGATGGGGTGAAAAATGGCGGTTTCGGAAGTGCTGTTTTAGAATATGCAGCATCACAAAATTTCAAAAAAAAGATTGAAATTTTAGGAATCCCTGACCATTTTATTGAGCACGGAAGCGTGCCTCAGCTACAACATTTGTGTAAAATTGACGTTAAAAGTTTGGTAAATCTTTTTTCTAACGGTTCTAAATAATTATTTTGCACAACCAAAAAAATAAAAATAAGCCTAATGAAATTATTGCGTTCTACCCTTTTGCTATTATTGCTATTGAGTACATCAAATAACTTTGCCCAGATTATTCAAACTACTCTAGACCCATCTCAGCTTCCAAAATTGCCAACTTATTGGACTAAAAAAAATCAACTTGGTTTTGACATTTCAGAAATTGCTTTTGTGAACTGGAGCGCGGGGGGAACCAGCTCGATTTCAGGACTTTTTAAAGGAGAATTCGGGCGAACTTATATCAAACGAAATCATAAATGGGTTAACGAACTTATCGTAAAATATGGTTTAAACAAACAAGACGGAATTGAATTAAGAAAAACAGATGACGCCTTGCAATTCAACTCGACTTACGGTTTTAGAAAAGATACCATTTCAAACTGGTATTACTCTTCAAAATTAAATTTCAATACGCAGTTTACAAACGGTTATAATTATCCAAACCGAGATGTAGCAATTTCGAAACCATTTGCACCAGCTTATATTTTCCTTGGAGCCGGAGCTGAAAATTCAAACAAAAAGAAAAACAGAACCTTTTATTTCTCACCAATAACCTTAAAAACAACTTTAGTTTTAGACCAAGATTTAGCAAATCAGGGAGCTTTTGGGGTTAAAAAAGCGGTTTACATGACTGATCCTGCTGATCCTAATAATACAATTTTAGTCGAAGAAGGCCAGAAAGTAAAAGCCGAATTTGGTATTCTTTTCACAGGTTATATGAAAACGGAAATTTATAAAAACGTTTTCTACGAAAACCGTTTAAGCTTGTACACCGATTATTTGAATAAATTTGGAAATGTCGATGTCGATTATGACACCAAATTAGATCTTGTTGTAAATGCGTATGTAAAAGCCAATATTGGGGTTCATCTTGTTTATGATGACGATATCAAAACCAAAAAAGATGTTATTGATCCAACAACAGGAGCAAAAACACAAGTGAACGACGGACCAAGAATGCAATTGCGTCAAGTTCTGGGTGTTGGTCTAGTTTATGCTTTTCAATAAAGTCGAAAGTCATAAAGTCGAAAGTTGGAAAGTCTGAAAATTAATAAACTGAGGTAATAAAATCAACTCATGTTGGCTTTTTTAAAAATCAAATAAAAGCTTTACAGCGCAAGGCTATTCTTTTAGACTTTCCAACTTTCGACTTTATGACTTACTTATTTTTTCGTCCCTGAATCATTTCATATAATTCCAGCGCATTTCCATCTGTCAAAAGCGAAACGTAATGACAAATATGAAGCAAGCGCTCGTATAAATTGCCTTTTTCTAAATGATGTTTTTCAGGAAGCATTTTCAGAATCAGCTTGTCATAATTTGACGCTGTTCCTTCATATTTGTTGTTAAATGCCGTTATGAATTTATCCAATAAAGTCTGGATGATTTGATAACCTACAATTTCTTTCTCGATAACTTCACGGCTCTGGTAGATTTTTTCGACACTTAATTTGATAATATCATTCATTTGGGCTTTGTATTTGCTTTTATCAGTCAAAGCAAAAGGAAAATCGCCGGCCAGAATTGCTTCTTCATTTTCAATAAAAACATCAACCGCATCATTAATCAAAGCGCCGATTGCCAAAGCACGCAAATAACTGATTCGGTCTTCCTTCGTTTCTAATAATTTGTATTTGGCAACGCCAATATTGTCTTTTACCAATTTGATCAAATATTCTAAAGCATAATCTTCAGAAACCAAACCTAGATTGATTCCGTCTTCAAAGTCAATAATTGTATAGCAAATATCATCTGCGGCTTCAACCAAATAAGCTAATGGATGTCTTTCAAAGCCAATATCCCCATCTTCCTTATTGGCAATCAAACCCATATCCTGAGCAACTTCTTCAAAAAATAATTTATCCGACTGAAAGAAACCGTATTTTTTATCTGAAATCTTGTTTGTTGGCTTTTTTGGAAGACTCTCTTTTGGATATTTCATAAAAGCGCCAAGCGTTGCGTACGAAATTCTAAGTCCACCTTCGATTCCTGGGCGACTTGCTGTCAAAACCGAAAATCCGTTGGCATTTCCTTCAAAATCAATCAAATCCTGCCATTGTTTTGCAGTAAGTTTGTCTTTGTATTTTAATCCTTTTCCGCTTGAAAAATATTCTCCAATTGCTTTTTCACCAGAATGTCCAAAAGGCGGATTTCCAATGTCGTGTGCCAATGATGCCGCAGCAACAATCGCCCCAAAATCATTCATGTGATAACCGTGAACTTCTTTTAAATAAGGATATTTTTCAATAATCTTTTTTCCGACCAAACGCCCAAGCGAACGCCCTACAACAGAAACTTCCAAACTATGCGTCAAACGCGTATGCACGAAATCAGTTTTTGAAAGCGGAATAACTTGCGTTTTATCTTGTAAACTTCTAAACGCCGACGAAAATATAATTCGGTCATAATCGACCTCAAAACCTAAACGCGTGTCATCTTGTTCTACACGTAATCTTTTGCTTGTATCGCCTTGTCGTTTTAATGATAAAAGTTGTTCCCAGTTCATTTGATTCTTAGATTTCAGATTGTTGATTTTAGATTTAAGGACGGTCAAAAATACGTTTTATTTTAGGATAATATTCAATAAAAATATGTACCCCCCTTAATTTGATCTAAGTTTTATTCGCCACGAATTTCACAAATTTTCACTAATTAATTTGACGCAATCATTTGTGTTAATTGATGAAATTCGTGGCAAAAAAAATCAAAACTCTAATGCCGTACTATGTTTAATTTCTCCCATAACAAAAATACTGTTCGTGTTTCCTATGTTTTCTATGGTTGACAATTTGTTCATGACAAAATCCTGATAACTAACCATATCTTGCACCAAAATCTTCAGCATAAAATCATAATCGCCAGCAATGTTGTAGCATTCTATTATTTCGGGAAGCGCCACAATATCTTTTACAAAATTGCTTCCTACATTTTTTGCGTGTTCTTTTAAGCGCACATTGCAAAAAACAGTCATGCCGCGATTCATTTTTTTCTTGTCTAAAAGCGCAACATATTTTGTAATGTAACCGTCTCTTTCCAATCTTTTAATTCGTTCATAAACTGGCGTAACGGTCAAAAATAATTTGCTCGCAAGGTCTTTTGTATTGATATTTGAGTTTTCCTGAAGGTGTTTCAAGATCAACAAATCGGTTTTATCTAGATTTTCCATAGTTTTTTTTACGGCTAAAGGTTCGTTAAAAACATTTTTACAGTAACAAAATCTTTTAAAAGTGAATTTTAAAACGCATTTTACTGAAATTAGCTCCAAATATAAGTTATAAAAACCAAGAACGTAAATTTGTTCAGTAAAAAATACTGAATCAAAAATGAAAACAAATAACCTAGGTTACCCAAGAATTGGAAGCAACAGAGAACTCAAAAAAGCCTCTGAGTTGTATTGGGCAGGAAAAATTTCTGCAGAAGAACTTATTGCAGCAGGAAAAGAAATCCGTACTAAAAACTGGCATTTACAAAAAGAAGCAGGAGTTGATTTAATTCCGTCAAACGATTTCTCTTTTTATGATCAAGTTTTGGATTTGACTTTAACTCTTGGAGCAATTCCGGCACGTTATCACGAATTAGCAAAAAACAATTCATCTCTAGATTTGTATTTCGCAATGGCGCGCGGCTCGCAAAAAGAAGGTCAAGATGTTGTAGCAATGGAAATGACAAAATGGTTCGACACCAATTACCATTATATTGTTCCTGAATTCACTAAAAACCAAAAGTTTGAATTGTTTTCTGAAAAAATAATCAATGAATTCAAAGAAGCAAATGCTATCGGAATTAAAACAAAACCCGTTTTAATTGGACCAGTTTCATATTTATTGTTAGGAAAAGAAAAAGAAGAAGGCTTTCACCGAATTGATCTTCTTGATGCTTTGCTTCCGGTTTATTTTGAAATTCTTGAAAAACTGCAAGCCGAAAATGCCGAATACATTCAGCTTGACGAACCTTTCTTGGCTTTAAATTTAACCGACAAGGAAAGAAGCGCTTTTACTAAAGTGTACAACGAAATCAACAAACGTTTCCCAAAACTTAAAATTGTTTTTGCCAATTATTTTGACTGTTTTGGAGAAAATCTAGAAACCGCTTTGGCTTTGCCTGTCAACACTTTCCACTTAGATTTAGTTCGTTGTCCGCTTCAATTGGATGATATTTTAGAGTCAGGAAAATTGGCTTCAAATGCAAGCCTTTCTCTTGGCGTTGTTGACGGAAGAAATATCTGGAAAAACGACTTCAAAAAATCATTGGAATTAATTAAAAAAGCGGTTGATGCTTTAGGCGAAAGCCGAATTTTGATTGCGCCATCGTGTTCCTTAATCCACAGTCCGTGCGATTTAGA
The DNA here is from genome assembly GCF_034058155.1 of Flavobacterium sp. KACC 22761. Classification (NCBI taxonomy): domain Bacteria; kingdom Pseudomonadati; phylum Bacteroidota; class Flavobacteriia; order Flavobacteriales; family Flavobacteriaceae; genus Flavobacterium; species Flavobacterium oryzagri. The sequence continues at coordinate 2,160,517 of NZ_CP139148.1, read as the reverse complement.
TTTAGAAACAAATGACGAAACCCTTACGCCAGAAATCAAACAATGGCTGGCTTTTGCAAAACAAAAAATCAACGAAATTGTAATTTTAAAGCAATTAGCTGCTTCAAACGAAATTGAGATTAAAAACTCGATTGATTATGAAAGAAATGTCATTGCAAACCAAAACCGAAAAACTTCAAAATTAATTCATAATAGCCAAGTAAAAGCACGTGTTGCTGGAATTACAGCTTCTGATGACCAACGAAAAAGTGCATTTGCAACCCGAAGAAAAAGCCAAATCGAGGCTTTAAAATTGCCTTTATTTCCAACTACAACAATTGGTTCTTTCCCGCAAACTGCCGAAGTGAGAAGCTGGAGAGCGAAATTCAAGAAAGGTGAATTATCGACCAAAGAATACAATGATTTAATCGAAAAAGAAACCGAAGCGACCATTCGTTTTCAAGAAGAAACTGGAATCGATGTTTTGGTTCATGGCGAGTTTGAACGCAACGATATGGTGGAATATTTTGGAGAACAGCTTGACGGATTTACATTTACTAAAAATGGCTGGGTTCAAAGTTACGGAAGCCGTTGCGTGAAACCGCCAGTAATTTACGGAGATGTTTCTCGACCAAACCCAATGACAGTAAAATGGTCGCAATATGCCCAATCATTGACTCCAAAATGGGTAAAAGGAATGTTGACAGGGCCTGTAACCATTTTGCAATGGTCATTTGTACGCAACGATCAACCACGTTCTGAAACTTGTACGCAAATCGCTTTGGCTATTCGCGACGAAGTAGTTGATTTGGAAAAAGCAGGAATCAAAATCATTCAAATTGATGAACCAGCAATTCGCGAAGGTCTTCCGTTAAGAAAAGAAGAATGGGCCAAATATTTGGATTGGGCGGTTCGCGCATTCCGAATTTCTGCAAGTGGCGTACACGACGACACGCAAATTCACACGCACATGTGTTACAGCGAATTCAACGACATCATTCAAAACATCGCCGATATGGATGCTGATGTAATCACGATCGAATGCTCGCGTTCGCAAATGGAGCTTTTAGATGCTTTTGCCAACTTTAAATATCCAAACGAAATTGGCCCTGGAGTTTACGACATTCACTCGCCACGCGTTCCTTCAAGTGCCGAAATGGTTCGTTTGCTTGAAAAAGCTTCGGCTGTAATTCCCGTAGATCAGCTTTGGGTAAATCCTGATTGCGGTTTAAAAACACGTCATTGGGACGAAACCAAAAAAGCCTTAATCGAAATGGTTGCCGCCGCACAAGAAATGAGAACTGCCGTAGAAAATCCTGTGATTTAGTAATTTTTATCTCGATATAATTTTTGTTTTTTTATGTCAACAAGTGAAGTCCGGAAATTAGTTATGATTCGTTTCGGCTTCACTATGTTGACATTGTTTTTTTAATTTAATCAGCCTTAGATTTTAAAATTTAGAAGCAGAAATTCTTATTTTCAAAACAGCTTCTGTCCCGCTTTCGGCTATATCTCTCCTCCCGATTGCCATCGGGATGCGAGGATGCCGCCTCAATCGGGGCTAGACGAGAAATTTTTATTTTCAAAAGAACTTTTCAAAAAAAAAAGCATCCGCCGTGGCGGATGCTTTTGTATGTATTAAAAAATCTAAAATTAGAAGTTCTTAGAAACCCCAATAGAGAATGATTGTCCAAAATTAAATTCAAATGTCTTCGTTTTACCTTTCATCCCAGCCGCTAAATCCGTATTTAAAGCCGAATAATTCAATCCTCCGATATTAAAGTTCAATCCAAAACCTTTTTTAATGTCGATAAAAAGCGCTGGTGTTAAACTTGCATAAAATCCGTCGCTATCATTGTACGTTTGGCCTGTGGTATTTCTAAAAGTTTCTTTCCTGTTTTTATATCCAAGACCTAAATCTGCATATGCTGAAAAAATGCCACCCAATGGTTTAGAGTAACGCAAAAAACCTCCAAGCTTGTAAACATGATCTTTGTATAGACTTCCGTCGTTTAGATCATTTTTGGAATTTGAAATATTTCCTTCAATACCAGCTGTCCAATTTTCCTGAAACTGATAACCAACCTTTGGCTGAAAACCAAAAAAATTTTGTTTGCTTTCGAAATTCGAATTTGAATCGTTTTGAGAATTATACATAATACTTCCCATAACTAAAACTGAGCCTTTTTGAGCATTTGCAAAACTGAACACTGCCAGTGCAACAACAACTAGAATTTTTTTCATAAGTGATATTTGTTAAATTTGATTTAATCTATTTAACAAGAAAGATGCCACGTATTCTGATTTAATATTTTCTTAACATAAGACACCCTTTTATACCACACGAAAAGCAATTTTTAACATTTCAAAAAAAAAGCATCCGCCACGGCGGATGCTTTCTGAAATTGAATATAAAACGTAAGATTAGAAGTTTTTAGAAACTCCTATATTAAATGTTTGACCAAAGTTGAAGTAGAATTTACTGTAGTCTTCTCCGTTGTTATCAAAACTTAAAGTTTCGTATCCTAAACCACCAATGCTGAAGTTTAATCCGAAACCTTTTTTCATGTTGATAAAAAGAGCTGGAGTCACACCTACATACATACCGTCAGCTTTATCTTTTGAATAAGCATTTCCAGGACCGTAAGTTTTATTTTTTAAATTTTGGAAACCCGCTCCCATATCTGCAAAAACAGAAAAAGTTTGGCTCAATGGCACAGAATAACGTACAAATGCTCCTAATTTAAAGTTGTTGTCTTTATGTTCGATATTTCCATTGTCAGTATTAGATGAACCAACAGTAAACTCTCCTCCTACAGTCCAGTTATCATTAAATTGGTAACCTACTTTTGGAGAGAAGCTAAATGTGCTTGTTGTTGCTTCGCCATATTGGAATTCTGATTTTTCAGATGTGAAACCAATGTTTCCACCAACTAAGATTGAACCTTTTTGAGCGTTTGCGAAACTGCAGATAGCCAATGCAGCCATCACTAAAATTTTTTTCATGATTTGGGTTTATTTTAAAATTTATGTTTCCTTTAACAACAACAATGCCGTAAATTCAGGCCTCTTTGTTTTTTTTATAAATACTTTAAAAGACAAATTCTAGCAATCGAAACTATTTCTCGTTACTTTTGCAGTAAATAAAATATCCATGTCGATAGAAGTAAACAGCATATCAAAAAGTTACGGAGAGCAAAAAGCTTTAAATGAGATTTCTTTTAAAATTGAGAAAGGAGAAATCGTGGGATTTCTTGGTCCAAACGGAGCTGGAAAATCTACATTAATGAAAATTTTGACCACTTATTTACTTGCCGATAGCGGTTCAGCCCTTGTAAATAGCCACGATGTCATGACAAACGCAAAAGAGGTACAGCGCTCGATTGGGTATTTGCCTGAGCATAATCCTTTATATTTGGATTTGTATGTTCGTGAATATTTGGCTTTTAATGCCGATGTTTATAATGTTCCAAAATCAAGAATTGAAGAAGTTATCCAACTGACAGGACTGACACCGGAAAGCCATAAAAAGATAAGCCAATTGTCAAAAGGATACCGCCAGCGCGTGGGACTTGCGAATGCTTTATTGCATAATCCTGATGTATTAATTTTAGACGAGCCAACTACAGGTCTGGATCCGAATCAGTTAATGGAAATCAGAAATGTAATCAAAAATGTTGGGAAAGATAAAACCGTTTTTTTATCAACACACATTATGCAGGAAGTCGAAGCGATTTGTGATCGTGTCATAATTATTGACAAAGGACAAATAGTTGCCGACAATAAATTAGATCATTTAGTTGCTGCAGACAAAGAGCAAGTGATTGAGGTTGAGTTTGATTACCAAGTTGAGCAACAACTTTTGGCAAAACTAGAAAACATCACTTCATACGTAAATACGCATGACATGACATGGGAGCTAACTTTTGTTACCGAAAAAGACATGCGCCCTGCAATATTTGATTTTGCCAATGAAAATGGTCTAAAAACACTTCAATTAAATCAAAAGAATAAAAATCTGGAAGCCGTTTTTAGAGAAATTACTAAATAAAATTTTAATTATTCATACCAACAAAACCTATTTATTCTAAACCAAGAATAAATAGGTTTTTCTTTTTTCACGGAATGCAAAAATTTCTCTTTGTGTTTCGCAATTTTCAACCGCAGTTTATTGACTCGCTTTCAGCCGATTAAAATTTTATCGTTTATTTTTAACTATTTTTATTTAGACTTGGTATAAATAGTGTTATATTTGCATACAGAAACCTAATAATTTCATGCTTTAATCAACCTTTCAATTCTTGTTTTTTGTTTTTTTTTTGTGTTAGTAAAGAGCCTGTCTGTAGTTAACAGGCTCTTTTATATTTAGGTCATTCCGGTTTTATATTTCCAAATCTAGAATTGACGCTTTTAATTCTTCTATAATAATTTTCACATCCTCTTCCGTTGTGCGCCAATTTACAAAAGAAGCTCTAATTCCTTTTCGGCCTTCATATAAAGTTGGAGTCATAAAGACTTTTCCTTTATCATTCAAAATTGTCAAAAACTCGCTTACTTTATCCTGATTGTGGTTTCCTTTTAGAGTAAAACAAACATTGTTTAGCCTGATTGGTGCCAGCAATTCAAAACTTCCAGTCTCAATTAAGCAATTTGCAAAATGCAAGGCCAATGCTGTACTATTTTCAACAATATCTTTAAAACCATCTTTTCCATAAGCTTTGAGTGAAAACCAAGCTGGAAGCGCTCTTAAACGACGCGAGTTTTCTGGAAGAACATTTAAATAATTAAAATTCTCCAATGGATCTCCCAAATAAGGTGCATTCGAATTCTGAAATGTTTCAATCTGCAAATTAACATGCTCTTTTTTAATCAAATAAAAAGCACTTTCATACGGAACATTCAGCCATTTGTGGCAATCAATTGTTATACTATCTGCTCCTTCCCAGCCTTCAACTAAATGTTTGAATTTTTCTGAAACGGCCGCAAAACCACCAAAAGCCGCATCAATGTGCCACCAGAAATTATATTTTTCTCGTAGTTTAGAGATCGCTACAAAATCGTCAAAATCTGCTGTATTTACAGTTCCGGCGCTTGAAATCAGAATAAAAGGTTTTCCGTTTAGCTTTTGGATATTTTCTTCTAAATCTGCAATATCAATTGCTTCACGGTTTCCTTCAATTGTTTTTAAAGTTGAATAATTTTGACTCCCAATTCCAAGCATTGACAGACATTTAATGGAAGAAGAATGTGGTGTTGCAGTTAAAATATTGATGTTTTCTGAGATTCCGTTTTTAGCAAAATCTTTTCCCAATTGCTTTCCAAACCATTGTCTCGCAACACCTAAACAAGTGAAATTCGACATTGTAGCACCAGTTACAAATCCGCCAAGAAATGAATCTGGCAACTCAAATAGTTGTAATAGTAAATTTATAGTTTCAAATTCAATTAAAGCCGATGCTCCTCCCTGCGCTTTAACCGCCTGCGTATTTTGATCATAAACTGAAGCCAACCAATCACCAACAATAGATGCCGGAGTCGAGCCTCCAGTTACAAATCCTAAATAGCGCGGTCCCGGAGAGGAAACCATCAAAGGTGCCAATCGTTCATTGAATTCTTTTAAGACTTCAACCGAACCTAAACCAAATTCGTTTAAGACGCTTTTAGGATCAATTGTATTTTTATTTGAAGTGGGAATAGTATCAAGGTTATTCAGAAAATCGATTCCTTGTTGTTTTGTTTTTTCTAAAATATTCTCAAAATTGTTAAGATCGTTTTGTAATACTGCGTTCATTTTTTCTGCGTTAAAATGTTTCCTCGAATTTAGTGAATAATCTTCATTCGAATACGAAAAACACAAGAAAACCGCTATCTTTTCATACTAAAATGTCCTTTATAAACCTTGCCATTGGCTCTTGTAACCACAAACCAATAATCTGAAGCCGGAAGTTCTTTTCCGTTAAAAGTTCCGTCCCAAGTCGTGTACGCATTTAGTTCTTTCAAAAATTTGCCGTAACGATCAAATATCTTGGTATTTATCGCCGGTTCAGTTTCAGAGAATTTTATTCCCCAAGTATCATTAAAGCCGTCTTGATTTGGTGTAAAAAACTTTGGGTAATTCAGTAAAAAAACTTCTTGATTTACAATTCCACATCCGTTTTTATCGCGTACATACACAACATAATCGCCTGTTGCCAAACCCGAAAAAATATTGCTTTCCTGATAGGAACTTCCATCAATTGAGTATTCATAATTGCCAAGACTTGTATCTGCCAATTGAACTTCAATCACATTTTCTGAATCTGTCCAATCTTGAATTTCAAGATTCTTAATTACAGCACTATTCGAAAGTTTTACGTCAAAATTTTTCGTTGCGGAACAAATTACATTTCCATGATTTTGAGTAACGGTTACCGAATAAGATCCGGTTTCGGTAATTACTAGTGATTCGGAAGTAGTTCCATTTGACCATAAATAACTATCAAAACCAATTCCTGCATGAACTTCAACATCTTTATTTTGGCACAATGAAACCAAATCTGAAATCGAAATCACGGGTATATTTACCAAAGTTAATTTCAATTCTGCTACTTGAAAACATTTATCGTCAGAATCAATTCTCACATAAATTGTGGTTGTTCCAGCTAATACATTATAATTGGAAACGGTCGTAATTTGATCGGCTAAAATCTGATTTTCGGCTCCATTCAATGTAGTATAAAAACTAAGAATACAAGAACTGCATGATGCTAATTGGGAATTATAATCCGTCAGATTTATGACTTCATTTCCATCATCTAATTCATCGCAAACATTTGCAGCAACATCATTTACTGGTAAACTGGGAGCAACTATAGAAACCGAAACTGCCAAACGGTTTACGCTTTCGCAACTATTGAGGGTCTGCGAAGCATAATAAGTTGCCCCATTTACCAAACTTGTTGAAGGAGATAAAATTACACCATTTACAATGTTGTCATACCAAACAACATTTGTCCCTTCAGCAATTAAATTCTGTATTGTAGGTTTTTGAGACGTACAAAAATTTTGATTTGAATCTCCTGTTGGAGCTGTTGTATTCTGAATATTTACAACAACTGGAATTCTTTCGCTTTCGCAAATATTAATCGTTTGTGACGCATAATAGGTTTTAGTTTCCAAAATTGCAGCCGCAGACAAAAGATTTCCGTTTATTGGCGAATCATACCATTTTACATTTTGTCCGTTAATTGCAACATTCTGTAAACTTGCATTTTGTTGAACACAAAAAGTTTGCGGACTTGTTGCTGACGGAAGTGGTTCTGTATTGATGTAAGCTTTGATTTCGACTTCATTTGGAACCAAAGAAACACATCCTAAATTATTCTTTATAAGAATTTTATAAAATCCCGGAGCTAAATTATTTTTTGAATTTGAATTTATCCAAGTTGCGCCATTATCAAAACTGTAAAATGCCACCAAATCAGAAATTGTGATTGTTCCTTTCAAAGACAGACAATCCGGCTGAATCACTGAAACTGTTGGCGTTGGCGGGTATCCCGGAGGCACCAAAACAGCCACAGAAACGGCTGTTGTTTCGCAACCAGAACTATTCCTAGTTTTTATTAGATAATCACCAGCCTCCAAACCTGATTTTACATTATTTGTTGACCAAGTCGCTCCATTATCAAAACTATATTCATAATCTGAACTTGTAATTGTAATTGTCCCCAATGGATTTGAGCAAATAACAGGCTGAATTACAGAAAATGTAGGCGTCGCACTTGAAGATGCAACCGAATTTATGTGTGCAATTGCTGGTGTAGAAGCGCAACCTGAACTCAATTTTGCTGTAACATTATAATCGCCACCAGTCAAACCTGAAAATACTCCCGAGGCTTGATAATTTGTCCCATCGATACTGTAAGTAGTATTTGCTGCTGTCGCAATATTTATAGTTCCTGTTGGCACATCGCATATGGGTTGCACAGTAGTGAAAGTTGGAACTACGGTGCTTTCATTTACTTTAAAGCTGATGGTATTTGATACGACCCTACAAGAAGCCGAGGAAATATTCACGCTTTGCGCAACCGCCATGCGATATAAATAGGTACCAACTGTGGCATTTGGGACAAAAAGGTACGATATTGAATTTGCTTCCGAAATATCAGACCAAGTCACTCCATTATCACTGCTTACTTGCCATTGATACGCCGGATTCGAATAACCTGAAGAAACGGTTCCTGTCAAAGTATAACTTTGCGAATCGCCTTGACAAATCGTTAAACTAGTATTGGTATTGTTTTGTATTGATGAAGTAACTGTTGGTCCGCAGGCACGAAAAGTAATATCGTCTAAAGCAATGTCATTTCCGGGTGCCGCTCCCGCTTTGTTGTTTCGCATTCTGATAACTACGGTCGAAATATCGGCCGGAGTGGTGAAAAAAAATCCATATTGTTTCCAAATTGCACTTGAACTTAAGCCAATATCTCCCGTATTATAAGTTCCTAAAATAGTCCCCGAAGTTGATTCAATCGTAAAAGTAATATTTGGCGGACTCGTATCATTTGAACGCAACAAATTCATAATCCACGCCGCAAATTCGTAAGTAGTATCTGGGCAAAGGCCTGTAACGGTATTTTTATAAAAATAATCTGTTGTAGAAAGACTCGCGTTTACCACCATCATATAACCTCCGCCTGTATGATCTGTGGTTGTCCACCAAGTTCCTGGAGTGTTGGTTGTTTTTTCGATGGTGTAAGAGCCATCGTTTGGAAAATCTACTGTTGTCCAAGTATAACTTGTAATTCCAGTTCCTAGAGCCGTTCCGTGTGAGGCTGTTCCAGATCCAAAATCAAGCTTAACAACAGCATCGCCCAAACTTCCGGTGCATAATTGTGCTTGTACTTTAAGGAACAGAAAAAATAAAATTAGTACTAAGACAGCTTTACGATTCAAAACTAAAATGTTTTTATGTCGGTAAAACTACTTTTTAATACTATAACTGCTTAAAGTTTTATACTAATCCCAAAAAACAATCGATGTATTTGTACCTATTATCTACCAAAAATTTGTGACCAAATGAAATTCCCCTACCATTTAGTTTTTTCCGAAAATCTGGAGACCACCATTGACGAAATTACATCGCCATTTGCATTTAACAAAGTTGCAATTGGGTCGACCAAAGTTCCTAAAATCATGGCAACTGGAAGCGCTTGTTCCATTGGAAAACCATAAACAGTAATAGCCAAAACTTCACCAATATAACCACCATTCGGAATTCCGCCTTCGACAATCGAGACAATTACGGTAATTCCTAGCGCCAAAAGAATCGTTGAAGGCTCTGTAAAGTCTTTTCCAAACATGGCAAACAGAAAAGTAATTTTCAAGATCGATGACATACTCGAACCATCTTTATGCAAAGGCGCTCCAAGCGGAATTACAAGATTTCGAACATGCGTCGGAATTCCCATTTTTTGTGCTGCTTCCAAATTTGCGGGAATAGTTGCAATGCTGCTGCAAGTTCCTATTGCAGTGAGAGAAGGCGTGATATTATTACTCCAAAAAACTTTAAACGCTCTTTTTCCGCCGGCAACAATAGCATACAAACTGAAAAATGCAAAGAAATAGAAAACACAGGCAGCATAATAAACCGCCATAGGTTTTGCATAAACGCCAAATAATTGAGGCCCGAAAATACCAACCTGATAAGCAAAATAAGCTCCTAAACCTATTGGTGCAAATTTCATGATGATATTGAGCAATTGCTTCATGACTTCGTTTCCAGAATCTAAAAAGCTTTTAAAAGCACTTCCTTTTTCTCCAGATTGCAAGGTCGCAAAACCAATTAAAAACGAAAATATAATCAATGCCAACATGCTTTTTCTGGACAATAATTCGAAGAAATCATTTGTTGTAACCAACTTTGCAATCTGATCGCCAACAGAACCTGATTCTACATTTTCAAATGGAACTTTCGCAACAGCAATATTTTGATGAATTGGAAAAAGGTAAACGGCAAAAATCATGACAATTGCCGAAATAAGAATTGTGGAAAGAAAAACCACAATCATAATAAAAAACAGTTTTCCTAGCTTTTCTTTCTGTTCCAAATTTGCAATGGAAGAACCAATTGTAAAAAATATTAACGGAATAATCGCCGTAAAAAGTAAATTCAGGAAAATATCGCCTAAAGGTTTTATAACCTCAACTTTTTCTTTGAAAATTAAGCCAAAAATACTGCCGATAATGATACCGCCAAGAAGCATTAAAATACTGCTATAACTTTGTAGAAAATTGATTTTTTTGACTTCCATGTATTTGTAAAAAAGCATTAGAGACTGGAATTAAAATTAAATAAAAAAAGAGTACTAAAACTAATACTCTTTCTTTTATTATTTTTCCAGAACAAACGTGGTAAAAGTTCTATCCATAAGTTCTCCAGTTTTGCTTTTTATTTTTTCGGTCTGAATTTCGGTATTAACTATTTTAAAAGCTGTTTTCTCAATTAGTTTCTTTACTTTTTCAGTGCTGTAAAGCTCAAATTCAAATTGAGTGAAAGGAAGCTTTTTCATAAAATCTTCATCTCCAAATGTCAGACAGAAATTTCCCTTTGGTTTTAATACTCTATAAATTTCCAACAGAAATTTTTCAGGTTCCTGCCAAAAATAAATCGTATTCACCGTGAATATTTTATCGAAAGAAGCAACTCCAAACGGAATAACTTTTCCGTCATAAGTGGTAAAAAAAGCTTGATTTTGCGAAACACTTTCTCCATTGATCTGGCTGGCTTCCTGAAACATCAGTTCCGACATCTCAAGCCCAAAATACTTTATGTGTTCAGCCTGTTTAAAAACAAATTCCAAGTGTCCTGCATTTCCATGACCTAACTCAAGAATTGCGTCATCATTTAATATATTTAGATTTTGAATTGAATGATGCGTCATATTGATGTTTGTTTCATTCATCATATTTGCTATTTCGATTCCCTTTTCTCCCGATGGATGTTTTAATTGAGAGGCAATCGCTCGTAATTCTTCATTTTTCATGGTGTGAAAATTTTAGACATCTAAATTACGTAAAATCCTTTAAAACAAATTCCAAATAAGAAAATTCCATAATTCCAATTTTACAAACTGAACAGGAAGAACTTTGTCAAGGTTTTATACTTTGACAAAGTTCGTTACGCAAATATTAAAAAACCTGACTTGCAATCTGGCGGATATTCTCAGATTTACCCATTGAATAATAGTGTAAAAACGGAACTCCTGCGGCTTTTAATTCTAATGACTGCTGAATCGCCCATTCGATTCCGACTTGTTTGATTTCAGCGTTATTTTTGCATTTATCTACAGCATCGATTAAATCTTCAGGTAAATCGATTCTGAAAATCTGTGGTAAAACCTGTAAATGTCTTTGAACAGCAATTGGCTTAATTCCAGGAATAATCGGAATAGTGATGCCCATTTCTCTTGCTTTTTCAACGAAAGCAAAATATTTTGAATTATCGAAAAACATTTGCGTTACTACATAATCAGCACCTGCATCAACTTTTTCTTTTAATCTTTTTAAATCAGATTGTAAAGAAGGGGATTCTAAATGTTTTTCTGGATAACCTGCAACTCCAATACAGAAATCAGCTTTGTTATCAGCATCCATTACTTCATGAAGATATTTTCCGCAGTTCAAATCGTTGATTTGTTTTACCAAATCAATTGCGTAATGATTTCCTCCTGCTTTTGGCACAAAAGACTGTTCGTCTTTCATTGCATCGCCTCGAAGCGCCATTACATTATTGATTCCTAAATAATGACAGTCAACCAGCATGTATTCGGTTTCTTCTTTGGTAAAACCACCGCAAAGCAAATGCGGAACCGTGTCAACATTGTATTTATGTTTTATAGAAGCGCAAATTCCAAGTGTTCCCGGACGCATACGAGTCAGTTTTTTATCCAAAAGTCCGTTACCGCGGTCAATGTAAATATACTCTTCACGAGAAGTGGTTACATCAATAAACGGCGGATTAAACTCCATCAACGGATCAATATTATCGTATAATTCCTGAATGCTTTTCCCTTTTTGAGGCGGAATAATTTCAAATGAGAATAATGTTTTTCCTTTGGCGTTTTTTATATGTTCTGTTACTTTCATTTCTAAGTTATGAGTTATGAGTTATGAATTTTGAGTTGAGCTAAGTGTAAAAAATCTGAAATCAAAAAACGTAAATCAATCTTTTAGTTTAAAGTCTGAAAGTCCAAAGTCGAAAGTCACATTCTTTGAGACTCTACGACTTTTGACTTTCGACTATATTTAATCTGCTATATTAGGGTTTAACCATTTCATTGCGTAATCAAGCGGTACATTTCGGCGTTTGGCGTAATCTGTAACCTGATCTTCTTTTATTTTTCCGAGTCCGAAATAGCGGCTTTTGGGGTTTCCGAAATAATATCCTGAAACCGATGAAGCCGGCCACATCGCCATACTTTCTGTCAGCTTTACTCCTATTTGTTTCTCCACATCTAAGAGTTTCCAGATTGTTGGTTTTTCCAAGTGATCTGGGCAAGCTGGATAACCTGGCGCCGGACGAATTCCTTTATAATTTTCTTTAATCAATTCTTCGTTGGTTAACGATTCTTCGCTGTCATAACCCCAAAAATCTTTACGCACTCGCTCGTGAAGATATTCGGCGAAAGCCTCAGCAAAACGATCGGCAAGCGCTTTCACCATAATAGAATTATAATCATCTAAATTCTTTTCGTATTCCGCAGCCCATTCGTCAACACCAAAACCAGTTGTTACACAGAAAGCTCCCATATAATCGGTTATGCCGCTGTCTTTCGGCAGAATAAAATCAGCTAAAGCGATGTTTGGAGCGCCTTTTGTTTTTTGTGACTGCTGACGAAGCGTTAAGAATTTCTCTAAAACTTTTCCGTTTTCATCACGTAATTCAATGTCATCATCATCCACCTGATTTGCAGGGAAAATTCCGTAAATACCTTTTGCTTTCAGTTTTTTCTCTTCTAAAATTACTTTAAGCATTGCCTGAGCATCGTTAAAAACAGAAGTTGCTTCTTTACCCACAACCTCATCAGTTAAAATTGTCGGATATTTTCCGTACAATTCCCAAGTCTGGAAAAATGGCGTCCAGTCGATATACGGAACCAAAACATCCAATTCAACTTCGATCGTTTGTGCGCCGATTACTTTTGGTTTAACTGGAGTGTATTCGCTCCAATCTAATGGCAATTTGTTTTTACGGGCATCTTCAATCGTTAGGAAGTTTTTATCTCTTGAACGATTTAAAAATGTTTCTCTAAACGAGTCGTATTCTGCACGAATATCTGCCGCGTATATTTTTCTATTATGATCTAACAGGTTTCCGGCAACGGTAACGGCTCTCGAAGCATCGTTTACGTGAATTACCGTTTCTCTGTACTGCGGTGCAATTTTCACGGCTGTATGCGCACGCGAAGTTGTTGCCCCACCAATCATAATTGGAATTTTAATATCTTGTTTGTCTAGTTCTTTGGCCAAATACACCATTTCGTCAAGCGAAGGTGTGATCAGTCCACTTAATCCAATGATATCCACTTCATGTTCAATTGCAGCCGAAATAATTTTCTCCGGAGGAACCATTACTCCTAAATCTACAATCTCATAATTATTACATGCCAAAACAACCGAAACGATGTTTTTACCAATATCATGAACGTCTCCTTTTACGGTTGCCATCAGGATTTTTCCGTTTCCTTGTTTGTCTCCGGCTTGTTTGCTTGCTTCGATAAAAGGCAATAAATAAGCCACGGCTTTTTTCATTACACGAGCTGATTTTACTACCTGTGGCAAGAACATTTTTCCGCTTCCGAATAAATCTCCAACGACATTCATTCCGGCCATTAAGTTGATCTCGATAACTTCAATTGGTTTTGTTGATGCCAAACGCGCTTCTTCAACATCTTCTTCAATAAAAGCATCAATTCCTTTTACCAATGAATGCGTAATACGTTCCTGAACCGTTCCAAAACGCCATTCCTGAACCGTTTTTTCATCGCTTTTTGCTTCGCCTTTTACGCTATCGGCAAAATCTAAAAGTCGTTCAGTAGCATCGTCGCGTCTATCTAAAATTACGTCTTCAACGTATTCTAATAAATCTTTCGGAATATCATCGTAAATCGTCAACATCTCTGGATTAACGATTCCCATCGTCATTCCATTTTTAATTGCGTGATATAAAAACACCGAGTGCATTGCTTCGCGAACCGTATCATTTCCTCTAAATGAGAATGAAACGTTACTTACACCACCACTGATATGTGCGTGTGGAAGGTTATCACGAACCCATTTTGTTCCTCTAAAGAAATCCAATGCATTCAATCTATGTTCTTCCATTCCCGTTGCAACTGGGAAAATATTCAAATCGAAAATAATATCCTGCGGAGGAAACCCTACTTTGTTCACCAAAATATCATACGAACGCTGACAAATCTCTACTCTACGATCGTAATTATCCGCCTGACCTACTTCGTCGAAAGCCATAACAATTGCCGCCGCTCCGTAACGTTTAATTAATTTGGCGTGATGAATAAATGCCTCTTCTCCTTCTTTTAACGAAATCGAGTTTACAACGCTTTTTCCTTGTACTACTTTAAGACCAGCTTCAATGATTTCCCATTTCGAACTGTCGATCATAATCGGCACTCTCGAAATGTCTGGTTCTGCAGCAATTAAATTCAAAAATTTAGTCATCGCAGTAACACCGTCAAGCATTCCTTCATCCATATTAATATCGATGATCTGTGCTCCACCTTCTACCTGCTGTCTTGCAATATCAAGCGCCTCGTCGTATTTCTCTTCCTTGATTAATCTCAAGAATTTTCTTGAACCTGTTACGTTTGTACGCTCACCAACATTCACGAAAACGCTTTCCGGCGTAATAATCAACGGTTCTAATCCTGATAATACAAGGTCTCTTCTTTTTTCTGTCATTTTTTTCTAAGTTACTAAGATCCTGAGATACTGAGGTTCTAAGTTTTTTATTCTATATTTTTTAGGTCTTTAAACCTGTAATCTTTTAATATTTTGGGCGTGATTCGCCGCGGCGAACCGGGCTATCCGTTACAAGTCCTCGCTCTTCCTTCGTCAGGCTGTGGGCTTTTCACTTCTATCCCTCACGCAGGCATTGTGATATAAGTTAAGTTATTCAAAACCTTTTATTCACTTTGTTGGTATGGTTTGCAAATCCATATCTCGTTATACTATCTAGCCATTTCGTCTAATGATTGAAGCATTGTTTTAATGTTATTTTTTGCCGAAATTTCATTCGCTAGTCGCAACCTTTTAGAACCAATAATGGCATCTGACATCGTAGCATTCCCTGATTGATTAATACTTTTACTAAAAACCAAATTATTTTTATTATACAACTTGTATTCTATTGTTGTTTCTACAGTTAAATTAAACCACTTAGGCCTACTTACAGAAATTATATTTACTTCAAGAACCCAATCACCATCTGTAATAGCTTCTGTTTTTGTAAATGCATTAGATTCAGTAAATGACTTTTTTAATGCCTCTTCAAAATTTTTATTAGAAATATTAGATACCCATAATGGGTTTGTCTTTTTTCCACCTGTAACAGATTTTATGTAAAGCTGATCTCCAATCTGTTTTTCAACTTTATAATCTTTGACAGTCATACCTTTAATAGATGCACTAGATGCACATCGACTCAAAAAAACTGAAACAAAAACTATTAAAACTATATATTTAAATTTCATCTCTAATATTTCATAAAATTGGACTACACCAATACCGGCGCCACTCTAGGCTTATAATCCTTGGCAACCTCAGCCATTAATCGAATATGATCCGGAGTTGTTCCGCAACAGCCACCGATGATATTAATTAAATTATCGTCTAAATATTCTTTAATGAATGCTTGTGTCTGCTCTGGTGTTTCATCGTATTGTCCGAATGCGTTTGGTAATCCTGCGTTTGGATGTGCCGAAACATTAAAGCTTGTATTATGTGCTAATGTTTTCAAATACGGTTTCAACAAATCGGCTCCAAGAGCGCAATTGAATCCTACACTTAATAACGGAATATGTGAAACGGAAATCAAAAAAGCTTCGACTGTCTGTCCTGAAAGTGTTCTTCCTGAAGCATCTGTAATCGTTCCTGAAACCATGATTGGAATATCGAGATTACGCTCTTCTTTTACTTCTTCAATTGCAAAAAGTGCGGCTTTTGCATTTAATGTATCGAAAATTGTTTCTACCAAAAGTAAATCACAGCCACCGTCCATTAACGCTTCTACTTGCTCTTTGTATGCAATTCGTAAATCATCGAACGTTACAGCTCTGTAACCCGGATCGTTTACATCTGGTGACATACTTGCCGTACGGTTTGTCGGTCCGATTGAACCGGCTACGAAACGTGGTTTTTCAGGATTTTTTGCGGTAAACTCATCGGCAACCTCGCGTGCAAGTTTTGCCGATTCGTAGTTTAACTCGTAAACCAAATCTTCCATGTGATAATCGGCCATACCGATTGTCGTTCCAGAGAAAGTGTTAGTTTCTACAATGTCAGCACCTGCTTCAAAATAAGCGGCATGTACATCGCGGATTGCTTGTGGTTGTGTTAGAGATAGTAAATCGTTGTTTCCTTTTAGCGGATGAGGGAAATCTTTGAAACGCTCTCCTCTGAAATCTTCTTCTGAGAAATTATAGCGTTGCAACATTGTTCCCATTGCTCCATCTAGGATTAGGATATTTTTTTTTATTGCTTCTTGAATTGTTATTGCCATGTTTTTTTGTTTTAGCTGCTAAGACGCTAAGGTTCTAAGATGCTAAGTTTTTTTTATTATAATTGTGAAGTTTAAACCTATCGGTTTACTTCGGATATTTTTTCACATTAATTCCAAAAGTGTACTATTGCTGGCTCATTAGCCCCGATGGAAGCAAATATCCTTTTATTCTGGGGTTCAGAATAAAAGATATTTGTGTACAGCGGGAACTATTGACTGCAAAAATGCGCCAATGATTCGCTCCTGATACAGAATCTGTTTCAGTAAATATTGTATGTTGTCTGGAAAAGTTTTGAGAAATACTTGTAATGTATTTGTGTTATCTATCTTTAATACTTGAAAATTAGTAAAAAGTAGAATTTAGCACCTTCTTTATGGTAAAGGGTTGCTAAGGTTTCATTGGGTCTGTCCCTCCGCCTTTCGTGATAACTAACAATAATTTTAAGAACAGTGCAAAGGTATGAAATGGCAATTCGATTTGCAAATGTTTTTTTTGTAAGGTGCTGAGGGACTAAGATGCTAAGGTTCTAAGTTTCTTTAAGATGCTGAGACTCTAAGATTCTAAGTTTATAAGTTTTTTTTTAGCTTCTGTTTTTCAAATATAGCCCGCGGTTTCAACCGCGGGACCGTATTGTGATTATGCGATGCGTTTATTCGTTGTCTTCCAGTGGTTGAAACCACTGGCTATGTTTTATATACTTTGCTAAAAAATAAAGCTCAAACTTGAAAAAGTTTGAGCTTTCTATATAAAAATCTTAGTATCTTAGAAACTCAGTATCTCGGCAACTTAGACTATCGCTTTAACAACCGCTTTTGGTGCTTCTTTACGAGTTCCGTCGAAACCGTCTACTCCAGATACTGTTGTATATTTCAATACGTATTTTTTACCTGGATTGATGATTGAATATGCAGCTTGACACATTAAAGTTGCTTCGTGGAAACCGCAAAGGATTAACTTTAATTTTCCTGGGTATGTGTTTACGTCTCCAATGGCGAAGATTCCCGGAATGTTAGTTTGGTAATCTAATGCATTGTTTACTTTAATTGCATTTTTCTCGATTTCTAATCCCCAGTCTCCAATTGGACCTAATTTTGGTGTTAGTCCGAAAAGTGGAATGAAATAGTCGCAGTCGATTTTACGGTGTGCGCCGTTTTCTTCGATATCTAATGATTCAACATGCTCAGCACCGTTGATTCCAACTACTTCTGCTGGAGTGATTAATTTGATTTTTCCAGCTGATTTTAGTTCCTGTACTTTTTCAACAGAATCTAAAGCTCCTCTAAATTCGTTTCTTCTGTGGATTAAAGTTACTTCTGAAGCTACATTTGCCAAGAAAATACTCCAGTCTAATGCTGAATCTCCTCCTCCTGCAATAACAACTCTTTTGTCTCTGAATTTTTCAGGATTTTTGATGAAGTATTTTACTCCTTTATCTTCATAAAACTCGATATCTTCGATAAGTGGTTTACGAGGCTCGAAACTCCCTAATCCTCCAGCGATTGCAATAACTGGCGCATGAAATTTAGTTCCTTTATTTGAAGTTACAATGAAAGATCCGTCTTCTTGCTTTTCAACTGTTTCAGCACGTTCTCCTAATGTAAAACCTGGCTCAAATTGTTTGATTTGCTCCATTAAACCATCAACTAAATCTCCAGCTAAAACTTCTGGAAAACCTGGAATATCATAAATAGGTTTTTTAGGATATAATTCTGAAAGCTGTCCTCCTGGCTGAGGCAAAGCATCTAAAATATGACATTTTAATTTCAATAATCCTGCCTCAAAAACGGCAAATAAACCTGTTGGGCCTGCTCCAATTATAAGTATATCTGTTTTAATCATTATGGTTGTTGTTTATAATCATTCTTAATAATACAAAGAAACGAATAATTTATTCTACTAACAATGATTTTTATCATTATTCATTTCTCTGGTATGCTACTCTTTATTTCTTAATGAATCGGTTATCTCGTTCATTCTTTTTACCTTTTCTTCAAAATTACCTTTTAAGGTTTTTCTGTATTCATTCAGGTTTTCAACCATTTGATTGATATCTTCCGGAATTACTTCTTCGAAAAACTCACGCAATCTCTTTGCTGTCGTTGGCGATTTTCCGTTTGTTGAAATCGCGATTTTGACATTTCCTTTTGTTACGATTCCGCCCAAATAATAATCGCATAAATCTGGTGTATCGGCGATATTACAAATCAGATAACGTTTTCTGGCCAAATCATACACCTTTTTATTTACTTTCAAATCGTCTGTACAGGCAATTACCATGTGACGTTTTTTAAGCATTTTCTTTTTAAACTTTTTTTCCGTCAATTTAATTGAAGGATGTTTTTCTGCTAAAACCTTAATTTCTAAATGAAAATCAGGTGCAACTACCTCAACATTAGCATTCGGACTTGACTTGAGCAAGAATGAAAGCTTTTCCAAACCTACATTTCCTCCGCCTACAATCAAGACATTTAAATTGTGAAGCTTTAGAAATATTGGATATAATTCGTTCTGTTCCATTTTAATTTAATTTCATCTAAACAAAATTATACCTTTTTGCTCTTAAATCTATCTTTTAAAAATTAAGAGCTTTTCTTAATTTTCTTCTTACCATTAAGTTATTAAGGAAGATTAAGCATCGCTTTATTAACTTCATGCTCTTAATGGTAAAATTATAACGAATAGAATTCGATGATTTTTATTTTATCTTGCAATTTCTTTTGATAGAAATTCTTCGTAAAAACCTTTTAGTTTGTTGCTTTCGCGGACAACTTCACCTAATACTATAATTGCTGGAGAATCTAATTCTTTTTGTTTTACAACTTCTAAAATCGAATCTACTGTTCCAACACCTACTTTTTCTTCTGCTGTTGTTCCGTTTTGGATGATTGCAACGGGTAAATTTCCTTTATCTTCTTTTTGAAACAAATCGATGATTTGAGGCAGTTTGTGCATTCCCATCAAAATCACAACGGTTGCTGATGATTTCGCTGATAAGGCAATATCCGAAGATAATTTTCTGTCAGACGTTGTTCCTGTAATGACCCAAAAGCTTTCTGAAACTCCTCTTTTTGTTATTGAAATTCCCTGACTTGCAGGAACAGCAACTACTGATGAAATTCCTGGAACTACAATAGTTTCAATTCCGAAACTTTCTGCAAAATCAACTTCTTCTCCGCCTCTTCCAAAAATAAATGGATCTCCGCCTTTTAATCTTACCACGTTTCCGTATGTCAGTGCATTATCTACAATCAGCTGATTGATTTGCTCCTGCGTGTATGCATGATTTCCGATTCTTTTTCCAACAAAAATTCTAATCGCATTTTTAGGCGCATAATCCAGAATTTCTTCATTGGCCAAAGCGTCGTATAAAACCACATTTGCTTCAGCCAATGCTTTTACAGCTTTTAGCGTCAGTAAATCGGGATCGCCCGGACCTGCACCGACTAAAGTTATTTTGGGTTTTATATTATGCATTTGCTAATTCCTGTGCTCTGAAAGTTTCGATTTTATCAAAGAAAACTGTTGCTTGTGCAATGTAATCTTTAGCGAAAGCTTCAGATGGTTCATTTTTATTAATCTGGTAAACCAAATCTTTAAAAGTTGAATTTAATTCGATTTTATTAGTTTCGATGAAAACAGTATCAAACAAGTCCACGATTCCTGCGTGGTGGTTTGTTTTTTGGTTTTCTGCTAATAACAAAGCTTTTGCACCGTTTACAAATCCAGCGTAAGCGTGATAAATCGCATCTGACCATTTTTTCTCGTCGAAAGATTCCTGAGCCAAAATCAATTTCTCTTTAGCTTCAAACAATAATGTCGCTACTAAATCGATCACCACTCCGGCACATTCCCCAACTCCAACTGCTTTTACGTAATTGTCTGCATTACCCCAATCCACAAAATCAGCTTCTGTTAAATTGGTTACATCAGCATACGGTTTTAAGATTTCGTAAAAATACTTTTCTCCTTTTGTATCATAATAATCAAGGAATTTTTGTCCGCTTCCGTTAGCATCAAAATCATTTAAGATGGTACGCAACGCATCTGGTCCTCTACGGCTAGGTACTTTGATTACTTTATCAGCAAAACGTCCCGCGCCATTTCCTAATCTTCCTCCACCTAACAAAACTTGTAAAGCCGGAGCTACTAGTTTTCCTGAGTTGATAGACATTCCCTGAAATCCAATTGCAGACATATTATGTTGTCCGCAAGCATTCATACAGCCAGAAATCTTAATTTCGATTTCGCGATTGTTTAAATACTGAGGATATTCTGTACTTAAAACTCTTTCTAATTCTTCTGCAATACCGGTACTACTTGCAATCCCCAAGTTGCAAGTATCAGTACCCGGACATGCCGTAATATCTCCAACTGAATTATATCCTAATTGAACAAAGTCAAGTTTGGCTAATTCTTGATAAAAGAAAGGAAGATTCTCTTCTTTTATGTTTCGTATTACAATATTTTGACGCAATGAAAAACGCAATTCATTTGCTCCGTAATTCTTAATTAAATCGGCTAATAATCTCGCTTTATCAGTATAAAAATCGCCTAATAAAACTTTAATTCCAATAGCATAATAACCGTCTTGTTTCTGTTTGATTACATTCGATTTTTTCCACGCTTCATACGCTTCTGTATCTTCGATTGTAACTTGCGGAACTTCTAATAACGGTTCTGGAATTGGTCCGTCAAAAGCCGTTGTATCAATTTCGTAAGTTTCGAAAGCGATGGCTTTTTTCTCTTTTTCAACCAAATCAAGGAAAGCATCTTTCCCCATTTCTTTGATTAAGAATTTCATACGCGCTTTCATTCTCTTTGCACGTTCTCCGTATCTGTCGAAAATACGAATGATTCCTTCTGCTGTTGGAATGATTTCGTTTACCGGAACGAACTCTGAAAGCAATTCCGCATGAGCTGGCTGAGATCCTAAACCTCCACCAAACATGATTTTGAAACCTTTTTGTCCGTCTTTAATTTTCGGAATAAATCCTAAATCGTGTAAATAGCTCAAAGCCGTATCTTCGTCTGAAGAAGAGAACGAAATTTTGAATTTACGCCCCATTTCCTGACAGATTGGGTTTCTTAACAGATATTGAAAAAGTCCGTGTGCATAAGGCGAAACATCAAATGGTTCGTTTACGTCAACTCCAGCCAGTTCACTTCCTGTAATATTTCTAACCGTGTTTCCACAGGCTTCACGAAGTGTGATATCGTCTTTAGCCAAATCTGCCCAAAGCTCAGGAGTTCTGTCTAAACTTACATAGTGAATCTGAATATCTTGACGTGTTGTAATGTGCAAACGTCCTGTAGAATATTTGTCTGAAACTTGTGTGATACGCACCAATTGCTCGCTGGTTACTTTACCATAAGGCAATTTGATACGAATCATCTGAACGCCTTCCTGACGCTGTCCGTAGATTCCACGCGCTAAACGAAGACTACGAAAACGCTCATCATCAATTTTTCCTCCACGGAATAAGTGAATCTTTTTTTCTAATTCGATAATCTCCTTCTGAACTACCGGATTTTCTATTTCTGTTCTAAAACTTTCCATTTCTCTTTAGTTGTTGGTTGTCAGTTGTTGGTTGTTGGTTTGCTGGCAGAATAACTATCAACCAAAAACCATCAACTATCAACTAGCGAATGAATCCTACTCCTGCTGTTGTGTTTGTTGCTGTATCAATTAAGATGAAAGCTCCGTTTGATTTGTTTTCGTTGTATGAATCAAAATATAACGGTTTGCTTAATTTGATCGTTACTTCTCCAATTTCGTTGATTGCTAATTGAGAAGCTTCTGTCGTTCCTGAGTAATCTGTTGCAATTGTATTTTTAATGCTTTCTACTTTTGCTAAAACTCTGTTTGTATTGTGTTGTACCAAATATTTAGTTCCTGGAACCAGTTTTTTACTGTCCATCCAGCAAACTGTCGTTGTGATATCTTTTTCAATTTTTGGAAGCTCATCTGATTTTACAATCATATCGCCTCTTGTTACATTGATATCATTTTCTAATTCGATTGTAATTGATGAACCTGCAACGGCTTCGTCAAATGTTTTATCGAAGAAGTGAATTTTAGATACTTTTGATTCTGTTAAAGAAGGAAGAACCGTTACGGCATCTCCAACTTTAATAGAATTTCCGTATAATTTCCCTGCGTAACCTCTGAAATCGTGATATTCTTCTGTTTTTGGACGAATAACAGTCTGAACTGGAAAACGTGCTTTTCCTGCTTCGTAAACATCATGGGAATGCAATCCTTCTAAATGTTCTAAAACTGTTTGTCCTTCGTACCAAGGCATATTCTCTGATTTGTCAACCACGTTTCCGCCGTTGATTGCGCTTAACGGAATGTAACTTACGTTTTGCTCTTTGAATGTACTTTTTGCATTTAAAGCCTCAAAATCAGCTTTGATTTTATTGAAAACTTCTTCTGAATAATCTACCAAGTCCATTTTGTTGATGGCAACGATTACTTCTTTTACTCTCAATAAGTTATTAATAAAAAAGTGACGGTATGTTTGCTCGATAACTCCTTTTCTGGCATCAATCAAAATGATCGAAACCTGAGAAGTTGAAGCTCCTGTAACCATGTTTCTGGTATATTCTACGTGACCTGGAGTATCGGCAATAATGTAACTTTTCTTTGCAGTCGAAAAATAAATATGCGCAACATCAATCGTGATTCCTTGCTCTCTTTCCGCCACTAATCCGTCAGTTGCCAAAGAAAAATCAAGGTAATCGTATCCTTTTTGTTTACTGCTTTTTTCGATTGCTTCAATTTTATCAGTCGTCAACGATTTTGTATCATACAATAATCTCCCGATCAAAGTACTTTTTCCGTCATCTACACTTCCTGCTGTTGCTATTTTTAAAACGTCCATTCTAATATTTTTGTTTCAGGTTTAAAGTTTCAAGTTTTCTGTTGAAACTTATAATCCGTATGTTTTTGTTTTCTTGATTTTACTTTTAAATTTCGTTTAGAATTACACTCATAATTCAAAACTCATAACTCATAATTACTAAAAGTATCCTTGTTGTTTTCTTTTCTCCATCGCAGCTTCAGAACGTTTATCATCAATTCTGGCTCCTCTTTCTGAAATTGTTGACGATCTAATTTCTCCAACTACTTCTTCGATTGTTGCTGCGTAAGATTCAACAGCCGCTGTACAGCTCATATCTCCAACGGTTCTGAAGCGAACAATTCTTTCTTCGATTTGTTCGTCTTCTTCTTGGTACACAAAAGGAGAATGCGACCAGATTAAACCGTCTCTCAAAAAAACTTTTCTTTTATGTGAGAAATAGATTGACGGAATCTCGATTTTTTCTTTCTCGATATAACTCCAAACATCTAATTCTGTCCAGTTTGAAATTGGGAAAACACGAACGTTTTGGCCATTTTCAATTTTTCCATTCAAAATATCAAACAACTCAGGTCTCTGATTTTTTTCGTCCCATTGTCCGAAATCATCACGAACTGAGAAAATACGTTCTTTTGCTCTTGCTTTTTCCTCATCACGACGCGCTCCACCAATACAAGCATCAAACTTAAATTCTTCAATTGCATCTAAAAGTGTTGTTGTTTGTAAACTGTTTCTACTTGAGTATTTTCCAGTTTCTTCAACTACTTTTCCTTCATCAATAGCATCCTGAACATTACGAACAATCAACTCTAAACCTAATTCTTCTACCAATTTATCTCTGAAAGCAATTGTTTCAGGGAAATTGTGTCCCGTATCAACGTGCAAAAGAGGAAACGGAATCTTAGCAGGGAAAAATGCTTTTTGCGCCAAACGCACTAATGTGATAGAATCTTTTCCTCCTGAGAAAAGTAAAACCGGTTTGTCAAACTGTGAAATTACTTCTCTGAAAATGTATATCGCTTCACTCTCTAAAGCGTTTGTTTTTAATACTGAACTCATTGTTTTTTTGTTTGATATTTTTGTTGTTTCAAGTTTTAGGTTTCAGGTTTCAAGTTGCCCGATCTAAAAATCTTCACTCTTTATTCTATAATCTATATTCTATTCTCTAAAAGAAAGTCTCGCCTCTTTCTTCTTGCCTCTAAAAGTCTTACCTACTCTTTCTTAGCACTGTGAAGCCCGCATTCTTTGTGGCTTGATTCCCACCACCATCTTCCTGCTCTGATATCTTCTCCAGGAAAAATCGCTCTCGTACAAGGTGCGCAACCGATACTTACGAAACCTTGTTTGTGTAAAGCATTTTGAGGAACATTGTTTTCTGATAAATACGTTTCAACTTCTTCTAAAGTCCATTTTAAAAGCGGATTGAATTTGATGATTTCGAAATTTCCGTCGTATTCAAACAAACTTAAATCGTGTCTGTTTTCTGATTGTTCAGCTCTAAGTCCCGTAATCCAAACTGAGTTTCCTGCCAAAGCTTTTCTTAACGGAACAACTTTTCGGATAAAACAGCATTCTTTTCTGTTTTCTACCGAATCATAAAAGCTGTTTGGTCCTTTTTCCTGTAACAGTTTTTCTACTGACGCTGCTTCTGGAAAAAAGACTTCGATTGGTCTTTTATATTTTTTTAATGTTTTATGAAAAACATCATAAGTTTCCTGAAATAATCTTCCTGTGTCTAAAGTAAACACTTTAATATCTGTGTCACTTTTTGCAATAAAATCTGTAATTACTTGATCCTCTTGTCCGAAAGAAGTCGAAAAAATGACTTTTCCCGGAAATTCTTTTGCTAAAAAAACTAAGGTTTCGTCAAGCGAAAAAGCTTTAGTTTTCTCTAATAATTCTTGTACAATAATCGCACTCATAAATCTCTCCTTTCTAAAATTATCTTTTACAATAATTTAGATAATGTTTTTAAACTCAATACTATAATTAGAATTCCAACTGCAACCATCATTGGTTTTCTTTTGATTTTATTTACTAAATAAGCTGCCAAAGGTGCTGAAACGACTCCTCCTAGAATCAGTCCGATGATAACCTGCCAGCCGTGGATTCCTCCAAAAAGCATAAATGTGATACCACTTGCAAATGAAATTGCAAACTCTGCTGCGTTTACTGAACCAATAGTATATCTCGGATTTCTTCCTCTTCCTAATAAAGTAGAAGTTACGATTGGCCCCCAGCCTCCGCCTCCAACAGAATCCATAAATCCGCCGAAAACAGCCAAAGCACCTAATTTTTTAGTTTTCTTTTTTTCTATACTCTTTTTTAATGCCTTTCTGATAATAACAATTGCCAAAATCATCATGTAAACTGCGATAAATGGTTTGATGACATCGCCATTGATAACATCAGACAATAAATAAGCTCCTGTAATAGAACCTAAAACTCCTGGAATCAATAAATGCTTTACCAGTTTTTTATTGATGTTTCCAAAACGATGATGCGAAAGCGCCGATGCACCCGTTGTAAACATTTCTGAAACGTGAACTGCCGTACTGCTCACTACCGGTGGAACTCCATAAGCCAATAAAAATGACGTTGAAGTCGCTCCATAACCCATTCCTAAAGTTCCATCAACCAATTGAGCAAAAACTCCAATCGCAAAAAAAACTAGGAACTCTGCATTAAAACCATTCACAAATCCATCCCACGTAAATTCTGCGTGATGATTGTATATCAAAACAGATAATAAACCTACTAGTAAAACAACAGGAATTCCAATCCAAAGCTTTTCCTTAAAAGAATCAGCACTATTTATTTTCAGTTCTTTCTCCATATTTAACATGTTTAAATTTACTTCAAACCTATTACCCTATCGGGTTAGTAGATTACTTTGCAAAAATACTACTTATTTCTAAATTACAAAGCAATATTATTATTTTTTTAAACCCTCAATTAACCTTTTATTATATTCTAAAAGAGAGTTTTAAGAATTATGCCGTATAATTTCACAAATAATGCCGTATTACAGCATATTTCAACAATTTATCCTTCAAAAATATTTGGTTTTTAAATACATTTTTAATCTCTATAAAATCGATAGGATTATTATAAAATTATCGTATTTTAGCCCCAAACTTTTATTTATGGATTTTCAAATAGGTCTTGTAATTGCAGGATTAGTTGTTGGTTTTATTGTTGGACTCACGGGAGTTGGTGGCGGTTCTTTAATGACTCCAATTTTATTATACTTCAATATTCCGCCAACAACCGCAGTAGGAACCGATTTATTATATGCCGCATTCACCAAAGCAGGAGGCGTTTTTGTTCACAATAAAAAAGGAAACATTAACTGGAAAATTACAGGTTGGCTCACCCTTGGCAGTGTCCCTGCTTCTTTAATAACTTTATGGATTCTAAATAGCATCAAGACTGATATTGAAACTATAAATGGTGTTATTAAATATAGTTTAGGCTGGGCATTATTATTTACTTCTGTTGCTATTATATTTAAAAACAAAATTTTGAAGTTCTCTCAAAAACATGCGGGAGATAAATTTCATAGCGAAAGCACAGCTCAAAATGCATTGACTATCGGAATTGGAATATTACTTGGCGCTACTGTAACCTTAACTTCTATTGGAGCTGGGGCCTTAGGAACTGTAACTTTATTTTTCCTTTATCCGCTATTGCCAACACCAAGATTAGTAGGAACCGAAATCGCACACGCTGTTCCTTTGACATTGGTTGCTGGAATTGGACATGCTTCAATGGGAAATTTAGATTTAGGCTTGCTAGGACAATTATTAATGGGATCTCTTCCTGGAATTTACATGGGAAGTATGCTAAGCGGAAAAGTGCCAGATCAGTTTCTTAGAAATGCCATAGCTGTAATGCTTTTTATGGCAGGATATAAATTGATTTTTTAAAAAAATTTAAACCATATAAGTTATATAAATTCATTTAATCAAGCTTAGCTTTAGCGCAAAGTCTAAATGAATTTATATAACTTATATGGTTCGAAACTAAAAGGCAATATCTGCTAAAGAATTGCTTTCTAATATTTTAAGGGTATTATCACGAACTTCTGTCATTAAACGTCGTGCTGCACAAGTTGATTCATCATCACAGTCATCGCATCTTTCGTAGAAATTATGGCTTGCACAAGGCAATAAGGCAATTGGCCCTTCCAAAATTCGGTAGACTTTTGCCATGCTGATGTCTTTTGGATCTTTAATCAGATAGTATCCACCGCCTTTTCCTTTTTTGGCTCCAAGAAAACCTGAGTTTCTCAACAACAGCAAAATACTTTCTAAAAACTTAATCGAAATATGTTCATTTTTTGCGATTTCGGCAATTTGAACCGGTTCATTATTTTCCCTTCTTGCCAAATAAGTTAAAGCCTTAATTCCGTATTTTGTTTTCTTTGAAAGCACTATTTTATATTTTAGATTGCAGTCTTTTGATTTTTTGTTTTAAAAAAACAGACTTCATATTTTTCTACAACAAAAGTAGTTTTTTTAAATGAGAAAACTAAGAGTTGAATAGTTAAATTCTACTAAATCCATCAAATTACTTCGTTATTTCCAATTAAATTGAACTCATGAAAGGTTTTTATTTCTTCTGCTAATGCTTTTTTATTCACCACATAAGTATCAGAAATAGAATCGTGCCAACCTCTTGTTCCAAAATACGAAAACACATCAAAAGGAATAAAACGACATAGACTTCTTCTAACAATCATTCCAAAATCTGGTTTTTCACCATATTCGTCAACTACAACAGTTCCTGTAATAAATTTGGCCAATGATCGTCCGAATAATCCTTCGGTAATTAAAAAATAGAAAAAATAAATTGTGAAAATTACCATATTCCAGCCCCAATCTCCTAATTCGTTCATCCATTGACTTAAACCTGTCAATTCAAATAAACCAATCAAAACACCTGCAAAAAGACAAAGTCCCATAAAAATAGCAACAACAAATATTGTATCTAAAATATAATTTAAAAAACGAATTCCCACCGAAGCCAGCAATCGGTCATCAAGAATGTATCCAGAATTACTCATACATTAATTGGTTATTTTAATTATTAATAGTTTTTTGGTTACAACAAAAATATACTTTTTGTTTATACAATTTCAAAGAAGTAGATTTTGAGTTAGGCTATTTCTTTTTTGCCAATTAAATCTAAGGAGCGGAAAATCTCCATATCTCTTTCCAAATCTTTTTTCTCAACAACAAAAGTTTTAGAAAGAGCATCATGCCATATTCTTTCCGATTTACTTAAAAATGATAATTGATCAAAAGGAATTAAACGACATAGAGTTCTAATACAAATAGCGCTGAAACTTGGTTTTAGACCATTTTCATTTACTACAATACTCCCTGTAATAAATTTACCAATAGTTCTTCCGAAGAGACTTTCAAAAACTAAATAATAAAACATCGCAAAAGAAAGATAGGTTCCTAGCATCCCTAAATTTATCATAGTTTCTACCCAAGGACGATAAACATCCCATTGAAAAATATTTCCCGTTATCACAACAAAAAATGTAAAAACAAAAATCATGATAAGAATAGAAAAAAAATCGATGATACAATTTAAAAAACGATCTCGATCTGATGTCAACAGTTTCTTTTCCAGAACATAGATAGAATTATTCAATTGTCATTTTTACTTATTTGATTAATTATTACTTTATTTCAGCATTAACAAAAATATATTTTTTATCCAAAAAACTACAAAAAACTAGTACAAATTAAAAATGCATTGTCTTTTTTCTGATACAAACAGTGATCTTCATTTTCTATAATCTGATTGGAAATTTTTAGCCCCAAAAACCAATCACTTTTTGGTGCATTCAAATCCTTTTCACCAAAACAAAGCTTGATTTCGCAGCTTGGTTTTTCAGTTTCAAAACGCAATCTTGTCGAAGAAACCAAAATTAATTTTGTTGTTTTCAATCCTTTTAAAGAGGCTTTCCATGCAATTGTTCCTCCCATACTGAAACCTAAAACTGCTACTTCTCCTTTTTTAGAATCCAACAAATTACTTACCGCCTTCTCTATTCCTCCGCTTAAAAATTGATTGTGAATTTCTTTTTCATTTGATGAATCAATCCGGGCTAATTTTAAAATATCATAATATTGAACATCAAATTTAGGTTCTAAAATTTCGATATAATAGTGAATCCATTCGGGATTGCCTCCAAATAAATCTGACAACAAAAGCAATCTTGGTTTTTCCATATTTTGTAAAACTAAAATTAAAAATGCAATTTTCTATATACCAAAAAGGGCTATTTAAAAAAATAGCCCTTCAAAAATATTGTATTTATTTTTAACCTAATGCTTGCTTCAAATCGGCAATTACATCTTCAACCGTTTCTAAACCAACAGAAACACGAACCAATCCTTGTGTAATTCCAACTGCCAATTGATCTTCTTCAGACAATTTGCTGTGTGTTGTTGATGCTGGATGCGTAACAATTGTTCTTGTGTCACCAATGTTTGCTGATAACGAACAAAGCTGAATTGAATTCAAGAATTTTCTTCCCGCCTCGATGCCGCCTTTGATTTCAAATGCAATGATATTTCCACCCGCTTTCATTTGTTTTTTAGCAATTTCGTATTGCGGATGAGATTTCAGGAACGGATATTTTACGCTATTTACATTTGGATGACTTTCTAAAAATTCAGCTACTTTTAAAGCATTTTCGCAGTGTCTGTCCACGCGAACTGCCAATGTTTCCAAACTTTTTGAAAGCACCCAAGCATTAAACGGAGCTAAAGCTGGACCTGTATTTCTCGAAAACAAATAAATCTGTCTGATTAAATCAGCATTTCCAACCGTTACACCGCCTAAAACACGTCCTTGTCCGTCAATTAATTTAGTCGCCGAATGAATTACCAAATGCGCTCCAAATTTAATTGGCTGTTGCAAATAAGGCGTTGCAAAACAGTTGTCGATAATTAAAATCAAGTTGTGTTTTTTAGCAATATTGCCCAACAATTCTAAGTCAATAACATCAACTCCAGGATTTGTTGGAGATTCTGCGTATAATATTTTGGTGTTTGGCTTTATAAAACTCTCGATTGTTTCTGGCTTGTTAATTTCGAAATAAGAAGTTTCGATATTCCATTTTGGAAAATAAGTCATGAACAAAGCGTGAGTAGAACCAAAAACGCTGCTCGCCGAAACAATATGATCGCCTGAATTCAACAAGCCAGCAAAAGTAGAATATACCGCTGCCATTCCGGTTGCAAAAGCATAACCAGCTTCTGCGCCTTCCATTTTGCATACTTTATCTACAAATTCTGTAGTATTTGGGTTGCTGAAACGGCTGTAAATGTTTCTTTCTTTTTCTTCTGTAAATGAAGCTCTCATATCTTCGGCATCTTCAAATATAAAACTTGACGATAAGTATAATGGCACCGAATGCTCTAAATACTGAGATCTTTCTAATTGTGTTCTAATGGCTTGTGTTTCAAAACCAAATTCTTCTGTACTCATTGTTTGTGTTGTTTAACACGAATTGCACTGATTTGCACTAATTCGTTTTTCTTTTTTAATTTCACAAAAATTCACAAAGTAAAACGCAGAGTTTCACTAAGGATTGAATGTGAATTTTCATTGTTACAAATTCAAAAATTATCCAATTTTCAAATTAACTAATTATCTAATTTTATAAAGCTTCGTTGTTCAAGACAACTTTGTAGCTAATGGTCGCTGTTGGCTCAACAGTTTTGGCAACTGAGCAATATTTCTCGAAAGAAAGCTGTGCCGCTTTTTTTGCTTTATCTGGACTGATTTCTCCTTCTAAATAAAAAACCACATCGATTTCTTTGAAAGGTTTTGCTTCCTCGATTTGAACTCGTGTTCCTTCAACCTCAGCGTTAAAAGAAGTAATTTCCTGACGCTGTTTTTTCAAAATTGAAATCATATCGATAGCACTGCATCCCGCAACTCCCATTAAAACTAATTCCATTGGACTTGCTCCTAAATCGCTTCCGCCAAATTCGGCTCTGCTGTCAACGTCAACTACGTGTCCGCGTTCATTTTTTACTTTGAAATGAAATGCGTCATTTACTCTGTTTAAAGTTACTTTCATTGTGTTGTTATTTTTTTTGTTTTTTTGTTTGGTTTCAGATTTCAATCTAAACTCTAAAATCTGCAATCTAAAATCAATTACCCTTTATCAGACAATCTCAAAATATCTCCAAAAACTCCTCTTGCCGTAACCGCAGAACCTGCACCGGCTCCCTGAATCACGATTGGACGATCTCCGTAAGATTCTGTGTAAATTTCGAAGAAAGAATCAGAACCTTTTAATCCGCCCAAAGCTGTATCTTTTGGCACTGAAACTAATTTTACTTCTAAATTTCCTTTATCATTTTGCAAATCTCCAGACAACTCTCCAATATATCTCAATACATGATTTGGCTGTTGTTCGGCTTTTATTTTCTCGTAAATTGGGTCGAATTCTTTCAACTTCGTCAAGAAATCAGAAACATTTCCTTCTCTTAAATGTTCCGGAATTAAATTCTGAATTGAGATTTCCTCAAATTCATTCTGCAAATCTAATTCTCTTGCCAAAATCAATAATTTTCTTCCCACGTCATTTCCACATAAATCCTCACGCGGATCTGGTTCTGTATATCCGTTATCAATTGCTTCTTGCAAAATTTCGCTAAACGGAGCATCTTTTGCAGAGAAATTATTGAATAAATAACTTAATGTTCCAGAGAAAACCCCTTTAATTTTCGTGATATTTTCTCCCGAAAGATGCAGTAATTTTATGGTATCAATTAACGGTAATCCCGCACCAACATTGGTTTCGTATAAATAATTTTTCTGATTTTCTGCCAAAGCTTTTCTCAATTCTTTGTAAAAACCATAAGTCAATGTATTTGCAACCTTATTTGAAGAAATCAAATCGAAACTGCTTTCTACAAGCGGAATATAATTTTCTACAAAAGAAGCACTTGCTGTATTATCAATTGCAATTAAATTCTCTAAATGATATTCATTCGCGTAAGCAATAATATCATTTAGCGTATAAGCTTCCCCTTTTGTTTGGATATCGTTTTTCCAATTTGAAGTTACGCCATTTTTATTTAAAAGCAGTTTTTTAGAGTTGGCAATTGCAAAAACATTCAGCTTAATATCTTTACGTTTTTCAATCGCTGCGGCCGATTCTAAAATTTGATTGATCAAAGTTCCTCCAACTAATCCGTGGCCGAAAATCGCAATGTTGATTTTTTTAGAAACTCCGAAGATTTCTCCGTGAATTACGTTTAAAGCTTTATTTAATTCTTCTTTTTTAACAACCAAACTCACGTTTTTACCTGTAACGGTGTTGTTGAATAAAATCGGAACTATTTTGTTTTTGATTAAAGCTGTATATGGTTTATGGAAAGTGCTCAAATCCTGTCCGATGATAGAAATTACAGATACATTATCGGTAACCGTAATCTGGTTTACATCTTTAGAATAAAAGTCGTTTTCAAACTCTTTTTCCAATTCAACCATTGCAAGTGTTGCTTTGTCTTTTGCGACAACCAACCCGATTCCTCTTTCTGAAGAACCTTGTGAAATAATACTTACGCTGATATTGTGATCGCCCATTACTTTGAAAATTCGGGCGTCAACTCCAGCTTTTCCAAGCAATCCTCGGCCTTCAAGATTCACTAATGACACATTTTCCAAAACTGAAAGCGTTTTAATTCCTTCTTTATTTGAATCTGAAGTGATTAAGGTTCCTCGATTTTCATGGTTGAAGGTATTTAAAATACGAAGCGGAATATTTTTTTCTAATAACGGAATAATCGTTTTTGCATGCAGAATCGTTGCGCCAAAATTAGCCAGCTCATTTGCTTCATTAAATGACAAATATTCAATTTTTTTAGCATCAGCAACTAAATCAGGATTTGCGGTATAAATTCCGTCAACATGCGTGAAATTTTGAAGTTCTTCGGCATTTAAATAATTCGCAATTAACGAAGCGGTATAATTACTTCCGTTTCTTCCTAAAGTTGTAGTGTCGTTATTGTTGTTTGAACCAATGAAACCTGTTACGATATTCACTGTTTCTCCGTTATGAAGCTTGAAATAATTGATCACATTTTTCTTTGAAAGTTGTTCCAAAGGCTGTGCGTCACCAAATTTTGAATCGGTTTTAAGCAATTCTCTTGTATCAACAAAGTTTGCTGGAATTCCTTTTTCGATTAAAATGGCAGTCAATAATTTAGCCGAAAGCAATTCGCCTTTAGACAAAATCTGATCTTTA
The DNA here is from genome assembly GCF_034058155.1 of Flavobacterium sp. KACC 22761. Classification (NCBI taxonomy): domain Bacteria; kingdom Pseudomonadati; phylum Bacteroidota; class Flavobacteriia; order Flavobacteriales; family Flavobacteriaceae; genus Flavobacterium; species Flavobacterium oryzagri. The sequence goes on along the minus strand of NZ_CP139148.1, from coordinate 2,126,603 downwards.
ATTTTGCTGCTGTAATCACCAATAAGACTTACTCCTTCAAAGAGTTTATCTAAAATATTGAATTCCTCAGACAAATCAACTTCTGGATAATCTGAAGTTTGATACGCTTTAAAACTTTCTAATAATGGTTTATAATTTCCGTTTTTAGCGGCAATTCTTAAAATATCTTCTAATTCATCTGTTGCATTACCGCGCGCAGAAACAACTACGGCAATTTGTTCGCCTTGATTTACTTTATCTGAAATGATTGAAACTACTTTGTTAAGTCCTTCTCCGTTTGATAACGATTTGCCTCCAAATTTTAATACTTTCATTTTATTTTGCTATTGTTTCTGCCTTAAAAATATCGGCAAGTAAATGATCTAATTGTTTGTACTCGATTAAAAAAGCGTCATGTCCGTGAACCGAATCAATTTCGCTATAAAAAACATTGTCTTTAAACCTTTTTAGTTCCTGATAGGTTTCCAGGTTTTCTTTTGGCGTAAAAAACAAATCTGAATTGATTGCAACAATATGAATCGCCGCGTTTGATTTTGATATTAAAGTTTCGAAATCCTCACTATTTCGAGTAATATCTATGGTTTTGAGCAATTGGTTCATCAATTTATAGGATGACAACTGAAATCTTTGTTGCAATTTTTTTCCGTGGTGTGCCAGCCAGCTTTCGATATTAAAAATCAGAAGATCTTGATTGATGGTTCGCTGAAATTTTTCTTTGAATGATTCAGGAGATCGATAACAGAGCATAGCATGAATTCTGGCATCTTCAATTGGTTTTGACGAATTGTTTAAGATTTGTTCCTGCAAATAACAATTGGCAATCATCCAATCAGTCGATTTCCAGTCTGTCGCAATCGGAATTAGATGTTCTGTGATGTTTGGCTCCAATGCCAAAATTTCCCAAGCAATTCCGCCACCTACAGAACCGCCGATTATAGCAAAAACCTGTTCTATGTTTAGCGATTTCAAACCTTTGATAAAAATTCTTGCAATATCTCTGGCGGTAAAATCCTGATAATTTTCGATTAGGAATGAATCATTTCCATTTCCCGGAACATTAAAGGCTAAAACAGTGAATCTGTTTGTATCAATGGTTTTACCATCTCCAATCAAATCACTCCACCAGCCGTTTTCCCCAGTCACTTGCGCATTTCCAGTCAAAGCATGATTGACTAAAACGATTGGTGCGGTATGCAAAGGCAAGCCAGAAAGCGTAAAACTTAACGGCAATGATGAAAATATCGCACCACTTTCTGTGATGAAATCTTGAATTATAATAGGATTGGGTATATTTTCCAATTTCAAATCTTTTTATTATTGATTTGTATGTGGAAATATTAGAAAGAAAGTCTAGGGTTTGAAACTAGAAAAATTCTTGTTGTTATCTTTCCACGTTTGGGCGTGGTAGAATGCAGCACCTTCTTCGAATTAACGAAGGGTTGCTAAGGATTCATCGGGTCTAATCCCTCCTCCTTTCTTTATAACATTTCAATACATTTTTGAACTTAACGGTGCAAATTAACTACTAATTTCTTAAACTAACAAATTTTATCGAAATTGATTCTGCAATTTCTTAAACATACTTTAAATATAAGTCGAAAGTTTAAAGTCATAAAGTCAAAAGAATTGGCATTATTAATACCATCATCTCTTTGTCTATTACTAAAACTATTATACGCAAAAAATTACCGAACAAACTGCCCAGTAAAATTAAGCGGGTTTTACCCTATTTTATGATGCTTTTTGATTTAGATAAAAAGCGTTTCATTCTCTTTTGAATACATCAAGAATAACAAAGAATTTGGTTCTTTTTTCACCTCTTTTTTATCTGTCTCCGTGATTCCGAAACTTGGGTGGATCAACTCATTTGTTGGCGGCGGATTGTTTCTTTCATTTTTGATGTTTTTGAAAGTTGAAATCTTTTTTCTTAAGTAGTTTAATGTGCTCATGATATTTAAGTTTAAGTTAGTTTGCGTTTTATAATCTTTACTTTTTCTTTAAATCTGTGTTATGGTAATCAAAATGAATAAAAAAACCCTTTTGGATTTTTAATACCAAAAGGGTTTAAGTTTTTATATAAACTTATATATACTTTTAGTATCAACAGACGCATACACAAATACGTGCGACGTTAAACATCTTGTTCATCTGTAGGGATTTATTCATCTGTGATTTGACTTTTATTTTAAAAAACTTTTGCATTTAAATTTCTTTAATAAACTTTTAGATTTGATTAAGATCTAAAAGGAAATAATCATTTGTTTTTAACATTTCGGCATCTGTTTTTAACAGATCTTACTTGTCTTACAAATTTGCGACTTTTTTTTGAATATTGCAAGTTACAAAAGCTTATTTTTTCTAAAAAAACGTTAAAAAACACTTTTTTATCGTCAAAAAACATCTTACAAAATTACAATTTAACAAAATATCAGTTTAATATTACAAAAATTTAACTAACTTTTTCTGTTTCAATCTTTCAAAGAACTTTTTTTATAACATTCAAAAACCACTTAAAGCCAAACTGCTTCTTTATTTTTAATTTTTTCGGCAACTTTTAAAATATCAGTTATAATTCCTCTTGAAATTGCCTGTTTACAAGGTGATGCTCCTTGTATAACAATTGGCACATCAGCGTAAGATTGTGTATAAATTTCAAAAATGGCATCTGATCCTTTTAATTGACCAATTGCCGATGTAACAGGTTCTGAAACTAACTTTACCTCGAGTGTATTTTTCTCGATATCATATTCACCAATATAACGCAACACATGATCTTCGCGCTGTGTAATTTTTGCTATTTTATACGATTTGTCAATTGCCTCTTTATTTAATATTCCATTTTTCTCTAAATGTTCTTCCTTTATAATAGGATTGATCTTTATATCTGCTAATTCGAACTCTTTTCCAATTTCGCGAGTCAAAATCAATAATTTTCGAGCTGTGTCATTTCCTGATAAATCTTCTTTAAAAGTATTGCGCATCAATCCTAGGAGGCTGGCATCTTTCAAAATAGCTGAAAAAGAATTTTCCTCTAAAGAAAATCTATTGAAGATATAACTCAGATGATCTGAAAAAACTCCTCTGATTTTTGTGATTTTTTCGCCCGAATAATACAAATCTCTTAAAGTCTGCAAAACCGGAAATCCCGTATCGACCGATGTTTCATATAAAAACTCTTTATCGTACTTTTTTAGATTTTCTCTCAGCTGTTTATAAAGATCGATCGGAAGCGTGTTGGCTTTTTTGTTTACGGCTACAATATTAAATCCGTTTTCGATCAAAGTATTATAATGACTAATCAGTTCGTCACTGGCTGTAGCATCTACGGCAATCAAATTTTCAAATTCATTTTCTTTCGCAAATTCCACAATATCTTCAACCCTGAAAGGAACAGCCAATTCTCTAAAATTAGTTTCCCAAGCATAGCCTACGCCTTCTTTCTCGAAAAAAGCAACAGTTGAATTGGTAATTATTGGAAAATGAAAATCGACATTCTTGCTTTGCAGAAAAAATTCCTGACTTTCAATAATTTGATTGATCAAAGTGCTTCCGATATTTCCAATTCCAAAAAGAATAATATTTATTTTAAGCTTTGACATAATTTTAATTTTTAAAACATATCTGATTTTTAACATCATGAGCTAGACGCATTGCAGTGCGTCTCTACACATATATATTGTGATTTTTTATCATAAAAAATCACCCTTAGCGGCACCACACCGCTAAAGGCAATTTTTCAAACAAAAAACAAAAAAACCTAATTTTTATTGATGCTGTATTGCGCTTGTGTAACGCTTTCAAAAACAGCTTGCAAGTCAGCAATTAAATCTTCGATATCTTCGATTCCAACAGAAAGTCGGATTAAATCTTTTGAAACTCCAGTTGACAATTGATCTTCTTCAGACAATTGCTGGTGCGTAGTACTTGCTGGATGTATAATTAATGATTTTGTATCGCCAATGTTGGCCAACAATGAGAATAATTTAGTTTCGTCAACCACTTTTTTCGCAGCATCAAAACCGCCTTTTAACCCAAACGTGATAATCCCACTTTGTCCTTCTGGCAAATATTGTTTGGCTAAATCGTGGTATTTGCTTGATTTCAAGCCTGGATAATTTACCCAAACTACCTCATCTTGTTTTTCAAGCCATTCAGCCAAGGCCAAAGCATTTTCGCTGTGTTTTTTAATTCGGATTGGCAAAGTTTCTAATCCCTGAATAATTTGAAAAGCATTAAACGGACTCAATGCCGAGCCAAAATCACGCAATCCTTCGATTCTTGCTTTTGCAATAAAAGCCGCATTTCCTAAAGCTTCGTGGTACACTAATCCATGATATCCCGCTGAAGGCTCCGTAAATTCAGGAAATTTTCCGTTTGCCCAATCAAAATTTCCGGCATCGATAATAACGCCTCCTAATGAAGTTCCGTTTCCGGCAATATATTTAGTCAAGGAATGAATTACAATATCGGCACCATATTTAATTGGGTTTAATAAATAAGGTGTCGCAACTGTATTATCTACTATAAACGGCACTTTGAATGCTTTGGCTTCCGCCGAAATTCCTTTTAAGTCCAAAACATCAAGTTTTGGATTTCCTAAAGATTCTACAAAAAAGGCTCTTGTATTTTCTTTGGCAGCTTTAGTAAAATTTTCTGGTTTTGAAGGATCTACAAACGTAGTGGTAATTCCTAATCGTGGCAATGTCACACTTAGCAAATTGTAAGTTCCTCCATATAAACTGTTTGATGCTACAATATGATCTCCAGCTCTTAATAGCGTCAATAAAGTTGTCGAAATTGCCGATGCTCCTGATGCTGTCACTACAGCTCCAATCCCGCCTTCAAGCGCTGCAAGGCGTTGTTCCAGCACATCATTTGTTGGATTATTCAATCGTGTGTAAATAAATCCAGCTTCGGCAAGACCAAATAAATTGGCGGCGTGATCTGCATTATTAAATACGTATGATGAAGTTTGATAAATTGGAACGGCTCTAGTTCCTGCGTTTTTAGTAACATCGTGTCCTGCATGTAGCGCGTTTGTTGCAAATTTTTGTGTACTCATGATTTCTTAGTTTTTAGATATTGTTAATACTATATTATAGTGTGGTTAATTTTTAAAAATTGTAATTGAATTAGAATTGACTTATGCAAAAAAATCACCCTCTTCGAGTTCATACATTTGAAGCAACAATGATTTTTGATTTCTTGCGTATTGTTCTGAATTTATTCTGTTGACTTCTCTCGAGATCTCTTCTGATTTATTAGCATTGTCTTGAGAATCGTTTCTCAATAAATATTCTATAGCTATTGAATTTAATGTTTTCATGATTTTAATTTTAAATGGTAAATAAAAAAGCCCTTTCGGATGGCGACCAAAAGGGCTTATAGTTGAAACTATAACAAAGATTTTATCTTTCACTTTTGGCAACAGCAAGTTGGGATGCACATTTGCATCATACTACAACACATCATATTTTTTCTTGCTGTTTTCATTTTTAATTAAAATTAATTTCTTTTTTAAATTCGACTAATTCGATAGGGTAAATGTAATATCTATTTTTTTAACTACCAAATTTAAAAGTGAATTTTCTTTCTTTTTTTCTTTTGACCAAAAAAAACCTCTGCGATGTGCAGAGGTTCTTTATATATTTTTTTTGAAAAAAAATTACAATAACGTCTCTGCGGAATATTCCGGCATCATACAAGACATCATATTGCAAATTGTAAATTTCATTTTTTTGTTTCTTTTTATTTCAACGAGGCAAAGTTGCGAACTATTTTTGAATCGGCCAAACAAAATTAAAAATATTTTCTATTGCCCTATCAAATTAGTATGCTACTGTTAAATTTCTCTTTAAAAAAATAAAAAAAGTTGAACTTTAATTTGCAAATCAAAATGGTTTTATACCTTTGCACCCGAATACAGAGGAAAAATTTGAACTGATTGCAACCTCTTCATAATGAAATGGTTCGTTATGGGTGCTGAAAAAATTCTTTCAGTAGTAAAAAATGCTAAAGCAGACACTCTCCTTTAGCCCTTTTTAGCAATTATTTTTCTCGCTTAATTTTAAATTTAATCATTATTATGGCTTATTTATTTACGTCAGAATCTGTTAGTGAAGGGCATCCAGACAAAGTTGCAGATCAAATTTCGGATGCATTAATTGACAACTTTTTGGCATTTGACGCTGACTCGAAAGTAGCTTGTGAAACATTAGTTACAACAGGTCAGGTTATTTTAGCAGGAGAAGTAAAATCAAATACTTATCTTGATGTACAGCAAATTGCACGTGAGGTAATCCGCAAAATTGGATATACTAAGAGCGAATATATGTTTGAAGCAAATTCTTGTGGAATTCTTTCAGCAATTCACGAGCAATCTGCAGATATTAACCAAGGTGTTGACAGAGCTAAGCCAGAAGAGCAAGGAGCTGGAGACCAAGGAATGATGTTTGGTTACGCTACAAATGAAACTGAAAACTACATGCCTTTGGCATTAGATTTATCTCATAAATTATTACAAGAATTAGCAATCTTAAGACGTGAAAACAAAGAAATCACGTATTTACGTCCAGATGCTAAATCTCAAGTAACTTTAGAATACAGCGACGATAACAAACCAACTCGTATTGATGCAATTGTTATCTCGACTCAACACGATGATTTTGATGAAGAAGCTGCAATGTTGGCTAAAATCAAAAAAGATATCGTTGAAATCTTGATTCCAAGAATTATAGCTAAAAATCCAAAACACGCTCATTTATTCAACGATAAAATAAACTACCACATCAACCCAACAGGGAAATTCGTTATTGGAGGACCTCACGGAGATACTGGTTTGACAGGAAGAAAAATCATTGTTGATACGTACGGTGGAAAAGGTGCTCACGGTGGTGGTGCATTCTCTGGGAAAGATCCAAGTAAAGTAGATAGAAGTGCTGCTTATGCTACACGTCATATCGCTAAAAACTTAGTTGCTGCAGGTGTTGCTGATGAAATCTTAGTTCAGGTTTCTTACGCAATTGGAGTTGCCGAGCCAATGGGTATTTTCATTGAAACTTACGGAACTTCTAAAGTAAACTTAACGAACGGTGAAATCGCTAAAAAAGTAGAAGCTATCTTTGATATGCGTCCTTACTTTATTGAGCAACGTTTGAAATTAAGAAACCCAATTTATAGCGAAACTGCTGCTTACGGACACATGGGACGTAAACCAGAAACGGTTACTAAAACTTTCTCTGCTCCAGGTGGAAACGAAAAAACTGTTACTGTTGAATTGTTTACATGGGAAAAACTTGATTTTGTTGACCAAGTTAAAGTTGCATTTGGATTGTAATTCAATCTAAATCTTAAACATAAAAAAACCCGATTTCAAATTGAAATCGGGTTTTTAATTTTATTATGAACTTATCTTTCCAATTGCACATTTGGCAATGTTTTAGGGCGATTAGGATCATTAGACAAAATCCAACCCGTTCTGTAAATCCACTCTGTCATTTTATGCAATTTTACGAAATCAATATTTTCAGATTCATCCATTGGCGTATGATATTGACTGTGCAAAACGCTGGTGTAAAAAACTGAAGGGATTCCTCTTCTTGCATATGGCAAATGATCTGAACGGAAGTAAAAATATTCTGGATGTTCTGGCCTGTCCCAAAGTTTATCCAAATCAAATTTTGGACCTTCGTCATTTGCTTTTTTGGCAATGGCAACCAAATCAGATGAATTTTCATGTGGCGAACTAGAACCCAATAATGCCGCTTGATTTACATTGTTTCTTCCAATCATATCACCGTTTAAAACTGCGATAATGTCTTTTTCTGGAACGGTAGGATGTGCTGCATACCATCTTGATCCCAACAAACCGCGTTCCTCTGAACCGTGAAATACAAACAAAGATGTTCTTTTTCCAGGTTGTTGCTTATAAGCTCGTGCGATTGCCAACATTGCCACGCAAGTACTTGCATTATCATCGGCTCCATTATAAATAGAATCCTGTCCGTATTTTTGACGCACACCATCATGATCTTGGTGACCGCTGAAAAGTACATATTCATTTTTCAATTTAGGATCTGTTCCTGCAATTGTACCTACGACGTTTACTGAAGGATATTTGTAAGTTTCAGAAATAACTTCAGCAGACAATAAATCTTTAGTCTTTTTTAAATAATTTAATTGATCACCGTGAACCCAGAAAACTGGCATCGTAGATCCTATTTTATCACGGAAACCTTCAATCCCGTAAATACCTCTTGTCATTTGTGGCTCCACTTGTGACCAACTTTGCTCAGCCAATTCGTCTGCAACCATAATAAGTGCGATTGCTCCTTTTTTAACCACAAGGTCATAATATTTATTTCTAACTAACCCAGGATAACGCCTGTCAAAAAGCGAAATATCATCAGCAATTCCTTCTTTTGAAGCTAATAAAACTACTGCTTTTCCCTTAACATCTGCTTTTTCAATTTCTTCTTTTGTTGCTGCGCCTAGATAAACTAATGAACCTTCTACCTTAATATTAGTAGTTTCTGCCACTAAAACATCTTTCCAAAGTTTAAACTCTTTTTGTCCAATTTTAAACTTTGTATTTGGCGTAACTTGGTGTCTGTACAAATCAAAAAATTGGAAATAAGTTCCATCATCTCCTGCAGGTTCCATTCCCGCTTCTTTTGCTTTATTAGCCAGCCACATTGATACTTTTAATTCGTCTAGAGTTCCCGCTTCACGACCGTTAAAATGGTCTCCGGCCATTTGATACATATCAGTTTTAAGATCTTTATCAGTTATTGCCGCAACTAATGGTTTTTTAACTGCCTGTGCAAAAGTCATTGCTCCAGAAACCAGTAAACCAAGGATCATTTTGTTTTTCATACCTTTTAATTTTATAATCCAAACTTAATCAATTCAAGGCAAAAACTTTAGTTTTTTACATCAAAAACAACAATTAGCAATGATTAATAAAGAAAAATGGCTATCAATACAGACAGCCATTACATTTTTCACAACGATTATATTTTTAATATGTTCCATTTTTCATCTTGTCCAAAGTCTCCTTAATATCTGCTGCCGTTTCTGGTTCTGTAACCGCATTCAAAAATTTAACTGCCAGAGCTTGTGTTTCAATAGCTTTTTGCTTTTGGCCGTCTTTATAATATAATTGTGCCAACGTATCTAAATAGTACGGATTGTTTTTGGTTATCACTAAACTATATTCAGACCATTTAATTGCTTCTTTTAAAAAATTAGCATTTTGTGATTGCAACACTACTGACCAAGCTGCATTATTGCAAAGATTAGAATGATAATCTTTAAAAGAATTCCATCCGTCATAGGATGAATCTAATGCAGAAAACATTGCATCCAATTTTTCAATTGGACTTGATGCTGTTAAATTAGAATCAAAATAAGCTGTGAACTCTTTTAAGAAATCAACATTTGATGCTGTTGGATCTTCTGAATTATTCAAATATTGAAAATAATTGCTGTACGATTCAAAATTTCCTTTTCCTAAAGCAATTATCTTTTTATAAATTGAGATATTCTTCTCTTTATTTATATCCGAAGAAAATTTATCTTGAGCAATATAAGAGTTCGACTGCAAGGCAGAAGAAATTTCAAAAATCACATTTCCTATATTATGAACTTCGTCTTCCTTATTATTGAAGTCCGAACGGTTTTCTTCAATTTTGTCAGAGTGTTTTAAAAGATAATCTATAGCTAGAAAATCCGTATCACTAAAAACTTTGTCTTCATTAAAAAGCTGTTTTGTAAAACCCTGATTTTTGATTTCTCTTACAATTGTTTCCACCAAATACATCTCTGGCTTTGTATCTTTTTGATGTGCTTCGATCAGCTTTTTCCAAGTCTGAGCGACTTCTTTTTTATCAGATGCTATTTTGGTTATTACAAAATCAGTAGAATTAGGATCAGCAATTGTTTCATCTAAATCATAATCGTACGAAATTTCTAAAACTGATGCGCTATTAAAGGCGCTAATCAAATCAGCATCAGGTGCTTTTTTATTTTTGAATACCTTATTAATGTATACAAAAGCATTTACTCGCTGCAATTTTTTATATAAATCACCATAATAGCTAAACTGATAACTCTTGTCTGATAAATCAGATTTCGCTTTCGCTAAAATATCACCATCGCTATTTAAAACTAATACACTTGGATCATCTGTGATTTTATTAGTTTTCAGCCATTTTTTGTCATCGGCGCCAGCCAAATAATAATTATACACATCATAAACAGGATTGTATCCGTCATACATATTATATCCAGCCTGTGTTTCCTGATCCTTTACAAAAGCATTGAAGTTTTCTTTTACGGCTTTATCTTTGCTATTGCTGTAAAACATTAAAAATTTAAGTTTTGCTTCTTTTGTTGCTGCCAAAGCGTTCTTTAAATTATTCTCAATTTTTAATTTAAAATCATATTGAGAAGGAAGTGTAGGAGGCGCAATTTCAGTTCCTGTCGATAAAGGCGGATATAGTGTTGTATCAACAGCAACCCCAGTTCCATAAATGTCATTATAATTTTCTTTCCCCGGGTAAGTCCAATTTGAGATGGTTTGATTTTCAAGTGGAATTACTTTTTTTGGCTTTTCTGGCTGTGGATTTTTTTCATTTAAAAACACCAGAGGATCTTTGCCCGAAGGCTCCGAGATTTTCAATTCATTTGTTTTCCGATCAAAAAAACCGCCAATTTTTAAATCGCCTAAAAGTGCAAATTCATATTTTACGGTTATTTCAGAAACATCTTTTGGCAATGTATATTTGCAGACATTGCTTTTGCCGTCATAATTTTCATAAACCAAATATAAATAATCCGTTTTTTCGATATCAAATTCTAAATCTGTCTTTTCCCAATTTGGGTCTATTTTAGTTTTAATATCCGAAACTCTCTGATAAACTACCTCTTCGTTTCCTTTTTGTGTTCCTATATAAAAAGAATAATAGGATGAATCTGGGAACTTAATTTTTACTTTTTTCGCCTTTTTATCGGTTGCAAAAGCAAGATCAAAACCATTTTCAGCATTTTCTTTCTGAATAAAGATTAAAGAATCGCCTTTGATTTCATAATTGCCTGTATAAAAAACTAGCTCATATTTATTATCTTCTAATAAATTGAGCTTGATTTTTTGGCCTTTATTGGTAGATAAATAAGTTCCCTTTTCTATTCCTTTCACTTGAGAAAATGAACAGGAAATTCCTGTAATCACGAGTAATATACTCCACACAAACTTGCGCATGACTATTTTTTTTGCTGTTAATAATTTGAAGCAAAGATATTCGATTCTTATCGAAACAAGTCATTAAAACTGATAATTTAGCAATTAAAATACTACAAATTGTATTTCATTGAAAAGATGATGTAGCGAGGCTGAACAGTGTATTGCGAAACTCGTGTAGAAAATTGCGAAAAACTGTCATCATTCAAATAAGTTGTATTTAATATGTTTGTAGCCGAAACTTTATACTCCCATTTGCTGTCTTTTTTCTGATAAACCAAACTGGCGCTCAAAAAGTCATATTCGTTATCAACCGTTTTATTTCCATTATAATAATGATAGAATTCATACTCTGAAACAAATGAAAAACTTTTCCAGAAATAATAATCCAATCTCGCAAAAGGCTTGTCCGTATAATAAGTTGAACCGCTGTATTGATTAATCAAAGCGTTATAACCAAGTTCTAAATTCGGCAGATTTTTATAATTTGTTGCTGCTTTTACCGTATAACTTTGCGTAAAACTTTCTGTCGTCGCCAAAACATTATTCTGAATATTATTAAACTTTGACCAATTCAAGCTTGCCGTTGCCGAGGCTTTGTAATTTTTCAAGAAAGAACGTCCGTAACTTCCCATTCCGCTTAAAGTTTCATCGGCTAAATTGGAGTTATACGGAACTGAAGATTGATTAATTCCGTCAAAATTAGCCTTCGTTTTTATGGCGTCAACTTTTTTCGTGTACGTGGCATTGGCAAAAATATTCTCGAAATTGAACATATTATATTTGAAATAACGCAATGAATGCACTTGCGAAGTCGCATTTTCCAAGAAACGATTTCCTCTAAACAAACTGCTGTAATCTGATAAAACATAACCCGCCGCAAGCTGATTGATATCTGTAAAATCATTCGATAATGAAAAATTATACGTCAATGTTTCTGATTTTTTGATTTGGTACAAGGCAAAAAAATCAGGAAGGACTTTTGTGAAACTTTGTGAATAATCGGTTCCCAATTGCGCATTTGTCATATTGTATGTGTGTATGCTTAGGCCGGGAGTGAAAGTAAATTTTCCTGTCAGGATTTTATAGTGAAAACCTAAAAAAGCATCATTAAATCTATAATCAACATCATTGTTATTTTCTGGTTCATTCAAGTCATTTTTATCTCTATTGTCCAGCATTTGGAAAATATGAGAATTGAAATTTTGGTACGAATAGGTATTTCCTAAAGTCACATTAAAATTGCTTTTTGGCGTTACCATATAATAGTAATCCAGTTTTGCATCGAGTTTATTTGTTTTCACAAAACGGTCCTGATTCAAATCATTTCGATTCTGTCCCGAAATATATCCAGCCAAATCAAAAGGCTGCGAACGTAAATTGGCATTATAAAACGGATTCTCGTCTTGATATAAATGTTGCGCCTCAAAAGCAAAAATGTTTTTGTCGCTTTGCGTATAATACAAACTCAAATTTTGATTTACTGATGTTGGATCTTGCTTTTTCTGTGTCAAAATGGTTTCAACTGCCGAAACATTATTTACAACCGATTCACGTAACAAATCAGTATCTTCATCTTGTTTTGATAATTTGGTCAAAATATCATAATCAAACTGAAATTTATCGCTTGGCTTATAACTCGAACTCAATTTAAAAAGTCCCAAATTATTTTTTTGATGCGTCATTTCATCTCGTTTCTGCTGATCGCCAGAATCTAAAATCGTGGTTTGCGATTTGGTTTCTAAATCTGTTTTCGAAACCGAAAGAATTCCGAAACCGCTAATATTCCAAGCTTTTGTGGGATTATAAGAAAAATTCGTCGCTCCAAACTTCGTTTCGATTTCCTTAGCACGATTGTTTCTTAAAACTGAAATCCCCAAATCATTCGACGAAACATTAAAATTGCTTCCTCCCTTTTTCATCATATTTTTGAAACCGCCCGTAAATTTGAAATAATCCTGGGCCGTCAGAGGCAATTCGCCAATATTATTGAAATTGGTAATTAAATTGATGGAATATTTAGGACTATAATAAAACAGTTTTGGATTGATTATGTATCGACTATCAAGCTCTGCAACGCCAATTCCTGCCGTTACATCTCCAAACCAGAAATTCTTTTTCCCCGATTTCAGCTTGATGTTCATCGCAACATTATCCTGATCATTTTCCAGACCTTTTAATTGGCTTACTTCGTTATAATTTCTTAAAACCTGCACTTTGTCAATAGCATCGGCAGGAATATTTTTAACGCCTAGTTTGGTATCTCCGTCGAAAAAATCTTTTCCTTCAACCATTAATTTGCTGACTTTTTTTCCTTCTACTTCTATTTCACCATCGGCATTTACCTCAACGCCGGGCAATTTTTTCAAAACATCCTCCAGCTTTTTTTCTGTTCCCGATTTAAACGAATCGGCATTGTAAACAATAGTGTCACCTTTTATCGAAACCGGCATTTCGCGAACAATTTCAACACCTTCCAATTCTATTCCAGCACCGTCCATTACAATATTCTGAACGATATTTTCGGTATTGGTCGAAATCGCCATTTCTTTTGATTTCATTCCAAGATAACTTATCTTAATTGTATAAGAAGTATTTGGCTTTAATGTAAGCTGAAATTTCCCTTTATCATTAGTAATACCATAAGAATCCATTGCTTTTGTGGCGTTGTTAACCGCCATAATATTGGCCATTTCCAACGGATTTTTTTGCTCGTCTTGAATAATACCATCAAAACGAACCGTTTGCGCAAAAGATATCGAGGTCATTAAAAAAATGACGAAAAGAAATATATTTTTCATGGAGAAAATCTAAAGAATGATATTCAAAAATTATCGTCTAATCATTACTGGACCACCACCTGGACCACCTTCACGGCCACGGTTCATTTCTCTGAATTCTTCCATTTTTTTGATTACTGTTTCATCGTAATCTTTCTGAGAAACCACTTTTCCTTTTGTAGGTGCCTTTATTTCGACTTTGTCTTTGGCATTTAAAACAATTTTCGAACATAAAATAGTCGTTCTTCCATCGTTTACTTCCAAAATCAAACCCGGAAGTCCCCAATAATTTTCTGGTCCCTGATTCACAGGAATCTCTGGAGAATACCAAGCTGTTATTATAATTTCTTTAGGAATTTCGAAGTTATCCTGAAAGTTTGTTTTCGTTTCGCCAGAAGTTTTCTTTGCGTCATCTTTTTTCTCTTCCGGCTTTTTATCGTCGTTATTTTTGGGTCTGAAGTTTCTAAAATCGGTTTTGCTAGCTTCTTTTACCGCCGTTGCCTTGTAGCATGTATAACCGCCAATTTGTTTGGTTTCAGATTCCATTTTCCAATTTAATTTTGGCAAAGAATCCACCACTAGAAATTCTTTTCCCATAAATTCTTTGTCAACTGTGTACGATTTGCTTTTTACATTTTTATAAAAAGTGCCTCCGCCACCCATGAACGAATTCATCATAATGCGCATGCCACCTCCTTGCTGACCTGGTGTTTCCAATTTTTCTTCTTCTTTATAAATAGAAGCCGATTTGTCAAAATTTAAAATAAAGGTTTTTTCAAGCATTTTTTTCATTCGCTCCTCCATATTCTTTTGCATTTCGGGCGTAATATCTCTATTAGCTCGCATTCCATCCATTTTCGGAGCTTGGGTTTTTGACTCATAAACAGCCATTCCCTGAAAATCTTTTTGCGCCTGCATTTGAGAAAAAACAAGCATCAAAGACATATAAAAAAACACTTTTTTCATTTCATTTTATTTTAAATTGGTAATTTGTATTAAAAACTTATACTCAAATGTATTATTATTTTTAAAATACTAAAAATATAATATATCAACGCTTTTAAGACATAGATAGAATACGTTATTTTTTAGACTATTACGATCGAGAAAGGTTTAAATGACAGAATCGCCAAAATCTCATTTTTTTAAACTTTTATCGTAAGGTTTTTTGTAATTTGGCATGACCGAAACTAAAAAACATGACTAAAACAGCAATAAATATTCTATTTTTCTTTTTAATTGCTGTTTCACCGATTCTTCTTTCGGCGCAAAATTCAAAGATAAATGCAGTTCAAATTTCTCATGCAAACTATACTGCTGATGACTATTTAGGAAAAGATTCATTCGGATTTAGTTACCAAATCAGCAACAATGTTTTTACTAAATTTAAAGGAAACGAGGTTTTTGAATATAAAAATGTTTCTTTAGGAAGAATCACAAAAACAGATTTACAGAATCCGTTGAAAATGGTTTTGTATTATGAAGATTTCAATACTGTTGTTTTGCTTGACAATCAGCTGAACAAAATTACCGAAATCAATTTTTCACTAAATGCTACTCCTATTGTCGCAAGCGCAATTGGAATGTCAACTCAAAATCAATTATGGATTTATAATGCGCTGAATCAACAAATTGGATTGCTTGATTATTTGAAAAATGAATACAAAACGGTTTCTATTCCGTTGACAGAACCTATAAAATACTATCAGACCGATTTTAATGCTTTTTATTGGATTGATAAAAAAAACAACTGGTTTTCGTGTGATATTTTCGGAAAAATTACTAGCCTCGGAAACGTACCAGATTTTGATAAAATCGAAATAATTGATGGACAAAAATACATTTTCAGCAAAGGTAATCACTTGTATTTAAGAGACATTAGCAAAGACAAAACTAACGTAATTTCAGAAATTGAAATTTTAGAAAAATCGTTTGATAATTTCTATTACAAAGACCAAATTTTATCTATTTTTACAGCTAAAGAAATTGTAAATTATAAAATCGTAACACCGTAATGCACATAGCAATAGCAGGAAATATCGGCGCAGGAAAGACAACATTAACAAAGTTATTGGCCAAACACTTTAAATGGGAACCTCATTATGAAGATGTGGTTGATAATCCGTACTTAGACGATTTTTACCACCAAATGGAGCGTTGGTCATTTAATTTACAAATCTATTTCTTAAATAGCCGTTTCCGCCAAGTGCAGCAAATTCGCGAAAGCGGAAAAAAAATCATTCAGGATAGAACAATTTATGAGGATGCTTATATTTTTGCTCCCAATTTATATTCTATGGGATTGATGACAAGCCGTGATTTTGAAAATTACACTTCGTTGTTTGAATTAATGGAATCATTGGTAAAAGCACCCGATTTATTGATTTATTTGAGAAGTTCTATTCCAAATCTTGTTGGACAAATCCACAAACGCGGACGCGAATACGAAAATTCAATTTCGATTGATTATTTGAGTCGTTTGAACGAAAGATACGAAGCATGGATTCAAACTTATACAAAAGGCCGATTATTGATTATTGATGTTGACAATATTAATTTTGTTGATAATCCAGAAGATTTAGGAAATATCATTAATAGAATTGATGCCGAATTGAACGGATTATTCTAAAACACGAATTGCACAGATTTACACGAATAAAAAATGCCTCTAAATATTAGAGGCATTTTTAGTTTTTAAAAGCTTTGTCAAAGTTTTAAACTTTGACAAAGCTATCAAGTTGTTCTTATTTAACAGCGTCAATCTTAGCTTTTACTTCTTCTTCGGTTCCTTCATAAACTTCAGTTGTAGTTTTGCCGTTTTCTGTTTTTGTAACTGTTCCAATGGTTTTGCCATTTTCTTTTCTTAGTTCCACTTTAAGTGACTTTTTCTCATATTTGCTGGTATCAAAACAATCTGTTCTTTGATGCATATATTTTCCGTTTGCGTCATAATGTGCCAAACATTTTGCTGTTTCTTCTGCTGTACAGCCTTTTTCTTTGCACATTCTAGCACATTCTTCTTTAGTCATTGTTGATAAATCGCCACATTTCGAAGCACCACCAGCGTGCATTTCCATTTTCACGCAACAAGAACCTTTTTCTGTCATTCCTGAAGCATGTCCTTCACCCAAAATTGGCGCAACAACCAATCCAATCAAACAAGTTAATTTAATTAAGATGTTCATTGATGGCCCAGAAGTATCTTTAAACGGATCTCCAACTGTATCTCCAGTTACTGCCGCCTTATGAGCATCAGAACCTTTGTAGGTCATTTCTCCGTTGATCATTACTCCAGCTTCGAAAGATTTTTTAGCATTATCCCAAGCACCTCCGGCATTGTTTTGAAAAACTGCCCAAAGTACTCCAGAAACCGTAACTCCGGCCATATATCCTCCCAACATTTCAGCAATCAACTGATTGTTATCTGCATAAACTAATTTTCCAATCAACACAATTGCAATAGGAAAACCAATTGTCAAAATTCCTGGAAGCATCATTTCGCGTAAAGCGGCTTTTGTCGAAATTTCAACGCATTTTCCGTATTCTGGTTTTCCGGTTCCTTCCATAATTCCAGGAATTTCCTTAAATTGACGACGCACTTCGTAAACCATATCCATTGCCGCTTTTCCAACAGAATTCATTGCTAAAGCAGAGAAAACTACCGGAATCATTCCTCCAACAAATAACATCGCTAAAACTGGCGCTTTGAAAATATTGATTCCGTCAATTCCTGTAAACGTTACATAAGCCGCAAATAATGCTAGCGAAGTTAGCGCTGCAGATGCAATTGCAAATCCTTTTCCTGTAGCTGCCGTCGTGTTTCCAACTGAATCTAAAATATCAGTTCTGGTACGAACTTCTTTAGGCAATTCGCTCATTTCAGCGATTCCTCCGGCATTGTCTGAAATTGGACCGAAAGCATCAATTGCCAATTGCATTGCCGTTGTCGCCATCATTGCTGAAGCCGCCAGCGCTACTCCGTAAAATCCTGCTAAAGCATACGAAATCCAGATTGCTACTGCGAACAACAATACAGTTGGAAAAGTAGAAATCATTCCGGTTGCCAAACCTGCAATAACATTTGTTCCCGCTCCTGTTGATGATTTTTGAACAATTGCCATAACTGGTTTTGTTCCTAATCCTGTATAATATTCTGTTACCGATGAAATTGCTCCACCCACAACTAATCCAACTAAAGTAGCATAGAAAACACGCATTGAAGAAATTTGCTGAGATCCTTCTCCAAAAAATTCCATTGTCATTACTTCTGGCAACATATGTTGTACCAAAAAGAAACAGGCAATAGCTGTTAAAGCAATAGAAATCCAGTTTCCTATATTTAATGCTTTTTGCACTTGAGCTTCTTTAGCGTTATCATCTGAAATTTTCACCAACATTGTTCCGATAATCGAAAATAAAATTCCGAAACCAGCAATTGCCATTGGAAGCAAAATTGGTCCAATGCCGCCGAAAGCGTCATTGATGCTTCCACCCATATCTTTTATCACATAGTTTCCAAGAACCATTGCCGCCAAAACAGTCGCTACGTAAGACCCAAATAAATCGGCTCCCATACCTGCAACGTCTCCAACGTTATCTCCAACATTATCTGCAATTGTTGCTGGATTACGAGGATCATCTTCTGGAATTCCGGCTTCAACTTTACCAACTAAGTCAGCTCCAACATCGGCAGCTTTTGTGTAAATTCCCCCACCAACTCTGGCAAATAAAGCGATTGATTCTGCACCAAGTGAAAATCCTGCCAGAGTTTCCAAAACAACTGTCATGGTATCGGTATCTTTCCAAACACCGCCTGAAAATAAATTAAAGAAAATGATAAAGAAAGCTGTTAATCCTAAAACGGCTAAACCGGCAACACCAAGTCCCATTACGGTTCCTCCGCCAAAAGAAACTTTTAAGGCCTGAGGCAAACTTGTACGCGCAGCCTGAGTAGTTCTAACGTTTGTTTTAGTTGCTATTTTCATTCCCATATTTCCTGCTAAAGCGGAGAAAAATGCACCAAAAATAAATGCTACTACGATTAATAAATGTGTTTTTACTCCAGGGATAAAAGTAATTCCCGCCAAAGCTAAACTGGCAACAATTACAAATATGGTTAATAATTTATATTCGGCTTTTAGGAAGGCTAAGGCCCCTTCGTAGATGTAATCTGAAATCTCTTTCATTTTACCGTCTCCGGCATCTTGTTTTAAAACCCACGTCCTTTTTATTCCCATGAAAAATAAACCTAAAACTGCCATTATAATAGGCAGGTAAATCATAAATGCATTCATAATATTTTATTGGTTTTGGTTAATAGTCAACAATCTAACTGAACGAATTTAAACAAAAAAGCAATACTCCTGACGGCAGTATTGCTTTTTTTATAATAGAATAAGGTTAAAATTATTTAATGCTAAATAATCCTGCTGGTTTATTTTCAATGTCATCAAAACGCTTAGTGCATTCTGCGATAATTTCGTAAGCTTCTTTTACGTCTCCCCATCCTTCAACATCAACTTTTTTGTTTTCAAGATCTTTGTAAACTTGAAAAAAGTGCTCGATTTCTTTTACTAAGTGTGGGTTGATATCTGATAAATCTGATAATGAATTCCAGATTGGATCTGAAACTGGTACACAAATAATTTTTTCATCTGGTCCTTTATCGTCTGCCATGTGGAAAACACCAATTGGTTTTACTTCCATAACACATCCAGGAAAAGTTGGTTCATTTACTAAAACCAATACATCAAGAGGATCTCCATCAAGTGCTAAAGTTTCTGGAATAAATCCATAATCAGCTGGGTACATCATTGAAGAGAATAACATTCTGTCGAAACGCATTCTTTTGATTTCAAAATCGTACTCGTATTTATTTCTGCTTCCTCTTGGTATTTCGATTAATACATCGAAAGTCGTTAGTTTGTCTGCGGTCATTTTCGTTTTTTATTATATCTTATAATTTCGGTTGCAAAAGTAACCAAACATTCTATTTTTACAATGAAAAAAGTATATTAATCTATGAATTTATTCATTAATTAATATACTTTTCTTTTTCTATAACAGATAGTTAATAAGTAATTGTTCTATTTCGCTTTTTTAAGTAATGGTGCCAAAGCAAATAGGTTGCATAAGATCGGTACGGACTCCATTGTTCGGCATGAATTTCCATTTCCTGCTTATCGTGAATATTGAACAATTCTTTCATTGTATTCACCACTGCAATATCTCCAAGCGGAATCAAATCGGGTTCTTCCAGACAAAACATCAAATAAATATCAATCGTCCAATTTCCAATTCCTTTTAGCTTGATTAGCTCTTCCCGAACTTGCTTTGCCGATTTCGAAGGCAGACTTTCAATATCTAAATCTTTATTTAAAACAGCTTCCGCTAAAATTTTAATGTATTTTGTTTTTTGACGGCTTACGCCAAGACTTCTAAATTCTTCATCAGATAAAATCACCATGTTTTCGGGATTGCAGTCTTTATAAGCTTTAATTTTTAAAAATGTGGCTTTCGCCGAATCTATAGAAACTTGCTGTTCCAATATTAGCAACACCAAAGTCTCAAAACCTTGAGGACGTCTCGGAATTGGAGGCAATCCGTATGTCTCGATTATTTCCTGAAATATCTGATTTTTATTGGTTAGAAAATCGATGGCTTCTTGCATGAGTTGTTTAAGTGTTTATTCAAAATTAAATAAAAAGAATCTCGCAAAGGCGCAGAGACGCAAAGAAATTAAAAACTTAGCGACTTGGCGTCTTTGCGAGATTATTAAACAGCTTTCGCTTTTATTAAATCTGACAAAACATTTTTAGAAGTAGAATCCGAATGAGCCTTTTACTGCAAATTTATTAGCATCCGGCATGTTTAAATAATTCCCTCTCCAAGAAAAATCGATTCGGAAAACTTTAAAAATATTTCCGATTCCGGCATTATATTCCCAATAAACATTTTCAGGAGCATTATAAGGTTGGCCAGATGCATTAATCGCTCTGTTGGCATCCGAAATAGTTCCGTGAACCGCTTTAATTCCAATAAATTCTCTCCAATTTAGTTTTCTCATAAATGGAACTCTTGCAAATAATCTTCCTTGAAAATTATGTTGCCATTGTAAAGTGGTATATTGATCAGTAACAAATTCGTAGAAATTTAAATTACTAAAAGTATTTTCAATAGTCCAGTATGTCTGGTTTCCAGGAACAACACTCATCAAGCCTAACGGAATTGTGCCAAACGTTTTTCCTGTTTCGACAATAATATCTGTTCTACCTAAAGGCCCAATAATAATTGGCTGTTTATAGTAGATCTGAATTTTTTCGTATGCAAAATCACTCTCAAAAACTCCTTTTAAACCATAACTGAAATTCACAAAGAAATGGCTAAAAGGGCTATCCACTAAATCTCGTTCAACTCCATAACCAATAGTTTTACGATTTGGCATATATTCAAACTGAATATTAGCTTCAGACTGCCTTACTTTACTTTGTATAACTCCGGCAGGATTTTCTGGGCTTGGCAAAGTCGAATAATAATCTAAACTAAATGTTGGTGAAGCCGATTCCAAAGTTCGATATGAAAAACCAGTTTGAACGATAAAATTCTTTTTGGCTTCAATTTCAAACGAAACATTACTCAAATTAATATTCGTCAATTTTCCGTTACTGCTCGTTGTAAACAAAGCAGAAGACGCAAAACTTCGTCCTAAAATATCATTTGTCGTAGTTAAACTTGCTCCAATTTGTTCAATATCGCGCCTGTTTCCTCCAGAAATAATGATTCGATTTTTCTTATCAACCATCCATTTTCCAGAAACTCCGTACTTGAATTTGTTATCATTAAAACCGTAGGCCGTATAAGCCTGAATACGCCATGGATCATTTGGTCCAAAATAAGTTCGTCCTCCAACTCTAAGCCTTAAACCTTCGACTTCATTATAACCAAAAGTGGAGAAAATTGGCCCGTAGTCAAAGTTTTTAAACTCTACATAACCGCTTCCTAATATCGAGACGAGACTGTACAATTGCTTAAATCGCTTGACTGTCTGCAAGGTATCGAGCATTTTATAAATTCCGGCTTCGTCTTTGTTTAATTTCTCAAAACGATTTTCATCCCAAAATTCAGGCGGACGATCATAAACAGCATTGTCTATAAAGTTGACTTCTTCTTTATAAAACTTCTCTGGCTTTTGAATATTGAATTTATGATTTCGGTATAAAGTCGTTCTTTTTCCATAAACTCCCTTTGATTTTTCTTTTTTATTCAGAGCAAAATCAGACATCATATAATCACGTGTCAAAAGGAAGACAGAATCATTTTCGACTTCAAATTCTTGTTCGATGTAAATATCTTTTACCCAGTTAATATTGGCACTTTTGGTAACGCCCATATTAATTTTCTTGATGGCAAAAGTGGTGTCATTAACCCAAAAATCGCCTTTGAATGTTAATTCGTTTTTACGTCTCGGATAAAAAACAATATTATAGCACCATTTTTTATCGACAAAAGCACTATCTTTTAGAACATAATTATAAACATCAATTCCGGTTTTTGAAAGCGGACTCGTAAAACTCTTATCAAAAAATTTAAGGTGATTGTCGTAAATATTATAATCTGAATAAAGATCTTTTACGAAAGATAAAATCTGCTGATTTCCATTAAAACCAGACATTTTATTTCCGGTCAGATTTTCTTTTACTTTCTTTAATTTGTTATCGCCGTAAACATCATAAACCGATTCGTTGATGAAAATAGGAAGATATGTTTTTCCCGTCACATCAGAAGTATCAACATGATCAAAAATAAACTCCATTCCTTTGAAAAGCTTGTTTTTCATCAAAGCACTGTCAATCGTGTTCATATCAAACTCGACTTTTTCGTACTTTTGCATCTGATATTGGTTGAATTGGTAAAGCCCGTTTTTACGCTTTCTTTCCCAAATTTTCCTCAAAATATCTAATGCAGGATTATTCTTTTTAGACGTTTTTCCAGTATAAATTACAACTTCGTTCAACACTTGTTCTTCGAACAAAACAATTTTAAAATTGTAATTGACTGCTTTTTCTAAAGGAACTTCCTTATCTGAAAATCCTGCAGAACTTACTAACAAAGCAGTATAAGTATTAGGCGATTCCAGATAAAAACGCCCGTCTTCGTTAGAAACGATTCCGGTATTAGAACCTTTGAAAACAATATTTGCAAAAGGCACTGGCTGATTTGATTTGTCCAAAACAATTCCACTCACTTTTGTTTGTGCAGTTCCAAGATTCACAAAAGCGAATACAAAAAATAGGCTGAGTAAAATTATTCTTTTTATCATTTGGCAAAAAAAAACTTCATCAATTAATATGACTGATGAAGTTTTATAAGTATTGTTGAATTTCTTATTTGTACATTACTTTCTTTACTGCTTTTACTACATCACCAGCATTTGGCAACCAGTCTTTAAGCAATACAGGAGAGTAAGGCGCAGGAGTATCAGCAGTTGTGATACGCTGAATTGGCGCATCAAGGAAATCGAATGCTTGTTCCTGAACAATATATGTGATTTCAGAAGAAAGGCTGGCAACAGGCCAAGCTTCTTCAAGAATTACTAAACGATTTGTTTTTTTAACCGATTTTAAGATCGCGTCTTTGTCCATTGGACGAACAGTTCTTAAATCGATAATCTCACAAGAGATTCCTTCTTTAGCTAATTCATCAGCAGCGATGAAAGCTTCTTTGATGATTTTTCCGAAAGATACGATAGTAACATCAGTTCCTTCACGTTTAACATCAGCAACACCTAATGGAATTGTGTATTCTCCGTCTGGCACTTCACCTTTATCGCCATACATTTGTTCAGATTCCATGAAAATTACTGGATCGTTATCACGGATAGCTGATTTCAAAAGTCCTTTTGCATCATAAGGAGTTGAAGGCACAACAACTTTAAGTCCTGGAGTGTTTGCAAACCAGTTTTCTAAAGCTTGTGAGTGAGTAGCTCCTAATTGACCTGCAGAAGCAGTTGGTCCGCGGAAAACGATTGGCACATTAAATTGTCCACCAGTCATTTGACGCATTTTAGCAGCGTTATTTATAATTTGATCAATACCAACTAAACAGAAGTTGAATGTCATATATTCTACAATAGGGCGGTTTCCATTCATTGCCGAACCTACTGCAATTCCTGAAAAACCAAGCTCAGCAATTGGAGTATCGATTACTCTTTTTTCACCAAACTCAGCAAGCATTCCTTTTGAAGCCTTGTAAGCTCCGTTGTATTCTGCAACCTCTTCTCCCATTAAATATATGGATTCATCGCGACGCATTTCTTCGCTCATCGCTTCGCAAATGGCCTCTCTAAATTGTATTGTTCTCATATTTATATTGTATGTTGAATTTTCTGAAGAGCAAAAATAAATATTTTAAATCACTTAAAAGCATAAATTGAATTTAAAATCGCACGAACTTTATCCTGTTCTTTTGCTTTTAACGTTTTAAAACTTTTTGAGATATTTACGAAATCGATATAATTGTTGTTATTCTCTCCCGAAAAACACTTTTCATACAAATCCAACTCTATTTGTGTAATTCTGATTTATTCAAATTCGACAATTTAAACGGAATTGGTCAAAATTTAGTATAATTCTGCCTCAATTTTAACAGTTAACATGATTCTGAGCATTACGAATTTGCTAAGAATCAGGCAAAATAAGTGAATTTTCAATTTTACATCTAGACAAAAGCACTTCCAAATTTCAAAATCTTCGAAAACGTAATAGTTTTTAAAAAATATTATGCATGCATAGTATATTATTCCGATTTTAATTTCTAAATTTGTCAAAGCATATTATTAAATTCAAAATATATACTTATGAAAATATTGGTTTGCATCAGCCACGTGCCTGATACTACTTCAAAAATTAACTTTACCAACGGTGATTCAGAATTTGATACCAATGGTGTACAATATGTAATCAATCCAAATGACGAATTTGGTTTAACACGTGCTATTTGGTTTCAAGAACAACAAGGAGCAACGGTAACTGTTGTTAATGTTGGAGGACCAGATACTGAACCAACTTTGCGTAAAGCATTGGCAATTGGCGCAAACGAAGCGATTCGTGTAAACGCTAACCCAACTGACGGATTTTTTGTTGCAAAACAATTAGCTGAAGTAATTAAAAACGGAGGTTACGATTTAGTAATTGCTGGAAAAGAGTCTTTAGATTATAATGGAGGAATGGTTCCAGGAATGATTGCAGGAATTTTAGGTTCTAACTTTTTAAATTCTTGTACAGCAATAACTGTTGATGGAAACAACGTAAAAGCAGTTCGTGAAATTGATGGTGGAAAAGAAACTGTTAGCACAACTTTACCATTAATCATTGGTGGTCAAAAAGGTCTTGTTGAAGAAAAAGATTTACGTATTCCAAATATGAGAGGAATTATGACTGCAAGAACTAAAGCCTTGACTATTCTTGAGCCAGTTGATGCAGCTGTCAATACAAAAGCGGTGAAATTCGAAAAACCAGCTCCAAAATCAGCAGTGAAATTAGTTTCTGCAGATAATTTAGATGAGTTAATCAATTTATTACACAACGAGGCTAAAGTGATTTAAGATTGTAGACTTTAGATTTTAGATTGCAGAACGCAATACTAAATCTAAATCAACATTTGATTCACTTCAAAATCTAAAATCAATAATCTTTTTAGATTTCATTTTCTACAATCTGAAATCTAAAATCTAAAATCTAAAATTATTATGTCAATATTAATATATGCAGAATCTGCAGAAGGAAAATTTAAAAAAGTTGCTTTCGAATTAGCTTCTTACGCTAAGAAAGTAGCAGAATCATTAGGAACAACTGTTACGGCTTTGACTGTAAACATCAGCGACGTAAGCGAATTAGGCAAATACGGAGTTGATAAGGTTTTAAAAGTAAACAACGATAAATTAGCTGGTTTTACAGCTAAGGCTTACGCCGATGTTATCAAACAGGCTGCTGAAAAAGAAGGAACAAAAGTAGTTTTGCTTTCTTCAACAACAGACAGTATTTATCTTTCATCATTAGTTGCAGTAGCTTTAAATGCTGGTTTTGCTTCAAATGTTGTAGGATTGCCAGTTAGCACTTCACCTTTTCAAGTAAAAAGAAATGCTTTCTCTAACAAAGCTTTCAACATCACACAAATCGATACTGATGTAAAAGTTCTTGGCCTAGCTAAAAACTCTTATGGGATTTTCGAAAGCGCAGGAGCTGCAGCTGCTGAAGATTTCAACCCAACAATTGGAGACAATGATTTTGGTGTAAAAGTAGAATCTGTTGAAAAAGTAACAGGAAAAGTTTCTATTGCTGATGCTGATATCGTAGTTTCTGGCGGACGTGGATTGAAAGGCCCAGAAAACTGGGGATTAGTTGAAAATTTAGCTGAAGTTTTAGGTGCTGCAACAGCATGTTCTAAACCAGTTTCAGATTTAGGATGGAGACCTCACAGCGAGCACGTTGGTCAAACAGGAAAACCAGTAGCAACAAACTTATATATTGCAATCGGAATTTCTGGAGCAATTCAGCATATTGCCGGAATCAACTCATCTAAAGTAAAAGTGGTAATCAACAATGACCCAGAAGCTCCTTTCTTTAAAGTAGCTGATTACGGAATTGTGGGTGATGCTTTTGAAATCGTTCCTCAATTAACAGAGAAACTTAAAGCTTTTAAGGCTCAGCATTCTTAATCTAAGAATTCTTAAATAATATAGCTGCCTAAAAACAAGATAATCGTATCTTTGTTTTAAGGCAGCTTTTTTGTTCGATATTTTTTGATTAAAATTGCACCTTTATTCTCTAATCAAAAAAAGTATTAAAATGTGGCGCTAAGTGCCCTTTTTTCAATCATATATGAGTCTAGTAAAATTATCCATAAAAGGAATTTCATACAGCCAAACTCAAAATGGAGCGTATGCCTTAATTTTGAATGAAGTTGACGGCGAAAGAAAATTACCTATCGTAATTGGCGCTTTTGAAGCCCAATCGATTGCTATTGCCTTAGAAAAAGAGATCAAACCTCCTCGCCCACTAACACATGATTTATTCAAAAACTTTGCAGAGCGATTTGACATTGTTGTGAAACAAGTAATCATACACAAATTGGTTGATGGTGTTTTTTATTCTAGTTTGATCTGCGAAAGAGATAAAATCGAAGAAATTATTGACGCCAGAACTTCTGATGCAATTGCATTAGCATTACGTTTCAACGCACCAATTTTTACCTATAAGAACATCTTAGACAAAGCCGGAATTTATTTGAAATCCAATTCTGGAGACGGTGACCAAGGTTCTCAAGAAATCGACGATGTACTTTCTAATCCAGAAACTTTTGGACGCGAAGAAGAAAGCAATCAATCTGGCGATGTTTATGCAAAACATTCATTGCAAGAATTAAATGAACTTTTGGATCAGGCAGTTTCGCAAGAAGATTATGAAAAAGCTGCAAAAATCAGAGACGAAATCTCAAAAAGATAAATTTTAATGTTTAATCGTTAAACCGTTTATTCGTTGAATCGATTAAACAAATTTACAATTAAACAAATCCACGATTAAACGATTAAACCAAAGATGAAGCAATACTTAGATTTAGTAAAACACGTTTTAGAAAACGGCAATCAAAAAGGAGACAGAACCGGAACTGGAACCAAAAGCGTTTTTGGCTATCAAATGCGTTTTGATTTAAGCGAAGGCTTCCCAATGGTTACAACCAAAAAACTCCATTTAAAATCAATTATTTACGAATTGCTTTGGTTTTTAAAAGGAGATACAAACATTAAATATCTTCAGGAAAACGGAGTAAAAATTTGGGATGAATGGGCTGATTCTAATGGCGATCTAGGACCAGTTTATGGACACCAATGGCGTAATTGGAACAGTGAAGAAATCGATCAGATTTCTGAATTAATCACAGAATTAAAAACAAATCCAAACAGTCGCAGAATGCTGGTTTCAGCATGGAATCCATCGGTTTTACCAGACACTAAAAAATCTTTCGAGGAAAACGTCGCAAACAACAAAGCCGCTTTGCCACCTTGCCACGCCTTTTTTCAATTTTACGTGTCGAGTCCCGATATTGAAAAAGGCGAAACAAAAGGCAAACTTTCTTGTCAACTTTATCAACGAAGTGCCGATATCTTTTTAGGAGTTCCTTTTAATATTGCTTCTTATGCATTATTAACCATGATGATTGCTCAAGTTTGCGATCTTGAAGCTGGCGAATTTATTCACACTTTTGGAGACGCACACATTTACAACAATCACTTTGAGCAATTGGAACTGCAACTTTCGAGAGAACCAAAACCATTGCCAAAAATGATATTAAATCCCACAATTAAAAACATTTTTGATTTTGATTACGACGATTTCACACTTGTAGATTATGAACCACATCCTGGAATAAAAGGAAGTGTTGCTGTATAAAACATAAAAAAATCCGCTTAATTATAAGCGGATTTTTTTATACTGTCAGGACACTATTTTCGCTTCCAGCAAAATCATTCCATTTATAAGAATCTGCCTCAGGCTCGTTAACATAAACTCCATCAATTAAATACTTAAACTCGTAAATGGCATCTTTTACTAAGTCGTAAGTCGCTTTAAAAGTTCCGTTTTTTAACTTGCTCAAAGTTCCTTCTTCCGGATTCCAATTATTAAAATCTCCAACTACAGCTGCCGAATTTGCATCTTTTGCTTCTATAGAAAAGGTAACCTTACACACTGGTTTTGTTTTGATAAATTGTTTCTTTAAAGACATAACTAATTAGTTTTTAGATTGATACCTCTAAGTTAAACAAATTCCCGCGAACTTTCAATAACGCTATATCCGATTTGCGACAATAATAAAAATGCATTATTTTTTTAATCATATCCATAAATTAATCAATGATAATTTTCTGATTTCAAATTCTTAACTCCTTCAAGGGCAAATATTATAGAACCAAAATTCCTTGTTTTGAAAATAAATTTTAACTTTATAACCTCATTTCATTTAATATCTCATGGAAAAAGAAGTACACGAACAGTATGAATATGCCAGAAGAAGACTCAGACAAAAGAAAATCCTATATTTCCATTTTGTACTTTTTCTAATCGGGAGCTTATTTTTATTTGTTGCCAATAGATTTTTTGGTTTTGGAGCTGGAACAAATCAAAATTGGTGCATCTGGGGAATTACGATCTGGCTCTTTTTGTTTATTTTACACTTTATAAAGGTCTATATTACAGACCGATTCATGAATAAAAAATGGGAAAGAGAACAAATTGACCGACTTGTTGCACTGCAGCAAAAAAGAATCAGCCAATTAGAATCCAAAATAAATGCGGATACTGAGAAATAAAATTTTAGTTTAGAATGCCATGATTATAATGATAGCGGCTGTAGCCGAAAATAATGCTCTAGGAAAAAATAATGATTTAGTATGGCATTTGCCAAATGATTTTAAAAGATTCAAATCTCTAACGACAAATCATTATATCATTATGGGAAGAAAGACTTTTGAAAGCTTTCCAAAACCTTTACCAAATAGAACTCATGTTATCATAACACGTCAAACCGATTATCAGCCTGAAGGTTGCATTGTGGTTGACAGTATTGAAAAAGCAATTGCAGTTTGTCCTGAAAATGAAGATTCATACATCATTGGCGGAGGTGAAATTTACAATCTTGCAATGCCTTATGCTGATATAATTGAAATAACCAAAGTACATCACACTTTTGATGCAGATACTTTTTTTCCAAAAATCAATGAAAACGATTGGATGCTGGTAGAATCAGAAGAAAATTTTAAAGATGACAAACATCTTTATGACTATACTTACGAAACCTATATCCGTAAATAAAAAAACATCCTCTTTTGAAGGATGTTTTTTAAACGATTGATTTAAGATTTTGACTCTTTCGAGAAATAGTTTTGGTAAAAAAAAATCACAAATGTGTAAACACTTGAAATAACTGAATAACATAAATGTTAATTTGAGAACAAGTCTCAAAAACGCCTTTAATAACAAATACCACTAAGATATTAAAGGCAAGAAAATTAAAATTTCCAAAAACAAATTTAATCCTAAGAACGTACTTTGCACTTTATTAACTTTTAAAATGATGCTGCTTTTAGGAACAGCATTTCAAAACTACTTACAAGAACAACTGAATTACCAGTGCAAAAGAAGCAACCATTTGATTTAAGTCCTATTTTTCAATCAATCATTAAATTTTGATTATTTTATCTTTGACAAATTTGTGCATAAATCCAGCGCCACACAATACCCACTTTTGGTGATTTTTTAAAAATACCCACTTTTGGTGATATGTTTAAACCATCGAAAACAGCGAGTTTGCAATAACAAAAATGTCGCTTTTAAAACATTTGATTTACAAATTGAAAAAGCCAATTACAGTTAAGTCAGATTGTATTATATTTGCCTAAATAAAAAAAATGTCTGAAAAAATAACACCATATAAAGACTCTTCTTTAGGAAAGAAAGAACAAGTAGCCCAAATGTTTGACAACATATCTGGGAACTATGATAATTTGAACCGTGTCATCTCGTTTGGGATTGATGTGAAATGGCGTAAAAAAGTATTAAAATTAGTTGCTGACACAAAGCCAAAAATCATTCTTGACATTGCTACCGGAACAGGTGATCTTGCAATTTTAATGGCACAAACCAAAGCCGAGAAAATAATCGGTTTGGATATTTCGGCGGGAATGCTTGAAGTTGGCAAAAAGAAAGTAGCCGAAAAAAATCTTTCAAATACTATTGATTTGGTTTTGGGAGATTCTGAAAACATTCCTTTTGAAGACAATTATTTTGATGCTATAACTGTTGGTTTCGGTGTTCGAAACTTTGAAAATTTAGAAAAAGGATTTGCCGAAATTTTAAGAGTCCTAAAACCAAATGGTATATTTGTAATTCTTGAAACTTCTGTTCCAGATAAAACGCCTTATAAACAAGGATACAAATTTTATAGCAAAAACATACTCCCAATAATTGGGAAATTATTTTCTAAAGATAATTCTGCTTATGGTTATTTATCAGAATCTGCTGCTGTTTTTCCTTACGGAGAAGCATTAAACAATATTTTGAGAAAAATTGGGTTTATAGATGTTGTGGCTATGCCTCAAACCTTTGGAGTTGCAACCATTTATTCTGCTTCTAAAAAATAGTATGAAAAAAACAGTAATCTTAATTTTATTAGTCTTATCGACAAAAGGATATTCGCAATT
Source organism: Flavobacterium sp. KACC 22761 (assembly GCF_034058155.1). Classification (NCBI taxonomy): domain Bacteria; kingdom Pseudomonadati; phylum Bacteroidota; class Flavobacteriia; order Flavobacteriales; family Flavobacteriaceae; genus Flavobacterium; species Flavobacterium oryzagri. The sequence continues at coordinate 2,095,330 of NZ_CP139148.1, read as the reverse complement.
TGCTAAAAGCATGTTTAGCAAAGATCCAATCATTAACCTTGAAAATTGGCAAAAACAGCGCCTTTACTTTGGTTACTATTTAGGATTCAATAGTTTTGACTTTAAATTTGACTATAAAAATGTTGTGAACCAAGATATTCAGGTAAAAAAAACTACCGGATTCAATGTTGGTGTTGTTGCCGATTTAAGATTACAGGAATATATAAACCTGCGTTTTGAACCAGGTTTATACTATACAAAACGTGATTTATATTATCCAAATTTCCCTTCTCAAAATGACTATTTGAGAGAAGTGAACAGTACTTATATCCATTTTCCTTTATTGCTGAAATTCTCTTCTTTGCGTACAGGAAATATCCGCCCTTACCTAGTTGGCGGAATGTCGACAACGCTGAATTTATCGAGCAATTCAAAATCTCAAGATGATAATTCGCAGCAAAAATTCAGAGTAAAACCTTGGACGGCGGCTTATGAAATGGGTGTTGGAATTGATTTCTTTACAGAATATTTCATTTTTTCACCTTCAATCAGAGGAATGTTTGGCATCACTGACGAATTAGTTAGAGATAATGACCCATACAGCCCTTGGACAGGAAATATAGATTCTATGAAATCTAGAGCAATTTTAATAAATTTTACTTTTCACTAAAACAAATAGCTAACTATTTCGTTTAAACTCACTGAGAATAATTGCTGTTGCAGTAGCTACATTTAAACTTTCGGTTTTTTGCAGCTCTCCAAATCGTGGAATTGTGAGTCGGCTGGTGACCATTTTTTCAATTTCTGCCGAAATACCATTGGCTTCATTACCCATAATAATGATTCCATTTTCCGGCAAATTTGATTTATAAATGTTTTCGCCATCCATAAAAGTTCCAAAAACTGGCAGTTTTGTTTGAGCGATAAAGCTTTTCAAATCAACATAACTTACATTTACTCTGGTTATAGATCCCATTGTAGCCTGAACCACTTTTGGGTTATAAATATCTACAGTTTCTTTAGAGCAAATGATTTGTTTGATGCCAAACCAGTCGCAAAGACGCATAATCGTTCCTAAATTTCCAGGATCACGAATGTCGTCTAAAGCCAAAATCAATCCTGATTCGATTATTTTATTTTCGGCAGGGATTTTGAATACAGCCAAACAAGTATTTGGAGTTGATAAAGCACTTATTTTCTTTAACTCCTGTTCATTAATAAGAGTGCGTTTTGAAGATTGAACCGCTTCAAAATCATTTTGCGTGGTGTATAAATGCTCTAATTCAAAGTTGGATTGCAACAATTCTTGAATTACTTTTACTCCTTCGGCAAAAAATAATTGATTTGCAAAACGCTGTTTTTTTTGATGTAAGCCTGAGATAAGTTTTATTTGGTTTTTACTAACCATAAAATAATGTACTTTTGAATTAAATATTTATAAACACTTGAAAAATAATTCCACAAAAATAACAGCATTTATTCTAATAGCAACACTTATTTGTGCTTGTAATGCCGTAAAAAGAGTTCCAGATGGAAAAAACCTTCTTGTAAAAAATAATATTCTTGTAAACGGAAAATCATCAAATGATGAAATTGCCACGAATCAAATGTACCAAAAACCAAACGGAAAACTGTTAGGTTTTAAGCTGCGTTTGAATTTATACAATTTGGCCAACTTAAATCCTGACTCTACTTATCAAGCAAAATTCGACAATCATCCTGGCAGATATGAGCGTTGGTCAAAATTATTATCGGCCAAACAAGTCGATCGTCTTGGCCAATCTTTTGTAAACAAAGGCCTAAATGATTTCTTAAAAAATACTGGCGAAGCTCCTGTAATTATTGATACGGCCAAAACAAGAAAATCGTTGCTTCGTTTAAAATATTACTATTTAAATAATGGTTTTTTCAAGGTACAAACAGATTATACTATTGACACTGTTGGAATCAAAAGAGCTAAAATAAATTACAACATCACAACGGGGCCGGCCTATACATTAGACTCTATCAGAACTACCATTTTGACTCCTGCATTAGATTCTCTTTATCATGCAAGCAGAGAGCCTTCGCTTTTAAAATCTGGAAACCAATACAAAACCACTGATTTTGAAGAAGAAAAGAACCGTATTACCACGTATTTCAGAAACAATGGCGCTTATTATTTTCAACCAACTTACGTGACATTTGACATTGATACCATTGGCAAAAAAAATAAAGCTGACGTAAATTTAATCATCAACAACAACAGCATCCAAGAAAAAGATTCAAGCAGAACAGAACCTTTTAAATTATACAAAATCAGTTCTGTGAATATCTACACGGATTATTCGCCTGCTAATGCGAAATCAAAAATCAATGACAGCATTTCATACAACAACTTTAATTTGTATGGTTACAAAAAAATCAAATACAAACCGCGAGCTATTACTGACGCCGTTTTTATTACAAAAGGAAGTATTTTCTCTGACACGAGAACAACGCTTTCTTCTCGATATTTGAACAATTTAAAAATTTTCAATTATCCTTCCATACAATATGAAGTCGACAAAAGAGACTCGACCGCACAGTCTTTAATTGCCAACGTTTATTTGACACCAAGAAAAAAATACAGTTTTGGAGCAACGCTTGATGTGACACACTCTAATATTCAAGATTTTGGTATTGGAGCAAGTATTTCTGAAACGATTCGAAACGTATTTAACCGTGCCGAAACACTAGAAATTTCAGCAAGAATGAATATTGGCTCATCAAAAGATATGGCGAATCCAAACAATAATTTTTTCAATGTTTCAGAATATGGACTTGATATGAAATTAAATTTTCCAAGGATTTTGCTACCTTTTGGAACCGAAAAAATTATTCCTAAAAGAATGATTCCTTCTACATCTATATCAAGCGGTTTTTCGAAACAGAGAAACATTGGTTTGGACAAAGAAAACTTTACAGGAGGAATTGCCTACAATTGGTCTCCAAAACGCCATAACACAGCAAAATTAGAATTGCTGAATGCACAATATGTTCGAAACTTAAACCCGAACAATTATTTTAATGTTTATACCTCTTCATATGACGAATTAAACGGCATAGGTAAAGATTATAATATAAACGATGCAAACTGGGGAACCACACCAGAAGAACAAGCTAGAAAAAACCTAACTATACCTCAAGGAACCACAGGATTCACTGATGATGTATTGAACAACAGAACTGCATTACAACCTGGAGATCCTCAATATAGAGATGTAGAAAGTATTGAAGAACGAAGAGTTCGTTTGACCGAAAACGACTTTATTTTAGCCACAAGTTATACCTTCACTAAAACAACTAAAAAAGATCTAGCAGACAATACTTTTTATCAGTTTAAAACAAAAGTAGAATCGGCAGGGACTTTATTGTCGGCCATTTCAAACATTGCGAGTCTGCCAAAAAACACTAATGGCAATTATGAAATATTTAATCTAGAATATTCTGAATACATCAAAACCGAATTTGATTATATCAAACACTGGGATTTTGGAAAAGAAAATGTAGTTGCAGTAAGAAGTTTCTTTGGAATTGCAATTCCTTTTGGCAACTCCGACTACATTCCGTTTTCACGAAGCTATTATTCAGGAGGTTCAAATGACAACCGCGCATGGCAACCTTACTCATTAGGTCCGGGAAGCACAGATGCGAAGGATGATTTTAACGAAGCGAATATGAAGATTGCATTGAGTGCCGAATATCGTTTTAAAATTCTAGGAGATGTTAAAGGAGCCATTTTTGCAGATGCCGGAAATATCTGGAATGTGCTCGATAATGTTATTGATGAAAAGGCAAGATTCAACAACGTAAACGATTTAGCTGAAATTGCTTTAGGTACAGGATTTGGTTTACGATACGATTTAAGCTTTTTTGTTGTTCGTTTAGATTTAGGCTTCAAGACTTATAATCCGGCGCACGAGAAGGGAGACAGATGGTTTAAGGAATACAATTTTGGACACTCTGTTTTAAATTTTGGAATAAATTATCCTTTCTAATGCTAATTAATTCTTATTTTTGCAACCTAAAAACTAAAAACAACTATAAAAAAAATTACAATGGCACACAATATCAAACCAGGAGTTGCTACAGGAGACCAAGTTCAGGAGATTTTTAACTATGCAAAAGAAAAAGGATTTGCACTTCCTGCAGTAAACGTTACTGGATCAAGCACAATCAACGGTGTACTTGAAACTGCAGCAAAACTAAACGCACCAGTTATTATTCAATTTTCTAACGGAGGAGCTCAATTCAACGCTGGAAAAGGATTATCTAACGCAGGTGAAAAAGCGGCAATCGCTGGAGGAATCGCTGGAGCAAAACATATTCACACTTTAGCTGAAGCTTACGGTGCAACTGTAATTTTACACACTGACCACTGCGCAAAAAAATTATTGCCTTGGATTGATGGTTTATTAGATGCTTCTGAAAAACATTTCGCAGAAACAGGAAAACCATTATTCAGTTCTCACATGATCGATTTGTCTGAGGAGCCAATCGAAGAAAACATCGAGATCTGTAAAGAATATTTAGCTAGAATGAGCAAAATGGGTATGACATTAGAAATCGAGCTTGGTATTACAGGTGGTGAGGAAGATGGTGTTGACAACTCTGATGTTGATAGCTCAAAATTATACACGCAGCCAGAAGAAGTAGCTTATGCTTACGAAGAATTATCTAAAGTAAGTCCTAAATTTACTATCGCTGCTGCTTTTGGAAACGTTCACGGTGTTTACAAACCAGGAAACGTAAAATTAACTCCAAAAATCTTAAAAAATTCTCAAGATTTCGTACAAAACAAATTCAACACAGGGCATAATCCAGTTGATTTCGTTTTCCACGGTGGTTCAGGTTCTACACTTGAAGAAATCAGAGAAGGAATTAGCTACGGAGTTATCAAAATGAACATCGATACAGATTTACAATTTGCATACACTGAAGGAATTCGTGATTATATGGTTAAAAACCTTGACTATTTAAAATCTCAAATTGGTAACCCAGAAGGTGCTGATGCTCCTAACAAAAAATATTACGATCCAAGAAGATGGGTTCGTGAAAGCGAAGTAACATTCAACGCAAGACTTGAACAAGCTTTTGCTGATTTAAATAACGTAAACACGCTTTAAAATTTAGATTTCTGACTTTAGATTTCAGACTTCTAAAAAAGCCTGAAATCTAATTTTTGAAATAGGATTGAAATCTAAACTTTAAAATCTACATTCTAAAATTAAAAAAATGGCTTGGTTTAAAAGACAAGAAAAAGGGATTACGACCGCTACAGAAGACAAGATGGACGTTCCGAAAGGATTGTGGTACAAATCTCCTACTGGAAAAATTATTGATGCTGACGAATTAGCGAGAAATTTATTCGTTAGCCCTGAAGATGATTTTCACGTTCGAATTGGAAGCGCAACCTATTTTGAAATTTTATTCGACAACAACGAATTTGTTGAGTTAGATAAAAACATGACATCAAAAGATCCCCTGCATTTTGTGGATACAAAAAAATATGCAGAAAGATTGAAAGATGTAATGGAAAAAACGCATCTTAAAGACGCTGTACGTACGGGAGTAGGAAAATCTAAAGGAAGAGAACTTGTAATTTGCTGTATGGATTTCGCTTTTATCGGTGGATCTATGGGGGCAGTTGTAGGTGAAAAAATCGCAAGAGGTATTGATCACGCTATTAAAAACAAATTGCCTTTTGTAATGATTTCTAAATCTGGTGGAGCTCGTATGATGGAAGCTGCTTATTCGTTAATGCAATTAGCAAAAACTTCTGTAAAGCTAGCTCAATTAGCTGAAGCTAAATTACCTTATATCTCTCTTTGTACAGATCCAACAACTGGAGGAACAACTGCATCTTATGCTATGTTAGGAGACATCAACATCTCTGAGCCAGGCGCTTTGATTGGTTTTGCTGGTCCACGTGTTGTACGTGACACTACAGGAAAAGATTTGCCAGAAGGTTTCCAAACTGCTGAGTTCTTATTAGAACACGGTTTCTTAGACTTTATCACGCCTAGAAAAGAATTGAAAGATAAGATCAACTTATACATCGATTTGATTCAAAACAATGATATTCGATAGTTTTAAAACTAGTCAAAATAGAAAATCCCAAGAAATTGCTTCTTGGGATTTTTTTTATATTAAATATTGACACATCATACATCCAACGGAATAAATTCCGTTGCTACCGACATTCATTCCTACGGAATTTATCTTAGCCCGCCTTTCTCAAATCCTTCTTTAATTCTTTTTCAGCAATCTTAAAAGCTAATTTTTCGCGCCATATTGCATAGCGTTCCCTGAAAACCACTTTTATGGCACTATCGACTGCGCCGTGCATGAACAAACTCCAAACGCTGGCCATTTTTCTAGACATCGATTGATCCCATGCGCGAAGTGTTAGCGAAAAAGAACCGTCTATATAACGCATCCAGTGCCACATTCCTGTTGGCATGAATAAAGTGTCTCCATGTTCTAAGAAAACCTCATATCCTTCAACACCTTTTAAAGCGGGAAATTTTTCAAAATCGGGATTGGCTACATCATAATCTTCTAAAGCATAAGTTGTATTTGGAAGACAATACAATCTTTTTTTCCATTTATTATCAAATAATATAATATGTTTTCTTCCTCCAAAATGAGTATGGAAAAGATGCGGCAAATCAATGTCATAATGCAAAAAAGTAATTGCCTTTGAGCCTCCAAAAAACATGGCTGGCATGCTTTCTATAAAACCGCCCATTAATTCTTTCGGAATTTTTACATCGTCAATTAATTCGGGCCTGTGTTTGAACAAATTGAAGAAAAAGATACGCAATTGAGTTGGCTCTCTTTTTATCAAATCCAAGTATTCGCCAAATTTCATACTAGCGATCGAAGCATTAATCACTTTTGAAGGATCTGCCTTTGAATTATCGACGAGTTTAACCTCTATATCTCCAGCAATTTGCTTAAAATATTCAGTTGACCACTTTTCTCGGGCTGGCCAATCTTTTGTGAGTCCTTTAATGATTAAAGGCTTTCTTTTATCCAAATAATTCTTTTTAAAATCTTCTTTGGAAATTGACTCAACAGTATCAACAGATCTAAGGTTAAAGCTCATTTGTTTTGCGGATTAAGTTGTCAGTGGTCTATCAAAAATATCTAATTATTTCCAGCCATCAAAATTTACAGTAAAATAACACAAAAACAATATTACATTCCGGTTCTAATTGCTTCTACAGGATCTAGATTTGCCGCTGAAACTGCCGGCAAAATCCCTGAAATTATCCCAACAAAAATGGAAAGCCCTGCACCAATAAAGATGTTCCAGAAACTCAAAACGAATTCAAATTCCAATAAATTGGTCAGAAGAAGAGAAAGCAACCAGACAATCAACAAACCTATTACACCTCCAATCAAACAAAGCATTACGGCTTCAAATAAAAACTGAAATAAGATGAATTTATTTTTGGCTCCTAACGATTTTTGGATACCAATCAAATTTGTTCGCTCTTTTACAGAAACAAACATAATATTGGCTACTCCAAAACCTCCAACCAAGAAAGAGAAAATACTAATGAAAATTCCGGCCGTTCTTAAAGTCCCTAATATTCCATCAATAAAATCAGTGAAACCAGAAAGCACATTTACGAAGAAATTATCCATTTCACCCGCTTTCATACCACGAATGGCACGAAGTTTTTGAGCAACTTCAGCTTTATAGGCTTCCATATCAACTCCTTTTACGGGTTTCAAAACAATTACAGGTGTCATCGAATCACTATCTCCATACATTCGGCGAAGGAAATTGGCCGGCAAATAAACCGATGTATCATTACTATCGCCAAAAAATCCTGCTCCTTGCTTCGCCATTACACCAATAACCGTAAAACGTTGCCCGTACAAACGAATATTTTTTCCAATTGGATCACTTGCTTCAAAAAGCCCTTCGGCAATATCATAACCTAGAACAATAACTGGAGTTCCAGAATTTGATTCAGATTCGTTGTAAAATCGTCCTTTATCAAAACTCAGTCCGTCAATATCGACCATTTCAAATGATGAAGGAATAATATTCACATCGGCAACTGTTTTGGAATCATATTTTAAAGTTTCTTTCGCAACAAAAAGCTGGTAACCTACTTGATCAGTATTATTCAACGAATTTTTCAACCCAATATATTCATCATATTTTACATTTGGAAACTGCTCCCTTTTCCATTGTGGAATTTCAGATGGCCCAAAGCAATATTTCATTAAATAAATCGTATTTTTATCTAAGCTACTCAAATCCTTAGAAATTTTTCGGTCTAAAGAATCGACGGCAGCGAGAACAGCAATAATCGAAAAAATACCAATTGTAACGCCCAGCAGAGACAATAAAGTTCTTAATTTATTATTTCGCAACGCATTTATGGCAAAGCTGAAACTTTCTTTTAATAATCGGAGGTAAAGAAACATATAATAGTATTTTTCAATAAAGTAAAATTCAATAAATTAAATTCAAAAACCTAATAAAACTTAACTTACTCATCAGTAGATTTTTTTAGCATAATGTTACATTAATTTTCTTTAAAATAATATTTAAAAAAACTACTTTTGCAGTCTGAAAATCATAACTACACAATGAGCACAACTAAAAAAATACAATCAGCACTAATTTCGGTTTTTTCTAAAGACGGATTAGAGCCAATCGTTAGAAAATTACACGAACAAAATGTAACACTTTACTCTACTGGAGGAACTGAAGATTTCATCAAAAATCTTGGAATTCCTGTAGTTCCAGTTGAAGATATTACTTCTTTTCCTGAAATTCTTGGAGGAAGAGTAAAAACATTGCACCCGAAAATTTTTGGCGGAATCTTAAACCGTCAAGACAACGAGAGCGATGTACAGCAAATGAAAGAATTTGATATTCCTCAAATTGATTTGGTAATTGTTGATTTGTATCCTTTTGAAAAAACTGTTGCTTCTGGCGCAAGCGAACAAGATATTATTGAAAAAATCGACATTGGCGGCATTTCATTAATCCGCGCAGGCGCAAAAAATTTCAAAGACACAGTAATTGTTGCTTCAGTTAACGAGTACAGTTTGCTTTTAGATTTGATTACAGAACAAAACGGAAGCACAACTCTTGAAAACAGAAGATTGTTTGCTACTAAAGCGTTCCACGTTTCATCTCACTATGATGGAGCGATTTTTAATTATTTCAACACAGACGAGACTATTTACAAAGAAAGCATTGCAAACGGTCAAGTTTTAAGATACGGTGAAAACCCTCACCAAAAAGGATTCTTCTTTGGAGATTTTGACGCGATGTTCAAAAAACTTCATGGAAAAGAATTGTCATACAACAACTTATTAGATGTTGATGCCGCAGTAAATTTAATTGCTGAGTTTAAAACCGACGGACCAACATTCGCAATTTTAAAACACAACAATGCTTGCGGATTGGCTTCAAGAAAAACAATCAGCGAAGCTTATTTGGCTGCTTTGGCTTGTGATCCAACATCAGCTTTTGGTGGAGTGTTAATTTCTAATACTAAAATTGATTTAGAAACTGCACAGGAAATCAACAAACTATTTTGCGAAGTGGTAATTGCTCCAGCGTATGATGATGAGGCAGTTACAGTTTTACAAGAGAAAAAAAACAGAATCATTTTAGTTCAAAATGAAGTTGAATTACCAGCTCGTCAAGTAAGAACTTGTCTTAATGGTTTGTTAATTCAAGACAGAAATAATATTACGGATAATAAAGAGCATTTAAAAACCGTTACCATTACAGAACCTACTGCTCAAGAGATCGAAGATTTGATCTTTGCTTCTAAAATCTGCAAGAATACAAAATCAAACACAATTGTATTTGCTAAAAACGGAACATTGATTTCTTCAGGTACAGGTCAAACTTCTAGAGTCGATGCTTTAATGCAGGCTGTAGACAAAGCAAAAGCTTTTGGATTTGATTTGACTGGTGCTTCGATGGCAAGTGACGCATTTTTCCCATTTCCGGATTGTGTTGAATTAGCCAAAAAAGCGGGAATAACTGCTGTAATTCAGCCAGGAGGTTCAATAAAAGACGAATTAAGCATAAATTATTGCAATGAAAATAATCTTGCAATGGTATTTACAGGAACTCGTCATTTTAAACATTAATTTGTTTAACTTTGTTCGATAAATAATTTATAACATTTTAAACCCCTAAAAAACTTATGGGATTTTTTGATTTCATGACCGAGGATATTGCAATAGACCTTGGTACCGCAAACACTTTAATCATTCATAATGATAAAGTTGTTATTGACAGCCCCTCTATCGTAGCACGCGACAGAGTTTCAGGCAAAATCATCGCTGTTGGTAAAGAAGCCAACATGATGCAAGGTAAAACGCATGAAAACATCAAAACCATAAGGCCTTTGAAGGATGGTGTTATTGCCGATTTTGATGCTTCAGAAAAGATGATCAATATGTTCATCAAAAGTATTCCTGCATTAAAAAAGAGAATGTTTACGCCAGCCTTAAGAATGGTTGTTTGTATTCCTTCTGGAATTACTGAGGTTGAAATGCGTGCTGTAAAAGAATCTTGTGAACGTGTAAACGGAAAAGAAGTTTATTTGATTCACGAGCCAATGGCAGCAGCAATTGGTATTGGTATCGACATTATGCAACCAAAAGGTAACATGATTGTAGATATCGGAGGTGGTACAACAGAAATCGCTGTTATTGCGTTAGGCGGAATTGTTTGTGACAAATCTGTAAAAATTGCGGGTGACGTTTTCACAAATGATATTGTGTATTACATGCGTACACAGCACAACTTATTTGTTGGAGAAAGTACTGCTGAGAAAATCAAAATTCAAATTGGAGCGGCTATCGAAGATTTAGATGGTCCGCCAGAAGATATGTCTGTTCAAGGTAGAGATTTGCTTACTGGTAAACCAAAACAAGTAGATGTATCTTACCGCGAAATCGCAAAAGCATTAGATAAATCTATCCAACGTATCGAGGATGCAGTAATGGAAACGTTATCTCAAACTCCTCCTGAGTTAGCAGCAGATATCTACAATACAGGTATCTATTTAGCAGGTGGTGGATCTATGTTGAGAGGTCTTGACAAACGTATTTCTCAAAAAACAGATTTGCCAGTTTATATCGCTGAAGATCCGTTAAGAGCAGTTGTTCGCGGTACTGGAATGGCACTTAAAAACATTGCAAAATTTAAAAGCATCTTAATCAAATAAGATCAAAAAATAACAAACTAATTTACTTTTATAAAGGTCAAATTTCTATAATTTGACCTTTATAAAAATGGAAACCTAAAGCATATCCTGAAACAAAATAACCAGACAAGAAATGCAGCAAATATTTAATTTCATTATAAGAAACAGTAATCGATTGCTGTTTTTGCTGCTTTTAGGTATTTCGTTAGGACTCACTATTCAATCTCATTCCTATCACAGAAGCAAAGTAATCAGTTCTGCCAATTTCTTGAGCGGAGGTGTTTATGAAAGAATCAATCATGTGAACGAATACTTGAATTTAAGAGCTGAAAATGACGAACTTGTACTTGAGAACGCAAGATTAAAAAGTCTTTTATTCAATAAAGAAGACACCACAAAATTGCCTTTACCCGATACTATTAAAGGAGTAAAGCCTGCTGACATTATTGTGTCAAAAGTGATTCATAACACATACAATACTCACGAAAACTTTCTTACTTTAAATTCTGGATCCAACGAAGGTGTAAAACCAGATATGGGAGTAATTAACAGCTTAGGAATTGTTGGAGTAATTGATAATACATCTCCTAGATATTCTACTGTGGTCAGTATTTTGAATATGAAATCACAAATCAATGCCAAACTTAAGAAATCAAACCATTTTGGCTCTTTAACTTGGGATGGAAAAAGCACTGGATTTGTACAGCTGAGAGACGTTCCAAGGTTAGCCTCTGTTCGAAAAGGCGACACAATCGTAACTGGAGGACAATCTGTAATTTTCCCGGAAGGAATCAACATCGGAACTGTTGAAACCGTTTACAAAGAAGATCAGACAAGTTTTTATGTCATAAAAGTTAAACTGTTTAACGATATGACAAACTTAGGACATGTCTATATTATCAAAAGCAAAGACAGAGAAGAACTTATTAATTTAGAAAAAAAGGAAAAAGATGAATAGCGCATTGTTAGTCAATATTTTTCGATTTATTATGTTACTGGCAATTCAGATTGTTATTTTCAACAATATGAATTTTTTAGGTTACATAAGTCCTTTTCCGTACATCTTGTATATCATTCTCTATCCTGTTAACAGCAATAAGTCAGGATTGATTATTTCGAGTTTTTTGCTTGGATTAACAATGGATATGTTTTGCAATTCGGGCGGAATTCATGCAACAGCCTGTGTAATTCTTGCTTATTACAGGCCTTATATTTTTAAATTTTCGTTTGGACTGAGTTACGAATATCAAACCATCAAATTAAACGAATCTTTAACACCGGAGCGTTTTTCATTCATTTTGGTATCAGTTTTGCTGCATCATATTATATTGTTTGTTCTCGAAGCGTTCCAATTCAAATTTATTTGGGATATTTTGCTCCGAACCTTATTTAGTTCAATTTTTACAATTATAACTTCAATCATAATAATTTATCTTATTAAGCCCAATAAACGATGAGAAAAGTTCTGCTGCCCGCTTTAATTATCATTGCAGGATCTTTACTGGTGATCAGGGTATTTTATTTGCAAATTGTAGACGATTCATTTAAATTAAAATCAGAAAACAACGCAATAAAAAAACAGTACGACTATCCTGAGAGAGGTTACATTTACGACAGATACGGCAAATTATTAGTAGCAAATCAAGCTTCTTACGATATCATGGTTATTCCGCGCGAAATAAAAGAAGATCTGAATATTACCGAATTCTGCGCCTTATTAAATATTACTAGAGAAGAATACGATAAAAGAATTGCCAAGGCTAAAGTTTATAGCCCAAGGCTTCCATCTGTTTTTTTGGCACAATTGAACAAAAATGAATTTGCCGCTTTTCAAGAAAAAATCAGAAAATATGAAGGTTTTTATTTCCAAAAAAGATCACTTCGAGATTACGAAGTAGATTACGGAGCAAACATTTTTGGAGGTGTCACTCAGGTAAATGAAAGCCAGATTGCTAAAAATCCGTATTACAATAGCGGTGACTTAATTGGAAGACAAGGTGTAGAAGAAAGCTATGAAGAAGTTTTGCGCGGTATAAAAGGTGTAAAATATATTCAGAAGGACAAATACAATCGTGAAATAGGATCTTACAAAGACGGAAAATATGACACAATCGCCGTTGCCGGAGAAGATATCAATTTAACAATTGATGCTGAACTTCAAAAATATGGCGAAGAATTAATGATCAACAAAAGAGGTGGAATCGTGGCGCTTGAGCCAAAAACAGGTGAAATTCTAGCGCTTGTTACTGCTCCTTCTTATGATCCTGGAATTTTAGTTGGAAGACAAAGATCTAAAAACTACACGCTGTTATATCATGATTCTATTGCAAAACCATTATACGACAGAGGGCTTTTAGCAGAATACCCTCCTGGATCTCCATTCAAAATATTGACAGGTCTGGTTGCCCTTCAAGAAGGAGTAATTGATGAACATACCACATTTATGTGTCACCATGGTTTCAGTTATGGTAGAGGCCGATTTATGAAATGTCACGGCTTTGGTCCGCATCAGCTTAATAATGGTATTTATAATTCTTGCAATACATATTTTGCGCAATCGTATATGCTAACGATCAACAAATACCGAAACCCGGGATACGCTGTTGATGTTTGGAGCAATCACGTTAAGAGTTTTGGACTTGGTCAATTTATGGGTTACGATTTGCCTACAGGTAGAAAAGGAAATATTCCAACTTCTAAAACCTACAAAAAGATCTATCCAAATGGTGGATGGCGAAGCACAACAATTGTTTCTAATGCGATTGGACAAGGAGAGGTTTTGATGACTCCAATTCAATTAGCAAACATGATGGCTACGGTTGCAAATCAAGGTTATTATTATACGCCTCATATTATCAAAAAAATTGAAGGCAAAAAAATTGACGTAAAATTCACAACAAGACACGAAACAACGATTGACAAAAAGTATTTTCCGCCTGTAATAAATGGATTGTTTGACGTTTATAACAAGGGAACCGCTTATGCTCTAAAAGTGCAAGGTATTGATATTTGCGGAAAAACCGGTACTGCTGAAAACTATGCAAAAATTGACGGGGTACGAACAAAACTGAAAGACCACTCTATTTTTGTGGCTTTTGCTCCTAAGGACAATCCTAAAATTGCCATTGCAATTATGATTGAAAATGGAGGTTTTGGTGCAAACGTAGCTGGACCAATCGCAAGTTTGATGATTGAAAAGTATTTGAGAAAAAAAATTACAAGAACTGATTTAGAAGTCCGTGTATTAAATAAAAGTTTGGTCAGCGAATATGCTAAACTTGGAGGAATGACTGCGGCTAGCGCCATTGAGTCGACTCCAAAAGACTCTGTTTTGAGAGCCAAAATTGTCACTCCAAAGGCAGCAACTAAAACTGAATTGAAAAAGATACCAATAGACACCACTAAAGAAAATTAACAAGATTATTTCAAATGAAAAATCAAAGTGTAAAAAATAATATTGACTGGATAAGTATTTTTATCTACAGCGCCTTAGTTATATTAGGGTGGCTGAATATTTATTCGTCTTCATTATTATCTACCGAAGGAACATATCAAAAGCAGCTTATTTTTATTGGCTGTACCATTCCGTTGATTTTTGTGGTTCTTTTTGTTGACGGAAAATTCTATGAAAAATATGCCAGCATTATATTTGTGGTTTCACTTTTATCTTTGGCGGGATTATTCCTTTTTGGAAAAACTATTGCCGGACAAAGATGCTGGTATGCCATTGGAGGTTTTACTTTACAGCCATCTGAATTTGCAAAAGCCGCCACATCGCTTGCACTGGCAAAATACCTGAGCGACACACAAATCAACCTCAAAGATGTCAATAGACAAATACAGGCTTTAGCCATTGTATTTTTGCCTGTTATGCTTATTTTACCGCAACCAGATCCAGGAAGCGCCTTGATTTATAGTATTTTCATAATTGTTTTATACAGAGAAGGATTGCCATCATGGTACGTTTGGACTGGTTTTATTACCATTTTATTATTTGTCTTAACATTGGTGCTTGAACCTTATGTTGTTATTATTCTAGCAGCTGTTGTTCTTGCAATCATACACTTTAAAGGTCGTGTTGTTGATAGAAATTTATTAATGAGTAGCATTCTATTAGCTATTATTTCTGCTTTTGTTTTCTCTGTAAATTATGTTTTTGAACATGTTTTTAAACAACACCATAGAGACCGTTTTAATATTTTGCTTGGAAAAACAGTCGATATGAAAGGTATTGGTTATAACACTAACCAATCTGAAATTGCGATTGGATCTGGAGGATGGCTTGGAAAAGGCTTTTTACAAGGAACACAAACAAAAGGAGGATTTGTACCAGAACAACATACCGATTATATTTTTACCACGGTTGGTGAAGAATGGGGATTTGTTGGCTCACTAGTCGTAATTGCTCTTTTTGTTGGTTTATTCTTAAGAATAATTTATTTGGCAGAAAGACAAAAAACTAAATTTAGCCGTGTTTATGGCTATTGCGTGGCCGGAATTTTGTTCATACATTTCTTTGTAAATATTGCAATGGTTATTGGTATTTTCCCGACTATTGGGGTTCCGTTGCCATTCTTTTCTTATGGAGGTTCCGGACTCTGGGGATTCACCATTTTGCTATTTATTTTCTTAAAAATGGATGCCAACAAAGTGAATGAATGGTAATAGATTTAAATTCCAAATCTTAAGTACCAAATTCCAAAACACTATCGAATTTTATCTTAATTATTTATTCAAAATAATTTCATTCATTAACTTTAATGAATGAACTCCAATAAAAAAATCCGAAGCTTATAAACTTCGGATTTTTTATGATTATATTTTTTCCTGATGGCTTGTTCTTTTTTTGATAAGCTTTAAGAAAACTGGGAAAGTTGAGACTATTATTATTCCTATTACGATCACTTCAATATGCTCTTTCAAATCGATTCCGTGCTCTAAAAACACCCCGTATAAATAATGTCCTGAAAAGATCAATACAAAAGACCATAAAAAGGAGCTCAAAACATTATAGAACATAAATTTCTTTTTATCCATAGAAACGATTCCTGCAATGATTGGCGCGAAAGTTCTAAATATTGGAAGAAAACGAGCATAAATAATTGCTTTTCCACCGTATTTTTCGAAGAAATCTTTTGATTGAAGAAGGTATTTTTTCTTGAACCAAAAAGTATCTTCTTTTTTAAACAAATAATAACCGCTTTTTGCACCAAACCAATATCCGGTCATATTTCCAAAAACCCCCATCAAAGCCACTAATGTTGAAAGGATAAAAACATTGATAAAATCACTTGGGATAGAAACCACATTTTCGATTAAGTCACGGCTGTAAATACCTGATAAAAAAAGCAGGCTGTCACCAGGAAGGAAGAAACCAGCAAAAAGTCCAGTTTCGGCAAAAACAATAAACAACACGATGTATAAACCAATTTGAAAACCACCGATACTTAAAGTAATATAAAATTCAGGGTTGACTAATTGTGTCCAATCAAAATTATTCATAAAAATGGTTTGGTTATACTTAATTTAAGTTTGTGAAAGTAACAATAATTTACTTCAACCACAATAAAATGCGGTATTTTAAAGATAAATTAACTATAAAAAAAGCCTCAAGAAATAATCATGAGGCTCTTGATATTGCTATTCTCTTACATATTTGCAACAGCTGTGCAAATTATCATAATCTGTTTGAGTGGCTTTCACTTCTTTAGTATCGTGTCCTACCTTGGCAATTGCGTTATTCAAATCTGCCGGAGATGATTTCTCTTCATTTAAAATTACCGAAAGTTGGTGCGAAGCAATATCCCAATTTGCCGTTTTTACGCCTGGAACGCTAAAAGCCGCTTTTTCAATACGTTTCTTACATTGTTCGCAATTTCCGTTTACTTCTACAGTGTATTTTAGATTTTTATTCTTTTTAGTTTGCGCTTGCGCTGAAAATCCTAAAAACCCAATTATTGCTATTAAAATTATTTTTTTCATTTTGTCTAATATTAAAATTTGATGTTGTTATTTCTATTATTTTATTTTAAATCGTAATCCGGCATAATACATTTGCCCAAAAATTGGAGCATAAGCTATAGAAGCATCAAAATTTGGCCCAAAGGGATCATCAGCTCCTAAAATTGCTTTTTTCTGTTTATAGTTTCCAATGTTTTCTCCGCCAACATATACTTCAAAAACGTCTGAAAAAACTCTCGTTACCTGAGCATTCATAACTGCATAAGCAGGAGAAAAATCAGCGAACTGATCTTCAGCAGGATTTGACGCTGTATAAGGCAATTGCTGACTTCCAGTCCAGTTGAAAGTATAATCAAACTTCCATTGTTTCCCATTATTAGATGGCGTTTCGTATTCTAAATTTCCAAGAAAACGATGCTTTGCCTGCAACGGACGCTGGAATGTTCCTCGTAAATAATCAGTCTGGATATCGTAATATTTATAAGCGGTTCTCAAATTCAGATTATGGATCAACTCATAATTAAATTCGACTTGGAGACTATTTGCAAAAGAACTTCCTTTTAGATCATAAAATAAAACTTGTTGCGGACTTTGCATTAAATCAACAACGGCTTGGTTTTGAAAATCAGTTCGGTAGAAATCAAATCCAGCTTCAGCATTCTTATTAAAAAGTTTGAACTTTTGCGAAAAGCTGATTCCATAATTCCACGCAATCTCAGGATTCAATCCATATATTTTTCCGTTTGTATCCAAAATTGAAAGCGTTCTAGAACTAGCAAAAAGCTGTTGGTTCTCGGCAAAAATATTAGCCGAACGCTTTCCTCTTCCTGCAGAGAAACGAAGAACCCCATTTTTCCAGGGATTATATCTCATGTGCAAACGAGGTGTTACAAAAAATCCCAATCGATTATGATTATCGACTCTTCCGCCTAAAATCAAACTGAAATTATCTGTATTATCATAGGTATATTCAAAGAATGCCCCAACCGAATTATCGATTCGGCTGTAATCGACAACATTCACAAATTCCTGATATTGATCGTAGGTAAAATTCAACCCGGTTGTGAATTTATGCATCGTGTTATTGATAATCGAATTGAAAATTAAATTCGAATAAAAGCTATTCTGCTTGATGTCGTACAAATTCAGTCCAAAATAAGAATTTTGGTTATGACTGTTGAAGGCATTTTGAAAACCAATACTTTGATAAGGCATATCTTTAAAAACATATCCTATTTTAGTTGAAACATCAAAACGCTCTGTATTGATTTCTGAACCCCAATGATTTGTAGTGCCACGGTCGATATCTTTGTCAAAATCAACTTCTCCTGTTTGCTTTTTATCATTCATGTATCTGAAATTGATAAAACTCACCAAACCACTTTCGGGATCATAATATTGATATCGATTCAAAATATTGATTTGTTTCCCCAGCGGATTGTCCAGAAAACCATCATTATTCATGTCATTTTTGGCCACACGCGTATTTCCGTGCACAAAAAGACTTGTCGCCCATTTGTCAGATAATTTTTTATTGAAATGAGTATTTAGCTCAAAACGCGCATCTGTTGAACCATAAGCATTTAAGAAAAATGGAATATCGCTTAAAGGCTTTAAAAGTTCAGTATTGATTTGTCCCGAAATACTTTCGTAGCCATTAATAACGCTCCCCGCTCCTTTTGTGATTTGAACACTTTCAATCCAAGTTCCCGGCGTAAATGATAATCCGTAAGCTTGCGAAGCGCCACGAACCGATGGAATATTTTCTTCGGTAATCATCAAATACGGACTTGTAAGACCCAACATTTTTATTTGTTTGGTTCCTGTCAAAGCATCCGAAAAATTGACATCTATTGAAGGATTCGTTTCAAAACTTTCGGCCAAATTACAACATGCCGCTTTTAGCAGTTCTTTACTCGTAATAACAGATGTATTGGATGTAAGTGTATAGGATTTCTTAATTCCTTTTTGCTTTTTAGTGACTTTTACTTCCTGCAAATCTTCCTGTGAAAAAGCAGTTACAGACAGCAAAATCATACTAAAAAGCATAATATTTTTGTGCATATAAATAATTTTAATGTTATTAGAAAAGCTGTTTTTTTGGTTCTTTAAATAAAGACAAACAGCAACTTTCAAGCACGAAAAAACGGCTTGATTTTAAACATTAAAATCAGGAATAAAAAATGTATTGATTGTATAACTTGTAGAAAGGAGGTGCATTCGCATCAGAATAATACGAAGTTATTTGATTGCTTTTAAAATTTGGAATAGATAAAAAAGCAATGGTTTTATATTCGTGGATTACAGCCGGAAAATCAAGCTGGAAAAAGAATATTTTAAAAGTAGCATTGTCAGATTTTTTCTCAATATGAACTACTTTGTCTTTGCAACAAGAAGATTTTTTTTCTTTCTCTCCACAACATTTTTTTTCTGGAGAAGCTTTTACTGATGTATTTAAAGATACAGAAGCGATTTCGCCTCCGCAATAATGCACATCAAAAGCGAACCCAATGTTGGAAACCAACAATAGGAAAGCCAAAAATAATCCTGTGCACTTTTTTAGATTCATACTGCAAAACTATTCAAAAAGACTCAAAAAAATATTTAATGATTTGTTATTTTTTAAAATTTTGTTGCTGATAATAAATTGCTGGAATAAACAAAAGAACAAATATGGGTTGAATTATAAATCTTCGAACGTAAAAAAGAAGCCAATTCGCATTTGGAAAACAATTCAAAATCACAAAAAACAGCACAAAAAGAATCACTCCAAAAAAGACATATAAAAAGAAACTGAATTTAAAAATATCAACATCTCTAAATAGCACATAAATCAAAGACAGAGAAAGGATTGTGTTCAAAAAATATCGAAAAAAAAGCCCATAGAATAACTTAAAAGATTCTATTTCAGGATAAGGCAAATTTTTAAAATCTTTCTCAAAATACTCCAAAAAAGGATCATAAAACAGACTGTTTTCAAATGCGCGAATAATTCCAAAACATAACACAATTAAAACTGAAATTGCAATCTTAAATTTATGTTCCAATAAACTACTTAGCATACTTCGAAAATTTATTGACCCAAATAACCCATAAAAGAAAAACGAGTCCGTAAATAAGTAGCGGAAATAAAACACCGTGCAAAAAATGCTCCTTTTCTGGGTATCTAAAAAGCAATATTGTTAAAAACATAATTCGGAAAATGTTCAAAACATAAATAAAAAGTGTTCCGAATAGAATATACAACAAAGTCGTTTTAAGTTTTCCTGAAAAAGCAATTATAAACGAAATAAACAAAATAATCACGCTCACGGCATTACAGCCTTCGACAATTCGAATTGTAAATTTATTATTGTACCAAACTTCTAAACAGGGCTGAGAAATGCTTTTTATAATATTAATATCGCAATTAAAAAACAACATTAATTGCTCGACATTTTTTCCAACAATCCTTGAAATTCCGTCAAGATCAATTGGTCCGTAACTGTTTAAATAGATTTTATAAACTATTGTCAACAAAATATAAGCAGAGAAAAAAGTGCCTATAAAAATCAGGAAAGGTTTAAACTGTACTAAATATTTTTTCAACGGAATTTTTTTTCAAATTTATGTATTTTTTAAGTCAGGCTTTAAATACTTTTGTATAAAATTTATTTATCATGACTTTTCAAGACTTACAACCAAAAATAAGCGCTATTGTAGCTGATAACAATATTGTTAGAGACGAAAAATTATTGGCAATCTGTCAATTACTAAATGAAAATGTAGAATACTACAATTGGGTTGGTTTTTATTTTGCGAACCACGAAAACAAAACACTTCATTTGGGCCCATACGTAGGTGCTGAAACAGACCATACTATTATTCCGTTTGGAAAAGGAATCTGCGGACAAGTTGCAGAAAGCAACGCCAATTTTGTAGTGCCAGATGTTAAAGCACAAGACAATTATATTGCCTGCAGCTTGACTGTAAAATCAGAAATCGTTGTTCCTTTATTTGTAAATGGCGTAAATATTGGCCAAATCGATATTGACAGCCACGTTATTGATCCTTTTACAGAAGCTGACGAAAGATTTTTAGAGTTTGTGAACGAGGAAGTTGCGAAATTATTCTAAAATCAAATTCTAACTATCCAAAACCAATCTATGAAAAAAACTTTTTTTGTTTTTTTAGCTTTAGTTCCTGCCTTCTTTTTTGCTCAAAATTCAACAGATAAAATTGTTTATTTTGATTCCATTGGAAAAGATGCAACAAAAGAAAATCACAAGTTTTATAGAATCATAAAAGATTATTACACTGAAAAAGATGTTTATGAAATTAAAGATTATTACAAGTCTGGCGTTCTAAAAATCGAAGGGAATTCTAAAACCAAAGATGGATATTCTAGAGAAGGCCAGTATGTTTACTACTATGAAAATGGTCTGAAAAAAAGAATCGAAAATTATATCAAATCAAGATTAAATGGTAGTTTTTCAGAATGGTATGAAAATGGAAACCCTAAATTAAGAGGAGAATACGTTGAATCTGAAAAAGGATTTAGTTCAGATTTAAAAATTTACGACTATTGGAATTCTAAAAATGAGCATGTTGTAAAAAACGGAAATGGCTTTTTTGAAGAAAATTGGGAAACCTTTTCGGCAAAAGGAAAATTAAAAAATGGATTTAAGGATGGAGAATGGAAAGGTACTAATAAAGAAACCCACTATCAATACACTGATATTTATAATGAAGGAAAATTCATTTCTGGAAAAAGCATAAATTCGGAAGGTATAGAAAGACAATACACTGTCTTAGAATCAAAGCCATTGCCTCAAAAAGGAATCACTGACTTTTACAAATTTGTTGGAGCTAATTTCACAAAAACAAAAGAAGCAGTAATCAACAAAGTATCAGGAAGACTTGTAGTTCAATTTGTTATTGACAAAAACGGCAAAATTATTGAACCCAAAATCCTAAAATCTTTAGGATATGGCCTTGATGAAGAAGCTGTAAGAGTAGTTACGGCTTACGAAAACTGGATTCCAGGACAACAAAGAGGTGTGCCGGTCAGAGTAATATATGCGATACCGATCACAGTAACAAA
The DNA here is from genome assembly GCF_034058155.1 of Flavobacterium sp. KACC 22761. NCBI lineage: Bacteria > Pseudomonadati > Bacteroidota > Flavobacteriia > Flavobacteriales > Flavobacteriaceae > Flavobacterium > Flavobacterium oryzagri. The sequence goes on along the minus strand of NZ_CP139148.1, from coordinate 2,073,079 downwards.
TTAGCAAACCTAATGTTTAAAAATTATTCAAAAATCAAAAAGCGACATTCTTTTTGAGATTCTTTTATTTTTGTTTGATTTTTTTATTTTTTTACCCTAATTTTGCACCCGTCTTACAAAAGTTGTACAGACATACATAAAAATCATTAAATAATATTGGAATGTATTTAACTAAAGAAAAGAAAGAAGAGATTTTCGCACAACACGGTGGTGCAACAAACACTGGAAGCGCAGAAGGTCAAATTGCATTGTTCACTTACAGAATTTCTCACTTAACTGAACACTTGAAAAAAAATCGTCACGATTACAACACTGAGCGTTCTCTTGTACTATTAGTAGGTAAAAGAAGAGCTTTGTTGGACTACTTGAAAAAGAAAGATATCAACAGATATCGTGAGATTATTAAAGTATTGAATATCAGAAAATAATCAATATAGAAAAGAGGTGCGAGAGTGCCTCTTTTTGTTTTTACATTAGAACTGTTTATAATAAGCATATTACAAGAAAAAAAGTTTGGTTTTTCATTGGGTTTTAGATAACAACAACTACACACAACAACAACTACAACACAACTAAAACCCATTGTATAATCAAAAAGGAAAATTTATGATTCCACAAGTTTCACAAGAAATTATCGATTTAGGAGATGGAAGAAGCATCTCAATCGAGACTGGTAAATTAGCTAAACAAGCCGATGGTTCAGTTGTTGTACGTTTAGGAAACTGTATGCTTTTAGCAACTGCAGTTTCTGCAAGAACATCTAACCCAGGTGTTGACTTTTTACCATTAACGGTAGATTACCGTGAAAAATTTGCTGCTGCAGGACGTTTCCCAGGAGGATTTTTCAAAAGAGAAGCTCGACCTAGCGACAGCGAAGTATTAACAATGAGATTAGTAGACCGTGTATTGCGTCCGCTTTTCCCAGACGATTACCACGCTGAAACTCAAGTTATGATTCAATTAATGTCTCATGACGAAAATGTTATGCCAGATGCATTAGCTGGACTAGCAGCATCTGCAGCATTAGCTGTTTCAGATATTCCATTTTACAACTTAATTTCTGAAGTACGTGTTGCACGTATCGACGGAAAATTAGTAATCAACCCAAGTAGAGAAGAATTAGAAAAATCTGATATCGATATGATGATTGGAGCTTCTATGGATTCTGTTGCCATGGTTGAAGGTGAGATGAAAGAAATTTCAGAAGCTGAAATGGTTGAAGCAATTAAATTTGCTCACGAAGCTATTAAAGTTCAAATTGTTGCTCAACAAAAATTAAGAGCAAAATTAAGCTCTCAAGAATACAGAACTTACGAAGGCGAAGTTGAAGACGAAGCTGTTTACGCTAAAGTAAAAGCTGCTGCTTACGACAAATGCTACGCAATTGCACAAGAAGCTTCTGGAAAATCAGAAAGAGGTGAAAAATTTGCTGCTGTAAAAGAAGAAGCAAAAGCTTTATTTACAGAAGAAGAATATGCTGAAAATGCAGATCTTGCAGGCTTAGTTGGAAAATACTTCTACAAAACAAACAAAGAAGCAGTTCGTAACGTTATTCTTGAAAAAGGAATTCGTTTAGATGGTAGAAAAACTACAGAAATCAGACCAATCTGGTGTGAAACTGATTACTTGCCATCTGTTCACGGATCTTCTTTATTTACACGTGGAGAAACTCAAGCTTTGGCTACAGTAACTTTAGGAACTTCTAGAGAAGCTAACCAAATCGATTCTCCATCAGAGCAAGGTGAAGAGAAATTCTACTTACACTATAACTTCCCTCCTTTCTCTACTGGTGAAGCAAAACCATTAAGAGGGACTTCAAGAAGAGAAGTTGGTCACGGTAACTTAGCTCAAAGAGCGTTAAAAAATATGATTCCTGCAGATTGTCCTTATACAATTCGTGTTGTTTCTGAGGTTTTAGAATCTAACGGTTCTTCTTCTATGGCAACGGTTTGTGCTGGAACAATGGCTCTTATGGATGCCGGAGTTCAAATGACAAAACCAGTTTCTGGTATTGCTATGGGATTAATTACTGACGGTGAGAAATTTGCTGTATTGTCTGATATCTTAGGAGATGAAGATCACTTAGGAGATATGGATTTTAAAGTAACTGGAACTGCTGACGGTATTACAGCTTGCCAAATGGATATCAAAATCGAAGGATTGCGTTATGATATTATGGAGCAAGCTCTAGCTCAAGCTCGTGACGGGCGTTTGCATATTTTAGGAAAATTGACTGAAACTATCGCAACTCCAAGAGCAGATGTTAAAGCTCATGCACCAAAAATCATTACCAGAACTATTCCTGGAAACTTTATTGGAGCATTGATTGGACCTGGTGGAAAAGTAATTCAAGAATTACAAAAAGCTACTGGAACTACTATCGTTATCAATGAAGTTGACGAACAAGGTGTTGTTGAAATCTTAGGAACTGATCCAGAAGGCATCAAAACTGTATTAGCTAAAATTGATGCGTTGACTTTCAAACCACAAGTTGGAGAAGCTTACGAAGTTAAAGTAATCAAAATGCTAGATTTCGGAGCTGTAGTTGAATATACTGCTGCACCAGGAAACGAAGTATTGCTTCACGTATCAGAACTAGCTTGGGAGCGCACAGAAAATGTTGCTGACGTAGTTAAAATGGGAGATGTTTTCCAAGTTAAATACCTAGGAATCGATCCTAAAACTAAAAAAGAAAAAGTGTCTAAAAAAGCACTTGTTCCAAGACCTCCACGTGAGGAGAAAAAAGAGTAATCAGATCTTAGTTTACTAAAGGTTTATTCATAGGAAACCCCAATTCATTCAATTGAATTGGGGTTTTTCGTTTTTTCAACCTAAATCTATACGGCTAAAACACTAATCTACAATGTTTTCAGAAAGCACATTATAGATTAAATAATGTTGTTGGTTTAAAAATCAATGTTGTTGGTTTAATTTATTTTGTTTAAAAACGTCATTAACATAGTTTTATATAGAAAATAGCTAAACAAAACCACAAATATTGATGAGAAAGGGTATAACAAGACCAAGAATTAAAACAATACTATTTATTATTTCTTTTAAATTCAAGCCATATTGTAAAATCCTATCATCGAAAATCACAAATTACTCAACCGTAATTTTAATCTTGCTATTATTTTCAATCAATAGTTTTTCTCAAACTAATGAAAAAAAAGAAATCTCTAATTATTTTGACAAAATAGTTGGTGAAGAAATTTTAAACATCAATAACGGCAAAATTCACATTGACCCTTATAATTTAAAAAACAGCCACAATTATTATTCAAATAAAAACTTTGTCAAAGGATCTGTTTTTTATGACAATCAGTTTTATGACAACATCCCAATAAAGTATGATATATACAAAGATCAGCTTGTTAAATCATTCGAAAACAACAACACATTTGGTATAACACTCATAAATGAAAAAACAGATTATTTTACAATTGATGATAAAAGATTTATCAATATTGACAATAAATATAAATTTCCGAAAGTCGTCACTGGTTTTTTTGAAGAAAAATATTTAGGCAAAAACATCTCCTTATATATCAAGCATTTTAAAACTGCTAAAGAAACTATTATTGAATCAAGTTTGTACACAGAGTTCAAAGAGTACAGCGATTATCAACTTCTTTATAATTCAACATTTACAGCTGTAAATACGCAGAAAGAAATCCTCACAGCATTTCCTCAACTTAAAAAACAAATAAAAGATTTTTACAAAAAAAATAAAATTCTGGAACAGACAAATCCATACCAGTTCAAAGCAGATTTGATAAAATTTATTGATAACAATTTATAAGCTCTATTCCAAAATCTAAATGAAAAAGCATTTTATCTTCTATTTATTTTTTTTACTGCCCCTCTTTCTTTTTTCGCAAGAAAAAAACATTTCTGTACAATATTCAAATGTAACTCGAAAAAAAGCTATTGAAATAGTTGAAAAAAACACTTCTTTTCATTTCTATTTTGAGGACCAATGGTTAGCTGATAATGAGCTTATTTCGGGAGACTTCAAGAACACATCTATTACAATAGTTTTAGATGCCATTTTTAACAATACAACCATCAATTACATTATTGACGGAAACAACATAATTCTAAGCAATGGCCTTTTAATCTCAAACACTATAACAGAAGAATATTTTAAAAATGCCGACAATAAAAACGTCAACAAAACTCCGAATTCACAAATTGTTCCAATTTACAATAAGCAATATTTGAATGATTCTAAGAAAGATTCAGATTCAATTATTTCCCTCGGAAAACAATCATTGATAAATGCTTCTCAGACTTATACCTTATCTGGTTACATCAAAGACAGAATTTCAGGAAAACCAGAATACAATATTACTGTTAAAGTAAAGGATAAAGATATAAGTACAACAACTGATGAAAATGGTTATTATAGTTTTAGAGTTCCGGCAGGCATTAACATAATTGAAACACAATCCATCAAACATGAGTCAAAGATCAAGAAGATTGTACTTTACAGTAATGGAAAAGTTGATTTTAATTTAGACGAAAATGTAAATGCGCTTAAAGAAGTTGTTATCGAAAATAAACGAACAAAAAACACAACCTCAGCAGTTGCCGGCCTCACAAGCATTAATATCGAAAACATCAAAAATGTGCCTCTAATTTTGGGCGAAAGAGATATTTTTAAAGTCGCTACAACGCTTCCCGGGATCAAAACAGCAGGAGAAGGTTCTGCTGGTTTTAATGTCCGTGGAGGGAAAGACGATCAAAACTTATTTTTACTGGACAATGCTTCTTTATACAATCCATCTCACTTTTTAGGTTTCTTTTCTTCTGTAAATCCGTTTACAACAAAATCAGCCGATATATACAAAGGAAGTATTCCAGCAGAGTTTGGAGGACGTCTTTCTTCGGTTTTTGACATTAAATCTAAAAATGGAAACACCGAAAAAGTTTCTGGCGAAGCAGGAATTGGACCAGTAATGAGCAATGTCACGCTTGAAATTCCCGTTGTAAAAGGAAAATCGAGCTTGGTATTTGGCGGTCGAGCAAGTTATTCTGATTGGATTCTAAAGACAATTAAAGATCCTGAATTAGACAATAGTCAAGCCTCTTTTTATGATTTGCTTTTAAAATACAACCATAAAGTCACAAAAAAAGATGATCTGGAAACCTCTCTATATTACAGTCATGACAAATACAGCATCAACTCAGACTCTATTTACAAATACAGCAATTTATTAGCAACCGTAAAATGGGATCATGATTTCAATGCAAAAAATAAATCTTCATTGATTGTCACTAATAGCCAATATAAATTCAACATTGATTATGATTCTCAGCCTGAAAAATCATTTGATTACGGCTATAAAATCAATGAAACTCAGTTTATTTTGAAAATGAAGTATGCGCTGAATGAAAAGCATTTATTTAATTATGGTATTAGCAGTAAAATTTACAATGTCAATCCCGGTTTTCTAGAACCAACAAACGGTGATTCTCAAATTAAAGACAAAACATTGGAGAAGGAAAAAGCCATAGAGTCAGCTTTGTTTTTTACTGAAAATTACAAGGTCAATGATAAACTTTTAATCAATTTAGGTTTGCGTTATTCTTATTATGCTGCACTCGGCCCTTCAACACAAAACATTTATCAAGATGGTCTTCCTAAATCTGAAAGAACTGTTGTTGACACTAAAACGTATTCAAATAATGAATCTATAAAAACGTACGGTGGTTTTGAACCTAGAATTTCGGCTCGCTATTTTATACTTCCCGATTTATCTGTAAAAGCAAGTTTTGACAGAACCTATCAATACATGCATTTACTGTCGACTAATACTACCCAATCTCCAATGGATGTTTGGAAGCTTTCGGACTTAAACACAGAACCACAATCTTCGAATCAATTCTCGTTAGGACTTTTCAAAAACATAATCGAAAAATCATTAGAACTGAGCCTCGAAGGTTATTATAAACGCTCAAAAAACATATTAGACTATAAAGTGGGTGCCGAATTGTTTTTGAACGAAAACATAGAAACTGAACTGCTTCAAGGAGAAGGAAAAGCTTACGGAGTGGAATTTTTAATCAAAAAAGAAAAAGGAAATTTTAATGGCTGGTTAAGCTATACTTATTCCCGAGCTTTAATAAAATTGGACAGCAAATTTGATGCTGAAAAAATAAATAACGGCCAATATTTCCCTACGAATTATGACAAACCACATGATTTTAGCGCTATTTTAAATTATAAATTCACCAAAAGATACAGTTTATCAACTAATTTTGTTTACCAAACCGGAAGACCCGTAACGTTTCCAATTGGCTCTTATGATTTTGCTGGAGAGAATTTTACGCTATACAGCAATCGCAATCAATATAGAATTCCAGATTATTATAGATTGGATATTGGTCTTAATTTTGAAGGAAATCACAAAATAAAAAAACTCGCACATAGTTTCTGGAATCTTTCTGTTTATAATGTTCTTGGAAGAAACAATCCTTATAATGTTTATTTTGTTACTGAAGATAAAAAAATCAAAGCATACAAAACATCTATTTTTTCAGTTCCGATTCCAACAATCACGTATAACATTAAATTTTAATTCATTTATCTCGTCAATATGAATTTATCAATAATCAAAAAAATGGCATTAATCCTCTTTGCAACTGTAATTTTGTCCAGTTGCACGGAACAATACATCTATCAAAATCAAGATTTTGAAGATGCAATGACTGTTGAAGCGACATTAACTAACGAATTAAAATATCAGGAAATAAAAATTGGAAGAACAAGGGTTCTTAATGACACCGTAAAAATTCCCGAATCTGGAGCTGAGGTCACTGTTGTTGATAGTGATAAAAATGTATTCCGTTTTGAGGAAAAAGATGGCAAATATATTTCTAAAAACGAATTTAAAGCTGAACCAAACAAGACCTATCAATTAAAAATAACAACTAAATCTGGAAAGACATATGTTTCGTCACCAGAAGTTTTAACTACACTAAACACTATTGACCTAGAAACAGCAATTGCAGAAAAAGATGGCGCTAGAGGTATTCAGGTAAACGTTAAAAGTTTTGATCCAACAAATACATCTAAATATTATCGTTATGAATATGAAGAAACCTATAAAATAATAACGCCACATCCTATTGAAACACGTATTAATTTAGTAAAACAAAACGGCTATTACAGCTACGTAAAAGTTCCTGCGCCACCTAACATCCAGACTTGTTACACCACTAAACATTCCACAGGAATTAGACAAACCAATACAACAGATTTAACTGAAGATCGTGTAAAATACCCTATCCGTTTTATTGCCGACACAGATTACGTGCTAACAAATCGCTACAGCATTATGGTTTCTCAATATACACAAAGCCAAGCTGCTTACGATTATTATTACACATCTAAAAAAATGGTAGATTCAGGAGAATTATTATCTCCAAATCAGCCTGGATTTGTAGTTGGAAATATCAAATCAACAACAAATTCAAATGAAAAAGTTGTTGGCTATTTTGAAGTTGCTTCTGTTGCTAAAAAAAGAATCTTTTTTAGCTTCAAAGATTTTTTCCCTTCCGAAAAACCAACGGAATATTTTACAACTTGCAATGCCAGACTCTACTATTTTAATGAAATCGAACAAAATGATTATGACATAATTAAAACACATGATTTTATTGGTGATGGCCCAGGAATGATTCCTTCGGGATTCTACATGGTTGAAAAGGCATGCGGCGATTGTACATCATTTTCTTCTAACGTAATACCTTCATTTTGGGAAAATTAAAAATCAAGTTAGCTTTTTTATTATTATTAGTGAATTTCACTTATAATAGTAATGCTCAAAATACTGCTATTTTGGGTACAGAATCAATGTTGGTCAAAACTAACACCTCGACAATTTTAACCGGCGAAACACTATACTATCAATTATATTGTTTAAACAAAACGAATGTATTTTCAGATATCAGTGAAATTGCCTATTTAGAAGTGATTAACGATCGCAGGGAAAGTGTGTTTAAAACTAAAATTAGTTTAAAAAACGGAATTGGATCTGGCGATTATTTTATCCCAACAACTTTATCAACAGGAAATTATAAACTTATTGCCTACACGAACTGGATGTTAAACAACAGTCAAGATAATTTTTTTGAAAAAGATTTTACCATCATAAATCCATTTGAAGAGCACATCAATATGATTATTGACAGCACTTCCAAGAAATCTGACGTTTATAAAAATGAAACAAAAAATACATCTGAAAACATTGTTTTAAACCTTGGTAAAGAAAAATATTCGAAGAGAGAAAAAGCAACACTTGTACTGCCAAAAACTTTGGACAAGGGAAATTACTTTTTAAATATCAGAAAAATAGATTTTATTCCTGCATACTCAAATAATGAAAGAGTTACTACTAATGTGCATCTAAAACAAGACATACAGATACTTCCTGAAACAAGGGGCGAAATTATAACTGGAAATATCATTTCTAAAGTTGCTAACTCTGATTTAAGTTCTAAAATCGTTACACTTTCTATTCCAGGAAAAAATTTCATCTTTAAAACAGCCAAAACAAATAGCAACGGAAAGTTTTTGTTTTTAATAGACAAACAAACCAATATATCAGACTGCTATGTACAATTATCAGAGTCTGATAGAGAAAATTATACTATTGCAATAGACAAAACTCCAAGTCCGGATTTATCAAATTTAACTTTCTCCAACAAGACATCTATTTCTAGTAAAAATTTAAAAGCCATTCAAGAACGCGCATTAGCATCTCAAGTAGAAAACGTCTATTTTTCGCAAAAAAAAGACAGCCTTATTGAATCAATCCATACAGATTACTTTTTTCAACCTACTGAGAAAAAATACAATCTAGACGATTTTGAAAGATTTAGAACATTTAAAGAAACAATCATAGAAATTGTTACCGAACTTAATTTTAAAGATTACAATCAAATTCCTGCGCTCTTTTTAAGAGACATCAAATACAATATAACACAATCGCCTGAGCCGTGTCTAGTTTTAGTAGATGGACTACAAATTCAGAATATAAATGCATTACTTAATTATAATGCTTTTCAAATTGAAAGTATTAGCGTTGTAGACAGACCTTATTGTTATGGTCCTAAAATATTCAACGGAATTGTTAGTATCATTACAAAAAACAAGGATTTTGCAACTATTTATTCTGACAAAAGCATCTTAAAAACAATGATTTTAAGACCCGAAGCCGCAAAAGTATATTTTCAGCCAAAATACGAAACTGCTCATACACTTAGCCGAGTTCCTGATTATAGGCACCAATTACTTTGGAAACCGAATATGGCTCTTAAAAGCGATGAAGTTACAGTTCCATTTTATGCCTCTGATATTGCTGGAGATTATGAAATTATTTTGGAAGGGCTCACTGAAACCGGGAATTATGTTCATTTTTATAAAACATTCAAAATTGAATAAGTTTATAAAATGATTAGGAAAACCCCAATTCAATTGAATGAATTGGGGCTTTTCATGTCTTTTCAATAGAAAAACCAATTTTATCTTTTTTTGATTTGTTTGATAAATATCAAATTTACTTAAACAAAAAATAGAAAAAATATTACATTTTAACAATCCTAAGTGTCATTTGTAACTTTTTTTTTATACTTTTGAAATTAACCGAAACAAATTCAAAAATCCACCAATCCTTTGAAAAATTACCAAAAAAAGAATATCTTATTCATAGTATTTGGATTATTCTTAAACATTTCGTTTTTCTACAGCCAAAACAACAGCAATTATACATCTATTGAAAACCTGTTTGACAAAACTATTGGAAATGAAAATTTGCCTATATATAACGGTCCTCGTTATGTAAATCAATACAGATCCTTAGACAATACCCATTGCTATTATTTATCTGGAAATTATAGCTCAGGAATTCTTAATTATCAAAATCAAACATACAATAATGTAGATTTAAAGTATGACATCAACAATGACATCTTAGTCTTAAAACCTATTGGCAAATTTGATTATCTAGGGATAAACACCATAAAACAAAACATTTCCAGTTTTAAAATTTACGACAAGAAATTCATTAATATAAACTATGAAAATCCTTCATGTCCTGATTTTATGAATGGATACTATCAGGAAATTACTTTTTCTGAGACAATGACGCTTTACATCAAACATCATAAAAACAGATCCACGGTAATTGACAAATCAGCTGGAGATGGAGCCTCAAAATCTACAACCGATTCATTTACAGAAAAAGACGAATTTGTATTAAAATACAAAAACAATTTTTACAAAATAGCTTCTAAAAATGACGTCATCAAAATTTTTCCAGAATATAAAAGCAAAATAAAAAACTATTACAACACTGATAGTCAATTAGAAGAATCAAACAACAAAGTTTTTATTGAAAACCTGATAAAAGAAATCAGCAATTTACGCGCCACTGAATCGAATTAAAAATGAAAAAAACTATACTCACTATCTTTTTATTCGCTTTTTGCACAATATTATTCGGTCAGGAAAAAAGCAATAAATTTTCAATTGAATTCCAGAATGCTGATTTAAAAACAGCTCTAGAAAGCATTGAAAAAACCACAAATTATAAATTTTTTTTTGATGAAAACTGGCTTAAAAGCGAAACTGTTTTAATCAATAAAACGTATAACAACATTTCTATTGAAGACTTACTGCGTGATCTTTTTGAAAAAACGACTTTAAATTATTTCATAAGCAATAATGTCATAATTTTAACCAAAAGCAGTACAATTCACGCGTCACTTCCCGACGGTTACTTTGACAAAACTACACCGCAAACCGATAAACCCTCGGCAAAACCTATATTTCATCAACAATACGACTCTATAACACAAAATCAAAACGTTTCGGGAATCGTATATATTGGAAAAGAAAAAAAAGGAGCAGAATTAAAATCATATACCCTTTCTGGCGCTGTAAAAAATGGAAAAACAAAAAACATTCTTTCTAATGCAACTATAAGAGTACGCGGAAAAAACAGCAGTACCGTCACGGATAATGATGGAAATTACAAAATTGTTGTTCCGTACGGACTTAATTATATTGATGTAGAATTAGTCAATCACAAAAAAACTACCGAAACCGTAATGGTTTACGATGATGGAAAACTTGATATATTCCTTGACGAAAGCTTTAACGAATTAGACGAAGTAGTTGTTAAAACAAGCGCGAAAAAAAATGTAAAAGATGTGATAGCGGGAGTTTCAACAATTGATGTCGAAAAAATAAAAAACGTTCCGCTAGTGCTGGGCGAAAGAGATATTTTTAGAGTCGCAACTACTTTACCGGGAATCAAAACAACCGGAGAAGGCTCGGCAGGATTTAATGTAAGAGGAGGAAAAGACGACCAAAATCTAATTCTTTTAGACAATGCTGTTCTGTATAACACTTCACACTTTTTAGGTTTTTTCTCGGCTGTAAATCCTTATACAACAAGCAAAGTTGACATTTATAAAGGAAGTATTCCGGCAAGATTTGGAGGCAGATTATCTTCTGTTTTTGACATTGCTTCTAAAAATGGTAATCCAGAAAAATTCTCAGGCGAAGGCGGCATCGGATCAGTTACAAGCAACCTTACTATTGGAACTCCAATTATAAAAAATAAAGCGAGTATATTAGTTGGATTCAGAACTACGTATTCAGATTGGATTTTAAAGAAACTAGACAACGAAGATTTAAAAAATAGTCAAGCTGCTTTTTTTGATGGCATCATAAAATACAACCACAAAATAAATCCGAAAAACAACATTGAATCAACATTATATTACAGCAAAGACCGTTTTAGCATTTCTTCTGATTCTGTTTATAAATATAGCAATGCATTGGTTTCTTTAAAATGGAATCATGCCTTTAGTGATAAAACAAAAACCGATTTCATATTTACAAATAGTAATTACAAGTTTAATATTGACTTTGACAACGGAACTCCCGATTCATTTAATTATGGATACAAACTAAATGATACTCAATTTATAGCCAATTTCAATTATTCGCTGAATTCTAAGCACGCTTTTAATTACGGTATTTCAAGCAAACTATATAATGTTGACCCCGGTTATCTCAACCCGAAAAGCTCTGAATCGACCATTATTCCTGTTCAAATTGAAAGTGAAAAAGCATTAGAATCTGCGATTTATGTTTCGGATAATTACAATTTGAGTGAAAAAATCCTAGTGAGTCTCGGACTTCGTTATTCAACATATTCGGCATTGGGCGAATCGACACAACGCGTTTATCAGCCAGATGCTCCAGTGAACGACAATACCGTAATTGGCACAAATTATTATAAAAAAAATGAAATCATCAAAACCTATGGCGGATTTGAACCACGAATTGCCATGCGCTATTTGTTCAATGACGATTTCTCTGTAAAAGCAAGCTTTGACAAAACATATCAGTACATCCATTTACTGACAAACAACACAACGCAATCTCCTACAGATGCATGGAAATTGTCTGATTTGAATATTTCGCCACAAGAAGCTAGACAATATTCTTTAGGGTTTTACAAAAACCTTAAAGATGACGAATTAGAATTAAGTGTTGAAGGATACTTTAAAAAATCAAAGAATCTTTTGGATTATAAAGTAGGTTCTGATTTAATGCTGAATGAAAACACCGAAACCCAGCTTTTGCAAGGTGAAGGAAAAGCATATGGAATTGAATTTTTAGTGAAAAAAAATATTGGAAAACTTAATGGTTGGCTTGGATATACTTACGCACGAACTTTTATAAGAGTAGACACTCAGTTTATTGATGAAAAAGTAAATAATGGCCATTATTTCCCAACAAATTTTGACAAACCGCATGAAGTAAGCGCCGTTCTAAACTATAAATTCACTAAGAGATATAGCCTTTCTAGCAATTTTGTTTATCAGTCTGGAAGACCTATTACCTTCCCTATTGGATCTTATGTTTATAATGATATGCAGTACACAATTTACAGCGATCGTAATAAATACAGAATACCAGATTATTACCGATGGGATATTGGTTTTAATATCGAAGGAAATCATAAAATCAAAAAACTAAGCCATAGTTTCTGGAATATCTCGATTTACAATGTTTTAGGACGAAACAATCCTTATTCGATCTTTTTCGTAACTACAGACGGACAAATTAAAGCCTACAAAACTTCAATATTCTCCGTGCCGATTCCAACTATAACTTATAATATCAAATTTTAAGCATCAATAAGAAATGAGATTTCAAACACTATATACTAAACATTTATATCAGAAAATATTTCTTCTATTTTTCTGCATCACGATAAGCAGTTGTACAGAACAATATATTTTTCAATCCAATACTTTCGAAGACATTCTTGTAGTTCAAGCCCGAATTACAAACGAACTTAAAAAGCAGGAAATAAAAATTTCTAGATCATTTCGTTTGGGAGAAACTACTCCCACAATGGAGGCGGGCGCAAATGTTTATATTAGTGAAGATGGAAATAAAACCTACGAATTTGAATTTGAAGAATATTCAGGACTGTATGTTTCAAAAGAACCTTTTCAGGCACTTCCCGAAAAATCATATCAATTACATATTACTACAAAAGACGGAAAATCCTATTCGTCTGCAACACAAACTCTAACCGCGATTAGCGATGTTCAAGTAGAACCAAAGGTAGAAACTATCGATGGCTATAAAGGAGTTCAAATTCAGGTAACCAATTATGACCCAAGTGCGAAATCAAAATTCTACCGATACGAATACGAAGAAACATACAAAATTGTATCTCCCGCTTGGAGTCCAAACAGACTTATCGTAGATCCGAACAGCCCAAATAAAGAAGAGCCCAATTTTTTAATGATTCCTCGACAGGGCGAAACCAGGGTATGTTATACCACAAAAAAGTCTGACGATTTAATCTTGCTTAGCACAGTTGGCCAAAGTGAAGACCGAATTAATCTTCCAATACGTTTCATCGACATTTCAAATCCTATCCTTAATGAGCGTTATAGTATTATTGTGCGCCAGTATGTTCAAAGTTTAGAATCATATACGTACTATACGACTCAAAAAAAACTTTCAACTTCAAAAAGTCTTTTATCCCAGGTTCAGCCCGGATTTAATTATGGCAATTTACAATCAGATGATAATCCTGACGAAAAAATAATCGGCTATTTTGAAGTGTCATCTGTTTCGTCAAAAAGAATCTTTTTTAATTTCAGAGATTTGTTTAAAGATGACCAATATCCACCATTTTACACAAATTGCACCCCGACAGAATTAGCAAACTGCTGGGATGCGAAGGGATGTGCAGGCGCAACAATACTTGCCTTAATTAAATCGCCTGCTCCTGAAAAAGTATTTTATGGACAACGAGACAACATGGGAATCATCATATTTTTCCCTCCTGGCTGTACAGACTGCACAAAAATTTCATCTAACATTAAACCTTTATTTTGGATAGATTAAAAAACATAATACGCATCATAATGCTGATAGTCGCAAATATGGCTATTGCGCAGCATAGTTCATTCCCTAAAAATGAAACTAAACTATTTAGCGAAAATATATTTGTTCATGCAAACAATACTACTTTAGTTGCAGGAGAAACACTGCATTGCAAGTTTTATTGCTTAAACGCTCCAGCAAACAATTTCAGTTCGATCAGCAAAATAGCTCGTGTTGAACTTATAAACAGTGAAAAACAGATTATTTTCAGCAATAAGATTTACATTGACAACGGAACAAGCGAAGGCGATTTTTTTATCCCAACAACAATTGCAACCGGCAATTATAAACTTATTGCCTACACAAACTGGATGCTAAACAATACGATTTCAAAAGTATCTGTAACAGATCTTATTATTATAAACCCTTACATTATTAGCAATAAAAAACAAGCTAAATCGACAACTCTCGAAAACGGCGAAAAAATAACCAAAAATCAATCACTCGCAATAAATTCTTCTTCTAAAGACCAAACTTTTGCATTAGAATTAGATAAAAAAACCGTTTCAAAAAGAGAACAAATTGTACTCAAAATAAAGTCATTAAACAATATTGTCCATGAGGGAAGTTTTTCTCTTTCAATAAAAAAAACGAATAATCTTCCTTTCAAAGAACAAATAAATTCACATGAATTTGCAAAATCTAACACCGAAAACAATTTAAATAATCAAACTACTTTTTTACCAGAATTTAGAGGTGAAATAGTATCCGGAAGAATCAAAAACAGCAAAGATCCTAGCCAAATAGCCGATAAAAATGTTGCACTATCATTGCCAGGAAAAAATTTCGCTTTTAAAACTGTAAAAACAAATCCAGACGGGAAATTCAATTTCATTCTAGACAAAAATCCAAATTATTTTGAAGCAATAATTCAAGTTGTTGGGAATGATAAAAACGATTACACTGTCGAAATCGACAAATACAATGAATATGATTTATCGCAGCTAACACCGGGGGAAGAATTTTATCTTTCTGCCGATTACAAAACAAATCTTGAAGAAAGATCTATTGCCAATCAAATCGAGAATTCTTATTATCATTTAAAAAAAGATAGTATTCAAGTAGATCCAAAAACATTTCCGTTTTTTTATCCAATGGAAAAAGAGTATGTTCTAGACGATTATACAAGATTTCCAACTTTAAAAGAAACAGCTATAGAAATCGTTAAGGAAATATATTATCGTGAAGAAAATAAAAATTTCACATTACATGTGCGAAGCATCAATCGTGATCTAAACTTTTTCTCCGAGCCCTCTTTAGTCTTGGTTGACGGATTATTGGTTCAAAATACAAATGAACTTATAGATCTTAAAATGGATAATATTTACAAAATAAGTGTAGTTCCAGGTATTTATTTTTACGGACCTACGGCATTTGATGGCATTATTAGTTTTACGACAAAAAACAATGATTACAGCACAAAAGAGAAAGGATCGCACATATTAAAAACTGAAATCCAAAGACCTTTAGGCAAAATCACACATTTTAAACAAAATTATTCCAGTACAAGCAAATATGATCGTATTCCGGATTACAGATACCAATTGCTTTGGGAACCACAATTATCATTAGAAGAAAAAGAAAAAACAATTTCATTTTTTACTTCTGATGTTCCCGGACAATATGAAATAAATTTAGAAGGATTTACAAAAGATGGAATTCCAGTTTCTTTAAAAGAAAATTTTGAAGTAAAATAATAAGAATATAAAAAACGATGAAGATCTCTAAAGGCGAAGTGTAAAAAAGATGTCGCCTTTTTATACTTTGTTTAAACATTGAAGCGTTTTTTAAAACAAAACATGCATATTTTATCGTATTTTAACAATTTTGACTGCCGTTTATAACTTTTTTTTAATACTTTTGAAATTAACCAAAATAAAACCAAAATACACCAGTCCTTTGAAAAATTCACGAAAAAAGATAATATTTCTGTGCCTATTTGGATTATTACTAAACATTCCGTCGATACACAGCCAAAGTGTTAAAGAAACCGAAATTTTCAATTGGTTTGATAAAAATGCAGGAATAGAATCCTTAGATATTAAAAATGGCCCTGCACATTTAAACTTTGACAAAACCATAAACAATCAGCACCGATACTATGGTACTGATGAATTCAAAAAAGGAAGCATTAACTACAATGGTCAAAATTATTTTGATGTCTACTTAAAATACGACATCTATGCTGATCAACTGGTTTTACGTCCTTATGATCAGCAAAACACTACAAAAATAAATCTCTTAAAAGCAAATATTGCTTATTTCAAGATTGGCGATGAGAATTTTGTAAAACTGGACGAATTAAACAATTCTCTTTTCAAAGGTGGTTATTACAATGAAACTCTAATCAAAAACAATCAAGCGCTTTATATTAAATACTTTAAAGAAAAAAAGAAAAATATCAAAGAAGAATTAGACTTGATTGATTATAAACCTCGCTATGAATTTGTTTTATGGAAAGACAACAAATTTAATTTAATCAATGAAAAAAAAGAGATTATAGCCTTATTCCCTGAAAGCAAAAGAAATATAAATGATTTCTATCTCATGAATAGAAGCTTGCGAAAAGAAAACCCCCCAATATTCATGAAAAACTTAATGAAATACATTAATAATTAAAACCTGAAGAAACATACAAATGAGAATATTTACTATCCTTTTATTATTTTTCGGTTTTAATCAGTTACTGCATTCACAAGGCGAAAAAAAGACAATAAACCTTACCTTCAGCAATATTAACAGAATTGCTGTTCTAGAAAAAATTGAAGCTTCAACTTCATATAAGTTTTATTTTCAAGACAATTGGTTTGACAAAAACGTATTGATTTCTGGTGATTACCAAAACAAAACAATTGATGAAGTTTTGTCAAAAGTTTTACAAGATACAGAGCTTAATTTTTACATCAACAAGAATAAAATTATCTTGACAAAAAACAGCATCATTTATGATAAGTTTCAAAACAATAAAAAAGATGCCAATGCTCCAATTTTTTTCCAGCAATACGATTCGGTTAAAAAAGATAAATCTGGAACAACTGCTCCAATTGCATTAATTGGAAAAGAAGCCGTTGATTCAGAAGTTGATTTGTATACTTTATCTGGTCATATTACAGATCTGAAAGACGGCAAGCCATTGGCCGATATTAATGTTAAAGTAAAAAACACCGCTATAATTTCGACCACCAATGCCGAAGGTTTTTATAGTTTTAAACTTCCAACAGGACTAAGCACAATTGAAGTCGAATCTTTATTTTACAACAGTACTTCCAGAAAAATAATGATTTACAGCAATGGTACATTAGACTTTTCTGTGATTGAAAAAATCAATCAGCTGGATGAAGTTTTAGTAAAAGGAAAAGACAATCAAAACATTAGAACCGCCATAACCGGAGTTACAACAATTGAAGCGGAGGGCGTAAAAACTATTCCTTTAGTTCTTGGAGAGCGAGACGTCTTAAAAGTCGCTTTAACAATTCCTGGGATCAAAACGGCAGGCGAAGGATCTTCTGGATTCAATGTCAGAGGCGGAAAAGAGGATCAAAATTTAGTATTGTTGGACAATGCTACGATTTACAACCCTATGCACCTTTTTGGTTTTTTCTCTTCCATAAATCCATATACAATCAACAAAGTTGATATTTACAAAGGAGGAATTCCATCTGAATTTGGAGGACGTTTATCTTCGGTTTTTGATATCGTTTCTAAAAATGGAAATACCGAAAAAATTTCTGGCGAAGGAGGAATTGGACCCGTAACCAGCAATCTTACTCTTTCTGTGCCTGTTGTAAAAGACAAAGCAAGCTTGTTAGTTGGCGGACGCGCTACTTATTCTGATTGGATCTTAAAAACCTTAGATGACGAAAGATTAAAAAACAGCCATGCTTCTTTTTATGACTTATTTGCCAAATACAATCACAAAATCAACAAAAACAATTCGGTTGAAGGAACAGGCTATTACAGCAAGGATTCTTATACTTTGACTCCAGACTCCTTATTTAAATACAGCAACAGATTAGTTTCATTGAAATGGAAACATGCCTTCAACGAAAAAAACAACAGTGAATTCAATGTTACAAATAGCGAATACAAATACAGCATTAAATATGAATCTATTAATCCTGAGTCTTTTCTTTTAAAATATAAAATAAACGAAAGTCAGGCCGTTTTAAAATTTGTCAGCGAGCTTAATGCTAAACACAGATTGACTTACGGAATTTCAAGCAAACTTTACAAAGTAAATCCCGGAGAATTGTCTCCATACGGAGAAAGCTCAATAGTCACGCCAGTTACTGTTGAAAATGAAAAAGGATTGGAATCAGCTGCTTTCTTGTCTGATAAATTTCAAATTTCAGAAAAAATATTATTAGATGTCGGAGCCCGATATTCTTATTATATGGCTCTTGGTCCATCGACACAAAATATTTATCAAGAAGGCGTGCCTAAATCGCCTGCGACCGTGATTGAACAAAAAACGTATGGCAATAACGAAGTAATCTCCAGAAATGGTGGTTTTGAGCCGAGAGTCGGTTTGCGTTATATTTTTAACGAAAGTCTTTTTGTAAAAGCAGGTTTCGACAAAAATTACCAATATATCCATTTGCTTACCAACAACACCACTCAAGCGCCAACTGATACATGGAAATTGTCTGATTTGAATGTGAAGCCAGAAAGTGGTTTGCAATACTCTTTAGGCATATTCAAAAAACTAGAATACAACGATCTGGAATTAAGTCTTGAAGGATATTACAAAACCTCAAAAAACATTTTAGATTATAAAGTAGGATCGCAACTTCTTTTAAATCAAAACTTGGAAACAGAATTGCTTCAAGGTGATGGAAAAGCGTATGGAATCGAATTTTTATTGAGAAAATCAATCGGAAGACTTAATGGATGGATTGGATATACGTATTCGAGATCATTCATCAAACTAGACAGTCAGTTTAACGATGAAAAGGTTAACAACGGTGAATATTTCCCAAGCAATTTTGACAAACCACACGATGTCAGCATTGTAATGAATTACAAGTTTACACATCGTTACAGTTTTTCTTCTAATTTTGTGTATCAAACAGGAAGACCAATCACTTATCCTATTGGAAAGTATTATTACAGTGGTGCCGAATACACCTTATATACCGACAGAAACAAATTCAGAATACCTGATTATTACCGTTTAGATATTGGATTAAATATCGAAGGAAACCATAAGATTAAGAAATTAGCGCATAGTTTCTGGAATATTTCAATTTATAATGTGTTAGGAAGAAATAATCCATATTCAGTCTTTTTTGTAACCAAAGATGGCCAAGTAAAAGCTTATCAAACCTCAATTTTTGCGGTTCCAGTACCAACCATTACTTATAATTTTAAATTTTAACCGTTATGAAAAAAATCTTTTTAGTTAGATTTCTAATAACAACTTTGTTTTTATCGGTATTGGGATGTACAACGCCGTATGATTACCAATCGAGCAGCGCTTATGAAGATGTTATTGTAATTGAAGCAACGATCACAAATCAAAATAAAACTCAGGAAGTAAAAGTGACCAGAGCCTATAAGCTTGACGAAAAAATGCCAACTTTTGAAGCGAATGCTACTGTTTTTGTTACCGATAATTTGGGCAATAAATATGAGTTCAAACAAAATGCTGAAAAGTATACCTCTGTTAATCCGTTTCAAGCGGCTCCAAACAGACAATATCAATTGCATGTTCGCACTAAAGATGGAAGAGATTATGTTTCAAGCACTGAAAAATTACCGCAACAAACTGAGATTGAAAGCTTAGAAGCGAAAGCCAAAACAAAAAACAATCAGCTTGGCATTGAAATCACCGTAAACAGCACTGATCCTACAAATAGCTCGCATTACTACAGATATGAATATGACGAAACTTATAAGGTTGTAGCTCCAAAATGGTATCCTCAAAAAGCTGTTCCTGTATTTTTTGCTGCAGGATCTTATCCTCCAGGAAAAGTGGTTTTTGAGGACAGAACATACGAAGCAAGAATTTGCTACTTAAGTCAAAGTTCAAACGAACTGATTTTAACCAGTACAAGCGATTTATCTGAAGACAAAGTAATCAACTTCCCTGTTCGATTTATTGCCAGTACCGATCCTATTATAAGAAACAGATATAGCATATTGGTCAAACAATATGTTCAAAGTCTTCCTGCGCATACTTTTTTCGCCACATTAAAAGAGATTTCTAATATAGGAAGCATTTTATCTCAAACGCAGCCAGGATTTTTTTATGGCAACATTCAATCCGTTGCCAACCCAAAGGAAAAAGTTATTGGTTATTTTGATGTGTCATCCTATTCTGAGAAAAGGCTTTTTTTCAATTTCACTGATTTATTGAATGGTCAGCCATTCCCAAACTATCAATATGACTGCCCTGCTCCAATTCCTGAGATTTCTAAAGGAGAATATCAATTCAAATACTGCTTTAATCAAGATCCTTTGTTAGAATGTCAAGGTGAAGTAATATTAAATTTATTGGCTAGTGGCATAAAAGTCTTTTATCCTACAGAATCACCTACTAACTATATTTTGTATCCAGTACAATGCGGCGACTGCACTTCATTTTCATCAAACATAAAACCACCATTTTGGATAGATTAAGATACATATTACTTCTTACGCTCGCTTTAAGCGGCCAGCAGATTGTATTTGCTCAAAAAAACAATTCTGTAAGTGAATTGAATGAAGTTGACAAAAAAATGAACGAGTCAATTTACATCAGTACAAATGCAAATTCTTTTTTGACAGGCGAAACTTTGCAATACAAGTTATTTTGTATCGACAAATTGACAAATATTGCTTCAATTTTTAGCAAAATAGCTTACGTACAATTAATTGACAATAGCAAAAAAACAGTTTTTACACATAAATTATTCCTGAATAAAGCAACAGGAAATGGTGACTTTTTTATTCCTACCACATTAGAAACCGGAAGCTATAAACTGATTGGCTATACCAACTGGATGCTTAATAAAAATACTCCAGATTATTTTTCTGCAGATATTTATATCGTAAATCCATATAAAGAAAATCCGAGCAACAGTACAGTCTCTTATAATGCTGTTACTTCCGAAACGGTAAACAACAGCAATATTTCATTTGATATAAAAAACAAATCATACAATACGAGAGATTTGATTGAATTAAATATAAAATCCAATTCAGACGAATTTACAAAAGGAAATTATACTTTATCCGTTAGAAAAACAGATGGCTTTTTGGTTCAAAACAAAGCAACTTTCAGCAACACAGTAAGCCAGAACAGCGAAATCACAAACAGCCAATTTGTATTGCCTGAATTGCGAGGCGAAATCATAACAGGAAAAATATTTTCGGAAACTGCCGAAATTAAAAACAAAAAAGTAGCACTTTCAATTGTTGGTAAAAATGCGGATCTGAAAATTGTAAAAACCGATGATCAAGGAAAATTCATTGTTATTTTAGAAAAAGAGAACTCAAATTCAAATATTATTGCTCAAGTTCTTGAAACTGGCAAAGAAGATTATACCATTGAAATTGACAAACAAAGAAATATCGATTTTTCGAATTTAACTTTTCCTGCTGTACAATTCAATTCAGATTTTAAACAAAACATCACCGATCGCTTAATTTCGACGCAAGTTGAAAATGCTTATTATGATGTCAAAAAAGATAGTGTAATTACACCAGCCGTTGCGCTTCCATTTTTCGGAGCATCATCTGAAGAATTTAAGTTAGATGATTTTACGCGATTTCCAAATATTGAAGAAACAATTACAGAAATCCTAAAAGGTGTTTATTATCGAAAAAATGATAACATATATTCTATTCATGTTTTTGACAATAATGACAATTACGAATCTGCACTTCCAACAATGATTATTGTTGACGGACTAATTATTGAAGATTTGAATGAGTTTTTTGCCTTTAATCCTAAGAGTCTCTACAAAGTAAATGTAGTACGAGGACTTTACTATTATGGCTCAAAATCGTTTAATGGCATTGTGATGTTCACAACAAAAAATGGCGATTATGATACTAAGCTCAAAGGCAAGTTTATCGCTAGACCAGAAATCTTGAGACCTCAGGTAAAGAAAAATTATTTTAGCCCTGACTACGCAGGCAATAAGAATATAAGAATTCCAGATTATAGACATCAGCTTTTATGGCAACCAAATATTGATTTGAGCAAAACAAGCTCAAATATTAAATTTTATGCCTCTGATGTTTCCGGAAAATATGAAATAACACTCGAAGGATTTTCTTCTAGCGGAAAACCTGTTTTTATAAAAGACTTTATAGAAATAAAATAAAAAGCAAGTAATTAAACTTTAAGAAACTCAAGACAAACAAAAACAAAAAACACATTGATTACAAGGGATTTGTATTTAAAAAACAAAAGTAAAATTGTAAAATTTAATATATTCCAAGGTATAAATTATAAATTTTAAAAATATTTTTAAATTAGTTGTAACTTTTTTGACACTTCGTACGTATAACTACTTGTACACTTAAAAATTGAGGAGACAAAAACATGAGACAACTTAAAATCACCAAGCAGGTAACCAATCGTGAAACTGCATCGTTAGATAAATATCTACAAGAAATCGGAAAAGTTGACCTAATTACCGCAGATGAAGAGGTAGAATTAGCACAAAGAATTAAAGCGGGTGATCAAAGAGCATTAGAAAAATTAACAAAAGCCAACCTACGTTTCGTTGTATCGGTGGCTAAACAATATCAAAATCAAGGATTAACTCTTCCTGACTTAATTAACGAAGGAAACTTAGGGCTTATCAAAGCGGCACAACGTTTTGATGAAACTCGTGGTTTCAAATTTATCTCGTATGCCGTTTGGTGGATTCGTCAATCGATTCTTCAGGCATTGGCAGAACAATCTCGTATCGTTCGTTTACCTTTGAACAAAATTGGTTCTATCAATAAAATCAACAAAATGTATGCGTTATTAGAGCAATCTAATGAGCGTCCGCCTTCTGCTGAGGAAATTGCAAAAGAACTTGACATGACTGTAAATGACGTAAAAGAGTCTATGAAAAACTCTGGACGTCACTTATCTATGGATGCACCTCTTGTGGAAGGTGAAGATTCTAACCTTTATGACGTATTACGTTCTGGTGAATCTCCAAACCCAGACAGAGAATTAATTCACGAATCTCTTCGTACTGAAATCGAGCGTTCATTAGAAACATTGACTCCAAGAGAGGCTGATGTAGTTCGTTTGTATTTTGGTCTTGGCGATCAACACCCAATGACTCTTGAAGAAATTGGAGAAACTTTCGACTTAACTCGTGAGCGTGTTCGTCAAATTAAAGAAAAAGCAATCCGTAGATTGAAACATACTTCTAGAAGTAAAATCCTTAAAACATACTTAGGATAAATAATATTTGTTTCAAGTTAAAGTTTCAGGTTATGTTTGTAACTTGAAACATGAAACATGAAACCTTTGTAACGCAAACAACAGTTTGATTGACTGTTCGTTTTTTGATTGATGATTGAAACTCCGGCTGATTACCGGAGTTTTTTATTTTATTTTTAACCGCAAAGCACACAAAGGTTTACGCAAAGCACACAAAGTTTTTTTTTAAAAGAATCTCGCAAAGTCGCAGAGTCGCAAAGAATAATAAACTTTGCGACTCTGCGACTTTGCGAGCATATTTTCATAAACAACAAACTTTTCATAAATCTTTGCGGACTTTGCGGTTAAATTTCACTGCAACTCATAAAAAAATTATCTTTGTAAAAAACAACACACTACTACAAAATGAAAAATACACTTATTGCTCCTTCTGTTCTTGCTGCTGATTTTGCCAATTTACAGCGCGATGTCGAAATGATTAATAACAGTCAAGCCGATTGGTTTCATATCGATATCATGGACGGAGTTTTTGTTCCGAATATTTCTTTTGGAATGCCCGTTTTAGAAGCCATTTCAAAACATGCAAAAAAAACAATTGATGTGCATTTAATGATTATTGATCCGGATCGCTACATTAAAACTTTTGCCGATTTAGGAGCAAATATCTTAACTGTACATTATGAAGCTTGCACACACTTGCACAGAACACTTCAAGCCATTAAGGCAGAGGGAATGAAAGCTGGAGTTGCAATAAATCCACATACTAACATAGACTTATTAGAAGATGTAATAAACGATATTGACTTAGTTTTAGTTATGAGTGTTAACCCTGGCTTTGGTGGACAATCGTTTATTGAAAATACATATGCGAAAGTCGAAAAACTAAAAGCTTTGATTACACGCAAAAACGCTTCAACATTAATCGAAATTGATGGCGGTGTAACAAGCAAAAACGCAAAACAATTAGTAGAAGCTGGCGCAGATGTTTTAGTAGCTGGAAGCTTTGTTTTTAAAGCTGAAAACCCAACTCATACCATTGCCGAATTAAAAATCCTTACTGCTTTTTAAGTTTTTCAAATTCGGAAAGAAATCGATTCCGGTCATTTTTTCCAAGGTTTCAATTGGAACTACAAAATCATAAATAGATTTGTCACTGTCTTCATTTGGAACCAAAAAAGCAATTGCTTTGTGTTCTTTTCCAGATTTAGCCAAAACAATTTTATAAAAATATTTAGGGACAGCAACATTTTCTGTCCCTATTTTTTTATCTGAATCTTTCAAAATTCCGCCCGTCACGATATAAATATCATTGTATTTTTGAGCAAAATAACGCGTTTTCTGTTCAATTCTATTCCAAATTCCGCTGTTAAAATCGTGTTTTTGAGGCGAAATATTCGACGTATAAAAAGTATCATTATAGGCGTCTTTATTAAACTCCATATCACCGGCAGGACAAAGATGACCTTTGTCATAACCTGAATTTTTATAATTTCTCCAATCTGCAGAGCCCGTCGTCACTTTGGGATCTTCAATAAAATAAGGACGTTTATAATCTCCGTTTTTTAAATACTCCTTTTTTAATTCGTAAGCAAGCCATTCAGCTTGCTCATATTTTTCATTGTAAGAAAGTGTATAATAAGTATGTTTTACAATTTGCCCAGTGGTAGAAGTTGGCAGATATGCAATCGTATACAAGGAATCTGAAGTATAATTTGTAGAAACAAACGAAGTCTGCTTTTCTTGTGTCATTTCTTCCTTTGCATTGTTTTCTTTTTTACAAGAAAATAATCCTAAACCAATCAATCCCAAAACGATATACTTCTTCATTATCTTAATTTTATTTAAAAATAAACTTACAAAAAAATGCTCCACAAATATAAAATTTATGGAGCATTTTAATAACAAATTAATTCTATATCGAACTAAGATTTAACCAGTTTATCCTTTTTCATTTTAGGAGTAACTGTATTTTTTACGTAGCTTTTAGTTTGCAAGTCATCTAGAACATTCAAAGCTTCTTCTACATAAACATCTTTTGCCAAAGC
The DNA here is from genome assembly GCF_034058155.1 of Flavobacterium sp. KACC 22761. NCBI lineage: Bacteria > Pseudomonadati > Bacteroidota > Flavobacteriia > Flavobacteriales > Flavobacteriaceae > Flavobacterium > Flavobacterium oryzagri. The sequence continues at coordinate 2,047,164 of NZ_CP139148.1, read as the reverse complement.
TTGGTGCCAAGCATCTCTTTTTTCTTTTAATGTAGCGTCATTCTTCATTTCAAGCTCTTCGTAAGGCAATGATTTGAAAACCAAGTTGTTTTTGTAATCAGCAATTGGTTTGTATTTTTTACCTTCATTTTCAACTTGTTCCTGAGTTGCTTTAAAGTTTTTGATATTTAAACTATAAGTGTTCTCTTTATTTTTGATATCAATCCATTTTGCATTGTCCTCGATTAATTTGAATTGATCATTGTTTGCAATTCTGTTACGGCTGTTATTGATCGCCTGATTGAATTTTTCGTTAGAAGTCCAAGTACTGTAATCAGCTGGATCAATTTTATCCCATGGCATTGCATTGTCAATATCACGCTCGCCCATTTTCAAGTAAGCGTAACGATCTGGCATCACAACATCACTATGAACACCCTCTAATTGCGTAGAACCACCGTTGATTCTATAGAATTTTTGGCCTGTAATTTTCAAAGCTCCAAGATCGCCATAATTTGCATTACGAACAAATTGGTTCAAATCAAGAACATTTTGCACTGTCCCTTTTCCGTAAGTTTGCTTACTTCCAATGATTACTCCACGTTTGTAATCTTGAATCGCAGCTGCTAAAATTTCTGAAGCCGAAGCCGAGAAGCTGTTAACCATAATTACTAATGGACCATCCCACTCGATTTTTTTATCTTTATCGTATAAAACTTCTTTCTTTTTACCAGCAGATTTTACCTGTACAATTGGCCCTTCTTCAATAAATAAACCAGCAATATCAACTACTGTCGAAAGAGATCCTCCTCCGTCATCACGAACGTCAAGTACGATACCGTTGATATCTTCTTTTTTCAATCTTTCAACTTCAAGCGCAATATCTTTTCCAGCGTCACGGCCATCTTTATTTTCAAAATCGATGTAGAATTTAGGCAAATAAATTACTCCGTATTTCAATCCGTTTCTTTCAACAATACTAGATTTTGCGTATGTTTCTTCAATTTCAACCACATCTCTGATAATTGAAATTACTTTAATTGTCCCGTCAACTTTTTTAACGGTAAGTTTTACCTCAGTTCCTTTATGACCTTTGATTTTTTTCACGACATCGTCTAGACGCATTCCAACAACATCAACAGGCTCTTCGTTTCCTTGAGCAACTTTCAAGATCATATCTCCAGCCTCAAGCTGTTTTCCTTTCCAAGCTGGTCCGCCAGAAATTAATTCGTCAATTTGAGTAAAATCATTTTTCTTTGTCAAACGAGCTCCAATTCCTTCTAATTTTCCACTGATGTTAACATCAAAACGATCTTTTTCTTCTGGAGCAAAATAGCTTGTATGCGGATCAAAACGAGTCATGATTGAGTTCACATATACAGAAAACCAATCTTCTTTGTTCAAATCTTTAATCAAACCGAAATTATCGTCCAATGATTTTAGAGAGCTCTCACGAGTTTCTTTCTCCAATGCTTCAAAAGATTTTTCTTTATAATTTGGATCCGATTTCTTTTTGTCTTCTTCTAATTTTTGCTTTGTAACCAATGAAGAAAGCGTTGACAATTTGATTTGTTTTCTCCATCTTTCATTGATTTCAGTTGTATTTTTAGCATAAGGAATATGCTCATAATCTGCATTGAAAGTCTCGTCAACATTGTAGTTGAAAGGCTGCGCTAAAATTGCTTTATAACGTTTTTTGCTTTCTTCCATACGTTTCATCAATCTTGTATACGTTAGATTAAAAAACGTTAAGTCTTTATTCAAAAACTGGTCATCAAGCTGTAACTCATACTGCTTGAATTCATCAATATCAGACTGCAAGAAAAACCTCTTTGAAGGGTCAAGCGCATCTATATAATCTTTAAAAATACCTTTTGAAAACTCATCGTTTATTTCAGCCGGACTATAATGTCCTTTTTCAATAACAAAGGCAAGCAATTCTAAAAGCGTTTTGTCTCTATTTGGATCCGGATCTTCAGACTTATCCGCATTTATTTTAAATGCAAATAAGGTAACAGATAAGCATAATACGGCTATAAGTATTTTATAATTTCTTTTCATAAACTTAATAATAGCATTCATCAAATTTTTTAATCTAAGTTACGGTAAAAACTGTGCCAACAAAGCCAAGCTCACTATAATTTTTTGTTAAAGATATAAAATAGTTTATTCTTCAAAAGTCCTTTAAGATTTAGTTTACAATTTTTATTTATTTGTTAGTATTCTACCAAAATCTGTTGCTACATTTACCTAAAGAAGCCTTAATTTTGACAAAACAAAAATCCTGCTTTAGCATGAAAGACGAAAAACCATTAATATTAGTGACCAATGACGATGGAATTCTAGCTCCGGGAATTAGAGCTTTGATCAGCGTTATGGAAACTATAGGCGAAGTTGTAGTGGTTGCACCAGACAAACCTCAAAGTGCCATGGGGCACGCCATCACGATAAATAATACCTTATTTCTAGATAAAATCTCAAAAGAAGAAGATGCAATCACCGAATACAGCTGTTCTGGAACTCCTGTAGATTGCGTAAAACTGGCTGTAAATGAAATTTTAAGACGAAAACCTGATCTTTGTGTTTCAGGAATAAATCACGGGTCAAATTCATCCATCAATGTAATTTATTCTGGAACCATGAGTGCCGCTGTTGAAGCTGGTATTGAAGGAATTCAGGCAATCGGATTTTCACTTTTGGATTTCGATTGGAATGCCGATTTTGAACCTGTAAAATCTTTCGTCAAAAAAATAGTTTTAGAAACGCTTGCCAATAAATTACCCGCTGGTGTTGTTTTAAATGTCAATTTTCCGAAATTAAAAGAAAACGAAATTAAAGGAATTAAAATTTGTCGTCAAGCGAAAGCGTATTATGCGCAAAAATTTGACAAACGCCAAACACCGCACGGGAAAGATTATTACTGGCTTACCGGAAAATTCACCAATGAAGACAAAGGCGAAGACACGGATGAATGGGCGCTAGAAAATGGTTATATTTCTGTAGTTCCGGTTCAATTTGATTTAACCGCTCATCATTCAATGCAACAACTTAATACTTGGAAATTAAATGAATAAATTAGACATGTTAATTGGTTTCGTTCTCGGAATCATCACTTCTCTTATCGGAAGTTATCTTTTCATTAAATTATTCACTTCGTTTGATCTTTCAAACGGACTTCAAACCATTAAACAATACGGGTATTTAGGAAAAGTCATTACGCTAGGCACAGTTTTAGACTTGCTTTTGTTTTTATTCCTATTAAAAAGAAACAAAGAATTAATGGCGAGAGGCGTTGTTTTTGCCGTGATTCTGTTAGCAATTTCGACTTTATTTATATAAACCTTATCTTTGTTCTGCAAAAAAATGTAGCGTTTAAATAATGTAGCGCACTTTTAAAAAAATTGATATGAAATATTACATAATAGCTGGAGAAGCTTCTGGAGATTTACATGGTTCTAACTTAATGAAAGCTTTGTATGAGGAAGATCCGCAAGCCGAAATCAGATTTTGGGGCGGTGATTTGATGCAGAAAGCTGGCGGAACTTTAGTAAAGCACTACCGTGACTTAGCTTTTATGGGATTCGTTGAAGTTGTTTTTAATTTAAAAACAATTTTGAGCAATATCAAAATCTGCAAAAAAGACATTTCTGAGTTCAAGCCAGATGTCATTATTTTTATTGATTATCCAGGTTTTAATATGCGTATTGCAAAATGGGCAAAAGCGTTAAATTACAAAACGCATTATTACATCTCACCTCAAATTTGGGCTTGGAAAGAAAACCGAATCAAAGCCATCAAACAAGATGTGGATAAAATGTTTGTCATTCTTCCTTTTGAGAAAAGCTTCTACGAAGACAAGCATCATTTCCCTGTAGATTTTGTTGGACATCCACTAATTGATGCGATCCAAAATCAGCCTGCTTTTGACGAAGCTATTTTTAGAAAAGAAAATAATTTGGGCGAAAAACCTATCATTGCAGTTCTTCCGGGAAGCCGAAAGCAAGAAATCACAAAAATGCTGAGCGTAATGCTAAGCGTTGTTGATGATTTTCAGGATTATGAATTTGTAATTGCCGGCGCGCCAAGTCAGGAATACGAATTTTATCAGCAGTTTTTAAAAAACAAAAACATAGCATTTGTTTCAAACAAAACTTATGATTTGTTGCGTTCTGCGACGGCAGCTTTAGTAACTTCAGGAACAGCAACGCTTGAAACTGCTCTTTTCAAAGTTCCAGAAGTAGTTTGCTATAAAGGAAGCGAGATTTCATACCAAATTGCAAAACGAATTATTACGTTAAAATACATTTCGCTTGTCAATTTAATTATGGATCAAGAAGTGGTTACCGAATTGATTCAAAACGATTGCAACACCAAACGAATTAAAGAAGAACTTCAAAAATTACTAGAACCAACATCTCGCGAAAAACTATTGAAGAATTACGATATTTTGGAACAAAAACTTGGTGGAGTTGGAGCCAGCAAAAAAACCGCAAAACTAATAGTTGCCGACTTAAAGCAAGCTTAAACCTTTTTAATTTTGAAAAGAATAATTATTCTACTGCTGACAGCAATCGTATTTGTGTCTTGTAAATCTTCTTCAAATGCTGTTAGCAAAAGGGAGACAAAACGAGAAAACAAAAGCGTTGTTAATCATTTAATTGAAACAGCTTCCGAAAATCTTGGAGCAAAATATAAAGCTGGCGGCACCACTAAAAATGGTTTTGACTGCTCTGGACTTGTCTATACTACTTTTGAAGCAGAAAACATAAAATTGCCTAGAAGTTCATATGAACAAGCAAAAATTGGAACTGTCATTCCGTTGAAAGAAGCTCAAAAAGGCGATTTAATTTTTTTTAAAACCAACAAAAGCAAACAAATAAACCACGTTGGATTAATTACAGAAGTAAGTCCCACTGAGATAAAATTCATACATTCCTCCACTTCAAAAGGCGTAATTATTTCCTCTACTAAAGAACCTTATTACCAAAATTCTTTCGCACAAGTCAATAGGATCGTAAAATAAAAATATATTCTTTTTCTTACAAAAATTTTAATACTTTTAGAACATGAAAGTATTGGATTTTCCTTTGGCCCGAATTACCATTTGGTTTATTCTTGGAATTGTATTTTTCTATTATATCACAATCCCGTTATTCGTTTCTGAAATAGCGCTGGGATTAGGCCCCTCAATTTTGATTGTTTTCTATTTTTTAAGCAAAAGAAACCGAAGATTCATTTCATTTTTCGGCGCAAGTACATATTTTATTTCATTTTTTATTGGGGGAATCACGCTTATTGCACACACCAACTCGCTTCAAAAATCAAATTACATTCATTACCAAAAAGCATTTGAAACTCCTTCAGAAATAACATTTATACTTCGCGAAAAACTCAAAAGCAACTCCTATAGCGATCGCTTTACCGCACTCATACAAACAATTGACGGAAAAACACATTCTGGAAAAATCATCGTAAATATTGCAAAAGACAGTCTCAAAAGCCCTTTTGTCATTGGAAACATCATTAAAACAAAAACCACCTTACAGAAAAACAATTCGACCAAAAATCCAAATCAATTTGATTACGATAAATATTTGGAAGATCGCCAAATTTATGCGCAAGTTTATCTAAACAAAGCCGAGATTAAAATCAATACAAACATAAAAAAGGATATTTGGTACTATGCCGATTATCTTCATCGACGTATCATTCATAATCTAGAAAAAGCGCATTTTAATCCTGCCGAAATGAATGTAGCACTCGCTTTAATTTTGGGTCAGCAACAGGAAATTTCATCTGATATTATTCAGGATTACCAATATTCTGGTGCAACACATATTTTATCGGTTTCAGGATTGCACGTTGGCTTTATAATGTTGCTCATAAATTTTATTCTGAAACCAATTCCAAATACCCGAAAAGGCTCCTTTATAAAACTGATTTCCGTATTAACAGCTTTAAGCTTTTTTGCCATTATTTCTGGTTTGTCTCCACCAGTTTTACGCTCTGTAATTATGTTCTCATTTCTTGCCATCGGGAATCACCTTCGCCGAGCAGGAAATATCTATCATACTTTATTAGTTTCAATGTTACTGATTTTGCTTTTTGAGCCTTATTTTTTGTTCGATGTCGGATTTCAATTGAGCTATATTGCCTTATTTTTTATTCTTTGGCTACAACCATTATTAAAAAAATTATGGAATCCAAAAAACAAAATCGCACTGTATATCTGGAATGCTTTAACGGTTTCATTTGCGGCACAAATTGGCGCTTTCCCTTTATGTCTTTATTATTTTCATCAATTCCCAGGATTATTTTTTGTTACTAATATTGCTATCATTCCGGTTTTAGCTTTTGTAATGATTGCAGGAATTCTGGTCACGACTTATGCTGTTTTTGATTCTCCACCTCTATTTTTAGCTCAAATTCTAGAAAAAAGCATTTATCTTTTAAACCAAATCATTCACGCTGTTGCTTCAATAAAATCGTTTGTCATACTTGATATCAGCTTTAATTTTTACTTCCTACTCACTTTTTATCTTTTAATAATTGCAGCAATTGTTTGGTTTAAAAAACCCGATTATCCCAAATTAGTTCTTTTTTTAATCTCAATAATTTTGGTACAGCTTTCTTTTATTTATACAAAAAGAGAAAACGAAACTCAAAAAGAAATGATTATTTACAATGCAAAGAAACAAACCTTGATTACGGTGCGATCTGGTAAAAACATCAAACTATTTACCAGCAATAAATCCATGCTAGCTAATCCAAAAAACAATATTTTAAACTCTTATCTAGTTGGAAATTTCAGTAAAATTAAGTCGGCTAGCGAAATTAAAAATGTGCTTTTCTATAATGACAAAAAAATCTTTATTATTGACAGCTCGGGCGTTTATACAAATAAAACCCAACCTGATATTTTATTGTTGACGCAATCTTCAAAAATAAATTTAGATCGAGTTTTAGAAGAAATACATCCCAAAACCGTAATCGCTGACGCTTCAAATTCAAACTCGATTCAAAAAATTTGGAAAAAAACCTGTGCCAAAAAAAACATCCCTTTTCATGCCACTGCCGAAAAGGGATATTATAAGTTAAAATAAAGCTTTTTAATCTGGATTCATCATAATGTTAGCCTCAGCAATCCAAGCCTTCGCGCTTATAGGCTTATAAGGCAGTCTGCCCAATAAATTAAAAGTTGTCTTTGTTTTTCGCACAGAAGCTATAGTTAAACAAGCCTGTGGCAGTTCTACAACACCAAGAGCACCTTTTAAACTCACATTCTGCTCTTTTTCAGCATCAGATATTGATGTATCGGATAAATCTAGTCTCACCAAAACAACATTATCTCTTGCCCAAACAACGAAATCTGGGGTGTTAAAAATTTCGTTTTGAAGTTTTGTTGGTGCACCCGCAATTGTAAAGAAAATAAATAGCGGTCTTTTTTGTTCCATACTTGCTGCAACTGCATCAGTCATAGAAGTTTTCCAGACTAATCCTTGCGCATGCATAAAAAACGAACCAAGTAAAAATAACAGGGTAAGTGTTTTTTTAGTCATAATAATTTGGGTTTTAGGAGTAGGTTAATTTCGACTAAAGTAATATAATATCCCTCTAAAAAGTTCATCTTTAAACAAAAAAATGCAAAAAAAAATAAGAAAATCGAAATTGCTAATTAAAAGTTAAATAAATGTAAAATTCAAAAAAAAACCTATTTAAAATTATCAAACTTACTATGACTATCACAAAAAAATCCCTTTTTGCAGTACAAAAAGGGATTGATATCACACGGAAATTTAGCTATTATCTATTCACTTGGATGCAAAATCGCATTAGATTCAGCGATCCACGCCTTTGCTCCTCCTGGCTTATAAGAGATCTTTCCTAAAGCGCTAAAAGTTGTTTTGGTTTTTCTAATAGATGCACTAGCAAAACAAACTTGAGGAAGTTCTTCTACACCAAAAGCACTTTTCAATCTAAGATTTTGCTCTTTATCACTATCAGATGCTGAATTATCAGATAGATCAAGCTTTACTAAAATCACGTTATCTCGTGACCATACAGCAAAATCTGGCGTTTTAAAAATTTCATTTTGAAGATTCTCTGGTACACCTGAGGCAGTGAAAAGAATTAACATTGGTTTTCTTTGTTCATTACTCATCGCAATTGCATCGGCCATATTTGTTTTCCAAAGAAGATTTTGCGCCTGCATAAAAAATGAACCTAAAAAAAATAGTAGGAAAAGTAATTTTTTGGTCATATTATTTTGGTTTTGGTTAGATTAGTTTGACGAAATTAACATAATATTTTAATTATCCAATTTTTATTAATACAAAAAATACATAATGTGTTTTTTTATACATAATAAAATATCAAATACTCAATTTAACCGCTCCCAATATAAAAACTTTCCTACGAATCAAAAAAAAACTCCTTGCACAAAGAGCGCAAGGAGCTATAAATTTTTATGTTTTAATCTTTAAGATTTCTTCGGATTTATTATTCCGTCAGCTACAGTCAACCATGCAGTTGGACCACCGGCAACGTAACCTGTTTGACCAAGACCTTTAAAATTCACTTTTCCATCTTTAGATTCAGCACTTGTAAAAAAGATAGTTGGAAAACCTTGAATTCCAAAAGCTTGCTGCAATTCATTGTTCTGATTTTTGATCTCAGGAGTCTGAGGTGTTCTTCTTGGATAATCCAATTCAACCAAAACAACATTATCGGTGGCCCATTTTTTAAATTCGGGCGTTTTCAAAACTTCATTTTGCAATCTTATACACCAACCGCACCAATCGCTTCCTGTAAAAAACATCAACATTGGCTTGTGTACCTTATTGCTCACCGTGATAGCCTCTCTGACATCAGTATACCATTTAAGTTCCTGCGCCTGAGTTGCAAAAGCTCCAATTAAGAACAATGTGATTAAGTATATTTTTTTCATCTTAGTTTTCTTTGATACAAATTTAAGCAAAAAAAGAATCGCTAAATAAAATCTATTTTACTTCTTGCATTAATTTTTTAATCAAAGAAGTTGACACAATCAAAACAATACCTGCAATTAAAGAATATAGTGCTAATTGATAGTATCCATCTGTATAGGCAACAAGCTTAGACATTAAAGTCGTTCCTGTATTTGCATCTGACATTTCTGAACCAAGTTTTCCTGCCGCTAATTGCCCGAAAGCACTTGACAAAAACCAAAGTCCCATCATCATTCCGAATAAACGTTTTGGAGCAAGTTTTGTGATTACCGACATTCCAATTGGCCCGATACATAATTCCCCAAGCGTATAAACTAAATATCCTAATGCAAAAACATTCAATGAACTTAATCCTTCAGGATTAACAAAAAATCTCGCACTATAGAAAATAAAAAATCCAATTGCCAATAAAACAAATGAGAATCCAAATTTGATTACAGTATTTGGCTCAATTTTTTTCTTCCCCATAAATATCCAAAGAAAACCAACAAGCGGACTAAAGATAATTACATACAAAGAGTTTATACTATTATTTACAACATTTGGGTCGATATGAAAAAACAACAAACTGTTCGTTAAATTATCTTTTGCAAATAATGACAATGACCCTCCAGACTGCTCAGAAATTGCCATAAACATAAAATATCCAAAAATAAAGATAAATGCTGCCAATAATTTACGTTGCTGATCTCTGTCTTTAATCATTACCAACTCAAATATAAAATATCCCACCGCAATAACTCCAATTGTGTACATAAAATAATCTGTAAAATCAGAGTTGATGACCATAATATATATTAAAGGAATGGCCAACAATGATCCTAGATAAACCGCAATTTCGTATGTTTTTCTTTTTGAAGGCACAACGTTTGCTAAAGGAGAATTACCAATTGGCGCTAAATATTTTTTAGTCAATAAAAACGTCACAACTCCAATGATCATCACAACTGCCGAAGACAAGAAACAAAGGCTCCAAGAATAGTTTTTTCCTAAATAAATAGGAATAGCACCTCCCAACATTCCACCAATATTGATTCCGGCGTAGAATAATCCGTAACCGGCATCTCTTCTTCCATCTTCCTCATGGTACAGCTCGCCAACCATTGACGAAACATTTGGCTTAAAGAAACCAGTTCCAATAATAGAAAGCGTTATACCATAATAAAAGAAATCATGTGGAGAAGCCGCAATAAGCAAATTCCCCAAAATCATTATAATTCCTCCAAAAAGAAGTGATTTTTTGAATCCTAAAATTTTATCGGCAAAAATTCCACCAATAAAAGTAAATGCATAAACAAACGCCTGAATGGCACCGTATTGAAGATTTGCTTTTCCTTCAAGCAAACCTAATTGGTCAACCATAAAAAATGCTAGAACCCCTCTCATTCCGTAGAAACAAAAACGTTCCCACATTTCAACCAAAAACAAGTACCATAATTGCTTAGGGTACCTGCCTTTAAAATTTTGAATTTCTTCTAATGTAATATTCTTCTCCATTCTAATTATCTAACCCCGTGCATCATTTTCTTTAAAAGTGGAGTCAAAGCAAATAATAAAATTGCCGCAATACCTGTCAAAACTACAAACACCATAAAGAATTCATATAAGTTATGAATTTCAAATCCTGCAAAAATTGGGTTTTCAGCACTAATTTGGTGTTTGTCCAACAAAGCTAATTGCTCAGCAGTTGGTGTAATTGTTTTATTTAAAACAGCATGAAGGTCAATTCCTAGTTCTTTAGCTTTTGCAAATTTATCACCTGTTGCAGGCAAAATTGAACCAAGAGTTCCTCCTAATGCATATCCTGAAGCATTAGACAAGAAAAATACTCCGTATAATAAAGACGCAAAACGTTTTGGAGATAATTTACCTACCAATGACAATCCAATTGGCGACAAACATAACTCTGCACAAGTATTTAAGAAATATAACAAGATCAACCATTTAACTAATAGCAACCCTGTAGTTCCAATATATGAAACTTGAGTAGCAATCATAAAGAAACTTATCGAAATAATAACCAATCCTGCCGCTAATTTCACTGGCGAAATAGGCTCTTTGTCTCTAGCTCTTAAGAAATCCCAAAGGATACTGAATGGTACAGCCATTACTACAACAAAAAGTCCGTTGAAGATCTGAACCATTGAAGGCGGCATTTGCCAACCAAAGAAATGACGATCTGTTTGATTATCTGCAATAAAAGTCAACGAAGAACCTGCTTGCTCAAAAGCCGCCCAGAAAAAGATAATAAAGAACGAAACAATGTAAATTACAAAGATTCTATCACGCTCTACTTTAGTTAAAGACTTATCTGAAATAATCAATCCAGCCAACGCCAAACCACTTGAATAAATCAAAGTATAAATTAAATTCTGACCTACTACGTAGTGAAAAAAGAATCCTAAAGCAACGAATGCAATTCCTGCAAAAACCAAAGATTTCGAAGAGAAATTTGCTTGTTGCGCTTCTCCTTCTTCAAAATCTGCCGCCACATTTTTAGATGGCAATCCACCTAACGGTCTTCCTTCTGGAGAAACTACATATTTATTTTTCAAGAAGTAAAAAAGAATTGTTCCGATAAGCATTGCTGCAGATGCCGCCATAAAACCCCATCTAAAAGCATGAATATCTCTAATTCCTCCTGCATCTTTTACATCTCCCAATAATGGACAAATTGACTGCCCTAAAAAAGCACCAATATTGATACCCATGTAAAAAATCGTAAATGCAGTATCTAATTTTGTTTTTTCCTGTTTTGGATACAAACTTCCCACCATCGAAGAAATATTTGGCTTGAAGAATCCGTTACCAAAAACAATAACTCCTAGTCCGCAATACATAATCGTTTTTGCTAAACCTAAATTAGATTCAAAAACGCTTCCGCTGGTAAACAACAACATTTGTCCTGTTGCCATCAACAATCCGCCTAAAAGAATACAATTTCTGTTTCCTAAAAAACGGTCAGCAATAAACCCTCCAAGCATTGGAGTCAAATAACAAAGTCCAAGGAAACCTCCATAAATCAATGAAGCTTCTTCTTCTTTCATTAATAATGAGTTTACAAGAAATAAAGTCAATAAAGCTCGCATTCCATAAAAATTGAATCGCTCCCACATCTCCGTTCCAAACAATACCCAAAGCCCTTTTGGATGCGCAGTTTTTACTTGAGTTTCTCCCATATTAGTCATTATTATTTAAGGTTAATATTTGTGAATTATAAATTTTCTTTGATAAAGTTAGTCATTTTAGTGTACAGCTGCACTCTTGTTTTTCCACCATAAATACCGTGATTTTTATCTGGATAAATTTGAGAATCAAATTGTTTGTTTGCTTGAATTAAAGCTTCCATCATTTGCATCGAGTTCTGAACATGAACATTGTCATCGCCTGAACCGTGAATCAATAAAAATTTACCTTTTAATTTATCAACATGATTAATTGGTGAGTTTTGATCGTATCCGCTTGCATTTTCCTGTGGCGTCTGCATGTATCTTTCTGTGTAAACACTGTCATAAAATCTCCAGTTTGTTACAGGAGCAACAGCGATTGCCAGTTTGAAAACATCATTTCCCTGGAAAATACAGTTCGAAGCCATAAATCCACCATAACTCCATCCGAAAATTCCAATTCTAGAAGCATCAACATAAGGATAAGAACCAATTACTTTAGCCGCATCGATTTGATCTTCGACTTCGTATTTTCCTAATTCTTTTTGAGTCACTTTTTTGAAATCAGCTCCTTTGTAGCCAGTTCCTCTTCCGTCAACACAAGCTACAATATAACCTTGCTGTGTAAGCGATAAGAACCAATAATCATCAGAATTATTCCAGTCATTATTTACCTGCTGTGATCCAGGACCAGAATATTGGTACATGAAAACTGGATATTTTTTAGAAGGATCAAAATCTTTTGGTTTTAAAATCCATGCGTTTAATTCGTTTCCTTTAGCCGTTTTTAGAACGAAGAATTCTTTTGCAGGCAAGTTATAACTTTTAAGCTTATCAACAAGCGCTTGGTTGTTTTCTATAACTTGAATTTCTTTTCCTGTTTTTGACTCATTTAGAGTATAAGTCGTAGGCACTAAATTACTTGAGAAAGTAGTAATAAAATATTGGAAGTTAGGACTGAAAGTCGCCGCACTTGTTCCAACTTTTGTAGTTAAACGAGTTTTATTCTTTCCATCTAAACCAACTCTGTAAATATCTCTGTTGATAGAACCATTTTCTGTAGATTGATAGAAAATAGTTTTTGTTTTTTCGTCGAAACCGTAGTATGAAACCACTTCCCAGTTTCCTTTAGTAACTTGATTTTTAAGCTTTCCGGTTTTATCATAAACATAAATATGATTAAATCCGTCTTTTTCGCTTGTCCAGATAAAGCTGTTGTCTTTCAAGAAAGTCAAATTATCTGTCACATCAACATAAGCTTTGTCTTTTTCATTCAAAACTACTTTTGCAGCAGCTGTAGTTCCATCAACAAACAATAAATCTAAATTATCTTGGTGGCGGTTTAAAACCTGAGCTGATAATACATTATTGTCATTTGTCCATTGCATTCTTGCAATATAGAAATCATTGTAATTTCCTAAGTCAACTTTTTTAGAAGTCGATCCAGCTACATCAAAAATGTGTAATGAAACGTCAGAATTTTTCTCTCCTGCCTTAGGATATTTGAACGTTTCAATTGTTGGGTACAAATCTTTATGGAACATTGACATTGAAAACTCTGGAACTTGGCTTTCGTCAAAACGAATATAAGCTATTTTTTTGCTGTCTTTGCTCCAGTCAAATGCTCGTACAAAAGCAAATTCTTCTTCGTAAACCCAGTCCGTAATACCATTTATAACAGCATTCTTTTTACCATCAGTTGTAACTGCAGTCGCTTTTTTTGAAGCGACATCATAGATATAAAGGTTGTTTTGTTTTGCGTAAGCAATTTTTGTTCCGTCAGGTGAGAAAGTTGGTTCTTGAATTTGAGAATCAACCAATTTTGTCAAAGTTTTTCCAGCGATATCATAAATGAAATAATCGGCAGTGAAAGAGTGACGGAAAATCTTGTTTGAATTACAAGCGATTAGCATCTTTTTTTCAGAAGCATCAAAAGTGTAGCCATCAATTCCGTCAGCAAGTTCTTTGAAGTTTTTTGTGTCAATTAAATTTGAGACTTTTTTTAAAGTTGCAAAATCATACAAATCAACTTGCATACTTCTGCTTGCCTGATCGACATTTAAAACAGTATATTGATTGGTATTTTTTAAGGATTGCATTTGGTCCATTCCTTTAGCCCGAAACGTACCTCCAAAAATGTTTTCGACAGTTATTTTCTGCTGTCCAAAAACAACCGCAGTTAAAAATAAAAGTACTGCAGTAAATTTACTTGTATTCATTATAATTATTTTAAATATAAAAAGAGCCCAATTTTAGTAAAAAAAATAAACATAATACACATTTTAAGTGTTAAATGTTAAAAAAAATAACGATTGCGTACTTTCATGTATGAAATAGATTGCAATCAAAACTCTTAAAATAGTATCTTTGTGCGCACAATATTATTTAATACATTGAGAATGAACAACGCTGTTTCCGGATTTTCTAAATTATCCAAAAAAGAAAAAATTAATTGGATCGCCAACGAATATTTTTCTACACCCGAAGAGGCGCTAAATATTATAAGAAATTACTGGAATTCAGACGAGAAGCTTCAACAACTTCATGATGAATTTATCGAAAACACAATCACCAATTTATATATTCCGCTTGGAGTTGCGCCTAATTTTCTGATAAACGGGAAATACAAAACCATTCCAATGGCAATTGAAGAAAGTTCAGTTGTTGCTGCAGCCTCAAAAGCCGCTAAATTTTGGTCGACACGTGGCGGTTTCAAAACCACGATAATCAATACTGAAAAAATTGGTCAAGTTCATTTTACCTTCAAAGGAAATGCCGAAAAACTTCACACTTTCTTTGACGAAATAAAGCCTAAATTTTTCTCTGAAACACAAAACATCACCAAAAACATGCAACAGCGTGGCGGTGGAATTTTGGACATACATTTAAAAGACAAAAGAAATTTACTTGAAAACTACTTTCAGCTTCATGCTACTTTTGAAACCAAAGACAGCATGGGAGCCAACTTCATCAATTCATGCTTAGAACAATTTGCTTCTACATTAAAAGAGGAATTTCAAAATTCGGATTTGTTTTCTGAAGAAGACAATCTGCAAGTAATTATGAGCATTTTATCGAATTATGTGCCACATTGTCTTGTAAGAGCCGAAGTTTCATGTCCGATTGAAGATTTATCAGAAAAACATATTACAAATCCGCAGGAATTTGCCGAGCGTTTTGTTCAAGCGGTCCAAATTGCCGAAGTAGAGCCTTTTAGAGCCGTTACGCACAACAAAGGAATTATGAATGGTGTTGATGCCGTTGTTTTAGCAACTGGAAACGACTTTAGAGCGATTGAAGCCGGAGTTCACGCGTACGCCTCAAGAAACGGTCAATATTCAAGTTTGTCACATGCAAAAATCGAAAACGGAATTTTTTCTTTTTGGATGGAAATTCCTCTAGCTTTAGGAACAGTAGGCGGATTGACTTCATTGCATCCGATGGTAAAATTATGTTTAGAAATTCTTGAAAAACCTTCAGCAACAGAGTTAATGGAAATTACTGCCGTTGCCGGATTGGCACAAAATTTTGCTGCATTGCGTTCTTTAACGACAACAGGAATTCAGGAAGGACACATGAAAATGCACCTTAACAATATCATCAACCAGTTTGAAGCAACTCATGAAGAGCGTCAATTAATCAAAGCTCACTTCAAAAAAACTGCCGTTTCTCATAGCGCTGTAGTTGAGTTTATCGAAAATTTAAGAAAATAAAACAATTAAAAATTCCAAAAATATAGCTTCCAAATAAAATTCCAAATTCCAACGATAATTGGAATTTGGAATATTGGAATTTATTTTAAAATTGAAGTATGTCAACAACCTTTTACAGTAACGGAAAATTATTCATTTCTGGAGAATATTTAGTTTTAGACGGCGCAGATGCTTTTGCTTTGCCTACTAAATTTGGACAGAATTTGATTGTTGAAAATGCAAAAGATAAAATCATCGATTGGAAAAGCTATGATTTTGACAATACGCTTTGGTTTGAAAACACCATTACTTTCGACGAAATTATCAACAATGTAGCTTCAGAAATCGAAACTGTAAAAACCACATTGATCAATATTCTTCATAAGGCTTATTTATTGAATCCAGAATTCATTACTAATTCAGAAGGATATAAAATCACAACAAACCTTACTTTTCCTAGAAATTGGGGCTTGGGAACGTCATCAACTTTGATCAATAATATTGCGCAATGGACAAAAATCAATGCTTTTACTTTGTTGCGAAACAGTTTTGGCGGAAGCGGTTATGACATTGCTTGTGCACAAAACGACACACCTATTTTATATAAAATTGAAAACAATGCTGTTGAACCAGTAACTTTCAATCCTGATTTCACAAAAGACATCTACTTTGTCTATCTAAATAAAAAGCAAAACAGTAAAGCTGCGATTCATGCTTACAACAAACATAAGGATCAAAATTTAGCCAAAAGCGTTGCAGAAAACAATAAAATCACCCAAGCAATCCTTCATGCCAAAACCTTAAAAGAATTCGCACATGAAATTCAAAGACATGAAAATCATTTGAGCAATATTCTTGAAATCAGCACTATTAAAGAAAAGGCTTTTCCTGATTTTAATGGCACAATTAAAAGTCTTGGTGCTTGGGGAGGTGACTTTGTAATGGTTATTTCTAAAGAAAATCCAAAAGATTATTTTATTTCAAAAGGATATCCAACCCTTCTTACTTATGAAGAAATGATTTTATAAATCTTACGAATTTACTTTTTTATCCTCACTAGGTTCAGATTGCAGATGACGAACCTTTTGATTCTCCAGTTCATTAGATTGAATCAGTGTGTTGTGAAGGCGCTCCGCCATTTTTTCAATACTACTATTGATAGAATCATAAACAAGCTCCATTCGACGATGCTTTTCTTCTTTCACAGCCTTTAAAACATCTTCAACGAATCCTTTATCATATTTTTCGGCAACAGAATCACGTGTGTTCGTTAATCTAATAACATAATCGTTGCTTAATATAGTAACTTTAAAATGTTGCTCCTCGTTGCTTAAGTAGTACTTGCCCCCCAGTTCATCAACATTGATGTCTGTGCTGCTCACTTTTAAAAGCTCGATAATGATTCCGTATATATGATTCTCAATTTTAGAATATACCCTCGGCTTTCTTCTAAAAGGGTTAAACGAAAAAAACATCAACTATTTGATTATTAAAGTACTTATTCATTTTTTCTCACTTTTTTTAAATATCGTACGGATAAAATTTATTCTGTTTAAATAAAAATTTTAACAAATTAAATGCAATAATTCTAATAACCCAAATTTTTTAAATTATATTTCTATTATTCCTATATAACTTACAAAAAAAATTGTCGTTTGACTTACAAAACAATCTACAGCCTCCTTTATTTGCATAAAAAAACCCGAAACATTTAAGTTTCAGGTTTCGCTATTTGATTTTAACTTCTAAAAACTAGTAGTTAAATTGTAATCTGTTATCTTCGATTTTAGCATTGCTTTTCAAAGCTGGTAAAACTCTACCTGCATCAGAAGCACTTTGAGCTTTTAATTTAGCTACATATTCTGCATGGTTTGCAATTGCAGGAGCTTTAACTGTGCTTACGTTTTTCACTACATAAACTCCAGTGTTTCCTTCAATTGGCGCAGAAATTTTGTTTGCTGCTAATGCAAATGCATTTCCAACAACTTTAGGCTCTTGTCCAACTCCACCAGGTAAAACAGGGTTTTCCATAGTAACGTTAGTCGCTTGTTGAACTGCTACACCAGCGCTCTTAGCTACAGCTTCGATTGTTGAACCTGTTAATTTAGCTTTTAAGATTTCTGCTTTTTTCTTATTTTTCAAGATAGACTCAACATAAGGTCTAGCCATAGTTACAGATACTAAACCTGATTTGTTTTCGCTTTTGTATTGAGCAATTACGTGCCCAATGTTAGCTAATTCAAAACGCTTAACATCACCAATACTAGTTTCTTTATCAAATGCCCATCTGATGATGTTACGTTGGTTTCCTAGAGGTCCAAACGCTTCATCCATAGCTTTAGCAGTTACTGGAGCAGCAACTTTTAAGCCTAATTCTTTTGCTGTAGCAGCAAAATCTTTATCAGCAGCCTCCATTTCAAATTTAGTTGCCAATGTAAATACTTTATCAGAAGTAGCTTCAGAAGGCTCAATTTTTTGAGCGATTGTAGCTAAACGAATACCGTCTTGTTTGTCTGTAATTTTAATAATATGGAAACCGAAAGGAGTTTCAACTAATCCAACTTTACCAATTCCGTTGCTGAATACAAAATCATTGAATGGTTTTACCATTTGGCCTTGACCAAAATATCCTAAATCACCACCTTGTTGCGCAGATGAATCATCAGAGCTTGTAAAAGCAAGCATCATGAAACTATCTGGATTAGCTTGAACTTGAGCTAAAATTTCTTCAGCTTTAGCTTTTGCTTCTTCTTTAGTTCTTTTTTCTTTTTGGTTAGGTGTTTGAGATCCTTCGTAACCAATCAAGATATGGCTAGCTTTTGCGTTAACACCAGCTTTAAATCCTAAAGATTTAGAGATAGCATAATATCTTCCATAAACGTATGGTCCGTAGATTGCTCCAGCTGGCAAGCTGAATAATTTGTCAGCATCAACAGCTGGCAAAGCATTTTTAGGAACATAAGTAGAATCGTAAGGAACATCAGAATTTGAGTTTACAAACTCAGCAATGTTTGTAGCATTTTTAAATCCTGGCAAAGTATCGTTTTTACCAGTTTTACCATTGTAAACAACACTTCCGCTTAACAATTTTGTGATTTTAGCTTTAATTTCAGCCTCGTCTTCTTTTGAAGCTTTGTCTTCAACTAAAACATATTGAATTTCACGAGTTTCATCAGCTTTGAATTTTTTCTCGTTTTTCTTCATATATTCTACGATCTCATCATCAGAGATTTTCACTTCGCTATCTTTAATAGAAGAATATAAAGCCGCAGCATAACTAAAGTTTACTTTGTTTGCTTCCATTTCATATTTCAACTTTCCTTCACTAGCAGTTGTGTAAAGTCCAGATTTGATTAATGTATTGTAGATTTGGAATTTTGCATTCAACTCAGCTTCTTTCTCTTTTTGAGAAATATATTGTGCTGCTTCAGGATTAGTTTTGAAGTATTCTTTGAATTTTACTACATCAAAAATTCCTGCTGCGTTCAAAAACATTGGGTTTTTACCAATATTTGGATCAGCTTTTAAAACTTCAATCAAATGTTTTTCACCTACTCTTAATCCTAATTTTTCAAATTGAGCAGATAATAATGCGATTGAAACCTCTTGATCCCAAACTCTGTTTGCAGCTTCAGTGGAAGTAATTCCTTGACCACTTTTTTCAACATTGCTAACTTTAACTCTAAAGTCTTCAAATGAAATATCTTTTCCGTCGATGCTTCCCACATCTTTTGAACTTTGACTAAATGTTCCTTTACCGATTAGATCTTGTATTATAAATGCAAATAATGCAAGTGCAATAACTCCTATCAATAAAGCGGAACGCTGTCTAATTTTTGCTAAAACTGCCATTTTTAATTATCGTTAATTTTATATTCAGTTTGCGAAAATACAATTATCTAGTTAATAACAATACAACTAGCGTTTTATTTTGCACAATTTTTTTAATTATTGAAAAAAATCAGTCTTTTAGGGACATTTTCACCAATTCAATTTTCTTATTTGTCGCCTCTTCAATCACAAAATGATAGTTATCGATTACAATTTCGTCTCCTTTTTGTGGAATTTTCTTAGTAGAGTTGACTATAAAACCTCCGAGAGTTCCATATGAATCTTCTTCTGGAATTTCTAACTTATAGGTTTCATTTAAGTATTCAACGTCCAATCGTGCAGAAAACAAATATTTTCCGTCTCCTAATTCCTGTTCAATCAGCTCTTCATCAAGATCGTGCTCATCTTCAATTTCGCCAAAAAGCTCTTCGACAATATCTTCGATTGTAATAATTCCAGATGTTCCTCCATATTCATCAAGAACAACGGCAACATTTTTTCTTTTTTTTATCAGAAGATTCAAAGCGTCTTTTATCAAAATAGTTTCCGGAACAAATTCAACTGTCATTAAGACTGATTTGATTGTGGAAGGTTTTTTGAACAAATCGAAAGAATGCACATAACCTACAATATCGTCAAGTGTATTTTGACTGACTATTATTTTTGAATAGCCTGTTTCTATAAAAAGCGCTTTTAGATCTGAAACGCTGTCAAACAAATCAATATCGACAATTTCTGTGCGAGGCGTCATGATATCGCGCGCTTTTACGCCAGAAAATTCTAAGGCATTTTGAAAAATCTGAATTTCGGAATCTACTTCTTCATCATCTTCGACTGCATTCATTTGCTCTGTTATATAGTTACCCAATTCGACTTTACTAAAGTACAATTGCACCTGATCGCCTTCGGTCTTAAAAAATTTCTTTAGGACAAAATCGGAAATCCAAATGAAAAAAGTTGAGATATAATAAAACAGCTTGTAAAAAAGATACGCTGGAAGAGCAAAAAACTTGACTAATGAATTGGCATAAATTTGAAAGAACACTTTCGGAAGAAATTCTGCCGTTATCAAAACAATGAAAGTCGAAAGTGCAGTTTGAATCAACAAACTTGTCAAATCAGAAAATTGAAATCCCAAACTCACCATACATTCAAGAATTAAATCCCCCATGTAAAAGCCATAAATAACTAATGCTACATTATTGCCAATAAGCATTGCGGCAATAAATTTTGATGGATTTTGAGTAAGCCTTGTTAGGATTTTTGATAAAAAATTATCTTGTTTTTTCTCAATTTCAAGATAAATTTTATTGGAGGAAATAAACGCGATTTCCATTCCTGAAAAAAAAGCAGATAGTATTAAACACAATATTATAATACTAATCTCCATTTTTATTGTTTTTTGTTACGATCGTCAAATTTCTTGACAAATTTTCTTCTGAAGAAAAACATAAATACAGCCATTCCAGCAATTACAAAACTTAGAGCGTAAGACTCATTGCCCTCATTCAATTTTGTAACTCCGTCATATATAAAGTAAACTGCAAATGCAATATAAACGTATTGTGTGTATTTTAAATAACCCATAATTTTTATTCGTTTGATTCAATTTCACCACTTATACGCTGTGAATTGATCATTTTAAAATCTTTACTAAAATCTATTCCCTGACCTGTTGATACTCCTTTAGCATCTGTAAGCTTAAATTTTCGTTCTGTATAAAACCATTCGTTTTTCTGATCGAAATACAGCTGTTCAGTCTCTAACATTTGTCCAGTTTCTGACGTAATTTTTACATTTCCTTGCAAATCAATAATTCCGGTTTCCTTATATGAAATTGCGTAATTCGATTTAATAAAGGTACGTTTTTGCTTTTTGTCATATAAAGTAACATCAATTCCTTTTGGGAAATCTGTAAAAGGAAATTCAAGATTCGAATAATCCAGCATTTTCGGACTAATCAAAACACCTGTTATACGTCCAGAATCAGTATATTTTATATTTACCGTGTCAGCATCGCTTCCTGGAACAAATTCTGCAAAGTTACTTCTTTGCACTTCCTTAAAATTACTTTCGCATCCAAAAAACAGTGTCACAGCAAAAACTGTGACAACGGCTATAGTATATCTTTTTGGTAAATTCATTTGCCAAAAGTAGTAAATTGTAGTGAGCTTATAAAAATATAACTAAGGTATTACTCAATTTTGCGCTGTCTAAACCATTTGTCGTTGAAAGAGAAACTTGCACTAAAGTTCAAATAATTCTCTTGAATCAAACCTGCAGAAGTTGTACCTCTTTTTCCAAATTCAATTCCAATATTCACATTTGAAAATGAACCTGTAATTGGAAAACCAGCTCCTAAAGTCATTCCAACATCATTTATTTCTTGATTGTTGATTACCAATCCTGTTTTTTCATATTTCAAACCTGCCCTATAAGTAACTCTGCTGAAATAATTTGTAAATGAATTGTAGTTAGGAATATAATAACCTCCAAGTGCATATTTCGAATATTTCTCATAACGAACATCATCACTTGAATTATAATAATTCTCATATTGTCCGCTACCTTGAAAAGCAAGTGTTGTTCCAACAAGCCATTTTCTCGGAATACCAACTCCCGCTCCAAGCGTCAATTTGCTTCCAAGTTTTATTTTTGCATCAACTGGATCAGCCACAACTGGATCTGGATCTGTATCAACCTCTATAGTTCTCACATTGCTTGCTTTTAATGTACTAGCAAATGTGTAATTCAAACTTGTAAACAACATCATTTTTTTATCAATCTTGGTTTGATACATTGTCCCAAGATTAAAATTAGCACCCGATAAATCAGATTCATTTGTTTCTCTAGTCGCATTTTGCACCCCTGTAATCGCCTCAACACTTGATGTGTTGATTGATCCAAAATTATACTGCACATCTGCTCCAATATTCCAATTTGGTCTAATTTTATATCCTAAACCAAAAAATACCTTGTTAACACCACCTTTTCCTTGAAACTGATTGCTTGTTGCTCCTTCTGTACCAGTATTATCATTGATGATTTTATATCCAACTGAAGACAATGGAACCAAACCAAAAGCCGCTCCAAATTTTCCCATCGGAATTCCTACTGCCAAATAATCAAAAGTCGCTCTTTGCGCTTTTTCTGAGTGGTCAGAATTTTTTAATGTAGCTGTACCAAAACTTCCACCGACCGTAAATGTAGTTTGTCTTAAACTAGCATAACTTGAAGGATTATCAACATTCAAGTGAATACTATCCTGCTCTATTGAAACCCCAGCCATAGATCTGTTTTCTAGAGTACCTTTGAATCTTGCATCTCCAATTCCGTAGAAAGAATATGGTGAAGCTGTACCTTGCTGAGCAAATGAAACGAACGAGATAAGTAAACAAGCACTTATTATAATTTTTTTAATCATTGTCGATTTTATATTGAAATGTTTGGTTCAAACTTTCTAAAAGGAAATTTGAATTGGCAAATATGGTATTTTTTAATCGTTTAGCCAAAAATTCTGCATCACCTCCCGTTAAAATTATTATAAAATTTGAAAACGCTGCTCGATATTCATCGATAAAACCGTCGATCTCATAGACGAACCCATTGACAACTCCCGAATGTATGGCTTGTTGAGTCGAGTTTCCTACATAATTTTCGGGCTCTTCAAAAGTCAGCAAAGGCAGTTTGGCCGTGAATTGATGCAACGATTCATATCGCAATCGAAGTCCCGGCGAGATGGCTCCACCCAAATAATTGTCGTTTTCGTCGATAAAATCGTAGGTAATACAAGTTCCAGCATCGATAACCAATCTGTTTTTTTTAGGAAATTGCAAAGTTGCGCCCGCTGCCAAAATCATTCGGTCAATTCCGAGCGTTTTTGGAGTGGCATATTTATTATGAAAGGGAAAAACATCTTCATGCGTAAAAAAATGAATATTCAGCTGATTTTCGAAAGTCAAAAAAGATTGTTTTTCGACATTTCCGACAGAAGCAACAACCAAATCGGAGCAATTTGGAAAATTTTCTAAAATTTCTTTAATTTTTTTTTCGAGATCGTTTTTCTCAAAAACAAAATTTTCCAACACAGTATCACCCTCAAATACAGCTGCTTTAATTCGCGTGTTTCCGACATCAACAGTTAAAATCATATCTTTTTTTTTACCCTTGCGAAGATACGAATTGATTTTTTTAAAAAAATGTTTTGGATAAACGAAAAATGATTCTATCTTTGCACCCGCATTGAGCACAAGACGGTACCTTAGCTCAGATGGTAGAGCAATGGACTGAAAATCCATGTGTCCCTGGTTCGATCCCTGGAGGTACCACGAAACCCGAATAGCAATATTCGGGTTTTTTGTTTTTATTCCTTTTTCAATATTTAACCGCAAAGAGCGCTAAGATTTACGCAAAGGTTCGCAAAGTTATTTTTAAGCTCTTACTTTTTTTACATTTTTAACTCTTACAATAATAATTCCTTTGCATTATTTCAAAAACTTCCTTAATCGAACTCACATTTTTATCTGAAGTTTTTATTTCATAAAAATCTGTAAAAGGCGAAAAATACTGAACTTTTATTTCATCATCACATTTTACAAGCAAGACATATAAATTGGAATGCCCACCAAATCTGTCACAACTTTGATAATAATTTCCTTTTTCCAAAACTTCCAAAATAAAGCTTAACTTCTTTTTATCTTCTAAAAAAAAATCTTTCTTTTTTACAAAGCCTTCTGACTTAATAAAAAAGCTAAAATCATTATCAAAATCTACTATTAAAAATTGATTGCTGCCGATTCCTTCCTGCCAATGATAAAGCAAAGCGCCTTTTTTTATTTTATCAAAATTCTCAAATTCCTTTTTACAAAAATCACAATCGCCTATAAAACTCAAATATTGATGTTGCACCTCTTCTGACGTCACTGAAATAGCTTTACAATTATATCTGTTTTCTATCTTCGAGACAGCATTTTTTCTGTTTGCACAAGAAATAAAAATCATACAAAAAAACACTATCCTAAGCTGTTTCACTTTTATCGAAATTTAAAATATTTTTCAAATATAAAATTGTTCTGACTAAAATTCCCACTCATAGCTTACAAAGTCAACAAATTAATAGTTTTTGTTAAAAAAATATTAAGTGAATAACAAAATATCTTATATATTCGTAAAACTATATTTTTAGCATTTAATAATTATTAAGTACACAAAACGGTTTTATGAGCAAAACTTCTACAAAAGGTATTTGGAAAGTTATTTCGGCGTCCTCAATGGGCACCATGATTGAATGGTACGATTTTTATATTTTTGGAAGTTTAGCTGTTGTTATTTCAACCAAATTTTTTCCAAGTGATAATCCGGCTGCAGCATTTTTATCGACTTTGGCAACATTTGCTGCAGGATTTGTTGTTAGGCCTTTTGGCGCTTTATTTTTTGGAAGGCTTGGTGATATTATTGGCCGAAAATACACTTTTATGGCAACTTTACTGCTAATGGGAGGCTCAACTTTTTTGATAGGCTGTATTCCAAGTTATGAAACTATAGGCTTTTTAGCTCCTTTGTTGGTATTGGTTCTTCGTTTGTTGCAAGGACTTGCTTTAGGCGGCGAATATGGCGGTGCCGCAACTTATGTAGCTGAACATTCGCCTATTGGGCAAAAAGGGTATTGGACTTCATGGATTCAAACCACTGCTACTGTAGGCTTATTTATTTCATTAATGGTTATTTTGGTCACAAAAAATATACTTTCTGCGGAAGCTTTTGATACTTGGGGATGGCGCGTTCCGTTTTGGGTATCAATTGTAATGGTTGGCATTTCGTATTTAATCCGAAAAAACATGGACGAATCGCCTGTATTTGCAAAAGCCAAGAAAGAAGGAACAACAAGCACGAATCCGTTAAAAGAAAGTTTTGGGAATAGATATAATCTAAAATTTGTTTTGCTGGCCCTTTTTGGCGCGACAATGGGGCAAGGCGTAGTTTGGTACACTGGACAATTTTATGCCATGAGTTTCATGAAAACGGTAATGAATATTGATTCTTCGCAAGTTGATGGTCTCTTAGGAATTGCATTGTTAATAGGAACGCCATTTTTTATTTTCTTTGGATGGCTGAGCGACAAAGTTGGCAGAAAATATATTATGATGACGGGAATGCTTTTGGCAATATTATTTTATAGACCAATTTATAAAATGATGTACGACACAACCGACGTAAAATACAAAACAGAAATTACTGAAAAAACAACCCAAAATACCGAGAGAAAAGAAAACAATGATGCTGTAACTACAATTTCTAAAACCTATACAGATGGCACTTCATATGTGGAAAAGAAAACTGATTTTGCTTCTAAAAAAGAATCACAAAGCAGCATCACGATTAAAATAAATTCTAAAGACGAATGGATGCTAATTTTTCTAGTTTTCATTCAGGTAATATTTGTTACAATGGTTTATGGACCAATTGCGGCTTTTTTAGTAGAGATGTTTCCAACAAAAATCAGATACACTTCAATGTCGCTTCCTTATCACGTAGGAAATGGAATTTTTGGAGGATTGTTGCCTGCAATTTCAACTTATCTTGTAACCCACGCCAAAGCAAATGGAAAACAAGACTTTTATCTTGACGGCCTTTGGTATCCAATTATTATTGCGTCAATCTGCTTTGTAATTGGAATGGTTTACATTGACAATAAAAATAAAATAAATCACCTTTAATGCCTACACCTTATGAACACAGTTAAACAAATTTTAGGTGTTTTATGGATTATACTTTCCATTGCTGCAGCTTATTTCTGCGTGTTTGAATTTGGCTTGCCAAAATTTTTATCAGACCAGCAGGATGATACTGTATTTGGAATTATAACCCTATTCATTCTGACCCCATTAATCGTTTTAGGCTTGGGAACTTTTGGCTATTTTTCTTTGATTGGAGAATACAACGAGAAAAAATAACCAAAACGACTTAACGAAAAAGGGCTGTCTAAACAAATAGACAGCCCTTTTACATTACTAAAAAACCAAATTTTAAAACTTTCTTTTATTTTTTTATAAATTTCATTACCTGAACTTTATTGTTTTCATCGATTGCTTTTACAACATATAACCCTGTTTTTAAATCACTTACATTATATTGAAAATCAACATTTCCGTTTGAAGCAAAACTTTTTACCAGCTGGCCAGTTATTGAATAAATTTGAACTTTAGAAGCGGTAACATTTAAAGTAAAATAATTCAAAACCGGATTTGGATACAATTTTACCGTGCTTGTTTGGTCAAAATCTGGAATGGCTAAATTGGCTGTTTTATTTCCATAAATTCTGTATTCGCCAGGATTTAGACTCATCGTTGCATTAACATCTGTGACGTTTATTGAAGAATTATCCATTAAATTGTACCATATTCCAGTATATTGAAAACCCGTAGAAACGTTTTGTGGAGTTACATCAAAATTGGCCAAAATCAAAACATCTTTCAATTGTGTTGCTGCTAAATTGCTGTTGGTAATTTTAATATTTACTGTCAGTGTGTTTGCGCTTGCCATTGTTGCTGTTCCTAAAAATACAGGTTCAGTTACTTTCATGTTGATCATTTTTGCCCAATCATAATAAATTTTATTACGATTTGTGTCGCCCAACCAATTTTCTGCCCATTGAGGTTGTGGTTTTGTATCTAATTTACAATCTCCAGAAATAGTTGCCGAATTATCATTAACAGTTCCGTCATTACAAGTATAAATTGAGTCATCCCAACCTAATTCACCAAAATGCCAGATCATTTTTGGACCAGGAATCAAAAGTGAAACCGCTCCAATGGCAGACATTCTCGACAAAGCAGTATTTAATGATTTTACATTATACGTTCCAGATGTATTTCCGTACTGTACATTTTTATACATCAAACGTTCTTCGTCGTGACTCTCAGCATAACCCATCAAACGATTTGTTGTAAAACCACGGCTAGAGCTCATCATTCTTGAAATATTGCTGCTTGATGAATATCCCATTGACAATTGATTGTATTGATCTGTCATTTTTCCCCACATCATAACTCCTTTGCTTGGTGTTTCAGCAACGCGGTAATTTGCCCACTGCTGTTCTTCTGAATCAGAACCTAAATGTTCAAAAATCGTGTAATGTGTTGGGTCAAGGCTCCAAGAATAATCAGCATATTTTTTCAAAATATCAACTCTGTCTTGCTGATATGCATTGGTACAAGATTCATCTGAAGCAGTACAAGCCTGTGTAAATCCTTTGGTCAAATCCCAACGGAAACCATCGATTTTGTATTCTTGAATCCATTGTTTTACAACACGCTCTACATAATATTGCGTTTTTGCTGACTGATGATTAAAATCTTCACCTACACTGTAAGTATGTTTAGCAACGGTATTGAAATACGGATTTTCTGAAGTTGGAGACCCAAAACCGTCTCCATCAGGATCGTTCATCCACATTCTAACCATTGGATTTCTTCCAAAAGCGTGGTTCAACGCAACATCAAGAATTACAGCGATTCCGTTTTGGTGGCATAAATCGATAAACTCCTTTAATTTGTCTGATGTACCATAATATTTATCCAAAGCCATGTGGAATGAGGTATTATAGCCCCAGCTTTCATTGCCTTCAAATTCCATTACCGGCATTAATTCGATAGCATTTATTTTAAGTGTTTTAAAATAATCAATTCTGTCAATCAAAGTTTGATAATTTCTTTTAGCATCAAAATCACGAACTAAAAGTTCATAAACAACCAATTTGTCTTTTTCTGGTTTTGTAAAATTAGCTACTTGCCAATTGTATGGTGTTTGTCCTGTTTTTAAAACCGTAACTTCAAAATTTTGTCCTGTTGGATAAACTGGCAAATTCGGATATGAAGCTGCAGGAATTCCTGGATCATCATAAGGAGATAAAACCAAAGTTGAGTATGGATCTGCTGTTTTGACCAAAGCGGGAGAATTTGCCAAAGGCGTGCTCTCTCCTACCCAATATTGATACGTATTATTTGCTCCCGAAACTAAACCCGTTAATTCCAACCAAAATTTTCCAGAAGAAGGATCTTTTTTCATGGCATAAGCCGTTGTTGGCTGCCAATTATTGAAGCTTCCTGCTACATAAACAAAATCTTTTAAAGGTGCGTCTAAAACTAGAGTTGCTTTTGTAGCATCTGCAGTATTATAATTTATTCCGTCAATTAAACCTGCAGGCATTGCCTCAGAAACTGTATTTGGATTTACAACAACCGAGAACTTTTTAGAAATCGTAACCGCCCCCTGAACTGCAACTAATTCATAACTCTGATTGTTTGTAAGATTATTTGCTGTGTAAGAATAACTTGCCGTACTTGCATTAGTATCTATTATCGTTCCGTTTGCTTTTAAAGTATAACTTGCCACTCCATTTGTATTTGTCGCTGCAATATTAAAATTAGAACCTGATGCTATTATTGTAGTACTATTTTCTGCTGGCGAAGTCAAGGTTACTTGAAAAGAACCAACTTCAACTAAAATATCTTGTGATTTTTTGTCTCCAGTTCCATTTTTGGCTTTAATTAAAAAACCAATTTTTCCAATTCCTGTTGTATTGTAATAAACTGTTGGTGTAATTGTTTTCGTGTAAGTATCACTTGCCACATTGTAGGTAAATTTACTTGCGTCGCTCGATGCTTCCCACGAACCGTTGTTTGGTGTTCCTTTTTGAGTTGTATCATTGGTATCAAATGCCCACGCCCACATATATAGAGCATTATCCGTAACACCCCATTTTGATTCATCGAAACTGTTTCCATTAATCGTAATAGTAATAGATATAGTTTCCTCAAAAGCAGCTGGGCTTACAGAATAAGTTACATTTTGCAACTGTGCAAACGAGATTGCCGAAAACAAAAAGAAAAATAATAGTAAAGTTTTTTTCATAATTAATATGGTTATTAAAAAAGGCTATCCGTAGATAGCCTCTTTTTAGGTTTCAACTTATTATTGTTTTACCATAGTATAAGTGTAATTTCTTGGATTACTTAAATCTAAAGTGATCAAATATTTTCCAGCAGATGTACCGATATTAGTTCCACCTTCTTCTAGAGTACCATTAGCACCAGTATCTCCGAAGTTAAGATCCCAGTTTCCGTTGGCTCTAAATTTCAATCCATTATCTGGAGCAGACTGAGCAGTTAAAGTCACAGTAACTGTCCATTTTTTAGTAGCAGGATCGTATGTCATTGGAGTGTCTGTATCCCATCCTCCTGGAGTTGCATTACCAATGATTCCCCAAGTAGTTTTTAAAGTAGCGATTGATAATTTTGTAGGATCAGTATCTGCTTTAATTCTGTAATATCCTGGAGTAGTGATTCCAAGATTTTTAGCAGTACCTGCTGAACTTAATGTACCAGCTGTAGAGCCAGCTCCATAATTTGTTCCTCCCCAACCTGCTTCAGTAGATAATTTGTATCCTTTTCCATCTTGTGTTGGATCTTGTGCAGTTGCGAAATAAACATATCCTTCAAAAGCAGTTTTTCCATATCCTTCAGCAATCAATATTGGAGCAGAAGAATGTGTCCAATCTGATCCGTAGCCACTTGTACTTTGGTATCCACCTGGAACCCATAATTTTGGAGTTTCAGTAGTGTAAGGAGTTACAACAATTCCAACAACATTTGAATACATAACATTTGTACTCACAGCAGATTTTACTCTTACTTCAAAATCACCAGCAACAAATGGAGTTGCTGCTAAAGCCAAAGCCGCCGTGTTTAATTTGCCAACTGAAACTGAAACTTGATTTTGAGATTTTACAGTTCCTAATTCTTTAGGAGTTTTGAAACTGTTTCCTTTTTTATCCATTTCAACTGTATAGGTAATTTCAACATCTCCTCCATAATTTGCTGAATTCCATGTGAAACGCTCCGCTTGAGCATCAGCAGCTTCTGGTTTCAATACATATGCCGCACCACTTTGAGGAGCAGTTAAAACTGGAGAATCAACTCCTTCGATCACAGGTCTATCTTGTACATCTTCAACGCTGCATGATACAGCAACTAATGCTAATAAAGCAATTAATAATTTCGTTATATTTTTCATTTGTTGTATTTTTTTCGTTATTCAGTTAGTTTAGTATCCAGGATTTTGTTTTAAATTTTGATTTGCTCCTAAAGCTCCAGCAGGAATTGGGAATAAATCTCTGTAAGATTGTGTAGAAGTACCTCCAGCCACATTTCCTTTCCATGGCCATAAGTATGAACCTCCACTGAATTTTCCGAAACGGATCAAATCTGTTCTTCTGTGTCCTTCCCAGTAAAGCTCTCTTCCTCTTTCATCTAAAATAAAATTCAAGTTAAGATCTGTTTGAGTAATAATATTTGCTTTTGCTCTTGTTCTTAAAGCATTTACATAAGTCGTTGCAGTTGCCAAGCTTCCGCCTGCACCTCTAACAACACATTCCGCATACATTAAGTAAGCATCTGCAAGTCTGAAGATTGGAAAATCAGTATCTGCAAAGTTCCCTGCTTTATCTGATCCTTGAACACCATTAACATCAACATTTTTAAATTTCATAATTGCATATCCATCAGTAAAGTTTCCAATGTTTGCAATTTCTTTACTTTGTCCATTCGTATAAAACTGAGAACGAGTATCTGTAGTAACCGCTGGGAACTTGTCAACAAAAGCCGAAGTTGTTCTAATACCTCCCCAACCTCCGTTGATACCGTATTCAGATGCCACCATGCTTCCACCAACTGGAGCGTGAACTAAGAATGTTGTTCCACCGTAAGTCTGCGTGTGGATTCCGTCAAAACCAATTGCAAAAATAAATTCTTTCTGCGCACCGTTTTTGTCGTTATCAGCTAAGAATAACTGATTGTAATTATTATGTAACGTATAACCAGAATTGATTACTTTGTCAATAAAAGGAAGCGCTTCAGTATAATGATCTGTACCGATATAAACTTTTGCATTCATGTATAATTTAGCATGCAACATCCAAGCAGCAGCTTGATCAACACGGTAAGCTTCGTTCGTTTTTGGTGTTTTCAAAAGTGGCTCAATAGCTGTAAGTTCCTCATCAATAAACTTGTAGATTTCAGCTCTAGAAGCATAATCTGGATAGTAAAATGTTGTTGGAGAATCTTCTGTTACGATTGATCCTGCTCCAAAAGTATCTACCAAATGCCAGTATGTCATCGCTCTTAAAAAACGAGCTTCAGCGCGGAATACTTTAATATCAGACAATAATGCCGCATCTGTTATTCCTCTTGATGCTAATTTTGCATCTGTCGTTTGTCTTAAAAACTCATTACAGTTTACAATTTGGAAAGAAAAACGTGCAAATGTTGCCGCAATAAATGAATCTGCAGATGACCATGTTTGTGAATGGAAATCTTTAATTGTTCCATCATTCCAAGCAATAACAGCTTCGTCAGTTGTTAATTCTTGCATCATCCAAAAACCTCTAATGTATTGGCTTGTTCCCTCGTCAATTCCAGAAATATCAGGGCTTCCTGCAGGTCCTTGTTGACCAGTTGTAGCAAAACCTGCATATAATTTGGATAAATTTTGTTTGTATGACGCCGGATCTTTAAATAACTCGTCAGCGCTGACAGAATCTCCATTATCAGGTGATTGGTTTAAATCGTCTGTACATGATGAAAACAACATCGTCATCATAAACAAAGAAATACCTATTAATTTTATTTGTATCTTTTTCATTATTCTTGTTATTTGAATTAGAAGTTAGCGTTTAATCCTAACATGAAAGTAATTGGTCTTGGGTATATATTATTATCTATACCATTAGAAATCTCAGGATTTAAACCTTCATATTTCGTAATTGTCAAAACATTTTGCGCTGAAGCAGTTAACTTTAACATTGAAATACCTTTAATTTTTTGATTGAAAGTATATCCAACTGTAACGTTATCTAATTTCACAAAAGAAGCATCCTGTACATAGTAATCAGATTTTAATTGGAAGTTACTTCCTTGTTTAAATCCTGTTTCTAAAAGATTTTCAACACCATTCGATAAATCATTTTGTCTGATTAAGATGTTATTATATGTACCATTTCCTGAATCTACGTTATTGTACATATAGTTCCCCCAAGAACCTCTCCAGTTCATAGAGAAATCCCAGTTTTTGTAATTCAAGGTTGTATAAAACCCGTAAAACACATCGGCTGCTGGTTTATGAAAACGATACATATCATCTTCATTTACTACTCCATCTTTATTACGATCAATAAAAACGCCATCGATTGGTTTTCCAGCCGCATCATAAGCCTGCTCAAATACATAGAATGAATTTGGCGCATAACCTACTTGATTGTTTTGAATTTTATTTCCTGTTCCTCCTGATATATTGTCTCCGGCTTCTAATCCAGGAGTATTATCTTGAGTAGTCGTTAATTTTGTAATTTTTGAATTCTGGAATGTAATATTTCCACCAATTCTCCATTCTAAATTGTCTTTTTTAACCGCAACTACTTCACCAGATAACTCAAGTCCTTTGTTTTTAAGACTACCAACATTGTAATTGTCATAATTAGAAAATCCGAAGAAAGCAGGATTTTGAGTATACAATAACAAGTCATCAGTAGTTCTCTCATAAACATCTGCAGTACCTGTAAATCTATTATTGAAAAGAGCGAAATCCAATCCAACGTTAATTGTAGTAGTCTCCTCCCATTTCAGGTTGCTGTTATAAGGTTGTGGTCTGTAAGTTGTATAGAACGTATTTCCAATTTGATATTGAGCCGCAGTGTTTGATGCTAAATACAATGGAATAGATGGATAAGCACTTCCTATATTTTGTTGACCTGTGATACCCCATCCTCCTCTTAATTTTAAAGAGTTGATGCTTGAAACATCTTTTAAAAAATTTTCTTCATTCAATTTCCAAGCCACAGAAACTGCTGGGAAATTTGACCAACGATATTGTTCTGTAAATCTAGAAGTGCCATCACGTCTTAAAGATACAGTTGCTAAATACTTATCTGCTACTGTGAAATTCGCTCTACCAAAGAATGACTGTAAATTAATGTGTGTTGGAGTAAACAACTCTACTGTATTTACATCATTTTCAAAATTATAGTTTGATTTATTTTTTTCTTCTCTAAAATCTTGATAAGTATAACCACCTGTTACATCGATCTGAGTTTTAATATCTTCAAACAATTTATTGTAATTCAAATACAAGTCCATCAACTTGTTATTTCTCTTCTCTATGTTTACATAAGAGTTGTTGTATCCAGAACCTTTAAGACCATATAAATAATCTCCATTAGTTCCACCAAAACCTCTACCGCTCATTTGGTCGTAACCTAAATTTACTGTAGCTTTTAATTCTGGTAAAAAGTGCATTTTATAATCCAATTGGATGTTTCCAATACTTCTATTAAAAGTACCTAAGTTATTTTGTTGGTTAATCAACGCAAGTGGATTTTTTCCTGCCAACTGATTAAACTCTGTTGGAGATGTCATCCATTGGAAATAAGTTCCGTCAGCATTTTTTACAGACTGAGTTGGATCAAATCCTACAGCTGCTCCAACTGCCCCTGTATTACTATAATTACTGTTAATTATAGAGGTATTGTTGTTTACTTGAACTTTTAAATGTTTGTCAAAAAAGTCTCCATTTAACGAAACTCCTAAAGTTGTTCTTTCAAAATTGTCTCTTAATAAAACTCCATTTAAGTTTGTATATCCTACAGAAGCTCTATAAGTAACATTATCTTTTCCACCACTAGCAGAAATATTTTGATCAGTTCCCATAGCAGTTCTGTAGATTTCATCTTGCCAGTTGGTGTTAGCTTGTCCCATTGCAGCAATTTGAGAAGCGCTTCCATGAGCATTTACGAAATCTCTAAATTGTCCGCTTGACAAAGCATCAACTTGTTGTGTTACTTCTGAAACCTGAAAGTTCCCGTTATAACTTACTTTGATATCTCCCGATTTACCTTTTTTAGTTGTAATAATGATTACACCATTAGAAGCTCTTGAACCGTAAATTGCAGTTGCAGAAGCATCTTTTAAAACTGTTTGTGATTCAATATCATTAGGATTGATTGTAGACAAAGGGTTTCTTCCTCCTTCTACTCCTCCGTTTGCAACAGGAATACCATCGATTACATATAATGGATCGTTGTTTGCACTAAGAGAAGATCCACTACGAATTCTCACGATTGGATCAGCTCCTGGAGATCCTCCTCCGTTAATAATTTGCAAACCAGCTACTCTACCTTGAATCATTTGATCAGCAGATTGCACCGGTCCTCTATTAAAATCTTTTGCACCTAAAACTGTTACAGCTCCTGTCGCATCTTTTTTCTTAACAGTACCGTAACCTACTTGTACAACAACCTCTTTAAGTTGGTTTGTGTCTTCTTCTAGTATAACGCTTACTGTTTTTTGTCCAGAAAAAGTAATAGTACTACTTACATAACCAATAAATGACACGACAATTTTATCACCATTTTTTAAATTTGGCAATTGAAATTTTCCGTCAAAATCTGTAGAAGTACCTCCTTTAGAGCCTTGTACATTTACATTTACTCCCGGAATCGGCTGCCCAGTTGCCTTATCGACAACAGTTCCATTTAATGTGCTTTGAGCTAACACAGTAAACGGCAGCAGTAGGAATAAAAATAACAACTTTTTGTAAATTGTTTTCATACTTTTTGTTTAAATTAGTTTGAGTTTGTGATTGTTAGTTAAGTTTTTAATTTTACTTCGAATTTCAAAATTATGAATTTATTAACACGAACAACCGATGGCAATTTTTATTGGTTTACGAAAACGTGGTAGTGTTGAAAACTTTCTATTTTTTGTAATCTTTTAAGTCAAAAATTGCCAATACCAAAAATATTAACCACCTTTATTATCAATTAGATTTTTTCTAAAAAACACTATGAAACGCAAAATAACCTTAAAACAGATCGCAAAGGAACTTGACGTATCTATCTCAACTGTCTCAAAATCACTTAGAAACAGCCTTGAAATAGGTGAAGAAACTCGCTTAAAAGTGCAGGCTTTTGCCAAGTTTTACAACTATAAACCCAACAATATTGCCCTTAGTCTTAAAAACCGAAAAACTAAAAGTATTGGCATCATCATTCCGGAAATTGTACACCATTTTTTCTCTACTGTAATCAATGGAGTTGAGCAAGTTGCCAACGAGCACGGATATAGCGTAGTAATCTGTCTATCAGACGATTCATTTGATAAAGAGGTTTTGAATATGGAAATGTTAGCCAACGGAAGTATCGACGGTTTTATCATGTCCTTATCTAAAGAAACTCAGTTTAAAGGCGATTTTCATCATATTACGGAAGTTATCAATCAAGGAATGCCTGTAGTTATGTTTGATCGTGTAACCAATGATATTTTGTGCGACAAAGTTATTATTGATGATAAAGCAGCGGCATACGAAGCCGTTCAGAGCTTAATTGATAATGGACGAAAAAAGATCGCATTAGTAACTACTGTCGATTATGTAAGTGTGGGAAAACTACGAACTGATGGCTATGAAAAAGCACTTTTGGACAACGGAATTCCTTTTAATGAAGATTTGATCATTAAAATCGAAGACGTTGATACTTGCGAAATTACTATTTCCGAGCTTTTGCATGCCAGAGCTTTTGATGCTGCTTTTGCAGTAAATGAGCTTTTTGCGGTAACCATTATCAAAACAGCCAACAAAATGGGATTAAAAGTTCCCGAAGATTTAGCTGTAATTGCATTTACTGACGGAATTATCTCAAAATACTCCACTCCAAGCATTACAACCGTAAGTCAAAGTGGAGAAAAAATGGGAAATAAAGCTGCAAAAATGCTTATCGAAAGACTTGAAGCCGAACATGACGATGACGAAGAAGAAAATGAAAACTATACCACAGAAGTCATAGAAACTCATTTAATAAAAAGAGAATCTACTGACTAATTTTCTTAAAATCAACACATTCTAAAGCCATAAAAAATATTTATGGCTTTTTTATTAGCTTAAATAAAAAAATAATTTATACTTTTACGCCCGTCAAGGCTTTTAGTTTTACTTCGAAAAGAACAAAGTTTTGATAAGCAAAGCGCTTATCGTATAATTTTCAAATTACGATAATGGAAAAGCGTAAATTAAGTTTCTGGGAAATTTGGAACATGAGTTTCGGTTTCTTGGGAATACAATTCGGTTTTGCACTGCAAAATGCAAACACTTCTAGAATTTTTGAAACTCTTGGTGCTAAAATTGACGAAATTCCAATTTTATGGATTGCAGCTCCTGTCTCAGGTTTAATAATTCAACCCGTTATTGGTTATTTCAGTGACAGAACTTGGACTCGTCTAGGAAGACGGCGCCCTTATTTTTTAATTGGTGCGATTTTGTCGTCTTTGGCTTTGTTTGTAATGCCCAACTCTCCAACTTTATGGATTGCCGCTGGTACATTATGGATAATGGATGCTTCGATAAATGTTTCAATGGAACCATTCCGTGCTTTTGTGGGTGATAATTTACCAGACCATCAGCGTGCTTTGGGCTTTGTTATGCAGAGTTTTTTCATTGGTACTGGTGCCGTTGTAGGTTCAGTTTTGCCTTATCTTTTCACAAATGTCTTTGACGTAAGCAACGTTGCGCCTAAAGGAATTATTCCTGATGCGGTAAAATGGTCGTTTTACATTGGCGGAATTGTTTTTCTGCTTTCAGTTTTATGGACTGTTTTCAAAACAACAGAATATACTCCTGAAGAACTTCATGCATTTGAAGCCAACAGCAAAAAAGATTTAGAGCAAAATTCTCCAAATTCTGAAACAGAAACTGATGTTACTACCAAAAAACAATTGACTTTAGGGATTGTATTTGCTGCAATTGGCGGATTAATTTCATTCTTAATTTTCGAAAACAGCTTAGCAAAAGAACTATACATTCTATTTGTTGGATTGATTTTTATGGGTGTTTTATTCGTAATAGCATCCCAATTACGCACTAAAAAAGTTCAAAATGGCTTTACCATAATCATGACTGATTTATTGAATATGCCAAAAACAATGCAAAAATTAGCTTGGGTTCAGTTTTTCTCATGGTTTGCGCTTTTTTCCATGTGGATTTATACAACACAAGCGGTTACACAGCATATTTTTGGAACAACAGACACCACTTCAAAAGTATATAATGATGCTGCCGACTGGGTTTCTGTTTTATTCACAGTTTATAACGGTGTCGCTGCAGCTGTAGCTTTCTTATTACCGGTTATTGCAAAAAAAGTAGGCGTTAGAGCAACACATTTATTAGCATTATGCGCTGGAGGTGTTGGTTTAATTTCAATTTATTTTATTGGTGATAAGCAAATGCTTATTCTTCCAATGTTGGGAGTTGGTATTGCTTGGGCAAGTATTTTATCAATGCCTTATGCCATGTTATCTGGAGCTTTGCCTGCAGCCAAGATGGGTTATTATATGGGAGTTTTCAACTTCTTCGTAGTAATTCCACAAATTGTAGCCGCTACAATATTAGGATTTGTAATAAAACAATTCTTTAATAATGAACCTATTTACGCTCTAATAATTGGAGGTGTATCAATGATTTTCGCAGGATTATTGACTCTCAGAGTAAATAGTAAAACTAAAATTGAAATCCATGAATAATAAAAAAGCATTCATCTTCGATCTTGATGGAGTGATCGTTGATACCGCTAAATACCACTTTTTAGCTTGGCAAAAAATTGCCCAGTCATTAAATATAAATTTTACACATGAAGACAATGAACTTTTAAAAGGCGTAAGCCGAGTTCGTTCCTTAGATATTATACTTGGATTAGGAAATGTTGAGGCTTCTCAGGAAGATAAAGACAAATGGTTAATCCAAAAAAATGAAGATTATTTATCTTATTTAGTTGATATGGATGAAAGTGAGATTCTTCCAGGAGTTTTAAAAATTCTAAAACTATTAAAAGAGAAAAATCAAGGAATTGCATTAGGTTCTGCCAGTAAAAATGCAAGACCAATTCTAGAAAAAACAGGCATTCTGTCTTACTTCGATGTTATTGTTGACGGAAACGATGTCAGCAATGCAAAACCAGATCCTGAAGTATTCTTAAAAGCGGCTCAATTATTAAAGATTGATCCAAAAAATTCAATTGTATTTGAAGATTCTGTTGCCGGAATTCAGGCAGCAAACATCGCAGAAATGGTAAGTGTAGGAATTGGTGAGGAAACAATTTTACATGAAGCTGATCACATTTTTAAAGATTTTACCCAAATCGAAACAAGCTTTATTGAAGAGTTAATTGGATAATTAGAAAATGTGTCCATGAGATAATATTGCTCATCGACAAATATTCTAATCAACAATTTCTCAAATAAATGTAAAAAGTTAATAAGGAACCAAGGCAATTATCGAATTACCAAATTGCCGAATTATCTAATTTAAAAGATGAACCAAGATTATATAAAACCAGACAATTGGTCTATTATTGAAGAAGGATTTGATGCAGAGAGAGTAAAATCTTCTGAAAGTCTTTTTAGTATCGGGAACGGCGCTATGGGACAGCGTGCGAATTTTGAAGAATCTTATTCCGCAGAAACTTTCCAAGGAAGTTATATTGCCGGAATTTACTATCCAGACAAAACAAAAGTGGGCTGGTGGAAAAACGGTTATCCGAAATATTTTGCCAAAGTACTTAACGCTCCAAACTGGATTGGAATTGACATTGAAATCAACGAAGAAAATCTTGATTTAAACACTTGCACCGAGGTTAGAAACTTTCGAAGAGAATTGAATATGAAAGAAGGATGGTACAATCGTTCTTTTGAAGCTGTTCTTAAAAACGGAACCGAAATTTCGGTAAACGTTCGTCGTTTTCTTTCATTAGATTTAGACGAAGCCGGAATTATCAAATACGATATTACACCTTTAAACAAAGATGCTAAAATCGTTTACAAACCTTATATTGACGCTGGTGTAACCAATGAAGATGCAAACTGGGAAGAAAAATTCTGGGAACCGCTTGAAGTTAAAAAAGGCACAAACGAAGCTTTTGTAACGGCTCAGACTTTCAAAACGCATTTCAAAGTTACAACTTTCATGCACAATACGATTTTGGCAAATGGAGAAAACATCAACGTTTCACCATCAACAATCGATTCAACTACAGATAAAGTTCAGTACACTTACGGAACTATTATTGCAAAAGGACAAACCTCATCTATCCAAAAAATTGGAGGGTATACGGTTTCTTTAAACCATGAAAACACTTTGGCTGGAGCCGAAAAAGTAATCAAATCTGCTGTTGCTTTAGGTTACGAAACCTTGCTTCAAAACCAAATTGAAGCTTGGGCAAAAGTTTGGGAAATGTCAGACATTACAATCGAAGGCGATGTAAAAGCACAACAAGGTATTCGTTTCAACATTTTCCAATTGAACCAAACCTATTCAGGAAAAGATTCTCGCTTAAACATTGGTCCAAAAGGTTTCACTGGAGAAAAATACGGTGGATCTACTTATTGGGATACCGAAGCATATTGTATTCCGTTTTACATGGCTACAAAAGATCAGCAAGTGGCGAGAAACTTATTGACGTATCGTTACAATCAATTGGACAAAGCGATTGAAAATGCTAAGGACAATTTAGGTTTCAAAAACGGTGCGGCTTTATATCCAATGGTAACCATGAATGGTGAAGAATGCCACAATGAATGGGAAATCACACATGAAGAAATTCATAGAAATGGTGCTATTGCTTTTGCAATTTACAACTATAACCGTTACACGGGAGATTACTCTTATATTCCAGAAAAAGGTCTTGAGGTTTTAATCGGGATTGCTCGTTTCTGGCACCAAAGAGCTTCTTTCTCAAAAGATAAAAATCAATATGTGATCTTGGGAGTTACAGGTCCAAACGAATACGAAAACAACATCAACAATAATTTCTACACCAATTATATTGCAAAATGGTGTATTGATTTTGCTGCTGAACAAATCGAAAAAGTGGCTTCAGAATATCCTGCAGATCACAAAAGAGTGATGGATAAAGTAAGTCTTTCTACAGAAGAAATCAAAGAATGGAAGAAAGTAGCTGATGATATGTATTTCCCAGTTTCTGCAGAACTTGGAATCTACTTACAGCAAGACGGTTTCTTAGATAAAGAATTAGTTCCTGTAAAAGATTTAGATAAATCCCAGCGACCAATCAACCAAAAATGGTCTTGGGATCGTGTGTTGCGTTCGCCATACATCAAACAGGCTGACGTTTTACAAGGTTTTTATTTCTTCGAAGATCATTTTTCGAAAGAAGAATTAAAACGCAATTTCGAGTTTTATGAATCATTTACGGTTCACGAAAGTTCGCTTTCGCCTTGCGTTCACTCGATTCAGGCTGCAGCATTAGATAAAATGGACATGGCATATACATTTTATTTAAGAACTTCTCGTTTGGATTTGGACGATTATAATAAAGAAGTAGAAGAAGGTTGTCATATCACGTCAATGGCCGGTACATGGATGAGTATCGTGGAAGGTTTTGGAGGAATGCGCGTTAAAAATGACCAGCTTCATTTCTCACCAAAAATTCCAAAAGAATGGAAAGGCTATTCGTTTAAAATCAATTTCAGAAACCAGATTTTAAAAGTTTCTGTAAATCATAATGAAACAACTTTTACGGTGGACGGCGATCAAGATTTAACAATTATTGTGAACGAAAACCCTATTGTTGCTGGTAAATTTGCACAAATCAAATAAATTACAATACATCTAAAAAACTAAAAAACATGAAAAACTTATTTTTCGCAAGTTTAATTTTGTTTGCGTTTAGCACGGTTGCAAAAGCGCAGCAATTAAAATCACCCGAAGGAAAGTTCGTAATGGAATTTTCTCTTCAAAACGACGGAACTCCAACGTACAATTTAAAATACAAAAACAAAGAAGTTGTAAAAACCAGTAAATTAGGTCTTGAACTTAAAGATGACAAAAAATCTTTATTGAACGACTTTACTGTTGTGGATACTAAAACTTCAACTTTTGATGAAACTTGGAAACCAGTTTGGGGAGAAGTAGATCACATTAGAAATCATTATAATGAAATGGCAGTTACTTTAAACCAAAAAAGTACTGACAGACAAATTGTAATTCGTTTCCGTTTATTCGATAACGGTTTAGGATTCCGTTATGAATTCCCAGCGCAAAAGAATCTTACTTACTTTGTAATCAAAGAAGAAAGATCTCAATTTGCCATGACTGGAGATCACACCGCATTCTGGATTCCTGGAGATTATGATACTCAGGAATATGATTACACAAAATCGAAATTATCGGAAATTAGAGGTTTATCTCAAAAAGCATATACGGCAAACGTTTCTCAAAAATCGTTTTCTCCAACTGGAGTTCAGACTTCTTTGATGTTAAAAACGGCTGACGGAATCTACATCAACTTACACGAAGCGGCTTTGATCAACTATTCTTGTATGCACTTGAATTTAGATGACAAAAACTTAGTTTTCGAATCTTGGTTAACACCAGATGCTAAAGGAGATAAAGGATATATGCAAGCACCAAGTCATTCGCCTTGGCGAACAATTATGGTAAGCGACGATGCAAGAGAAATCTTAGCTTCAAAAATGACTTATAACTTAAACGATCCATCAAAAATTGATGATACTTCTTGGATTAAGCCAGTAAAATACGTTGGAGTTTGGTGGGAAATGATTACAGGAAAAAGTTCTTGGTCGTACACAAATGATTTTCCGACAGTACAATTAGGCGTTTCTGATTTCTCAAAAGCAAAACCAAGCGGAACGCACGGAGCAAACAATGCTAATGTGAAAAAATATATCGATTTTGCTGCTGCAAATGGTTTCGATGCAGTTTTAGTTGAAGGATGGAACGAAGGTTGGGAAGACTGGTTTGGTCACTCAAAAGATTATGTTTTTGATTTCTTGACGCCTTACCCAGATTTCGACGTAAAAGGGCTTCACGAATATGCAAAATCTAAAGGTGTAAAAATCATCATGCACCACGAAACTTCAGGTTCTGTTCGCAACTACGAGCGTCACATGGATGCAGCTTACAAATTCATGAAAGACAACGGATACGATGCTGTAAAAAGCGGTTATGTAGGTGATATTTTACCAAGAGGTGAAAATCATTACAGCCAATGGATTATAAATCACTACCAATATGCTATCGAAAAAGCGGCTGATTATAAAATTATGGTGAATGCTCACGAAGCAGTTCGTCCAACAGGAATTGCAAGAACGTATCCTAACTTAATTGGAAACGAAGCTGCAAGAGGAACAGAATACCAAGCTTTTGGTGGTTCTAAACCAAATCACGTTACAGTATTGCCTTTTACACGTTTAATTGGAGGCCCAATGGATTATACGCCGGGAATCTTCGAAATGGATATCAGCAAAATGAATCCTGACAACAAATCGCATGTAAACAGTACAATCTGTAATCAATTGGCACTATATGTAACTATGTACAGCCCGTTACAAATGGCTGCTGATACTCCAGAAAACTACAACCGTTTTCCAGATGCTTTTCAATTCATTAAAGATGTGGCGGTAGATTGGTCAGAAAGTAAATATATTGAAGCTGAACCTGGAGATTTTATCACAGTTGCCCGTAAAGCAAAAGGAACAAACAATTGGTTCGTTGGAAACGTAAACGGAGAAACTCCGCGTACATCAAACATCGATTTCAGCTTCCTTGAAAAAGGAAAGAAATACACTGCAACAATTTACGCTGATGCAAAAGATGCGCATTACAAAACGAATCCGCAAGCTTACACTATCAAGAAAATTGCTGTAACAAACAAATCAAAATTATCTCAGTTTTCTGCTCCTGGCGGAGGATATGCAATAAGTATTATTGAAACCAAATAACACCTTAAAAAGACAAGTAATTTCCCCCAGAATTGCTTGTCTTTTTTTTAATCAACATCTTTTTGTCACATCGAGCGGAATCGAGATGCCGCAAAGGTTCTCGACTCCGCTTGAACTGACAATGAAGAATAATTTCTTATTACTATGAAAAACCAAAAAACATCCTTTATCTATAAATTAGTCCTAATGGTTTTGTTGTTTTCCGCTTCCGCGAAAGCGCAAATCCAAAAAGTAGAACCGCCTTTCTGGTACGCCGGAATGAAAAATTCGGAACTGCAGATTATGTTCTACGGAAAAAACATTTCACAATTTGAAGCTTCGGTTTCGAATAATGTGGTGATTAAAAATGTAGAAAAAACGGAAAACCCTAATTACCTTTTCGTAACAATCGATACAAAAGACGTAAAAGCTTCTGAATTGACTTTTTCTTTCAAAAACAATAACAAAGTTGCTTTTACTCAGAAATATTCTTTGAAAGAAAGAAGAGCAAATTCGGCAGACCGAAAAAGTTATGATTCATCTGACTTGATTTATTTAATTATGCCAGATCGTTTTGCTAACGGAAATCCGAAAAACGACAGTGATGCTGTTTTAACTGAAAAAGGAAACCGCGCAGAACCAGGCGGACGTCATGGCGGAGATATCGAAGGAATAATCAAAAACTTAGATTATATTTCATCTCTTGGTGCAACCACAATTTGGAACACGCCTTTATGCGAAGACAACGACAAACAACATTCGTATCACGGATATGCACAATCTGACGTGTACAAAATCGACCCTCGCTACGGAACAAATGACGATTATGTTCGCCTTTCTGCAGAAATGCACAAAAAAAACATGAAACTGGTGATGGATTATGTAACCAATCACTGGGGAATTACGCACTGGATGATGAAAGATATGCCAACAAAAACTTGGTTCAATCAATTCGAAAATTTCACGCAAACAAATCACAGACGCGAGGTAATTCCAGATACGCACGCTTCAAAAGCAGATCAGGAAGTTTGTATCGATGGCTG
This sequence comes from Flavobacterium sp. KACC 22761, assembly GCF_034058155.1. Classification (NCBI taxonomy): domain Bacteria; kingdom Pseudomonadati; phylum Bacteroidota; class Flavobacteriia; order Flavobacteriales; family Flavobacteriaceae; genus Flavobacterium; species Flavobacterium oryzagri. Next base: position 2,002,631 of record NZ_CP139148.1, on the reverse strand, counting down.
GTTTGTACCTTCGATGCCGGATTTGAATTTAAGAAATCCTCTCGTTTCAAAATACTTAACTCAAAATGCTATTTGGTGGATTGAATTTGCAAATCTTGACGGATTCCGTGTAGATACGTATAATTATTCTGACCCAACTGCAATGGCAAATTGGGCAAAATCAATCACAAATGAATATCCGAATTTCAATATTGTTGGAGAAATCTGGATGCACAATCAAGCGAGTTTGGCATATTGGCAAAAAGACAGTAAAATTGGTGCAATAGAAAATTACAATTCAAATCTTCCAAGTGTAATGGACTTTACTTTGCAAGACCAGATTGGTTCTGTTTTCAACGAAGACACTCCAAATTGGGACAGCGGATTGATCAAATTCTACAATAATTTTGCAATGGATTATTTATATCCGAACACCAATAGTATTTTAGTTTTTGCCGAAAATCACGATACAAATCGTATCAACGAAGTGTACAAATATGATTTAGCGAAATACAAAATGGTCATGACTTTGATGGCAACAATTCGCGGAATTCCACAGGTATATTATGGTACCGAAATTGGAATGGGTGGAGACAAAGGCAAAGGTGACGCAGATATTCGTCAAGATTTCCCTGGCGGATGGGCTGGCGACAAAAACAATGCTTTTACAGCAGCAGGAAGAACGGCTCAACAAGCTTCTTTCTTTGATTTTACTTCAAAATTATTCACCTGGAGAAAATCAAATGAAGTAATTCACACAGGAAAAATGACGCATTATATTCCGGAAAACAATACTTATGTGTATTTCAGATATAATGATACCAAAACCGTAATGGTAATTTTCAACAACAATGCAAAAGAGCAGGTTGTAAAAACAAACCGTTTCAAAGAAAACATCAAAAACTTTAAATCAGGAAAAGATGTTATCACAGGAAAAACATTCGATTTAGCTACTGAAATTACTTTAGAGCCAAAATCAGTTTTGGTTTTAGAATTGGAATAAAGCTTAACCACAAAGTTCGCAAAGGTTTTTAGCCACAGATTACACAGATTAACACAGATTTTATTCGCCACGAATTGCACAAATTTCCACGAATCCATACAACATAATGCATTTGTGGAAATTTGTGCAATTTGTGGCAAAAAGAAAAAAATCCTTTTTAATCCTTTTAATCTGTGGCTATTTTTTTTCACCCAAAAAATCCCTAAATAATGAAAAAATACACTTTCCTTTTTTTATCTTTAGTATACTTAACAATGAGTTGTTCTGGCTCAAAATCAGTTACAATGAATACTACTTCGAAAACACCTTTCGTTTGGGAAGGGGCAAATGTTTATTTTTTACTTACAGATCGTTTTTACAACGGAGATACTTCAAACGATGTCAATTTTAACCGAACCAAAACGCCTGGAAAACTTCGCGGATTTGAAGGCGGTGACATCATCGGAATCACAAAAAAAATCGAATCAGGATATTTTGAAAAACTAGGAATCAATGCCATTTGGCTTACGCCGATTGTAGAACAGATTCACGATGGCGTTGATGAAGGAACTGGATTGAGTTATGGTTTTCACGGCTATTGGACAAAAGACTGGACGGCTTTGGATCCCAATTTTGGAACAAAAGAAGATTTAGCCAACTTGGTAAAAAAAGCACACGAAAAAGGCATCAGAATAATTCTTGATGGCGTTATCAACCATACCGGACCAGTAACTCCCGAAGATCCTGTTTGGCCTTCAGACTGGGTAAGAACTGGCGTTGTCTGCGATTACAAATCGTTCGAAAACACAACGATGTGTACTTTGGTTGATAATCTTCCAGATGTAAGAACCGAAAGTAATCACGAAGTTCAACTGCCTCCTTTCTTAATCGAAAAATGGAAAAAAGAAGGCCGTTACGAAAAAGAAATTGCTTCATTAGATGATTTTTTCAAAAGAACAGGTTATCCAAAAACACCAAAATATTACATTATAAAATGGCTTACCGATTATATTCTGGAATTCGGAATTGACGGTTATCGCGCCGATACTGTAAAACACACTAATGAAGATGTTTGGGCCGATTTCAAAAAAGAATGTGATTACGCTTTTGAAACCTGGAAAAAACATCATCCGCTTGAAATTTTAGACCAAAACCCATTTTATACCATTGCCGAAGTTTATGGTTACGGAATTAGTGGTGGACAGGATTATGATTTTGGAGATCGAAAAGTAAATTATTTTCAAAACGGTTTCAACAGCATGATCAATTTTGAGTTTAAATGGAATGCAGGTCAGAACGATTATGAAGGTTTATTTTCGAAATATTCTAATCATTTAAATAATGACTTAAAAGGATATTCGGTCCTTAATTATATGTCTTCGCACGACGACGGCCAGCCTTTTGATGCTAACCGAACCAAAAGCATCGAAACAGCCACTAAACTACTGCTTTCCCCAGGAATGTCACAGGTTTATTATGGAGACGAATCGGCACGATCTTTAGTTGTTGAAGGAACTCAGGGCGATGCGACTTTACGTTCCAACATGAATTGGGACGATATTCAGAACAATCCTGAAACGCAGAAAACACTTTTACATTGGCAGAAATTAGGTCAGTTTAGACGAAATCATCCTGCTGTTGGAGCAGGCGTTCACAAACTCATTAATCCGTATCCTTATACTTTTTCTAGAACGTTTACTCAAGGTTCTTTTACAGATAAAGTAGTTATGGGAGTAGATTTGCCAAACGGCAGAAAAGAACTTCCTGTTGGTGACGTCTTCCCAAACGGAACAAAACTAAAAGACACATATTCAAATCAGAAAGTAGAAGTTATTGATGGAAAAGTGATTATCGATAATGATTTTGATATTGTCTTATTGGAAGAAATTTAAAAATATTTTTCTCTCGCAGATTGAGCAGATTGAGCAGATAACTAAAAAAGGAATCTGCAAAATATGCAAAATCTGCGAGAGATAATTTACTACAGATTCAAAAATCCTTTTAATCCTAATAATCTGTGGCTAACTTTTTTTATAATCCTTGTGACCTTTGTGTAAAACTTTGCGACCTTTGCGGTTAAACTCGCAACAGATGCTCAAAATCGCACATAGAGGTGCCAAAGCCTACGAACCTGAAAACACTTTACAAGCTTTTCAAAAAGCCTTAGACCTAAATTCAGATGGAATTGAACTTGACGTTCATTTGAGTTCAGATGGGCATATAATCGTAATTCACGACGAAACCATCGATAGAACAACTAATGGAAAAGGCCTTGTAAACGATTTTACTTTATCGGAATTAAAATCGTTTTTGATTGATGGAAGATTCCAAATCCCAACTTTAAACGAGGTTTTCGATTTAGTCGACAAAAAATGTCTGATCAATATCGAATTAAAAGGTTTAAACACTCCAAACAAAGTTGTGGCTTTAATAGAAGAGTATGTTTCAGTCAAAAACTGGAAATACGAGGATTTCATTATTTCAAGTTTCGATTGGAATATGTTAGAGGAAACAGCAAACCTAAATCCAAATATCCCAATTGGTGTTTTAACAGAAGAAGATATAAATACCGCTTTGGCTTTCGCCGAAAAAATAAAAGCAAAAGCCATTAACCCCGATTTTAATTTATTGAACGAAGAAAATGTTCATCAAATGCAGAAAAAAGGTTTTCTAGTTTTACCTTGGACAGTTAATTCAGAAGAAGACATTCAAAAAGTAAAAAGTTATAAAGTAAACGGAATTATCTCTGATAATCCAGACAAAATATAAAGTTTAAAAATAGCCACAGATTAAAAGTTTTTTTGCCACAAATTGCACAAATTTTCACAAATTTAAATGCAATAATTAATTTGCGAAAATTTGTGCAATATGTGGTTAAAGAAAAAATCTAGTTAAAAAAATTAGTGCCAATTCGTGTAATTCGTGGCAACCAAAAAAATATGATTAAAAATTTCGACATAATAATCGTTGGCGGAGGCGCTGCTGGTTTTTTTACGGCAATTAATATTGCAGAGAAAAATCCGAAACTGAAAATTGCCATTTTAGAAAGAGGAAAAGAAGTACTTTCTAAAGTCCGTGTTTCCGGAGGCGGACGATGCAACGTTACACACGCCTGTTTTGAGCCTAACGAATTAGTAAAATTTTATCCTCGAGGCGAAAAAGAACTTCGTGGGCCTTTTCATCAATTTTGTTCGGGAGATACAATTGAATGGTTCGAAAAACACGGCGTCGAATTAAAAATCGAAGAAGATGGCAGAATGTTTCCTGTTTCCAATTCATCACAAACTATTATAGATTGTTTCTTAAAAGCAACTGAAAAATTAGGCATAAAAGTCTTGACAGGTCAAAGTGTACAATCTATTTTCAAAAAAGAAAATCATTGGAAAATTGATACGCAAACCGACAATTACGCTACCGAAAAATTAGTAATGGCAACAGGAAGCAATCCTAAAATATGGGAAATGCTTCAGGAACACGGACACGCAATTGTAAGCCCAGTTCCTTCCCTATTTACTTTCAACATCAAAGATTCGAGAATAAAAGAATTACCAGGCGTTGCGGCACAAGCTACTGTGCATGTAAAAGATACTAAATTAGAATCAACTGGGCCTTTATTGATTACACATTGGGGAATGAGCGGCCCAGCAATCTTAAAACTTTCAGCTTGGGGCGCTCGAATTCTGCACGACAAAAATTATCAATTTACCATTTTTGTGAATTGGCTAAATGATGTTGATTTTGAAGATGCCGAAAAAATCCTAAAAGACTTAAAACAGGAACATGCTAAAAAAGCGGTTTCTAAAAAATCTCCTTTTGATTTCCCAAACCGTTTGTGGGAAAGTTTGGCTTTGGCTTCGGGAATTGATTCAGAGACTAAATGGGCCGATTTATCTAAAAATCAATTGCAGAATCTGACTTCACAATTAACAAAAGCCGAATTTAAAGTCAACGGAAAAAGTACTTTTAAAGAAGAATTTGTAACTGCTGGCGGAATCGATTTAAAAGAAATCAACTTCAAAACCATGGAAAGCAAAATTCATGAAAATCTCTATTTTGCTGGGGAAATTGTAAATATCGACGCTATTACTGGCGGATTTAATTTTCAGAATGCCTGGACAAGCGGGTTTATTCTGGCTCAAAATATTTAATACAAAATGAAATTTAAAGGAATTATTTTTGATTTAGACGGAACTTTAGTCAACTCATTACACGACATTTCAGATGCGATGAACAAAGTACTTACCGCTCTAAGTTACCCAACACATGATTACGATACTTACCAATATTTTATCGGAAGCGGTTTACGAAATCTGGTAAGTAAAGCATTGCCTGCCACAAACAATTCTGATGATGAAATCGAAAGTTGTTTTGAATGTATGGTCGATGAATACACTAAAATCTGCACGCTGAAAACAAAACCTTATGATGGAATTGTTGAACTGCTAGAAAAACTGACTTCACAAAACATCAAAATGGCCGTTTTCTCTAACAAAGCCGATGAATTGACAAAGAAAATAGCATCGGAAATATTTCCAGAACAATTTGACACAGCAGTTGGTTTGAGTACAGAAGAACTTAAAAAACCAAATCCGTTTGAAGCGATAGAAATCAGCAAAAAATGGAATCTAAAACCTGAAGAAATTCTTTTCGTGGGCGATTCAGACATTGATATGAAAACGGCTATAAATGCCAATATGTTTCCTGTTGGTGTAACTTGGGGTTACAGAACTGAAGAAGAATTGAAAAACAGTGGTGCAAAAGTGGTTATTAATAATGCTTCACAATTAATTGAAATATTGTAAATCGTGAATGCTGAATTACAAAAACAAATACTGTCGATCGCTTCGTTTTCTGAAAAAGAAATCGAAAAGATCGATTCTTGTTTTGAATATGAAAGATTTACGACAAAAGAATTTCTTTCTTCAATGGGAAAAATCAGCAACAAGATTTTCTTTATTGTTGAAGGTCTTGCTCGTGTTTATTATTTGAAAGACGGAAAAGAAATTACCACTTATTTAAGCTGTGATGAAGGTTTTATTGCTTCGTATTCCAGTTTCATCAATCAATCTGTTTCTTTTGAAAATATTCAATGTATCGAAGATTGCGAAGTGCTTTCGATCACTTTCGAGAAAATGCAGTTTTTGTATAACGAAATTCCAAATTGGGAACGTGTTGGAAGAATTTTAGCCGAACAAAATTATCTCTGCATGGCCGATCGCGTTTTAAAACTACAAATGATTCCTGCCAAAGAAAAATACCAGACTTTTTTAGCTTCGGCTCCAGCCAAAATAATTCAGCGAACGCCTTTAATTTACATTGCTTCCTTTCTCGGAATTACCCCAGAATCGCTGAGTAGAATCCGTCAGGATATTTCTTAACATTTATCAAGTGAGTTGAGAAACGGAATTCAAATCTTTGCCAAAATAAAATTTGAAAAAGATGAAGAATATTGCCAAAGACGTTTACCAAATCTCGTTATTTCCAAGAAACGCGATCAATTGTTATTTGATTGAAGATGTTTTAATTGATGCAGGAATTAGAACTTCTTCTAATAAAATATTAAAATCAATAAAAGACAAATCCGTTGCCAAACACGCATTGACGCACGCCCACGCCGACCATCAGGGGAGCAGTAAAATAATCTGCGAAACGCTGAATATTCCACTTTTATGCAGTGAACCCGAAAAAGAATTCGCTGAAAACGGAAATGTCATTACAGAATATCCAAATCCGAATCATATTATTTCAAAATTTCAGAAAAACTTCTGGGCAGGAAAAGGACATTTGGTTTCTGAAACCTTAAAAGAAGGTGATCAAATTGGAGGATTTACGGTTATTGAAACTCCAGGACATTCGAGTGGACATTTATCTTTTTTCAGAGAGAAAGACGGCGTTTTGATTGTAGGTGATGTGATGACCAATATGAATTTGCTGACTACAAAAGTTGGTCTGCATGAACCGCCTCATTTATTTACTGCAGATCAGGAAATCAATAGAAAATCAATACTAAAATTAGCTTCCTTACAACCCAAAATATTGTGTTTTGGCCACGGCCCTGTTTTAGTTAACAATGGTGAATTGGAGAAATTCAAAAACTCGATTCAGTTTAATTAACAAGAATTTACAGATTCTGTAAGTTTTCGTTAAGACTATTCTAATAATTTTACTCTCAACTAATTAATCCTGTATGAGAGTAAAATTACTTACCACAATTTCTATTTTCACTTATCAACTTAGCGTTTCTCAAACCGAAAAAGCATTGAACGGAAAGGTTCTTTCGCAAAATATTCCTCTCGACAAAGTCGAAGTAATCAATAAAACGGCTAAAACAAGTACGCGGACAAACGAACTGGGAGAATTCTCTATTTTGGTTCGCCCAAAAGACAGTTTGCTTTTTTACTCTAAAGATTATTATTTTAAAAGAGTAAAAGTCTGGCAGCAAACTATTGATCAAAACAATCTTATAGTCAATATGGTTTTAAAGCCTGAAGAACTTGACGAAGTGGTTGTTACCAATATTACGTTTCCGAAAGTTGGTCCTGCCGATGAAAACTCAATTATAGTCCCAAGACCGCCATTATCTACAGGCGTTTACGACGGAACAATAGCAAATGGAGCCGATTTAATGGCTATTTTTAGTCTATTTCGAAAAAAACATAAAAAAGCCGAAGAAAAATTCAAAGAATTAGATTTTAAAAAACTTGCTGAAGCGACAGTTCCACTGGATTTTTTTACAAATGATTTAAAACTGAAACCCGAAGAAAAAGAATTGTTTCTACAATTTTGCGACGCCGATCCCAAGGCTAAAATTCTTGTGCAACAAAAAAATTTGCTTTACACCATGGATTTTTTGCACACTAAAAACAAAGAATTTCAAAAATTAAATGCTGAAAGCAAAAACTAAAATCCATTAAATGAAAGTAAAATTACTCACGACCATTTCTTTTTTTACCTATCAGCTCAGTATTTCTCAAACGGAAAAATTATTAAACGGAAAAGTTCTTTCAGAGAATAGGCCACTTAACAAAGTGGAAGTAATTAATAAGACCACTAAAATCAGTACTAAAACAAATGAGTTGGGAGAATTTTCAATTTTGGTAAAAGCGCATGACAGTCTTCTTTTTTTCTATAAAGATTCTTTTTTCTCAAGGTTGAAAATTTCTCAGGAAAACATCAATCAAAATAATCTGATTGTGAATAAAGTTATGAAACCTGAAGAATTGGAAGAAGTTGTCATAACTAAGGTTGAATTTGATAAAGTTAAGGTTGATGCTGATGCTGTTGCAGATGTATTAATCAGCAAAAATGCCAAAGATTTATCCTGGAATACAGGAGTTAGTGACAATACAATTAGAGAAGCTCTTCGAGTTTCATTCCCTTTAAAAGGTAAGCCGAAGAAAAAAACTGAACTTGATGATGATCGATTTAAGAAACTGATAACCGCTTATTGCCCTCCCGATTTTTTCATCAAAAATCTAAAACTAAAACCCGAGGAAAAAGAACTTTTTATTGATTTTTGCGACTCAGATCCGAAATCGAAAACACTTCTGGAAAATCCAAATGTTCTGGCTTGTATGGATTTTCTTTATGCTAAAAATGAAGAATTTAAGAAGCTGAAATAGTATTCTTAAGCTTTTTCCATTTTAAGAAAAATACAACTGAGCAGATTAATAATGTCAAAGTGATTATTGAAAAACCGATTAATACTTCATTAAAAATATCATCATTTTTTCTTATTCTTTTTGCTAATTTGTCACTCAATGTGTCTGCATGAACAGCGCTTTCATATAATTCTTTACCATTTTTTAGACTATACTCATTCATTTTTTCATAGCAAACGAGCAATCTCTCATTAAGCACATTACTTTGGAAGCCATATTTTCTTGATAGCTCAAAGATTTCCGAGGTTTCACTAAATACATTTTCATTCATTGAAGCTATATTCCCTAATTCAAAAAGTAAAACAGAAATAATCTGATCTTTTGGCTTTATAAACGAAATTCTTTCATTTAACTGAAAAAATATAGCATCTTGCAACTTTGTTAATTCTTCATTAGAAAGATTTGTTTTCGCAACAATTTCTGAACCGAAATTAGTGCCAATAAAAAATTCTCCTGTTAGATTTTGAATTTTCTTAATCTTCGCTTCCAATATTTTAAGATGAAGCCATTCTGATCCTTCGTGCGAGTTTGGATTAATTTTAATAGACTTTTGAATCCATTCATAAGCCTTTTGGTTTTCTCCCATTAACTCATACAATGTTCCAAGATTAGACGCTGTTGAATATCTGTTAGGCTTAATTTTTTCAATCTCTAAATATAATTTTAATGCTTCATCATATTTCCCTTGAATGATTAAGACATAACCTTTGTCAGATAAATAATCGACATCGTTCGTCTTTTTATATCCTTCTTCCAGATCTAAAATTAATCCTGAAAAATCTTTAATTTTAAATTGATGGCCTCTCGGAACATATTGATGTGCACGATCTCTATAAATTTCAACTTTATTCTTCAAAGTTTTAATTTCCCAATTCAAACAAGCAAAAGTTTTAAATGACATTAAAACCAAAACAACTAGAAAAAACTTTAATCTATTCATAAAGTAAACATATTGATTAAACCTGAAACAAAAAAAATCTGAAACCTGAAACTACTTATTCAACCACCAAATACTAGCATTCAAAACCGTAGCAAAAGCGACCCAAGCCAAATACGGAATTAATAAATAACCAGCCGTTTTATTGATTTTAATGAACTTCAAATACGTTTCATAAATCATCAACCATAAAAGAATAATTTCGATTAAAGCCAGCATCGGATTTTTTAATCCGAAGAATAAATACGACCAAATTGAATTTAAAATCAATTGAATAATGAAAAAAAGCAATGCTTTCTTTACTTCTTCCGCATTTTCTTTTATTTTGTCCCAAACTAATGCAGCAGCAATTGCCATTAAAATGTAAAGTAACGACCAAACGGGCATAAAAATCCAGTTCGGTGGATTAAATATTGGTTTTTCCAATGTTACATACCAAGTCTCAATACTTGGTTTTGTGACCACTCCTGCAGAATATCCAACAGAAAGACAAACAATTAAAGCTATAACGATTTTTACAATCTTATTCATTTTATTCAATTTTGTAGTCAAAAATAGTCAAAAGAAAATTTAAACCATATAGATAAAAAATTATCCCTTTAGGGTGAAAAAACTATCTTTGCCAAAATTTTATATTTCATGTTTACAGCAGCTGATTTTATTCCAAATAAATATACTTCAACAATCGAAAACGGAAACTTTGAATGGAGCGCTCCAAGCAATATTGCATTAGTGAAATATTGGGGGAAAAAAGACAATCAGATTCCGGCAAATCCTTCGGTTAGTTTTACTTTGAATAATTGCAAAACGATTACGAAATTAGGTTTCGAAAAAAGAGCCATTTCGACTTCGCTCAATGTGACAAACGATTTTTCTTTTGATTTGCTTTTTGAAGGAAAACCAAAAGAAGATTTCAAACCAAAGATTCAGAAGTTTTTAGAAAGAGTTGAAGTTTATTTGCCATTTTTAAAAGACTATCATTTTACGATTGATACTCAAAATACGTTTCCGCATAGTTCTGGAATTGCTTCTTCGGCTTCTGGAATGGCAGCTTTGGCAATGAATTTTATGAGTTTGGAAAGAAAATTAAATCCAGAAATGACGGATGAATATTTCTATCAAAAAGCATCTTTTCTTGCTCGTTTAGGTTCAGGAAGCGCTTGTAGAAGTGTAAAAGGCGAAGTCGTAGTTTGGGGAAATCAAGCAAACATAGAAGGAAGCACCGATTTATTTGGTGTTGAATTTCCGTACGCTATTCATGAAAATTTCAAGAATTATCAAGATACCATTTTATTAGTTGACAAAGGCGAAAAACAAGTTTCGAGTACGGTTGGGCACGATTTGATGCACAATCATCCGTATGCAGAACGACGTTTTGCGCAAGCACATGAAAATCTGCATAAATTAATTGCCATTTTTGAAAATGGAAATTTAGACGAATTCATCAAAGTTGTAGAAAGTGAAGCACTGACTTTGCATGCTATGATGATGACCTCAATGCCATATTTTATTTTGATGAAGCCAAATACGCTACAAATCATCAATGCAATATGGAAATTCAGAAATGAAACTCAAATTCCTGTGTGTTTTACACTTGATGCCGGAGCAAATGTGCATGTCCTTTATCCCGAAAACGTTAGCGAAAAAGTATTACAATTTATTCAAGACGAATTAGTTGTATTTTGTCAGAATCGTCAGTACCTTTGCGACAAAATTGGAGAGGGAGCTATTGCATTATAATTTTCCGTATCTTTATATTTATAATACATATTTTTAAGTCAGAACATGAATACTGCAACTATAAAACTTTACGATTTATTTAGAAAAGAACTTAATCTTGATGAGAGTAAGGCTAAAGAATTTGTCGAAGCTATTGACAGAACCATCAGCGAAGAAATACGACAAGATAAAACCGAGATAGCTACTAAAGATTTTGTGAAAAAAGAAATTGTAGATGCTAAAAATGATATGATAAAATGGTTTGTTGGTCTATTTTTTGCCTTGGCAATGATGATTATTGGATTATACATAAAAGGCTAAACAAAACCCAAATAAAATAAAAAAAGACATAAAATAAATCATGAAAGGACCCTTATTTTACTCAAAAATATTACTCTTTGGAGAATACGGAATTATCCGCGACTCTAAAGGACTTTCTATTCCTTATAATTTTTACAACGGTGCATTAAAAAAATCTGAAGAACCTTCGGCCGAAGCCATTGCATCAAACAAAAGCTTAAGAAGTTTTGCTTCTTATCTTGAAGTGTTACACACACAGCAACCAGAATTGGTTACTTTCGATTTGGAAACTTTAAAAAATGATGTCGAAACCGGAATGTATTTCGATTCTAGTATTCCGCAAGGATACGGCGTTGGAAGCAGTGGTGCGCTTGTAGCCGCTATTTATGATAAATATGCGACAAACAAAATCACAGTTTTAGAGAATTTGACTCGTGAAAAGCTATTACAGCTTAAAAATATATTTTCACAAATGGAAAGCTTTTTCCACGGAAAAAGTTCTGGTTTAGATCCATTAAACAGCTATTTGAGCATTCCAATTTTAATTAATTCGAAAGACAATATCGAAGCAACCGGAATTCCAACACAAAGTTTTGACGGAAAAGGCGCTGTATTTTTGCTAGATTCAGGAATTGTAGGCGAAACGGCTCCAATGGTCAACATTTTTATGGAAAACCTAAAAGACAAAGGTTTCCGAGCCATGCTTAAAAACCAGTTTGTAAAGTACACAGATGCTTGCGTAGAAAACTTCTTGCACGGCGATATGAAATCGTTGTTTACCAATACTAAAAAGCTTTCAAAAGTTGTTTTGAACAATTTCAAACCAATGATTCCTGAGCAATTTCACGGAATTTGGCAACACGGAATCGACACAAACGATTATTACCTAAAACTTTGTGGTTCTGGAGGAGGCGGTTATATTCTTGGTTTTACTGAAGATTTAGAACGCGCAAAAATGTCTTTGAAAGATTATAAACTAGAAGTAGTTTATCAATTTTAAGTTTTAAAATCCTAAAAACAATAGTTATTTGAGTATATTTTTCTAGAATCTTAATCCTAAAATTATTGCCAATGAAAAGCATTTTAAAGATTATCAAAGCAACATTTTTAGGAGGACTCGTGTTTTTAGTGCCATTGGTGGTTCTACTAATTGTTTTAGAAAAAGGATACGGCATTATTCAAAAAACCACGCTTCCACTGGTAAACAACTTACCCAGAATTAGTGTTTTAGGACTTGCGCTTCAGGAATTTATTGGAATACTGCTTATAATTCTTATTTGTTTGGTGGCGGGTTTATTAGCAAAAACTGCCAATGCAAAAAAGCTGGTGGAAAGATTAGAAGATGGTGTTTTGAGTTTTGTTCCTGGCTATTCGTTCATGAAAAACATGAACGAAAATATTCTTGGGTTGGAATCCAAAGATGACTTAAAAGTAATTCTAGTTCCTACAGATGCCGGTTTACAATTTGCCTTTTTGATCGAACAAATAAGTGAAGATAAATTTACAGTCTTTATTCCAGATGCTCCAAATCCGTGGAGCGGATCAGTGGTTTTCGTAGAAAAAAAAGATATTCAGGATATTGATATTACCCAAAAACAAGCTTTGGCCTGTATTCGAAAATTAGGTTACGGTTCTAAAGAATTGTTAAAAAACAAGCTTTAAAATATAGAATAAAAAAATATATTCTAACTTCCCTAAATCTAATCCATCACACTTTATAATTTATGTTAAGCAGACAGCACAAACTTGTAGTAATGAAAATTGTCAGTTTGTTTTCTGTGGTACGCGGTTATAACATTCCTATTATTGTTATCGCACAATATCTGTCTGCAATATTTATTTTGGCTCCAGAGAAAAGAGCGCTTGACATTATCTTGGATTTTTATTTGTTTCTCATTGTTTTTGCTTCGGCAATTACCATTGCTTCGGGTTACATTATCAACAACTTTTACGACAGCCAAAAAGATTTAATCAATAGACCAAATAAATCGATGCTGGATCGTTTGGTAAGTCAGAAAACCAAGTTGTCGGTTTATTTCAGCTTGAATTTTTTAGCAGTTTTAATGGCTTCGATTGTTTCTTGGCGTGCGTTTTTATTCTTTTCGGCATATATTTTCCTAATTTGGTTTTATTCGCATAAAATAAAAAGATATCCATTTATTGGAAATTTGACGGCTGCACTTATGGCTGTAATTCCGTTTTTTGCAATATTATTGTATTTCTACAATTCGATTTCGTTTGAAGAAATTGAAAATCACATGAGCCATTTTATGGTGATTTCCGCCCATGCAGTTTTCTTGTTTTTATTGCTTTTGATTCGGGAAATGATCAAAGATTTGGAAAATCTAAAAGGCGATTTGGCAAATAACTACCGGACGATTCCGATACTTTATAACGAGAAAGTTTCTAAGCAAATTATTACGCTTTTAACACTTTTGACCATTATTCCGGTTTATATTTTAGTCAACGTTTATGATGTTGGTTATATGGATATTTACTTTTATGTATGTTTTGGTGTTTTGCTGTTTTTCTTGATTTTTTTATGGAAATCGAATTCAAAAGAACAGTTTTTAATGCTTCATAATGTTTTGAAGTTTTTGATTGTTTCTGGCGTTTTTTGCATTGTTTTGATCAATCCGAATGTTTTATGGCATGGGCGCGAATTAATTTCTAATTATTAGACTGCCCACAGATTTTAACGGATTGAACTGTTTTTTTCTCTCGCAGATTGGGCAGATTACGCGGATTTTTTTTGATTTGAAAATCTCTCATAAATTTGCGAAAACTATGCAAAATAATTTAACTGTTCAAAAGAAGCCAATTGCTTGATTTTAGCCCCGATTGAAGTGGAAATCCTTTTATTTTTTTTCTTTAAAAAATAAAAGATTGAAACGGAAAGCGGGAATTAATGCCTGAAAAAAAGCCAATTGCGATGCTTCAAAATCCTTTCATTTTTTTTGCTATTAATCTAAGAACATTGAACTTAAGATTTATTGGCAGGAAAAAACTATCTTTGCACAAATTAATGACTTTATGAACAACAAGGAAGGCAATAATAGAAGAGGCGGATCGAGACCAAATAGCTCAAGACCAAACTCTAGCAAGCCAAAACCTCCTATGGCAAAACGCGCTCAAGGGCCGAAAAAAGTGAAACCTGAAGTTAAAGCTGCTCAGGAAGCTGCTGCTGAAAAATTCAGAAAACAAAATCAGCCGGCTAAGAGACAAAAAGCGTCAGATGAAATTCGTTTGAACAAATACATTTCAAATTCTGGAGTGTGTTCACGTCGTGATGCCGATATTTATATCCAGTCTGGAAACGTAAAAGTGAATGGCGTTCCGGTTACTGAAATGGGATATTTAGTAAAAATCAATGATGTTGTAAACTTTGATGGCGTTGTTTTGACTCCAGAAAAGAAAGAATATATTTTGCTAAACAAACCGAAAAACTTTACTACTGCGCTTGACGAAGGTCAGGAATATCGCAATGTATTGGAACTTGTTCGTGGTTCTACAAATTCAAAAATTGCTCCTGTAGGACGAATGGACAAGAATACAACGGGATTGCTTTTGTTTACAAATGATACTGATATGATTCGTAAGTTTTCATTGCCGAATCAAAAATCATCAAAAATCTATCAGGTTTCTTTAGACAAAAACTTGAAGTTTGAGGATTTGGAAAAAATCAGCAAAGGCTTAGTTCTTGAAGGACACCGTGTTTCTGTTGAGGAAATCAGTTATATTGAAAAGGAAGCAAAAAGCGAAGTTGGCCTTAAATTACGTACATCAAACGTTAAGGTTGTTCGTTCTATTTTTGAAAGCTTTGACTACAATGTTTTGCGTATTGACCGCGTTTCGTTTGCTGGTTTAACCAAAAAGAATCTGCCTAGAGGGAACTGGCGTTTCCTGACAGACCAAGAAATTATCAATTTGAAAAACTCTTAAGTTTTTCAAATTAGATTCAATATCAAATCCTGTTTTGCTCTTGCGAGACGGGATTTTTTTATTTAGAAACTGAAAAAGTTATGTCCAAAAAGTGTGAAGATCGATCTTCCGATGTTTTGATTTTTTTCTTCAACCGTTTCGTAATTTGAAAATCCTAATATGATTTTGATTCCGGGCTGAATGCTGTTAAGGATTTCTCTTTTTTGCTCTTCAAGAAGAAGCTTTAAACTATCTAATAATTGGATATTATTTTTAAGATATGAAACTACAAGAAGTGCTGAGAAGTTAAGTATTTCGCGGGCAGTTTCACTTTTGATTCCGACTTCGTTTGAAATCATTTCAGAAATTCTTCCTTTTTTTTGGGTGAAGATTTCTTTTAAAATTGGGTTTCCTTCAATTCGGTAACAATCATCGACTGATAAAATTCGGCCTGAAGCAAAATCGACTTCCTGGTAAAAGGTTGAATCGTCTTCAATCAATGAGATGACTTCCTTATAAAAGCCTGATTCTTCGGCTTTGTTATAAAGGCCCATTAAAATTGTGCCTATTGAAACATCAATCCCTTTGATTAAAAGTGCATCGTTTTCAAAATAAAACTTGTTTAGCTTAGAAACAACATTAGAAGAAATAAAACGTCTAAGTTCAATTTGTAGGTTTGGGGTCATACTCATAACTTATAAAATAATTATTTATAATTGTTAAAAATAATCGATAAAGTGAGGCTTTTTATCGTTTATCAGGATAAAAATATAAAATATTTTAACATTTCCAAAAATTAAGTTAAGAATATACATACCCGATTAACAGGTTATTAACATAAATTCTTGTCAGCATCAGTAAACATACTGCTTTCGTTATCAAAAGAAAATGAAAATATTTTTATACAATTTTTGAATATTTTTCAAAAAAGCATAAAAAATAAGAAAAATCCTAAGTATATTTACACGATTAAAATAAAATGTTTCGATATTCCCATGTCACATGCAGAAAAATTCCAAGAAAAATAACACAAAACATAAAGTTTATAAAACTTGAGGCGAGAAATCCAAGCAGTGATCCTGTTGCTGCCTTTAATGCTCTTTTATGGTTTTTTGAATCATATATAAGCTCTCCAACAAATGCGCCTACAAATGGACCAATAACAACTCCAAATGGTATCGGGGCCAAAATTCCAACTATTAATCCAATGTTTGTTCCCCAGACTCCATATGAACTTCCGCCGAATTTTTTAGTTCCTTTTGCCGGAATTATATAATCAAGAACCGTAATAGTAATGGTAATAAATAATGTAATGCCCAAAACCCAATAATTGTTTTCAACAGCCTTTGTGAGATATAAAAGCAGTAATCCGACCCAACAACTTGACAAGCCAGGCAAAACAGGCAAAAAGCTGCCAAAAATACCGATAATCATACACATAAAACCAAGCAACAACAATACTAAATCCATATATTTTTTGTAAATTGTATTTGCAAATCCCAGAAAAAACAAGCTATGAGACGATTTTTGAAAATATTTGCATTCTTTTCTTTGATACTTTTTATCAATTTAAACTTATACGCTCAAACTCAAAAACTTTCTTTAGATGATCTTTTATTGCAGGACAGCATTTATAAAAGTAATAAGAAAAAAGTATTAAATTTTTCTCTCAAAGAATTTGATGCGCTTTTTCTTGAATTTTTTGACCGCAAGCAAGATCTAAATAAGCTACTTACAAAAGCTGAATTTTATACCTACACCGTTCAAATCGCCACATTTTCAGATCGGCTTGCCCGGTTATATCCTGAACAAAAAGAACTTGCGGCGCAAAATAAGCAACAATGGCTCTCTGAAAGCTATGAAGAATATTTAGAATACAAAGGTTCGCAAAAAAAATAATCGTATTTTTATACCACAAAAGCACTTTATTCAACTCAACCTCAAAATCTTGAAGCAGTTTTTCATTTTTTTAGCTTTCCTACTTTTGAACTCTTGTCAATACTTTGAGAAGAAGGTTCCGTCTGAAAAAGAATTACTTCAAAAAGAACTAAAATCTATTAACTGGAAAGAGGTTGACGAATATCCTACCGTGGCCGAATGTGAAACAGTTGCAGATGAAAAACAACGCCAAAAGTGTTTTTTTGATGTCATGTCACAACTTATTCAAGAAAAACTGCAAATCGACAGTCTTTCTATTTTGTATCCTGAGCTGGACACCATTCAGGTAAAAGTTACGGTTTTCCCAAATTCGAAAATGAAATTCGAGCCTCAATTTCCTAAAGATTCTGTTGCTTATGACACCATCAAAGTAGATAGTATTTTGCATGCACGCCTGATTGATTTTCCAGAAGTAAATCCAGCAATAAAGCGCGGAATCCCGGTAAAAACACAATTTATTTTGCCTGTAATTTTAAAAGCGAAAGAAGAAAAGTAGTTTATTTTAGGAGCTATTCCTGCTGTCCACTGTATCTTTTGTGGTGAACCCCACCACAAAAGGATGCCGCTTCCATCAGGGCTAGGGCACTCATTTTCAAAAGAAATTACTTTTTGAATTGTCGGCCTTTCCATTCATAAGAACCAAACAAACTGTACAACGCAACAGCTGAACTAAAAAAAGGATAAAGCAAACTACTGAGTAAAAGACCTTTAATTTTGCTTGGTGTCAAAAATTGATTGGTAATTGAAAGCAGAACAAAATCAATTGCAAACTTAGAAAAGGCAAAAATCACAAAAATGGGATACGACCAAATTCCGAAAAGAAGCAGGAAAAATCCAATTACAAAACTCAAATTTCCTAAGAAAACAATCAAACCGAGAAACTTGCCAAAAGAGCTTTTATACGAACTTGTTTTTGACGCCCAGCGCACTCTTTGATAAAATAATGATCTCCAGTTTTTGGTTGGTTTTGTAACGACAATTGCCTCGTCAGCTTTAAGATACTGAACTTCATTTGGGAATTTTTCAATTGCTTTTTGCAATAAAAAAACATCGTCACCGCTGGCGATTTTGTCATTTCCTTCAAAGCCGTTTAAGCTTTCAAACAATGATTTTGTGTACGCAAAATTGGCTCCATTGCACATAAAACCTTTATTCAAACCAAAACTTCCAATCGTTGCGCCTTGCAAACTTGTTAAATCCAATTGCTGAAAATGATCTAAAAAAGAATTTTCACATTTGTACGTTACAGCGCCCGCCAGCATCGAAACTTTATTTTCCTGAATATAATTATCAAAAGTTAAAAGCCAGTTTTCAGGAACTACACAATCGGCATCTATGGTAATTACCCAATCGGTTTTTACGTGCTGTATTGCGGTTGTAATCGCATCTTTTTTAGGCGAATTTGAAATCCGAATATTGTCTATTTGTGAAACCCCAAATGTGAAATGTGAAATGTGAAATTTCTCGTCTGAATTATCGTCTACCAGAATTACTTTGAATAGATTTTTTGGATAATTCAAATTTGAAAAACTTTCTAAAAGTATTGGCAGATTTTCTTTTTCATTCCGAAACGGAACTATAATGGTAAAACTAGTTTTGGGTTTTAAATCTGTTTTCTTGAATTTTTTAATTCGGAAAAATCCAAAAATCAGCAAAAGAATGCTTATGATATAAAGGAATAATATGCCGAAAAATTCAAAAATCATTCTACAGTTTTAGTTTTAAAATTCAACACAAAATAACTTCCTAAAACAACTGGCAACACCACATTCAAAAACCACATTAAAGTGCTTATGAAAATTACAATCCACTCATTTACGCCTAAAATTCCGAAGAAATAAATCGCCACACTTCCTTTTACCGCAAAATCCAAAAACTGAAAAGTTGGCAATGAAGATGCCAAAAAATAAACCGACGTTATCGCTGCCATTAACGTCAAATAAGGCAAATCAACATCAAAACCTAAAAATAAAAAGTAATATTGATGCGAAAAAACCAAATAACGGCAAATTCCTAAAAAGATATTTTTCTGATGAACCGATTTCGGAATTTCGTTGATTTTATGAATCAGTTTTTCAATTGAATATCCTTTGACTTTTATCTTTTTAATCGAGAATAAAATAATCAGAAGCAGTATAAAACCGCCAAAGAGAATCAAAACTGTTTTAGTCGTAATTACATTGAATTGGGCATTGAAATATAGCAGTCCAAAAATTCCGAAAACAATTGTCAAAATCATCTGGATCCCGTTACAGATTAAGTTTAGAAAAACAACTTTTTTAGCTTCAGATTTTGGATAATACAACGCTTTTCCGGCGTACTCCCCTACTCCATTTGGCGTAAAAATTCCAGCTGTTAAAGCGGCCAAAACCTGTTTTGTAGCCTCATAAACAGAGATTTTATGAATTACTTTTGCCAGATTCTGCCATTTCAAAATCTCGAAATAACGATTCAAAACACTCAAAAGAAGAATAAACGAAATCCCTAAAACCGACTGGTTTTTCTTGAACAAAACAATAAACTTCTGCCAGTCTAATTTTTCATTGTTGGCCAACTGATTATAAATAAAATAAAATGCGCCGCCAACAATTAAAAGTTTGGCCAGAAGAACTAGGAATTGCTTAGCTTTGTGAGGAATTGAAATCATGCCGCAAAAGTAATCAAATGTGGCAATTAGAAAATTAGAAAATGTGGCAATTTTCTAAACTTCAAACCTTAAACTTGAAACAAAAACTCTCTTGGCACAAGAACGCATCATATTAGGTATTGACCCTGGAACCACAATCATGGGTTTTGGATTGATTAAAGTCACCAATAAAAAAATGGAGTTTCTGCAATTGAATGAATTGCAACTTTCCAAATACGACAACCATTACCAAAAACTAAGAATCATTTTTGAAAGAACTATCGAATTAATCGAAACGCATTGCCCTGATGAAATTGCAATTGAAGCACCTTTTTTTGGCAAAAACGTACAATCAATGCTAAAATTAGGCCGTGCGCAAGGCGTTGCAATGGCTGCAGGACTTTCAAGAGGCATTCCGATTACAGAATATGAACCCAAAAAGATAAAAATGGCGATCACAGGTAACGGAAACGCTAGCAAAGAACAAGTTGCTAAAATGCTACAACAACTTTTGGGTTTAAAAGAATTACCCAAAAATCTGGATTCAACCGATGGCTTGGCAGCAGCAGTTTGTCATCATTTTAATTCGGGAAAAGTCGTAGCTGGAAAAAGCTATTCAGGTTGGGATGCTTTTGTGAAACAAAACGAAGACAAAATTAGAAAATGAGATAATTAGTCAATTAGATAATTTCTCTTCGATCTAATAATCATTATCTAATTATCAAATTGACACATTATCTAATTAAAAAAATGAGCGGTATCTACATTCATATTCCTTTTTGCAAACAGGCTTGTCATTACTGTGACTTTCATTTTTCAACTTCGATGAAGAAGAAAGATGAAATGGTTTTGGCTTTGGCCAAAGAAATTGGTATGCGTAAACCCTTTGACTCCGCTCAGGATGACAATATCATTGAAACGATTTATTTTGGCGGAGGAACACCTTCAGTTCTTAGTAATGAAGAAATTAACTTTCTAATTTCAGAAGTTTATAAGAATTACAAAGTAATCGAAAATCCAGAAATTACGCTTGAAGCAAATCCAGATGATTTGTCTGCCGAAAGAATTTTGGAATTATCAAAAAGTCCGATAAATCGTTTAAGCATCGGAATTCAGTCTTTTTATGAAGAGGATTTGAAGATGATGAATCGCGCTCATAATGCGACGGAAGCCAAAAAATGTTTGGAAGAAGCAACCAAATATTTTGATAATATTTCATTGGATTTGATTTACGGAATTCCGGGAATGACCGACGAAATGTGGCGACAAAATATTCAAACGGCTTTGGATTTTGGCGTTCCGCATATTTCAAGTTATGCTTTGACGGTTGAACCTAAAACCGCTTTGAGCAAATTAATTCAAACTGGAAAAATTGCTGAACCGCAAGATGAAGTAGCTTCCAATCATTTTATGATTTTGGTTGAGATGCTTCAGAAAAACGGTTTTATTCATTACGAGTTATCCAATTTTGGGAAAGAGAATTATTTCTCCAAAAACAATTCGGCTTATTGGCTAGGGAAAAAATACATCGGAATCGGACCTTCTGCGCATAGTTATGATGGTGAAAAAAGAGGCTGGAATATTGCAAATAATTCGCTTTACTTAAAAGCAATTCAAAATGATGAACTTCCTATTGAAACTGAAGTATTGACGATTTCGGATCGTTATAATGAATATATTATGACGGGTTTACGAACGATTTGGGGCGTTTCTTTAGAACGAATTGAAAATGAATTTGGGTCAGAATATTTAAACTACTTATTAAATCAATCTCAAAAATTCCTAAACGACGATTTGCTTTCAATCGAAAGCAACATTTTAAAACCAACCATTAAAGGAAAATTTTTAACAGATGGAATTGCTTCAGATTTATTTTATCTAAATTTGGAAGAATAAAATTAGCCACGAAGGCACAAAGGCGCAAATCAATTAAACTTTGTGACTTAGCGTTTGCGGCATAAAACCCAAATTTGTGTTAGCAAAAATCAACAACTTCGAAATCGACTTATCAAAACCCATTGATATCTCTATTCCATTAACCAATACTGATGAAAATCCGATTGCTTGGTACATCGAAAAACCGGTTATTGAACCTGTAGTTTTTGGCGATTGGATTGGGAAAGTTTCGGAAGGAAAATCATCTACGAATTTTAATAATATTTTCTTCAATCCGCATGGGCATGGAACGCATACGGAATGTCTGGGGCATATTACGAATGATTTTTACAGTATTAATCAATCGCTTAAACAGTTTTTCTTTTTTGCTAAATTGATTACAATTGATCCAACGAAAATTGCTGATGATTTGGTGATTACGAAAGAACAAATTCAAAAAGCGTTGAGTGCTTCGACTCCGCTCAGCATGACAAACGAAGCTTTGATCATTAGAACGCTTCCAAATTCAAGAGACAAAAAATCAAGAAAATACTCGAATACAAATCCGCCGTATTTGTCTGAAGAGGCCGCGATTTTCATCCGCGAAAGCGAAATTCAGCATTTATTGATTGATTTGCCAAGTGTTGATAAAGAACATGACGAGGGAAAATTATTGGCGCATAAAGCTTTTTGGAATGTAAAAGACACGCATAATTTAAACAAAGATGCAAGATTTAATGCCACAATTACAGAAATGATTTACGTTCTAGACGAAATTGAAGATGGAAATTATATACTAAACCTTCAAATCGCTTCGTTTGAAAATGATGCAAGCCCGAGCAAACCAATTTTATATAAAATTTAAAAGGTTGCCACAAATTACACGAATTTCCACAAATTTCTTTTTTTTGTTTTGCCACAGATTAAAAGAATTTACACAAATTAAATCCTTTTTAATCCTTTTAATCTGTGGCAAGAAAAATTTAATTCGTGCAAATTCGTGGAATTAGTGGCAAAAAAACTAAAACAATATGATTAGTATTTCAACAGATAAAACTAAACTCGACGTTCCGTTTATACAGAACTTTTTAAAAGACATTTATTGGGCAGCGGGACGAACTATTGAAGAAGTGCAAATAACCATAGATGCTTCAGTTTGTTTTGGAATTTATTTGGATGACAAACAAATTGGTTTTGCACGTGTGATAACTGATTATGTCGTTTTTGCTTATTTAATGGATGTTTTTATTACCGAAGAACATCGCGGAAAAGGCTATTCATCCATTTTAATTGAAGCGATGGTGAACGAGCCACAATTGCAAAAAGTCAAAATCTGGCGTTTGGCGACAACTGATGCTCACTTTTTATATGAAAAATTCGGATTTACAAAACTGAATCATCCTGAAAAAATGATGGAAAAAATAATCAAATGAAAACAGTCTTAAAACTCGAAGAAATTGCATTATTTGTTCTCGGAATATTTCTTTTCAACCTTTTAAATTATGAATGGTGGTGTTTTTTGGCTTTAATTTTAACTCCAGATTTATCAATGATTGGTTATGCTTTTGGAAACAAAGTTGGAGCGTTTTTATATAATTTCTTTCACCACAAAGCGATTGCGGTTCTTTTATATATTTTGGGTTTTTATTTCAAAAATGAATTATTGCAATTAGCCGGAATTATTTTATTTTCACATTCGGCAATGGATCGTATTTTTGGTTATGGCCTGAAATACGAAAAAGGTTTTAAATACACGCATTTAGGTGAAATTGGAAAATAAACAATTATGAATTTAGAAACGTATTACGAATATTGTCTCTCAAAAAAAGGTGTCAGCGAGCATTTTCCTTTTGATGAAGATACACTTGTTTTTAAAGTAGGCGGAAAAATGTTTGCCTTGTCATCACTTTCTCAATGGGAAAAAAATGAGCCATCGGTCAATCTTAAATGCGATCCAGACCGTGCAGAAGAACTCAGAGCCGAGTACGACGAAATAAAACCAGGATTTCATATGAGCAAAGTGCATTGGAATACCGTGGCTTTAAACGGAAATCTTCCCGACAAATTTGTGAAAGAATTGATTGATCATTCGTATGGATTGGTTTTCAAAAGTTTGACAAAGAAAATTCAAAATGAAATTATTGAAATAGAAAATTAGGCATTACATTTGTAGCGTCAGTAAAAAACTCAGCGACTTAGCTGCTTAGCAACTTAGAACCTTAAAAAAATGAAAGAACAATTTAAAAAATTTCTGAACGAAGAACAAGATCCAAAAGCGATTGAAAAAATCACTTCGAAACTTACAGATTTATTAATGAAAGGCGAAGAAGTTGGATATATCGCAGTGCAAAAAAAGCCTGCACTTACTGTTTTTCCTGACAGCATTGTATTAACAAATAAACGTATTATTATTTGCAAACCTAAAAATTTAGGTCTTTCTATGGACTTCACAGATTATACTTGGGATGATATTGCAAGTACATTTGTAAAAGAAAATATTTTAGGTTCTGAATTTTCATTTGGAACAAAAACAGATTTGGCTGTTTCTATCGATTATATTCCGAAAATTCAAGCTAGAAAAATTTATACTTACGCTAAAGAGCAATTGGATTTATTGAAAAATCCTGTTCAAACCGCAACTCCAATTCAAGAAACATTACCAGTTGAAGAACCTGTTTTTGAAGAAGAAGATGAAATTGAAGAAGTAGAAACGGAAGAAGTGACAAGTTTTGCAGAAATTTTACCTGCCGCTCCAGCTGTTACAGAAACTTACGAGCCATTTCCAACACAACCTTCACAACCAACAGGAGATCGTAAATTAAGTGATTTATCTAAAGAAGAACTTTTTGATAAATTACAGAATTACAAAAAACTTCTTGATAATGGCTTGATCATGCAAGGAGAATATGATGCTTACAAAAAAGAGATTTTAAGTTACATGTAATCTTAAAGTACAAAGTTCTGAGTACAAAGTACAAAGATTATTGACTTTGTCTAAAATAACAAAAGCCCGAAATAGATCTCTATTTCGGGCTTTATATTTAAACTTTGTACTTAGAAACTTTGCACTTTGTACTTATAAAGTCGCTTTCTGCTTCTCTACAAATTTATGCGATTGCAATTCCAGTAGCTCTTTGGCATTTTTTCGCTGTAAATCGAATAAACCTTTGTCTTCGGCAATATCAGCATATACTCTATCGTGCATTTCGGCGCTGGTTTTCACTAATAAATCGCGTTGGTATTTGTTTTGTACCAAAGTTGCTTTCATAGCGGTTTCGGCTTCTTCTTGCTTGAAATCGAATTCTCCTTTTGGTGCTAATAATTTGGCAATAATTGGCGATGTTTCAATGGCTAAAAACAATAGCATAATGAAAAATGATGGCAACCAAGGCAGTTTATTCAACGCATTGATGCGTGCCATTAATCCGTCAAAACCTTCAATAATTGGTTGTGTTTGCGAAACTTTTTTATCTAAGTCGGCTTGAAGCTGTACGCCTGCTTTTTCTTTTTCGGCAATTTTAGCTTCATTGGTCTTTTTAAGCGCTTCGAATTCTTTTAAAGCGGCATCGTGTTTTTCACGTTTCTCTTTATATACGGGACCTTTTCCTAGTTTTTTAGTCCCAGCAGTTCCTTCGGCTTCAGTAATATAAACTGAATACAAATCGTTTACTTCTTTCTCTTTCTTTACAATATCAACTTTTAAAGTGGCGATTTCGGCTTTATTTTTATCTAAATCTGATTTGAAATAGTTTCCAACTTGCTTTTTATTGGCCAATTCCATTTCGTTTTTCTCTTTCAATAAAACGGTATTGATTTCTTTTTCGAAAATTTTAATCTCCAAAGGTTTTGAAATTACAATCGCTATAATGATGGCCAATGCAATACGAGGCGTCGCTTGAAGGAATTCATCCATAAAACGATCTCTTTTCTTAATAGTAGAAACAATAAATCGGTCTAAATTAAAAATCAGCAAACTCCAAACAAAACCAAAAATCAGAGCGGGATAAATAGAATCGAAAACAGTGAAAAGAGCATAAGCACTGGCTAAAAATGCCATTACCGCAGTAAAAAATACAGTGGCGCCAATACCGACATATTTGGTTTGCTCGCCTTCTGAACAGTCTTTCAAGAGATCACGATCGGCTCCTGAACATAGAATAAAAAATTGTTTTAACATGATTGATGATTTTTGATTGTGATTGATGAAACAAATTTAGCGCCAAAAATTTAATTATGAGGCAAATAGTTGATTTGTTTTTACTTGCGCTTTAAATAATTCCCATTTAACAAGTGTTATTTTAAAATTAATAAGTTTATTTTCATCAGGAGAATCATAACATTAAATTAATTTTTTTCAACTTTTTAAATAACATTAAGGTTCTAGTTTCGCGTCAAACCAACCTAGAACACGGTGAACAAATTATAATCAGAAATTACAAAGCTGTTCCTGTGCTTGGGTTTGTTCCAAAAAAAACATCAACCAGCCCAAAAAATAAATTTCAAGTTTTTCAATCGCAGTTTTAGTGTTTAATTTATTTTTTTTTCTGCGATTGAAAACAAAAAAAAGCTGTTCAAATTGAACAGCTTTTTTAATTTTGAATTAGTAATTGCCCCTTTATTCTGTAATCGGTGCTCCTGCTAAAATTTCAGCATTCGCAAATTCTTCAAATTTGGCAAAATTAGCTTTGAATTTCTGAGCTAATTCTAACGCTTTTTTATCGTATAAATCTTTATCTGCCCACGTATTTCTAGGGTTTAAAATTTCCTCTGGAACATTTGGACAAGATTGTGGTTTTGCAATTCCAAATACTGCGTGATCTTTGTACTCAACATTATCCAGTTCTCCGTTTAATGCAGCAGTAATCATAGCACGAGTATATTTTAGTTTCATACGGCTTCCTGTTCCGTAAGGACCTCCAGTCCAGCCTGTGTTGATCAACCAAACTTTTACTCCTGCATCTTTCATTTTTTTGCTCAACATTTCAGCATATTTTGTTGGATGCAAAGGCATAAATGGCGCTCCAAAACAAGCAGAGAAATTTGGCTGTGGTTCAGTTACTCCCGCTTCAGTTCCAGCTACTTTTGCAGTATATCCAGAAATGAAGTGATAAGCAGCCTGACCTGGATTTAATCTTGAGATTGGAGGCAAAATTCCGAAAGAATCTGCCGTTAAGAAAAATATATTTTTAGGATTGTGACCAATTGAACCTGGCTGAATATTGTCAATATGTGTTATTGGATAACTAACACGCGTATTTTGAGTGATTGAAACATCATCATAATCAACTTCATTCGTTCCAGCTTTAAAAACCACATTTTCTAAAAGTGCACCTTTTTTGATCGCTCTGTAAATGTCTGGTTCATTCTCTTCAGATAAGTTGATTACCTTAGCGTAACAACCACCTTCAAAATTGAAAACCGTGTTTTCGCTTGTCCATCCGTGTTCATCGTCTCCAATTAATTTACGTTCTGGATCTGCAGATAAAGTAGTTTTTCCTGTTCCAGACAATCCAAAGAAAATAGCAGTATCTCCGTTTTTACCAACATTTGCACTACAGTGCATTGGAAGTGTATTTTTGAAAACTGGCAAAATGAAGTTTAATGCAGAGAAAATTCCCTTTTTCATTTCTCCAGTATAACCCGTTCCACCAATTAATGCGATTTTTTTAGTAAAATCTAAAATTGCAAAATTAGACTGGCGTGTACCATCAACAGCAGGATCTGCCATAAAAGTTGGAGCGCAAATTACGGTCCATTCTGGAGTAAAGTTTGCCAATTCAGATTCTTCGGGTCTCAAGAACATATTGTAGCAAAACAAATTTGACCAAGCTGTTTCGGTTACAACACGAACATTTAATCTGTAATTGCTGTCTGAACAAACGTATGAATCACGAACAAAAACTTCTTTGTCTGATAAAAACTTTGTTACCTTGTTATATAGTTTTTCAAAAGCTTCTGGTGCAAAAGGAATATTTACATTTCCCCACCAAACTTTATCTTCTGTAATCGCATCTTTTACAATAAAACGATCTTGTGGAGAACGTCCTGTAAATTCACCTGTATTAATAGCCAATGCTCCTGTTGAGCTTTCGACACCTTGGCCTGACTGTAAAGTAATGGCATGCAATTCATCTGGGGATAATTGATAGCGAACTTTAGCATTTTCAATTCCTAATTCTTTTAACGAAATCGATTGCGAGAAAAGTGTGTTAGTGTCCATAAATTTTAAGTTGTGTGTGATGTTTGATAGAATGCAAAATTACAGATTTATTGTAAATCCTTTAAAAATATTTCAATTTCACTTTAATTTATGTCAAAAAAGCAAAATTTAAACTTTAAATTCAATAAAATAAAAAAATAAGAGCTTCTAATTTATTATCTTATAAACTTTTGCGTCAATTTGTTATATTTTTCTCTTTTTAAAGTGAAAACCAAAATAAATTCACACAAATAAGATTATATGTTATTTATGAGACAAAATTAAATATTAATTTTCAGATAGAATTTTTTATTCGGGATTTTATGATTTTTGCTTCAAAATAGTAACAAATAATGTCAACCAAGCAATAATTAATAGCATTCCGCCCAAAGGTGTTGCGAATCCTATAAATTTAAAATCAAATAAAGTGAAGTTTTTTGTAGCCAATAAATAAATCGAACCACTAAAAAGAACAACGCCCGCAACAACCAAATTATAAATGGTTTTTAAAGTTTTTTCGGAAATGTCTTTTCGAGTCGAAACAAAAAACAAAAAGAAAGCATGATACATTTGATAACGAACTCCAACTTCAAAAGTATTTAGCTCTTCTACAGATAAATATTTTTTTAGCAAATGAGCTCCAAAAGCGCCTAAAATAATAGCCAACATTCCGATAAAAGCTCCCGTCAAAACTATTCTTCTTTTCATATTTCTGTTTTTCTAATTACCCCACAAAAATACTCAATACAATTAGAAAAAACCGTTTGCTTTTTGCCAAAAAATAACGCCGAAACTGAAAAATTTAGATTTTAACTTATTTCAAAAATAAATTACATTTTTTATCATTTCACATTGTTATATTTATAACATTTTAATATATTTGTGTTATAAATATAAAATATGAGAAGCATATTAATTTTTGGAGCAGGCCGCTCAGCGTCGTCACTGATTCGTTATTTACTTTCAAAATCTGAGAGCGAGAACCTTCATTTGGTTGTTGCAGATCTCTCTTTGGCTTTGGCCGAAAAAAAGACACAAAAGCACCCAAATGCAACTCCAATTGCTTTAGATATTTTTAATGCTGAAGAAAGAAAATCGGCGATTGAAAAAGCTTCGATCGTAATTTCAATGCTTCCTGCACATTTGCATATTGAAATTGCCAAAGATTGCCTTCAATTCAAAAAGCATCTTGTAACGGCTTCTTATATAAGTGATGCTATGCAAGCGCTTGATGAAGAAGCGAAAAAAAATAATTTGATTTTCATGAACGAAATTGGCCTAGATCCTGGAATTGATCATATGAGCGCCATGAAAGTTATTGATGAAATTAGATCAAAAGGTGGCAAAATGCTTTTGTTTGAATCTTTCTGCGGCGGACTTGTAGCACCTGAATCTGACAATAATTTGTGGAATTATAAATTTACTTGGGCACCAAGAAATGTGGTTTTAGCAGGGCAAGGAGGCGCCGCGAAATTTATTCAAGAGGGCACTTATAAATACATCCCGTACAGCGCCTTGTTTCGCAGAACTGAATTTCTGGAAGTCGAAGGTTACGGGAAATTTGAAGCCTATTCAAACAGGGATTCTCTCAAATACAGATCGGTTTACGGACTTGATGATATCTTGACTTTATATAGAGGAACAATCCGAAGAGTTGGTTTTTCGAAAGCTTGGAACATGTTTGTCCAGCTCGGAATGACAGATGATAGTTATATTATCGAAGATTCTGAAAACATGAGTTATCGTCAATTCATGAACTCGTTTTTGCCTTATCATCCAACAGATTCTGTCGAAATCAAAACTAGATTTATTCTTAAAATTGATCAGGACGATATTATGTGGGACAAACTTTTGGAACTGGATTTATTCAACCCAAACAAAAAAGTAAATCTGCCAAATGCAACTCCGGCTCAGATTTTAGAAAAAATATTGACTGATAGTTGGGCTTTAAAGCCAGATGACAAAGACATGATTGTCATGTATCATAAATTTGGTTACGAATGCAATGGCGAAAAAAAGCAAATCGACTCAAAAATGGTTTGCATTGGCGATGATCAAACTTATACAGCGATGGCAAAAACTGTTGGTTTGCCAGTAGCTATGGCAACATTATTGATTTTGAATGGAAAAATCTCAACTCCAGGTGTTCAGCTTCCGATTAAAAAAGAAGTTTATGAACCCATTTTAAAAGAATTAGAAGAATATGGGGTTATTTTTAACGAACAAATCGTGCCCTATTTTGGATATAATCCGGACTTGTTTTAGTCCAAGTTTTTTGATTTTATTTTTTAGAATTTTTTTTTAGTTTATTTTATCCGCTTCTCTGATGCAAAGAAGCGGATTTTTTTTACTCCTTGCAACTCTTTTACATTCTTTTATAATCAACATATTTGGATGATTTAACCAAAAAATGTGTTTTTTCCTTCTTTTTTATTTGATTGAAATCTATTTTTGTAGCTAATTTACTATATTTATACAAACTTTATATATATATGGAAATTTTAGCATGTCCGAAGTGTCAAAGCGATTATATTATTAAAAGTGGTATAATCAATAACAAGCAAAGATATCTGTGCAAAAAATGCAATTATTTTTTTACAGTCAACAAAATAGGAAAAAAAATTGATAGTTACTATGTGACCAAAGCTTTGCAATTGTATCTTGAAGGTCTAAGTTATAGGGAAATTGAGAGAGTTATTGGCATTTCACATGTCACGATTAGCAAGTGGATAAAAGCTTTTCATATAAAAAAACCACATCAGGTAGAATATCATCCTACATACAAAATTTTCAATCATCTAGAATTAATTGAACAACTGTCAAACAAGGAATTACTGACCGGTGCAGGAGTCATTATAACAGCTCTTGGAGATAAATTTATGGTGATAAAATGGCAACGTTTTAAAGAATAACTATACTAGTTTACAGATAAATATAGTAACTTTTTTTTTACTGATAAATAATTTGAATTTGGTTGTTATCAAACTAACCAACCAGCCATTTAAATTATGAAAAAGAAGTTATTTTTTCTTTTCTTGGGAATACTTTCCCTGAAAGGATTTTCGCAGACTACAAAACCCGAAACCGTTTCTGTTATTCCAACTATTACTGCAAAAGAATGGGATTTTAATTTTTATGGTTTTATAAGAACTGATTATATTTTCGACACTAGAAAATCGGCTCAGGTAAGAGAGGATAATTTAAATCTCTATCCTTTGGACAAAGTTCTGGATGCAAATGGGGCAGATTTAAATGATGTTTCGGCTTCAAACATTTTGTCAATAGTCTCTAGAGTAGGCTTAAAAATAAAAGGGCCAAATGTTTGGGGAGCAAAAATGACAGGAACACTGGAAGGAGATTTTTTTGGAAATACCGAAGCTTCAATAGGACTAGTAAGATTGAGACACGCTTACATAAATATGGAATGGCAAAAAACGTCTCTTTTAATTGGACAAACTTGGTATCCTGCATTTATTCCTGAAGTTTTTCCGGGAGTAGCAAATTTTAATACCGGAATTATGTTTAATCCTTTTGGATGGGCATCGCAAATTAAACTAAAGCAAAATTTCACAAAAGAATTATCATTTGCGGCAACCATCTATAAAGAACGAGAATTTACAACTGCAGCAGCCACAGGAGGCACACAAAATGCAGCATCAATTAATTCCCCTTTGCCAACATTCCATGGGCAGTTTCAATTTAAAAATAAAAATTGGCTTGCAGGCATTGGAGCAGAATACAAATCGCTTCAGCCTCTTACAGAATACGCTCCAACAATTGATACAAAAGCAAAAACTTCTGAAAAAGTCAACAGCACATCTTTTTTAGGTTTTGTCAAATATGCAAACGATAAAATCTCCATCAAAACATATGGAATTACAGGTGGAAATATGATCAATTTTGTAATGCTAGGAGGGTTTGCAGGGTATTCGACTCCTTTAAATCCCGAAAAATACGAAGCAATAAAAACCTCATCCTTTTGGATTGATGTAGCTAGCAACAATAAAAAAATAGCACCGGCATTATTTTTCGGATATACCAAAAATCAAGGTGACGGAAGAAACGGCCTCGCTGTCGGAGAAACCGTAAAATATTACAACCGAGGTATTTCCAACTCCAGAGTCATTGATAATGTTTGGCGTCTTTCCGGACGTGTAGAGTTTAAGCACAATAATTTCAAAATAACTCCAGAATTAGAATATACCGCAGCTCAATGGGGAGACTTAGATAAAAATGCTAATGGAAAAGCCGATTTAAACCTAACAACTGTTGGCAATTTTAGAACATTACTCTCATGCGCATACTCTTTTTAACCAATAAATAAAACCATATGAAAGAAAAATCAACAAAAGGAATCTGGAAGGTTATTTCGGCCTCTTCTATGGGGACGATGATTGAATGGTACGATTTCTACATTTTTGGAAGTTTAGCAGTCGTAATTTCAACAAAATTTTTCCCCGCTGACAACCCCACTGCAGCATTTTTAGCAACATTAGCAACTTTTGCGGTCGGTTTTGTAGTTCGCCCTTTTGGGGCCTTATTCTTCGGAAGACTAGGTGATCTTATAGGAAGGAAATATACATTTATGGTTACATTATTATTAATGGGCGGCGCAACTTTCTTGATAGGCTGTGTACCGAGTTATGAAACCATTGGGTTTATGGCGCCTGTCTTAGTATTACTTTTAAGAATGCTTCAGGGACTTGCTCTTGGTGGCGAATATGGAGGCGCGGCAACTTATGTAGCCGAACATGCTCCTGTAGGACAGCGAGGCTATTGGACATCATGGATTCAAACCACAGCAACCGTCGGGCTTTTTATATCATTAATGGTGATTTTGGCAACTCGAAATTTACTTACACCCGAACAATTTAATCACTGGGGATGGAGAGTTCCGTTTTGGATCTCAATTGTTATGGTTGGCATTTCCTATTTGATTCGCAAAAACATGCATGAATCCCCTGTTTTTGCCAAAGCAAAACAAGAAGGTAAAACAAGTACAAACCCTTTAGCAGAAAGTTTTGGAAACCGATACAATTTAAAATTTGTGCTATTGGCTTTATTTGGAGCTACAATGGGGCAAGGCGTAATTTGGTATACTGGACAATTTTATGTAATGAGTTTTATGAAAACTGTTATGTCAATAGATTCTTCACAAGTAGATACTTTGTTGGGAATTGGATTATTAATAGGCACTCCGTTCTTTATTGTTTTTGGTTGGTTAAGTGATAAAATAGGCAGAAAATATATTATGATGGCCGGAATGCTGATTGCAATTTTATCTTACAGACCCATTTATCAAAAAATGTACGATACAACTGATGTTAAAACAAAAACAGAAATTGTAAGCAAAACCAAAATTCAGGCCGAGCTCAAAGAAAACCAAAATCACGAATTTGCAATGGATTCTGTTTATACTACTAGCAAGTCTTATACTGATGGAACTGCTTTTCTTCAAATTAAAACGGTTTCCTTAGAAAATGGAAAAGCAGTTATTGTAGATGGAAAACCTAAAACAGAAATCAAAACGACAGTCACCATCAACAACAGTGACAAATGGTCTTTAGTTTTTTTAATATTTATTCAGGTATTATTCGTAACGATGGTTTATGGTCCAATTGCTGCCTTTTTGGTAGAAATGTTCCCTGCTAAAATCAGATACTCTTCTATGTCATTACCTTACCATGTTGGAAATGGAATTTTTGGAGGATTGCTTCCCGCAATTTCCACTTATCTGGTCATAAATGCAAAAGAAAAAGGAGATCCTACTTTTTTTCTTGAAGGACTTTGGTATCCTATCATAATTGCAGGAACCTCTCTTGTAATTGGAATGATATACATCAAAAACAAAGACAAAAAAAATACTCACATTTAAACACATCAATATGAATCAGATAAGAAGAGCCCTTGGATTAATTTGGATTGCTTTGGCGATTGCTTCTGCCTATTTTTGCATATTTATTTTTGGTTTACCGAAACTAGGATCGGGCAAACAAGAAGATTTAGTTTTTGGAATTATTATCCTTTTTATACTTACGCCTTTAATAAGTCTAGGATTAGGTATTTTTGGTTATTATGCCCTAATGGGTGATTATGATGACCAATAAAACCAATTGAATTACCAAAATTTTACCTTTTAAAGATTTTTAAAATCTAATAATATTAGACATTCTATTATCCAAAAAATCCGCTTCCTATTTTGTAAGCGGATCTTTTTTGTAGAGACGCACTGCAGTGCGTCTAGCGCAGAGGAAAGCCTTTGTTCCTCTGAACCTCTAAACCTTTGAACCTAAAAAATCACTTTTCCGATTGAATAGTTATTGGCAAAGTATAAAGCACACGAACTGGCTGTCCGTTCTGGATTCCTGGATTCCATTTTGGAGAAAGTTTTAAAACACGAATTGCCTCTTCGCCTACTCCAAAACCTAAATCTTTTACTACTTGAAATTCTGAAAGCGAACCGTCTGTTTCGATCATAAATTCTACTAAAAATTTTCCTTGAACTTTATTTGCGTCCGCTTCTATTGGCGATTTAAAATTTTTCCCAATAAATTTATAGAACTCCAATATTCCGCCGGGAAATTCAGGTTGTTTATCGATTTCCTCTACAGTTGCTGTAATTTCTTTTTCAGGCGTTTTTTGAGTTTTACTTTTGCGTGCGTCTTCACTAGCTATAATGGTTATGGTTCCAGCATCTAATACTTTATTTTGACCATACGCTTTATCATAACCTTCGGCAGTAAACAATGTCACTTGAAACCTTTGCGGAAACTTCTTACTTCTTGCATTTTTGTGCACAAAACTATTAAAGTACGAAACAAAATTACTTGCCTCATATTCATTTAAATCTGAATTAGGAACATGTTTTCCATCAATCCATACAGCATAATTTTCACTGTTTTTAAAACCTTCATATTCTTGTGAGTCAGGGGATTTTTTAGCCAAAGATGGCACAGGCGGGACAAGCTTTTTTTCCTGTTCTGTTAATTCGGAGTACTTCTTTTCAACAAGAATGGTATTGCCTTTGTTTTTGAAAACAAAGTTTGTATTTGCATAATATTTGTCTGAAGACAAAACATTCTGTGTCTTTTTGTTTCCTGCATCTGTTTTAATTTCTTGCGCAATAGTTTCGACACATAAAAGAAAGACTAAACCAATGGCAACGGGCAAGGCAGCAATTTTTTTTAGAAACGCTGTGTTTTTTGATGTTCTTTTTTTCATCATAATTAATCGTTTTTTTGTTACTAAATAATTCAAATTACTGGCCAAGTAAATCGTTTGACTTCCACTCGCTTTATTCAAAAGCAGATTTTGATAAAATGGAACATCGTTATAAGTTTTCACAATTTCCTGATCGGCAAGAAATTCGTGATTGAGTTGTATTGCTTTTTTATAGAACAAAAAGATTGGATTAAACCAAAAAATAGTCTTTAAAAACTCCACAAACAAAATGTCTAGTGTATGTTTTTGCGTTACATGAACCAATTCATGTGCATATAATTCGGGTTCAATATTTTGGGTTTTAAAATCACCCGCATTGATAAAAATATAATTCAAAAAAGTATGTGGCAGAATCTTTTCTTCTACCAAAATCAATTTCGAATTTTTAAAATCAACTGCTGGATTTCGACGTATTTTAGATGCAAAGTTTTTAATATTTCTTCCAAATCGCAGTGCCAATGTCAAAGTCACAATTGCATACAGACTCCATAAAAAAATCAATTTGTAATTGGTTTCCTCGACAACATTTTGCATCTGAATTACGGGCTGACTCACAACAATTTGATTGGTTGCATTTACCGGAATTTCTTTGACTATTTCATATGAAACAAACGGAACAATCAACGAAAACACAATCGCAAAAAGCAAAAAGAATCGATTAAACTGATGCATTTTTTCGCGCTCTAATACGAAATGGTAAAAGGCAAGAAAAGCGACTAAAGCAATAGCTGATTTTATAAGAAAGCCTATCATTTTTTCTTTTTTTGAATTTCCGAGTCGATTATTTTCTTAAGATCTTCCAATTCTGAAGCAGATAAATTTGTTTCAGTTGTAAAAAACGAAGCAAATTGTGAAGCCGAATTGTTAAAGAAATTGCTGATCAATCCTTTTACGTGTTTCGAAAAGTAATCTGTTTTCTTCACCAAAGGATAATATTCTCTCGAATTCCCGAATTCGTTGTAAGCAACAAATTTTTTGTCGATCATTCGCTTTAGCAATGTTGCAACAGTTGTTGTTGCCGGTTTTGGTTCTGGATATGCTTCAAGCAAATCTTTCATAAAAGCTTTTTCAAGCTTCCATAAATGCTCCATTAATTGTTCTTCTGCGTTTGATAATTGCATATTTTTTAAGGTTCTAAGGTTCTGAGCTTTTCTCTCCTTTTTATTTTTTCTGAAGAATAAAATCAATTCTTAATTCTTAATTCTTTAATATTTTCAAGTTTTTCCAGTTCAGGCAATTCTTTTTTATACGCTTCCAAATTCCATTCAATATTCATTTTTGCGGCATAATCTGCTATAGGTCCGAGTCCTACTTCTGCGCGCCTTTTATCGACATTATCTGGATCAATAAGCGGCGATATGTACCATTTATTCGTTTTTTTATTCTTGGCACTTTGGCTTCCATAAATTTGATGTCTTCCTTCTCTTAAAGCTACCCTATCTTCCAAATAGGCCAAATTTATTGGACTTGCATTACCGTTTTTAACCGCCTCTTTCAACATTGGCAAATACTTTTGCTGATATTTTAGAGGAGAATGCTGAATGACCAAAAACAAAGTCTTGTTTCCTTGAACACCTACAACATTTTTTCCTAACCATCCCCTTTCGTCCAATATTTTCATGACCTTGATAAGATTAATACTGTCCTTTCTAAGCATAATTTGACCAATACTGTCAATTTTCTTCTTGTCAGGTTTTGGGGATTTATAAACATTCATAAATTCTCCGCGAATTTCTTGATCTTCAATATAAATTTCAGAAAGTTCTTTTTCCAGCACCTTATCATAATTTACTCCGATAATCTCTAACTTCTTTTGTAGTTTCTCAACTGTTTTTTTCCATTCTTTTTCAGAATGCAACGCCATTAAATCCCTATCAACTTGAAGTTCATCCATGTTTTGATATCCATTGTCAATGGCTAGATTCAACCATTTAAATGCCTTTTTATTTTCTTTTGCCAAAGACGCAGAACAGCCTGCACTGTAAAAATTTCTTGCAGATTTTTGTTCCATTTTAAATGCTTTTTCATAATAAGCAACCGACATTTTATAGTTTTCCTTCCCATAGCAAGAATCTGCTTTGCGAATCCATTCTTTGTATGTTTGCGCTTGCGCGGAAAGACAAATCATGACAATACAACTAAAAGCAATTATTTTTTTCATGGTTGAATGTGAGCAGTTTATTTGATATTTTGTTCCGAGATTAATTCGCCTTTATTGTAATTTTTGATGCTTTTCAATTTTCCTTTATCCGAATAGAATTTCCATTCTCCAAAATAAAACCAATGTGTTTCAACCGAATTGGTTTCTAATTTTGTTTTTCCTTTTGATTCTAATTTTCCGTTTTCGTAATAACTTTTTACGATGCAAATTCCGTTTTTATACTTTTCGGTTTTATAAAGCTTTCCGTTTATGTACGATCTCCACTTTTTTACTGGAACATCATGTTTGTAATATTCATACGACTTGTAAACCGTGCTATCTTGTGTATAATTATCAATCCACACACCTTCTCTCTTATGATCAATTTTTTGATTGACTGGTTTGCTTTTGCAACTGAAAAGCATAAATCCGCAAAAAAATAACAAAAGAAGGTTTTTCATATTTTCAATTCTACATTTATAGATGTTGCTCTACAAATGTAGAAATAAAAATCAAACGTGCAACTTTTACAGTAAAATTTTTATTCAATTAAAATTTTACTATTGTTTATCAGGTTCTTGAATAGAAATTGGAAGATGGAATTCAGCCGGCACCACTTTCCCGTTTAATTTGCCAGGTATCCATTTTTGAGACAACCTTAATACTCTTAAAGCTTCTTCACCAGTGCCGTAGCCAAGATCTTTGACGACTTTCATATCGGTTAGTGAACCGTCTTTTTGTACTATAAACGTAACCTTTATGGTTCCTTTTAACACAATTCCGGTTGGCGTTGATGGTACTTTGTAAAAATGACCTGCAAATTTATAAAACTCCGGCATTCCACCAGGATAAGTTGGCTTTTCGGTCAAATCTGCTGTTTGATAATAACTTGCTTGGGGTTTTGCTTCTTGCGCAGTAGTTCTGAGATTATAAAACAAAATAAAAGCAAAACACAAAACTATTTTTATCTTGGAAACCGAATTTAATTTTGAGATCATAGCGGTATTTTTTTAGTTATTCTCTTATAAAAATACTAATTTAATTTAAATACGTTAATTACAATTTTAAAATATTAAGCATCAAAAAATCATAAAAACCTGAAATCCCGAATATTTCATCGTATTTCTGAGCGTTAGGGATAGAGGCGGTATCCTTTTATGTAGCGGAGCGGAATAAAAGATATAGCCGAAAGCCCGACCGAAGGGAACGCCAAAAAAAAAAATCCGCTCATTGCTGAACGGATTTATATTGAAGTCAACTTTGTCAAAGTTCAAAACTTTGACAAAGCATCTCAACCTTAAAACTTAGTGTCTTAGCGCCTTCGTGGCAAAAAACTTATTTACTTAATTCCACAAAATACTTGTAAAACAACGGAATAGTTTCAATTCCTTTCAAGTAATTAAAGATTCCGAAATGCTCGTTTGGCGAGTGAATAGCATCGCTATCCAAACCAAATCCCATAAGGATTGTTTTGCTTTTCAATTCTTTTTCGAACAAAGCCACAATTGGAATACTTCCTCCTGAACGAACCGGAATTGCAGGAACTCCAAACGTTTCTGTATACGCTTTATTTGCTGCCTGATATCCGATGCTGTCAATTGGCGTTACATAACCTTGTCCACCGTGATGAGGCGTCACTTTTACTGTAACTCCGGCCGGAGCGATACTTGTAAAATGTTTTGTAAATAATTCTGTAATCTCTTCCCAATCCTGATTCGGAACCAAACGCATTGAGATTTTAGCAAAAGCTTTACTCGCAATAACTGTTTTTGCTCCTTCGCCAGTATAACCGCCCCAAATTCCGTTTACGTCTAAAGTTGGACGGATAGAATTGCGTTCGTTTGTTACATATCCTTTTTCGCCGTAAACATCAGCAATGTCTAAAGCTTTTTTGTATTTTTCTAAGTTGAAAGGCGCTTTTGCCATTTCAGCTCTTTCTTCTGCAGATAATTCCTGAACTTTATCGTAGAATCCTGGAATCGTAATATGATTGTCTTCGTCGTGAAGCGAAGCGATCATTTTTGCCAAAATATTAATTGGATTCGCCACTGCTCCGCCGTATAAACCTGAATGCAAATCACGATTTGGACCTGTAACTTCGACCTCAACATAACTCAAACCTCTTAAACCTGTTGTGATTGACGGTTGCTGGTTTGAAATCATTCCGGTATCAGAAATCAAAATCACATCGTTTTTCAATTTTTCTTGATTGCGCTCTACGAACCAAGCCAAACTTGCTGAACCAACTTCTTCCTCGCCTTCGATCATGAATTTTACGTTACATGGCAATTCATTGTTTTGCACCATATATTCTAACGCTTTTACGTGCATGTACATCTGACCTTTGTCGTCACATGCTCCACGCGCGAAGATTGCGCCTTCTGGGTGAATTTCTGTCGTTTTGATAACGGGTTCAAAAGGTGGCGAAGTCCATAATTCTAATGGATCTGGCGGTTGAACATCGTAGTGTCCGTAAACTAAAACCGTTGGAAGATTTGGGTCGATTATTTTCTCTCCGTAGATAATTGGGTAACCTGGAGTGTCGCAAGTTTCGACATAATCGCACCCTGCTTTTGATAAACTTTCTTTTACAGCCTCTGCTGTGTCAATAACATCTTGTGAATATGCAGTGTCGGCACTTACCGACGGAATCTTTAATAATTCGATCAATTCATTGATAAACCGATCTTTATGTTGTTGAACGTAGGACTTAATATTTTCCATTTAAATAATTTTTATAGAAACCCAAAAGTACAAAAAAGAGAATTAATAATTTTTTTGAAATTTTTCTTTGAATATTCGAAAGTATGCTTATCTTTGCACCCACAATTACCGCGGATATGGCGAAATTGGTAGACGTGCCAGACTTAGGATCTGGTGCCGCAAGGCGTGTAGGTTCGAGTCCTATTATCCGCACTTAAACAAAGCTTCTGAAAAAAATTTTCAGAAGCTTTTTTGTTTTTGGGATATTCATGAATTTTATGGAATTGATCTAAAACCATATTGTATGTATCTTTTTTATAAAAACTGAAAAATCATGAATCTCTAGAAAATTAAGAAACTGATTTAAAATACGATATAACTCAAAAGCTAACCTAAGTATTTTTATTTTTTCTCTGTATTTATTCAAATACTTCTTTTTCTCATTGAACCGTTTTAGTCTCTTAATAATTTTATTTAAAGACTTTTTTTTCGAATAATTTACAAACTGTACTATTTTCATTTGTGACATATTTAAAATTGTTTCACAAATATTCCAACAGTTTGAATTCCGATTTATGGTAGTTTTTTCCGATTAATCGGAATCTGAAATTATTTCTTCCTCCAATTTTAAATATAAATTTAGCCTAGTACCAGATGCACATTTTTTTAATGACCTAAATGCATTCTTTTCTTTAAAATCTTCATAGTCTTTCGCAGTTATATAATTATTTTTACTTAACCAGTCCATAAATTTCAGATGTTTAACATCTAAAATATATCCTTTATACTTCATTTGCTGAAATATAAAGCTCAAATCAATATACTTATCGATTACATGACTCGTAACAAATTTTTCAAACAAGTCGTAATTTTTACTATCATCGCCTGCAAAAATTAATGGAAAAGGGTTTTTATTTTCTGATTTGATTACTTTATTCTTTTCTAACATTTCTGCATTTTCATCAAACAAAACGCCGCTCAACTTTATAAATTCCAATATTTGTACACAAAAATTAAGAAGCATTTCATTTTTATATCTGTAGCTAAAATTATTTTGTAAAAATGCTGAACCTATATCTTTTTTCTCAACTCCAAAAAAACAAAAACTTGCCCTAAAATTTATAAAATTGTAATATCCAGTACTATCTATAATTTGTCGTTCCGTATCTTTCCCTCTGAAAATTTCTGTTCTATTTGGATGATTAGATAAATTTTCAATATAGTAATTATAAAGTTCCACAGATATATTATAAATATTTGCCAGTTCATTACGTACCAACAATTTATTCTTTGAATTTTCTAATCTTGATGTATATTCAACTTTATAACTTCCAATGTTAAATAATTCAATATCTGAAAATATAAAAATCTCATTACAAAACCTAGCCAATCCTATTCCACTTCCTAAATGTATAGTAGGATCCATTTGAGATTTAAAAATGATTTCGATAACTTTTAATTCTTTTAAAATTTTATCATAATTAGTTATCATCTTTTCCTTTTTAATTTTAGACTCTTTTTTCAATCTATACTTTTCAAGTAGTTCTTTTACACATTTTTCCAAAAAAGGTTTGTAATAAAAAATATGCTCTTTTTGTATATCATCAAAATTTTTGTTTCGAGCATAATCATCAACTTCATTTTCTATTATAACTAAATTATCACTTAAAATATTGAGGAATTTCTCAAGAAAGAAATCTCCTAAACTTACTTTTGTCAAGTTTAAATCTTCATCTAAAATATCATACAAGTCTTTGTATATAGTCGTAGTCCATTTTATATTGGGATAAAAAAAACTGATATAATTAGAATAAGCTCTTCTTTGATTCTCAAATTCTGTATTTTCCATATCAAATGACATAAAATTTATTTGCTAGAATTATTTTGTTAAACTGCCATAATTTATGAATTTTTACAATGTGATTTCATTAATCAAAACTTTATTTATAAATAAAAATATTTCAACCTATTAAACAAAAAACCAAAATTGCCTGTTTTTTATATTAATCCGTATCGTTATTTTTACTTTTTAAAATCATCAAACGAATCAATGTCGTTTTCAAATTCATAATCATGTTCAAAAAAACAACTTTTGCTTTTGCTTTACTTTTTATTCTAAATTCATGTCTGGTTCAGCAAAAAAGTTTAGA
Source organism: Flavobacterium sp. KACC 22761 (assembly GCF_034058155.1). Lineage (NCBI taxonomy): Bacteria > Pseudomonadati > Bacteroidota > Flavobacteriia > Flavobacteriales > Flavobacteriaceae > Flavobacterium > Flavobacterium oryzagri. The sequence continues at coordinate 1,960,280 of NZ_CP139148.1, read as the reverse complement.
AATAAACGATTGGTATGCTTTTACTAAATCCAATACCGCGCAACAGGAACCATCAAAAGTATATGAGTTCACAGATGGAATGATTCGCATGCATGGTGAAGATCCAAGTTGTTTGATGACGAAAAAAAGCTATAAAAACTTTGAGCTTGAGCTTGAGTACAGATGGAATCTTGACGAGAAATACAAAATGAAAGGCGTGAAAAACAGCGGCGTGATGTATAATATTCCGCTAGATGCTTCTGATAAAATCTGGCCAAAAGGAATTCAGTTTCAAATAAAAGAAAATACTACGGGCGATTTTATCTTTTTGGATCAAGTAACAGCAAAAGTAAACGGAAAATTAGTTGAAGCCGGCGCAAGTGTAGTTTCTCCTAAATTTTCAGAAAACGAGAAACCTTATGGCGAATGGAATGTAGTTGTTATTAAATCATTAAACGGAAAAATCAAGCAATATTTAAACGGAAAATTAGTAAACGAATGCACGGAAGCCTCTTCTACAGAAGGCAAAATTTCTTTGAATTATGAGCGTTCGCCAATTGATTTTAGAAATATCCAGATAAAAGACATTTCGAAATAATATTTTAAAAAAAATCTTCCGAATTCTACGCAACCATTTTGATATTCAAACATCTAATCAAAAAAGATTGTTATGAAAAAATTGATTTGTTTATTGATTCTAACTATGGGACTTCTGGCTTGTTCTTCTGAAGAAAATACGCAAGCTACAGCAGATTTTGAATTTATTACTCCATACACAACACACATAACTGTTGGCGGCGTTGTTGGCATAATAGATAGAACTTTTAAAGTTGGAGAAACTTTTAAGGGTGTTGACGAAGGCAAAGATGACATCACAATCAGAATTGCGGAACATTCTGTATTAAATGACAATTGCCCAAGCAATACTTGTTATCAGGAATTTTTAAACGTTCCAAGAAAATATTTAAAATTGAAGAAGTAGAACCTCATAAAAATTCTGCGTCTTTGCGAGATTAATTTTAAAGTATATATTTCAAACGCTTACGAATCTCTCGCAAAGGCGCAGAAGCGCAAAGTTTAAAATATTAATTACTTTTTACCCAAAAGCTCTAAAACCTTGTCGACATTAATCTCACTATAATCATTGATATAAAAATCACATACAGGAAGTTCTTCTTTTGTATGCGTGCTCAAAACACCAACAACTTTCATTCCGGCATTTAATCCTGCCGTAATTCCTGAAAAAGAATCTTCGAAAACCACACAATCCGACGGAGAAACGCCAACTCTTTCAGCTGATTTTAAATAGACTTCTGGATTTGGCTTATGAAATGTAACATCTTCGCTTGACATCATCGAATCCATTTTGGCTGCAATTTTTAAGGTATTTATAATTAAATCCAAATTGGCTCGCGGCGCCGATGTAGCCACTGCGGTTTTGAAACCATGAGATTTCAATTCGCTTAAAAAATCCAAATAAAACGGAATTGTATCGACTTTATGTTTATAAATTTCACGAAACATTCCTTCTTTTTCATCTTCGAGTTTTAAAAGCTCTTCTCCTGTAATTGGACGCTTGAAGAAATGCGACATGATATAACTGTTATGTTTTCCGTACATATGTTCTTCAAATTCTTCGTTGGTGTACGGAATATTATATTTATCGAAAAACTTTTCAAAAGCGATTACATGATGCGGATTGGTATGCGAAATCACTCCATCCATATCAAAAATTACACATTGCTGGCTCATATTTTTATTTGTTTTTAACAGCTGCAAGATAAGTTTTTCCGCAGAGTTGCACGGAGGTTTTTCGCAAAGATTCGCTAAGAGTTTTTTTTTGAATCTCGCAAAGTCGCAGAGGCGCAAAGATTTATTTTAAAGCCAGCGCTTAATAAGATTAAAAGGATTTGTCTCTCGCAGATTTGGCAGATTACGCGGATTGTTTATTTTCTCATTTTAAAAATCTAATCCGCTCAATCTGCCAAATCTGCGAGAGTAAAAAATCTTTGCGCCTCTGCGACTTTGCGAGATTAATTCTCTAGCCAATCCAAATTTTACTTTTAACCAAAGTCATAGTTTGTCTCAAATGCTGATTGCAAGCAATAAGAATTATCAAAACCACTAAACCGTACCCTACAATCGTATAAATTTCCATATCAGCCAATAAAGTTGATTGTTTAGCAACCGTTCCGAAAACTTTCTTTAAGGCTAAAGTACTCGCATTATCTGCAGAATACCCTTTGGCAATAAAACTCTGTGTTGTGCTTGCAATAGTTTGTTGCGCTTCGGGATTTTCTCCTGTTACAAATTGGCTTAATTTCAAGAAGTGCTTTTTATTTAAGAAAACAACGGCATTCTGCATGATGCAAAACCCAACTGTACTTCCCCAGAAACGGCCCGAAACTCCAACAATTCCTGAAGAAACCGCCATATTTGCCGGAACCGATGATGTGGTAAATAAGATGAGCGGAACAAATAAAAACCCTACACCGATTCCTTGCAAAATATATGGAATGATAATATCGCTCAGCGCAACATCTGGCACAAAAAGAAACGTAAACCAGAAGTGGAAAATAGCAATAAGCGTAAAACCAATCATGAAAATTATTTTAGTAGAAACAGATTTCATCAGAAAAAAAGCAGCCAAAACAAGTCCGATTGCATTTCCAAGTCCGTTGATGTATTGTACGCCCGCCACACGTGATGGATCCCAATTCCAGATGGAAAACATCGCCGAATGACAAAGACTCAACGTCGCTCTGCTGATATAGAAAAGGAAAAACAATAAAAATCCTATTCGCAGATTGGCGTATTTTATCACTTCAAAATCAAAACTTGGTCTTTTTACCAAACGTTCTTTAAAGATGAATAATCCTCCCGTAATAAGAGAAATCATCAGTATTAAAACCATTTCTGAAGACTGTAACCAATATTTTTTCTCCGCATAAACAAAAAAGTAGGCACCGCAAAGAATAGAAATTAAAACCAAAAAATAACTCATCCAGTCGATTTGATATAACGGGATTTTCTTTGTAATTCGGTGCCCTCTGAAAGTAACTAAGATTAAAAAGACGTTTAAAACCTGTAGTCCACCCGAAACATACAACATATATTTCCAGTCGTAATGATCGAGAAACCACACGGCGATATTCATAATAAACGGCGTTGATAATAAAAGAGCGCCGTAATAAAACGAAAACCCAATAATAATGGCATTTTTAGAATTAAACTGCTCTATAAGCAATTGCCTGATCGTAATAACAGGAAGTGCCATCAGGATTCCTTCGGCAACTCTCATCAATAAAAAAACCGGAAAATTGGTAATATAGGCCGATGAAATAATTGTAATTCCGATTAAGGAATAAACAGCCATCAGGTAATTTTTTGCAGGAAAAAAACTCGAGAATCGGCCTTCAATCAAAATGGTTGCTAGCAGTGTTCCATACGTAACACACATCGCGAACTGCAAATCTTCGGGCTCAATATCCAGAAAACTTGCTGCATAGGTGACGTTTGAGGAATAAACTCCCAATAAAATCATGGAATGCAGCAAACAAACGAACAAAATAATAATGATCGCCCATTTTGGAACCCATGATTTAAATATACTTTTATCTTCCATTTTATTTGTGTGCAGCAACAACTGTAATATTCATTCCTGCTCTTAAAAAATCGGTTTGTTTGTCTTGTTCTTTTAACTGAATTCTAACCGGAATTCTCTGTTCGATTTTTACGAAGTTTCCAGTCGCATTATCTGGAGGTAGCAACGAGAATCTCGCACCACTCGCAGGCGATAACGAAGCAATTGTTCCCACAAAAACTTTGTCGTTTATAGCATCAGCTTTGATTTCTACTTCTTGTCCGACAGTTAAATATTGCAATTGCGTTTCTTTAAAATTGGCCGTAATCCATTTTTCTTTACTTACAATAGAAAGTAAAGACTGCCCTTCTTTTACCATTTGTCCTGGCTGTAAAGTTCTTTTTCCAACCCATCCGTCATAAGGCGCTGTGATTACTGTGTACGAAAGAAACAATGCCGCATTGTCTGCAACAGCTTGTTTTGAAGCAATACTTGTTTGTGTTGTTGGAACATTCGCTTCAGCAACAGAAGTACTTAAAGTAGCCGAATGAATTCTGTTTCTCATTTCCGAAAAATGCGCCTGCGCCGACTCGTAATCTGCTTTAACTTTTTCTAGTTGTTGAGAAGTTGCAGCTTCTTCACTCACCAAAGCTTTATATCTTTCGTATTCCAGTTTGGTTTTCCAAAGGTTCGCTTTAGCAGCTTCTAATTGTGCTTCGTTAATTGCCGTTGCACTTGCTGTATTAATGGCATTTTTTTGAGCCACAACACTATTTTGCTGCGCATTTTGAACATCGGCAAGAGCCACATTCAATTTCGATTTATATTCTCTGTTATCGATCACCACCAAAGTATCACCTTTGTAAACAAACTGGTTTTCGTCAAAACGAACTTCCTGCACATAACCTGTAATTCTCGACATAATTGGCGTAACATACTGCTCCACCTGCGCATCATTGGTTTCCTCGTGATTTCTGTTAAACACATAAAACCAAATTCCCAAAATAACCCCGCTTATAACCAGCGTACACGCAATAATTGTTATTAGTATATGAAACGTTTTATTTCTTTTAGTTTCATTTTTTATCTTAACCATCTTTTTTATCTCTTTATCTTAGTTCTTTCTTTAAGTCTTTTCTCTTGCTTCTTGCCTCTTCCAAGTCTTTCCTCTAGCTTCTTTCCTCTAAGGCTTTAGCCTAATCTTTCACCAGCATCTAACTCTGAGGCATAATCCCAGCCGTGTGCATCATTTCATAATGTTTCAAAACAGCATCCAATCGCGTAGAAATTTTGTTGTATTTTGCCTGAAGCAACGCATTATCTGCATCGACCATTTCGGTAATTAAAACCAATTGGTTTAAATATTTCAGTTTTACGATTCGGTAGTTTTCTTCGGCTAAATCCAAAGCTTTATCAACTACGACAAATTTTTCAAGGATTTCCTCATACTGCGTATGCTCTTTGTACAATTGATCTTGAATTTCTTCTTTTATAATTTCAGTTTGCATTTTCTGCATATCGATTTTAGTGCTCGCTTTTGCCACTTTCGTTTTGTTTTTGTACAAAGACGAAAGATCAAAACGTGCCTCGATTCCCACTTGTCCTAAAGTGTATAAGTACGGATTTGGCGGAAAAAATTTGTAGTTTGGATAATAAAAACCATAATTCCCGAAGAAATCTACAGTTGGCAAATAATTACCTTTTACCAATTGCAATTCTGTTTTACTAATGTTTAATTCTTGGCTTGCAATTCGCATTTCTTCATTCTGCATTGCCTTACTTAGATAAAAATCATAAGGATCTACACCGTTCATTTCGTCTAAACTTGACGTTGTATCAATAGCAATTTCTTCATTTTCCGGAATCTGAATCAAAGTCTTCAAATCGTGAAGTGCGATTTTAATGTTTTTGGAGTTAGTTAACGCATTCAATTCGCGATCTGAAAGCTGTAATTCGGCACGAATAACTTCGTTTTTCGTAACCGTTCCGTGTTTTTGAAGCGATTGCACTTCTTTTAATCGGCTTTTTTCTTCTTTGATGTTTTCCTCAAATATTTTTTGAAGCTCCATCATTTTATAAATCGCCAGATAGTTTGCAACAACTTCCAGTTCAATATCATTTTCTGTTTTTTCCGATTTTATTTTTGCAATTTCGTTTTCCTGATTCGCAATTTTAATCGCGTTATTAATCTTATTTCCAACGTAAATTGGCATTTTAAAAGTTGAATTTACCTCGTAGATTTCAGGAATTGCAGGCGTAACTTCTTTATCTTTTAAGAAACCACTTCCTTTAAATTCTGTAATGTTGGTAATTCTAGAGTACATCCCGTTTAGTTGTACATCTGGTAATCTAAGTTCTTTTCTTTCTTTGATGTTTTGCTCGGCGAGCGTAATCTCCAGTTGAGACTTAAGGACTTTTTTGTTGTTTTCCTTCGCCAGTTTCATCGCTTCTTGTAAAGAAACCGTATGAACTTCCTGAGCATGTAAACTATTGAATACTAAAACCATTAGTAAAATCAATAGGCTTCTGGGAAAACAATCTTCTTTAGAGTTTGTTTTTGTAAGGAACATGAATATTTGAATAATTTATGCTGCAAAGTTCCTTCATTTTTTGATTGGCTGATGATTCTAAAAAGTCAATAACATATTCATTTCGGACAAAAGTTAAAATTCTATTTTCCGAAAACGTTATATTAAAACACTGAAAAACAAATAATTAAAAATTAAAATTATTTCATGCAGATTTTATTCTTTTACTCTCGCAGATTTGGCAGATTAAGTAGATAAACTTTAAAAAATCTACACAATCAGCTTAAATTCTTTTAAATCTGCGTGAAAAAATCATTCAGCACATTTAAAAAATCCCCTAAATCTGCGGAATCTGCGAGAGAAATTATTTTAGGATTTGATGAAAGAAATCTGCGTAAAACAAAAACTATTTACCACGTTCCAAAATCTCTTCTCCATTTAAGTAATCGGAAGGTCTTTGTCCTAAAATCTTGAAAAAAGTGTTACTAAAGGTCGGAACACTATTATACCCAACTTCTAGAGCTACCTCTTTTACTGAAAGTTTTCTTTCTAATAAAAGTTCAATCGCTTTAAGAATTCTTCGAATGGTGTAATATTGAATAAAAGACATCTTGAGATCTTTTTGAAATAAGCGATACAAAGAGCGTTCGCTAAAGCCAAATTCATGAGCCACATCAGCAAAAAGAATAGCTTCTCCAAGATTATTTTCTATATGTCGAAGAATTTTGCCTAATCGTTTATCTTTGGGCTGAGGGAGTTCTAAAGGTAAATTCGTATGACATATTTGAGGAAGAATCGCCTTTATGGCTTTCGCAATGACAAAACTAGGACTTCCCTTTTTCAAATCTCCGTTCCATTGATTAGTAAACATCATCATTTGAAGCAATAAATTGTTTACCGGATAAATGCCTTCACTTTTGTAAAAATCATCTTCATTTTTTTCAACTGGAAAATATAAATTTCGCATCATCACGTGTTCCGACTTCGGCTCAATACTATGCTCTAATCCAGCAGGAATCCAAATAAAATGTCTTGCAGGCAAAAAATACGATTTCGTTTCAGTTGTCACAAAAACTACATCACCCTCCGCATATAACATTTGCGCCTTGTTGTGTTTATGTGTTGGAACCAGCAATTCTCCCATTATATCATGATGGCAGTAAATGCTTTTTTTATCAGCATCTACTTTCTTGATGTAATATTTATCTATTTTGAATGTTGATTGTTCCATTTAAATGATACGATGATTTCGTATTATAAAGATACTGAAGAAATAGAAATTAAAATTCCAATCGCCACAAAGTTTGTCATTTCGACGAAGGAGAAATCTCCGCGAGTAGCTCCGCACAGAATATCGCCAATCTTTGTAGAGTTTCTTGTGGAGATTTCTCCTTCGTCGAAATGACAAAACAGACTGAGTAAAAATCTTAGCTCCCGATAGCTATCGGGATTGCGGTTAAATACCAAAAACAAAAAAAGCCTTTCCGTTAAGAAAGGCTTTTAACAACTTAGGCGGTCTGGACGGGACTCGAACCCGCGACCCCATGCGTGACAGGCATGTATTCTAACCAACTGAACTACCAAACCCTGCGTTATTGCGAGTGCAAAAATACAATAGAATTTCGTTTCTGCAAGCGTTTTTGCGAATAAAATTTGAGAAATTTTTAATTGGTTAAATTCCAATATTTTAAAAATTGATACTAAATTTAAAAAAGAAGTATTTTCTTTCTTTTTAACCGCAATCCCTATAGCTATCGGGAGCAAAGTTAAAAGCGCAAAGGGCGCAAAGCTTAAAAAAAACTTTGCGCCCTTTGTGTAAATCTTAGCGTTCTTTGCAGTTAAATACAAAAGTGTCTTAAATCAAAAAAGCCATCCACAAAAGTGGAAAGCTTTTCATTGGTCTAACTACTAAACCAGCTACGAGTTACAAAGTCGTAGCAAAACAACACAACTAATCTTAGATACCGTTTTTGGGCAAAAAAGCCTTTCTTAATAGAAAGGCTTTTCCCAATATTGCGGTCTGGACGGGACTCGAACCCGCGACCCCATGCGTGACAGGCATGTATTCTAACCAACTGAACTACCAAACCTCTGCGTTATTGCGGTTGCAAAGATATAACAGAATTTCGTTTCTGCAAGTGTTTTTATAAAAAAAATGAAATTATTTTTTAAAATATCACCCAAAGTTTTGTTTTTCAACTAAATATGTAGTCAATATTTTTTCAAAATTATCGCCTACATTTACCGGAACGTACTTAATTTGGTTCTTTGCACAGGTTAAAGCCAGGTTTTTAAAATAAGATTCTACCCTTTTTTCATATTCTTCTTTTACATTATCGGCAAAAATTGAAACCTCTTCTCCCGATTCTAAATCAATGAATTTTCTTGGTGCATTATCAAAATCAAACTTCATTTCAGTTTGACTATCAACCACATGAAACAAAACTACTTTATGTTTGTTGTGTTTTAAATGCTGTAAAGCGTTGAATAATTTCTCTTCATCTTCCGTTTGAAACATATCGGTAAACAAAATAATCATAGAACGGCGATGCATTTTCTCTGCTATTTGGTGCAGATAGGTAATCGTGTCGGTCGTTTTTTTGACTTTTGGCTGAACTAATAATTCTTCCAATTTATTCAAAAGCATTCGGTGGTGACGGTCACTTCCTTTTTCCGGAGCATAATATTCGTATTTATCTGAGAAAACGCTCAAACCAACAGCATCGCGCTGTTTCTTTAAAATATTCATTAAAACTGCCGAAGCCAAAACCGCAAAACCAATCTTCTTTTCATAAAAAGGCTGATTTGATTTGAGTTCAGGATAATGCATCGATGACGAATTATCGACAATCAAATGACAACGTAAATTGGTTTCTTCCTCAAAACGTTTTGTGTACAAACGATCCGTTTTGGCAAATAATTTCCAATCGATATGTTTGGTGCTTTCGCCTGCGTTATAGACTTTATGCTCGGCAAATTCGGCTGAAAATCCATGAAACGGACTCTTGTGCATTCCGGATATAAAACCTTCCACAACCTGATTTGCCAGCATTTCAAGATGCTGAAAACTCGAGACTTTCTCTATTTCCGATTCAATTTTCATTCGGTTTCTTTTTTAATGTTTTGTGCTTTATAAAGCAAATCCGTCGCCATGAACAATTTACGTTTCAAGATCGGACTAAAATTAGGGTTTTCTTTCAAGAATCGCTGTACTTCATCAAAAGCATATTTCGACGAATATCTTCCAACTGTATTATCGATCCAGTCTTTCGGAAAGAAAATATCTCCCGTACGCTGAATTTCTTCTACCAAATCTAGTGAAAATCTGATATATTTTTGCGCACTTTCCTGACGAAGCGGATGATTTACATTTGCCAATCCCACAGAAACCCACGCCTCTTTTTCACGATTGGCATCGTCTTTTAACGATTCTATAAAGGCAGATCGAACAGATTCGTCTTTTGATAAGGATGGAAGCAAAAATTCAAATCGCTTCTTTTTATCCGGATTTGTGATTGTCGTTCTTGTTTTCTCTAAAATTTCATCGGCTTTTTCATGTTTGAAAATGGCCAGATTCATTGCCATATTGGTAAAATCGTCTTCGTTCAATTTCAAATTCTGAATCACAATTTCTTTATTCCAAATCTGATATAATTTGGCTTTCGCCGAATCTGAATACGCAATCGAACTAAACAATCCGAATAATGTCTTTTTGATATTGGCTGATAAATTGGTTTGCAAACGTTCATTCAAAATATCTTCAAGCTGTTTCTGAACTTTATTTTGTTGTTTTTCTGTGAAGAATCTCCAATAAATAGTATTCAGATTATTAGAAACAATTCGTAAAACCAATTCATTTTCTTCCGTTTGGATTCCTTTAAAAAAACAATCAAATGCCTTCTCTGGCGAAATATTTCCAATCAGCGTATTTTCATAAAGATTACTATATGCCGAAGCTCTTGCAACCTCATCTTTTAAAGTAGAAATAACATTTAAATTATTGCCGTCAAGCGGAAAAACACCGTATCCAAAACCATTATAATTGTAAATAATAGTAAGCGGTTTTTCGAGTCCGATAGCTTCTTTTACCATCAGGTTTTTATCTTTAATATTGACCAATAAAACTTTTACTTCTTTGGAATAAACTAAACCAATCTGAAAAATCTGAGGCCAAATATTATTAGATTTATCTTCAGCCTTTTGAAAAATTTCAAACTTCTTGATTCTGTTTTTAGCATCATATTCAATTTTATCTGAGAAAATAGCTCTTCCCGATTTGTTTACCCAAACTTCGCTCCATTTCTTCATATCCAAAGGCGTTTCAGCATCCAGAATTTCCACCAAATTGTTCCAATCGGCATTGTCGTTGGCGTATTTCTGAATGTATTTTTGAATTCCTTTTTGAAAAGCTGCTGCCCCCATCGAAGCTTCTAACTGACGCATCATAATTGGCGCTTTGTTGTAAATCATCGCGCCATAAAGCGAACCGGCATCTTTCAAATTCGCCAAATGCTGTCGAATTGGATGTGTTCCCAACGATCGATCTTCCGCGTAAGCGCTGGCATAATGCGTACTAAAAAACTGTAGATTATGATTGATTTTCGGAAAAATCGGGTTCATGATTTTATCGGCCATGAAGTTGGCAAAAACCTCTTTCATCCAAACATCATCAAACCATTTCATCGTAACCAAGTCACCAAACCACATATGCGAAGTTTCGTGTGCGATTAATTTTGCTCGGTTTAATTTTTCGCTGTCGGTTGCGCTGTTATCTAAAAACAAAGTCGATTCTCGGTACTGAATTGCGCCAACATGCTCCATTCCACCATATTGAAAAACCGGAATTGAAGCAAAATCCAACTTCTGAAAAGGAAATTTATAATTGGTATATTTTTCTAAAAAATCTAATGATTGCTGATGCAGATTAAAAATTGTATCAGTGCTCATTTTTATCTTTTCAGGATTATTTTCGCGGTATAAAAACGTCATTTCCATACCTGGTTTCTGTATAACACTTTTAAATTTTCCTGCCACAAATGAAAATAAATACGTACTCATTTTATCTGATTCTCCGAAAGTATATGTTGTAAAATCTCCTTTCTCAAGTTTCTCTACAACATCGGCTCCAGCCAAAACCGACCAATCTTTTGGCACAGAAAGACTCAATTTATAAGTCGCTTTGATATCAGGCTGATCAAAACACGGAAATAAAGTACTCGCACGATCCGGAACTAATAAAGTGTATAGAAAATCATCATTTCGATTTAAAGATAAATTTCCAGCTATAAATGAAATTGAAATTGTGTTTTTTCCTGAAACCAAAGCTGAAACCGGAATTACAACATGTCCGTTTTCATGAACAATTTCGAGTTTTTTTCCGTTTGCTTCAACCGTTTTTAGATTAGAAGTTTTCTCTTTAAAATCTAAAATCAAAGGTTGACTTAAATCAGATAAATTCAGATTTACGAATAACTGAGAATTTATATTTTCTGTTTTTTGATTCGGAATTTCGAAGAATAAAGTATAGTGAAGATCTGAAATCTGTTTTTTACGAAATTGAGCCAATTGCTCTGAAACGCCATTTTCTACAATAAAATTTTCTTTTGGTTTCGATTGAGAAAAACCAATCGTGGTGATTATAAAAAAGACAAAAAAGCTACGAAGAATTTTCATTTTTAAAGGAATATAAGATTCGTTAAAAATAAAAAATAGTTTGCCACGAATTTCACGAATTTTCACGAATTAAAATTTAAGTCTGAGTTTTTGCCACAGATTTAAAGAAAGTACGCTTGTGGCTTTGACAAAGAGATTGCTAACTTGAAAAAAGTCTAATTAAGAAACTGCATGAAAAACATAGCCTGCGGTTTCAACCGCAGGGACATGTTATATTAACACAATTTGTCCCCGTGTTTGAAACCACAGGCTATATGGAATATATTTCAGAAAATTTTGCAGTAATTATTTAAAGTTTGCCACAGATTAAAGGATTTTCACAGATTAAAAAATCCTTTTAATCTGTGAAATCTGTGGCAAACTTTTTAAATTAATTCGTGAAAATTAGTGCAATTAGTGGCGAAAAAACCAAATAAAAAAGGCTTGACTTTCGCCAAACCTCTTTTATATAAATCATAATCTTACGATTACAACAAAGCGTCTAAGCTATCTGCGTAGGCTTGTTTCGGAGCTACTCCTACTTGTTTTCCTACTACTTCACCATTTTGAAACACCAAAACGGTTGGTATGTTACGCACACCATATTTTGCAGCGAATTCTTGGTTAGCATCTACATCTACTTTACCAACAACTACTTTACCAGCATATTCTTCGCTTAATTGGTCAATGATTGGACCAACCATTCTACAAGGACCACACCATGCTGCCCAAAAATCTACCATTACTGGTTTATCTGACTTTAAAACTACTTCATCAAAAGTAGCATCTGTTATTGCTAATGCCATAATAATTTGTCTTTAAATGTTATTTCAGCTTTTGTCTTTAGAGACTCGTTTTTTGTTATTTCCTAAACTGAGGTACAAAGTTAAAAATTAAAAACTAATCAAACACCATTCACAAATTAGTTTTGATTATAAAAGTATTGTAAATAATTATATCATAAATTTAAGTTCGATATCGCAAATTTAACATTACAGTAATTTGAAAATCAAATTCTTAATTATGAATCATTTTTATGTTATCTTTAATCAACCATTAAAATTTTCCAAATGAAAGAAACTTTACATCGCATAAAAGTCTTTTTCCAATCGGTTGGTTTTAAAAAATATGCCAAACGTTTTGGATTTTTTATTTTAGGATTAATAGCGCTCTTGTTGCTTGCCTGTGGCGGTTTATCGATTTATTTCAACCGAAACAAAACCGAAATCATTGCTAAAGTAAATACCAAAATCAACGAAAACATCAATGGAAAGTTTCATATTGGCGATTTTCAGTACAAATTCTTAGCTGGTTTTCCCAATTTTACTCTGGCTTTAAAAGATGTTGAACTAAAAGACAACAAATGGAATACACACAAACATACTTTACTCAAAGCCAAAGAGATAGAAGTACGTTTGAATGTCGTGAGTTTGCTTCAAAAGGAAATCAATATTCATAAAATCCTCATTAACAACGCTCAGATCTATATTTATAAAGCGCCTGACGGATATTCGAACTCTAATATTTTTAAACCAAAGAAGAAAAAAACTCCCGAGAATAAGGAAAAACCCGAAACCACAATCGATCAAATAGACCTCAACAATGTCCGCTTTACGATTGACAATCACGTTGGCCATAAATTATTTGATTTTGAAGTGGCCAGCTTAAAATCAAAAGTAAATTATGACAAAGACAATTGGCAGACCGATCTTTTTCTGGATACCCAAATCAATAGTCTGGCTTTTAATACTGTTCACGGAAGTTTTGCCAAACAAAAAAGGCTCAAAGGAACTTTGCATGTCACTTATGCTTCGGACAAACAAAAAATCGACGTTAAAACTGACGGCTTAAAAATTGGAACCGATTCTTTTGATATCGTAGCTTTCTTCAATTTGGGAAAAAACAATTCTTTGTTTGGAATCAATATTGGAACAACTATTTTATGGCAAAATGCTTCTAATTTATTGTCTGGAAACATCAGTTCAAAATTGAATCGCTTCAATATAAAAAAGCCAATCGATGTAAATTGCGACATAAAAGGCGACTTGAATGCCGAAGGTGATCCAAAAATTGTCGTTCAGGCGATTATTAAAGACAACGAACTCAGCATTCCGGACGGACAACTTAATGATTGTAACTTCAAAGGAATTTTTACCAATAATTTCAAACCGAAAGAAGGTTTCACCGATGCCAATTCGGCTGTAATTCTAAGCCGATTTTCAGCAACTTATGAAAATATTCCTTTGAAAATTCCGCAATTGTCTATCAATAATCTCGAAAAACCAATTGCCACAGGAACTGTAAGTTCTGATTTTGATGTCAATAAACTCAACGAAATCAGCAACGATAAATGGATTCAGTTTACAGAAGGACACGCAACGGCCAACTTGAATTTCCAGTTTGATATTGTTGATTTGTACATTAATAAACCTAAATTTTTAGGGAATGTAAACATCACCAATACATCATTCCATTTTATTCCGAAAAATGTTCATGCCGAAAAAGTAAGCGTACAGCTTGAATTTACGCAACAAGCCCTGCTGATCAAAAAAATCGCCTACAAGCATAAAAAAAATACCATTTTCATGGAAGGAAAAATTGACAATTTCCTGAACTTATATTACGATGCACCCGAGAGTATGATTGTAAACTGGAAAATTTATTGCCCTAATTTAGACATCAAACAATTTTTGGGCGTTTTGGCATCTTCTCAAAAAAGGAAATCGGATATGAAAAACCGAAAACCGACCATTTCTAGTCATTTACGAGATGTAATCGAGAAATGTTCGGTCGTAATTGACATCAAAGCAGACCACATGAATTACAACAAACTGACTGCAACCAATACAACGGCGACAGTTCAGATGCTTAATTCGAAACTTGTCATTAAAAATGGTTTTCTACAGACTTCTGGTGGCAGTATTGGTTTTAATGCTGAGATTTCGCCAAGCGGAAAAAATTTCGCTTTTGGCTCAAATGCCCAAGTAAAAAGCGTTGATATTGCAAGTTTTTTAAGATCGTTCAACAACTTCGGAATCAAATCTTTTACTCCAAACAACATTCGCGGAAGACTCTCCAGTTCAGCCAATGTTACCGGCTTAATGAACAGCAATGGTGAATTAGTTACGAATTCGACGCACGGAAGCTTGAATTTCACTGTTACGCAAGGCGCTCTGATAAAATTTGAGCCTATTATGAAAGTGGGTAAATATGCTTTTCCGTTTCGCGATGTTGAGAATATAACTTTTAGCGATTTGTCTGGTGATTTTAAACTTCGTGGCGAAATGGTCGATGTCAATAAATTAACCATCAGTTCGAGTGTCTTAAATCTTGATGCAAAAGGCGTTTATTCTTTTGGAAGAGGCACAAATCTAGCGCTCACAATTCCGCTTCGAAATTCTAAAAACGATGCCAAACTCGCCACAAAAGCCGAACGCGATGCAGTACGCGAAAAAGGGATTATTCTTCGTTTGGTTGCTTATGATGATAATGGGAAGATGAAGATTAAGAAGGGGAAAAAGGAGAAAGAGAAGTAATACCTTTTACATATAATTTTTTATTCCAAAGAAATGGCAAATGAACTTATATATTTATTATTTACATTTACCAAAAAACAATCGATATTGTAATCATACAATTTCAAGCCAATAAACCTATAATAAATTAAATACCACTAATTATTAAATTTCAAACCTTTAATAATTAAATTTCCATGGACTGTTTTACGCCAGAACAACGTTCCAAAGTCATGAGTATGATTCGTGGCACCAATACCAAAGATGAAGTTCGTTTGGCTAAAGCGTTATGGCATATTGGTTTGCGTTATCGGAAAAACAACAAAAAAGTTTTTGGCTGTCCAGATTTGACTTTTACTTCTTTAAAAATCGCCATTTTTGTTGACGGCGAATTCTTTCACGGAAAAGATTGGGAAACCAAGAAAAAACCAAAAACCAACTCTGAATATTGGATCAAAAAAATCGAGCGAAATATGCAACGCGATCTCGAAGTCAACACCTATTTAGAATCTCAAAATTGGAAAGTACTGCGTTTTTGGAGTAATGATATCAAGAAAAATCTAGGTTCTTGCATGGTGGAGATTCTGAATGCTGTTAATTTACGAACAAAACAATTAGCAAAGATTCCGCCTTCTTGGGAATAATAAAAAACGAAGCAAAATTTTTCATAATCTTTCCTTAACTCCCTTGTCTTTTTCGGTCAAAAAAGATAGCTTTGAGAGACAATCATAAAATTTAAACCATTATGAAGATTCAAATCAACACCGACAAAAACATTGAGGGACACGCTAGATTAGAAAGCTACTTTTCTAGTGAATTAGAAAAAGGTTTAACCCGTTTTGAACACAAAATCACCCGTATTGAAGTTCACTTTGGCGATGAAAATGGAGAGAAATTTAGTTTGCATGATAAAAAATGCGTAATCGAAGTTCGTCCTCAAAAATTACAACCCATAACCGTTACAGAACACGCCGAAACATTAGAAAAAGCTTTTAATGGCGCTTTAAGCAAAATCAAAAAATCACTAACTACAACCTTCGAAAAACAAAAAGCTTTTTAAATTTCAAAATAGACAAAAAAAAGACGTTTCAAATTGAAACGTCTTTTTTTTGTCTATTTTGAAAGATGCTAAGTTGCTAAGAATCTGAGATTCTAAGTTTTTTTAGTTTGTAACTTAGCCACTAAGTACCTTAGAATCTTTTTTTACGATTTCGGCAAAGGCGCTCCAACAGCGATATCGCATCTGTGGCCCGCTTGTCCGTGCGGCGGATTCATTCCTTCGGCAACGGGTTGAGCTGGTTCTGTACTTAATAAAGCCGGAGTTGGATTATTTGCTGGTGGCGTTACGGTAAACGACTGTGAAGTGCTTCCACTTTGAGCCGTATTTGTCGCAACAGGTTTTGCTACTGGCGAATTTAAAGGCGCTCCAACAGGAATATCACATCTGTGATTCGGTTGTCCGTGTGGCGGATTCATTCCTTTTGCCACTTTTACAGGAGCAGTTGTTGTAGTTACCAAATTTTTCTGATTCGGATTTACTTGAACCATTTGCGGTTGCGCTACCACTTGCCCTTGCTGTGGCGGCGCCGAATTCAACGGTGCACCAACGGCAATATCACAACGATGTCCTGGTTGCCCATGAGCAGGATTTAATCCTTTTGTTTCTCCTAAAACTGTATTTGGGTTTGCGGTCTGCGTTTGTACAACTGGCGCCGTTGTTGCTGGCTTTGTAGTATCTTTTGCAAGCCCTAATCGAACCAATTCTGATGTTGCTGTGTTTTCTTGAGGCTCTAATTCTTTTTTGCAAGAAATAAAAAGCAATGACGAAAAAGCCAGCGAACTTATAATGATTTTCGGATTCATAATGTGGTATTTTAAAGCACTCAAATATAAAAATTTTAAACCATATAAGTAATGTAAGATATCTTAAGTTTTATTGTGAATTACTTTACCTATTAATCTCGCAAAGTCGCAGTCTCGAAGCTTCGGGAGCAAAGTTTTTTTTTACCTAGATTAAAAAAAGAATTAAGTTAATTATATCCCGATATTATATGAGCTTATATTACTTATATGGTGGAAAAACTTTAACTTTAAACTCAAATAACTTATCTCATGAAAAAAACATTTCTACTTCTTTTATTCGTTGCTTCTTTTGCAAATGCTCAAACCGACAAAGACAAAATCAATCAAACTTTAGATACTTGGCACAAAGCTGCTGCCGATGTCAAATTTGAAGCTTATTTCGCGCTTATGGCTGACGACGCAATTTTCATTGGAACAGACGCTACCGAAAACTGGACCAAAAAAGATTTCAAAATCTGGGCAAAACCGCATTTCGACAAAGGAAAAACTTGGAATTTTACCGCTTTAGAACGTCATATATTTTTTGACAAAACAGGAAAAATCGCATGGTTTGATGAATTGCTGAATACGCAAATGAAAATTTGCCGTGGTTCTGGTGTTTTGGTTAAAGTTGGAAAAGAATGGAAAATTCAACATTATGTACTATCAATGACAATTCCGAATGATGAAGTCAATGCTGTAACCAAAATAAAAGCGCCAATCGAAGATGCTTTGATTGCGAAGCTTCAAAAAAAATAAACATTTTTTGATTTTATTCTTATAATCCTAACTTTTAGAGGACTTTACAAAACATATTATCGAAATAATTATAGCATAATTGGCAATATTGGCGTAAATTTAGAAGTCGAAAATCAAATACTCTCAAAAAATCAATCCATAAATTGCAAAATCAGCTAAAATAAATACTATACCACTATTTTACTAGCCCTTGAAATCAAAATATTTAATTTTTTTTAACTTTGACCCCAAAAAAAATAGGGTTCAATTAAGTATTTGAAAAATGAAAATAGAAAAACGCTGGATCATCTCCTTTCTTATGATAAGCATCGTTTGTATCACAGGTGCGTTTTGGCCAGCAATGACTGAAAATAGCTATGTATTATCTGAATTTGGCACAACAGATCACATCGTTCCAGCCGATGTTGCTTGGATGCTTACTTCTTCTTGTCTGGTTTTAATCATGACGCCTGGATTATCTTTCTTTTATGGCGGAATGGTAGGCAAGAAAAATGTGATTTCAACCATGCTTCAAAGTTTTATTTGCCTTGGCGTTGTTACGCTTTTGTGGGTGGTGGTTGCTTTTAGTTTAGCTTTTGGAGAACCAGTTGGTTTTGGTTCTGGCGATCATTTTTATAGTTTCTTCGGAAACCCAACCACTTTTGCATTTATGGATTATGTGGGCGTTTTGCCTCATAAACAATTGGCAACTACAATTCCGTTTATGCTTTTTGCTTTGTTTCAAATGAAATTTGCCATTATTGCACCGGCAATCATTACAGGTTCATTTGCTGAGCGTGTTCGTTTTATCTCTTATTTGATTTTCATCAGCTTATTTACCGTTTTTATATACGCTCCTTTATGTCACGCCGTTTGGTACCCAACGGGAGTTTTAGGAAGCTATTTTGGCGTTAAAGATTTTGCTGGAGGAACTGTAGTTCATATGAGTTCGGGTTTCGCAGCTTTGGCTGGAGTTATTGTTTTAGGAAAAAGAAAAAACAACCAACATATTCCAACAAACATTCCGTTTGTACTATTAGGAACTGGAATGCTTTGGTTTGGATGGTTTGGGTTCAACGCTGGTTCTGCGTTTGCTGCGAATGGAAATGCCGCTATGGCTTTTGCAACTACCACAACTTCATCTGCAGCTGCAATGTTGACTTGGATTTTCTTTGACAGAGTAAACGGAAGAAAAGTTTCGGCACTTGGCGCTTGTATTGGTGCTGTTGTAGGTTTGGTAGCCATTACCCCTGCAGCAGGATATGTTTCTGTTCCAGAAAGTATGTTTTTCGGATTTGTAACGGCTTTGGTTTCTAATACTGCTGTAAACTGTAAATATTCAAAAAAATTCGACGATACGCTTGACGTTTTTGCTTGTCATGGTGTTGGCGGAATTATGGGAATGATTCTGACTGCAATTTTCGCTCATGGCGAAGATGCAAGTTTACTTCACGGAGGATGGAATGTTTTCGGACATCACATGATGGCTTTGGTTTTGGTTTCAATTTTTACTTTCTTCGGAGCTTATTTCTTGTTTAAAGTAACCAACTTTATTATTCCGCTAAGGGTTTCTGAAGAATCAGAACATATTGGTCTGGATTTATCACAACACGATGAAACTTTAGATCCAAAATCAAAACCAATTACAGAACCACATTACGGGTAAAAAGATAGGCCACAGATTTCACGGATTAATCAGATTAGAAAAATCCTTAAAATCTGTAAAATCTGTGGCTAAAAAACATTTAAACTGACTTACGCCTTTTCATTCGTTTATATTCCTTAATTTTGCGGAAAATTTTTGTAAAAGTGGGAAGTAAAAATAAACTAAAAAGATTCAGAGAAAACGAAACATTTCAAAACGTTTTCCAGCCAACCAGAGAAGAAGTTGTAGGCGATTTAATGCCTTTAAAAGGAAAATGGAATTCTGATTTCTTTAAAAATGACAATCCATTAGTTTTAGAATTAGGATGTGGAAAAGGAGAATACTCTGTTGGATTAGCTGAAAAATATCCAAACAAAAATTTTATCGGAATTGATATTAAAGGTGCTCGTTTCTGGAGAGGTGCTAAAACTGCTGTTGAAAACGGGCTTCATAATGTGGCTTTCGTACGTACTCAAATTGAATTGATCAATCATATTTTTGCTGAAGGCGAAGTAGATGAAATCTGGATTACTTTTCCAGATCCACAAATCAAATACAAAAGAACAAAACACAGAATGACGAATTCTGAGTTCTTGAAACTATACAAAAAAATCCTGAAAAAAGACGGTGTCGTAAACCTAAAAACCGACAGCGAATTTATGCACGGTTATACACTTGGACTGCTTCACGGAGAAGGTCACGAAGTTTTATATGCGAATCATAATGTTTACAAAAACGAAGGAAGTCCTGAAGTTGTAACTTCGATCCAAACATTTTACGAAAAACAATATTTAGAAATTAACAAGGCAATTACGTATATTCGTTTCAAAATTAAGGACTAACCTTGATTTTGAAACCTTTATTCTAACCGATTTAATCACTAAATGACCTACCTTACTCCATTACTTTCAGGTTTTATTGCCGCCGCAATTGGGACTATTCCGCCGGGATTGCTCAATATGACAGCTGCCAAAATAAAAATGAAAGAGGGAAAAAAGAATGCTTTATCATTTGTAATCGGTGCTGTTTTTGTAATTTTTTTCCAAGCTTTTGTCGCGGTATTATTTGCACGTGTCATTGACAATCGTCCAGATGTTATCACACTATTGCGCGAAGTTGGTTTTATCATTTTTTCGATCTTAACCATTTATTTTTTATTTTTTGCAAAAGACCCAGTAGCAAAGAAAAAAACGAAAATAAAAAAGAGCAGTAAAAAAAGCCGTTTCTTTCTTGGAATGCTCCTTTCTGGATTAAACTTTTTCCCAATTCCGTATTACGTTGTTGTAAGTGTTACATTAGCTTCATACAATCTTTTTGTATTCGAAAACACAATTATTTTGACTTTTGTATTAGGTTCAGCCCTTGGTGCTTTTGGAATTTTATACAGTTATATTGCTTTCTTTGGAAGAATAGAAAAGAAAACCGATTACTTTATGCGCAACATGAATACGATTATCGGAAGTATTACCGGATTAGTGGCTGTTGCAACACTTTTCAATATTTTGAATTATTATTTCGCTTAAATTTATAGCCACAGATTAAAAGGATTAAAATGATTTTTTTTTTACTTTGTGGTAAATATTTCTCCCGCAGATTCTGCAGATTTTTGCAGATTAATGCTAATTTTAAAATCCCACTAATCCTTTTAATCTGTGGCAAAAACTATGGCTGAGGAAAATTTTTTCGAAAGAGTTTACGAAGTTGCCAGACAAATTCCGTTTGGGAAAGTTACTTCTTATGGCGCAATTGCGAAAGCGTTGGGAACTGCGCGTTCTGCCCGAATGGTGGGCTGGGCTATGAATGCCTGTCATAATATGGATGACGTTCCCGCGCACAGAGTAGTAAACCGAAAAGGCCTTTTGACAGGAAAACACCATTTTGACGGCACGAATTTAATGCAGCAGCTTTTAGAAAATGAAGGTGTAAAAGTTGTCGATAATCAAATTGTGGATTTCGAAAAACATTTTTGGCAACCTGAAGTTGAACTTTAAAATCTCTACTTTGTCAGGCTGAGCGGAGTCGAAGCCACGTGCCAATTGGAACGCCCTTCGACTCCGCTCAGGGTGACAAAGTTTTATTGCTTTTTCTCAAATCAAGCAAATCACAAAACTCGTTTTATCTTCATCGGTTTGATAGCTTAAGTAACCACCATGCGCTTCGATTATATTTTTAGAAAGCGTCAAACCAATTCCAGCGCCGTCTTTTCTCGTCGTGAAAAATGGAAGAAAAACCTTGTCTTGAATTTCAGAAGGAATCCCTTTTCCATTATCAGAAATAGAAATAAAAAAACGGTTGTTTTCAGTATAACTTGACACAAACATCTTCTTCTCTGTTTTCTCTTTTAATGCATAAATACTATTGGTAATCAAATTAATAATAACCTGCTCCATTTGATTTTTATCAATCATTATCGAACGAGAACTGTGAATGTCATTAATCAATTCGATATTTTCAGATTTTAAAATCGGACTCATAACTTTAAGGCAATCGTCAAAAAGTTCTTTTATTGGCGTCATCGATTTTGTTGGCGTTGGCAACATGGCCAGTTTGCGGTAATTTTCAACAAAAACCTGCAAGTGATCGCTTCGGTTAATAATGGTTGAAATACTACTTTTTATATCGTCAAAATCATCTTCTTCCAGTTTTTCCTGATCAACAATGTGAAGTAAATTCTGCGAAAGCGCACGAATTGGTGTCAAAGAATTCATCAATTCATGCGAAATAATTTTCATTAAATTAATCCAAGCTTCTTTCTCTTTTTTCTCAATAACGCGTTGAATACTGTCCAATAAAACAATGAAATATTCTCTATTATAACTTTGAGTTCTTGAAGTTTGGAGCATAAAAGTCTGCAAATCCTGTTCTTCGATTTTAATCGAAATGGCCGATTTTAATTCACTGAATTCTGTTTTTTCAATTTCAGAACAAAGCGCAGGAAGATAATTTTTAAGATATTTCCAATGACTTACTTTTGGCACTTTGAACATATCTGAAAAACAATCGTTCATCAAAAAAATGTTCCAATCGCCGTTTTCTTTTTCCAAAATCAAAGCGGCGCTGTCAATGTTGTTCAAAAGCGAACGATAAATCAATTCTTTCGAAATTTGTTCCTGTTGTTGCACTTTTAAAGTCTCATATAAAAGATACAAACTTTCAAAATTGTCTTTTCTATTTTCTTCAGGAAAATTGGTTGTAAAATCATTTTTCAAAATCGAAAGCAAGGTTCTGTCATAAAATTGCAATTGATTTTTGACATAAAAATACATTTCGGCCAGCATCATAAAAACAAAAACGCCAACCAAAAGTGCATTGTAATAAAACATTTTATAAATCAGAAAAACGCAGAAAAAAAAGAGCATCATTACAAACAAGACTCTCACAAATAAAGCGTTATAAAATTTCCAGTTTTTCATTTAGTTTTAATTTTAGCCACAGATTAAAAGGATTAAAATGATTTTTGCTTTGTCTTAAATATTAGTTTCACGCAGATCTAGCAGATAAAAAATCTCTTTAATCCTTTTAATCTGCGGCAAAAAAATCTTACTTCTTGGCTCTTGCTTCTTTCACTTTAATTCTTCAAATCATATTTCTCAATTCTTCTGTACAAAGCCGCTCTTGACAATCCTAGTTCTTCGGCGGTTTTTGAGATATTTCCGTGATGTTTAAAAAGTGCTTTTTCGATTGCTGTTTTCTCTAATTCAGACAACGGATTTTCATCGTTTTCCTGAATTTCTTCAAAATCTAAAATATCCAAATCATGAACAGAAATCGTATTATTATTGGCCAAAATCAGCGCACGTTCTATTTTATTTTCCATTTCTCGCACATTTCCTTTCCACGGATATTTTTCTAAATATGGCGCTGCATTTTCTTCAAATCGCCATCCCGAAGTTTCGGGACTATGATTGTATTTTTCGGCAATTTGCTCCAAAACAAAATTTGCCATCGGAACAATATCTTCTTTTCGTTCGCGTAAAGGCGGAAGGTTAATTTCCATTGTATTAATTCGGTACAACAAATCCTCACGAAAAGTTTTATTCTTTACTTCGGCTTTAATATCATTATTAGTAGCCGAAATAATTCGAACATTCAAAGGTCTTGCTTTGCTTTCACCTAAACGAGTCACCGTTTTTGTCTGCAAAACGTGCAATAATTTCGACTGTAAATGAAGCGGAATATTGCCAATTTCATCCAAGAAAATAGTTCCGTTTTGTGCATTTTCAAATCTTCCTGGAGTATCTGTTTTGGCATCGGTAAACGCACCTTTTGCATATCCAAAAAGTTCACTTTCGAATAAATTATCGCTCAAAGAACCCAAATCTACATGTACAAAAGGTTCGTTTCTTCTTTCTGAATTTTGATGAATAAACTCCGCAAAAACATATTTTCCGGTCCCGTTTTCACCTAAAATCAAAACATTGGCATCCGTTTTCGCTACTCTTTCAGCAATAGAATACGCTTGTTTTATTTTTTGAGAAGTTCCAACAAAATATCTTTTTTCAACTTTCTCAATAATTATTTTTTTGCTGTTTTTTCTGCTTTGGGCGACAGCCTTATCAATTATTTCAAGCAATTTTTCGTTATTCCAAGGCTTTAAAACATAATCAAAAGCGCCCATTTTAATTCCTTCGACTGCGGTATCAATTTTACCGAAAGCCGTCATTAAAATCACAATTGTACTGGGAGAAAGTGTTTTGATTTCTTTTAGCCAATGAATTCCTTCGCGCCCATCTTCAAAACCAATTCGGTAATTCATATCCAACAAAACCACATTTATTTCATTTTCATTCAAAATCGAAATAATCTGTTTTGGACTGCTGGTGGTAAAAATGGTTTCAAAATATTTTTTCAGAATCATTTTTGCCGAAAAAAGAATTTCTTCTTGATCGTCAACAATTAATATTTGAGCTTGTTTTTTTCTCATGTTGATTTTTTTGTCCGATTTTGAACGGTCAACTGTTCATTATCGAACACTACTTTTTTTAAGTGGTTTTTAAAGCTTCGTTAAAATCAATACTTTACAAATAATAAATTTTATGGCACAGTATTTACCTATTGATTATCAGTAAAATATTAAAAAAATGGACAAGGTAATTCCTCGTAAAAATAGAAAATTTAGATATCTCACAATAGCAATTGGAGTTTTTTTAGCCTTGGGCACAATCATCTTTTTTTCTTTTAATACCAAAAGAAGCTTGAATGTAAAAGCCGAAGAACTTTCAATCCAAAAAGTTGAAAAAGCTTTTTTTGAAGATTTTGTGGTTTTTCAAGCAAAAGTCGAACCTTTGAATGTCATGCTTGTAAACGTTACAGAAGGAGGATCAGTAAAAGAGATTTTTGTTGAAAACGGCGCAATGGTAACAAAAGGACAATCACTTGCTCGTTTATACAACCCAAATACAGAGTTGAATTACTTGACTCAGGAAACTGCAATTATTGAGCAAATCAACAATTTGAATACCGGAAAACTAAATATTAGAAATCAGGAATTGAATTTAAACAAAGATTTGGTTTTGATCGAGCATGATTACAACGACGCCAAAAGATTATATGATATGAATTCGAAATTGTATGACAAAGATGTGATTTCAAAAAACGACTGGAATACTTTTAAAGAAAGTCTTCGTTTTCAAGAAGAAAGAAAAAGAACAATTCAGCAAAGCATTCAGAAAGAAAAACAATCCAATCAAGTTCAGATTTCGCAAATCAACCGCTCGATTCAGACAATGGAAAAAAGTTTGGATATTTTGAGAAACAATAAAAAGAATTTCCTGATCACCGCTCCAGAATCTGGCCGTTTGACTTCATTTGAAGCGGTCTTAGGACAAAACTTTCAAGCAGGTCAAAGCATCGGGAAAATTGACTCCAAACGCGGCTACAAATTGGCTGCTGATGTAGATGAATTTTATTTGGAGAAAGTTCGTGAAGGCTTGAAAGGTCAAGTAGAATTTAAAGGAAAAAATCTTGAAGTTATTGTTACCAAAGTGATTCAGGAAGTGAAAAGCGGGCATTTTACAGTAGAATTAGCTTTTACATCTAAAGAAAATATTGTTTTACAAGACGGACTTAGTTTTGGCGTAAAACTGATTTTATCTGAAAGAAACAAAATATTGGTACTGCCAAAAGGAAGTTTTAACCAAGAAACTGCAGGAAAATGGATTTTTGTTGTTAAAGGAAATAAAGCAGAAAGAAGAAACATAAAATTAGGCCGAGAAAACCCGACTTACTATGAAGTTCTGGAAGGATTAAAAGAAGGCGAATCGGTAGTGACATCATCGTACACAGATTATAAAGACATCGAAGAGCTTTCGATACAATCGCAATAGACAGCCTTATTTTGTCACCCTGAGCGAAGTCGAAGGGTCGCAAAGGGCTTCGACTTCGCTCAGCCTGACAATTCACAATTAATCATTTACAATTTACAATTATAAAAGTTTCAATCATCAATCAAAAAACGTAATTAACAACATTAACACCTTTACAAAAATGATAACAATTCAAAATTTAACCAAAGTTTTTAGAACAGAAGAAGTAGAAACAGCTGCGTTGAGTGGTATTTCTTTAGAAATCAAAAAAGGGGACTTTTTAACTATCATGGGGCCTTCAGGTTGTGGAAAATCGACTTTATTAAATATCATCGGGCTTTTAGACAGTGCCAATGGTGGAAGCTATAAATTATTAGGCCAAGAAATGATTGGTCTTAAAGAAAAAGGAAGAGCACAGGTTCGAAAAGAAAATATCGGATTCATTTTTCAGAATTTCAATTTGATCGATGAGCTTTCTGTTTATGACAATATTGAATTGCCTTTGCTTTACAACAACGTAAAAGCATCAGAAAGAAAACAAAAAATTGAAGCTATTGCTGAGAAATTAAATATTTCACATCGTTTGAAACATTTTCCGCAACAGCTTTCTGGAGGTCAACAACAAAGAGTTGCCGTTGCAAGAGCTTTGGTAAATGATCCAAAAATCATTCTTGCCGATGAGCCAACTGGAAACTTAGACAGTAAAAATGGTAACGAAGTAATGGAACTTTTAACCGATTTGCACGCAAAAGGCGCAACAATTTTGATGGTAACCCACTCTGATTATGATGCTTCGTTCTCACAAAGAACCATTCATATGAAAGACGGTGTGATATTCTCTGAAAAACTAAATCAGAGAAATGTAGATGTTTTTATGGACGCTAAATAAAAGAAAAATGGTAAAATTTATCGTAGCAGCAATCGTAATTCTGGTAGAATTTGTCTGCAAAATATGGGCTTTGATTTAAAAACGAATCGGGTTTTAAAAAACCTAAATAACTACAAAAACTAATACCATGATTTCTAACTGGTTTAAAATATTTATATATCATTTAAAGCAGAACAAACTGTTTTCGCTTTTAAATATCTTAGGATTAAGCATCGGGATTGCCAGCGTAATCTTCGCGATTTTATATTGGAACAACGAACATTCATACGATCAATGGAATCCAAACAAGGAAAACGCTTATATGGTCTTGAACAAAATCGGACAGACAGGCGACACTTGGGGATCCAACTCGATTCCGTTTGGAGAAACCTGCAAAGCGACAATTCCACAAATTGAATCTATTTGTTTCTTTAGGACTTGGTATGATGAAGACATTATCAAATATCAAGGCCAAAAATTGATGGCTAAAAAGATGCTGACAAGTGATGAGAATTTCTTTGATTTTTTTCCTTTCGAAATTTTAAAAGGTGCTAAAACCAATATTTTAAAAGAAAAAAACAGTGTTGCCATTTCTGAAGAACAGGCGAAATTAATTTTTAAAGACGAAGATCCTATTGGCAAAGCGATCACATATAATACCGGAACGTATACTGTAAAAGCTGTTTATCGAATTGCTAAACCTTCGTCAATTGAACCAAATTATGTTTTTAGCGGTGTAAAACGCGAAAATGACATCAACAGTTGGGGAAATTTCAATTATGGTTTATTGGTAAAAATCAAAAAAAATGCTGATCCAGTTGCTGTTTTGAAAAAAATGCAAAACGTGAATTTTGTAAACCGAACTTTAAAAGATGCTAAAGAAAACGGCCAAACTGTTGAACAATATGTTAAAGAAAATGGCGATATCACAGTTATTTTAGACCAATTGCAAATGTCTCGTTTGCACGGAACAAAAAGTTCAGCAGGACAAAACTTTCCTGAAGGTGTTGGGAATTTAAAACTGCTTTACATCATGGCAGGCTTATCTATTTTGATTTTGGTTTTATCATTGGTAAACTACATCAATTTGGCAACAGCATCAGCAATCAAACGCGCTAAAGAAGTTGGTGTACGCAAGATTGTGGGCGCTACAAAAAATCAAATTATCAGACAATTTATTTTTGAAACAGCCATAATTGTAACGCTTGCGATTGTGTTTGCGCTGGCAATTGTAGAGCTTTCATTGCCGTATTACAACACTTTTTTGAAAAAGACTTTAACCATGAACGGGAGCGAATTTTACCTGCAACTTATAATGATTTTTGGATTAGTAATCATTTTTGCGGGTATTTTCCCTGCCATTTATATATCAAATTTCGAAACTTTAAAGGTACTAAAAGGCAATTTTTCAAGAAGCAAAAGTGGTATCTGGATTCGTAACTCGATGCTTATTTTTCAATTCGGAATCGCGGCATTTTTTATCATTGGCGCTTTGATTGTCAACTCACAGGTGAATTATATGATGAACAAAGATCTTGGTTTTAGTGGCGATCAGGTAATTTCGATTCCGTATAACAAACCTGACCGAGATAATAGAATACCATTATATGAGACAGATAAACAACAAATCAAAAAAATATCAGGAGTTCTAGATGTTTCTACTTTTGCAGGAAGTTTTGGCGGAAGCACCAATTCAAGTTCTGGATTTACGCATAATGGCATTTTTGTTCAACCACGAAATGTGGAAATGGATTTTGGATTTCTTGAGATGATGAAAATTAAAATCGTTCAAGGACGTGGTTTGTCTGAAAAATTTGCCTCAGACAGTGTCAGCAGTATGCTGATCAATGAAACTCTTGCTAAAACGCTGAACTTAAAAAATCCAATAAATACCATAATTACTTCGGGCTGGTCTAAAGACGATACTGGGAATTTGAAATTTAAGATTGTAGGTGTTGTAAAAGATTTTCACATAACGGGTTTGCAGAATAAAGTGCCTCCAATGGTTTTTGTAAATCTCAAAACGTTAGGATGGAACAACTTCAACAACATTTTTGTAAAAGTGTCTCCAAATAATTTATCTGAAACTTTAGAAAAACTAAAAGCATATTGGGCAAAAAATGTGAATCCTGATTATCCTTTTGAATATGAATTTGTTAACAAAGGTTTTGCAAGAACATATCAGGAACAAATCAAGCAAAAAAACCTGTTTTTCATTCTAAATTTAGTCGTAATTATAATTGCTGTGTTCGGATTGTTCGCTTTGGCATCATTTTCGATGGAGAGAAGACTGAAAGAAATTGCAATTAGAAAAACCCTTGGTGCAGAAACGGACATTTTGCTGAAAGAATTATCAAAACAATATGTCTTGTTCTGTTTACTTGGATTTGGAATCGGAATTGTGCCGGCTTATATTTTATTACAAAAATGGCTTGAAGATTACGCATTCAGAATAAACATTTCGACTTTGCCATTTTCAATCGCATTAGTTTCATTACTGTTTTTTACTTTGGTGATTGTTTTGACAAAAGCGTATCAAGTAACTAAAATAGATGTTTTGAAATATTTGAAATACGAATAACTTGTAGACCATTTTTTTTAAGAAACCCGCCAAATCAGAATCTTGGCGGGTTTCTTTTTTTTCTCAATTTTAAGATTCAATTTTACTTTTCTTTAGTATAAAAATTGCTTCTTTTTGTTTCTTCTTTTTAAATTCGCTTAAAAAAATTCCAACACCATCATTTTGAATAATTTCAACATCAATAAATACGATTCAAAAAAAGTAAGAATCCGAACTTAATCTGTTATCTTTGCACTCTGAAACAAGTTTAAATAAATATAGTATCTAAACAAATTTCATCACTAGAAAACACTTACATTAAAAATGAAATTAGATAGAAAAGAAATCCTTAAGGCTCTAGAAACTATCACTATAGCAGGAGAAGGTAAAAATATGGTGGAAAGCGGCGCCGTTGCCAACGTTATTACATTTGGCGATGAAGTTGTAGTAGATTTAGTACTTCACACTCCAGCAATGCACATCAAAAAAAGAGCAGAAGACGATGTTAAAAAAACAATCCATGACTTGATCTCTGCCGATGCAAAAATCAAAGTAAATATTAAAGTTGAAGTTCCTGAAAAAGTCGAAATCAAAGGTCGAGCAATTCCAGGAATCAAAAATATCATTGCCATCGCTTCTGGAAAAGGAGGAGTTGGAAAATCAACTGTTACCGCAAACCTTGCTGTAACTCTTGCAAAAATGGGATTCAAAGTTGGTATTTTAGATGCTGATATCTACGGCCCATCGATGCCTATTATGTTTGATGTTGAAAACGAAAAACCAATTTCGACTACCGTTGACGGGAAATCAAAAATGAAACCAATTGAAAGTTATGATATCAAAATACTTTCTATTGGATTTTTTACAGCGCCAAGCCAAGCTGTAATCTGGAGAGGCCCAATGGCCGCAAAAGCGTTAAACCAAATGCTTTTTGATGCAGATTGGGGAGAACTTGATTTTATGCTTTTAGATTTGCCTCCAGGAACGGGAGACATTCATCTTTCGATTATGCAATCATTGCCGATAACTGGTGCAGTTGTAGTAAGTACGCCTCAAGCGGTTGCGCTTGCCGATGCTAAAAAAGGAGTGGCAATGTTCATGCAAGACAATATTAATGTTCCTGTTTTAGGAATTGTTGAAAACATGGCGTACTTTACACCAGAAGAATTACCAAACAACAAATATTATATCTTTGGACAAGAAGGAGCAAAAAATCTTGCTGCCGACCTAGATGTGCCATTTTTAGGTGAAGTTCCAATCGTACAATCTATTCGTGAAGCAGGAGATTACGGTCGTCCTGCTGCTTTGCAAACAGCTTCAGTAATCGAATCTGTTTTTGAAGAAATTACTCGAAATGTTGTACAAGAAACAGTAAACAGAAATGAAAGCTTGCCAGCAACCGAAGCCATTAAAATTACAACTATGGCAGGATGTTCGGCAGTGAAAAAATAATTAGATAATGAGATAATGTGGCAATTAGATAATGATCTAAATTCTCTAATTGACACATTCTCTAATTGACACATTAAATATTATGACAACAGAAGAATTAACAAATAACGTTTTGTTGGCTTTAGATGAAATAAGGCCATTTTTGAAATCTGATGGAGGTGATATCACGCTAGTTTCTATCGACGAGGACAAACATGTAAAAGTTCGTCTTGAGGGCGCTTGTATTAGCTGCAGCGTAAATCAAATGACTTTGAAAGCAGGCGTTGAAACGACTATAAAAAAATATGCACCACAAATTGAAACTGTGGTGAACATCATGTAGCAAATCAAAATTTGCAACCTTTTATGGTTTTGAATTATTAACAAGAATAGTATTTCTTTTGAGTGTTTTTCTTGTTTTTTCAAACCAAAACATCCAAAATCATATAGAATATTGCGAATTTAACAAAAAACAATATAAAGATTTAAGAGTTTTAGTTGAGCTATTTTTACTAATTTAACTTATTTTTGTAAAATAACCCTAAATCTTAAATTTATGAAACACTATTACACTTTATTTTTATTGTTGTTTTTTGTATCTGTAAATTATGCTCAGCAAGCACAAACTCTAATTGTTGACAAGGCTTGGGTAAGTGAATCTGAAGAATGGTCAGATTTTAAGTTTTCAGGGCAAATTGTATTCAATACGAATCCAACTAATGAAGAGGGAAGTTTGAGAATTGGCAATTATGATTTTTTATATGATTTCGCCGAAGGAAAAGCAAAATTTGCCAACAAAGCAACTTACAGTACAGCTGAATTTACACATCCAAGAAAAGTTTCTGTTACTACAGACAAACAAGGAGTTGTAAATTCAACCTATGAGGGAACATTAATCTTTCAAGGTGATAGAGATTATTATTCTGTAATTGCAGTGGTAACGTTGCTTGAAAAAGGTGGCAATATGCTGGGTGTAAAAATGCATCTTAAAGAAAACACACAAAAAGAATACGCATTCAGTCTAAAACCAACAAGTTAAATTGAACCAGGATTTTTTCACGTTATAAAATCCTACATTAAAATTCCCATACCAAAAATGGATGTATTAATAAAGATTAAAGATCGAGAAGGAGTTGTTCATGAATTACAAGCTCCAACCGATATGGCAATGAACATAATGGAATTATGCAAAGCATATGAACTTCCTGTTGAAGGAACTTGTGGCGGAATGGCCATGTGCGCTTCTTGCCAATGCTATGTTCTAAATGACGTTGCCCTACCAGAGATGGGAGATGAAGAAGAAGCTATGCTTTCGGAAGCATTTTATGTAAAATCGAATAGCCGTTTAGGATGCCAAATTCCAATCACTGAAGAATTAGAAGGTTTAGAATTAGAATTGGCTCCAGAATATTAAAAATAAAATTCCAATAATTTATTAAATTCCAAATTCCAATTAACTACTTAACGTTATTGGGATTTGGAATTTTTTAATTCTTTCAAACCCGACAGATTTCAAAAACCTGTCGGGTTTTCTTTACGGAGACAAATCAAAAAAGCCGTAATTGCAGTGATGCAATTACGGCTTTTTCTTTATAACAATTTAATTTAATCTCTCAGCTTAAACCAGACCTGCTTGAATTAAATATTCAGCAATTTGGATGGTGTTTGTTGCTGCACCTTTTCTTAAGTTATCCGCAACAATCCACATGTTTAATGTATTTGGCTGGCTTTCGTCACGACGGATTCTTCCAACAAAAACATCATTTTTACCTTCAGCGTATAATGGCATTGGATATGTGAATGTATCTAAATTATCCTGCACTACTACTCCATCGGTATTGTGCAAGATTTCGCGAACTTCATTCACATCAAAATCATTTGTAAACTCAACGTTTACAGCTTCACTGTGTCCACCAACAACTGGTACGCGAACTGCAGTAGCTGTAACTCTGATGGTGTTGTCACCAAGAATTTTTTGAGTTTCGCGAACTAATTTCATTTCTTCTTTAGTGTAGCCATTATCTTCGAAACTGTCGCAATGTGGAATCGCATTTCTGTGAATTGGATATTTGTAAGCCATGTCACCTTGAATTCCTGCGTACTCGTTTTCTAATTGTTTAACCGCTTTTACACCAGTTCCAGTGATTGATTGGTAAGTCGAAACAATAATTCTTTTAATGTTATATTTTTTGTGCAAAGGCGCCAAAGTCATTACCATTTGAATAGTAGAACAGTTTGGATTTGCAATGATTTTGTCTTCTTTAGTCAAAACAGAAGCATTGATTTCTGGAACTACCAATTTTTTAGTCGGATCCATTCTCCAAGCTGAAGAGTTGTCGATAACCGTTGTTCCGGCAGCAGCAAATTTTGGAGCCCACTCTAATGAAGTATCTCCTCCAGCAGAAAAAACTGCGATATCAGCTTTCATGTCTACGGCAGTCTGTAAACCAACAACTTTATATTTTGTTCCTTTATATTCAATTTCTTTTCCTACTGATCTCTCTGATGCAACAGGAATTAATTCTGTAACAGGAAAATTTCTTTCTGCTAAAACTTTAAGCATTACTTCGCCAACCATTCCGGTAGCACCTACAACTGCAATTCTCATTTTTATATTTTTAAATAATTCTATAATCAAATTTGTACGGCAAAAATAAGTATAATAAAAGTCTTGGCAAGGTGATTCACAAAAAATAACAAAATGTTATAAAATAAACAAATTGTAAAAAAACCACCTCTTTAGAAGGTGGTTAAGTTAGACTTAGTGTAGCGGTATTGTATTTTTATTTATTTTTTAATAAATCTCTAATTTGTGTAAGCAATTCTTCTTGCGTTGGTCCTGCTGGTGGCGCTGGAGCTTCTTCTTTTTTAAGTTTGTTTACTCCTTTAATAACTAAGAATAAAACAAAAGCAACAATTACAAAGTTAATTACTGCCGAAAGAAAAAGACCGTATTTTACACCGCCAAAAGCGGTAAGATCTTGAATTTTTTCTAAATGCGCAGCTTCTAATGCCGGTTTCAATACTAGTGGCGTAATTACATCTTCAATAAATGAACTTACAATTTTACCAAATGCCGCCCCAATAATTACTGCAACAGCAAGATCAACCACGTTGCCTTTTATTGCAAATGCCTTAAATTCAGAAAAAAATCCCATAATTGTTCCTTTTTAGTTTATAATAATTATACCGAAAATACGTAATTTTCCTGATAATTCCTTACTTCTATCTAAAAAATACTCGTTTGACACGTTGCGAGATACTCGTCATAATCTCATACGGAATGGTTTTTAAAGCCTCAGCCATTTCAATAACTGTTGGGCTTTCGCCAAAAATAATCACCGAGTCGCCTTCTTTACAATCAATATGGCTTACATCAACCATGAGCATATCCATACAAACACTTCCAACGATTTTAGCTTTTTGATTTTTGATGGTTACAAAACCAATTTCATTTCCCCATAATCTCGAAATTCCGTCAGCATAACCAATTGGGATTGTCGCAATTTTAGTTTCTTTTTCGGCCATAAAACGACGCCCGTAACCAACGCTGTCGCCTGTTGGAATGATTCGGATTTGAGAAATTATTGATTTTAGGGTTCCAACGTTTTCCAGATATTTTTGTTCTGAAGGATCATTAGAAACTCCGTATAGACCAATTCCTAAACGTACCATATTATATTGTGCATTCGGGAAATTGCTGATTCCTGAAGTGTTCAAAATATGACGAATCGGGTTTATATTTAATTCCGACATTAATTTGGAAGATAATTTCTCAAATAAATTGATTTGCTTTTCGACAAATCCAAAATGTTTTGGATCATCGCTTGTTGCCAAATGTGACAAAACACTTTGCACGCGAACCGTTGAATTATTTTTTAAAGTCGCAATCAACTCATCAATTGTATTTTCTTCAAAACCTAGACGATGCATTCCAGTATCTATTTTTATATGAATTGGAAAATCCTTTAAATTCTTTTCTTTGGCAATTTTCAAAAAGGCATTTAATCCTTTTAAACTATAAATTTCTGGCTCTAATTTGTACTGAATCATCGACGGAAAACTTGTCGACTCAGGATTCAAAACCATAATTGGCAATTTGATTCCGCCGTTTTTCAGCGAAATTCCTTCATCGGCGAAAGCCACACCTAAATAATCCACTTTATGATGTTCCAGTAATTTTGCAATTTCAAGACCTCCATTTCCATAACCGAAAGCTTTTACCATGACCATAATTTTTACATCATCGGCAAGTTTTGATTTGTAGTAATTTAAGTTATGACTAATTGAATCGAGATTGATTTCCAAAACCGTTTCATGCGTTTTTTCTTCCAGTAGCGAAACAATTTCTTCAAACTGAAAAGATCTTGCACCTTTAATCAAAATAGTTTCATTACTGAAATTCAGACTTTCAAAAGCTTCAACAAACGAAGCTGTATCTTGAAATGCAATACAATTTGAAAACTTGTCTTTAAAAGAAAAAATTGTTGGGCCAATGCCAATTACGCGATTGATTTTGTTATCTGAAACTAATTGTGAAACTTTCGAATACAATTCTTCATTCGAAAATCCGCTTTGAAATATATCTGAAAGAATTACCGTTTTTGTGGCATTCTTTTTTTGCTGACTTTCCAAGAAATCCAAAGCAATTTTAAGCGACTGAAAATCGGAACTGTAGCTATCGTCAATAATACTGCAATTATTGATTCCGTTTTTGACTTCCAAGCGCATTTGAACCGGATACAACATTTGCACTCGATTTTGAATGGTTTTCGAATCGTATTTAAAATAAAGCAAAACCAACAAACACGAAATCGCATTTTCAACTGAAGCTGAATCACTAAACGGAATTTCTAAATCAAAAATTTCGTTTTTATATTGGTATTGAATTGTAGCTGTTTCGTTTTTGATTTCTTTTTTTAGAATAAAAACATCGGCCGTATTATCGTTAAAGCTCCAAGAAAAAAGGATTCTATTTTGAATTGGATTTTCTGCAGCAAAAGCAACAAGACATTTATCGACCAATTCATTTTTTTGATAAATAATTACTTCTGTGTTTTTAAACAGCAAAAGCTTCTCGTTGATTTTTTGTTCCAAATTCTCAAAACCTTCATCATGTGCAGAGCCAATGCTGGTCAAAACTCCAATATTTGGTTTGATGATTTTTTCGAGCTTTATCATTTCATTTACCGTTGAAATGCCGGCTTCAAAAATGCCTAAATTGTGTTTTTCGTTTATGGCGATAACCGATAACGGAACGCCAACTTGAGAGTTATAACTTTTTGGGCTTCGAATTATGTTGTAATCTGGACTTAGCAAAAAGTTAAGCCACTCTTTTACAATTGTTTTCCCGTTGCTTCCTGTTAAACCAATTACAGGAAAATTGAACAAATTCCTGTAATAAGCGGCAAATTGTTGCAAAGCATTTAAAGTGTTTTTAACGACCAAAAAATTGGCTTTGCCTTTTACATTTTCAGGAATGTATTGAACAGCAAAATTTTGAACGCCTTTTTCAATTAATTCTGCTATATACAAATGAGCATCGTTGTTAACGCCTGACAAAGCAATAAACAAGGTTTTGGATCCGTTTTGAAGCGAACGGCTGTCGATCGAAATATGATCGATAAAAACATCCGAATTTGAGCCAATCCATTCGGCATCAAGAACCGGGATAAGGCTTTTAAGATTTATGCTCATTTAGAAATTCTTTTTGTCAAATTTAAAAAAAGGTTTGCCACGAATTACACGAATTTCCACGAATTATATCTTAATTTTTAGCCACAGATTAAAAGGATTCAAATGATTTTAATCTGCGAAAATCTTTTACTCTGTGTCTTAAAATTAAATCAAATGTTAATTAACAAAATAGGATTTGTGGAAATTAGAGTAATTCATGGCGAAAACCATTATTTCATTATATTTGTTGAATACCCACAAATAACCGCGTTTTGAAAAAAATATTGCCTTTATTCTCTTATATCTTTCATCCGATTTTTATTGCGATGTACGCCACATTATTTTATCTTTTTTGCAAAGAAGACGCATTCTCAAATAATGAGAAATACTTTGTTTTATTTCAAATTCTGATTATTACGATTTTAGTTCCAGTTTTGTTTTTCCTGCTGTTAAAATCAACTGGGCATGTGACTTCTATAATGGTTCATGAAACTTCGCAACGAAAGATTCCTTTGATCCTTCAGTGTTTTTTATATATTTTATTAGTTAAACGAAGCATAATCATTACGCGTTATCCAGAACTGCATTTCTTTTTTCTGGGCGCTTTGTTCACGACAATTTTAGCTTTGGTTTGTTCTTTATTTAAAATTAAGGCAAGTCTGCATGTGGCCGCAATTAGCGGTTTTGCCATTTTTGTAATTGGAATGAATATGCATTTGCAAATGCAAAATCCATATTGGCCAGCGCTTTTAATTTTATTGACCGGAATTGTTGCCTCATCGCGATTAGAAATGCAGGCACATACTTCAAAAGAAATTTTTATTGGATTATCAATTGGTGTTTTGCCACAATTGCTCTTCTTATTTTTATGGCTATAAAATATAGAAGATAAGTCCAACATTCATAGCTCTCATTTTTACTTTTTCGCCAGAAATTGTGGAAACCGAATCAAATAAAGGATTTAAGCCATAATAGGCATAAATATTCCAGGTGTTGTAACCCGTTGCGAGGTAAATTCCGTATTGAAATGTGTTGACATCTGGATTATTTTTTATTTTATACGTATTTTCTCCATCGTCTAAAATCGATTTGCTCGAGAAAATATAACTCATTTTTACACCGCCGTAAACCCTCCAAAACTTCGTACTTTCATAAGTCGAATTTCTCCATCTAAATTCAATTGGCAAATCGACAGAATATTGTCTGAATCGATTGGAAACAAATTCATCATAATCATTGACGCCATAAATCGGCGCACCATTTGTATCTTCTGAAACTGTAAAATTTTGGTAAAAGTTTTGATAAGTCAATCCAAATCCGGCCGCAATGGCAACCGTTCTTTTTTTGTTGATTGGCATATCGCGTAAAAAACCAGCAGAAAGTCCAGCAGAAAACTTATCCTGTTTCAGTCTTTCAGGCGTATTCACCAAAAGATTATAAGTCAATGAAAAGTAAAACTGATCTTCACGATACAACGAATCAATTTTAATTACTGGCTTGATTTCAGGTTTCACTTCTTGCTGCGAGAAGACATTCAAAAATGAAACAAAAAACAAACAAGTAAAAAATAATCGCATATCGAATTTTGGTTTTAGAGAGGTTTTCAAGCTTAAACGTTTTTTGCCGTAAGTTTATTTTACATACAAATATAATATAATGCCAGTTGAAGATACGATTTGAAAACAATTATTCTCTTTTTCAGGGCGAACAAAGGCATTTGTTGCGCTTTTTTCAATAAATCTGCAACAGAAATCGAAAAATAACCCATTTTTTCAATCCGCTTTTATACCTTTGCCTTTGCATGAAAAGAAAACAGCTCATATTAAGTGTTTCGATGACGCTGACAATATTGTTCACGATATTGTTTCAGTCGTTGCACAGTTTTGAGCACATTGTAAAACAACTTTCAGAAAAGCAGTGTCATCACGCTTACAATGATCCAAGCGGCGAAATAACGCATCAGCATCACAATTACGACTTATGTTATGTTTGTAATTTTGCTTTTGGAAGTTATACTCCAGCCGAAATCTTCTCTTTTCAATTTCACACTTTTCATTACGAAATTCCTTATTTCTTTTCGTTTTCAGAAAATGCACGTTCATTTTCAAAAAGCGTTTATTTACTTCGGGGACCTCCTGTTGCTTTAGTTTCTTAGATTTCGATTATTCGGAAAAAAATCACATTGCTTTCAATTTAAATTCAATTAACATTGAGTTTTCTAATCCTATTGCAACAATTAGGATCAGAATACTTTGCTGTTTGCTTTGGTTTTTATTTGGAAGCGAAAAACAATTAACTATAGCATCATTTTCAAATGAAAAAAATACTACTAGCCCTAATTTTGGGGTTCTCGAGCATGATTTCTGCTCAAAATTCGGTTTCAGGAATTGTTACCGACAATCAAAATCAGCCAATGCCGGGCGTTTCTGTATATGCGCCAGAATTACATAAAGGAACCACAACAGACGCAAAAGGAAAATACGAATTGAACAATCTTCCAAACGGAAGTCTGCGACTTGCCTTCAATTTTGTAGGTTATGCCAATCAAAATCAAACTATTGCAAAACTTGCAAAAGAAAACACTTTAAACGTTACACTTTTACAATCAATTATGGAGATGGATGAAGTAGTCGTTTCCACTCCATTTAACAAATTGCAATCGCAAAACGTAATGAAAATCGAACACGAAAGCATCAAAACATTGCAACAAAAAGGAACTTCTACTTTGATCGAAGGTTTGGCGACTATTCCTGGAGTTGCTCAGATTTCGACCGGAACGTCAATTGGTAAACCTGTAATTCGTGGACTTAGCGGTAATCGTGTTTTAGTGTATTCTCAAGGCGTTCGAATAGAAAATCAACAATTTGGAGACGAACATGGTTTAGGATTAAATGATGCCGGAATTGAAAGCGTTGAAGTGATCAAAGGACCTGCTTCGTTACTATATGGTTCTGATGCATTAGGTGGTGTTTTATATTTTAACCCCGAAAAATTTGCTGATGCAGGAACTTTCAAAGCAAATTTCAGCCAAAAATATTTTACTAATACTCAAGGAAGCAATTCATCAATTGGTTTAAAAACTTCTACCGATAATTGGAAATTTTTAGCACGTGGAAGCTACAATACACATTCTGATTACAAAATTTCAGGAGGTGATCGCGTGACAAATTCCCGTTACAATGAAACCGATTTTAAAACCGGAATTGGATACAGTAATTCTAGCTTTTCAAGCGTTTTGAGATACAATTACAACAAATTAGATATTGGAATTCCAGAAGACGGAATTGCAGAACAAACTTCCAGCAAAGACACTGAATTTCCAAGACAGGGAATTTTCAATCATTTACTAAGTTTGAACAATGTTGTGTTTTTTGAAAACTCAAAACTGGATGTTGATTTAGGTTATATTGCCAATGACCGAAGCGAATTTGAAGACAGCAACAAAGCTTCTCTTCACATGAAATTGAATACTTTCAACTATAATGCAAAATATCATTTCCCGAAATTCGGAAAAATTGAAACTATTTTAGGGGTTCAAGGAATGCATCAAACCAATACAAATTCGGGAGAGGAATATTTGATTCCGGATGCGACAACGAACGACTTTGGTGTTTTTGGAACGGCAAATTACGAATGGGACAACAGCGTTTTACAAGCCGGATTACGTTTTGACAATAGAAATATTACTTCAATTGCACACGGAACAGAAGGTGAAGAAGGTTATTTTCAGGCATTGGACCGATCATTTGATAGCTTTAACGCTTCTTTGGGATACAAAACAAAATTGGCAGAACCTCTGACACTTCGCTTAAATGTTGCGTCAGGATTTAGAGCGCCAAATTTAGCCGAATTGACTTCAAACGGCGTTCACGAAGGAACAAATCGATATGAAATTGGAAATGCAAATTTAAAAACAGAACAAAACGTTCAGACTGATGTTAACTTAGAATATAAAAATTCGCATTTTGAGTTTTTCATCAACGGGTTTTACAATCACGTGAACAATTACATTTATACTTCGCCAACTGGAGAAATTTTAGATAATAATGATGTATTTGCTTATGTTCAGGACAATGCCAAATTATTTGGTGGTGAAGCTGGACTGCATATTCACCCACATCCGTTAGATTGGTTGCACTTTGAAACTAGTTTTGAAACGGTTACAGGCAAAAAAGACAATGATGATTATCTGCCTTTAATTCCGGCAAATAATTGGAACAACACGCTTAGAACCGAATTTAACATCAAGAATTGGCTAAGCGAAGGTTTTGCTTCATTGAATGTTTCATCGACTTTTGATCAATCAAATGTGAGCGGATTTGAAACAGCTTCTAAAGGTTATACTTTGGTGAATTTAGGTTTTGGAGGAACAGTTAAATTGGGAAAAACTGCTTTTGATGTGAACTTAAACGGAAACAATTTATTCGATAAAAAATACATTGCGCATCTTTCAAGACTGAAAACAGATGGTATTCCAAATATTGGAAGAAACATCGTTTTGGGCGTTAATTTCAATTTGTAATTTTTATTTAACCGCAAAGCACGCTAGGTTTTTTTTAGCTTAGCATTTAAAAAATCTCGCAAAGACGCAGAGACGCAAAGTTTTAAAATTTCTTTGCGACTTCGCGACTTTGCGAGATTAATATTGAGTGCTTTACATAAACTCTTGCGTACTTTGCGGTTAAAAATTCAGCAATGACACAAAAAATGCTATTTTTGTTAAAACCGACAAACTTAAATATGAAAAAAACATTTCTACTAATGGCGATTACAACAGCAGGAATTTCATTTGGACAAAATAAAATTCAATATCCGCAAACCAAAAAAGGCGAAACTGTCGATGTTTATTTTGACACAAAAGTTAGCGATCCGTATCGTTGGCTGGAAGATGACAAATCTGCCGAAACTGGAGCTTGGGTTAAAGCCCAAAATGACGTTACATATGGTTATTTAGATAAAATTCCGTTTCGTGAGGAACTTAAAAAACGAATGGAAAAACTTTGGAACTACGAAAAAATTGGCGCTCCATATAAAGAAGGGAAATATACTTATTATTCTAAAAACAATGGACTTCAGAATCAATCTGTTGTTTATAGAAAAGATCAAAATGGCAAGGAAGAAGTTTTCTTAGACCCGAATACTTTTTCTAAAGACGGAACAACTTCGCTTGGTGGATTGGATTTTTCTGAAGATGGTTCAAAAGCCGCTTATGCAATTTCTGAAGGCGGAAGCGACTGGAGAAAAGTAATTATTATTGATGCGGTTTCTAAAAAAGTTTTAGAAGACACTTTGGTTGATGTAAAATTCAGTGGGATTTCTTGGCACAAAAATGAAGGTTTCTATTACTCAAGTTATGACAAACCAAAAGGAAGCGAACTTTCTGCAAAAACAGATCAACATAAATTGTATTTCCACAAACTGGGAACTTCTCAAAAAGAGGATAAAGTAATTTTTGGTGCCGATCAAAAAAGAAGATATGTTGGCGGTTATGTAACGGAAGACAATCATTATTTAGTGATTTCTGCAGCCAATTCTACTTACGGAAACGAATTGTACATCAAAGATTTGACTAAACCAAATAGCCCAATTGTGACTATTGTTGACAATTTCAACAGCGATAATAGTATTATTGAAAATGAAGGAAGCAAATTGTTCATCGAAACCGATCTTAATGCGCCTAACAAACGTGTGGTTACAGTTGACGCTGCAAATCCGAAACCAGAAAACTGGAAAGATTTCATCAAAGAAACAAAGGATATTTTGTCGCCTTCAACAGGAGGAGGATACTTCTTTGCTAATTATACAAAAGACGCAGTTTCTTTTGTACAACAATATGATTATAGCGGAAAATTAGTTCGTGAAATCAAACTTCCAGCTGTTGGAACTGCTGGCGGATTTGGCGGAAAAAAGAATGAAAAAATCCTTTATTACAGTTTTACAAATTATACAACTCCAGGAAGCATATATTCTTTCGAGCCAAAATCAGGTAAATCTGAAGTATATGCAAAACCAAAAGTAGATTTCAAAAGCGAGGATTACGAGTCAAAACAAGTTTTTTATACTTCAAAAGACGGCACAAAAGTTCCGATGATTATTACCTATAAAAAAGGAACAAAATTAGACGGCAAAAACCCAACTATCCTTTACGGTTACGGCGGATTCAATATTAGCTTAACGCCAAGTTTCAGTATTGCCAATGCAGTTTGGATGGAAAACGGAGGCGTTTATGCCGTTGCTAACTTAAGAGGTGGCGGTGAATACGGCAAAAAATGGCACGATGCAGGAACAAAACAACAAAAACAAAATGTGTTTGATGATTTTATTGCTGCTGCAGAATATTTAATTGCACAGAAATACACCTCATCTGATTATTTAGCTATTCGCGGAGGATCTAACGGAGGTTTATTAGTTGGTGCAACTATGACGCAGCGTCCTGATTTGATGAAAGTAGCTTTGCCGGCAGTTGGAGTTATGGACATGCTTCGTTACAACGCTTTTACTGCAGGTGCAGGATGGGCTTTTGATTATGGAACTGCTCAAGACAGCAAAGAAATGTTCGAATACTTAAAAGGCTATTCACCTGTTCATAATGTAAAGCAAGGAACGCATTATCCAGCAACTATTGTAACGACAGGTGATCACGATGATCGCGTAGTTCCTGCACACAGTTTTAAATTTGCTTCTGAATTACAAGAAAAACAAGTCGGAGAAAATCCAGTTTTGATTAGAATTGATGTTAAAGCTGGTCACGGAGCAGGAAAATCTGTTGCAGCTACAATTCAAGAAAATGTAGATATTCAAGCTTTTACACTTTACAATATGGGTTTCAAAGCTTTGCCTTCGAAATAAGACTTTAAACTACGTTTTTATTAGCCACGAATTCACGAATTATTTTCTGAATATCGTGGCTTTTTTATTTTGCCACTAATTACTAGAATTTCCACTAATTTTTTTTTCTATTTGCCACAGATTAAAAGGATTTTCACAGATTATAAAAGTAAACACATAGAGATTAAAATCATTTTAATCCTTTTAATCTGTGGCAAAAAAATCACAATTTAAATTAGTGGAAATTCGTGCAATTAGTGGCAAACCTTTTTTAAATTTGAAAAACTTAAAACTTAAACCATGAAAATTATAAAATGGGGCATCATTGGATGCGGAAATGTTACTGAAGTTAAAAGCGGACCGGCTTTTCAGAAAGCTCCAAATTCAGCTTTAGTTGCCGTTATGCGAAGAGATGCAGCACTTGCCGAAGATTATGCCAAACGTCACAATGTCCCAAAATGGTATTCGAACGCTGAAGATTTAATCAATGATCCAGAAGTTGATGCGGTTTATATTGCTACTCCTCCATCTTCTCATAAAGAATATACTATTTTATGTGCCAAAGCTGGAAAACCAGTTTATGTAGAAAAACCAATGGCTTTGACTTTTGAAGAATGCA
Organism: Flavobacterium sp. KACC 22761; assembly: GCF_034058155.1. Classification (NCBI taxonomy): domain Bacteria; kingdom Pseudomonadati; phylum Bacteroidota; class Flavobacteriia; order Flavobacteriales; family Flavobacteriaceae; genus Flavobacterium; species Flavobacterium oryzagri. Next base: position 1,916,511 of record NZ_CP139148.1, on the reverse strand, counting down.
ACGAAATGATTAGTACTTGCAAAGAACACGATGTTCCGCTCTTTGTTGCTTATTATAGAAGAGGCCTACCTCGTTTTTTAAAAATAAAAGAAATAATAGATGAAGGCAAATTAGGAAACATTAGACATGTAAATTGTGTTTTATACCATCCTTTTGAAGCACGTTATGATGACGAAATCAATCTTCCTTGGACTGTTTTACCTCATATCTCTGGAGGCGGAATTTTTGTTGATTTGGCTTGTCATACTTTAGATTTCCTAGATTTTGTTTTAGGTCCGATAAAATCAGTTCGCGGACACGCGACTTCTCAATTACTGGCTTATCCTGCTGAAGATTCGGTTTCAATGTCATTTTTATTCGAAAACGGAATTCATGGTTCAGGAATATGGAACTTTGCGAGTTGTGAGCGCTATGACAATACTGAAATTGTTGGTGATAAAGGAAAAATTTCGTTCTCTACTTTTGGGAATGATCCAATTCACATTCAATATGCAAATGGCGAAAAAGAAAGTATTTTGATTGAGAATCCGTTGCATATTCAACAACCGTTTATTGAAACAGTTATTGCTGAACTTTTAGGAAATGGAGGTGCTTCTCCATCAAAAGGCGTTTCTGGTTCCAGAACAACATGGGTTATTGATCAAGTTTTGAAAGAGTTTAGAGAAGCTTCAAAATAGTATTTGATTGAATTGCCTCCCGCTTTAACTGGAGGAATAATTTCAAGAAAAACATAGGGCTTTAGCCAAACTAATAGTTCGGCTAAAGCCTTTTTTATTTTAATCAATCCCAACGACCTCCAGCTAAAGCAGGAGGCAATTCATTATAAAATCTTTGTCAAAATAAAAAAGAGGATATTCTTTCGAATATCCTCTTTTTCTAAACTATAAACTATAAAAACTTTGGAAAATTATAGGCTGTATTTAACTCCTAAAGTCAAACCTAAACCAGAGATTCCAACATAAGAACTTAAATCATCTGTAGCTTTTGTGCTATCAAAACCAGCAGCATTTGTAACCATACTGTTAGAATTAGCATCGATTGAACTATGGTAATTAGTGTGGTTAGCAGAATATGAAGCTGCTCTAAATGAAGTTGAAGTATTTAATTTATCTACTCCATTTTCAGTATATTCAGTAGTTTCTTTAGTTTTTCCGTGTACTGTGAAGTTACGGTATTCTAATTCAGCAAAAGCAGAAATGTGTTTTCCTAATTTATAAGAAGTACCAATAGACGCCATAAAACCAACTGTTGCATTTGGTTTAACCACATCTTTTGAATAAGCTTGAGTAGCTGCAACTTGATTAGCGCCAGCAAAACTTACGTAATCTCTTGTTGTTTTAATATCTAATGTACCATGTACTGGAACAATAACTCCAACTTTAGTATATGGTTCAAAACCATGAGCTTCACCTAAAAACATTACGATAGCTGGTGCCAAATCAAAAGCTTTGATTTGTCCTTCTGCAGTAAAACTTACGTATGTAGCAACTGTTGTATTTGGATTATATGAAATAAGTCTATCAGTTGTTTGAGCCATTGTTTTACTATTACTGATATAGTAATTAGCAGATAATTCAACTCCTAAACGTGTTGAAAAACGGTAACCTCCAGTAATTCCACTTCTGAAACCTTGTCCAAAAGAACCTGTTATACTTTCTCTTGAAACTAATTTATTATTTGTCAAAGTTCCTGAATAAACATCTCTGTTAGGAGCTTGTCCTCCAACTTCTGGAAACTCTGTTGAAGCTGTTTGGTTAAAATAAGATCCTCCTAATTTAAAATACCAGCTTTCTGGCTTGTCTGCTTTTTCTGTCTGCGCCATTGTAGCCATAGAGCAAACTAATAATCCTAATAAAAATAGGTTCTTTTTCATAATTCTGATTTAATTAATTTATACAAACTTAGAGTATTTTAACATATTCTTTTAGTCTGTACGGTTAGACTTGGAACGAAATCGTTGTAATTTCGGGCAATATTACTAAAAAAGTATTATGCATGCATATTTTTAACATTAAAATTTTACATTCCATTAAATTTTAACTGTTAAAATTTAGTTCAACTTAAAATTAATCTGCATTTTTTCTAATTCTTGCAACAATTCAGCTGAAATTTTCACCTTCAAACGTCGGCTTGGCATGGTTAATTTGGTAACAACTTTTACTTCCTCAACCTCTTTCATTTCCTTCATTTTGGCTTCACCTGAAACTGTATCGTTATCGTCATTTTCATCTTCAAAAACAGCATCTTCACTATCTTCAAATTCACTTGTAGTTTCGACTTCGACTAAACGTTTTACATTCTCAATTTCCATAATATCAAAACTCACCGTGTTATCACCTTTGTTCTCACTAAACAAACGACTCAATTTATGAATGAATTCTTCATGAAGGTCTTTGATATCTAACAATAAAATTAATTTTTTGGCAAATGCTTCGAGAATATCCTGCAACTGTCGAACCTCAACAAATTGCATTCTTGGATCTGTTTTTTTGCCTGTATCGTGATTTACCCAACCATCTTTTATCAAAATTTTTATATAAGCGAAATTGTTCTGAATCAAGAAATGGCGGAATTTCAAATATTCTTCTCCAAAAATCTTAAACTCATAACTCTCATCGTAACCTTCTAGATTGAATGCCGCCCAGCCTTTTCCGTTTTTAGCAACACGATGCTGAACATTATTGATAATTCCGGCAAACATTAGGTTTTTCCCAACATATTCATTCATGCTTTTCAGCGCTTCCAAACGAGAATTACAGAAATATTTCATCTCAAATCTAAAATCATCAAGAGGATGTCCAGAAATATAAATTCCGACAACCTCTTTTTCTTTTGCCAGTTTTTCCATTGTGCTCCAGTCTTCGCAAGGTGGCACAACAGGTTCTGCGATTTGCACCTCACTGGTTTCTCCAAACAAACTTACCTGAGATGAATTTTCATTTTCCTGAAACTTAGATCCGTAACGCATTGCTTTTTCGTAGAAAGTGATTCCGTCGCCATCGTCATGGAAATATTGCGCTCTGGTTGTTCCTTCAAAAGAATCAAAACCTCCTGCCAATGCTAAATTCTCAATCGCTTTTTTATTGGCAGCACGCAAATCAATACGTTTCGCTAAATCAAAGATTGATTTATATCTTCCGTCTTTTCTGTTTTCTACAATGGTTTCTACAGCTCCAGAACCCACTCCTTTGATCGCTCCCATTCCGAAACGAACCGCGTAATCATCGTTTACGGTAAATTTATAATACGATTCATTAACGCAAGGACCCAAAACCTGCAATCCCATGCGTTTACATTCTTCCATAAAAAACGAAACCTGTTTGATATCGTTCATGTTATTCGAAAGTACCGCTGCCATATATTCGGCAGGATAATGCGCTTTCAAATAAGCCGTTTGATACGCGATCCAAGCGTAACAAGTTGAGTGCGATTTGTTGAAGGCATAACTCGCGAAGGCTTCCCAGTCTTTCCAGATTTTCTCCAGAATCTTGGCATCGTGACCTTTTGCGGCCGCTTGCTCAACGAACTTCGGCTTCATTTTATCAAGTACGTCTTTTTGTTTCTTACCCATCGCCTTACGCAAGACGTCGGCCTCACCCTTTGTAAATCCTGCCAAAGACTGAGACAAAAGCATTACCTGCTCTTGGTAAACCGTAATTCCGTAGGTTTCTGATAAATATTCCGCACATGCATCTAAATCGTATTTGATTTCTTCGTCACCATTTTTTCTTCGAACGAAAGACGGAATATACTCCAAAGGTCCGGGACGATACAAGGCGTTCATGGCAATTAAATCTCCAAAAACTGTCGGTTTCAGATCCTTCATGTATTTCTGCATCCCAGGCGACTCGTATTGGAAGATTCCAACGGTTTCACCTCTTTGGAAAAGCGCATACGTTTCTTCATCATCAATTGGAAAAGTATCCGGATCCAGTTCAATTCCCGTTCTGTATTTTACCAGTTTTACGGTATCTTTTATCAGTGTAAGGGTCTTCAGACCCAAGAAATCCATTTTCAGCAATCCGGCACTTTCTGCAACCGAGTTATCGAACTGGGTTACATATAAATCTGAATCTTTTGCTGTTGTAACCGGAACATAGTTTGTAATATCCGATGGTGTAATGATTACCCCGCAGGCGTGAATACCCGTGTTACGCATCGATCCTTCAAGGATTTTTGCCTGCTGAATGGTTTCTCCTGCCAAATCATCTTCATTGGCAATCGCGATTAATTCTTTTACATTGTCAAATTCGTCAGAACGAAGTGCTTTTTTAACCTCTTCTTCACTCTCTGAAATAAAACGCGCCAAATTCCATTTTGACGGCATCATTCCCGGAATCAGTTTTGCAATTCTATCAGCTTCAAATAAAGGTAAATCCAGTACACGAGCCGTATCACGAATCGCCGATTTGGTTGCCATTTTACCATATGTGATAATCTGCGCCACCTGTTTTTGACCGTATTTGTTGATTACATATTCCATTACACGTCCACGACCCTCGTCATCAAAGTCGATATCAATATCGGGCATCGATACACGGTCAGGATTTAGGAAACGCTCAAAAAGTAAGTCGTATTTAATCGGGTCAATATTGGTAATTCCGAGACAGTATGCAACCGCAGATCCGGCTGCCGAACCACGGCCTGGTCCAACCGATACATCCATTTTTCTTGCCTCAGCAATGAAATCCTGTACAATCAGGAAATAACCTGGATATCCTGAGTTTGAAATCGTCATTAACTCAAAATCCAAACGTTCCTGAATCGAATCGGTGATTTCACCATATCTTCTTTTGGCACCTTCCATAGTAAGGTGTCGCAAATAAGCATTTTCACCTCGAACACCATTGTCTTTTTCGTCTTCTGGATCAACAAATTCTTCGGGGATTTCGAATTTCGGAAGCAATACGTCTCGATACAATGAATATCCTTCAACCTTATCAATAATTTCCTGAATGTTGATAATGGCTTCAGGCAAATCGGCAAAGAGTTTTTTCATCTCGTCTTGCGACTTGAAGTAGTATTCCTGATTTGGAAGTCCGTAACGGTAACCACGTCCACGTCCAATAGGTGTTGCCTGCTTTTCACCATCTTTTACGCAAAGCAAAATATCGTGTGCATTAGCATCTTCTTTATTTAAATAATAAGTATTATTGGTTGCGATTAATTTGACATCGTGTTTTTTCGAAAACTCAATCAGGGTTTTATTTACACGATTTTCATCTTCCTGATTGTGGCGCATTACTTCCAGATAGAAATCTTCTCCAAATTGTTCTTTCCACCAAATCAACGCTTCTTCAGCTTGGTTTTCACCAATATTCAGGATTTTACTCGGAATCTCTCCGTATAAATTCCCGGACAAAACCATAATATCACCTTTGTATTGCTCCACAATCTTGCGGTCAATCCTTGGAACATAATAGAAACCATCAGTATAAGCAATCGAAGCCATTTTGGCCAAGTTGTGATAACCGGCTTTGTTTTTAGCCATCAGAACAACCTGATAACCGTTGTCTTTTTTGCTTTTATCTAAATGATTTTCACAGATATTAAATTCACAACCTACAATTGGTTTCACTTCAGTTTCTGTTGGTTCTTCTCCAGCTTCAACCAAAGCTTTATTTTTTCCAGAAGCCGCTTTGTTGTGGTTCATTACAGCACTCACAAAGTGAAAAGCTCCCATCATGTTTCCGGTATCGGTCATCGCAACAGCTGGCATTCCGTTTTTAGCAGCAGCGGCAACTATATTCCCAATTCCGATAGTCGATTGAAGTACCGAAAACTGTGTATGATTGTGTAAATGTGCAAATTTTGCAGCTTTGAAATCCGCTTTATCTTCTTCTGAAACAACTGTTTGCTGACCATCTCCAGCTAAAGCTTTAAGCTGTTCTCTGATTTTATCAGAAGCCGCTTTTAAATTGATGTGTTTTAAACCAATTAACTTAAATGGCTCTGGGTTTCTTTCCTGAAAATCTTTGAAATATTCCTTCGGAACGTCAAGCTCTTCTTTGGTAAAAACCTCTCTTCTAACCAATTCTAAGAAACAACGCGTAGTTGCCTCAACGTCGGCAGTTGCGTTGTGCGCTTCCGCGAATGGCTGGTCGAAGAGATAGCTGTGTAATTCAGTCAAAGTAGGAAGTTTGAATTTTCCTCCACGACCTCCGGGAAGTTGTAATAACGATGCCGTAACTTCGGTACAAGTATCCAAAACAGGAATTGAAGCCATAGTAGAATCTACTCCCATTCTATGGAATTCGGCTCCCATAATATTAACGTCGAAACCTAAATTCTGTCCAACGATGAATTTGGTTTTGCTTAATGCAATATTGAATTTCTCTAAAACTTCGGCCAAAGTGATTCCATCGGCTTCAGCCAATTCGGTCGAGATTCCGTGAATACGTTCAGCATCATACGGAATATTAAATCCTTCGGGTTTTACCAAATAATCCTGATGCTCGACAAGCTGTCCCATTTCGTCATGAAGCTGCCACGCAATCTGTATACAGCGAGGCCAGTTGTCAGAATCGGTTATTGGGGCATCCCAGCGTTTTGGTAATCCGGTTGTTTCGGTATCGAATATTAAATACATAGAGTTGTAAAAAGTCAAATTTTTAATTCCAAATTCCAAATCTTAGATGTTACAAAACATTGACAACATGAAACATAACAAAATGCGAAGTAGAAAATGGAAGGAAGTCAAATTTACGCTTTTTTTAAAGAAATAACGAAATGAAAGTTGTTAACAAAAAGAAAGAATTTTGACGAAATAATATTAGATTTGAATATTTTAACAATCCTATTTCTACAAAAATAAATATTACAATGAATTAAGTAAATTCAATCCATAAATTGAATCAAGTCCTATGAAAATATACTATTTCTTTTTTGCAACAATCCTTTTAACTGGGTGTTCCAGAAAAAATCCTATTGAAAAAGCACTAGAAACAAAATCAAATGAATATTGGCGTTTTTATTATAATTATGACAATACTACCTATTCAACCTATTATAAGTTTAACGATGACAAATTATCGTACAATTTCACTGTTGATGAAAACGGAAAATTTACTGATAAACCAGAAGATCCATACTATCCCAACGAACCTCGAAAATGGTCTGTATCTTCAGACAGCATTATGACTTTGAGAGGTTTCTCATACGACGTGATAAGTTACAACGATAAAGCAATTGTACTTACCTACCCAACAAAAGAAAAACCATATCAGAATTATGTATTTTTAATAAAAGAAAAAGAAGGTGATCTTAAAAGATATGCCGGCGATTATGATGAGAAAAGGCTTTACAATCCCGAAAGATACAAGGTACATAAATAAAATTTTAAACTCTAATCCAATTACTTCAATAAAATCGAAAATAATGATAAATAAATCTGCAAAAAACTATCGTCTACCATACGCTCTCTTATGCTTTTTAATCTTATTTATTACTAGCTGTAATCAGAGTATTGAAACTAAAATTGATCATTCCATTCAAAGTCTACTTATAAAGTATCCACAATTAACAGCTGATAAAAAACCATCTGAAAGTGAATTCAAGTTTGTAAAAAGTGTTCGAGAAGGCGAATTTAATATCGAAATTCAACTTTATTCACAACCTGAAGGATATAAAAACAGAAATCATATTTTAGTTTTTATTAATGGCAAAAAACAAATCTATGCTATGCCTCTTTTCAATAGCAAATACAGAGATTATTGGGAATTCCCATTTGACAACCTATTGCCAAATGTTCCCAAAACAAATACAACTTTTACAAATCAACTTAATTTAGGCATAGATGAACTAATTAATAATAGCGACAGAAGAAAATCGAATAAGAGGTTTACATTAATCAACGTGATGTTAACTTCTGTATTAAATTGCAAAAGAATTGAAGAAAAAGACAGCAGCAGTGTACTCCATACTTTAAGAGGAAGTTATGACATTCCAGATGAAAATATCGATTCAGCTAAAATCAGATTACGTAAAAATTACGAGTTAATGAAGCGTGAATGGCATCCAGAAGAATTTGCATATAACTACAATTGTTACTTCGACGAAACCAATGCTAGAGTTTATCAAATAGAAAATCTTGGAAATAAATTTAAAATCAAAACATATAGAATGGATTACGGATTTCATTATATATATCTTTAAATCTTCGAGTATTCATTTTGGATACTCATTGCACCAAAATGAACACTTTTAAACTGCAGTGTATCCTGAACTTTGCTTCGTCAAATTATAACAATTAAAAAAACAATAATCATGAAAACAATTTTTATCACAGGCGCATCATCAGGTTTAGGAAAAGCAACAGCAAAATTATTCCTCGAAAAAGGATGGAATGTAATTGCAACCATGAGAAACCCTGAAAAAGAAACCGAACTTTCTCAATTAAAAAACGTTACGCTTTTACCATTAGACGTTACCAATTATGATCAAATACAGGCAACAGTTAAAAAAGCGCTTGAAATTAGTGATATTGACATCGTTTTTAACAATGCAGGTTATGGGTTAATTGGACCTTTAGAAAGTCTTTCTGATTCTCAAATCACTAAACAATTGGACACTAATTTATTGGGAGTAATTCGCGTTACGAATGCATTTATTCCTTACTTCAGAGAAAGAAAAGGCGGTTTGTTTATCTCTACAACATCTATTGGCGGATTGATTGCTTTTCCTTTAGGATCAATTTATCATGCTACAAAATGGGGATTAGAAGGCTGGAGCGAAAGTATGGCTTACGAACTAAATCCGTTTGGAATAAACATTAAAACAGTTTCTCCTGGAGCGATCAAAACTGAATTTTTGCATGGTTCACTTGACACAAGCACTTTGCCAGAATACGAAACAATGACCAATAAAATGTTTGGAAACGTTGACGTTATGTTTGAAATGGCATCGACTCCAGAACAAATTGCCGATGTTGTTTATGAAGCTGCAACTGACGGAAAAAACCAATTAAGATATGTTGCTGGTGAAGACGCAAAAGCGCTTTATAAACAAAGACTAGAAGTTGGAGATGAAGTTTTTCGTTCTGAATTTGGGAAACAATTTTTTGGAGAATAATAATTTCTAATGAAGTTGTCCAAAAAGCATTGAACAGTTTTTTATTAAGCTCCAGGGGAGCAAAATATTTATAGAAATTCAATCATACGGATGAAAAAAGCTCCAGCGGAGCGACATGTTTATTGTAATGAATATGTCGCTCCGCTGGAGCTCTACTCTCAATAATAACTGCAATTTCTATAAATATTTCGCTTCTTCGAAGCTGGTCTTTCAAAATCAAACAAACTGTTCAATGCTTTTTGAAAAGCCTAATTTAATCTCTCAAATTTTCATACTTTTATATCATGGAAAAGAAAAACAATAATCCAGCAAAAATCTCTTCTATATCGCAGTTTCATGACTTGCTTCGACTCCCAAAACCCCTTCATCCGATGGTGAGTTTGGTGGACAATACACAGTTGGTCATCAATGAAGATTTGGCAAATCATGCCTTTTTGCTTGATTTTTATAAGATCTCTTATAAGTTTTCTACCAAAGGAAAAATGGGCTACGGTCAAGGCTATTATGATTTCAACGAAGGCGGACTCATGTTTGCTTCCCCAACTCAGTTGATTTTTACTGAAAATGAAGAAGGTGTTGAATATGGCGGTTACACTCTTTTATTTCATCCCGATTTTATTCGAAATTATCCTTTGGGAAAAAGCATCAAAAAATATGGCTTCTTTTCTTATGACACCAATGAAGCACTACATCTTTCAGACAGCGAAAAAACAATTATTATCGGATTATTACAAAGTATTGACAATGAACTCAACACTGCCATAGACGAAATGAGTCAGGATGTGATTGTTTCTTATATTGATGTTTTGCTGAATTACAGCAATCGTTTTTATAAAAGACAATTCATTACCAGAAAAACCGTCAGTAACGATTTATTATTGAAAGTTGAAGAAACCCTGGATAACTATATTAGCAATTCAGAAACTTTAAAAAAAGGATTGCCAACAGTAGAATTTCTGGCTTCGCAGATTAATGTTTCAAGTCATTATCTCAGTGATATGCTTCGCAATTTGACTGGATTAAATGCGCAACAGCACATTCATTCGAAATTAATTGAAAAATCAAAAGATTTCCTGATTACCACTAATCTTTCAGTGGCAGAAATCGCTTATCAATTAGGTTTTGAGTATCCGCAATCTTTCAGCAAATTATTCAAAAAGAAAACCAATCTGACGCCATTAGAATTTAAAAACTCATTGAATTAATTTTCAAAAACACTTCTTTCAAAAAATCAGTTTTTGCTTCAAAAAAACATAAAATTTCATAAAAATACGCTTCTTGGATGTCGTAGTATTTTGACCTTTTATTGAATCTAAATAATGTCCAAAAAACGCCTTTCAAAGCTTTAAAAAACTCAAAAAACGCTCTTTTAGCAAAGATTTCAAAACTAACAATTATTACTATTTTTATTCATTTTGTTAGATTTTTTCAATTAAATTCTTATATTTTATATTGATTTTGAGATAAATTTGCAAACTATTAAAACAAAAAACAAACAAGGAAAATTTAAGCCGAAAAAGAAAAAGCAAATCAGTTTCTTAATCATTTTTCTTTCAAATTTTAGTCTGCAAAAGCCATTTGGCAATTTGTAATTTAGTTTGGGTATCGTATATAATGAAATATCGAAATTGACGCTTTTGTATCTTTTTTTACTTTTGTTTTGCTATTATAATGAACAGGAAATTGCTGTGGTTATAGAAATTACAATTTAAAAAAATAAAAAATGAGTAAGACATTATTTGACAAAGTATGGGATTCACATGTTGTGCGTAAAATTGAAGATGGGCCAGATGTGTTTTTTATTGACCGCCATTTCATTCATGAAGTTACGAGTCCTGTTGCTTTTTTAGGATTAAAATCAAGAGGCGTTAATGTATTATACCCAGAACGTACTTTTGCAACTGCAGACCACAATACACCAACCATAAACCAACATTTACCAGTTCAAGATCCGCTTTCTGCAAATCAGCTTAAAGCTCTTGAAGACAATGCGAACGAATACGGAATTTCGCACTGGGGATTAGGTCATCAAAAAAATGGTATTGTACACGTAGTAGGTCCTGAAAACGGAATTACTTTGCCAGGTGCTACTATTGTATGTGGAGATTCGCATACGTCTACTCACGGTGCTTTTGGAGCGATTGCTTTTGGTATCGGAACATCTGAGGTTGAAATGGTACTTTCGACGCAATGTATTATGCAACCAAAACCAAAGAAAATGCGTATCAACGTAAACGGTCAATTAAGCAAAGGTGTTGGTCCAAAAGACGTTGCACTTTATATTATTGCGCAGTTAACTACTTCTGGAGGTACAGGATATTTTGTTGAGTATGCTGGTGATGTTTTTGAAAACATGACTATGGAAGGTCGTATGACAGTTTGTAACTTAAGTATCGAAATGGGTGCTCGTGGAGGAATGATTGCTCCTGACCAAACTACTTTCGATTTCTTAGAAGGAAGACTTTACGCTCCAAAAGGAGAAGTTTGGACAAAAGCTGTTGAATACTGGAAAACACTAAAAACTGATGCTGACGCTGTATTTGATGCTGAATTAAACATCAAAGCTGAAGATATCGAACCAATGATTACTTATGGTACTAACCCTGGAATGGGAATTGGTATCACAAAACATATTCCGAATGCAAAAGAAGTTGAAGGCGGAGAAGAAACTTACAAAAAGTCTTTAGCTTACATGGGCTTCAACGAAGACGACGTAATGATTGGTAAACAAATCGATTACGTTTTCTTAGGAAGTTGTACAAACGGACGTATTGAAGATTTTAGAGCTTTCGCTGAAATTGTAAAAGGAAGAAAAAAAGCAGATAATGTTACGGCTTGGTTAGTTCCAGGTTCTCATGTTGTTGAAGCACAGATTAAAGAAGAGGGAATTTTAGATATTTTGACAGAAGCTGGTTTCGTATTACGTCAGCCGGGATGTTCTGCTTGTTTAGCTATGAATGATGATAAAGTTCCTGCTGGAAAATATGCAGTAAGTACTTCAAACAGAAACTTTGAAGGTCGTCAAGGGCCTGGTTCAAGAACGCTTTTAGCAAGTCCAATTATGGCGGCTGCAGCGGCGGTTACAGGAAAACTAACAGATCCGAGAGAACTGTTCTAGTCAATGACAATAGCAATAACAATTTCAAAAATTCAATAAAATTGCTTTTAGATTTAATATAGATTCTCACATTCAGAAAATCTAAAATCTAAAATCCAAAATCTAAAATTAAAATGGCATACGATAAATTTAATATACTTACAAGCAGCGCAGTGCCGTTGCCAATTGAGAACGTAGATACAGATCAAATCATCCCTGCTCGTTTCTTAAAAGCTACAAAACGTGAAGGTTTTGGAGACAATCTTTTTAGAGACTGGAGATACAATGGAGATGATACTCCAAAAGCAGATTTCGTTTTAAACAACCCAACTTACAGCGGAAAAATCTTGGTTGGAGGAAAAAACTTCGGTTCTGGATCTTCTAGAGAGCATGCTGCGTGGGCAGTTTACGATTACGGATTTAGAGCTGTAGTTTCTAGTTTCTTTGCTGATATCTTCAAAGGAAACTGTTTGAATATTGGTGTTTTACCAGTACAAATCAGCCCGGAATTTTTAGCTAATATTTTCAAAGCTATTGAAGCTGATCCAAAAACAGAATTAGAAATCAATCTTCCAAACCAAACAATTACTTTATTGTCAACTGGCGAGCAAGAGTCATTCGCTATTAACGGTTACAAAAAGAACAATTTAATTAATGGTTTTGACGACATTGATTACTTACAGGATATGAAGGAAGATATTAAGGCTTTTGCTGACAAACTTCCTTACTAACAATCAACCAACTAAAAAGCAGTTATCCAAGCTCGACTTTAAAGGTTGATCTGGGGGTAACTGCTTTATAATTTTAACATTGAATTACTATCGAATAAAAAACAACCAACTAACAACTTTCTAAATGATCGACACTAACATTGAATTGCCAAAATCGTATTCAGAGATCAAAATTGACTCAGAAAGAATTTCATTTTCAATGCCTTACGATCTGCAAACAGGAAGTTTTCTTAGGACATTGGTTGCCACAAAAAAAGATGGTCATTTTTTAGAAATAGGAACCGGAACCGGCTTATCACTTTCGTGGATGGTTGAAGGAATGAGTGAAAACTCAACATTGATTACAATTGACAATTCATCAGAATATCAAAGTGTTGCAAAAAAACACATTCAAAATCCAAACATTTCATTCATTTGTGAAGATGCCGAAAATTGGATTTTAAATTATAATGACTCAAAGTTTGATTTGATTTTTGCCGATGCATGGCCAGGAAAATATTCGGTTTTAGAGGAAACTTTAAACTTATTGAATTCCAGCGGAATTTACTTGATTGATGATATGCTTCCTCAACCAAACTGGCCAAAAGATCATGAGAAAAATGTCGAAATTCTGATTCAAAATCTTGAAAACAGAAAAGACATTCAATTGACAAAAATGCGCTGGTCGACTGGCTTAATTCTGATAACAAAAAAATAAAACAGCAAGCATTCAAAAGCTAACAATATAATAATGGAAAAAAGAAAAATTGAAATAATGGATACGACACTCCGTGATGGCGAACAAACGTCAGGAGTATCATTTTCTGCTGCAGAAAAACTGACCATTGCGCAATTGTTGTTGGAGGAATTAAATATTGATAGAATCGAAATTGCTTCGGCGCGCGTGAGCGAAGGAGAATTTCAGGCTGTAAAAGGCATTACTTCATGGGCTGAAGAACGCGGCTACATTAACAGAATTGAAGTTCTTACGTTTGTTGATAGAGGCGTTTCAATTGACTGGATGAAAAAAGCGGGTGCCAAAGTACAGAATTTATTGACCAAGGGTTCAATGAATCACTTAACGCATCAATTAAAGAAAACTCCTGAACAACATTTTTCCGAAATTGCTCAAATCATTGCTTTAGCTAAAGAAAACAATATCGAAACCAATGTTTACTTGGAAGACTGGAGCAACGGAATGCGAAATTCTCCAGATTATGTTTTTCAATTCTTAGATTTCTTAGCAACACAGCCTATCAAGAGAGTTTTACTTCCAGATACTTTAGGTGTTTTAATTCCGTCTTTGGCTTTTGAATTTATTTCGAAAATCAGAGCAAAACATCCAAACATTCACTTTGATTTCCACGCACATAACGATTACGATTTAAGTGTTGCCAACGTTATGGAAGCGATAAAAGCGGGAATCAACGGACTTCACGTTACGGTAAACGGAATGGGAGAACGCGCTGGAAACGCACCTCTTGAAAGCACTGTTGCGGTTATCAATGATTATATGCCAGAAGTAAATATCGGCATTAAAGAAACTTCGTTGTATTCTGTAAGCAAATTGGTTGAAACTTTTACAGGTTATAGAATTCCTGCAAACAAACCAATTGTAGGCGACAATGTTTTTACGCAAACAGCTGGAATTCATGCCGATGGAGACAACAAAAACAATCTATATTTTAATGATTTGCTTCCAGAACGTTTTGGAAGAAAAAGAAAATACGCTTTAGGAAAAACTTCTGGAAAAGCCAATATCGAAAAGAATCTTCAGGAATTAGGTTTAAAACTGAATCAAGAAGATTTGAAATTGGTTACACAAAGAATTATTGAACTGGGCGACAAAAAAGAAACCGTAACCAAGGAAGATCTTCCATACATTATTTCCGATGTTTTGGACAGTCACACTTATGAAGAAAAAATCACAATCAATTCTTATATGCTGGTTCATTCTAAAGGGATGCGCCCATCTACGACTTTATCTTTAAATTTAAACGGAGAAATAATCGAAGAAAATGCCCAAGGAGACGGTCAGTTTGACGCTTTTATGAATGCTTTATCCAAGATTTACAAAAGCAAAAAACTAACACTTCCAAAATTGATCGATTATGCTGTGAGAATCCCACCAGGAAGTAGTTCTGATGCGTTGTGCGAAACCATTATCACATGGGTCAACAACGGAAAAGAATTCAAAACCCGCGGATTAGATTCAGATCAAACTGTTGCAGCAATTATTGCAACGCAGAAAATGCTTAACATTATAACTTAACTAAAGTTACAAAGGTTCAAGGTTAAAAAGAGACAAAGATTTTAGTCTGCTTTTAAAACTTTGAACCTTTGTCTCTTTGTCACTTTGAACCTTAAAATAATAAATATTTAAAAATGAAATTAAACATAGCCCTTTTAGCCGGAGACGGAATCGGACCTGAGGTAATAAATGAAGCTGTAAAAGTATCTGATGCTGTTGCACAAAAATTTGGACATGAAATCACTTGGAAACCAGCTTTAACTGGAGCTGCTGCAATTGATGCAGTAGGTGAACCTTATCCAGATGCAACACACGAAGTTTGTAAAAATGCTGATGCCGTTCTTTTTGGAGCAATCGGTCATCCTAAATATGACAATGATCCTTCTGCACCGGTACGTCCAGAGCAAGGTTTGTTAAAAATGCGTAAAGCATTAGGTTTGTTCGCAAACGTAAGACCGACTTTTACATTCCCATCTTTATTAGATAAATCGCCGCTAAAAAGAGAAAGAATCGAAGGTACTGATTTGGTTTTCTTAAGAGAATTAACTGGTGGAATTTATTTCGGCGAAAAAGGAAGAAAAGACAACGGAGATACAGCTTATGATAACTGCGTTTACACAAGAGCCGAAGTACAGCGTCTAGCTAAAAAAGGTTTCGAATTGGCCATGACACGTTCTAAAAAATTATGTTGCGTGGATAAAGCAAACGTTTTGGAAACTTCACGTTTATGGAGAGAAACGGTTCAAGCAATGGAAAAAGATTATCCAGAGGTTGAAGTTAGCTACGAATTTGTTGATGCTGTAGCAATGCGTTTGGTTCAATGGCCAAACTCTTATGATGTATTAATTACTGAAAACTTATTTGGAGATATTTTAACAGACGAAGCTTCTGTAATTTCTGGTTCAATGGGATTAATGCCTTCTGCATCTATGGGAGCTGAAGTATCATTATTTGAACCTATCCACGGTTCATATCCACAAGCTACAGGATTAAACATTGCAAACCCAATGGCTACTATTTTATCTGCTGCTATGATGTTTGAAAACTTCGGATTAATGGAAGAAGGAAAAGCGATGAGAGATGCTGTAAACAAAGCATTAGAAGCTGGAGTAGTCACTGAAGATTTAGCTAACGGAGGCAAAGCATACGGCACTAAAGAAGTTGGTGACTGGTTAGCAGCGAATGTATAATTAGTTTATTTTGTTTCAGGTTTCAGGTTGTTGGAACGTGAAACCTGAAACTTGAAACAAAAAAAAGGGATCAACTAAAGTTGATCCCTTTTATATTTTAGAAAAAAAATATTAATATCCTCCTCTGTTTCCGCGGTCATTTCCTCCACGGTTGTTTCCGTAACCACCACGATCGTTTCCTCCGCGATTGTTATTAAAACTTCTTCTTTCGCCTTCTGGTTTTGGCTCCGATTTATTTACAACGATTGTACGTCCTGATACAACAGCACCGTTCAATTCGTCGATAGCTTTCTGAGCTTCGCTATCATTTGGCATTTCAACAAAACCAAAGCCTTTACTTCTTCCAGTAAATTTATCAGTAATAATTTTAACAGAGTCAACTGTTCCATAAGCCTCAAAAGACTCTCTTAAATCTGCTTCCTCAATACTGAATGGAAGGCTTCCAACAAAAATATTCATAGATATTTATTTAAATAATAAGCAAATGTAGTCTTATTTTTTTCTAATCTGCTATATTCGAGTTTATTTATGTTTTTATTTAGATTTTAAAAACAAATCTTTAAAAATCATACCGCAAAAGAAAAAATTAAAACAAAGCTCTTGGCGTTATTGGAACTTTATAGAAAACACCTTCTGTAAAAGTAACTTTCGGATTATCCAAATCTGATGTATTGCTATTTACTGCATTAAATTTGAATGTACCAGAAATGGTATTATTTTCAGCATCATAATCAGTAATTACAATTTGCCCACTTCCTTTTTTTGTCCCTGTTGAAAATTCGCTTTCTTTCCCTGGGAAGGTACTTACGTAAGATGCTTTCACAACATCATTTACTCCCAACACATAGGTCTTTTCGGCAGGATTATTATCCACTTGCAATATCACTTTTTCATAACCTAAAGAGCCTTCAATTACAAAATTTCCTTCTATCGAAAACGCCGCATTATGGCCCACAGCCCTCCAAAAAACATTGTCTTTTAAGCCTTGAAATGCTGGATTATTAAATTTTATATCTTCTGTGCAAGCTGCAACAACAAATAGAAGCGATAAAAAATAAAAGTATTTTTTCATATTCTGTGGATTTGATGCAAAAGTATTGCATTTGAAATAAATATCTAAAATTTGGTCCTAAAAACAATAAAAAAATGCCACAATTCTGCTTTAGCAACATTTAATAGTATTTGGAACGTATATTTCATAAAAAAATTATATCTTTGCGCCCTTAATTAACAGAGGTCGAGTACCTCAAAATTTAATCACTAGATTATGTCAGTAAAAATTAGATTACAAAGACACGGTAAAAAAGGAAAACCTTTTTACTGGGTAGTAGCTGCAGATGCACGCTCAAAAAGAGATGGTAGATACTTAGAGAAAATCGGTACTTACAATCCAAACACTAACCCAGCAACTGTTGAGTTAGACCTTGACAGCGCAGTTAAATGGTTGCACAATGGTGCTCAACCAACTGATACTGCAAGAGCTATCCTTTCTTACAAAGGTGCTTTATTGAAACACCACCTTGATGGAGGTATCCGCAAAGGAGCTTTAACTCAAGAGCAAGCAGATGCTAAATTAGCAGCTTGGTTAGAGGCTAAAGCTGGAAAAGTTGATGCTAAAAAAGATGGTTTATCAAAAGCACAAGCTGATGCTAAAGCTAAAGCTTTAAAAGCTGAAAAAGAAGTAAACGCTAAGCGTATAGCTGATGCCGCTGCTGCACAAGCTGAAGCTGAAGCTGCTGCACAAGCAACTGAGGCTACAGAAGAAGTTGCTGAAGCAACTGAAGAAGCACCTGCTGCTGAAGAGAATAACGAAACAACTGAAGCATAATTTTACTTAGCGATAATGCGTAAAGAAGAATGTTTTTATTTAGGTAAAATCGCTAAAAAATTTAGTTTCAAAGGTGAAGTTCTGATCTATTTAGACACAGACGAACCTGAGTTATACGAAAACTTGGAATCAGTGTTTGTTGAACACAACAAACACTTGGTTCCTTTTTTTATTGAAAAAAGCGCTCTACATAAAAACGACTTTTTAAGAGTTAGTTTTGAAGATGTTAATACCGAAGAAGATGCAGATGCTCTTGTTGGAAACGGCATTTATCTTCCGTTAACTATGTTGCCTAAACTTTCTGGCAACAAATTCTATTTCCACGAAGTTATTGGTTTTGAAATTGAAGACAAACGTTTGGGTGTTTTCGGAAAAATAACTTCTATCAACGATTCAACTGCTCAACCGCTTTTTGAAGTTTTAAATGGCGAAGTTGAAATCCTTATTCCTATGATTGATCATTTCCTTGTAAAAATCGATCGCGAGAATAAAAAAGTAATCATGGATCTTCCTGAAGGTCTTGTTGAGATGTATCTTTAATTTAGTCTTCAGTCTCAGTTTTAAGTGTTCAGTTTCTTATCTGAATTCAAAATCTTAATAATAAATTAGAATTTACTATGTTTCAGTTTAAGCAATTTTCTGTTAAACAAGACAAAACCGCTATGAAAGTAGGCACAGATGGTGTTTTACTTGGTGCGTGGGCTCCAATAAACCATAATCCATTTAGTGTTTTAGATATTGGTGCGGGAACTGGAATTATTGCTTTGATGATTGCACAGCGTTCAAGCGCGGAACAAATTGATGCACTCGAAATTGACGAAGATGCTTACGAACAAGCCGTAGAAAATTTTGAAGCTTCTCCTTGGGGCGACCGACTATTCTGTTTTCATGCTGGTTTGGATGAATTTATCGAAGAACCAGAAGACGAATATGATTTAATTGTTTCAAATCCGCCTTTTTATTCAGAAGATTATAAAACAGACAACGAACAACGTGATTTAGCACGTTTTCAAGATGCAATGCCTTTTGAGGAAATTGTTGAAGCCGCCGATTTATTGCTTTCAGAAAACGGAATTCTAGCTGTTATTATTCCTTTTAAAGAAGAAGAAAAATTTATTGCCTTGGCAAAAGAAGCCGAATTATATCCTTTAAAAATCACTCGAGTAAAAGGCACTCCTAAAACAGAAATCAAACGCAGTTTATTGGCTTTGGGCCGAAATGAAATTGATGAAATTGAAATTGATGAATTAATTATCGAAATTGATCGTCATGTTTATACTCCTGAATATATTGAATTGACTAAAGAATTTTATTTAAAGATGTAGAAAAAACATCTTTGTCAAAGTTTGAAACTTTGACAAAGATTTAAAATTTATTATTTACCATTTTTAGCAAAAAGAATCGCTCGCTCCAGAATCTCATCTTTTCCTTGCTGAATGCCTAAAATAGTTGGTTTTAGTTCGATATCAGGAACAATTCCGATACGTTGTACTTCTTTTTTGTTTGGATAAAAAACGCCATAACAGGTAAACGAAGAAGAAAACCCTTTAATGATCAAAAATCTAGCATTTGCACCATCTGCGCCTCCCGTTTGAGAACCAATGACAGTAGATTTAGGAACAGTCTGCAACGCCATCGCAGTATGTTCACCGTGACTAACGGCATTTTCATCAATTAAAACAATTACTTTTCCTTTATAATTTTCCGGGTTTACCTTTCCTATTTTTTCATCTTCTTTTCTCCAAATATAACGACCAGGATAATTAACATCTGGATCAATATACTTCACATATTCTACGGGTTCAGGATTAAGCCAATCTGCAAGCGCATATATGACATCATGAGGTCTTTTTCGATCATCAAAAATTATAGCATTTGTATTTTTAAGCGCAGCTATCAAATTTGGAATATCTTCTTCATTAACTCCCCCAAAATTTACATATCCAATATTTCCTTCTAGAATTTTCCATTTTCCCTGATCAGGAAATTTAATTTTTAAATCTTGATATTTATATCGGTTTATTGTTTTTGCTGCGGTTTTTCCATCTCGAATGAATTCAATCTCGAAAGTTGGTGTTTTCCCATTAAAGATTGCCCAATAAGCATTTTTTAAAACTGAAGGTTCATTTGAACCTTCCACATATTTTGAATTTTCTCTTAAAAGTTGGTCAATCGATTTTCCATCTACTTTTGTAATTACATCGCCAATTTTAAGGTCGCTGATTTTTGCCAAAGAGTCATTTTTTAAACCTATAATAACGGCATTTTGATCGATAATTTTAACATCAACAGGAATAAATTTATCTCCGAAATATTCAAACATCTGAGGCACTTGAGTAGAAGCGTGCGTATCATTTATTTTTATAGAAATTTCGCGCATTGCTAAAGCGAAATCTTTTTCTGATTCTGGCGCAATAATTCTAGGAAGAAATTCATTTAATGACTTATCCCAATTTTGATCCATTTGGTATTTAGAAGGAAAAAAATATTCAATGTAATTCCAATATCTGAATAACGTCAACAGACGAAGATTTTTGTCCGTCCATTTAAAATCTGCATATTTTACTTCATTTTTAAATTGCAATGGAGGGCCATTACTGCCAAATTCATAAGCAACATAATACTGTTTTTCCTGAATTCTATTTTCTTCAATAAATTTCAATTTTTTTGAAAGTGATTTCGAGAACAAGTCTTTATTAGTAGCCCACGACAAATCGAAATTCTTATCAAAATAATCTTTTTTTACAACAGGTTTTAAAGATTCCTGTTTTTTAATTTCCCCCAAAGAGTCAATCCAATTTTCTACAACAAGCGAAAAAGCTTCTGAAGTTTGAGCCTCTTCTACTTTTGGCAGAATTTGAAACAATTGTTCATCCCAATTTTTACTGCCGTTTGCAACATTTGGATGATAATATTTTAAAAAGCCCCAAACTTTGCATACTGCCGCTAATTTTTGGATTTCATTTATAGGTTTTGAAAAAGAAATTTGAAATAATAGTACAAAAACAATAAGTAATGCTTTTTTCATTGATTTATTTTTGGAGTTTAGGTTAGTTAGCGTTTAGTATTAAACTTGTTCAAAAATATTCTTAAATTGATATAGGATTCGTTCGATTAAACGCAGATCTTCGGTTATAATTTCTGCCCTTCCTTTCATTTCTTGTTGAAAAACAATTTGTTTGTTATATGAAGTTTTGAGTCCGTTTGGCAACGCTACGTCTAGCAATAAATTCCCATCTTTGTCTGGAACCAACGAAATATTCCTTAGTTCACCCTTTAGAACCCCAAATTCACGATCAGGATAATTTGATAAACGAATATTTACCCGCTGTCCGACTTTTATTTTACCTGAATTCAATGCCGGCGCTTTGACTTTTCCGATATAACCGTTTTCCGCGTCGGGAATAATCGAAAATACATTATCTCCAACATTTATGGTCTGGCTTTCGTTCCAAACCTGCAAAAAAGTTACAACACCACTGATTGATGATTTCAATGTATAGGCCAATTCCCAATCTTTGATCACTTTTTTGAGCTGATAAAATGACTGCGCCATATTTCGTCCCAAGTTCACTTCTTCCTTAGTACCACTTATCTGAGAAGTCTGGCTCAGTTTTGTATTGTCGATCAAAGCCGATTTTAACTGCGAAATCGAAGACAAAAGTCCTTTATAACTTTTTTGCGCTTGCAAATAGCCCAGTTTTTTGGCTTCCATTTCCTGAGCCGAAATAATTCCTTTATTGTACAAAGTCTCAAAACGAGCAATTTCATTCTTTTGAAGTTGCAGCTCGCTTTCGTTGATTATTTTTTGCTGTTGCAAAATTTCCAATCTTTCCTTGATCTGTACTTTTTCAGAAATTTGTGCTCGGTTTTCAACCTCAAAAGGTTTTAAATTTTCGTTTAATTTTTCCGCTTCATAATCTTTTTGGAAAACTCCAAAAGCACTCTCAATTTCGCCTAACTGCAGATTTTTCAACTTGGCAAACGGAAATGCCTGATTGGAATCGTTGATGTTATAATTCTCAACAATGCTTTTCAGTAAAAAAACATCTTTATAATTCGCTGTATTTTCAATAATGGCTAGCGTAGTGTTTTTAGCGACTGTTGCTTTATTTTTAACCAAAATAGCTTCGATGCGTCCAGAAGACTTCGAAACGATTTTTTCTGGCGGAATATTGGTCGTAATTACAATTTCAGTATTTACAACATCCGGATATTTCACGAACCAGGAAACAAAAAACAGCATCACGATGATGCCAAAAATAAGAACAGTTCCCCACCTGATCATCCAATGAGGCACTTTTGTCAGGATTTCTTGTACTTCCTCACTTCTTAGTTCTATTGCATTATGATCTTCCATGACTTAATTTCCTAATTGCAGTTGGTTTTTAACCAGTTCAAAATAATTTCCTTTTTGCTCCACAAGTGCAGAGTGATTCCCAATTTCGATGATTTTCCCTTTATCTAATACCACTATCTGATCTGCGTTCATTACCGTACTCAAACGATGCGCGATCACAATTACGGTCTTTTCTTTAAAGAAGATATCCAATTTTCGCATGATTTCTTTTTCATTATTGGCATCTAATGCTGATGTTGCTTCATCAAAAAACAATATTTCAGGATTTTTATAAACCGCTCTCGCAATAAGCAATCGCTGTTTTTGTCCGGCACTCATTCCCGTTCCTTCTGCTCCAATTTTAGTATTGTATCCAAGTGGAAGCTCGCTTATATATTCTCTGATATTGGCTACATCAGCGGCATAAAGCAACCTCTGTTTATCAATTTTATCAACTCCAACAGCAATATTATTAGCAATTGTATCGCTAAAAATAAAACCTTCCTGCATTACAGCTCCAATATTTGAACGCCAAGCTCTTTGCGAAATGTTTCTGAGTTGCGCATTTCCTATTGTAATCTCGCCTTTTTCAGGCTCGTAAAATTTCAAAAGCAGTTTCATCAAAGTTGTTTTTCCGCTTCCGCTGGTTCCTACTATGGCGGTCACTTTGTTGGCAGGAATTGTGAGATTTAAATCTTTCAAAACTGGAATGTCAGATCCTAAATATCGATAACTTAGATTCTTTATTTCAATGTCGGCATCATACGGAACTTCGCTTGTCTGATTGCTTTCTTGTTGTGTTTCATCTTCTTTTTCATGAATTTCAGATAATCTTGCCAATGAAATTTTAGCATCCTGAAGCTCTCTGACAAACTCGATAAGTTGCGTAATTGGTCCGTTCAAACTTCCCACAATTGAACTGATAGCCAGCATAATTCCGAGTGTTATCGAGCCATCTATCACTAATTTGGCCGAAAGAAAAACAATAAAAATATTTTTAAGCTCATTAATTACCGACGAACCTATACTCTGCGTCTGCTCCAAAACCAAGCCTTTTATTGAAACTCTGAACAATCTTGCCTGTACATATTCCCATCCCCAGCGTTTCTGCTTTTCGGCATTGTGAAGTTTGATTTCTTGCATCCCGTTAATGAGCTCCATCACTTTACTTTGTTCTTGAGAAATCTCAGCAAAACGTTTATAATCCAAAACTTCTCTTCTTTTTAAGAAAAGTGTAATCCAGCCAAAATAAAGAATACTTCCGACAACGAAAACTAAAAAAATCTTCCAGTTGAAGTACGCTAAAACGGCACCTAAAACGAACATGTTTATAACAGAAAATAAAACATTCAGAGAAGATGTAGTAAGAATTTTTTCGATTCGGCGATGATCATTGATGCGCTGCATGATATCTCCCGTCATTCTCACATCAAAAAATGAAATTGGAAGATTCATCAACTTGATGAAAAAATCTGAAATCAGAGAAATATTGATTCTGGTTGAAAGATGCAGCAATATCCAGCTTCTGATTAATTCTAAACCTGTCCTTCCAGCAAAAAGAAATAATTGCGCAAAAAGAATCAAGTAAATAAAATTAAGATTTTGATTTTGAATCCCGACATCAACGATACTTTGTGTTAAAAAAGGCACAATTGCCATTATCATACTACTTGCCAGCAATCCGATGCTCAACTGCATCAAATACGATTTATAACGCAAAACATATTGCGAAAGCAAACTAAAACCTAAGCCTTTATTGTCTTCTTTATCAAATTCAGATTGGAAGAATTTTGGTGTTGCTTCCATCAATAATGCAATTCCTTCATTGGTAGCATCATCTGCATTATTGCCAATCCAGAATTTTAAGAAATCCTCTTTATTATATTCGATCAATCCAAAAGCAGGATCTGAGATATAATAAATTTCCTTTTTTATTTTATACAGTACAACATAGTGGTTTTTATTCCAATGCAAAATAGCAGGCAGTGGCGCTTCATCTAACTTTTCGGCACTTAATTTTACACCCAGTGTTCGAAAACCAATTTTCTCGGCGGCATCACTCAAAAATAGCAAATTGCTTCCCTCACGAGTTGTTTCGCTGTTTTCGCGCAACTCCTGAATATTGACTGACTTCCCATAATGTTTGGCTACAATTTTTAAACATGTTGGTCCGCAGTCTTTATGATCTGCCTGTTTATAATGAGGGAATTTTTTCAATTCTAGTATTTAAGTTTGTTTACAGCAATATTATACAAAAATTCTTAAAAAAAATAAAAAGCAACGACTAAATTATATTGATTCGCTTTGAAATAATTAGGGTTTTTATTTTATTAAAACTGTTTTATCAAATAGATTTATTTATCGATTTAAGTGATAAAAACAAAAAAGCTTTGCTAAATAAATAACAAAGCTTCCTAGTATTATTTAATATAAAAATCTAAGAGTCTGCTGGGCATTTTTGATCAATAAGCACCTCACAGCTTTCGCCGTCTCTAGTATGTATAATTCCTAAAAGAATATCTGTTCCCGGACAATAACAAAGTTCAGTACCCGGATCTCCTCCTCCAACTATACTTTTTCTTTCACTAATACTTAAAATTTCAATCCCTACTAAATTTTTTAATTTTTTCATAATTGATTTTTGTTTGATTATTAATGGAATAATTTATTTTGAACAATAAATTATAATTACTCTTTCTTAGATTTTTAAAAATTTGCCAAAATTATAACACTATCAAAAAGACATCGTTATTTTAGCAAGTTCACTTTATCTAAACGCTTATTCACATGGCTCATTAGGATCTGTTACGCAAATCCAATAAGCTGGTGAAGTTGCTGTTCGCGGACATCTTTTAGCAGTCGTATTGTTTTCGCAAACTGGTGCATTACCACCTATAATTCTTTGTTGTTCTTCCTTGCTTAATTTAGCAGCTCCATTTAATTCAAAAATTTTCTTTAACATAATGTGGTTCTTTTGGGTTTTGTTAATGCTCCAATCCTTTTAAGACATTTGAAGCTTCTGTCTTTTCTGTTAAATCATATTTGGAGTAGAAATTAGTGCAAAAAAAAAGCAGTTAGAAATGTTTCTTACTGCTCAAATTATTTCAATTATTCGATAATTTTAATTTCTCTAGGATCTGTCGCTGGTTAACCTAACCAAATAAAATTAACGCAGCGACTAATTTCCTGAGAATCCCGACACCAATCATCAATGTTGGGATAATTGCTCAATGTTCCACGATTGAGCGCCTGTAGATTCAAAAAAAAACATGACTAAATTTTTGAAAGGCTTTATATTGTTTATTTAATAAATTTCATTTTTTAACAGCATAATCGGCCTGTGTTGCAAATACCTGGCACAGTATCCATTGGACAAACTCCGCCGGTTGGTATTAAAATACATCCTGCCTCAAGAGCATGAATCCAACATTCCGGAATTCCTCCCTTCATTGTCTTTTGCTCATTTTTACTGATCTTTTGCGTATGTTTCAGACTTAAAATTTTCTTTATCATAAAATTCAAATTACTATTAGATCATTTTCATTTCTGAAACATTCTCAACGCTTCAAGTTATTGGTTGATTTTAAGCTATTTAAGAGCCAAAAACTTATCCCATAACCAAAGCGTCAGAATAACTCATTTCTAACGCAAAATAGTCAGTACAATCTTCATATGACATTGAAGACACATAATCCCATGCGTTGCACTTAGACACATTCTCTTTTGCATAATTACCTAGGATCAATTTTTGCTCGCTGGCAGTTATTTCCTGGGTTCCTTCTAGATTTAAAATATTCTTTAGCATAATCTTCAATTTTTAGTTCTCCTTCATTTATTCAAAACAACAATCTCTATTTTATTCTTCAATTGTTATGAAATGCAAAGAAGTTTTCGAACTTCTTTGCATCCATTACTTTTCAAAGTATATTAACACTTATATTCTTTTTGCGCCCAATAATCCCAACACAATGCTGGAGGATAATTTCCGCCTTCAATATTTTTTCGCTCTTCTTTTGACAATTTTTTAGTCCCTTCAGCCTTTAAAAATTTTTCTAACATGATGTGTGGTTTTTGTTTCTTGATAATAAAACTTCAATCATTTTAAGACACTTGAAGCTTGTGTCTATCCCTGTGCAGGAATTTTAGCAAAGCCGCTAAGCTATTTTTTCTAGAACTTCAACTTCTTCAGCAAATCGTTTAAGAAGTATTTTAGCTCACTCAGTTCATGCTTGTGAAATGCATAGAAGCTTTTAAACTTCTCCGCACTATTTTCTTTTTAATAGCCGCATTTAAAATATCCTCTATTAATATCCCAGCACATTCCAACTTCAGGGTAGGTTCCGCCTGCAATATTTTTTTGTTCTTCTTTTGACAATTTTTTTGTCCCTTCAGCTTTTAAAAATTTTTCTAACATGATTTGTGGTTTTTGTTTCTTGATAATAGCACTTCAATCATTTTAAGACACTTGAAGCTTATGTCCATCCCTGCGCAGGAATTTAGTAAAGCCTCTAAGCTATTTTTTCCAAAACTTCAACTTCTTCAGCAAAATCGTTCAAGAAGTATTTTAGTTCACTCAGTTCATATTCGTTTGGAAACAATTTTTCGTTTACGATTTTGACTGGGGTATAATTAAAATTATTTTTAGAACACCACTCATATTGTTTATTGATCTCTTGATTGATCATGATACTAACAGGCTCAACATGCCATTTTTTAAGCCACTTTTTAAGGCTCATTTTTTTGATGTGCCAGTCTGAAATTGCTTCTACAGTTTTTCCTGGCGTTGTTCTGTTAATCGTTAAGATTCTTTCCACAATTATTTTATATGGATTCTCTGTATTTTCTGGATTTATATTGAATAAAACATTCAAATAAATCTTGTCTGGAAATCTTAAAACAAGATCAAATGCTTCATGAAATGTTTTGTGACAATGTCCACAGCTTGGACTTATTATTATTGATAATCTGATTGCTGCGCTTCGGCTTCCAAAATTCAAACCTCTCAACTCTTCTAATCCATCTGCATCAGGCACTTTTTTTGCCAAGAAATTTAATAGTGAATAATTTCTTTTGAACTTTTTCAGCTCTTTCAATGAATTTTCGCTATTCAAAACGTTTTTAATCATAGGTTTCACTGCCAACCAAATTGGAATCAATAAAGCCAATGAAAAAATGAATGGAAAAACACTTTCGAAACTAAATGTCAAAGTGAACAAATCTGATGAAAACCAGATAAAACTCTGAACAAAAATCAAAAATGAAACCATCAAACACATTACGCACCATTTTTGAAGTTCAAATTTTTGAATCCAAATAGATGATACTATTATAGGAATAGCGAAAAGGCTTAAAAAACCAACAAAAATTGATGAGCTTAATGGCTGAATTAATATCGCTACAAAACTTGCTGTAAAGAACAGTAATGGCAAATCAGAAAAGTTGAAAACTTTATTTTCTGTGCTTTCATTAGAATTGATTACCGAATTACAAGAAGAATCTGAGCTTAGATTACAAAACTTTGAAATTATGTTGTTTTTAAAGCCTAATTTTTCTTGAGCAATAAAAACACTCACGATGAATCCTAATGTTGATGTGATTAAAAAAACAACACTAAAAAAATCATATGCATTATAAAAGAATGATAAGCCAATCAAAAGCAAAAACGGCAAGCAATACTTCAACCAGTTATATTCTACTTTTAGATTTTCTCTTGCAATTACATTATTTGGTTCTATTGCCACGATAACACCATTCCAGTCTAAAAGGAATTTTTCGTATGCTAATTTCTGAACTCCTTTTTTAATAGTAGTAATACGAACATGATTTTTAGCTTTTTCTATTAAAGCAAGTTCTTCTTTATAGTAAGCTAGAAAATTTTCAGGCAAATCTTCTATCTGTTCTTTTGGAACTCTGATGGCTGCATTTTCTACTGATAATAAATCTAACGAATCTGTTATCGCAAATAAACTTGGATAATTAGGATGAGACAAAAACAAATCCTTGAACTCATTTTTGATCTCTGAGTATCTATTTATTTGAAGAAATTTTTGGACTAGTTTTAACATCTTTTCGACTGCGTTTAAATCATAATTACAGTACAAAGATTGTGGTTTTTATCGAGAAAAAGTGACCTTTGGTAGACATTTTATCAATTATACTACATACAATTTATAAATTATACCAGTCATACATAAACTTGTATTTTATTGTAAGTCAATCAATTATGCTGATTTTTTTTGTTTCAAAATTGTCAAAACCCAAATCTCGACCAAGCGTTTTCCTTTTTATCTAGCTTTGACATATCAATAACTTAATTATTAAAATCATGGCAAATATGACATTAAAATTCGAAAATTTTGAAGCCGAAAAATTATCAAAAAATGAACAAAAATTTGTTCGTGGCGGCGATGGTGATTATCCACCAAATGAACCTGGAAAAGATGGAAAAGGAGGAAATGGCTAATACTTTTTAACAATCAATCTATACTTAAATCAAAAATATCATGAAGAATACAAAAATGAAAATTGAAGATTTTGAAACTTTAAAATTATCTTCAAACCAACAAAAAGCGGTTCGTGGAGGTGATGCTGAAACAGATGTGAAAAACGAGCCAGGAAAAGGATCTACTGGAAATGGATAAAACCATTTTTTTTAACGAAATAAAATAGCTACAGCTAAACTTGAATGTTTAGCTGTATTTTTTTTGTAATTTAAAGATCGCAACTATTAACTTTTATCAAAGTGTCAAAGTATTTATTTCTAAATATTACTTGCAAACTGAGCTGGAGAAACGCCTGTTCTTTTACGGAATGATTTTGCGAATGAAACGGCATTTTTAAAACCAACACTTTCGGCTATAGCTTGCGTAGAATATTTTCGATACATATGATTGGTAATCATTTCGTTGATTACATAGTTGATTTTAAGCTCATTTGAATATTCTCCAAATGATTTTCCAAATCGTTTATTCACTACATAAGACAAATAAGTGGTATTGGTTTTAATTTTCTTAGCCACATAAGGCAAAGTAAAATCGGCATTAAGGTATTCGAGTTTATTTTCAAGCGCCAATAATTTTTCGACAATTTTATTTTCCTTCGCTTCGTCAATACTTAAATTTGCATTTTCCTTTTTAAGGTGAATTTCTTCGGTTTCTATGTTTTCAATAGCCTCTGCTAAAATCGGCGGATTTTCTTTTTTCTCCAGATTAGCTTTAAATTCCTCAATTAAAGCATTCATTTTTTTATGCGCCTTATTCTTGTCTCGGATATTTTTTATCAGAAAAAATACAATTGCTAAAACAAGAAGCACATAAAATACTTTTAGTGCCTTACTTATCAAAACATCATATTTATATTTTTCTTGAATAGTAAGCATTTCCGCACTCAAATCTTCTACACCTAATTTATAATTTACCTCTTGTGCTTCGTCTTTAAATTTTGTCTGAGATTTTTCATAAGCATTTAAATAAATTTTAGAATATTTATAAGCTTCTTCTGGTTTATTAAGTGCACTGTAAATCTTAGCCTGAAGGTAATTTGATTTCAAATAGCTTTCATCCAAAGTTTTATTTTTCAACGAAATAGAATCCACTTTTTTTAACCAAACCAAAGCTTTCTGGTATTTTCCTGTATAAAAATACAAGTCTCCTAAATTATAACTAGCGGTATGATAAAAGCTTTCCGAATTATTTTGCTTTGCTAAAAACAAAATGTCATAATAAATTTTTTCAGCATTTTTATTGTCACTTTTCATGAGGTAAATATTCCCTAAACTCATTTTAGCGGCAATTGTATTGCTTGTGAAATTTTGAGAATAAGTAACTGCTTTTTTATAAAAATATTCGGCCGAGTCTAGCAAATACCTTTTATCTTGGTTTTTCATAAAATAGCCCTCATAAGAACCACCTAAATCCAAATTAATATTGCTTTTACTATTTTGAAACTGCTCTCTTGTATAAACCCTTTCATTTTTATCAATGAAATCGTTGTTTTGCCTTAAATTTTTAATTGATAACTGATAATTTCCAACTTGTTCATTAACAATTGCGATATTGCTTTTGAATTTAACAATTTGAATAACGTCTTCTACTTTAATGGAGTACTTGATACCGGTTTGATAATTTTCAATTGCAGCACTTAAATTGCCCCTTTTCCATTCGGTCAATCCTCTAAAATTATAAAGATAAGCTGTCAGTTTGGTTTTTTCTGAAGATTCGGGCATTTTGTCTAAATACTGAAATGCTTTTTTATAACTTTGATCAGACTTAGAAATATTGCCCTTCATTTGGTACAAATAACAAGCTGCACCATTAGCAAATGCTAGATGCTTATTATCGTTTGATTTCATCAATTCTCTAGTATATGCAAGACCTCGATCGACATTGTCATTAAAACTAAATCGAATTTTGTCTTGCAGGACTAAATATTCCTGTTCACTAATTTGAGTTTTTTGGGAAAAACTCGTATTAAAAACAAGAAAAAGAAAAAAAGAGATGATTAGCCTCATTTATTTGTTTTTGGATTCCAAAAATAACGCATAAATTTTCAATATACTAAAATTTATTTGCCATAGTCTTGTTAATTTTACAGCAAAATTAAAAAAATATAACAATTTAGCTTTGTTTTGTTATATTTTTATTACGTAAATTTGTTTTCGTAAAACATATCAAAAATGAAACCAGATTTATTTCAAGCCCCAGATTATTACAACCTTGACGATTTATTAACGGACGAACACAAATTGGTTCGCGAATCTGCTCGTGCATGGGTTAAAAGAGAAGTTTCTCCTATTATCGAAGAATATGCTCAAAAAGCAGAATTTCCAACACAAATTATTAAAGGACTTGGAGAAATTGGTGGTTTCGGTCCATATATTCCTGTGGAATATGGAGGTGCTGGTCTAGATCAAATTTCATACGGTTTGATTATGCAGGAAATCGAAAGAGGAGATTCTGGCGTAAGATCGACTTCATCTGTGCAATCTTCTTTAGTAATGTATCCAATTTGGAAATACGGAAACGAAGAACAACGCATGAAATATTTGCCAAAACTAGCAACAGGCGAATGGATGGGCTGTTTTGGTTTGACCGAGCCAGATCATGGTTCTGACCCAGGAAGTATGATTACCAATTTTAAAGATATGGGAGACCACTATCTTTTAAATGGTGCCAAAATGTGGATTTCAAATGCACCTTTTGCTGATATTGCTGTAGTATGGGCAAAAAATGAAGAAGGAAGAATTCATGGTTTAATTGTTGAACGTGGCATGGCAGGTTTTACAACTCCAGAAACGCATAACAAATGGTCGCTTCGTGCCTCATCAACCGGAGAATTGATTTTTGACAATGTAAAAGTTCCTAAAGAAAATTTATTGCCAAATAAATCTGGATTAGGTGCACCGCTTGGCTGTTTAGATTCTGCTCGTTACGGAATTGCATGGGGAGCAATCGGCGCCGCAATGGATTGTTATGATACTGCTTTAAGATATGCTAAAGAAAGAATTCAATTTGGGAAACCAATTGCAGGAACGCAATTGCAGCAGAAAAAATTGGCCGAAATGATTACCGAAATCACAAAAGCACAATTATTGACTTGGCGTTTAGGCGTTTTAAGAAACGAAGGAAAGGCAACAACTGCTCAAATTTCGATGGCAAAACGCAATAATGTTAATATGGCTATTGAAATTGCACGCGAAGCCAGACAAATGTTAGGCGGAATGGGAATCACAGGCGAATACTCAATTATGCGCCACATGATGAACCTTGAAAGTGTGATTACTTATGAAGGAACTCACGACATTCATTTATTGATTACCGGAATGGATGTAACTGGAATTCCAGCATTTAAATCATAAACAATTATTAAAGTATATACAAAATCAATTTAAAAAGCTTCTTCTAAACGAGAAGCTTTTTATCTTTGCACCAAAATTTACATAAATGAATATTGAAACTATAAACAATAGCATTCAACCTCAAAAAGAGCAGCTTTTAAACCACTCTTTATACAGCAAAATTCAAAACATTGATGACTTGCATAGTTTTCTTGAAAATCATGTTTTTGCCGTTTGGGATTTTATGTCATTGTTAAAAGCTTTACAAGCCAAACTTACGTGTACAACAACACCTTGGTTCGCAACAAAAAACCCAGAAACAAGATATTTGATCAACGAAATTGTTCTTGCCGAAGAAACCGACTTGACAATCGACGGAAGAAGACAAAGTCATTATGAAATGTATCTTGAAGCCATGGAAGATTGCGGTGCCGATACAACTGGAATCAACAAGTTCTTGTCTGAAGTAAATTCGCTTCATAATATTTTTGTTGCCATTAAACAAAGTTCGCTTCATCCTGATGTAAAAGCTTTCCTGGACTTTACTTTTAGAGTTATTGAAGAAGGAAAACCGCATGAAATTGCTGCTGCTTTTACTTTTGGTAGAGAAGATTTGATTCCGAGTATGTTTACCGAAATCTTGAAAAACTTTCAAAAAAACCTTCCAGAAGTCGATTTGGCAAAATTGCTTTATTACTTCGAAAGACATATTGAACTTGATGCTGATGAACACGGACCAATGGCAATGCAAATGATTACCGATTTATGTGAAGATGATGCTCAAAAATGGAAAGAAGTCGAAGAAGTTTCAATTTTAGCCCTAGAAAAACGAATCGGACTTTGGAATGCCATTAAGGAAGAAATTGTTTTAAAAGCCGAAATGGTCTAAAACCGAATTCAAATATTTAACGTAACTATTTGTTTAAGATGTTCACAAACCTAATTTGCCAAAATTATGAAACCGCATTTCAAACAAATAGTTATTGTTATTTTCTCCATATTTGTGAGTTGCAGCGCTGATCAATCAGATTCAGATAATAGCACTGTTCCGCCAGCAACAACTCCACCAACAACAGAAGTTCCAACTACGCCAATTTCATCATCTATAAAATATCTCGCTTTAGGCGACAGTTATACCATTGGGCAAAGCGTTTGTGAAACTTGCCGATATCCGGAACAGCTCAAAGCCAAGTTACAGACTATTTATCCCGAAACTGCTTTTTCATTAAAAATTATTGCCCAAACCGGCTGGTCAACAAGTGATTTAATTTCGGCAATCAATTCCCAAAATCCCGAT
The DNA here is from genome assembly GCF_034058155.1 of Flavobacterium sp. KACC 22761. NCBI lineage: Bacteria > Pseudomonadati > Bacteroidota > Flavobacteriia > Flavobacteriales > Flavobacteriaceae > Flavobacterium > Flavobacterium oryzagri. Next base: position 1,882,895 of record NZ_CP139148.1, on the reverse strand, counting down.
TCAAATTATGATTTGGTCACCCTTTTAATTGGCGTCAACAATCAATATCAGCATCAGGATTTCTCGGTTTATGAAAAAGAATTTCCCCAATTACTCAACAAAGCAATTGCATTAGCAAAGGGCGACAACAAAAATGTAATCGTACTTTCGATTCCAGATTATGCCTACACGCCCTTTACGAAGAATTATACAGATGAGAACCGAATGAAAATTTCAACCGAATTAGATCATTATAATTCTTTTGCGGAGCGTATTTGCATCTCAAAAAATGTTGCATTCATCTCCATTACCGATATTACAAGACAAGGATTAAACAATCCAAGTTTAGTCGCATCAGATGGCTTACATCCTTCTGAAATGGCTTATAAATTGTTTGTGGAGCGAATATTGCCACAGGTGAAAATGGTTTTGCAGGATTAAGTTCTTTATTTTTCAGAAGCAGAAAAAATCGTTTTCAAAAGTACGTTTAGTCCCGCTATCCGCTATATCTTTTGTTCTGAACCCCAGAACAAAAGGATACCGCTACTATCGGGGCTAGAATAGACGTTTTCGTTTTCAAAAGAAATAAAACCCCAAAAACTTACCGTTTAGTCTTCCAAATAAACCCATCCAACAAATAATGCGTAAACTGTGGCACTGTAAGCAAAGGAACCAATAAAATCTGCCAATTTGAAAAATCAAAATTAGTTACGCTGATATTTTCATTCCAAACAAAAAGTTCCCAAAGAAATTCTTCTGAAAAAGCAATTGCCAAAAGAATTCCAATGTAAATCAGAAGTCCTTTATATTGTTTTAAGAAAGATAAACTTCCCAATTCTGCTTCCGATTTTCCATCAATTTCTTTAAAATAAATCAAAGCCATGTACGGAATTCCATGCGAAACGACATTCAGTAAAGTAAAAATCAGATCATCATTAAAATACACAATTCCGAAATACCAAGACAAAGCCGTTCCGAGAATAATACTGTTTTTCGGAATATTAAAAAACTGATTTTGAATGGATTTTACAGCCGTATAAATCACATACAAAACCAAAATTCCAACATAAACCCAAAACAAAATTTCGAGAATTCTTTGGTTTTCAGACCTAAAAAATTCATTTTCTACAAACCAGTTGAACTTTCGCTTTGACGAAAAAAACCAATACAACATGGGATATCCAGTTGAGGCGTAAATCGCCAGATTATCAATCCAGATCGATATTTTAGTTTTCACTTCTTTTCTCGCGTACAATCGCATAAAGCCATATTGTTGTCTGATGAAATGAAAAACTGCGATGTAAGCCAAAAAAGACCAAAAAACTAAACTCCCAAAAGCGAAAAGCACAATTCCGGTGACAAAACAAAAAAGAGGCAACAAAATCAGTCTTCGTTTTTGTTTCTGAAATTCATCGGCAACAAAATAAGTTTTGAATAAAGTCGCATAAACGTGAGCGACGTCTATAAAAACAATCAAAAAAAGCCAAGTGTAAAAAGAATAATTCTCTTCAATTTCAGCAATATAATCCTGAAAAATAAAGATAATTGCCAGCACAAAAAAGGATGGCCCAATAATAAAACTTAAATCTGTTTTGGCTTTATGAATCCACGGTTGTTCCATCTAAAATTTCATTTACAACATTAATTCCCTGATGAAAAGCTTCTTCAAAAATCGAAATTCCAGACAAATCGCTGTGAGCAAAATACATCTTTTTCTGAATGTTTTGTTTGGCTTGTTTTTTCGCTTCGCCAAAAATAAAACCTGGTGCAGGCGAAATCATTCCGTGGCCTAACAGAAAAACTTCAATATCTTCTGTATATTCTTCAATATCTGGATGCGCAATTTTTAAATCATCTAAAACAAACTGTTTCCAATATTCTTTGTCTTTTTTGTAAAGCTCTTTTCTTGTTTTCCGCAAATCAGCAGATGAAAAACTGTAGTAATACGTAATCACCTTTTTGTCCTGAACCTGATTTAAAGTCTGATGCTGATCATAAACATAACCCAAACCCTTAGAACCATAAATTACATTATCCCAAGACAACGGAAAACTGCCATTATCTGTCAAATCATTGACAATTAATGTAGCCAAAAGCCAAGGTGTATAATGGAAATCTTTGGTAAAAGCTTTTCTATTTGGAATCAAATACTGATTTACAAATTGCGGAGATGCCATAATCACTTTATCGGCAATGATTTCTAGAGAAGATTTTGTTGCGTCATCGAAAGCTTTTGCGATAACTTTTTGATTTTCGACTTTTACTTCATAAACCAAATGATTTTTCAATGATTTGGCTATAGTATACTTTTTCAAATGAGTTGCCAAACGCGCATTTCCTTCTGCCCAAGTCAAAACACTATCATGCTTTTCGGGCGTGCTGTCTTGTTTTCTCCCTGCAAAATAATGAATTCCAGCCCAAGCCGAAACGTATTCAATTCCTAATCCGAAATCGTCTTTACAACAATAATCGATATAATTAAACAAAGGTTCAGAAGTGAAATTGTTTTCTGCAAACCATTGTTTCATTGTGATTTTGTCTAAACTTCTTGTTTTTTCATCTTTAGAAGAAAGGTAAATCGGAATATCAAATAAATATTTTTGATCTTCGCCTTTGGCGGTTCTAAAAACATCCATTTTCTTAAAGAATTTATCAAATTCCAAATCATCCGCAACTGAATTTCCTTCTTTTGGAACTACGCCTTCTTGCCAATTATTTCGATAAAACAAACGTTCGTCTGGTGCAAAAGTCAGTTGCAATTCATCAAAAATTGGAAATCCTTTTTCATTATAGCCGAGAATTATCTTTTCTTCTTCTAAAAACTGAAGCAATTCTTTGTCCTGAAAATTCGGCAAAGGCAAATAATGCGCACCCAAAGGATATTTGGAATATTTGTTTTCGCCATTTGAAGAATTTCCTCCCAAATGATTTTCTAATTCTACTATTAAAAAATCTGAAATCCCTCTTTTTTGAAATTGTCTTGCAGCGCTTAAACCTGAAATTCCTCCACCAACAATCAAATACGGAATATGAATTTGTTTAATCGGTTTAGGAAAATCCTTAATCCACAAACGATGTCCGAGTAAATGTTTAGTTCCAGATAAACGAATCAGCAGCACTGCAATTTTATCAGAACAAAATTGCAGAAACGGAACCGCAATTAAAGCCGCACCAACTACTTTTAAAAAGCTCCTTCTGGATTTATTGCAATTTTCCCCACTCTTCATCAAAATAGCGCACTAAAATCTGGTTATCTAAACGATTGATTTCAACTTGGTTCGAAATCATATCGGTTGTAAAATAATTGAAACGATCAAATTGATAATTGTAAAATTTCAATTTGTCTGCTTTTCGGTTAACGGAATTAAACGTGGTTCCAAAACCGTTTATTGCAATCGTATAACCCCATTCTCCAAACGACGGAACATACGCATGATATGCATCGACCTGCGGAAAAACCTGCATCACTGTTTTATTGATACACCAAAAAGATTTTGGCGCAAAATAGGGTGAAGTAGTTTGAATTACTACTACGGCATCGGGTTTTAAAATGGTTTTTATGGTTTGATAAAAATTCAGCGAATATAATTTCCCTAAACTATAATTTGATGGATCTGGAAAATCGATTATAGCCACATCAAATTGCTCTTTACAGCTTTTTGCCCAAATATAAGCATCTGTATTGATTACAGTAACTTTTGGATTATTTAGCGAATTTTGATTGAAATTGGTCAAAACTGTATTGGTTTTAAACAACTTCGTCATCCCTTCATCCAAATCGACCAAAGTTACTTTTTGAACGTCTTTATATTTCAGGATTTCGCGAACTGCAAGACCGTCACCACCGCCTAAAACCAAAACGTTCTTTACACTTTTAGCCATCGACATAACGGGATGCACCAAAGCTTCGTGATAACGATATTCATCGGCAGAACTAAATTGTAGGTTATTATTCAAATAAAGCCTGTAATCGCTCTTATTATGCGTTAAAACGATACGCTGATACGGAGTTGAATTAGTATAAATAATATTTTCGCCATATAATTTCCCTTCTGAATACGCTAGAATATCATTCGAAAAAACAAAAACGGCAAGTAATAGAACAAACGAAAAAATAGCTTTTACTTTCAGAAAATAAACGTTTTTTAATTCTATTTTCAGCAAAAAACACAAAACGATAGCAATGCTCACATTGATCATTCCGAAAAAAAGAGAAGTTCCCATAATTCCTAATTTCGGAACTAAAACTAACGGAAACAAAATAGAAGCCAGCAAAGCGCCGATATAATCAAACGTAAAAACATTTGAAACAAGATCTTTAAACTCGACTCTGTCTTTTAAAATATTCATTAAAAGCGGAATCTCTAATCCAACCAAAAAACCCGTTACGAAAACAAATAAATATAAAATGAACTGAAACGACCCAACATTTTCAAACAATAGAAACAAAACCACCGAACTTAAACCTCCGATAAGTCCAACCAAGATTTCGATTTCTACAAAAGTATTGAGCAGATTTTTATGAAAAAACTTTGAAAAAAATGAGCCTATACCCATCGAAAACAAGTATACGCCAATAATAAACGAAAATTGTTTTACCGAATCGCCTAATAAATAACTTGCCAAAGTTCCTGCGACCAATTCATAAATTAGTCCGCAAGTGGCAATTATAAATACAGCAAAAAGTAAAAGAAATTCGAACCTAAGAAACTTTTTACCCATGAATTGCTGCACTAATAATCATGGAAATCCCAATGATGAATGCTGCTAGAACGATCGCAACAGCAACATTGTTTTTTTCTACTACTTCTTTCCAAGTATTTTCTGGAGTAAGTTTCTCAATAACATAATATCCGATCAACAGGATGACAATTCCTAAAAAAGAATAAATAATCGAATTTACTATTGGTTGTGCGTGAAATAATTCCATATTGATTAATTTTTTATTTGTGATAAAAATGATTGTATGATGAACGGCTTCCGCTCGTTGTTGGTCTGTACTTTTCTGTAGTTTCGCAATCACAGATTCGGTTTCCTGCAAGAGCAAAGTAGATGTAAACGCCAAAGCAAAAGAATCCAATTGCTAAAGGCGCCCAATTATTTGCAAAGAAATCAGATATTCTATTCATAATGTTTTAGTCAAATGTTGAGTAAGAACTGTCTGCCCATCGCTCTCTTTCGAATTGGTTTTTGAAATATCGTATTATAAAGTAAATTGCAATCATCCCAATAATAACCAGCCAAACATTTCGATTCGAAGGCTGATTCCAGACTACACTTACATTCATTGTACTGGCAGAAAGATCTTCTGGAGCTTTCATTGGCGTTATCAAAAGATGATATTTGCCTGGTTTAACGCCACAGATATTAAATTTCTCTGACTGGCTTCCTTCTGACCATGATTCTCCATCAGAATAGCCGTGATAGTATTCTATATCTTTATTGGCATAATCCTCATCTCCTGTATCTTCGTTGATTAAAGCAATATTTAAATTTGCCCAGGAATTATCTACGCTCGTCGAAACTTTAATCGTCATAGGGGCCGAAGCACCATTAAGCACAAATGATGGGGTAGTAATTTCTTTATTATTAAAATCGCTGAATTGGATAGCACTATTAAAAACGTTTTGCTCCACCTGATCTCTATAAATGTACCAATTTGCCGTTATGATCAGCAAAGCAAAAAGACAGAAAATAATTGCCGTATTTCTAAGATCAAAACGAGACGGCTGAATCATGTTGGTTCCTGACTGATATGGCATTGTTCTTTTTGGAAAAGCTTTTTTGATAATGCTTTTACGTACATATTCGCCATGAAAAGCTGTTTGTATGTTGTTCATTCTTTCCACAGAAATGATATACGGCGGATTTATAAATTCTACCAGATGAATCAATCTGCTACGAAGCTTAAAATCAAAAAAACCTTGTGCATCTATAATTTGAGCATCCGAATGCTCAAATAAATCATAACTTATATCATTATGTTTGAGAACACGAACTCCTTTTCTTAACTGATCAATTTCTTCCATTTCCGTTAGCATCATCCAATGCCCATTAGACAGCGATAGATACAGAAACTCCTTTGCTTCATTCTGCAAAATAAATTCTGTCCATCGATAATCTGGATGCACTTTTTTTCTCAAAATACCAGTAACTTTATATTCGCTTCCGTTTAAGAAACCTTTATCGCCAATGGCTAACGGAAATGGTTCTGTTTCTGCTTTATATTTTGATTTTCTGAAAAATTTTCCATCATCACCAACTTCATATAAGCTGTGGCATGTCGGGCAAACAAAAGTTACAACTTCAAAACCAATCTCTAATTCGGTTTCTGTATTACATTCGTAACATGGAATCTTCATATCTTATCGGTTAATTTCAAAATCTTTAATAATTTCTGCTTCAAAATAAGCCACATAATCTGCCATTACAGCACGCACTTTTGCTGAATTATCTTGAAGATAATTGCACAAATAAACGTCTAAAGTCAACTGATTGTATTCTGGCCAAGTGTGTATGCAAATATGCGATTCTTTCAGGCAATACGAAATCGTAAAACTATCATTTTCGAAGTTGTGGACAACTGCACCGACCTTTTCAAGTTCATACTTTTCTAAAATAGATTCAGTTACAGCAACAAAGCCTTTACTGTTGGTTAATTTAGAAATTTCATCGACATGTAATGTTACCAGTTTGTGAAGTCCCGGCGAGTAAGGAGGCAAATCCATTTAAATTTTTATATTGACAATTGGGCCAAATATATAATAATTAAGTAATAAAATAATATGGAAAACCGTAATCCAAATTTATTTTTTCAAACAAAAAATCCCCAACTTCATTAAATGAAATTGGGGATTTTATCTTGCTGTCTCGTCCTGAAAAAAGTTGACTATAATTAACTTAATTATGTCACTAACAAGAGAAGTATTTAAAAGAATTGTGCCTGATTGCACTTACAGTGAGGCATTCAAAAAACAGGTTGTAAAAGAATTTGAACTGGGATTATTTTGCAAGGCAGATCTTCGCCGTCGTTACCAAATCAGAAGTCATAGCTGTATCGACAGTTGGTTAAGAAAATATGGTAAATTTACATATCTGGAAAAACTAACACTGGGACGACCTATGAAAGATCCTCAATCTCAACGCATCAAAGAACTCGAAGCTCAATTAGCTAAGAAAGAGCAAGAATTATTGGTCTTTAAAAAGTTTATTGAAATAGCCGAACGCGAGCTAAAAATCGAGATTGTAAAAAAGTCTGGTTCCAAGCAGTCCAAGAAATAAATCGTATATACAGGGTTAGTCCTTGTGAAATATGTCGATTGTTTGGATACAGTAAACAAGCTTATTACAAACGAAAATCACATCTATTAAAGTCAATTCCCGACAAAGTACATCTCAAATCTTTGGTAATGTCGGTTCGTCAAAAGCTGCCAAAAACCGGTGGCAGAAAACTGCATTATATGCTGAAAGATGATTTAAAAAGACATCAAATAAAGATTGGCAGAGATAAATTGTTTGATTTTTTACGTGATGAATATTTATTAGTCCCTAAAGCTAGAAGATATTACAAGACAACAAATTCAAGACATTGGATGCGTAAATATCCAAATTTAATAAAAGAAATCAAGCTCAATGAGCCTGAGCAGGTTTGGGTTGCTGATATTACTTATCTAAGAACTAAAGAACAAACATATTACCTGCATTTGATAACAGATGCATACTCGAAGAAAATTGTAGGTTATAATTTATCGGATAATTTAATGGCTTCTTCTACATTAGAAGCTTTAAAGATGGCTGTCGGTAATAGGAAATACAGCAGAAATCTCATACATCATTCAGATAGAGGTCTTCAATATTGCAGCAAAGAGTACACGGAATATTTATCTCAAAGCAAGATTCTGATAAGTATGACACAAAACTATGATCCATATGAAAATGCAGTTGCAGAAAGAGTAAATGGTATTTTAAAAGAAGAATTTGGATTATCTGAAATCTTTGAAGATTTTGAAAATCTGAAAAAGCAAGCTCTAGAATCTATTTTATTTTATAATCAAATAAGAGTGCATTTATCAATAAATATGCTGACTCCAAATCAAGCACATTTACAAAATCAAATCAAACTCAAAAGATGGAAAAAAACAAATCGGAACAAAAATAATTCTGTTCCGATTTAATTAATTTTATATTACTAATCGAGTCAACCTTTTTCAGGACAACTCATGCAGAAAGGAAGGGATTCGAACCCTCGATACAGTTTCCCATATACTAGCTTTCCAGGCTAGCTCCTTAAACCACTCGGACACCTTTCTTTGTTGGTCTGCAAAGAACACAAAAAAAATTGAGTTTCAAAAACAAAATTCAAGATTACTTTAAATGCTTTTTCTAAATTCTTCCATAAAAAGTTTTACGGCCTTTTTTTGATAACCTTCAATTGTTAACATAAAAGCTTCTCTTTTTGTAGCAACGCCTGTAATTTGTATTGCTTTTAGCTGATCCCAGCCTTTTAGCGCCATTTCTGCCACAATTGTGGCCCAATCGCTGTTTTCTACCATTTGCAATAAGGCGTGTATCGAATGCAACTCTATTGAAATTTTGGGTTTCATATTGAATTTTTGAAATAATTCTTCAACAAATTCTCTTGAATTGGATCCTTTTCCAGGCAATACCAACGGAATTTCTTCTATTTTCTTGAAAGCTATTTTATCTAATGCAGCTAAAGCATGTGTTCTAGAAACTGCCAAAACCATGTGAGAAGTAAATAAAGGGATTTTCTGAATGGGCAATTCAATTTCATGTGATGAAATCACCAAAACGACATCTAACTGATTATTAAGAAGCTTTTGTTCCAGTGCTTCTGTTGTTCCATATTCTACCACAATTTTCAGATTCTGATATTTCTTGGCAAATGCATTGACAACAGGAAGAATCAATAAACCAAAAATATAGGTAACGCCAATTCGCAGTTCGCCGCCAATCATTTCATTTAAATCTACAATGGCTTGTTTACCGTTTTCGACATTTTCGACCACTTTTTTGGCGTGAATCAAAAAAACGGACCCCGCTTCTGTTAATTGTACTTTTTTGCCAATTCGCTTAAACAAAGGCAAACCAAGCTCTTCTTCTAGCTTTTTGATTTGCTGTGAAAGCCCAGATTGCGTTACAAAACACAATTCGGCTGCTTTTGTAAAATGCAAAACCTCAGCTGTTTTTATAAAATATTCTAATTGATAGATTTCCATATTGATAAGTTTTACTACTTATTACGAGTAAAATTATTAATTTTTCTAATGAAATCATAATCCCGACCTTTGTAAAAAATATTTAAGGTTATGTTTAAAGCGCTAAAATCAAGGAATTTCAAGTTATTCTTTTACGGACAATCCGTTTCTGTAATTGGAACGTGGCTTCAAAAAACTGCGGTCAGCTGGATGGTTTATAGCGTAACCGGATCTGTATTTTTACTTGGGCTGGCGACTTTTTTAAGTATGATTCCGTCATTATTTCTTGCACCTTTAGCCGGAAGTATTATCGGAAGATACGACAGACACAAAGCCATGATTTTTTTGCAATCGATGGCAATGCTTCAAGCGGGACTTTTGGCTTTGTTGATTTACCTAAAAATTTACAATATCAATTTTATTTTGGCTCTAAGTCTTTTTCAAGGAATTATCAATGCATTCGACATGACCTGCCGACAAACCATGATGATTGATATTGTAAATGACAAAGAAGATTTGCCAAACGCAGTTGCCTTAAATTCAACTTTGAATAATTTCGCCCGAATTGCCGGTCCAGCGCTTGCCGGAATTATATTGCACCAATACGGTGAAGACATTTGTTTTATTGGAAACTTCTTAAGCTACATTCCGGTTTTAATCTCATTGTTAATGATGAGAATCACACCTCACATCAAAGCCGAAGATAAATTCAAAATGCTGGATGATTTCCTTGAAGGCTTGGATTATGTCAAAAAAGAAACCGAAATGGCCAGAATGCTTTTAATGCTAATGTGCAGCAGTTTATTCGTGATTTCTTTTAATACTTTAATGCCTGTTTTTGCAAAAGATATTTTCAACGGAAACGCACAAACTTTCAGCTGGTTTGAAAGTGCCGCCGGAATTGGTTCTATTGTATCAGCGATTTATTTGGCTAATCTTAAAAGAGCTGACAATATGGGCAAAATAATGATTGCTGCGAGCTTATTATTAGGTTTTAGCATTATCATACTTGCTTACTCAAATAGTTTAGCCATAGCGCTTATTTGCATGGCCTTGAGTGGTATAGGAATGATGGCACAAACCTCATCTATAAACATTTACGTTCAAACACAAAGTTCTGTAAATATGAGATCAAGAAGCATCAGTTATTATTTGATGGCTTACCAAGGAATGATTCCCGTGGGAAGTTTGATCGTTGGATATGTTTCTCATATTATCGGAACTAGAAATACGGTTGCGATTCAGGGAATCATTTGTATTCTTTCGGTTATTGTTTATGTCTATTATAGAAAACATAAAGTTGATGAGGAATTGGAGAGTTGTCCGGTTCGTTATAAAAATTCCAATTAGAAAATTCCAAATTCCAACGCTTTGAGGAAATTGCAAAAATTAAATTGCTTCGCCTGTTCGCTATTGCTCGAGTCCAAATTCCAACTTTAGATTTTGGAATTTGGAATTTAAAATATTGGAATTTAAACTTAAGATATTTCCCCGCGAAGTGCAGTCTCAAAAATATCTTTAAACTCGTTTTGCGGAATATTATGCCCTAACAAATACATCAATTTTGTAATTGCGGCTTCGGTAGTAATGTCTTTTCCTGAAATAACGCCTAAGGATTTTAAAGCCGTACTGGTTTCATATTGTCCCATATTCACACTTCCCCCTGAACATTGCGTTACGTTAACGATATACATTCCAGATTTGATTGCTTTTTCGATTAAATTTAAAAACCAATCTTCAGTTGGTGCATTTCCTGAGCCATACGTTTCTAAAACAATTCCTCGCAAACCTTGAGTTGCTAAAATTGAAGCCAAAACAATTTCGCTCATTCCTGGAAACATTTTGATGATGGCAACGTGATTGTCCAAATTCTTATGAACGATCAGTTTCGCATCTTTATTTATTGGAAGAAATAAATGTCTATTTAAGGTTAAATGAACACCCGATTCTACCAATTCCGGATAATTTGGCGCTGTAAAAGCTTTAAAATGTTCTGCATTTACTTTAGAAGTTCGGTTTCCGCGATATAATTTGTATTCAAAATACAAGCAGACTTCTGTAATAACCGGTTTTCCGTTTTCTTGAAGAGATGCAATCTGAATTGCTGTAATCAAGTTTTCTTTAGCATCGGTACGCAAATCACCAATTGGCAATTGCGAACCGGTAAACACAACTGGTTTTGCCAAATTCTCCAGCATAAAACTCAATGCTGAAGCTGAATACGACATGGTATCTGATCCGTGAAGGACAACAAATCCGTCAAAAGAAGTGTAGTTTTCCTCAATCATTGTGGCAATTTTTGTCCACATTTGAGGATTCATATTTGAAGAATCTATTGGATGTTCGAACGAAATTGATTCAATTTCACAATCCAATTGTTTGATTTCAGGAATCTTCTGAATTAATTTACCAAAATTGAAGGCTTTGAGCGCGCCCGTTTCAAAATCTTTGCTCATACCGATGGTTCCTCCGGTATAAATCAATAATATTTTTGCTTTAGATGACATCTTGGTATTTTAATTTATTGACAACTGGATTTGCATACATAGCCAAAAATCCTTGTCTTGTCACTGGATTATCGCTCCCGATACGCATTTCTAAACGACGCTCAAAAAGCTGTTTTTCACTCTCTTTATATTTGTGAGCAAACTTATCAGTTTCGTTTAAAATATCGTAAGCAATAAAATTTGTTGGCCATAATTGATAGTTTTTCAAAATAACATCATCGATAGTTTGTGCCAAAGCTTGAACTTGTTTGTTTGCATTGTCATTTTCAGCCACAATCTGATCGATTTCTGTATCTAGAACATCGCCAACAGAAATATGTATTCTTTTTTTAGTCCCCATGACACCGCTTATAATGGTCATGAAATCTTCATTTTTGTCTTTTACGTAAACTTCGTTGTTTGCTTCTGCCATTAATTGTGGCATTTTCAAAACATCAGTCGGATCATATTCATACGAAATCGAAACTGGAACAATTTTTAATTTCTTAAAATAATTCATCAAATCTTCTTCATCAGAAGCCATTCCGATCATTTTTAAAACGCCTGGATTAGTTTCGTCATTTCCATCTTTTGTTCTTCCTTCTCTTTGCGCGATCCAAACCGAACGATTTTCGCGAAGCAGCAATTGTCCCATATATTCAGACAATAACTTTGAACTTTGCAACATTTCACGAGGCGTTAATCCTCTTAAAACTAAAAAATTTCTATTTAATTTTGCTAAAGTTGCCAAGAAAGCTTTCTTCACCAAATTGTCGCCAATTGCCGAAGCTGTCATGACTAAACCATGCTCGAACAAACAAACATTTAGCAAAGTGGTATCTAAAAGAATATCTCTATGATTCGAGATAAACAAGTAAGAAGTATTTGGCTCTAATTTCTCAAAACCTGAGGTTGTTAATCCTTCAGAACTTTTTTCTAAAACTTTCTGAATAGTATTGTAAATAAAATTGCACTGAAAATCACGAATAGAATGTGTTTTCTTCAATTGTTCCTTCCAAACCTCATCTTCTACATCCGGAAATGTAAAGTTCATCATGGTTTTCATCATCGGATGATTGACAACACCATGAAGTGCTTCATTTATTTCAGAATCATAAAACGGTCGAATGGCATCAAATCTCTGCATTATTTATTTAGGTTTAAGTGGGCAAAAGAACAAAAAAAAAATTAAAGTTTTGTAAGGCTTTGGTTAAATCCCAAAAACGTCTTTTGAATTTTGAGTCGTAATCTTGGCAATTTCTTCGGCAGAAACTCCATAAATATCGCTTAATTTAGCAATAACATTGACTAAATAACTGCTTTCATTTCGTTTTCCTCGGTACGGAATCGGCGCTAAATATGGCGAATCTGTCTCCAATACAATATGTTTTAAATCGATTTGGTTCAAAAACTGATCGATTTTTCCGTTCTTAAAAGTGACAACTCCTCCAATTCCTAATTTCATTTTGTAAGAAATCGCACGCTCAGCTTGTTCTAAAGTTCCGGAAAAACAATGAAAAATCCCAAATAAATCTTCAGATTTTTCTTCTTCCAAAACTTCAAAGATTTCGTCGAAAGCTTCTCGGCAGTGAATTACGATTGGCAATTTGTATTGTTTTGCCAACTGAATTTGTCTCTTAAAAGCAATTTGCTGCTCTTTTAAATGTGTTTTATCCCAATACAAATCGATACCGATTTCGCCAACTGCATAGAATTTTCGCTTTGATAATTCGGTTTCTACATGCGCCAATTCTTCTTCATAATTATCTTTTACATATGTAGGATGAAGTCCCATCATCAAAAAGATATTTTCTGGATAACTTTTCTCTAAATCATACATAGACTGCGTTGCTGCAGCATCGATTGCAGGAATAAAAAAACGTGTAATTCCGGCATCTATGGCGCGCTGAATCATGGCGTCACGATCCTGATCAAATTCTTCAGAATATAAATGTGTGTGTGTATCGGTAATTATGGGTGCTGAATTCAATTGTCTATTTTTTTAAAGCTGTCAAAATTACGACAATATTAAAAGAATAGCAATTTCGTGGTGATTATGGAACGCGGATTTTACGGATTCACTTCGTGAAAACGCGGATGAAAACAAATTTTTTAAACTTTATATTGTCAGACTGAGCGAAGTCGAAGTCCACTAAAAAAGATCCCCAATTCTTTTTTACTTACTTATTTGTCCTTCTACTTCACTCAGGATAACAATATTCAAAAACCTTTGACAAAGGTTTTTGCCCCCAATATTATATTTTTAGTTTTTTATAGCCGCTCCTGTTTTCAAATCTCCTGTTTCAATAAAAAGCAAAGCACGATCTAAAACCTCATCTTTGCCTTCCTGAATTCCTTTTATAGTTGGTTTTACTTCAATATCTGGAACAATTCCTATTCTTTGTGTTTCTCTTCCGTCAGGATAATAAACGCCAATTCCTGAAAATAGTGTGTGAAATCCTTTAAAATCAAATTGGCTTACATTTCCGTCTGCTCCGCCAGTCTGGCTTCCAATAATTGTGGTATTTCCCGCTGTTTGAAAACACATAGCGGTCCACTCAGATTGGCTGAGTGATTTTTCATTAAGCAAAACAATCACTTTTCCTTTGTAATGATCTTTATTATCAGAACCGCTTTTTGTTCCTCCCTTCCAAATAAATCTGCCTGGATAAGCATAATATGGACGTGTGTAAATGGCAAATTCTTTTTCCTGAGAATTTAGAAAATTTGATATTTCCCTAAAAGTTCCCAATGGATAATTTCTCATATCAAAAACAATTGCTTTTGTTGACTTTAAAGCTTCAATCATAGCCGGAATATTTCTCGGTTTTATAACTCCCATATCTACATATCCAATATTATTTTTGAGAAGTTTAAACTTTTCCGTCTTTTTCTGAGCTCCTTTTTTAAATTCATTTCGATGCGACTCATGATAATCAAACCAAATCATATCTTTTGTTTCGTATTTTCCGTCTTTCAAAAATTCAACTTTAACATTATCATTGGTATTCGCCAGGACAATCCTTACGAGTTTATTTAAATAAGCAGCCTCATTTGACGCGCAAATTAAATCTCTATTTTCTGAAATAAGTTCTTTAATTGTTTTGTCATTTATTTTAGTAATGACATCTCCAATTTTAATATTATAAGCTTCGGCAACACTGTCTCCTAGAATTTCTGTCACCACTATTTTTTCATCAATTATTTTTCCTTTAGCAGGAAAAAATCTTCCATTTCCTTCACCTATCGAAGACTTATACATAAAAAACTCTGTATGGCTGTCATCTATTTTTGAAACCATTTTTTTCATTGCTGTGTAAAAATCAGTATAATTTTCAGCTTTGATCACCGCAGGCAATGTCTGAATTAAAGTTTCATCCCATTTTTGACTCATTAGATACTTAAATGGAAAAAAATATTCAACGACATTCCAATACATAAATATCATACGTAGTTTAGAATTTTTATCCTCAAAATTGGGATCGTCATAACGCTCATTTCTCAAGTTAACATTTTCTACATGTTCACTTCCTTCCACATAAAATTGTTTGCCTTGATATCTATTTTCTTCAATAAATTTGAGTTTCTTCGAAAGCTTTTTCGAAAACAATTTATCAGAATTAATCCAACTTAAATCAAAGTTTTTATCAAAAAACTTTACATCTTTTGATTCAGAAATAGGAGCGATTTCTTTTACTGGGCCAAGATCGTCAATCCAGTTTTCTAAGATTAAGGAGAACTCTTCTTTAGTTTGTGCTTTTTCTATTTTCGGCAATTTCTGCAAAAGCTGTTCGTCCCAATTGGTTTTTCCACCGGCCACTTCTGGATGATAATATTTTAAGAAACCCCATACTTTGCAAGTTGCAACCAGTTTTTCAGTTTCGGTGATTTTGGATGCACTGAAAATACTTTGCGAAAAAACAATAAAAAGTACTAACGTAATTTTCTTCATGTAGGTTTAGTTTAAATAAATAGTTTTTGGGCTATTTCTTATAAAAAGAAAACCGAATTTAGAACTAAAATTCTAAATTCGGTTACGGTTTTACGTAAAAGCATTTTTTTTATGTGTATTGTCAGACTGAGCGGAGTCGAAGTCCAAGCTTATTCTAAATCATCGAGCAACAATTGCACTTCATCATAATCTTCATAATCCTCAGAAATGGTCTGTAAGATCTCTTTGCAAGACTTATAATCTCTTTGTTTCAATTTAGATAATGCCAAATACCAAGTCGCTTTGTCTTTGTAAGCTGAGTTTCCTGCTTTCAGTTCATTGAAAACAGCTTCGGCTTTTAAATATTCGCTTTGTTCCAAAAGTGAAATTCCGTAAAAATATTGGATTTCTGGCGTTTTTCCTTTGGCCAAAACGGCTTCAAAATGCGGAATTGCCAAAGAATATCTCTTTGCATTAAATTCTTTTTCTGCATTTTTCAAAGGACCGTCTTCACTTCCTCTTTCAGCAAAAGAAGCTTGTTCGGGGTGATTATAATCGGCGAAAGCCGGATTCTGATTGTAGTTAAAAAAGAAAAGCCCAAATAATACTGCTATTGATGCAGCAACTGCCAAATACCAAGGCTTCAAGCCAATTACTTTCGGCTTTTTATTGAAATGTTCTTCAGCTATCTGATTCAGATTTTCTTTGAAAGCTTCTCTTTCTTTTTCGAATCCAAATTTATTCTCCAACTGAAGCTGTATCGACTTGAAAGTTTCAAATTCTGATGCAAACTGTGCATCTTCACTTAACTGTTTTTCGAAATCATTTTTTTCTTCAACTGCAAGTTCTCCTTCAAGATACTGATCGAATAATATGTAGCGTTCTTCGTTCATGACTGCTTATTTTTTTAGAGATTTAAAATTTTTTGCTCCCTGAATCCACTCTGTAAGCTGACCAATGCACAAGGATTTCTTTTTACGCACATAACCATACGTAACGTTTAGTTTCTCGGCAACTTCTTCCATTGATTTAATAGTGAAACTCAGTTTCAACAATTCTTGGCATTTGTCTCCCAACTTTTGAAACATGGCATCAAAAAGCTGTTGCTTTTCTTCAAAATCTTCTGTTTGAGCGATTAACTCCAGAGCCGATTCATTGATAGATACTACATCTTCATGAATTGTTACCCCTTTATTCGAGATTTTTTTGAATTCGTTTAGCCACTTTCTTTTGCATAATAAAAAAAAGTATGCATCAAAAGGGCATGTCAATTTTAAAGTGCCGGCTTTCGCCTGATTGTAAAGCAAAATCATAACTTCCTGCACAATATCCTGCGCCTGATCTCGATCGCCTGAATTATTCAAAACGAAAAAAACCACTTTGGGAACAAACTTTTTATAAATAGATTCAATTATAGCCGAATCATTTGCTGCAAGTCCGTCAATATACATTTGGTCACGATGTATTTTAATTTTCTCCATAAAAAAACTTTTGATTAGTTAAAGTTAAAAAAGAATCTCAAATAATTTTAAAATACAGGGTAACAATTACAAAATCAATTTGATATAAAGCCGTAATACTCTTTTAAACTAAAAAAATTAAAAGGAAATGGAAACCTATCAATTTACCAAAGAGAAAAATCTGGATCAGTTTTACGAAATGATTTCGGCTAAAAAACGAAATGGTTTTGTAATTATCGAGCATAAAGAAAAACTGCCTTATGTGGTTTTGTCCAAAGAAAAAAAAGCCATTAAACATTCTTTTCACCTCTTTTTGACCTGCATCACATTCGGACTTTGGTCGATTGTTTGGCTGTATTTGATTGTTTCGCTTTCGCAGAAGAAAAACATTTTAGTAGCTGTCGATGAAGATGGAAACCTTTTTGAAGACAAATGTTTATCTCCCTAAATAAAAAAATCAAAAACAAGGGTAACAAATTTTCAACCGAATTGATATAGTGTTAGACAAGCCTGAAAAATATTTTGAAAACAAGGGTAACAAAATCAAACCCAAATTGATTTAAGAATATAAATGTAACAACCAAAATCTGAAAACCACTTGAAATACTCAAGTCAGATTTTTTAAAAACTAGAAATCATGAACACAAAATTTAAAACTATCAGTCTATTATTTTTATTGCTAATCTCTTTAGTAAGCTGTGACAACAGCGATGGAGAGGATATCCAGATTATGCCTCCAACGGCGGCGGCTTTTAAAAGCATCAGCGAAAAAGGAGTTAAAGGAAATACACAAAAATTTACTGCAACTGCCGGAAGTGGAATGATTACATTAACATCGGCAAAAGGTGTAAAATTGAACATTAACGGAAATTGTTTGACCAAAAACGGAAATGCCGTAACAGGACAAATCGATATTGAATACATTGAGCTTTTTGACAAAGGAAATATGTTGATTACCAATAAACCAACTATGGGAATTACTGCTGACGGAAAGAAAAACTTATTGATTTCTGGCGGAGAATTTTTCATCAAAGCAACTCAAGGCGGTGTTGAGCTTCAAACTTCCTGTTCAATGAGCATGATTGTTCCCGCTACTTTAACGGATGGTGTTGACAATACCATGACTTTATGGAGTGGCGTAATTGATGACAAAGGAGAACTAGTTTGGAGAGAAGCAAAAGCGGGTGCTGACGGTGCTAACGGAAAAGGCGGTGTTCAGGGCGAAGGAAACAATTATTATGTAACTTTTGGAAACTTTGGATGGACAAATGTGGACCGTTTTTACAGTGATCCAAGACCAAAAACAACAATTCTTGCCGATGCTCCTGATGGTTATGACAACAACAATAGCGCAATTTATTTGTCATACGACGGCGAAGGAAAAAATGCACTTGCAAAATTAGATACTTATACCGCTGCAGGATTATTCAGCGAACATTATGGCCAAATCCCGATTGGTCTGAAATGCCATGTGATTTTTGTTACCGAAGACAATGGTCAATGGCGCTATGCGATCAAAGCTGTAACCGTCGCTGCCAACGATATTTACACTTTTACTCTTGCCGAAACCGTAGTCGGTACTGAGGCGCAATTGGTAGCAGCAATCAATGCTATTCAATAAGTTAGAAATACTTTTTTAAGAAAAAGTGATGATTTGCTCATCACTTTTTTTTACATTTAAACCTGTTTTAAAATTGATTCTCAATTAATTGAATGTAATAATTTTCAACACATAGAAACATAGTTTTTAGAAATATTTAAATAAAGGCGTTTCACTAAATCTAAATGCACATAGTTTAGCTATGTGTGGAAACTTGTTTCGTTTGATCTCTTTTTTTGATACAAAAACCTATGTTTCTATGTGTTAATTTTTTTTAATTTAATTCAACTCGTTGATTATTGAATTTTTAGAACCCAAAACTATCTAGTTATGAAACCACAACTGTCTATTTTCTTTATTCTATTTTCTATTATCACAATAGGACAAACCAAAGTAAAAGACACCATAACCCGAAGAGCCAATATTGGTTTTATCCAAAACGGAAATGCCTTTACATTTAAACCCGAAACGCCGCCTTTGATCCCGATTGCTGGTGCTCCAAAACCAAGTTATTCGTATTTATGGGAACTCGGCGACGGCCATTACAGCAAAGAAGTAGAACCAAAACATGTTTATAAAAATAAAGGAACTTACACCACGCGACTTGCTGTTACCAATAATTACGACAACGGAAAACCTCCGGCAACACGCCCGAAAAAAGTAGCCGTAAATGATATTACAGATACTAATTATAAAGATATTGCATCTATTGCAGATCAAAATGGTTTTGCCATAATGAAAAATTGTGATCCAATTCCTGATCAGGAAATGATAGTTGTAGTAAGTTATCAAAATCTGGAGAATTATGTTGCAAGCGGCAAACTGTATTTGTTTTATAATGAGAAACAATTCAAGCACAATAATTTCGAATTAAGCGATTTTAGGACTTATGCGAATGAGCGAGAAATCAAAGAAAATCTTGTTGCAAATGTTGATGATCTTGATGATACGAATACTTTTTTGGCTTCCGCCGAAAATACAATTCAGCGTAAAAAATACCGAAATACAACTACTGAAGAAGATCTTGACGCTTCATTATCTGAAGCCCAAAAAACCTATCATAATGTTTCTATTTTAGAATTTGATGATGCCAATCCGGGGGAAACTCGAAATGTTTTTTATACGTTTAAAACAACTCCGGAAATGATCAAAGATACAAGCGCAACAGTTACCATGCGCGGGATTTTTGTTCCGAATCGAAGTTATAAAAACCACAAAATCAAAAACCTAGAAATGGAAATTGTCACTTCGCACGACCCAAATAAAATGGGATCCAACGGAAGTTTTATGAATTACAGATTGGTGCGTTTTAAAAGAGTGAATTTCAAAACCCGTTTTCAGAATAATGGCGAAGGTCCGGCAAGAAAAATTCGGTTAGAAACCGATGTTCCGGATATGTTTGACAAAAAAACTTTCCAAATTGAAAGCATGTATCCCGAATGCCCGATTTGCCCAAAAGGAGAAGAACCAACCGTAAGCTGTCTCGATACCATTATCAAGCAAAAACAAATTATTTTTACTTTCAAAAACATTTATTTGCCGGGAAGCGAACAGAAAAATGTTCAGGAAAAAGATTCTACAAAAGGTTTTGTAAAATATTCAATGAAGTTTGCCGAAGACTTTCATAAAGTAAAAACCAAAAGCCGAACTGCGATTATTTTTGATAAAAACGAACCTATAATTACCAACTACGCCACAACCCGATTCTTGCCCGGAATTTCAATTGGCGCAAAAGCAGGTTACAATATTTATCCTGATTTAGATAAATCGACCAGTTATTTTGTTGGAGCGACAATTTCACCTTTTAAATCGTATCGTTTTTATTGGCAGGCGGAATGGCTGAATGCTTTGAATCAATACAATAGCGAAGTTACAGTTGAAGATCAATTTTTGACAAATGCTAACGGAGTTCGTCAATTACAGCGCACAACAACCACAACCGAAAACAAAAACATCAATTGGGAAATTCCTGTTTTGATCCGGTATAATATCAATAATTACATTGGAGTTGGTGCTGGAGTTCAGTTCAATGTAAATGTTTCTTCGGAACAAAATCAGAATATACAAGTTGACCTTTACGAAGGCGACAAAGGCAATTTTTTAATTGATTCGAAAACAACGTCAAACACAATCAAAAACTCGTTTACCGATTTTAAAACCGGATTATTATTTGATTTGACAGCTGGTTTTGCGAGAATCGGGCCGAGTTTGGGTGCGCGTTATGTGATTAATTTTGAACAGAATTTCAATTATATTCAGCTTTATGGAATATGGAAGTTTTAGTTTGTTCCGCAGAGATTCACGAAGGCAACACAGAGATACACTAAGACTTTTGCCAAGAATTTCACGAATTTTCACAAATCGAAACTCAAAAGCACTGCTTAAAAAATTAGTGGAAATTGGTGAAATTCGTGGCAAAAAAACAAATTAATATGAACTTATATCACTTATATGGTTTAATCTTCTTTTTCATAAATCTGAATGTTTCTGGACAGCATCAGGAAGATAAAATATATAATGCTGTTGATGTTTTTGTTGCTCATCCTTCCGCGGAAGCGTTACAAAATTTAAAGACTGCCGAAAATGATTTCTGGACAAATCCAAAACCAAAAACCAAAGATGAATTACTTGCTATTGTGGTTTTAAACTGCAATAAAGCGTATTATGAAAACCAATTTGGACAAACGCAAAATGCGATTTCGAGCTACGAAAAAGCGTGGCAGATTTATCAAAAAAACAAACTTTCCAACTACGACATTATTGAATTCTGCTTAAAACCTTTAGGAAATTTATATACCGTTTTGGGTGATTATAATAGTGCCGAAAACATTATAAAACAGTATTTTTTTATTGTCAATACTTCCAAAAATTATCCCGATTCGGAAAAACAAAAATTTGCTGCGATTCTGAATTTATCAAATGTTTATCAGAATTCTGGCAAGATTTCACAGGCGATTGAGCTTTTGGAAAATACTTTAAAAACAGAGAAATTGTCGAATTCGCAAAAAGGGATTTTACTGAATAATTTAGGCAATAACTATTTGTTAAGTTCTGGCGGAAACTTATTGCATCCCGAAACTCACAAAAAAGCTGAAAATGCATTTCAATCTTCGATAAAATATCTAGAAAACGAAAAAAATCAAACCGAAACTTTATCAAATTCGTGTCGAAATATGGCTTCGATGAACAGACAATGGCAACGTTTTGATCTCGCCAATTCCTATTTAGAAAAAGCCGAAAAATTACTTTTAAAAACAGCAAATCAACAACCGAGAAAACTTGCAAAACTCTATTACGAAAAAGCTTTACTTCTTTTTGATGAACGAAAATACGAGGAAAGCAAAAAACAGATTTCAGCAGTTTTTAAAACTCTGATTCCAGATTATGATTCGAGTAATCTTCTTCCCTATCAAAACCAATTGTATGCAGAAACCGTTTTAATTGATGCACTCGATTTAGAGGCCGAAATGCTGGAAATAAATCAGCCCAAAAAAGCTTTAAAAACTTTTGAACTTTCTTTTTACATCGAAGATTTGCTAATGAATTCATTAGTTTATGAAAATTCAAAAATCATCTCACAAATACGATCACGAAACCGAACTGAAAAATGCATTTCGATCTATAATAATTTATATGAAAAGGAAGGAAAAGTAGAATATCTAAACGAAGCTTTTCAATTGTCTGAAAAAACAAAATCAGGAATTTTGCAACGTTATCGTTCGAATATTAAAAATGCTTCGGCAGAAGAAAAACAGCTTTTACAGGGAATTCAAAACTTAAATAATGCCATTTTAAAAGAACAGCAAAAAGGAAATTTAGCCGCTATTTCAAAAATAAACCAGCTTATAAAAAAGCAAAATGAAGTGATGCTTTCGCTAAAGAAAATACAATCTCAAAGACAAGATTATCTTCCTGAAAAATACGATTTGAAAGCATTGTTCAAAAAATTGGAAAATGATAAAGCAATGATGGTTTATTATTTTATGGGAGCTGAAAGGCTGTATTATTTCATTTTACAAAATAATCGAATTTCATTAGCCGAAGTTCCTATAGGCGATGGAAAAATTGTTTCTATTCTATTTTTTCTAAATTATTTTAATAGCGCAGACGCCATTACAAATGATATTTCAGGTTATAATCATTATGGAAAAAAAGCTTACGATTTATTAAAATTACCCAGCAATGCCGTGTATCAAAACCTCATCATTGTTCCGGACGGAATTTTGAATTTTCTTCCTTTTGAAGCATTGATTACGCAGGAATCAAAAACGACAAATTTTGCCAAAATGCATTATTTACTCAACGATTTTAAGATTGCTTATAATACTTCGGCAAATATTTATTTGAATTCAAAACCAATTCAGAAATCAGAAAAAACAGTTTTAGGTGTTTTTCCTGTTTTTGAAAATACTGCTTTTGAATTAAGTTATTCGAAGAAAGAATTGGAATCAATCAAAAGTTATTTTAAAGGGAAATATTTAGAAAATGCTGATGCAAGTTTTGCCAATTTCAAAAATAATGCACCAAATTATTCTATTCTGCATTTAAGTACGCATGCCTCCTCGGGAGATATTGAAACTCCGGCGAGCATCAAATTTTATGATCAAGAAATCTTCTATTCTGAATTATATAATTTGCATATCAATCCCGATTTAGTGGTTTTAAGCGCCTGTGAAACCGGAATTGGAAAACTCTACAAAGCCGAAGGTGCAATGAGCGTTGCAAGAGGCTTTCAGTTTGCCGGCGCACAAAATTTATTGTTTTCGTTATGGAAAGTAAATGATTTTACGACTTCTGTTTTTATGGAAGATTTTTATAAAAACGTCAACAATAATGTTTCTTATTTTGAAGCCAACAGCAAAGCCAAATTAGATTATTTGAACAACAAATCTATTTCGAATGTCAAAAAGTCGCCTTACTATTGGAGTTCGTTTGTGTATTATGGCTCTATTTCAAATGAAGAAAAATCAACGAATTATATCTATTATATTGTTAGTTTATTGATTTTAATTGGTTTATTTTTGATATTCAATCCGAATCAAAAATGGAAAATCTTCACGAATACCTCAAAAAAGAGAAATACAAAAAAATAAAATTCAAGCTTACCAAAACCCAGCATCTTGCTATAAAAGCTAAGATCAACGGCATTTTGGGAGACTTCATTTTAGATACCGGAGCATCAAATTCTTGCGTTGGATTTGAAAGTATTGAGCGCTTTGAGTTGAAGGCAAAAAAATCGAAAACCAAAGCATCGGGTGCGGGCGGTACGGGAATGAAAACACAAATTTCCTCTGAAAACAAATTGACATTAGGAAGCTGGAAAAACAACGATTTTAGCATCGTTATATTTGATCTTTCGCATGTAAATGAAGCTTTGGAATCGCATAAAGCAAAACCCGTTGATGGAATTATAGGAGCTGATGTTTTATTGGAAGGAAAAGCAATTATTGATTATTATAATAATTATTTGTATTTGAAATGAAAATATTGCTTTAGTTAATTTTTTTTAAGCTTTTACGGAAAACCGCAATTTTAACACTATTTATTCTACTATATTTGATAGCCAATTAACAAATATAGTACTATGAAAAAAACTCTACTTTGTTTTCTTTTATTATTTACAACTACATTTTATTCTCAAGTCGCTTTCGTTACAGTTTGCGCTAACGAAACTTTTAATCTCACTTCACTTAAGGCCGATTTTATTGGTAATTTAAATCCTGCTGAAACAACGGTAACTTACTTTTTGAGTGAAAACGATGCTTTAAACAATACAAATGTAATTCTGAATCCAACTAGTTACACTGGAATTACAGGTACCTCAAAAATCTACGGAAGAATAGACAATAATGGCACTATCACGACCAATTATTTCAATTTAACTACTTTTCCGGCTTTAACAGTAACGGCTTCCAACAAACCGATACTTTGTAAAGGAGAAACTGCATCATTATCAATAAATGTTTCTGGAGGAAGTGGTTCTTATTTATATTCCTTAAATGGTAGTTCATTTACAAATCAAGATTATTATTCTTATTTGCCTGCTGGTATTTATACTATTACTGTTCGGGATGACGTGAGAGGCTGCAAAACTTCGATTGTTTATACTATTACAGAGCCTTCAGCTTTAGTGGCAACGCAAATGATTGTAGATCAAAATACAATAATTGTCACAGCCAATGGAGGAACACCGCCATACCAATATTCATTAAACGGAATAAATTTTCAATCAAGCAATGTTTTTTCAAATGTAGCTCCTGGTAATTATAATGTAAGTGTAAGTGATTCGGAAGGATGTAGTGCGACAGTAAATACAACAGTTGCTCCTTTCTTAAACTTAACTGCATTTGTAACCAAAGATTTAGATTGTTCGGGCAACGGCAATAACGGAATTATAACTGCAAACGCTACTGGAGGCCAAGCTCCGTATACGTATTCAATTAATGGATTTACTTATCAAACCTCTAATATTTTTAATAATCTTAATGCTGGCACTTATTCTATTACGGTTAAAGATGCTTTAAATTCGGTTTCAAATCCATTTGCACTGACTATCGCACCGCTTGTTAATGTTACAGGTGTTGCACTTGTTACCGATGCTACAAGCTGTAATACTGCATCAATTAAGGTTCAGGCAACTTCTGGTCAGGCTCCATTTTATTATTCTATGGACAATGGGCAAACTTTTACGAATAGTAATGTTTTTAGTAATCTGGCTCCAGGCAATTATACTTTCCTTATTAAAGACAGTAAAAATTGTGTTTCGACTCCATTATTTAATACTGTACAACCGCCATCGCCACCATTAATGGCAAATGTTGCTGCCACGCCAATATTGTGCTGGGGTGAAAAAGCAACTTTGACCATTGCAGCGACAGGAGGACAAGCGCCTTATCAATATTCGATAAATAATGATATTTACTCAAGCAATAATGTATTTGCAAACCTTAACGCTGGAAATTATATTATTAAAGTAAAAGATGCTGCGGGTTGTATAACTACACTTCCCTATACCATTACACAACCAACAGAAGTATTTGGAGAACTATTAATTGAGGGCAATACGATTTCTGTTATTGATGTAAGTGGAGGAACAGGACCCTATCTTTATTCCATAAATAATGGTGCTTTTCAAAGCAGCAATGTGTTTACAAATGTGGGCGTTGGAACATCTTTTATTAGGTTAAAAGACTCAAATAACTGTGAGCCTGTTCGTCTTACGGCTGAAATAGCAAATCCTATCACAGCTAACATTTCTATTACTAAAACACTAGATTGCACCAGCGGCGCAGAAGTTACCGTTGCTGCAACAGGAGGCTTTTCACCATATGCTTATTCTATTGATAATGGAACAACTTTTCAGAGTAGCAACATTTTTACTAATCTAAATGCAGGAAATTATTCCGTTATTGTTAAAGACATTAATAATACTTTTGCTACTTCAAATGTTATAACTGTTTTGCCTGTAAATGCTCCAACAATAACAGTTTCAAAAACAAATACAACCTGCTACCAAGCCAATGACGGAAGTATAAACATACAAGTACAAGGCGGAAAAGCACCTTATAGCTATTCAATAAACAATAGCGCTTTTGTTTCTACAAATGTTTTTACAAATTTAAGCGCCGGAGTTTATAATGTCACTGTAAAAGATGCAAATGGATGTCTGAGTTCATATTTCATCCAAATTGACCAACCTTCCCCAATAACTTTAATTGCAAATGTTTCAAATTCCACAAACGGTAATAATGGAAAAATAACCGTTGTTGCAACAGGCGGAGTTGCATCTTATACTTATGCATTGACAAATAACGGAATGCCAGCTAGCGTTTTTCAAACCTCAACTATTTTTGACGGTTTGCAAGTAGGATCCTATGATGTTCAGGTTAGAGATGCAAATGGGTGCATTGCAATAAGAACGGTCTCGATTGTTGATGGGCCACCAGCACTTTTAGCAACTGCTACAGCGACTCCAATAACGTGTACTAACCCTTATGGAATCATAACAGCTAATGCAACAGGTGGAACACCTCCTTATACCTATTCTTTTGACAATGGAATGACTTATAGCGCTTCGAATACTTATACTGCATTTCCAGGAACTTATTTAATAAAAGTTAAAGATGCTACAAATACTGAAACATCTACAACAATTAATTTAATTGTCCCTCCATCTATAGCTACAACAGCAACACTTATAAAAGCAATAGATTGCACAAGCAATGCAACAGTAATAATAAATGCCGTGGGCGGAATAGGAGCTTACCAATATTCTATCAATGGAAGTGTATATTCATCTAACAATATTTTTACTGATTTAGGTGCGGGAACATATCAGTTTTCTGTAAAAGACAGCGGTAGTTGCGTTTCACTTACAAATACTCTAGTAATAGAACCGCTTGTTCCCTTAACTGCAACTGCAACAAATACTGTATTTTGTAGATCGGAATATGGATCGGTAACCATTACGGCATCAGGAGGAAGGGCTCCTTACCAATACTCCCTTAAAGATGATGTTTACACAACTACCAACACTTTTAACGAAGTTGGATCCGGAATATATACCATCAAAGTGAAAGATGCTAATGATTGTATCTTCACTTTGCCTTATACAATAACTGAGCCAGCAAATATGATAGGACGATTAGTTGTAGAAGGGAACACAGCAAGCATTGTTAATGTAAGAGGCGGCAGTGGCACTTATCTTTATTCTCTAAATGATGGTGAATTACAGTCCAGTAATGTTTTTACAAACCTGCGTGGTTCTAATTGGATACTGGTTTATGATTCTTTAGGCTGTTTTGGGTTCGCGCATTCATTTTTTATTGAAGATCCTATTGCGCTGACTGTTCAAATCAACAAAGCAATGGATTGTTCAACCAACACCGGAACTATTTCTGTTGTTGCTTCTGGAGGCAAAGCTCCTTATGAATATTCTATTAATGGAGGAACAACTTACCAAACAAATGCTGTTTTTAACAATCTGCCAGCCGGTACCTATACCGTTTGGGTAAAAGATGCAGCAGGCACTATAAATTCGGAGAATACTGTAGACTTAATGGAGTCGGCTCCAGTATTCGCAACAGCAACTATTACAAAAGCAACGAGCTGCAATGAAAATGATATTGTCACAATTAATGCTACTCAAGGAAAAGCACCTTACCTGTATTCTGCTAACGGAATTACTTTTTCTTCCGTAAATACTTTTAATGAATTAACCGCAGGAACACATAATTTATATGTAAAAGACAGTAATGGTTGTCAAGTTATTGTATCAGTGACGATTGAATCTTCTTCTGCAGTGACTGCTACTACTACACAAGTAACCCCATATTGTTTTAATAATAGTAACGGATCCATAACTGTAATTGCCAATGGCGGAAAAGCACCTTATACGTATTCGATAGACAATAAAATCTATACTTCTGCAAATATTTTTACTGGTTTAACAGCCGGACAATATATTATTTGGGTAAAAGATGCGCTTGGATGTGGTGTCGCCTTAACGGTAGAATTGGCACAGCCAACAATTTTATCTTTGACGAACACTGCTACAAATAGTACAACTGTTGCTAGTAATGATGGAAAAATTACAATTTCGGCTCAAGGCGGAACAGCTCCTTATCAATATGTACTGAAATACGATAATATCAGTATTCCGCAAACTTCTCCTATTTTTGAAGGTTTATCGGTTGGGAAATACAATATCGAAGTAATCGATTCAAGAGGTTGCAGTGTAAATCTTTCGGGAATAACGATCACGTCACAAACCCTTTTTGGCACTCTCATGATAAAGCCAATTACTTGCACAACTTTAGGCACTATTACCATTAATGCAGCAGGAGGCAAATACCCTCATCAATATTCTTTTGATAATGGTATTACTTACGGCTCATCTAATATCGCTTCTAATTTACAAGCAGGAGATTACACCATAAAAGTTAAAGATGCAGGAGGCGATATACTCACCCTTTCTACTGCCTTAGCTGGTGTAAATTCGGTTGTAGCGACAGCATCTATTACTTCTCCAATACGTTGTCCAGGAAACAATGATGCTGTGATTCAGGTAACAGCTTCAGGAGGAAAAGCGCCTTATCTTTATTCATTAAACGGAAATACATATCAAGCTAGCAATATCTTCTCTAATCTGTATGCTGGCACTTATTTAATAGCAGTAAAAGATAGTAATGAATGTACTTCTACTCTAATAATTACTGTAACTGAATCTATTGCGTTGATAGCTACAGCCGAAGTTGTAAATCAAAACGTCACGATAAATGCTACGGGCGGGGCTGGAGGTTATAGATATGCGATATCTCCTAATTTGAATCTGTTTTCAACAAACAATACTTTCTCTAATTTATCGACTGGAATCTATCGTGTTGTCACTTCCGATTTAAATGGATGTTATGTCATGAGTGATATTACTGTTGACCCCGTCGCTCCAACAATAGATGGACAAAGCAATAAAATAACTGTAGAATTCAAAGCCGGACAAACTTTAGCAGATTTAACTATCGATGGACAAGATATTAAATGGTACAGTACACCAGGAACTTCACCAACAAGCAAAACAAATGAAACTCCATTACCATTAACAACTGTTTTAGTTGACGGAAAAACGTATTATGCTTCACAAACCATAAACGGAATTGAAAGTAAGGAACGTCTTGCGGTAACAGCCAAAGTTAATGGTTCACTTTCGGCACCAGATTTCAATTTGACTTCGTTCCAATTTTATCCTAATCCGGTGATTGATATTTTAAATATTGAAAACAATGCTGTTATCGACGATGTTGAAATTATTGATGTTTCTGGAAAATCTGTTTTATCCAAAAAGATAAATGCTCTTTCTGCTGGGATTGATTTATCAAGTCTTTCTAGTGGTGTTTATATTCTAAAAGTAACATCTGAAGGGAAAGCAAAAACAGTAAAATTCATTAAAAAATAATTATTCAAAAGCCATAAAAAAAGCCTTCATTTTATGTAATGAAGGCTTTTTCGTTTTTATTCGATTTCTTGTTGACTGATTTCTGTTTTTGGAACCGAATGTTTTTTCAATGAAAAATAAGCAACAACAGTACTCAGCAGCATTAAAAATCCGCCCAAAATAAAGGGCGCTCCTGCAAATTTAAATGGCGCATCACTATGAGTGAAAAAGTAAAAAGTATTGGCCATCATTGGCGGACCAATTATGGAAGAAGCACTCATTAAACTGGTCAAAGTTCCTTGAATTTCGCCTTGTTCGCTTGGCAATACTTTACTGGCTACAACTGATTGCAAAGCCGGCCCAGCAATTCCGCCAAGGCAATACGGAATCAAAAACACAAACATCATCCAGCTTTCTGTTGCAAAAGCAAATAATAACATTCCGACTGTATATAATCCCAAACCAACATAAATACTTTTCTCGTTTCCTAATTTCGGATTAATAAAACGGATTAATCCGCCTTGCACTACTCCAACCAAAAGTCCGATGATTCCTAATGAAATTCCGATCATTCTTTCATTCCAATTGAATTGATAAATGGTAAAGAAACTCCAATTGCTCTGAACCGCATGCGAACCCACATATAAAAGGAATATTGCTGAAATCAACCCAATTAATTCTGGATGTTTTTTCAAGCCTAAAATCGCACCAACTGGATTTGCACGTTTCCAATCAAAAGGTCTTCGGTTCTCTTTTTTAAGAGATTCTGGCAAAATAAAAAATCCGTAAAGGAAATTGACCATACACAAAATCGCTGCTGCGTAAAAAGGAACCCGTGATCCGTATTGTCCTAATAAACCTCCAATAACAGGTCCGATGATAAATCCTAATCCGAAAGCGGCACCAATTAATCCAAAGTTTTTTGCTCTGTTTTCGGCCGTGCTGACATCGGCAATATAGGCAGAAGCTGTTGTGATGCTCGCACCGGTAATTCCAGCAATAATTCTTCCGATAAAAAGCCAAATAATCGTTGGTGAAAATGCCAACAAAAGATAATCTAATGAAAATCCGAAAAGCGAAATCAAGATAATAGGTCTTCTTCCGAATTTATCACTCAAATTTCCAATTACTGGTGCAAAGACAAATTGTGTTATTGCATACGCAAAAGTCAGCCAGCCGCCAATTTTTGCCGCTTCGCTGATATCTCCGTGAATCAATTCTTCGATTAATTTTGGAACAACCGGAATAATAATTCCCCAGCCCGTAATGTCAATCAACATGGTTATGAAAATGAAACCAATCGCAGCCGATTTATCTTTTTGTAGCATAATAATTTTTGTAAGGTGATACAAATAAACAGATTTTTAAATAAACTATCTATAATTTTTTTACGCAGATTTTAAACAGATTTAAGCAGATAAACGCAGATTTATTCTAATTAAATCTGCTGAAATATCTATCTCTTTTGCTCAACATAGCCCGTGGTTGAAACCACAGGCTATCTTTAATTAAACGAAAATCTTTTTTAAATCTGCTTAAATCTGTAAAATCTGCGTGAAACATTTTTTTTCTTAATTCCTAAAATCAATAAAAAAATCCCAAACTCCTTCATATTGGAATTTGGGATTTTTAGTTTTGAAATTTCCTAATTGGAACTTTCGTCTAAAATTAAATCAAAATTAATGGGTATGTTTCGGATTAAAACCGTCTTCGCTTAATTCTGTTGGCGTATAATCAGCCACCATTTCAGCTTCGTAGTCGATTTTTTCTCCTTTAGAGAATTTCTGAATCAATTTCTCCATGATATTATAAATTACAGGAACCACAATCAAGGTCAAGAATAAAGAAGAGATCAAACCTCCAATAATTACCCAAGCCAATCCGTTTTTCCATTCAGCTCCCGCTCCTTTTGCCAATGCAATTGGGAACATACCGAATACCATCGCAATTGTTGTCATCAAGATTGGACGCAAACGAGCGTGGTTCGCCTGAATTAGCGCATTTCTGATAGATTCTCCTGCTGCTCTTCTTTGGTTCGTATAATCGACAAGCATGATCGCATTCTTACACACCAGACCAATCAACATGATGATACCTAAAATGGTAAAGATATTCAATGAATTATTTGTCAATGCCAGCGCTAACATCGCTCCGATAAACGAAAGCGGAATTGCAAACAATACTACGAATGGATGCGCGAAACTGTCATACAAACTCACCATTACAAGGTAAACCAAAATAATAGCGGCTAATAAAGCGATTCCTAAAGTACCAAATCCTTCAGATTGGTTCTCTTGATCACCACCCCAAATGTAGTTTACTCCAGCTGGTTTTTTCAATTTATCTAATTTAACCTGCCATTGCTGAACGATTGTTCCCGATGGAACCCCAACGTTTTGTCCTTTTACAGTTACAGACGCCGATTTATCTCTACGCTCTAACTGGCTAGGTCCAGAACCTTCAGTAATATCTGCAAATTGCGACAATTTAATTTGCTGACCTGCATTATTAATGAAAATCAAATTACTAACGTCGGTAATACTTTTTCTGTCAAAAGCATTATATCTGATATTGATATCGTATTCGTATTCACCAGCTCTATATTTACCGTCAGTATTACCACTAAAAGCAGTTTGCATGGTTAAACCAACTGTTTGAAGCGTCAAACCTAAAGCAGCCATTTTATCACGATCTACTTTTACGTTGATTTCAGGATTTCCGTCTTCAACCGTTAATTTGATCTCAGTTGTTCCAGGAATTGTACGTAATTCTGCTTCAGCTTGTTTCGCAAAAGCCATTGCCGCTTCTGTAGATGGACCTGTTACAATTAATCCTAAAGTTGCATCTTCAGCAGTACCCAAGATACCAACCGGAACTGTTTTTACTTTTGCTCCAACTAATACTTTTTCAAGTTTACGTTTGATTTTTGCAGCATAAACATTCGCATCATCTGTACGGTCTTTTTGCTCGATCATTTTTACGTCGATCTCTGCTTTGTAAGCCGTAGCCTGAGATGCTCCAAAACCTTCAGAAGTTTGTCCTACCGTTGTAATTTGGCTGTGAACATATTCCTGAGCTTTTAAGAAAGCTTCAGCTTTTTGTGTCATGAAGTTCGTTTGTTCTAACGAAGCATCTTTTGGCATTTCAATTTGAACCAAGAACTCTCCACTATCAGAAGAAGCAAAGAACTCTCCTCCAATGAAACCTCCGCCCATTAATCCAATGGTTGAAGCAAAGAAAAGTACAATTACAACAACAAAAGTTTTAATATAGTGATCTAAACACCAAGTCAATAAATGAGAAACCCAATCCGTGAAACGTGTTAAATAACTTTCGAAACCAAGGATGATTCTTCCAAATAAATTCTTTCCTTCAATATGCTCTAATTTCCCGAAACGAGAAGATAACCATGGAATAATAGTAAATGAAGCCAACAATGATAACATCGTTGAGATAATTACCGTAACACAGAACTGCGTAATGATATTAGAAACCAATCCAGAACTCATCGCAATTGGCAAGAATACTACAACAATTACCAATGTAATCGAAGTTACGGTTCCACCAATTTCAGCTGTTCCATCATAAGACGCTCGGATTCGGCTTTTACCCATTTCCATGTGCCTGTAAATATTCTCCAAAACCACAATCGCGTCATCCACAAGAATACCCACAACAAGAGATAAACCAAGTAAACTCATTAAGTTCAAAGTATATCCCATTAAATAAATTCCGATGAAAGTTGCAATTAACGATGCAGGAATCGAAACCATTACAATCAATGAGTTTCTAATACTGTGAAGGAAAAACAACATTACAAATGCTACCAGAATTACCGCAATCAATAAATCGTGAACAACAGAATCTGCTGCTTCAAGAGTAAAGATTGTACTGTCTTTTGCTACTTCTAATTTAAGTTGATTTACTTTATAATCTTTTTCAAGAGTTGCAATTGTTTTTAGTAATTGCTCACTTACTGCCACCGCATTTGCATCAGATTGTTTGATGATTTGCAGTACGATTGCACTTTTTTGATCTACACGTGATATTTTTTCAGCAATTTTCTGCGTATCCTGAACATCGGCAATATCACTTAAACGAATTTGAATTCCGTTTTGGGAAGAAACCACTAAGTTTCTTAATTCTTCAACACTTTTATATTTACCCGCTAAACGAATTAATATTTTTTGATCACGAGTCTGAATGTTTCCAGTTGGGAAATCTAAGTTTGAAGTCAAAATATTTTGCTGAACCTGAGGAATAGAAAGTCCGTAACCCTGCATTTTTACAGCGTCAAGATTCACCTGAATTTCACGCTCAGAACCACCAATAATGTTTACCTGCGCCACACCTTGTACACGAGATAAAATTGGAGCCACTTTTTTGTCAATTAAGTCATAAAAGGCCGCTTCGTCCATTTTACCATTGGCACCAAGTGTCATAATTGGTAAATCACTCAACGAGAATTTGGTTAAAGCCGGCGTTTTAACATCATCTGGCAAATCACTGATGATGGCGTTGATTTTACGCTGTGCATCGTTCAAAGAAAAATCGACTTTTGCGTTTGATGTCAGCGTAATCGAAACAATCGACAAACTTTCATACGACTTGGAGTCAATCTTTTTTACGTTCTCCAAAGACGCAATCGCATCTTCTATTTTTTTGGTCACTGTATTCTCTACCTCACTTGGAGAAGCTCCAGGATAAACAGTAGAAATTGTAATAACGTTTTGTTCAAATTTTGGGATCAGCTCATAGCCTAATTGGCTGTAACTGAACAATCCACCAAGAGTCAGAATTGTAAACAATACAATTACTAACGACGGACGTTTTATGGATATTTCGGCTAATTTCATATTTGTTGCTTTATGCTATAGGCTGTAAGCTATAGGCCTTAGGCTTTTTTAGGGCTTAAAACTTATTACTTAGGGCTTAAAGCCAATAATTATTTAATAATTTCTACTGTATTACCGTCTTGTAAGTTAATTTGACCTGTAGTAATTACCTTTTCCCCATCAGATAATCCGCTTAAAATTTCTACTTGATCTCCTAAGATTCTTCCAGCAACAACTTTTTTCAATTTTGCAACACCGTTTTCAGCTACAAAAATTTCGTTACTACTCACACTTCCAACAAATGCATTTCTAGGAACGACTGTTAGGCTTTGTTTTTGCTGTTTAGATGCAAAATTTGCTGTTCCGTACATACCTGCTTTTAAGTCGTTGTTTGAATTATTTGTAATTTCAATTTCAACTGGAAAGTTCAAACTAGCATCAGCTTTTGCAGCGATAAATGTAATTTTTCCTGGGAAAGTTTTATCAGGATAAACACTTGCAGTAACATTGATATTATCTCCTAATTTCAAGCTTGCTACTTGATTTTCGTTTACCGTAACTGTCAACTTTAATTTTGCAGTATTTACGATATCAAATAATGCAGTTGCAGGCATTCCTGTCAAGATAGAACCTGGCTCAATATACTTTTTATTGATAAATCCGTTGATTGGAGCTTTTACTTTTGTATCACCAACATTAATATTTGCCTGAGTTAAGTTTGACTGAGCATTTGTCAAAGCCAGTTTTGCCTGATCTAATTGTTGTTTTGTAACACCGCCAGTTTTAAAAGCATTTTCGTATCTCGCATAATCAGATTTTGCATTATTATAAACTGCTTGTGCTTGTTGGGCATTTACATTGATTATATCGCCTCTCATTGTCAATAAAGTCTGACCTACTCTTACGTAATCACCTTCTTTAGCCAAAACACTAATTACTTTTCCAGATTTTTCAGCAGAGAAAGTCAATTCCTGAGTTGGAGCAAAGTTTCCGTTAGCAACGAAATCTAATGAAACTACTTCTGTTTTTACTGGAGTAACTTTTACAGAAACAGCAGCATTTTTCTCGGCTACGATATCTGTTTTTTCCTTATTCTTTTTCTTATTGTTATTTAAAACATATCCTATCACACCCAAAGCTGCGATTATGATTACGATTGTTATAATAGTTTTCTTCATTGTAATTAGTTATTTAATAAGAGTTTTTAGTTCGCCTTTTGATTTGATTAATGCCACTTCGGCAATTTTATAATTTAAAACAGCTCTTGTGTAATTATTTTGAGCTTCCTGATGTGCATTTTCAGCATCCAATAAATCGGTTAAAGATGCTAAACCTTGCAGATAATTGTTTTTTGTATTGCTCAAAATTTCACGAGCCAAACGCATATTTTCTTGTTGGTTCTGGATGGTTACCATGTTGTTATCGATTTGCGCCATTGCATTTCTATAATCCAGATCAAGAGAAAGTTTAGTGTCTTTGATATCTTCCTGAAGTGATCTAATTTCTATATCGGCTTGTCTTACTTTAGCACGAGTTCCAAATCCTGTAAAAATTGGTACGTGTAAATTTAATCCGATAGCAGCGTAATCTGACCAATAAACGCCATCTGAAGGTTTTGCAAACCAAGGAAATTGTGGCCCTTGACCAATATAATTGTAACCAGCAGTTAACGAAAGTGTTGGGTAATATCCTGCTTCAACAGCTTTTTTATTGAATACCAAAAGTTCTTCTTGTTTTTTCAAAAGCAGATATTCTGTTCTGTTTTCTACATTTGGAACCTCAGTTAATGATGCAGGAACAGCCTCAAATTCTTCTTTTGGGATAATAATTTGAGTTTCAATTGGCATTCCCATATAAAACTTCAAAGCATTTTCTTGTAATTCAATTTGGTTTTTAACTTGTTGGCGATCTGTATCAATGTTTGACAATTTTACAATTATACGGTCTAAATCAATTTTCTTGGCTAAACCATTGTCAAATTGTCCTTTTACGATATCGTGAACTTTTGTTGTATTAAGATAAGTACTATCCAACAATTTTAATCTTTCACGCTGTACATAAACCGAATAATAGTTATTTGCTACTCTTTCAATAACTTGTTCCTCTGTTAATTGATCGTTGATTTGATAAAATTCACGAGTAGATTTTGCAGCTCTTAAACCTGTAAAGACAGATTGATCAAATATTGCCTGAGTCAATGAAAGTCCTGCGTTTGAAGTCCATTTTTGACCAAAAGCAGCCTGAATAGTAGTTCCTGGCTGACCAAAACCGGCTCCATCAATAACCGTTGTTTGAATTATTGGATTATGAGTTAAGTTTCCGTTTGCAGAAATTTGAGGCAGGGCTCTAGAACGTATTTCTTGAATTTTATATTCGCTATTTTCAACCTCTAATTTTGCCTTTTTAGCTTCAGCTTTATTTTGAAGCGCATAAACAAGCGCGTCTTTTAAGGTTAGTGTGACTTGCGCATTAGCCGAAAGGCCAAGAGAGCACAAAAGTATTACAATGATTTTTTTCATAAATTATATATTGACGATTAAGCGGTAAGTTTCTTAAGTTGTTTTTCTAATTCTTCTATTCCCTTTGGAGTTGCCATCGCTCTGGTGTGATATTCTAGTGCTTCTAATTCTATTCTTTGCGCTTCGCTTTCAGAAACAGTATTTTCGTTGATATGGAAAACCAGAGTGTAGTAAAATTTAACGTAAACCTCTACATTTAAATCACTTCTGTAAAGGCCTTCGCGAATTCCTTTTTCGATATTATCTCTAAAACATTGCGTGCACTGATCGATTTCAAAGGATAAAATGTTTTGATAGATCTCTGGATAATGTTTTTTTAATTGATAAATAGGCGACGTATCAATGTTGTTTTTAAACATATCACGAAACATTTCTCTAATCTCAAAATTCTCCTGAATCGCATTATAATTCTTTGCGATAATGGTATCCATGATTTCGTGAACCTGCCTGTGGACCATCGAAGTGCTTTCTTCGATTAAAACTTCCTTATTGCAGAAATATTTATAAATCGTTTTTTTTGAAATACACATCTCCCCTGCAATATCATCCATGGTGACACTTTTAAAACCGAGTTTCAAAAACAATTCACTAGCTTTTGATATAATTTTCTCTTTCATTTTGATTTTCATTGCATTACAAATATACTTAGGAAACTAAAATCAGAAAAATAGTTTCCGTTATATTTGTAATAATTTTACATTAACTTATTCATTATGTAGGAATTATATGCTAAATTCTAAATTTGCAATTAATTTAATATCTTTTCCAAGTGCTTCACCATTCTGATGATTGAAAGAATCATAATCAAGACCAAAATCCTGACGTTTAATATTTCCTTTAATCTCAAAAGCTACTTTTTTCTCTCCATTGTAAGTATTCATACCGATGAATTCAGCATCCAATTCAACCACTCTAGTCACATCTTTTATGGTTAGATCACCTTTAAAGAAGTTGATGTTATTGTTTACTCTTTGAAATGAAGTCGATTTAAAACTGATAATAGGATGCTCGTCTTCGTCAAAGAAATCCTGAAGCTGCAAATGCGAATCTATACGCTGGAAGCTTTCATTTTTATTGTTTATATCCAATGAAAACTCAACCGATGCGTCTTCAATTTCATTATCTTCAATATCCACATAACCTCCAAATTTATTGGTAATGCCTCCTAAATAGGCAATTTTAGAATGTCTCATTTTTATTAAAACATCTGATTGTGTCGAATCTAAAGTCCATGTTGTTTTCATAAATATCTGATTTTGAAAAACTTATAAATTATTTAAATTTTATACGGAAACTTTCACAGTGTCCAAAGTTTCCGTTTTGAGCTGCAAATATACACGGGAAACTCTGAATACCAAAAAAGTTTCCAAGTTTTTTGAAAAATAATTTTAAGAATCCAAAAATCACTGCGATTGCATCAAACAATAAAATCATAGTCGCATTTAATATAGATTATTCATAATTGAATTGTATCTTTGAGCCTCGAAAATCAGAATTTCATTTTATGCACGATATTAGTCAGTACCAAGATTTTTTTATTAGTTACTTAAAAAAACAAAGCATACAAAAAGAACCGAAGAACCTTTATGAGCCTATCGAATATATTTTAGGACTTGGCGGAAAACGCATGCGCCCGGTGCTTACTTTAATGGCTTCGGAGGTTTTTGATACTGATTATACGATCGCTCTACCGGCTGCAATGGCAGTAGAAGTTTTTCATAATTTCTCACTTGTTCACGATGACATTATGGATGATGCGCCTTTGCGAAGAGGCGAAGAAACAGTGCATGAAAAATGGAATATCAACACTGGAATTTTGTCTGGCGATGCCATGCTGATTCTCGCTTATCAATATTTTGAACAATACGAGCCAGCAGTTTTTAGAGATTTGGCCAAATTATTCAGCAAAACTGCACTTGAGGTTTGCGAAGGCCAACAGTGGGATGTTGATTTTGAAGAAAGAAACGATGTTACTATTCCGGAATATCTAAAAATGATCGAATACAAAACAGCCGTTTTAGTTGCCGCTGCAATGAAAATGGGTGCAATTGTAGCCAAAACGTCAGAAAAAGAAGCTGACTTAATTTATGATTTCGGATTGAATTTAGGATTGGCTTTTCAACTTCAAGATGATTACCTAGACGCTTTTGGAGATCCAGAAACTTTTGGGAAACAAGTTGGTGGCGATATTATCGAAAACAAAAAAACCTATTTATATTTAAAAGCCTTAGAATTTTCAACTCCTGAAAAAGCAACCGAATTACAAAAATTATTCACTTCGCAATTGGATGAAAATTCAGAAAAAATCGAGACTGCAAAAGCTATTTTTAACGAATCAGGCGCTTCAAAAGCAACGCAAGATGCAATAGAAATGTACACTTTTAAAGCTTTTGAAACTTTAGAAAAAATGGATATTAATGCTGAAAAGAAAAATATCCTGAGAACGTTTGGAGAAAACTTAATGGGTCGAAAAGTTTAATATTGAGCACTTTATGAACCAAATCATTAATGCTCTCTTTTTTGATGACAGAAATTACGATGCCAAAAAACAATTGTTTTTTGCTGTCTTTTTCCCTTTTTTCACACTTTTAGCATTAGGAATTGACAGCGTCTATTTTAGCACACACTTTTTCGACGGTCAACACATTACCACCATTTTAACAATCATCTATTTCTCATTTTTCTTTTGGTT
Source organism: Flavobacterium sp. KACC 22761 (assembly GCF_034058155.1). NCBI lineage: Bacteria > Pseudomonadati > Bacteroidota > Flavobacteriia > Flavobacteriales > Flavobacteriaceae > Flavobacterium > Flavobacterium oryzagri. The sequence goes on along the minus strand of NZ_CP139148.1, from coordinate 1,843,245 downwards.
TTCTGATTCTCAGTTAAGAAAATTAATGTTTGTGATGGTGCTTTTGTCTTATCTTGGAGAAGTTATTTTCTGCTCGTTGCTCGAAATGTACAATTACAAAACCGAATTTATTCCGTTTTATGTTCCTTTTGGACATGCAATTGTTTTTGCTTCGGGCTATATTTATGCAAATACAAAATGGGCGTACAACAACGAAAAAGCCTTTAGAATATATTTTACAATTGGATTTTCGCTCTTGTTTTTATACGTCGGTTTCTTTCTAAACGATATTTTTTCGCTTATTTTTGGAGTCTTTTTCTTTTTGCTTTTAAAGCGAAAAAAATGGCAGAATCTGTACTATTTTATAGCAGTTTGTGTTATATTTATCGAACTGGCTGGAACCTTTTTTAAATGCTGGAAATGGGCACCAAAAACGTTGAGTTTAATCCCAACAGCGAACCCGCCAATGGGAGCGGTTTTTATATACGCAGGCGGCGACATACTGCTAGCAAAAATTGTTGATCTCTGGAAATCAAAAACAGACAATAAACGCATTAATGTTGCTATTGAATCTGAGAATTATCATTAATAATTTCTAAAATTATGTATGTTTCACCTTTAAATACCGAATTACTATTCGAAGAAGCTCAAAAGGAATCTTTATACTTAAATTTAATTGAGCAGATCAACAAGGATTTTAATTTGGCAAATGAAGGAATCGATTTTCCATTAAGCATTTCCCCCGAAGAATTAAAGATTCAGCTTCACGAAAAAATCTACCGAATGATTCAGTACAAATTTGCTGAATATCTCAACCTTTTATACATAATCGACGTTCCAGAAAACGACATCAAACAGCTCGATGGCTCAGATTTAGCCATTCTAGCTGAACAAGTTTCTTTCTTGATTTTAAAAAGAGAATGGCAGAAAGTTTGGTTTCGGAATTATTACAAGTAAAGATGCTAAGATTCTAAGTTTTTTTCTCATTGGGACGAACAATATTATGCAATTTCTCTAATTCCTCAAAAAGCCCAAAATATTGCGTATCAATTTTACTTCCTATAATCTGGAAACGACCACATTTAAAACAAATCTTTGCGATTCCAACCGTTTTTTCCTTCTTCTTAAAAATAAAAATATCCCTATATTCTGGAACACATGCGTATGCACTCATTTGTAAAGAGTCTTTTTCACTGAATATATTTTCAATTTCTTTTTGCTGTTTAATTGTAAGATCAGATTTCTTATAATTATGACTTAGCAAAATTTCTTCAAAATCTTTTTTAGGAATACTATCAGGAAAATAACCTGCAAACAAACCTTCAAGCTCTTGTTGTTTTTTTGATCTTTTACTTTTTCCTGTAAAATCAATTACATTTTCAAGAGTGTAATTTCCAAAATAATGATCGATTTCATCAGAATCAAAAAAAGGTCGCAATTCTTTTTTTGCAATCTTTTCAGCAGTATGTTTTGATTTCTAGGTATTATTACAACTCAAAGTAATAATTACAATTATTATAGAAATATATTTTTTCACATTTTCACATTTAAAAACTTAGAATCTTAGCATCTCAGTCCCGATAGCTATCGGGATAGCATCTTAGAAATAAACTCTCACAAAAGGCATAAATCCAGATCCGTAAAGGCTTTTGTTTGGATTATATAAAACATCGTAACGCGCACCGATGGTAACATTATTTGTTCTATACCCTGCTCCCAGATATAATGCAGTATTCCAATAGCTATCTGAATAAGATGGGAAATTATAGGTAGCTTCATATTGGGTATCTACTCTCACTTGTTCCAATTCAGCAGATAACTGAATTTCTGGAATTGGATTTACCAATCCAATAAGACTTCCTCCCCAAACAAAAGATTCATAATAATTTTTCTGATATAAATAACCAAATTGCAGTCCAGCACCGACTGAAACTATAGGATTGATGTTGTAAATCGCACTCGGCATAACCGAAATATTGGTATAACCTGAACCAAAACCCAATCCAAGTCCGCCGCCAAATTGCACTTTTTCCCAAAAGTGATTGCTATTGTCTATAACATAATTTTGCTGCGCTTTAACATTGGTTAAAAATAAAACTGCCAAAATCACAAAAAAAGAATTGAAAACGATTGAAATTTGATTTTTATTCATAGTTAACGTTTATTTTAACAAATTTTTACGTAAAAGTACGTAAAAAAAAGATTTAAATAAATGTGATTGTTGTACTTTTGCCTTTCTATATAACAAAAAAGTATATTCACTCATATTATGGATAGGTTTTCATTTTTAAACGCAGCGCATACCGAGTTTTTTGCACAATTATACGATCAATATTTAGTTAACCCAGACAGCGTTGAGCCTAGCTGGAGAAGTTTTTTCCAAGGTTTTGACTTTGGAATGACAACTTATAATGACGAAAATCCTGTGCAAACAATTGTTGAGTACGTGACAAGCGACAACACAGATTACAGTCAGGTTTCAGAAAAACTAAAGAAAGAATTCAACGTTTTAAAATTAATTGACGGATACCGTACGCGCGGGCATTTATTCACGAAAACAAATCCTGTTCGTGACCGCAGACAATCTTCGCCAACTTTAGACATCGAAAACTTCGGTTTATCGTCAGCTGATCTTTCAACAGTTTTTGATGCTGCTCAGACAATCGGAATGGCACCTTCTTCTCTACAAGATATCGTAAACCGTTTAAAAGCTATTTACTGCCAACATATTGGTATTGAATATATGTATATCAGAAATCCTGGCGTTGTAAAATGGATTCAAGACAAGTTAGCTGTAAATGTTAATCAGCCTACTTTTTCTACTGAAGAAAAGAAAACAATCTTAAATAAATTAAACGAAGCTGTTTCTTTTGAAAACTTTCTTCACACTAAATATGTGGGACAAAAACGTTTCTCATTAGAAGGTGGAGAATCGATCATTCCAGCTTTAGATGCTTTGATCGAACAAGCTGCTGAAAAAGGTGTTGAACAATTCGTAATGGGAATGGCGCACCGTGGTCGTTTGAACGTTTTGGCAAACATCTTCGGAAAATCAACTCAAGATATCTTTGGTGAGTTTGACGGTAAAGATTACGATCAAGAATATTTTGACGGTGACGTAAAATACCATTTAGGTCTTACTGCTGACAGAAAAACGAGATCTGGAAAAAGCATCAACATCAATTTGGCACCAAACCCTTCTCACTTAGAAACAGTTGGAGCTGTAATTGAAGGTATCACAAGAGCGAAACAAGACAAATATTATGCTGATGATTTCTCTAAAGTATTGCCAATCGCGGTACACGGAGATGCTGCAATTGCAGGTCAAGGTATTTTATATGAAATTATTCAAATGGCGCAACTTGATGGCTACAAAACTGGAGGAACAATCCACATTGTAATCAACAACCAAGTTGGATTTACGACTAACTATTTAGACGCTCGTTCATCAACTTATTGTACAGACGTTGCTAAAGTAACTTTATCTCCAGTATTGCATGTAAATGCTGACGATGCTGAGGCTGTTGTTCACGCTGTATCTTTTGCATTAGACTACAGAATGCAGTTTGGACGTGACGTATTTATCGACTTATTAGGATATAGAAAATACGGTCACAACGAAGGTGATGAACCTCGTTTCACGCAACCCGTTTTATACAAAATCATCGCTAAACACAAAAACCCAAGAGACATTTATGCTGAGAAATTACTTTCTGACGGTGTAATTGATGCTTCTTATGTGAATGGCTTAGAAAAACAATACAAATCTAAATTAGAAGAAAACTTAGAAGCTTCTCGTAAAAAAGATTTGACGATCATTACGCCATTCATGAAAAACGAATGGGAAGGATTTGTTCAGGTAACTGATACACAAATGCTTCAAAAAGTAGATACTACTTTTGACAAAAAAGGTTTGGATTCTATCATCAACACGATCTCAACGTTGCCAGCTGATAAAAAATTCATCAGCAAAATAACCAAAATCGTTACCGATAGAAAAACTGGATACGACAACAATACAGTTGATTGGGGAACTGCAGAAGCACTAGCTTACGGTTCACTTTTAACTGAAGGATTTGATGTTCGTATTTCTGGACAAGACGTAGAAAGAGGAACTTTCTCGCACCGTCATGCTGTAGTTAAAGTAGAAGATTCTGAAGAAGAAGTAATCTTATTAAACGGTATTGAGAACAAAAAAGGAAGATTTGGCGTTTTCAACTCGCTTTTATCTGAATATGGTGTTCTTGGTTTTGATTACGGATATGCTTTAGCAAATCCAAAAGCCTTAACCATCTGGGAAGCACAATTTGGAGATTTCTCTAATGGTGCTCAAATTATGATTGACCAATATATTTCTTGTGGAGAAGACAAATGGAACAACCAAAATGGTATTGTTTTATTATTGCCACACGGATATGAAGGACAAGGTGCAGAACACTCTTCTGCAAGAATGGAGCGTTACTTACAACTTTGCGCAAGACATAATATGTATGTCGCAGATTGTACAACGCCAGCTAACTTCTTCCACTTGTTGAGAAGACAAATGAAAACGAATTTCCGTAAACCATTGGTTGTTTTCTCTCCAAAAAGTTTATTGCGTGATCCAAGATGTGTATCTACAGTGGATGAAATCGCAAACGGAAGTTTCCAAGAAACCATTGATGACAATGCAATAGATAAAAAGAAAGTAAAAACTTTAGTTTTCTGTACAGGTAAATTCTACTATGATATCGTGGCTGAAAGAGAAAACAACGGAAGAAATGACGTTGCAGTGGTTCGTATCGAGCAATTATTCCCTTTCCCAGTTGAGCAGATTAAAGAAATCATCGCTAAATATCCAAATGCAGATGATTATGTTTGGGCACAAGAAGAGCCTAAAAACATGGGAGCTTACAGCTTTATGTTAATGAACTTTGATCTTGTAAAATGGAGATTGGCTTCATTAAAAGCATATTCTGCTCCTGCATCAGGAAGTTACACACGTGCAAAACGCCGTCACGCAGATGCAATTAGAATGGTATTCGATAAAAATTTATTTAGATAATTAAAAAAATTATTTCAAGTTTCATGTTCCATGTTTCAAGTTTAACAAACTGAAACTTGAAACATGAAACCATAAAAACCTTAAACAAAGAAATAAGATGATTTTAGAAATGAAAGTCCCATCACCAGGGGAATCAATAAAAGAAGTTGAAATTGCAACTTGGTTAGTAAAAGACGGAGATTATGTAGAAAAAGATCAAGCGATTGCTGAAGTTGATTCAGACAAAGCTACTCTTGAATTGCCTGCTGAAATGAGTGGTGTAATTACACTAAAAGCTGAAGAAGGTGATACAGTAGCAGTAGGTGCTGTAGTTTGTTTAATTGATACTGATGCTGCAAAACCAGCAGGAAGCGCTCCAGCTGCACCAGCAGCAGAAGCACCAAAGGCTGAAGAACCAAAAGCAGAAGCTCCAAAGGCTGAAGCACCAAAAGCAGCTCCAGCTCCAGCAGCTACAAGTTATGCAGCGGGAACTCCATCTCCGGCAGCAAGAAAAATATTAGATGAAAAAAATATTGCTCCAGCATCAGTTTCTGGAACTGGTAAAGGCGGAAGAATCACTAAAGATGATGCTGTAAATGCAACAGCTGTAGCTTCAATGGGAACTCCAACTGGAGGAAACCGTGGAACTGAGCGCACAAAATTATCTATGTTGCGTCGTAAAGTTGCAGAAAGATTAGTTTCGGCTAAAAATGAAACTGCTATGCTTACTACTTTCAACGAAGTAAACATGACGCCAATCAACAATATTCGTAACGAATACAAAGATGCTTTCAAAGCTAAGCACGGTGGTTTAGGTTTAGGTTTCATGTCATTCTTTACAAAAGCGGTTACAAGAGCTTTACAATTATATCCAGATGTAAACTCTATGATCGACGGAGATTACAAAGTAGGATACGATTTCTGTGATATCTCTATCGCTGTTTCTGGACCAAAAGGATTAATGGTTCCTGTTGTTCGTAATGCTGAAAACTTAACTTTCCGTGGCATTGAAGCTGAAATCAAAAGATTAGCTTTAAGAGCTCGTGACGGTCAAATTACAGTTGACGACATGACTGGAGGAACTTTTACAATCACTAACGGTGGTGTTTTCGGAAGTATGTTATCTACTCCAATTATCAACCCTCCACAGTCAGGAATTTTAGGAATGCACAACATCATCGAGCGTCCGATTGCTGTAAACGGAAAAGTTGAAATCCACCCTATGATGTATGTTGCGCTTTCTTACGATCACAGAATCATCGACGGACGTGAGTCAGTTGGTTTCTTGGTTGCTGTTAAAGAAGCTTTAGAAAATCCATTAGAATTATTGATGAATGGCGACGCTAAACGTGCTTTAGAGTTGTAATTTTAAATAATTTTAGAAAATAATAAAAAGCCTGTTCATCAATTTGAACAGGCTTTTTTTGCTTAAGATTAGCTTAATTTTAGCTTAAGATGTTAATTTTTTGAAAAAATGTAAATTTTACCCTTTAAAAAAAATTTATTTAGAATAAATAAAAATAGCTTGTATAGTTGGGTTTCAACACTTAAATTTGCACTATTAAAATTAATTCTAAATAAAAATGAAATTAAAATTTACATTTTCTATCTTAATTTCTTGTTTTTTCTTATTGACATGCGCAACAATCTCTGCACAAGAAAAAGCAACTGTTAAAGGCAAAATATCTTTAAACAATAATGAATCTCCGGAAGGCATTTCGATCGCTTTAAAAGGCACTAGATTTGGAACAATCTCAGATGACCAAGGTAATTACAAAATCAAAAATGTTAAGGCAGGAAGCTATACACTAAAAGTTTCGGCTGTTGGTTACAACACAATCGAAAAAAAAATTACTGTTGCTGAAGGACAAGAATTAACTGAAAATTTAAATCTTATCTCAAATTCAGAAGAATTAACAGAAATCGTTGTTAATGGACGCAAAAATAGTTTTGTACGCAAAGACAACCAACAAGTTTCGAGATTGCCTCTTAAAAATCTTGAAAATCCACAAGTTTACACTACAATTACCGGAAGCGTTTTAAAAGAACAAGTAGTTACAACATTTGATGATGCATTAAAAAATGCGCCTGGCGTTACACAACTTTGGGCTTCAACAGGACGTGGAGGCGATGGTGCAAGTTACTACTCTTTAAGAGGATTCCCAGTTCAAGCTACAATTGTAAATGGGGTGCCAGGTTTGACAAACGGAAGTTTGGATCCTGCAAACATTGACAGAGTTGAAATCATCAAAGGCCCTTCTGGAACTTTATTTGGAAGCAGCTTAATTTCATACGGAGGATTAATCAATACTACAACAAAAAGACCTTACAAAGGATTTGGCGGAGATGTAAATTATACTGTTGGAAGCTATGGTTTAAATCGTGCAACTGTAGATCTTAACACCTCTCTTAACGATAAAAAAACACTTAATTTTAGAATTAATTCGGCTTACAACAAGCAAAATACTTTTCAAGATGCTGGTTTTAGAGAATCATTTTTTATCGCTCCATCATTATCTTACGAAGTAAATGATAAATTATCGTTCTTAGTAAATACAGAATTCATGACTAATGAAACAACAAATCCAACAATGTTGTTTTTAGACAGAGGAAATCCGTTAAGAGTTCGCAATATTGCCGAATTGAAATACGACAACAAACGTTCTTACACGAGCGACGAATTAACAATCAAAACACCTTCTTACAACATCCAGGCGCAAATGAACTATAAGCTTTCTAGCCAATGGACTTCGCAAACTATTTTTTCTACAAGTAATGCTAAGTCAACTGGAAATTACGCTTACTTATATGAAGGAACTGCTTATACTCCAATGAAACCTGGAGACGGAATTGTTTTAGGAAGATATTTTAATTACCAAGACAACAAAAACACCACTTTTGACGTACAACAAAACTTTATTGGTGATTTTAAAATCGGAAGCATGAGAAACAGACTTGTAGTTGGTTTAGATTACTACAACAGAGTTGGTCTTGATCGTGGTACAGGTTATTTTGCAAACGGATATGTTTATGTTGGAGATAATTTAGCAGCATTCAATGCCATTTTCGGACCATCAAATGGCGACACAGGAGATTTGACTAAAGCTGGATCTGACGCAATTGTTGGAAATGCTCCAAGAAACAACAACAAAACAAAACAAGAAGTTTACAGCGCTTATTTCTCTGATGTAATCAACTTTACTCCTGCTTTTTCTGCAATGGTAAGCTTACGTGCTGACCGTTTTATGAACACAGGAGATGTTTCTACAGATGCTGACGATTATAATCAAACTTCTTTCTCTCCAAAATTCGGATTAGTTTACCAACCTATTATTGACAAAGTATCTATTTTCGCCAATTACATGAATGGATTTTCAAATGTAGCGCCTAGCGAAAACGTAAATGGAACTGTGAGAACTCCAGTAACGTTTGATCCTGAACATGCTAACCAAATCGAATTTGGTACAAAATTGAATATTTTCAAAGATAAATTATACGCTACTTTAAGCTACTACGACATTAAAGTTTCGAATATGGCATACAGCGTAAGACCAAACGCAACTGATGTAACGAACTACCAAGACGGTGCACAGCACAACAAAGGTTTTGAAGCTGAATTTATCGCTAACCCAATTACAGGTTTAAACATTATTCTTGGCTATAGCTACAATGATGCTACTTTAACACAAGGAGATGCTGACTTTGTAGGATTCAGACCAGAAAGCGCCGGAGCCTACAACTTAGCAAACTTATGGGCTAGCTACAAATTTACTAGCGGAACACTAAGAGGATTTGGTTTAGGATTTGGTGGAAACTATGTTGGAGACAACAAGATCATGAACAGATCTGTTTCAGGAACATTTACAATTCCAGAATATACAGAACTTAACTCTTCTTTATTTTATAGTACAGAAAAATTTGCCATAACGCTTAAGTTAAACAACATCGCAAACAAAGAAATCTATGACGGATGGTCAACAATTCATCCAAAAGATCCTAGAACTTTCGCTGCAAGTTTCTCTTATAAGTTCTAATAAAAAATCAAGCACAAACACCTTTCTGAACAAACAGAAAGGTGTTTTTAAATTCCAAAAATTATGATAACAATTGCCAGCCTTGTCGTTTTTTTAGCTTTTTATACGCTTTATTACACTTCAAAAAGAGCCACTTTATCGTATGATTTAGGGTTTGAAAAATGGATGCAACGAAATCCAAAACAAACTAAAATTACAGGATTATTTTTATTGGCGACAGCCTATACAATGTGGCTTTTTACAAAGTCTTTAGGTTGTGGCACTTTAATGTTTTTCATTCAGCTGATGACTGTTGGAAGTCTTATCATTATTCTGACTCCATTAAAAAAAATAAACAGCAAAGCACTTCTAGCATTGCTTGTTTTTGTTGCCATTTTAGAATTCTACTATAACTAAACCACATTAAATAAAGCATGCCAGCAAATCCAAAATATTTAACTCCGGCTTTTTTGCCTCGTTTTCTCAAAATTACTGCGGCGATTTTAGGAGGTTACTTTGTATCTGTCACTTTTCATTTGGCTCTAGCTTCTTGGTTCAATCGTGCAGATGTATTGATTACAATGGCTTTCAGCGGATTCATTCTTTGGGTCGCATTAATGGTCGTCGCTTTTTTGGCTAAAAGTGGTTGGAAAATCTGGGGCATTTACATTCTTTTAACTCTTCTTTTTTGTCTTTTTATATACTTGGGTCAAACCTATAATCAAACGGCGCATTAATCTATGAACAACCGTCATTATAATATCTATTTTCATACACATACTGTCAGCGGAATTGTGATCAGCGTGGCGCTATTCGTAATTTTCTTTGCTGGATCTTTTTCTTTTTTTAGGGATGAAATCGTCAATTGGGAAAGAAGTGAATCTACAGCACAAACAAAAGAAATTCAGCTAGATTACAATGATGCCTTACAGCATTTGGACAAAAAATATGTTTTGCACGCAAGAAATATTACGATTTCTAAGCCATACCTAGAAAACCGAGTTGCTGTTTCGCTCGGAGGAACAAAAGACTCATTGGCTCCAAAAAAGCAACGTCTCGGCGATTATTTTTATCTGGACAACAAAAACTACAAATCCTATACGTACGAAGAAGCTTATTCTTTGGGAGAATTATTATATCGTTTGCATTTTTTTGCTCAAATTCCTTATCCTGTCGGTTATTACCTTTCGGGATTCACAGCTTTGTTTTTCTTATTCGCAATTGTAACGGGAGTTTTATTGCATTGGAAAAAAATCGTATCGAATTTTTACATGTTCCGTCCAAAAGAAAAATTAAAAACACTTTGGACAGATGCACACACAGCATTAGGAATGATCGGCCTTCCTTTTCAATTTGTTTACGCTGTTACGGGAGCCTTTTTTATGATTAAACTTTTGATCGTAGCACCGGCCGTGATGGCACTCTACGGAGGTGATCAAAACAAATTATATAAGGAACTTGAATACATAGATGCCGATTATAAATTTGAGAAAAAGAAACTGGCAAATCCTTTTAATATTAACGAACTTATAGCAAAAGCAAAAAACAATTGGGCCGATTTTGAAGTTACACGCGTGTACATCCAAAATTATGGTGATATCAATATGCATGTTTTAGTTGAAGGTGAAATGCTGAATCACAAAAAATTCACCGGAATCGGAAAAGTTCTTTATCGTGTTTCTGATGGAAAAATAATTGCCAAAAAAGATCCCGTTTCTCAAACCAGCTATCTTGATGTTGTGAAGAACGTTTTATACCGAATTCATTTTGGCGATTATGGCGGACATGCTCTAAAAATTATCAGCTTTATTTTGGGGATTATAACTTGCTTCGTCATTATTTCAGGCGTTATGATTTGGTTGGTTGCAAGACAAAAAAACAATCTTCCAGAAAAGAAAAGACGTTTCAACGCTGCAGTTGTTCGAATTTATTTGGCCATTTGTCTAAGCATGTATCCAATTACAGCTTTGGCATTTATTGGAAGCAAAATTTTCTATCCTTTAACGCAATCTGATTTGTTTAAAATTTATTTTGGCGGGTGGCTAATTCTGACTGTTTTCTTTATCATCAAAAAGAATGACGCTTTTACCAATAAATGCTGCCTGATTTCAGGAAGTATTTTAGGATTCTTAATTCCAATTACTAACGGAATTGTTTCTGGAAATTGGTTTTGGACTTCCTTCATGGAAAACAAAATTCAGGTTTTCTTTATAGATATTTTCTGGATTTTCCTAGCATCAATATCGCTCTATACTGCTTATCACTTAAAACCAAAACAAGCAGTTTCTTAAAAAAACTGAAAGGAGTTTCTCTCGCAGATTCCGCAGATTTAACAGATAATATTTAAAAAAAATCCGCCAAATCTGCGGAATCTGCGTGAGAAAAAAACTTTACCACAAACAAAATAATTAGAATTATTTGTCCCAAATGAATTTTGAGCATAATTTTACGCTTTTAATCAAAAAATGGGATTCAAAACGAAAATACGTTTTCTGCATAAATGGCTCGGATTAATTTCCGGGCTTATTGTTTTTGTAGTTTGCATTACGGGCTGCATTTTCTGTTTTCATGACGAAATAAAAGACATTACTCGAAAAGAATGGCGTTTGGTTGAACCTCAAAACAAGCCTTTCCTTCCTCCTTCTGCTTTGAAAGAAAAAGCAAAAGAAATTGTTCCGAAGAACAAAATCAGCATGGTCGCTTATTACGGAAAAAATCGGTCAGCTATTGTTTACACTTATTCCGATACTGAAAATTTATATCTCTATTTTAATCCGTACACAGGGCAATATTTAAAAACAGAAAATCCAAAAACCGATTTTTTCATCATCGTTGAATACATTCACTTGTATTTGCTTTTGCCCGATTATATTGGGAAACATATTATTGGTGGCGCAACAATCATTTTTATTTTATTGCTTATTTCTGGAATTATACAATGGTGGCCAAAACGAAAAAGCGATATTAAAAGAAGTTTTACCATTAAATGGAATGCCAAATGGCGCCGTGTAAATTATGACTGGCACAATACTTCTGGATTTTACATTGCATTGATTGCGCTGATTCTAGCAATTACAGGTTTAACTTTCACCTACGAATGGGTTGGCGATGGAATTTACAAAACCTTCAATTTTGGCGGAGATAAAGCGACGGAAACAAAAACACATACAATCTATACCACAAAATTCAAAACAAATTCTGTTGCTGCAATCGACAAAGCTTTTGCTCAAACTATAAAACTACAACCAAAAGCCGAAATGTTTTTTATAATGATTCCACAACAAAAAGGAGACATTGTGAGCACGGGTGCTTATCCTCATACGTTGCGCTATGATCAGCAGAGCAATTATTATTTTCATCCGTCAAGCGGAGAATTGATCAAGAGCCAAACTTTTGACAAAAAAACCTTGGGATTACAAGTAGTCGAAATGAATTATGGAATTCATACTGGTCAAGTTCTAGATTTGCCAGGAAAGATTATCGCTTTTACAGTCAGCTTGCTTGCTTCCGCTTTACCGGTTACAGGTTTTATAATCTGGTTTGGACGCAGTAAAAAATCGAAACATAAAAACATAAAAAAACCGTCTCGTTAAAAAACGGGACGGTTTTTTTATAATTTGTCGAAATCAATTAATTTCTGTTTGCTAAAGCATTTTTCTGTAAATTTTTCACTGAGCTAACTTTGCTGTCAACATAAGCTACTTCTTTTAGACCTTCTTCATTAAAGAAAATCCATTTTCCAGTTTTTACTCCGTCTGTGTATTCTCCAACGGCTTTTTTATTTCCTTTTTCGTCATAAGATACCCAAACACCATCTAACTTACCATCCTTAAAAAAGCCTTCTTGCTGCACATTTCCATTTTCATAGTAATAAGTAGCTTTTACCTTGTTTCCAACGGCTTCTAATTCAGGTTTTGCTTCCTGCGCAATTAACATTCCAGAGAACAATAACGCAGCTAAAATTACACTCTTTTTCATATCTGTAGGTATTAATGTTAAGAAATCTTTATCAAATATAGTTAATTGTTTACATTAAAAAAACTTTTGCTTAACAATTTGGTAACATTGCATAAAAACTTAACATTGGAAAATCTTCCAAAACAAAAAAACCAGCGCTGAGGCACTGGTTTTACTGGTATTTCATGAAAATCAGAATATTACGATAACGTTCTCGATTTCGTAAATAAATTAGTTCAATAATGCATTTAATTGCTCAACAAGTATTGGATCAGATGGTCTTGGAGCATCAGAATTTACAATATTGCCCTGAGGATCAATTAATATGAATCTCGGAATTCCAGTAACTCCATAGTTCACAACAAACTCAGAAGTCCAATCTTTATCAGCAAATAATTGAACACCACCCAAATTTTTGTCTTCTACAAACTTCTTCCATTTTTCATTGTCTTTTGCTTTATCAATAGAAATGCTCACAAACTCAATATTTTTTCCATCATATTTCTCTTCCACTTTTTGCAAGTACGGAATTTCAGCTCTACATGGCGCACACCAAGTAGCCCAAAGGTCTATATAAACATATTTTCCTTTTAAGTCAGCCAGTTTTGTTTTTCCTCCTTTAAAATTTTCGTAATCGAATTCAGGTGAAGGTTTCCCAATCAGACTCTTTGCTTTCGCTACTCTTTCATATTCCTCAGACGCATATTGATTAAAACTTTCAAAACTACTTTTTAATGCCGTTTTAAATTCAGGGTCAAAATCTCCCTTTTCCAAATTTTCATTATCTGTTTTTTTCTTTTTTTCTAAAAGAGCAGTAAATTCATTCGCATCTTTAGTAAAGGCCTCGTTCTGAAATTTCTCGTCTTTCAACGCCTGTTGTGCCAGAAAATTACTTTCATTGATACCTTTCCCTTTATAAACAATAGTTTCATCAAATTCTTTGGCATCCATTGTTAAGTTAATTTCAGAATTTGGTTTTAAATACAAGTTTGACGATTCAGTTCCATCAGAAAAAACATAAAACCCTTTTGGAGCATCAAAAACTGCAACAAAAACCCCTTTTTTATCAATCGGAATCACTTGCTTAAAACCATTTCTTGCCTTAACCACAAGGGTGTCACTATTTCGATTAGCAATTTTAGCCGTAAATTTTATTTGATTTTTCGCTTGACCAAAGACATTCAGGGCGCTAAAAATCAACATTCCTGCCACAAAAAGTTTTTTCATAGATATTAAAATTTATTTTTAGTGAATCAAATCTAAAGAAATAACCGCTTTGAAATTTCAGAATTAACAAAATATTTCAAATTTCTAAGCATCAAGTTTATCACTTTACTATATTATCTTGAATTTTGTATTTACTTTTGCAGTCTAAAATTGAGATCATGTATAGAAGTCATAATTGCGGCGAATTAAACGCTTCAAATATTAATACCGAAGTTACGCTTGCGGGCTGGGTTCAAAAATCACGCGATAAAGGATTTATGAATTGGGTCGATCTACGCGACCGTTACGGAATTACACAACTTATTTTCGACGAAAGTCGTACTGATAAAACCGTTTTTGAATTGGCAAAAACTCTAGGAAGAGAATTTGTAATTCAGGTAAAAGGAATTGTTATTGAGCGTGAAGCTAAAAACAAAAATATTCCAACGGGTGAAATCGAAATTTTAGTTTCTGAATTGACGATTTTAAACACTGCATTAACTCCTCCATTTACAATTGAAGATGAAACGGATGGTGGAGAAGACATCAGAATGAAATATCGTTATTTGGATATTAGAAGAAATCCTGTAAAAAACAGTTTATTGTTCCGTCATAAAGTAGCGATGGAAGTTCGCAAATATCTTTCTGATTTAGATTTCTGCGAAGTTGAAACGCCTTACTTAATCAAATCAACTCCAGAAGGAGCAAGAGATTTCGTTGTGCCAAGCCGTATGAACGAAGGGCAGTTTTATGCATTGCCACAATCTCCACAAACTTTCAAACAATTATTGATGGTAGGTGGAATGGATAAATATTTCCAAATCGTGAAATGTTTCCGTGATGAAGATTTACGTGCTGACCGTCAGCCAGAGTTTACTCAGATTGACTGCGAAATGGCATTTGTAGAACAAGAAGATATTTTGAATGTTTTTGAAGGATTGACAAGACATTTATTAAAAGAAATTAAAGGTATCGAAGTAGATAAATTCCCAAGAATTACCTACGACTATGCTATGAAAACATACGGAAATGACAAACCGGACATTCGTTTTGGGATGAAATTTGGTGAGTTAAACGAATTTGCACAGCACAAAGAATTCCCAGTTTTTAATTCCGCGGAATTAGTTGTGGGAATTGCAGTTCCGGGAGCAGGAAATTACACTCGTAAAGAAATTGACGGGTTAATTGACTGGGTTAAACGTCCTCAAGTTGGTGCATCTGGAATGGTTTATGTAAAATGCAACGAAGATGGAACTTACAAATCATCTGTAGATAAATTCTACGACAATGATGATTTGGCAAATTGGGCAAAAGCTACAGAAGCAAATCCTGGAGATATGATTTTTGTACTTTCTGGTCCGGCTAACAAAACTCGTGCACAACTTTCTGCACTTCGTATGGAATTAGCAACTCGTTTAGGATTACGTAATCCTGAAGAATTTGCTCCATTATGGGTTGTTGATTTTCCATTATTGGAACTTGACGAAGAAAGCGGTCGTTACCATGCAATGCACCACCCATTTACATCTCCAAAACCAGAAGATATGGCTTTGTTAGAAACAGAACCTGGAAAAGTTCGTGCAAATGCTTACGATATGGTTTTAAACGGAAACGAAATTGGCGGTGGATCAATTCGTATTCATGATAAAGCAACACAACAATTAATGTTCAAATATTTAGGATTTACCGAAGAAGAAGCAAAAGCGCAATTCGGCTTCTTAATGGATGCTTTCCAGTTTGGAGCGCCACCACACGGAGGTTTAGCTTTTGGTTTGGATAGACTTGTTGCTATTTTAGGAGGTCAGGAAACCATTAGAGATTTTATTGCTTTTCCTAAAAATAATTCTGGACGTGATGTTATGATCGACGCTCCGGCCGCAATTGATGATGCACAGTTGAAAGAACTTCGTATTAAAGTCGATATTGCATAATTTTTTACAAAATATCCAAAAATATAAACGCCGATTGAAAAAATTCAATCGGCGTTTTTTTATCTTTTTAAGTAAAAAAATAAATGCAAATTTTACATTTATCGATTATAAAATTCCTACAATATGCCTTTTTGTATATTCCTACAATTAATGATTCTCAAATTATCCTATTTTATTAGCATTTTGATGTAATAAACCACGTAAAAACACTGTAAATCAATAATTTTTACAAAAAATTAACACGTACATGTCTTTTGTATTAGTTAATATGTTACATTTGCTTTATTATAAATTATTATTACAATTACAATGCGTACAGGTACAGTAAAATTTTTCAATGAATCTAAAGGTTATGGGTTCATTACAGACGAAGAAACAGGAAAGGACATCTTCGTTCACGCTTCAGGAATTAACGCGGAAGAATTACGCGAAGGTGACCGTGTAAGCTACGAAGAAGAAGAAGGAAGAAAAGGGAAAGTTGCTGCTAAAGTAGCAGTAATCTAAGAAAAATATAGCAATTTATTTTTTTTGCCTCTGAATGGTTTTAAAAACGCTTCGATTTATTTCGAGGCGTTTTTTTTTTGCTTATTTCTTAAAAAAATATTAAAAAAACATCCTCTTATTTATAATCAATAAAAATTAGGCATAAACGCATATTCTGAACATACTTATATCCTCCTTTAGTTTGTGATTTACATAGTTGAAAGTTATCTTTGTGGCTTATTCTTTAAGTAAAAACCCTAAGTTTATGCAATCTGATCAATACAGTTACATTCCAATTTTAATGCAGTTAGTTCTGGCTGTTGGTTTTGTAGTAGGAACAATAATTATTTCTGGAAAATTAGGCCCAAAAAGAACCTCTGAAGTGAAAGACAAAAACTTCGAGTGTGGTATCGAATCTGTTGGAAACGCACGTATTCCTTTTTCGGTAAAATATTTCCTAGTTGCGATCTTATTTGTGTTGTTTGACGTAGAGGTAATTTTCCTTTACCCTTGGGCAGTAAACTTTAAAGATCTTGGCATTGAAGGAATGCTAAAAATGATTGTTTTCATGGCTTTGCTTTTGGTTGGTTTCTTTTATATCATCAAAAAGAAAGCCTTAGAGTGGGAATAAATTAAGATTTTAGATTTCAAATTTTAGATTTTAGATTGATTTAGAATTTTAGATTTGAAAGATAATTTCTCAAAACACAATATTGATTTTTAAAATATTGATTTCGATTTCAAGATCAAAAATCTAAAATCAGGAATCTACAATCTAAAATAAAAATGAGCGATTCAAAAGTAAATATGGTTGCGCCACCAGAAGGAGTTACTGGTGAAGGTTTCTTCGCTACAAAACTTAATGATGTAGTTGGTTTAGCAAGAGCTAACTCATTATGGCCGCTTCCTTTCGCGACTTCATGCTGTGGTATCGAATTCATGGCGACAATGGCTTCACATTACGATTTGGCACGATTTGGTTCAGAGCGTGTGAGTTTCTCTCCTCGTCAAGCTGATATGCTTTTAGTAATGGGAACTATTTCAAAAAAAATGGCCCCGATTTTAAGACAAGTTTACGAACAAATGTCTGAGCCTCGCTGGGTAATTGCTGTTGGAGCTTGCGCTTCTTCAGGAGGGGTTTTCGATACTTATTCTGTTCTTCAAGGAATTGACAAAGTAATTCCTGTTGACGTATATGTTCCAGGGTGTCCTCCAAGACCAGAACAAATTGTTGACGGTGTAATGAGATTACAGGAATTGGTAAAAAGCGAATCTGTTAGACGCAGAAGCTCTCCAGAATACCAAGAATTATTAGCTTCATATAATATCTCATAAAATGGCTTTAGAAAATACCCTGATCCAAGATAAACTTGTAGAAACATTCAATAACGATGTTTTTAACTTTCATCAAGAAAGAGATATTTTTACTTTAGAAGCTTCGGCTGACAAAATCACAGCATTAATATTATTTTTAAAAAATGATGCTGACTTACAATTTCACTTTTTAACAGATTTATGCGGGATTCACTATCCAGACAATGAGCTAGAGCGCCAGTTTGCTGTAGTGTATCACCTGCACAACTGGATCGAAAATAAACGCATCAGAATCAAAGTTTATTTAAATGGTGAAAAACCTGAAATAAAATCTGTTTCAAATATTTTCTTGAGTTCAAATTGGATGGAAAGAGAAACTTACGATTTCTTCGGAATCAATTTTATTGGTCATCCGCAATTGAAACGTATTTTGAATATGGACGAAATGGTGTCTTTCCCAATGAGAAAAGAATTCCCAATGGAAGACAGCGGAAGAACTGATAAAGATGACAGATTCTTCGGAAGAACAGTATCAAATTGCTAAGTTAAATGAAACTGATAGAACAAAATAAACAAAAACTCAATCAGCTCTGCATGGAACATCATGTTGAGAAATTGCATTTGTTTGGTTCTATCTTAACAGATCAATTTAATGACGAAAGTGATATTGATATGTTAATTCAATTTTCATCAATTAATTTAGAAGACTATTTTGATAATTATATGGATTTTAAAGAAAAGGTTGAATTACTATTTGACCGGGCTGTAGATTTAATTGAAAATCAAGCTATCAAAAATCCAGTTTTCAGAAAAGTTATAGATAGAGAAAAACAATTAATCTATGGATGAAAGAATTTTAAAATCATTATTTGATATAAAATTAGCCATTGAAGAGATTGATAGTTTTCTTTTAAATGAAGAAAAAACATTTTCTAATTATTCTAAAAACACTTTGTTAAAAAGAGGTATTGAAAGAAATTTAGAAATCATAGGCGAAGCAGTAAACAGAATTCTAAAAGAAAACACAGAATTTGAAATTACAAATGCTCGTCGAATAATTGGTCTTAGAAACCAAATCATTCATGCTTATGATAGCATATCTGATGAAAACATTTGGAGTATTGTTGTAAAACATATTCCAAATCTAAAAATTGAAATAGAAGATAAAATAAATAATTCAACATTATAAAATGTCAGAACTATTATTACCACCAGAGCATCGTTATGCTAAAATAATTAAGGAGCGACACAATGAAGACGGAAGCGAGCTTTCTGTTCTGAATTTAGGTCCTACACACCCAGCTACTCACGGTATCTTTCAGAACATCTTACTAATGGATGGAGAAAGAATTCTTGAAGCTGAACCAACCGTTGGTTACATCCATAGAGCATTTGAGAAAATCGCTGAAAATCGTCCTTTTTACCAAATTACTCCTCTTACAGATCGTATGAACTATTGCTCCTCTCCTATTAATAATATGGGATGGTGGATGACTTTAGAAAAACTTTTAGGTATTGAAGTTCCAAAAAGAGCGCAATATTTAAGAGTTATTGTAATGGAGCTCGCTCGTATTACAGACCACTTAATTTGTAACTCAATCCTTGGTGTAGATACTGGTGCCTATACTGGTTTCTTATACGTTTTTCAATTTAGAGAAAAAGTATACGAGATTTACGAAGAAATTTGCGGAGCTCGTTTAACAACAAATATGGGAAGAATTGGTGGATTTGAAAGAGATTGGTCTCCAGAAGCTTTCAAAAAAATAGAAACTTTCCTTGAAGAATTTCCAGTTGCTTGGAAAGAATTCGAAAACCTATTCGAAAGAAACAGAATTTTCCTTGATAGAACTGTAAACGTTGGTGCCATTTCAGCTGAAAAAGCAATGGCATATGGATTTACAGGTCCTAACTTGCGTGCTGCAGGGGTTGATTATGATGTTCGTGTTGCTCAACCTTATTCATCTTACGAAGATTTCGATTTTATTGTTCCTGTTGGAAAATCAGGAGATACTTATGATCGTTTCTGTGTTCGTAATGCTGAAGTTTGGGAAAGTTTAAGCATTATTCGCCAAGCTTTGGATAAAATGCCGGCAGGAAATGAATACCATGCTGAAGTTCCAGATTATTACCTTCCTCCAAAAGAAGACGTATATAATAATATGGAATCACTAATCTATCACTTTAAAATTGTAATGGGAGAAGTTCCTGTTCCAGTTGCCGAAATTTACCATGCTGTTGAAGGTGGAAATGGAGAGTTAGGTTTTTATTTAGCTACTGACGGAAGCAGAACTCCATATAGATTACATTTCAGAAGACCATGTTTTATTTATTATCAGGCATATCCTGAAATGATTAAGGGAGCATTGCTTTCTGATGCAATTGTGATTTTATCAAGTTTAAACGTAATTGCTGGAGAATTAGACGCGTAAAAAATTCTAGATTGAAGATTTTAAATTTTAGATTGCAGAATAGCATCTCTAAATTTTAGATTGAAAATCTAGACTTATATAGAATTGAAGAATTCAGATTGAAAAATCTAAAACTAAAACAAAGATTGCAGAATACGGATTATGGACAAAGATTGAAAAAATCTAAAATCTAAAATCTAAAATCTAAAATAAAAATGGAACGTAAACATTACAAACAAGAAATAAACATGACTGAAGCATTGATGACACGCATCAATGAATTAATCAGTCATTATCCTGAAGGCAAACAAAA
This sequence comes from Flavobacterium sp. KACC 22761, assembly GCF_034058155.1. Classification (NCBI taxonomy): domain Bacteria; kingdom Pseudomonadati; phylum Bacteroidota; class Flavobacteriia; order Flavobacteriales; family Flavobacteriaceae; genus Flavobacterium; species Flavobacterium oryzagri. The sequence goes on along the minus strand of NZ_CP139148.1, from coordinate 1,822,618 downwards.
ATCGGCTTTATTGCCTGTTTTACATGAGGTTCAGGATGCACACAACAACTGGCTTAGTATTGAACTTCAAGACAAAGTTGCTGAGATTCTTCAGATAAAACCTATTGAGGTTTATGAAGTGGTTACTTTTTATACGATGTTCAACCAAAAGCCAATTGGCAAGTACATGTTTGAATTTTGCCAAACTTCTTGTTGTTGTTTAAGCGGTGCCGAAAATTTAATGGATTACACTTCTGAAAAATTAGGCATTAAAATGGGCGAAACAACTCCTGATGGAATGTTTACCCTTGCTGGTGTAGAATGTTTAGGCGCTTGCGGATATGCTCCGATGATGCAATTGGGAGATTTCTACAAAGAGAAATTGACAGAAGAGAAAATTGATCAGTTAATTGCTGATTGTAGAGATGATAAAATAATATTACACGATAAATAAGATGTCACAAAAAATATTATTAGATAAAATCAATATTCCTGGAATCAAAACCTACGAAGTATATCGTCAAAATGGCGGTTATGCATCTGTAGAAAAAGCTTTAAAAACACTTACACCAGATGAAGTTACTGAAGAGGTAAAAAAATCAGGATTACGTGGCCGTGGTGGCGCGGGTTTCCCAGCCGGAATGAAATGGAGCTTTATTGACAAAAAATCAGGAAGACCAAGACACTTAGTGTGTAATGCCGACGAATCGGAGCCTGGAACATTTAAAGATCGTTTTTTGATGGAATATATTCCTCACTTATTGATCGAAGGAATGATCACTTCTAGCTACGCTTTGGGCGCTAACCTATCTTATATCTACATTCGTGGAGAATATATGTGGGTTTTCAAAATTTTAGAAAGAGCAATCGCCGAAGCAAAAGCTGCAGGGTGGTTAGGAAAAAATATATTAGGAACAGGTTATGATCTTGAGCTTTACGTACACTGTGGAGCTGGGGCATATATCTGTGGAGAAGAGACAGCTTTGATCGAATCATTGGAAGGTAAAAGAGGAAATCCTCGTATCAAACCACCTTTCCCAGCAGTTTCTGGTCTTTGGGCAAACCCAACCGTAGTAAACAATGTTGAAACTATTGCGACTGTGCCTTGGATCGTTAACAATTCTGGCGATGATTATGCTAAAATTGGTGTTGGCCGTTCAACTGGAACTAAATTAATTTCTGCTTCGGGGAATATTAAAAACCCTGGTGTTTATGAAATTGAATTAGGTTTAAGTGTAGACGAATTCATGAATTCTGATGAATATTTAGGAGGAATGTCTTCAAGCCGACCTTTGAAAGCTTTTGTTCCTGGAGGTTCTTCAGTGCCAATTTTGCCGGCTGAATTAATTTTCAAAACAGCAAATGGAGAAGACCGATTAATGACTTACGAATCTTTAAGTGACGGTGGTTTTGCTACCGGATCTATGTTAGGTTCTGGAGGATTTATTGTTTACGATGACACAGCTTGTATCGTTAGAAACACTTGGAACTTTGCTCGTTTCTACCACCACGAATCATGCGGACAATGTACACCTTGCCGTGAAGGAACTGGATGGTTGGAAAAAATCTTATGGAGAATCGAAAACGGTCAAGGCCGTGAAGAAGATATCGAATTGTTATGGAGCATTCAAAGCAAAATTGAAGGAAATACAATTTGTCCTCTAGGAGATGCCGCATCTTGGCCTGTTGCTGCTGCAATTCGTCACTTTAGAGATGAATTCGAATATCATGTTCGTTTCCCTGAAAAAATCAAAAATAGAGATCACTTTGTTGCTGGACCTTTTTCACAAGTTAAACACTTAGTAGGCGGTAAAATAATAATATAGTCAAAAGTTAAAAAGTCGAAAGTTGGAAAGTTTAAAAGTTATGTAGATTGACTTTAGACTTTAGACTTTAGACATTAAGACATAAAGAAATGAAAGTAACCATAGACGGTCAAAGTATAGACGTAGAGCCAGGAACAACGATCCTGCAGGCTGCACGTATGATTGGTGGAGATTTGGTGCCGCCAGCCATGTGCTATTACTCAAAATTAAAAGGCAGCGGTGGAAAATGCCGTTGTTGTTTAGTTGAAGTTTCAAAAGGAAGTGAAGCTGACCCTAGACCAATGCCAAAATTAATGGCATCTTGTGTAACAGGATGTATGGACGGAATGGAAGTAAACAGTAAATCTTCTGCCAGAGTTACCGAAGCCCGTAAATCTGTAACAGAATTTTTATTGATCAACCACCCATTAGACTGCCCAATTTGTGATCAAGCTGGAGAATGTGATCTTCAAAATTTAAGTTTTGAGCACGGTAATCCTAAATCACGTTTTATTGAAGAAAAAAGAACATTTGAGCCAGAAGATATTGGTCCAAATATTCAGCTGCATATGAACCGTTGTATTTTATGCCAAAGATGTGTACAAGTTGCAGATCAATTGACAGACAACAGAGTTCACGGAGTATTAGATCGTGGAGATCACGCTAATATCTCGACTGGTATTTCTAAAGCAATCGACAATGAGTTTTCTGGAAACATGATTGATGTTTGTCCGGTTGGAGCTTTAACAGACAAAACTTTCCGTTTTAAATCAAGAGTTTGGTTTAACAAACCTTACAATGCACACAGAGAATGTACAACACCAGGATGTTGCGGTAAAACTACCGTTTGGATGTTTGGTGGAGAAATTCAACGTGTAACTGGTCGTAAAGATGAATATCATGAAGTTGAAGAATTCATTTGCAACAGTTGTCGTTTTGAACACAAAAATATAAATGACTGGGTTATTGAAGGACCAAGAGAATTTGAAAAAGATTCTGTTATCAACCAAAATAACTACACTCAGAAATTAGAGAAAGTTGAAATCGATACTGAAAAGAATATCCTTTTAGGTAGAGATATTGACCGTAAAAAAATTAGTATGGCAGCAATTCCATTAACTGATAAAGATCAAAAATAGTAAGAAATGGAAAGTGCATTTATTATAGAAAAAAGTGTTGTTATTGTTGTCGTTTTTGCGGTAACAATGATTATGGCAATGTATTCTACTTGGGCAGAACGTAAAGTTGCTGCTTTCTTGCAAGACCGTGTTGGACCAAACCGCGCCGGATGGGGAGGTTTATTACAACCACTTGCGGATGGTATGAAATTATTCTCTAAAGAAGAGTTTTTCCCAAACACGCCAAATAGATTTTTATTCATTGTAGGTCCTGCAATTGCTATGAGTACAGCCTTAATGACAAGCGCTGTAATTCCATGGGGAGATAAACTTCATCTTTTCGGAAGAGACATTATTCTTCAAGCAACTGATGTAAACATCGCTTTATTATACATTTTCGGAGTTCTTTCTGTTGGAGTTTACGGCATCATGATTGGTGGTTGGGCTTCTAACAATAAATTCTCATTAATGGGAGCAGTTCGTGCTGCTTCTCAAATGGTTTCTTATGAAGTTGCAATGGGGTTGTCAATGATTGCATTATTGATGATGACTGGAACAATGAGCTTAAGAGAAATGTCTTTACAACAACAAGGAATGAACTGGAATGTTTTTTATCAGCCATTATCATTCCTAATCTTCCTAATTTGTTCTTTTGCTGAAACTAACAGAACACCTTTCGACTTAGCAGAATGCGAAAGTGAGTTAATTGGAGGTTACCATACCGAATATTCATCCATGAAAATGGGATTCTATTTATTTGCTGAATATGCAAGTATGTTTATTTCAGCAACTATTATTTCTGTTTTATTCTTTGGAGGCTACAATTATCCTGGAATGCAATGGATGGTAGAAAATGTTGGTGTAAATACAGCTAATTTATTAGGAATTGCAGTTTTATTTGTAAAAATATGTTTCTTCATATTCTTTTACATGTGGGTACGTTGGACGATTCCAAGATTTAGATATGACCAATTAATGAACCTAGGCTGGAGAATTTTAATTCCGCTTTCGATTATTAATATCATGATTACAGGTGCTGTTATTTTAAGACACGATATCGCAACAGCTTTAGGATTCTAAGAACCGCCACCAGCTTCAAATAAAAACAAAATAGATTTGAATTTGACTTATCAGATTTTGAATCATAAATTATAATAGTAAAAATGTCAATAGAAACTATATCATTATCGGGTAGAAAAAAAGTGGTGTCAAATAAGGACATGACTTTTTTGGAACGATTGTATCTTGTGGCAATTGTAAAAGGTTTATTGATTACCATTAAGCACTTTTTTAGAAAAAAGGCTACAATTCATTACCCAGAGCAAGAACGTGAAAGAAGTGCTGTTTACCGTGGTCAGCATATGCTAAAACGTGACGAACAAGGTCGCGAAAACTGTACTGCTTGTGGATTATGTGCTTTATCATGTCCAGCAGAAGCGATCACTATGAAAGCTGCTGAACGCAAAGCAGATGAAAAACACTTGTATAGAGAAGAAAAATACGCTGAGATTTATGAAATCAACATGCTTCGTTGTATTTTCTGTGGTTTGTGTGAAGAAGCTTGTCCGAAAGATGCAATTTACTTGACAGAATCTAAAGTTTTAGTTCCTGCAAGCTATGATAGAGAAGATTTCATTTTTGGAAAAGACAAACTTGTTATGCCTTTAGAAATGGCTTTGAAAAATTCACAACTTAATAACGCTAACTAATGATACACATTCCAGATCTTGCAAACGCAACTCCTGTAGGAGTGATATTTTGTATCTTAGCGTTTATTACTGTAATTACTGCTTTCTTGACTATTTTTAGCAGAAACCCAATTCACTCCGCTATTTACTTGGTGATTTGTTTCTTCTCGATTGGTGGTCATTATTTATTATTAAACTCTCAATTCTTAGCAATTGTACATATCATCGTTTACGCTGGAGCAATTATGATTTTGTTCCTGTTTACGATCATGTTAATGAACTTAAACGAACAAAAAGATGTACACCGACCACGAATTACGCGATTGGGTGCGATTGTTTCTTTCTGTTTGATTGTTATTGTTTTAATCGCAATCTTCATCAACTCTAAACCAATTGTAGGTGATTACGATTCAACAGGAGAAGATTTCCAATCGATTAAAGTATTGGGTAAAATATTATTGAACGAATATATGGTACCATTTGAATTTGCTTCAGTTTTACTTTTAGTTGCAATGATTGGAACTGTATTATTGTCTAAAAAAGAAAAATTAAATAAGTAATGGGTAATATATTAAATCAAATAGGTATTGAAAATTACATCTTTTTAAGTGTTGTACTTTTTTGTATTGGTGTTTTTGGTGTGTTATACAGACGAAATTCTATCATTGTTTTTATGTCTATCGAGATTATGCTGAATGCAGTTAACCTTTTATTTGTAGCTTTTTCGACTTATCATCAAGATGCACAGGGACAAGTTTTCGTATTCTTTTCGATGGCCGTTGCTGCTGCCGAAGTTGCAGTTGGATTAGCGATTCTGGTTTCTATTTTCAGAAACATTGGCTCAATTAGTATCGATAACTTAAAAAATTTAAAAGGATAAAAGAAATGGATATTAATTTAGCTTTACTTTTAGTATTAACTCCTTTTTTAGGATTTTTAATCAATGTTTTCTTTGGAAAAAGCCTAGGAAAATCAGTTTCTGGAGCAATCGGAACTGTTGCTGTGGCAATTTCTTTCATCGTTACTCTTCTACTTTTTAATCAAATTACTTCGACTGGAAAAGCAATTGAAGTTTCTTTATTTGATTGGATTCAAATTAGCAACTTAAAAATCAATCTTGGATTTTTATTAGATCAATTATCTGTTCTTTGGTTACTTTTTGTAACTGGAATCGGATCTTTGATTCACTTATACTCTATCAGTTACATGCATGATGATGAAAATATGCACAAGTTTTTTGCGTATTTGAATTTATTCGTATTCTTTATGATTACACTTGTAATTGGAAGCAACTTATTAGTTCTTTTCATCGGATGGGAAGGTGTTGGACTTTGCTCTTACCTTTTAATTGGATTCTGGCATAAAAACCAAGATTACAATGATGCTGCAAAAAAAGCTTTCATCATGAACAGAATTGGAGATTTAGGTCTTTTAATTGGTATGTTCATCATTGGATCAATGTTTTCAACATTAGATTACGCCACTTTAAAAACTGCAATTGCTGGAGCTTCTAACTTAAATTTACCATTACTTTCTTTAGCTGCTTTATGCTTGTTTATTGGAGCTTGTGGTAAATCTGCTCAAATTCCGTTATACACTTGGTTGCCTGACGCGATGGCCGGACCAACTCCGGTTTCTGCATTGATTCACGCAGCTACAATGGTTACTGCTGGTATTTTCATGGTAACAAGATTAAACTTTGTTTTTGACCTTGCAACAGATGTTCAAACTGTTATTGCAGTTATTGGAGCAATTACTTCGTTAGTTGCGGCTACAATTGGTTTAATACAAAACGATATCAAAAAAGTATTGGCTTATTCTACAGTTTCACAATTAGGATTAATGTTTTTAGCATTAGGATTTGGAGCTTATGAAATAGCTGTTTTTCACGTAATCACACACGCTTTCTTCAAAGCTTGTTTATTCTTAGGTTCTGGATCTGTGATTCACGGATTACATGGAGAGCAAGATATGCGTAACATGGGAGGTTTGCGTAAAGCAATGCCAATTACGTTCTGGACGATGTTGATTTCTTCATTGGCAATTTCAGGTTTCCCTTTACTTTCAGGTTTCTTCTCTAAAGACGAAATTTTAATGACTGCTTTCCACCATAGTATTCCGTTATACGTTGTTGGATCTATTGCTTCAATCATGACAGCTTTCTATATGTTCCGTTTAATGTTCTTGACTTTCTTCAAAGAATTTAGAGGAACTGAAGAGCAAAAACATCACTTACACGAAAGTGGTTCATTAATTACTATTCCACTTATCATTTTAGCTATTCTTGCTGCGTTTGGTGGATTGATTAGTTTACCAGGCAACAGCTGGTTGAATGAGTATTTAGCTCCTCTTTTCACAAAAGCAGCTGGTGAAGAACACCATTTAGGCACAACTGAATATGCTTTAATGGGAGTTGCAGTATTAGGATGTTTACTAGGAATTTTAATTGCTTACGTAAAATACTTTAAACAAGATAATGTTCCTGAATCAGACGAAAATATTACTGGTGTAGCAAAAGTGCTATACAACAAATATTATGTTGATGAACTTTATGACGCTGTATTTGTAAGTCCGATAAACGGTTTATCAAAAATCTTTAGAGATTATATTGAAACTGGCTTATCAGCACTAGTTTTTGGATTAGGCAAAGTGGCGAATGAATTATCATTCCAAGGAAAAAAATTACAAACCGGAAGTATCGGATTATATCTTTTTGCCTTTGTTTTAGGACTTTGTGCAATTGTTTCCTATATATTTTTAGCTCAATAATATTATAACTATGAACGTTTCTACTATATTAATTATACTTTTAATTGGTGCATTTGCCACTTATTTTTCTGGTGACAAACTAGCTTCAAAAGTTGCATTACTTTTTAGTTTAGCAGCTTTAGGATGTTCAATTGTATTATTGAATAATTATGCTGCAGGTGAAAATATCAGCGTAATCAACAGCTGGATTACACAACCAAAAATTTCTTTCGCTTTAAATGCTGACGGATTAGCTCTTGCAATGGTTTTATTGACAGCGTCTTTAACGCCTATTATTATATTCTCTTCTTTTGGGAATGAATATAAAAATGCAAAAGCTTTTTATGCTTTGATTTTATTTATGGCATTTGCAATGACAGGAACTTTCCTTGCTGCAGATGGTCTTTTATATTATATTTTCTGGGAATTAGCACTTATTCCAATTTACTTTATTGCTCTGATTTGGGGTAACGGTGATGCAGATGAAAGAAGAAAAGCAGTGGTTAAATTCTTTATTTACACACTTGCTGGTTCATTATTCATGTTAACAGCTTTTATCTATTTATATACAAAAGTGCAAAGTTTCTTAATTGAAGATTTATACAAATTGAATCTTTCTGCAGATGAGCAACTTTGGATATTCTTAGCTTTCTTCTTAGCTTATGCAATCAAAATTCCAATTATCCCTTTCCACACATGGCAGGCAAATGTGTACCAAAAAGCACCAACTGTTGGAACAATGCTTTTATCTGGTATCATGCTTAAAATGGGATTATACAGTGTAATTCGTTGGCAATTGCCAATTGCGCCATTGGCAGCAAAAGAATACATGGATATTTTCATTGTGTTAGGAATTGCTGGAGTGATCTATGGATCAATTGTAGCTTTGAGACAAAAAGATTTAAAGAAATTATTAGCTTATTCATCTTTAGCTCACGTTGGATTAATTGCTGCAGGAACTTATACTTTAACAGTTGATGGTTTCCGCGGAGCAGTTTTACAGATGATCGCTCACGGTTTTGTTGTAGTTGGATTGTTTTATGCTGCAGAAATCATTTACAGAAGATTTGAAACAAGAGAAATTTCTTCTTTAGGCGGTATTCGTACGCAATCTCCAAAATTTACTTCAATGTTCTTGATTTTGGTTTTGGCTTCGGTTGCTTTGCCTACTACATTTAACTTTGTTGGAGAGTTTACAGTATTGTACAGTTTATCTCAAATCAATATCTGGTTTGCTGTTTTGGGGGGAACTACTATTATTTTGGGCGCTTACTATATGCTTAAAATGTTTCAAAATGTAATGTTGGGAGAAACAAATTCAAAAGTTTTTGCTGATGTTACCGTTAACGAAGGTATTTCAATGATAGCAATTATTGCTGTTTTGATTTTCTTCGGATTTTATCCAAAACCAATAACCGATTTGATTACACCAAGTTTAGAAACGATTTTAAACGTTATCAATAAAAACTAAAATTTTAGAATGCCGATTAACGAATTTTGATTTCAGAATTATTCGAAACTAAAAAAGTTAAAAAGCTTAAAAAGTAAAAATATATTTTAAATAAAATAAATTAGGGCGTTTTAGATTTCCTAAATCAAAAAAACAAAAATGAATACATTAATAGCTATAACAGGATTGGGTATTTTTTGCCTATTGTTTGAAATTCTAAATTTTAGAAAAGGCATTGTTCCGTTTACCATTTTAGGTTTATTAGGAGTTTTGGCACTTAACTATTATGAATTTGGATCAACAGCAAGTTATTATAACAATATGATTGTGGTGAGCAAGTTCTCTACTGCATTTTCATCATTGTTTATTATTTTGACCATTTTCCTTGTAGCGTTAAGCCACAATTTCTACGAAAATCATCAAACAAAGATCTCTGATTATATTGCTATAAAAGTATTTTTATTAGCTGGATCTGTTGCGATGGTTTCTTTCGGAAACTTGGCAATGTTTTTCCTAGGAATCGAAATCTTGTCAATTGCATTATATATTCTTGCGGCGAGCGATCGTTTGAACATAAAAAGTAATGAAGCAGGTATGAAATATTTCTTGATGGGATCTTTCGCATCAGGAATCATTTTATTCGGTATCTGTTTGATTTACGGAGCTATGGGAACTTTTGATGTGACTGAAATTTTCGAAAGCTCTCTTTCTGCTGAATTGCCAATCTGGTTTCCAATCGGGATGGTTTTAATGACCATCGGAATGTTTTTCAAAATCGCTGCTGTTCCATTCCATTTCTGGGCTCCAGATGTTTATGAAGGTTCTCCAGCGTTGACAACTGCTTTAATGAGTACTTTGGCTAAAGTGGTGGCTATGGCAACACTTTATAAATTAGTTGCCGGATTAAACCTGATTCCATCTTTAGAAAATCAAGATATGTTAGGAACATTTGAACATATTATTGTAATCATTTCAATTGCATCGATGACAGTCGGAAATATAATGGCATTGCGTCAGGTAAATGTAAAACGTATGTTGGCATTTTCTGGAATCTCACACGCAGGTTTCATGTTGATGACATTTTTAACTATTGCAACATCTGCAGGAGTTTTATTATACTATGCAGCTGCTTATGCATTGGCCGGAATTGCTGCATTTAGCGTTATTTTATATGTTTGCAAAAATCAAGACAACGAGGATATTACAAACTTTCATGGTTTAGGAAAAACAAATCCGTTATTGGCTGCAATCTTGACTGGTTCATTGTTGTCTATGGCCGGAATTCCAATTTTTTCTGGATTTTTTGCTAAATTATTCTTGTTCAACCAAACCATCCAATCGGGTTATATTGCTTTAGTTATTGTTGCTGTTATCAACTCTATCATCAGTGTTGGTTATTATTTCAAACTAATATTAGCAATGTATTCAAAAGAGCCAAATGAAGAGCGCACAGGAAAACCATTCCTTATTTATGCTGTAGCAGTGGTTTCAATCACTTTGAACATTGTTTTAGGTTTATTCCCTTCTTTGGTTTTAGATTTATTGAGCTAAAATTTTTCAAAAAGATATTAGAATGTCCATCAAAAATTTATTTTGATGGACATTTTTTTTGTCCTTATTTTTTTAAGAAAAATTCATGTTAAAAATTTCTGTTCAAACGAATAGACTTAAAAAAAACTTCCTATATTTGAGTTCATTTAAATGTATTTAAACTATGGCTTTCAATTCAAAAAATCCATTTTTAAACAGCAAACGTTTTTCATCAAATGCTGTTTCAAGAGCTGAAGAAGTACACGAAGCACAAATTATTGATTACAATCAAGAAATGACTGTTTCTGGCACAATTAACAAAACAGCTATTTTATTTTTAATTCTTACTGGCGCTGCCATGGTAACCTGGTGGATGGCTTTTAATGGAATAAACATCATGATTCCGGCAATGGGTGGTGCAATTGTTGGATTGATATTAGTATTAATTTCAGCATTCAAACCACAATATTCTCCTTATTTAGCACCTGGCTATGCCTTATTTGAAGGTTTGTTTATTGGAGGCATATCTGCAATTTTTGAAGCGATGTACCCTGGAATTGTAATTAATGCTGTTGCTGCAACTTTAGTAACATTTTTAGTTTGCTTAGGCTTGTATAAATTTGGAATTGTAAAAGTTACTGAAACATTCAAATCAGTAGTAGTTGCTGCTACATTGGCAATTGCAACTTACTACTTATTCTCTTGGTTAGCTTCTCTGATATTCAATTTCACTCCTGTTCATTACGGAAACGGAATGATGAGCATTGGAATCAGTGTTTTTGTAATTGTTATCGCAGCTTTAAACTTATTCTTAGATTTCGATCAAATTGAAAAAGGTGCACAACAAAGAATGCCAAAATATATGGAATGGTTTGGTGCTATGGGATTAGTAATCACATTAGTTTGGTTGTACATTGAATTCCTAAGACTTCTATCTAAATTATCGAAAAAATAATTTTTTTCAACCTTATATTTTAAGCCTTTTTGAGATTTTCAAAAAGGCTTTTTTTTATTCTCTATTTTGATAAAATGATCTTCTCAAAAAAGGTTTCTCTGAAGTATATTTTTCTTCTTAAAACTTCGCTGAAAACAAATCTAATCTTTCAGTTTTTCCTCCTCAAAAAAAATAAAATAGACATTAAAAAATCATTTTTAAGCAAATTTCCCAATAGCAAACTCAAAAAGTAATCTATTTCTTATTTAAAATTTATTGGTCCAAATTTTTAAAAAATCTTCAGAAAAATCAAAATCTGCGTCCATCATCTTTTCAACTGATTGCAAAAACGTAGTAAAAATAAGACTTCACACAAACAGCTTGAATTATGTAATAAATTGCAATTAATGCAATTTATTACATAATGATTATTTTTTATTTAAAATTTTTAAATTATTAATTTTTAATATATCAAACAATTATGAATTTCAAAAAATTATATATTTTTGTGTAATCGATTACAATTAAAATTGTAAAAGAGAATCAAAACCACAAATACTATTTACTAACTATTTTTAACCAAAACAATTATGAAAAAAAACCTACTTTTCGTTTTCGTTTTTCTTGTTTGCGTTCAAACTTGGGCACAGCAAGTTACAATTACTGAAGCATCAGGCTGGCTTGAAACTGCTTTTGTAAAATGGCAACCTGTCACTAATGCACAAACTTACAATGTTTATTATTCTGGCGAAGGAATTACCGACAGAAAAATTGATGATCAACTCATTAGAAGCTATGGAAGTTATTTTCGTGCTGATATTCCTGGATTAAAAGCGGGATCGTACACTGTAAAAGTAAAACCAGTAATTTCTGGAGTAGAAGGAACCGGATCTACAACAAGTGCATTGACCGTTGTGGCACACGATCGAAACGGATTTGCTTTTGAAAGTGGCAGAGTTCCGGGCGGTTACAAAGCCGATGGAACACCTAAAGACAATGCCGTAATTTTATACATTACGCAAAACACAAAAAATACCATTTCGATGAATATTACTGGAGCAAGTGCTAATCCTTGCGTTGGTTTGCAAAATATTTTATATGCAATCAAAAAAGGAAAAGACACTCGCCCATTCATCATTCGATTAATCGGAAACATTACTGACATGACGGTTATGGAAGGTGGCGATGTTGTGATCGAAAATGCAAATAATGCATCAAGCTACGTAACAATTGAAGGGATTGGAAATGATGCTGTTGCAAATGGCTGGGGTGTTCGACTAAAATCGGCTTCAAATATCGAAGTAAGCAATCTTGGTTTTATGAACTGCAATAGTACAGCTGGTGATAATGTTGGAATGCAACAAGACAACGATCATATTTGGGTTCATAACTGTGACTTATTCTACGGAAATGCAGGAAGCGATGCCGATCAAATTAAAGGAGATGGAGCATTGGACAACAAATCTTCAACTTATATTACTTTGTCTTACAATCACTTTTGGGACAACGGAAAAGCAAGTCTTTTGGGCTTAAGCGAAGGAACAACAACTGGTTTGTACATCACGTATCATCACAACTGGTTCGATCATTCCGATTCTCGTCATCCCCGTGTTCGTTATTATTCCGCTCACATTTACAACAATTATTATGACGGAAATGCGAAATATGGAGCTGGATCTACAATGGGATCTTCACTTTTTGTAGAAGGAAATTATTTCAGAAATGCTAAACATCCAATGTTGACTTCTCTGCAAGGAACAGATATTTGGGATGAAGCCAATCAAGTTAATAATGCCGGAACTATGGGAACATTCTCTGGTGAAGCTGGCGGATTTATAAAAGCTTACAATAACACTTTTGATGCTTCAAACGGAACAAATAATATGCGTTTTGTAGCTTATAATGATCCTAATCCGTTGTACAATATTTCAGGAAAAATAAGCTCAACTACCGATTTTGATGCCTATGTTGCAACATCAAGAGGCGAAACTGTAAGCAGTACAATTAAATCAAAATCAGGAGCAAATTCATATAACAACTTTGATACTGATGCGTCATTATATGTGAAAAATTTAGTAATTGATCAGCCAGCAACTGCAAAAACCAAAGTAACACAATACGCTGGGCGTGTTTCTGGAGGAGATTTGAAATGGGTATTTGACAACAGTGTCGATGATACTTCTTCACTTGTAATTACAGCACTTAAATCTGCATTGACAAACTATTCGGGAACTTTAGTTGCTATTCAAGGCGAAGGAAATCCTCCAGCAAGTTCACAAACACTTACTTCTAATGGAAATGAAAACCAAACAGTAACAAGCGGAACAGCAATTTCATCAATCGTTTTTACTTGGGGTGGCGATGCTACAGATGCTACGGTTACGGGCTTGCCAGCGTCTGGACTTAGTTTTGTGAAAAACGCAATCGCAAAAACAATCACAATTACTGGAACACCAACGGCAACAGTATCGTATTCAATTGCAACCACAGGAATAGGAACTCCAGCAACAGGTTCTGGAACAATTACAGTTACAGCTGCAGGCGCTCAAACTTTGACTTCTACAACAAACAACAATCAAACTGTTGCTAGCGGAACAGCGATATCATCAATTGTCTTCACTTGGGGAGGAACTGCTACAGACGCAACCGTAACAGGCTTGCCAGCATCTGGAATTAGTTTTGTAAAAAACACAACGGCAAAAACCATTACTATTACGGGAACTCCAACAGCAACTGTTTCCTATTCAATTGCAACAACAGGAACAGGAACTCCTGTAGCAGGTTCTGGAACAATTACGGTTACTACTGGTACACCAAGCGGGGATGAAATTCATAATTTCACAGTTTCAGGAAAAACAAGTTCTTTCTATTCAATTACTGGAAATATGAATTCTACAGATGGTTCTGTGACATACAATGGACTAACCTTAACGAAACGCTTAAAAATTGAAACAAGTACGACTATAACTTATACAACAACAAGTTCTTCAACACTAACTTTAGTTTTTGATTCAAATTTTACAGGAACAATCAAAGTTGATAATGTTTCTTATACTGCATCAGCAGGCATTGTAACGGCTTCAATTGCTGCAGGTTCTCACACTATTACAAAAGGTTCTGTTGCCAACCTTTTCTATATCAGCACAGTTTACACGAGCGGAAGTACTTTACGAATGACGAAAACTGCTGAAGTAGCAACAGAGCCTGAAACATCAAAAGTTGTTTTATATCCAAACCCAGTTTCTGATGTTTTGTACTTTTCAAAATCAACTCAAACAATTGAAAAAGTTCAGGTTTACAATATTTCTGGAACATTAGTAGCTAGTGCAGGAAAAAATGCAGAAAGCATCGATTTAAGTCAATTGATCTCGGGAACTTATTTGGTAAAAGTTTATACCAATGATGGTTCATTCAATCAAACTATTTTGAAAAAATAAAACAACAAACCTAACTTAACTAACTCAGTTTGAAATGCAAAAGGCTTCCTACTATTGGAAGCCTTTGCTGTTTTTATCTTTAAAGAAATCTTACAAATCAAATTTAATTCCTTGTGCCAAAGGAAGATTCGTTGTATAATTAATCGTATTTGTTTGACGTCTCATATAGATTTTCCAAGCATCAGATCCAGACTCGCGTCCACCACCTGTTTCTTTTTCTCCACCAAAAGCACCTCCAATTTCAGCTCCGGAAGTTCCAATATTTACGTTCGCAATTCCGCAATCCGAACCTGTTACTGACAAAAATCTTTCAGCTTCACGTAAATTATTAGTCATAATTGCTGAAGATAATCCTTGAGCGACTCCATTTTGAATTTCGATTGCATTATCAACTTCTCCAGAATATTTAATCAAATATAAAACCGGAGCAAAAGTTTCGTGCTGTACAATTGCAAATGAATTTTCAGCTTCAGCAATTGCCGGTTTAACGTAGCATCCACTTTCATAACCTTCGCCAGAAAGCACACCGCCTTCAACCAAAATTTTTCCGCCTTCTGAGACAACTCTGTTCAAAGCAACTGCATAAGCTTCAACAGCATGCGTATCAATTAGTGGTCCAACATGATTATTTTCGTCAAGCGGATTTCCAATTCGTAATTGATTGTATGCAGCAACCAAAGCATCTTTTACTTTGTCGTAAATACTTTCGTGAATAATCAATCTTCTAGTCGATGTACAACGCTGGCCAGCCGTTCCAACAGCTCCAAAAACTGCTCCAATAACAGTCATTTTAATATCTGCATCTGGAGTAACTATAATGGCATTGTTTCCTCCTAATTCCAATAATGATTTTCCTAATCGAGCAGCAACAGCTTGTGCAACGATTTTACCCATTCTGGTAGAACCAGTTGCAGAAACTAACGGAATACGAGTATCTTTTGTCAACAACTCTCCTATTTTATAATCTCCATTTACCAAGCAAGAAATTCCTTCTGGCAAATTGTTTTCTTTGATCACTTGAGCGATTATATTTTGACAAGCAATACCGCAAAGAGGTGTTTTTTCAGAAGGTTTCCAAACGCAAACATCGCCAGAAATCCAAGCCAAAGCTGTGTTCCAAGACCAAACCGCAACAGGAAAATTAAATGCCGAAATAATTCCGACAATTCCTAACGGATGATATTGCTCATACATTCGATGTCCTGGCCTTTCAGAATGCATGGTCAAACCATGCAATTGGCGAGACAGTCCAACGGCAAAATCACAGATATCAATCATTTCCTGAACTTCTCCATAACCTTCTTGCAATGATTTTCCCATTTCATAAGAAACCAATTTTCCAAGAGCTTCTTTATTTTGACGCAACTTTTCTCCAAACTGGCGTACAATTTCACCGCGTTGTGGCGCAGGAATTAATCTAAAAGTTTTAAAAGCCTCAGTTGCCGAACGCATTACTTTTTCGTAATCCTCCAGTGTTGAAGTTTTTACTGATGCTATTAATTTTCCATCTACAGGAGAAAAACTATCTAAGATTTCACCTGATGAAAAATTCTCCACTCCTGTTGAAGTTCCTTCGTTTACTAGTTTAATTCCTAGTTTTTCCAGTGCTTCATTCATGCCAAATTGTGATGCTATTGTTGTCATTGTAACTTTTTTAGTTAAAATTGTTATATTTTTATGTAAAGATATTCTTTTAGAATTAATTTCAAATTGAAATGAATTCATAAATAAGAGTAAAATTAAGATTATTTAATAGTATTAACAGAAATGAAGCCCTATTTATTGGATTTATTTAGTGAAATTTGCATTACATAAAACAACAATTATGACCATTTTCAGTAGGCTTTTACTTTGTTTGCTATTAATTTCGACAAATGCTTTCTCTCAAAAAGAAAAACCTTCATTTCAAGTTGTTCCTTTAGGAATAAAAGGCGGAATTGATGAAAAAAATCTATCCGCATATTTAGTTGCTCCATCAAATACAAAAGATTTTATTTGTCTCGATGCCGGAACTGTAAATGCGGGAATCGAAAAAGCAATTGAAAATAAAGTTTTCAAAGTTTCAACAAGCGAAGTTTTGCGCAAATACATAAAAGGATATTTGATTTCGCATGCGCATCTGGATCACGTTTCAGGTTTAATCATAAATTCTCCTGCTGACTCCTCAAAAACTGTTTATGCGACTCAGAAATGTATGGAAATGATGGAAAATCATTATTTCAACGATCAAACTTGGGCAAACTTTGGAGATAAAGGTGTCGGATTTCCGTTGAAAAAATATCATTTTCAAACTTTGAATTTAGGCGAGGAAACTCCAATTTCAAATACAAAAATGACGGTAAAAGCTTTTCCACTAAGCCATGTTAATCCGTTTGAAAGTACGGCGTTTTTAATTAAAAACGAAAATTCTTATGTTCTGTATTTAGGTGATACCGGCCCAGATTCTGTCGAAAAAAGTGATAAGTTGAAAGCTTTGTGGACAGCAGTTGAACCTTTGGTACAAAACAAACAATTAAAAGGAATTTTCATCGAAGTCTCTTTTCCAAATGAACAACCAGACCAATTTTTATTTGGGCACTTAACCCCAAATTATCTGATGAAAGAACTTCATGTTTTAGAAGATTTAGCTGGAAAAGGCTCTTTAAACAACTTCAAAATCATTGTTACGCACTTAAAACCACCAACAAAAAATATTACTAAGCTTAAAGAACAACTTAAGAATCAAAATGATTTAGGATTGAAAATCATTTATCCTGAACAAGGGAAAAAGTTTGAATTATAATTTTTTTGCCACAGATTTTACTGATTAAGCGGATTAAAAAAATATTTAAAAACTGCATTTATAAAAAATCCGACAGGCTTTAAAAACCTGTCGGATTTACCATTTATATTTTAATCGAAATTATTTTTTAGCGACAAATCTTGGATCTGTTTCCATAACTGTTCCACATTTATCGCAAGTTCTTAATTCTTCTGTATTGTAGAAATGTTCAAAATGAGGCAGAAAATCTTTTTCAATATTGTGAAGTTCAAAATAGACTTCGTACAATTTATGATTGCAATTGTCACAATGCCAAAGCAAACCATCTGTATAGCCTAAACCTGCTCGTTTTCTTTCGATTACCAAACCAATTGAACCAGCTGAACGAACTGGAGAATGTGGCACTTTAGCAGGATGTAGATACATATCACCGGCATTTAACTCCATTTCCTTGCGCTCGCCATCTTCCTGAATTACTACTTTTATACTTCCTTCTAACTGATAGAAAAGTTCTTCTGTTTCATTATAATGATAATCTTTTCGAGCATTTGGTCCAGCAACAATCATAACAATATAATCTCCTGAATCTACATAAAGATTTTTATTTCCAACTGGTGGTTTTAATAAATGTCGGTTATCTTCAATCCATTTTGTTAGATTGAATGGTTTTGCTATAGCCATTTTTTTAAGTATTTATGAAAAGCTAAGGTAATGAATTTGTAGAGACGCACCGCAGTACGTCTTATCGGTTTTGCTTGCAACAACTTAGACGCACCTCTACAATTTCTCTCGTATCAAATAAACATAAACCGGAAAATGGTCGCTAAAACCAGCTTCGGTTAGTGTATTTCGTAATGGATATCCTTTATACTTTCCAGTAGTTTGTACAAGATAGGGCCGATTGAAAATCCCAGCTTTCCAAAATTTATAACTTGAAAAATCCGGCTGTCGCAGCGATTGTGTCAATATAATTTGATCAAAAATATCCCAGGAGTCTCTAAATGCAATAGTTCCCATTCCTTTTGTGGCCATTTCTTCAAACGGATTGAAAGTCCCAAATTCTGCAGTTGTCTCTTTTTTCGATTTTGCTCCTAAAGCCACTTTTACACTTTTATTAAACGGTCCATCATTTAAATCTCCCATTGTAATCACTTTTGCGAGCGGATTTATTTGCTGCAATGAATCGATAATTTTTCTGTTCAATTTTCCTGCTGCTTCTCGATATGGACTGCTCGCCTTTTCTCCACCCGATCGGGAAGGCCAATGATTAACAATAATATGAATTTCTTCATTATCAAGAAAACCTGTTACCAAAAGCTGATCTCTCGTGAAAACTCGGTTTTTAGTGTCAACTTTAACTTCAACATCTCCTAAATCTTCGTTTCCATTTTCTTGAACAACAGTTTTATTCTTATAAATTATTAAAGGAATATTCGAAAAAGAAGTCGGCCTAAAATATTTTTTCTGATACAAAAGTGCCACATCTATTCCGCGTTGATCTGGTGAATCAAAATGAATAATTCCGTAATCGAAACCTGCAATTTTTTCTTGTTTCACCAAATCTTCAAGAACGCCTCTGTTTTCTATTTCAGAACAGCCAATCAATGTTGGTGCATTTGAATTTTCAGGAGTTCCAATTTCTGAAATAACCCTCGACAGATTTTTTAATTTTTGCTCGTATTTTTCTTTTGTCCAATGTTGTGCTCCTGTTGGCGTCCATTCATCATCATTTGTATTTGGGTCATCAATCGTGTCGAAAAGATTTTCGAAATTGTAAAAGGCTATTGTGTGGATATTATATTTCTTAGATTGGGCATTTGAAAAAGAAAGCGCCAAAAAAACAATCAAACAAAAATGAAATTTAATAATTTGCATAACTTTAAAAAATCAAATGACCAATTTAAATAAATTGTAGGATTTTTCAACAAAATAATATGATTAAATATTTAAATTTGCTTCTAATCAAAATTAAAAACTGCAAAAGAAATTATGAATCGGTATCTTAATATCAAAAAGAAATTTAATGGCTTTAAACTCGCATTGCTTACTTTTGCTTTACATACATTCACTTGTCAATCTCAACAAATCATGATAACACCACCTTATTTACAAAAAGGAGATACTGTAGCTCTTTTGGCAACAGCCAGAAAAAACATCGACGATAATTTAAAACCAACAATTGATTTATTGCATAGTTGGGGATTAGAAGCTGTTGTGGGAAGCACCATTGGTCTAGATTATCACCAATTGGCCGGAACTGATGAACAACGCGCAGCCGATTTTCAAAAGCAAATGGACAATCCAAATATTAAAGCAATTTGGTGCGTTAAAGGTGGATACGGAACTGTTAGAATGCTAGATTTATTGGATTTTACCAAATTTAAACAACATCCAAAATGGATTATTGGTTTTAGTGATGTTACCGTTTTGCATAATCATTTAAACACAATGGGCTATAAATCAATTCATGGTGTAATGCCGATTACAATTCCGCGCGCAACTCCAGAGGCGATCAGTTCTTTAAAAGCAAGTTTATTTGGCGAATCATTATCTTATACAGTTGCTCCATCTCCAATGAATCGTTTTGGAAAAGCAACCGGAGAATTAGTTGGAGGAAATTTATCCATCTTATATAGTTTATTAGGTTCTCCATCGGCAATAGATTGCAGAGACAAAATATTATTCATTGAAGATTTAGACGAATATCTTTATCATATCGATCGTATGATGATGAATTTAAGACGAAATGGATGCATCGAAAATCTTAAAGGAATTGTTATTGGTGGCATGACTAAAATGAAAGACAATGAAGTTCCGTGGGGGAAAAACGCACTGGAAATCATTGATGATGTAACTAAAAAATATAATATTCCCGTAATTTTTAACTTTCCAGCAGGGCACATTAGAGATAATAGGGCTTTGATAATGGGAAATACCGCTACAATTGAGGTAAATGCTTCTGGAAGTACGCTTACCTTCCAAAAATAACATTCACTCTTTAAAAAGGGAGACTAAAAATACCACATAAAAATCTCGCAAAGACGCGAAGTCGCAAAGTTTTAAATATACTTTGCGACTTCGCGTCTTTGCGTGCAAAAAGCCTAAACCTGAAACCTTGAAACAAAAACTATGGCAGAACACAATGAACTAGGAAAACTCGGAGAAGATCTAGCCGTCTCCTATCTCGAAGAAAATGGTTATGAAATTTTAGAAAGAAACTTTATTATTCAAAAAGCCGAAATTGATATTATTGCCCAAAAAGATTCCATTTTGGCCATTGTTGAAGTAAAGACAAGATCGAGTTTGGATTTTGGTTCTCCGCAGGATTTTGTCAAACAAAAAAAAATTCAGTTGCTCATAAAAGCAGTAAATGCCTACATAAACGATAGGGAAATGGATTTTGATGATGATTTAAATGTTCGTTTTGACATAATTGCAATACATAAATCTGAGGAAACATTTGCAATTGAGCACCTTACTGACGCTTTTTATCATTTTTAACATATTTTTTTGTTGTTATAATTGTAACAATTTGTTTTTTTATTTATATTTGCAGAGATTTATAACATCAAATTAACTAAACCAACACAATTAAGTTACAAAAAAAAAAGAAAAAAAATTATGAAAACCGTTTCTTCCATCGTCGAAAATTACATCAAAACAAAACCGTTTTTATTAAATGCATTATCGCTCGGAATTATCAATCTGACTTCGCTATCTCGAAATATTATGACCGAGCTGGAAAGTGAGTTTGGCAAAGAGGTAAAACAAGGTGCTGTTGTAATGTCTCTTAAAAGATTGACTGAGGAATTAGATTTTAAATTAAACCACAAAATCAATAAAGTAATCAAGAATATTGGTGAAATCACGGTTCGTTCTGAGCTTACAGATTACACTTTTGCTGCTTCAGAAACTGTTTTAAACAAACAAGCTGACTTAATTTCTGATATTAATGCTTTATCTGATATTTTCTATACCTCATCACGTGGTGTAAATGAAACTAATATTGTAGTGAGCAGCAGTGTGAATCACTTGGTTGAGAAACACTTTATGAGAGAAAAACTAATTCAGAAATTAGACAATTTAGCTTCTATTACAGTAAAATTGCCAAAAGAAAATATTGTTGTTCCTGGAATTTATTATTTTATTTTCCAACGTTTGGCTTGGGAAGGAATCATCATCAACGAGGTAATTTCTACTTCAAATGAATTTACAATTTTAGTTGGCGAAGATCAAGTTGACGTTGCTTTCAAAGTAATCAAAGATTTGAAAAACTAATTAAACAGAATTTAATTTTAGATCAATTATATAGATTCAATTTTCAATAATCCTTTTGTCTTTTTTAAAAAAGATGAAAGGATTTTTTGGTTTAAAAAAATTGACGAATTTGCAATTCCTGCTTTCAAGAATAAGAATATTCCCAGAATTAAAAGTTCAGAATAGTTAATTTTTAAATTTTAAGCCAAAAAGTTATCAACTTGATAAAAAGCATTTTAACGCTGTATTTCCTGCCATCGAAGCAGTCGTAATTTTTCAAAAATACAAATAAGTGTATTTTTTGACTTTTTTATGCGAATTATATTTTTATATATTTGCTAATCACTCAACGCATTAGAGTATCGATTTTAACAGTATCGTAATATAATTAGATTTAAATACAAACTAATTAATTTAATGTTGGAAGCCAAAGATCATAGCGACAAATTATTGGTAAGCGAACTAAAAAATGGCAGCGAAAAAGCATTTCGCGTGCTTTTTGATTTGTATTACCAAGATATTTATGGTTACAGCATTAGTCTCTTAAAATCAAAAGAAGCTGCCGAAGAAAATGTTCAGGATGTTTTTATGAAGGTATGGCAGCATCGCGAAAACTTGAATCTGGAGCAGTCATTTAAAGCTTATATTTTTACCATTGCGAGAAATCAGGCTTTTAATACTTTGAATAAAGCTGCAAATGATCAGGTTTTAAAAGAAGCTGTTTTTTATGAAAGTCAAAAATCTCATGAATACGGCGATTATTCGATTCGCGAAGAAGATTGCAAAAAACTTCGCAAACAAGCCATAAAACAATTGCCCCCCAAGCGAAAGCAAATTTTTAAAATGTCCCGAAAGAAAGGCATGAGTTACGAAGAAATAAGCGAAGAACTCGGCATCTCTATAAATACTGTCAGGAACCAAATGAGCAAAGCACTGGAATCCATGCGAGTCTTTTTTCAAGTTCATGATGAGATTATCTAACCAAAACCAATTTTTTAACCAATCAAATCACTCTTCGGAGTGATTTTTTTTGTTCTTAGTGAGAAGATGGGTCACGGATTTAACGGATTTAAACTGGTTTGCACAGATTTTTAATTATTTCAATTTCTGTTCAATTTCCACGAAAATTTCAAAAATTATTATAAAATGTAGCCCACGGTTTCAACCGCGAGAGACGTATGTGATGCAGATCGCGATTCAGATTACAATTCTGCGCTGTGATTACATTGCGTCCCTGCGGTTGAAACCGCGGGCCATATTTGAAAAAATGCGAAAAAAATTAAACTAAAATCTGTGCAAACCAGTTTAAATCTGTTTATATCTGCAGGCAAATATTCTATAGTATCATTTTTTTTCAAAAAAACATATTCGTCAAAATACTGACAATCAATTGTTTGAAATTTAATTTAATCTTTCAAATGTTAAAATTGAAAAATTTATAACATCTGAGTAGTACTCAACTTCATTTCGATTGTATTATATAAAATCCCGACCTAAAACAATTCGTAATGAATTCAAATTCTGAAATAAAAAGTCTTTTACAAAAGTTTGTTTTGAACCAATGTACGCCCGAAGAAACAAACGAGGTAATTGCTTATTATAAAAAAAATCAACTTACTGATGATTTTCCGACAGTAGAAGATGTTCAAAATCTTTTGGATGAAATGCCAAAAATGGATAAACAGACTGCCGACGATATTTTTATGAATATTTTATCTGCTTCCAAAGAAAAAGAAGAAGATCAAAATGTAATCGAACTGCCGGCAAGAAAATCAAATTATAGAAGATACATTTCGATTGCTGCATCTGTTGTTGTTTTGTTGGGAATTGGTTTTTTCTACAAACAAAATCTTGCAACTAAACCGGCTGAAAAAGAATTTGATTTCAAAAGCACAGACATTGTCCTTCAATTAGAAAATGGCGATATTCAAGTAATTTCTGAAAAAAATTCATCGATTGTAAAAGACTCAAAAGGCAATGTTGTTGGAAATCAAACTGGAGATAAGTTAGTTTACGAAAACAGTTCAGATCCTGAAAAATTGGTTTACAACACGATCAAAATTCCGTACGGAAAAAAATTCCGCCTTCAATTATCTGACGGAACATTTGTTCATCTGAATTCGGGAACAACTTTAAAATATCCCATAAAATTTATTGCTGGCGAAAACAGACAAGTATTTCTTGACGGAGAAGCTTTTTTTGATGTTGCCAAAGACAAAAAACATCCATTTATCGTAAATGCCGACAACTTGAATGTTCGTGTTTTAGGAACGCATTTCAACGTTTCTAACTATCCAGAAGATGCATTGACTGATGTTGTTTTGGTTGAAGGTTCTGTTGGGATGTATCAATCAAACCAAGAATTTGATGCTTTAAAAAACACGATTTTGAAACCTGGATTTAAAGGAAGCTTCAATAAAGAAAATGCTAAAATTTCGACCAAACCTGTTCTCACAGATATTTACACTTCGTGGATAAATGGAGGCTTGACCTTTAGAAATATGACTTTCAAAAACATTATCACTAAACTGGAAAGACGCTATAATGTTACAATTGTAAACAAAAACGAAAAATTAGCCAACGAAAAATTCAATGCCAGCTTTAAGGAAGAATCTATTGAAAATGTTATGAGCTATTTTAATGATATTCATGGCATTAATTATACTATCAAAGACAATCAAATACTAATTAAATAACCACTTAAAACCAATTACAATCTATGATGAACTAAAGTACGGGAATAAAAAAATCGGAAAGAGCTGCGAACAATTTCCGATTTACTAAGTGATTGAATATAACGAATTAACTACAATCAATTAACAAAATTATGAAAAAAAAATCAAAGAATACTGGGTTTTTATACCGAGTGTTCCAAAATGACCTAAAATTGAAACTAACTACATTACTTATTTTGGTCGCCATGTTTAATATTAGAGCGAATACTTATGCCCAAAAGACAAAAGTAACGCTGGAATTGAACAATTCAACAATCGAAAAGGTGATTGAGACCATAGAACAAAAAACCGATTTCAGATTTATTTATAAACTAAATGATATTGATCTAGACAGAACAGTTTCGATTTCGGTAAAAGATCAGTCTATCTACGTTGTTCTAGATAAGCTTTTTAAAGGTACTCCAACCGAATTTAAAATTCGAGATACACAGATTATCTTAAAAAAGCCGGAGCTTAAAACACAAGTTATTGAGTTTGAAAAACAAACCGTTTCAGGAATTGTTACTGATGAAAATGGAAGTCCGCTTCCGGGTGCGTCTGTAAATGAAGAAGGAACAAAAAATGGAGTTGCGACAGATTTTGACGGAAAATTTACGATTACCGTTGCCAGTAATCAATCTGTAATTGTGGTATCATTTGTTGGTTACAAAGACAAAAAAGTAACGGCAAACCAAAAAATAATCAACATTAAGCTTGAACCAGACGCAACAAACTTACAAGAAGTAGTTTTAGTTGGTTATGGATCTGTTACTAAAAAAGATGTAACGGGTGCAGTTTCTACAATTACAGCAAAAGAGATGAATCAAGGTGCAATTGTAAATCCGTTGCAATTAATTTCTGGAAAAGCGGCAGGTGTAAATATTAACCAAATTGGTAGCGAACCGGGTTCTGGTCCAAGTGTGCGTATTCGTGGAGTAAGTTCTTTAATTGGTGGAAGCGACCCTCTAGTTGTAGTAGATGGAATTCAGGGAAATCTAGATTTATTAAACTCAATTCCTCCAACAGAAATATCGTCTATCGATATTCTAAAAGATGCTTCAGCTACAGCCGTTTATGGATCTAGAGGAGCTGCCGGAGTTATCATTGTAACCACTAAAACCAATAAATCAGGAAAAACAACTTTTGAATACGTAGGTTCTTCTGCTATCGATTTTATTCCAAAAAAATTAGATTTTCTAAATGCTGATCAATGGTGGACTGCAGCTCAAAGTGTTGGAGTTCCTGCTTCTGCAAATCATGGTGCAAACACAGATTGGTACGGAATTTTAACACAAACAGGATTTACGCAAACGCACACGCTTTCATTTGGTGGTGGGTCTGAAAAATTTAGTTACCACGGGTCTTTAAGTGCTATTTTACAAGATGGTGTTGTGATCAACTCTGATAACAAAAAATATATTGCAAGATTACAAGCGACTCAAAAAGCTTTGGATGACAAATTAACTTTGACTTATAGTTTAACTAACGGAATTAGTAACACGAACAGCAGTGTACAAAGTATTGGTAGAGTGAATCAAGTTTCAAACTTAATTTCTCAAGCCTATCAAATGCGTCCTACTGATCCTGTGTTTCAATCTGATGGAACAACGTATTATACAGATCCTAATTTATTTCAATATTTGAATCCTTATGCGGCTCAACAAGAAATTACTAATGAAGGAAAATACGATAATTTATTTGGAAGTCTTAAAGCAGATTTAGACATCGTTGATGGTTTGCAGGCTGGTTGGTTTGGAAGCTGGAGAAAAGCAAATAATTCAATCGGTTTTTATAATCCGGCAAAATCCACAGATGCAAACGCTATTAACCAAAAAGGTTTTGGAAATATCAATAATACTCGCCAAGAAGAGAAATTAATGGATATCAGTTTGAATTATAAAAAAACATTTGGAGTTCACGCAATCAATGTCTTAGGTCTTTATGAATGGCAATACCAAAGTGAGCAAAGAAATTACTCGGCAGCAAGAGGATTTGTCAATGATTTAGCAACTTATAACAGCCTTCAATTAGGTGACATGAGTAAAGCTTTACCTGGTGATATTCAATCTTATAAAAATGACAGAACTTTAGCTTCTTTTTTAGCAAGAGTAAATTACGCTTTATTAGATCGTTATTTGGTTACAGCAAGTATCAGACGTGATGGATCTTCTGTATTTGGAGAAAACAACAAATGGGGTAATTTCCCATCTGCTTCGGTAGCTTGGCAAATTGCGAAAGAATCATTTATGGCTAATCAATCTGTTGTTAATGATTTGAAATTACGTGTAGGATATGGCGTTACCGGTAATCAGCAAGGTTTACAGCCTCAAAGCTCACTTTCTTTAGTTGGCGCTGCTGGTACGACTTATTTTGGAGGCTCTCAAATTCCAAACTACAACATCATTCAAAATGGCAACGCCGATTTAAAATGGGAAACCAAAAAACAAACCAATATTGGTCTTGATTTTGGTTTGATCGACAACCGCTTAAGAGGTACAATTGATGTATATACTGCAACAACAGATAATTTATTATTTGATTACACAGTTCCACAACCTCCATATCCGTATGATAAAATCAAAGCTAATGTTGGTAGTATTAAAAACGAAGGATTAGAGGTTGCATTGGCATATGATGTAATCCGAAATGAAAATACGACTTTTACTTTAGCAGGAAACGTTTCTTTCATGCGTAATGAAGTTCTTAACTTAAGCGGAAGCATTAATGGCGTAGCATTAAATACAGACTATGTAGGTTGGGGTGCACCAAATTCTTATTTGATAAAAGGACAACCAATAGGCACATTTAATATTTTGCAACATCAAGGTAAAGATGCTGCAAATGCTGAAACAGTAGTAGATCAAAATGGTGATGGTGTTATTGATCAAGGTAGTATGAGTCCGGATCGTGTAATGCAAGGTTCTGCTCTTCCAACTTATTCTTTCGCTTTCAATCCAAGTGTGAGATATAAAAAATTTGATGCTTCTTTATTATTAAGAGGATCTGGAGGAAACAAAATCTACAACACTGTAAATCAACGTTCAAGTTATATGGAAAACATTGGAAAAAGCAATGTTTTACGGAGCGCTGTTGACTTAGGTATTTACACCTCGCAATATTCTTCAAATTTATGGTTAGAAGATGGTTCTTTTGTTCGTTTAGAAAACGTTACTGCCGGATACAATTTTAGTTTTAAAGATCGATTCATAGATTCTATTAGACTTTCTCTTACTGGAAACAACCTATTCCTTATCACAAATTATTCAGGTATTGATCCTGAAATCAACTTAAGTGGAAGTGGAGATCCAAATGTATATTTTGGAGGAGATAAAGGAATTTATCCTCGTACCAGAAGCATCTCGTTTGGTGTAAATGTTAAATTTAAATAGTAAAAGAAATGAAAATCAAAAATATATTTATAGCAGGAAGCATTTGTTTCTTGGCTTTGACAGGTTGTACCAATGTTGACGAAAATGTGTATGACAAATACCCTGCAGAAGATTTTTATGGATCTCCTCAAGGAGCTGACATAGCCTTAGCGAGTGTATATGCACAAATCGCTGGTAACTGGGGTGGCGTTGGTTATGCTGGTGCCGATATGGGTTGGTATGACTTAAACTCCATGTGTGCTGATGATCAAGTTATTCCGCATAGAAACACTGGTGACTGGTCAACTGGATTCGCAATTTTGTTCAAACATCAATGGCTGCCAACAGACGAAATCGTTGGGAATACATGGAACTGGCTTTACAAATCAATTTTTACTGCCAACCTTGCAATACAACAATTGGAAGACTCTAAAGCGGATGCATCAAAAATTGCTGAAGCAAAAGTTTTAAGAGCATTTTTCTATTATTTATTAATTGATGACTTTGGAAGTGTTCCGTTTTACACAGATAACAATATTACTGTCGATAAAATTCCACAAGCAAGTCGTCAGGTAGTATTTGATTTTGTAGTATCAGAATTAAAAGCCAATGTTGATTTATTGCCAGGCACTAAAGGTGGCGAATTTTACGGCAGATTCAACAAGTGGGCTGGATATACTTTGCTTGCTAAAGTATACTTGAATGCAGGTGTTTTAACCGGAACTCCAAAATGGCAAGAATGTCTTGCGGCTTGTAATGTTGTAAACGGTGGTGGTTTTTCACTACATCCTGCGCTTTCAGATGCTTCAAGTCCGTTAGGGAATAAATATTACGAATTGTTTGGTGATGTAAGTCCTCAAGATGAAACCATTTTATCTATTTACACTACTGTTGATGTTGTAGGCCGTAATATTTTTACCGTACGTAGTTTAATTGGACCACACGCTAATGCATTATTTGGCTACAGTGGCTGGAACGGATCTATTGTTCCTAAAGATTTTTATGCGAAATATGATGATAAAGATATTCGTAAAAAACAATTCTTATTAGGGCCACAACCGGGCAACGTAAATTATACATTGGATGTAGCTTCATTAGATAATCCTGGAGCAGGCGCTCAGGAAGGAGTGCGAAATGTTAAATTTTATCCTGCAGGTTCAATGAACGGCGGTGGAGCTTCAAATGATTTCCCAATTTACAGATATGCTGATGTTATGTTAATGACAGCCGAATGTAATGTTCGTTTAGGGAATGCTGGAGCAGCTAAACCTTTAGTTGATGCTATTAGAACTCGTGCTGGTCTTACTGCTTTAGCTTCAAACCCTACTCTTGATGATATTTACGATGAAAGAGGACGCGAATTAAACTGGGAAGGTCATCGTAGAGAAGATATGATTCGTTTTGATAAATTCTTGTTGCCAAATGAATTCAGAGGCGCATCACAAGAATTTAGAAAAATATTCCCAATCCCAACTTCAGCTTTAAATGCCAATCCAGGACTTAAACAAAATCCAGGTTACTAAAAACAGCTAAATACTATGAAAAAATATATAAATAAATTAGTAGCATTACTTGCATTAGTAATCGTGGCTACTTCTTGTGACTCTGATGCAGAATTAACCGTTTTAAAGTCGGTTAGTTTTCCTTCTGCAATTACATCTTCAGCAAGCAAAATTGTACTTAAAGAAGACGCAGCCGACGCTAATGCAACAACTATTTCTTGGCCTGCTGTTGTTTTCCCAATTGAAGCTCCGGTTTTATATACGGTTCAATTTGATCTTCCGGCAAATACTTCTGGCACTAAAGCGTGGTTAAATGCTAAAACATTCGAAGCAGGAAACGATGTCTTGACTAAATCTTTTACTGTTCGTGATTTGAATAAAATTGCAACTGATTTAGGATTACAACCAAATGCAGAAGGAAAATTAGCAATAAGAGTTGTTGCCGCAATGGACAGAAATATCTATTCTGATCCAATTGAGATAACAGTGACTCCTTATGAAAAAGCAATTGTTTTTGGCGAAATTTATATGCCAGGAGATTATCAAGGTTGGGCAGTTGAAACTGCTGCAGCGTTGACAGCAATCGAAAAAGGAGTTTATCAAGGCTACATGACTGCCGAAGGCACTGCATTAGCATTCAAATTAAATACTGCCAGAACGTGGGCCAAATTTTATGGAGCTGGTGCTACTAATGAAGATTTAGTGAGAATGGATGATGACAATTTATTTCTTCCGAGCGCAGGTTCATACCAAATTAAAGCAAATCTTAATACTTTAAAATGGTCTGCAACTCCATATTCTTGGGGAATTGTTGGTACAGCTCAATCTGGAGGTTGGGATAATAGTACTCCAATGAAATACGACCATAAAACAAAAACCTGGAAAGTTACTGCCGATTTAGTTCCGGGAGCTTTAAAATTCAGATTAAACAACAAATGGGACGTTAATTACGGACCAAAAGATGCATCAACAAATACAATTAACCGTGACGATCAAGGCGCTTATACAATTACAGAAGCGGGAACTTATGACATTACGTTTACTATAGACGAAACTGATCCGGCAACAAAAGGTTATCCGGCAACAGCAACTTGCACTATAATTAAAAAATAATCTAACATATTTGATATAAGCTAGATTAGTTTGAGTGATACCTGCCTTTTTTGAGCGAAAGGCAGGTTATCTAAAAAAACAAAATTGCAATTCTAGTCTTGTATAATTTAATTTCTAAAATCATGAAGTCAAAAACCAACATCGTTTTCATTTTGCTGTTTGCTTTGGCATTTATTTCCTGCAGTTCTTCAGAGGATGGTCCTAAAACGGATCCAAAACCGGATCCTGGAACGGGATATCAACAATATGGAACTGCTTTTGACAAAGTCCCTGCAAACGAAGATGCCATTATTTATCAGGTAAATATCCGTTCTTTTAGTCCGGAAGGAAATCTGAAAGGAGTTCAAAACCGTCTTGATTCTATTCGGAAATTAGGTGCGAATGTAATTTACTTAATGCCAATTTATCCTGTTGGACAGGTAAAAATGGCTGGTAAATTAGGTTCTCCATATTCTGTAAAAGATTACAAAGCGGTAAATGCTGCTTTTGGAACACTTGATGACCTGCGCTCTTTGGTTACAGAAGCACATAGTAAAAACATGGCTGTCATTTTAGACTGGGTTGCCAATCATACTTCATGGGATAATCAATGGATTACAGCACATTCGGATTGGTACCAAAAAGATGCTAACGGAAATATTACAATTCCGCCGGGAACCAACTGGCAAGATGTAGCACAATTAAACTACAATAATAACGACATGAAAAATGCCATGATCGACGCTATGTCCTATTGGGTTTACAATGCCAATATTGATGGATTTAGATGTGACGCTGCCGATTTTGTTCCACAGGCTTTTTGGACGCAAGCTATCACTGAAATTCGTAAAATTAAAAATCAGAAAATGATTATGATGGCAGAAGGCACAAGAGTCAATCATTATGATGCAGGTTTCGATTACACTTTTGGTTTTGCTTATTTCGATGCATTAAAAAAGGTGTTTTCAGAAACACAGCCAGCTTCTTATTTACAAACAGAAAGCTCTAAAGAATATGGTCAATTAGACAGTTCAAAACGCATTGTTCGCTACATAACAAATCATGATGTAAATCTTTCTGACGGAACTCCGTTAGAACTTTTTGGAGGCAAAAAAGGATCTTTAACTGCTTTTGCAATTGCTTCAAGCATGAAATCTGTTCCAATGATTTATGGCGGACAGGAAATTGGTTATGCAAAACGAATCGATTACTTTGATAAAATTGCCATTGACTGGTCTATTGCTGATTATGATATGCTCAAAGAATACAAAAAAATAATTGCTTTCAGAAATACAAGCGAAGCGCTAAGAAAAGGAAAAGTTACAGGATACAGCAGCAATGAAGTAAGTGTTTTTACAATGGAAACCACTTCTGATAAAGTTTTAATTGTAGCAAACATTAAAAACAAAAATGTTACATATACTGCTCCAACAGCTTTAGCAAATACTACATGGAAAGATGCCTTAACAGGAAATTCGGTTACCATTGGATCCGAAATAAACTTAGTGGCCCACCAATATTTAATACTTAAAAAGCAATAAAAGCCTCTAAATAGAACTAGATTTGCACAAAACCAAATAACATGAATTTTCAATCCCAAAAAATGTTGCTTCAAATTCGTTTGGGCAAAAAAACTGCACTTTTATTTTTAGTATTCGCCACTTCATTTTGGCTTCAAGCACAAGAAATAACTTCGCCAGACAAAAATCTTTCTTTAAAATTTGAATTAAAAGAAGGCGGAATTCCTTCTTACCAATTATCATACAAGCAAAAATCGGTTATTAAGCCCAGTTCTTTAGGTTTGGAACTTCAAAACATGGCCTCGTTTATGGATGGTTTTACTGTTACAAATACAGCACAATCTTCTGTTGATGAATCTTGGAATCCGGTTTTAGGTGAAGAAAAAACAATTAGAAATCATTATAACGAATTGGTTGTCACTTTGGCTCAGCCAAAAAATAACAATCGATTTATCCGAATCCGTTTTCGATTATTCAACGACGGATTAGGTTTCAGATATGAATTTCCGAAACAAAACGACCTAAGTTATTTTGTAATCAAGGAAGAACGCTCTGAATTTAATTTGGCTGGAAATCATAAAATTTTCTGGATTCCTGGAGATTATGATACCAATGAATATGCTTATACAACTTCGAAGATTTCAGAGATTCCTTCGTTGATGAAAAAAGCGACTATTGAAATCAATGCACAATGCCCAATAAAAGAATTATCTGTACAAACGCCTTCAATGATGAAATCTGATGATGGTTTGTACATCAATATTCACGAAGCTGGATTAATCAATTATCCGGCAATGTATCTTGAAGTTGATGCTGTAAACAATAAAATGATCACTCATTTAGCGCCAGATGCGCTTGGAGCAAAAGGCTATATGCAAACCGATGCACAATCGCCTTGGAGAACTATTGTAGTAAGCGATAAAGCAACAGATATTTTGGCTTCGAAATTAATTCTGAACCTAAATGAGCCGACAAGTTATAAAGATGTTTCTTGGATTAAACCAGTGAAATTCATCGGAATTTGGTGGGAATATTTTGTTGCTGGAAGAAGCACTTGGGCTTTCGGGAAAGAAAACAATGTAAAATTAACTGATGATTTTACAAAACTAACTCCAAACGGAAAACACGGCGCAACTACAGAACGCGCAAAAGAATATATTGATTTTGCCTCAAAAAATGGTTTTGATGCCATTTTGATTGAAGGATGGAACATTGGTTGGGAAGATTGGATTGGAAACTGGAAAGAAGAAGTTTTTGATTATGTAACTGCTTATCCGGATTTTGATGTAAAAGCAGTTCATGAATATGCTGCTTCAAAAGGTGTAAAAATTATTATGCATCATGAAACTTCAGGATCAGCAACTAATTATGAGCGTCGTTTAGATCGTGCTTTTCAATTTATGAATGACAATGGTTATGATGCTGTGAAAACCGGTTATGTTGGAAAAATTATTCCGCGTGGTGAACATCATGACGGACAATGGATGGTCAATCATTACATCAATGTTGCGAAACGCGCAGCCGATTATAAAATTATGATTGACAGCCACGAAGCGGTTCGTCCAACGGGTTTAAACAGAACTTTTCCAAACTGGATTGCTCAGGAATCTGCGCGGGGGACGGAGTTTGAATCGATGGGCGGATTAACTCCCGATCATACCACAATTTTGCCTTTTACAAGATTAATGGGAGGCCCAATGGACTTCACACCGGGAATTTTCCAAACTGATCTTTCCTATTACGGAACTGGAAGTAATCAACGCGTCAATACAACTTTAGTAAAACAATTGGCTTATTATGTTACCATGTACAGTCCGTTGCAAATGGCGGCTGATATTCCGGGGAATTACGAACGTTTTCCAGATGCATTTCAGTTCATTAAAGATGTAGCTGTTGATTGGGACAATAGCTATATTCTTGAAGCTGAACCGGGAGATTACATTACAATTGCTCGTAAAGCAAAAGGCAAAAACGAATGGTTTATTGGCGGCATTACTGATGAAAATGCAAGAACAGCAAACATTTCATTTGATTATTTGCCAGCTGGAAAAAAC
Source organism: Flavobacterium sp. KACC 22761 (assembly GCF_034058155.1). Classification (NCBI taxonomy): domain Bacteria; kingdom Pseudomonadati; phylum Bacteroidota; class Flavobacteriia; order Flavobacteriales; family Flavobacteriaceae; genus Flavobacterium; species Flavobacterium oryzagri. Next base: position 1,788,661 of record NZ_CP139148.1, on the reverse strand, counting down.
TACATAGCAACTATTTACGCTGATGCAAAAGAAGCAAACTGGAAAGAAAATCCGCAGAAATATACGGTTACTAAAGTTATCGTAAGCTCAAAAAGCAAACTAAAGCAATATTTAGCTCCAGGCGGAGGTGTTGCTGTAAGTATTAAAGAAGGAAATGCTTCTGAGTTAAAAGGATTGAAGAAGCTATAAATTTTGGTTAATTAGTAGTATGTAAAAATGGCGCATGAATTTTCGTGCGCCATTTTTTAATAAAATTTAATTTTATTTCTTTTTACCTTAATTTAATACAATTAATCAATTTACAATCATTAATTTACACACAAAACATAAAAATAATACTACTTTTTTTGCAATATTCAACTTAAAACTATTACTTTGCAATATGAAAACTACAACTGTAAATAAAGAAGTAATTAAAGAAGCAATTATCAAAATGAGAGAAGATAAGATTGCCGTACGTTCTTTTTTACAAGGAAAAATCTCTGCCGAAACCTTAACTTCAAAAGGTATCAAGCTTGTCAAAACAATATAATTATACTTTTAATTCTGATTCTGGTTATTACACTTTTTTAACAAAAAGACAAATCGAATACAGAGTTGCTTTCTACGAAGATTTCACACTAGCTACATGCATAGGTGATGGTTTAGAATTGGGAAATATTTATCAGATCACAATAGATAGAATTAGTACTGAACCTGCACCGTTTGATTTATTTGTTTCAGAAACAATTAAAAACATTATAACAACATTTTTTGAAAATACTCAAGATGCATTAATTTACATTTGCGATGATAATGACAAAAAAGCATTTCAAAGATTTGCTACTTTTGAAAGATGGTACAATAAAAGCAATATGACCAATTATATCATTAAGCTTAATAATATTATCGAATTTGATTCTGGTTCTGAAATTATTAAACTTTACACTTCTTTGATGTATCATAAAGAAAATGCTAATTTAAAGAACATTGAAGAGGCTTTTAATAATATCAGTAATACTTTAAATGGAGAAAAGTTATAAAAAAAAATGCCGTTTGAGAATTTCAAAAGGCATTTTTTATTTTTTCAATTGTGAATAAATATCGTCTTTTGTACCCAAAATCAAATCTGGGCCTGATGATTTCAAAATATAATCATTTTCAACTTTCTTATAATAAAATCTAACAAGCTTTGATTTCGTAAAATCAAACTCATTGATAAAAAGTTCCTCGTCATTAAAAAATTTATTTTGAGGCTTTAATTCTGCCAGGCTATCTGGATATTGACCATTTTTACTCTTGTAAAACTCTAAATCTTTTACAACTTCATTTAATTGATATTTTGTAAGTTCTATAAGTTGCTTTTTATGTAGCTCACTATTTTCTAAAAGAAGCCAAAATAATGGAGTAAAAAGTATACTGGCTATTCCTATTATTTTCATCTTTAAATCTTTTCTTTTAAAACCATGAAATAACAGAATCCCGCCTGTAATCAATCCTAAATTTGGAAATAAGCCAGCAAAACCTAATCGATATAGTATTTGCGAACTAATTTTATCAAAAAATGTTTTCTTATCAGTATTCATAGAATCATAAGCAACTTTAAAAATGGTGAAAAGAATTACTAAATTTCTCGTTTAGCCCCGATAGAACTGGAAATCCTTTTGTGCCGGGGTTCGGTACAAAAGATTGTAAGGGATAGCGGGACAGGTGTTTCTTTGAAGCTATAAATTTCTGCTTCTAAAAAACAAAAAATTACTCCTCGAACAACTCCATCAACTCCAAAGCCCGTTTTATAGACTTCACATTTTCAAAAGTCAATAACAAACGTAATCCATTAACGGTTTGTTTTTCTTTCATTTTACAAAGATTGCTATGTTTTTGAACAAAGTTTAAAACGTTTCTGAATTTCACCGATTGGTAATAATCGGACTGCTGATCGGATACGAAGTAGCCAATCATTTTGCCTTGTTTCAAGACTAATTTCTCAATTCCAACTTTCGTGGCAATCCATTTTATTCTGATGCTGTTTAATAAAGCAACAGCAGGTTTTGGCAATGGCCCGAAACGGTCTATTAGTTTTTTCTCAAATTCCTGTAAACCCGCTTCGTCTTTTATCGCTCCTAATTCGTTATATAAAACTAGACGTTCAGAAACGTTGTTAATGTATTCATCTGGGAATAAAAGTTCAAAATCGGCATCGATTTGAATGTCTTTTACATATTCTTTGGTATCGATATCATTTTCCTCTGGATATAAATCTTTGAATTCATTTTCCTTCAATTCTTCAATCGCCTCATTCATGATTTTCTGGTACGTATCAAAACCAATTTCATTGATGAAACCGCTTTGTTCTCCTCCTAATAAATCTCCTGCTCCACGAATCTCCAAATCTTTCATCGCAATATTGAAACCGCTTCCCAATTCGCTGAATTGTTCCAGTGCTTGAATACGTTTTCTAGCATCTTCGGTCATTGATGAATACGGCGGACAGATGAAATAACAGAATGCTTTTTTGTTGCTTCGCCCTACTCGACCACGCATTTGATGCAAATCTGACAATCCGAAATTATTGGCATTATTGATGAAAATCGTGTTCGCATTTGGAACGTCTAAACCACTTTCGATAATGGTTGTTGCTACCAAAACATCAAAATCTCCATTCATGAAACCTAACATCAATTCTTCTAGTTTGGCACCGTCCATTTGTCCGTGGCCAATTCCGACTCTTGCATTTGGAACCAAACGCTGAATCATTCCTGCTACTTCTTTTATATTTTCAATTCTATTATTGATGAAGAAAACTTGTCCGTTTCTCTGAATTTCATACGAAATCGCATCACGAATAATTTCTTCATTAAAACCAACAACATTCGTTTCAATCGGATATCGGTTTGGCGGAGGCGTTGTAATTACCGATAAATCTCGAGCTGCCATCAAAGAAAACTGAAGCGTTCTCGGAATTGGCGTTGCAGTCAAAGTCAGCGTATCAACATTGGCCGCAATGGTTTTCAGTTTATCTTTTACGTTTACACCAAACTTTTGTTCCTCATCAACAATCAGTAATCCTAAGTCTTTAAAAACTACATTTTTATTGACCAATTGATGCGTTCCAATTACGATATCTAGTTTTCCTTCGGCTAAATCTTTTAAAGTCTGCGTTTTTTGTTTTGCCGTTCTAAATCGGTTTAAGTAACCAATTGTAACCGGCATATCTTTTAATCGTTCCGAAAAAGTTCTATAATGCTGGTACGCTAAAATAGTAGTCGGAACTAAAACCGCAACTTGCTTACTATTATCTACCGCTTTAAAAGCAGCACGAATCGCAACCTCCGTTTTTCCAAAACCAACATCACCACAAACCAAACGATCCATTGGGCGATCACTTTCCATATCGGCTTTCACTTCTGCCGTTGATTTCATTTGATCTGGCGTATCTTCGTAAATAAACGAACTTTCCAATTCGTTTTGCAAGTAACTATCAGGTGCAAATTGAAAACCTTTTTCCAAACGTCGTTTTGCATACAACTGAATTAAGTTAAAGGCAATATGTTTGACGCGCGCTTTGGTTTTTTGTTTTAAAACTTTCCAGGCGTTCGAACCTAATTTATAGATTTTGGGAGGCGTTCCGTCTTTTCCGTTGTATTTGGAAATTTTATGAAGCGAGTGAATGCTCACATAAACAATATCATTATCGGCATAAACCAATTTTATAGCTTCCTGCGTTTTGCCTTCCACCTGAATTTTCTGTAAACCGCCAAATTTCCCAATTCCGTGATCGATATGTGTTACATAATCGCCAACGGAAAGTGCGGTTAATTCTTTAAGGGTTATGTTTTGCTTTTTCGAATATCCGTTTTTGATGTTGAATTTATGATAACGCTCAAAAATCTGATGATCGGTATAAGCCGTTATTTGGTTTTCTTCATCAATAAAACCTTGGTATAAAGGCAATACAATGGTATGATAGTGTTTCCTGATATTTTCTGAATTGGCTTCATCCAAAGATTCAAAAATATCATGAAAACGTTTGGCCTGAGTGTCATTTGAACAAAACAGATAATTCACGTATCCATTAAAATGATTATCGCTCAGATTATTCAGCAACAAATCAAATTGTTTGTTGAAAGATGGCTGAGGCTGAATATGAAATTCGAATTTCTTAGTGGTTTTATAAACAGGTCTTGAAGCCAATTCTACAACTGAAAAATCCAAAGATCTTTTTATAAATGACGCCTGATTTAAAAACAATTGTTCTGGCGTAGCGTGTTTTATTTCTTTCGACAATTTCTCAAAAGCTTCTTCAGCCCTCGCAAATTGTTTATCTAATTGACTAAAAAGTCCTTCAGTATTTTGAATGAAAAGAACTGTTTTTTCAGCAATATAATCTAAGAAACTCTCACGGTTTTCCTGAAAAAGTTTGTTTTCGACATTCGGGATAATCGTGATTTTTTTATGCGTTTCAACAGATAATTGCGTTTCAACATCAAAAGTTCGGATGCTGTCTACTTCATTTCCAAAAAACTCAATTCGATACGGATGATCATTTGAGAAAGAGAACACATCGACAATTCCTCCACGAACTGAAAACTCTCCAGGCTCGGTAATAAAATCTACTCTCTTGAATTCGTATTCAAACAAAACTTCGTTGATAAAATCAATCGAAATTTTATCATTTAAAGCTACTTTTAAGGTGTTTTTATCGAGTTCTCTTCTTGTTACTACTTTTTCAAAAAGCGCTTCTGGATACGTAACAATTATCGCTGGTTTTTTACGCGAATTGATTCGGTTTAAAACCTCAGCACGAAGCAGAACATTGGCATTATCGGTTTCATCAATTTGGTACGGACGACGAAATGAAGCTGGATAAAACAAAACATCTTGCTCACCAATCATTTGTTCTAAATCATTCAAATAATACGCCGCTTCTTCTTTGTTGTCTAAAACTATCAGAAAAGGCAGCTCAGTTTTTCTGAAAACAGAACGTATTAAAAATGAAACCGCCGATCCCAACAAGCCACTAAAGTTCATTTTTATCTGATTCCCTTCTAGCAAGCTTGTCGCAATCTGCTGCGCTTTTGGCAGATTATCGTATGTGGTATATAAGGCGTTCTTACTCAACTTTTGGTGTATTTTGATCCGTTTTTTGCAATGGAACTTGTGGCATTCCTGAACTCGGAATCGCTCGTGTTGTATCTAACATTCTCAAGAAATCTTCTTCCCCTTGTTCTTTTGGAATTTTCGCTTTTTCGACAATTTTATCCATTTGTCTTTCCAATGAAATAATTTCCTTATTGATTTCACCAATCAAAAATGTCACTTTATCATCTGGAATTGTGCTCAAATTGATAAACAAATCCATCATTTTGACTTTGGTAATCAAAATAGAAATTCTGCTTTTTATGGCTGGTTGATTTAATTCTGCCGGAATATTATTGTTCAATGCCATTGCTTTTTTTGCAATCGCTTTTGACTTTTTTTGAAATGCACCAATTGTTCTTCTAGGCTTGTCTCCAAGTTCCTTTAAAAATTCGCGCCATTCTGTCCATGTACCCGCATTTTTTTCTGCAGCTTCATTAATTGGCTCGTCGATAAAGGTCCAGGCTTTATTAATATTATTGAAGATTTTCTCATTCTTTTTGGCTACTTTTTGTTGTTCTGCAAGGCGTTTTGCATTTTCATCTTGACAAGATTGCAACAGAAAAGTCAAAAGTAAAAAGAGAGCTATTTTATATTTCATTTGGCAAAACATTAAGTCGCAAAGTTACGAAGTAAATTTACAATTACGAATTCTGATTTTTGCCAAAGATTCTCTAAATCATTGTTGTTGTTTTGCCACAGATTTGAAAAAAGTTGTTGGACTTTGATAAGAATTTCTAAGTTGACAATCCTTAGAGGAAATCGAAACAATAATTCAAAAAAAAATTGCTTTAAAATCTTAGCGTCTCTGCGACTTCGCGAGATTAAAACATAAAGCTTCTTGTTTCAGCAACAAGAAATTTGCACGCAAAGGCGCAGAGACGCTAAGATTTTGCGCTTATTTTTAAAGTTAAAAAAGTTAGATAGAATTGACTGAATTAAAATGATTTTCTTTTTATAATTTAACCAAGAGAAATAAATTTTTCTGTCGATTTTTCAAAGGCACAAGGGCACACTCTTGTAGGCACAAAGACACACCCCTGAAAAAGAGAATTATCCAACAAACAAACTTTTTCATTATTGAATCTATAATTTATGATTCTAAAAAACGTACGTAATTGCGAAAACGTTATATTTGTCTTTCTAAAACTCACACAAAATGAATCCGAAAATATTGATCATTGGCGCTTGTGGTCAAATTGGGACCGAACTGACCCAAAAACTACGCAAGCTGTACGGAACAGAAAACGTAATTGCTTCTGATATCCGAAAATTAAATACTGATGTTGTTAACTCAGGACCTTTTGAAGTGGTCAATGCTTTAGATTTTAACCAAATTGAACATCTTGTCGAAGTGCACCAAATTACAGATGTATATTTAATGGCCGCGCTTTTGTCTGCAACTGCTGAAAAAAACCCTGCTTTTGCTTGGGATTTGAATATGAATTCGCTTTTTCACGTTTTGAATTTGGCTAAAGCCAAAAAAATAAAAAAGATTTTCTGGCCTTCAAGTATCGCCGTTTTTGGACCAACTACTCCAAAAGAAAACACACCTCAATATACCGTAATGGAACCTTCAACCGTTTACGGAATCAGTAAACAAGCGGGCGAAAGATGGTGTGAATATTACCATAACATTTATGGTGTTGATGTTCGCAGTATTCGTTATCCGGGCTTGATCAGCTGGTCAACTCCTCCAGGCGGTGGAACGACAGATTATGCTGTTGATATTTTCTACAAAGCTATTGCCGATAAAAAATACGAATGCTTTTTATCTTCGGAAACCAAAATGCCGATGATGTATATGGATGATGCAATTGACGCAACCATCAACATCATGAAAGCTCCGGCTGAAGAAATTAAAATTCATTCATCATACAATTTGGCGGCCATGAGTTTTACTCCGACAGAAATTGCTGCAGAAATCAAAAAACATATTCCGGAGTTTGAAATTACTTATAATCCAGATTTCCGTCAAAAAATTGCGGATAGCTGGCCAGCAAGTATTGACGACAGTTCTGCCAGAGAAGACTGGGGATGGAATCATAAATTTGATTTGGAAACCATGACAAAAGATATGATTGAGCATTTGAGTTAAATTTTTTCAGAACGATTTACTTATTATTATAAAATCAAAAATCTCAATTGCCTCCAGCTTTAGCTGGAGGTTTTTTTATTGAACAAATGAAAGGCTTTAGCCAAACTCGTATGTTTGGATAAAGCCTTTTTTATTTTCATCTTAATTTCACCACCTAAAGCTGGAGGCAATTGATTTTTTACTAATAAGATAAAACGCATTATTGCAATCTTTAAAAGAAGCCTAATGTTTGTATCTAGCCCCGATGGAGGCGTTATCCTTGCTGGCCCGAGGTCGGGCAACAGCGAGATATAGCCGAGAGCGGGAAATCCTGTTTATTAAAATGCCTCGTGTGATGCTCCTGATAATTAAAAACAAAAATCCCGTTTAGAAATTCTAAACGGGATTTTTTATATTCTAATTTGAAGATTATTTTACTTCAAAAACATTATTTGTTTGCTTAATATCAGCCATTAATCCGCTTGGATCGATAGTGATTTTTTTGATTGCCGTTTTGTTTTTGTCAATTGTAAAACTGTAGTTTGATTGCGCCCAAGCCCAATCCTCTAAAACAGTTCTTTTTTGGTTTGGATTTGGATTCGGTTTAATGAAATTCATCATTCTCAATGGAATGTAGAATGTTTCAGAAGTTCCATCTGTATAATCCACTTTTAAATCAATTGGCATTGGCATTCTTCCAATTCTTTCCAAAGTAACTGTTGTTTTTCCAGCATTATCAGCAACGTCTTTGATTCCGTAATCAATTGTGTTTGCTGTTTGTGCCCAATCCACTAAATACCAATCTAATTCTGCACCAGAAACTCTTTCTGCCGATCTTTTGATATCATTTGGAGTTGGATGTTTGAATTTAAAATCGTTGTAATATCTTTTTAAAGTTTTGTCAACGTTTTCTTTTCCAATTACATATTCCAATTGCGAAAGGAAAATACTTCCTTTTACATAAGATGAAATACTGTACGGACGATTTTCATCATAACGGTCACCATGCGTAGTTTGTGGCTGTTCTTTGCCAGAATTTACTAAACTGTAATAAGCTTTATAATTTCCTTCAAAAGGATTTACTTCTTTTTTATCTCCTTTTAATTCGTTCAAAGCACTGTCTTCGATGTAAGTTGTAAAACCTTCATCCATCCAAGGGTGTTTTGATTCGTTTGAAGCCAAAATATGTTGGAACCACGAGTGACCTAATTCGTGCGTTGCCGTTCCTAAAATTCCTTCAAGTGTTCCGCTTCCAAGCATCAAAGTACACATTGCGTATTCCATTCCGCCGTCGCCACCTTGAATAAATGAATATTGTTTATAAGGATATTGCCCAACTCTGTGGTTGTAGTAGTCCATAACTTTAACCATTAAAGGCTCAAGTTGTTTCCAGTTTGCAGTTGTTTTTTCGTCGTTTTTGTAAAAGAAATGCAAATCAACATCGTTTGGTCCTTTTACGATATCATGTGTGTACGCTTTATCAGCTGCCCAAGTAAAATCGTGAACATTTGGCGCAATAAAATGCCAAGTCAACGTCTTTGCTTTTTTAGGATACGTTACTGTTACGCCAGCATCTTCATAACCATGTCCGATTGAATTTTTGTCTTGTAAATACCCTGAACCTCCGATTGTATACTCTTTATCAATTGTAATTTTTACGTCAAAATCTCCCCAAACGCCGTGAAATTCTCTCGCAACGTATGGATCGGCGTGCCATCCTTCAAAATCGAATTCGGCTAATTTTGGATACCATTGTGACATCGAAAGCTCAACTCCTTCTTTATTATTTCGTCCAGAACGACGAATTTGAACTGGAACTTGTCCGTCAAAATCTAAGGTGAAAGTAGTTTTTGAACCTGGCAAAATTGGTTTCGCCAAAGTCACTTCTAAAATTGTAGATGAAAGTCTGGTTTGAGCAGCAACTCCATCTTGTTTAAAATTGCTGATTTTCAAGAACCCGATTTCATTTGGTTTTAAAGTTTCAATTCGGCTTTGTTTGATTTCTTTTCCTTCAGCATCTTTAACTTTATTCACCATTCTTGCATCTGGATCTTTTATAGAATGCAAACGTGCATCCATTTCGCTTCCTGGCTGAAAAGCATTTGGATATAAATGATAGAAAACTTTTCTTAAAGTATCAGGAGAATTGTTTGTATAAACTAATTCTTGTTTTCCTTTGTATTGATAGGTTTTTACATCCATCGATACTTCCATTTTATAATCGACGTGTTGCTGCCAATATGGAGCGCTTTGGGCAAAGGCAGAGTTTAGACCCAAACTCAGAAAGGATAATAATACAATTTTTCGCATGGTTATTTTAATAAAAATGGAAGAGCCGCCGCCCTTCCATCGGATTAATATATTCTGTTTGATTATTTTTTAGACATTTTTTCGGCCATAAGCAATGCATTGTAAGCATTTACCATTTTAGCTGTTCGAGATGATTCTGTTGATGAAACTGCTGCTGGCTTTTCACCTGTTTCTTCATTTTCACCCAAAACTACTTTTGCAGGAAGCGCCACTCCAGAATCCATTAAAATTTGTTTCACCTGAACTGCTTTCAATTTTGGATAATACGAACGAATCAATGCCGCTACACCAGCAACATTTGGCGATGCCATTGAAGTTCCTTGCAGATATTTGTATTTATTGTTTGGAACTGTTGCATAAATTTCTTCTCCTGGAGCAAAAACGTCAACATTTATTTTTCCGAAATTTGAAAATCCTGCCACTACATTTTCGCCATATTGTTTGTTGATTGCGCCAACCGTGATTACGTTGTTTGTAAACTCGTTTACATTGTCTTTAGAATCATTTGGGTAATTGATGTTTTTTGTTTCATCAATATTATATCCGTCATTACCTGCTGCGTGTACGATCAAAACATCTTTTTTGGCTGCATATTTCAACGCGTCATAAACCCAGTCTTTATGTGGTGAAAAGCTTTTTCCAAAACTTCCGTTGATTACTTTTGCTCCGTTGTCAACTGCATAGCGAATAGCAAGCGCGATATCTTTATCATATTCGTCTCCGTCTGGAACTGCTCTTACAGTCAAGATTTCAACATTGTTTGTGATTCCGTCTCCTCCTAAATTATTGCCACGGACTTGTCCAATAATTCCAGCAACGTGAGTTCCGTGTAATGCTTTTTCTTTATCTGGACCAAAAACAATATTGTTTCCATAATGATTGTTTTTGATGTCATCCGGATTGTCGCCTACAATTTTTCTTCCGTCGTACTCTTTATTTAAATTGTAGTTCAGCTCATCGTAAACTTGTTCTCTATACTCTTCAAAATCAGCTTCTGGATCAAAAGTGGGACCAGCATTTGTGAAAATTTGAGTCATTGCGTCTTTACAATATAGAACTTTGGGGTCAGCTGATTTAATTGTACTTAAATCTTCAAGTTTATAGGTTGTTTTTCCTAACTCTTTTTTTATAGTATTGTGAATATTTAATAACGCATCTACTTGTTGTTTATTTTTTAAAGCTTCATCGTACTTATCATTGTATTCTGCCAAAGCAACTTTGTATTGAGCAGAACCGTCATCGCCTTTTTTCACGATACGCGTCAATTCAAGATTTTCGTGCACTGCATTTCCTAGGAAATTCCAACCGTGAACGTCATCAATAAATCCGTTTTTGTCATCATCGATTCCGTTGCCTGGAATTTCTTTTGGATTTGTCCAAATCATTCCTTGCAAATCTTCGTGCTCGATATCAATGCCAGAATCTACAATCCCAACGATTACTTTCTGGCCTGTTTTTCCTTGTAATAATTCGGCGTAAGCCCTATCAACACTCATTCCTGGGATAGAATCTTTTACCAAGTCCAGGTGACTCCATCTTTTTAATTCATTGTCAGTGACTGGAGCTTTTTTCACAACAGCCAAAGGTGCTTTAATAAATTCTTTAGAAGCAGCAGATTGTGCCTGTAAAGTAGTGCCACATCCTGCTAAAACCAATAAAGCAAAAGCAGATAATTTTAATGGTTTTATATGACTCATGTAAGTAAATATATCGTTAAAGTTAAAAGATGGGCCTAAATTAGGACTTTTTGTTACAAAAAACTAACCATTAACACTGTCTTATGATTATTTAAATTTACTTTAAGGAAATAGAAACCTAACAAAAAACACTTTATATCAAATACTTAAAACTAATCTGATAAAAATTTAAAAGCAGTTAAATTGAAAATAGAATAGGCAATTACGGGTTTCCGTAAGGAATTTTCTCAAGGATTAATTATCATTGCGCGACTTATCCCTAAATCAATTCTATGAAAACAAAACTACTTTTGTTGCTTTTATTGGCTAACTTTTCTATTTATGCACAGTATACTGCAATTCCTGATGTTAATTTTGAAAAAAAATTAATCGCTTTAGGAATTGATTCTGGTGCTGTCGATGGACTGGTTCTTACCTCTAAAATTTCTAAATTGACAGTTTTAGAGGTTCAAAATAGTTCAATTACCGATTTAACTGGTATTCAAGACTTTGTTAGTCTGGAAAAACTTATCTGCAGTGATAATTACATTACCTCACTTGATGTTACAAAATTGACGGCTTTGACCAGTTTAACTCTTTACAGCAATAAATTAACAACAATTGATCTCTCAAAGAATACCAAATTAGATTGGTTGGATATTCAAAGCAATCAATTGACCAGTTTAAATGTTGCCAACAATACTGCATTAAAGACTTTTTATTGTACTTCTAATAAAATTACCAGTCTTGATATTTCTAAAAACATATTGTTAACAGATTTTTCTTGTACGATAAACCAAATAACAAGCTTAGATGTAACTAACAATACTGCATTAAAAAATTTAAACTGTTCTAGTAATGGTCCATTAACCGCTTTAGATCTTTCTAAAAACATCAATTTGATTAGTCTGGACTGCTCTGCTACAGGCATCAAAAGCATTGATATTTCGAACTGTCCAAAATTAACTTCTTTCAAATGTAGCGATGCCAGTTCTTTGATTTCTTTAAATGTAAAAAATGGAAATAATATCAATTTTACAACTTTTGATATTAAAAGAAGTTATGCTATAAAATGTGTTCAAGTAGACGACCCAACCTATTCTGATCGTTATTGGTTAAGCTTAAAAGAAGCTACAGCATCTTTCAGTACTAATTGTTACGGTTATACTGCTATTCCCGATTCAAATTTTGAAAACAAATTGATTTCTCTTGGAATTGATAAAGACGGAAAAAATGGAAAAGTCCTGACATTCGATATCTCAAAAGTTTCATCGCTTAATGTTTCATCAAGCTCTATCGCCGACTTAACCGGAATTCAAGATTTTGCTGCTTTGAAAGTTTTAAATGCTTCCTATAATAAATTGACCAATATAAATGTTTCCCAAAACCCGCAGCTAGAGGTGTTGCAGGTATATAACAATCAACTAGCTGTTTTAAATGTTTCGGCGAATAGCAAATTAAAGGAATTGGATTGCCAAAGTAATTTATTGACCGCTTTAAATGTCTCGCAAAATTCAGCATTAGAACAATTATATTGTTTCAGCAATCAAATTTCTTCGTTAGATGTTTCTAGTAATTTACAGTTACGCGGGTTAGAATGTGGTCAAAACAAATTGACTTCTTTAGATCTTTCTAAAAACACGCTTTTATATTATCTTGAGTGTTACTCAAATTCTTTAACAACTCTTGATATTAGTAAAAATAGCGCATTAATGACTTTAAACTGTGAGCAAAATCAGTTAGTAAGTCTGAATGTTTCTAAAAATACTTTACTTGATGCAGTATATTGCGCAAAAAATAAAATCACCAATCTAGATTTTTCCAAAAACACCGTTTTGACTGATTTAACTTGTAACGATAATAATCTTTATACGCTTAATCTAAAAAATGGAAATAATACAAATTTAAAAAAGGCTTCAACCAAGCTTAACAACAATCCTAATTTAGCATGTATCCTAGTAGACAACACGGCTTACTCAACAACAAACTGGTCTAGTATAAAAGATGCTTCGGCTACTTATAATGAAACTTCATGTCCTTCTACTCTTTATACTGTAATTCCTGATCTCAATTTTGAAAAAACTTTAATTGCTAAAGGAATTGACACTGGAACTCCTGACGGTCAAGTCTTGACTTCAGCTATTAGTTCAGTAACCGATTTAAGTCTTTATGATTATCCGATATCAGACTTAACAGGGATCGAAAAATTTACATCCTTAACCGGATTATATGTATCCAACAGTCAATTAACGAGCATAAATTTATCTCAAAATACAAAACTGAAAAATTTAAATGTTGGAAATAATAAACTGACGAGTTTAGATGTTAGTGCTAATACTTTATTAGAATCTCTTGATTGCTCACGAAACCTAATCACAAGTTTAAATCTTTCAGCTAATAGTAAATTGACGAATTTAAATGTCTTTACTAATCAGATAGCAAATTTAGATTTATCTCAAAATACGCAATTACAAGATTTAAATATCAGTACTAATAAAATTTCTAATTTAGATATTAGTGCTAACGTTTTATTACAAACACTTGATTGTCGATTAAATACACTCACCGTTTTAAATGTTTCAAAAAACACTAATCTGACTAACTTAAGTGTGGCGAGGAATCAATTAGGAAGTTTAGATGTATCTCAAAATACACAACTAAAGAATTTAACTGTTAGCAGTAATAAATTAACAAGCTTAACTATTGATAATAATATTGCTTTAACAGGTCTTACATGTGACAATAATAAGTTGACAAGTTTAGATGTATCAAAAAACACACTTTTAACTTCTATAATTTGTCATTACAATCAAATTGCCGTTCTTGATGTTTCAAAAAATATTGCATTAGAGCAATTAATGTGTCATGGCAATAAATTAGCTGCTTTAGATGTATCATTAAATCCTCAATTGAATTTACTGGATTGTTTAGATAACAAATTAGTTTCTCTTGATATTTCAAAAAACCCTAAAATAACCGAATTGGCTTGCCAAAATAATCAGCTTCAAAGCTTAAATTTAAAAAACGGCCATAATGATATTTTAGACCTAACTTTTTCAGATTTTAGAAATAACCCGAATTTGTTGTGTATTGAAGTCGATAATGATGCTTATTCTAACACAAAATGGATGAGTATAAAAGACGCTACAGCTACTTATAATACAAACTGCGCTTCAATGTTTACGCAAATACCTGATGTAAATTTTGAGAAAAAATTAATTGCTTTAGGGATTGACAAAGATGGCCTAAACGGAAGAGTCTTTAATGCTGACATTAACAACATCATTTCTCTTAACATTGCTAATAGTAATATTACAGATATATCAGGAATTGCAGGCTTTACAGCTTTAAAATACTTTTCTTGCAACACAAATAAAATAACTTCTGTTGATCTAAGTAAAAATCTAGTGCTTGAATTTTTAGAAATTAATGAAAACAACCTAACAAGCATAGATGTATCCAAAAACACAAATCTGCGCGTTCTTAACGTTTCACAAAATCAAATAACGTCACTTGATTTATCTCAAAACAAAAATCTTTCTGGAATAAGTTGTAATTATAACAAACTAACTGAAATAGATTTTACTAACAACAATCTTACTCAAATAGATTGTCGCGGAAATATGCTAACAAGCATAAATGTAACAAACCAACCAAATTTATCAATTTTATCATGCGGTTTAAACAAAATAACATCTCTTGATGTAACTCAAAATAAAAAACTTGAAGAGTTAAATTGCGACATTTTGGGATTAAATAGTATAAATGTTTCCGAGAACAAACAATTAACTGTTTTAAATGCGTTCGGAAACAACTTCACTTCCTTAGATGTAACTCAAAATACTCTTTTAACGGGTTTATATTTTGCTGAAAACAAAATATCCTCAATTGATCTTTCGCAAAACCCTTTATTGGTTACGCTGAACGGTAAAAACAATTTGCTGACTAATCTTGATCTTTCGAAAAACACAGCATTAATCACTCTGGATGTATCTAACAATAAATTGGTTGAATTAAACTTAAGAAATGGAAAAAACACCATCTTAGACTCTTCTTTAGACCTAAAAAACAATCCAGATTTAACCTGTATAAAGGTAGATGATGTAGCTTATGCAAATACAAATTGGTCATCAAAAAAAGATGCCACAGCTTCATTTTCATTGTACTGTTTACCTACATATACTTTAATTCCTGATGTTAATTTTGAGGAAAAATTAATTTCTCTAGGTTTAGATTCAGGCACAACAGATGGAAAAGTTTTAACTTCAAATATTTCTACTGTAAAAGAACTAAATCTTTACTATAGCAATATTTCTGATCTTACAGGAATAGAAAATTTCAAAGCATTAGATTCATTAAATGTAATGTCAAATAAGTTGACGCGCTTAGATGTTTCCCAAAATTTGACTTTAAAATATCTTCTTGCCAATTATAATAATTTAACAGAGATTGATCTTTCTAAAAATGTCGCTCTTGAAAACTTAGTTATATCTAATAATAGTTTAAAAGCCATCGATGTTTCAAAGAATCTTAATTTGCAATATTTTACTTGTTCAACAAATCAAATAACAGATATTGATGTTTCAAATAACAAACAATTGCGATTATTATGGTGTGAAAGAAACCAGTTAACAAGCTTGGATGTTTCTAAAAACACGAATTTAGCAACTATTCTCTGCTCCGAAAATCCGTTGCTGACCAATGTAAACTTAAAAAATGGAAACAATGGCGTGATGCAATTGGAACCGTACGTAATTAACTTTTCGAAAAATCCTTTGCTTAAATGTATTGTTGTTGACAATGCCATTTATTCTAATGAAAAATGGTCTACTTTTAAAGATGCTACAGCATCATATTCAACTGTAGATTGCACTGCCGTAACTGCAATACCGGATCCAGCTTTTGAAGACAAATTAATTGCTTTAGGAATCGACAAAGATGGTAAAAACGGAACTGTTTTAAATAGCAGTATTTCAAATGTAACTTCTTTAAATGTCTTGGCTAGCAACATCAAAGACTTAACAGGAATTAAAGGTTTCACTAGCTTACAAACTCTTAATTGCAGCGGAAATCAATTAGCGACGCTGGATGTTTCACAAAACAAAAGTTTGGCTTCTCTTGATTGCAGCAGCAATAAATTAGTTTCTCTTAACCTGAAAAATGGGAACAATAAAAACTTTAACAGCAATTCTAACTTTACTAAAAATTTAGATTTAAACTGTATTCAGGTTGATGATGAAATTTACTCCAACCAAAACTGGAAAAACTTTAAAGACAGCTCTGCAAATTACAACTTAGATTGTACCTCTTACACAACACTTAAAGACACTAATTTTGAACAAAAATTAATTGATTTAGGAATTGATAAAGATGGTCTTAACGGAAAAATTGCTACCTCCGATATTAGCTCGATCACTTCTTTAGATTTATCAAACTCTAATATTACCGATTTATCTGGTCTGGAAAACTTTACAGCTTTGACTTATTTAGATTGTGATAACAACAATTTGACCTCAATTGATGTCAGCAAAAATCCGTTACTGACTAAACTTTCGCTAAATAATAATAAGTTGACAAGTTTAGATGTGACAGCAAATACCGCATTATTTAACCTTGCATTCAGCAACAATAAAATCTCATCTATTGATTTGTCTCAGAATAAAAAAGTTCATTACGTAATTGCCGATCAAAATTTACTGACAAGTATTGATTTTTCTGCAAATCCTGAAATAGAGATAATTTACTGCGGTCAAAATAATTTGACAACAATAAACGTATCAAACTTGCCAAATCTAAAAGATTTGAATTGTATTTATACTAATATTTCAGCGCTTGATGTTACATCAAATCCAAAATTGGAAAATCTATATTTCAATAATGCAAAATTGACGACATTAGATTTGAGCAAAAATCCATTGTTAAAAAGATTAAATGTGAGTAATAATCAATTAACAACTTTAGACATTTCTAATAATCCTCAATTAGAACTTATTTTTGTTGAGTTTAATCCTTTAGTATCGCTTAACGTTAAAAATGGTAATAATAAAAACTTCATTTTACCAACTCAAACCGGCAAGAAAACAGCAGCTGCGCTCTATACAAGCTTCTTAAACAATTTAAGTCTTACTTGTATCAAAGTGGATGATGTTGCTTATTCTAACACAAATTGGTCTAAGATAAAAGAAACTAAAACAACTTATTCAGAAACTTGTACACTTGGTCTTGAAGATTCTGTTTTTGGAAAAGCAGTGGTTTATCCGAACCCAACAAAAGGAGAAGTTAACATTCAAAATGTGTCGGTAGAAAAAGTTACTGTTTATGATACAACTGGGAAATTGGTAAAATCATTCCAATTAAATTCAAATGAATCTAATACTAAAATTGATTTATCTGGATTGCCAAGGGGTGTTTATTATTTATACTTGATTAACCAAGATGCGGCTTCGGCAAAGAAAATTGTTGTAGAATAATACAGCAACAAAAAATAATAAAAGCTCCATTTTCAATGAATCGAAAATGGAGCTTTTTTTAGTATCAAATACATCCTTTTTAATTAAAAGAGTCGCTACTTACGGTTTTCCGTAAGGAATTTTGCTTTAAAGCGACTATACTTGCGGTGACAAAAATTTAAATTCATTCTATGAAAACAAAACTACTCTTGTTGCTGTTTCTAGCAAATTTTTCAATTCATGCGCAGATTAATCTTGTTCCAAACGGGGATTTTACTGCACCGAACGGAGTAATACAAAATTGGACCGTAACGAATGTTGTTAATGCAAGTTATGATTATACAACATTACAATATAGTGCAAGATTGTCCTACACGACTAAATCTCCAAAAATTACAACTCAAGTACCAATGAAAGCTGGGGTAACTTATACTATAAAGTATAAATACAAATATGTCAGTGCAAATTACAGTGGAGATCATCCTATTGCGCTAAACATTTCGCAAACTGGAAGCGCGGCCACTTTGTCTAGTAGTACATTTGCAACAAATAATTTATGGACAGAAAAAACGGCTACTTTTACAGCAGATAAAGATTTATCATACGATTTATCGCTTTCTACTTTTAGCTTTGACAGTGCCTCTTTTGAAGTTTTGATTGATGCGGTTCAAGTTTATGTACAAGGTACAGAACAATACACAAAAATTCCTAATCTTAATTTTGAAAAAAAATTAATTGCACTTGGTCTTGATTCTGGTACTACAGATGGTCAAGTCCCAACAATAAACATCAACTCACTATCATATCTGGATGTTTCAAATAGCTCTATAACTGATTTGACTGGTATTGAAGATTTTACTGCTTTGGCAACTTTAAATTGCAACCAAGCAGGTTTAACAAGTCTGGATCTTAGCAAAAATCAAAACCTTCTTAAATTGAATTGTGGGGGCAATTACAATCTAAAAAGCTTTGATGCAAGTAAGAATCCAAATTTGGTTTATCTAGACTGCAGTAATCTTGGTTTATCGACTTTGAATCTAGCTTCGAATACAGCTCTTCAATATCTTGAGGCGTCAAATAACAGCTTAACGACTTTAGATTTGTCAAACAATACAAATCTTCTTGAAATACAAGTAAGAAGCAATAAATTAACGACTGTAGATCTATCTAAAAATACGGCTTTAAAACAAATTAATTTTACAAGCAATCTTATTACATCTTTAAATGTATCTAATAATACGGCATTAACTGTCTTGGAATTAGGTTCTAATAAATTAACGAATATCGATCTTTCAAAAAACAACTTATTAGCTGATTTAGGTATCTATGGAAATCAATTGACTTCTTTAGATCTTAGCAATAACAATGCACTGGTTACCCTGAATTGTTCTGCTAACAAGCTAAGCAGTCTGAACTTAAAAAATGGAAATAATTCTAATTTCCTATTAAGCCGTAATATTGGTTATACGAATCTAAATGGCAATTCAACAGGTGGCTCTATAGATTTATCATTTGCTAGCAATGCATTAAGTTGTATTCAAGTTGATAATGCTGCTTATTCTAATACTAACTGGTCAGCATTAAAAGATAAAGAAGCGAATTTTACTTCATTAGATTGTTCGCTTTCGACTTTAATTCCAGATGCAAAATTCGAAGATCAATTAATCGCTTTAGGGATTGATACTGATGGAAAAAATGGTGCAGTTTTAAATTCTAGCATCAATACTGTTGCCACATTAGATGTTTCAGCAAAAGGAATTACGAACTTAACCGGAATTGAAGGTTTTGTTGGATTAAAAAATTTAAACGTCTCTGGCAATGCATTAAAAAGATTGAATCTTTCTAAAAACACAGCATTGACGACTTTAAATACTTCTAACAATTCAGCATTGACTTGCATCGAAGTGCCTGATCTTGCTCTTGCTTCTACTTGGATTATTACCCGAGATGCAACAACAAGCTTTAGTTTAGACTGTAATGTTTATACGCTTATTCCAGATCCTAAATTTGAAGATTTTCTAATTAATAATAATATTGATAAAGATGGTAAAAACGGAAAAGTATTAACCGAAAATATCGATAAAATCACTATTTTAAATATTTACAATCTGGGGATTTCCGATTTAACAGGGATTCAAGATTTTACTTCTTTAATCCAACTGCAAGCTTATGGCAATGGAATAGAAACAATAGATGTTTCTAAAAACACAGCTTTGACAAGTCTTACTCTTAGCAATAATAAATTATCAAAAATTGATCTTTCAAAAAACACAGCATTAGTTTCGATTGATTTAAGCACCAACCTTATTTCAGAAATTAATCTGACAAATAATGTAAATCTAAAAAGTCTACGAGTTAGCAACAATAATCTAAGCAAAATTGACGTCTCTGCAAATACAAATCTGACTTATATTCTTGCTAATAATAATAAATTAACCTCTTTTGATATTTCAAAAAATCCAGAGGTATATCAAGTTTGGTGTTCAGATAATCAAATCAGAAATTTAGATTTCTCTAAAAACGCAAAACTTACTCAAGTAATGGCGGGAAATAACAAACTGGTCAATCTGAATTTCAAAAATGGAGCCAATACCTTAATAAATGTTTCGTCAGGAAACAATGGCGGTTTGCTTTTTACTGGAAATCCAGACTTGAAATGTATACAAGTTGACGATGTTTCTTATTCTAATACAAATTGGTCAGCAAAAAAAGATGCAACTGCTACATTCTCTTCAGTTGCATGTCCAGTTGTAATTCCTTATACTTTAATTCCTGATGCCAATTTTGAAGCGAAGTTAATTGCATTAGGCATTGATAAAGATGGAATAGCAGGAAAAGTTGAAACCATGAATGTTGTTACTCTAACAAGTTTAGATGTTTCAAATAGCAACATTGCAGATTTAACAGGAATTCAAGATTTTACAGCTTTGACAGCTTTAAATGCTAGCAATAATAAATTGGCCACGATTGATGTTTCTAAAAATACTGGCTTAAAAACATTAAACATTAGCTCAAATCAACTGACTTCGATAAATGTTACTGCTAACATATCGCTAAATACTTTGAATTGTGCTTATAACAATATTACCGCTTTAAATGTCACAAAAAATACAGAACTAAACAGTTTAAGTTGTAATTCTAATGCCATTCAGACATTAGATGTTTCAAAAAATGCAAAACTTACTTTGCTAAGCACTAGTTTTAATAAAATGCAATATTTAGATGTTTCAAAAAATACGCTTTTAAAAGAATTCGATTGTGCTTCTAACGATCTTTACAATCTAAATTTGAAGAATGGTAATAACGCCAATATGCAGCGCATGACTTTTGGCAATTTTACCCTAAATCCACATTTAGTTTGTATTGAAGTTGATGATGCCGCATTTGCTGAAGCAAAATGGATCGCAAAAGATGCAACGGCAACCTATTCATCACAAGCTTGTCCTCTTAATGAACAGCAAACATTAATTCCTGACATAAGTTTTGAAAGAATTTTGATTGCTCAAGGTTTAGACAAAGATGGTGAAAATGGAAAAGTTCGTACAGCAAGCATTTCAGGCTTGACATCTTTAACATTAAATGATAGCAAAAATAAAGTTTCTGATCTAACAGGAATTCAAGACTTTAAAGCTTTATCTTCATTAGATGCAAGCAATAACACTCTTAAAACCATTGATCTTTCTAAAAACACAGAGTTATACAATGTAAATCTTAGCAATAATCAATTAACAAGTATAGATTTTTCAAACAATGCTGTATTGTGGGTTTTAAAGATTACAAACAATCAATTGACAACTCTTGATCTTTCAAAAAACACAGAATTAGGTTTGCTAAGTATTGATCGTAATCAATTGACAACTCTTGATGTTTCTAAAAACACCAAATTATCAAATCTAGACATCGGTGATAATAAATTCAAAACTATCGATTTATCACAAAACACAAAATTGCGGTATTTATCTATGTACAACAATTTGTTGACTTCTTTAGATCTTTCAAATAATCTACTTTTAGAAACATTACAATGTTCTCAAAATCAGATCAGCACTTTAGATTTATCTAAAAACAACAAACTTTATCAAATAAATCTGGCTTACAATAAGCTATACAATCTGAATTTAAAAAATGGCGCTAATAGCTTAATAAACATCAATTATTCTAACTTAAAAAATAATACATATCTAACTTGTATTACAGTTGACGATGTTACTTTTTCAAATGCAAATTGGAGTACAATTAAAGATGCAACATCAAACTTTTCATCAGAAGCATGTCCAAATGGAGAGCCATTTACACTAATTCCTGATGTTAATTTTGAAAACAAATTAATCGCTCTAGGAATCGACAAAGATGGTCCAAACGGAAAAGTTGCAACTTACAGCATTGATACTGTGACTTCTCTAAACGTGTCAAAAAGCAATATTACTGACTTGACCGGAATACAAAATTTTACTGCTTTAACTACATTAGAAGCTGCTGATAACAAATTGACAACAATTGATGTTTCAAAAAACCGATTTTTAACCAATTTGAATGTTAGCAAAAATCAATTGACTTCTCTTGATGTAACTGCAAACTACAACTTAGTAATTTTAAACTGCAGCTCAAATGCAATTGCAAGTTTAAACGGTCTTTCTAATGCAACCTTATTGAACAATTTAAATTGCAGCAACAATGCGATTAAAACGTTAGACGTTTCTAGACTTTTGCAATTAAACACTTTAAACTGCAGCACGAATGCTCTTACTGTGTTAGATGTTTCTAAAAACACAAAACTAGTAGCCTTAAGCGCTAGTATCAATCAATTAGAAAATTTAGATATTTCTAAAAACATACTAATAAAAGAAATTGATTGCGCTTCTAACAATTTGTACAACTTGAACTTGAAAAACGGAAACAATGTGAATTTTGAAAGAGTATTTTTTGGAAACTTTACAGCAAATCCAAACTTGCTTTGTATTCAAGTTGATGATGCTCAATTCTCAAAAGATAACTGGATTGCAAAAGACGCAACGGCAACATATTCATCTGAAGCTTGTCCTGTAAACGGTAAATACACGTTAATACCTGATGTGAATTTTGAAAAATTATTAATTGCCAAAAATATAGACACCGACGGTGAAAACGGCAAAGTACTTACCGCAAGCATTTCAAAAATAACTTACCTGAATGTAACCGATAATACATTGAAAGTATCTGATTTAACAGGTATTCAAGATTTCACTGCATTAGAAACTTTATACTGTTATTCTGCGGCATTGACCTCTTTGGATGTTTCTAAAAACGTAAATTTAATTACACTTGACTGTTCAGGTAATAAAATAACTTCGTTAGACTTTTCAAAAAACAGTAAATTAAAATTATTAGATTTTGGCACTAATGCTGTAACAACAATTGATCTTTCGGCAAATGTTAATTTAACCACTTTGTCTGTTAGTGGCAACCAGCTGTCAACATTAGACGTTTCAAAAAATACAGCTTTACTAACATTATATGCTAATAATAATAAATTAACTGGTTTAGATATTACTAAAAACATCAATTTAACTAGCGTATCATTTTCAAGCAACCTTTTAACGTCTTTAGATGTTTCAAATAATACAAAACTAGCAGCTTTAACAATTACTGATAACCAAGTGACTAGTCTGGATCTTTCTAAAAATCCTTTATTAGCCTCATTGTTTGCAAGTACAAACAAATTAGAAAGCTTAAATATCAGTAACAATACCCTGCTTAACACAGTGGAGTTAAAATCTAACAAAATTACTACGGTAGATTTTTCTAAAAATGCAGCTCTGAAATTATTAGTATTATCTGACAATAAACTTACAACGCTAGATTTGTCTCAAAATCCAGTATTAATGAACTTAAACCTGAACGGCAATCAATTGACAAGTCTGAATTTAAAAAATGGGAAAAATACCTCAATAAATTCTGCTTACTTAGATTTACGTGCAAACCCAAAATTATACTGTATTCTTGTTGATGATGTAGTATATGCTAACACCAATTGGACTTATGCAAAAGATACAGCAGCGAAGTACAATACAGAGTGTACTGGTGAACTTACTTTACCTGCAAATAATTTTGCAATTGAAACTAAAGGAGAATCTTGCCTTGGTCAAAACAATGGTGAAATAAGCATTACGGCAAAACAAACATTTGCATACGTGGCAACTATAAACGGAAAAGCAACCGCATTCACAAATAATACTTTAAAAGTTACTACTTTAACTCCAGGTAATTACACGATCGCTATTACCATTCCTGGTGAAATTTTCGAACAAAATTTTAATGTTACCATTCAAAAAGGAGCTACCATTACTGGAAAATCTAGTGTAAGCGCTAAAAAGGTTGATGTTGAAATTACCGAAGGAACTGCGCCATTTACTGTATTTATTGACGGTCAGGCACAATTTCAAACAAACGATTCTAATTTCTCTTTAGATCTTGAAAAAGGCGGTTTATTAGAAGTTGCTACATCAAAAGCGTGCGAGGGAGTTTATTCTAAAAAAATAGCAACTTTAGATCTTTACGGAACTTTAGCAGCTTATCCAAACCCAACATCTGGAAGTTTTGAAATCGAAATTCCAACAAAAAACAAAGAAGTTACAATCGAATTGTACAACTTCGGCGGTCAATTGGTTTCGGCAAAAAACTACACTATCGAAAATGGAAAAGTACAGTTGAGCCTTGAAAACCAGCCTTCAGGAATTTATGCTGCTAAGATTTATTTTGAAACTCCAGAATACATTAAAATCATAAAAAAATAAAAATGAAGAATTTTATATACCTATCAATTATCAGCTTAGTTTTTATTTCTTGCGGAGGTGGTTCTGATGATCCGGTTGAACCGCCAACACCGCCAAAAACAAACACAGCTCCAACTGTTCCAACATTAGTTGGTCCAGTTGATAATAAACTATGTTTAGACAATACTGTTTCTTTTCAATGGAACAAAGCAACAGATACAGAAAATGATGCCATAACGTATCAAATTCAAGTGGCAAAAGACAATGCTTTCACTCAAATCGAAAAAACTTTTGATGGTGCAGATAACTC
This sequence comes from Flavobacterium sp. KACC 22761, assembly GCF_034058155.1. Classification (NCBI taxonomy): domain Bacteria; kingdom Pseudomonadati; phylum Bacteroidota; class Flavobacteriia; order Flavobacteriales; family Flavobacteriaceae; genus Flavobacterium; species Flavobacterium oryzagri. The sequence goes on along the minus strand of NZ_CP139148.1, from coordinate 1,763,969 downwards.
AGCTTCTTTTGTGCTGAGTAAAAACACAGCTTATTATTGGAGAATAAAAGCTATTGATGCAAAAGGATTGGCAAGTGCTTTTTCGGCTACTTTCAAATTTTATACATCAGGAGATGCTGTAGTAAATCATTTGCCTTTTGCGCCAGAATTAGTACAGCCAATTCTTAATGCCGCTCTAAGCACCACGACGGCAACGCTAAAATGGACTACTTCTGATGTTGATACAGCAGATGTTTTGACTTATGACGTTTATTTTGGAACTGCAAATCCACCAACGGCTAAAATAAGTGAAAACAAAGGAGCCAACACACTTGATGTTGCGATAGAACCTGCAAAACAATATTTCTGGAGAGTTGTTGTAAAAGACGGCAAAGGAGGAGAAACTGTTGGCCAAGTTTGGAAATTTAAAACCAACTAAAAATTAAAATCAATTAATCCAAAAAATCCCATTTTCCACAAACTGAAAATGGGATTTTTTTATATTTCTGATTTTCATTGCATTTTTATTTCTAACTTTAATGTTACAAGCTGACAACCAAAGAAATAAAACCCAATATGAAGAAAATCATTCTTTTATTTTTTCTTTTCTTTTTCTTCAAAGCCAGTGCGCAAACTTCTGATACATTAGTACTGAAAAACAATGACATCATTGTTGGCGAAATAAAAATAATGAACAAAGGCGTCGTTCAAATTGAAACCGATTATAGCAAAGATGATTTTAAACTGGAATGGAAACATGTAAAAAACATTGGCTCAGAAAGAATTCATATTATCAACTTGACCAATGGAGTGCTCTTAAACGGGAAAATTTCAAAAACCAAAGCGCCCAATAAGTGCGAAATTACCAATGTCGAAACACAAACCAAATCCATAATAGACCTCGCGGATATTGTATACATAAAACCTGTTGATGACAGTTTTTGGGACAGACTCGATGCCAGTTTTGATGTGGGAATAAAATTGACCAAAGCCCAAAACTTACAGCAATTAACGGCAAACGTAAACTTAGGCTACACGGCCAAAAGATGGTACGGAACCGCAATGTACAAACACTTACAATCGATTCAGGACGACAGCGATCCCATCCGCAGAATTGATTCCGAATTAAGTTATGTTCATTTGCTCCCAAAAGATTATTTCATTCCATTATCAGTAAGCACTTTATCAAATACCGAGCAAGACATCGATCTGCGAATCATTTCAAAAGCAGGATACGGAAAATTCCTCATGCACAGCAACAAAAAATACTGGGGAGTTGCTTCTGGCTTGTCTTTTAACCACGAAAAATTTAAAGATACCAGCGAACCTAATAAAAGTTTGGAGCTTTTTCTTGGAACCGATTTTAATCTATACGATATTGGCGATTTCAGTATTCAGACAAAAGCAACTGTTTTTCCGAGTATAACAGAAAGCAAAAGGGTTCGTACCGATTTTTCTTTGGATACCAAATACGATTTGCCTTTGGATTTTTTCATCAAACTTTCGTTTGTTTACAATTACGACAATAAACCAAAAACAGGAGCTTCAAAAGATGATTATGTTTTCCAAACAACCTTTGGATGGAAATTGGATTAATAATTTTATTAAAGAATCTAAAAAATAGCTTCACAAGTAAATACCTCTTTCAAACGAACGCCTTTTTCGGTATGTTCAACAGTGATAATTTGATTGTGAGCATCATGCTCCAAGAATAAATAATAATTTTGATCGGCTGCCGCGTTCAGCAATTTGGCTTTTTCGGGCATGGTCAACAAAGGTCGTGTGTCATATCCCATCACATAAGGAAGCGGAATATGTCCGGCTGTCGCCAATAAATCGGCACAAAATACAATCGTTTTGTCTTGGTATTTAATATGCGGAATCATTTGCTTCTCGGTATGACCATCAACATAATAAATATCGAAACCTAATTCGCTAGAAAAGCCAAAATCGGTTTTTGGTCGATCAACAAAATTCAGTTGTCCGCTTTCCTGCATTGGAAGAATATTTTCGGAAAGAAAAGAAGCTTTTTCACGAGGATTTGGTTTTGTTGCCCATTCCCAATGATTTTCATTGGTCCAGAATTTAGCATTTTTAAAAGCTGGCTCATAACCCGTTTTATCTGCATTCCACTGCACGCTTCCACCACAATGGTCAAAATGCAGATGTGTCATAAAAACGTCAGTTATGTCGTCTCGATGAAAACCATATTTTGCTAGTGATTTATCTATAGAATGCGAACCCCAAAGCGAGTAATAACCAAAAAATTTCTCCGATTGCTTATCGCCCATTCCGGTATCGATTAAAATAAGACGATTTCCATCCTCAATCAATAAACAACGCGCCGCAATATCAATTAAATTATTAGCATCTGCGGGATTCGTTTTATTCCAGATTGTTTTAGGAACCACGCCAAACATAGCGCCTCCATCTAACTTAAAATTTCCAGATTCTATTGGATAAAGTTTCATATAAATAATTTCTAGTAAAGAAACAAAGCTAGGAAATCCTGCTCTTTAAACTAAAAATTCATTGCAAAACTTTTTGAAACTTATTCTAAGGTAATCGACGAGCTTCCCATTATTTCTTGCTTGTCAAAGAAATTGACAAAATAGGTTCCTTTTTTAAATGCATTCAAATCATCATTTAAAACGCCGTAAACATTGGCCGTTTTTCCTTGGTAATCACATGAAACCAAAAAACTGTAAACCAATGCTTTGTCATTGCCAAATTCGATCAATTTATTTTCACCCAAAACAGTATTTTTTTGATCCAAAACCTGAATATAATAGATTTTTTTTCCATTTTTTGAAGCCGAATTTCCATTCACTGAAAAGCTTATCTTTAGTTTTTTGGTGTTTTTCGCTTTAATCGTTTCTTGTTCCTTTCCTGAACTTTTTTCATTAATAGCCGTCACTTTAAAATTGCTCAAAGAAAGCTTTGCGGCATCTTTTAAAGTCGATTCCAGTTTTTTCTGTTTCGAGATCAATGTGTCATTTTCTGCTTTTTGCTTGTACATGACAACATTTTGGCTTTCGATTTCGGTCAGCAAGTTTTTATTCTGAGATTTCAGTTTTTTAACCTCTTTTACTTTTTCATCTAATGCTGTTTTTAGATCCGAAAGTTGTTTGCGGTAAATTTTAATTTGCTCTGCAGAAGGATTTTTTGATGCCCTGATGATTTCCATCAAATTCTCAATATTCTTTTTTTCAATTTCCAATTCCGCAGAAAGTGCAGTTTTTTCATAAATGGCAACATCATAAGCCAACTTCAAATTATTCAAAGAGTCCAGTATACTTTCCTGATCCATAGATTCTGAAACCGGTTCAATTATTTCCAGCCTGCTACTTTTAGGCTCATTTATAATCTCTGTTGTTTCACTGCTAAAAATCAAATATGTGGCTCCAATGCCAAAAATAAAAATAATTGCAAAAAGCGCTTTTATCCAGCTATCTTTGTAATTTTTTTTCATGATTTATCATAATTTATTGCAAAAGTACCATAAATTTAAAATTACGCACAGGTAAAAATACGGGATTTTAACTCTTTTTGCCAACTCTTAACAATTTGGCAACAAACAAAAACTTTTTTTGTAAGTTTCTTTTTATTTTCTGCAGAATAGCGCGACTTTCTAGTAATTTTTGAACATCAAAATAACTTCTATCTATTTTAACATTTGTTATAATAATGTGAACCGTTATGGAAAAAGGTTTTTAAGTCGTATCTTTGCAGACAATTTCATTTCAACATTGACAGACAGCACTTTAAAATGTAATAATTTGATTACTTTTTGATAAATATTAAAGGAATGTTGAAAAAGATAAATACCATAAAAACAATGATAAAAGTTTCTGATACAGCCAAAAAGAAAATCATCGACCTGATGACTGACGATGGTTTTGATGCCGCTCACGACTACGTACGTGTTGGAGTGAAAAGTGGCGGATGCTCTGGTTTGTCATACGATCTAAAATTTGACAAAACCAAAGGAGATGACGATAAAATATTCGTAGATAATGATATACAAATCGCAGTTGAAAAAAAATCATTTCTGTATTTAGCCGGAACAATTCTTGAATTTTCAGGCGGATTAAACGGAAAAGGTTTTGTTTTCAACAATCCAAATGCAAGCAGAACTTGCGGATGCGGAGAATCATTTTCTCTTTAGTCAAAAGCCGAAAGTCGTAAAGTCATAAAGACTAAATTGACTTCAAACTTTGGACTTTAAAACTATTTAGACAATAAACAAAATAATGAGCAAATACACCGAAGACGATTTAAAAATCGAACTGGAAACTAAAGAATATGAGTACGGATTTTATACCAATATAGAATCTGAAACTTTCCCTATTGGCTTAAACGAAGAAATTGTAAGAGCTATTTCGCTTAAAAAAGAAGAACCTGAATGGATGACCGAATGGCGCATCGAGGCTTTCCGCGCTTGGAAAGAAATGATCGAGCCAGAATGGGCAAATGTTCGTTATGAAAAACCAGACTTTCAGGCGATTTCTTATTATTCAGCTCCAAAACAAGTAGATCCTAACAAAACTCTAGACGATGTTGATCCGGAATTATTAGAGATGTACAAAAAACTTGGAATTTCTGTTGATGAGCAAAAAATGATGAACAATGTCGCTATGGATATTGTTGTCGATTCTGTTTCTGTTGCAACAACTTTCAAGAAAACTTTGGCCGAAAAAGGAATTATTTTCTGTCCGATTTCTGAAGCCATTAAAGAACATCCTGAATTAGTAAAAAAATATTTAGGAACTGTTGTACCTCAAAAAGACAACTTCTACGCAGCGCTAAACTCAGCAGTTTTCTCTGATGGAAGTTTCTGTTATATTCCAAAAGGTGTAAAATGCCCAATGGAACTTTCAACTTATTTCAGAATCAATCAAGCAGGAACTGGACAATTCGAAAGAACGCTAGTTATTGCTGATGAAGGAAGTTACGTTTCTTACCTTGAAGGATGTACAGCGCCAAGCCGTGACGAAAATCAATTACACGCTGCTGTGGTTGAATTAATCGCTTTGGATGATGCTGAAATTAAATATTCAACTGTTCAAAACTGGTTCCCAGGAAACAAAGAAGGAAAAGGTGGAGTTTACAACTTTGTAACCAAAAGAGGTTTATGCGAAACAAACGCTAAAATTTCTTGGACACAAGTTGAAACAGGTTCTGCTGTAACTTGGAAATACCCTTCTTGTGTATTGAAAGGAGACAATTCAGTTGGAGAATTTTATTCTATTGCTGTTACCAATAATTTCCAACAAGCCGATACTGGAACTAAAATGATCCATTTAGGAAAAAACACTAAATCGACTATTATTTCTAAAGGTATTTCGGCTGGAAAATCTCAAAATAGCTACCGTGGTTTAGTGCAAATCTCGCCAAGAGCAGAGAATGCAAGAAACTTTTCGCAATGTGATTCATTATTAATGGGTAACAATTGTGGCGCACATACTTTCCCTTATATCGAAAGTAAAAATCCAACAGCAAAAATCGAGCACGAAGCAACTACAAGTAAAATTGGAGAAGACCAAGTTTTCTACTGTAACCAAAGAGGTATTCCGACTGAAAAAGCGATTGCCTTAATTGTAAACGGTTTCAGTAAAGATGTCTTGAATAAACTTCCAATGGAATTTGCTGTTGAAGCTCAAAAACTATTAGAGATTTCTTTAGAAGGATCTGTAGGATAATTTGAAGATGGAAAATAAAAAAGTCATCATTTTAGGCTCTTCCAGAAAAAACGGAAACACAACAAAAATTGTGGATGAAATTTCTAAAGAGCATCACATCGATGTAGTGAATCTAAGTGATTACAATATTTCGTATTACGATTACGAAAGCAAAAATATAGACGATGATTTTCTTCCTTTAATAAGAAGAATATTGGAAGAATACGAGACCTTAATTTTTGCAACGCCGGTTTATTGGTATAATATGAGCGGAATTATGAAGGTCTTTTTCGACAGGATTTCAGATTTAATCCGAATTGAAAAAGAAACCGGAAGAAAGCTAAGAGGAAAGAAAATTGGAGTGATTACAAATTCACACGATAATGAAATCGAAGATAGTTTTTACATACCGTTTCAAAAATCAGCCGATTATTTAGGCATGGAATATTTAGGACACGCGCATTTTAATGCCAACATCCTAAACCAACAAACAAAAATAGAATTGACATTTATATAAAATAAAAAACAATGTTATCAATAAAAAACCTTCACGCCGCGATTGGTGATAAAGAAATCCTGAAAGGAATTAATATAGAAGTTAAAGCTGGAGAAGTTCACGCGATAATGGGACCAAACGGTTCTGGAAAAAGTACACTTTCTGCTGTTATTGCAGGAAATGAAAATTATGAAGTAACAGATGGAGAGGTAATTCTTGACGGAGAAGATCTTGCTGATTTAGCTCCAGAAGAAAGAGCACACAAAGGTGTTTTCCTTTCGTTTCAATATCCGGTAGAAATTCCTGGAGTTAGCGTTACTAACTTCATGAAAACGGCAATCAACGAAACTCGTAAAGCAAACGGACAAGAAGAAATGCCGGCAAACGAAATGCTGAAAGTTATTCGTGAGAAATCGGAGCTGTTGGAAATTGACCGTAAATTTTTATCTCGTTCTTTAAATGAAGGTTTTTCTGGAGGAGAGAAAAAAAGAAACGAGATTTTTCAAATGGCAATGTTAGAGCCAAAATTAGCAATCCTTGACGAAACGGATTCTGGTCTTGATATCGATGCTTTAAGAATTGTGGCTAACGGAGTGAACAAATTAAAAAGCGACAAAAACGCAATTATCGTGATCACGCACTACCAACGTTTGCTAGATTATATCGTTCCTGATTTCGTTCACGTTCTTTACAACGGAAGAATCGTAAAATCTGGAGGAAAAGAATTGGCTTACGAATTAGAAGAAAAAGGATACGATTGGATCAAGGCAGAGAATTAGTCAGTCATAAAGTCGAAAGTCAAAAGTCGTAAAGTCGAAAATACAATATGAGTAAGTTCAAATCTTTTGAGGAAATAAATTCTTGGCAAAAATCTCGAATCTTCAATAAGAAAATATATTTGATTACTGAAAATTCTAATTTCAAAAAAGACTTTGATTTTGTTAGACAAATAAGACGTGCATCACTTTCTATATCATCAAATATAGCAGAAGGCTTTGAAAGAAATACGGACAAAGAGTTTATTTACTTTTTATATGTAGCCAAAGCATCAGCAGGAGAAGTAAGATCTCAATTATATTTAGCTTTTGATTTAGAATATATTATAAAAGAAGAATTTGAAATGCTTTTAGAATCGATAACAGAAATATCGAAATTATTAAGCGGTTTCATTAAATATTTGAGTCAAAAGTCATAAAGTCGAAAGTTGTAAAGTCTGTTTAGACTCAACTTAGTTTATGATTTTTTTATAAAAATAGTCGACAATCTAAAGTCTTTCGACTTTCGACTTTCGACTTTAAGACTAAAAAAAAGAAATGGATTTAAAAGAAAAATTAGTATCGTCTTTTATGGCTTTTGAAGAGCGTGTCGATGTACATTCAGATTTACATGACATACGCACAAATGCTTTAAAAAACTTCGAAAATAAAGGTTTCCCAACCAAAAAAGAAGAAGCTTGGAAATATACATCGCTAAACGCCATCTTAAAAAATGACTTTACGGTTTTTCCAAAACAGGAAAATGCAATCGAATTTAATCAAGTAAAAAAATACTTTTTACACGAAATCGATACGTACAAATTAGTATTTATCGATGGCGTTTTCAGTTCGCATTTGTCTTCTACAACGCATGACGGAATCGATGTTTGCTTAATGTCATCGGCATTGACCAAACCAAAATATAAAATGATTATTGACACTTACTTTAATCAAATTGCAAGTAAAGATGATAGTTTGACTTCACTGAATACTGCATTTGCAATTGAAGGTGCTTTTATCAATATTCCGAAGAAAAAAGTGGCTGATAAACCAATTGAGATTATGTATTTCTCAACTGGTGCAGAATCAGCTTTAATGGTTCAGCCAAGAAATTTGGTTATTGTGGGTGAAAATTCACATGTTCAAATTATTGAGCGTCACCAAAGTTTGAATGAAAATCCGGTTTTAACAAACTCTGTTACTGAGATTTTTGCGCAAAAACGCGCGATTGTTGATTATTACAAAATTCAAAACGATAATAACGAAGCGAATTTAATTGACAATACTTACGTTTCTCAACAACAGGAAAGTCATGCTTATGTACACACTTTCTCTTTTGGTGGAAATTTGACTCGTAACAACTTAAACTTTTATCATTTTGGCGAAAGATTGACAAGTACGTTAAACGGAATTTCGATTTTAAACGACAAACAACACGTTGATCACTATACTTTGGTAAATCACGCACAACCAAATTGCGAAAGTTTTCAAGATTATAAAGGAATTTTCTCTGATCGTTCAACTGGAGTTTTCAACGGAAAAGTATTAGTAGAAAAAGAAGCTCAAAAAACAAATGCTTTCCAAAAAAGCAATAATATTTTATTGAGTGACAAAGCAACTATCAATGCAAAACCTCAATTGGAAATTTTTGCTGATGACGTAAAATGTTCTCACGGATGTACTGTTGGACAGCTTGATGAAACAGCAATGTTCTACATGCAGTCACGCGGAATCCCGAAAAAAGAAGCTAAAGCTTTATTGATGTACGCATTCTCAAATGCCGTTATCGAAAGCATTAAAATACCAGAATTAAAACAAAGAATTACTAAAATCATCGCTAACAAATTAGGCGTGAATTTAGGATTTGATTTGTAGTCAGGTTTTACCGCAAAGACACAAAGGTTACGCAAAGTTCGCAAAGGTTTATTACAAAACTTTGCGAACTTTGCGCTTTTTACTTAGCGTCTTTGCGGTTAAATTTTATTTTTTTACTGAAGAAATTATCCCCTTCAAAAACCCATTAAAATCAAATCCAGGTTCTTCTTCCTTCACTCCCATTCTCACGATTACCATATCCAAAGACGGAATAATCGCTACCATTTGACCTTGATATCCACTACAATAAAACATATCACGAGGAACATCTGGGAATTTCCCGCCAGCATTTAACCAAAACTGCGCTCCATATTTTCCTTCTGAAGTATTCGTTGGAGTTGCGGTATATTTTACCCAGCTTTCATCGAGGATTTGCTCACCGTTCCAGTTTCCTTTTCTTAAGTATAATAATCCAAATTTTGACCAATCGCGTGGTGTTGCCCATCCGTAAGAAGAACCCACGAAAGTTCCCGACATGTCTTGTTCAACAATCATCGAGTTCATTCCGATTTTGTCAATTACGGCGCTGTACCAAAAATCAAGATATTCTTGTTGGGTTTTAAATTGGCTTCTTAAAATTCTCGATAATAAGTTTGTTGTTCCTGAAGAATAATACCAATGTGTGTTTGGTTTGTATTTTGCTGGTTTGTCCATTTGTACTTTTCCCATATCTTCAGACTGGAAAAGCATTTGAGTCGCATCGCAGATTGTACTGTAGTTTTCTTCCCATTCTAAACCGGAATTCATATGAAGCAAATCGTTTACGGTAATATTTTTACGCTCGTCATTTTGCCATTCTTTGATTGGCGCTGGTTTGTAAATATCAATTTTTCCTTGTTTAGCTAAAACTCCAAATGCTGAACTTGTGATACTTTTTGTCATCGACCAGCCTAAAATTTTACTGTCTTTATTGAAACCTGTATCGTATTTTTCAGCAATTAAATGGTCTTTATATAAAACAACAACCGCACGAGTGCGTTTTGCTTTACCGCCATTTTTATCAAAAGAATCATCAATTGCCTTTTTTAATTTTGCGTAATCCACATTCGCGAAAGCGGTATCTTTTGGTTCATTATTTCCATATGGAAACGGAAGATTATTAACCAATTTTGTTCTCTTTGGAAGCAAATAAGGTTTTGAAACATCATAATCGTCATTAATCAATAAAGCACCTAAACCGTCTCTGTAAATTGCTTTTCTTTCTTTCAAACCATAAACAGCCGATGTTGCAAATTTTCCGGCGTCATTAATTGTGTTTGTCGCAAGATCTAATAAATGAATATCATTATCGGTTTTCTGAATTAAATCCAATGAGCGATGATCCATAAAATGTCCGGATGCAACACTTTTGGCCGAGAAACCCGAAATTAAATCAAGTTTTGGATAAGTTGTAAATCCGAAATACAAAAAAGCAAGAACAAGGGCAAGCGCCAGTACTTTTAAAAATTTTTTCATGATGTTTAAGATGTTTTTAATGCAATATAAATAATTTATGCTCACGATTTTAGAACTCAAATTAGAAATCTGTTTCGGATAATGCAGAAAACCGAAACTATTTTTAAGGAATCAGCATTTACAACATCTGACAATCGCATCATAAAAGGAAATTATAGAATTCCTGTATAAACAAATTTAGTTTTAGTACTTTTGTAAATAGATTTTTTCTAAATAAGACATGCTAGATATTCAAAAAATAAGAGCTGATTTCCCGATACTTTCGCAAACTGTAAACGGAAAGCCATTAGTATATTTCGACAACGGAGCTACTTCGCAAAAACCGCAAATCGTGATTGATGCTGAAGTAAAATATTATCAGGAAATCAACGCCAATATTCATCGTGGCGTTCACACTTTAAGCCAATTAGCCACTGATGCTTACGAGATTTCTCGTCGCAAAGTGAAAGATCATATCAATGCAAAACATGCTCACGAAGTTCTTTTTACTTCAGGAACAACGCACGGAATTAACTTAGTTGCAAACGGATTTGCTTCTATTTTAAAACCGGGCGACGAAGTAATTGTTTCTTCTTTGGAACATCATAGTAACATTGTGCCTTGGCAGATGTTATGCGAAAAAACGGGGGCTGTTTTAAAAGTTATTCCAATCGATGACAATGGAGAATTAATCATTGAGGAATTTGATAAATTACTATCGGATAAAACGAAAATTGTTACTGTAAATCATATTTCAAATGCATTGGGTGTAATCAATCCAATCAAATATATTATTGACAAAGCACATACTGTAGGTTCTGCAGTTTTAATTGACGGCGCGCAGGCAGTTCCGCATTTAAAACCAAATGTTCAGGAATTAGATTGTGATTTTTATGCCTTTTCTGGGCATAAAATGTGTGGTCCAACAGGAACTGGAATTCTTTATGGAAAAGAAGCTTGGCTGAACAAACTTCCTCCTTATCAAGGCGGTGGCGAAATGATCAAAGAAGTTACGTTTGAAAAAACTACTTACGCAGATCTTCCTCATAAATTTGAAGCCGGAACACCAAATATCGCTGGCGGAATTGTTTTAGGAACCGCAATTGATTATTTAAACGAAATTGGTTTTGAAAATATTCAAGCATACGAACACGAACTTTTAGAACACGCTACAAAACGTTTAAACGAAATTGAAGGTATCCGAATTTATGGAAATACCAAAAATAAAGCCTCTGTAGTTTCGTTTAATATTGACGGAATTCATCCTTATGATATTGGTTCAATTATTGACAAATTAGGAATTGCGGTTAGAACCGGACATCATTGCGCACAACCAATTATGAATTTCTTCTGTATTCCAGGAACGATTCGTGCTTCATTTTCATTCTATAATACAAAAGAAGAAATTGATGCGATGGTTGATGCTGTGAAAAAAGCACAAACCATGTTAAGCTAAACTATTTTTATGAAACTATTCTCTTTTTTATTTCTAGCAATCTTTTTCGTAACAGGCTGTTCAAGCCAAAAATTAGCTGATATGACCACAACAAAAATGGAATATTCTGCAGTTTCGAGAGGTGTATTTAAAAAGATAATAGTTGAGAATAAAAGCGTTTCGGTTACAAATGGCAGAAATGCCCAAGCAGTTGAAAAGAAAATTGACGATGCAAAATGGAAGCAAATTGTATCAGAGTTTTCAAAAATAAATCTAGAAAATATTCCAAACTTGAAAGCTCCAACAGAAAAACGTTTTTATGACGGAGCCGCAATTGGAAATTTAAAAATAACTCAAAATCAGAAAACCTACGAAACAAAAGGTTTTGACAACGGTTTTCCTCCAAAGGAAATTGAAAAACTGGTAAATTTGCTGACTGATTTTGCTAAAGAATAATTATGACGATAAAAGAAATTCAAGACGAAATAATAGACGAATTTTCAATGTTCGACGACTGGATGCAACGTTATGAATACATCATCGAATTAGGAAAAAGTCTTCCATTAATCAAAGAAGAATACAAAACCGACGAAAATTTAATCAAAGGCTGCCAATCGAAAGTTTGGTTGCAAGGTGAACAAAACGACGATAGAATTGTATTTACAGCTGACAGCGATGCGATATTGACAAAAGGAATTATCGCGATTTTAATTCGTGCTTTCTCCAACCAAAAAGCATCAGATATCATAAATGCAGATACTGATTTTATAGACGAAATTGGATTAAAAGAACATTTATCAGCAACACGCGCCAACGGTTTGGTATCAATGATAAAAAACATCAAAATGTACGCTTTGGCTTTTGACGCTAAAAACAAAAATTAAATTTCCTTTGCCACGAATTTCACGAATTGGCAGTAATTTTTAAATTCGGGAAATTTGTGAAATTCGTGGCGAAAAAACAAATAACAAAATGGAACAAGAAATAGACACAAACGAATTAGGAGAATCAATCGTAAGAGTTTTAAAAGGAATTTACGATCCTGAGATTCCTGTAGATATTTATGAATTAGGATTAATTTATGACGTAATGGTAAACACCGATTACGAAGTAAAAATCTTAATGACACTTACTTCGCCAAACTGCCCAGTTGCAGAAAGCTTGCCAAGAGAAGTAGAAGAAAAAGTAAAATCAATAGAAAACATCAAAGATGTAGATGTTGAAATTACTTTCGATCCGCCTTGGAGCAAAGATTTAATGAGCGAAGAAGCTAAGTTAGAATTAGGAATGCTTTAATTTAGTCATAAAGTTGAAAATCATAAAGTCCAAAGTTCAGGACTTTATGACTTTCGACCTTCGACTTTAAGACTTAAAGAATGGAAGAAATCATCAATAAAGTTGCCAATAGTGCTTTAGAAGTTTTTGATTTAGAAGATTATTATCCAAAAGGAATTCGAACACAAATTGACATTTCGCAATGGCTTTTGGAAGGATTTTTATTGAAAGAAAAAGACTTTAGAGAACATCTTAAAAATCACGATTGGTCGCAATATCAAGATCAATATGTAGCGGTACATTGCAGTACAGACGCTATTATTCCGGCTTGGGCACTTATTTTAGTTAGCGTTCATTTGGCTCCTTTTGCTAAAAAAGTAGTAAACGGTACCATTGAAGACCTTGATGCAAGTCTTTACGAAGAAATCCTTAGTAAACTTGACTATTCTGTTTACAAAAGTAAACCCGTAATTGTAAGAGGCTGTTCTAGAAAACCAGTGCCAATGCGCGCTTATATCTTGGCTACAACCCATTTGCAACCATTTGCCAGAAGTATTATGTACGGCGAAGCATGTTCTGCCGTACCTTTATACAAAGAATCCAAAAAATAAATTCATGAATTGAGATTAATCCTACAAAATAAATGTTTTTAGTTATATTTGTCCCATACATTTAAATTAAATACTATGAGAAAGATTCTATTATTATTGTTCATTTTAGCAAATCTTACTTTTGTTCAATCTCAAAACACTGAAAAAGAACTCGCACAAAACACTGAAAAAGCCGTAAAAAAAATCAATGATACCATTGAAAAAGAAGGCTGGAAAGCAAAAGGGACGGTATCACTTCTACTCAACCAATCTAGCTTTAACAACTGGATTGCAGGTGGTGAAGACAGCTTCTCAGGAACACTCGGAATCAATTATGATTTCAACTACAAAAAAGACGATATCACCTGGGACAATAAAGTTCTCGCTTATTACGGTTTGCTACAAACCAAAAATGCCGATTTCGAAAAGAAAACCGATGACCGTTTCGAATTCAATTCAGTCGTTGGAAAAAGAGCATTTGGCGAATGGTATTACTCTTATTTCTTAAACTTTAGGACACAATTCACAACCGGATACATTTACGGACAAGACGCAAACGGAAAAGAAATCAGGACTGAAAATACCAAATTCATGTCGCCAGGATACCTAACAACTGGTCCAGGTATTTACTGGTCAAAAGATGAAAATCTCAAAATAAATTTTGCGCCTTTAACTTCAAAATTCACATTTGTAGACAAAGCTTATACCTCAGCCATTGATCCAGCCACAGGTTTGCCTTATCCTGACGGATATTATTTTGGCGTCGACGCCGGCAAAAGCATGCGTTACGAACTAGGTTTCTATGCTTCGGTATATTACAAACTGGCCATTATGACCAATGTAACGGCCGAAAACACCCTTAATTTGTATTCAAATTATTTAGAAGACCCGCAAAACATCGACATTAATTATTCCTTAAACATTGTAATGAAAGTAAATAAATTTCTATCAGCAAATTTCTCCTTCCAGACAATTTACGATGACAATGCATTTCAAGGATTCCAAACCAGAGAAGTTTTTGGTTTAGGAATTAATTTTGGATTCTAATCAGGAGCATCGCAAAAGGCATTTTAACAAACGTGGTTTCCCGCTCTCGGCTATATCTCGCTGTTGCCCTCTCGGGCCAGCAAGGATACCGCCTCCATCGGGGCTAAATTAAAACAATTGGCTTCTTTTAAACATTTGAAAAAAAATGCCACAGATTAAAGGATTATTCAGATTATAAAAAATCCTTTTAAATCCCTTAATCTGTGGCAAATAAAAACGGCTTTTGAAATAATTCAAAAGCCGTTTCAGTTTTATTCTTCTTCTTTTTCAATTGCGTCCTTATAATCTGGATACAAAAACTTATTATATGGAAATCTCGTGATATGAATCTGGCGAACCGCTTCGTAAACCATTTCTCTAAATTCCTCAAAATTCTCTTTTCTCGTTGCCGAAATAAACAATGCTTTATCCTGACCAACATTACTCATCCAAGTCTGTTTCCACTCATCAAGTGTCCAGTGTTTTCTGGTTCTTTCAGTAATCAAATCATCTTCATCAATAGTCAAATGTTTGTAAGCATCGATTTTATTGAAAACCATAATCGTTGGCTTATCATTACTTTTGATTTCCTGCAAAGTCTGATTTACCGATTCAATATGATCTTCAAAATCTGGGTGCGAAATATCGACAACATGCAAAAGCAAATCGGCCTCGCGAACCTCATCAAGCGTACTTTTAAATGAATCTACCAATTGAGTAGGCAATTTTCGAATAAAACCAACCGTATCCGAAAGCAAAAATGGCAAATTCTTAATCACCACTTTTCGAACCGTTGTATCTAAAGTTGCAAATAATTTATTCTCAACAAAAACATCACTTTTCCCGATAGCATTCATCAAAGTCGATTTTCCAACGTTGGTGTATCCAACCAAAGCTACACGCACCATTGCGCCACGATTGCTTCGCTGAATACTCATTTGCTTGTCAATCGTTTTGATTTTATCTTTTAATAACGAAATTCTGTCACGTACAATACGTCTGTCAGTTTCAATCTCCGTTTCCCCAGGACCACGCATACCAATTCCACCTTTTTGACGCTCAAGGTGCGTCCATAAACCAGAAAGTCTTGGTAATAAATATTGACATTGCGCCAATTCTACCTGCGTTCTTGCGTACGAAGTTTCGGCTCTTTGCGCAAAAATATCTAAGATTAGGTTGGTTCTATCTAAGATTTTTGCATCAATAATTCTTGAAATATTTTTTTGTTGTGAAGGCGTTAATTCATCATCAAAAATAACCGTCGATATTCCGTTTTCTTTTACAAAAAGATTGATTTCGTCTATTTTTCCCGTTCCCACAAAAGTCTTGGGATTCGGGCGTTCCATTTTTTGCGAAAAACGTTTTATAACTTCACCTCCTGCAGTAAAAGTCAAAAACTCTAATTCGTCCAAATATTCGTTAAGTTTTTCCTCACTTTGATTTTGAGTTACAATACCAACAATGGCCGTTTTCTCAAAATTTATAACTTCTTTCTCTAACATATCTTAAAATAAGCCACAAATTTAAGCATTTGTACACTACTTACAATTATAGAATTCCAATTTTAAATTCAATTAAAAAAAATAAACCATTTATAAATCAGGCAATAAAACCTAATTTATAAATGGTTACAAAATTTATTATACAGATTTATTCGTAGATAAATGTTTTTTCTGTTTTCACAATTCCGTTTTCTTCAATCTGAGAACAAGAAATTGGGAAATTCAATTTGTTGTATTTGTACTTTCTGCTGACTGCAACTAATGCCGAAGATGATGGACTAAAATTCATTTCGTTATTATATGAAATCGACTCAAATGCAAATTCTTCTTCATGATACGAAATCATTGGCACAATTATTTTATAATTATCCCCAAAAAGACTCTGAACAATTAATTGGTCCGCAGATTTTTTATCATCATAGGTAAACGATTTTGAGATTTTATCTCCAACCAAACCTTTGTGTTTTGAGACATTATCGTTTACATAAACATATTCGATTTTACCAATAATCTGCTTATTTCTATCGCGCGAAGTACGTCTAACAATAATTCCGTTCTCAACAATATATTCAATATCATCAACTAGATTCTGGTGATTGGTACTCTTTTTAGTCGTTACTTTTATTCTTGCTCCTTCATAGAAAAAAGTCACCACTTTTGTAATATAATCAGGCCCTTCCTGATATTTTTTTACAAATTTTATGATATTGTTGTTTGCATCGTAGGTATAATTCACAACTTCCTTCCAATCGCTTCCAATTTTATCTTTCACTGTCATATCCAGCAATCCATTTTTATTATAAAAAAAGTGCTGAACAACATCTGAAGTTGTAACGGTTTGAAGTTTGCCATCTTTAAAAACCATTGTTTTATTTACAATTTCACCATCTTTTGAGTTTTGGTAATTTGTTTTTACAATGTTGATTTGCTTTAGTTTGACTGCATCGGCCTGATCTTGGCTGTGCGTCAAGCAAGGGAATACCATCATCAAGATGGCGATAAAGTAGGTTCTCATTTTGTTTTTGTATTGATTTGGGATGACCAAAATACAAAATTCTGACAAATTCTAATAGCTTAAATCTCAAAAACAAATCACTATTAGTTTTTCTTCTTTGAAATCAAAAAAAACACTACCTACTTTTCGCCAAAAACCTTAACATCATCAACCATAAAAGCACCGTTCAGCGTTTTGTCTTTTCCAGAGCCAACATACCTAAAAGCAATGTTGATATTTCCTGAATATTCAGATAAATCAATTCCTCCAGAATTTATAAATTGACGCGCGGGAGTTGAAAGCGAAGGAATTTTTGCTTCTAATCTTATCCATTTTGCCTTAGTAACATTAGAACCATCAAAGTTTGTTGACACATAAACTTCTAAAGTATTTAATGGCGAGTCGACCTTTAAATCATGCTGTGCGCTTCTAAAAGACAATATGGCATTTTTATAATCTGTTAAATTAATTTTTGGAGAGATCAGCCACGCAATATTTTCAGCCGCGGTTGTGCTTGTTGTATTGAATTCTGCATATCCATTTCCTGAATATACCATACTTTTCCAAAGTTTTGTAGCTTTTTCAACAATATTGCTCCAACCTGGAAGGACAAAATTGACATTGTTTTTAACGGACTGAAAATCTTCAGCAAAAAGTGGCGTATTTCTTTTTCCGTTCATTTCAATATCCCTTTCAAATCGAGCCATAAACTGATAATCTGATCCAAACTTGGTTAAAATGCCGCGAACTTTGCCACTTCCTTCCGGCACAAAATGATCCGCAAATTTGGCATAACTGCTGGTTCTAAAAATAATTTGATTTCCAGTTTTATCTCTTAAATTCCAATTTGTCGAACCTCCTACATTATTACTTTCTTCAAAATAATGACGACCTAGGGCATCTTCTGTAAATTCAACATTATTGAGCTCGATCAAAGTATTTAATTTTGAATCATGCAACGCTTCTTCAATAGAAATCGATTCTACTAATTGATTTTCGTCAATCGTTGTGCAAGACGCATTCAAAACATTTTTAAATTCATTTTGCGAAATTCTTCCAATCGTAGGGTTGCCCCCGTTGCTCACATACAAACTACCAATTCGTAATCCGCCATAATACAAATCTGTAAATTGATTTTTGAGCTTTACATAGACTTTGTTTCCAACGCGGTAATCAATATAGGTATTTGACACGTCAACTGGAACACTAAATCCAATTGCGGAAACGTTTTCTGATGCTTTTGTCTGAAAAGAAATGCTTTTAAAAAAATTGCCACCTTCATCACTTGAAACCACATAGGCTTCTATAATGTCGTCATACGTATATTGTTTAGCCGTTGGATCCGAAATCTCATAAACTTTTTCTACTGTTTTGTTTACAATAAAATCAGGTTGAGTACATTCTAATTTTGGTGTGTCAATTTCAGTAGCGCAACTGAAAAAAAACAATGATAAAGTTGAAAATAAAACTATTTTTTTCATGAGAAATAAATTTCAATTTATAATCCGATTGTTAGATTTAAGAAATAAGTGCGACCGTAACCGTAATAATATTTTGATCCAAATGAAGGCGTTCCGCTGGAAACATCTTGATTCAATGCTCTATAATTAGCATTTCGAGCCTGTTCGAAACCGCCTGTTTTGTACATTAAATTCAATACATTATTAACGCTAGCAAAAAGTCCGATATATTTTTTGCGAAAGCGCCAAGACTTTCCGCCATTAACATTAAGCAATATAATTGGTTCAAATTTTTCTTGTTTCAGCAATTCATTTCCGCGTTCAAAAGTCGCTTCTGGAAAAGGAAATCCATTCACTGGGTTAATATAAAACTGTGCTGTTCGCGAAATTGGAGAAACATCAATATAATTATCTGCCAAATAATTGATATTCGCGCCCAACCACCAAAATTTAGGATCACGATATTCTACTCCAAGTGAATAGGCTTGCTGTGGCGTTCCTGCTTGTTTGTAATTTTTAAGATAAGCAGGCCCAAAATCAAACGTGGTTTGAGAATTGTCTTTTGCAAGATTTGCATCGTTTGTAATTGTTACATCAGGATTACTGGTGTAAACAAAATTTCCATAAGAAGCTGCAAAAATGGTTTTTAAAGTAGATGATATTTGATATTCAAAACTTAATTCTGCCCCTGTATTTCTCTTATCTAGATTGGTTAGCGTTTGACTGACAAATGCATCTGTAGGATCATATCCTGCGCCGTTATCAAAAATTCCTTCGGCATAAAAAAAAGAAGTTTTTGCAGTGTTTTTTATTGAAGTATGGTAAGCTGTGAAACGAAATTTGAGTTTTGGTGAACGATATATATAATTTGCCTCAACACTGCTTATATTTTCACTTTGAATTCCATTTACAACCGAATTATTTAAACGTGCATTTGAAAAAGTATTTCTCAAAGACGGGGCTCTTGTTAGGTGTTCACCATTGAAAAAAAGCAATTGTTTTCCCGAAATCTTATACGTGAATCCGCCTTTAAACCCAAAATTTTCAAAATTCACCTTCTCGCTTTTTCCTAATGAATTTGTGGGATAAAGTCCGTTTTGATATAAACCCTCTCTTTGATAATCTGACATGGAATACGATTGTGCCAAAAAGAATTCAGTTTTATTATACGTGAATTTAAACTGCGTAAAAACATCAAAAGTGTGGGCCAAAAAATTATAATTATAGCCATAAGTATCTCCTTTTTTGACTAATCGATTTGGGTGCAATAAATCGGATTGTGAAAGATTGCCTTTATAAAAAGGGTCAATATCTAGAAAATATTCACCGCCAAGAAGATCCAATAAATACTGAAAATTATGCGATTTCAAATTCTTATAAACAAATCCTCCATCAAAGGAAAGATTTGAATTGATCTGAGTGTTTAGAGTAGAATTGAATGCAAATGTTTTATCATCAGTGCGATCTTCATAAAGAACATAATGACTTTGTGCCGGCTCGTAACCATTTCCGCTTGGTTTTTGATTTGCCAAATACATTGCTTTCCAATCAATCTGCGGATTCGCCAAAAATGTTTCTTTGCTTTTTTCGGCATTTTCATAATCGGGAGTAAACTGGCCTGAAAATTCTCCTTGATCTTTTGCATAAAGCGAACTAAAATAACTCGGCATTTTTCGGTAATAAACAGGATCTGGACTATTCGCATTTTGATAATCAATAGTACTGTTTCCTACTTTCCCAAATTGATACATGATTCCAGAATTCAGATTTGTTCTTTCATCAATCTTAAAATAATGATTGAGCATCAACAGGGGTTCTTCGACATTTTTTACTCTCGCATTTCGTTTATCTCCATTCTGAAATCCCCAATACGAATTGTATTTTTCACCCATTAAATGAATTACTTCATTTGTATTTGGCGAATTTTTTCCACGCGAATTTGGCGTATAAAATCCTGTAAAATTCAAAGAATGCCTATTGTTCAATTTCTTTTCTACACTAAGAAAAAAGGATTCTGCATCGAAATTTGTTCCATCAAAATAACCTACTTCCGCCCATCTTTTGCCTGCCGAAATTACATAAGCCCAACCTGAAGAATTCATTCCGGAGGCTTCTGTAGCAATTCCGCGCCAAGTATAAGCCCCGTTGCTGCCAGAAAGTGTAAATGATCTTCCTTTTCGATACAGAGAAGCTCTTGTAAAAATTTGTTGTGTTCCTAAAACGCCTCCAAAAGCATAATTGGAAACTGCCGCTCCTACCGAAAATTCTTGATTTCGGATCACATTATTCAATCCACCCCAATTACTCCATTGTGGTCTTCCGTCATAGAGTTTATTCATGATCATGCCATTGAGCATCATGGTCCCGTTTTCGCTGTCTAAACCTCGAACTCTAAATCGGGCTTGACCCCAATTAAATGCTGATGCCTGCATAAACGCATCTTTAGAAGACTGCAAAAGCCCGGATGTCATATCTGAAGAACTACTGTCATCAGACAAATCAGTGTCTAAAAGCGTAATTAAAGCGGCAGGAGTCTCATCAGTATATAAATCTTCTAATTGTAGGATGCCGAGATTTACATTTTCACCAAATTTTGATTGAATTTTAAGTAATAAATCCTTGAAACCTTGACTATGAATTAAAAGAAGTTGTTCTCCATTTAGAGAAGAATGCAATTCAAATTTCCCATCTTTTGAAGTAAGTTGCGTAATGGCCGAATTTTGAATACTCACGACAACATTTTCAAGCGGGTTTTGCGTTTTCGCGTCAACAATAATTCCTCTAAAGACTGTTTCTTGCGCAAAAGCAAAATCAAAAACCAATAAAATAAAAAATGTAGCGTATCTTTCAATCATAAAAATTCCAATTTATTTTTGAAAATTATTTTCGGAAATTCTTCCTATTCAAAAGATAAAATTGGTTTTTGGAGAAATAAATGGATTTAAATTCTTAAATCTTGAATTCCAAATATAAAGAAATAAATTGAAAATATAAGTTTTTTCTCATTATTAAATGAGTTGAAATTCAAAATTAATTAAATAGATTTGCTATTTTTTGTTTTGTTTTTAAGCCGAAGTTCTAATTTTAGACACCATAAAAGCAATCAAAACACCAAAGATTCCGATAAAAGCAAAAGAAAATTGAAGTCCGAAATTTTGCGCTATATGGCCAATTACGGGAGGTCCCATTAAAAACCCTAAGAAACTTACACTGGAAACGATCGTTAAAGCTTCTCCTGGTGGCACAGTTGGGTTTTTTCCGGCCAAACTGTAAACCGTAGGAACAATTGTGGCAACTCCAAGACCAACTGCCATAAAAGCAATTGTACACGGAAATAAATACGGCAGAAAAACAGCTGTGAAAAGTCCGCCAGAAATCATGATGCCGCTGATTTGCATCACGCGTTCGCGTCCAAATTTATTGATAAGCCCGTCACCAAGAAATCTTCCACTGGCCATCATAATCATAAATGAAGTATATCCTAGAACAACCAAAGGTCCAGGAGCTTTTACAATATCTTTAAAATAAACACCGCTCCAATCAAACATAACACCTTCGCTCGCCATACTGCAAAATCCTATTACGCCAAGCCAAATCAAGGCGCTGTCTGGTTTTGTAAATAATTTTTTCTTTTCGCCTTTATTCTTGATTTTCTTTTCTTTGGCTTTGACCAAAAATTTAAAATTAAAAGCAATCATAAGCAAAACCACCGCTGCCACTATTAAAAAATGATGTAGTGGCGACAAGTTTAATGCAAGCATTCCTAAGCCAACCAAAGCCCCTGTAAAACCCGCAAAACTCCACATTCCGTGAAACGACGACATGATTGTTTTTCTAAAAAGCACTTCGGTATAAACGCCCTGAGTGTTTACGGCAATATTGGCTAAATTTCCAAATAAACCAAACAAGAATAAACCTAATGATAATTGTAGTGCAGTTGTTGCCAATCCTAAATTGATAAGGCATAAAACATACATTATTAAAGAGAAAATCAAAATACGGTGGCTTCCAAACTTGGTCACCATTTTCCCTGAAAAAGGCATGATGATCAATTGTCCCATTGGCAAAGCAAAAAGTATGGATCCCAAATCGCCTTCGGTTAAATGAAGAGCGGTTTTAATATCTGGAATTCTACTTGCCCAGGTTGCAAAACTTAATCCCATTCCGAAATAAAACATTCCAACGGCAAAACGAATTCGGTTCAAATAAGAGGCTTTTGCTTCTCTGAAAACTTTCTTGATTTTTCCTTTTGTCTGAAATAGTTCTAATGGATTGAAATTTATCAAAATCGGTGCATTTTGGGATTATTACATAAAAGTACAAAAAAACGACGTATTTCTTTTATGCTG
The DNA here is from genome assembly GCF_034058155.1 of Flavobacterium sp. KACC 22761. Lineage (NCBI taxonomy): Bacteria > Pseudomonadati > Bacteroidota > Flavobacteriia > Flavobacteriales > Flavobacteriaceae > Flavobacterium > Flavobacterium oryzagri. Next base: position 1,741,118 of record NZ_CP139148.1, on the reverse strand, counting down.
AAAAATGTTCCTTTATTTACAACGTTATTGTTTATAAATTGCTGTGTTTTTTTGGGCCACGGATTACGCTGATTAAAACAGATTTGCACTGATACTGATTTTTTTTCCGACATAAAAAAAGACGCACTGCAGTGCGTCTCTACGATTATTCATTACGTATTTTGCCAGAGATTGAAAAAAACAAAACCAGCGAAAACCAGTTTCAATCCGCATAATCCGTGGGCCATTATTCGCTACAAATTTATTACCGTTCTTTGCGTATTACTCGCAATGGCAGCTTCAATAATCTGCATTACTTTTACGCCGTCTTGACCTGTAACAGGTTCTGTTGTATTGTTTGTAATTGAATTGTAAACGCCGTCAAAAAACGAGAAATAATTTCCTTGTAATGTTGGTACTTTTTCGCGAATTACTTTTCCGTCAATTTCAGTATGCAGAAGACCTTGCAAATCTTCTGGTTCTGTTCCCCAAGCTTCTAAATTTGGTTTTTTTCCGAGTTTCAATTCATCTTCCTGAACATCGCCTCTTGGCTTTAAAAAAGAGCCTTTTTTGCCATGAATAGTATAAGCAGGATTAGCTTCTCTAACAAAAAAACCTGCTTTTAAACGCACCCTGAAATTTTCATAAATCAATGCCAAATCAAACCAATCATCAACCAAAGAATTTTGCCTAGTAAAACGAATATCCCCAAATACCGATTTTGGTGAACCAAACAAACAAATTGCCTGATCAATAATATGTGGCCCTAAATCTTTTAAAACTCCCGCTCCGTCATTTGCCGTTTCTTTGTGCGCTTTTGGGCTCAACAACGGATTATATCTGTCAAAATGAAATTCGGCTTCAACCAATTCGCCTAAAACTCCATCATGAATTATTTTCTGAATCGTTTTAAAATCGCTGTCCCATCTTCTGTTTTGAAAAACGGCTAATTTTAATCCTTTGTCTTTGGCAATTTGAGTGAGCTCTTCGGCTTCGGCAACAGTTGTTGTGAAAGCTTTTTCTACAACAGCATGTTTTCCTGCCAAAAGTACTTTTTTCGCATATTCATAATGCGTTCCTACTGGCGTGTTTACGATTACTAAATCGACATCATCTGCCAATAAATCATCAATTGATGGATAACTTTGTACGTACGGATAATCTTCCTGAATGAGTTTTTTGCTTCGCTCCCAAGATCCTAATAATTCAAAACCGGGATGAATATCTAAAAACGGAGCGTGAAAAACTTTCCCCGACATTCCGTATGATAATAGTGCTGTTTTTATTTTTTGCATTTTGTTTTAGTTTTTTTTCGCCACAGATTAATATGATTAGAAAGGATTTCTCTTTTGCCACGAATTACACAAATTTTCACGAATTTTTTAAGTTTTTGAACGCAACGATTTGTGAAAATTTGTGTAATTCGTGGCGAAAAAACTCAGAAAAATCCTTTTAATCTGTAAAATCTGTGGCTAAATAAATTATAGTTTAGCTCTTTCGTATTGTTTTGGCCAATGAATATCGTCGTTTAATTCTTTGGCGAAATCTAAAGGCAAATTCGGGTTTCTTAATGATTCTCTGGCAAACAAAATTAAGTCGGCTTGGCCATTATTCAAAATTTCTTCGGCTTGTTTTGCGTCCGTAATTAAACCAACTGCTCCGGTTAAAATATTGGCTTCACTTTTTACTTTTTCTGCAAAAGGAACTTGGTAACCTGGACCAATATTGATTTTTTGATGCGAAACCAATCCGCCTGACGAAACATCAATTAAATCTACTCCTTTTTCTTTTAAAATTTTAGAAAGTACTACAGATTCTTCTGGATTCCATCCGTTTTCTGCCCAATCTGTTGCTGAAATTCGAACAAATAAAGGAAGATTTTCCGGCCATTCTGATTGAACTGCTTCTACAACTTCTAATGTAAAACGGATTCTATTTTCAAAACTTCCTCCATATTCATCGGTTCTTACATTTGTCAAAGGCGATAAAAACTGATGCAACAAATAACCGTGCGCTGCGTGAATTTCGAGAACTTGATATCCGGCTTCAACGACTCTTTTGGTTGCGGATTTAAAATCAGAAATCACTTTTTGGATTCCGTTTTTATCTAAGGCTTCAGGAAGAAAAGGTTCATTCTCATGATATGCAATCGCACTTGGCGCAACGGTTTGCCATCCGCCTTGAGCGAAATCCAATTTTTTATTGCCAAGCCACGGAGCCGAAACACTTGCTTTTCGTCCAGCGTGCGCCAATTGAATTCCGGGCACAGCATTTTGAGAAACGATAAATTGATTGATTTGTTTCAGTTTTTGAATATGCTCATCTTTCCAAATTCCAAGATCAGCAGGCGAAATTCGAGCTTCGGGAGAAACGGCAGTTGCTTCCTGAATAATCAATCCGGCGCCTCCGCTCGCACGACTTCCTAAATGAACCAGGTGCCAATCGTTTGCATATCCGTCTTCGGCAGAATATTGGCACATTGGCGAAATGACGATTCTATTTTTTAATGTGGTATTTTTTAATAGTAATGGAGAAAATAATTGTGAAGCCATACTTGTAACTTTTAATAGATTTAGACTACCAACTGAAGACGGCAGCCGTTTAAAAAGTAAAGTTACGGCTTCCTTATAAAAGGAGAAATCTAAATGTTTATTAATTAACAAACATTTAAAGCAAATTCTGTTTTCTCATGCAATTACATAAAAAGTGTTTTTTCTATCTCTGGAAATTCACTTTTCTCAAACGTCTGTATGTTTTTATCTTTCAGCAGAAAAATTTGATCACAATCTTTATAGAGAATTTCTAAAATATGAGAGGAAATAAAAACAATACAGGTTTTAGAAAGTCCTCTAATGTAATTCATTAATAAATAATTCGATTCTAAATCCAATCCGTTAAACGGTTCATCTAGAATGTAAATTGGAAATTCCTTTTTAAAAACAGCATTCAAGTATGTTTTCTTTTTCATTCCTGTAGAAAATTCGCGTATTAATTGATTATCTGGAATTTCAAATATTCGATTGATGCTTTTTGTTCTTACATCTAATAAATGCGCATAAAAATCGTAAAATTCATCGGCAGTAAGTTCTCCGTAAATTGGAGGATCTGTTGGAATCCAGCCTACATTTTGCAATATCACCTTTTCATCATTTATAAAACAACTTCCTTTAAACTTCTCTAAACCTACGATACATTTAAAAAGTGTGGTTTTGCCTTGACCATTTTTCCCAACAACACCGTAAATTCCTGGTTGATAGATAATAATATTAATGTTTTCTAATATCGATTTATCCTTGTATTTCTTTTGATCAATAGTAATCCTTAGCATGCCTTTAATTGTTTTAAAGTTTTAATCGCTTTTTTATAGATAATGGGCGTCGCTAAAAAAGGAACTCCAAATAAAAATATACTTCCGGTAATAAAAATGGCAAAGAAAATCTGCTGTAACAAGCTATTATTAAAACAAATATACTTTAACAACAGATTATAAAGAGGCGCTATAAATATAAAAATCAAGAATATCATTTTTTCCCATTGCAATAAAAAAGACAATGTTATTGCTATTGGAAATATTAAATAAGCGGTATTTATAATTGAATTTTTAAACTGATATCTTACATATTTTACGGCATCAAACGGATTTTGCTTTATCTCTTCAATTTGTTCTCTTTCGAATGAAGGAACACAAGCAATTACAGACAAACCCAGAAAAACGGCATACTGAAGATTTTGATTATTGCTGTTTACTGCCATAAAAATGACCAGAATCAATACTGGAAGAATATAAATGATCTTGTATTTTCTGAAAGAAATATGCCAGTAAATATTAAAGGTATCAAAAGGATATTTTATGATTTTGAGATTGAATCTAGGTACGCTAATCAATGCTATTTTAAACAAAATAATTATCGCAATAGGAACAAACTCTCTTTTTAATAAAAGCACCAGATAAAATGGAAATGAATAAATAATATATTCTGTAAATAAGATTACTTTATAATTTCTCTTCATTTTTAAAAGTTCCAAATCTGACCTTTGCAAATGATAAATTATAATATCGACAAAAAGAAAGGGAACGTAATTTCTGAAGGAATCATAATTTTTAAAAATCAAAAATGCAACTGTTAAATAAAGAAGTACTATTAAAAATATTGCCAGATTATCGCCTTTAGAAACTAATTTTCTAAACCGGATCAGGAACAAGTAATTTAGGATTGTGGTCAATTTTTTTCTTAGTAGTTAAGTCATAACAATTATAGTTCCGTCTAATAAAATTGGACGTAAGTTTGAGCCTTCAAAAATTTCTTTTGATTCATCATCTTTTATCGTTTTCAGAGAAAACTTAATATTACTTTAAAAAAATATTTTTTAGTATAGTCTGCTATTTTTTAAACATTAATAAATACTATAACATAACGAATGTGATAATTTTTATTTTGAAGTCGCCAAAAAAAAAGAAATGATTAAAAAAGTCGTCAATTGAATTCCATTTAAAAAAAACAACTAATAGAAAAATGAAAAGAATAATATTGAAAATTATATTTTCATTTTTCCCTTTTCCAATCCTTTGACTTTCATTTTTAGTTAGTTTATATTTTGACATATTTTTTTACAGTTAATATGAAACTCTTATTTTCATTTAAATAAAATAATGTTGCTTCTAATTTATTTCTGATTATATAATAATTGCAATAAAATTAAATAGTGAATGCAAAGACAGACCCCATAAAAAACCGTATTTTAATCTTAAATTAGTAATAAAATACCCCATGATCATTTGGGGTATTACATAAAAAGGATAAAACAACGCTAATTCCCAATGCAGAATCTTAATATTAGTAATATGTATTAATCCAAAAAATATTATTGAAATCCAAACTAAGCAATTTTGCTTCTTGTCAATAGAATTAATAATCGTTGGAGTCAAAAATTTCCATGTAAGTAAAAAAGTAAAAACACCAATTAAAATTATATAGAAATATAATTCATCATGAAAATTTAGTTTTATAAAACGTCTTCGTAATATTTCATGCAAAAAAAAACCTGTAAAAATTGAGATATTTTTTCTGTTAACTATTAAGCATAACCGAAACAATAATTCCTCAATAATAGGACCTATAAAGACAGTTATATAAAAAGGATACTTAACATATTTGTTTTGTGTTTGATGTATTAATTCTTTGACAGATTCAAAATGAAGATATTTAGTAATAATAAAATCGAGAGGCAAGATTATTACTAATACTGTAATAATAATTAAACTTAAACCTAGTAAATATGAAGTTATTACTTTTAGTACTTTCTCTTTTAAGCTGTAATTAATTGTACTTCTATAGTTCATTTTTCTTATTTAAGTTGAGCAAATAAAAAGAGGTTGTTAAGACAACCTCTATATTTATTTAAATAGCCATGAGAACATCCCAAGCAATACCTATTAATTTTCTTAATTTAGCGCCATTATCGTAACAATCTTGACAACCTCCATTAATCTCAACCAATTCTGTGTTTTTTAATTCTACTAGCATAATTTATTCAAATTTATAAGTCAAACAATCCTCTTAAAAAATCTTTTACATGTGATTCACACTGTAAATACAAACAAACTGGACAACCCCCTTCAACTTCTTGGACTTCATGAACATTAAGCTCTGCTAAATTCAATTCTTCTAAATTCATAACTTTAAAATTTAAATGATTAATAATTTAAAACAAAAATCATTTTCTCGAGAACGTTTTTATTATAGCAAACTTATCATACTTCCGTCTAATAAAATTGGACGGAAGTTAAACGCATTTATTTTTCTTCATTAATAATCTTTAAAGTAAATTCTGTTTATTCCAAAGATTAAAATATTCTAATTTTTGTTCCAATAAATCCAAATGATTTCCAGATTCAACAATATTTCCTTCTTTCATTACCAAAATTGTATCAGCATTTGCAATTGTACTTAAACGATGCGCAATAACTATAATCGTTTTTCCCTGTGATTTAAAATTATCAATAACTCCTTTTACAATTTTTTCTGAATTAGTATCCAATGATGACGTTGCTTCGTCCAGCAATAAAATTTCAGGGTTTTTATATATAGCTCTTGCAATAGCTATTCTTTGCTTTTGTCCTCCAGAAAGCATTGCTCCGTTTTCACCAATCTGCGTTTCAAAACCGTTTGGAAGTTTTTCTACAAACTCTGTAATTCCCAATTGTTGGGATAAATCTAAAATTCTTTGAATATTTGGAAATGAATCTCCCAAAGCAATATTTTCGATAATATTCCCCGAAAATAAATTAAGCTGTTGTGGGATAACTCCAATCATTTGACGCAAACTCTTATAGTGAATAAATTTAGTATCATATTCCCCAATTAAAATTTTGCCCTCTTTTATTGGGTATAAATTTTGAAGCAAAGAAATCAAAGTTGTTTTCCCACTGCCACTTTCTCCAACTATGGCTGTAGTTTCATTCTTTTTAAATACTGCATTAAAGTTTTTAAAAACCTCTATACGAGATCCATAACGGAATGAGATATTTTCAAATTTTATGTCTCCTAGGTTTTCTTTTTGCAGTTCGATCTTATTTTCCGTTTCCTCTCTTTCTAAATCCATAATTTCAAAAAGCCTATCAGCAGCAATTAATGCATTCTGTGCGGTTTTATTCATACCAATTAAAGACGCTACGGGCGAGGTAAAATATCCTATTAAAGCATAAAAAGAAAATAATTCTCCTGGAGTAATAGCTCTATCAATTACATATCCTGAACCAATCCACATTAAGATTACGGTAAAAGCAGAAGCCAAAAATTGCGTCGAAGTTGAAGCAAAAACAACATTTAAACCAGATTTATACGTTGTAAATAAAAGTTTTACAAATTTATTTTCTGTTTTTAGATTTGAAAAATCTTCTATTCCAAATTCTTTTACTGTTCTTACATGTGTGATACTTTCTACTAATTGGGTTTGTAATTCGGCGGCATTTTCCATAATGTTTCGTTCTACTTTTTTGTTGAAATTATTTAGGAGAAAATAAATCAATGTATAAAATGGAATTACAAGAATAATGACCAAAGCTAATTTCCAATAATACGTAAACATTAAAGCAAATGAAAAAATGACAATAAAGACATTTACAATCATTTCTATAGCCGTTTCATTTATAAAAGAACGAATTTTTACAGCATCGTTTATACGAGAAGTGATTTCTCCTATCTGCATCGTATCAAAAAATCGCTGAGGCAGGTGAAGCAAATGTTTATAATAACCCAAAATTAATTTGGCATCAATTAATTGACCCGTTTTCATTACAAAAATACTTTTCTTTGAACCAATATAAGCTTGCAAAAGAATAATTGCGATCATGGAAACACTAAGCAAATTGAGCAGATTTCTATTTCCATCAACCAAAACATAGTCTGTTATTTTTTGAATATAAATTGACATTGCCAATCCCAAAACCGTAAATACAATGGCACCAATTAGAGCCTGAATTAAAATAGTTTTATGTGGCTGAATTAAATTCCAAAATCTCTTTATTGGAGAAGTTTTTTCGTTTTTAATTTTAAAATCATCATTTGGCGCAAAAAGAATTAAAACACCTGACCATATTTTTTGAAAATCTTCAATAGTATAAGTTTCCATTTTACCCAAACCCGGATCCATAACTGTAATGGCGTTTTTTTCAACCTTATAAATGACCACATAGTGATGCAACTGCTCTTTTGTAATAATATGAGCAATAGCAGGAAGCGGAATTTTATCTAAAGAATCTAAACCGCCTTTTACTCCTTTTGCAGTAAATCCCATTTTCTCAGCTGCTTCAATTATCCCTAAAACATTAGTGCCTCGTTTATCAGTATTAGCGTATTGACGTATCCTTGCTATGGGCAGATTAACTTTGAAATGATTTCCAATAGATGCCAAACAAGCTGCACCACAATCTTTAATATCGTGTTGTTTTATTTTTATCGAGGCCATTTATTTTCTATTTGGTAGTTGTTTTGGGTTTAGCCAATCGTCAATTTTATCAAACAACAATTCGAATAAACTTCTGCGGGTAACTATGTATCTTGTAGTTAAAGTCATTCCCTTTGAAACATCGGTTTTGTAACCCGACTTTAAACGTAAAGTTTTAGAATCTAAAGAACATCGCACCTTAAAAAAAGCCTGATCGCCCTGCATCGTAATATTACGGTCGATATCAATTACCTTTCCTTCCAACAATCCCCATTGATTGTAATTGAATGCATCCAATTGAAATTTTACTTTTTGGTTTTTCTTTATCAGACCAATATCATTGGGAGCGACATTACTTTCAACAATAAGATGATCTGCTGAAGAAATGGTCGCAACAGCTTGTGACGCATTTATAAAAGAACCATTTTGAACTCCAGAATAATTTTCGATAGTGCCCGAAATTGGTGCTAAAACAAAATAATTATTTGCCTCTACATTTATTTTGGCAACAGTTCCGTTAAGATTTTTCAATCGTTCTTCCAAATCTCTTTTCTGGTTTTCCCATGTTGCTTTCTGTTGACTTATATAATTTTGCAATGAATGCTTGGTTAATCGTAATTCATATTCCAGTTTTTCGAAATCTGCTTTTGCAATAATATCTTTATCATAAAGAATTTTATTGCGATCATAATTTACTTGCGCTTGCGAAATTTTACTTTGCAGTTCCTTTTTTCCTGATTGAAATTTGAATAAATCTTCACGTGCTGTAGAAGTCTCCAATTGCGAAGTTTTATTTTGTAAAAGATTTGAAATATCTTCTAGCAAGGAAGAAGTAGAATTTGATAATATATCTTGAGTTCTTTTATCACTTTCTAGGTTTTCTTTGGATATTTTTAAAAGTGTATCGCCCTTTTTTACAAAAATATTGTTCTTTAGAGCTATCCAGTTAACCCTTCCGCTCACAATTGTTGTAACAGGAACATTATCTGTTTTACTACGAATTATTCCGCGACTTTGACTACTGATATCTATGTTAATTAAAGGAAGTAGTCCTAAGAAAATTAGAATTGCCAAAACAATAACGAGATATATTGAAAAACTCTTTGTTTTATTTTTTCTAATAAGATTTTCAAGAGTATTTATTGGATCTAAACTGAAATTCATTAAAGTAATTTTCTTTTGAAAAAGAAACACTACAATAGCCTTAAGCCATTGTAGTGTTTTTGTCCAGATATTATTTATTAAGTGTTATGTAAAATGACACTCAACTTTGGAATTTTAAAAAACACGAACCTAGTCCCTATATTCAAAATATTAATGAGTTGCATAGTATAAAGCTTCCCCACAAGCACGTCCTGCACCGTAAACAGCGGCTGCAATGGCTATACCGCCAAGAACAACTGGCAACCATCCTCCCTCTACCTCTTGAATCTCATCTTGAGTTAATTCTATAACTGCATAATCTCTCGTTTCCATATTTATATATATTAATTTATTAATTAATGAGCACTAGCTTCTGCTGATTTATAGCCATTATATACGCCAAGCGCAAAAATATGAGCGGCGATAAACAATATGCCAAAGCCCCCTTCAATTTCTTTCGATTCCTGAACATCAAGTTCTACTAAATTCAATTCTTCTAAATTCATAATTTTAAAATTAAAATAGTTAATTAATAAATTTCAACAAAATCATTTTCTCGAGAACATTTTGTTATAGCAAACTTATTAGACTTCCGTCTAATAAAATTGGACGGAAGTTAAACTGCCGAAATTATTTTATCCCGAATGACTCCTTATTTAAACTACTTATATCTACTTTAATTATTGGCAATAATCTCGAAAAGCGACAGTAGTTAAAAGAATAATCAAATGAATTGAAAAGCTTTTGGATTTGCTTTATGAGCTAAAATTTTCAAAGTTGTTTTTTGGATCTGAACCTAAATTTATGTAGTTCAATTTAGAATTTATAATAAATTATATGATGTATTTCCCAGAATGATAATTGTCAATTATTGTCTTTGCTTCATTATAATCTTCTTCTTTTACCTTTAATTTTACGGAATCAACATCCCCAACCAAAACTCCCCACGGATTAAAAACAGACAATAACGATGAATCTTAAAAGACCTGAATGGAGAAACTATCTAATAACATTTTTAGAACCACGGCCTCTTCCTTACCACCTTTGTGAACTGACATTTTTCTTTTTTGTTCAATCATTTTTGATACTTTTAATCTATGATTATAAAACCAACTTGGCTCTTATGATCTAATAATGTATGATTCAAACCCGCTTTTAATATCAAATAGGCATAAATAAAATCGCCAACAGCTCCTAAAGTCATAGAAAAACCAATAAATAAAAAAACCAAATCCTTAAACAGAAAGCCATAAATTGATGGTAATAATCCTAATATAAAGAAAGGCGAAAGTGAAACAATCAACATTTTTTTTGATTTCAAAGGTTCTGTGCAGTTTGCAAAAGGCATTAAGTGCTTTTTTATAAACCCAAATTTCACCGATTTCCATCCTTTTTTTGAAAAAAGTGCCATAAAAAAACCGTGAATAAGTTCGTGAACAATTATGGCTGTAAAAATGATTAAATTTGGAACCAAAAAAATTAAAATGGTATTTGCTATTTTACTATCAAAGATTTGAATTGAAGCTTTTATATCTTTTAAATTTTGATTAAATACTTCACCCCAATTAAAAAACAAGATTAATAGAAAAACTAAAATAATCGGAATGCTTATTAGTATTCCCCACAATTGTACTTTTTTTGAATCAATTGAAATTTCTTTCATAGTTAATTAAAATGGAGGAGATAAAATCAGTTTTTTATATCTTGTTAGTATAGCTGAACTTATTAAAGTTCTGAGGCAACTCATTTATAATCTCTAATTTATTTGAAGTTATAGTCGGTTTGATTTTGATGACTTTTATTTTACTATCAATTTCAACCTTATGATTACTTCGAATATTTACCATATCTAAATGTTGAACTTTAAAATTATAATTTCCCTCGCGCAAATCTATAATGACATATTCACTTGCTTTTAATTGCCCTAAAGAATTATTATCTATCCAAATGTTCAATCTAGCTGTATTATCCATTTTATGTAAAATATCTGCTCCATTATAAATCAAGACTTTCCCATTGCCAAGTTTATCTAATTCAACATTTTCAAAACCATCCTTAACAGGAGTATATTGAGAAGGAATTGCTTTTAAGGCGCACGAAGACAATAAAAGAATTACAAAAGAAAATACAATTAGCTTTATTATTGTTGTATATGACGCCATAGTAATTGACATTAATATTTATTTTTTAATTGCATAGAATAATTCCCAAACCCTCCTTCTATTTGGTTTAACTCACTTTCATTACATTTTTTTTATTTTCGAAATTATAAGTCTTAACTTCAATAGACCATTTTTGATATTTTGTTATTCTCAAATTCATTATCCAACTTATGTATCAACAAAAGAATTATTAATATTATAGGGAAAACAAAAATTATAAAGTCAAAAAAATAATATTTATTTAATGACAAATAATATTTGATTGCTGTCTGATTATTCTCTTTATATAAACTTACCCAATAGTTATTCAATGAAAACAAAATACTTGTTGTTATTATGTAAACTGGCACACAAGAACCAAACAAAACAAGTATTTTTTTTAAGTTAATATAAGTAAGCCAATCTTTTATTTCAGTAGTGGTTTTATTAAAAAAATACATGTTTATGTATTGCTTTAAATTGAAAGTTTTTATTTCAAATAAATTCCTGTTTTTTAAATACAACAAATAGCATCCTATTACTAAACCTGCTAAAATTATTTCCATAATAAAAAATGTTTTCATACTCATTGAAGTTATTTTTACAATTAAATTTTGTTCTTCTTTATGAAAATTTTTCGTCGAAAATTGTGCCGCCAGCAGTGTTGTATACAAGTCAGCTACTCTAGAAATAAAAATCAGAATACAAATTAATATTGTTTTTGCATTCATAATAGAATTGTATAAATTGAGGGATGTTTAAATCCCTCAAAATTACTAACGATCTCTTGCCGGATCAACCGCTGGTTTATAAGCAACGCAACCACCTAAAAGTAAGCATGCTCCTAACAAAAGGAGGTATAAATCCACCTTCAATTTCTTCTATCTCTGAAAAATTAAGCTCTACAATATTTAAATTTTCTAAATTCATTTTATTATTTTTTTAAGATTATTAATTTATTTATCTGCTGGACACGGAACACAACTTGTAAATAACAATAGTGCTCCTACCGCTAAAAGAGGTAAAAAGCCTCCTTCAAATTCCTTTTGTTCCTATGAATTAAGCTCAACTAAATTCAATTCTTGTAAACTCATAATTTAAAATTTAAAAGATTAATTAATAAATTTTCAACAAAACCATTTTCTCGAGAACTATTTTTTTAGAGCAACCTTATCAGAGTTTTGTCTAATAAAATTGGACGGAGTAAAGCCTTTTCTTTTTTTATCTATTTTTCACTAAAAATATTTCTGAAATACGTAATAATTATTCCTTATCAAAAAATACCTGAAGTACTTTTTTTGAGTCAATAGAAATTTCTTTCATTTTTACTTATTTAATAGTTTCAAATTTCCCAGAAATCTTCTATAACTTATTTTTTGACAGATAGTATAATTCCTAGATGGACTTGAAAATCTTCTGAAAGAGAAGGTGCTTCAGGAATAAAACCCGCTGTTTTATATGACATTCCTAAATTAAAATATGTTGTTGGTTTCGAATCATCTTTTCCTTTTGAAAATCTAATTGCAAATTCCGATTTTATACCAACACCAAACTCTGCTTCCTTTGCTCTAAATTCTAATTTTTTTGGCTGCTCCCAAAAATCCAAAGAAGAATTCAATAAATATTTTTCATCATTAAAAGAATAATTATGCAGAGCAAGTCCGCCTGCAAAAAAAGTGTAGCTTTTATTAAAATATTGACGGAAATAAGGATTTATTTTATATTTATCTTTAATTTGTAAATATGCATTTTGTTCTGTAAAATATCCAAATGGAGCTAAAGAGTAATTAACTGAAAAATTGCCTACTACATCTTTTGACAATTTATAATTTCCCAACTTCCAAATATTTGGATTTAAAAAATTAATCAATGAAAAATATCCAATCCTCTTAGCGTACGATTTTTCTTCATCAGTTAAATCCTTTCTTTGAGTATAACGATAAAACTCCATTGAGGGTCTATGTAAATGACGGATCATCCCATATACATCATTTCCGACGACATCTCGATTAAGTTCTTTACTATCTGTTTCCTTAATTCTTGTTGTCGAATTGTAAAAAGAACTAAAATAATATAATTGAGCTCCTAATTTTCTCATCAAATAGTCTGGATAAAGAACTTTGTAACTTTCTTCATTAAAATTAAAATACATATCTGATTTTCTTAAATAAGCATAATCCGACTCTAATCCCGCTGTATGAAGTCTTATATAATTTGGCAAATTATTATCCCTTAAATTAATCAGACTCTCATCAGTTACTCCTGTTACTTTTGCAACTAAATTTTTATCAAAAAATGGTTTGCTGACGCTTCCAATTCCAAGTTCGGAAAGCACTGATTTATGACCTGCTTCGTGTGTAAGTGCCTGTCCAATTAAAGAAGTAAAAATCAACAAACTCGCTGAATATAATTTTTCTTCTTTTTTTGTAATTTCTGAATTATTTATTTCCTGCCCAATATATCGTATTGAATTCAACATTAAATCGTTGCTTTGAGACATCGTAAATAGATAATCTTTTCCATCATAAATGTTGTAATTATAGTATTTTGATTGTGCATTACTTATAAACAACAATGAAAAAAATATGATACTAAAAATATATTTCATTTATAAATAATTTTTAAAAATCCTATCCAATATTTAAAATAAAGCTTTGAAAAATTTTGCAACTAAATTTTATTCAAATACTGGATAGTTTTTATTTAATAGTTAAAATAAATGACCAAGGAGAGTTTAACTATTATGCAATTATAATTGCTAGTCAAGCACGTCTAAAAGGAGTCTTACACCTAAAGCCACTAAAAAAGCTAATCCCCACATAAATCCTCCTGAAATTTCTTTTTGTTGTTCTAGGGGTATTTCAACAACCTCAAATTTTTTTAAATCTATCATAATATTTCTTTTACGTCGTTAATAAATAAGCAAGCGCACCGATGATAATTCCTGCAAGAATTTCTAAAAGAAAACCTCCTTCAATTTCTTCAACTTCCTGAGCATTTAGCTCAACTAAATTCATTTTTTCCAAATTCATAACATTAAAAATTTAAATGGTTAATTAATAAATTTCAACAAAATCATTTTGTAGACAAGTATTTTGTTATAGCAAACCTATCATACTTCCGTCTAATAAAATTGGACGGAGGTTTGTGCCACCAAAAATCTCTTTAGATTCATCATTTTTAATTATTTTGAACGAATAACTTAACACTAATTCAAATGGAGTTTCGTAATAAAAAGTTTCTCGTTTTTTGCAGTATTTAATGGGAGCGTCAAGTTCTTTTATTACCTCTAATTCATTATAGAGTTGGCTTCTGCTTAAATGAAGTTTTCGAGCAAAAGCAATTGGCGCACCTGTTTTTTCTCCACAAATTAGTTTGTGAATCTTTTTCATTCTTTCGATTTGCTTGATAAAATTCATGTCACTTAAAAATCAATTAAACAATCAGTTTGGTAATTCCCTTTTAAAAAATGGAATTTAAAATAGATTTTTTCAAAAAATGCTTTTTATAAGTTTTAGAAGTATCAGAATAAGACATTTGTAACATTCAGACTGAATAGATTACTAATACTAAGAGTACAAAACAAGCCCAGCTTTACTTTAAAAAAAACTAAGCCTAATTATTAACAAACATTTAAAACCTTAAGTATTATATTGCGGTCTTAAATTAAATTTTAAAACGTTACTTTTGTGCGTTAAATACGAACTAAAATTATAAAATGGATATAGTTATCAAACTCTCTCAATTTCTATTGAGTTTATCTTTACTTATTATTCTTCATGAATTAGGGCATTTTATCCCTGCTAAATTATTCAAAACCAGAGTCGAAAAATTTTACTTGTTTTTTGATGTTAAATATTCTCTATTAAAAAAGAAAATCGGCGAAACAGAATACGGGATTGGATGGCTTCCGCTTGGTGGTTATGTGAAAATCTCTGGAATGATCGATGAAAGTATGGACAAAGAACAAATGGCTTTGCCTCCTCAGCCATGGGAATTTCGTTCTAAACCGGCTTGGCAGCGTTTGATTATTATGCTTGGCGGTGTTACCGTAAACTTTATCTTGGCTTTTATTATTTATATAGGAATGGCTTTTGTTTATGGCGATACATACATTGCAAACACTGACTTGAAAGATGGTGTGTGGGTAACTAATCCTGCAATTGAAAAAATTGGAATACATACAGGAGATAAAATTATTTCTATTGATGGACAAAAGATTGAAAATTTTGACAATGATATCAATTCGAAGGTTATTGTAGCGAAAGAAATTTTAATTGAAAGAAACGGACAACAGAAAACCATCAAAATGCCAACTGATTTTGTGGATCAGTTATCTAAACACGAAAAAGGTCTTCTAATCGATACCCGAATGCCTTTTGTCATTGGAAGCATTCAAGATGATTCGCAAAACACTTCGCTTAAACCAAAAGATTTACTTGTTACATTAAATGGACAAGAAGCTAAATATTATGATCAGGTTAAATCAATTTTAAGTGCAAATAAAGGAAAAACAATTCCTGCTGTTGTTTTGCGTGATTTAAAACAAACTCCAATCACAGTTAAGGTTTCTGCAAAAGGAACATTAGGTGTTGTTGCTGGTGGTTTAGACATCAAATCATTAGAAAAACTAGGATACTACAAAGTAAGTACTAAAGAATATACTTTTCTGGAATCTATTCCTGTTGGACTTGCGAAAGGTAAAGATCGTTTGGTAGGTTATGGAAAACAATTAAAAATGATTTTTAATCCAGAAACAAAAGCTTACAAACAAGTAGGTGGTTTTGCCGCGATTTACAATGTTTTTCCTGATACTTGGAGCTGGGAAACTTTCTGGTCAATCACCGCTTTATTGTCAATTATGCTTGGAGTAATGAATTTATTGCCAATTCCGGCTCTTGATGGCGGTCATGTGATGTTTTTATTATACGAAATTATTAGTGGCAAAAAACCAAGCGATAAATTCCTTGAAAACGCCCAAATGGTTGGGTTTGTACTACTTATAGCATTGCTTTTGTTCGCAAACGGAAACGATATTTATAAGGCAATTACGAAGTAGAAAAAAAAATTAAGAAAAAGAGTGAAAATATTTTTGAGAAACTAAAAAATCGATTATATTTGCACTCGCTAAAAAGAGCAACACTTTCCTCCTTAGCTCAGTTGGTTAGAGCATCTGACTGTTAATCAGAGGGTCCTTGGTTCGAGCCCAAGAGGGGGAGCAACTTTTTTTAGCAAACATATTTACCTTTAAGGTGATTCCTCCTTAGCTCAGTTGGTTAGAGCATCTGACTGTTAATCAGAGGGTCCTTGGTTCGAGCCCAAGAGGGGGAGCTTAAAAAAAAAAGACGATCAAATGATCGTCTTTTTTTTGCTTATAATGTAAAGTTATTTTTTCATGCTTCTTTTTATTGCTTAGCTACTTTATTGTTTAAGTTTTTACTTTCAAACAAAACCATCATCTCATTTGCTTTTTCTGGCTGATTGATTGCTTTTAATGATTCGGCGTAACGATAATAATAGATTGGATCTAGATTTTTGGTTACTTCAATCAATTCAGCATAATATTTCGCCGCCGATTCCATGTCATCTTCAAAATAGGATTTGTCGGCTACTTTTTTGAGCATATCAGCGTTTTTATAGCCTTTATCGATCACTTTACCATACGTTTTTGAAATATCTATATCAATGTATTTTGCAGTTTCTGCTGGGCGCGCTACTGCAACTTTTACCGGCTCTACTTTTTCGTCAGGAATGTCGATTACCACTTTTGACATCAATGGCACTTCTGTTTGTTTTAATTTAGGCTTTCTGTAAATTGGAGTTACAGTTCTAGTGTTATTTGGGCCCAGATCGTATGTGTTAACCATATCTAGTTTTGAAACTTCATATTTTGTAACTCTTCTGCCAAAAGTCATATTAATTGTTTCTTCAACATAGTAAGCTTCTATAACAAGACCATCATCTGCTTTCTTGTCTGTTTGTACTTGTGCTTTTCCAGCCGCCGCAATAACAGGAGTTTTTGAGGCTGTAAGCTGCGCGAAGCAACTAAAAGGAACAACACAAATAATCGTCACAAAAATTTCTGTATAATTTTTCATGATAACTGGATTAAGTTGTTGTCAATTATAAAAATCTAGTACAAAGGTAGTTATAGTTCGCTTTTTATATTTATTTAACCCACAAACAACCTTAAAAGACGTTTAAATACGGTTTTTAAACATTTTAAGCCAAAAAATGCATAAAAAAAAGCGCCACAATTACTTGTAGCGCTTTTTCTATTTTTAAAATCGGAATAAAATTAAACCCCTAATTTCTTTGCAATCTCAGCAGGAATTCCGCCTTTGTTTACTAATAATGCTGTAGTTTTATATTTTACGAAATTCTTAGTTACAAACAAGAAACCTTTGTAGTCGTTGGTTTCTCCCCAAGAATTTTTCACGATATAATATTCTTTTCCAGTTTGGTCTTTTGCAATACCAATAATATGCATTCCGTGGTCGTCTGTTGTAGTGTAGTTATCAAACGCTGCTTGACGCATTTCTGGAGTAATTTCTGGTTCTGGTTTTGGTCCGTTGAACATGTCTGCTTTTTCTTCAGCGGTCATGTCATCGAATTTTTTCGTTGGAACATAAGCTACACCATTTTTCCAGCTAAAGCTTTTTTCACTAACATCTGTTGCCCAAGCTACTGTATATCCTTTTTTCAAAGCATTATCAATAACATCTGTCATATCATTCAATTTTACATTGTAAACTTGATCCAATGACCAATTGTCTGGCACCATCATCGTCGTTTTTTGGTAGTACGGCGTATTTGTAAACGATGACATTTCTACATAATCATCTGGATTAATTCCCACAACTTCTTTAGCAAAAGATTGCGGTGTATAGTTTTTTCCTTTGTAGTTAAAGTTTTCCGGCACTTTTCCTAAATAAGAATCAATAACTGCAGCGTATGCTTTTTGCCAGTTTGGCGTCAATTCACCATTTGGGTTTTTAACTACTGCTGAAAGCACTCCTTCGATAAGCGCGGCCATTTCAGCAAACTTATTTTTGTCTGTTCCGTAGTTTAATCCTGTGTAAACTTCTCTTGGAACAGTTCCGTATTTTTTATACATATTGATTACATCGTGCAATGCACCACCATCGCCAAGCGTGATCGCACCATGCATACGAACATAATTGATTCCTTTTTCAACATACACATTTCGCGCTGAGTAAATTTGAGACAACTCTACTGGCTGTTTTCCTAAACGAATCATTTCTGACTCTAAAAATGAGTTTGTCGAATAACTCCAGCAAGTTCCCGAAGATCCCTGTGCTTTTACTGATGTTGTCCCTAAGTTAACCACTTCAGTGAATTTAAAGTTCTCTTTACTTTTATCACTTGCATTCAACTTTAATGAATTTACTAAAATGTCTTGCGCAAAACAGCCGCCTACTCCAATCAAAAATGCAGATGCAGCAAAAACTGATTTCATTGTATTTTTATACATAATCAAAAGATTTAAATAAGTTGACTTATCAGTCGTCTAATTTTATTTTTGTTACAAATCAATTAAATATCAGTTAAAAAAACTATTATTTTTTCGTTAATTTTTATACAATATTTTTATTAAGCATTAAAACCTTACAAATAATGTAATCTGTTTTTCTAATTAGATAATTTTTCAATTCAGGTAATTAGGTAATTTTTTCTTAAAATATCACTTTTTTTTAAATGCTTTATAACTGGAAGAAATAAACAACAAACTCCCGACAATAACTGTCGGGAGTTTCACTATTTACTTTGTTACTTTGTTACTTTTATCAAAAAATTTTACCTCATCCAATTGCTTCCAAAAACAATATAATAAGCCCAATCTTCATTTCCTTTTGCAACATCTACTCCCATTCTCAGTTTAAACTTTCGGGCTATTAAATATCTAAAACCTGTTCCGTAACTATAAACGACAGGTTTGGCAAAAGCTTGATCCCAATCATCAAAAGCACTTGCAAGACCGCCAAATCCCATTAAACTCCATCTTCGATACAAATCCCAGCGAAACTCCAGTTCGTTTACAATACTGGTTTTTCCTTGATAACGAGCCGTTGGAATTCCTCGTAAATTAATTCCGGGTCTTAAATAAAAAGGCGGACTCCCAAACGCCTGCTCTCCTTCAATCCTGAGCCCACCTATTAATTTGTCTGTTATTGGATAATAACCTATTGCTGATAAATTGACACGCCAAGAATTATAATCACTTCCGATTCCTTTGTCTGACCAAAAGAAATCTGATTGAATGCGTATTCCCTTATCTGGTGTAAATATATTGTCGCGACCGTCAAATTGAAGCGCTCCTCCTAACTGACTTACCGTACTGTTAATGTCGCCAGGTTTAACAAACGGAGGCGGAAGATTAAAGTCTGGCAAATTTATTTTAGAATTTAAAAACAAATATTGCGGGCCAGCACTCCATTTTGCATTTTTAAATTGCTTTAACCATTGTGTATAAAAAATGCTAGACCTAAAATTTAGTTTGAATTCCTGATCATTTCCAGAAGGCAAATTATTAGCATAGAAAGACAAATTAATGTCTCCGTAAGCCGCTGCGACACGATATAATATTTTTGGTTTTATTAATGTTGCCGAACGAAAAGCCCCTGCCATCCAGCTATTATTGGCCGTGTACATTCCGAGTCCTCCCGTTATATCTGGATTTATAAAACGTTTTTTTCCGTCTTCATCTATTACTGGAGCATGTTTCTTAAGAAAAATAGGTGCCAAAGCTCCTCCAAATCCTCCTAAAGCCGGTTCAGAAATAATAGCAGGAACTACAAGAAATCCATTTGCGTAGATCAGGAAATTACTTAAATCGACAGCGCCATCAAGAGAATCTTTAAAACGCATATTTTTGGGCGTTTGTGCTGTTGTTGCTGTTGTTGTCTGCGAAAACATTCCGGTATAGGACAAGAGAAACACAGCGATAATTAATCTCGTTTTCCAAATACTAATTCGATCAAAAAGAGCCTTTTTCTTCATTGCAAAATATGTTTTACCTGTAAATAGAAAATTAATTATTTCGGTTGTTCTTTTTGAAAACTAAATACATGCGCAAGTGTTACAAAAAAAGTATTTCCCTGAAATCTGTTAACAGCTCCAATCTCTGAAACCCAGCGCAGTCCTGCTGTCGTTTTACACCCAATATGAAAATAATTTACCTCAGCGCCCAAAGCTCCAACTCTGTCTTTATGCGGCTCCAAAAGCAACGTGCCTGCCGGTATTTCATCATTTGATACTTTATACTGTAGATAATATATTAATCCCGCATTAAAAATTCCAGTTGGCGCAGTTTTCTCGGCGTTCATCGTATAAAAAGTTTTGCCTAAACCTCCTTCGATACTTAAAATATCTCCCGTTTTTATGTTAGTATCTTTCTTTTTGCCATTGATTTCATAAGCGGCCAAAATCGAGAAATGAGTTGTTTTTTTGTCATTAAAAAACAAAGTCGTTCCTCCTGAAAATTCGTTCATGAACATTCCCAATCCGCTGTTGTCACTGCCTCCGAACTCATATTTTCCGGTAGGAAGATACAATTGATAACTAAAAACAAAATCTGCTCTTTTATGATGCCAGCCTAATTGAATGGGCTGTACAAGCATGTCAGTAAAAGCAAAAGAACTTTTTGAATCTACATAACTTCCTTGAATCGTATTTGATGCAAAAGCTACCAAAAGAGTCGCCCCATAATTTGCTCCAAGAATCTTAAAATCAGTCACATAATTTGCACCCACACCAGTTAAAAACATATTAATATCTGGATTTGCGATAGATTTGTCTCCATCAGCATTCCTTAAAGAACCTGCTTCATAAAAATATCCAGGCACATATACGGTCAGCATATTTTCTGGAGCCTGCGTTCCTGACTGCAATCCAGAAGAACCAAGGATGTGCCCTCCTTTAAGTTGTGCATTTCCCGAAAAACACATCATTAAGATTGAAAATACAATACCTGATTTCTGGATTTTTCTATACTGATCTAATTTCGTTTTCATTGTTTTAATATTTTAAATTAATTAGGCTTGACATTATGTCTATAAACTAATTCAATCAGTTTGAATAGGATTTCAGATAATTTGTATGCGTTTTTCTGGATTCATTCTGGTCACTTTAAAATATTCTGAAGGTGATTTTCCGGTGTGTTTGATAAAAGCTCTAAAGCAAGTTGTTCTCGATTTAAAGCCAGATCCCCAAGCCATTCCTTCAAGAGAAAGGTCTTTCCATTCTGGATCGTTAATTTTTTCTTTGAAATATTCAATTCTTTTCAAGTTTACGTAGTCTTGAAAATGAAGTCCAAATTCAGAATTTATTAAATTCGAAAGATGGTGCACCGATATTCCTGTTTCGTCAGCAATATCTCTGATGACCAAATCTTTTTTAAGGAAAAGTTCTTTTGATGCAAAAATTTCTTCCAATTGTTGCACGTATTGTTGTTTTTTTTCGATTGTTAGATCTTTTACAATCGGCAACACATTTTTTGCTTCATTTTCTTGTATTAGCAATAATTTTTCTTCGATAATTTCAAGGTTATCGTTAATCTCATTTGTGCCTGAATCATAAAATATATTAGGATTAAAGTAAAGCCAACCCACTGTGAAGATCAGCACAAATGAAATTAAAACATAACAAGACAAATCAACGGTATAAACGCTGCTTACTAAAAAATAATGCACAAAAAGTGCTGAAAACATAAACAATATCATCAAATTATAAACTCGTATCCAGTTTAAAATTTTTGTTCGGTTTAAATGATTTTTTTTGAATTTTTCTAAATCATAATTTAAAACCATCATGGTTTGGCAAAATGCATAAATAAGCCAAATCGACAAGCTTAACATTGAAAATGGGCTTTTGATTTTATCTGAAATGCTTTGTGCCAATGGAAAATCAGCAAAATTTCCAATCCAAACGCAAAATGTCAATCCAAAATAAACAAGGAAAGGCACAAAATGAAGCCAATCATATTTTTGAAAGATACGTTCTGTAAACAATAAATTTCGGATATACAGAAAAGCACAAGGCGCTACCAAAAACATAAAAGATTTCGTGATCATAAAGAAATCGGGGAAAAAACTAAGCACGTTTGCCGACAAATAAAAATTATATACACTGACAACAGCTAGGCTAAACAAAAACAGTCCTAAAAAGAAACTCTTGGAATAATTTTTTTTAGAAAACAACACCATGAATGATGTTGCAAGACCTATCATTGTAGCCATAAAAAAGAAAAGAGAGAGTACTATATCAAGCATATATTAGTTGTTTTAATAAATTAATAATTGCCCTTTCTCTTAAAAATTTAAAAGAAAGTAATGTACCATAACCGATAAAGCAATACTTATCTGGAAACGACCAGATAAGTATTTTGGCTTTTTATAGAAATAAATTTATAAGTTATTTTTTAGCGAGACCTGGGGGAAAGCCTTCTAAGATTTTCTTAATTGCACCAGCAATAAATTCTTCTGGATTGTCTGGTTTGCTGTCAATTTGAGCATTTCCAATTCCTTGCCAAACCAATTTTTGTGTTTTAGTAGAAACAATATCAATTACAAGCGAACCATCAACATAATCGTATGAATTAAATGTTGTAGTACCACCGCCCATCATAGCGCCACCGCCCCAATATCCGTATGGGCGATACATTCCGCCATAGCCATAAAAATTAGTATCGGCTGTAACTTGAGTTTTGTTTTTTAATATAGAAACTGCATTTACTTTTAAATCTGGATTATCAGAAGATTCGACAAATCCTTTGGCAGTCATTTCAGCACGAATGGCTTTTGCAACACGATCCACATTTAATTGATTTACTTGACCTTCTTGAGCTTTCAAATCATATACTGTAAAAGTTTTGTATTGACTGAAATTGGCTGCGTGATCATAATCAGTGGTGACTTTTACAGTAGGAGAACAACTGTAAAATAATCCCAATAAAACTAACGGAATTAGGTGAAGATTTGTTCTTTTAATATTCATTGTTGTGGTATTTAAATTAATAATTAAATTAGTTTAACTTGAATGTATTAAAATCAAAATAAATCTTTGGGGCATTAAAGCAATGTAAATTCAGTGTTAAATTAACACAAAGTACTATTAAACAACACTTTAATATAACCTAAAGGTATATTATTTTCTTTAATTAACATAGTTTATTGCAAAAAATCTTACTTATGATGTCTAATGAATTTCATCTCTGAAGTTTTGATTTTTTAAAATCTCTTTTATTTAATTTGAACCTGTAAGTTTCGTCAATTATACTTCTGCTGAAATTGGCAATCGGCCATCTTTAACAGCTTCGACCATTTTATTGTAATCCAATTCATTTTGATGTGCGTATAACATCGAAAATTTAGCAATTGCATTGGCAAACTCATTGTTATTTCCAATGTAACCTGATAAAATCGACGGGTCGCCAGATCGTGCATGTGCCCTTGCGAGTGCCCATCCGCAGGCTTTTGCGTAATCTTCCATGTTTTCAGATTTCATAATTTCAATGACCGGTTTTATTTTAGCATCGCGAAGCTGACGGATATAAAAATACTTTCCTTTATCATCATTAGTCCAGCCTAAAAACATATCTGGGGCTGATTGCATTAATTTTTGTCCCATTACAATTCGCTCGCCTTGATGCGAATATTTAGCCTTGATTTTTACATTTGATTCTAACACGCTTTTTCTAGCTTCTTTAAATTGCAAAAAAATAGGCTCTCCTGTTGCCGACATTAATAAACTGATACCACAAAGCGTTCCTACGCTTCCTACACCTACAACTTTTATGGCAAAATCATGCATTGTATATCGGCTCAATAATATCTGTTTGTCTTCTGGCAATGATTCGACATATCTTTTGTGAACCTGTTTGGCTTCTCGCATTGCATAACTAACTTCATCTCTAGATGGATGATAAATCAAGGGCGGATCATCTTTTATTTTGGCACGAGTTCCATCTAAATACGTCATTTTTGCAAATTCTTTTTCATGAGCGATAGATTCGGCTGCCTTTTTTATTCGTTTCTGCTGAAATTCTTTCAATTCTTCATCTTTTCCAAGATCAATAAGCTCCGTTAAGTCAATATCAGCATACCAGATTTGAAGTGCCGATAATTTACTATAATCCAGCATATGTCTTTTATAACTATCGGCAACATGCCATGCGAATGCTTTGCAGTCTTTTGTTGAAAATTTTCGCCATTTTCCGGCTATTGCAAAACTTGTTGCCAGTCTTTTTACATCCCATTCCCAAGGTCCTTGAAATGTTTCATCAAAATCGTTAATATCAAAAACCAACTTGCGTTCTGGAGTTGCAAAACCGCCAAAATTCATTAAATGACAATCGCCGCAAAGCTGTAAATTCACTCCTGTATTTGGTGTATTGACTAAATCTGCCGCCATTATTGCCGCAGCACCTCTAAAAAAAGCAAAAGGCGATTCAATCATTCTTCTATATCGAATAGGAAGTAAATCTTCAATTCTTCCAATACTGGTTTTTAATAAAATAGTTACTGGATCTTCACGATCGTCAGGAGGTGTCCATTCCTGATGTGAAGAACGAGGCACTTCTTTCCTGATCGCCGCACCATTGTCATAGCGTTCTGCTTTTGATGCTAATCGATCAAAAAAACTTTCGGCACTATCTGTTTCATTTTCTGCCATTCGAGTGATTTATTTTACTTCTGTTAAATCTCCCATTTTCCAAGTTTTCCTTTTGGAGCTGTCGGAACCCAATTTGATTCTTTTTCAGCTGGAGCTATTCCACCAAAATAAATAGCTACAGAGCCATAAGTATTTTTTTTTGCGAGAGATATTTAAGCTAAGCTAAAGTTATTGCGGAAATATAAACGCTACCACTGCTCTTAAGCCCCAATCTGGTCTTATGTTTGAATGGCCAACAACAGGAATTAAAGGCATAACTGCAAATTGCATCGTCTGACCTCCTAATTTTGTAATTGCACCAACATTTGGACTAACAGTAATTAGTGTTGTATTTCCTTGCCAATTCTGAGTAATTTCTGAAGTAATCCCTAAACTTGCACCGCTTTTATAACTATGCGTTAAGAATATTTGCGTGTAAAACTGATTAAAATCAGCACGATCAGCATTTCCTGCAACAGACCAAATTTGATTGGCCAAAAAACCTATAGAAAGTCCTTTTCCTTGATGCATGACCAAAACGCTGGGTCCAATTCCGAATTTTTCTGTTCCTAAAAGTTTTTCTGTCGCAGTTGGCACTAAAAAAGCAGGACCAGCTCCGAGGATAATTCCTTTAGTTTTAGGAGCAAAAAAAGCGGTTACGGTTGCATCGCTCAATCCAAACTCATGTGTGTTTTCTCCTGTCACATCCTGCTGATCTACGACTGGAAGTATATAACGCGTAATTAAATTCAGATTTTCACTTAATTTAAAAGGAACAACGGGCTGTATATTAATCTGATATTTTGATCCGTTATAAGCACCAATTCCATAAGTAAGATTATTTTGCAACGGAACACTAATTAAACTTGCCACAGGATTTGCCATTTTGTCAGCAAGTTCCTGAGCACTCGCTCCTGCTTTCTCTTCTTGTGCGAAAGCTGAAAAATTTAAAAGAATTAAAAATATACTGAATAAAAATTTTGCTGCGAAATATATTCTAGTGCGGTTCATAATAATTCTTTTAAAGATTTATAATAGGCTTTGATTTCTGATGAAACTCCAATTATTTATCGGCAAAAACTTTTTTCCAGTCGTCCTTCATGCTTACAACATGATATTTGTATTTTGCAGCAGTGTTTAACGAAAGATTATCTTTTTCCTGATAATTGTATTCTCTTATAGAATCGTTATGGTTTACAATTAACTGAAAAGATGGATATTTGCTTCCCGAAGAATATCTCAACATGGCAAGATCTCCTGCCCCGCCTTCGTTTCCGCAGGCAAAAATAGGACGTTGTCCAATTTCTAATTGTATTGCAACAGGTTTTCCTTCTTTATCATTAAAATGATTTAAAGCCGGTTCTCTTACCACTGCATTTTTAGCATCGTCAAATTTGTATTTGAAAGAAGTTCCAACAACCTGATCTTTTGGAATTCCGTAAAAATCCGGAGCTATAGCACGTACAAATTCAACCGTTCCTCCAGTTACAATAAAAGTTTTGAAACCATTTGCACGCAAATAATTTAAAAGCTCTAATTGTGGCTGGTATCTGATTTGTTTTAATGGAACATTTTTTCCAGGATATGTTGCACCAGCATAAAAGTCTTTGGCCGAAGTTTCAAATTCATCTTCTGTCATTCCGGTGTGTGTTGCCGCAACTAGCTCAACAAGTGCTTTGTCTCCTCCTTTTTCAAAATAGGTTTTGTCTTTTTCGATAACCGCTTTAAAAGGTTGCTTTTTTGCTAATTCAGGATTTGCTTCGACCATTTTTTTAACTCGGTAAAAAGCAAATAATTCTTGAGCAAGAGGTTTTTCGGCCCAAAGTGTTCCATCATTATCAAAAGTGGCAATTCTATTTTCTACTGGAATAAAATCTGGACTTCCTTCTTTAGTTACTTTTTCAACGTAAGCAATAATGTCTTTTTTTAAAGGGCCGTCGTTCCAGCTTGGCAATGGGTCGCCACTTGTTGCAACCGTGGACGTACTGTCTTTTGGAGTTACAGCAGTGTTCTCTTCTGATTTTTTGCAGGATACAAATAAAAAAAGAAGCATTGAGATTAGTACTATTTTTTTATACATAACAAATATTATTAGTGAAAAGAAACAGGACTTTTTATGTCCTGTTTCTTTTAATTATTTCTATTTTATTTTTTCTTTTTTGGAGCGTCTTGTGCTTCTTCTTTTAACTTAGGAAGAACGTTTTGCTCAATATACTTTTGCGCCTTGATATCTTTCATTGCTTCTTCCATAATAGTATAAGCAGAGAAACTTGGCGGTATTGATCTTGGTGGATAATCTTTAAATGTTTGGGCAAATACACCAACATCATATATAGCACCATACACCATCTGAACATGATTCATTACCCAATCCCAGTACGTATTTGAGGTTATATCGGCTCTCTCAAATGGGTCTTGATATAGATTGAATATTTTCTGCAAACGCAATTTAGTAAAAGGCTCACCCCAAACTCCCAATGTTCCCTGCATGCGCTGTTCTGCAAAAACATATTTATAATCTCCTTCTCTTAGACCAACCAAAAGACCATCATCATCTGTATAGAAGAATTTATCTCTGGCACTTTTTTGCGTTTTGCCTCTTAAAAAATTACTTTGATCAAAACCATCTAAATGTACTTTGTATGATTTTCCGTTTGCAGAATAGCCCTTTAAAAGTTTATTAACTAAATCTGGTTCACCGGCAATTGAAGCCAGAGTTGGCATCCAGTCGTTATGACTCATTAATTCGTTAGTAAGGGTTCCTGGTTTAATAACACCTGGCCATCGCACAATACAAGGCACACGGAAAGCTCCTTCCCAGTTCGTGTTTTTTTCTGAACGGAATGGTGTCATTGCCGCATCAGGCCATGTATTCATATGAGGACCATTATCTGTCGAATAAACCACAATAGTGTTGTCAGCAATTCCTAGATCATCTAATGCTTTTAAAATACTTCCGATCGTTTCGTCATGTTCAATCATACCGTCAATATATTCACTGTCTCCATGTGTATATCTGCCCCTGTGTTCTGCTCTAACGTGTGTTCGAAGGTGCATACGAGTAGCATTAAACCAGCAGAAAAATGGTTTTCCAGCTGCAACTTGCCTTTTGATGTAATCAATTGCTGCTGCAGAAGTTTCGTCATCTATGGTTTCCATTCTTTTTTTAGTAAGCGCTCCTGTATCTTCGATTTTTTGTTTTCCAACTCTTCCAAAACGTGGGTCAGTTGTTGCATCATCAACATTTGTTGCAGTACATTTTAAAACTCCTCTTGGTCCAAATTTTTTCAAATATTCTGGATCTTTAGGATAATCTGGCAATTCTGGTTCTTCTTCTGCATTTAAGTGATACAGATTTCCAAAGAATTCATCAAAACCATTCACTGTTGGCAGATTTTCATTGCGATCTCCAACGTGATTTTTACCAAACTGACCTGTAGCATAACCAAGGCTTTTCATAATTCCTCCAATAGAAGGATCTAACTGACTAATTCCCATCGGCGCTCCTGGATAACCTACTTTTGTAAGTCCGGTTCTAAGACCATGTTGTCCTGTTAAAAAAGCGGCACGTCCTGCGGTACAGCTCTGCTCCCCATAATAATGAAGAAAACGAAGTCCTTCATTAGCTAAACGATCAATATTTGGGGTTGTATAACCCATTACTCCATCACTGTAAGCACTAATATTGGTAGTTCCAATATCATCACCCCATAGTATTAAAATATTAGGTTTTTTTTGAGCATTCACCTGAACAACCGTGAAGCATACTAATGCAAAAAGCATTATGGCATTTCTAAGTTTACTTTGTTTCATGGCAATAAAGTTTATTTATATAATTGTTTTAATAGTCGCATTTACAAATAACAAAGTGCTTGAGCTTTTTCCAATAAAAACCATTAACAAAAATCCTTGTTTTCAAATTTTACTTTAATTAAAGATTTATGGAATTTGAAAACAAGAATTTTCTTAATTTTTATTTAAGCAACTCAAAATTAACTAATAAAAAAACTGTCCGTTGCATTTTAAAGCCATGAGATGGTTTCATTTTATAAAATGAAACGTTAAAAAAGAAAAATTCAACTATTTGTTATAGCATTTAACAAAATTTATTGAACAAAAAAGGCTAATATTATTTTGTGTTCGAAAACATACCATTTTTTTCATTAAACAAATGCAATTAAATGTTCAAAAAGGAACAAAAAAAAGCCATTCTCTCGAATGGCTTTTAGTATATCTTAAAAAAGATGACTATTCTATTTCAGAAACTCTCATGGTATTCACCATTCCTTTATCTTTAATTGGCATCGCAGCAAGGTTGATCAAATAATCACCTTTTGTTGCATATCCTTTATCAACTGCAATTTTGTTTACATCAGTTACAGTATCATCTGTACTTTCTTCATTATCATAGTAGAAAGATTTAACTCCCCATAATAAATTCAATTGTGTTAAGATTCTTCTGTTTGAAGTAAATACCAAAATGTGAGCTGATGATGGTCTCCAAGCTGAAATTTGGAATGCTGTATAACCGCTGTTTGTCAAAGTACAAATCGCTTTTGCATTGATTTCATTTGCTAATAAAGCTGCTTGGTGGCAAACTGTTTTAGTAACAAAACGTTTCGTTTTAATTTGTGGTGTATTTTGAGGCACTTGAATAAGCGGAGAGTTTTCTACAGCTTCACAAATTTGCGCCATTTTTTGAATTACTTGAACTGGATAATTTCCTGTTGCAGTTTCTCCAGACAACATTACAGCATCAGCACCATCCATTACAGAGTTTGCAACGTCGTTTACTTCTGCTCTTGTTGGAGTCAAACTTGTAATCATTGTTTCCATCATTTGTGTCGCAACGATAACCGGAATTCTAGCTGTTTTAGCTCTTCTGATCAAATCTTTTTGTACCAAAGGAACTTCGTGAGCAGGAAGCTCAACACCAAGATCTCCACGAGCAACCATTAAACCATCGCAATACGCTACAATTTTGTCCATGTTCTCAAGAGCTTCTGGCATTTCAATTTTAGCAATAATTGGGATTTTTACTTCTGAATGTTTTGCAATTAACTCTTGCAAATCTTGTAAATCGCGTGGAGTTTTCACGAATGAAAGTGCGATCCAGTCTACTTTTTGTTCGATTGCAAAAATAGCATCTGCAATATCTTTTTCTGTTAAAGCTGGTAAAGAAATTTTTGTGTTTGGAAGATTAACTCCTTTTTTAGATTTTAATTCTCCACCTTGAATAACTTTAGCAACAACTTCTGTCTTTTTATCTGTAGAAACAATTTCGAAAATAAGTTTACCATCATCAAGCAAAATACGCTCTCCCGGATTCACATCATTTGGGAAATTTTGATATTTCATGAACACTCTTTTTGATGTTCCGATAATATCTTCAGCAGTAGTAAAAGTGATTTCGTCTCCATCGTGTACTACTGTTCCTTCTTCCATTACTCCAACTCTAAGTTTTGGTCCTTGCAAATCTCCAAGGATTGCTGTTGTATAACCAAACTCTTCATTTAAGCCTCTAATGATATCGATTTTTTCTTTTACTCCTTCGTAATCTGCATGCGAAAAATTGATTCTAAACACATTAACCCCTGCCTCGATCATATCCTTGATAATCTCTCTTGTACTACATGCGGGACCAAGTGTAGCAACAATTTTGGTTTTCTTGTTTGTTAACATTTTTTTTAAAAAATTAGATTGTTTTTTGATTTTATTTTATTTGTATCGACGGCATAAATAGCCGCAACACTCTCTATGGTATTTAATTGTTGTTGAATTTCTGAAAAATTTAGAGTTTCCTCGCTATTCTCTATTTTCAGGAAAAAATCTACTTTTTTGAATTCAGGAAGTAAATGAATTGTTGTTGAAACCTCGCTTGTTTCATTAGAAAACAAATTCTGGAAATCATTTGTACTCACTGAAATGATTTCATTTTTATTCTGAATTAAATTCCATGAAACTGCTTTTTCGGAATCATAATAATAAAATCTAGAAAAATTTGCCTCTCCTTCTTTAGTCTGAGCATGAATCTCGTTTTTGCTCTTACTTAAGTTTATCGGAAGGATTTTATTGATAAAATAGGCCAATCTATAATCTTCTAATGAAGTATGAATTGCCATTAAATAATAATCAATTTCGTCAAATTCGTCTAAATCCAATCTATGAATAGCCATGTCATGAAAAATCAAGTTGTAAATATACTATTTCTAACGGAGCATCAATAGTTATGACGTGGTTGTTTTTGTTAATTTATAAACGAAAACGTTATAGCTTTAAGATAGTTACAGCAAATTTGTAGCTATTTCTTGTCTATTTTCTCCTGAAATGCAAAATAAGCTCTTTGTGATGCTTTCTCTTCTGCCTTCTTTTTTGAAGTTGCACGCGCTCTAGCGATTACTTTATTGTCAATGCTCAGTTTTACGCCAAATAAGCGCTGACCGTCAATACCGTTATCCTCAAAAATGTCGTAATGAAAAACTCTTTTTTCTTTCTGACACCATTCGATAACCAAACTTTTATAACTGATAACTTTTCCTTCCAAACGGGCGATATCAACATAAGGCGTAATTACTCTTTTTTGAATAAAACGCTCGCAGAAAGAATATCCTTTGTCTAAATAAATTGCACCAACTAATGACTCGAAAATATTACCGTGTATGTTTTCTCCAAAATGCTGAATTGGTACTTTGCTCTCCACAAAGCGAACCAAATTCAAATCTTTTCCGAGTTCATTCAAATGTTCGCGGCTCACTATTTTAGATCGCATTTTTGTCAAATACCCTTCGTCTCCGTTTGGTGCTTTATTAAATAAATGTGCAGCAATTACAGCACTTAACATGGCATCACCTAAAAATTCCAATCGTTCGTAATTTATGGGTTGTCCATGTTCATCTAACTTATTTGATGAACGATGTGTAAAGGCTTTTCTATAAAAATCAATATTGACAGGCGGAAAACCAAGAATTTTCTGAATAGTGTCAAAAAAAATCCCGTCTTCTAGAGAACGGGATTTAGAAAATATTTTTTTGATAATATTCATATACGAAAATTAGTCAACGAATTTTTTAAACAATACACAAGCATTGTGTCCACCAAATCCAAACGTGTTGCTCATCGCAACATTTACCTCTCTTTTTTGAGGTTTGTTTAAGGTAAGATTCAAAGATGGATCGATTTTTTCATCCACAACACTATGATTAATCGTTGGAGGAACAATTCCGTGTTGCATTGCCAAAATTGAAGCAATTGCCTCAATAGCTCCAGCAGCACCAAGCAAGTGTCCTGTCATTGATTTTGTTGAATTGATATTGATATTTTTAGCATGATCACCAAAAACTGCACTAATTGCTTTTAACTCCGCAACGTCTCCTAATGGAGTCGAAGTTCCGTGAGTATTGATATGATCAACATCTTCAGGCTTCATTCCAGCATCTCTTAAAGTATTTTCCATTACGGCAATAACTCCAATTCCTTCTGGATGTGGCGCTGTTAAGTGGTACGCATCAGATGACATTCCGCCACCACCAATTTCGCAATAGATTTTTGCACCTCTTGCTTTTGCATGCTCATAATCTTCAAGAACCAAAGCTCCTGCTCCTTCTCCTAAAACGAAACCATCTCTAGTTGCGTCAAAAGGTCTTGAAGCTGTTTCTGGACTTTCATTTCTTGTAGATAAAGCGTGCATTGAGCTAAAACCTCCCATACCTGCAATGGTAACAGCAGCTTCAGAACCTCCAGATACGATAACATCACACATTCCTAAACGAATGTAGTTGAAAGCATCAATTAGCGCATTTGCTGATGATGCACATGCAGAAACTGTCGTATAATTTGGTCCCATATAGCCATTACGCATAGAAATATGTGCAGGAGCGATATCAGCGATCATTTTTGGAATAAAAAACGGATTGAATTTTGGGGTTCCATCGCCTTTCGCATAATACATTACTTCTTCTTGAAAAGTCTCTAAACCGCCAATACCTGCTCCCCAGATAACACCAACTCTTTGTTTGTTTACGTTATCATTTGTGATTCCAGCATCTTTAATAGCTTCATCACTGGCAGCAATTGCATATTGAGCAAATTTATCTAGTCTTCGAGATTCCTTGCGATCCATGTAATCTTCAATATTGAAGTTTTTTACTTCGCAGGCAAATTTCGTTTTATGCTTCTCTGTATCATAATATGTGATAGGAGCGGCTCCGCTTACTCCATTCACAAGTGCATTCCAATATTCTTGGATATTATTCCCTATAGGAGTAAGTGCACCTAATCCTGTTACAACAACTCGCCTTAATGCCATAAATTTGTATTTTGTACTTTAAACAAATAAAACCCACGCTTTCTTAACATAATGTTACTTAAGAGCCATGGGCATTACAATATAAATATATCTTATTGATTGAAAATCAATCGAATTTTAATTTTAAAAAAAATAATAACACCCGATTTTTAAAAATTCCAATTTTTCAAAAAACAAATTCCAACTTTGGGATTTGGAAATTTAAATTTGGAATTTTTAAAAATCGGGTGTGGTATTATTATTTTTTTGCTTCCTCGATATAAGAAATAGCTTGACCTACAGTAGCAATGTTTTCTGCTTGATCGTCTGGAATTTGAATATCAAATTCTTTTTCGAATTCCATAATAAGCTCAACAGTGTCTAATGAGTCAGCTCCTAAATCATTAGTGAAGCTTGCTTCTGTTACAACTTCGTTTTCGTCAACACCTAATTTGTCTACGATAATCGCTTTTACTCTTGATGCAATGTCTGACATAATCTTTAATTTTAGAATTTAATTTGTTGGCAAAAATAAAAAACTTTATTTTAAAACCACGATTTAGTTAATAAATGTAACACTAATTTATAAAATTAATTTCAAGAAAGCCGTTTTAAAGCTATTTATTTTCGTTTTTTATTCCGTTTTTTGCATTCTCAAAACACACAACTTTATGAAAAAAATTATCGTTTTCGCCTCAGGATCAGGAACTAACGCAGAGAACATTATAAAATATTTTTCGAACACTCAAATTGCAAAGGTCGTTTCGGTCTTTACAAATAATGCTTCGGCAAAAGTGATTGAAAGAGCAAAAAATCATCAAATTCCGGTTGAAATCTTCTCAAAAAACGAACTTTTAGAGCGAAATGTACTACAAAAAATACAAGAAATCGACCCGGATCTGATAGTTCTTGCCGGATTTTTGCTAAAATTCCCTGAAAATATAATCGAGAAATATCCTAATAAAATAATCAACATTCATCCAGCGCTTTTACCTAATTATGGAGGCAAAGGAATGTACGGAATGCACATACACAGAGCTATAGTTAACAATAAGGAAAAAGAAACAGGAATCTCTATTCATTATGTAAATGAAAATTATGATGAAGGCGGTATTATCTTCCAAGCCAATGTAGCATTAACAGACGAAGATACACCGGAAACAGTAGCAGAAAAAATTCATGAATTGGAACAAAAACATTTTCCTGAGATTATTCATAGAATATTAGAAGAATAAAATCAAATTCAAAAATCAATTACAAAAATCAATTTTAGATCATTCTGAAATCTAAAATCTGAAATCTAAAATTAAATGAATCACGAAGTACATATATATACAGATGGCGCCGCAAAAGGAAATCCAGGAAATGGAGGTTATGGGGTCGTGATGGAATTGGTTGGAACTCCACATAAAAAAGAATTCTACGAAGGTTTTCGTTTAACCACTAACAACAGAATGGAACTTCTTGCTGTAATTGTTGGCTTAGAAAAACTAAAAAAACCGAATATGAAGGTTTTAGTAATTTCCGATTCTAAATATGTCGTTGATTCTGTCGAAAAAAAATGGGTTTTGGGTTGGGAAAAGAAGAAATTTGTCGGACGCAAAAATCCCGATTTATGGAAACGTTTTTTAATATCCTACCGAAAACATCAAGTAGATTTTAAATGGATAAAAGGCCATAACAATCATCCGCAAAATGAGCGCTGTGACCAATTGGCTGTAATGGCGTCAATGCAACCGAAACTTTCTGTTGATGAATATTATGAAACCATTGGATCTAAAGAATAAAAAAACGCATCAAATTATTGATGCGTTTTTTGCACTAACTTAAACTCTTACTTATTCTTTATCCAAATCTTTGGCTCTATTGAATCCAACAAGCAAACCAACTCCAGACATTGTAATGATTGTTGCTGGATAAACAACATCTGAATTCATATCAGTATAAGTTGTAATGAACAGAGCAATATACATTCCTATACCAATCCCGATTAAAAGAAAAGCAGAATTTATAACAAATATTTTCCAAGCTGGAGCTCCTTTTTCAGCTCCTTTTAAAAATATACTGGCATCAACACCTTTTTCTATAAGAGCCAAACGCTCTCTATTTCTTGTTGAATAAATTAGATAAACGATCCCAAAGATCATTGCAAAAAGGCTAAGAGGTACTAATACTTGTGGTCCCATGATTTTATGTTTTTTTAATTGATTGATACTCCATAGGACGACACCTTTTAAATCGAGGTTACAGCTTTTTGCAAAAAATTTCAAAAAACAAATTCCAAATTCCAAAACTTACTGATAATCAGTTAATTTTGAGTATGTTTTTTTTTTTTGCATTCCCAACTTTGACAAAGTTCCAACTGATCCAACATTGGAATTTGGAATTTTATAAAATTGAAAATTATTTCAATTTTCTTGTAACCTAAACAAACAAACCGTCGTCCTATACAATATGAGCACTTTAAATGATCAACATTATATCGACAGAATCCTGCAGGGCGAAACAAATTTGTTTGCCGTGCTTGTCGATCGTTATAAGGATATGATTTTTACATTGTCGCTCAAAATGGTCAAAAACCGAGAAGAAGCTGAGGAAGCCGCGCAAGATACTTTTATAAAAGCATTTAATTCGTTGAGCAAGTTTAAAGGCGATTCTAAATTTTCAACCTGGATTTATAAAATATCTTACAATACCTGCTTAGATCGTTTAAAGAAAAACAAAAAAGAAGATTTAAACATTTCCATAGATGAATTTTCATCGCATTTAGTCAAAACCATGGAAAATGCTTTGAGTGCTTTAGAAGACATTGAACGAAAGCAGGCCATTCAAAAATGCTTAAAATTATTACCAAGTGATGATAATTTTTTGTTGACGCTTTTTTATTTTGAAGATCAAAGCTTAGAAGAAATTGGAAAAATCATGAATATAAATGCTAACAATGTCAAAGTGAAATTATTTAGAAGCCGACAAAAATTAGCCACCATTTTAAAAACGCAGTTGGAACCCGAAATAGTAGAATATTATGAAAGAGAGCGATAAAAACCTAGAAAATCTTATTGATAAAATGATGAGCGAAAACACTTTGCAATCGCCATCAGCCGACTTTACTTCAAACTTGATGTCGCAAATTCTTGTTGCCGATAAAGCAAAAATAAAACCTTACAAACCTTTGATTTCAACATCAATGTGGATTTTTATTGGAACTGTGACAGTCCTTTTGATTGTTTACAATTTTCTTTTTTCGGGAGCAGAAACTAATTTAGAAATTGACAAAACATACACTGACAAAATCGCAGCAAT
Source organism: Flavobacterium sp. KACC 22761 (assembly GCF_034058155.1). Classification (NCBI taxonomy): domain Bacteria; kingdom Pseudomonadati; phylum Bacteroidota; class Flavobacteriia; order Flavobacteriales; family Flavobacteriaceae; genus Flavobacterium; species Flavobacterium oryzagri. The sequence goes on along the minus strand of NZ_CP139148.1, from coordinate 1,704,650 downwards.
CTTTTCGGGAATCCATATTTCAAAAAACATTTTGTATGCCTTTTTGATTGTTCCTATTATGATGCTGATTCAAATTGGCGTTTTAAAAAATTATTTTGATAAGAAGTATCAGTTGTAACACCGTTTTAAAAGAAATGAAAAGAAGTAAAATCAAAAATAGTCTATCGCTACAAAATTTTAAAACGAAGGCATCTTTGCTTTTAATATTCTTGTTTTTTGTAACTAATTCTACAGTAGCAACTCCATCAAACTTTACCACTAAAGAAATAAAATTTGTTAGCGAAGGAATTTCACTCGCTGGAACTGTTTTTACGCCTAACAACATACAAGCTGCTGTTGTGATTGTTCATGGATCTGGACAAGAAAAAAGAATGATCGAATTTGCTACAACTCTAGCCAACAACGGAATTGCAGTTTTGACGTATGACAAACGCGGAGTTGGAGAATCCGGAGGTGTGTATGCAGGACCTGAAGTAGGAACAAACAATGTTGATTTCGCCAATCTAACTCTTTTGTCTTTAGATGCAAGCGCTGCCATAAATGCTTTATCTAAATCTTTATCAAATAATAAAATATCAATCGGTTTAATAGGCGGAAGTCAAGCAGGATGGATCATTCCATTAGCGGCAGAGAAAAATAAGAAAGTTAAATTTATGACCCTATTTAGCGGAGCTCTTATAACGGTTAAAGAACAATTGAGATTCCAGTTTTACACCAATGGAGATAAAAATTTTTGGGATGCGCATTCCGAAGAAGATGCCCGAAAACATATATTCAATGACCCAGACAGATACGAGTTTATCGATACGAATCCTAAAGATGTTCTTTCTAAATTGTCAATTCCGGGATTGTGGATTTTTGGTGGTAAAGATATTCAAGTTCCTGTGAAGCTATCAATCGAATATCTAGATAAATTAAAATCTACAGGAAAACCTTATGAATATAAATTATTTCCAAACTTGGGGCACAATACAGCATTTTCCAAATCTGAGGAACCCATGAAGGATGCGATCAGATGGATAAAAAATATAAAATAAGGCGACGCATAATAAGTAAAAAAATAAAAATAACTCCACTACAATTCTTGACTCTTTAAATGAGGAGAAAAAGACTTTCCACATATAAGAAACTTATACAAAATAATTAGCTGTAAAATATTCGCAGTTATTTTCGAAAAAGTTGCAGATTAATTCTGAAAAATCTATTTTGAACCTCATAAAAAACAGATTTTAACCGATTCATTTACAGTATTTTCAGTCCGAAATTGGTGTCGTTTTTTTAAGAAAATTTTGAGAACCCAAACCGTTGCAATATTGTAACTTATGAAGTATCTTTGCACCCTAATTCGAAATTCATAAAATGAATAAACTATTGATTGTTGGAACAGTTGCTTTCGACGCGATTGAAACTCCTTTCGGAAAAACAGATAAAATTTTAGGTGGTGCTGCAACCTACATCGGATTATCAGCGTCATTTTTTAACTTGCAATCGGCCATTGTTTCTGTAGTTGGCGACGATTTCCCTCAAGAACATTTAGATCTTTTAACTTCAAAAAATATTGATATCTCTGGTATCGAAATTGTAAAAGGAGGAAAGACTTTTTTCTGGAGCGGTTTATACCACAACGATTTAAATTCTAGAGACACTCTTGTAACGGAGTTGAACGTTTTAGCTGATTTTCAGCCAAAAGTTCCTCAAAACTACAAAGATGCTGATGTTGTAATGTTAGGAAACTTACATCCATTGGTTCAAAGTAGTGTTTTAGATCAAATGGAGAAAAAACCAAAATTAGTAGTTTTAGACACTATGAACTTTTGGATGGACTGCGCTCTTCCGGAATTATTAGACGTTATCAAACGTGTAGATGTTATTACAATCAATGACGAAGAAGCAAGACAACTTTCTGGAGAATATTCATTAGTAAAAGCTGCTGCTAAAATCCAAGACATGGGACCAAAATATGTGGTAATCAAAAAAGGAGAACATGGCGCACTTTTATTCCACAACAGAGAAGTTTTCTTTGCACCAGCTTTACCATTAGAAGATGTTTTTGACCCAACAGGAGCAGGAGACACTTTTGCAGGTGGTTTCTCTGGATTTATTGCACAGAGTGAAAACATTTCTTTTGGAAACATGAAAAATGCAATTATTTACGGTTCAAATTTAGCTTCGTTCTGCGTAGAGAAATTTGGAACTGAAAGGATGGAAAATTTAAGCAAAGCCGAAGTAGCGATTCGATTACAACAATTTAAGTCGTTAACTCAGTTTGACATAGAAATATAATGCCTAAGAGCCTCGGATAAAACGGGGCTTTTTTTATTACGTTAATACACACAACTTACAACAACACACAAATAACAAAAAAACAATGAGCGACGCTTTAAAACACGAATGTGGTATAGCCTTAGTTAGACTACTAAAACCGCTTGAATATTATAAAGAAAAATACGGAACTGCTTTCTACGGAATCCAGAAGATGTATTTAATGATGGAAAAACAGCACAACCGCGGACAAGACGGAGCTGGTTTTGCAAGCATTAAATTGGATGTTGAACCTGGACAGCGCTACATCAGCAGAGTTCGTTCTAATCATGCTCAACCAATACAAGATGTTTTCAAACAAATCAATGAGCGCGTTAGTGAAGAACTAAAAGCGCATCCTGAATTGGGAGACAATATGAAAGAACTAAAAGCAAACATTCCTTATGTAGGAGAATTGTTTTTAGGTCACGTTCGTTATGGAACTTTCGGAAAAAACAGCATTGAAAGTGTGCACCCATTCTTGCGTCAAAGCAACTGGATGCACCGTAACTTGATTTTGGCAGGAAACTTCAACATGACAAATGTTAAAGAACTTTTCGAAAATCTTGTTGAATTAGGACAGCATCCAAAAGAAATGGCGGATACTGTAACAGTAATGGAAAAAATTGGTCACTTCTTAGACAAAGAAGTTATGCAATTGTACCAAGACTGTAAAGCTGAAGGTTATTCAAAAAGAGAAGCTTCTCCGGTAATTGCAGAGCGTTTGGATATTGCTAAAATTCTAGCTCGTTCAGCTAAAAACTTAGATGGCGGTTATGCAATGGCTGGTTTATTAGGTCATGGTGACGCTTTTGTTTTTAGAGATCCAGCAGGAATTCGTCCAGCTTATTTTTATCAAGATGATGAAGTAGTAGTTGTAGCTTCTGAAAGACCAGTTATTCAAACGGTATTCAATGTTCCTTTTGAAAGCGTTCAAGAAATCGATCCAGGAAACGCGTTGATTATCAAGAAAAACGGAAAAGTTTCTATGAACCAAATCTTGGAACCAACCGTTAAAAAGGCTTGTTCTTTTGAAAGAATCTATTTCTCAAGAGGAAGTGATGCTGAAATCTACCAAGAACGTAAAGATTTAGGAAAATTAATTTTACCTGCGGTTCTTAAAGCGATTGACAGCGATACAGACAACACTGTTTTCTCTTATATTCCAAATACAGCCGAAACTTCTTTTTATGGTTTAGTTGAAGCTGCTCAGGATTTCTTAAACCAAAGAAAAAACAATTATATTCTAGAAAATAGAAATACATTAACTGCAGAAACACTTCAGGAGCTTTTGTCTGTCAAAATACGTACAGAAAAAGTAGCGATTAAAGACGCTAAACTTAGAACTTTTATCACTGAAGACAGCAGCCGTGATGATTTGGTCGCTCACGTTTACGACGTTACGTATGGTGTAATTAAACCAGAAGACAACTTGGTTATTATCGACGACAGTATTGTTCGTGGTACTACATTAAAAATGAGTATCATTAAAATGATGGATCGTTTGAAACCAAAACGTATCGTAATTGTTTCATCGGCACCACAAATCCGTTACCCGGATTGTTACGGAATTGATATGGCAAAACTAGAAGGTCTGGTTGCTTTTAGAGCCGCTCTTGCTTTATTAAAAGAAAGAAACTTGTACCATATTGTAGATGAAGTTTATGCTAAATGTAAAGCACAAGAAAATTTCGCAGATAAAGATGTCGTTAATTATGTTACCGCAATATACGATCAATTTACAGATGAGGAGATTTCAGAAAAAATAGCTGAAATGTTAAGCTCTCCAGAAATTAATGCCGAAGTAAAAATCATTTTCCAAACCGTAGATGATTTACACAAAGCATGTCCTAAAAATTTAGGAGATTGGTACTTTACAGGAGATTATCCAACTCCTGGAGGAAACCGTGTTGTGAATCGTGCATTCATGAATTTTTACGAAGGAAAAGACGCTAGAGCTTACTAAAAACTATTAATGAAAAGTTAATTTGTGCATTTCATCGATTATTTTTGCCGTTCATCCTATTTCTTTGGTAAAAATGAAAAGCTACAATACTTTTGGAATACCATAACATTAGTAGGTTAAGTTTATGGTAGATTTGGGGCAAAAAGGGTGGAAGCAATTCCACCTTTTTTATTTTATTCGGATAAGTATTTACAAAACAACTTATTAGAATCACTTCGTCGAAAATATTGACCATTCATCTAAAAAGTTTTTTTATAAAATATAGTCGCCATACATTTACTGAACCATAACATTAGTAGGTTAAGTTTATGGTAGATTTGGGGCAAAAAAGGCGGAAGAGATTCCGCCTTTTTTATTTTCTTTTTTTTAGAAAGAGAATTAAGATTGAAGTATTAAGAAGATAAGTTAAAAACAGACGAACGATTAACTAAGCAATTCTTTTTTTAATATTCTAGCCTACACAATTTTCTTAATACTCTAATCTTAATACTTAATACTACCTTCTTTTTTACTTCATCGGATATATTTGCCATTCGTCTAAAAAAGTTTTTTTTAAAATATTGTCATCATACATTTACTGAACCATAACATTAGTAGGTTAAGTTTATGGTAGATTTGGGGCAAAAAAGGCGGAAGAGATTCCGCCTTTTTTATTTCTTTTTTTTTTTTTAGAGAAAAGAAAATAGAGCATAGAATAAAGACTTTTAAAAAATGACCATAAAAAAAGACGAGCACCTTTTGGCACTCGTCTTTTTTCTATTTTCTATGCTCTATTTTCTTATTTATCTAAAGCAAATCTTCTTGCAACTTCTGTCCAGTTGATTACGCTAAAGAAAGCTTCGATATAATCTGGTCTTCTGTTTTGGTAGTTCAAGTAGTAAGCGTGCTCCCAAACGTCCATTCCTAAGATTGGAGTTCCACCGTGACCAGCAACTTCTGGCATTAATGGATTATCTTGATTTGGAGTACCTACAACTTCTAATTTCCCTCCTTTTTGAACTGTTAACCAAGCCCATCCAGAACCAAATTGAGTTGCTCCAGCTTTAGCAAATTTTGCTTTAAATTCTTCGAAAGATCCGAAAGAAGACTCAATTGCAGCTAACAAATCACCTGTTGGCAATCCTCCTCCGTTTGGAGACATTACAGTCCAGAATAAGTTGTGGTTGTAGAAACCTCCACCATTGTTACGAACTGCTGCATTTGATTTATCTAAGTTGATCAAGATATTTTCGATTGTTTTTCCTTCTAAATCTGTTCCAGCGATAGCTGCATTAAGATTTGTAGTGTATGCATTGTGGTGCTTTGTATGATGGATTTCCATTGTACGTGCATCAATATGTGGTTCTAATGCATCATATGCATAAGGTAATTGTGGTAATTCAAAAGCCATGATATTAGGATTTTTATTGTTTATAATAATTTATTCCAAATTTAGACATTTAACTTTGGAATTGAAAATACTATTTAGTTATAATTCAATTAAATTAATCGATAAATTGTTTTTTTAAACGTTAAACACCTGAAAATATTTACTTTCCGTTGAAAGCTGTCATTGTATTTTCTAAACCGGCAGTTCCAAAAGATTTTATGATTTCAGATGAAATTTCTAATCTTTCAGGCAATTTCGAATTTTCTTCATCGTTCCATTCTCCTAAAACATAATCAACTTGTTGGCCTTTTTTGAATTGATCGCTGATTCCGAATCTAAAACGAGTATAGTTTTGTGTATTTAAAACCAAATTGATGTTTTTAAGTCCGTTATGACCTCCGTCGCTTCCCTTTGGCTTGATTCGGATTGTTCCGAATGAAAGATTTAAATCGTCTGTAATTACTAAAACATTCTCTAACGGAATATTTTCTTTATCCATCCAATATTTCACTGCTTTTCCGCTCAGGTTCATATAAGTGTTTGGCTTTAAAAGAAAAAAAGTTCTTCCTTTAAATTTATATTCTGCCAAAGCGCCCAATTTTACGGTTTCAAATGAAAGACTTTCTTTTTTAGCTAAAAAGTCTAGTACTTTAAATCCGATATTGTGTCTCGTGTTTACGTATTCGGCGCCTATATTTCCTAATCCTACAATTAAGTATTTTTTCATATTGTCTTCTGTGCTCTCTTCCTTTGGTATTGATGAAAACAGTTTTGTTATCCATTTTATCATGATTGCAAAAGTAAGATTAATTAGAGAATGTGGCAATTAGATAATTTGAAAATGTGAAAATTAGATAATTATCTGTTGGCGTGATTTAACTGCAAAGGTCGCAATCCCGATAGCTATCGGTACATGCTAAGAACGCTAGAAATGGCGCACGGATTAAGCAGATTTAAACTGTTTTGCACTGATTTTATGCCGTTTTTATGTCATCCTGAGCGAAGTCGAAGGACCACAAAGAAGATCGACAATCTAAATTCCATACTTTTTGCGGGCTTCGACTTCGCTCAGCCTGACATATCTAATGTTTCTTTCAAATCTTATGAAAAAGATATTTTCTAGTTAGCCCTGACAGAAGCGGCATCCTTTTTCCTGCTCCTTTAGCAGGGAAAAGATATAGCAGATGGCAGGAACGTTACTTCTTTTGAAAACGGAGATTTTCTGCTTCAAAAAATTATTAATGCGACAATTAGAGAATATGATAATTAGATAATTTTAAAATGGCTTCGACTTCGCTCAGCCTGACAGCAATGAAAAAAACTTAGCTTCTCAGAACCTTAGCATCTTAGAATCTTCCAAAAAAAAGCCCCAATCGAAAGATTGAGGCTTTTTGTATAGTTTGAAAAAAATTATTTTTTCTTTCCTTTTGCAGGAGCTTTTGCAGCTTTTGCAGCCTCTTGAGCAGCTTTCATAGCAGCACGAGAGATTCTCACTTGACAAACAACAGTGTTGTCTGGGTGCATAATTTTGTACTCTGGTTTTCCAACTTTAGTAACGTATAATTTGTTACCCATTTCAAGTGGAGTGATGTCAGCTTCAACGAAATCAGGAAGATTTGCTGGTAAAGCTTTCACTTTTAATTTACGTTGGTTCAAACGTAAAACACCTCCCGCAAGAACACCTTTAGATGTACCAACGATTTTCACAGGAACTTCCATTGTGATTTCTTTGTCATCAAACAATTGGAAGAAGTCGATGTGTAAAATTTTGTCAGTAACTGGGTGAACTTGGATATCTTGCAAAATTGCATTGAATGATTTTCCTTTTCCAAGCTCAATCACAACTGTGTGTGCGTTTGGAGTGTAAACCAAGTTTTTGAACGCTGCAGCGTCTGCTGAGAAGTGTACTGCTTGATTTCCTCCGTATAACACGCAAGGAACCGCTCCAGCATTACGTAAGGCTTTAGTTGACACTTTGCCCACGCTTTCTCTTTCTGATCCTTTAATTGTAATCGATTTCATTGTAAAAAAATATAGTTATTAAATAAATATTCTTATTTGTCTTAGCGAAAATTACATAATGAATTTTCCGCTAATTGAATTGTTGTGGTGCACCATGTGCATAACTTCTGCGAAAAGAGGTGCACAACTCACTACTCTAATCTTGTCTGAATGTTTCTTTAACGGGATTGAATCGGTTACGATCAATTCTGTTAATTTTGAATTTTCAATTTTTTCATACGCTCCGCCTGATAAAATAGCGTGTGTACAAATTGCTCTTACACTCAGCGCTCCTTTTTCGATCATAAGGTCGGCTGCTTTCGCCAAAGTTCCTCCTGTATCGATCATGTCGTCTACTAAGATTACGTTACGACCTTTTACTTCACCAATCAATTCCATAGTGTCGATAACGTTGGCTGCTTTTCTTTGTTTGTAACAGATTACAACATCTGATTCTAAAAACTTAGAATAAGCATAAGCTCTTTTTGATCCTCCCATGTCTGGAGATGCAATGGTCAAATTTTCTAAATTCAAACTTTGCACGTAAGGCAAAAAGATTGTAGATGCAAATAAATGATCTACTGGTTTTTCAAAGAATCCTTGAATTTGGTCTGCATGCAGATCCATTGTCATGATTCTTGTTGCTCCTGCAGCTGTTAATAGGTTTGCTACTAACTTAGCTCCAATTGGAACTCTTGGTTTGTCTTTTCTATCCTGTCTTGCCCAACCAAAATAAGGCATAACAGCTGTAATATGTCTTGCTGATGCGCGTTTTGCAGCATCAATCATTAATAACAATTCCATCAAATTATCTGCCGATGGGAAAGTTGAACATACGATGAATACTCGTAAACCTCTAATTGATTCTTCGTAAGATGGCTGAAATTCTCCATCACTATACGTTGACATCGTTACTTTTCCTAACGGAATTCCGTACTGCTCTGCAATTTTTTCTGCAAGATAAACACTTTGTGAACAAGCAAAAATTTTAGCTTCTGGTTCTAGGTGCGACATTATAATTTGTTGTTTTATTCCGAAACTTTCCATCAAATAAGCTAAACTTTTTTTGTTTTCGCCTTTTAGATGTATTTGCCTCGGTTGTAGTTAGTTGTGTGTGCGTCGTTTTAACGAGCTGCAAATTTATAAAATTTATTGACACTGAAAGTAAAAAATTTAAGTATTTTTATTAGAATGTTTAATTTTATTTTTTACATTTGCACCGTGTTAAAGGAACGACATCATTTATGACTTCGTTCTATTGCGTTAAAATAATCGCTTTTGATTATTTTTTCGTCTGCTAAGCCCGGATGGCGGAATTGGTAGACGCGCTGGTCTCAAACACCTGTGGGAAACCGTGCCGGTTCGACTCCGGCTCCGGGTACGAAAAACCTCTTCTTAACCGAAGAGGTTTTTTCATTTTACTACTTTTCTTTAGCAAACCACATACAATACAATTCACTGTTTATCTTATTTTTACAAATAATTTTTGTCTGTTAATATTTTAATCGTAATATTGCAATATTAAATTAAACAAAATGGGAGCCACAAAAACAGAACATTTTACAGAGGCACAAAATCAAATCGCAACGATCGCAAAAGCATTAGGACATCCTGCAAGAATTGCAATAATAGAATATTTGCTTAAAGTCAACGAATGTATTTGTGGCGATATTGTTAATGAACTCCCACTTGCTCAGCCGACAGTTTCTCAACATTTGAAAGAATTAAAAAATGCTGGTATTATCAAAGGAAACATTTCAGGAAATGCAATTTGTTATTGTCTTGACGAAAAAACAATTGATATTTTGAGTGCTTATATTTTAAATATCTCAGCCACTATTTCGAAATCAAAATGCTGTTAGGCATTTTTTTACCATTTATTATCGCAATATTGCATTAAAACAATAAACTATAAAAAATGAAATTATCAGAAATAAAAAAGATTTTACCAACATTAGACAATGTTGAATTTCAATTAGAAAACGGAACTTTTGTACCTGAACATTTTCATGTAACTGAAGTTGGAAGCATCACAAAACATTTCATAGATTGTGGTGGTGTTATCAGAAATGAAAAAGTTGTCAATTTTCAGCTTTGGAATGCAAACGATTTTGAACATCGCTTAAAACCTGCTAAATTATTGCACATCATTGAGCTTTCAGAAGACAAGCTAAATATTGAAGATCTTGAAATCGAAGTAGAATACCAAAGCGACACGATTGGAAAATACGATCTTGCTTTTAACGGAAAAACTTTTATTCTTCAAAATAAAAAAACTGCTTGTCTAGCACAAGACGCTTGCGGAATTCCAGCTGAAAAACAAAAAATCAAATTAGTCGAATTAAATAATGATTCTTCATGCTGTACTCCGAATTCTGGATGTTGCTAACATGAAAGGAAAACTTATTAAATACAAAAAACCAATTATTATCACCACAGCTGTTGTTGTGTTGCAACTCATTTTTGGCTTTGACCCAAAATTCTGCATCATAAACATCATTTGGCTGTTTGTTTAAAATTATGGAAAAGAAAATATTAATACTTTGTACGGGAAATAGCTGCAGAAGCCAAATTGCAGAAGGCTATATGAGATATTTTGCAGGCAACAAAGCGGTAGTTTACAGTGCTGGAGTAGAAATTCATGGAGTTAATCCGAAAGCCATTTCAATAATGCAAGAAGATGGCATAGACATTTCAAATCATACCTCTAACCATATTGACGAATACACCAATATTGACTTTGATTATGTAATAACGGTGTGCGATAATGCTAAAGAACGATGTCCGTTTTTTCCAACTATGGCACTTAAATTTCACTATAATTTTCCTGATCCTGCAAAAGCATCTGGAACAGATTTAGAAATAATGGAGCAATTTAGAAATGTAAGACAGCTGATAAAAGAATATTGCAAAAGTTTTGTTGAAGAAAATTTAACTTAATTACGGCATAAAAAAACCTCTTCTTATTAAGGAAGAGGTTTTTCATTTATACTATTGTCTTGTCCTGAAATAGCGATACACAAAAAGTATCATTATGGAAAAAGATCAAGAATTACGCTATGTAAAGCGCACCCAAAAAGATTACAGCATGTCTTTTAAGCTTCAAATTGTTCAGGAAATAGAACAAGGAAGAATTTCAATTTCCCAGGTTAAAAAAGATTATGCCATTCAGTCCCGTTCTACAATCGTTCAATGGCTTCGAAAATTTGGTAACTTTGATTGGGACAATCAAACACCTTCTGCTATGCCAAAATCTCCTGAACAAAAAATAATGGAACTTGAAGCCAAAGTGAAATTATTAGAAAAACAAAAATCATTTTTAGAACAGCAGGCTTACGTTGCCGATAAAAAAGCTATTATTTTCGATATGATGATTGATATAGCAGAAAAAGAATATCAAATTGACATTCGAAAAAACTCACCACCCGAACAATCGAACATTTTAAAGAAGAACATCAACAAACAATAATGTTTGCCTGTACTTTGTTCGGGATAGACAGACAGGTTTATTATCGAAGAATAAAAAGAACCAGTTCCAGAAAGCTTATTGCCTCAGAAGTTATTAGTCTGGTTTTGAAAATTAGAAATACAATGCCCCGAATAGGGGCAAAAAAACTGTATTATCTTTTAAAAATCCAATTGAATCAACTCAAAATCGGCAGGGATAAATTTATAGATATACTTAGAGCTAATCATTTATTAATAACACCTAGGCGTTCTTATCATATAACAACAAACTCTCATCATAGATTTAGAAAGCATGAGAATCTAATATTGGATTTAAAAATCTGCAGACCAGAACAAGTCTGGGTATCAGACATAACTTATGTCGGAAAAAGAGAGAATCCATGTTATTTAAGTCTTATAACAGATGCTTACTCTAAAAAAATAATGGGTTTTTATGTGGCAGATAATATGAATACTAAAAGCAGTTTAACAGCTTTAAAAAATGCAATAAAACAGCGCCGAGACAAAGGAAAAACATTAATCCACCATTCAGATAGAGGACTTCAGTATTGTTCTGATCAATATCAAAAACTATTATATAAAAACAATATAAGATGCAGTATGACACAAAACTCTGATCCTTATGAAAATGCAGTGGCGGAGAGAATAAATGGAATTTTAAAACAAGAATTTAATATTGATAAATTTAATCAGCAACTTGCTGTGATGAAGATTTTAATAAAAGATGCAATTGAGGTTTATAATAATGAAAGACCCCATTATTCTAATTATATGCTAACACCCAATCAAATGCACAAACAAAACATAGTAGAAATGAGAACTTATAAAACAAAAACACCTGCAAAAAAAGTTCTTACAGGTGTTTAATTAAATATATTTGTCTAATAATCTGTATCGATTATTTAGGACTAGTCATATTTCACAACTCGCCTCATGCAAAACAGGAAAATTGCACGAATTAGCAATAAAACACAATTGATTTGCTTTCTGATGCAGTTCTAAAGCCAATTCAATTTTATCTGGATTTGAAATTTTTACTTTCGGAAATAATTTTACTTCAACAAAACGTCCGCTTCCGTCGGAAGAAACTTCTAATGTTGCTTCGGCATTATCTGAATATTCAAGAACTTCTATTCCGTTTTGAGAGCAGACATACAAGTAGGACATCATGTGGCAGGAAATCAAACTGCTTAACAATAAATCTTCGGGATTATATAATGACGGATCGCCTTTGAAAGCTTTTGCTGCCGAAACGTCTAAAGTTGGTTTTCCTTCAATTTTTACTTGATGGGTTTTGCTGGAAATTTTTGAAGATGGATTTTCTTCTTTTTTTGAATTCCAATTTAACTCTGCTTTGAATAGATGTTTCATTTTGCTTGTTTTTACTGACGCTAAGTTAAGATTTTATAAACTGCGAATCAATTAATCACGCAAAGTCGCAGAGTCGCAAAGAAAATAAAAACTTTGCGCCTTCGCGACTTTGCGAGATTTAAAAAAACTTACTTTATTAAACTGCAGACTACAAATAAAAAAACCTCGAAAGCCAATTAACTTTCGAGGTTTTTCAGAGAATTAGAACTAACTAAACAAATTCTAAAGATTATTTTTGAACAGAAAACTTAAAAGTAGTTTTAGTTTTATAATTTTCTCCCGGGTTTAAAACCGTTGTTGGGAAATTTTTCTGGTTTGGAGAATCTGGATAATGTTCTGTTTCTAGACATAATCCTGTTCTGTGTGCAAAAGTTCCACCGTTTGGCATTGGCAACGTTCCGTCAAGGAAATTTCCTGAGTAAAACTGAATTCCAGGTTCGTCTGTTGTCATTTCCATAACTCTTCCGCTTGTTGCGTGGTATACTTTTGCAATAATTGTTTTTCCTTTTTCAGGATTGTTCAATACCCAACAGTGATCATAGCCTTTTCCTCTTTCTAACTGCTCATTTTTAGCATTGATGTCTTTTCCAATTAATTTTGGCGTTCTGAAATCAAAAGGAGTTCCTGCAACATCGTCTAATTTTCCTGTCGGAATTAAAGTCGCATCTACCGGAACTAATTTATCTGCATTTAAAGTCAATTCGTGATCTAAGATTGTTTTTGTAAAATCTCCAGATAAGTTGAAATAAGAATGTTGTGTCAAGTTTACAACCGTTTTCTTGTCTGTTGTTGCTTCGTATAAAACTTCGAACTGATTATCATTTGTCAATGTATAAGTCACAAAAACTTTCAAAGTTCCCGGATATCCTTCTTCCATATCTTTACTTACATAAGATAATTTTAAAGAAGCAGTTTCGCCAGATTTAACCTCTTCTGCTTTCCAAACCACATTAAAAAATCCTTGCGGACCTCCATGCAAAGCATTTGGTGCATTGTTGATTGCTAATTGATAGTCTTTTCCGTCTAAAGAAAATTTACCTTTTGCAATTCGGTTTCCGTATCTTCCGATTAAAGCTCCAAAGAAAGGATTCTCTTTTTCATATTGAGCCAAAGAACTGAATCCGATTACTACATTTTCTGAAACACCCGCTTTATTTGGCACTTTCAAATCTGTAATTCTTCCACCAAAAGTGATGATATCAACTTCCATCCCATTTTGGTTTTTCAGTTTATAGCTTTCTACTTTTTCGCCTTTGGCAGTAGTTCCATATTCTGATTTGTCGATTGTAACTAATGCTTTTTCATCAGTTGCAACTTTTTCTGTGTCAGCTTTTTTATCGCCTTTACATTGAACAGAAACTGCAGCCAAACTCAAAAGGCTCAATCCGAAAACACAACGTTTTAATGCATTCATAAATGGTTTATTTTTTAGTTAGTTAAAAGTCATAAAGTCAAAAGTCGAAAGTCATAAAGTCTTTTCCTCAAAGTAACTAAATCTTTTTCACTTTAGACTTTCGACTTTTGACTTTATGACTAATTTATAGTCCGTGTTGAAACAAATGATAATACGCTTCGTTTGCGTTGATTTTATCTTTAAACTCTCTTACAGTAGTTTTCTCGTCAATTACCAACAATTCGATTCCGGCAATGTCTGCAAAATCTTCCATATATTCTGTTGTAATTGATTGGCTGTAAACCGTGTGATGCGCTCCACCTGCCAAAATCCAAGCTGTTGCTGCCACTTCTAAATTTGGTTTACAATCCCAAAGAACGCGAGCAACTGGAAGTTTCGGCAATTCTGCCATTGGTTTAACGGCTTCCACTTCGTTCACGATCAAACGGAAACGAGTTCCCATATCAACCAATGAAACATTAATTGCATCACCTGCAGGCGAATTGAATACCAAACGAGCTGGATCTTCTTTTCCTCCGATTCCTAATGGATGCACTTCGCAAGAAGGTTTTCCATCAGCAATAGATGGACAGATTTCCAACATGTGAGAACCTAAAACGTATGATTTTTGTGGTGTAAAATGGTACGTATAATCTTCCATGAAAGAAGTTCCTCCTTCTAAACCAACACACATTACTTTTAAAGCTCTAACCATTGCAGCTGTTTTCCAGTCTCCTTCTCCACCAAAACCATAACCATCAGCCATTAATCTTTGTGTTGCGATTCCTGGTAATTGTTTCCAAACACCAAGGTTTTCGAAAGTATCTGTAAAAGCTCCGAAACCTCCTTCTTCAAGGAAAGCTCTTAAACCTAATTCGATTTTTGCAGCTTCAACCAAAGAACTTCTTTGTGCGCCACCTTCTTTTAAAGAATCTGTTAAGTTATAAGAAGACTCATAAACAGCTAATAAATCAGCCAATTGTTTATCTGTTACTTTCTCAATATGTTTTGTAACGTCTGAAGAATCGTATCCGTTTACCGACATTCCAAAACGAATTTGAGCCTCCACTTTATCGCCTTCTGTAACGGCAACTTCACGCATATTGTCTCCAATACGAGCTACTTTTAAGTTTTGAAGTTCATCCCAACCTAAAACGACTCTTGACCAGATTCCTAATTGTTTTTGAACTCTCTGATCTTCCCAGTGGCCTACAACTACTTTACGTTTTTTGCGTAATCGAGACATAATGAAACCGAATTCACGATCTCCGTGAGCCGATTGATTTAAGTTCATGAAATCCATGTCGATGCTTCCCCATGGAATTTCAGCATTGTATTGTGTATGCAAGTGGCATAATGGCTTTTTCAAAATACTCAAACCTCCAATCCACATTTTTGCTGGTGAAAAAGTGTGCATCCAAGCAATAATTCCGATACAGTTTTTCTCAGAGTTTGCTGCCAAACAAACATCTAAAATCTGTGAAGGCGATTTTACCACATCTTTATAAACCACTTTTACCGGAATTGAAGATGAAGCGTCTAATCCTTTTGCAATAATCTGCGAATGTTCTGCTACTTTTCTTAGTGTTTCTTCACCGTATAATTCTTGGCTTCCTACTACAAACCATACTTCTTTTTGAGATATATCTATCATTTTGTTTAATCGTTTATTTGTTGAATTGTTTAATCGTTTTGCAGATAATCTAAAATCTGCACTCTAAAATCTAAAATCATTACTGTCCGTAATACGAATCTTTTCCGTGTTTACGGTTGTAATGTTTCTTAATTAATGAATCTTTTAATCTTGGTGCGTTTGGATTTATTTGCAAAGTCAGGTAGGCCATTTCTGCTACAACTTCCAGAACTTTGCTATTGTAAACCGCTTTTGCAGCATTTTTTCCCCAAGCGAATGGGCCGTGATTTCCTATCAAAATCATTTCTACTTCTTCGTACGAAAGATTTTTTTCTTTGAAACAATCCAAAATCTGAATTCCGGTATTGTGTTCGTAGTTTCCTTCAATTAAATGATCTGCCATCGGGGGCGCACACGGAATATCAGCTGTTAAATGATCGGCATGTGTTGTTCCGAAAATTGGAATATCCTGCTGTGCCTGTGCCCAAGCAACCGAATACGTTGCGTGTGTATGCGCAACACCTCCAATATTTGGCCAGTTTTTATATAAATAAGCATGCGTTTTGGTGTCTGACGACGGACGCATCGTTCCTTCAATAACATTATTATCAAAATCGACAATTACAATATCTTCAGGTTTTAAATCTTCATAAGGAACACCGCTTGGCTTAATGGCAAAAACACCATTTTTTCTGTCAACAGCGCTTACATTTCCGAATGTATAAACCACCAAATTCAATGCATTTAGCTGCATATTAGCTTCGTAACATTCTTGTTTTAAATCTTTATACTGAGAACTCATTTTGAGAAATTTTAATTGTTGGATCTGCAAAAGCACTTAATTGTTCGTAAGCAATCAGCAACTTATTATAAGCAACTACTTTATCTAATTGAGGGAAAAATTCTCCGTCAAAATCACTTCCGATTTTCTGGCTTGCTTCGATTACATTTGGATAAATTCCGGCCGCAACGGCTGCATAAATTGCTGCTCCTAAAGCCGGAGTTTGGTCTGAAGCTGCTATTTTAATGGGCTTGTTTAAAACATTCGCCAAAGTCTGCATGATGAAAGGAGATTTACGAGCAACACCACCAATTCCGATAACGCTGTCGATTTTTACACCTTCTTCTTCAAAACGATCTACAATTTTCTTCGCTCCAAAGCAAATTGCGTTTACTAAAGCTTTAAAAATATGTGGCGCCTTTGTTCCTAATGAAAGATTTGAAATCGCGCTTTTTACTTCTTGGTTTGCATCTGGAGTTCGTCGCCCGTTAATCCAATCTAATGCAATTGGAAGACTTTCTGAAACCGGAATTTTCTCTGCTTCTTTAGTCAATTCTACAATTAATTTATCGCTGAATTCTTCTCTTAGTTGTTCTTTTTGAGCATCATTTAAAAGAGATGAAGCACCTAATAAATGTTCTGTTGGCCACATCAATAATTCCTTGTACCAAGCCAATAAATCTCCAAAAGCAGATTGTCCTGCTTCCAAACCAATAAATCCTGGAATAACAGAACCATCAACTTGTCCGCAGATGCCGCGAACGGTTTTTGTTCCAACCTCATCATAAGAACCAACCAGAATATCACAAGTTGAAGTTCCCATAACACGAACCAAAGTATTTTCTTCAATTTTAGCTCCAACTGCTCCAGAATGCGCATCGAAAGTTCCAACAGCAATTACTGTTTCTGTTGAAAGTCCTAAGCGATCTGCCCATTCTTGGCTTAATTTTCCAGCAACTAAATCGGATGTATAAGTTTCATCGTATAAGTTTCCTCGAAGTTGCGCTAAATATGGATGTAATTTTTCTAAGAATTCAACTGGCGGCAATCCGTTCCAGTCTGTGTGCCACATGGCTTTGTGACCTGCAGCGCAACGGCTTCTTTTGAATGTTTTTAGATCTTTATCTTCGATTAATAAATACGTCATTAAATCGCAGTGCTCCATCCAAGTATATGCAGCATTTCGAACCGCTTCGTCTTGTCTTGCAATGTGAAGAATTTTTGCCCAAAACCATTCAGAAGAGTAAATTCCTCCTACGTATTTTGTAACGTCTTCTCCACCCCAGCTAACTGCAAGTTCGTTGATTTCATTGGCTTCGTTTATAGAAGTGTGATCTTTCCACAAAACCATCATCGCATTTGGGTTTTCTTCAAAACCTTTTGTCAATGCTAATGGCGTTCCGTCTTTTGTAACTGGAACCGGAGAAGATCCCGTTGTATCAATACAAATTCCGCGAACCAATGATGGATCCACTTTGCTTTCTTTTACAACATTTTGAATCGTGATTTCTAATCCTTCGATATGATCCAAAGGATGTTGGCGAAATTGATTTATAGAGGCGTCACAATATTGCTTGTTTTTCCATCTTTTATAATGAGAAACGTTCGATGCCAGCTCTTGCCCATTTTCAGTGTCTATTAGCACCGCTCGAACAGAATCTGTTCCGTAGTCCAATCCTATTACGTAATTTTTCATTCTAAATTTGTTTTATTGTTCACAAATATAAATATAATTCATTTATAAGTGTATAAAAAACACTTAATAAAAACAGGCTCCTTAATTTTTACAAATAATGCATCAAAATCAAGTATTTTGAATCTAAAAAACCAATAAACGTATGATTTACATTTATTATGTTGCGATTATTTCATCTTAATTTTCAAAACTGTAACTGAGTATGGTGCAAAATCATACTGAACTTTGCTTCCGCTCACTTTAAATTCGCTTTCTTTTGGACTAATTTTAGTTGGAGCTTCAAACGAATTTTCATCATTTATGCCATCGCCTTTCAAAGTAACTGCCGTTCCTTTTGAGTCTAATCTTGCTCCTTTTAAATCAATTGAAACATTTTGAGCCGAACTTGAAGCATTAACAATTTTCAAGATTACTTCTTTCGTATTCACATCTTTTACCGCCGATGCAAACAAATCATTTTGTCCAATTACTGCTTTTCCGTCTTTTGTAATAGTGATTAAATCAGTTCCTTTATTATTAGAAAACAGTTTTTGTACATAATAATTTGGTGTTCCATACGACTGTAAATTGTTGAACCAAATCATATCTGGAGTCCATTGCCAACCCTCAACATGTGCCAATAACGGCGCGTAAGATGTTAAATGAACCACTTCAGCATTTCGCTCCATTCCTGTCATGAAAGCGGCTTCAGAAAAAGCACATTCCCAGTTGTTTTTATTCTCCGGACTTGCGATTGCCACACTTTGCGCTGCATATTCTCCTGCGAAGATTTTTGGTCCTTTACGGTCGTAATTATCATAACGCGTTACATTTTTACGGAACCAAGCTGGATCTTTGTAATAATGTTCGTCAACAATTTCAGCATTCAAGCTTTTAAGTTCTTTCATACCATAATCAAAATAATCTCCATCAGGGAAAGGCCCTGTTCCAGACACAATCGTGATATTTGGATATTTTGCTTTTATTGCTTTTTGGAATACTTTGAAACGCTCAATATAATCTGGTCCCCATTGCTCATTTCCAACTCCAATAAGTTTTAAATTGAATGGTTTTGGGTGTCCCATATCTGATCTTAATTTACCCCAAGCTGTGGCAACATCGCCATTTGCAAATTCGATCAAGTCCAAAGCATCCTGCACATAAGGATCGATTTGGTCCATCGGAACTAATTCTCCTGTATTAAATTGGCACGCCATTCCACAGCTCAAAATTGGAAGCGGAGATGCTCCAATATCTTCCGCAAGCTGGAAATATTCAAAAAATCCTAAACCAAAGCTTTGGAAATAATCTGGTGCTGGTCTGTGTTTGAATTCCATATTCCAACGGTTAACCGCCGTTTCTCTGTCTTCAACATTTCCAACCGATTTTTTCCATTGGTAGCGTTCTGCCAAAGTTCTTCCTTCAACAATACATCCGCCAGGGAAACGTAAAAATCCTGGTTTTAAATCGTATAATAATTGTACTAAATCAGCACGCATTCCGTTTTTTCTTCCTTTCCAGGTATCTTCAGGGAAAAGCGAAATATTATCTAAATCGATAACTCCATTTCCTTCAAAAGTAATTTTCAATTTTCCTTTTGCTTCAGTTGCAGAAGATGTCAATTGAGCCGTATAATTTGACCAATCTTTAGAATTTGGAACGATTGAAGTTTCACCCAAAACTTTGTTGTTTTTGTCAATAAACTGAAATTTGATTTTTGAAATATTTCCAGAAATTTTTGCTGCTTTCAAAGACAAATTGTATTTCAAATCTTTTTTAAGCCCCATTCCTCTAAAGCCTTCATTAATCAACTCATAACCGTTTGCATCGTTAATTGTTACTCGGCAATAATTATGATTTGTCCCTTTTTGAGAATACTGAATCACATTTGCAATTCCTGATTGTGTATTTAATTTATGACGGTCACTGTTTGGCTCATTCCATCCCATCATTGGAAACTGAAATTCGAATGATCTGTTTTTGATCATCTCGGCATACAATCCGCCATCTGCAGCAAAATTGATGTCTTCAAAAAACACACCGTACATTGTTGGTTCGATTTTGGTTACTGTTTTTGCAACATCAACCTGAAGATTATTTTTTTGTGCCGATGCATAAATGCCGTTCAGCAATAAACCACAAAGGGTAATTTTTGTAATTAAATTGGACTTCATTTTTTTATAATTAATGTGTTCTATGGCACGCGGATGACGCGGATAAAACGGGTTTTTAATTTTATTTTTTTTTTAGTGTGGCTTTAATTTAAACACATAGAATCATAGTTTGCTTTGTTTAAAAAAGGCATTTTCATTTATTTAAAATTAACATAGCTCTGTGTTTAAATTTTCTCTCGCAGATTAGGCAGATCTATTTTGATCTTTTATCTAAATAGTCTAAAATCTTGCTTCTTTGTTCTATTTTCTATAATCTATATTCTATTTTAAGACAGGCCATAAATCAGTATCCCATTTCATTTCTTTTACTACTAATCTTGGTGTTCCGTTCGTTTTCTTTTCATAAGCGTGATAAAAAATGTAATCTTTACCATCAAATGTATAAGCGCTGTTGTGTCCAACACCAAAATAATTTTCGTCACCTTGAACTACAATACTTCCTCCACCTTCGTTTAATGGTTTTCCGTCTTTATCGATATAAGGTCCGGTTGCATTTTTTGATCTTCCAACCACAACTTTATAAGTACTTTTTTCGCCACGGCAACACAAATCCCAAGAAAGAAATTGATAGTAATAACCGTTTTTCTTAAAGATAAATGGAGCTTCAAGTGCGCCATCGCCAGGATCTGAATCGGCTAGTTCAAAAGTTCTTTTTCGTTTTGAGATCGTATGCCATTCTTGAGGCTGGGCAATGGATTTTAGGTCGGGATTTAATTTTACCATTTTCAATCCTTCCCAAAAAGAGCCAAATGAAAGCCAAGGTATATTGTTTTCATCAAAAACCAAATTCGGATCAATGGCATTCCACATGTCACGATTAGGCTGTGATTGAATGACAATTCCTTGATCGACCCATTTGTAATTTTTATCAGATGGATCTAATGTTGTATTAGTCGCAACGCCAATCGCCGAAGTATTTTTGGCGAAAGCCGAAACCGAATAATAGAGATAATAGATATTATTATGGAATGAAATATCGGGTGCCCAAATATGATTCTTGAAATCGGCTGCAACACCATCAGCCCAAACGGGTTTGTCTTTGAAAACCTGTGGCTGTTTGTCCCATTTTTTTAAATCTTTTGAACTAAAAACGCTGATTCCATTTCCGGTACAATATAAATAATAAGTGTCTTTTTGTTTGATCACAACCGGATCGTGAACAACAATATCTTGTGCTATTACTGCAGATCCCGTTAAAATAAATAGGATCGAGAATACTGATTTTATTTTGGTATACAATTGCATGATTATTTTTTATTTAACAATTCTTATTTGAGAAATTTTAGACGTTTTTTTGCCATCTTTAGACTTAATACTTAAATTAATAATTTGAGTATTGTCTAATTTGAATTGAATTATCTTGTCTTTTTTTGCCACAATTGCAGCAGGTTTTTCATTAATAAAAACATCAAGGTTATCCGTTTTAAAATCTCCTAAAAAACTAATTTCAATATATTTTCCCTCTAGATTTTTATTTATCATTTGATAGGAAATATAAGAGCTGGTATTTCTCCAAAAACCATCTTCCTCATAGCCCGATTCACTTTTTTCTCCTTTATAATGGTGATCTACTTCGGGCTGTTGTTCTCCACAATTTATTTTATCGACCGTATTAGCTTCAATAGCCATAGCTTCGATTTCTTGTTGTTTTAACAATGCTTGTTTTTCTTTGTACTCTTCTGGTTTATAGGTTTGAAAATACATCTGATAACGGGCATCGTGTATTTCAAAAAAAGGTTGTAATTCTAATGAATCTAACTTAAAGCGCATATTGCCTAAATCTTTAAGTTTTGAAACAAAACTTCCCTCTTCTCCTACTAGTGCATAGGCTTTGTCTAACGAAACATATTTTCCTTGAGCAACATGTCCCATTCGACTATCATCGGCAAACAAACCATCTAAATTATCAGTAGAGGTTTTAGCAGCTAATACAATAGGACCAGTTACAAATGCGGCCCAATTAGAGCCATCAGGCAACTTTTCCAAATGAGTTGAAGTCTGGAATGCAATAGTTATTTTATCTCCTGATTTCCATTTTCTTGCCAGACTTACATAGTTAGCTGGTTTGGTATCTGTTTTTTGCAATTTTCCGTTGACTAAAATTTCGAAATTCGTTGCCCATTTTGGATAACGAATATTCAAAACAAAAGATTTAGAATTTTTAAGTTTTAGAACAATCTCAGTATTGTTTTCATAAGGAAATTTTGTGGTTTGCTCTAATTCTATTCCTTTTTCCTTCCAATTTAAAGTGGATGGAATAAAAAGATTTACAAAAATATCATGCTCTGAATGGCTATAAATTAATTCTCCATATTTAGAATGATTTTCAAGTCCCGTGCCGACGCAACACCACATGCTGGTTTCTGGTTGGGAATATACACGATAATGATTTGGTCGAATTGGAGTAAAATACACAAACCCACCTTTATTAGGCTCTTGGCTGGAAAGAATGTGATTGTAAAGTGTACGCTCATAAAAATCAAGGTAACTCACATCATTTTTGTCTAAAAACAATGCTTTACTTAAACGTTCCATATTATAGGAATTACAAGTTTCAGGACCTTGATTTGATTTTAGCATACCACTAAAATCATCTATAGGATTGAAATGTTCCGCAACGCTATTTCCTCCAAAAGCGACAGTTCTTTTTTCGGTGACATTTTTCCAAAAAAACTGCGCAGCATCAGACCATTGTTCATTATTTGATAGCTTTCCAATTTTCTCAAAACCAATAACTTTTGGTATTTGCGTATTAGCATGTAAGCCCGTTAGTTTGTCTTCCTTTTTAATTAATGGATCAAGAATGGCTTTTTGCGAAAGTTTTTCAGCCGTTTCAAGGTATTTTTTGTTTTTTGTGATGGTATATAAATCAGCAAAAGATTCATTTATACCGCCATGTTCTGTTTTTAAAATTTTTTGAATTTGCTCATCAGAAAGAGGTCGGATCAATTCGATAAACCAATCGCCTAATTTTATTACAATTTCTTTTGCCTTTTCATTACCGGTATAATTATACGCATCAATTAAGCCTGCAAAAAGTTTATGAATATTGTAGATTGGAACCCAGGTATTATTTAAACCAAAACCACTACCGTCTATATCTCCTTTGTGAATTCTATCCCAAAAGACTTTTCCTTCAGGAATACCTCCAACATAACCCGTACCATCCTTTTCCTGACAACGAGCCAATTCAGAAATCATATAATCCAATCGGCTTTTAATTTCTTCATTTCCCGTAGAAGCATACATCATAGATAATCCCGCTAAATAATGACCTCCTATATGTCCATCAAGACCTATGTTCTCCCAGTTGCCATATCTATCGGCTTTTGTAGGTAAGCCGGCAGCTATCAAATAAGGTGCTAGTAATCGGTCTGGATTTAAGTCTAATAAATATTTAAGATCAACATTTTGAGCATTTTTGAAAGGACCACTAGTTAGTTTTATCTCTTGCAATTTAAATTCCTGCATTTGGGCAATTGAAGAGAAAGTAATTAAAAGAGCGGCAACTAAACAAAATGATTTAGTTGTTGTTTTTTTCAAACGCTCTTTTATGTATGAGAAAACCATGTGTTAAAATATAATTGTTAAAATACTTCGTTTTTAAACCATGTAAGTGATTTAAGTCAATTTAAGTTTTGGTTAAGCGTAAACTTATTAGATCATATAAGCTGTAAAAACTGAAAACCGTGACTGTGACTGAAAATTATTGAATCCCCTCAGATGTCATTACAACTCTTTTCATTGTTCCGTCTTTGTTATAATACAATTTATCTACACAAACCGATCTTCTGAAACTTCCTCCATGCGGAATTGACGCTCCGTTATGATAAATAAAATACGATTGCCCTTTAAAATCAATAATCGCCTGATGATTTGTATTGCTGTTTCCTGCCAATTCATTTAAAATTCCTTTAAATTCCCAAGGACCATTTATTGATTTGCTCATGGCGTAGGCAATTTTCTCTGGGAATTCATAAGCGTACGACAAATAATACCAATCTTTATGTTTGTGAATCCATGGTGCTTCAGTATAATTTGGAAGTTTTATTTGATGAATTTCTCCATCTATTTCGGTCATGTTCTCTTTTAATTTTGCATAATGACAGGCTGTATTTCCCCAAAACAAATAAGCTTGTCCATCAGTATCAATGTAAACCGTCGGATCGATGTCGTCCCAGCTTATATCGGTAAATTTGGTCATGTCATTTGTAATTAAAGCTTTCCCTAAAGCATCTTTAAAAGGTCCGATTGGACTATCTGAAACCGCAACACCAATTGATTTTCCAGGAATTGTGCCATGTTCAACTGTTACATACCAATAAAATTTTCCATTTCTTTCAATTACCTGCGAAGCCCAGGCATCGCTTTTGGCCCATTTAAAATCAGTAACTTTTAATGGCACCAGATGCGATTCCCATTTTTTCATATCAGAAGAAGAATACACAACCCATTCGTTCATCTTATAAAAATTAAAATCGTTTGGTGCTTCATCATGACCGGCATACAAATACACTTTATCCTTGTAAACCAATGCTGCAGGATCGCCTGTGTATTGATCCTTAATAATTGGATTATTGAATTTTACCGATTGTGCAATTCCTGCGATCGATAAAAGCAAAATGGAAAGGCTTGTAAATAGGTTTTTCATTATCGTTTTATTTTTTTTTAGCCACAGATTAAATGATTAAAATGATTTTTTCTAAATCTGTGGCTTATTTTTTCTCACGCTCCCGATAGTTATCGGGATGGCAGATTGAGCAGATTTTTATTTTAGAATTTTAAAAATTGTAATTTTCTAATTTTCTAATTTTCTAATTTTCTAATTTTCTAATTTTCTAATTTTCTAATTAATCTTTTTACCCCAAACTGGCAATCCTGCGCCGGTATATCCAGAATAACTCAGGGTTACTTTTCTGGTTGACAATTCCCAATCCCAGGCATCAGATACATTACATTTTACTCCATTTACCGTTAAAACTTTTTTAGAGCTGTCGTATGACCAAGTTCCTGTAGCATCTCCACTCACTTTTTTATCGGCAGTCAAATAAATTGTTCCTGCTTTTTGCATGGTTTTGTATTGATAGTTCATTGTAATTTGTTCCCAAGTTCCAATGAAATTTGCCTCTGTAATTGTTGTTGCTGGAACACCTGCGTAACGTTCTGCTTCGACAACTGGCCAGCCATCTTCTGTCCATTGAATGGCGCGAACATGGCCCATCATTACAGCATTTGAAACTGCAATTCCTGGAACGCCTTCCGGCAAACGCGCTTGAGAAGCATAATACCATTGCTTCGTATCTGGATTTTGGAAAACCGCACAATGTGAAAATCCAACCCAGCCCGTATGATTTTTGAATTGGTACGGATGCGTAACCATTGGATAACATTCAGCACCAGTTGTAATACTGCTTCCGCTGATGGTCAAGTATGGTCCTAAAATGTTTTTTGAACGAGCCACACGCGTGTTATACGCAACCGATAATTCATCATAAGCCAAAAACAAATAATAATATTGCGTATCTGGATTGTAGATAATTTCCGGCCCTTCGAGCGCTTGCCAACGATTTGTACTTACGTTTCCACGTCCTGCAATTCGAACTCCGTAATCGTCAATTGTTTTTAATTTTGCTGGTTTTCCTGTTGCTGGATCTAATTTCAAAGCGGCAATTCCGGAATGCCATGAACCGTAAATTAAATATTGATCGCCTTCTGGAGTCTGAATAAAACTTGGATCGATCGCATTGAATTTAAAATAGGCATCCCAATCGTTTGCTCCATTTCGAACGTAGCTTTTCACGCCGTCAGGTTCTGAACAAACTACCATTCCTTTATCAACCCAATTATTTGAAGCCAAATCTGTAGTTTCAGCCAAACCGATAAAAGCACGTTCTGACCAAGATGTATTGGTATCTGTTCCTGTAATTGGATTCGTAACTACAATGCTGTAGTACATTCTGAAAACATTCCCCACTTTTCGAACGCATGGTGCCCAATATCCGTAACTCGGATTTGTGATTGGAGGAAGAGCTGGATTCATTCTTGCTCTTTTATTGTTCAAAGAATCTTTTACCCAAGCCGGAGCCTGAGTCATTGATGATCCCATGAATTCCCAATTGATTAAATCTTTTGATCTTCTGTAAAAAAAATGCCCGTTGCCTTCGTGCGCATTTCCATAAGAAGCATCGGTTTGGTACATATAATAATATTCTCCAGATTTTTCTACCGATGGATCGTGCACATTGGCCAAATTCCATTGCGATCTGCTTCCCCAACTCGAAATTGAAGTATAATTATCTGCATAAGTCGGTCCGGGAAAAGCCGGCGTAACCACTGGCGGGTCAACCACCACAGGCGGATCTGGAGTTACTGGAGTGTCAGGACTGTCACTTGAACAGCCAAACACCAATAACACACCTAAAAACAATCCGATATACGGTGTTGTTTTTAGAATGGAATTTGATTTTTTCATCTTTATATTTTTTTATTTTCCTTCTAACACCACAACTGAGAAAGGAGGAATTGTGATTTCAAGTTTTCCTTTTTTGTTTTCGAAACCTTTAAAAACTGCCGGAACAATTTTGTTTGGTGTATCGAATGAATTGTAATCTTGTAATTTAGCCGATGTTAAAACTGTTCCTGTGAAGTTTTTAACACCTAGTTCATTTACATCAATTTCTATTTTGTTTTTGTTTTTAGCATCCACATTTACCAAAGAAATATGAACCGCACCGTTTTTGTCTTTTGAAGCTGAAGCTGAAACTGCAGGAAGTGTTTCTCCGTTAAAAGTATAGTTTGGAGAATTGAAACTTACAGGTAATAATTTTGCATCTTGATGAACGCTGTACATTTTCATTACATGATATGTTGGCGTTGTGATCATTTTTGCTTTATCTGTTAAGATTACAGCCTGCAAAACATTTACACATTGTGCTAAGTTTGCCATTTTAACTCTGTCAGCGTGATTGTTGAAAATATTCAAAGTTGATCCAGCCAAAACTGCATCACGCATTGTGTTTTGCTGATATAAGAAACCAGGATTTGTTCCTTTCTCCACTTCGTACCAGCCTCCCCATTCGTCAACCATCATGGCTACTTTTTTCTGAGGATCGTATTTGTCCATTATAGCCGAATGCTTTGTAACCAACTCTTCCATTTTTAAAGCCGATTTCATGGTTTTGAAATAACCTTCTTCAGTAAAATCTCTGTCATCGCCTTTTTTAGCCCATTCAATTACAGCATAATGATGTACTCCAAGTCCGCCTAACATATTTGTTGGAATGTTTTTCATCAAGACCTCTGTCCAGTTATAGTCATCACCGTTTGAACCTGATGCAATACGTGTTAGTCCACCAGTATTTTCCCAATCTGACATGAATGTTGCAAATTTTCGGTATTCTCCAGCATAATATTCTGCTGTCATATTTCCTCCGCATCCCCAAGCTTCATTTCCAATTCCCCAGAATTTAACCTTCCAAGGTTCTTTTCTTCCATTTTTTACACGTAAATCGCTCATCGGGCTTTTGCCTCCAAAATTGGTGTACTGAACCCAATCCGCCAATTCCTGCACGGTTCCGCTTCCAACATTTCCTGATAAGTAAGGTTCCGCTCCAAGAAGTTCACACATATTTAGGAAATCATGAGTTCCAAAACTGTTGTCTTCTGTTACACCACCCCACCATTTGTTTACAATAGTTGGTCTTTGTTCTTTTGGTCCAATTCCGTCTTTCCAGTGGTAAGTGTCAGCAAAACAGCCACCAGGCCATCTTAAATTCGGAATTTTTAATTCTTTTAAAGCAGTAATAATGTCATTTCTTACTCCATTTGTGTTTGGTATTTTTGAAGTGTCTCCAACAAAAAATCCGCCGTAAATACAGCGTCCTAAATGTTCGGCAAAATGCCCGTAAATATTTTTGTTGATTACCGGAGCATCAGCATTATTTTTAATGGTAACAACTGTGGTTTGATTTTGGGCAAAACTAACCTGATTACAAAGAGTAATAAGAAAGGTGATTAAAAGTGCTTTTTTCATAATGGTTTTTTAAAGTTTATAAAGAGGAAAGCTTTTACAAACTTTCCTCTAAATATTAAAATTAATAAGAAAGTGTAGGCCACCCTGATGACCATGTAAAATATACAATTTCTAGTTTTGGATTTCCGCTGTCAGCTCCGTCATAATAATGAACAGATCCTTTTTGGGTTCCGGAAATTCTTGACAAATGTCCAGGGCCAATATAATTTCCTTGCGTTGCTAAAACAGTTGTGCCTCCGCCATTTGTTAAAGCTACTCCGTTTTTATCCAAATAAGGTCCATATACATTTGTTGAGCGTCCAACTACAATGTAATAAGTGCTATTAACACCGTTACAGCAAGTTCCTCTGTTTACAAACATATAATAGTAACTTCCTTCTTTGATCAAACAAGGCGCTTCCCATGATGCGCCGTTTCCTCCCGCAACTATTGTTCTTGTTGCACTAGGTTTTCCTGTTGAAACGTTTATTGGAACAACTCCAATTCCGGCATGCCAAGAGCCATAAGCCATATAAACATTGCTTCCGTCAACTAAAATGGAAGGATCGATTGCATTTACATCTGAAGCTGAAGAAGAAGAAACTACAACGCCTCTGTCTGTCCAGGTTGTTCCTGCGCTTTGAGAAATTGCAGGCGTAGTTACCAATCCAATGGCTGAAGTCGCTGATCCAAAAGAGGAACAAGAATAATACATGTTCCATCGATTATTAAACCATGCTACATCTGGGGCCCAGAAATTTTTGCCGAAACCTGGTACGTAACCTGAAATCCAACTTGGTGTAGAAGAGAAAACTGATGTTCCCCAAGTCCAACTTGTTAAATTTGTTGAATATGTCATCGGAATGTTATCACCTGTTGTAAAAACATAATAATTGACACCGCTTTTTACAATTGTGCTAGGGTCATGCGAAGGAACATTTCCGCTAACTGTTTTTGCTGTTAAATTTTTTACCTGAGAATTTTGAGTTTCTACAACTGCAGATGCCTCATCATTCGAAGGGATTATAGTATCTTCATTTTGACAACTTCCTAATAATAATGCTAATAAAACCAAACTTGTAATTGTTTTCATTTGTAATAATTTTAGTAAATGTTAATAATTTAATCTCTCTATAATCTCATTCTCTTTTAAAGATAATATCACATGGCAAACTTTATAAATCTGCCATATGATATTAGGTATTCTAACTAATTCAAAATATTATTTAGTCGCAGTTTTCAGTCTCGGTCTCAGTGAAAACTGTAACTGCAAACTATTTTTAATAACTATCATTTTGTTTTGTTCCCGGATTGTTATCCATTTCCAATTGTGGAATTGGGAAATATTCTCTTCCTGGCGCATAGGAATTGAATTCTGCATCTCTTGTTTTCAACCAAGCCAATTTTGTAGCATCCTGAAGCCAGCCCCAACGACGGATATCATCAAAACGGTGTCCTTCAAGAGGGAATTCCAAGAATCTTTCGTGACCAATTTGATCTCTCATTTGAGCCTGAGTCAATCCTGGTTTTGCGGTTGCTAAATCAGGCAAATTGACTCTGTTTCTTACCATTTGAATATAAGTGTAAGCACCCGGAGTATCTCCTGTTTCGTTTAAGCATTCTGCATACATCAAAAGAATATCGGCATATCTTAACAAACGCTCGTTGATTCCCGATCTCCAATCGTATTCATCGGCAAACTGACCGTCAGAATTTTGATATTTTCTGCAGAAGATATCATTTAAATCGGCTGGACTCGTTGCATAAAAAGTAGCAAAATCTTTACCATATAATTGCATGCCACCTGGTTTGTTGTAAAAAATAGTAGCGTCTAAACGAGGATCAACAGCTCCTGTTTTTGTTTTTTCTTGCTGATATTCATTAAACAATGCCCATGAAGGTTGAACGTCTGTCCATCCAAAAGCTCTTGGCGCATATGTAATTGCACGTGCAGATGTTTTCCCCCAACCTGAAGCTGGCGCACCGCCCCATCCTAAATCAACTCCTCCAGCATCTCTACTGAATTGCACTTCAAAAAGAGACTCAGAATTGTTTTCATTTGCTGTAGTAAAGTTGTCACGATAGTTTGAAACTAAAGAGTAAACTCCCAAATCAATTACTTGTTTAAACGTTGTTTTTGCGTTTGCAAAATCTTTAGTGAACAAATATGCTTTTCCTAAATATCCAAGAGCGGCACCTTTTGTAGCACGTCCTTTTTGACCTTTATCTATTCCTGTAATTGCGTCATATGATGTTGGTAATAATTCGGCAGCAGCTTTAAAATCAGCAATAACTTGAGCCCATCCTTCTGCTTCTGTTTTTTGTGGCGTGTAAAGTTTGATTTCTGTTGGCAACGGAACATTTTTAAACATGTTTACTGCGTGGAAAAAATATAAACCTCTTAAAAAATAAGCCTGTCCTAAAATTCTGTTTTTAAGCGCCGCATCTTCAAATTGTATCTCTGGAACATTTGTCAAAACTTGATTTGCACGGTAAATTCCTTGATAATACGTTTCAAAAGCCCAACCGTAAATTGCAGGGTCTGTTGGGTTTGAGTTGAAACGGCCTACATTGTACATCGCTCCCCAAGGGCTATTACTGCGTGTATCATCACCTTTTAAATCTAAAAGCAATGGCGTGCTTCTCATATAAGTTCCATCTGTAAGTAAACTTCCGTAAGCGGCATTTACTCCTTCGATTGCGTCTTGATCTGTTTTCCAAAATGAACCTGCAGTTTCAACGTTAGGGTCCACTTGGTTCAAGTCTTCATTATCAACGCAGCTTGTGGTTACAAGTGCCAATGAAAAGAAAACCGTTATATAATTAAATACTTTATATTTCATTTTAATTCGTTTTTAATGGTTAGGATAGATTAAAAAGTTACTTCAACACCCAAAGAAATTGTTCTTGGATTTGGGAATGATCCAGCATCATATCCTCTAGAAAATAATCCGTCATTGTAATTAAAATCTGGATCGTAACCTCTGTATTTGCTGATGATCCATAAGTTTTGACCATTCACATATACTTTCGCTCTCTGAATAAACAAATCTTTTGGCATCGGAATTGAATATCCAATTTCTAATGTCTGCAATTTGATATAATCACCACTTTCAATAAATCTATCAGAATCTCTTGCGTTTCCGTTTGGATCTCCAATAATTGGACGAGGAACGTTTGTATTTGTATTTGTTGGTGTCCAGTAATTCAATGCATCTACACTATGGTTTCCATATTGCTCTGTCATTAAATTACGATACAATCCGTTGAATACTTTGTTTCCTCCTGAACCTTGCCAGAACATAGAGAAATCCCAATTTTTATAATTTGCACCAAAGTTGATTCCGTAGCTGTATTTCGGAATTGAAACTCCCATGAACTTTCTATCAGCATCTGTAATCTGTCCATCGCCATTTAAATCAGCGAATTTAAGATCTCCAACACCTGCATTTGTTTGAGTTGGTGAAGAAGCTAAATCAGCCGCGCTTTGGAAAATTCCAGCAACTTGATAGGTATAAAGTTCTCCGATAGATCTTCCAACTTCTGTTTTTGAAGCGGCTCCATAAATTGGATTTCCGTCAAGACCAATTTGTAAAACCTCATTTTTCAAGGTTCCTAAGTTTGCCGAAATGTTGTATTTAAACTCGTGGTGATTGTTGTTGTATGTTGCTGTAAACTCAAAACCACTGTTTTTAACTGCTCCTGCATTTGTGGTAATACTTGCTGGGAATGCTCCAGTTGAATATGGCAATGGAACGCCAATCAATAAATCTGTTGATTTTTTCTGGTAGTACTCAGCTGTAATCTGTAAATCGTTATCTAAAAATCCAAGCTCAATCGCAACGTTTGAAGTAGCTGTTTTTTCCCAGTGAACATTCGGGTCAATAGCGCTTACAACTGTTGTTCCTGGTGCTAATTGGTTGTTAAAATCATATCCTGCAAAAGCATTGATTGTTGGTGAATAGGCATAAACACCAAGTGTGTTGTTTCCTAATTCTCCATAACCTCCTCTTAATTTGATGGTGTTAAACCAATCTGGTAAATGGATGAATTTTTCGTTGCTTAATTTCCAAGCTCCTGAGAAAGAGTAGAAATTTGCTGTATTGTTGTCTTCGCTAAAAAGTGATGTTTTATCTTGTCTGAAGTTTCCAGTAATGAAATAACGATCATCATAAGAATAATTCAAACGGCTTAAGTATGAAATATTTGTAAGTGTATTTTTGTATTCACCAGCGCTTGTAGCATCAGCATACTGAATTTGGCTGATTTCTCCTGGCGTGTATCCAACACCTCTTGACCAATGTCTGTAGTAATCATTTCTTTCTTGAATCCATCCTGCTAAAGCATCGATTTTGTGTTTGTTTAAAGTAATTTCGTAAGTCAATAAATTGTTTACGAAAGTTCTTTGTTGGTTTCCATTATCAACATCTAAAGACGCTTCGTCATTTGTTGTAATATAATACCATCCTAAATCACTTGGCGGAATGAATTTTCTGTTTTGAAAATCTAGTCTATCGTAACTTAAATCTAATTTATATTTTAAGCCTTTGATGATTTCAAGTTCTCCCCAAATATCTCCAATAAAACGGCTTCTTTGTCCATTATTCGTAATCAAATTATTGTAACCGATCACGTTCATCGAGATTGCTCTTTGAGTCAAGTTGTCAGTTCCACCGTATCCTCCAAGTCTGTTTGGATCGTAAACTGGCATTGTTGGAACAGCTCCTAACAAATCAACAATTGCAGATTCTCCGCCGTTGTATTCATTAAAGTTTTCTTTACCAGATTTTGTATATCCAATTTTTGAACCGTATTTGAATTTTCCTTTTTTACCATATAAATTCAAATTCATAGAATATCTCTCGTAATCCTGAGGCGAATTCAAATAACTTGTGTTTTTGAAATAATCTGTATTTAAGTTATAGCCTAAAGTTTCAGCTCCACCGCTAAAAGTAAGCGAGTGATTTTGAACAAGACCGGTTTTAAAAGCTTCTTTTTGCCAATTTGTATCTACATTTTTAATGTATGAAGGGCTATTAGGATCATTTCCTGGCGCAATTCCTAATCCAGCATTTTGTTCAGCAGCCGATGTGATTTTTTGATATCCTACACGATCCGTCACATCCCATGTTTTAGCTACGTTTTGAAAACCAACAAGCGATTTGTATTTAATGTCCAGTTTGCCGCTTTTTCCTTTTTTAGTTGTAATGATCACAACCCCATTTGCTCCTTGAACTCCATAAATAGCCGCCGCAGACGCATCTTTTAAAACCTGCATCGATTCAATATCTCCCGGCGCAAAATCGTTAGGGCTTGCCACAATCATACCATCAATAACAAAAAGAGGGTTGTTGTTTGTGAATGAGTTGATACCTCTAATTTTCACATTTACAAATCCGCCTGGTTCTCCAGATGATTGTACTGTTACACCGGCAACTTGACCTTGAAGCATTTTTGCTGGATCATAGGTTACAGTTTTTTTCGCTGCTTCCATATCAACTACACCAATCGAACCGGTAAGATCACCTTTCTTTTGAGTACCGTAACCTACAACGACTACCTCATTAAGTTTGTTGGTATCTTCTCCTAATTCAAGATCAAGTTTTGATTGATTTCCCACTGTGATTTCTTTATTTTGAAATCCTATAAATGAAAAAACTAAAACATCATTTGGAGATGCTTTAATCGAATACTCTCCATCAAAACCGGTTGTGGTAACGGTTTTGGTTCCTTTTATCATAATATTAACACCCGGCAAAGGCAATTTGTCCTGAGCCGAGGTAACAACTCCGCTAATCGTTTTGCCTTGAGCCGACATTTGATTAACAGAGAAAAGCAGCATTACTAATGCTAAAATCCATTCTTTTTTTGGCAATAAAAAATTGCAATAAAAAAATAATCGTTGGTTTGTTATCATAAGGTTTAATTAAGTTGGTTAGTGTATAATTATAAGTGTTAATTTTACATTTGTAAATTTAAACAAAAAAAAACCTCAAAAACAAATTAATATCATAAAAAAATGGCGTAAAAAAAATACATATCATAAATTAAGTGTAAAATACACATTAATAAATCGGTGTTTTTTTCAAAAAAAAGGCCTTTTTTGAAAGTTATTTGTGTAAAATCTACACTTTTTATCAAAAAGCCTCTTTTTAAGCAAAAAATTGGCTTTTGAAAAAAAATTTAGAAATAGGCTGTTTTAGAATAATTTGACGGTCAAAAAGATTGTATTTGTAAATAAAATCCTGTTTTCAGGGTAGATTTTTTATATAAAACTGCTTTTATTTCAAAAAAAAGAGTTTATTTTTGTTGCGAAAACGTTTGAAAACGACAAAACAAGCGTCAGATTTAGAATTCGTCTCCGTTTTTTTTAGCTTCTTTTTTTGATAATTTTTAATTTTAAGTGTAAAATCTACATTAATAAATTATGAAACCTATTAGGAAGTTTATATATTTACAATCAAAATATTGATTTATGCTAAACAGTTATAGCTCTGCCGATAAAGCATTATTAGCAGTAGATTGTATCATTTTTGGTTTCGACAATCAAGGATTAAAAATACTTTTGATTAAAAGGGACTTTGAGCCAGAAAAGGGCAAATGGTCTTTGATTGGAGGATTTTTGAAACGTGACGAAGTACTAGACAATGCCGCGATTAGAATTTTAAATACATATACAGGTTTAAACGACATTTACATGGAGCAGCTTTATGCCTACTCTGAAATTGATCGTGATCCTGTTGAAAGAACTATTTCAGTTTCTTATTATGCTTTGATTAATATCGAAAATCATAATGCAGAACTGATCAAAAATTACCATGCACAATGGTTTAGTATTACCGATGCGCCAAACTTGATTTTTGACCACAACGAAATGGTAGAACACGCCATCAGAAGATTGCGTTACAGAACTTCGATAAAACCAATTGGATTCGAATTGCTTCCTGAAAAATTCACCATGCGTCAGTTATTAGAATTGTATGAAGCTATTTTGAGCAAAGAATTGGACAAACGAAACTTTATCAGCAAAATCAACTCACTGGGGATTCTGAATAAACTAGATGAAAAAGATATGGGCTCTTCTCGAAAAGGTTCTTATCTATACACCTTCAATAAAGAAAAATATGAAGAAAAATTACTCAACGATTTTGTATTGAACCTTTAAAAAAGTTTAGCCACAGATTTCACAGATTAACACAGATTTTTATCTAGACATTTATATAAAAGAAGCCTTGAAAAGAATAAATTTTCAGGGCTTTTTATTTAGAATCTCCCGCAGATCTGGCAGATTCAAGGGATTTTTTTCTGCTAAATCTGCTAGATCTGCGGGAAACTCACTCAAAAAAAACGTGTGAATCCATGTAATCCGCAAAATCTTTGGGCAATAAAAAACAAAACCCTGAAAGCCACAATCTTTCAGGGTTTTTACTTCAATAAAACTACTATTAAAAAACTAAACAAATTTTCCTTTTAAAATTGCCCGCAGATTACACTGATTAAACAGATTACCACAGATTAGTTTTTATAGAAAAACCGTGAAAACCTGTTTCATCCGCAAAACCCGTGGGCCATAAAAATTAGCTATTCCCTTTTTGGTAATCTGCTAAAAACTGTGCTAAACCAATATCTGTCAACGGATGTTTCAACAAACCTTCAATCGCGCTTAATGGTCCAGTAATAACATCTGACCCAATTTTTGCGCAATTGATAATGTGCATTACGTTGCGAACTGAAGCCGCAAGAATCTGAGTTTCAAATCCAAAATTGTCATAAATCAATCTGATTTCTTCAATCAAATTCATTCCGTCAGTCGAAACATCGTCCAAACGCCCAATAAACGGCGAAACATAAGTTGCTCCCGCTTTTGCCGCCAATAATGCCTGGCCAGATGAAAAGACCAAAGTACAATTGGTTCTGATTCCTTTATTCGAAAAATATTTGATTGCTTTTACACCATCTTTTATCATCGGAATTTTCACTACAATCTGCGGATGCAATGCCGCTAATTTTTCGCCTTCGGCAATCATTCCTTCAAAATCGGTCGAAATTACCTCAGCGCTTACATCTCCATCTACTAATTCGCAAATTTTCACATAATGATCTAAAATGTTTTGAGCTCCCGTAATTCCTTCTTTTGCCATCAACGAAGGATTTGTGGTTACACCATCTAAAACCCCTAAATCATTGGCTTCCTTAATATCTTTTAAATTTGCTGTGTCTATAAAAAACTTCATTTTGACTTTTATTTTGCTACGTTATAATTATTTTCTTTTAAATATTTCATAATTTCCTCACCTGCGTTTTTGCTTGTAAATCCGAATTTTTGATCCAAAACTGAAGCTGGCGCCGAGTATCCAAAATGTTCTAATCCAAAAACTTTTCCGTTTCTTCCCGCAAGATTTTCCAGATTTACAGGAAGTCCCGCCGTAAGGCCAAATACCAATCCATCATTCGGAATTATACTTTCTTGATATTGTTTTGACTGTGATCTAAAAAGTCCTTCAGAAATAATTGAGGCAACATTTATTTTTATGCTGATCGTTTGTTCCAATTCCTTCGCGGCTTCAATAAGTGTTGCTACTTCAGAACCATTCGCAATTAAAGTAATATCTGGGTTTGATACTGATTTTACCAAATAACCACCTTTTTGCGCTTGCAAGGCATCTTCAAATCTTGAATTTCCATTTGTTGGAAGATCCTTAATATCTTGTCTGGATAGAATAAGTCCAGTTGGTGTTTTCTTATTTTCAAGTGCCATTTGCCAAGCCACTGAAGTTTCGACAGCATCTGCAGGGCGCAATGCCACAAAACTTTGATCACCAGAATGGTTTTTGATTTTTTCCAATAATCTAATCTGCGCTTCCTGCTCAATTGGCTGATGCGTTGGTCCGTCTTCGCCTACGCGGAAAGAATCGTGCGTCCAGACATATTTTACCGGAAGTTCCTGAATGGCAGACAAACGAATTGCCGGTTTCATATAATCTGAGAAAACAAAAAATGTAGCCACAACCGGAATGACACCGCCATGCAACGCAATTCCGTTTGCGATTGCTGCCATTGTCAGCTCTGCAACTCCAGCTTGCAAAAATCCTCCACTGAAATCATCTCTTTTTAAAACCGAAGATTTTTTCAAGAAGCCATCTGTTTTATCACTGTTCGATAAATCTGCAGAAGACACAATCATATTTTCTAGATTTTCAGCCAAATATCCTAAAACTGCGGCCGAAGCATCACGTGTTGCTGCATTTGCTTTTTGAGCAATTGAAGCAAAATCTAAATTTGGCAAATCGCCATTGAAGAAGTTTTTGATTTTTTGAGCTAATTCAGGATTTTGATTTTCCCAAACAGAAAATGTCGCTTTACTTTCAGCTGCTTTTGCTGTTTTGTTTGCTAAGACATTTTTATAAAAATCGGCAACATCTTGGTAAACTGCAAAAGCATCTTCTGGATTTGCGCCAAGATTTAAAAGAGTTTTTTCAAAATTTGCTTTTGTTCCGCTAATTGGTTTTCCATGCAATTCACATTGTCCTTCATACATTGTTCCGTCGGCGGTAACACAACCTTTACCCATTATTGTTCTTCCAATAATCAAAGTTGGTTTTTCTGTTTCAGCGTTTGCTGCATCAAGCGCCGAACGTATTTCATCATGATTATGGCCGTCAATCGTAATAACTTTCCAACCCCATGATTCATATTTCATTGCTGTATTTTCGTTTGTAACCTCATCTGTCATAGACGATAGTTGTACATCATTGGAATCATAAAACATAATGAAATTGTTCAATCCCAAATGTCCCGCAATTCGACCGGCTCCTTGCGAAATTTCTTCCTGAACTCCGCCATCGGTAATAAACCCGTAAATTTTGTGATCAAATAAATTATCAAATCTTGCCGATAAAAATTTAGCCGCAATTGCTGCTCCAACACCCATTGCATGTCCTTGTCCTAATGGTCCAGAAGTATTTTCGATTCCTCTTTTTACATCAATTTCGGGATGTCCTGGCGTAACAGATCCCCATTGTCTGAAATTCTCTAAATCGGTTTTTTCAAAATTTCCGAGTAAATGATATTGTGCATACATCAAAGCTGAAAGATGTCCTGCATCCATAAAAAAGCGGTCTCTAAAAATCCAATGCATGTCGCTTGGATCGTATTTCAAATATTCCGTGTATAAAATATGCATGAAATCTGCTCCGCCCATCGCTCCTCCCGGATGTCCCGATTTTGCTTTCTCCACCATTGAAATAGCTAAAGCTCTTATATTATCTGCTGCTAATTGATCTATTTTCTTGTTCATTTTTTAATTGTTAATTTGATAATCGTATGGTTAGATAATTGTGGTTTTTTAATCATTTTCATTGAATATCAGACATAAATACTTCTGATAAAATAAAACAAATAATAAGTGTAAAATTTACATTTACAAATGTATGCAAAATAATTCCACAAAAACAAAAAAATTGTTTCCTTATTTTTTTAATTAAAAAAATGATGATTTCATAAGCAAAAAGAAAATTGCTTACGATAAAAACATAGAACGGATGAAATTATCTATTTGAAAAATTAATTTCAAAGACATAGCCAAGAATTATTTCTATGTTTGTTTATGTAGGTGAAACGCCTTTTTAAGCAAACAAAAGCTATGTTTCTATGTGTTTAAATAATTGTAAACAAAGGCTTTTACAACGAATTACGCATAATCAAAGACGATTTATTTTCGATCTGTTCTTTTTTTCCTTTCAAAACCATTTCGGCCAAAATTTTCCCCATGGTTTCAAAATGAGTCGAAATGGTCGTAATTCCGTTTGCTACGATTTTTTTCAACCGCGTTTCGTTATAAGAAATAATCCCAAAATCAATTCCTAATTTCAAATTCTGATTTCGTGCATTTTCAATTACATGAACTAATTCACGATC
Source organism: Flavobacterium sp. KACC 22761 (assembly GCF_034058155.1). Taxonomy (NCBI): domain Bacteria; kingdom Pseudomonadati; phylum Bacteroidota; class Flavobacteriia; order Flavobacteriales; family Flavobacteriaceae; genus Flavobacterium; species Flavobacterium oryzagri. Next base: position 1,665,590 of record NZ_CP139148.1, on the reverse strand, counting down.
GGTCGGGATAATATAAACGTCGCCAACAGCAATTTTTCGGTCTGTAAATTCGCTTATAATTTCATATTCAAAATTGTATTCAGAACAAAAGGCTTCAAAACCCAATTTCATACCAAGCGGTTCTCGAAATCCGGGGAAAATTAAAATCAGTTTTTTATAGTTTTTCAATCTTCCTTTAGCGTTATACAAACCTTCAAAAATATCTTTCTGGTGATTTTGATAAATTGCCGGATACGCTCTCAAATCGGGATTTGTCTGATCCAGTATAATAACATCGCCTACTGGTAGGGTTTTTATTGAAGGAGCCGTATCGAGCAAATTTGTTGGCATAATAATATATTTCGTGTAATTGCCATTGCTGTCATTAATGAGCTTTTGAAAAACCTGAATATTGAAATGATGAAAGAAAATATCAACCTGCACATTTTTTCCGATATGCTGTAAAAACGAATTATAAATGTCTTCTTTGAAAATATTCAATTCATCAAAAAGTAAAAAAACCTTCTGTTTTATAGTGGTTTCAACGCTTTTCACATAATAGCCTTTGCCCGGAATGGCATAAATAATTCCTCTTTTTTTTAAGTCATCATAAGCCAACAAAACCGTATCGCGTGACAACGAAAAAGCCAGACAAACTTTATTTACTGATGGAAGTCTATCACCTTTTACTAATTTTTCTTCATCAATCGCTTTTTCAATTGAAAGAATTATCTGCTTATATTTTGGCAAACCAATGTTATTCTGAATTGAAATAATATTCATAGAAATTGAAATTTTGGCGCAATATACAAAAAACTGGTAGGTACTGGTATGTAAAAGAAAGAAATGTTTCTAATTTTGAATTTCACTTTTGTCAAAAATAACATGGAAATAAAACATATATCGCATTTTCAAGATGCATCTGCTTTTAAATCATTTGGTTTAACGCCTGATAACGAAGAAATTCTCTCTTTTGAATTATCAAACAAAAACGGAATGAAAGTGCAGTTAATCAATTACGGAGCAACTGTAACTTCACTGCAAATTCCTGTTGATGGAAAACTGGTAGATGTCGTTTTGGGTTTTGATACATTAGAATCTTATATCGCTTCATACAATTTGCCAAGCGCGCCCTATTTTGGCACAACAGTAGGCCGTTATGCAGGAAGAATCAATAAAGGGATGTTTTCTTTAAATGGAAAAACATTTCAGTTAGCAGGAAATAATAACGGAAATGCTTTGCACGGAGGAAACATCGGATTTGGAAAAAAAGCATGGAATGTTTCTGATATCACTTCTGGCGAAAATCCGTCGATTACTTTTAGTCTTTTAAGTGAAAATTTGGACCAAAATTATCCGGGCGCTTTGCATGTTGATTTAAAATATACTTTGACAGAAGCAAATGAATTGCAACTAGAATACAAAGCGACGACAACTGAAGATACAATTATCAATTTAACACATCATAGTTATTTCAATTTAAATGGTCAGGATTCGACTGTTTTGGATCAGGAAATGACTATTGTTTCGGATCAATTTTTAGAAACAAATTCAGAGAATATTCCAACCGGAAAATTCACCGCAGTTTCTGGTCATGATTTCGATTTCAGAACCGCAAAAAACTGTCCGGCATCAATTGACAATTCATTTGTAATTGAACCTTCAAATGATGTTGTGGCGACATTATACAGTCCGAAGACAAAATTAAAAATGAGTGTTTATACCGATCAGCCAAGCGTTCATATATATGTTGGCGGAAATTGCTTTGACACTTTGAAAGGGAAAGAAAATGCAAATTATCACCCTTCAAGCGGTATTTGTTTTGAAACTCAAAATTTTCCTGACGCACCAAATCAAGAACATTTCCCAAATTCAATTTTGAAAAAAGGAGAGGAATACCGCCAAAAAACAGTTTACAAATTTGAAAATGCAAAATAAGATTTATGAAGAAGATCAAATTATTAGTTAGCCTTATTGCTCTTGCTGTTTTTGCTTCGTGCACGACAACAAAAGACAGCAAGGAAACAAAACCGGAAGAAAAAGGTTTTGCAAAAGGCGCCGATGTTGGCTGGCTACCGCAGATGGAAGCAACAGGCTATAAATTTTATGACACCGATGGAAAAGAAAAAGATTGTCTGCAATTATTGAAAGACAGAGGAATCAACACCATTCGCCTTCGCGTTTGGGTAAACCCGAATAACGATAAAGCAAGCGGGCATTGCAGTCCCGAAGAAACAGTTGTCATGGCAGTTCGTGCTCAAAAAATGGGAATGCGTATCATGATCGACTTTCATTACAGCGATTCGTGGGCAGATCCTGGAAAACAAAACAAACCTGCCGCTTGGGCAAAACATTCATTTGCTGAACTTTTGAATGATGTTTACAATCACACTTATCACGTTTTGAGTTTATTGAAAAAAGCCGGCGTTACTCCAGAATGGGTTCAGGTTGGAAATGAGATTCCGGGCGGCATGCTTTGGCCGGAAGGAAGTTCTGATAATTTTGGGCAATTGGCACAATTGCTTAACAAAGGATACGATGCCACAAAAGCGATCGATTCAAAAATAAAAGTGGTAGTTCATCTTGATGAAGGAAACAAAAGCGAAAAATTCAGATGGTTTTTTGACAAAGCAACTGAAAATCATGTAAAATATGATGTAATCGGAATGTCATATTATCCATATTGGATCAAAACCGATTACAAAAGCACCATTTTAGACCTAGAGAATAATTTAAAAGATATGGCTTCAAGATACAATAAAGAAGTCATGGTTGTCGAAGTTGGAGGCGATTATACTTTGGTTCAAAACACAAAAGAGCTTCTTGAAGCGACTATAAAAGCAGTAAAAAGCGTTCCAAATAATAAAGGTTTGGGCGTGATTTACTGGGAACCAGAAGGCGAAAAAAGCTGGAGCGGTTATCAATTAAGCGCTTGGCTTTCTGAGGGAAAACCTTCACCGGCGTTGGATGCTTTTAAGAATTAAGTAATTCAAGACAATTAAATTTTTAACACAACGCATATTGTAGAGACGCACCGCAGTGCGTCTACGCGACGAATATCCACAATACGTTAGACGCACTGCTGTGCGCCTCTACGGAATATTGGAACGATAATAAAAGACAGAAAATGAAATTAATTTTTAAATCAATATTCTTCTTATTTCTGCTGAATTTTTCTTTCGGAAAAGTTCAGGCGCAGTCACGCACAAAAGTAAATTTTGGCGCCGATTGGGAATTCAAAAGAGAAGAAACCCCAGCTCAGGATTGGGAAAAAGTTACGATTCCGCATACGGCAAGACTGGAAAAATTAGTTGTAATTAAACAATTTCAAGGAACTTCTTGGTATCAGAAAAAATTCAAAACTACTATTTCAAAAGATCAAAAAGCCTTTATCTATTTTGAAGGCGTAATGCAGGAAGCAGATGTTTGGATTAACGACAAAAAAGTTGCCAATCACAAAGGCGGATATTTGCCTTTTACGGTTGATGTTACGCCGTATTTGAATGCCAATAATGAAAACATAATTAAAGTAAAAGTCAACAACGAAGACAATCCGAACTTTCTTCCGGGAAAACCAATTAAGGATTTAGACTTTAATTATTATGGCGGAATTTACAGAAATGTTTATTTTATCACGACTTCGAAACTACATATTACCGATGCTGTAAATGCTAATAAAATAGCAAGTGGCGGAATTTATGCAAATTTTAAGAATATCAGCAAAAATCAGGCTTCGGGAACGGTTCAGGTTCATTTGAAAAATGAATTTGAATCAGATAGAACAGCTTCTTTGAAATTTATCTTAACGGATAATTCGGGTAAAAAAGCAGAATTTAAATCAGAGAATTTCACTGTAAAATCTAATTCTGATTATACGCTGACTCAAAAAATTTCGGTTGCAAATCCAAAACTTTGGTCAACTTCTAATCCGAATTTATACAAATTAGAAGTTCAGGTTCTTTCGAATAATAAAATTATTGATTCTTATTCAGAGAAAATCGGAATCAGAAAATCAGAAATAAAAGCCGATGGTTATTATTTGAATGACGAAAAAATTTACATCACTGGAACAAACGAACATCAAGAATATCCATATTTAGGTTACGCACTTTCTGATGAAGCGCAGTATCGCGATGCGGTGAAAATTAAAAATGCAGGTTTTGATTTTGTGCGCATGTCGCATTATCCGCATGCCGAAGCTTTCTTTAATGCTTGCGACGAATTGGGAATTTTGGTGATGAACAGTTTAACCGGCTGGCAGTTTTTTGGGGGAGAAGAATTCCAAAAAAACGCCTATCAAGACATTCGCGATATGGCGAGAAGAGACAGAAATCACCCGAGTATTATTTTTTGGGAAGCGTCGTTGAACGAAACAGAAATGTCTGCAGCTTTTATGAAAGAAGCGACAAAAACGTTGAAAGAAGAATTGGCTTTTGATTCTAATTACAGTGCAAGCTGGATCGACAACGATAATTACGACATCTTTATTCCGGCGCGCCAACACGCAAAAGCCCCAGATTATTGGACAAAATACAGCAAAGGAAACCGTAAAATTTTCATCGCCGAATATGGTGATTGGGAATATTATGCTCAAAATGCAGGTTTCAACCAAACGGAATTTGCGAATTTAAAAGAAGAAGAAAGAACGTCAAGACAGTTGCGCGCTGCGGGCGAAAAAAGACTTTTGCAGCAAGCTTACAATTTTCAGGAAGCTTCAAACTCTAACCGAAAAGGCGCAAATACTATTGGTGAAGCCAACTGGTTAATGTTTGATTACAATCGTGGCTACAGTCCAGATATTGAAAGTTCTGGAATCAGCGATATTTTCAGAATTCCGAAGTTTGCTTATTATTTCTACCAAAGTCAACGCGATGCGAATGTGGTTTTGGATAAAAAAGTAGCGTTTGGACCAATGGTTTCTATTGCCAATTTCTGGACTCCAGAATCGCCATTAAATGTTACCGTATATAGCAATTGCGATGAAGTGGCTTTGTATGTAAATGACATTTTAATTGCCAAAGAAAAACCAACTGTAAACAGCAACAGCGACAAACTGGAACACGCGCCATTTATTTTCAAAGTAAGCGCATTTCAAGCGGGAACTTTACGTGCTGAAGGATTTATCGGCGGAAAAAAAGTGGCTTCAAATAGCGTAAAAACTCCAGGAAAAGCTTCGAAAATAGAATTGAACTATGATCTTTCTTCGGTAAGAATCAATCCTAATTTTCCGGATATGGTTTTTGTTTATGCAAAAATTACGGACGTAAACGGAACAGTCATTCCGACTGCAACAAACGAAGTAACTTTTTCTTTAAGCGAAGGAAATGCAGAAATAATTGGACAAAATCCTGTTCAGGCCGAAGCCGGAATTGCAACGATTATTCTTAAAACAAAAGATCTGAAAAAGAAAATTGTTCTAAAAGCAACATCAAATAATTTACAAGAAACTACTATTACAATTACCAAATAATGAATGAGATTTTAATACAAAACACCACAGCATTTTTTGAGAAATCCTTTGGGTCTGCTCCTCAAAAAATTGTACTTTCTCCAGGAAGAATCAATATCATTGGAGAACATATTGATTATAATGACGGTTACGTTTTGCCAGCCGCAATTGACAAAGTAATTTGTTTTGCTTTTGAGAAAAACAACACCAAAAAATCGAAAGTAATTGCAATTGATTTAAATGAAGAATTTGAAATCGATTTGACTGAAAAAGTTGAATTGAATGATGCTGTTTGGACCAATTATATTCGCGGCGTTATCAAACAGCTTCAGGATAATGGTTTTGCTTTTGAAGGTTTCAACTGTGTTTTTAGCAGCAATATTCCGGTTGGATCTGGATTATCTTCTTCGGCGGCTTTAGAATGTGGAATGATTTTCGGAATTGCATCACTTTTTGATTTAAAAATTGAAAAGAAAGACATAGCATTATTAGGACAAAAAGCAGAACACTGGGTTGGGATCAACTGCGGTATTATGGATCAGTTTTCAAGCGTTCATGGTCTTGACAACAAAGTAATCAAATTAGACTGCAACACCTTGGAATTTGAATATCACAATGCCGATTTCAAAGATTATTCTTTGATTTTGATGGACAGCAATGTGAAACATTCTCTTTTTACATCTGAATATAATACCCGAAGAATTGAGTGTGAACAAGGTCTAACAATTATAAAAAATAATTTTCCAGAAATAAAAACTTTTAGAGACTGCAAAGAAGAACAACTTTTGAGTATTCAAGATCAGTTTGATCCAACAGTTTTTAAAAGAGTGCATTTTGTGGTAAAAGAAATCAACCGCGTAATCAAAGCTTGTGAAGCGCTTGATAAAGGAAATATAGAACTTTTAGGGCAACTGCTTTTTGAAACACATTATGGATTATCTCAAGAATATGCTGTGAGCTGCGAAGAGCTTGATATGCTTGTAGATACTGCAAAAGCTGATGATGCAATTGTTGGTTCTCGTTTAATGGGAGGCGGTTTTGGCGGATGCACCATAAATTTAATTAAAAAAGGTCACGAAAATGAGGTAAAAAGTAAGTTTTCAAATCTTTATTTAGATACATTTGGAATTGAATTAAAATTCTATGATGTAAAAATCTCAAACGGAACACAACTACTTTAATACCACAACACATTACATGAAAAATTTTGACATTAACGAAGATCCTCACAGACGTTTTAACCCTTTAATCAATGAGTGGGTTTTAGTTTCACCTCACCGCGCAAAACGCCCTTGGCAGGGACAAAACGAAACTATTGCTACTGAAGCTTTGCCAAAATACGACCCAACTTGTTATTTATGCCCAGGAAATGTTCGTGCCAACGGAATGAACAATCCGAAATATGAAAGTAGTTTTGTTTTTGAAAATGATTTTGCTGCGATGAAACAAGACGAAATTATTTTTGAAGAAGATATTAAACACACTTTCTTTAAAGCAAAACCAGAGCAAGGAATTTCAAGAGTAGTTTGTTTTTCGCCTAGACACGATCTGACATTGCCAGAAATGGAAATTGACGGAATTGAAAATATCATCAGAACTTGGCAAAAAGAATATACCGATTTAGGAAGCATCAAATATATCAATCACGTTCAAATTTTTGAAAATAAAGGAAGTGTAATGGGGTGTTCTAACCCGCATCCGCATGGACAAATTTGGGCGCAATCCTCATTGCCAACACAAGTTGAAAAAACACAAAACAGCTTAAAAGCTTATTTCGACAAAAACCAAAGAACGCTTCTTGAAGATTATCTTCAGGCAGAATTAAAATCAGGCGATCGTATTGTAATCGAGAACGATCATTTTGTGGCATTAGTTCCATTTTGGGCAATTTGGCCTTACGAAACCATGATTTTAAGTAAAAGAGCTTTCGGAAAAATCACTGATTTTACTTCAGAAGAAACGACTGCTTTTGCCAAAATCTTAAAACAGCTTACAACAAAATACGATAACTTATTCAGTACTTCTTTCCCATATTCATCAGGAATTCACCAAACGCCGACAGACGGATTGAAACATCCTGAATGGCATTTCCACATGCATTTTTATCCACCATTGTTAAGATCAGCGACGGTTAAAAAATTCATGGTTGGTTATGAAATGATGGGAGAATCACAAAGAGATATCACTCCTGAAAAAAGTGCCGAGATTTTAAGACAGCAATCAGATGTGCATTATAAAAGTCTTTAAAACTAAGACAAAATCAACTGGTTTTTAAAATTTAACATAATAAATCGATTATAAATGTAAAAAACACATTTGTAAATGGTGTAGATATGGAATTTTATTATACTTTTGGCTTTCGTTCTTATTTTCATAAAAAAATAACAGAATAAAAACGGATATCTTAGTTTTAATAAGATAAAAACAACAAAAAAACAGGTTTCAGAAATTATAATTAAAATGAATTCATAAAACCACTTTACAAACAATCACCTATACTAATTTTTTAAAATACTATTAACAATGAACCAGAACCTCGCTTTCGCCGATTATGCGGTTTTTATTATTTATTTCATCGTAGTCTCTGTCTACGGTTACAGTGTTTACCGCAAACGTAAACAAGACGAACATGATGCTAAAGCTTACTTCTTGGCTGAAGGAAACTTAACTTGGTGGGCTATTGGAGCGTCATTAATTGCTTCAAACATTTCAGCTGAACAATTCATCGGGATGAGCGGTGAAGGTTTCTTTTTAGGAATCGCTGTTGCTGCATACGAATGGCTTGCTGCTGTGGCCTTAATTATAGTAGCCGTTTGGTTTATTCCCGTATATCTTAAAAATAAGATTTACACAATGCCTCAATTCTTAAAAACACGTTACAACGAATCTACTGCTTTGATTATGGCGGTTTTCTGGTTGTTTTTGTATGTTTTTGTAAACTTGACTTCTATCCTTTATTTAGGAGCTGTTGCTATTAATGGTCTTGCTGGTGGTGAATATCTGCACGTCATTATGATCGGATTGGCGGTATTTGCTTTGTTCATTTCGTTAGGAGGAATGAAAGTTGTGGCTTATACTGACGTTATTCAGGTTGCGGTTTTAATCATTGGTGGTTTAGTAACTTCATATATTGCATTAACAACTGTTGGACAATATTTTGGCGTTGGAGAAAATGCGATTGCCGGTTTCAAAGTCTTGATGAAAGAAGCTCCTGAGCATTTCAAAATGATTATTCCAAGACCAACTGCCACTTCATCTCAACTTGAAATTGACAAATATTTGACTTTCCCAGGATTATTATCTTACGCTGCTGGTATTTGGATCATCAACTTAAACTACTGGGGTTGTAACCAATATATTACGCAAAGAGCATTAGGCGCTGATTTGCAAACGGCTCGTACAGGTATTTTATTTGCTGGTATGTTAAAATTATTAATGCCACTTATCGTAATGTTGCCAGGTATTGCGGCTTACGTTTTATACCAAAACGGACATTTACCACAATTAGTTGGAGGAAAAGATGGAGCTTATTCTGCAATCTTGACATTCTTGCCAACAGGTTTAAAAGGACTTTCTGTAGCTGCTTTGACTGCTGCAATCGTTGCTTCGTTAGCAGGTAAAGTAAACAGTATTTCGACTATCTATACATTAGACGTTCATAAAAAATACATCCAAAAAGAAGCGGGTGAAAAACAACAAGTAAACATTGGTAGAATTGCTGTTTTTGCTGCAATGTTATTAGCTGTTTTATTTACATGGAATGACCTTCTTGGAATTGGAGGAGTTGGAGGATTTACTTACATCCAAAAATACACAGGATTTATTAGCCCTGGAGTTTTCGCCATGTTCTTCCTTGGTATGTTCTGGAAAAGAACAACTGGTACTGCTGCAATTGTTGGGGTAATTTTAGGATTCTTATTGTCTGTATTATTCAACGAATATGCGCCAATGTTATTCGGAAACGACACATTATTATATACAGCATACGCTAACGGAAAAGGAGCTTTTGAAATTCCTTTCCACATTTGTATGGGATTATCATTCTTCTTTACAATGTTAGCAATGATCGGAATCAGTTTTGCTGGACCAAAAGTAAATCCAAAAGCGTTTGAAATTGACTCTGAAATGTTTAAAGTAAAACCACAAACTACAGTTTTAATCGTAATTACATTATTGATTATTGTTGCACTGTACGTTAAATTCTGGTAGTATAATTTTTTACTATATTATTTTTTGAAGATTAAAAAGGCTGCTCGATGATTGAGCAGCCTTTTTTATAGAATAATTTTTTTTCAACATTTTGTCAAAACATAGCCAATGGTTTCAACCATTGGGACGCATTGGATATAAATTCGATTCGTTTTCAACAAGGTTGAAACATCTAGTTGTTCAATCTCAAGAAATTTAAACATTAAGACATAAAAAAAGCCCTGATTATTCAGGGCTTTTTTGTTCTTTTTGCATGTTTAGTAAATAGGCCATATTTGCAATAACATGATCGTGTTTTTTCACAAAAGGATTTTCTTCATTCCAGACATATCCAGCTAAAACCGAACAAATTTTTTCTTTCACATCTGGATTTTCTGGCTGATGAAAAAACAAAGTCTGTAAATTTCCTGTGTACCATTCTTGAACATAAGTCGTGAAAACAGCAATACCACGTTTCATATATTGCGTAAACTCCACTTCCCAATCTACAGGAATTCCTTGTGATTCTTTCAAATATAATTTTGCTGCCAACATTCCAGATTCAGTTGCAAAAGCAACTCCTGAAGAAAATACTGGGTCTAGAAATTCAGAGCTGTTTCCCGTCAAAGCAAAACCATCGCCGTACATTCTTTTTACCGCTCTTGAATAATTTTCCAATTTTACTGGCTCGAACAAAAACTCAGTTCCTTTAAATCTTTTGATGTAATAATCTGATTTCTGAATCGCATTTCGCAACGCTTCAGCATTATCTTTATTTTCAGAAAGCGAATTGATAAAATCAGTCGGGCCAACAACTCCCAAACTTGTGTTTCCATTTGAAAACGGAATAACCCAAAGCCAAACCTCGGTTTCTAAAATATCAAACGAAATTTGAGTTCCCTCCTCGCCTTCTTCTCTATTAATATCTTTTACATGCGTAAAAATCGAAGAATGCGGATCTAGTTTTGAAGGCGTATCCAAATCTAAAAGTCTTGGCAAAACACGTCCGTATCCGCTGGAATCAACGATAAATTTGGCGTGGATTTCTTTTAAATTTCCATCTTTGTCTTTTACAATTGTTTTCGAGTTTTTTCCTTCAAAAGAAACTTCTAAAACTTCAGTTTCAAATTCTAAATCAATTCCTTTTCGAACTACTTCCTGCGCCATAGTGTTGTCAAAATCAGCACGTGGCACTTGCCAAGTCCAATCCCAACCTTCTCCAAATTTTTGACTAAAATCAAAAACGCAAATTTCTTCGCCTCTAATAAAACGGGCTCCAAGTTTTTTCTCAAAGTTCATCGCGTTTAGCGCATCATAAAGCTCTGCCTCTGCAAAATGATCCATCACTCGCGGAATAAGGCTCTCGCCAACCACCAATCTTGGGAATTTTGCTTTTTCTACAACTTTAACTTTGACATTATTTTTATGAAGATACGATGCAGAAACACATCCTGAAGGTCCTGCACCAATCACTAAAACATCAACAAACTCCTGTGTCATAATAAAAATGTTATGAATTATTAACTTACATTTGCGTTCATCAAAATAACTACAATTATTTTGATAAATAAAATTAAATTAGCACAATCAAATACGGTTTAATGAACACAATTAATGAATATTTAAGTTTAGCAGAATTCGAGTCAATCATTTTTGGAAATAACAAAGTTGCAATCAGTGATGTAGTTTTAAATCGAGTAAAAGAAAGCTTTAATTTCTTGAAAGAATTTTCAGGAAACAAAATAATATATGGTGTAAATACTGGCTTTGGGCCAATGGCTCAATATAGAATTAAAGAGTCAGATCAAATTCAGCTGCAATACAATTTAATCAGAAGCCACTCTTCTGGAACAGGAAAACCATTAAGTCCAGTTTGCGCAAAAGCGGCGATCTTGGCACGTTTGAACACGCTTTCATTAGGAAATTCAGGAGTTCACCCCTCAGTGATCCACTTGATGGCAGAACTTATTAATAGAGATATTACGCCTCTAATTTTTGAGCACGGTGGCGTTGGTGCGAGTGGTGATTTAGTACAATTATCACACTTGGCTCTAGTATTAATTGGCGAAGGCGAAGTTTTTTATAAAGGCGGAAGAAGACCAACCCGTGATGTTTTTGCCATTGAAGATTTAAAACCAATTCAAGTTGAAATCAGAGAAGGTTTGGCTTTAATCAACGGAACTTCTGTAATGACAGGAATTGGTGTTGTGAATGTTCATCATGCTAAAAAATTATTAGATTGGTCATTAAAATCTTCTTGTGCTATTAACGAATTGGTTCAGGCCTATGACGATCACTTTTCGGCAGAATTAAACCAAACGAAACGCCACAAAGGACAACAAGAAATTGCAGAAAGAATGAGACAAAATCTTTCTGATAGTACTTTGATCCGCAAAAGAGAAGATCACTTATATTCTGGAGAGAACACTGAGGAAATTTTCAAAGAAAAAGTTCAGGAATATTATTCATTAAGATGCGTTCCACAAATTTTGGGACCAGTTTTAGAAACCATAAATAATGTCGCTTCAATTTTAGAAGACGAATTCAACTCGGCAAACGACAACCCTATAATTGACGTAAAAAATCAGCACGTTTATCATGGAGGAAATTTCCACGGAGATTATATTTCGCTTGAAATGGACAAACTGAAAATCGTTATTACAAAATTAACAATGCTGGCAGAACGTCAATTGAATTATTTATTGAATTCAAAAATCAACGAAATTCTTCCTCCATTTGTAAACTTAGGAACATTAGGATTTAATTTCGGAATGCAAGGTGTTCAATTTACCGCAACCTCAACAACTGCCGAAAGTCAAATGTTGTCGAACCCAATGTACGTGCACAGTATCCCAAACAACAATGACAATCAAGACATTGTAAGCATGGGAACAAACGCAGCGGTAATTACTTCGAAAGTGATCGAAAATGCTTTTGAAGTTTTGGCAATCGAAATGATTACCATCGTTCAAGCAATTGATTATTTAGGCCAAAAAGACAAAATTTCATCGGTTACTAAAAAGTGGTACGATGATGTTCGCCGTATTATTCCGGAATTTAAGGAAGATCAAGTAATGTATCCTTTTGTTCAAAAAGTAAAAGATTATTTAATCAACAATTTGTAGTATATTTCATGCTATTAATTAAAATTAAAAATCATGAAAAAACCGCTTATTTTTTTGCTACTAGTTTTCATTCAATTTGTTAATAGTCAAGAACTGGCATTAGTCAAAAAGAATTCAAAAATTGGATATATTTCCAAAGACGGATCTTTTAAAATCGAGCCTCAATTCAAATCGGCCCGAAGTTTTTCTGAAGGATTGGCTGCTGTCGAAAACAATGGAAAATGGGGCTTTATTGATGCAAAAGGAACATGGGTAATTCCAGCCGATTTTAATAATGCTAAAGATTTTAACAGCGGAATTGCAATCGTGCAAAAAGATAAGGAATGGGTTTACATCAACACAAAAGGAGAAATCCAAAAAGCTCCAGCCACTGAAAAATTATTTGATTTTAATGATGGTGTTGCTTTTATCAGACAAAACAACAAAGTGGGTTTGATCAACAATAAAATGGCCATTGTTTTAGAACCAAAATACGATCAAATCAAACCTTTTGAAAATGGTTTTGCCCGAGTGGAACTAAACAAAAACTGGGGGATTATTAATACCGAAGGAAAAGAATTAGTTGAACCTGCTTATGCCGAAGTTGGAAATTATTTCAAAAACACAACTTGGGCCAGAAAAGACAAAACTTTTGGTTTAGTAAATGCCGGAAAATTTATTCCAGTTGATGGCGCCGAAAAAATCTGGGATTTTGAAACTCAGGATTTGACATTTGCTAAAAAGAATGGAAAAATCGGATACATCGATTTAAAAGGAAATTGGGTAATTCTACCTATATATGATAAAGGAAAAGCTTTTTCTAAAAACTTAGCTCCGGTTTTAGTTGGAAAAAAATGGGGATTCATTAATCCAGAAGGAAAATTTGTAATTGAACCTACTTATAATGATGCCGAAGTTTTCAGTACAAACGGATTGGCTCCAGTGAAAGAAAGCAATTGGGGATTCATAAACGAATCTGGAAAATTAGTAATCCCAACGCAATACGGCATCACAACAAATGCCATTATTGCCATGTTTACAGACCAAGACAAAGGATTTATTGATGGCGTTGCACGAGTAAAAAACGAAGGAAAATGGGGTTTCTTAAAACCAGACGGAACAGTTTTAAGCAATCAATGGTTTGAAAACGCCGAACTGTTTTCTAAATCAGAAAGAAAACAAGCCACTGAAACTCCTGCTGAAAAACAAGAAGCCAAACAAGAAGCCAAACCTGCTTCAAAAACGGCAAAAAAACCAGTTGCCAAGAAAAAATAACAATATTTAGCCCCAAATAAAAAAAATCTTAAGTAATGAAATGTGTATTAGTAACAGGCGGTTCGAGAGGAATTGGAAGTGCAATTTGCAAAAAACTAGCCGTTGAATCTGATTATCATATTCTGATCAATTATCATTCAAACCAAACCGCTGCCGAAGAAACACTTCAGGAAATACAAAAATTAGGTGCAACTGGAGAAATATTGGGTTTTGATGTCTCTAATTTTGAACAAGTACAAGAAGTTTTAACAAAATGGCAGGACGACAATCCCGAAGCTCTAGTTGAAGCTATTGTAAACAATGCCGGAATTACAAAAGATGGCCTTTTTATGTGGATGACGCCACAAGACTGGAATAGTGTAATGAATACAAGTACAAACGGTTTTTTTAATGTAACGCAGTTTTTTATCCAAAAAATGTTGCGCAACAAATATGGCCGAATCGTAAATATAGTTTCGGTTTCTGGAGTTAAGGGAACTGCAGGACAAACCAATTATTCGGCAGCAAAAGGCGCTATTGTTGCCGCAACAAAAGCTTTGGCACAAGAAGTGGCCAAACGAAACATTACAGTAAATGCCGTAGCACCAGGTTTTATTAGAACCGACATGACAAGCCAGCTTGACGAAAAAGAATTATTAAAACTGATTCCGGTAAATCGTTTTGGCGAAGCCGAGGAAGTTGCTGATTTGGTAAGCTTTTTGATTTCTAAAAAAGCAAGTTATATCACAGGTGAAATTATAAACATAAACGGAGGAATATATTCTTAATAGTCGCTATGTTTGCGAAGTTATTTTTAAGTTTTGTCTTTAAAACCGAAAATTGCTCGCAAAGACGCGAAGTCGCAAAGTTTTATTTATAAGACTTTGAAAAAGAAAAAACTTTGCGACTTCGCATCTTTGCGAGATTAAAATATAAAGAATAGCAAAAATAAACTTTGCGAGATTAAAAAAAATTACACTTTAAGGATAAAAAATTACTTTGAAAGACCATGAATAAGAGAGTTGTAATTACTGGAATGGGAATTTATTCTTGTATCGGAACTTCTTTAGATGAAGTAAAGGAATCATTATACAACGGAAAATCAGGTGTTAAATTTGATTCTGACCGAAAAGAATTTGGTTTCCAATCGGCTTTGACCGGAATGGTTCCAAAAGCTGATTTAAAAAATTTATTGACACGAAGACAACGTATGAGCATCGGTGAAGAAACTGAATATGCATATATGGCAACTATAGAAGCTTTAAAAAATGCTAATATCGACGACGCCTTTTTCGAAAATCGCGAAGTCGGAATTATGTACGGAAATGACAGCGTTTCTAAAGCAATCATTGACGCGACAGACATTGTTCGCGAGAAAAAAGACACTGCATTAATTGGTTCTGGAGCGATTTTCAAATCGATGAATTCTACCGTTACCATGAATCTTTCAACGATTTTTAAACTTCGTGGAATCAATTTAACCGTAAGTGCAGCCTGCGCGAGCGGTTCACATTCTATTGGACTAGCATATTTTTTAATAAAAAGCGGCTTTCAAGATATCATAATTACCGGCGGTGCGCAGGAAATCAACAAATATGCGATGAGCAGTTTTGATGGTTTAGGTGTTTTTTCGAACAGAGAAAGCGATCCTGAAAAAGCTTCTCGCCCATTCGACAAAGATCGCGATGGATTGATTCCGAGTGGTGGTGGCGCAACTTTAATTTTGGAAAGCTACGAATCTGCAATTGCTAGAGGCGCGAATATTATTGCCGAAGTTTCCGGTTATGGATTTTCATCAAACGGAGGACATATCTCGACTCCAAACGTTGAAGGGCCGGCAACCGCAATGCAACGCGCACTCGACGAAGCAAACTTAAAAGCATCAGACATTGAATACATAAATGCGCACGCTACCTCAACTCCAGTTGGTGATGCAAACGAAGCCAAAGCTATCTTTGAAGTTTTTGGTGAGAAAAATCCTCCTGTAAGTTCTACAAAATCAATGACAGGCCACGAATGCTGGATGGCCGGAGCAAGCGAAATCATTTATTCTATTATAATGATGCAGAACGATTTCATTGCTCCAAACATCAATTTGGAGAATCCAGATGAAGATGCGATGAAATTAAATTTAGTTAAAACTACGTTAAACAAAAAATTTGACATATTTTTGTCCAATTCTTTCGGTTTCGGAGGAACCAACTCTGCGTTGGTGGTTAAAAAGTTTAAATTGGACAATGAATAAAGAAGAGATTATAACGAAAATTAATGGTTTTTTGGTTGATGAATTTGAAGTAGATAATGACGAAATTGAACCAGATGCTAATTTAAAAGATACACTTGGGTTAGATAGTTTAGATTATGTTGATTTAGTAGTTTCAATAGAATCTAACTTTGGTGTAAAACTAGTAGAGGCTGATTTCGTTGGTATCGCAACTTTTCAAAACTTCTATGACTTGATCGAAGCCAAACTAAAAGCTAAAACCGCTTAATGAGTCAATGGGATGGCAAATCAAAAGGTACAGTTTTAGGCTATAGAATATTCGTTTTTTTGATACAAAAAGCGGGTGTTAAATCTGCTTATGTCTTACTTTATTTTGTTGCTTCTTATTATTTTCTGTTTTTAAAGAAAAGCAATAAAGCGATTTTTTACTATTTCAAAGAAAGACTTAACTATTCCAATTTCCAGTCAAAAAAAATGGTTTTCAAAAGTTATTACACTTTTGGACAAACTATTATTGACAAAATTTCTATTTCGGCCGGGCTTCGAAATAAATTCACTTACGAGTTTGACGGAATCGAAATCCTGAAAAAACTTTTGGCAGAGAAAAAAGGTGGCGTCTTAATTAGCGCTCACGTTGGAAATTTTGAAATTGCCGAACACTTTTTTGGCGACATCGATCTTGATTTTCAAATCAATTTGGTTACGACCGATTTAGAACATTCGGCAATCAAGAATTATCTGGAAAGCGTTACGAAAAAATCTGCTGTAAAATTTATTATCATCAAAGACGATTTGTCTCATATTTTTGAAATCAATTCGGCTTTGGCCAATAATGAATTGGTTTGTTTTACTGGCGATCGTTATTTTGAAGGAACAAAATCCCTCTCTGAAGAAATTTTGGGTAAAGAAGCCAATTTCCCGGCCGGCCCATTCTTAATCGCTTCGAGATTAAAAGTTCCTGTTGTTTTTGTTTATGTAATGAAAGAACCAAATCTTCATTATCATTTATACGCACGCGAAGCAACAGTAAAACACCGCGACGAAAAAGGTTTATTAAAGGAATACGTAAAAAGTGTTGAAAGCATTCTGCAAAAATATCCACTGCAGTGGTTCAATTATTTCGATTTTTGGAATGATTTAGCATAACTGCTTAAAGAAATCTCGCAAAGACGCGAAGTCGCAAAGTTTTTTCTCATTTTTGTCATTTCGACGAAGGAGAAATCTTCGCAAGTAGCTCCGTTCCTATAAGCCAATCTTTGTAGAGCTCCTCGTGGAGATTTCTCCTTCGTCGAAATGACAAACTGCACTTTAAAATTCATTTTAAATTAACCTTTGCGACTTCGCGACTTTGCGAGATTTGAAACGTACTTAGTTTTTTGCCACGAATTCCACTAATTTCCATTAATTTTTTAAGCACAATCCTATAGCCCGTGGTTTCAACCACGGGAACACAAAGATTATTATGATTCGTTTTCCCCAGTTGAAACCGCGGACTATGTTTAGATTATATGTTTTTAAACTCTTTATTTTCGTAATTATTTTTCGAATTAATTCGTGAAAATTAGTGTAATTCGTGGCAGAAAACATTCTATTAAACAAGAAAATTCGTTTAAAATAATTTACTTATTTTTGTTCGCAACCAAAGAAAGTAAACCTAAAAATGAAAAATGTTCTCGTTATTTATTATTCCCAATCTGGACAACTGGAATCGATTGCTCGCAACATTGCAAAACCTTTTCTGAATTCAGATGAAATCAACGTAACTTTTCATGAAATTCAATTAGAAAAACCGTTTCCTTTTCCGTGGAACAAAACCACTTTTTTTGATGCTTTTCCAGAATCTTTTCTGCAAATTCCAACAGCTTTAAAACCAGTTCCGAACGAAATTCTAAATACAAAATTTGATCTTGTTTTGTTGCATTATCAAGTTTGGTATTTAACGCCGTCAATTCCTATGAACTCTTTCCTGAAAAGTCCTGAGGCTAAAATTATTCTCAACAACACGCCAGTTATTACCATAAACGGTTCAAGAAATATGTGGATAATGGCACAGGAAAAAGTAAAAGTTTTGTTGAAAGAAGCCAATGCAAAACTAGTTGGAAATGTAGCTTTAGTTGACCGCGTTGGAAATTTAATCAGCGTAATTACAATTGTAAACTGGATGTTTTCGGGAGTTAAAAAACGCTATTTAGGCTTTTTTCCGTTGCCTGGCGTTTCGGATAAAGACATTCAGGAATCAGATAAATTTGGAGAAGTGATGCTTTCGCAATTCGAACAAAACAAATTAGACGATTTACAGCCAAAATTAGCCGAAATTGGAGCCGTAAAAATCAGTCCGTATTTAGTGACTGTAGACAAAACCGCTAATAAAATCTTTAATAAATGGTCTAATTTCATTTACAAGAATCAAAAAAACAGAAAACTGCTTCTTAAATTATTTTATGTTTATTTATTCCTTGCAATATGGGTAATCTCGCCAATAGTATATATATTGCATGTTATTAGCTACCCGTTTAAGATTACAACTATAAAAAAAGAAACTCAATACTATCAAGGGGTTTAGAAGAGGAGAAAATTATATTATGTTTGACGTATATATTACCAAAGCCGCAAAATATTTGCCGAATGAAGCTGTTTCAAACGATGAAATGGAGAATTATTTAGGGCTAATAAACGATACTGCTTCAAAAGCAAGACGTATTATTTTGCGCAATAATAAAATTACAAGCCGCTATTATGCCGTTGACAAAAATGGCGTAAGCACGCACACCAATGCCGAACTGGCAAAAAGCGCAATTGAAAAGCTATTTGACAAAAATTTCACTGACCAGGATTTAGAAGTGTTGTCTTGTGGAACTTCGTCACCAGATGTTTTTGCACCTTCGCACGCCGCAATGGTTCACGGATTATTAAAAAACAAATCGGTTGAGCTGAACTCTTCTTCTGGAATTTGCTGTTCTGGAATGAATGCCTTGAAATATGGTTTTCTCTCCATAAAATCTGGAAATTCAAAAAATGCTGTTTGTACAGGATCTGAAAAAGTTTCGACTTGGCTTTCGGCACAACAATACAATCAGGAAATCATCAACTTAAAAAATCTGGAAGAACAACCTATTATTGCTTTCAAAAAAGATTTTTTGCGTTGGATGTTATCAGACGGAGCTGGTGCTTTTTTATTAGAAAATAAACCAAGCGGCGACATTTCTCTGAAAATCGAATGGATGGAAGCGTATTCGTATGCATTCGAATTGGAAACCTGCATGTATGCCGGCGGAGATAAACTAGAAAACGGAGAAATAAAACCGTGGAGCGATTATAAACCTGAGCAATTGCTAAACGAATCTGTTCTGGCAGTAAAACAGGATGTAAAACTCCTGGATGAATTTATTCTGCCAAAAGGTGTCGAAAGTATGACCGACGCAATGGCAAAACACAATGTTACTGCCGATGATGTTGATTACTTTTTACCACACGTTTCTTCATATTTTTTTGTTGAAGGACTAAAAAAGGGATTAGACGAAAAAGGTGTTGTAATTCCATCTGAAAAATGGTTCATGAACCTTTTGAAAGTTGGAAACGTGGGCTCTGCCTCCATTTATATTGCAGTTGAAGAATTAATGAATTCTGGAAAATTGAAAAAAGGAGACAAAATTTTATTGTCGGTTCCAGAAAGCGGGCGTTTTTCATTTGCTTATGCATATTTAACTGTTTGCTAATGGAAACCGTTGTACTTTTAGAAAAAGAAGCCGTCGAAAATCTACTTCCGCAAAAATTTCCTTTTGTAATGGTCGATCGTATGTTTTCGTATTCAGAAACGGGATTAATTTCTGGTTTGAAAATTCAGAATGACAATATTTTTTTAGAAGAAAACACTTTTTTAGAAGCAGGCTTAGTGGAGCATATGGCGCAATCTGTCGCTTTGCACACCGGTTATCAGTTTTTTTTGAAAAACGAAACCGCACCAACCGGATATATTGGTTCTATTAAAGATATTCAGATAAAAAAACTGCCAAAAATCAACGATATAATTCAGTCGAATGTTACCATTTTACAAGAATTTGCCGGAGTAACTTTAGTGGATATTGTGACTTTTTTAAATGATGAAGAAATTGCAAACGGACAAATGAAAACCGTTTTAGCAAAATAAATAAGTCAAAAGTTTAAAAGTCATAAAGTCAAAAGCCTGAAAATCTATTTACAATGTCAAAAATCGAAATATTGAATTTTTAAAATGTTATAATTAAATTTTAGTGACTGCTTAAAAAACATGAAAGTTGGAATCGACATACAAAATTATTTACCGCACCGCGCTCCAATGCTGATGGTAGACTTGATTTTGGAAATTGATGCCAATTCTGTTGAAACCGAATTTTTAATCAAAGAAGACAATATTTTTGTTGATAAAGGCATTTTAATAGAAGCCGGATTAATCGAAAATACAGCACAAACCTGTTCATCTATTGTTGGAAAAAAATATTTTTTTGAAGAAGATGGAACTGAAAATGAAAACGTAAATGTGATTGGTTTTATCAGCGCTTTAAAGAATTTAAAAATACATTCATTACCAAAAGTTGACGATGTCATAACGACCAAAGCAACTTTGGTTTCAAAATTTGTTGGCGACGATTATACTTTGTGTACCATGAGTTGCGAAAGTTTATTGGAAGACAAAATACTATTAGAATGCGAAATTAATTTGTTTATTCAAAAGACGATTTCGGCGACAACTTAAATGCTAAATTGAAAACAAAACCGTCATGGAAAAAGAAAATGTACCGCAGCACGATGGAAATTTAAGCAAAAAAAATCTCAAAGAATTGGTTTATGCAACCGATGAAAACGGCAATTATACAACCGCTTTGAGTACGGGTTGGGAACCAAAAGCCATTGCACTTTCAAACGCAATTGACAATATAAAAGAACGTGCCGAAGAAGCAAAACAAAAAGTGCTAAACGGAGAAGTAAGCCCGATTTGTTATTTTATGGAATTGAATAAAATGGATTTGGGAATTCTCGCGGGTTATGTCGAAATGTGGAAATGGCGCGTAAAAAGACATTTTAAACCTTCCGTTTTTGCCAAACTAAACGACAAAACTTTACAAAAATATGCCGACGCTTTTGATATTTCAATTGCCGAATTAAAAAATAGTATCACAAAATAATGCAAGTTACTTTTACACATCATCAATCTGCTCATTGTGAAAACGGAGTAGCTTCAAACCTCTTAAAAAACAGCGGACTCAATATCAGCGAACCGATGGTTTTCGGAATTGGTTCGGGACTTTTTTTTGTGTATTTGCCTTTCTTAAAAGTAAATCATGCGCCGGCAATCAGTTATAGAACTTTGCCTGGACATATTTTTAATAAAGTGGCCAATCGTCTAAATCTTAAAATAAAAAGACAAAAATTTTCTTCGGTTGCCAATGCTAACAAAGCTTTAGAAGAAAATCTAAAAAATAATATTCCAACCGGACTTCAAGTCGGCGTATATCATCTGAGTTATTTTCCAGATGAATATCGCTTTCATTTCAACGCGCACAATTTAGTCGTTTACGGCAAAACCGAAACCGATTATTTGATTAGCGATCCGGTGATGGAAACCGTTACCACTTTGACGCACGAAGAAATGGATAAAGTTCGTTTTGCCAAAGGTGCGTTTGCGCCACGTGGACAAATGTATTATCCGATTCAGATTCCGTCAACTGTCGATTTAAAAAGTGCGATTATAAAAGGAATCAAAAATACCTGTCGCGATATGTTGGCGCCAATGCCAATTGTAGGTGTTCGCGGAATCAAAATGGTTTCACGTCAAATTCGAAAATGGCCAAAGAAACACGGTGTTCGAAAAGCCAATCATTATCTGGCGCAAATGGTTCGCATGCAGGAAGAAATTGGAACTGGAGGCGGAGGTTTCCGATTTATTTACGCCGCGTTTTTACAAGAAGCCTCGGTTGTTTTAGGAAACGAAGAATTAAAAAATCTTTCGAAAGAAATGACACAAATTGGCGATTCATGGCGTGATTTTGCCGTTGAAGCTTCCAGAATTTATAAAAACCGAAGCGCCAAAGAAGACGCTTACAACGCCATTGCCGATGAACTTTTGGACATTGCGAATCGCGAAGAAATCTTTTTCAAAAAACTAAAAAAAGCAATCAGCTAATTATATTTTGAATTCCATTATAAAAATAGAATCTCTTTCGAAAAAGTACAAAGATGCCGATCAGTTTTCTTTGAACGATGTTTCGCTGGAAATAAATGAAGGCCAAATTTTTGGATTGCTAGGTCCGAATGGTGCTGGAAAAACCACTTTAATTTCGATGCTCTGCGGGTTGATAAAACCCACTTCGGGACATTTTTCCATTGATGATTTAGATTATCATCACCATGCTTCGAAAATCAAAAAAATCATTGGTGTTGTTCCTCAGGAATATGCTTTGTATCCAACTTTGACGGCGAGAGAAAATCTGCATTATTTTGGAAGTATGTACGGTTTGAAAGGTTCGGATTTGAAAGATAAAGTAATCGAAACTTTGGATCTTTTGGGTTTATTAAAATTTGCCGATAAACAAATTCATACTTTTTCTGGCGGAATGAAACGCCGTGTGAATTTGATTGCCGGAATTCTGCACAACCCGAAAGTTTTGTTTTTGGATGAACCAACTGTTGGTGTTGACGTTCAGTCAAAAAATGCCATTATCGATTATCTTAAAGTTTTAAATCAAAACGGAACTACAATTATTTATACCTCACATCATTTGGCGGAAGCCGAAGATTTCTGTACCAATATTGCCATTTTAGACCAAGGCAAAATTTTTGCAAAAGGAACTCCAAAAACCTTAATCGACACAACAGAAAATGCTCGAAATCTCGAAGACGTTTTTATTTCATTAACCGGAAAAGACCTGAGAGATGCTATATAAAATTTGGATGTCGATAGTAAAAGAATTTCTTTTATTAAAAAGAGATTTAGGCGGTTTGATTATTTTATTTATCATGCCGTTGGTTTTGGTTATTACGGTTACGATTATTCAAGACAGTACTTTTAAAACCGTCAGCGACAATAAAATTCAGATTTTATTGGTTGACAATGACAAAGGTTCAGTTTCCAAAACGGTTTTTGATAATCTGCAAAAGAATAATTTATTCAGCGTTGTCACCCAGCTTGACAATAAAACTATTACCGAAGAAGTCGCCAAAGAAAATGTCTATAAAGGAAAATTTCAATTGGCGATCGTAATTCCGAAAAACCTAAGTTCAGATTTGCAAGCAAAAGTCGATCAGAATGTAGAAAACATTGTGAGCAAAATGGGTTTTACAGACAGCGTTGCAAAACCTGAAAAGCAGAAAATAATTCAGCAAAAAGAAGTAAAATTATATTTTGATCCGGCGGTTCAGCTGAGTTTCAAAAATTCGGTGATGAGTTCGATTGACAAAATGATTTCGCAGATTGAAACCAAATCCATTTATACTGCTTTTCAAAACCAATTTGGCGAAGAAAACACAGAATTTGATCAAAAAAGTTTTATCACTTTCAAAGAAATAATTCCAAGAATAAACAATAAAGAAGTATTGCCAAATTCGGTGCAGCACAACGTTCCGGCCTGGACGCTTTTCGCTATATTTTTTATCGTGATTCCGCTTTCTATCAATATTGTAAAAGAAAAATCACAAGGAACTTTTGTCCGTTTATTGACCAATCCTGTTTCGAATTTAATTGTCATTATCGGCAAAACAATTACGTATTCAATCATTTGCATGATTCAGTTTTATATGATGGTTGCCGTTGCCATTTTCCTTTTTCCACACATTGGTTTGCCTCCGTTAAATATCGAAGGACATTTATTTTTAATGAGTGTTGTCGCTTTATTTTCAGGTTTTGCCGCGATCGGATTCGGAATTTTATTAGGAACTGTAGCAAGCACTCAGGAACAATCGGCTCCGTTTGGTGCAACGAGTGTAATTATTCTGGCCGCAATTGGAGGAATCTGGGTTCCGGTTTTTGCGATGCCAAAAATCATGCAGATCATTGCCAAATCCTCACCTATGAATTGGGGATTAGAAGCGTTTTATGATGTTTTATTGCGCAACGTTTCTTTCGTCGAAATCATTCCAAAAATAAGTTTGTTATTTTTGTTCTTTATAATCACCACTTCCATTGCCTTATTTTATGACAAAAAGAAAAGAACAGTATAACGAAGCCTCAAACTTAACCGTTTCACACGAAATCAGAATTCGTTTTAACGAAACTGATCCGCTTGGAATTGTTTGGCACGGCCATTATATTACCTATTTTGAAGACGGTCGTGAAGCCTTTGGACGCCAACACGGACTTACGTATTTGGATATTGCAAAAACAGGTTACACAACGCCAATTGTAAAATCTAAATGCGAACATAAATTGTCCTTGCGTTACGGCGATGTGGTAACAATCGAAACTACGGTTGTCGATACTCCAGCCGCGAAAATAATTTATCGCTTTAAAATTATTGATGATAAAGGTGAAGTCGCATGTACAGGCGAAACAACTCAGGTTTTTTTAGATAAAGAAGGGAATTTAATGCTGACGAATCCTCCTTTTTATGAGGAATGGAAAAAGAAAGTGGGATTATTAAAGTAAAACACAAATTTCACGAATTAGCACAAATTAAAAATCCGTGTAAATCTGCTTAAATCTGCGTCATCTGCGTGCCATAAAAACGCACAGAAATAAACATAAAATGTCAAAAGAAATATACATCACACAAACGAATTGTATCACGCCTTTAGGTTTTGATGTTGAATCGAACATCGAAGCGATTTTGCGTGGTGATTCAGGAATTCAGCTTCATAATGATATTTCTTTAATGCCAAATTCGTTTTATGCTTCCATTATTTCTGATGAAAAAATAAACAGTGCTTTTTCAAAAATCAGCGCTGAAACAAAATATTCCCGTTTAGAAAAAATGATGATTTTGGCTTTGGAGCCGATTATCAAAAATTCGGGAGTTGAATTGAATTCAAAAACCGCTTTTATACTTTCAACAACAAAAGGAAATGTAACCGCTTTAAAAGAGAATTCAGAAGAGAATTTTAATAACGCACATTTAGATGTTTTGGCAAAAAATATTGCCAATTTCTTCAGATTTAAAACTCAGCCAATTGTAGTTTCAAATGCCTGCGTTTCTGGAATTTTAGCCGTTTCTGTTGCTAAAAGAATGATTCAATCTGAACTTTATGATAATATTTTTGTTGTAGCGGGCGATGAAGTTTCCGAATTTGTTTTGTCTGGTTTTAATGCTTTTCAGGCAATGAGCGAATTGCCTTGTAAACCGTATTCTAAAAACAGAACCGGAGTGAGTTTGGGCGAAGCAACTTCTGCAGTTTTAGTTTCTGCGGAAGCCAAAAACGCTAAAATAAAAGTTATAGGCGATAGTTCGATTAACGATGCAAATCATATTTCTGGACCTTCAAGAACAGGCGAAGGTTTGTTCAGAAGTATTCAAAATGCTTTGAAAGAAGCAAATATTGAAGCCAACAAATTAGATTATATTTCAGCGCACGGAACCGCAACGCCTTTCAACGACGAAATGGAAGCGATTGCTTTAAATCGTTTGGATTTACAAAATGTTCCTGTAAACAGTTTAAAAGGATTTTACGGTCATACATTAGGCGCTTCCGGATTATTGGAAACGGTAATTGCGATTGAATCAGCCAATCGAAATATGCTTTTTGAATCGAAAGGTTTTGATGAAATTGGAGTTAGTGAAGTTGTAAATGTAATTGAGAAAAATGAAGAAGCAACTATTGAGTATTTTTTGAAAACGGCTTCTGGATTTGGAGGTTGTAATACGGCGGTTGTTTTTGAGAAAGTGTAATGAGAAGTTTAAAAAATTTAGATATTGAGAAAAGTATAGAAAAAAGCAAGCTAGTTTATACCGAAAGCTGGTTTGAGATAATTGATACTATACTTCTTCTAATGTTTTTTAGCTTTGGATTTATTTGTCCTTTTTTAGTTTATTTTGATCCACATCGAGATCATTCAAATACGGGAGGCGAATATTATCTACTTTTTTTTATGAGTTTCTTTTTCGCTTATGCAATTTATCGAAAATTGACCGAAAAACATCTTACCAAAATTATAAGTAAATATGACCTTGAAAAAAACAGAACAATTATTATTGAATATTGTAAGAAATTTGGGTTTCAAAAGGCCGTAAGTTCAAAAAAATTAGTAATTTATAATAAATCTGACAATCTTGCTATTAATAATTTGTATCAATCAAGCAGGATATTTATTTTGGACAAGAATGACATTTATATAACAATGATTAAGGAAGGTCATAAAACAAATTTTCCTGTTCTTATTTCACAAATAATTTTAAAGTGGGATATTAAGAAATTATGCCAATAAGGTTTATGAAACTATCAAAATTCATATTTATAATTCTAGTTCTTCTTTCAACTTTTGGATGTAAAAAAAAGGAAGTTGAGAAGGTAGACGAACTACGATTTGAAAAAGATGTCTTAAAGAATGTCTTTGTCGAAATTGTAGATTCTATATATATGGATCGAAGAATAATTCTTCCGCCACCGCCACCTAGATTTAATTCAGAAACAAACAAAGTAGATACAACTGGTCAAAGCAAAGAATTAAAAAAATATTGGCACTATAGAGATAGCATCAAAAATGATAAAACAAAAATACTTCTTGGTGTTTATACCGATGTAGAAAAAATTAGCTCTTTTGAAACTGAAATGATTCTTAGGCAATTAAATATCTCAGGCTATTTATATGACAATTCAAAAGAAACAAACAAATACAAATTGGATTTAAAAGCTTTTGAAAATAACAAAAAGTTTAATTTTCAAAATGCATCAAAATATCCTCATGAAAAAAATTGGAATTTAAATGATAAGAGTAATGTACGATTTCCCGTTGGAACAATTTCAGTATCTCGAATTCAATTCAATAAAACAAAAACGAGAGGAATTTTATCAGCTGGAGCCTCTTGCGGTGGCGGAAAATGCGGAAGAGGTTTTTTAATTATAATTGAAAATAATTCTGGAAAGTGGAAAATTTCCGAAGTAATTCATACTTGGGTTTCTTAAAAAGGAAAACACAAATTACATGAATTATCACAAATTAATTTGTGTAATTTTTGAACCTGAAATAATTTGTGCCAATTCGTGACTCGAGCGGTAGCAAACAGACGAAGTAAATTCGTGTTAAACAAAAATAATGACTCAAAACAAAACCTACATACAATCCTACATCACCATCCAAAACAACGAAATTGTTTTGAACGGAACTTCTGTTTTCAAAATTGAACCAACCGATTTTGCCGATTTTTCCAAACAAGCATTGCGTAATTTTGAAATTCAATATCCAAAGTTTTTCAAAATGGATGCTTTGAGCAAATTGGCTTTTTTAGGATCAGAGTTGCTTTTGAGTCCGATGATTTCTGCGGAAGAAGAAAATAATATTGCTTTGATTTTGGCGAATAAATCGTCGAGTTTAGATACCGATGTAAAATATCAGGAATCGATTTCTGACAAAGAAAACTATTATCCGAGTCCGGCGGTTTTTGTTTATACATTGCCAAATATTTGTTTGGGCGAAATAAGTATTCGTCATCAGTTAAAAAGTGAAAATTCTTTTTTTATATTTGATGCTTTCAATTCTGAATTTTTGTTGAACTATTCTGAGATTTTATTAAACACAAATAAAGCAGATTCCGTTCTGTGTGGTTGGGTAGAATTTTACAATGACAATTATAAAGCGTTTCTTTGCATCATTAGTAAAGAAGAAAACGAAAAATATACAAACGAAACTATCAATACATTATACAATAGATAATCATGGAAGCATTAAAAGAAGAATTAAAAAATAAAATCATTACAACTTTAAACTTAGAAGATATCGCTGTTGAAGACATTGCCGATAACGATCCTTTGTTTGGAGACGGTTTAGGTTTGGACTCAATTGATGCACTTGAATTGATCGTGATTTTAGATAAAGATTACGGAATTAAATTGGTTGACCCGAAAGAAGGAAAAGCAATTTTCCAATCGATCGAAACTATGGCGGCATACATAAGCGCAAATAGAACAAAGTAGTTTTTTATAAACTTTGATAAAGAGTTTCTAACTTAAAAAACTTGGCGACTCTGCGACTTGGCGAGATTAAATCATAAAGCTTTTTTTCTTAACCGCGAGAAATTTGCTCGCAAAGACGCGAAGGCACAAAGTTTAATTTGATCAAAAAATCATAAATCTAAAATTAGATGAAAGGTGTAGCAATAACGGGAATGGGAATTATTTCTTCGATTGGAAATTCAGTCGAAGAGAATTATATTTCGCTGATCGAAAATAAAATCGGTATTTCCAGAATTGAAAATATCCCGACGGTTCATGCTGATATAATCAAAGTTGGTGAAATCAAAAAAACCAATGAAGAATTAATTTCCGAATTACAGCTTTCAGAAAATAATAATTTTTCGAGAACGGCGATGATTGGTGCTTTGGCAGCCAAGCAAGCTGTTGAAAATGCCGGAATCACCTCAATCAACGAATTCAGAACGGGACTTATTTCGGCTACAAGTGTGGGCGGAATGGACATGACTGAAAAATATTATTTCGATTATTTCGAAAAACCGGAATTGGTCAAATACATAACTTGTCACGACGGTGGAGATGTGGCTGAAAAAATTGCTTCTGAACTAGGTTTAAAAGGAATGGTTACGACAATCAGTACGGCTTGTTCCTCGGCGGCAAATTCAATCATGTTAGGCGCACGACTAATTAAATCTGGAAAACTGGATCGTGTAATTGTTGGGGGAACTGATGCTTTGGCAAAATTCACCATCAACGGATTCAAGACTTTGATGATTTTATCTGACGATTATAACAAACCATTTGACAATACTCGAAAAGGGCTAAATCTTGGTGAAGCGGCTGCTTTTTTAGTTTTAGAATCGGATGAAGTTGTTGCGAAACAAAACAAAAAAGTATTGGCAAGAGTTTCGGGTTACGGAAATGCAAATGATGCTTATCACCAAACGGCATCTTCAGAAAATGGCGACGGCGCTTACTTGGCGATGAAAAAAGCTTTTGAAGTTTCAGGTTTAAAACCTTCTGAAATTGATTATATCAACGTTCACGGAACCGCAACACCAAACAACGATTTATCTGAAGGAAGAGCTTTACTCCGAATTTATGAAGATGAAAAAGTTCCGGATTTCAGTTCTACAAAACCGTTTACAGGTCATACTTTAGCAGCAGCTGCTGCAATTGAAGCTGTTTATTCGGTTTTAGCAATTCAAAATAATGTGGTTTATCCAAATCTGAATTTTGAAAATCAAATGGAAGAATTTGATTTGAAACCACAAACCACTTTAAAAAACAAAAATATCGAACACGTTTTATCCAACTCTTTTGGTTTTGGAGGAAATTGTTCAACCCTTATATTTTCTAAAAGCTAATGACAAAAAAAACATATATAAATGGAGTAGGCTGTATTTCGACTCAAAAAACATTTGATACTGTTTTTTTAGAAGAAGCTGTTTACAATCAAAATGAAACGGTTCTTTCGATCGTTTCTCCGGTTTACAAAGATTATATTTCTCCTGCGATGATCAGAAGAATGGCAAAAGGAGTGAAAAACGGAATCGTAGCTTCGGCTTTGGCAATGAAAGATGCCAATGTCGAAAATGTTGACGCGATCATTACCGGAACTGGTTTAGGTTGCATCGAAGATTCTGAAAAATTCCTGAAAAACATTCTCGATAATAACGAAGAATTTTTAACGCCAACTTCGTTTATTCAATCGACACACAATACTGTTGGTGCACAAATCGCGCTTTCATTACAATGCAAAGGTTATAATTTTACGTATGTAAACGGAGCGGTTTCTTTTGAATCGGCACTTTTGGATGCCAAAATGCAAATTGAAGAAAACGAAGCCAATTCAATTTTAGTTGGCGGAGTTGATGAAACCGGCGATTATACGATGTCACTTTTTAAATTGGCGGGAAGAATTAAAAAAGAAAATGATCTTCATTCTGAGTTTTTAAATTCAAATTCCAGTGGCGTTATTTATGGTGAAGGTGCCAGTTTTTTTATTTTGGAAAATGAAAGAAAAGCGAATACTTATGCTGAAATTCTTGATGTCGAAATTGTAAATACTTTAGAAAAAAATGAAGTAGAAACTGCTTTAATTTCTTTTCTAAAAGTAAATAATTTACAAATTTCAGATCTTGACGCCGTTGTTTTAGGTTTTGACGGAAACGCAGATTCTGATTTCTATTATAAGAATCTTTCTGAAAATACTTTCGCAGAAACGCCTCAACTGTATTACAAACATTTGAGCGGAGAATATGATACGGCTTCGGCATTTGCTTTGTGGATGGCATCAAAAATTATAAAAACTCAAGAAATTCCGGAAATTATAAAAGTAAATTCGGTTTCAAAACCTGCCTATAATACCATTTTATTGTATAATCAAGTAAATGGAAAAAATCATAGTTTTATGTTGCTTTCAAAATGATAACGCATAAAAACATAGCTATTTTTTTTATCTTTTTATTGCTCGTATTATTTCTTTTGAACTTTTATACAGCAATTAATTTTTGGTGGTTTCTTTTGATTGTTCTGATTTGGACGGGAATAAATGCTTTTGGTTCTGCCCGAATTTCTTCTAATTATCATGTAAAAGCTTTCTGCAATAATCCGTCGGAAACAGAAAAAAAAATTGCCTTAACTTTTGATGACGGCCCGAGTGAATTTACTTTGGAAGTTTTAGAATTGCTGAAAAAAAACAATGCCAAAGCGACTTTTTTCTGTATTGGAAAAAATATTGAAAAGCATCCGGAAATCCTCCAAAAAATTATCTCAGAAGGTCACTTGGTTGGAAATCATTCTTATTCACATTCTAAGTTTTTTGATTTTTATAATGCTAAAAAAATAACCGAAGAGCTTCAGAAAACAGATAAATTGTTGGAAAAATTCACTTCAAAAAAAATAAACTTTTTTCGTCCGCCTTATGGGGTTACCACGCCTTCAATTCGCAGGGCTTTAAAAGTTACCGGACACAAAGTTATTGGCTGGAATATTCGTTCGCTTGACGGCGGAACAAAAAATACGGAATTGATTTTGAACCGAATTAAAAAACGCATTTCTCCCGGCGGAATCGTACTTTTGCATGATACTGCTCCGCACTCTGTTTTGGTATTGGAACAGTTTTTGCAATTTTTACAGCAAAATAATTACAAAGTAGTTTCTGTAGAGGAATTACTGAATCTTAATGCTTACGAAATTGAACGCGGATGAAACGGATTCGCTAACGCGAAGACGCGGATAAATACGGATTTTCTTAAATTAAAAATTCGGGGAAATTGGTGAAATTCGTGGCAGATAATAAGCACAATTTTTAATAAAATATGAAAACTAAAATAGCATTTTTAATTCTATTTATATCAAGTAATTTGTTCGCTCAAGAACAAAAAATGACTGATGCTGAAATTGCATCTTTTAAACAGGATGTAAACGTAGTTGCTAAAAAAATCAAAACTTTAAGTACTGATTTTGTACAATACAAACATTTGGATTTTCTGTCGAAAGACATTGAAACTTCGGGAAAAATGGTTTTTAAAGAACCGGCTTTATTATCTTGGCAATACAAAAAACCATACAATTACAGTATTGTTTTCAAAAACGGAAAAATTCTAATTAACGACGAAGGAAAGAAAAGCGCGGTTGATATTGGCAACAGCAAAATCTTTGCGAGAATCAATAAATTAATTATTGGAAGCGTGAGCGGCAATATGTTTGACGACAAAGAATTTACGATTTCGTATTTTAAATTGAAAGGTCAAAATTTGGCGAAATTTATTCCAAAAGATGCGACTTTGAAAAAATACATCAAACAAATCGAACTGACTTTCGACAAGGAAGAAGCAACAGTTGTTCAGGTAAAATTATTAGAATCATCTGAAGATTATACCCGAATTGTACTTAAAAATAAAGTGATCAATGCAAAAATCGACGATTCAGTTTTTACTAATTAATTGTTTTCTGGCCATTGTTTTGGTTTCCTGTGGCTCGGTCACAAAAAATTATACGCCTAAAAAATTAGACAAAACGAATATAGAAGTTCCTTATTTCTCTGACCCAAATGCTGATTATGTTTATAAAACCAACATAACAGTTTACGGTCATGAAATGTCTGGAATTTTCATCGCCAAAAAAATAAATGATACAACGCATCGCGTAGTTTTTACAACCGAATTTGGAAACAAATTATTAGATTTTGAAATTGCTGAAAAGACTTTTAAAGTCAATTCGATAGTTTCTGAATTGGATCGAAAAATCCTGATTAATACATTAACTGAAGATTTCAGAATTCTTCTTAAAAAAGATTTTCTGATTCAGGAACAGTTTGAAAATGTAGATTTTAACATTTATAAATCAGCGGATGGCGCTCGTGACAATTATCTTTTCTTTTCAAAAAAAGACCAAAAATTAGAAAAAGTAGTACGTTCTTCTAAAACAAAAGATAAAATAACAATTACTTTTACTTTAGAAAACGATAATTTTGCTAAAAAAGTCGTCATTTTACATCAGAATATCAAGTTGAAAATTGAGCTGAATTATTTTAAATCAGAATAAAAATACAAACCAAACCAACTATGAAAAAACTAACTTTAATTGCATTTGTTTTATTTATTGGACTTATTTCTGCGCAAGCACAAGTATTTGTTAGCCCAGGAATTAGAGGCGGTTTAAATCTTTCGAATTTAACCAATATTGACAATCACAGCATGAAAGCTGATTATTATGTTGGTGGTTTAGTTGCCATAAAATTCAATAAATATTTTACACTTCAACCTGAAATAACGTATTCAAGACAAGGTGCCGAAGGTCGAGACTATTATAACGGATCAAATACCTTGCAAGATGCAAAATATGAATTGAATTATGTAACGCTTGGTGCCGTTGGAAAGTTTAACTTTCACGGCGGTGGTTTTCATGTTTTGGCCGGACCATCACTTGATTTGAAAACAAGTGATAATTTTGGACGATACGGTTATGATCCAATCGGAACAGATTTTTCATTTGTTGGCGGTATTGGTTACACGTTGCCAAATGGATTGACTTTTGAAGCAAGATTCAAACAAGGATTAATTGATATTTACGGTTATGACGGTATTGATTATAATGACTATTATTATGACCAAGTTATTTTAAATCAGGTATTGCAGTTTGGTATCAGTTATACTTTTAAAGTAAAATAGGTATTGGGCTTTAAAAATCTAGCAGTCACAATATTATTTTTTATTGTACTGCAACAAGCGCAGAGTCAAGTCAGTTTTAATCCGGGTTTGAGAGGCGGTTTGAGTTTCTCGACTATTTCGGAAACGAAATCCACCTATAAAACTGATTTTTATGTTGGTGCTTTTGGCGAAATAAATATCACAAAAATATATGCTCTTCAGCCAGAAATAAGTTATAGCAGGCAAGGATCTGATAATGTTGGATATTATTTTGATAATGCTGAACCAAGAACGGTAAAATTTCGTGATTTGCAATTGGGATATTTATCTTTTACGCTATTAAATAAATTTACATTTGGACCTGGAATTCAAATACAATTTGGACCAGCAGTTGATGTTCTTGTAAACGATAATTTAGATAAAGTAGAAATGTATAATGATTTATCGCTTATTACAGGTCTTGCATATCGTTTGCCTTCGGGACTTACATTTGAAGCTCGATTAAAAAAAGGCTTGTTTGATGTATTTGATAGTTCTTATTATAATGATAAAAATGATTATTATTTATTTGGAAGTTATAATACGAATGTCAATATTCAATTAGGTATTTCATATGCCTTTAGAGAAAAAAAATAAAAAAATGGTTTTAAAAGATTTTTACAAAGTTCTTTCGGAAGAAAAAACAGGAGACACAAAATATACAATTACAATTCTGATCAATGAAAAACATGAGGTTTTCAAAGGTCATTTTCCGGGAAATCCAATCATGCCTGGTGTTTGCATGATTCAGATTATTAAAGAACTGACCGAGAAAATTACGCACGAAACTTTAATGATCCAGACATTAGCCAATGTGAAATTCATGGCGCTTATAAATCCAGAAGTTAATCCGGAATTGCGCTTAGAACTTGACGTTGCAAAGACCGAAGACCATTTGATAAAAGTAAAAAACACCACTTATTTTAATGATACTGTTGCTTTGAAATTAAGCAATGTGTACAAAAAGATGTAATTATGAAACTGCTAATGACATTACTTTTATGGATAAATTTTGTGGGCGCTCCAGATTTGGCGTCCATCAGAAAAATGTATCCAAATGTTACAAAATCCGAGAGTAATGCTAAAGAATTTTCAGAAAAACTAGCTTCTATCTCTGATGATGAAAATAAAACTTTAGTCGCTTATAAAGCTGCTTCAATTTTATTAGATGCCAATTTCAAAAAAAAATTAAAAGAAAAAATCGACCGTTTTAAAGAAGGTGCAAAATTGCTTGAGTCTACTATAAAAAGTGAGCCAAATAATATTGAGATCAGAATGATTCGTTTGAGCATTCAAGAAAATGTTCCTGGAATTACGGGGTACAAAAAAAATATAAAAGAAGACAAAAAATATCTAACAGAACATTATGCTGATCAAAGCGGTGTTTTAAAAGAATATATAAAAGACTTCATTTTACAATCAAAAAGCTTCTCTGAAAAAGAGAAACAATTTGTGAAGTAAACGAAAGCAAAATTTTCAAATGAAACCTATTTTATCACAGCACGATCTCCTAAATGCCACTTCTTTTTGTGTTATTGTACCAACGTACAACAATCAGAAAACACTAAAAAAAGTTTTGGATTCTGTTTTAGAATTTACTTCAAATGTGATTATTGTCAACGATGGCTCTACTGATGAAACTCCTGAAATTCTAAAACACTTTTCGCAGCTTACGCAAATTCATCATCCTAAAAATTTAGGAAAAGGAAGAGCGCTTAGAAATGGTTTCAGAAAAGCAATCGAAATGAAATTCGAGTATGCGATCACTATTGATTCTGATGGACAGCATTTTGCTTCAGATATTCCGAATTTTATCTCTGCCATTCAAGAAGAACCGAATTCGCTTTTGATTGGAAGCCGAAATATGACGCAAGAAAATGTTCCGAAGAAAAGCAGTTTCGGAAATAAATTTTCAAATTTCTGGTTCAAATTCGAAACCGGAATCAAACTCGATGACACGCAATCTGGTTTCCGATTATATCCGTTGCAATTAATTCCTAAGAAATTTTACACCAATAAATTTGAGTTTGAAATTGAAGTGATTGTGCGCTCGGCCTGGAAAGGAATTGTGGTAAAAAATATCCCAATTCAAGTTTTGTACGATCCTGCAGAACGTGTTTCTCATTTTCGTCCGTTTCGAGATTTTACCCGAATCAGTATTTTGAATACGGTTTTGGTCACTAATGCTTTGCTTTACATCAAACCAAGAGATTTTTTTAGAAGAGCAAAAAAAAAAGGTTTTAAAAAGTTCTTTCTCGAAGATATTTTAGAAAGCAACGATTCAAATTTCAAAAAATCGGCAGCGATTGCATTGGGAATTTTTATTGGTTTTTCACCTTTTTGGGGTTTTCAGACCATTCTGCTTTTTACTTTTGCTGCTCTTTTCAGGCTTAATAAAGTCATTGCATACCTGACTTCAAATGTGAGTTTCCCGCCATTTATTCCGTTTATAATTTATGCTTCGCTTCAAGTTGGTAGCATTTTTGTATCCAGCGATGCCCCTTTAGTTTTAGACAGTTCGATCACACTCGACGATATTCAAAAAAATGCAACGCAATATATCGTAGGAAGTCTTATTTTAGCATCCGTTTCCGCGCTGACTGTTGGTCTTTTGAGTTATTTACTTTTGACTGCTTTTAGTAAGAAACAAACCGAATAATTTTTCGCCACAGATTCAAAGGATTAAAATGATTTTAACATCCAGTTTGTCAGGCTGAGCGAAGTCGAAGCCCACGTCCAATTGGAACGCCCTTCGACTTCGCTCAGGGTGACAAACTAAAGCTAATCTTTAATCTGAGTCGAAAAAAACTTAAACCGAAATCATGCATCAATACTTTTACGCCATTCATTTATTTGTAAATAAAAGAAAATCGCTTTCGGTTTTTTTGGCTTTGCTGATGCTTTTTATTTTTGGATTCTTTGCTTCTCAAATCAAATTTGAAGAAGATATTACCAAATTAATTCCCGCCAACGATAAAGCCGATGTTACGGCGAAAGTCTTAAAACAATTAAATTTTGCCGATAAAATAACAGTTATTTTCAAACTCGAAAAAAACGGTTCTGCAGAAGATTTGAAAGAAATGGCAACTGCTTTTTCTGATAGCGTATCAACTTCATGCAAACCTTATGTAACAGGAATTCAAGGAAAAATTGATGAAGAAAATATTCAGGAAACTATTGATTTTGTTTACAATAATTTGCCGCTTTTTCTTGAAGATAAAGATTACGAAACGATTCAGGCAAAACTGCAAAAAGACAGTATTGCCACAACCGTTCAAGGAAATTACAAATCAATTATTTCACCATCGGGATTTATCACTAGAGATTTTATTCAACGAGATCCGCTTGGAATTTCGTTTATCGCTTTAAAAAAATTACAGCAATTAAATGTTGGAGATGATTTTACGCTTGAAAATGGTTTTGTGATGACCAAAGACAAAAAGAAACTTTTGCTATTTATAACCTCAAATCTTCCGTCAAGCGAAACTGAAAAAAATACACTTTTTGCTGCAAAACTAAAATCGATTCAGGAAAATTTAAATCATAAATATAACGGCAAAACTTCCATCAGTTATTTTGGTTCGGCATTGATTGCAGTTGCCAATGCCAATCAAATCAAAAGCGATATTGTTTTGACGACATCAATTGCGATGTTCACGCTGATGTTGATTCTGATTTTATTCTACAGAAAAATATTGATTCCGCTGATTATCTTTCTTCCAACGGTTTTCGGAGCTTTTTTCGCCGTGGCATTTTTATATTTTGTAAAAGAACAGATTTCAGCCATTTCACTCGGAATTGGATCCATTTTACTCGGAATTACGATCGACTATTCTATTCACATTCTCACGCATTACAAGCATAACAGCGATATCAAAACATTATACAAAGACATTACGATGCCTGTAATTATGAGCAGTTCGACCACAGCTGTTGCATTTTTATGTCTGCTTTTTGTAAAATCTGACGCACTGAATGACCTCGGAATTTTCGCCGCCGTAATTGTAATGGCAACTGGAATTTTTTCGCTTTTAATTGTACCGCATTTGTACAAACCAAAAGAAAATCCAGCTGAACACAAGAAAAATGTCATTGATAAAATGGCACATTTCTCCTTTCACAACAATAAATTCCTGATTGGATTTTGCGTTATAATTACAATTATTTGCTTTTTCACTTATAACGATGTTGGTTTTAATAACGATTTATCACAATTGAATTTTGTTCCGAAGGAAATCAAGGCAGCCGAAAAACAATTGGAAGAAAGTACAAGTTTGACTTCAAAAACCATTTATGTGGCTTCATACGGAAAAAGCATGGATGAAGTTTTGCAAACCAACAGCAAATTTTTTACTGATTTATCCAAAGAAAAACAGCAAAACAAAATCTTGAATTTTAGTTCTGTTGGCGGAATTATGCTTTCGCAGACAGCACAAATTCAGAAAATTGAAAAATGGAATTCATTTTGGGATGCCAATAAAAAGCAACTTTTGCACTCGCAATTAATTGCCGAAGGTTCAAAAATCGGCTTTAAGCCAACTACTTATTCGCTGTTTTTTGATCATTTGAATTTTGATTTCAAACCGGTTTCGGCAAATGAATTTTTAAAAATTCAGGCGCTTCAATTAAAAGAATTTGTGACTGAAAAAAATGGATTTTACACGATTTCGACTTTGGTAAAAGTTTCACCAGAACAGCGCGATTCGTTTGTAAAATCGGCTTCAGCCAAAAATAATTTGATTGCCATCGACCGCCAACAAATGAATGAAACGTTTTTCAGCACCTTGAAAACCGATTTCAATTCGCTTGTCAATTATTCGTTTGTGGCCGTAATTTTAATTCTGTTTTTCTTTTTCCGAAGAATCGAATTGGTAATTGTAAGCTGTATTCCAATTGCGTTGACCGGAATTGTAACAGCAGGAATCATGGGGATTTTTGGCATTCAAATGAATATTTTCAGTATGATTGTCTGCACGTTAATTTTTGGTCACGGTGTCGATTTCAGCATTTTCATGACAAGTGCTTTACAGAAAGAATATACAACCGGAAGAAACGAAATTGCGATTTATAGAACTTCAATTATTCTGGCGGTAATCACGACAATTTTAGGAATTGGCGCGATGATTTTTGCCCAACACCCAGCGCTTACTTCCATTTCATCGGTTTCATTAATTGGAGTTTTTGCTGCGCTGATTATCACGTTCATCTTCTACCCAATTCTTTTTAAACTTTTCATCTCAAACCGATCAAAAAAAGGAAATCCGCCATTTCATTTGCGCACTTTTATTCATGGAATCATTTCGTTTGCATATTATGGTTTGGGCGGCATTATCATGTCGATTTTCAGTTTTACGCTAATGCCAATTTTGCCTTTGAGCGCTAAAACAAAAATGAAAGGTTTTCGATATGTGGTTTCAAAATTCATGAAATCAGTATTGTATTCCAATCCGTTTATACACAAAAAAGTCGTTAATAATTTCCATGAAACTTTCGAAAAACCCGCAGTAATTATTGCCAATCATTCTTCATTTCTAGACATTTTAGCAATGGGAATGTTGAGTCCAAAAATTATATTTCTGGTAAGCGACTGGGTTTACAACTCTCCAATTTTTGGCGGAGTTGTCAGAAAAGCTGGTTTTTATCCCGTTTCGGAAGGTTTGGAAGGCGGCGTTGAACATTTGCGCAAAAAAGTAAGCGAAGGATATTCTTTAATGGTTTTTCCAGAAGGAACTCGTTCTGAAAATAATGTTATTAAACGATTTCATAAAGGCGCTTTTTTCCTTGCCGAGGAATTTAATCTGGATATTATTCCTATTGTGATTCACGGCGCTTCTGAATTAATTCCTAAAGGCGATTTTGTCATTCATAATGGAACCTTAACAATTACGATTTTAGAACGAATTACACCTGAAAACACTTCCTTCGGAAAGAATTATGCCGAAAGAACAAAACAAATAAGTGCTTTTTTCAAAGCAGAATATCGCAAAATTCGTCAGGAATTAGAAGGCGCAGATTATTTTAAATCGATGTTGCTTCACAGTTTTGATTATAAAGAAATTGAAGTGGTGGACAGTGTAAAAAAAGATATCAAAAAGCATCTCGAAACGTATTTTATTCTTGGAAAACAATTGTCGGCGAAAGCCAAATTATTGCATTTAGCTGATGATTATGGACAATTAGATGTTTTATTGGCTTTGCAAGAACCACAGCGAAAAATACATTCCTATATTGTGGATGAAGAAAAACGAGATGTTGCCAAAACCAATTATATTGTTGGAAAGAGAAAAATAACCTATCTCGAAAATTTAGAATCAATATCAGAAAATCAATACGATGCCGTTTTAATTTCAGATGAAAATCATGAAAATGAAATTCAGAATGTTATTTCTACAACATCTTGTGTAATTTTAATGGATTGCCCTCGTTTAAAAGATACAATCATCAGCCTTGGTTTTCAATGTGTTTTGGATGAAAACGACCTGATTATTTTTAAGAAAAACTAACATGAAGGAACATTACGATGTAGTGATTATCGGCAGCGGTTTAGGCGGATTGGTTTCGTCTATTATTCTGGCTAAAGAAGGCTACAGCGT
The DNA here is from genome assembly GCF_034058155.1 of Flavobacterium sp. KACC 22761. Classification (NCBI taxonomy): domain Bacteria; kingdom Pseudomonadati; phylum Bacteroidota; class Flavobacteriia; order Flavobacteriales; family Flavobacteriaceae; genus Flavobacterium; species Flavobacterium oryzagri. The sequence goes on along the minus strand of NZ_CP139148.1, from coordinate 1,625,511 downwards.
TTGTGTGCTCGAAAAAAACAATCAATATGGTGGAAATCTTCAGACTTTTGTTCGGGACAAAACCATTTTTGATACCGGAATTCATTATATCGGAGGTTTAGGCGAAGGCCAAAATCTGCATCAATATTTCAAATATTTGGGAATTATCGATAAATTAAATCTGAAGAAATTAGACGAAAATGCTTTTGATATTATTTCTTTCGAAAATGATACTACCGAATATCCACATGCGCAAGGGTACGAAAATTTTGTTCAACAATTAGCAAAATATTTCCCTGACGAAGAAAAAAACATTTCAGATTATTGCGAAAAACTAAAAACAATTTGTGATTCTTTTCCGCTGTATAATTTAGAATGGGAAGGAAAATATGATCCTGAAATTTTGACACTCAACGCAAAAGAAACTATCGATTCGTTTACTAAAAATGAAAAACTACAAGCGATTTTGGCGGGTTCGAATTTTCTGTATGCGGGCATTCCTGATAAATCGCCTTTTTACGTTCATGCTTTAATTGTGAATTCTTATATTCAAAGTTCGTGGCGTTGTATCAATGGCGGAAGCCAAATTACAAAACAGCTTTTGAAACAGCTCAAAAAATACGGAGGCGAATTTTACAAACACAAAGAAGTTACACGAATTGAAGTCGAAAATCACAAAGTGAATTCGGTTAAAATGAAAGATGGAACTCATGTTTCTGGAACGTATTTTATTTCGAATATTGAGCCAAAAACTACATTGAAAATGGCGGGAGAAGAAAACTTCAGGAAACCATTTTTCAACCGAATTCAAAGTCTTGAAGGCGTACTTTCCGCTTTTAGTTTGTATTTGGTTTTTAAGCCCGAAACGTTCAAATACATCAACCATAATTATTATCATTTCAAGAACAGCGCCGAAGTTTGGACGGCTCATGAATATGATGAAAATTCTTGGCCCAAAACGTATATGGCTTCCATGAATGCTTCTAAAGACGATGAAATTTGGGCCGATGGAATGACTTTTATAACCTACATGAAATTTGACGACGTTTTGCCTTGGGCGGAAACATTTAATACGACGGTCGAAAAAAATGATCGAGGCGAAAGTTATGAAGAATTCAAAACCAGAAAAACGGCTAAATTTTTGGATGAAATCGAAATCAAATTTCCCGGAATTAGAGATTGCATCAAATCAATACATACTTCAAGTCCGCTTTCGTATCGCGATTATATTGGCGGTGATAACGGAAATATGTACGGTTATGTAAAGGATTCTGGCAATCCGATGAAAACTTTGATTCCGTCAAAAACCAAAATCGAAAATTTATATCTAACTGGCCAAAGCATTAACATGCATGGTGTTTTAGGCGTAACTATTGGCGCGGTTGTAACTTGTTCTGAAATTGTTGGGAAGGAATATTTGATTACTAAAATCAATCAAGCTGAATAAATGAATTATGAAAAACCGAATTACATATCTCTTCTTCCTCGGTTTTTTGGGAATTTTTGCTTCTTGCGGTACATCAAAATCAAAAAATCATCAGCCGGATATTTCAAATTTTAATGCTACAAAACCAGTTGTTACAAAACTTTCTGACAGCGTTTTTATTGCTGGAAATAATTCGCTTTTAAAAAACAAACAAGGGCTTTGGGAACTTTATGTTGAAGGCGATCCGTTAGAAATTGGACTCAACACTGGCGCTTTATCTGACTCACTTTTGCAAAAGCAACAACAAATATTTTTCTCCAAAATTAAAGATTTAATTCCGTCCAAATTTGAACAGAAAATGTTGCGCCATTTCTTAAAATGGTACAATCGGAAATTATATGCTAATGTTCCCGACGAATATCAAACGGAGATTTTTGGCATTTCACAATATACCTCGCATGAGTTTGACAATATTGCACCGCAATATCAACGCGGATTGTACTTACATGCAGCGCACGATATTGGGCATGCTTTGCAGGATTTGGCCTTAGTTGGCTGTTCTTCATTTGCTGCTTGGGGCGAAAAATCAGAAGATGGAAATTTGATTCTCGGACGCAATTTTGATTTTTATGTCAATGACGCTTTCGCGGAAAATAAAATCATTGCATTTATAAAACCTGAGCAAGGTCATAATTTTATGATGGTTTCCTGGCCCGGAATGATTGGTGCAGTTTCTGGAATGAATCAGCAAGGTTTGACGGTTACCATTAATGCAGCAAAATCTGAAATTCCGCTGACCGCCAAAACTCCAATTTCTATTTTGACACGCGAAATTTTACAGCATGCTCAAAACATTCAAGAGGCAATCACAATCGCAAAAAAAAGAAAAGTATTCGTTTCTGAATCTATTATGGTGGGAAGTGCTCAAGACAACAAAGCCGTTTTGATTGAAGTTTCTCCAAAAAAAATGGATGTTTTCGAAGTTCCAAACAGCAATCAATTAATTTGTTCCAATCATTTTCAGAGTGCTACTTTTAAAGATGAAAAGCGAAATCAGACACAACTCGCAAAAAGTCATTCTGAATATCGCTTTGAAAGAATGCAGGAGCTTCTTTCGGAAAACAAAAAAGTAAACCCAGAAATTGCTTCCGAAATTCTTCGAAATAAAAATGGCTTAAATGATATTCCGCTAGGTTTTGGAAATGAAAAAGCACTGAATCAATTGATGGCGCACCACGGAATTATTTTTAAACCGAAACAAAAATTGGTTTGGGTCTCGGCAAATCCGTATCAATTAGGAGAGTTTGTTTGCTATAATTTGGATTCTATTTTTTCTTCCAAAAAAACAAATACAACAATTTCATTTGAAGAAGAAAAGTTGAATATCGCGAAAGATCCTTTTATTAAGACAGAAGCGTTTCAAAACTATAAAAAATTTAGAACTGAAAATCATGAAATGGATGTATCTCTGAAAAAGAAAACTCCAATTTCTTCTGAATATATCAGCTATTATCAATCCTTAAACCCCGATTATTGGGTTGTATATTACAAAGCAGGGTTGTACTTTTATCAACGAAAAGAATTTCGCGCTGCTCAGGTAAATTTTGAAAAAGCGCTGACCAAAGAAATTACCACAGCTCCTGATAAAGCAAAAATTGAAAAATATTTAAAAAAACTCAAAAGAAAATTACAATGATTCCAGCAATAGAAAAAAATTCTTTAGACGAAATTAAAGTTTTTCAGGAACAAAAATTAGCCGACCTTTTAGCTTATATCAGCGAAAATTCTCCTTTTTATAAACGACTTTTTGCCGGAAGAAATATTGATATTTCAACCGTAAAAACGTTGGAAGATTTGCAATACTTGCCTGTTACTACAAAGGAAGATTTGCAACAATATAACGATGATTTTTTGTGTGTGCCACAACATAAAATTATCGATTACGCTTCAACATCAGGAACTTTAGGCGATCCTGTGACTTTTGGTTTAACCGATTCTGATTTAGATCGATTGGCCTATAATGAAGCCATTTCTTTCGCTTGCGCTGGAATTTCAGAAGGCGATGTGGTACAATTGATGACAACAATCGATAGAAAATTTATGGCCGGATTGGCTTATTTTCTTGGCTTGAGAAAATTAAAAGTCGGCGTAATTCGTGTTGGCGCGGGAATTCCAGAAATGCAATGGGATTCGATTTTAAAATACAATCCGAGTTACTTAATAACGGTTCCTTCTTTCCTTTTGAAATTAATTGAATATGCTGAAATTCACGGAATCGATTATAATAATTCGAGCATAAAAGGTGCCATTTGCATTGGAGAATCTTTGAGAGAACAAGATTTTTCAATGAATATTTTATCCAAAAAAATCACCGATAAATGGAATATTAAGTTGTTTTCGACTTATGCTTCTACTGAAATGAGTACCGCTTTTACAGAATGCGAACATGGAAAAGGCGGACATCATCATCCAGAATTAATTATTGTTGAAGTTTTGGATGAAGATAATATGCCTGTTAAAAATGGCGAAATCGGCGAACTTACTTTTACAACTTTAGGAATTGAGGCGATGCCGTTGCTTCGTTTTAAAACCGGAGATATTGTCCAGCTTCATAATGAACCTTGCGCTTGCGGAAGAAATACGTTGCGTGTTGGTCCAGTTGTTGGCCGTAAAAAACAAATGATAAAATACAAAGGAACAACGCTTTATCCGCCAGCAATGAACGATGTTTTAAGCAGTTTTGATAATATCGAAAATCATTTAATTGAAATTTCTACCAACGATTTAGGCACAGATGAAATTCTGATAAAAATTGCCGTAAAAAACCAAACTCCAGAATTTCTTCAGGAAATAAAAGATCACTTTAGAGCTAAATTGAGAGTAACTCCAAAAATAGAATTTGTTCCAAAAGAGATTCTAAACCCTATCGTTTTTAACCCAATGAGCCGAAAACCAATTCGGTTCTTCGACTACCGAACTTAGTAAAGTGACAGAGAAACAAAGATACAAAGTTGCAAAGGTTTAGGTTCTGATTATAAAACCTTTGCAACTTTGTCACTATGTCACTTTGCACCTAATATCACGACAATTCGAAGAAAAGTTGTAATTTTGCAAAAAATTATGAAGATGGTCAAGATTGGCAAGATAGAATTACCCGAATTTCCTTTACTACTCGCTCCGATGGAAGATGTTAGTGATCCGCCGTTTCGCAGATTATGCAAAACGCACGGCGCTGACATGATGTACTCTGAATTTATTTCATCAGAAGGATTGATTCGTGATGCTATAAAAAGTCGAATGAAGCTGGATATTTTTGATTACGAACGCCCGGTTGGAATTCAGATTTTTGGTGGTGATGAGGAAGCGATGGAAATGTCGTCTAAAATTGTTTCGACTGTAAAACCCGATTTAGTAGATATTAACTTTGGATGTCCGGTAAAAAAAGTCGTTTGCCGTGGTGCCGGTGCGGGAGTTTTAAAAGATGTTGATTTGATGGTTCGTTTAACCAAAGCGGTTATCAAAGGAACTGATTTACCTGTTACTGTAAAAACGCGTTTAGGCTGGGATGAAAATTCTATTAATATTGATGAAGTTGCTGAAAGACTTCAGGATATTGGTGTTCAAGCTTTAACAATTCACGCCAGAACTCGAGCTCAAATGTACAAAGGTCATTCTGACTGGTCGCATATTGCGCGTGTAAAAAACAACCCACGAATTACAATGCCAATTTTTGGAAATGGCGATATCGACAGTCCAGAAAAAGCATTACATTATAAAAATGAATACGGAATTGACGGTATCATGATTGGTCGTGCCGCGATTGGTTATCCATGGATTTTTAATGAAATCAAACATTACTTTAAAACTGGCGAGCACTTGCCTGCTCCAACAGTTATCGATCGTGTTGAAGCTGCCAGAAATCATTTAAAATGGTCAATGGAATGGAAAGGCGAGCGTTTAGGAATTGTAGAAATGCGTCGTCATTATACGAACTATTTCAAAGGAATTCATTCGTTTAAAGAATTCAAGCAAAAATTAGTTACAACTGACGCACCTGAAGATTTATTCGCTATTATGAAAGAAATTGAACAGGTTTATGCAGGATATGAGTTTGTTTAAAAAATTATTTTTATAAAAAGAAAGGCCTTCAAAATTTGAAGGCCTTATTTTTTTATACCTGAACTCTCTTCCACTTCCCTCTTTTATAGAAAAAGATTCCTGTCAAAGTAATTGCAGTTTCAGCAACCGGAATAGCAATAAAAACTCCTGTTGGTCCCATATTAAAATGTTTTGCTAATACAAATGCCAGCGGAATCTGAAATAACCAAAATCCGAAGAAATTAATTCCCGTTGGCGTCCAGGTATCTCCTGCTCCATTGAACGTATTGATCAAAACCATACCGATTCCGTAGAAAATAAATCCAATGCTCATAATCTGCAAAGCTTCAATTGCAATGGTTTTGACCTGCTGATCATTCGTGAAAAACGAAATAATATATTGCCCAAAAACCAGAGTAATAATCATAATCGTAGCCATGAAAATCACATTGTATCGTGCCGTTGTATAAACTGATTTTTCAGCGCGTTCAATCTGTTTTGCTCCTAAGTTTTGCCCAACCAAAGTGGCTGCTGCATTACTCAATCCCCAAGCTGGAAGAATAAAAAACATCATAATTCTAAGTGCTGTTTGATATCCAGCCGAACCATGATCTCCACCAGTTGTGGCTACCAATTGTGCCAAGAAAATCCAACTACAAGAAGCAATTACAAATTGTAAAATTCCAGGCGCAGCAATTTTTACTAAAGCTTTTATCTGCGTAAAATCCGGAGCAAAATATGGAATCTTAATTTTTAAAATTCCCTTTCCTGAAAACAAATGATACAATTGGTAAAAAACACCAATGCTTCTTCCAATAGTGGTTGCTAAAGCTGCGCCTATTAATCCGAAAGCAGGAATTGGTCCAAGGCCATTAATTAAAATCGGGCATAAAATGATATTACAAATATTGGCAATCCAAAGACTTTTCATTGCAATTGCCGCATTTCCGGCTCCGCGGAAAATTCCGTTAATTAAGAATAAAAGCATAATACACAAACTTGAGCCAATCATAATCTGTGTAAATCGGAAACCGTGTTCGGCTGATTCTATTGAAGAACCCATTAAAATCAAAATATCTTTTGCATAAATAATTCCGAACATGCTCAGTACACTATTTACTGCAAATGCAACTATAATTGATTGCATTCCTGCTTTCGCCGCCGCAACCGCATCTTTTTCGCCAATTCGCCTTGCGACAACGGCGGTCGCTGCCATACTCATTCCTATTGCGAGTGAATAAATTACGGTTAATACAGATTCTGTCAATCCAACTGTTTGAATTGCAAAACTGCTGTGTTCCAAATGTCCCACGAAATACAAATCGACTAGAGCAAAAACCGATTCCATCATCATTTCCAAAACCATTGGGATGGCTAATAGAATTACGGCTTTTTTTATACTTCCCGAAGTATAATCAAATGATTCGTCGCCTTTTAAAGCTTGTTTTGTTGTGGTAAAAATTTTAGAAATAAAACTTTTCTTTATAGATGTTTCTGTCATGATGTATTTAGGATAAATGATAAAATTGTCCAGTTTATAAAACTGAACTAAAAAGTAAAAACGTAAGTATCCTAATTATTCTAAAAAATAAATCAGGATTAGGCAGAAACAATCATATGCGGTAATTTTTTGAGACGATAAATATAGGAAATATTTTTCAGCCAGAAATCTTAATCCAACAGCTTTTTGCTCACGCGACTGCAAGCAATTAAAGATGCCAAGAAACCTAAAGAAATAATGGTTCCTAAGACAATCAATATGTTTTCAATTGTAAAAACAACCGGAAATGCCAAAGTTGGCGTAATCATAATCAGCTCGTATTTTTGTTGGAGTAACACTAAAATAACACCCAAAATAAGTCCGATTATACCACCAAAAACACTCAGCAAAGTTCCTTGAAGAAGGAATATTTTTCGCAGATGGGTTATTTCTGTTCCGAGGTTAAAAAGGGTTTTGAGATTTCCTTTTTTCTCTAAAATCATCATAATCAAAGCGCCAATCAAATTAAAAAGCGCCACAATAATTACTAAAGTGAAAATCAAATAAACAGCGATATTTTCGGTGTTAAGCATTCTATACAAAGATTCATTCAGCTGTGCTCTGTTTTTAAGCGTCACTTTATTTTTAAAAATGCTTTCAAGTTGCGATCGAATTGCGCTTTCATTTGCATTTTCTTCTAAATTAAATTCAATGCCCGAAATCTGATTTGGCTTGTACATCAATAATTCCTGCACCAAACCTAAATCGGCAAAAACATATTTGGAATCTAGATCTTCACTGATTGAATAAATTCCAACTGGCAAAACATCTGTTTTTGTAAAAGCATCATCAGGATTTTCGATTGCACCTTTTCCAGGTTTTGGTGCAAAAATCTGTAGGGGATTTTCAAAATCCAAAACGCCGAGAGAAAAATCACGGGAAATTCCGTAACCAATTACTACTTGATAAGTATCTGGTTTAAGCCATTGTCCTGTAAAAAGCTTTTTTCTAATGTCGTTGACTACAGGATAATTGCGGTCAACTCCTTTTAATGAAGTAACTTTTTGTTTGTCTTTGAACAAAAACAAAACGCGCTCTTCGATAATTTTTGTGTATGAGACAACACCTTCAATTTTTTTGATCTGACTTTCCTGATCGGGCGTAATCAAAAATGATTTTCCTAAGGTACTTGTCATTTTTAAATCGGGATCAATCTCGTTTGTAAAAGAGAGACTAAAAACTTTCAATCCGCTAAAAACAGACAAAACCACAAACAAAGCCATTGTACCAGCAATAATTCCTAAGCTGGCAATGCGGTTTATGATATTGATAGCATTGTTTTTGCTTTTGCTAAAAATATAACGTTTGGCTATGTAAAGCGGGAAATTCAATTTATGATTTTCTTCTTTTTTCTAAAAGATCACGATTTTCGATAGGGTTTTCTTTGCCTGCTAAAGCATTGTCGATTTTTTCGATATAATCTAATGAGTCATCGATAAAAAACACCAAGTTTGGCACACGGCGCAACTGCAGGCGCACGCGTTGTGACAAATCATGTTTGATTAGAGTTGTATTTGATTTTATAGCTTCTAAAGTTTCTTTTGCTTTCTCCTGCGGAAAAATGCTTAAATATACTGTTGCCACAGATAAATCTGTAGTTACACTAACTTTGGATACTGAAATTACTAAATTGGTAATTCCGTTTTTTCGCACTTCACCTTGCAAGATATCAACCAAGTCTTTCTGGATGACACCGCCTATTTTTTTCTGTCTATTTGTTTCCATAATGCAAAAATACTATTTTAATTTCAATGGTTTAATTTCAAATCAAGATATAGATTGATTTTTCGAATTGAAATTTCTTTAGTTTTATTTTCAGACGTATTTATTTTATCAAACAAAACACACAACTATCTTGTTTTCAGATATTAACAATGATAAAAATCATGTTTTTTATACTTTTATTCTGTGATCTTTGATAAAACATTACAACCTAATTTATTATGAAAAAGAGAGAACCTATTAGTCACATTATGACAAAAACTGTGGTGACTGCAAATGAAAAAGATGATTTAAAAACCGTAATTGAAAAATTAAAGAAAAATACGATTCGTCACATTCCAATTGTTAAAGGAAAAGAAGTTGTGGGCATTATCAGCCGCACCGACATCAACCGATTAACTTTTGGCGCTTTATTTGAAGGACAAGAAGGTGCAGACGAAGCTATTCTTAATATGCTGAATATTTCTCAGATTATGACATCAAAACCAAAAACAGTTTCATCTGACATGCTTATTAAAGATTTAGCTGAAATTTTTGCTAAAGAAGATTTTCATGCATTACCCGTTGTTGATCATGACGAGCTTAAAGGAATTGTAACCACGACAGATGTAATTAAATATTTATTGGAACAATATGATTAAAAAACTTTAATCAATAAAAAAGGGAGCTCAAACGCTCCCTTTTTTTATCTGTTTTGCAACCATCCTTCCGGATTCATGTTGGTTGTATTTTGAAGAATCAAAAACTTAATGGTTGTTTTTCCTGTATCACCGCTGGTTCTAACTTTTCCGATGCTTTGCTTGGTACTTACTTTATCTCCTTTTGCAACTGATACTGAACTTAAATTTTGATAAACTGTAAAATAATCTCCATGCTGAATCATAACTGCTCTGTTGATTGGCGATAAAACAATTACGCTCGAAACTTCCCCTTCAAATACGGCTCGGGCTGTTGCGCCTTGTTCTGTCGTAATCTCAACTCCCGAGTTATGAACTGTAATTGAGGGATGCAACGGGTGTGGCTGATCTCCATAACCTAATGAAACAAATCCTTTTTCAACTGGCCAAGGCAATTTCCCTCTATTTGCTTTAAAGTCTGCAGCTAAAATTTTTCCTTCTGGTGTTAAAGCAATTTTAGATGATGAAACTGGCGCCGCTGAAGATGTCGATCCAGGGTTTTCTTTTGCTCTTTCAAGAGCTGCTTTTCTATTTGCTTCAGCAATTGCCTCACGAATCAAACGATCTATTTGTCTGTCGATTCGTTTTGCTTCTGCTTGTTTGTTTCTAGTATCAGCAATGATTTTGTTTTTGTCTTTTTTAAGCGAATTAACTAATTTTTGCTGTTCTTTCTTTTCTACTTCTAAGCTTTGTTTTTCTTTTTGATTTTCAGCAATAATTTTCTTTTTAACTTGTCGTTGTCCATCTAATTTTGCATTAAAATCAACTAATTGAGCTGTTTTTGATTGAATTTCTAAACCTTGATTTTTTCTGTAATTCGTATATTGCTTTAAATATTGTGCTCTTTTATAAGCCTGCAAAAAGCTTTCAGATGATAAAATAAACATGGCTCGGCTTTGCTCAGAACGACTTTTGTATGATTTTAAAATCATCTTTGCATAATCAGCTTTCAAGACAGTCAATTCTTTTTTCAGCTTATTAACCTGAACTTGATTAATGTACATGTCATTGCTCAAAATTCGTTCCTGCTTTGCAGTTGTATTAATAAGTTTCTCTTTCAGCTTAATTTTATTCGCCTGAATCATATAAACATTTACAGCCGATTTTTCCTGTTTCTTTACAGATTGAAGCATTCTTTCATTATCTCTAATTTCCTGCTGAATTTGCGCTTTACGCTGTTCAAGTTTTTCTTGCTGTGAATCCTGTGCCCACGTAAAGGTAGTGGCACAAATAAAAATTAGGCTTAGGAGAAATTTATGCATGTTTCTGTTTTCTTTTTGCAAATTTACTTAATTATAACTTTTTTATACCCACTCGGAACACTATATGGGAAAGAAAGTTCTTCATTAAATGAAATATTATTATAATTTAAACTAATGTTTGTTTTGCCTTTTGGCTGAACTGCATTAATTTCAATATTCGTTGGAAGCGTTCCTTGACTAAATGTTTTATTATCTGAATAAACAATTTCCAAATTTACATTTTCAGCCGATTGTGAAATTTCTTCTTTCTGAATCAAATATTTTTCTGAATCTAAGTAAAATATCTTTTTTACTTTATCCTCTTTTTCATCTTCTAAGCGAAATAGATTTTCTACAATTGTTTGTGTATATTTTCCTTTTCTTAAATCGTCAAGCGCTTCTCCAACCAATAAATTTTGAACTTTGCTGTAATCCAATTCTGTACCCAGCCATTTGCTCAAACTCGTAAAATCACCTTCATAATAGGAACCTTTCACTTTCTCATAATAACTAACAGTAGTTGGTGTGATCAGAGCTTTTGCCATTGTGATTCCAAGAAAACGAACGCTTATTAAAATCTGTTTGTCTTTTTCGATTTTGATGTCAGCAGTAACATTTTGGCTTTGCTTTTCATCTTCATATCTTGCGCTGGCTTTTATGCTCAAAGTCGAAAAATCTAACTTATTGTTATAATGTTTTTCAATTGCTTTTTTATCTTCTTTCGGCGCTTCTTCTGTTTGAACATTATTGTTTTGCACTGCTACGGCTTTTGATTTACATGAAATCACAAAAACCGACAGCAATACAATTGCTATATATTTTTTCATCTTTTACTTCTTTTGTTTTAATAACTCATTCGCTTTCAAAAAGTATTCCTCTTTTTTCTTGGCGTCTCCCAGACCATTGTAAGCCTCTCCTAATTGAATATTAAAATTTGATTCCAACGTTTTATCATCGACCACATAATCAAGCCCCATTTCTAAAACGGTTTTTGCGTTTTTAAATTGTTTTAACTGATTGTTTCCCAGTCCAGCATAATAATAAAATTGTGGCTGACTCGGATAAACTTCAATCATATTCATGGCTCTTTTGGTCATTGGCTCAAATTGTTTTGCCTTTGTGTATGCTTCGAGCAATAGCAAATTGGTTTCACGATCAGTATCTGAATGTGCTTTTAAATCTTTTTCATAATACTTAATCGCATTTTCATATTGACCTTTACTGTGATAAAATTTTCCTATTTCTTTGGCAACGTCAACATTTGGATCATTATCAAAATACGAAATCGCTTTCTCTAAATCTGGAGCGTATTGCGGATTTTTATTGGTATAAATCAAAAATTCATTCAAAGTTCTGTGTTTGATTTTTGAATCAATTTTTGGACTTGCCAAAATAATGTTCATTGATTTAATTGCTTTGTCTGCTTGGTTGGCATCCAAATAGGTTTTGAACAAACTTACCTGCGCCCATTCAGAACTTGGAACTTCTTTTGCCAACTTTGTTGCAACTTCTAAAGCTTTGTCATTGTCATCTGATTTTGAATATAAAATAATCAAATCAAGATAGTTCGATTCTTCCTTTGGATTCTTTTTTATCTGATCAATCAAACTCGAAATCTCTGCATTTTGATATTTTCCTTGTGACAAAATCTGCATTTTGTAACGATCACGATCTTCCGATTTTCCGAATTTATCATTCATCTCGTTAATCGTAGCCAATGCTTTATCAAACTGATTGGTAAGCATGTATAGCGAAATCAAATCATCTTTGTATTCTTCATCAAAAACAATAATTTTCTGAATCGTTTCTATTGCCAACGGATAATTCTTGGTTTCATAACTTACGTCATAAATTCCAAGCCAATACCATTTGTTTTTTGGGTCTAATTGTGTCGCTTTTTCAAAGGCTGTATTTGCGCTTTGATAATCTTTCAAAGAAAAATAATTTTTCCCCAATTCAAAATAAGCAACAGCATCATTAGGTTTTAGCTTTATACATTTTTCTAATGATACGATGGCTTTATCATAATTTTCGATTCCTTTTTGTTTCAAAGATTCATAAAAAGCATCCTGATATTCATCTGGCACCATAGCAATATCTTCTGGTTCTGTTTGTGCCAAAACCGAGTTTGAATTGCCAAGCAAAACAAGAAATAAAATTACAAAAATGCCTTTTTTCATTCTTTTAACAATTTATATTTTAAATCAAAAAGAATCCGCTGAAACTTTTTTTATTCTAAAACGGAGTAATCTCCTATGCTAATGCTGGTGAATTTACCATCATAACTAACGTGATTTCCAATCATCGCATTGTCTAAGTTAGCGTTTTTTATTTGAGAATAGGTTTGTATTAAGCTATTTTTAATAGAACTGTCTGCAACGCGGCAACCTTTTCCTATTGAAACATTTGGTCCTACAGTTGTATTTTTCAAGACAACATTTTCTCCAATGTAACATGGCGGAATAATTGTAGCATTTTCTAATGTTACATTATAATCTACTAAATGCTCTCCGTCGTTATGCAAAAATCCAAGCATTCTGCTGTTCGTTTCGACAGTCACGTCTTTATTTCCACAATCCATCCATTCGTCAACGCTTCCGGTTTTAAAAATTTTTCCGTTTGCCATCATGGCTTTAATTCCGTCATTGATTTGGTATTCGCCACCATTTTGGATATTATTGTCTAAAACGCCTTGAAGTTCTTTTTTCAATTCGCCAACTTCCTTGAAATAATAAATCCCAATAACTGCTAAATCGCTTACAAAATCTTTTGGTTTCTCAACCAATTCTATAATTTCATTATTTGAATTTAATTTTACCACTCCAAAAGCTTCTGGCTGTTCTACTTGTTTTACCCAAATTACAGCATCTGCCGAAGGATCCAATTCAAAATCAGCTCTGATCAAAGTATCCGCGTAAGCGATAACTGCAGGACCTGATAATGATTCTTTCGCACACATAATGGCGTGGCCAGTTCCTAAAGGCAAATCTTGACGATAAATAGACGCTTTTGCTCCAAGACCTTTTGCCAAATCCTCTAAACTTGTTACAACATCTTCGCCAAAGAAAGCTTCATCGCCTAATATAAACGCAACTTCTTCAATTGGTTCCTTTAAAATTTTTGCAATATCCTCCACCAAACGGTGAACGATAGATTTTCCTGCAATCGGAATTAATGGTTTTGGAACTGTTAAAGTATGTGGTCTAAGTCTCGAGCCACGGCCCGCCATTGGAACTATTATTTTCATTTTATATTTATTTTTGCGGGAAGATTAAAAAAAATCTTCTTTGGTTTGGTTCTTATTTTTAAAGTACTGATTACTGAAAACTGCGACTGAAAACTTATTTCACTCCCGTGCTTCCAAAACCTCCAGCGCCTCTTGTTGTTTCAGATAATTCTTCAACTTCAATCCATTCTGCTCTTTCGTGTTTTGCGATAATCAATTGTGCAATTCGTTCGCCATTTTCAATAACGAATTCTTCATTTGATAAATTTACTAAAATCACACCTATTTCACCTCTATAATCAGCATCTACAGTTCCTGGAGAATTTAAAACGGTTACACCTTTTTTTGCTGCCAATCCGCTTCTTGGTCTTACTTGCGCTTCGTAGCCAATAGGCAATTCTATAAAAAGTCCCGTTTTTACAATGGTTCTTTCTAAGGGTTTTAATGTAATTGATTCTGTTAAATTGGCACGCAAATCCATTCCTGCCGAAGCAATTGTTTCGTAGTTTGGCAAGGCGTGCTGTGATTTATTTATAATTTGTATTTTCATTTTTTTACTTTTTTTAACCCCATCTTATTTTCTTTTCATAATTCCTTTAATCGTTTCTTTTTCAAAATGGTAAACCATATACATAAAGATTAAAAGAAGTGGAATTCCAACATAATATTTCTCTCTAAATCCGTAAAATGAAATTATTGAAAATAATATTGAAACGCCTAAATAAGCACCAATCTTGTTCATATCATACGGAATTGGGTAATATTTATTTCCAAGGATATACGAAATAAGCATCATACTTCCGTAAGCAGAAATAGTTGCAATTGCCGAACCATAATAACTATATTTTGGAATCAAAAGATAATTTAAGACCAAAGTTACAATGGCACCAACAATCGAAATATAAGCTCCAATTTTTGTTTTGTCTGTCAATTTATACCAAACGGACAAGTTGTTGTAAATTCCTAAAAAGAAGTTTGCCAAAATGATCAACGGCACCACTTTCATCGCTTCCCAATACGATTTGTCATTTAGTAGCAAAAACTTCAAAACATCAGCAAATACAATAACTCCAAGCAAAATCAAAGATCCTAAAATCACAAAGTATTTTGTGATTACTGCATAGGTTTGTGGTGCATTTTCATTTTTTGCATGACTAAAAAAGAAAGGTTCGATTCCCAATCTGAAAGCCGTTGCAAAAAGAACCATAAATAATCCTAATTTGTAACAAGCTGAATAAGCACCAACTTCAGATTTTGCTAAATTTTCAGGAAGTAAATATCCTAGTAAGATTTTATCAAAATGCTCATTTACGGCAAATGCCAAACCGGCAACCAAAATAGGAAGTCCGTATTTCATCATTCTTCTCCAAAGTTCTGGATCGAATTTGCGTCCAAGCGAAAGATAATTTGGCGAAAGCACAATAAATGTGGCTAAACTTGCCAAAAGATTTGCAATGAAAATATAAGCGATTTGGAAATTCTCAACATATAAATTATCCCAAACAGAGTTTGGATTTGAAGCGGCCAATTTTGGTAAATACATCAAGAAGAAAATGTTCAACAATAAGTTTATTATTACGTTCCCAATCTTAATTGCAGCATAAACCATTGGTCGTTGATTGGCTCTCAATTTCGAAAAAGGCACTAAAACCAAGGCATCCAAAACTAAAATCCAAACTGAATAGGTTACATATTGAACATCTACTTCGGCCCAAGCTGCTAAAGTATTTCTAAAAATCAAGGCTACAAACAAAAAACCTATAGACGACCAAAATATTGAAATTGTAGAAGTTGCAATTACATTTTTCTTGTCCTCTTCGGCACTATAGAATCTAAAAAAAGCAGTTTCCATTCCGTACGAAAGGACAACATTAAAGAAAACCATCCAAGACAAGACAATCGAAACTTCACCATATTCTGCAGTTGGCAAAATACCGGTATATAATCTGACCAATAAAAAACTCAGCATTCGAGGTAAAACCGTTGCTAGTCCGTAAATCGCAGTTTGTTTGAATAGATTTTTATATAATCCCAAAATAATTTAATAATAAAGTTCGTAAAACAAAAATAACCAATTCTTTGGTTTAATAATGATTTTGCAGGTTCAATAAAACAAGTTGTGTCTGTTTTTATTGCGTCAATTTGGTTTCATCCAAAACTTTTACAAAGTGAAATCCTTTTGGGCCATATCCTTGATTGTAGTAAAAGCGGTGCGCGCCAAAATTTCCAGTAAAGGCATCCAAAACAATACTACTACAGCCTAAATCTTTTGCCTTTTTGTCAACATAATCCGTCAGCAATTTTCCTATTCCTTTAGATCTGTATTCTGGATTTACAACAAAATTGTCTATCTCAAGATATTTTCCTGTCCAAAGTTTTGTGGCTGACCAACAACCCGTCATGCCCAAACAAGAATCATTGTCAAAAACTCCGATTTGAATATAATTGTGGGGTACCATTTCCAAAAGAAAGGATTGATATTTTTCGACTGAAAGTTTCGGATACAGAAATCGCATGGTGTCAATTTGCTCCAGCATTTCTTCAATCGTAGTAAGTTCTCGTATTTGAAATTCCATTATACTAAAAATAAACTTCAAAAATACTCAATTTTTCTACGTTTATTCTATAATTCTAAAACAACTAAAGATGTGAAATGTATAAAAACCCAAAAAAATTATATAATTTTTACAATTGCTTCTGTATTAACTTTGTAACACAGGGAATGAGAAAAGCTAAAATACAACCCTTTAAAAAAACAAAGCATTGGGACGGATAAAGCTAGTTTGTTCCCATAAAAGACAAAGCAAAACAGAGGTGATAAATCTGTGCAATAATTTTATAAAATGGTAATGATTCTCAATTTTTGGGTAAATTGAGAATCACCATTTTATAAACGATGTGAAATGAATCACAAACCACTTCCATAAAATGCAAAAAAAAAGCCAGCAAATTGCCGGCTTTTTCTATTCTTGAATATCTTATTATCCATTCAAAGCTTCAGCTCCACCAACAATCTCTAAGATTTCGTTAGTAATTGCAGCTTGACGTGCTTTGTTGTAAGTCAATTTCAATTGGTTTCTTAATGCAGTTGCGTTATCAGTTGCTTTATGCATCGCTGTCATACGCGCTCCGTGCTCTGAAGCAAATGAATCACGAATACCTTTGTACAATTGCGTTTTTAATGATTTTGGAATCAAAGTCAATACAATTTCTTCTTTTGAAGGTTCGAAAATATAATCTCCTGTTGAAGTCGTTGCATCAGATTTAATTGGAGCTAACGGTAAAAATTGCTCAGTTTGAACAATTTGCGTAGCCGCATTTTTAAACTGATTGTAGATCAATTCGATTCTGTCATATTCTCCAGATAAGAATTTTTGAGTCAAATTATCAGCAATTCCAGCAACATTTTCAAAAGTCAAACTATCAAAAATTGCATTATGATGTCTGTGAACTTTAAATGTTTTAGACAAAACATCGTTTCCTTTTTTCCCAATAGGAAAAACATCAACTTGTTTTCCTGCATAAAATTCAGAACGGTTTTTAACCTCTTTAATAATATTAGAATTGAATGCACCACATAAACCTCTATTTGAAGTAATTGCTACAAGCAATACTTTTTTCACTTCACGTTGAGTTGTATAGTCTCCTCCAACTTCACCATCAAGTGTAGCAGAAAGGTTTTGCAATAATTCCGTTAATTTCTCGGCATAAGGGCGCATTGCAGTGATTGCATCTTGTGCTTTCTTAAGCTTTGCTGCAGAAACCATTTTCATAGCCGATGTAATCTGCATCGTCGATGAAACGGAAGTAATTCTATTACGGATTTCCTTTAAATTTGCCATTTGTTTTTGTAAGTATTAAGACTTAAGTATCAAGTATTAAGTATCAGAAAAAATCTTAATACTTAATACCTTATACTTAATACTTTTTTTAGTTATATTTTGCTGAAACTTCTTTTGCTGCTTTTTCGATAACATCTGTAATGTTGTCATCAAATTTACCAGCTTTCAAAGCGTTAAGCGTATCTTTATGTTTACTGTTCATGTAAGCTAAGAAATCAGCTTCGAATTCTTTTACTTTATTTACAGGAACGTTTTTCAATAAGTTTTTAGATCCAGCGTAAATAATAGCAACTTGGTTTTCAACAGGATAAGGATCATTTAAACCTTGTTTCAAGATTTCAACGTTTCTTTTTCCTTTTTCGATTACGTTTAATGTAACAGAATCCAAGTCTGAACCAAATTTAGCGAAAGCTTCTAATTCACGGAATTGAGCTTGATCTAATTTTAAAGTTCCAGAAACTTTTTTCATTGATTTAATTTGAGCATTACCTCCAACACGAGATACAGAGATACCCACGTTGATTGCAGGACGAACCCCAGAGTTGAACAAATCTCCATCAAGGAAAATCTGACCATCTGTAATAGAGATTACGTTTGTTGGGATATATGCAGAAACGTCACCAGCTTGAGTTTCGATAATTGGCAATGCAGTTAATGAACCACCACCTTTTACGATAGATTTGATAGAATCTGGTAAATCGTTCATGTTTTTAGCGATACCGTCATCAGCGATTACTTTACAAGCACGCTCTAATAAACGAGAGTGTAAGTAGAAAACGTCTCCAGGGTAAGCCTCACGTCCCGGTGGTCTTCTTAATAAAAGAGAAACCTCACGGTAAGCAACAGCTTGTTTAGATAAATCATCATAAACGATAAGAGCTGGACGACCAGAATCTCTGAAGTACTCTCCAATTGCAGCACCAGCGAATGGAGCGTAAACTTGCATTGGAGCTGGATCAGAAGCATTAGCAGCAACGATAACTGTATAAGCCATTGCTCCTTTTTCTTCTAACATTTTTGCGATTCCTGCTACAGTTGAAGCTTTTTGTCCAATTGCAACATATATACAGAATACAGGTTTTCCTGCATCATAAAATTCTTTTTGGTTCAAGATTGTATCGATACAAACAGTTGATTTACCTGTTTGACGGTCACCGATAACAAGCTCACGCTGTCCACGTCCAACTGGGATCATAGCATCAACTGCTTTTACTCCTGTTTGTAATGGCTCAGTTACTGGCTGACGGAAGATAACTCCAGGTGCTTTTCTTTCTAAAGGCATTTCGTATAAGTCTCCACCGATTGGTCCTTTTCCATCAATTGGAAAACCAAGAGTGTTAACTACACGTCCTACCATTTGCTCACCTACTTTAAGAGAAGCAATACGTTGAGTTCTTTTTGCAGTAGATCCTTCTTTAATTCCTGTTGATGGTCCTAATAATACAACCCCAACATTATCCTCCTCAAGATTCAATACGATACCTTCCATACCGTTATCAAATTCCACTAACTCACCATATTGAACGTTAGATAGCCCGTAAACACGAGCAATACCATCTCCAACTTGAAGTACTGATCCTACTTCCTCTAGCGTAGCACCAGATTCAAAACCTTCTACTTGCTTTCTTAATATTGCTGAAATTTCAGCAGGTTTGATTTCCGCCATCTTAATTTATAATTTAGACACTTTTTGTGTTATAAAACTAATTACTTAACTCTCTTTTTAATACTTGTAATCTGTAAGCAACTGAAGCGTTGTACTGATCATCTCCTATTCTCAAAATAAATCCACCAATGATTGAAGGATCTACTATATTTTCAATTGTAATTTTTTTATCTGATAAAGTTGCCACTTTTGCTAAAACTTTAGCTTCTAAAGCAGCATCCATTGGAATAGCTGTTGTAACTTTTGCTACTTGAACACCATTACTTGCATCAAATAATTTATTGTATTCTACTGCAATTGCATCTAGAATTTCAAATCTTTTATTTTCAAATAATAAATGAAACAAACCTTTAGTCACTCCATTTACATTTGCAAAAACTTCTAAAAGAGCACTTTCTTTAACTTCAACTTTTGTAGTTGGATTTAAAATAAACGTACTCAATTCTGTATTTGTCTCAATTGCATTTGCAATTGATTTCATATCGTTATTTACAGCTTCGGCAACACCTTTAGAGTTTGCTAAGTCCAGAATTGCTTTTGCATAACGAATTGCTGCTCTTGTACCTGCCATAATCTTAGTTTAACTTTACGTCACCTAACATTTTCTCCACTAATTTAGTTTGAGATTCTTTGTTAGATAATTCCTCTTTCAATAATTTTTCAGCGATGCTTAATGATAAAGTTGAAACTTGAGATTTCAATTCAGCCATTGCAGCATTTTTTTCACTTTCGATAGCCGCTTTAGCTTGCTCGATCATTTTTTGACCCGCTTCTTGTGCTTCGTTTTTAGAATCAGCAATCATTTTCTCTTTCATTTCGCGAGCTTCTTTCAACATCGCGTCACGTTCTGCACGAGCTTCATTCAAAATTCTTTGATTGTCAGCTTGCAGGTTTTCCATTTCTCTTTTTGCGTTTTCAGCAGAAAGCAATGCATTTTTAATACCTTCTTCTCTTGCAGTAATAGATTCCATAATTGGTTTCCAAGCAAATTTCACTAAAAGCAAAATCAATATTACCAAGATTAAAGCCTGCCAGAAGAATAAACCGAATGAAAAATCGTTAATTAACTTATCCATTTTATAACTATATTAAATATTTAATTTCTTTTTTAAAGTAACAACACCTTTAACCAACCGTTAAAGATGTTGTTAGTTTTTTTCTTTATTAGTTTTTTCCTAAGATCAAAGCAGCAAATGCTAAACCTTCTAATAAAGCCGCGATAATAATCATCGCAGTTTGAATTTTACCTGCAGCTTCTGGCTGACGAGCAATAGCGTCCATAGCAGATCCACCGATTTTACCTAAACCTAAACCTGCACCGATTACTACTAAACCAGCACCTACTAAAGTTGGAATTGTTCCCATAACTATTTATATATATAAAATTAAACTTCTAAATTAGATAATTGCTGTTTCATCTTCATGGTGGTGCGCATGATCATGATCCTGAACAGCCATACCGATAAACAATGATGATAACATTGTGAAGATAAACGCTTGCAAAAATGCTACTAAAATTTCAATAACAGAGATGAACAATGTCAATCCTAAAGAAATTGGTAAATCTGCTGCTAAATTTTTTCCAACGAAAATCATTGCAATTAAACTCATAATTACTACGTGACCTGCAGTAATGTTTGCGTACAAACGAATTAATAACGCGAATGGTTTTGTTAATGTTCCTAAGATCTCAATTGGAGCTAAGATGATTTTCATTGGAACTGGCACTCCTGGCATCCAGAAGATGTGACCCCAATAATCTTTGTTTGCACTAAATTGAGTTATGATAAATGTAAAGGCTGCTAAACAAACTGTGATAGCAATGTTTCCTGTTACGTTGATTCCTAGCGGAGTCATTCCTAATAAGTTCAAGATCCAAATAAAGAAAAATACAGTTAATAGGTAACCCATATATTTACGGTATTTTTTCTCTCCAATATTTGGAACTGCGATTTCATCTCTGATGAAAATTACAAGTGGTTCTAAAACTCTACCAAATCCAGTTGGGATTGGTCCTTTTTTATATGATTTTGCTAATCCAGTAAACATTAAGAATAATAATACTGATACGAAAAGCATTGAAACAACATTTTTAGTAATTGAAAAATCTAATGGTTTTTCATTTTCTGGATGACCGTGCTCATTAAAAGTAATTGTTCCGGCTGCATCTGTTTTGTAAATTTTACCGTGAACTAATTTGTAGAAGCTTCCGTCAACTTCTGCAACTGTTTCACCAAAGTGGAATTTTGAAGAAGAGAAAACTTTTAAACCTCCGTCAATTAATATAACTGGTAATGGAAAACCATAGTGTTTGTTTTCTTTCTCGTCTTGGAAGAAAACAAAATCGTGAGAATCTTGTAAGTGGTGATCAATAAAAGCATCCACTTTTGCTTTTGGGTCAAGAGCAACTGCATGCTCTCCTTCCGCTGGAGCTTCGTGTGAAATTACTTTCTCTTCGTGAGCCGTTTCTGTTTGTACATGCGTTGAATCATTCTCTGGGTTTGCAAAACCCATAATTGGTAGAGAAGCTACAAAAGCTGCTAGAATAAAGCTGAGTGGTTTGTTTGAAATCACCATATCGTGGAAAATCTTATTTTTTTACGTTTCTAAAATTTGGTGCAAAGGTACATTTTTTATTAATATTCAAAAGGATATGAAAAATTATTTTTGAACCTTGTTTTACATATTCGCGATTTTAACGCTTTTCATTTAATAATCGGACAGTTAAAAGCGTCTGAAATAACAAAAACAAAATAAATGTTATAAAAAAACTGACTTTTTCAACATTGACCGTTTCTGTTTTGTTTTCTAAAATTGGCTGCAATATTAAATATCCCAACAACATTTGTGTAAAAGTTCCGAATAAGAAAACCATTCCGATGATTTCAAAATTCTTCTTTTTTACCTTTAATAATATAAGGTATAACAAAGCTGCTAATCCGAAAAAAATTAAATACAGCAATGCTATGCTATAATGAAATTTTTGAAAATCAATTTCCAGCAAATAGAAAGCTGCTATATGCACTAAACAGGCAACGACAGCAAAACAAAATAAATGAAAAATAGGTGTGTAATTTTTTAATGACATTTCAAGTAATTTTTTGCAAAGATGCAACTTTTATCTAAAGCTGCTATAAATGAAAAATTTACTTTAATTTGTTGATGTCATTAACTTGGCGGATAACATTATATAAAGCAAAGGCAACGCCTGCCATTACAAAAATAGTATTATAATAAACTTTTGGGCTCGGATGATTTTCATCAAGCCAGGTTCCGAAATAAGAAAACAAAAAGATAATGACTCCCATTTGAAAAGGAATATTGATCAATGCAAGCCATTTTCTTCTATTATTCGGTTCCTTTTCCATCTTCTAACATTATTACAGATTCAGCATTTGTGAGCATTGCGCAGGTTGCTGTAAATTCAGCCCCGGGCTCTATTGACAATTTGCCAACCATAATTTCGCCATGAATATGCGCCGTCGATTTTATATTCAAAATTTCCAGAACTTTTAATTTTCCATGAAATCTTCCTTCAATATCGGCATTTTGGCAAATAATTTCGCCCTTAACAATTCCTGATGCGCCTATAACGAGTTTTCCTTGCGAAGTAAAATTTCCAATCAATTCGCCGTCGAGTCTAAAATCAGCTTTTGAAACAATATCTCCAACTATAGAAGTTCCTTCCACAATTCTGTTGGTTTTTCCTAAATTCTCTGTGGTGCTTTTTTTGACTTTTTCAAACATGGCTTTTACTGGTTTTTTGGGGCTAAATAGGCGTCAAGATTTTTTTTGATTTGAATTATCTTATAGTTATCACTTGAAATAATAATTGGTGTATTCGAGATTTTATATTTTTTATCTTCTCTCAAAACTCCTGCAACATCTCTGGCATATGCCTCTGATTTTAAACCATGAATAACTACAAAACTTTCGTTTTTATTGTATTTGTCAAATGAAGTTGTTAGTCTTTCATAATTTTCGACCAACATATATACCTTAATCGATTCTTCGATTTTTTTAACCGTTTTTGTATCTGTATTTGATACCTGATATAAAATCTTCCAATTTTTACCGTCAACTGCTGTAAAATCAAGTTTTTCTAATTCTGGGATTTGTTTCTCCAAAATATCACGGGCACTTTTTCCTTCTTCGCTGTTTGGATAATTGTCCGCCACGTTTTCAAGTCCTTTTTTATATGCTGCTAAGCCTTCAACTTTTGCCAACGTATTTGCTTTCAGCAATTCAAATTTAGAAACGATGTCTTCGCCAGAATAGGTATTTATGAGATTGTCAATATTATTTAAAACTTCAATATACTGCTCCTGTTCATATAATTTATACCATTTATTGTATTCTTTGTCAGCGGAAGCCAAATCATCCGAATTGGTATTGTTTAAAATCAAGGCATATCTTGAACCTGGATACTTTGTTGTTATTTCAGACTTGATTCTTTCCGCTTTTGTTGGATCTGTTATTTGATAAATTTTATACAAATTATACATCGACGGCAAAACCAGTTTTTCCTCAGGATTATTTTGCAATAATTGCTCTAGTTTATCGCTTGCTAATTTATATTCTTTGAACTTTTCTTTGTAAATAAGTCCTAATTGATAATATGCAAAGTTTCGTTCTTTACCAATACTATCCATAACTACAGGACTCGTAGGAACCTTTTTTTCGTAAAATGCTGTCGTGTATTTTTCCGGAATTTCCTGTTGCAATGCATTTATAGAATCCTGATTGATATTTACTGAATCCTTTACAGCCGTATTAACAATTGATTTTCCCGCACCTAATCTCCAGTTTCCATCTATAGCACGATTTCCCCACATTTTTCTGAATTGCAGTTTTCCGTAAGCAACCGTTGTTGGATTGTAAAAATAAAAAGTACTTGCCGCATCATTTGCGCCTGGAGGATTAAATGCTCCGGCCGCTAAATCCATTTTATTAGGCGGATTCATTGCTGATGCTCCGTTGCTTGCATCAGTATTGCGTTGAATGTTTGCTTGTTTTTCTTTTTCTTTTTCTTCTTGAAGTCTTTTCGCATCATCATTCTTTTTTAACTCTGCGATGTAAATTTCAAAATATAATTTTCGTTCTGCTTCCGGCAAATTGTAAACCTTGATGATACTGTCATTGCGTTTTGCAATTGCCTCGTATTTGATTACGTTATCCAGATTTTTTCTGTTTTTTTCAATGAAAGCAAACTCTCTAGTTTTTGGATTTAATTTTACCAATGTGCTATCATAATATTTTGCCGCCATGGTATAATCTGTATTTCTAAAATACATATTTCCAATGTTTCGATAAGTTGAAGCAACAAGATAAGGATCTTTCGATTTTCTGGCTAACGAATGGTTGTAAAACTCCAAAGCGTCTTTTTGCTCATTATTTTTATCAAAAAACACTCCCATTTCATAAAAAAGAATATCATAATAAGGCCTGTTTTCTCGATCAGCAACTAATTTATTGTAAGTTTCAATAAACATATCATGATCATCTTTTTCATAATCAAACATCTGTGCTTTTTTTGCATAAGCGTGCATCATGTATTTACGATCGGCTTTTCGATTCATGTCGATTACGCCATTATAAAAGTAAACGGCGCTGTCTCTTTTTCCGGCTTCCTGATACAATTGTCCCAAAATAAAACGATAACGCGCTCGGTCTTCGTTTATTTTAGTAAATTTTTCTGCAATTTTCAATTTGGCTACAGCACTGTCTTTTTGTTCTGTATTTAAAAAAGCTTCGGCCAATAGTGCATTTGCATCTGAAAGCGTCTGTTTATTCAAATCTGTTTTCTTTAATAACAAATTGATATTTTTAATCGCAATTGCATCATTTCCTAAACGCATATTGGTTTTTTCGCGCCAGATTTTTGCCGTATAAATATTACTGCTGTTTGGATATTTATATAAAATATAATTGAAGGCCTCAATTGCAGGAATAAACCGCTGATCATAATATCGTGCTTTTCCGAGCATCAAATACGCTTCGTCTATCTGATAATTTCGTTCTCTTCCTCCAATGTTCATGGAGTGTTTCTGAATGGCTTTCGTCGCTTTTGTCTCGGCTAATTCAAAATCTGGATTTTTGGTCTTTTCTCCTTCCGAAAAATTTTCATCAAACTGCATTTTTTCAATCGGCAGAATCTTCCAGAAATTATCTTGGTTATTTGCCTGAATAGATTTAAGCCCTTTTTCAAGGCCAATTCCTCCATTATACAAAATATTGTATTTCGTGCTTAAAGCATGCGAGTTTCTATTCACAAAGGTGTTATTCTTTGTGGAACACGCTACTAAAAGCAATGCAAAAGTGAGAAAAAAACTATATTTAAGCGTATTCTTTTTCAATAGAATCAATTTTAAAGCATTAACTTATAAAAAGCACTTTTAGTATAATGACTTGTAAAATTAAGCTTCTTTTTGAAATATAGAAACTTAAACTGCAAAAAACGATTCTAGTTCTTGTAAGGTTTCTTTTGAGGTTTGAATATCTTTTACAATTTCACCTTTATTAAGCGCAACAATTCGGTCACAAACCTCAACTGTGTGTTGCAAATCATGACTTGAAACCAAAACAGTCACATTTGGATCATCAGCCAATTCTTTGATTATTTTTTTCAAACGGCTTACGGTAGTAGGATCTAAATTTGCAAAAGGCTCATCTAAAATAATCACTTCAGGATTTCCAATAAGCGTGGCAATTATACCTACTTTTTTCTGGTTTCCTTTTGATAAATCACGAAGATATTTTTTATTATTTAAAATTTCGCCATTAAAAAATTCTTCATGTTTTGCTAAAAGCGCATCAATATCAGCCTTATTCTGATGGCGCAAATCTCCAATGAAATAAAAATATTCTTCAGGTGTCAAATAACCAATTAGGAAACTTTCGTCTAAAAAAGATCCTGTAAACGATTTCCATTTTTCGCTTGTATTTACTTGGATATCATTTGTTTTTATATTTCCAGTCGAAGGATGAATAAGATCTAAAAGCAGACTGAAAAAAGTTGTTTTTCCGGCGCCGTTGTTTCCAACAAGTCCAAAGCTTTGTCCTTTTGGAATTTCAAGATTTTCGATGTTTAAAACTGTTGTACCGTTATATTTTTTTGAAAGCTGATTTACTTGTATCATGGTAATATTAGATTTTAGATTGTTGATTTTAGATTAGTTTTCAAATTGACTCATTTTCAAATTATCTAATTAATTCTTTTGTTTGTAAGCGCTAATTGTACTGTACTTTTCTACTTTGTATCTTTTTTCAATGATTGAAAAAACTTTGTTTTTAAATACGAATCCCAAAATTCCAGCTCCTGCAACCAGCATTAAGCCAAGCGTTTTATCACCCAAATAAAGTCCGATTCCGTAAAGTCCTAAAGGCAATAATAATTTTGGCAAAGTCAACAACATCGCGTTTACATTAAATGCTTTTTTATCTCCAAAAGCACCGCCTGCATTGCTCAAATCGATTGGCGTTTTTGTAAATGCTCCACCCAAAAGAACCAAATGAGAATTTACTCCAATATTATAAATGGCGCCAACCACAATAGTCAAATACACTTGCCAACCGTAAAAAAGATAAAACGAAGCCAAAATTGTCGAAACAAAAGTGGCAATAACAATAAGCCACCATTTTGAGGTAATATATCCACGATAAGGAATATTTTGTGTCATCATTAATTGGTAATACGAACTGTCCCAGCTTGGTACAAATTGACCAAAGACAAATAAAAATCCGCCTGAAACAAATATTCCCGCAAAAATATACATGACCGCCGGCTGATGCGTATTTCCAAAAAAGATCAATCCGTAAAACAGAAAGAAGAAACTCATTATAATTGTCGTTTTTGATCTTTTGTTTCTTTTGATCAATTTGATGTCGTTTTTAAGAAACGTTCCCAAAGTTCCAAATTGATTCAACCAAGAATAATTTTCGGTAGTCGCAATGTCTTCTTTTTTAGAAAGTCCTGCGTCCAGATATAAATTGTTTTTGAAATACTTGAATGTAAAAGCATACAATCCGATCAAGAATAAAACCGGAATTAGAAACAATACTTTTGATATGTAAAGCCCTTGAAAAAAAGGCGTTGTGAAAACTGTAATATCAAAAATCTTGTAATATTGTGCAGCCCCCAAAGCTAAAGCCAATCCGACAAAAACAACAAATAATTTATCGATATTGCTTAAAATAATATTTAGAAAATTATTGATATAGATTAAAGAAAAAATAGCCAAAAGCCAAAATAGGATTCCGACAATATCATATCCTTCAATAACCAAAACAACTGAAAACGGCACAAAAAATAGCGCATGAACCCAGTTAAAAAACGACAATGCTGTTTTTCCTAAAGAAAAATGAACAATTATTGGCTTTTTGAAAGGCAAAACCAATAACGGTTTAATATTAAGAACCGGAATTGCTTGCATCAACAAACGAATTATAAGATCAAACAGAAAATAATAAATCAAGAATTTGTTGATGGTGATTAAAGGCTCGAGGTTCATTTTTTTTAGCACATAAAATGCTCCTACTCCCATTGCAACAAAAAGTACTGAAAAGTACACCATCAAAAAACCAATTAGAATTTTCATGGCCAAATTTGCTCCAAATGAGGCTGATCTGACAAAGGCTTTCCATTCAAGGTAAATAAACTTTTTAATCATGGTTATTTGTTTTAGTTTTTCAGTAAGAGACCAAATGTAGGAAAACGTTACAAAAAAAGTTAAAAAAAATATTTTAGTAAGTGTCAATTACTTAGTTCTTGCTACTTTTGCAGAAAAAAATAACCATGCCTTCATTCTTAAAACTTATAATTAAAGAGGTAAAACGCGAGACAGCAGATGCAGTTTCAGTACTTTTTAATGTTCCTGAAGAACTAAAGCCAGACTATAAATTTACAGCTGGGCAATACATAAATTTAAAATTAACACTTGATAATCAAGAAATAAGACGTGCTTATTCGATTTGCTCAGCGCCAGAAAGCGGTGAATTGCGAATTGCTGTAAAAGCGGTAAAAAATGGTCTTTTTTCTCAGTTTGCCAATACAACTTTAAAAGCTGGTGATGTTCTAGAAGTAGGTCATCCAGAAGGAAAATTTACGCTTGAACCAGAAGCTGACAGACAAAAAAACTATGTAGCATTTGCTGCTGGAAGTGGGATTACGCCAGTAATTTCTATCATCAAATCGGTTTTAAAAAGCGAGCCAAAAAGTTCATTTGTATTGGTTTACGGAAATAAAACTCCTGAACAAACTATCTTTCATCAAGAACTACACGACCTGCAATTACAATATGTTGGCCGTTTCTTCGTGCATTATGTATATAGTCAAGCTAAAGCTGAAAATGCTTTATTTGGAAGAATTGATAAATCGGCAGTGAATTTTGTGTTGAACAACAAACATAAAGAACTTCAATTCGACAAGTTTTTCTTGTGCGGACCAGAAGAAATGATCAATACAGTTTCAGGTATTTTAAAAGAAAAGAATGTAAAAGAATCAGCGATTAAATTTGAGCTTTTTACGTCTTCTGCTCAAGAACACGAAATTCAAGGTTCTCAAGATGGACATACAAAAATTACGGTTTTAGTTGATGATGAAGAAGTTACTTTTGAAATGTCTAAAAAACAAACCATTCTTGATGCAGCACTAAAACAAGGTGTTGACGCTCCATATTCTTGCCAAGGTGGTATTTGCAGCAGTTGTTTGGGTCGTGTGACATCAGGAAGTGCAGAAATGACAAAAAATTCAATTTTGACAGATGGAGAAATTGCCGAAGGCTTGATTTTGACTTGCCAAGCGCATCCAACCTCAGAAACTATTTATGTTGATTACGACGACGTCTAGTCTTATTAAATTCTAATATCAAAAATTCCAAATTCCAATCTTTCAATTGGGATTTGGAATTTTTTTTGTTTAATTGCGTTTCTACTCTTTGTCAAAGTTTAAACCTTTGACAAAGATGTAATTTGGAATTTGGAATTTAAAAAATTGAAAATTAATTGTTTATGAAATCTGTACTAGAAATTTTTAGAAATAAAGAATATCTTCTGGATGAGCCGGAAGTCAATAAACTTATTGATTATTGCGAAGAATTGCAAGACGAGATTGTAGAATTCAAATTTCAGAAAACCGAAAATAAAGAACTTGCAATGCTCGATATGCTTAAAGAAGTAATAAAAGGTTGCAATGCTATTGAGAAAGAACAAATGGAACATGAACGATATGGATATGAAGCACCAGATTACCAAGCAACTATTTCCAATCTCAAAAATTACATTTATAACAGATGCAAAGAAGAGAAGATTTGGCTATAAGTTAAATTATAAAAAAAGCAGTTTTTTAGCAAAATATTGCTGAATTTTTATTATATTAGAGGTGAAATTACAGTAATCGCAATCTCATTGTTTGAGAATTTGTAGAGCTAAATCTAATTTGTCAAAACATTTAAAACTTTAAATATCATGACAGCTCACGTACAACACTTTCATCTATATCTATTTATTATGCTGGTTGTAACTGCTTCGCTATGCGTTCTGGCAGTTATTATGAAAATGAGAAACAAAAAAGGTCCTAAATTGCTCGAAAAAGAAAAATACAATTCGACTATGACCGAAAAAATGATAGAAGTAAAAGGCACCGATTCAAATATTTTTAATATTTGGCCTTATGTAAGTAAACTAAAATCTGCTAAAATTTTATCTACAAAAATTAAAGATCACGACTTGATTTATAAAATTTACAGGGATTCAACAAATAAGTTCGAACATATTCTATTGTCTACCGAAGACAAAAATAATTTTGTTACGATAATTGTAAACAAAAAAAGAAAAAAAACAATCGGATATTCTATACTTGATTCTAACAAAAAATATGATTTAAGAAGCAATGTTGCTTAACGATAAAAAAAAAACTTCTCAGATTGAGAAGTTTTTTTTTATTATTTACGAAAGCTGTTCTAAAATTTTGTCAAGAATCTGTTCTGGTAAAATTGTTCTCATTGCATCTTCATAACCTTCAACAATTTTATTTCCATAAACAGAAGTCGGCAATTTTGGATATTGATTTCTGTCTGAAGTTAAAGCGTTTTCTAAACTCTGATTAAAAGGTAAAAACCCGGCATAAGGATGCGTTGCGCCCCAAAGCGTAACGACTTTCACGCCAAGCATTGCCGCAATATGTGCGTTTCCAGAATCCATAGAAAGCATAACGTCCAGATTACTAATCAATTTTAATTCCTGTTGAAACTTAATTTTTCCGGCTACGTTTATTACATTTTTAAAAGGCTCCGAAAGTGAACCTAAAATTTCAATTTCTTTTTTTCCGCCTCCAAAAAGCAAAATGGTCTGATCTTTATTTTCAGCCAATTTTGAAATTATTTCTTTCATTAAATCCAAAGGATAAACCTTAGAATCATATTGTGCAAAAGGCGCAATCCCAATTAAATTTTGATAATTCTCTCCGATTAAATCCGTAATTTCTGCGCTTAAAATGGCTTTTTTAGGAAACTCTGGATTGTTTAAATCTACCGGAAAACCAAGCTCTTCAAAAACTTTTGCGTGTCTTACGAACATCGTTGGCAATTGTTTGAAAATCTTGTTGTCGGCTCTTGTCAATTCTTTTTTTCCTTCTCGGCCTTTATCAACAGTTGCTCTTTTTTTTCCGCTTAAAGCGAAAAGCAAACTCACTATTTTAGATCGCAAAACATTGTGAAGATCTGCAAAAGCATCGATCTTCAATTTTTTTACATCTTTAAATAATCTCAAAAGTCCCAGAAAACCTTTGTGTCTTTCTTTTTCGTCAAAAGCAAAAAATTCCAAATTCGGAATTCCATCAAAAAAAGGTTTGAAAAAAGGACGCGAAATAACGGTCAGCTTTACGGTTGGATATTGTTTTACAAAAGCGCGTAAAACAGGAACCGTCATGGCGACATCTCCCATTGCGGATAGTCTCATGACGGCTATGTGTTTAATTTTGGTAGACAAGTCGGCCAAATTATTTTTTATTTTGATACAAAACTGGGTTCAATTCATCATCATTGTACATTTTCATTTGTTTGTACACTTTCATGAATTTGTCTCCATTTTCGATATCTGTCAATAATTCTTCAATTGCTGTAGATAAATCAGTTCTTTGCTCTAATAGCACGTTTAATTTTTCCTGACATTTATCTCTGTGTTCTTGTGAAGCTTCTGCGCGAGTAGCTTCTTCGTGCATGTGGTAAATTTTTAGAGCCAAAATCGACAATCTGTCAAATGCCCAAGCTGGACTTTCAGAGTTGATTTTTGCTCCGTCTTTTGCCTTTATATGACTGTATTTTTGCAAAAAGTAGCTGTCAATATACTCCACCATATCAGTTCTTTCCTGATTTGAAGCATCAATTTTTCTTTTCAGAGTCAACGCTGCCACAGGATCAATTTGCGGATCACGAATGATATCCTCAAAATGCCATTGAACCGTGTCAATCCAATTTTTCAAGTATAATAAATGCTCAAACTTATCCTTTGGGTAAGGATTGTTTATTGGTTGATCAACATTATCAAATTGATGATAATCTTTAATGCTTTGTTCGAATACCGAATATGCTAATTTTGAAAACATGTCTTTAATTATTAGAGACACAAAGATACTTTTTATACTTTTATAGTGTGAAAAAAACCATTGTTTTTTCATTTTTACGTTAAAAACAATCAAATAATTTTAAAATTTAGATATGAAAATTCATTATATATCTGAAAACAATAGCGTTTTGAATCATTTTTTAGGCCAAATAAGAAATGTAAATGTTCAGAACGACAGCATGCGTTTTAGAAGAAATATAGAACGAATTGGCGAAATTATGGCTTATGAACTAAGCAAAACTTTGCCGTACAAAAATGTCGATATCCAGACGCCACTCGGGATTAAAAAGACGACCGAGATTGAAACTGATTTAGTTTTGTGTCCAATTTTAAGAGCTGGATTACCGCTTCATAATGGCTTTTTAAACTATTTTGATCATGCCGAAAACAGCTTCGTTTCGGCCTGCAGATTTCATCCAAATAATGACGATGAATTTGAGATTTTAGTTGAATATCAAGCAATTTCAAACTTGAATAATAAAACAGTTTTATTGCTTGATCCAATGTTGGCAACGGGTCAATCGATTGTAGCAGTTCATAAAAAACTAATGGAAAATGCTAGTCCAACAGCATTTCATATTGTGGTAGTTATTGCAGCTCCCGAAGGAATTGCTCATTTAGAAAAAAATCTGCCTGACAATTGCCATTTATGGGTTGCTTCTCTTGATGAAAAACTTAATCAGAAAAACTATATTGTTCCTGGACTTGGCGATGCCGGCGATCTAGCTTACGGAAGCAAATTATAATTGAGAGAAAAAAGTAAACAAACTGCAGCAAATCAGCACGTAAAATACAATTTCGTTGTTCAGTTTTTGCTGCATATATTCCACATGACTTGATGCCATAATGGTTAAAGGAGTGATGCTGAACAACAATAAATCGTTGCTTTTATTTGGTGAAAGAATAAAAACGAAAGCAGCAATGAAAAAACAAGCTACTACTTTTTTATACGAAGAATGTACAATTTGTGGTCTGTTTGATAAGGTTGACAACATCGAAACTACAAAGAAAAGCGCAACCGCAACATAAATTGAAAGTGCTCCGTTTTCATAATTGTTTTTGAAATAATCGATATTCAAATCGATTACGGCTCTTTTTTCAAAAAATGCAATGGCATCAAAATGGAATAAAAGTGATACCAACAAAAAGATTAATGCAACTGCTAAAAACGCTACAAATGGCAAAACCCAGTTACGATAATCGCGCGAAACGTGAAAAATAATTGATATAAAAACTAAAATCAAGAACAGGATACACCAAAATTGAAACAACGATGCTATTAAAATCCAAAAAGAAGCATCAAATATTTTTTCTTTTGAAGCTTTTAAGGATTGCAACGAAATTAATCTTCGAAGTGCTAGCAACAAAAAGAAATTGGCATAAATTACATTCGAATCGTTAAATATCGTTGGGAAAAACAAGATGAACAATAAATAGAAAAATATCGAATATCCGTTGTCTTTACTGAGCCCGTTCTTTTTTACAATGAAATTAACCACGAAAAAAGAAGCCAAAATAAAGCACAACAAACTCACTTTTTGAAATGCTAAAAAAGGTGCCGTTATCCAAGATGGATCTTGAATTTGGAACAGAAAAAAGAAAACCAGTATTAAAATTACAACCAAAGAATAATTTAATGGCGTAGATTTTTTAAAAACACTTGTTATCATAAGGATATTTTATACTTTTGTGATTGTAAAGATAATACTTGTTTAAAATGAAAAAACGAACAAGTTGAAAAAAGATTCGATTAATCGAATTTTGTCTTCAAAGCATTACACAACAATAAATAACATATAATTTTAAAAAATTATGACAGCTTTTTTCGAAGGAATTCAATACTTATTCGTTAACATTTTGTTTGCTCCACTTGACTTTTTACGTCATTTAGAATTGATCACGTGGTTTGGTGCAAACACTATTAACTGGATTTTCATGATCATCTGCGCATGTGCAATCGTTTATTGGATTAAACAATTACGCATTTTTGATGACGCCGGAACAGAAAACCAAGATACAACGGCTCATTCATTTTTAAAATAAAAAACCAAACCCTTTAATTAAAAAGGGCTGGTGAATTTATTTTTAGATTAAATCGAAACCGATATCTTTTCTAAAATACATCTTATCAAAGCTTAGTTTATCTATGTTTTGGTAAGATTTTTTTATGGCCTCTTGGAAATTATCTCCATAAGATGTTATTGCAATTACACGTCCTCCATTAGTAACGACATTTTCGCCATCTAATTTTGTACCTGCGTGAAAAACTATAGAATCTGAAATATTTTCTAATCCAGAAATTACTTTACCTTTTTCGAAATCTTCAGGATATCCGCCCGAAACAACCATAACAGTTGTTGCGCTTCTTGGATCAACTTCTAAATTAAAGTCTCCTAATTTCTGATCTGCAACAGATAAGAATAACTCAACTAAATCTGATTTTAATCTCGGAACCACAACTTCAGTTTCAGGATCTCCCATTCTTACGTTATATTCAATAACAATTGGTTCACCTTTTACATTGATTAATCCAATGAACACAAATCCTTTATATTCGATTCCGTCTTTTTGGAAACCTTCGATTGTTGGTTTTACGATACGAGTTTCTATTTTTTCCATCAAAACAGCATCTACATAAGGAACCGGAGAAACAGCTCCCATTCCACCTGTGTTTAAACCTGTATCGCCTTCTCCAATACGTTTGTAATCTTTTGCTGTTGGAAGAATTTTATAGCTTTTTCCATCAGTCAAAACGAAACAGCTTAATTCGATTCCGTCCAAAAATTCTTCGATTACAACCTTCGCGCTTGCTGTTCCAAATTTTGCATGAACCAACATGTTGCGTAATTCTGTTTTTGCTTCTTCAAGATCCTGAATAATCAAAACACCTTTTCCAGCCGCTAAACCGTCTGCTTTTAAAACGTATGGTGGTTGTAATGTTTCAAGAAATTTACATCCTTCTTCAACTGTTTCAGCCGTAAAACTATCATAAGCTGCAGTTGGAATGTTGTGTTTCATCAAGAATTCTTTTGCAAATTCTTTACTTCCTTCCAATTGTGCACCCAATTTTGATGGACCGATAACTGGAATATTTTTCAAACTTTCGTCGTTTTTAAAATAATCGTAAATACCCTTTACCAATGGATCTTCAGGTCCTACGACTACTAAACTTATATTTTCTTTAAGTACTAATGCTTTTACAGCTTCAAAATCAGTTGCAGCGATTGCAACGTTTTCAGCGATTGCAGCAGTTCCTGCATTTCCAGGTACTACAAAAAGTTTTTCGCAAAGCGGACTCTGTGTCATTTTCCATGCAAAAGCATGCTCTCTTCCGCCTGATCCCAATAATAAAATTGTCATGGTGTTGTTGTATTTAGTTGTGGTGCAAAAATACTTGCTTTTGCACGTAAAAAATAATTAAATCTTCAAAAAATTGTTGGTTCTGCTCTGTTAGTAATTCGTAAACCTTATTTTTGACGAAAATTATTCCGAAAAATGATTCGTCTTTTTGATCTTTCGCTAAAGCTAAATGGTTTTCCAATAAAGGAAGCTAAAGCTGAATTGGATAAAATTGTTCATTTTTCAGAAGATGAATATGCTTCATTTCTTAAAAGCAAAAAGAAAGAGATTGTCGGTTTTCATCTCAAAAACAACTCTTTTTACAAAGAATTAGTTGGAAATTCTGATGTCGAAAATTGGGAAAATCTTCCGATTTTAAACAAACAGAATTTACAAAAACCGTTGGAAGAAAGACTTTCAAAAGGTTATTCTAAAAAAAATATTTACCTCAACAAAACCTCCGGATCAAGCGGAACTCCTTTTGTTTTTGCAAAAGACAAATATTCCCACGCTTTAACTTGGGCTTCCAATATTATGCGTTTTGGCTGGTTCGGAATTGATTTTAATCATTCGTATCAAGCGCGTTTTTATGGCATTCCGATGGATTTTATTGGATATCAAAAAGAACGTCTCAAAGATTTTTTGACACATCGTTTTCGTTTTCCTGTTTTTGATTTATCAGATGAAGTTCTTGAAAGATTTCTGAAAAAATTCAAAACTAAAAAATTCGATTACATCAACGGTTATACAAGTTCAATTGTCCTTTTTGCTAAATTTTTAGAACAGAAAAATATCATTTTAAAAGAAATTTGCCCAACTTTAAAAGCCTGTTTTGTTACTTCTGAAATGCTTTTTGAAACGGATAAAAAATTGTTGGAAAAACAATTCGGTCTTCCGATTATTAGCGAATACGGCGCTTCTGAATTGGATTTGATTGCTTTTGAAAATCCACAAGGCGAATGGCAGGTAAATACCGAAACGCTGTTTGTCGAAATTTTAGATGAAAACAATAATCCTGTTCCACATGGAACAGAAGGAAAAATTGTAATTACTTCGTTATTCAACAAAGCAAATCCTTTTATCAGATATGAAATTGGCGACATCGGTATCTTAGACGAAAAAAGCACTCCACAAAAACCAATTCTTAAAAAATTAATTGGAAGAACCAACGATGTTGCAATTCTGCCAAGCGGAAAAAAATCGCCAGGTTTGACGTTCTATTATGTAACCAAAAGCATTATTGAAGACGATGGAAACGTAAAAGAATTTATCATCAAACAAACCAAAATAGATACTTTCGAAATCGATTATATTTCTGAAAAAGAACTAGTTTCAGAACAAATTCAAAAAATAAAAGAAGCTATTGATTTGTATTTAGAACCGAATTTAAACTTCACTTTTAATCGAAAAACAGTTTTAGAAAGAACCAATCGCGGGAAACTAAAACAGTTTAAATCGTATTTATAAATATAAATAAAATCTTACATTTGTTTTTCTAATTAAAAACTTATGGAAGATCAATCTTTACTTTTTGAAGAAACAATTTCTAATAAAATATATTTTATACGTGGTCAAAAGGTGATGTTGGATAGTGATCTGGCTTCTCTTTATGAAGTAGAAACCCGAGTTCTGAATCAAGCCGTAAAAAGAAATGTATCAAGATTTCCAATAGATTTCATGTTTGAATTGTCACAAAGTGAATTTAATAACTTGAAATCACAAATTGTGACATCAAGTTGGGGAGGAACTAGAAAACTACCTTCAGCTTTTACGGAACATGGTATTTTAATGTTATCAAGCGTTCTAAAAAGCGACAGAGCAATTCAAACTAATATTCAAATTATGAGGATTTTCACGAAAGTGAGACAAATGCTCTTGGATACAACAGAAATTAAAGTTGATATTCTTCAGATTCAGAAGAAGTTAGAAAATCATGATAAAAATATTGAATTGGTATTTTCTTATTTAGATGAATTAACTGAAAAGAAAGAAAATGAATCTGAAAGAGTGAAGATTGGTTATAAAAAATAATTCTTTAAGGTCACAAATTGTGACCTCCAGTTTGAATTTTAAATTTTATTACATGACATAAAAAAATTTGGAGGTCGCAAATTGCGACCTCCAATACTAAATGAAATTCTTCAAGGTTGCAATTTGTGACCTTGAAACTTGAAGTCGCAATTTTCGACATCAAGTTGTATTTTAAATCTTCTTTATATATTTTGGTTTGATTATCAATTGAGTAAACAAAAACCTCATCATCAACAAAACAGAAAAAACCAGATTATATCCATGGAATTCTCTATAAACACCAAAGTTGTGTTTGATCAATTTGAATTTTGAAGATGAAATAGAATCTTTTCTAATTCTGTAAAACGCCAACGGTTCTGGAATGGCTTCTGCAGTTCTTATTTGTTTTAAAATTGTTAACCAAATTCTCCAATCCTGACGTTTTTGTGAAGTTTCTAAAATGATTTTCCCAAAGTATTCTACGTCGTAAATTGCCGTAAGATTCCCGACATAATTACAGAAAAACAACTGTTTATAAGTTAATGGCTGTGGATTTTCGACTCTACGGTTTAAATTATTTCCTTCTTCATCAATAGAATCGTAAAAGCTAAAAGTAAACGGAGCATTTTTCTCTTTTAAAAACTGAAGCTGTTTTTCTAATTTATCTGAGCGCCATAAATCATCAGAATCCAGATAAGCGATATATTTTCCGGAAGCTTTTTCCAAAGCCACATTCCTAGCAAAACCATTTCCTGAATTTTTTTCTAGTTTGAATAGTTTTATTCTGGAATCTTTTTGAGCAAATTCTTCAATTATTGCAATTGTCTGATCTGTTGAAGCATCATCAACCAAAATCATTTCCCAGTTTGTATAGGTTTGATTTTGAACTGATTCAATTGTTTGTCTAATGAACTTTTCAGTATTATATGTCGGTACAATAATAGAAACTAATTCGTTCATTGATGCTGCTTGTTTTTGGATTGAATTAAGAAACAGCTCGAATTCAATTAAAAATTCGAGCTGTGTGAAGTATTATTTTATATAGCTTGAAAAGTCTTTATGTTCTTCTTTTGCCAATTCTTCCGGAGATAACGATTTAAAATACTCGTAAGTAATTTTCATTCCTTCGGCACGGCTTACTTTTGCTTCCCAACCTAACAATTCTTTTGCTTTTGTAGTATCTGGCTGACGCTGCAAAGGATCGTTTATTGGTAGTGGATGATAAACCACTTTCTGGTTTGTTCCCGTTAGTTTTATAATTTCCTCGGCAAAATCTTTGATTGTGATTTCGTCAGGATTTCCAATATTTACTGGATATACATAATCAGAATGCAATAATCTGAAAATACCTTCGACCTGATCATCTACATAACAGAAAGAACGCGTTTGCATTCCGTCGCCAAAAATCGTTAAATCTTCTCCACGCAAAGCTTGACCAATAAAAGCCGGAATTACGCGTCCGTCGTTTAGTCGCATTCTTGGTCCATAAGTATTAAAAATACGAACGATTCTGGTTTCTACACCGTGAAAAGTATGATATGCCATGGTGATAGATTCCTGAAAACGTTTTGCTTCGTCATAAACGCCTCTCGGACCAATTGTGTTCACGTTTCCATAATATTCTTCAGTCTGCGGATGCACCAATGGATCTCCATAAACTTCTGAAGTCGATGCGATCAAAATTCTGGCTTTTTTAACTCGCGCTAGACCTAACAAATTATGCGTTCCTAAAGATCCCACTTTTAAAGTTTGAATCGGGATTTTTAAATAATCAATAGGACTTGCCGGCGAAGCAAAATGTAAAATATAATCTAAATCGCCCGGAACATGGACAAACTTGGTAATATCGTGATGATAAAATTCGAAATTTTCTAACTTAAATAAATGTTCAATATTTTTAAGATCTCCGGTAATCAGGTTATCCATTCCAATAACAAAATAGCCTTCTTTAATGAATCGGTCGCATAGATGCGATCCTAAAAATCCTGCTGCTCCGGTAATAAGTATTCTTTTCATAGTTGATTTTATTGAACATTTCTGAGTTTTATTCTACCGCAAAACTCAAGTATAGACGCACAAATGTAATAAAATATCTTTCCTTTCAAATGGCAGTTTAAACCATATCTTAAAAGAAGTTTAGTGATTTCCGATAATTATTAAACTCATTTATCTATTTTTACCCCACAAATAAATCCACGATTTTGAAAGTTGTACATATAATTGAGGCGCTCGGTGGCGGCGTTTATACCTATTTTAGAGATTTATCGACTTTCTTTGGAGATGATGAAATAAACAAAAACATAGAAACCACTATTATTTATAGCGGTAATCGAAAAGAAATAGATGCACAAAAAATTAAATCTGAATTTTCAGATGGCGTTAAACTGATCCAAGTCAATATGGTTCGGGAGTTATCGCCATTACAAGATTTAAAATCGGCTTATCAATTAGCAAAAGAACTTAAAAAATTAAACCCAGATATTATTCACCTTCATTCTTCAAAAGCGGGAGTTTTGGGCAGAGTCGCTTATTTTTTCTTATTTAAAAAGAAAAAACTTTTTTATACGCCTCACGGATATTCGTTTTTAAGAACTGACATTTCAGGCACATTAAGAACCATTTACTGGACAATTGAAAAAAATTTTCAGCGCTTTTTTGGTGGCACAATTGTAGCCTGTGGAGATACAGAACAAAAAATTGCTCAAAAATTAGGGCCGGCAAAATTAGTCCGAAACGGAATTGATATTGCAAATGTTCAGGAGCATTTTGCACCTCATCAAAATGAAAAACTGACTATTGGAATTATGGCCAGAATTACAGCTGCCAGAAATCCTGAAATGTTTAATCAAATTGCTTTAAAGTTTCCAGATTTTAATTTTGTTTGGATTGGCGACGGCGAATTGAGACATTTAATTACATCTCCAAATATTAGAATTACAGGCTGGATTTTAGATCGAAAAACGGTTTTAAAAGAACTTAATAATATTGATATTTACATGCAAGTTTCGCTTTGGGAAGGTTTGCCAATTGCCGTTCTAGAAGCGATGGCGCTACAAAAACCGGTTATTGCGACTAATATCATTGGAAATAAAGATGCTGTGCTGCATGAAAAAACAGGATTTCTTTTTACTGAAATAGCCGAATTAGATGGTTTCTTTGAAATTTTAAAAGATGCCGAAACTAGAGCAAAATTTGGTGAAAACGCTTTGGCAAGATGTCGTGAATTATTCGACAAAAACCAAAATTTTAAACAACTTTTGGCGCTTTATCAAGAGTAAATTTCTGCTGAAGCCAATAACTGGCAAAAATAGAAGACCAAATGCCACTAAAGGCAATTCCGTCAAAACTAAGCAGGAAATCATCGACTAAATTTGAGGTGAAGAAAATCAAGAAAAACGATAAAATCATCTCGTTTTTTAAATCATATCCAAAATAACCAATCGTAAAAATGTAAAGCAAAACAACGAGAGGTCCAAGAATTCCGAACTTCAGTAAAAAATCTAAAAATTGATTGTGAACTGGAAATTCATATTTGGCCAAAAAATGCTGATTTGTATCTCTATAATATTTGAATAATTCGGGTTTTCCATCTGCCGCTCCAACTCCAAAAGGAAGGTTTTTTAACGATAATTCCCAAGCCGATTTCCAGATCGAAACTCTCGTAACCAGCGAATTAAAAACCTTTATTTCGGGATGATCGATTTCGTCCAGTTTTCCTACTTTATCCATATAAGCAAAAGTTACTGTCGAATATTTTTCTTTCATATACGGATTCTTTTGGATGAATAAAAGCAGAATTCCTCCCAATAAAACAACAACCGCAAAGCTCGTCAGAAGAATCTTCTTCGGATTAATTTTGGTTCTAATTTCGTAAAAGAAAACAATCAAAAATCCGATTAAGGCATTCAGTAGTGCCATTCTGGTATTTACCAAAAGCACAAAGAAAAAAGACAACAGGAAAATCAAAATACTTAAAATTTTAAATCCTGCTTTTTGTTGGTTTTTTAAATCATTAAATACAAAATACAACGCGCAAACCGACACAAAAGCCAAATGCATATTCAATGCCGGTGCATGAATGCCAATGCTATCAGCAAACTGATAACCCATTTCCCATAAATCAATTTTGTTGAGATATTTTTCTACCAAATCAGGAAAAAGAACTACAAATCGAATCAAGAAAAAAAACATAATCACAGTTGTCGCAATTACATAAGTCCGAATTATTTTAAAGAAATCTACTCGTTGGTAATTTCCAATAATAAATAATGGAAAAACCAGCAATGAGGTTCTTTTTTCAATCGCCTTTAATCCTAATGAGAATGAATCGTTCTTCCAAAAAAGAAGCAATTCCAGCAAAACCGGCGAGGCAATACAAGCCATCAAAATGAATTGTTTTTTAGAATATTTCAATTTCTTGGCAAATATTAAACTAAACGCCGCAAATAAAGTAATGAGCAATGAGCACGGTTTCCTGAAAATCATTGCAACCGCCATTATACATAAGAATAGGTGGAATATTTTATTGAAATTCTTTTCGGAAATGGTCATAGTAAAGTGCAAAATAAATTAAAGGAAAAATCCCAATTTTATGTCGGATTGCCGAACCTAAATCGGGTTCGAATACGCCTTGAAGAATAAAAAATGAAAATAAAATGAACATGATCAAAAGTTCATAACGATAGGTTTTTCTTTCTTTTAAACATTTAGAAAATCGAACTAATAAAATATAAAACAATAAAAGTTGCCAAATTATAAAAATGATTATTTGAGGCGAAAGAACGTATTTTAAACCATTTAATGGCAAATTTACAGTGAAAAATCCATAAAAAATCCCAATTGCTTCTCCGTACCAAGTATCTGTTTTTACTGGCGAAGTAATCATTGAATTGGCATCTGCAGAAGTCATTCTGGTGCTGTTTACCACTTCCCTGCTAATTTCAGAAAAATGTTTTCCTTTTAAAACGCCATAACTCAGCGACAAAAAAACAGCAATCAACAGTCCGTAGAAAATCGTACTGACTGTTTTATTCTTAAAATTGATGAAACTCACCAAATACATTCCGCCACCAACAACGGGAATCAAAGCAAAATAAGGGCGGTATAAAGCTCCGAAAACAATTAAAAGTATTGAGATAATCAAAATTGTTTTTTGCAACGAAAATTGCTCATTTCGGCACAATAAAACGATGGTCGCTATAAACAGATACGTAATAAATTCTTTCGACGGCATCGAGATGAAAATTGCAATCATAAAAATGCCCAAATACACTAAAATGTTTTTAACATTCAGTTTTTCAAAATTATCGGGAATACCAATTTTATATAAAATATACATTAAAATTGGAAATTGAATCAATGCAATTATTGGAAAAGGAAGATGCCTGAAACCTATAATTTTATAAAACAAAATCGTAAGCGGATAACTTCCTAGATATCCAATTTCATTGTATTTGTCGTAAATAATGATTGCGGTATCGTAGAAAAATTTTGGAGGCAAAACAAAATAAGCCAGAAATGCCACAACTAAATTAGCTGAAGCGATAAGCAAAAATGCTGCTGTACTTTTTTTGATTAATAATTGCATTTTTCTATTGTAATCTATTTTGAAGCTCTTCGTTTTTTATTCAGACTTCTTTTTAATCGGTAACCATTCAAAAAGAAAATCAAGGTTTTAAAGGATAGAAATTTATAGAATTTCATCACTTTATCTACTTTTATATTTCGCCCTTTTTTAAGAAGATATTTCCAGGAAATTAAATCATCCCATATCTGCTTTTGTGTTTCCGGCGACAAAACATAAAAATCTTTTAGAATTACCACATAATTGCAGGCCCAATAATTTTCGATCGCTTTATTTAAAATTTCAGAAATTGATTTTTCCGAATCCAAACCGTTTTTCACCATTTCATACACATCCTGAATATGTTTGGCACTGACCGTTGTTGTAATTGAACCTTGACGTGCCTGACGATATACGTAAAATGATTTCGAATAAATACTGAAAGTCTCCAAATAATGCATCAATTTGCCACACCATTCAATATCTTCTGATTTTCTTCCGACAGGAAAAAACAATTGATTATCAATCAAAATCGATCGCTTGATCACTTTGTCCCAAGCCGAGGCGACGTATAAATCATGATAAACCAAATTTATAATTTCGTCTTCAAATTTGCCGTTTTTGGTTTTTATAAATCGCTGATTGTATTTGCAATTCATATCGTTTTCTGAAAAAAAACGGCTTTCTTCGTGAATGATTATATCTGGATTTGTTTTGGAAATTATTTTGCTCAAATCTTCCAAAACCTGTTTTCCTTGCCAATAATCATCACTATCGGTAAAAATAATATAATCGCCTTTTGCTGCTTTTAATCC
This sequence comes from Flavobacterium sp. KACC 22761, assembly GCF_034058155.1. Classification (NCBI taxonomy): domain Bacteria; kingdom Pseudomonadati; phylum Bacteroidota; class Flavobacteriia; order Flavobacteriales; family Flavobacteriaceae; genus Flavobacterium; species Flavobacterium oryzagri. Next base: position 1,581,746 of record NZ_CP139148.1, on the reverse strand, counting down.
CGTATTTCTGGCATCAGACAAACCGCCATTTTCTTTTTCGATTAGGATTATTTGAGAAAATTTTTCCTGGTATTGCTGACAAATTTCAAGAGAAGAATCGGTAGATCCGTCATTGACTAAAATAAGTTCATAGTCAGAAAAACTTTGGCACAAAATACTATCCAAACATTGTGGCAAATAAACCTCAACGTTGTAAATCGGAATAATAATGCTAAAAAGCAAAGCCTCTTTCTCCATGTTCATAGCACAATATTTTAATGCAAAAACACTTTTATTTTATCCTTTCGATAAATAACGATGGCGACAACAAGATTCCAGAAAAAAGAACTTGAAACAAATGCAATTGCACCGCCAGTCATTCCGTAAATCGGAATTAAAAATCGGTTTAAAGTGAAATTGACTGCAACCGCCAAAATCAAAATAACCTGAAAAACGTGCTGTCTTCCCGTCATATTCAAATAAACCGAAGCTGTACCAAATGCAGAACAAATTCCCTGACCAATAATCAAAATTAAAAATGCCTGCTGCGCCACAACATATTGATGCCCAAAAATGGCCAAAATTGATTTCGAAAAACAACTAATTAGCACAATAACCGGCAATGTTATTGCGAAAATCAAACGAGCACTTTTTCTTGACACTTCCGTTAATTCTGTAATTTTATGACTCGCAAATAATTCAGCAATTTTAGCCGAAACCGTAATATTTATACTCACGATTATAATCGAAATAATCGTCATAATCTTAACACCGACCGAATAAAAAGCAACTGTTTCGTCGTTTCGGTATTTCTTCAAAAACATAATATCAAAACACATTAATAAAAACATTGCCATTGCACTGATCGCAATTGGATATGATTTTAAAAATATTTCCTTGTGTGAAGTTTTTTCAGTCACTTCTAAAGTTGTCTTTTTTCGAAAATAAACTAAAACAAAAATGGAACTCAAAACGGAAAGAAAAACAAAACCCAACAGAAAAATATCAACTAAATATTCTTGTTTATGCCAATAAAACAAAATAATGGAACCAATAATTAATGGAACATATTTAATAATATTTCGGAATAATTCGGCAACATATAATTTGTCTAATGCTCTGAAAACTTCGGTGTTCAAAATTGACAATCCAGAGAAAAATAAGGCCAACGTTCCTTTTAAAAGAATCGAATATACGGCCGAATCTGAAAAATAATTGTTGATTGTTTCTTTGCTGATAATAGTAATTATAAGTAATACCAACAATGAAGTTCCAAAAAGCATCAGAACCATTTTTATGTATATATTTTTTAGTTCTTCCAGCGCATTTTGACTTGCTAATTTTCCTTTAAAATATATAATTGACTGATCAAAACCAAGCAAACACATACTCCCAATGGATAACAGAAAAGAACGTACAAAATCATACTGTCCAACAAATTTTGGGCTATAGGTTTTGGTCAGGAAAACTGTAAATCCAAATAAAAGCAGTGCACCAAAAACTCGCAACGATAAAGTGCCAAAGCTTTGCCTTAAAAACTTATTCTTTGAAAATCTTTCAAAAAGTGAATTAGCTTTCAATTTTATTGAATTTGATCTGCCTTTGCAAGAGCAAGCTGTTTACGGTAAAATCTCAAAAACATACTAATCAGCACAAAAAGAAAAATAAAGAATAATGGCAACCAAATTTTAAAGTTTCCGTTCACAACTTTATTTTCATTTATGTTAAGCGTCGAATTGATTTCTTTAATCGTTTTATCAAAACTTATTAATTTGATTTTGTTTTTTCCTTGTTCTAAAATCAGTTTTTGTTTCGTTTTTAAAATGTCATTCAGTTGCAGATTTTCATTGTAATAAACTACTTTATCATTTTTTGCAGTGCTCGAAAGACCTTTTAAAACTTGATCAATTTGTGAAATAATGGTATCGTTTTGAGCGATTTCACGTTCCAGATTTTTGTAGCCAATTTTTTGAGCCACATCATAATATGCTGAATTGTTCAGGTATTTTAATAACGGTTCAACCACCTCTTTTTCGCTTACTTCATTGTTTGAAATAAAAGTAATCGTGTGAAAAGTGTAATTTTTGCTGGTAACGTTATCTTCAAGAACCTTTTTTATTTCGCCTGTTTCGGCCATTAATTTAATCAGTTCAAAGTTTTGTTCTTTGTCTTCAATAAATTTATAAACGTCTGGAACAGGTTTGATTTCAATATATTTTATTCGGTCTGAACTACCAAAAACAGTACTTAAAAAATCAACATCTCCGGCGGCAATTTTTGCTTGAATCAAATCGATTTTGGCGTATAAATAATCAGCGCTTTCAAAATTTGGCGTTACAACAATCTGGTTTTTAAAAGATTTTTTATTTGAATCCAAATAAAATCCAAGCGCAACTCCAAGTACAAACAAAATCAAGACCGTAATCCAGTTTCGGATAAAAAACTGAATAGCTCTAAAAATCGATCTGTTCAAACGATCAAAAAAACTTCCAATACTTTTTGAGAGCTGAAAAATGTCGATTTCCTGATCCTGATTTTGGGGTACTTTTGTACTCATTTATGCTTTATTTTACGTTGAAAATTTGTTCCAAAATTTTAATGGTAATCAAATAAGTTGGTTTTACGCCGGTTGTTCCAAGTCCGCCCGAAGCCAATGTACTTCCGGTTTCAAGAGGATTATCAGAGGCATAATACGCGTAACGCACTTTGATATCGTGTGGCACACTTTTTCGAATTTTTGATGCCGACTGAATTGCTTTTTGGTAATACGATCCTTCCATTTCCAGACCAATTACGCCCCAAGTCGATTCGTGGAAAAATTTCAGCAAATCTCTGTTTTGCAAAGAAGTTCCTAAAACGGTAACCATTGCACCTTCATAAACATCAATATCATTTCCTCTAAACATATCGCCGGTTAATTCATTTTCGAAGAAATAATTATCAGCAGTTCCTTCGTTGATGTGCGCCGTTGGGATCATGATATCACCTTTTCCGCCTTCTAGAATTCCGGCTTTACCCATAATCGAAACCGATTTTACATTCAGCAAAGTTTCTTTTTTGAATGGTTTCAAAAGCTCATCGATGGTTTCATACGCCTGTTCTCCAAACGCATAATCCATTACGATAATTACTGGCTTTTCTTCACCAACATTTGCATTTGAAAATGCTGTTTTTGACCAATCAATTTTTGCTGTATCAAAAATCTGAACATCGATATTTGTTCCTGAACAATCTGGCAGCGAAATCATCCCGTTTTTCAAAGCCAATTCTTCAACTTGTCCTCTTATTTCTTTTGAACCTGAACCGCTTAATTCTTCGTAAATATGGAAATCGTTTTTGCCTTTGTATTTTGATGTCAATAACGGAGTTGCAAAAATCGAATTCATCACGCTATGCATATTTGCACTAATAACGTGAATAGGGCGCTTTAAAAGATCATTCGCTTTTAAAACTTCCTTTATGTTTGTTGCCCAGATTTCTCCGTGAATATGGTGTCCTAAACGCTCGCGCAAAACCGGACTAAAAGTAATGGTACGTTTATTGTTTTCAACAATTTCTTCGATTGCTAATTTTCCTAACCAATAAATGACATGCAAGAAACGATCTGGCGCATTTTCTGAACCAAAAGCGTCGTAAATATCCAAAACTTCTTCAAACGTTCTGGCCAAAATATTGGCAACGTGCGAAATTGCTTTTTCTTTCTCAATCTGCGTCAGCTTTTTAGTTTGCATTACCGCTTGTTCCAATTTCAACCAATCACGAGAAACTTCGCCACCGTCATCAATTAAAACACGATTTTTGATTTTATGCGATTCAATGAAAATGAAAGTTAAATGTGTCAGAATATCGTAAATATCCGAGCGTCCGCGCGTGATTTCGACATTCATTTGTTCTTCGTCTATTCTATAGCAATTTCTTCTTCTTTTTGGCGGAACAATCGGCTGAAAATGCGATTTTGAATAGCCTTCATCTGAAGTCAAATTGATAAAACGACATTGTTCGATTCCTATCGGAAGTCGTTCAATAACGTACAAAAGTCCGTTTAGTTCTACTTTTTCTTCGGCAATATTTCCGTAGATTTCCGGACGCAATGCTAATAATGATTCTCTTAAACTATCGCCAGAAACTCCCATTGGTTTGTAAAAACCACGGTTGAATAAATGGCGCATTGTAATGTACATTTTTTCGATAGCTGCAGATGATTCCTGCGCTCTTGATCTTGATATATGTTTGGTTTCTTTCATTCTATTCTATATTTATAAACTCAAATGTAAACAAATACAAGGCATGCCTTGTATCTGCAATATCATTTTTTTTTAATCATTTCGATTTATTTTCTGTTTTAAATTTATCCTTCGTCCAATTTTCCGGATTTGAAACAATATAATCAGAAATTCTTTGATAATCATTATTGCTTCTAATGATATTATCGTAAAATAATTTTTGCCATTTATGTGGATATCCTAATCTATTGGCATGTTTGGTTACAGCAGATTTATAGGATCCAACAATTGACGAAATGGTGTTTTTTCCAATGTTTTGAAACCGTGGAGACAGGGCGTGTTGAGACAGGGCATGCCCTGTCTCAACGTTATCCCCGTTATTCGTATTATTTAATTTATCTATATTATCCGATTGTTTATCAATAATCAAAATTCCATGAATATGATTTGGCATGACCACAAAATCACCCAATTCAACGTTTTTATGATGCATTGGAATTTGATACCACAATAAATCAGCAATAATTCCTGCCCCTGACAAAACCATTTTATCATTTTGAATTTCTCCAAAATAATGTTCTCTGTCTTGTGTACAAATTGTTATAAAATAGGCTCCGTTCCAGCCATAATCCCACCATTGCGCTCTTATTGAAGAAATACGATATTTATTTTGAAATTTATCTTTATTCATAATGACTTAATGCTTCTATCTTTTTTATTCACTAAAAAAAAAGCACTAACTTGCAAATATAAATATTTTCCTAATTTAAGTTATCCGCAATTTTTCTATCATTGGACAATCTCGGAATTTTATTTTGTCCGCCTAATTTTCCTTGCGATTTCATGTATTCTTGGAAACCGTTTTTGGAAACTTTTGTAATAACTACCTTTTGCAAAACATTTCCGGTAATTAAATCGTCATAATAAATGTTTTGTTTTCGCATTGAATCATCGATTGCTTCGGCGAAAGCCTGCATATTCTCTGGTTCTTTTTCAAATTCAATCAGCCATTCGTGATACGGCAATCCGCTTGATGGCGTGATTTGCGGTGCAACGGTGAATTCGTTTATAACGATGTTACTTCCTGCTGTAGCTTCTTTCATTGCATTTTCGACTTCGTTTGCAATAACGTGTTCACCAAAAGCCGAAATATAATGTTTGATACGCCCTGAAACTATAACACGATATGGAGCCAAAGACGTAAACTGAACAGTATCACCAATATTATAACCCCAAAGTCCGGCATTTGTAGAAACGATAAGGGCATAATTTACACCCAATTCTACTTCGCCAATTGTATAACGTTTTGGTCCCGAACCATCGGAATCAGTAAAAAATTCATCGGCTTTAATGAATTCGTAGAAAATTCCCGAATTTAAAAGCAACAACATTCCTTTTTCTTTTTGAGAATCTTGATACGCAAAAAAACCTTCTGATGCTGGAAATAATTCAATACTGTCTATTTTTTTGCCAATCATTTGTTCAAATTTCGCGCGATACGGCTCATAATTAACACCTCCGTAAATAAACAAATTGAAATTTTTGAAGATTTCGCTGATCTTTTTTCCACCGCTTTTTTGCTGTAAACGCTCAAAATACATTTGAACCCAAGACGGAATCCCTGAAATTACCGACATATCTTCTTTTATAGTTTCGTCGACAATCGCATTTACTTTCGTTTCCCAATCATCAATACAATTGGTTTGCCACGATGGCATTCGGTTTTTTTGCAAATATTTCGGAACAAAATGTGCGACGATTCCAGAAAGTCTTCCGAATTTAATTCCATGTTTTTCTGTCAAAATTGGACTTCCTTGAAGAAAAATCATTTTTCCGTCAACAAAACTAACATTTCCGGTTTCGTTGATATAATGCAAAATCGCATTGCGCGCCGCTTCGACATGAAAAGGCATAGATTCTTTTGTAAGCGGAATATATTTTGCTCCGGAAGTCGTTCCTGAAGTTTTAGCAAAATAAATTGGTTTTCCTTTCCAAAGAATATTTGCTTCGCCTAATTTGACTTTTTCAACATAACTTTTCAAATCCTCATAATCCCGAATTGGGACATTTTTCTGAAAATCTTCAATTGTTTTTATTGAAGCAAAATTATGATCTTTTCCAAACTCGGTTTCTTTTGCGTTTTGAATCAAACTTTTGAAAACTTGTTGCTGTGTTTCAACAGGTTTATTAGACCAAGCTCGAGTTTGATTGTATATTTTTCGGGCAAATATCTTTGCAGCAATTGACTTAATTGACATTTTTTGTGGTATTATTTTTTGTCGCTTTTCTTATTATTTTTTTTGCTTTCGCTTTGCTCCTTCTCCATTTTTGCAACATTTTCCCTAAGCTTGATTTCTTCTTCTGTTGCCTTCATATTTACATTTGAGTGTTCCTCATTTTCGGCAATAATCGAATCTTTATTGAATTTTGCATACTCCAATTCTCCTTTCAAAACCTTTTGAACTCCTTTTAAATAAGCTTCATTTCGTTTTAAAACTTTCTCGAGCGAATCTGATTTTATGGCCAATTCCGTTGCATTTCGCTTTAATTGTGAAGACGAATAGCCGGGAATAAATTCGCGAAGCGGTGTAAAAGCAATGATAAATGTAGTAACTAAAATCAAAAATATACCACCTAAAGTAAACATTACAAAAACATTCATCAAAGTCAGCCTCAATGAAAAAATTTCTTCAAAAGTATTTTCGTTCAAAATTACCAATCGGTTTTTGATGAATAATTTTTTTCTGAAATTTTTATTTTTTTTAGCCATTTTGTTGTTTCTACTAGCAAATATAGTGATTAATCATCTTGTTATTATTGATGAAAAAACGGCAAATAATACAATTTTATTATTTTATAAAATATTTAACGCAGTATAAATGAAATATTTTAATCCAAAATTTCTTGTTGTACGTATATTCTATATACCTTTGCGGTGAAAATATAAATCAAATTTGCTTCGGCATTAAATATAATAGTCATGGGAAGATTAGGTCTTACAGAAATCCTTGTTATCGTAGGTATTGTGATATTACTTTTTGGAGGTAAAAAAATTCCAGAATTAATGAAAGGTTTAGGAAGTGGAATTAAGGAATTTAAAAACGCTGCTAAAGACGATCAACCTGCTGCTTCTAAAAAAGAAGAAGAAACAAAATAATAAATTCGAACGTATTAAAAATCCCAGATTACATATTGTAGTCTGGGATTTTTTTGTTTTTTCCAATTGGAATTTGGAATTTTATTTTTGGAATTTTTACAAAACCATAGTCAACTGAATTCTCTTTCTATCCTCATCAACTTCAGTAACTTTAACCTCAACATGCTGATGCAGTTTCACCACTTCGTTTACGTCGCTGACAAAACCCGCTTTTAACTGCGAAATATGCACTAATCCGCTTTCTTTGATTCCGATGTCAACAAAACAGCCGAAGTTGGTGATGTTATTCACAATTCCTGGTAAGATCATTCCCGTTTTCAAATCTTTGATCGATTTTACGTTTGCATCAAATTCAAAAACCTTAGCCGACTTTCTAGGGTCTAATCCAGGCTTTTCAAGCTCTTTTATGATGTCTTTCAGCGTTAGTAAACCAATTTCAGGCGTAACATACTTTTCAGGCTTAATAAGCGCTGTTTTCTCTTTATTTGCAATTAATTCATTCAAAGAAATATTCAAATCTTTCGCCATCTTTTCCACAACCGGATAAGCCTCTGGATGGACCGCCGAATTATCCAGCGGATTTTTAGCATTTGTAATTCTGATAAACGCTGCTCCTTGCTGATAGGCTTTGTCTCCTAAACGTGGCACTTTTTTAAGTTGTTTTCTGTCTTCAAAAGGACCGTTTTCAGAACGATATTGTACAATGTTTTCGGCAAGCTTCTCCCCGATTCCACTCACATAGCTTAATAAATGTTTACTCGCTGTGTTGATATTGATTCCAACCGAGTTTACGCAGCGAATAACTGTACTATCTAACTCTTCTTTTAATTTAGTTTGGTCAACATCGTGTTGATATTGTCCTACTCCAATTGCTTTTGGATCTATTTTTACCAATTCAGCCAACGGATCTGAAAGTCGTCGCCCGATAGAAACCGAACCACGAACCGTTACATCATAATTTGGGAATTCTTCTCTAGCAATTTTTGAAGCCGAATATACCGAAGCTCCTGCCTCAGAAACTACAAAAACCTGAACTGGTTTATCGAAAGCGATTTTTTTGATAAAAAATTCGGTTTCACGTGAAGCTGTTCCGTTCCCGATAGAAATCGCATCAATCTGATACGCGTTTACCATCGAACGGATTTTCTTAATCGCCATTGATTCCTCGTTTTGAGGCGCGTGCGGATAAATGGTTTCGTTATATAATAAATCGCCTTTTTCGTCCAAACAAACTACTTTGCAACCACTTCTAAATCCAGGATCGATTGCCAAAATACGTTTTTCTCCCAACGGCGGAGCCAATAATAACTGTCCTAAATTATTAGCAAAAACCTGAATAGAATTGGCATCTGCCTTAGCTTTTGCTTCCTGCAACGTTTCATTTCCAATTGCTGGATTCAATAAACGTTTATAACTATCTTCAATTGCCAGCTGTAAATGTGCTGTTGTATTATTTTGTTTTTTAATGATGATTTCGTCAATAACATCGTATGCATCGTCGATATCAACATCAATTTTCATTTTGATAAAACCTTCATTTTCTGCACGAAGCATTGCTAATAAACGATGCGCTGGTGCTTTTGTCAAAGGTTCTTCCCAATCAAAATACTGGCTGAATTTCTGTGCTCCTTCTTCTTCGGCTTTCTTTTTAACTACTTTTGTAGCAATGGTCGCTTTTCGCTGAAATAATCTACGAAGCTGTTTGCGTACATAAATATTTTCGTTGATCCATTCGGCTACAATATCTCTTGCACCTTGAATGGCTGCTTCTTCATTGATAACATTTTCATTAATATACTGAGTCGAAATAAAATCGATATCAGCATCACTTTCAGATATAATCAGTTTTGCCAAAGGTTCAAGACCAAATTCGCGCGCGACATCGGCTTTTGTTTTTTTCTTCTTTTTATATGGAAGGTAAAAATCTTCGATTTCTTGTAAATCAAAACTGTCTTCAATTTTTTTCTTCAAATCTGGCGTAAGCGCTTTTTGCTCTTCAATAGATTTTAAAACGGCTTCTTTACGTTTTATAAGTGTATCATAATCTTTTTGAAGCTTTGCAATCTGTTCAATTACAGTTTCATCAAGATTTCCGGTTGCGTCTTTTCTATATCGCGAAATAAACGGAATTGTACAGTCTTCTTCTAATAATTTAACTGTGTTCTGAATACTTACTGCAGGCGCCTGAACAGACTTGGCAATGAATTGAATATTAGTCATACTTTTAATGAAATAATTCTTAATTATAAACTGATATAATTTACTTGTTAAAATTAAAAAGCAAATTCATCTATGATTCGGCTAAAATAATATCTTTGTTTTTAATTTTATGCCAATGGAAATTTTTTTACTCTATTTTTTATTTATAAATGTAATCGTTTTTATTCTTGCCGGATATGATAAATATAAAGCCAGAAAAAATAAACGAAGAATCCCTGAAAATACGCTATTCTTTCTGCAATTCATCGGAGGAACTCCAGGTTTATTAACAGCGATGTTAATCTTCAGACATAAAACGAGTAAAACTTCTTTTACTGTAAAGTTTGCTGTGATTTTAGCCATTCAGATTGCACTAATAATTGCTTATTTTAATTATAAAAAGTAGATATTAACATTGTTGATAACTCAAAAAATACAACCTAAAATACTGGATAATAAATACTTAAAATAAAAACCGGGCAAATTAAAAATCGGCCCGGTTTGTTTATGAATAGGTGCGAAGCACCGAATTTTTTTTTTGACTTTTTATGCGCAAGCAATTTTGTTCACTCTATTTTGATGTCTTCCGCCTTCGAAAGCTGTATCAAGGAAAGTTTCAACGATTTCAACAGCTTGATGAATAGAGGTAAACCTTGCTGGAATACTCACAATATTGGCATCATTGTGCAAACGCGTCAAATATGCGATTTCTTTGGTCCAGCATAAGCCAGCTCTCACTTTCGGGTGTTTATTAACTGTCATCGCAATTCCGTTACCGCTTCCGCAGATTACGATTCCAAAATCAGCTTTTCCTTCAGATACATCATTGGCAACTGGATGCCCAAAATCTGGATAATCTACAGAAGCATCAGTATCTGTACCGTAATTCGTTACTTCATATCCTCTTGATTTCAGCATTTCAACAATTGCTTTTTTGTATTCTGGTCCTGCGTGGTCGTTTCCTATCGAAATTTTCATTTTTCTTACTATTTAGTTGTGTTATGCAAATTTACTTAATTAATAAATGGTTGCCACGAATTGCACCAATTTTCACAAATTTTTTTCTTTTTCTATATGATATAAACATTCTCATATTAATTCATGTACATTCGCATAATTGGTGGCACAAAACCTTCTTTTTACAACTATCTTATTTTCAAAATCTTATCAGTTATTAACAATTTTGATAACTCTATAACTATCTAACAATCAATGAAAAATAAACAGAATATTTGTTAAAATTTTGATGTGTTAATAGGAGTTTGTAATTGCTTGATATTCAATTAACTTTAAGTTAACAGAAAATGTTAATAAGTTCGAAAAGAAAATTAGAAGTTTTTTTTGGTTGTTTTGAAAAATTTCATAATCCAAAAGTGAAATTAAATATGCAAGAAAAGTTTCGTGAATTTTTGGAAAAGTTATCAATATCAAAAATACCATTTTCAACAGTAATCAACATATCAACTTATCTACAAAATCAATTCAATTTTGGTTGTCAACCGTTGTTAATTAAAATACAAAAAGTCTTATAAATTAATCATTTAACCAAAAATAACTATGTTGATAACTCAGAATAAATAAGTAAAACGAGATTTCAATGACTTCAAAAAAAAAATTATTCGACATATTAACAAGCTATAATAACCATAAATTTTTTTTAAATTTTTAAAAATCTTTTTTGTTGTATTTAATATATGTTGAAAACTAAAAAAGTTGAAAAGGAAAAATTTTATTTTTTGAATTGAATTTATTCTGATTTGAAATTGAATTTTGAAATTTGTTTCAGACGATTTTAAGCGGATTGTTGAGATTGTCCAAGATTTCTTGAACTTGTTCGAAATCGTTGGGATGGACTTTCAAGCGAATGCCACCGAGCGCAGCTGAATACATGGGTGCTACGGAAAGTGTGATTTCGTTTTCGAAAAAATAGGGAATTTCTTCCTGCTCCAGTAAGTGTTTGAGTATTACGGTTTCGTGTAGATAATTGAATACCGCGATGGTCTTAAAGCTTTCCATATTAGGTCTTTTTGTAAATGTACGAAAAGTTATATTTTTAATAATTCTAATTGTTAAAATCTATATTCTGATATCTTATTTGTAATTTTAAACCTTATAAGAAAAGATATATGAGTAAGAAAATTAGAAAGCCGATAAAAAAAGAGAAAGATTTCTCTAGTAAGATAGTAAAAATTTTATCGCAAAGTGCTAATAAAACATTCAATTATAAACAAATAGCGGCAAAGCTAGAACTTGATGATACAAAAAGTAGAAATCAGATTATTAAAGATTTAAAAATTCTAGCTTCTCAAAAGAAGATTATAGAAACAGAACCTGGTAAATATTTAGTCAAAGCTGAAAGCCAGGATTACTACGAAGGAACAATAGATATGACGAGCAGAAAAACGGCATATTTTATTTGTCCTGATTTTGCTGAAGATGTTTTTATTCCAACCAATAATTTGAATCGTGCTTTAGATAAAGACAAAGTAAAAGTTTACGTTTATAACAGAAGAAAAGGAAAAAGACCTGAAGGTGAAGTAATTGAAGTTATAGAAAGAGATAAAACAGAATTTGTAGGTGTAATTGATATGCAGCCAAATTTTGCTTTTGTTTCTACTGCAAATCCTAAAATGTATACCGATATTTTTATCCCTAAAGATAAAATTGGTGAAGCAGAAAACGGTGACGTTGTGTTGGTTAAGATTGAAGATTGGCCAAAAAGAGCCGATAGTCCGTTTGGATCTGTAATTCGTGTTTTAGGAAAACCTGGAGAACATAATACTGAAATTCATGCTATTTTGGCTGAATACGGTTTGCCAGCAGATTTTCCTGTAGAAGTAGAAGTTTTTGCACAAAAACTAGATACTTCGATTCAGGAATCTGAGATTGCAAAACGTCGTGATATGCGTGATACGCTGACATTTACGATAGATCCAAAAGATGCAAAAGATTTTGATGATGCCTTGTCTTTCAAAAAGTTAGAAAACGGAAACTTCGAAATCGGAATTCATATTGCAGACGTTTCGTATTATTTGGAAGAGGGAACTATCCTAGATGATGAAGCGTATCAAAGAGCTACTTCAGTTTATTTGGTCGATAGAGTAGTGCCAATGCTTCCTGAAGTATTGTCTAATTTTGCTTGTTCGCTTCGTCCGAATGAGGAAAAATATACTTTTTCAGCAATATTTGAAGTTTCTCCATCAGCTCAAGTCATTAATCAATGGTTTGGAAGAACTGTAATTTATTCTGACCAGCGTTTTGCTTACGAAGAGGCTCAGCATATCATTGAAACAAAAGAAAATACGATTCCGATTGATGTTTCAATTACTGGAGAATCTTATGTTGTTTCAGATGAAATTAGAGAAGCGACTTTAAAACTAGATGAATTAGCGAAGATTTTAAGAAAGAAAAGAATGCAACAAGGCGCTATTTCTTTTGATAAAGTAGAAGTGAAATTTAATCTTAGTGAAGAAGGAGAACCAGAAGGAGTATATTTTAAAATATCAAAAGATGCCAATCATTTGATTGAAGAATTTATGCTTTTGGCTAACAGAAAAGTGGCAGAATACATTGGAAAACAAAAGAAAACCTTTGTTTATCGTATTCACGACGAACCAAATGAAGATAAATTAATTGCAATGCAAACTGTAATTGCTAAATTTGGTTACAAAATTGATTTTAGAACAAAAGATGATATAGCAAAATCAATCAACGCTTTGATGGAAGAAGTGAATGGTAAGAAAGAACAAAATCTTATTGATACTCTTGCTATTAGAAGTATGAGCAAAGCCAAATATTCGACAGATAATATTGGTCACTACGGTTTAGCTTTTGATTATTATAGCCATTTTACATCGCCAATTCGTCGTTATCCAGACGTAATGGTACATCGTTTGTTGCAATATTATTTAGATGGAGGAGCTTCTGTAGATGAAGAAACCTATGAAACTAAATGTCTGCATTGTTCAAATATGGAAAATTTGGCAACAAATGCAGAGCGCGACAGTATTAAGTATATGCAGGTTAAATATATGCAGGATCATCAGGATGAAGAATTCCTTGGCGTTATTTCTGGTGTTACCGAATGGGGAATTTATGTTGAAATCGTTTCTAACAAGTGCGAAGGAATGGTAAGAATCAGAGAAATAAAAGAAGATTACTATACTTTTGACGAAAGACAATATGCTTTAGTTGGAGCAACTTCAAACCGTTTATTGCAGTTAGGAGACGAGATTTATGTTAAAGTAAAAAATGCCGATTTAGTGAAAAAACAACTTGATTTTCATTTTTTGAGAAGAGCAGAATAAGTATTAATTAAAAAAATAAAGGTATGAAAAAGTTAATCATAGGAGCGGTAATTTTATTTGCACAATTATCTTTTGGTCAGGTTACCAAAGAGTTGGGAGATTTTGATACCGTTAAGGTTTTCGATAAATTAAGCGTGAAAGTAGTTCAAGCATCTGAGAATAGAATTGTGATAAAAGGCGCTAGAGAAGCAGAAGTTGAAGTTGTTAATAAAAATGGTATTTTGAAATTGAGAATGCCTTTTCCAAAACTTTTATCAGGAAATGATTTGAGTATTACTTTATATTACAAACATATAGAACTTATAGATGTAAATGAAGGAGCAACAGTAACGAGCAATGAAGCTATCAAGGCAACTTCTTTCAAAGTAAGTGCACAAGAAGGTGGCGTTATAAATGTTGATTTAGATGTTGATAAACTCAAAGTAAGTTCAGTATCAGGAGGTTCAATCACATTAACGGGCAAAGCTGCAAATCAAGATGCAAGTCTAGGAGCTGGTGGTTATTTGCTGGCAAGTAAATTAGAGACTTCTCAGACCACTGTAAGCGTTTCTGCGGGTGGAAAAGCCGATGTTAATGCTTCAACCCTTGTTGATGCAAAAGTGAGCGCAGGAGGCTCTATTTACATTTATGGAAAACCAAAACAAATTAACCAAAAAACAGTTTTTGGCGGTAAAATCGAAGAAGTAAAATAACAAATTGTATTTAATGATAAATGATATTCTGGCTGGACTGCCATGGGGACTTTTTTTGAGCTTTATGATTGGTCCGGTATTTTTTGTACTATTAGAAACCAGTATTACCAAAGGTTTCAGAGCTGCGATTGTATTTGATTTTGGTGTGGTGTTAGGCGATATATTTTTTATTGCTATTGCCTATTTAGGAAGTTATAGATTGATTTCCAGCTTAAAAGATGATCCAGCTCTTTTTATTTTTGGAGGAATAATTATGCTTTCTTACGGTATTATTTCGTTTGTAAAATTAAAGAAAGAAGAAAAAATAAATGATGAAGAAATTGACCGTGATATTCTGAAAAGAAATTATGGAAGTTTGTTTGTTAAAGGTTTTTTACTGAATGTTATCAACATTGGAGTTCTTGGATTTTGGTTAGCGGTTATTATTTCTATTGGGCCAAAACTACAAATGCAGACACCTAGAATGATGACATTTTTTACAGCTGTTATTATCACATATTTGCTTGTTGATTGCATTAAAATACTTTTAGCCAAACAATTAAAAAGTAAAATGACACCAACTAATATTCTTAAAATCAAAAAAGGAATTAGTATTGTTTTAATGGTTTTTGGTGTTGCTTTAGTAGTTCAAGGTTGGTTTCCAAAAGAGAAAGAAATGGTTAAAAATGCCTTTGAGAGAATAGAGAAGAAGTAGTTGTTAATAACTCAAAAATATAAAATCAAACCTCTGAATTTCAGAGGTTTTTTTGTGTTTATAACTGCTAGCTTATAACTTTTAAATGAGTTTTTTAAGTCTAGTTTGTCATTTCGACGAAGGAGAAATCTTCTTGAGAAGCTCGACAAAGATTGGATAATTGTTGCGGAGTTACTTGTGGAGATTTCTCCTTCGTCGAAATGACAAAATTGTGCAAAATTATAAACCCGACAGGTTTTTAAACCTGTTGGGTTTGTATATAAGCTTTAATAATGCTTTTTTCTAAAAATTAGACACAAAAAAGAGACACATTTCTGTATTTCTTTTTGAAGCATAGTCCGGATTCGAACCAATATATTTAATTAATTTTTTCTAAAAATTAGGCACAAAAAAAAAGAGACACATTTCTGTATCTCTTTTTGAGGCATCGTCCGGATTCGAACGTAAATCTTTATCTAATTTTTTCTAAAAATTAAAACTAAACCACTCTGCACTGAAAGTGCAGAGGTTTGTTTGACGAGGGACTGAAAGTCCCTTTTTCTATTTCATTCAAGAATGAAATTTGAATCATCATCATTATCTTTCCTTCTATGATGCTCCAGATATTCATTTACCATTTCATCAGTTATATTTCCTGTACTCCAAACTCCATAACCACTTGCCCAAAAATGTTGTCCCCAGTAACGTGCGTGAAGTTCTGGAAACTCCATTTGCAATTTCCTTGAAGTACGACCTTTGAAACTTTTTAAAATTGAACTTACATTTTGCTTTGGCGCATACTCAATATGCATGTGAACGTGATCTGCGCTCACAACTCCTTTCAAAATTTCTATCCCTTCCGCTTCGCATATTTGTATCAAAAGTTCACGACAGCGCTTTTGGATATCACCTTTCAAAACCTTAAACCTATATTTCGTAACCCAAACAACATGACATGTTAATCTGCTTACTGTGTGCGAACCTTTTCTTAATTCTGTAGCCATAAATTAAAGATAAAGATTTTTTCGCATTACTAAAGTACTGCAATAAATTGCAGGGTTTTTAACCCAAATCTGAGACCAATAAAAAAAAGAGACACATTTCTGTATCTCTTTTTGAGGCATCGTCCGGATTCGAACCGGAGTAGGAGCTTTTGCAGAGCCCAGCCTAGCCGCTCGGCCACGACGCCATTGCTTGAACGGATGGCAAAAGTAACTAAAATCTTTAAATTTCAAAAGTTTCGAATAAACTATTTTGAAAAAATGCCATTTTAGTTTTTTAAATTACTTTCTAATTTCCGTCATTTTTATAGTAACTGACTCAACATCACCACCAATAGGCGGATTTATTTTAGAAACCCAAACTGTTGTTTTTTGTACCATTTGTATCTCTGCCAGCACTCGAATATTGATTCTTTTGGCCACATGTTCCAATAAATGCGAACGAATTGCCATTTCTTCTTCCACAATTTTGTTCAAGTGAACATAATCTACTGTGTCTAAAAGATGATCTGTTTCTGCTGATTTCTGTAAATTGGTTTTAATTTTTAGATCGACAGTATAATCAGATCCAATTTTTCCTTCTTCAATTAAACATCCGTGGTAAGAAAAAGTACGGATATTTTTAAGTTTAATAACTCCCATTTTTATAATTTTATTCTTGTAGTATTTGGATCTTGGTAATTGCAGGTTACAGCTTGAATAGAAACAATTTTTTCTATTTCATCAACTGTAAAGTGAATGGTATAAGGAAATTTCTTTAAAGGTAATGTACGGACAATATTGTATTTTTCCTCAAAAAAAGGCATAGTTTTTAACGTTAAAGCATAGTTTTTAAACTCTTTGTAAAATAATTTTCCCAAGCCTTTTCTTATAGATTCATAATAAAAAGCTGTTTCATCTACTTCTAGTTTTGCTCTCTGAAGAATTATGGTTTTATAATTTTCTTCTAAAGCCATTTTTTATCTAACTCTTTTAAGGCATCTTCTACAGGAATATAATCCTCTGGTTTAGCATTCTTTATACGATCCAAAACCATTTCTTGTTGCCATAATGGAATTTCATTCTCAACATTTTCATCTATAGAAACATCAGGAACATGTTTAAAAAAACTAATAAATGTTTCGTAGAAATCGTCTGGAATTGTAACAGTTAATTGTCTCATAATTCTGAATATTTGTACAAAAATACTAAATAAATTAATTGAAGGTTTTGAGTTTAACGTTTCATGTTTTCAGTAAGTTTCCAAAGAAAACCATAAACCATAAACTATAAACTATAAACTTTTTTATCTTTGCTAAAATTACTATAAAATAATGGCATCAGAAGAGAAATCACTCAATTTTATTGAACAAATCATAGAGGAAGATTTAAAATCAGGTCTTTCACAAACTAAACTTCATTTTCGTTTTCCACCAGAACCAAATGGTTATTTACATATTGGTCATGCAAGTTCTATTGCATTAAATTTTGGTTTAGGAATTGATTATCAGTCACCTGTAAATTTACGTTTTGACGATACGAATCCTGAAAAAGAAGAACAGGAATTTGTTGATGCTATTAAAAAAGATGTGGAATGGCTAGGTTATACTTGGGCAGAAGAACGTTATGCATCAGATTATTTCCAACAATTATATGATTGGGCTGTTTTATTAATTAAAAAAGATAAAGCGTATGTTGACAGTCAATCTTCTGAAGAAATGGCAACTCAAAAAGGAACGCCAACAACTACAGGAACTGACAGTCCATATAGAAATCGTTCAGTTGAAGAAAATCTAGATTTATTCGAAAGAATGAAAAATGGTGAATTTGAGGCTGGTACGCATATTCTTCGTGCTAAAATTGACATGAAATCGACAAACATGTTGATGCGTGATCCTATCATGTACAGAATTTTGCATAAGCATCACCATAGAACTGGAGATGATTGGAAAATTTACCCAATGTACGATTGGGCACATGGACAAAGTGATTATTTAGAGCAGATTTCTCACTCATTTTGTACACTTGAATTCTTGCCTCACCGTGAATTATACGATTGGTTTTTAGATCAGATTTTTGATGATAATAAGCTGCGTCCAAAACAAAGAGAATTTGCAAGACGTAACTTATCACATACTGTTGTTAGTAAAAGAAAATTACAGCAACTAGTTAAAGAAAAGCATGTTAACGGTTGGGATGATCCAAGAATGTCAACCATTTCTGGATTAAGAAGACGTGGTTATACAGCGGCTTCTTTGCGTAATTTTGCCAATACAATTGGTATTGCAAAACGTGATAATTTAATCAATGTATCAGTTTTAGAATTTTGTATTCGTGAAGATTTGAACAAAATTGCACCTCGTGTAATGGCTGTTTTAGATCCTGTAAAACTGGTTATTACCAATTATCCAGAAGGAAAAGAGGAGTGGTTAGAAGCTGAAAATAATCAAGAAGATGAAAGTGCTGGTTTCAGAAAAGTGCCTTTTTCTCGTGAATTATATATTGAAAGAGAAGACTTTTTAGAAGAAGCTCCAGCTAAATTTTTCCGTTTGACTTTAGGAAAAGAAGTTCGTCTTAAAAATGCTTATATCATTAAAGGTGAATCAGTTATAAAAGATGAAAATGGGAATATTACTGAAATTCATGTAACATATGATACTGATTCTTTAAGCGGAAGCGGGACAGAAGCAAGCCAAAGAAAAGTATCTGGAACATTACATTGGGTTTCAATTCAACATGCATTAGAAGCAGAAGTTCGTCTATACGATCGTTTGTTTACAGATGAAGCTCCGGACAGTTATAAAGAGAAAAATTTCTTAGATTTTGTGAATCCAAATTCACTAGAAATTGTAACTGGATATGTTGAACCAAGTTTAGCAACAGCTCAAAATGAAGATAAATTTCAATTTCAACGTTTAGGTTATTTTACTGTTGATAAAGACTCAACTCCTTCAAAATTAGTATTTAACAAGACTGTTGGATTGAAAGATGCTTGGGAAGAAAAAGGTAAAAAAGAAGAAAATAGCATTAATAATTCTCTAAAAGATATCAACAAATATTTTAAAGTTGAGACTAAACCAGAGCGAATTGCAATTGAAAGTGCAATAGGGGAGAACATTAAAAATATCTCTACTTTTTCACTTTTACAAAATTCTTTGAAGAAGAATATCAACAATAATAAGGCTTCGCTGTTGTTTTCTCAGTTTATTTTGAAATATTCAAACTGGAAATCTACAGATTTTGAAGAAGAAGATATTAAGAAATTGTATTCAATGTCTCTAAAAAGTGAATCGACTTATGTGAGATCAAAAGCACTTTTGAATTTAAGAGATATTGAAAGTGAAAATTTAAGAAATCAGTTTTCTGAAGAAATTTCGAAATTAAATTCAAATCCACCAAAAAATGCTTCTGAAAGAGAAATCGAAATTCTTTCTGAAATGATAAAGAAGTAAAATAATTAGAATCTATTGAAAAGCGCTTTTTATAAGCGCTTTTTTTATTATTTATATTTTCTATTAAAAACTAAAAATATATAGTTATTTTAAATTAAAAGTGACTTTCATAAATTAAATTTAAGACATTTTTTAAATTTCTGTATCTCTTGAATCCTTTTTTTAAAAATGATTTCTTAAAACTCTTTATTTTTAGTTTTGCCTTTTTTGATCCATTTTTCTATTTTTTTAGATTAAAAATGAAAATGTATCATTTTTATGATTATTAAGTATTTTTATTGAATTATATATATGATTAATTTTATTTATTATTTATAAAAACTATTTAAAATTTAAAAATAATAATTTATTTAGATTAAAATTGACCCTCATAAATTGATTTTAAGCGATTATTTTTAAAGGCTGGATAGATAACTCATTTTTTAAATTATTGTTTATTTTTAGCTTTTATTTAAGTTTTTACTATCATTTTTGTCAGTTTAACGGGTTGTTAACACACAATTGTTTATAAAGTTGGTATTTTTATCTCAATACCAAAAGTCAGCGTTGATTTTTTAAAAATTATTATTTCCGATTAGATTCTAAATTGAATTTCATTGAAATTTAAATAAGACGATTTTTTAGTTTTAATGTTAGTTCAGAATTGAATTCTTGAGAAGACAATTTTATGTTCTAATTTTTATTGTGATTTGATTTTGATAATATTTCGCGTAAAAGGTATTTTTCAAATTATTTCATAATGATGAGATTCCATAATTTTGATTTTAGGCAATTTTGTTTTTATAGTCGCCTGGCATTTTTTTAATCTAAATCTTAATTATCATGAAAGTATTATATTTTACGCTAGCATTATTATTTGCAAATGTTGCAATTTGTCAAACACATCAAATTACAAAACATAACGGCGAACAGCTTGATGTTAATTTTATAAAAAATGAAAATGGTTTAATTTATTATTCTTTGAACGGAAGTGCAGAAGAGGTGAAGATCAGTAAATATGCAGTTGCGAAAATTACGAATAAACAAACCAATCAAACTCAAAAAATCTCTGATAAAATAGTAGTTGATTCAAAAGATGATTACAAAATGGTAACTGTTTTGCCTCAAGAAAAGACAATAGGACTGAAACAAACCGGAACATTTTCAGGAGTTTCGACAAGGACAAAAGGTGAACCGCCAATTGCAAATCAGAATCAAACAGCTATGAGAATTAAAAGTAAGTCGGCTTCAAATGGTTCTCCGTTTGTTAGCATTACTGAAAAAGATGGAAAATATGAAGCTGTAACTTATGTGTATTAATTATAGTGTTAATTTTTTGTAAATAGCATTTATTCAGTAATTTATATTTTAAAAAAGGTTACCTTTATTAATCAAATTAAATTTTAAGATTATGTCAAAGAACTTAAATACTGCAGCCGCAATTTTAGCCGCTGCCGCTGCCGGTGCAGCTATCGGAATTTTATTTGCCCCAGACAAAGGATCTAAAACTCGTGCAAAATTGAAGGAAGGTTTTGATGATGCAAAACATAATTTGCAGGATACACTTTCAGCTAGTTCTGAAGTTCTTCGTGAAAAATTCAAACATGCAAAGGAAAATATGGATGGAACTTATGAAGAATTGCTTTCGAATATGAGTTATAAAACAGAAGAAGTAATTACTTTTTTAGAATCTAAATTGGCTGACTTAAAAGCTCAAAACGCTAAACTTCAAAAATAAAATTGTTATAAAAACACATTACTTGATTATCTTTATGAAAAGTAATGTGTTTTTTATTTAAAATCAGAATTATGGCTTTTGAAGAATTAAAAGAAAATACCGAAAATATTCAGGATCAAGCTAAAGAATATATTGAAAGTCATTTGGCTTATTATAAGCTTTGGGGCTTTAAAGTGGCAATGAAATCGACAACTTTAATCTTTAAGTTTACTTTGATTTTATTGTGTTTCAGTATGGTATTGCTTTTCGGATCTTTTGCTGCAGCCTATGCTTTTGGAGATTTCTTTGGAAGTACTGCTTTAGGATTTTTGACAGTAGGAGGGATCTATCTTTTCTTTACGATTTTGCTTTTCTTTGTAAAAGACAAGTTTGTCGAAGGTCCAATTTTAGAGAAATTTTCAGAAATCTTTTTTAATGATTAAAAATTATGGAAAAGAAAAAATACTCATCGTACGCAGAACTAGATCGAGATTTGGAAATTTTGAAATTAGAAAAAGAGATTAATTATCAGAAATTAGTTTTAAGTATTCAGAAAACGAAAGAGAGCATAACGCCGCATAAAATTGTAAATGGTTTTGTTTCGTCTTACACAGATTACTTTAAAAATTCTTATCCAAAGATTTTACAGTCCATAATACCCTTTGTTATCAATTGGTTTATAAATAAAAAAAGAGGCAAATGAGCCTCTTTTTTGTTTTAGTGTTATTTATATTAAGCCGTTTCTGTTGGCTCTGAAGTATCTGATGGATTGTAGTTTATATCAGAATTGTTTGTTTTTTTAACTTTTCTAGGTTGTCTTTTCATCTCTTCTCCAATTATATTTGAAGCTGAAAAACTAGTTACCATATTGTTCAACATATCACTTGCCGCTTGTGGAGAGTTTGGTAATAATATCAAATTAGAGTTGGTATCAGCTCCAATAGCTTGTAATGTATCATAGTGTTGTGTAATTACAATTAAAGCAGAAGCTTCTTGTGAATTAATTCCAACATTGTTCAAAACTTCAACACTTTCTACTAATCCACGTGCAATTTCTCTACGTTGATCGGCAATACCTTGACCTTGAAGTTTTTTGCTTTCGGCTTCCGCTTTTGCTTTAGCTACAATTCTAATTCGTTGTGCTTCAGATTCAAACATTGCCGCTGTTTTTTCTCTTTCGGCTGCATTGATTCTGTTCATTGCATTTTTTACCTGAATATCTGGATCAATATCTGTTACAAGTGTGTTGATGATGTCATAACCATAAGTTGTCATAGCTTCATTCAATTCTCGTTTTACAGCAATTGCAATGTCGTCTTTACGAACAAACACATCATCCAGGATTAATTTAGGAACCTCGGCACGAACAACGTCAAATACATAAGCAGTGATTTGATCATGCGGATATTCTAGTTTGTAAAAAGCTTCATATACATGCTCCTGAATTACTTTGAATTGTACTGAAACTTTCATTTTGATAAACACATTGTCTTTAGTTTGTGTTTCAATAAGGACATCTAATTGTTGAATTTTTAGATTTACACGACCTGCGATTCTGTCAATTATTGGAAGTTTTAATTGTAAACCTGAATTTCTAACGCTCGTAAATTTTCCAAAGCGCTCTACGATAACACTTGTTTGTTGCTTCACAGTAAAGAAAGACGACAGTAAAATAAATAATCCGAAGACTATTAGAATAATAAATGCTGTACCCATGGTAATAATTAGTTTAAATTTTTGATCTTGGTAAATTACGAAAATTCTTCTAAAAGAAAATTTTAAAACATTAAAAAAACGCTAAGAACATTTGTTAGGTGTTTCTTAGCGTTTCTATTTTTGAATTGAATTTTAATTATAAAGTTGCTATGGCTTTCTGAATTCTAGAAATAGTTTCTTCTTTTCCGATGATTTCAACAATGTCAAATAGGTGAGGACCTTTAAGTGCTCCAACCAAACTCAAACGTAAAGGTTGCATCACTTTGCCCATTCCAATTTCGTTTTTAGTCAACCAATCTTTTACGATTGCTTCGATATTTGCTGAATCAAAACCATCAATATATTCAAGAGTTGAAATCAATTCCTGCATTAAAGCCGGAGTTTCTTCTTTCCAATTTTTGCTTGCTTTTTCATCATAAGAGGTTGGAGCCTGGAAAAAGAAATCAGTCAAATCCCAAAAATCAGAAACAAAATTTGCTCTTTCTTTTACTAGTGAAACAATACGCGTTGTCACTTCTAGCGGAGTCGAGAAGCCTTTTTCAACTAAAATAGGAGAGAAGTCTTTCGCTAAATCAGCATCATTTTGTTTGATTAAATATTGGTGATTGAACCATTTGTTTTTCTCCGGATCAAATTTTGCTCCCGCTTTATGAACTCGGTTCAAGTCAAAAGCTTCAACTAATTCTTCTAAAGAAAATAATTCTTTATCAGTTCCATCATTCCAACCTAACAAAGCAAGGAAATTTACCACCGCTTCCGGGAAAAATCCTTTCTCTCTGTAACCAGATGAAACGCCTTCTTCAGTTTTCCATTCTAATGGAAATACAGGAAATCCTAATTTATCACCATCTCTTTTTGATAATTTTCCGTTTCCAACAGGTTTCAAAATCAAAGGTAAATGTGCAAATTCCGGAGCATCCCAACCAAAAGCTCGGTACAATAAAACGTGAAGTGGCATCGATGGCAACCATTCTTCACCACGAATTACGTGTGAAGTTTCCATCAAATGATCATCCACGATATTCGCTAAATGGTACGTTGGCATTCCGTCACTTTTAAACAAAACTTTATCATCAAGTAAGTTCGTTTCGAACTTCACATCACCACGAATGATATCTTTTAAATGCAAAGTTTCATCAACCGGAGTTTTAAAACGGATTACATAATGTTCTCCATTTGCAATTCTTTTAGCAGTTTCTTCATCAGAAATTACTAACGAAGTATCTAATTTTTCACGATTGTGATGATTGTAAATAAATGTTTTTCCTTCAGCTTCGTGTTGTTTTCTATGTGCATCTAAAGCTTCAGGAGTATCAAAAGCATAATAAGCCCAACCTGAATTGATCAATTGATCAGCATATTTTTGATACAAATCTTTGCGATCACTTTGTCTGTACGGACCAAATTTTTCATTTTTCCCAACGGTTTCTTCAGGAGAAATTCCTAACCATTCTAAAGCTTCCATAATATAAGCTTCGGCACCGGGAACAAAACGAGTCTGATCTGTATCTTCAATTCTCAGATAGAAAACCCCGTTATGTTTTTTTGCAAATAAATAATTAAATAGGGCAGTACGAACTCCGCCAATATGTAATGGTCCAGTCGGACTTGGTGCAAAACGCACGCGAACTTGCTTTGACATTTGTTTATAATTTTGATGCAAAGATACGATATTAGTCAAAAGCCAAAAGTCGAAAGTTTGAAAGGTTTTTACGCTGTATGCTAAACTTTTGACTTTCGACTTTTGACTTTCAGACTTATTGTTATAATTAGTACTTTTATAGGTTATAATTAAAAGAGATTTTATTTTGAAAACATCATCTGCAATATATCAGAAGTTAGAAGGATTTATAAAGAAATATTATATGAATGAATTGATAAAAGGAGGACTTCTTTTTATTGGTTTCGGACTTTTGTATTTTCTTTTTACGCTTTTCATTGAGTATTTTCTTTGGTTGAAACCATTAGGAAGAACACTTTTATTTTGGATGTTTATTGCAGTAGAAGTTTTTCTATTGTTTCGTTTTATCTTATTTCCAATTTTCAAGTTGTTCAAACTTCAAAAAGGAATCGATTATAATCAGGCTTCGGCCATTATCGGAAATCATTTTACAGAAGTAAGTGATAAACTGACGAACTTTTTACAGCTTTCTTCTAATGAAAATTCTGCAGAAAGTTCAGAATTAATGTTGGCTTCGATCGAACAAAAAGCAAATTCATTGCAACCAATTCCGTTTGGAAATGCTATCAATTTTAAATCAAATAAAAAGTATTTGCCGTTGGCTTTAATTCCGGTTTTGTTGTTTGCGGTGTTTTTTATCTCTGGAAACAGC
The DNA here is from genome assembly GCF_034058155.1 of Flavobacterium sp. KACC 22761. Taxonomy (NCBI): domain Bacteria; kingdom Pseudomonadati; phylum Bacteroidota; class Flavobacteriia; order Flavobacteriales; family Flavobacteriaceae; genus Flavobacterium; species Flavobacterium oryzagri. Next base: position 1,556,339 of record NZ_CP139148.1, on the reverse strand, counting down.
AATGTAATTTCTCAAAGTTTTAATAGAGTAGTGCATTTCAATTCTGCTTTTTTGCCACCGGCTCCTTTTAAATTTGTGGTTTTAAATGACAATCTTCAGACAGAACAAAACAAAGATTTTATTGTAAAAGTAGAAACAGAAGGAAACGTCGTTCCCGAAAATGTGATGATTCATATTGGCAACGAAAGCTATTTTATGGAATCTTCTCAAACTGGAAAATTCGAATTCAAGATTGAAAAACCAACTTCAGATATTCAGTTTTCTTTTGAAGGAAATTCAGTTTCATCAAATGAATATGAATTAAAAGTTATTACAGTGCCATCGATTGCCAACTTCGAAATGATTTTGAATTTTCCATCGTATCTAAAAAAGAAATCAGAAACGATTCAGGGAACTGGAAATGCAATCGTACCAGAAGGAACAATTGTAACTTGGAAAATGAATACACAGTCAACTCAAGAGGTAGTTTGGAAGGATGAAAACGCAGTTTTGAAGTTTAATAAGGCCGAAAACGAATTTAAATTGGCTAAAAATATCAATCAAAATACAGAATATCAAATTCTTACTTCGAATAATAAGGTTAAAAACTACGAGAAATTAGATTATCAGCTGTCAGTTATCAAAGATCAGCATCCTACAATTACTGTTTCACCAGCTCCGGATAGTTTAAAATTAGATAAGAATTATGTTTTAGGAAGACTTGGTGATGACTATGGTTTATCAAAATTACAAGTTGTTTATTACGAACATGGCAAACCACAAACTGCAAAACGCGGAACCATTCCTGTAAAGCAAGCAGTGTTTGATCAGTTCGTTTTTAACTTTCCGAGTAATCTTCCGGTAGAGGAAGGAGTATCGTATGAATTCTATTTTGAGGTTTTTGATAACGATGCACCACACGGATTTAAGAGTTCAAAGTCTTCTACATTTTCTGATCGTGTTGCAACAACAGATGAAATCCAGGATGCAGAATTGCAACAGCAAAACGCGAATATTAATAGTTTGTCGAAGTCATTAAAGAATCAGGAAAAGCAATTTTCTGAAATGGATAAACTTAAAAATACCGGAAAAGAAAAAGATAATTTAGAGTTCAAAGACCAGCAAAAAGTAAATGATTTTATCAAACGTCAAAAGCAACAAGACGAAATGATGAAGCAGTTTGCTGAAAAAATGAACAACAATTTGGATAAATTCAGCAAGGAGAAAAAAGACAAAACTGCTGAAGATTTGCAAAAGCGTTTAGATAATGCCGAGAAAGATTTAGAAAAAAATCAAAAATTATTAGACGAATTAAAGAACTTAAATGACAAATTAAACAGCGACGACTTGTTTGACAAAATGGAAAAATTCAAACAAATCAGCAAAAACCAATCTCGTAATTTAGAACAATTAGTTGAATTAACGAAGCGTTTTTATGTAGAAAAGAAAGCTGAACAAGTTGCTGAAAAATTGAATAAACTGTCAGAACAACAAGAACAGTTATCAGATAAAGACAAAGAAAACACAAAAGAGAAGCAAGAGGAAATCAATAAATCATTTGATAAAATTCAGGAAGATTTAAAAGATTTGAAAGAAGAAAACAACACACTTAAATCTCCTTTGGATATTCCGAAAGATGCTTCTAAAGAAAAAGATGTAGAAAATGATTTGAATAAAGCTTCGGAAGAATTAAGTAAAAAGAATACTTCTTCGGCTAAGCCAAAACAAAAAAGTGCTTCTAAGAAAATGAAGAGCATGGCTGAACAAATGCAATCTAATATGGAAGCCGGCGACCAAGAACAATTGCAAGAAGATGTTGCAATGCTTCGCCAGATTTTAGATAACCTTTTGGCTTTTTCGTTATCTCAGGAAGATGTAATGAAACAATTTAAATCGATGAAATTAGGTTCTTCTGCTTATACGAAGAACATAAAAATTCAGCAGAATTTGAAACAACAGTTCCGTCACGTCGATGATAGTTTGTTTGCAATGTCTCTCAGAAATCCAAAAATTGCGGAAGACGTCACTAAGGAAATTGGAAACGTACAATATAATATGGACAAAGCGATTGAAGTTTTAACCGATGTTCAAATACCAAAAGGAGTTTCACATCAGCAATATGCCGTTTCATCTGCAAATAAATTGGCTGACTTTTTAAGTGATCTTTTAAATAATATGCAAATGTCTATGGCAAATCCTGGAGCAGGAAAGCCAAAACCGGGAGATGGACAAGGAATGCAATTGCCAGATATTATTCAAAAACAAAAAGGTCTTGCCGATAAAATGAAAGATGGAATGAAGTCTGGTGATAAACCAGGAACTGGTCAAGATGGAAAAAGTGGTGAATCAAAACCGGGAGAAGGTAAAGAGAATGGACAAGGAAAAGATGGAAAAAGTGGTCAAGGCAAAAACGGACAAGGAAATCAAAATGGAGGAAAAGGCAAGAATGGAAATGAAGGTGAAGATGGAGAAGGTGATGCTGAAAAGATAATGGAGATTTATAAAGAACAAGTAAAACTTCGTGAAGCATTACAAAATGAGTTAGCTAAAAAAGGTTTGGACGGACAAGGTAAATCTGTAATCGACCAAATGAAAGCTTCAGAAAAGCAGATTTTAAACAAAGGTTTCAAGAATGAAAACCTTCAAAGAATTTTAAATATCCAGCAAGAGTTGTTGAAATTAAACAATGCAATTCAACAACAAGGTCAAGATACGAAGCGTCAATCTGAAACAAATAAGACAGAATTTCCGAATCGTGCAAGGGCGTTACCAAGCTCATTAACTGATTATTTAAATAGTGTAGAAATTTTAAATAGACAATCGCTACCTTTGCGCTCGAATTTTAATCAAAAGGTTCAAGAATATTTTAATACAAAATGATAAACTTTAATTACGAAACTGAATTTTCTTTAGACAACGAACAAGCTTTTACAGATTGGTTAAGCGCAGTTATTGTTTCTGAAAAGAAGAATGAAGGAGAAATAAATTATATTTTTTGTGATGATGAATACTTGCATAAAATAAATGTAGAGTATTTAAACCACGACACACTAACAGATATTATTAGTTTTGATTATACTGTTGGCAACGAATTGAACGGAGATATTTTTGTTTCTGTAGAAAGAGTAGAAGACAACGCAAAAGATTTTAATGTTTCTTTTGAAGAAGAATTGAAACGTGTTCTTGCTCACGGTATATTACACTATTGTGGATATAAAGATAAAAGTGATGCGGATGCAGAACTTATGCGTTTAAAAGAAGATGAAAAGATTGCGATGTTTCACGTGGAACAGTAGTGAATTTGTTTCAAGTTGTTATTGTTTCAGGTTTGAAGTTTTGATTATTGAAACTGTTAATTAGAGATTGTTCCACGTGAAACGTTTCTGTTTTGAAATTGTTTTATAAAAAGTGTTTCACGTGGAACATGATAAATAGATTTTAGTTTAGTAAGTTGTTTCACGTGGAACACGTGAAATTTAATTCTGAAGAAAAAGTAGTAGTAAAATGTTTCACGTGAAACATCTAGTATTTAGTTTTTGTTTTAGAAGAAGTTGTATGTGTTTCACGTGGAACTTTTAAGTTTGATTTGAAACGTGAAACCTGAAACCTGAAACCTGAAACAAAAAACAGTTCCACGTGGAACAAAAGAAAAATAAAGTTAATTCTGTGAACTGCCTTAAACGGTTTCCAGAGAATAATAAAACAAAATGTTTTTAGAAGAATACGATGTTATTGTAGTTGGTGCTGGTCATGCAGGATCTGAAGCCGCGGCAGCGGCCGCAAATTTAGGATCCAAAACTTTATTGGTTACAATGAGTTTGCAGAACATAGCCCAGATGTCTTGCAATCCTGCAATGGGAGGAATTGCAAAAGGACAAATTGTTCGTGAGATTGATGCGCTTGGAGGTTACTCCGGAATTGTTTCAGATCGAACTGCGATTCAGTTCAAGATGTTGAATAAATCAAAAGGACCTGCAATGTGGTCGCCGAGAGTTCAAAGTGATCGAATGCGTTTTGCTGAAGAATGGAGGTTGATGTTGGAGGGAACTCCAAATTTAGATTTTTACCAAGAAATGGTGAAAGGTCTGATTATCGAGAACGGAAAGATAAAAGGAATTAGAACTTCGCTTGGAGTTGAAATTCGTTCCAAATCGGTTGTATTGACAAACGGAACTTTTTTGAACGGATTGATTCATATTGGAGAAAAACAATTTGGTGGAGGTAGAGCTGGCGAAAGTGCTGCAACCGGAATTACCGAAGATTTGGTGAAAGCCGGTTTTGAAGCTGGTAGAATGAAAACTGGAACGCCACCACGAGTTGATGGTCGTTCTTTGGATTATTCAAAAATGAATGAAGAAAAAGGAGATGCAAAACCGGATAAGTTTTCTTATTCGGATTTGACGGTTCCGTTAACGCATCAACGTTCTTGTCATATGACATATACTTCGCTAGAAGTTCACGATATTTTGAGATCAGGTTTTGATCGTTCGCCAATGTTCAACGGAAGAATTAAAAGTTTAGGTCCGAGATATTGTCCTTCGATTGAAGACAAGATTAATCGTTTTGCAGATAAAGAACGTCACCAACTTTTTGTTGAGCCCGAAGGGTGGAAAACTTGTGAAGTTTATGTAAACGGATTTTCGACATCGCTTCCGGAGGATATTCAGTTTAAAGCTTTGCGTACAGTTGCCGGTTTTGAAAATGTAAAATTCCTTCGTCCAGGTTACGCGATCGAATATGATTATTTTCCGCCAACGCAATTGAAACATACTTTGGAAACAAAGTTAGTTGAAGGTTTGTATTTTGCCGGACAAATTAATGGAACAACAGGATATGAAGAAGCCGCTTCACAAGGTTTGATGGCCGGAATAAATGCGCATTTAAAAGTTCACGAAAAAGCACCATTAATTTTAAAACGCGATGAAGCTTATATTGGAGTTTTGATTGATGACTTGATTACGAAAGGAACGGAAGAACCATATCGTATGTTTACATCGAGAGCAGAATATAGAACATTGTTGCGTCAAGATAATGCCGATTTCAGATTGACGCCAATGTCATACGAAATTGGTTTGGCTTCAGAAGAGCGAATGAGAAGAATGGATTATAAATTAAACGAGTCTGAAAAGATGGTTACGTTCTTCAAAGAAACAAGTGTTACGGTTGCCGAAACAAATCCAATTTTGGAAGCAAAAGAATCGGCGCCAATTTCGCAAGGAGATAAAATGTTTAAAGTTTTTTCTCGTCCGCAGATCGATTTAGAGGATATGCTGAAATTTGAAAAAGTAGAGGCATACATCAAAGAAAATGATCTTGACGAAGAAATTGTAGAGCAAGCCGTAATTCAAGTTAAATATTCGGGATATATCGAAAAGGAAAGAAATAATGCTGATAAACTTAATCGTTTAGAAGAAGTAAAAATTCCGGAGAATTTCGATTACAATAAAATCAAATCAATGTCGATCGAGGCGAAACAAAAACTAAGTAAAATTCGTCCTGTGACAATTTCTCAAGCATCAAGAATTAGCGGCGTATCACCAAGTGATATTTCCGTGCTTTTGATTTATATGGGTAGATAAAAGTTTCAAGTTTCAAGTTATTCTTGAAATCTGAAATTTGTTTTTGTTGTTTTTTAGTTCCACGTGAAACTTGAAACCTGAAACTTGAAAACCTAAAACAAAAAAATGTTCCACGTGAAACTATTTCTGAAATTATGAAAATTGTCCAGAAAACTATTTTATCAGAAAGCGAAAAGAAGATTATCTGGCAACTTCGGAATAATGAATATCCGTTGCAGTTTGGTTCAAAAACTTTTCAGGATTTTGAAGTGTATTTAGGAAGTTTAGCAGATCTAAAACATTTCTTTTTGTTGGATCAAGAAAATGAAATAAACGGCTGGGCATTTACTTTTTTCAGAAATGAAGAAACCTGGTTCGGATTTATGATCGATAATCAATTTCAAGGAAAAGGTTACGGAACTTTTTTGTTGAATGAAATGAAAAAGAATTTTGATGATTTGAATGGATGGGTGATTGATCATGAAAATGATAAAAAACATAATGGTGAAAAATATAAATCGCCTTTGTTGTTTTATGTCAAAAATGACTTTGAAATTCTTTCGAATATCAGAATTGAAAATGAAATAATTTCGGCTGTCAAAATAAATTGGAAGAATAAAGAATTATAAAATAGAAATCCTAAAAATGAAAATTTTCGTTTTTAGGATTTTATACAATTAAACCAAAAAATAACTAGAATTAAAAAATGGACGTTTTAAACAAAAAACATTTTCTTACTGTAAAAGATCATTCGGTTTCAAAAGAAATTTTCGATTTGTACTATGACGAAAATTTGGATATGCTGATCACTTCGCCACAACCAGATTTAGAAAACTTAGGAAGATATTACGAAAGCGAAGATTATATTTCGCACACAGATAGCAAACGTTCTGTTTTTGAAAAAGCGTATCATTTTGTAAAAGGGATTGCTTTAAAAAACAAATTGAATTTGATCAATTCTGAACAATCTCCAAAAGGAAAAATTTTAGACATCGGAGCTGGAACTGGAGATTTTTTATTGACGGCAAAAAATGATGGTTGGAATGTAATTGGAGTTGAACCAAGCGATCGAGCAAAAAATATTGCAAAGCAAAAAGGAATTTCATTTGTTGAAGAAATCAGCGAACTTGAAAATAATTCTTTTGATGTAATTACGATGTGGCATGTTTTGGAACACGTCCCAAATTTAGAATTACAAATTCAAGAATTGAAGCGTCTTTTAAAACCAACTGGAACATTAATTGTTGCGGTTCCAAATTTCAAATCGTATGACGCAAAACATTACGGAGAATTTTGGGCAGCTTTTGATGTGCCAATTCACTTTTGGCATTTTTCAAAAAAAGCGATCCAATCTCTTTTTGAAAAAGTCGATATGAAATTGGAAAAAGTGCTTCCAATGAAATTTGATTCTTTTTACGTGAGTCTTTTGTCTGAAAAATACAAAACCGGAAAAATGAATTTTATCACGGCTTTTTTCGTGGGACTAAAATCAAATTTGAAAGCAGCAAGCACAAAAGAGTATTCATCGCACATTTATGTCTTAAAAAACAAGTAAAACGCAAAATAAGCTCGTTTTAGAGACGTTTTAGGTTGAAAGCAGAGTTTGTGCTGTCTTTTTGTAGAAAATCGCTCTAAAGCAAGCTATGGAAGTCACTTTTAATAGTGATATTTTATAGTATTTATTTACTTTATAAAGAAAATCAATGCCACATTTTTGTGGCATTTTTTTGTTTTTTTTTTGATCAAAAATGTGAAATTTTAAATTTTGGAAAATTTCAGAAAAAGTCTTTTTAAAAATTGGAAGAAATTTCCAAAATTGGAAAAATGCGCTTTTGTATCAAATTTCAAATGAAAAAGAGAAAAAGAAAAAAATGGATTTTATTTTTGGAAAAAATCCCGTTTTTGTCAAAATTTCATTTCGCTTAAATCTAAAAACGAATCGGAACCTAATTTTGGGGCCGAAAAGTGTCCGAAACGGAAAATTAGCGTGTTTGCGGGACTTTTTAAGGCGAAATGAGGATTTGGGTCTTCTTTTTTAAAAGGATTTCGCTAATAAAAGCTATGGAGGCCACTTTTGATAATGATATTTTATAACATTAAAAATTTCCATAAAGAAAACTAATATCATAAAATTTTAGCATTTTTTAAAGTTTATGTTGATGCTATTTATTTTTTTATATTTTTGTCTTTCATACCAATAAAAAAATAGAAATTTAGAAATGAAAAAAGCATTAGTAATTATCGGGCTTTCAATTTTGGCTGTTTCTTGTAATCAAACAGCTGAAGTTAAGGAAGTAAAAACAGCTTACGTAGATACTTCAGTTTTAATGAAAGAATACACTGAAGCAAAAGACCTTGAAGCTAAATACAAAGCTCAAGCAGAGGAAAAAGGAAGACAACTACAAGCTGAAATTACTCGTTTTAAACAAGACGCTGCTAATTTTCAAAGCCAGGCGCAGGCAAACGGCCAGCAATGGGCACAACAAAGAGGAGCTGAATTGCAAAAAAGAGAGCAACAATTGGGTTATGCTCAACAAGCTTTATCGCAACAATTACAGCAAGAAAGTGGTGTAGAAATGGATTCTTTAATCAGTGGTGTTAAAAAATTCATCAAAGATTACGGTAAGAAAAACGGCTATGCATACATTTACGGTACTGGTGATGCGGCTACGGTATTATATGCTGAAGACAAGTACGATATTACCAAAGAAATAGTTAAAGCTTTGAATGACAAATACAAAGCATCTCCAAAAGCTGAAGAAAAACCAGCAGCTAAGGAAGAAGCTAAAAAATAAGACTTCCAAAACTAACTAAACTATGAAAACCTAAATCACTTGGTGATTTAGGTTTTTTTCTTTTATAAAAATGCGATATTTTTGGCGTTTAATACCTGCCTCATGCAAAACGTTTCAGAAGCTGCTGCTTACACCTTACAATTCATAAATCAGACGCAAAAATCTATTTTTCTTACCGGAAAAGCCGGTACAGGAAAGACGACTCTTTTGCGTGAAATTATTGCTACAACACACAAAAACACTGTCGTTGTAGCGCCTACAGGTATTGCGGCGCTTAATGCGGGCGGTGTTACAATTCACTCGATGTTTCAGTTGCCGTTTTCGGCTTTTCTTCCTACTTACGAAGAAAGTTCTCAGTTTACCGAAACGGTGAAATTTGAAAATAAAGAATCGCTTCGACGACATTTCAAAATGAACAACGTGAAGCGAAATGTGATTCGAAATATGGAATTGCTGATTATCGATGAAGTCAGTATGCTTCGCGCTGATTTACTGGATGCTATAGACTTTATGATGCAGACAGTTCGCAGAAATACTCGTGCTTTTGGAGGTGTTCAAGTGCTTTTTATTGGCGATTTATTGCAATTGCCGCCCGTAATTCGGGATGAAGAATGGCGAACTTTGCGCAATTATTACAAGGGCAAATTCTTTTTTCATTCACATGTTATTCAGCAAAATCCGCCTTTGTATATTGAATTATCTAAGATTTACCGTCAGAGCGATGATGTTTTTATTTCGGTTTTGAACAATCTTCGAAACAATCAAATTTCGAAAGACGACGTTGAGATTTTGAATCAATACGTAAAACCCGATTTCGATTTAAAAATGAATCCAGGTTATATTACGCTAACGACTCATAATGCCAAAGCAGATACAATCAACGAACAAGCAATCAGGGATTTGCCAGGAAATGAATTCAGTTTTCAGCCTTTTGTAGTTGGTGATTTTCCAGAGAAAATTTTTCCAGTTGAAGAAAACTTGAAGTTGAAAGTTGGCGCTCAAGTCATGTTTGTAAAGAATGATTTATCTTTTGAAAAAAGATATTTCAACGGAAAAATGGGCGTGATAAAATCGCTTTCGGCAGAAGAAATTTTCGTTCATTTTCCTGAAGAAAACAAAACGATTGAAGTCGAAAAGTACGAGTGGAAAAACATTCGCTACAAGGTAAATGAACTTACAAAAGAGATTGAAGAAGAAGTTTTGGGCACATTTGCGCATTATCCAATCAAATTGGCTTGGGCCATTACGGTTCATAAAAGCCAAGGTCTGACTTTTGAAAAAGCTGCGCTTGACGTATCGCAAGTTTTTTTACCTGGACAAGCCTATGTAGCACTTTCGCGTTTAACGTCCTTAAACGGGCTTGTTTTGCTTTCTTCGATGCAAATGAACGGACTTTCGAATGATCAAGATGTCATGGATTATGCTTTGAACAAAGCAACCGAAGACGATTTGAAAAATTCACTGCATTTTGAAACCAAGAATTTTATTCATAACTATTTGATCAACAGTTTCAATTGGACCGATTTGGCACAAGAATGGCGAAATCATAGATTTAGTTATAATGAAAATGCAACAAGTTCTGAAAAATCAAAACATTCGGTTTGGGCGCACAAACGTTTGGATTCAATTGAAAGTTTGGTAGATCCTTCGCAGAAATTCATTCTACAATTGAATAAAATTTTCAACAGTGAAACCGTCGATTTGATTTTTGTGAAAGAAAGGGTAGAAGCGGCCTATGAGTACTTTTTTAAACCGATGGATAAATTGGTCACAGATTTATTGGCTAAAATGGCTGAAATTCAGAAATTTAAAAAAGTAAAAGAGTTTTATGAAGAATTGTCTGTTTTGGATGATTTACAGACTAAAGCTGTTTTGCGATTGATGAAAGCAAGATTGCTTATGCAAATTGTCGTTTCGCGTGAAACAATCAGCAAAGAAAGTTTAACATCTCCAGCTATTAAAAATTATAAAACAGATAAAATTTCGAGAATCCGTGATGAGTTTAAAATGACCAATACAGATATGTTTCAAGTCGAAGAGCCAGCAATGCGTTATTCTTTTAAAAAAGTGGATAAAACAGCCGAAAAAGGACCAAAAAAGACGACAGTTGAAGAAACGCATGAACTTTGGTTGGAGAAAAACTCAATTGAGGATATTGCCCGAATCAGAAAAATCACGAAACAGACTGTTGAAACGCATTTGATAAAACTAATTCAGGCCAAGAAAATTGAGATTTCAGAAGTACTTCCTGATGATAAAATTTTGGCACTTCGGGATGCTTTTGAATTTTACCAAGAAGAATCGCTAGCGCCTTTGAAAGAAAAATATGGTGATGAATTTACTTGGGATGAGCTTAAAATGTTCAAAGCCAGCATCAATTGATTTTAGATTTTAGATTTTAGACTGTTCAAAAACATTATGTAAAATAGGTTTTGCAAATAAAGGTGATTGACCGTTCCACGATAAACAAAAGATAAAAAGCCGATTCATTTTGAATCGGGTTTTTGTTTATAGCGCGGAAATCACTTTTTCAAGCTCTTTTTGCTGCGTTATTTGCGTTAATTTTAGTTTTTGAATGTTCACCTCGTTTTCACTTTTTTTTAGTCGTGTTTTGGTTATTTCTTCGTCAGATAGAGAAGTAGTGGCAATTTTGTTCTCCAATTTTTGATTTGTCGCTTGCAGTTTTTCAATTTTGTCTCTCGTTGCTTTCAAATTGCCTTCTGATTTAACGAGATTTTTCTTTTTGTTTTCAACCTCTTTCAGCTTGCTTTTTAATTCTGAGATTTTGGTGTCAAGGGCTTTGTGATTTCGGTCGGACAGATTTTTTAAGTCGGCATCAATCTTCTTTTGTTCTAATTCTAAAGTTTTAGAATCAGTATTGGTTTGTTGTGCAAAGAAATAGCCAGTGTTCATAAGGAACATAGCCAATGCCATAATTTTAAAGCTTTTCATTTTTTTTTGAATTTAATAAGAAGCTAAATTATTATACGGAAAAAATCGTAATTACCTCAGAAGAATTTTAAAACACAAGAATAAGACAAAAAAATCCTATTCGGAAAGAATAGGATTTTAAGGGATTTTATAAGTTTTCGACTAATATCCAAGCATCTGGATTTTCGCCTTTTTGTATTTCTTTTTGAGCTTTTGTAGCTTCGGCCATAGTGGCGTAACTTCCATATAAAACAGGAAACAAGCCGTGTTTGTTTTCGCCAAGCATACGTGCTTTATAACCATCTTTAATCAATTGGTCATATGCTTTTTTTGCATTTGCCTCACTTCTGAATGCTCCGGCCATAATGTGATAAGGCATTAGTTTAGCTTCTGGAGATTCAACTTTTGCAGAATCAACTGAAAGCGTTACCGCTGGCAAAGGATTTTGGATGAAGAAAGTCGCTTCCTGAATTTTGTTTTCTACTTTTTTCTGAACAGCACTTTCAACAACTAAGGTTTGAGAATCAATTTGGTTTTGGTATAATGGATAGCCGATACTTCCCGTAATACCAAGTCCTAAAATGAAAATGGCAGCATATTTCAATAAAGAATTTGATGATTTTGATTCTTCTTCACCAAAAAGAGCAACAGTTTCTTTTTCTGTAATTTCTTCCAGTTTTCGCTCGAAAATTTCTTTTTTAACAACTGGAGAAATAAACGGACTTAGTCCAAAAGAAGTGGCCAAATAGTTGGTTTGATCATTTGGAGTGAAAATGATATTTTTTTCAGAATTCAGACGAATTTCGCCAATATTTTTTAAGCTAATTGTTCCATCTTCTTCAAGCGTTTTTTTCCAGCTTAAAACTTCAAATGCAATTGCGCTTACGGCAAAACCATAAGATGTTTTTTCAGCATTTGCGATATGATTGGCAAGCAAACCGTCATTGTTTTTTAAATGACTGTTGAAAGAAATCAATTTTTTAGGTGGCGAAAACGAATTTGTGTTTTCATTCACCTGTGCCGACTGAGTTTCTGTTAAAAACGCACCAAATCCTGGAACCGTTACACACTGATAACGATACAATAACTGTCCTATGTAGTTTTCGATTTTCATAATAACAAAGTTATGGAACGAATATAGTTATCAAAATTTTATTCACAATTTTTATTAACAATTCGGATTATTTTATAGACAATTCGTTTTCAATTATTTAAATAAAAGACGTTTTGTTTTTTGCTCGTGCCAACTTTATAAATTGGTGTTTTTATTAAGAAATTACTTTATTTTAGTCATATTTGCACTTTAGAATTGTTTTAGTTTTCGGTTCTATTTTACATAATGTTTTTTGAAAATGTCAGATCAGGAATTATTTTATTTGTTAGCCTTACTTAAAGTTGATGGAGTAGGCGATATTATGGCCAAAAAATTGCTATTGCATTGTGGTAGCGCAGAAGCAGTTTTTAAAGCAAAAGCGGTTCAAATTGCCAGTATTGATGGCATTGGTGCCGTTTTGCTTAAAAATTTGAAGGATAAAAGTGCTTTTGAGAAAGCCAGTCTTGAATTAGAGTTCATCCGCAAAGAGAAAATAAATGTATCCTATTTTCAAGATGATGATTATCCAGATCGTTTGAAACATTGTATAGACGCACCGGTTTTGATTTTTACTTCTGGAAATATCAACTTGAAAAACAAAAAGTTAATCAGTATTGTGGGTACACGTCAAGTTACTTCGTATGGAATTGATTTTTGTAAAAAACTTATCGAAGATCTCGTTCTTCTTGATCCTGTTATTGTCAGCGGATTTGCTTATGGAGTTGATATTGTGGCGCATCAAATAGCTATGGAAAACAATTTGCAAACGATTGGCGTTTTGGCGCATGGATTAAATCAAGTTTATCCAAGAACGCATAAAAAGTACATTGCTAAAATGGAAGAAAACGGCGGATTTATTACGGAATTTTGGAGCTCTTCAAATCCAGATAAAGAAAAATTTGTGCGCCGAAACCGAATTGTAGCTGGAATGACAGAAGCCACCGTCGTAATTGAATCTGCAGATAAAGGCGGTTCTTTAATTACCGCCAATTTAGCAAATGACTACAACAGAGAAGTTTTTGCAGTTCCTGGCCGTGTTTCAGACCGATACAGTCAAGGATGCAATAACTTAATCAAAACTCAAAAAGCGAATGTTTTAACAAGCGCAGCCGATTTGATTTATGTGCTGAATTGGGATCTTGAAAATAAACCAAAACCGATTCAAAGACAGCTTTTTGTAGAACTAGATTCTGATGAAGAAGTTATTTATAATTTCTTGATTAAAAATGGAAAAGAACTTCTGGACATCATTGCATTAGAATGTAATTTCCCAATTTTTAGATTGTCTGGAATTCTTTTGAATATGGAGCTTAAGGGCTTAATCAGACCACTGCCAGGGAAAATGTTTGAAGCAATTTAATGGGTTTTTAATAGAAAAATTAGCACGAAATAAATAAAAGAATATATTTGTTTTAACCAAAAACCTTAAGTTAAATGAATATAATTGAATTATTTGAAAACGCTGGAATTTACAATGCAAACCTACGATCTTTCAGCTCTGAAGACATTGAAAAAGCAAAAAAACAGTTTGAAATTGAGCGATCTGGCAACACAAATGTAATGCCTGATTTAGGAGAAAATTTGGTTTTAGCAATGGAGAGTTATGCAAATCAGCTCTTGTTTGTTTGCAATAATCGAATTCTTTACAACTTTTTTTCTAAAAAGAATTATTCTCGAAACAGGTTTATTTCTGATCATCCAATTTCCTCTAGCAAAGAAGATGTTAGGATCTTTATCGATAAATTTTTGTCTAAAGATTTGGATGCGATTTTAGAATATTACATCACTAATAATCGATTCGATAATATTGATGATTTGTTTGAAGTTAAGGAATATTTGCCTGAAAGTTCGTTAGAGCGATTGAGCAATAAAGTGTCTGAAAAATTAGATTATGCCATTCAAACTGTTAATGGAAGTTTACAGCCATCTGCTGTAAGTGAAACAGTTGAGTTTTTAAAATACCGCAGTTTTTATGTTCTGGTTTCTCATTTCAGATCAGCTGAAAAAGATGAAAAAATTAGAGCGGTTTACAACAAAGTGTACAATTTGCATAGCAATTCGGTCGTAAGGCATGAATTGATAAACCCGATGATTTCGTCTTTGGTAAACTATAATGCAGTTGATTCTGAGTTGAATAATTTGTTCAGAAAAAATAAAAATCAGCTTGATGCAGCTCAGGAAAGAGTAGACAATGCCAGCAGTTCATCAGGATTTTCAGGTTGGTCTATTGCCGTCGTTATTATCGTTATTATTCGATTAATCCTTTTGATGGTGCGCCTTGGCAGAGCTTAAAAATGCAAATTTTGAGATAAGAAAAAAGCCTAATAGAAAGTAAATCTATTAGGCTTTTATTTTGAGATTCTATTTTTCAAATCCTAGAACATTGCGGACTTTTGCTAAAACTCCATCTGCAACGACAGAAGCTTTTGCAGCACCTTTTTTTAGTAAGGCATCGACTTCTTCAAGGTTGTTGATATAGTAATTGTATTTTTCTCTTTCTGTTTTAAATTTTTCGGTAATCAATTCAAACAAAGCTTGTTTGGCGTGACCATAACCGTAATTTCCTCCTAAATAATTAGCTCTCATTTGAGCAATTTGCTCTTCATTTGCCAATAGAGAATAAATCGCAAAAGCATTACAAGTATCTGGATTTTTTGGAGCTTCGAGTGGCGTGCTGTCGGTTTCGATGCTCATCACTTGTTTGCGAAGTGTTTTATCATCCAAGAAAATATTGATAATATTATTTGCAGATTTACTCATTTTTCCGCCATTTGTTCCCGGTATCAACATACTGTCTTCCTGAATTTTAGCCTCTGGAATCACAAAAGTTTCTCCCATCTGATGGTTGAATCTTGAAGCTACGTCGCGCGTAATTTCTAAATGCTGTAATTGATCTTTTCCAACCGGAACAAATTCGGCATCGTATAATAAAATATCAGCTGCCATCAACATCGGATACGTAAAAAGCCCGGCATTAACATCGTCTAAACGGTCAGATTTATCTTTGAAAGAATGTGCCAAAGTCAATCTTTGGAACGGAAAAAAACAACTTAAATACCAAGTCAATTCAGCAGTTTGAGTCACATCAGATTGTCTGTAAAAAGTAACTTTTTCTGGGTTCAAGCCACACGCAAGCCAAGCCGCCGCTGTGCTATACGTATTTGCTCTTAATGTTTTGCCGTCTTTGATTTGTGTAATAGAATGCAAATCAGCAATGAACAAATAAGATTCATTTGCAGGATTGTTCGATAATTCAATTGCTGGGATAATTGCGCCCAGTAAATTTCCTAAATGCGGCGTTCCTGTACTCTGAACACCCGTAAGTATTTTTGCCATTCTCAATTTTTTCTGAATTGCAAATGTCGTGATGTTTTTTCTAACGGCAAAGTTTGCAACGGTTTTACACTTAGAATTGAAAATTTATTGGATATTTTTTAACGCAGAGGGCGCAAAGGTTTTTCGCTGAGCAAGGAAGTTTTTTTGCGAATTGCTTTGCAATAAGTTCCCTAAGTTTTAATTTTCTTTATAAAACTTTTAGATTGTGACAATAGTTTAAATTATAAGAAAATATTTATAAATTTGATGTTTTTTATTATGACAGAAAACGAAATATCAACTATTATCATTGGACTTGCTATAGAAATTCATAAAAAACTAGGCCCGGGTTTATTAGAGAATGTTTATAAAGAATGTTTGTTTTATAAAATTAAACAACGTGGACTTTTTGTAGAAAAAGAGAAAGCTTTGCCGTTGGTTTTTGAAGAGGTTAAACTTGATTGTGGGTATCGCATTGATTTGCTTGTAGAAAATAAGTTTCTAATTGAAATTAAGAGTGTAGAATCACTTAGTTTGAATCATTAGGCACAAACCTTAACGTACTTAAAACTTGGAAATTTTAAACTTGGGTTACTGATAAATTTCAATGAAAGTCTCCTAAAAAATGGGATAAGAAGAGTAATAAACAATTTATAGATTTAACTTTGTGAACTTACTGCAAAGTAGATCTCAAAAAATAAACTTCTTTCCTTTGCGAAAATCCTTTGCGCCCTTTGCGTTAAAAAACCAATGACACAGAAAGAAATCTCTATAAAATTCATTTCCGTTTTATTACTTTTGAAGTTATGAAAATATTTAAAATTGCTTTTTGGGTTTTATGGCGCATTTGGTTTTATGTTTTAATGGCCATTCCGATATTGATTATGTTGCCGTTTTTGCTGATTTCTATCATTTCGGAACGCGGATATCCCTATTTCTTCAAAATGGCCCGCATTTGGGCTAAATTTATCCTTTTCGGGATGGGTTTTTATTACAAAGTAAAGTGCGAACAAAAGCTTATCAAACATACAAGCTACATGATTGTTGCAAATCATACTTCGATGACAGATATTATGCTGATGCTTGCCCTTATTAAAAATCCTTTTGTTTTTGTGGGAAAGAAGGAATTGGTTAAGATTCCGTTATTTGGATTTTTTTATAAAAGAACTTGTATTTTGGTTGATAGAAACTCTTCAAAAAGTAAAAATGAAGTTTTTAAAAGAGCCCAAAACCGTTTAAATCAAGGTTTAAGTATTTGTATTTTTCCCGAAGGTGGTGTTCCAGATGATGAAAGTATTTTGCTGGATGAGTTTAAAGACGGAGCATTTCGTTTAGCGATAGAACATCAAATTCCGATTGTTCCAATTGTTTTTCCAGACAACAAAGAGCGCTTTTCATATACCTTTTTTAGTGGAAGTCCTGGAAAAATGCGAGCAAAAATTCTTCCATTTGTGGAAACAAGAGGTGTAACTAGCGATCATCGAAAGGAGCTTCGGGATCAAGTAAGACAATTGATTTACAATGAATTGGTCGAATTTCAGAAAAAAGATGCTAAAAAATAAAAAACAGAACCCGGCAATCCTTAAGCTCTAGGATACCGGGTTTTCTTTTGAACTAAAATAACCCCTTATTTTTATTCAAAAATCTTATCTGTGAATGATTTTTTCAGAAATAAATCGCAATACTTTTTTAAACTTCAATTTGGTTTTTCTGCGGTTTTTATTGTACAACACTTCAATTTTCTCTTTCATGGTTAAAAACATTAAGGATTGATAATAAAGAGTTTGGTTAGAACTCAGTTAACGTCACAATATATAGAGCGCTAAAAATGAAAAAGGTTGCGTAAAAAAATGTTTTTTTGGAATAAAAACCCGTCAGCACCAAACAAACTGACGGATTTTTATTAAAACAAATCAACCAAATTCATTCTAAAAATTTAAAAAAAGGCACTTATGGCGATGCCAATAAATTTTATAACTATTTATTAGATTCGATTTTTTGAAATGGTTGCGTCATTTTTTAATTTTTTTTCAAAATAAAAAACCCGAAAGTTTAAATACTTCCGGGTTTTTGAAAATATAAATCTGTATTATTCAGATTTTTAAAGATTTAAGCGTTTGCTAATTCCTTCATATGTTCTTTAATTTTAGCTTCTAATTCATCAGCCAATTCTGGATTATCTTTGATTAAAGCTTTAACAGCATCACGTCCTTGGCCTAATTTTGTATCGCCATAGCTAAACCAAGATCCTGCTTTTTTAACGATATCAAATTCAACAGCAAGATCAAGGATTTCTCCTGTTTTAGAAACACCTTCGCCGTACATGATGTCAAATTCAGCAGTTTTGAAAGGCGGTGCCACTTTGTTTTTAACGATTTTAACTTTAGTTCTGTTTCCAATTACGTTTTCACCATCTTTAATTTGAGCAGAACGACGGATATCTAAACGTACAGAAGCGTAGAATTTCAATGCGTTACCACCCGTTGTAGTTTCTGGATTTCCAAACATAACCCCAATTTTTTCACGCAATTGGTTAATGAAGAAAACCGTACAGTTTGTCTTGCTGATAGTTCCAGTAAGTTTTCTTAAAGCTTGAGACATCAAACGTGCGTGAAGACCCATTTTTGAATCTCCCATTTCGCCTTCAATTTCGCTTTTTGGTGTTAAGGCTGCAACCGAGTCAATTACCACAATATCAATTGCTCCAGAACGGATTAAGTTTTCAGCGATTTCTAATGCTTGTTCTCCATTATCTGGTTGTGAAATGATTAAGTTTTCAATATCTACGCCTAATTTTTCAGCATAATTTCTGTCAAAAGCGTGCTCAGCATCAATAAAAGCGGCAATTCCTCCTGCTTTTTGTGCTTCAGCAATTGCATGCAACGTCAAAGTAGTTTTACCAGATGATTCTGGACCATATATTTCGATAATTCTTCCTTTTGGGTATCCATTTACCCCAAGCGCTAAATCAACGCCAAGTGAGCCAGAAGAAATCGTTTCTACTTCCACAATCGCTCTATCCCCCATTTTCATTACGGTTCCTTTTCCGTAGGTTTTGTCAAGTTTATCAAGCGTTAATTGTAACGCTTTTAATTTGGCTTCTTTGTCTGAACTCATATTTTTTAAATTATCTTAATTGTTATTTTTTGGTTTCCAGAATAAAACTCAAAAGTAAGAAATAACTTTCTTATTTGTATTTAGCTGAACTTGTTAATTGCAAAACTAGTTCTTTTTTTTGGAGTTTGGTTGCTCCAAATTGTTCCAAATTGTCACAAATTTGATTACAAAAACAAAGCTTTTAATTCTGTTGCTTCTGATGGTTTCATTTTTCCTGCAAGCACCAAACTCAGCTGTTTGCGACGCAATGCAGCATCGAAACGCTGGATTTCAAGCTCTGTTTCTGGAAGAATTGCAGGCACTTCAACGGGCCTTCCGGTATCATCAACAGCGACAAAAGTGTAAATTGCTTCGTTTGCTTTCGTTCTGCTTCCAGATTCGCGGTCTTCAACCCAAACGTCAATGTAAACTTCCATTGAGCTTTTGAAAGATCTAGAAACTTTAGCTTCGACCGTAACAACGCTTCCAAGAGAAATTGCTCTATTGAAAGCAACGTGATTTACAGAAGCCGTAACTACAATTCGGCGTGAATGACGACGAGCGGCAATACTTGCAGCGCGATCCATTCGGGCTAGCAATTCGCCGCCAAAAAGATTGTTTAAAGGATTTGTTTCGCTCGGTAAAACTAAATCAGTTAAAATAGTTATAGATTCTGAAGGATGTTTTGAATTCATTTTTTTGTAAAATTATAATTAAGCGTGCTGATTAATTCAGCCAATAAACAGCCATAACGGCTGGTATAAAATAGATTACGATGGTTCTAGCGCCATCATAATCCTTTGCAAGTCTTTGTCCGAAAAGCATCATCAATAAACAGATGCATGAAAAAATTGCACCATAAAAACCAAATTCACGGCCACTGTTTAATGCGATTTGAATGGCGCCAACAACAGATAAAATTCCTGAAATCAATTCCAGAATCAACAAGTGAATAAGTGCTAAAGGGACTTGGTTTTTTAAAGGTGTTTTGGCAAAATGCTCTTTAAGCCAGTTTACATTATCTTTCCAATAAAAAATTTTTTCATAGCCTGATTGTAAAAAGGTTATGGCTAAAAATGCTAATAATAAAATAGAGGCAACATTGTTCATTTGAGGACTATTTTTTATGAATTAAACGAGTCAGTTTTATAGATAAATCGGTTAGGATTATTTTTGCATTTCCGTTTCTTTCAATGTGATACATCGCATCAGAAAGCTCTTTGAAAATTTCATGAATGTTGTTTCCGTTTACAAAAGGCGCAAAATTTTCAAGTTTGAATTTGTCCACTTTTGGCTCAATGTAAACCAAAGTTGGCGTTTGATAATTCAGTAATAAAGCCTGACGAAACATTTCGATGCAAAACTGAATAAATTTTTTCTGGCTTTCACGTCCAAGGCTGGCTATTTCCTCACTCCAGGAAATCAAATCTTGAATTGCTGCAGCATTTCCTTTTGCTCTAAATGCGGCACGAACCCAGTTTACAAACCATTGTTCAAAAGGATATTCGGAGTCATCTTCTTTTATCAAATGCATTGCTTTGTTGAAATTTCCTTGTGCTTGATGCGCGATTTTTTTGGCTAAATTCGAATCAATATTTTCGCGTGAAACCAGGGCATCTGCAATTACTTTTTCTGGAAGTCCGTTAAAGTGAATTACCTGACAACGAGAGCGAATGGTTTGAATAATATCTTCTTCATTTTCAGAAATTAAAATGAAAATGGTTTTGTCTGAAGGTTCTTCAAGGAGCTTTAAAAGTTTATTTGAAGCGGCAATATTCATTTTATCGGCCATCCAAATGATCATGATTTTATAACCACCTTCGTATGATTTTAGCGAAAGTGATTTTAAAACTTCCTGCGCATCTTCAACCCTAATTTCACCCTGTTTGTTTTGAACGCCTAGAATTTTGTACCAGTCAAATAATCCTCCATAAGGCATTTCCTGTACAAACGTTCTCCAATCCTGAATAAAATCTAGACTTTTTGGTTTGGTTTTGACATCTTCGGTAGTCACGGTTGGGTAAATGAAATGAAGATCTGGATGTGAAATGTTTTGAAATTTCAAATTGCAGGAATCATTTCCATTTTCGTTTTCGTTGCCGGTATTATTGCACAAAATATACTGCGCATAAGCGATCGCGGTTGACAAAGTACCGCTTCCTTCTGGCCCAACAAATAGTTGCGCATGCGGAATTCGTCCTGAAGATGCACTTTTTATCAAGTGACTTTTGATATAATCTTGACCTAAAATTTGAGAAAATTGCATGAAGCAAAGATATAAGAAAATGATGTAGGCAAAAATTTTAGATTAAAAGATTATGAGTTGTATTTTGATGTAAAAAACAGGAATGTTTTTTTTCTTAAAAACAAGTTTCTGTCAACTTAATTTTGTTAATAAATTGCTTCACGCTAGCAGATATGAAGACTTTTTTGTTAATATTTTTTTGCCAAAAACGATAAACGTAATGTTTTTTTGGCTATTTAAAGGTAAAAGTTTGGTGTTTTTTATAGTTTTTATCTTACAGTTTTGATTTTAACAAATTTAACAAAACTCTCGTTAAAACGCACATTTTCTCGACATACGACTGGTTTTTAAGGTTTTTTTAAGTTTTTTTTTTGAAAAAAGAAATCAATAAAGTTGCGATTTAAGTTAATTTATATATTTTTGTTTGCATGAACAACCAATTATAAATCGAATCTATGAAAGGGAAAATTATTTTATTAAGTACACTTTTTTTCTTGACGACTGCAGCTGTTTCAGCACAGGCAAAAAATGCTCCAAGAAGTATAATTAGTACAACGGCTCTTATCAGAAAATACCATGATCAAAAAGAATTGAGCGGTATGCAAAAAGGAGAACTTTTGGAATTATACATTGAGCGTATTAAAGTTTTAGTGAAAACCCTTCCGTACATTGCTTTGGTTACAAAACCAGGAGTTACCATGGCCGACTTAGGTATTCCAGACGATTCTGAGCACAAAAAAGTATTAGATGCGCAAGCAGTTGGTACTACAACTTTCTTGGATACAACTGTTGATTTCCAAAGAAAGATGATGCCTTACTCTGATAAAGGAAACTTGATCGCGGCGATTTTATTTTACGAAAGCACATTGAAATCATTACACGAGTTCAACGATTTGAACGAAATGTAATAAAAAAATATATTTTTAAAACCTCTTTTGGCTTGTTTTCGTAGATGATTTAGATTTTCGAAAAACATTAAGAGAGTAATAAAAAATAACTCGTTCTCGATGTGTTCTGATTATTTCAGAAAAATCGAGATGAGTTTTTTCATTTACGCATACCCAAATTTATTATTAACCCTAATACCCCCTTATCATGAAAAAAATTACTCAAATGATCTGCGTTCTTTTGACAGTTACTAGTATGAGTGCTCAGCAAGAGAAAGGAATTATGGGCTACAACAATTGGTTGAATAACTGGACCGAATTTAAGCCTAACAAAGTAGAGTATGGAGAAGCAAATCAAATTTTAGCAGGAAACATTTCTGTTAATACTAAATTGCTGAAGAGGAATGTATATGTTTTGCAAGGCAACGTTTATGTTACAAACAATGCAGTATTAACAATTGAACCAGGAACTTTAATTATTGGTGATTTTGAAACAAAAGGAACATTGGTAGTTACAAAAGGTGCACAAATTATTGCTGATGGTTTAGAAACTGATCCAATCGTATTTACTTCAAACAGAAGCCAGAAAAAAGCTGGTGACTGGGGAGGAGTTGTACTTCTTGGAGATGCGCCAATCAATAAATTTGGAAATGTAGGTTCTTACAACATGGATTTAGATCCTAGTTTAACTACTTATGGTGGTGATAATGTAAACGGAAATTCAGGCGTTTTGAGATTTGTTAGAATCGAATTCGCAGGAAAAAAAGTTAAAGGTGTAGATACTTTCAATGGTTTGACTGTTGCAGGTGTTGGTGCAAAAACTATTTTAGACAACGTTATGGTAAGCTACGCAGGTGGTGACTCATTTGCTTTCTTTGGAGGTGATGTAAACGCTACTAAATTAGTTTCTTACAAATCAATCAACGACGATTTTAAATTTACTCAAGGTGTTCAATGCCGTTTATTCAACTCATTGGCAGTTAGATCATCTTATTTATCTTCTAATAAAGATGGATCTCGTTGTATGGAGGTAAAATCATTCGAAAAGAAAAGCGAAACAGATTTTACTAAAAAACAAACTCTTGTTGTTGCAACAAATATTACAATGTTAAATGACAGTGAGAACATTAAAGCTGATATTCAGGCAGGTTTAGTAAAAGAAGCAATTTATGTTGCTGAAACTGCATCTCTTGAAATGAAGCGTAGTGTAATCTCTGGATTTAACCCGGCCGTTTTGCTAGACAGTAAAACTGAAATCAATGATGCCAACCTTAAAAAAATCAAATTTGAGGAAATGTACTTCAATTTATGTAACGGAAATATCTTTACAGAGTACAATACAAACAATGAAGATTTAGAGGGCTGGTATGGAAACCCTGTGTTCTTTAACGTTTACTCTCAAAGTGACAACAAAGAAACTTTCATTGATATTTCAAATCCTAAGAAACCAGATTTCAGATTACAATTAGGAAAAATTACAGCATCTAGCGGAAAATAGATAAGTTTCGATTTTTATTTCAGAGCGTAAATTTTATTAATAAAGTCCCCAGACACAATTTATGTTAGTCTCGTCAAGGACCAAATAAAGATCAAGACATAATGGCCCCATCTATAAAAAAATATTTTATTTATATTATATTTTTGGTTTCGCCTATAGCAGCTTTAAATGCACAAAGTAAATCAGAAAACACTACTGTTTCTACTGATACTAATGGCATCGCACTGGCGTGTAATAACAACCAAAAAACAGAAACGGCTGATACAACAGTGATCAGCAAATTAGAGAATTCTAATCAGTTAGCAGTGGAGCTATCCATCCCCAAGGATAGCTTTGCTATAGCTAGTGATGCGAACGATCAAAAAACTTCAGAGTGCAAAGAAAATTCATCAATTACAGCTTCTTATTCTGTTCTTGCGAAGGACATTATAGAGAACTATAAATATGATTTTTCAGAAACATTCATCGATATCTTGTTTTTTGAAAATATAGACTTAGCAAGAAGAAGAACTATATGATTCAGAAAACTACGCTATCTGTAATCCGATTTATTGCATTTTTTAGTATTTTGTTTTGTACTGAAACGAATACTTATGCCCAAACGATAGTGCCCCAGCAATTAAATTTTGATAGAATTTGTGCTGGGCTTATCATCGATGGTGCGCCTTTTAATCAATATGCGGCTACTTTTAGTTATGTAAATTTTCCAGCTGGAACTACTTTTGAGGTAGAACTTTCTGATGATGCTGGGAATTTTACAACCCCTACAGCTACAACAAAAATTTCATTTACAGATGATCCTACGTTACAGCAACAAACAATTCGATTTGCTGTTCCAACAAATTTAAAGGGATCTGATATTTACAGCTTGCGTGTAAAAAGTAATACGGCAACTCCTGTTTATAGCTTAAGATTTAAAAATCTTGCAAACAATACCTCTTTTCCAGCGTATTATAGTACTTATGTGAGTGCATTTTACATAAATGAAAAATCACCTACGGCTACAATTTGTTCTGGAGGAAGTATTTCGCTTTCTGTTTACAATCCAACACCAAATGACGTTCCTTCGTCTCCGGCCAATTATCCAAATTTAAAGTATAAATGGTATAAAGATGATGTTTTGATTGCTGGACAAAGTGGTACAACGTTAGTAGTAAATTCGATTGGAACCTATTACGCAAAATTAGATTATGGACTATGTTCAGAAGACAATTTAAGTTCAAATCGTGTTACCGTTACGACTTCAGGATCTGGTTCTTCTGTAACAATCTCATCAAGTTTAGGTAATCCATTTTGTTCAAGCGGATCAGGAACAGTCTTGACGGCGACTTCAGGAAATAGTTACGTGTGGAAAAAAAATGGAACTGTAATTTCAGGTGCTACAAGCCGTAGTTATGTTACAAATGAAGCGGGAATCTATAGCGTTGATGTTGATTTTGGTGGATGTAAAGCAACAGGAACAATAGATCTTAAAGGAAACAACTTTACGGCTTCATTAAATGTCCCAGCAACGAATGTTATTGCCCCAAACGAAACATTAAGCGTTACGGTGACTACAAATGCTGTGAATCCGACTTTTGAGTGGTATCTTGGAAACACAGTGATAGCAGGTGCTAACACTAATACTTACTTGGTATCAACAAAAGGAAATTACAAAGTAAAAATAAGCCAAGCAACAGGTTGTATCGTTGAACAAGAATTACCGTTCGCAGTTTCGTACGATAGTAATCCGGTTACTTCTGTAGAAAAAATTGCAAATATTATAAGCTTGAGCAGTTATCCGTATGATGTATGGGATATTCCGAGTGAATACAAAAACCCAGAAACTAGTGTTAAAATAATTAGTTCAAACGGAGACATGGTTCTTGATGTTGTCAACTATCAAGGCGATTGGCCCCCGTCTGGATCAATTGATATTAAAAATGTAAATCCCGTTTATTACTATGTCATTCATTCCCAGACAGGTGAAAAGAAAGGATCAATAACCCTGATAAAATAAAATGAAGAAAATCCTACTATTCATAACTTTATTTTACGGTTTTTCAAATGTACTCTATTCTCAAGATACTAAATCTGAGGATGGAGTTGTTTCGTTTTCTTTACCTATCAGAAATTCTTTAAAGTTCAATAGATATTTAATTAACCCAACTTTCAGCTTTGTACGCGAATCAAACCCTTATGTGAGTTTTTACAATAAAAGACAATGGGTTTCATTTGATGATGCACCAAACACTTATTTATTTGGTTATTCTGGTCGTTTCAGAGAGAATGAAGCTTTTGCTTTTGGATTATTTCAACAAAATTATGGTGTTTTTACTGTATTTGGAGGAGTAGCCAACTTTGCCCATAATATCGTTTTGCAGGAAGATAGCAATTTGACATTTGGCCTTAATGTTGGTGCTTACCAAAGTGGTTTAAACAGAGGAAAAATCGTTACAAATGATCCTAATCTTCCAATAGATAACGTTCCATCAAATACATTGCTTACAGTAAATCCTGGAATCAATTACGGTACAGCATTTCTTGATTTTGGTTTGTCGATCAACAATTTGGTTCTTTACAATTTTGGTTCTGGAATGGTAAAAGACGATCCAGAAAGAGCAATTGAATTGCACGGTATGTACACGGGTTACATTGACAGCTACGGATTTTTTGATAGAAGCAAATTCTCGGGAATAGTAAAAACAGAAATCAAAAAAGATAAAACAGTTTTATCGGGACTTGCCATGATTGCAATTCCGCAAGGAGTTTGGGCACAGGTTGGTTACAATACTTTATACGGTGTTTCGGCAGGTTTAGGAGCGAATATTTCACCAAGTATTTCTATCGAGTACAATTATGAAAGAGGTTTTGGGAATTTTACCAATTTAGGAGGTTCTCACGAATTTGCAATTGCTTACAGATTCAAAAACAAAAATTACTATTATGGTGATGATGACGAAGGTTCTCTTATCGATCCTTCTAAGCCAAAACCAGTAATGGCTAAAAAGACTACAACAGCTCCTGTTACAAGAGTAGATGGTGCTGAAAAAGCAAGATTAGCCGCAGAAGCAAAAGCGATTACTGATGCTGAAGCTAAACAAGCACGATTGGCAGCTGCTGAAAAAGCAAAAGCAGATGCTGAAGCTGCGACAAAAGCCAAGTTAGAAGCAGATACTAAAGCCAAGGCTGATGCTGAAGCGCTGAAACTTAAATTAGCTGCAGAAGCAAAAGCAAAAGCTGATGCCGCAGCTGCAACAAGAGCACAAACTGCAACAGCAAATAGAGCGGTTGCTGCAACACAAAAAACACAAGCTCAATTGGCAGCTGATAAAGCAAGAGCCGATGCTGAAGCGCGTAGAATACAATTAGCTGCCGACAATAAAGCACGTGTTGATGCGGCCGCAGCAGCAAGAGCGCAAGCTGCCGCAAATAAACCAGGAGCAACAGCAACAAAAACACAAGCTCAATTAGCAGCTGATAAAGCTAAAGCAGATGCAGAGGCTATGAAGTTGAAATTAGCAGCTGATGCAAAAGCAAAAGCCGATGCTGAAGCAGCAAAAGCAAAAACAGCTACTGTAAAACCAACAGAGCCACAAAAAACACCTGCACAATTAGCAGCAGATAAAGCTAAGGCTGATGCCGAGGCTGCGGCAAAAGCAAAATTAGCTGCTGACGCTAAAGCTAAAGCTGATGCAGAAGCATTGAAAATTAAGTTGGCAGCCGATGCAAAAGCAAAAGCAGATGCAGCTGAGGCGAAGAGAAAAGCTGATGCAAAAGCGAAAGCAGAAGCAGCAGATTTACAATCGATTTTAGCAGCTGATGCAAAAGCAAAAGCTGACTCAGATGCATATCAAGCTAGATTAGCAGCTGAAGCGAAAACTAAAGCAGCAGCTGAAGCGAAAACTAAAGCGGCAATTGACGCGGCTAACAAAGCCAAAGCAGCGGCAGCGCTTAAAGCAAAACAAGCTCAAGAAGCAGCATTAAAAGAAAAATTAGCAGCTGATGCAAAAGCCAAAGCAGACGCAGAGGCAAGACAAGCATTGATTGCTGCTGAAGCAAAAGCAAAAGCAGACGCGGAAGCATTAAAGATAAAACAAGCAGCAGACAAAGCGAAAGCTGAAGAAGAGGCAAAACAAGCAAAATTAGCTGCTGATGCAAAAGCTAAAGCTGATGCTGAAGCACAACAGGCAAAATTAGCTGCAGATGCAAAAGCAAAAGCAGATGCGGAAGCTCAAGCAAAACTTGCAGCTGAAGCAAAAGCAAAAGCGGATATGGAAGCTTTACAGGCAAAACTAATTGCCGATGCAAGAGTTAAAGCTGACGCTGAAGCTACAGCAAAAGCTAAAGCAGAGGCAGAAGCAAAACAATTAAAAGAAGCTGAAGAAGCACGTCAGGCTAAGTTAGCTGCCGATGCAAAAGCTAAAGCGGATGCCGAGGCACTTAAAGCAAAACAAGCTGCTGATGCAAAAGCAAAAGCGGATGAAGAGGCTCGTCAAGCACAATTAGCTGCTGAAGCAAAAGCAAAAGCCGATGCAGAAGCACTTCAAGCGAAACTAGTTGCGGATGCAAAAGCGAAAGCCGATGCAGAAGCTAAGGCAAAACAAGCTGCTGAAGCAAAAGCGAAAGCGGATGAAGAAGCGCGTCAGGCGAAATTAGCGGCTGATGCAAAAGCAAAAGCTGATGCTGAGGCACTTCAAGCTAAACTTGTAGCTGATGCAAAAGCGAAAGCCGATGCAGAAGCTCTTAAAGTAAAACAAGCTGCTGAAGAAAAAGCTAGAGTGGAAGAAGAAGCTCGTCAGGCGAAATTAGCTGCCGATGCAAAAGCCAAAGCTGACGCGGAAGCTCTTAAAGTAAAACAAGCTGCTGAAGAAAAAGCTAGAGTGGAAGAAGAAGCTCGTCAGGCGAAATTAGCAGCTGATGCAAAAGCAAAAGCTGATGCCGAAGCACTTAAAGCGAAACTTGCTGCAGACGCAAAAGCAAAAGCGGATATGGAAGCATTACAAGCTCAATTGCTTGCTGATGCAAAAGTAAAAGCTGATGCCGAAGCAACTGCCAAAGCAAAAGCTGATGCTGAAGCAAAACAATTAAAAGAAGCAGAAGAAGCCCGTCAAGCAAAATTAGCAGCAGATGCCAAAGCGAAAGCCGATGAAGAAGCTCGTCAAGCAAAATTAGCTGCAGACGCAAAAGCAAAAGCTGACGCAGAAGCCTTAAAATTGAAACTTGCAGCAGACGCCAAAGCGAAAGCTGATGCAGAGGCTTTACAAGCAAAACAAGCAGCAGAAGCAAAAGCAAAAGCCGATGAAGAAGCTCGTCAAGCAAAATTAGCTGCAGACGCAAAAGCAAAAGCTGACGCAGAAGCCTTAAAATTGAAACTTGCAGCAGACGCCAAAGCGAAAGCTGATGCAGAAGCTTTACAAGCAAAACAAGCAGCAGAAGCAAAAGCAAAAGCCGATGAAGAAGCTCGTCAAGCAAAATTAGCTGCAGACGCAAAAGCAAAAGCTGACGCAGAAGCCTTAAAATTGAAACTTGCAGCAGACGCCAAAGCGAAAGCTGATGCAGAAGCTCTTAAAGTAAAACAAGCAGCTGAAGAAAAAGCTAGAGTTGAAGAAGAAGCTCGTCAAGCGAAATTAGCTGCAGACGCAAAAGCGAAAGCTGATGCAGAAGCACTTCAAGCAAAATTAGCTGCCGATGCAAAAGCAAAAGCCGATGCAGAAGCGTTGAAAGCGAAACAAGATGCTGAAGAGAAAGCTAGAATTGAAGAAGAGGCTCGCCAAGCGAAATTAGCTGCAGACGCAAAAGCAAAGGCAGATGCAGAGGCAGCAGCAAAAGCGGCTTTAGCACAAAAAGATGAAACAGCAAAAGCGATCGATAACTTAACAGAATCTCTAGATGCTTCAAGTAAAAATCAAAATGATTTATTGGCTCAGTTTAATGCAACAGTTGCCAACAAACAAAAAGATTTGAATGACTTAAGAGAAGAAAATGATTTAAGTGAAAAAGGTATTTATAGAGAACCGAAACCATTCAAGAGTGTAGCAGCAGAAAATAGCCAATTAGAAGCTTTAAAAGCAAACATTGCTGAGGCAAACAGACTTCAAAAAGACGAGATTGCTAAGTTGACGAATTTATACAACGAAAGGCTTAAAAAGGTTCCGAATAAAAATGATGCTTTAAACAGAGCTTATTTAGAAAAAATAAATCAGTTGAAAGCAGCACAATTGAAAATGGAGCAGGACAGTGCTGATTTACTTGCGAATTTAGAGCGTATTAAAGCAGAAACTGAGATTGAGAAGAAACGTAGAATTAAGCGTGCAGCTTACGAAAATGATCAAGGACGATATAACCAGGATCTAGCAGCTCTTAAACGTATCAAGGAAACTACTAAAATTAGCAGTACACCTTTAACAGCAAGTGATTTTGATTTTGGTGAAGACCAGTCAAATATGCAGATCATCAAGAATATTAAAAATTCTGAAAATGGATATTATATGATTCTTGCCGTTCATAGCAGTGTTGAAAAGAGAGATGAATTCCTTGCAAAAGCAGTTGCTGCAGGACGTTCAGACATTAATTTCTTTTATAATATAGCAACAAGTAAATATTATATCTATTACGAGAAATTTGAAGGTTTGCAAGAAGCGACTAAAGCATTAGAAGCAAAAGGAAACAAACCATACAACGGCAAATTGGCCATCGTAAAAGTGGAGAATTAATAGAAGTAAAAAGAAAGTCAGTCCTTCTTAAATAATCGTAAGAAGGACTTAATAATAAAAATGTTTCAGAGTGCTAAAATTTATTTTTTAATGCCCCTTAGGAAATAAATCAGGACAAAAACAAAATGAAGACCATGAAAAAACCTACTATCTTAAAGAATGTAAAACTTGCAATTGCATGTTGTGCACGTTTAGTTACCCAAGCTAAATGCCAGTTGGAGGATTTAATGCATTATTGTTTGGACGAAAGTTTAAAGACAATAAAAAGATTAAATACAAAAAATTTATCGCGCTATGCGATGTTCGTTTTGTTTTTACTATTAAGTTTTACTTCAGTAAATGCTCAAATTGGAAAAGCTTTTACACCTCGACTTACTGGAGGAAACATAAAAGTTAAAGGAGATGTTATTTTAATTGGAAACACGGTAATCAATAAGGTAGATACTGCTCCAACGTATAATAAAAATGGAGCACCTCAAACAGGAGTTTTATTTACAGGAACGGTTACGAATTTAGCAACTTTAACTGCTGAGGCTAATACTCCTTTTAATTCTCCGGGAGATAATAATAGTTACAATGTTGAATACATCAATGTTGATCCTGCAACAGGAATTTTCAGTTCGTCTCAATCAGAATTGAAAATTAATAATAGCTGTAAAAAAATTGTTTTTGCCGGTCTATATTGGTCAGCAATTTATCCTTACGAAAGAAGTACTGATAGCG
Source organism: Flavobacterium sp. KACC 22761 (assembly GCF_034058155.1). NCBI lineage: Bacteria > Pseudomonadati > Bacteroidota > Flavobacteriia > Flavobacteriales > Flavobacteriaceae > Flavobacterium > Flavobacterium oryzagri. The sequence continues at coordinate 1,525,524 of NZ_CP139148.1, read as the reverse complement.
GAAAAAAATACGATGGTTCATTAAGACCTCTTGATACTTGGAAAACAATTAAGTTTAAAGTTCCAGGAGGTACCTATCAAAACGTAACTGCAGATGAAGTTATTTTTGATGGATACGATTATACAAACGTTCAAAATTCTTTTAAAGATTCTCCTTATGTATGTTTTAAAAACGTAACAACAACATTGCAAGCCTTGGCAAATGCAGATGGTGTTTATACTGTAGGGAATGTGCGCGCCGCTTTAGGAAAACGTGATGGTGGTGGTGCTGGAGGATGGTCTTTGGTCGTGATTTACGAAAGCCCAACAATGCCAAGTAAATTTATTTCTGTTTTTGATGGTTATGTAGGTGTTAACCCAGATGCAGGAGGAATTAAAACGGTTGATTATACAGTAAATGGATTTCAAACTTTACCCGCTCCATTTCCTGTAAATGCAAAAATTGGTGTTGGTGCTCTTGAAGGCGATAATCTTAAAACAGGAGACGATTTACAATTTAAAGCAAATAAATCGAGTGCATTTACAGTTATCTATGACGCAGTTAATCCGATAGGAAATTTCTTCAACGCGACAGTTTCTGCAGATGGATCTCATTATTTATCAAGAAATCCTAATAGTACCAATACTATGGGATTTGATATTGATCAAGTTATTATTCCAAATCCGCCATCAAGTTCTGGTGCAATAAATAGTGTTGTTCCAAATGATGAAACGGGTGCTACTTTAAGACTTACAACTTCTAGTGACGGTTATGGTGCATTTTTATCAACATTCGCAGTTGAAATTATCGAACCAAAAATTTTATTGACCAAGCAGGTTTTTGATACTAATGGCGCTGATGCAAGTTCAAAAGATGTAACCTTAGGAGAACAATTAAATTATGTACTTGGATTTGAAAACCAAGGCAACGATGATGCTAAAGAGTTTGTAATTAAAGATGTATTACCAAAAAACATTAACTTCAGTTTTCCTGGTGATATTACTTCTTTGCCAAGCGGAATGACGGTTGCAAATAACGTTACTTACAACGCTGCAACAAGAACACTTCTTTTCAAAATTCCTGACGCATTAGTTAAAAAGAATTTAATACCTGGGCCACCTTTTGTGCGCAGTGAAATTAGATTCAGTGTAAAAGTAGTTCCTACTTGTAATGAGTTAAGTGATGCCTGTGACCCTATTATTCAAAATTCTGGGTATGCTACTTATAAAGGAGCCATAAATCCAACACAAATTACAGATGATCCTAGTTTATCATCATACACAGCTTGTAATCTTGGAACACCACAGTCTACAAACTTCTTGGTAGGAGTAAAGGATTGTAAGTTTACGCAAAATGTTGTTTTATGTAGTGCAAGCCAAGTTATTAAAGCTTCAGACGGATATGCTAGCTACTCTTGGACAGGACCTGGAAATTTTACCGCAACTGGGCAATCAGTTACTGTAACACAGCCTGGATTATACAAGGTAACAGGAATAGCAAATAAGCCATGTACAGATTATACGGAGGAAATTACAGTAGTTCCTTTTGGAGGAATTGCGACTAACCCTGTTATTAAATATGCTGATCAAACAGTACAATGTACAAGTAATGGTAAATTATTGCCAAATATTTTCTTGTGTGGAGCTAATTCGTATAGAGATATTCCAACAGGCATTAATGATGGTTCAGTAATTGTTTGGGAGAAACTTGACGAGAGCAGTTGTCCAGCATCAGCCAGCCAAAATTGTGCAAATGAAGGAACTTCGTGTACTTGGACAAAAGTTGGTGACGGCCCAAATTACAGAGCAGATCAGTCAGGTCAATTTAGATTGACATTGAATTATACTGGAGGCTGTTTTAATCGTTTTTATTTCAATGTTTATAAAAACGTATTCAACCCAACTGAAACACACAAAGATATTATGTGTGGAAAAGCTGGAAACATAACTGTTGGTGGAGGTAATGCACAATATGAATATGCAATAGCCGAGCAAATCCCTAATACAACACCTGTACCTGGAGCTTATCAATCAAGCCCAATATTCCCAATTACTGGGACTACATGGGGCGCAGGTGTAACGCAAAAAACATATATTATTTTTATAAGACAGGTTGGTGTAACTACTAATCCTTGTATTTTTAATATTGGAGATATTGTAATCAGAAAAAGAGCCTTTAGCATGACTGCTACAGCTTCTCAGCCATTATGTAATGGTGACTTAGGTCAGGTACTTATTGTGGCCAATGATGCTGATCCTCAGTATACTTTTAATATTTATACAAAATCGCCTAAAAAACTTGTAATCACATCAGGTAATATTTCTAATAATCAATTTCTATATGATAAGTTAACAGCTGGAACATATACCACGGAAGTAATTACAGAGGATGGTTGTAAGGCTACTCAGGATATAACAATTAACACAGTTGCAAAACTTACTGTTACTCCTGCTATGTCTCCAGCATTAACTGCTTGTCAGGATGGAGGAATTAAATTAACTATTGCCGGAGGAACCTCACCGTATTATTATTCCCTAAACGGTGGAGACTACACTCTTTATACAGGAGCAACAATACCGGTAACATTTGCAACATTGCCTGCAGGCGGAGTTTATAATATTGCGGTTTCTGATGCAAATGGATGTAAGGCTACTAATTCAATTACATTCACAGCAAGTCCAAAACCACAATATACGATTAGTAAAACAGATATTATATGTTACACTGATAAAGGAGAAATTAAGGTAAATGTTACAGCTCAAAACGGTTATACAATGCAGTATAGCATTAATAACGGTGTAACATGGAGTAGTAACGGAACTTTCTCAAACCTAACCGGAGGTACTTATAATGTTGTTGTGAAATATACATTATCAGGAACAACTTGTACAGATCCTGCACAGGTGATTACAATTAATTCGCCAGCTTCTGAATTAACGGCTTCTGGTGGTGTAGCTGAATTAGCAGGATGTAGACTTGGCGGAACTGGTGGAAGATTAAGATTCACAAACGTTTCAGGAGGTACGGCTCCATATAAATATTCTTTTGATGGAGGTCAATCATTTGATGATTTGCCTTATGCAGATGTTACAGCTGGTACTTATGTCTTAGTCGTTAAAGATGCGAATGGTTGTACGTATAAATTGCCTTATAATGTAATTTTAGATCCAAAACCTGCTGATCCAGATGTTAAATTATCTGATGTTATTTATGATTGTACTGGTAAAGGACAAACTACGGCAACGGTTATTAATTCTTCAAGTAATGTATATTCATACGAATATTCTTTAGACGGTATACCAAACACGCCAGTTACTAATAATGTCTTTACTAATATTAAATCAGGAAGCCATTATGTTACAATAAAATATAAATTAGAAGACGCTACTACATACAGTAATTTATTAAAAGAAGATTTCGGAAGTGGAGCACCTACGCAAAGTCCTGGTATTGCAGCAGCTTATTGTTTTAACAATCAAGATGTAAATATCCATACTTGTCCTAATCCTACAAGATCTGTTGAGGATAATCAATATTCTGTGGCAAGTTTCTTTTGGAGAAACGACACGGCTTGGTATCCATTTAAAGATCATACTTCTAATGGAGGTGACCAAAATGGAAGATATTTATTAGTAAATATTGGTTCAGCGGCTGGTGATTATGGAATTTTATATAGCAAACCGATTGCAGATGTTATCCCAAATCAACCAGTAAAAGTAGATGTGGCAGTTGCCAATTTATTGAATGCAGGTGTCGATGGAGCAGCTCCAATAGTTCGATTCGAATTGGTCGATCCATCTGGAAAAGTTGTTGCACGAGTTGATACTGGAAAAATTGCAGAAGCGAAAAATGATCCAAACAGAACAAAATGGATTGAAATCCCTACGATTTCGTTAAACCCTGGGAATAATACAAACCTAACATTTGTTATCCGTTCAGGAAGTTTAGAATATAATGGAAATGATTTATTGATTGATGACATTTCAGTTTATCAATTACCACAAACATGTTTACAAGAGAAAGTGGTTCGTTTTGATGTTGGAACAGATAAAGCATTTACTGTTTTGAAGCCTGAAATTCAAGATGTTCTTTGTAACGGTAAAGATACAGGTACAATTACTATTCCTGTTCAAAACTTTAGTGGAACTTTTTATTATTCTGTAAATGGTGGAGCTCTACAAAAAGCTACAGCTAGTCCACTTTTTATTGAAAAATTAATTGCAGGTCCATATACTGTAGTTGTTCAAAGTGATCTAGCCGGCACTTGTTCAGAAACAGTTAATACAACTGTTGGAACAGCAACACCAGTTACTGTTTTCGCAACAGTTACTGCTCAGGCAAAATGTGGAACAGGAAATGGCGCTACTATTACAGCTACTGCTTCAGGAGGAACAGGACCTACTTATACATATGAATTAAGAGCGGCGGATGGTGTTACAGTAATTGCTGGTAATGCTTTTCCTCATTCAAATGTTTTCACTAATGTAACAGCACCGGGAACTTACACGGTTGCGGCTAAAGATATTAATGGATGTCTTTCTTCAATTTCTCCTGCTATAGTGGTAAACGCTCCAACTCAACCAACGGCGAGTTTTGCCTCTTCAGATTTATGTTATGATGCTGATAAAGCTACAATTATAATCACAGCTACAGGAACAGGGACTTTGACTTACAGTTTAGATGGTGCTGCTGCTGTGAATACAAATACTTTTACAGGAGTAGGTGTTGGTACACACTCTGTTGTGGTTACAGACAGTAATAACTGTTCTGTGACAGTTAATGGTATTATTGTGGCTCCAGCGTTAGATGCAAAAGCATCAATTAGTAAACCATTAGATTGTAATAGTGTAGGAGCAACAATTCATGTTGATATCAGCGGTGGTAAAACAACTTATAAATATAGAGTTAAAACAGGATCTGGTTCTTATGGATCAAGTACAACTGTTACAGGAACAGCATTTGATTACCCAGCACCAGGATCTGGATTATATACATTTGAAATTTCTGATTCAAACACTCCAACAGCATGTACGTTTGAAGTAAGTGCGACAGTAGATGCGATAACGAACCCAACAGTTACTGCTTCTCCAACACAAGTTACTTGTTATGGCGGAACAAATGGATCAGTTACGCTTTCTGGCTCAGGAGGTTCAGGAGGTTACACTTATAGTTTTAATAACAGTGGATTCACTACTACTGCAACTTATTCAGGTTTAAAAGCAGGAGTTGCTTACCCATATCAAGTAAAAGACAACAAAGGATGTATTTCATCTCCAGAATCTATTACTTTAACAGAACCACCGGTGGTTCAAGGAAGTATTTCTGCTACAGACATTACGTGTGGCCCAACAGGAACTGTTCCGGCTGTAGTTACTGTAACAGCATCCGGTGGAACAGGAACAGGATATCAATATAGTTTTAATAACGCTACAAGTTTTACAACTACAAATACTTTCCCAACGACAGCTGCAGGTAGTACTGTAACAGCTTATATTAAAGATAGTAATAATTGTCAAATTGGTCCATTAAGTATTACTATTGGAGCATTTGACCAAATTACAGATATTACAATAACCGATAACGGTTATGATTGTTCTACAACACCAGCAGGTGGTCACGTTAATATTGCTGCGGTAAAAGGTGGAGTTTCGGCGCCTATTCGTTATCAGATTATTTCTGGTCCAGCTGGATATGATACAGCAACTAATTCTGATGGTGAATTCAAGGGATTAACTCCTGGCGCATATATTTTTCAGGCTACAGATATTAAAACAGGTTGTTCATTCACTAAACCTTATACAGTAAAAGGAGCACCAGATATTGTAGCTGGTGGATCAGTTGTTACAACTATTAAATGTTATGGTGGTACAGGAACAATTCAGTTTACTGTTAATGGAGTTAAAAGTAGATACGATTATGTTATTACAGATGGTTTAGGTAATACTATTCAGAGTGCAAATAATTTAGTTGGTTCATCAAATACGACTATTGCTGTAACTAGTGCATTAGCTGCAGGTTCTTATACTATTACTGCTACAGATAGAACAACAAAATGTACGTCTAGTTATACAGTAACGCTAACACAGCCAAGTAATGCAGTAGACGTGACTGCAACAGCAGCGAACATCACATGTAGTAAATTTACATCTGTAATTACGGCTGTAGGATCTGGAGGAACGCCTAATTATTCTTATGCAGTTGTAAAACAAGGATCTCCAGCACCAGCGGCAGGAGCTTATACTACAAGCGCAACAATGACTGTTGATACAAACAACGGCAATGATCGTAATTGGACAGTTTATATAAAAGATGTAAATGGATGTCCTGACACGGTAAATGTATCTATTCTAATGGATGCTGTTCCGACGGTTACGGCAACTTTAGACAATCAATGTACAGGTTCTGGAAATAAATTCAGAATTACTGCTACACCAGGTGGAACAAACTTAGTAACTCCTTTGACTTATGGAATCAACGGACCTACAGGTTCGTTTGGACCTAATAATTTCTTTGATGTTGTTGCAAGTGCAACTCCATATACTGTTTGGGTTAAAGATGCAAACGGATGTACAGCTTCAGCAACTCCAATTACAGTTTACCCACAATTAACGGCAACAACTGCTGTTAAAGAATTAGATTGTTCGGCTACACCGAATGCTACAATTACAGTTACTCCAAACGGAGGAAAACCTGGATATACTTATTCAGTTTCGACTAACGGAGGAACTAGCTACACTGCAATGGCTTCAAATGTTTACACAACTTCAGTTGCTGGAACATTCAACATCAAAGTAACCGATGCTAATTCATGTACGTTTGTAGTAACAGAGACCATACAATCGATTTCAAACCCAACAGCTTCAATTGTTACACAAAGCAATGTAAGCTGTAACGGAAAACTTGACGGATCTGTTACTATACAAGGTAATGGAGGTTCAGGAGGATTTAGCTATAGCAATAACGCTACAACAGGATTCGGGACAAGCGCTACCTTTACAGGTTTAGGCGCTGGAGATTATACTTTCTATGTAAAAGATTCTAAAGGATGTGTAGGAAGTGTTCCAGTTAAGATTACACAGCCAAATGTATTGACGATTTCGGCTACTACTGTTGGCTTCACGTGCAGCACTACGAATGCCAAAGTTGCAGGTTCGGTGACGATCAATGCGCCAGTTGGTGGCACGGCACCATTCCAATACAGCTTCAATGGAGGTGCTTACGGTTCGGTTCAGACTTTGACCGTAAATGATAACGGAAGCGACCAGACGATCAACTATTCTGTCAAAGACGCAAACGGCTGTATCGCAAACGGATCGGCTACATTGAATAAATTAAATTCTCCAAAAATCAATACGGCAGTGGCATCAGCTGTAACTTGTACAGTAGGTACAAGCACAGTTACGGTGACTACGACTGCAGGTACAGGAGTGGGGACATTGACATATGCTATTATTGCTCCTGCTTCTGCAGTTGCAAGCAACTCTACTGGTGTATTTGCAGGTTTGACACCAAGCGCCACTCCATATACATTCAGAGTTACGGATGCTAACGGATGCTACGATACCAAATCGGTTACGGTAAATCCGGTTACTCCAATCGGAATTACTGCAACAAACAAGAATGATGCAAAATGCAAGGGCACTTCGACAGGAAACGGAACATTCACAGTTTCTGGCTATGCAGTTGCAACAGATTATACTTACACATTGACGGCAGGAGTGCTTGGCACAGGCACTTTGACAAAAGCTGGAAATACATTGACATTGAGCAATGTAGCTGCTGGAACTTATACAGTATCTGTTACCGATACAGCAACAGGCTGTAGCAGTTCTACTTCAATTACAATCGGGGAGCCAGCATCGGACTTAGATATTACGGCTGTGGCTGCAAACATCAATTGTAATAACGACAATGCTGCAATTACAGCAACAGCAACAGGAGGAACAACCAACTACAGCTATGCGGTTGTGAAGCATAATGCTGCAGAGCCTTTGGCGGCAGCTTATAATCCGAGCAATATCCTTACAGTTGATACCAACAGCGGAGCCGACATGAGCTGGGATGTTTATGTTATGGATGCCAGAGGCTGTAAAGATTTTGTTCAGGTTACATTATCAGCAGATCCTACGCCTTCAGTAACGGCAGTATTGAGCAATCAATGTACTGCTTCAGGAAGCGGATTCACAATTACTGCTTCAGGAACAGGAGGTAAAGGAACTTTACAATACGGAATCAACGGAGTTGGAGGAGCTTTCTCAACAAACCCTGTTTTCAATGTTTCTGCTTCAGCGACAGCTTATACAGTTTGGGTAAAAGATGCCAACAATTGTACAGCTTCGGCTACGCCAATTATGGTTTATCCACAATTGACAGCTACTATCAAGGTCAGCAAAGAGCTAGACTGTAGCGCTACTCCGAATGCAGAAATCACAGTTGATATTTCAGGCGGAAAATCTGGCTATACTTATAGAGTTGACCCAGGAACTGGAACTTATGGTTCAGTTACTCCGGTTGTAGGTTCACAAATTGTTTATGGAAATGCAACAACAGCAGGAACGTACAATTTTGAAATTACAGATTCAAATACACCGGCTTGTACAAGAATAGTTTCTATTCAGGTTAATCCGATCACAAATCCTACAGTAACGGCTACTCAGGTAAATGTTACTTGTAATGGAGGATCAAACGGTTCGGTATTGTTGAGAGGAGCTGGCGGATCAGGTTCTTACACTTACAGTAATGCACTTGCAGGAACTTATGGTGTAAGCAACAGTTTTACAGGATTGACAGCAGGATTGCATACTTTCTATGTGAAAGACAGCAAAGGATGTACAGGCAGTGTTGATGTTAACATTACTGAGCCTACGGCTATTGTGGCTACTCCATCAGCGACTAAATTCACTTGTAGCACAAGCAATGCAAAACAAGCAGCATTGATTACCGTTACAGGAACAGGCGGAACAGGAGCTTATACATACAGTTATAACAACGGAACAACTTTTGTGGCAGGCAACACATTGTCAGTAAACGACAACGGTGCTTCACAAACATTCAATATTATCATTAAAGACGCCAACGGCTGTCTTTCACCAATGGTTCCAATTACACTGGCTCCATTGAATTCTCCGAAAATCAATACGGCTACTGCTTCAGCGGTAACTTGTCTTGCAACCACAAGTACGGTTACAGTTACAACAACTGCAGGGACAGGAGTTTCACCATTGACCTATACTATCATTGCACCAGCATCGGCTACGAGCAATGTTACTGGGGCTACTTCGGGAGTATTTATAGGATTGGCTCCAAATGCGACTTATACATTCAAGGTTATGGATGCCAATGGATGTTACGATACCAAATCGGTTACTGTAGATCCGGTTACACCGATTTCAATCTCAGGCAACAAGAATAATGATGTTACATGTAAAGGCACTTCAACAGGAAAAGGAACTTATACTATTTCTGGAATTGCTACACCGGGTAATTATTCATTCACATTAACGTCAGCGAATCTTGGTACAGGCTCATTGACTAAATCAGGAAATACATTAACATTGAGCAATGTAGCTGCTGGAACTTATACAGTATCTGTTACCGATACAGCAACAGGCTGTAGCAGTTCTACTTCAATTACAATCGGGGAGCCAGCATCGGACTTAGATATTACGGCTGTGGCTGCAAACATCAATTGTAATAACGACAATGCTGCAATTACAGCAACAGCAACAGGAGGAACAACCAACTACAGCTATGCGGTTGTGAAGCATAATGCTGCAGAGCCTTTGGCGGCAGCTTATAATCCGAGCAATATCCTTACAGTTGATACCAACAGCGGAGCCGACATGAGCTGGGATGTTTATGTTATGGATGCCAGAGGCTGTAAAGATTTTGTTCAGGTTACATTATCAGCAGATCCTACGCCTTCAGTAACGGCAGTATTGAGCAATCAATGTACTGCTTCAGGAAGCGGATTCACAATTACTGCTTCAGGAACAGGAGGTAAAGGAACTTTACAATACGGAATCAACGGAGTTGGAGGAGCTTTCTCAACAAACCCTGTTTTCAATGTTTCTGCTTCAGCGACAGCTTATACAGTTTGGGTAAAAGATGCCAACAATTGTACAGCTTCGGCTACGCCAATTATGGTTTATCCACAATTGACAGCTACTATCAAGGTCAGCAAAGAGCTAGACTGTAGCGCTACTCCGAATGCAGAAATCACAGTTGATATTTCAGGCGGAAAATCTGGCTATACTTATAGAGTTGACCCAGGAACTGGAACTTATGGTTCAGTTACTCCGGTTGTAGGTTCACAAATTGTTTATGGAAATGCAACAACAGCAGGAACGTACAATTTTGAAATTACAGATTCAAATACACCGGCTTGTACAAGAATAGTTTCTATTCAGGTTAATCCGATCACAAATCCTACAGTAACGGCTACTCAGGTAAATGTTACTTGTAATGGAGGATCAAACGGTTCGGTATTGTTGAGAGGAGCTGGCGGATCAGGTTCTTACACTTACAGTAATGCACTTGCAGGAACTTATGGTGTAAGCAACAGTTTTACAGGATTGACAGCAGGATTGCATACTTTCTATGTGAAAGACAGCAAAGGATGTACAGGCAGTGTTGATGTTAACATTACTGAGCCTACGGCTATTGTGGCTACTCCATCAGCGACTAAATTCACTTGTAGCACAAGCAATGCAAAACAAGCAGCATTGATTACCGTTACAGGAACAGGCGGAACAGGAGCTTATACATACAGTTATAACAACGGAACAACTTTTGTGGCAGGCAACACATTGTCAGTAAACGACAACGGTGCTTCACAAACATTCAATATTATCATTAAAGACGCCAACGGCTGTCTTTCACCAATGGTTCCAATTACACTGGCTCCATTGAATTCTCCGAAAATCAATACGGCTACTGCTTCAGCGGTAACTTGTCTTGCAACCACAAGTACGGTTACAGTTACAACAACTGCAGGGACAGGAGTTTCACCATTGACCTATACTATCATTGCACCAGCATCGGCTACGAGCAATGTTACTGGGGCTACTTCGGGAGTATTTATAGGATTGGCTCCAAATGCGACTTATACATTCAAGGTTATGGATGCCAATGGATGTTACGATACCAAATCGGTTACTGTAGATCCGGTTACACCGATTGCAGTTTCGGTTAGTAAATTAAATGACGTTAAATGTAAAGGAAACGCTACTGGATCTGCTAGATACACAATCTCAGGATTTAGCAGTACTGGTAACTACAGTGTTACGGTTACAAGTTCTCCAACTGGTTTACCATACACAACAAGTACGACGGGAGATGTTATCACATTAACAGGATTGTCTGTTGGAGATTACACATTGTCAGTGGTTGACAACACAACAAGCTGTCCGGCAAGTGCAACAATTACGATCAGTGAGCCAGCAAATCCTTTGTCGGCAACTTTCGCTACAGTTAACGCTAACTGTCTTGTGGGTACTTCAAAAGTAACAGTTACTGCTGCGGGCGGAACAACTGCTTATAAGTATGCTTTCATACATGATGCAGCAACACTTAATGCTTCTGATTTTGGTCCAAGCAATGTTGCGTATCTTGATCCAGCAACGGCTGATTGGGATGTTTATGTAAAAGATGCTAACAATTGTCAGGTTAAATTAGATGTGACAATTGCTAAAGATAGCGCACCGACAGTTACAGCTTCTGCAGTAAACCAATGTTTAGGAGTTGGAACATACACTATTACTGCTGCTGGTACAGGAACAGGTACTTTACAATATAGTATCAATGGTACTTCTTACCAGGCAGGTAATACATTTACAGTTACTACAGCTGGTACTTATAACATTTGGGTTAAAGATGCAAATGGTTGTACAGCTCAAACTACTGTTCCGGTTATCGTTAATGAAAAATTGACTTTATCTGCTCAATTAAATAAAAATATTACTTGCGTTTCAGGTGATGAAGCAGCGAGAATTACTTTAACAGCAGGTGGTGGAAACGGAGTATACACTTATTCATTCACAAGTTCTGCAGCTGCTCCAACAGCAGTTTTATCTGGAAATGTATTGACAACAAGTGATGCAGGAAATTACACATTCACTGTGACTGATGGACTTGGTTGTACGGTTACAACTACAGTGCCAATTAGTATCACTTTGCCGGTTTATCCTGATTTCACTATGACTAAAGGACCAGATATTCTTTGTAACAAAGATGAATCTGGATCATTAAATATTGTAATTGATCAAACTAAAGGACTGGCTCCTTACACAATCAATGTTTTAAATACGACAACAGGCCATAATTATGGTACACAAACATCTGGTTTAGCTGCAGGTAATTATACAGTTACAGTTACAGATGCTAAAGGATGTCCAGTAATTAAAACTATTAATATTGCTGAACCAACTCCAATTGTTGTTACTTATCATACTGTACCAATTACTTGTGTTAGTGGTGTGGGTACGACTAAAGGTTCTGTTATCATTGATAAGGTGACAGGAGGAACAGGGCCATATGATTATTATGTAACAGGAATAAATGGTTATGATAAATCAGAACTTGATAATCCTGGAAATACTTCTGTTACTTTTAATGTAGTAGATTTTGGTTTATACCAAGTTAGAGTTGTGGATGCAAATGGATGTTCTAAACTTGAAACACAAGTATTAGTTGCATCACCAGTTGACAACCTTGATATTGATGTTGACATGACGACAGTTTACTGTTCGCCTGTGGTAGGTCCTCCTGCAATTCCTGCGGGTGGTGTCGCAACAGTAAAAATAGGTACATTATTGACTGGTCATGGTCCTTACCATTTCAATATTTATAGAGGTAATGGACAAGTATTTACTGCTGATTATGTTGATGGATGGATTCCGGAATCTACGCCAGGAAGCGAATCTGCTACTTTTTATGGTCTTACACCTGGAACAGCTTACACATTTATCGTTTATGACGATTATACAAAATGTTATTATTTCCAACCAGCAGGCAATGTAGTTCCAACAAATTCAACATTGTCAATTGTTAATGATGTTGCTCATAATATCACATGTACACTTCCAAAACCACCAGCGCCGCCAGTAACGCCTGATGGTAAAGTTACTTTTGATATTAAAAATAACTATACGTCTTCAGTTGATGTAAGTTATCAGGTTTATGAGGCGTTTACTAATTTACCAGTTGGCGCACTAATTACAAGTACAATAGCACCAAACGGAACAATAACGAATCTTACTTTAGGTTCATTACCAGTGGGTACTTATTATATATTAGTTAAAGAAGTTACAGGTCCTAATGCAGGATGTTCAGTAGCCTCTAAAGATTTCAATATTAAGGAATCACCAGTATTATTATCACTTACAGCTTCTGCAACTTCAATTGCAGACTGTACGAATTTAGGAAACATTTCTGCGCAAGCAAAAGATGGAACTGGTCCGTATACTTATCAAGTAGTAGCGTCAGGCGATTCTCCTATAGATGCTGATTGGGTATCAACCAATACATTTACTAGAGCAGGAAGTGTTGCGGGAATCGATTATGATGTTTACACAAAAGATGCTTTTGGTTGTATCAAATTTGTACCAGTAAAAGTTTTCAAATATCAGGATCCAACAATCAATGCCCCGGCAGCTATCTGTTACACAGGTGTTCCATTTACATTCACAATTCCTGGAACAGTTGATTCAAGTATTGTAGGTGGAGCAACGTATAGCGTTGATGGAAGTACATTCCAGAGTTCACCAACTTTTACATTTAATGCAGCTAAAGTTTATACTTTAACAATTAAGGACGGTAAAGGATGTACTGCTACAGTACCATTTGAGGTTAAACCACAACTTAAACTTGACGTTAAACAAACAAGAGATTTAAGCTGTATTGTTGGTAGTGAAGATGCTCAATTTACTTTAACTGCTGCGGATGGTTATGGTACTTATGTTTATTCATATACTTATAATGGTGGTTCAAGTACTACTATGCCAACAAATGTTTTAACAGCTAGTGGTGTAGGTACTTATGTGTTTACAGTTACAGATGCAAAAAACTGCCAGGCAACTTATACAATTAATTTAGACGCTATTCCAACAATAAACTTTGCAGTTTCTTCTGTAAATGCTAGTTGTAACGGAGCTTATGACGGAACGATTACGGCTGTTGTATCTGCAGGTGTAGGTCCATTTAAATATCAATTAGAAGATGCTGGAGCACCTATTGTGGCTTACCAAGATTCAAACGAATTTAAAAACCTCCCAGCTAAAACGACATATGTTGTACGTGTTAAAGATGCAAGAGAGTGTACAGATACAAAACCTGCGACTATTGTTCAGCCAACGCTATTGGCAGCTACATCATCAGTGACAACATCATTGCTGTGTACAGCAGGCAACGCACCATCAAAAGCTATTGTAACGGTTGTTCCATCAGGTGGAACATCTCCTTACCAATACAGTTATGACAATGGAGCGAGCTATTCTTCAAATGCTACTTACGAGACATTCGCAGGTATCACATTTGATGTGAAAGTTAAGGATGCAAACGGATGTGAGGTTACCATTACAAATGGTGTTAACGTACCGGCATTAGACGCACCGACAGATATGGATATTGCAGGAACTCCTGTTTACTGTTTACCAGCAGCGACAACAAGTACTGTTACAATTAGTAATGTACAGCACGGAGTTGGGGCGAAAGAATATGCTATCTTATCTCCAGCTTCTGCGACAACAAATGTTTCAGGAAAAACAAGCGGTGTATTTACAAACTTAGCTCCGGATACTTATTTATTCCAAGTTAAGGATGCCAATGGATGTACATATGAAGAAGAATACACGGTTGATCCGGTAACCAATATTGCGGTTGCAGGACAATTGACAGCAGATGTTTCTTGCAACGGAGGCAACGACGGTGCTGCTACATTTACTGTATCAAACAATACAGGAGCAATCAGTTATGTCTTTACAGCAGGAACAGGAACACTTGCATTGTCAGGAAATGTGATTACGGCTACAGGTTTAGTGGCAGGAAATTATACATTACAGGTAACTGACAATACGACTCAGTGTACGGCAACAGCATCAATTACTGTAGGCCAGCCAGCTCCATTGGCTCTGACAGCTAATCCGTTTGTGAACGGAAACTGTAATTCAGATGCACAGGTGAGCGTAACGGCTACAGGCGGAACAGCTCCATATACTTACTCATTCGTAGTAAGAGGTGCAGGTGCAGGAACTTATACGAGCTCAAACAGCGCTCTGCTTGATCCTATCGATCCTGATTGGGATGTTTATGTGAAGGATGCCCATAACTGTGTTATTGCGGCACCGCTTCAGATCTCGATCGTTAAGGATGCTTCGCCTACAATTGCTATGCCGGCGCCGATCTGTTTCCAAGGTGTGGCAATTCCTATAGATTTGTCAGTTGGACAGACTGTACCGGTTGGAACGCCAACTTACAGAATCAATGGAGCAAACCAGGCAAGCCCTATTTATAATATCACAGCACCGGGAACTTATCAGTTAAGCATTATTGATGGAAACGGATGTGAATCAAATATCGTTAGTTATGAAGTTAAGCCTCAGGTTACTTTGGTAGCAGAGCTTCTTCAGGATCTGACATGTACTTTGGCTGCGGACATCAAATTGACTCCGGGCGGAGGAACAGGAGTTTATCCTACTTACGAGGTTGAAATCAACGCTAGTGGAACTTATGTTGCGCTTCCTGCGACTTATGCAGCTGGAACGTACAAGTTCAGAGTGACGGATTCTCAGGGATGTCAGGCTGTTTCAAATGTTATCACGGTAACACCGACCACGACTCCTATGGCAGCATTCACACAAACGAATGTAAGCTGTAAAGGAGGAAATAACGGAAGCATCGTGGTTACGGCTACTAACGGAATTTCTCCATACAAATATCAGTTATCGCAAGGAGCTGCTGTATTGAAAGTTTTCGCTGCAGCTGATACATTTACAAACTTGGCAGCTGGAACTTATGATATTCAGGTAATGGATGCTAAGGGATGCGTTTCGGCTAAGGTTCCTGTAACTATTATTGAGCCAACGTTATTGACAGCTACATCATCAGTGACTACAGCATTAGTTTGTACAGCAGGCAACGCGCCATCAAAAGCTATTGTAACGGTTGTGGCTTCAGGCGGGACAAACCCTTACCAATACAGCTATGACAATGGAGCGAGCTATTCTTCAAATGATACTTACGAGACATACGCAGGTATTACATTTGATGTGAAAGTTAAGGATGCAAACGGCTGCGAGATCACCATCACAAATGGTGTTGACGTACCGGCATTGAATCCTCCAACGGATATGGACATCGCAGGAACACCGATTTACTGTCTTCCAGTTGCTAGACAAACAAGTACAGTCACAATCAGCAATGTACAGAACGGAGTAGGCACAAAATCATTTGCGATCTTGTCTCCTGCATCACAAGCTGGAAACGTTACTGGTGCATCAAGCGGTGTATTCACCAACTTGCCAGCGGGCACTTACTTATTCGAAGTAAAAGACGCGAACAACTGTACTTATCAAGAGTCTTATATCATTGATCCGGTAACCAATATTGCGATTGCAGGACAATTGACAGCAGATGTTTCTTGCAACGGAGGCAACGACGGTGCTGCTACATTTACTGTATCAAACAATACAGGAGCAATCAGTTATGTCTTTACAGCAGGAACAGGAACACTTGCATTGTCAGGAAATGTAATTACGGCTACAGGTTTGGTGGCAGGAAATTATACATTACAGGTAACTGACAATACGACTCAGTGTACGGCAACAGCATCAATTACTGTAGGCCAGCCAGCTCCATTGGCTCTGACAGCTAATCCGTTTGTGAACGGAAACTGTAATTCAGATGCACAGGTGAGCGTAACGGCTACAGGCGGAACAGCTCCATATACTTACTCATTCGTAGTAAGAGGTGCAGGTGCAGGAACTTATACGAGCTCAAACAGCGCTCTGCTTGATCCTATCGATCCTGATTGGGATGTTTATGTGAAGGATGCCCATAACTGTGTTATTGCGGCACCGCTTCAGATCTCGATCGTTAAGGATGCTTCGCCTACAATTGCTATGCCGGCGCCGATCTGTTTCCAAGGTGTGGCAATTCCTATAGATTTGTCAGTTGGACAGACTGTACCGGTTGGAACGCCAACTTACAGAATCAATGGAGCAAACCAGGCAAGCCCTATTTACAACATCACAGCTCTGGGAACTTATCAGTTAAGCATTATTGATGGAAACGGATGCGAATCAAATATCGTTAGTTATGAAGTTAAGCCTCAGGTTACTTTGGTAGCAGAGCTTCTTCAGGATCTGACATGTACTTTGGCTGCGGACATCAAATTGACTCCGGGCGGAGGAACAGGAGTTTATCCTACTTACGAGGTTGAAATCAACGCTAGTGGAACTTATGTTGCGCTTCCTGCGACTTATGCAGCTGGAACGTACAAGTTCAGAGTGACGGATTCTCAGGGATGTCAGGCTGTTTCAAATGTTATCACGGTAACACCGACCACGACTCCTATGGCAGCATTCACACAAACGAATGTAAGCTGTAAAGGAGGAAATAACGGAAGCATCGTGGTTACGGCTACTAACGGAATTTCTCCATACAAATATCAGTTATCGCAAGGAGCTGCTGTATTGAAAGTTTTCGCTGCAGCTGATACATTTACAAACTTGGCAGCTGGAACTTATGATATTCAGGTAATGGATGCTAAGGGATGCGTTTCGGCTAAGGTTCCTGTAACTATTATTGAGCCAACGTTATTGACAGCTACATCATCAGTGACTACAGCATTAGTTTGTACAGCAGGCAACGCGCCATCAAAAGCTATTGTAACGGTTGTGGCTTCAGGCGGGACAAACCCTTACCAATACAGCTATGACAATGGAGCGAGCTATTCTTCAAATGATACTTACGAGACATACGCAGGTATTACATTTGATGTGAAAGTTAAGGATGCAAACGGCTGCGAGATCACCATCACAAATGGTGTTGACGTACCGGCATTGAATCCTCCAACGGATTTAACATTCGCAACGACAGTTGCAGTGATCTGTGGTGGTAAAGGGACAGTTGATATTACTAGCCATGTTGGTGGTGTATTGCCTTTAGAATATGAGATTCTATCTCCTATAACGAGAGCTAAACAGCCAGGAACAACATTCGCAAATCTTGACCCGGGAACTTATGTATTCCAGGTTACTGATAAAAACGGATGTACATATACAGAATCATATACAGTTGATCCAGTAATCAATATTACGGTTGCAGGCGAACTTGTTAAAAATGTTTCTTGTAACAGTGGATCAGATGGTGTTATCAAGTTTACAGTAGGAAATAAAGCGGGTGGTTATACTGCTTCTTTAAATTCTCCTTTAGGAACTCTTACTCAAGTGGGTGATGTAGTTACTGTTACTAATTTACCAGCAGGTTCTTATACACTTACAGTTACAGACGCTATTACAACTTGTATTAATACAGCAACTGTTGTTGTTGATGCGCCTGCAGTTTTAGGATTAAATATAGTTTCTCAGACAGTAGCAAATTGTTACTTAGGCGCAGTGGTTACTGTTCAAGGAACTGGTGGGACTCCAGCTTATAAATATGCATTTGTTAAAGACGGAGTTACTCCGCTAGCTTCAGATTATTCAAGCAATAACTATGCAGTTTTAGCTTATGATGATTTAGGTTCAAATGATTGGGATGTATATGTTCAAGATGCGAATTTGATTTGTTCTTTTAAACGTGATATAACAATTACAAAAGACGATGCACCAACAATTAATCCTAATGCAACTGTGTATTGTTACACTGGCGGTCCAGTGGCAATTACAATTGATGGACATCAAGATTCAGATATCGTAGCTCCGCCAATGTTCAGTATTGGAAATGGTTATCAAGCTAGTCCTAACTTTACATTGAATGCACCAGGAACTTACGACTTTTATATAAAAGATGGTAATGGTTGTATAGCACATGCTACATATGTATTAAGACAAGAATTATTGATACAAGCTACTCTTACACAAGATTTGAACTGTACATCTAATGATGCGACAATTACATTGTCTGCAACGCAAGGTACAGGCGCAGGAACATACGCCTTCGAATATGATCTTAATAATAGTGGTGTTTACAAACCAGTCACAGCATTGCCTTTCGTAACTAGTACACCTGGAACTTACACATTTAGAGTTCAAGATGCTTCAACTTGTCAAGCTGTTTCTGTTCCGGTAATCGTCACACCAATCACGACACCAACATTTGCAACAGTTGTTGCAGACGCACTTTGTGTGGGAGATTTGAATGGTACTATTACGGTTAATGCTTCAAATGGAGTACAACCTTATGAATACAGCATAAACGGTAAACCTTTTGTAAGTTCAAATGTTTTCACAGGTTTAGGAACAGGTACTTACTCAATTTTGGTAAGAGATGCTAAACATTGTCCGTCAAATGCAGTAAATGTATTTGTTGGTCAGCCGATCGCATTAGCAGCGACAAATGTTGTTACTCAGTTTGGTTGTGATTCTTCAAATAATGCTAAAGATGCAATTGTTACAATCAATGCAAGTAACGGTACTCCACCATATAGTTATAGTTTTGACAATGGTGTGACTTTTGGAAGTTCGCAAGCACATACAATAAACGCAGCAAGTACCATTAACTATGTTGTAGTAGATGCTAATGGATGTAGAGTTTCTGGTTCAGCTACTGTTCCAGCTTACAACCCTCCAGCGAATTTCAATATGACGGCTTCGCCAATTTATTGTAATACTGCAGGCGGAGTTGCTACTCTGACTGTAAATTCAGTAACAGGAGGTGTTGCACCATACAATTATGCTATTATTCAGCCGGCAGCATCGGCAACTTCAAATACAAGTGGAAGTTTTGCTAACTTATTGCCAGGAACTTATATAGTTAGAGTTACAGACAACAATGGTTGCAGCACATTAAATACAATTGAAATTAAGAAAGCTAGCGAAATTAATGTTGACGCTCAATTATTAAGCGATGTGTTATGTAATGGTGGAACAACAGGTTCAATTGCATTTACAGTAAGTAATTACATTACAGCTGGAAATTATGATTTTGCATTGTCTCCAAATAATGGAACATTTACTCAAACAGGAGATGTGATCACTTATACAGGATTAACAGCTGCAAATTATACGTTCACAGTTACAGATAGAACTTCAGGATGTACAGATAATGTGACTAACTTCTTAGTTAATCAGCCAACGGCTCCATTAAGTTTTACAATGAGCGCGACAAATATTTCTTGTAATAATAAAAACGCTACTATTACAGTAACAGCTGCGGGCGGAACACCAGCTTACAGTTATGCTGCGGTAGTTAGCGGAATGGGTGCTCCGA
Organism: Flavobacterium sp. KACC 22761; assembly: GCF_034058155.1. Lineage (NCBI taxonomy): Bacteria > Pseudomonadati > Bacteroidota > Flavobacteriia > Flavobacteriales > Flavobacteriaceae > Flavobacterium > Flavobacterium oryzagri. The sequence continues at coordinate 1,505,115 of NZ_CP139148.1, read as the reverse complement.
CAACATTCAGCACGGATAATAAATTAGTAGTTGATACGAATTTAGGAACTGCGTGGGATGTTTATGTAAGAGATCTTAACGGATGTAATACTTTGGCACAAACTATAAACATTTTGACTGATGCGCTTCCAAGTGCAATAACTGCAAACGTTACGAGTCAATGTCCAAGTGCAACAGGAACTTATGAGATTGTTGTTTCTGCAACTGGTAAAGCTCCTCTAGAATACAGTATTGGTGGCGGATTCCAATCAAGCCCATCATTCCAAGTAAATTCTTCAGGATCTTATGATGTAACAGTTAGAGATGGAAATGGATGTACAGTTACCGTAACTGGTGCAGTAAACATTCAAGGTGTTCTTGATTTACAATTAGATGTTCAGCAATTGCCAAGCTGTGATTTCCCTAATAGCGGCCGAATCGTAGCTAAAGCTACTGGAGGATCTGGAAACTATAGATATACTTCAGGTGCATATATTCCTGTAGTTGCTGGAACAACAGCATCATTCAACACCATGCCAGCAGGTTCTCATACAATAACTGTTGAGGATTTGACAACTGGATGTAAAGATGTTGTTACCGTTGAATTGTCAGCACCAACAATTATCACAGGTTTGAGTTTACAGAAAACAGATGTGAAATGTGCTGGTGGTTCTGATGGCTTAATCATTGTTAACTTGGCACCAAGCGGTCCAGGCGTAAATGACAACCCAATCTATAAATACACTTTAACAGGAACTACTGCTGGTAATGTTGCGGTGAGCAGAGGTCCTCAAGAATCTAATGTTTTTGATAACCTTCAAGCAGGAGATTATACAGTGAAAGTAACTTCAGGAAGAGGCTGTAATGCTCAGGTGGATACAAGAATTAACCAGCCTCGTCCGCTTGTAGTAAATGCTCCAACAGTTACACCTTTCGGATGTACTGCAGGAACAAACACTACAAACTTTGCAAGAATTACTGTTAATTCAGTTTCTGACGGAACGGCGCCTTATATTCTTTATGAATTTAGTAAAAACGGAAAAGTTGTTCAAAGCAGCAGTTCAAATGTTTATGATGAAACGGACCTTGCTGGTGGATCTTACTCTGTAAGAGTAGTAGACAGCAATGGTTGTGATGCTACAACAACTGCTCCAATAACAATTGGATCGTTCATTACAATGAATGATTTAAATGTGAATGTGGTTGCTCCAATTACTTGTGTTACAAACCAAACTATTCAGGTTTCTGTAGCTACAACTGGAGGAACTCCAACAGGATTAGTTTATACAATTGCGGGTATAGATGGAACAGTTTTCAATCAGACAAATCCAACGGGATTATTCGCAGGATTAGCAATTGGAAGCTATCAAATAACAGTATTTAACCCAACAACAGGTTGTACAATAAAAGCGTACCATTATGTAAATGATGCTAATACTTTTGAAATCAAAGTAACGCCAGTAAATGTTGAGTTATGTTATGGAGCTACTGACGGAAGTGTTGATTTAACTTTTGTTGATAATCTATTGAATCCTGGAAATGAAGCAGGTGCATTTACATACACAATTGCAGGTCCTGTTCCAAGTTCTGGAACTTCTGCAACTGCTGGGCCAGTTAGAATTTCAGGTTTAAGAGCGGGTCAATATACAGTAACGGCTAAATTGGTAAACAGTCCAGAATGTACAGTTACTAATGTATTTACAATTGTTCAGCCTCAAAACCAGTTAGTATTAACTACTACTAAGTCTGAAATTACTTGTATTACAGGTAACAATGATGGAGTGATTTCTGCTTCAGCAACTGGAGGATGGGGTCCAAATTATCAATACGAATTAGTAGGTCCAACAGTTCATGTTGCATACTCTGATAAATTTGAATTTACTGGTTTAACAGCTGGAAATTATACAATCAATGTTAAAGATGAAAAAGAATGTATTGCTACAACTAGCGTTCAGTTAGTGGTTCCTGCTCCTATAGTGGTTACAGCGAGTGCAAATGCGTCAATGTTATCATGCTTCGGAAATAAAGATGGTGTAATTACAGTTAATCAGCCAACAGGCGGACAAGGAAGCAACTACATGTACACATTGAACATCGTATCTGCAAATCCAGTTATTGTTTCAGGACCACAATCAGGTAGAGTATTCTCTAACCTAAGCGCTGGAACTTATACAGTAACAGTGACTGATGGATACTCTTGTGAGGCTACTTCTGCAACAATTGTTATTAGTGAGCCTACAGAGGTGAAACCAACGTTAGTGCTTTCAAGAGCTCAGACATGTCAAACATTGTCGCAAATTACATTAAGTGCAGAAGGAGGAAAAGCGCCTTACACATACAGTACTTCTGCTAATTTTGCAACGGTTATTGGATCATTTACATCATCAGTATCATTTGATGTTCCAGTTGGTTCATATCAATACTATGTGAAAGATGCAAGTGGTTGTGTTGGATTTATTTCTAATGCAGTTAAAATCGATCCTCTTGTTCCTCTAACTTTAGACTTAGATGTTACAAATGCAGTGGTTAAATGTCAAGGAGAAACAACAGGAGTAATTGTTGCTAAAGCGATAGGTGGTCTTGGAAACTACAAGTACACATTGTTAAATAGTGCAGGAACTGTAATACGTCCAGCTCAGACAGAAGGAAGATTTGAAAATCTTACAATTGGAACGTACAGCGTGAAAGTGGATAGCCAAGATTGTACATTTACATCTAAAGCTATTATTATTACAGAACCAGCAACGCCTGTATCTGCTCAGTTTAAGGTTACAAATGTGACATGTTTTGGTGAAAACAATGGTAAATTGGAGATTCTTGCTTCTGGTGGAACAGGGGTTATTAAATATGCACTTTCTCCAAACTTGAATCAATTTGATGATGTTCATGTATTCGAGAAATTAAGACCGGGCAATTACCAAGTTATTGTTCAAGATGCAAATGGATGTTTCATTTTACATGATTTCACTATCACGCAGCCAGCATTGCTTAAAGCAGCGTTAGTTCCAAATACAATGATTCCTGAAGCTTGTTCTGGTGATAAAGATGGAGCGTTTAGTGTTGAAATCAGCGGAGGTACTCCTGTATTCAGTGTTAGTCTAGATAAAGAAAACGGTCCGTTTACGCAAGGTGCGGTTGGTCAATCAATATTTGACTTTACGAATCTGTCAGGCGGAGCGCACAAAGTTTATTTCAAAGACTCAATGAACTGTGTGAATGTTATCGATATCATTATGCCGGATGCAGTAACCCTTAATCCAACGAATGAGGTAAGTTATGACTGTGTGAACAATGCTAACGCAAACAGGGTTGAAGTTGATCCAGGTTTTGCTGACCTTAGCCAAATTGATTACAGTTTAGACGGTGCAAAATTTGTAAACGATAAGGTCTTTACAAATCTTACTCCAGGTAAGCACAAAATTACTGTAAGACATACTAACGGCTGTACTGCAGATACTTATTTTGAGATTAAAGCTATTCAGCCATTAACACTTGCTTTATCTGCAGGTAAACCTGAAATGAATATCATTTCAGTAACTGCAACAGGTGGAGCACCAGCTTATGAGTATAGCTTCAACGGAGAACCATTTACATCTTCTAACACATACAAAATCTACAAATCTGGAGATTATGTGGTAGTAGTGAGAGATCAAAATGGCTGTACGAAAACTATCACTGTTCCAGCGATATATGTTGATGTTTGCTTAGACAATTACTTTACACCTAACGGAGATGGTGTTTATGATACTTGGGGGCCTGGTTGTACTAATATTTACAACAACCTTGAATTCTCAATCTTCGATAGATATGGTCGTGTAATTGCTAAATATCACTATGGTCAAAAATGGGACGGAAGATACAATGGAGAAGAATTGCCTTCAGGTGATTACTGGTATGTTCTTAAACTTAATGACGAGAAAGATGCAAGAGAGTTTGTTGGACATTTCACATTATACAGATAACAAAATTTGAGCCCCAATGATGTTATCTAAAAAAATTATTACAATGAAAAAGTTTATTTTATCCCTAGTACTCATGGCTGTAACAACAAGTTACAGCCAAGAGTTAAACCTACCAGTTTTTACGCAGTATTTAGCTGATAACCCTTTTGTGCTTTCACCTGCTTATGCCGGTATCGGAGATAACCTTCGAATTAGAGCAAATGGTTTGACGCAATGGGTCGGAATTAAAGATGCGCCTGAAAACCAATCTTTATATGCCGATTTTAGAATCTTAGATCGTTCAGGGGTTGGAATTTCGCTTTACAATGATAAAAACGGGTACACAAGACAAACTGGTGCTAAAGTTTCGTTTGCGCATCACTTGATTTTGGATTATTATGCTAAAATGTATCTGTCTTTTGGTATTTCGTATAACTTCAACAGTTTCAGAATTGATATCGATGAGTTTAATAATACAATTGAGCATCCAATTCTTGATCCATCGGTAACAGATAATCGTTATACAGGAAACAACAACTTTGACCTTAGTGCATTGTATCGTTATAAGAACTTTTATTTGAGTTTCAATGCGAATAACGTTCTAAAGAAAAATGTAGATAAATATCGTGGAGTAGAGCCTAACTTGCTTTCTAACTACCAAGTTTACACTGGATATGTTTTTAACGATGGTGAAAATAGAAGAATTGAATATGAACCATCTGTCTTCTTCCAGTATTTTGCAAGTGATAAACGTTCAACAACCGATTTCAACTTCAAATACAGACGCTACAATCGTTACGAAGATTACTATTGGATTGGAGTTTCTTATCGTATGTTGAATGACCAGTTTCCAAAACCATTATCGGTAGGACCAATGGCAGGTTTCATGAAATCTAGATTTTACTTCGGATATTCATACCAAGTCATGTTCAACGATCTTGGAAATTACAATACAGGTACTCACGTAGTAACTATAGGTTTTGATTTCTTGCAGGCTATCAGTAACTGTCCTTGTACGCAGAGTCCAGTTCACGATTAATAAGAACAAAACCATTTCTTAGGCCAAATAAGCCATTATTACAAAGCGAGTCGCAACATTTTGTGTTTTTGCCGAATAATTTGAAATAAACTTACAGTAGAATTAAATTTGAATAGTTATCAGTTTGCATTGTCAAAATGATAAATCAAATTTGATCAATGAAAGCAAAATTTTCACTTTATGCGAAACACAAAATGTTGTGACTCGCTTTTTTTTGCCTTTTCTGTCGCTCTGCAAGACAGGAAAGGTTTTTTTATGATTAAGTAGATGTGAAATTTGTATTTAAAATTGTGTTTAATATTTAATAAACCAATTTATTTGTGAAATTATAACGTTTTCGTTCTTTTAATTATCGATTTTTTAGTTTATCCGAATTTATTAGTACTGTAAAAGTCCTATATTTGTTGTTCTTTCGAAAAAAAACCTAAAAATTAATAAAAATGAAAACTTTAAACGATTTCGATTTTAAAAATAAAAAAGCCATTATTCGTGTTGATTTTAATGTCCCTTTAGATGAAAATTTCAATGTAACTGATGCTACACGTATTGAAGCGGCTAAACCTACAATTGATGCTATTTTGGCGCAAGGCGGAAGTGTGATTTTGATGTCGCATTTAGGAAGACCAAAAGGTGCTGAAGAAAAATATTCATTAAAACATATTTTAAAAACGGCTTCTGAAATTTTAGGAGTTCAAGTAAAATTTGCTGAAAACTGTGTTGGAGAAGTGGCTCAGAATGCAGCAGCAGCTTTGAAACCGGGAGAAGTTTTATTGCTAGAAAATTTACGTTTTCATGCTGAAGAAGAAGCTGGAGATGTAGCTTTCGCTAAAGAATTGGCTTCACTTGGAGATATTTATGTAAACGATGCTTTTGGAACGGCTCACAGAGCGCACGCTTCGACTACAATTATTGCTCAGTTTTTCCCAAATGATAAATGTTTCGGAACATTATTGGCAAAAGAAATCGAGAGTTTGAATAAAGTTTTGAAAAACAGTGAAAAACCTGTAACTGCAGTTCTTGGAGGCTCTAAAGTTTCTTCAAAAATTACAGTGATCGAAAATATCTTAGACAAAGTTGATCACATGATTATTGGTGGAGGTATGACTTTTACCTTCATCAAAGCGCAAGGTGGAAAAATCGGAGAATCTATCTGCGAAGATGATAAATTGCAATTGGCGCTTGATATCTTAAAAGCAGCTAAAGAAAAAGGTGTTCAAGTTCATATTCCTGTTGATGTAGTTGCTGCAGACGATTTCTCAAATAGTGCAAATACACAAGTTGTTGATGTAACGGCAATTCCTGACGGATGGCAAGGTCTTGACGCGGGTCCAAAATCGTTGGAGAACTTCAAAAAAGTAATTTTAGAGTCTAAAACAATCTTATGGAATGGTCCATTAGGAGTTTTTGAAATGGAAACTTTCGCTAAAGGAACTATTGCTTTAGGTGATTTTATTGCAGAATCTACTAAAAATGGCGCATTTTCATTAGTTGGAGGTGGAGATTCAGTTGCTGCAGTAAAACAATTTGGTCTTGAAGACAAAATGAGCTATGTTTCAACTGGAGGAGGAGCTATGCTAGAGATGCTTGAGGGAAAAGTTTTACCTGGAATTGCTGCAATTTTAGACTAAAATATCACAATTAACATTTTTTTACGTATTTTTAAACACTAAACTTTTTAGTTTTGCAAAAATACATGTCTTATAAATATATGATTTATAAGATTTTAAAAAAATGTTATATGATTGTAAGGAAAATATCAATAGTAGCGACAGCTCTTTTTTCAATGACGATGTTTGCACAGCAAAGTGCATCTTCAGAAGTTGAAATCAAGCCTGAAGTAAAATTATCGTACTTAGATTCGGTTAAAAGCACATTCAAGAAAAATGACATGGCTGCAAAAGCAGACAGTCTTTGGATGAAAGAATTAACAAGTTTAGATATCTACGATGATTTAACAAAAGATATTCAAACTATCAATTCAGATGTTACGGTTGATGAAGAGTTGCCTACTGATTTGCTGAAACAGCGACTTCAGGCAATGAATGAAAAATCGCCGTTTCACATTGAATACAATCAAGGTTTAGAAAACTTAATAAAGTCATTTCTCAAGAATCGTAAAAAATCGTTTTCTCGATTAATGGCTTTATCCGAATATTACTTCCCAATTTTCGAGGAATCATTTGCAAAAAACAATGTTCCTTTAGAAATCAAATATTTAGCCGTTGTAGAATCTGCTTTAAATCCTAAAGCAGTTTCTAAAATGGGCGCTACAGGACTTTGGCAGTTCATGTATGGAACTGGAAAACAGTACGCTTTAAAAATCGATTCATATATTGATGAGCGCAGCGACCCAATGAAAGCTACAGCAGCAGCAAGCGAATACATGACCAAAATGTTTGAAGTCTTTGGTGACTGGGAACTAGTTTTGGCCTCTTACAATTCAGGACCTGGAAATGTTACTAAGGCAATTCGTCGTTCTGGCGGACAATCAAAATACTGGGACATTCGCAGCAATCTTCCTAAAGAGACTCAAGGTTATGTACCTGCTTTTTATGCGACAATGTATCTTTTTGAATATCATAAAGAGCACGGAATCAATCCCGAAAGAGCTGTTGTAAAAAACTTCGAAACAGATACTTTAAATATCAAAAAAGAAATGACATTCAAACAAATCGCAGATTTGCTTGATATGCCACAATCTCAAATTCAGCTTTTAAATCCTTCTTATAAATTGAATGTGGTGCCTTATTATCAAGGAGAACAGCATTGTCTGCGGTTGCCAAAAGACAAAATCGCCACTTTTGTTTCAAATGAAAAACAAATTTATGCCTATGTTGATCATATGTCAACAATTCGCACATTACCATCAAAGTTGGCTGTAAAAGTTGCGCCTAAAGTGAAGTTGCAACCAGAGAAAATCAATTCGGATTTTCAAATGTATGAAGTTCAAAAAGGTGATAATCTGGGTGCCATTGCAGATAAATACGATGTAAATATTGCCGATTTAAAGAAATGGAATAATTTAAAATCAAATAATGTCGCATTAGGCAGAACGTTAAAAATCAAGTCGGATGTTGATCCATCAAAAATTTCAAAGGATGCTAAATCAATTCCTGCTGTAGAGAAAAAATCAGAAGAAGCGATCGCTGCTGCTGATGACAAAGAAAAGAATTCGCTTCCTCAAGAGTATGTTGTGTTGGCTGGAGATAATTTAGGGAACGTTGCGAAGAAATTCGGTATGACTATTGCGGAGTTAAAAGAACTTAATGGTCTAACTTCAAATAATATTGGTATCGGAAAAACATTAGTGATTTCTAAGGAAGTTCCAGTAATTGAAGAAACTGCAAACGTAAATACAGCGATTGCTTCGAATGCATCAGTTGATTCGTTTAAGAAAAGTGCTGTGTCTAAAAAAGTTAGCGAAGATTATTACGTGAAAAAAGGAGATTCTCTTTATAGCATTTCTAAAAAATATCCTGGAGTTACAATTTCAGATATTAAAAAATGGAATGGTATTAAAGATGGAGATATTAAACCCGGAATGAAACTCAAAATAAACGGATAACAAAAAAATCATCTAAATTTGGGTTTTATTTCATAAATTAAAAAAATGAATAAAACCCTTTTTTTATTTCTAATAGTTCCGTTTTTATTGGTTTCATGCCTAAAAACAGACAAACAGACTCAACCTGTTTCGGGTAAAGCCAACACGATTTCTGTTATCATCGACGATCAGTTGTGGTACGGAGAAGTGGGCGACACCATCAGAAATAAATTTGCTTCGCCAGTTTGGGGATTGACCCAAGAAGAACCGCTTTTTACAATCAATCAATATCCCGCTCGTTTGCTCGAAGGTTTTGTTACAGACAGCAGAAGCATAATTGTTGTCAAAAAAGCCGCAACTGATAAGTTTGAAATTATCAGAAGCAAAAAACTTCCTCACAATACTTTTCGAATTTACGGACGATCTGTAGATGATATTATTTGCAGCATCGAACTTAATTCGGCTCAAATGATTAAAATTATTCATGAGGCGGAAATTCAAAAAATCCAAGAGGATAATAGCAAATCTTTGATGAATCAAGCTATTATCAAAAACAAGTTTCATGCAACGCTTGAAATTCCAGTTGGTTATGAATACATGCTCCACAAAAAGAATTTTATTTGGCTCAAGAAAAACATTATCAGTGGCAATACGAGTTTACTGATTTACCAAATTCCGCTTAATTCTTTCAAAAAATCAAATGTTGTTGCCGATATTATCAAAATGAGAGATTCTGTTGGAGAATATATCAAAGGAAGAGAACCCAAAACCCGAATGATAACAGGAGAAGCTTATGCGCCATATTTTACCGTAATGCAATTAGATGGTAAAAAAGCCTATGAAACAAAAGGAACTTGGGAAATGCGCAATGATTTTATGGCAGGACCTTTCATCAATTATGCAATCATAGACGAAAAGTATAACCGAATTTTAGTAATTGAAGGTTTTTGCTATTCACCTTCGAATCAAGAACGCGATTTAATGCTCGATCTTGAAGCAATTATAAAATCAGTTAAGATTGATAAGAAGTAGATTTTTTGTTTCAAGTTTCAGGTTTCAAGTTTCAAGATCTCTTAGCAATGTCAGGCTGAGCGGAGTCGAAGCTATTTAAGTTAAGCCCTTCGACTCCGCTCACATAACATAAAATGCATAAGTTTCAAATTACGTATAGAATCTGAAACCTGAAACTAAATATTTTTTCATTAAATTTGTTTGTAACAAACGTAAAAACAAATACTTATGAAAAATGTAACCGGAATATTAGTAGTGTTTTTGTTGAGTTTTATTTCTTGTAAAAAAGAAGTCAAAACCGAAACTGTTGAAACAAAAGATTTAGATAGTATTAAAACCGAAGAACCAGTTGCCGAAACTGAAGCGCCTGTAGATTCTGCAACTGCAACAAAGGCTTGGCAGGCATATGCAACTCCGGGCGAGCCACATAAAATAATGGCGGAAGAAGTTGGAACATGGACTTGCGACATGACTTTTTGGTATGAACCAAACGGTAAACCAGAAAAAGCAACTTCAATAGCAACCGTAAAAATGGTTTTTGGCGGGCGTTATCAAGAAACGGATTACAAAGGTACTATTATGGGAGCTCCTTTTGAAGGAAAAGGGACGTTAGCATATAATAATGCCACTAAAGAATTTACGAATACTTTTATTGACAATATGGGAACCGGAATGATGGTAGCCTATGGTAAATATGACGAAAGCACAAAAACAATCGAATTAAAAGGAGAAACTGTAGATCCAGTAAAGGGAAAAAAAACTCCTTATCGTGAAGTTTATACTATTGTTGATCCGACAACTAGAAAATTCGAAATGTATGATATGAAAAACGGTGCCGAATATAAAAGCATGGAAATTATTTCGAAGAAAAAATAGTTTTTAAAGAGTTACAAAAATACAGAGTAACAAAGTAACAAAGTTTTTCCTGACCGTGTGAAAGGTTAAAACTGGAATTTCTATAAAGTAAATCGCCCGATTCCAATTTGTAATCGGGCTTTTTATTAAAATCAATATTATTAGCAAAAAATATAAAGTTAACTTTGCGACTTTGTGCCTTTGTGGCAAAACTTTAGCATAATGGAACTAAAATGGAAAATAAAGCCTTTTGAGGCATTAACGGTTAACGAACTATACGATTTGCTTAAATTGAGAAGTGAGATCTTTGTAGTGGAGCAAAATTGCGTGTATTTGGATCTTGACGGCAAGGACAAAAAAGCATTGCACTTAATGGGTGAACTTGATGGCAAAATTGTCGCTTATTCTCGTTTATTCGATGCCGGAATAAGTTTTGACAATGCTTCTATAGGAAGAGTGACTGTCGATGCCAATTACAGAGATAAAAAATTTGGACACGATTTAATGCGAAAAGCTATTGCTGAAATAAAGTCTAATTTCGACAGAGATAAAATTACAATTGGTGCACAATTGTATTTAAAGAAATTTTATGAGAGCCATGGTTTTGTGCAAACAAGCGAAATGTATTTGGAGGACGATATCGAACATATAGAAATGATTCGCGGATAAAAAAACATTAATGCAACATTATTGCATTGTTAAAATTTCATATTTTTATTTTTTTATAATAATCTAAAAAACAATTTAATAATAGTTTTTTTTAAAGTATAACTTTAAGTTCGAAAAGCGTTTTTTTGGTTTAGTTAATAGAATTTTGTCAAATCTTAGTAATCAAAAACTCGACTCTGCGGTCATATTTATCTCCTTTTCCTAACGGATATTTATTGCCACAACCTTGATAAGTCATTCTGTTTTTGGACACTTTTTTAGAGCTTAGATAATTGAAGACGGTTTTGGCGCGGTTCCATGAAAGCCTTCTTTCGTTGGTTGCCTTGTCAATTCCGTCGTTGTAAATTTCAGGAGTACAGCAAACGTGGCCTCTTATTTCAAATTGGATATTTCTTTGTTTTTGAAGTTTTTCGGCGATTTTGTCCAGTTCTTTTTGAGACGATGCGGTTAATTTTGAGCTTCCAATGTCAAACAAAATACTTTCTAAATATATTTTGTCGCCCACTTTTAGATTGTCTTTGAAAGAAGTGTAAATTCCCTTTCCAAAACTATTCCGTTTTACTACGATCAAATCAACCCGCCGATTCCGGGAACGGGTTTCGTGCAGGTTTTCAATAGTGTCAGGCCGGACAACAATTCGGCCTTTTCCTTCTAGAATAACAATTTTGCTTTGGTTAAATCCGAGAGATACCAATAAGTTCTGAATCGTATTGGCACGATTGCTCGATAATCTATAATTATATTCATCGGTACCGCGATCATCGCAGTACCCGTAGATTTGTATTGATTCAACTTTGGCTGTATCAATACTTTTAATGAAATTAGTTACAACTTCGGTTTGTAGAGGAGTTAGATCGTATTTGTCAAACTCAAAATAAATGGTTTCGATAGGTTTTTGCTGTGCCGATAAATTGTAAATAATAAACAGAAATAGGGCTAAACAAAGTTTCATTTCATTTTTACATTTTTAAAATCGTTTTGTACTCAGTTTGATTATTTAAAACGCTCACCGCTTTTTTAATTTCTGAATTGTTTTTAAGATAAAATTGATATAAACCTTCTTGATATTGGTATCTTTTGATAAGCTCTTCCTGAATCAAACCTCTAATTTCTTTTTGATTTTTGTCAAGTAAAGTGGTTTCGCTTTTTTCTAAAGCATTTAATAGTTGTTGATATTCTGGGGCAATTGTTTCTTCTATTTTTTCATTTTTGGCTGCAGCCAAAGTGTTTTTAAGAGCAATTTCGGTTTCAGTATCAAAACTGATTTTATTGGTTTTCAAATATTGTTTGAATGATGCGTAATCGGCATCGGTCAAAACCGGAATTTTATCTCCAAGATTTGGGTTTTTGTAGTAATATGTTGTTGCATAATCAAAAATACCATCGTTTTTTAATAAAGCAGTTGTAATCGGACTCATTTTGGTTTCATCCAATTCGATATCTGGCAGAACGCCACCGCCATCATAAACGGTTCTTCCTTTTCTGGTTTTAAAAGCATTGAAGTTTTTTGCTTCTGTTTTTTGAGCAACACCGTTTTTGTCTTTATGCGCATAATCAAGTGCCTGAATGCAACGTCCAGATGGAGTATAATAGCGTGAAATGGTAACTTTTAGTTGCGTTCCGTAAGTTAAATCTACAGAACGTTGTACCAAACCTTTTCCGAAACTTCTGCTTCCTAAAATAACCGCGCGATCTAAATCCTGCAAAGCACCAGAAACAATTTCAGATGCAGATGCACTTCGCCCATTCACTAAAATAGCAAGCGGAATTTCGGTATCAACAGGATCTTTTGTCGTTTTATATGTATTGTTGTGTTTTTCGATTCTCGATTTAGTTGTCACAATCACTTCATTTTTCGGAACAAATAAATTACAGATGTCAATAGCTTCATTTAAAAGTCCGCCAGGATTTCCTCTTAAATCCAATACGATTTGAGTCGCTCCATCAGCTTTTAATTTTTCCAAAGCATCTTTCACTTCAGCAGCGGCTTTTCGGCTAAAGTGAGAAAGAACGATATAACCGGTTTTATCGTCAATTTTTCCATAAAAAGGAACCGATTTGATATCAACTTCGTCCAAAACTAGTTCTGTAGTATTGGTTTTTCCTTGACGAATGTATTTGATCTGAATTTTGGTGTTTTTTGTTCCCTTCATCAATTGTGAGGCGTCGTCTTTATAATCGGCAATCAAAATATCGCCAATCTGGATAATTTCGTCACCCGCTTTAAGTCCGGCTTTATCTGCAGGATAGCCTTTGTAAGGCTCGCGAACAATTAAGCGATCTTTTTTTCTTGCGATCAAAGCACCAATTCCAGTGTATTCGCCTGTATTGTTGATTTTGAAATTGACAACATCTTGCTCATTGAAGTAAACGGTGTATGGATCCAAACTTCCAAGCATACTTTTAATGGCCTTGTCCATCAAATCGCCGGGATTGGTTTCGTCTACATAATTTGTGTTTACTGCTTTGAATAAAGTCGTAAAAATTTCGATTTGTTTGGCAATTTCAAAAAAGTCTTCTTTGAAACTGGTTCCAACAAATAAAAGCCCTGCCGCAACGGTCGGTATAATGAATCTCTTTTTGAAATATGGATACATAATCGTGAATTATCTTAATTATAAAGCACTAAAATAAGAATAAATCATCAATTACGATTATTCGGACAGACTAATCTCAAAGTTCTATTTCAAACTGATTGATTATAAGGGATTCTGCGATTCAGGTTTGTTTTCAGAATCAGGAGTTTTGTTTATTTGCTGCAAAAATTTCTCAAACAACTGAATCGTTTTGGTATTGATTTCCTGATAGGATAATTTGTCTTTTGTTTGATAAAAAAACATAATGGAATAAGGCGCATTCAAGTTTTCCAAAAGCAAATGTTTATTGAGTCGATAGGTTTCTCTCAGCACTCTTTTGAAATAATTTCGGTCAACAGCTTTTTTGAAATATTTTTTGGAAACCGAAACGCCAAGTTTTATTTTTTCTTCTGAATTTTCTTCCGCGTGACGGTAAACCAAACGAAGCGGATATTTCGACACCGATTTCCCTTCAGAAAACAGTAATCCAATTGTCGTTTTGCTTTTTAAGCGTTCATTTTTAGGGTAAGTGAAGTTCATTTTATATAAAATGATTTAATACAAATTCTTTAAACCAATTTGGAAAATCTTCTTCATTGATATGAAGTTTTAATGCTTTTGCATCGTAAATTTCTGCAATTAAGGTTAATTTGTCACCAGAATTGTCAAATAAATAAGCTTTGTTTGAGATTTCAATAGCTGGAAATAAATTATTTAAAGTTCTTGAGTATCTGTTTTTTATTATTTGATTATCAACAGCATGTCCGCCTTTTTGTACTCTATTTTCTACTCTTGAGATATTAATTTCAGGATCATCAATGCAGACAAAGTATAAGTACGTTGTATAGCCTAAAGAATTTGCTTCTTCTATGTCATTTAATTTAGAAACATGACTCATTACTGTTTCAAAGCAAAAGCTTTTGTTTTCTTTTAGAAGTTTTTCTCTTAAAAAAGAAGAAATTAAAGACCCTTCATAGCTATTCGGTTTTTTTGAAATTGAAAGAATGAAATTTTCTTTTATATCTAAAGAAATTTTAAATCCTTTTTCTCTTGCAGTCTCTATTAGGGTTTTGGTGCTTTCTTTTTTAAAAAAAGTCATTAAATCTTCAGATGTGGCTTGTATGTTGTATGAATCTAAGTCTATTAAGCCCTTGGTTTGGAGAATTTTTTCAAGATAGTCAGCATTAATAAAATATCCAGTATTGTAATGTTTTGAAAATTCTTCGAAAAGAGTGCTTTTGCCAGATCCATTTGGCCCAGCAAATATTCTCAGTCTTTTTTTTATTTCCTGCATAATACCATTCCTTTTTTCAAACCATTATCTGAAATGGATGTATCTTGTAGATTTCGAATTACTTTGATTTCTCCGTTTGGAAGTTTTTCAATTATTTTTTTATCTGAAATTGATTTTATAGTTAGTCCTAAAGCTTTAGATTCTCTAATAGCATAACTTGAACTTCTTGAAGCAGATTTAATTAAAATATCTGTTTCATTAGTGTTTAGTTTTTCTTTGTGTTGTTTTATAACAAAACGTGCGATCTTACTTTTCATGACTTTTATAAACAAGTTTACTGTCAAATTTACAATTTTTATCTGATATAAACCCTTCATTTTGTTGAATTGGAGGTTCATTTAGTTCAGAAAAAATTTGCAAATTTTACGGCAAAGGTACAATTAAACAAGAAAAACAGTTATTGTTTTCAATTTTTATAAGGCTAAAAATATATTTACTACTTTTGGCAATTAATTTTTCAGGCATGCAAAAGATAATTTCGTACCCAATATCTGTTATTTACTACTTATGTTTTGGATTGTGTTTGGTGGTTTTTCATCCAATACAATGGATTTGCTTAAATGTTTTTGGATATCAAGCACACAAAAAAAGTGTCGATTATTTGAACCTTTGTCTTTTAAGATGTACGAATCTTGTGGGAACAACGTATAAAGTTACAGGTGTAGAAGATATTCCGACAGGAGTTCCGATCATTTTTGTTGCCAATCACCAAAGTATGTACGATATCGTTACAATGATTTGGTACTTTAGACGTTTTCATTGTAAATTTGTAAGTAAGAAAGAGTTAGGAAGCGGAATCCCAAGTGTTTCTTTCAACTTGAAATACGGAGGATCAGTACTTATTGACCGAAAAGACCCTAAACAAGCGATTCCTGTAATCAAAGGCTTGTCTGAATATATCGAAAAAAACACCAGGTCTGCAGTTATATTTCCGGAAGGAACCCGCAGCAAGACTGGAAAACCTAAAGAATTTGCCCAAAGCGGTTTGAAAATCTTATGTAAATATGCTCCATCAGCTTATGTTGTGCCGGTGAGCATCAATAATTCATGGAAAATGGTTCGCTATGGTATGTTTCCTGTTGGTTTAGGAAACGATCTAACTTTTACCGCACACAAAGCAATGGCTGTAAAAGATTATGATTTTGCAGAATTGATGGCTTTGACAGAAAAGGCTGTTGTAGAAGGAGTAAACGAGTATAAATAGATTTTTGTTTTTAGCGAAAAGCTGAAACTTAAATCCCAAATCAAAAATAAGTAATGTCTATAAAAAACATTAGATTAGAAGTAATGCAGTTTTTGGAAAAAAACGTAGAAAGCTTCGTTGAACAGTATTTAATTCCAGTGGAAAAAATTTGGCAGCCGTCAGACTTTTTGCCTAATTCTGAAGGAGATAATTTCTTTGAGGAGGTAAAAGAGTTGCGTGAAATTGCTAAAGAACTTCCATACGATTTCTGGGTTACGCTTGTTGGTGACACCATCACTGAAGAAGCGTTGCCTACATATGAATCTTGGTTAATGGATGTAGAAGGTGTCGATCAGGTGGAGAACGGCGGAAATGGCTGGTCAAAATGGATCAGGCAATGGACTGGTGAAGAAAATCGTCATGGAGACCTTCTAAATAAATACTTGTATCTGTCTGGTCGTGTGAACATGCGTGAAATCGAAATGACAACACAGCACTTAATCAACGACGGTTTTGATATCGGAACTGGAACTGACCCATACAAAAACTTTGTATATACTAGTTTTCAGGAATTAGCAACTTATGTTTCGCACAATAGAGTTTCACAAATTGCAAAGAAATTTGGTGATAACAAGTTGTCTAAAATGTGTAAAATGATTGCTGGAGACGAAATGCGTCACCACCATGCATACAGCGAATTCGTAACGAGAATTTTTCAAGTGGATCCGAGCGAAATGATGTTGGCTTTTCAATACATGATGAAGCAAAAAATCGTAATGCCTGCACACTTTTTGAGAGAATCTGGTCAAAAAATCAGTTCTGCCTTTGAGCAATTCTCAGATTCAGCACAACGTATTGGAGTTTATACGGCTAACGATTATGTTGATATCATGCAGAAATTGATGAACAAATGGGAAATCGATAAAATTTCGAATTTGACAGACGAAGCTGAAAAAGCTCGTGATTATTTGATGAAATTACCAGCTCGTATGGCTAGAATTTCTGAAAGATTAGTTATTCCTGCAGAATCTCACATTTTTAAATGGGTTGAGCCTGCAAGATTATAATTTTTGAAAATTATAGCTTGAAATTTTGATCATGCAACAAAGTTGCGATTTTAAATAGAGAAATATTTTTATGTTGATTGTCATAGCTTTACCAGCATTTTGGCAATCAACATTTTTTATAAAAGCAGTTGTTTGTCTGCCAAGTTTGTTTAATCTCCAAAATCTGTGAGTAAATTAAATTACTCCTAAAGATGTATAAAATTCTGTTATGAATACCTCTGAATTAATCCATAAAACGATCACTTTTGTAAAAGAAAAACTTAATGATGCCGAAGGCGGTCATGATTGGTTTCATATTGAGCGTGTATATAAAAATGCACTTTTGATTGCAAAAGACACTGATTGTAATCTTGAAATTGTACAATTAGGAGCATTGCTTCATGATATCGCCGATAGCAAATTTCATAATGGAGATGAAACTATTGGTCCAAAAACAGCACGAACGTTTTTAGAGGCTGAAAACGTTTCGGAAGACATTATCCAGCATGTAGTCGATATCATTGAAAATATCTCCTATAAAGGCGGAAATTTCGAAAAGAAATTCTCATCTGTCGAATTGGATATTGTTCAAGATGCAGATCGTTTGGATGCGATTGGTGCAATAGGCGTGGCAAGAGCGTTTAATTATGGCGGTTTTAAAAACAGAGCTTTGTATGATCCAGAAATTGCTCCTGTTACAAACATGACGAAAGAAGAATACAAAAAGAACAATGCACCAACGATAAATCACTTTTATGAGAAGCTTTTGCTTTTGAAAGATAAAATGAATACTGAAAAAGGAAAACAAATCGCTGCTGAAAGACATCATTTCATGGAATTGTTTCTTGCTCAGTTTTATGCTGAATGGGAGGGAGTTAAGTAAGGTTTTCAGTCTCAGTTTTCAGTCTCAATCACAGTAAAATTTAAGATTCAGTCTTTCATCTTTGATCTTTTTTCTTTGATCTCCTATTTGACTTTCTGAACGAATTTCTCAATCGTGGTTTTAAACTCCTTATTTTGTTCATAATACAAAATATGTCCGCCGTCAATGATCTTGACTTCTTGGTTTGGAAATTTAAACAAACGATAATGATTCGGGCCAATGTTATTGTCTTTTGTTCCGGAGATTATTAGTGTTGGAACTTTGATTGAAGCCGTTTCTTTGGTGAAGTCACTAAAATATAAAGGGCCGCTAAGCGCATACTGAGCAAACGACGAATTTCTTTTTTCGCTGTTATCAATGCTGTCTAGTTTTTCGACAGTGGTTCTGTTATCAGAGAGTATTTTATAATCCAAATCAGCTTTTTTGATTTTTGTTTTGGCTTCAAAAAAGGTGTTTAATATGGAATCTTTGTTTTTTACTGAGAAATCTTCTCCTAGCGTTTTGCCCATAAAAGCAATTTGATTCAGAAGCGAATCGTTAATATCAAGTGTGGCATTCAGTAGAATTAGGCCTTTTACATGTTGCGTATATTTTTCGGCATATTTTGTGGCTAGAATTCCTCCAAACGAATGTCCAATTACAAATATTTTCGAGGTTTTAAGATGCACACGAATTTCTTCGATATCATCAATCATTCTGTCCATGCTGTAATTGTTGTCAACCGAAGATCCAGATCGACCGCATCCCCTTTGATCGTAATAACACATTTTTAGCTGATCTTCTAGAACATTTCCGCCAAATTCTTCAAATGATTTGCTCCAAGCGCCAGGACCGCCGTGTACAAAAATGCAGACTTCGCCTTTTCCTGAAACTTTCAAAAATAACGAAACTCCATCTGAAGTAATGAAAGTGCTATTTGATTCTTGCTTTACATCAGTTTTAGTTTGGCTGATTCCGCTTTGAATAAAAATAAGAAATAGCAAAAACAGAAAAGGAACTTTTGATTTCATTTGGCATATTTTAAAAACATAAATGTAATTAAAACTGCACAGAAAAAAACTAATGATTGTTTTTCATTACAAAGTATGTAATTAAAAAAGCGCATAAAAAACCAAGAGAGAACCATAACAATCGGGCAACTCTATTGTCTCTTACGATTTCGAATTTATCTTCTTCAGTCATCATTTTATGGATTTTGAGTTTGTGCAAAATAACATCTTTTGAACTTGATATTAGGCTACTAAAAGTTTTTTAAATATCAAAAAAGGACGTTTTGTTTAAAGGCAAAAAAGACAAAGCTTCACTAAGAAATTGAAAAATCTCTGTGAAGCTTTGTCTTTATTTTAATGGTTTTTTTTCGAAATCAACTGCAACCGCAGTTTCCGTCACCACAGTCTTTTTTCTTTTTTGATTTCCAAAAGAATTTTTTGATTAAAAACCCAATGGCAAATCCTAATATGGCAAAAGCGATAATTTCCTGAACCATGATTTTTATTTTAAGAATTGATAAGCAATTAATGCTGATAAATAAGCAAGCGAACTCATAAAAACAAGTTGCATTGCTGGCCATTTCCAAGAATTGGTTTCTTTTTTGGTGATTGCTAATGTACTGGCGCATTGCATTGCAAAAGCGTAAAAGAGCAATAATGAAATTCCAGTTGCAAAGTTGAATACTTTTTGTCCGGTTTCTGGCCGAATTTCGGCCTGCATTTTGCTTTTTATAGTCGATTCATTATCTGTATCGCCAACGCTATAAATGGTTGCAAGTGTTCCAACAAAAACTTCGCGCGCGGCAAACGAACTGATTAAGGCAATTCCGATTTTCCAATCGTATCCTAAAGGTTCAATTGCTGGTTCGATCGCTCTTCCCATTAATCCGATATAGGAATTTTCAAGTTTTTGAGAAGCAACTTCATTTTCAAACTGAATTTCTGTCAATGTTTTGTCGGCAAATCTTTCTTTAACGATTGTTTCGGCTTCGTTGAAATTTTTTCCTGGGCCGTAAGAAGCTAAAAACCATAAAATAACAGATATTGCTAAAATGATTTTTCCGGCTCCAACAACAAAAGCTTTCGTTTTTTCGACAACATTGATTCCAACATTTTTCAAAAGTGGCATTTTATAACTTGGCATTTCAACCACGAAATACGTTTTTGACTCTAATTTTAAAACTTTGTTTAAAATATAAGCTGATAAAATTGCAGTTCCAAATCCTAGAACATACAGACACATCAATGTTAATCCTTGAAGATTCAATACTCCAAAAACACGTGTACTTGGAATAACCAGCGAAATAATGATTGCATAAACGGGTAATCTTGCCGAACAAGTCGTTAGTGGCGTTACCAAGATCGTAATAAGGCGTTCTTTCCAGTTTTCAATATTTCGAGTTGCCATAATTGCCGGAATAGCACAAGCCGTTCCCGAAATTAAAGGCACAACGCTTTTTCCTGAAAGGCCAAACTTGCGCATGATTTTATCCATTAAAAAAACAACTCGGCTCATATAACCGCTTTCTTCCAAAATGGAAATAAAGAGAAATAAAAAGGCAATTTGCGGAATAAATATAATAACGCCACCAATTCCCGGAATAATTCCCTGCGAAAGCAAATCGGTCAAAATGCCGCTTGGCAATTCTTGTGCAGTCCAGGCGCTTAGCGAAGCAAATGTGCTATCGATAAAATCCATCGGAATGGTTGACCAGCTGAAAATAGATTGGAATATCAAAAATAATATGGCAAAGAAAATTGCATAACCCCAAACTTTATGCGTCAAGACGCGATCTAGTTTTGCACGGATGTCATTCGCCATTGAGGCGTCGACTTTTAAGCCTTCTTTTAAAACATCATTTATAAATTGGTAACGTTTAATCGTTTCCTTTTGTTGCAAGCGTTTTAATTCGGAATGTGATTTTGTGAAAGTGCTTCTGATTTCATTTCGATCCAAATTCAAAAAATTCACGTCTTGCGTGATCACAAGCCATAATTTATACAATAATTGATTCGGAAAAGCGTGTTGCAGCTTCTTAAAGTATTCTTCGTCAATTACTGAAGCATTTAAACAAGGTTCGTTCGGAATTGTTTTATAAGAAACAATTAATTCCTTTAATTCTTCAATTCCTAATCCTTTTCTTGAACTGACTAAAGCAATTTTAGTTTTTAGTTTTTCTTCCAAAAGCGGAATGTCGAGCGAGATTCCTTTTCGCTCCATGCGATCCGACATGTTAATGACTAAAATCGTCGGAATTTGAAGATCTTTTATTTGCGTGTAAATCAGTAAATTTCTTTTCAGATTTTCAACATCGGTTACTACAACTGCGACATCTGGATATAATTTGTCGTTTTTGTTGAGCAAAAGTTCGATTACAACACTTTCGTCCATTGAACTTGCATTCAAACTATACGTTCCTGGCAAATCTAGAATATTGGCTTTAATGTTATGGGGAAGTTTGCAAAACCCCATTTTTTTCTCCACCGTAATTCCCGGATAATTTCCAACCTGTTGATTTAAACCTGTAAGCTGATTGAAAACGGAAGTTTTTCCGGTATTTGGATTCCCAATAAGGGCAACATTAATGTTTTGAACACTCATTACAAATTGTTTTGGATAAGTTCAACTTCAATTTCACGAGCAGTTTCAATGCGAATCGCGACATGCGAACCGTTAATGTCAAGATACAGAGGATCTCCAAAAGGAGCAATTTGAATTAATTCGACCAAGCTGCCCGGCAAACAACCCATTTCTAATAATTTTAGAGGAACAAGATCGATATCAAAATCTTTGATAATGGCTTTTTCGCCTTTTTTCAGAGTGTGAATTGTATTTTGCAAGCTTATTTAGATTGAATTTAGATTGCAAAAGTAGGCAATTATTCTTTATTTCAAGGCATTTAACACTCTTGAATATGCTAAATCTTTCTAAAAATAAAGGATTTTACTCTTTTGACAAGAAATCGATGTCCTCCAAAAGACGTTTGATTTCTTCTTTATTTGTTCCGTCATAAAAACCACGGACACGTCGTTTTTGATCGACCAAAACAAAATTCTCGGTATGAACCATATCATAAAGCTGATCTGGACGGCCTAATTTTACAGCTAGATACGATTTTCTTGCCATCGTGTAAATTTCTTTTTTGTCGCCGGTTACCAAATTCCATTTGCTGTCCACAACATGATGCTTAATGGCATAGGCTTTTAAAACTGGAATACTGTCAACTTCAGGAAAAACGGTGTGCGAAAGCAACATTACTTTCGGATTATTCAAAACTGCTTTTTGAACATCTTCCAGATTAGTTGTCATTTTTGGACAAATAGACCCGCAAGTTGTGAAGAAGAAATCGGCAACATAAATTTTTCCTTCATAGTTTTTTTGCGTAATCGTGTCTCCATTTTGGTTTACAAACGCAAAATCGGCAATGGTGTGGTATTTGCTTTTGTATTGAATCGTACTGTCAACAAGTTCTGGATTGACATCAGCAGGATTGTAAATTGGAAGCGTTTTTTGAGGTTTTAAAGCCGAATAAAATAACGATATGGTGACAACCGAAAATAGAATTAAAACAATAAAGAATTTGCGGTATTTATAAAGAAGCGATTTCATAAAAATAATTTGGCGCAAAAATACAAAAACAGCTTTTTAAAGTCTTAATTATAACGGCTTTTTAACAGAATGAAAACGGTAAATTATAATCTGTTTTTCAGGTTAGAATTATTTATCGAATTTTTTTGTAACAAAAAGATAGTTGTCTAGACAAATGTTTAACTGAAGGCGTTCAAAAGGATATCTTCGAAAAGAAACTGTTAATTATTGATGAATTTTAACATAACATTCAAAATAATAACAATATGTTTGTATATATACTAAAACAATAAATTATAATGATTAAAAAGCTTACTAAACCAATGTTTTGTGTAGTTTCTGCAATGTTTTCATTAACTGCAGTTCAAGCTCAAAGTGCAAAACCAAAAGAACCAGGTATCAATATTGCCAATATGGATACAAAAGTAAGTCCAGGTCAGGACTTTTTTCGTTATGTAAACGGAGCTTGGCTAGACAAAACTGAAATTCCTAGTGATAGAACTTCATGGGGAAGTTTTAACGAATTGCGTCAAAAAACTGACGAGAATTCTCTTGCTATTTTGAAAGAAGCTTCGAAAAACCCGAAGTATAAATCAAATACGGATCAAGGTAAAGCAATTGCTTTGTTCAACACTATCTTAGATACTGTTGGAAGAAACAAAAGAGGCGTTACGCAGCTTCAACCTTATTTGAAGAAAATCGATGCCATTAAAAATGTTGCCGATCTTCAAAATTATATCACTGAAATGCAACTTTCTGGCGGATCAGGTTTCTTTGGAGTTTATGTTGGTGCTGATGCTAAAAACAGTAACAAAAACACTGTGAGTTTAAGTCCAGGTACTTTAGGACTATCTGATAAAGATTACTATAATGCAGATGATAAAGATTCTAAAGAAAAACGTGAAAAATATGAATTACATGTTGCTCGTATGATGCAATTCATCGGAGAGTCTCCTGCTAAAGCAAAAGAAAGTGCAAAACAAATTTTGGCTCTAGAAGTTGAAATGTCTGCGCCAAGATTAGACCGTGTTGAAAGAAGAGACAGAAGAAAACAATACAACCCAACTGCTGTTGCTGATTTGAAAAAGAATACGCCTTCTATTCAATGGGAGAAATATTTCGCAGGAATTGGAATGGCTAAATTAGATACAGTAAATGTGGCACAGCCTCGTTACATGATCGCTCTAGAAAAAACTTTTACGGAAAAGAAAGTAGAAGCTTGGAAAGAGTACTTAAAATGGTCATTATTAAACAGAGCAGCTTCAACTTTGACTACAGAAATTGAAAACGCAAACTTTGATTTTTACGGAAAGACATTAACTGGAGCTTTAAAACAACGTCCGCGTGAAGAAGTTGCTTTGCAAGTAATCAACGGAGCAACTGGAGAAGCTTTAGGAAAATTGTATGTAGAAAAATTATTTCCTGCTGAAGCAAAAGAAAAAGCAAAAGACATGATTGCTAATGTTATGCTTGCTTATGAGAACAGAATCAATGCGTTGCCTTGGATGTCTGCTGAAACTAAAGTTAAGGCTATTGAAAAATTAAAAAAACTAACGATTAAAATTGGATATCCGGACAAATGGAAAGATTATTCAAAATTAGAGCTTAAAGACGTTAAGGAAGGCGGAACATATTTTGATAATATGAAAAGTATTTCAAAATGGGCTTATGCTGACAATCTTGCTGATCTTTCAAAGCCTGTAGATAAAACAAGATGGGGAATGTCTCCACAAACTGTTAATGCTTATTTCAACCCATCTTACAACGAGATTGTTTTCCCAGCTGCAATTTTACAGCCTCCATTTTATAATTACCAAGCTGATGCTGCTGTAAATTACGGTGGAATTGGAGCAGTTATCGGTCACGAGATTTCTCACGGATTTGATGATTCTGGTGCTCGTTACAATGCTGACGGAAACCTAGTTGACTGGTGGACTCCTGAAGATTTAAAACAATTTACTGCTCTTGGTGGAGAACTTGCTGCTCAATATAGTGCTTTAGAGCCATTGCCAGGAATTCACGTTGATGGTAAATTTACTTTAGGTGAAAATATCGGTGACTTAGGTGGAACAAATGCTGCTTATGACGGTTTGCAATTATACTTGAAATCTCATGGAAATCCTGGCTTAATTGACGGATTTACTCCAGAGCAACGTTTCTTTATTTCTTGGGCAACAGTTTGGAGAACAAAAGCTAGAGATGAGGCTATTAAAAGCCAAGTTAAAACGGATCCACACTCTCCAGGAATGTACAGAGCAGTTGTGCCAATCCAAAACTTAGATTCTTTCTACCAAGCTTTTGGAATCAAAAAAGGTGATGCAATGTATGTTGAACCAGAAAAGAGAGTTAAAATCTGGTAATTCTTTTATTTTATAATATAAAAAGAGGCTGTCTCAATTTTTGAGACAGCCTCTTTTTTGTTTTATAAATTTAAAGCTCCAGCGGAGTATAATATTTATAGCTGAAAAAAACATGATGAAATTAAGCTCCAGCGGAGTGATATTTCACTCGGACGGGGTTTGTTTCTAACAATTATTAGGTTCTATAAATTCCCTCTGGGATTTAAGAAGATTATTTCAAATGGCTGTAAATATAAGCTTCAATTGCTTTCAATTCTTCGTCAGACATTGCTTTTGTTATCGCAAAGTTAGTCTGCATAACTGCAAACTGATTCGGGTCAACAATTGGTTCTGCATTTCCTTTTAAGAAAGTCGGAATGTCACCTTTTTTGTCTTTGTAAGTTTTAGCAATCTCCTGAATACTTGGTCCAATCACTTTTTCCCCCACCTGATGGCAAGAAGTGCAATTGCCTCTTCCTTCAAAAATTTCTTTTCCTAAATCTTCTGGTGTTTTGGCTCTCGCCGATTCTCCTTCAGAAACTGATTCGGTGCTTTCTGTTGATTTTCCAAATGATTCCTGACTTTCTTTTTTACATGAAGCAAAAGCTAAAACGGCAATTAAGAATATTATTTTTTTCATTATTATTTATTTAAAATTACAGCTGCTTCTTTTGCAAAATAAGTTGAGATAATATTGGCTCCTGCACGCTTAATGCAATAAAGTTGCTCTATCATAATTTTGTCATGATCCAACCACCCTTTTTCTGCTGCGGCCTTTACCATTGCGTACTCACCAGATACTTGATAAACCGCAACGGGCACGTGAACGGCATTTTTTACCTCACGAACAATGTCTAAATAAGCCATTCCTGGTTTTACCATTACGATATCTGCACCTTCTTCAACGTCTAATAATGCTTCACGAATTCCTTCAATTCTGTTCGCATAATCCATTTGATAGGTCTTTTTATCTTTTGGGATATTTTGAGAATCTACCGGAGCAGAATCCAACGCATCACGAAACGGTCCGTAAAATGCCGAAGCATATTTGGCACTGTAACTCATTATCCCCACGTTATGGTGACCATTTTCCTCTAACGCTTTTCTGATCGCCAAAACCCTTCCGTCCATCATGTCGCTTGGCGCAACAAAATCGGCACCAGCTTCAGCGTGGCTTAAACTCATTCGGGTTAGCGCGTCAACAGTGGCGTCGTTGATTAATTGACCATTTTCGATGATTCCGTCGTGACCGTAGATTGAATACGGATCTAAAGCAACATCCGGCATTACAATCATTTCCGGTACAGCATCTTTAATCGCGCGGATTGTTTGTTGCATCAAACCGTCTTTGTTCCAGGCTTCTGTTCCTTTATTGTCTTTTAGATTGTCGCTTACTTTTACGTAAATATTCACCGCTTTGATTCCTAAATTCCAAGCTTCTTTTACTTCTTTGATTGTGTTATCTAGCGAATGGCGATAAATTCCAGGCATTGAAGGAATGGCAGATTTTACATCTTTTCCTTCGGCAACAAACATTGGAAGCATAAAATCTTGCGGACTTAAGCTTGTTTCACGAACTAAAGAACGAATAGATTCATTGGTTCTTAAACGACGGTTTCTTTGTAATGGGAACATTTTATTTGAATTTTAGATTTTAGACTGCAGATTTTAGATTTTTTGCAATCTTACTTTAATTTTTATTATTTGAAATACTTTTGACTTTACGACTTTAAACTTTCGACTAATTATTTAATTGAAGCGTTGTAAATTTCTTTGATTGTGTTGTTTAGCTCATTATTGAAATCATCGTCAGATTGTCCGGCTGAAAGTCCTTCAGATAATGCTCTTGAGAAACTCGCGATTAGTCCGTGGTTTTGTGAAAGTTTTTGATTGGCTTCTTCTCGTGAATAACCACCGGATAATGCTACGACACGCACAACATGAGAGTCACTCATTAGTTCTTTATAAAAATCAGTGACCGTTGGAATTGATAATTTCAACATTACTTTTACATCTTTGGCAAGCGTATTTAGCTGTTTTATAATTTCATTTTTCAGAATTTCTTCTGATTTTTCTTTATCTGAACTATAAATGTCAACTTCTGGTTCAATAATCGGAATTAGTCCTTTTTTGAAGATTTGCAAACCAACTGCAAATTGTTGTTCAACAACTTCCTGAATTCCTTTCGCATTTGCTTCTTTAATCACCGAACGCATTTTTGTTCCAAAGATATTTCGCGCCACGGCACGGTCGAGCAAATCATCTAAATTTGAAATCGGTTTCATCAATTGAACACCGTTTGAAAGTTCAGCAAGTCCTTTGTCAACTTTTAAAAACGGAACGATATTTTTCTTTTCCCACAAATAATCGGCCGTCCATTGTCCGTCGATTTTGCGGTCCATTGTATTTTCAAAAAGAATTGCCCCAAGAATATATTGACTGTCAAATGCTGGACTTTTAATAATTCGGGTTCTCATTTCATGTACAAGTGTGTACATTTCTTCTTCATTTGCATAATTGCTTTCTTCAACGCCATATTGCGATAATGCTTTTGGGGTACTTCCGCCACTTTGATCAAGCGCGGCGATAAAGCCTTTTCCGGAATGCATACGATTTAGTTGTGCCGTTTTTACATTTGTCTTTTCCATAATAATGATTTTTAATTATTAGAAATCCCTGCTTGTGCTTGTTTTTGCTATTTTGAAGGCTTTTTAAAGACCTATTTTCTCATTTGCTTTGTCATATACTTCTTTTATCTTTTTTGGAGGATCAAATCGATATCCTGCAGAAATTTTTAAAGTGACAATATTGTCATTCAATCGCGGATCTACTTTTTCATCCTGATCAAAGCTTACCGCATTGAGACTGGCAAAAGCAAAGAAACGATCTTGATTATAAGCCAATTTTAAATTGAAATCGGCTTGATATAATGCTGAGGTGTCTCCGTCAACATCGTTAATCCCGGCGCCCAAACCAAGTCCAGCTCCAATTAAAACGCGATCACTTATTACAAAATTATAAAAATATGAAGGAGTTAAAGTAAATACGTAAATATCTCCAGGAGATGAATCGGGTGTATTTAAGTCTATATTAGTATAATAGAAAGAAAAAGTAGGGATGAAACTGCCAGAACTTTTAGTTTGCCATTCGTTTTGGTTTACCAATGTTTTGTATGAGAATTTATCATTAAAAATATACGATGTCGAGCCACCAATTTTTGTTGTACGCATATTTGGCAGTTGGGCATTTATACCGCTTTCACTGACATAAAATCCTTTTTGATTGATGAAAGTGAGCGACTGCATCCATTTTTTATAATAAAAACGAGTATTGAAATTAAAGTTTTTGGAATGTGAATCGCCAGTATTTCCTCCAAGAAATTTCGGAGCAAAACCAATTGTTACGTCAATGATTTTATAATTCAAATTAAAACCAATTTGCTCTCTTCTATTCGGAATAAGATCGAGAAAGATTTTAGGTTCTTCTTTATCTGAAGCAATTTGAAAACTATTTGAAGTATCTAAATAATAAATGCTCCCAGTAATTTTATCATTGTATGATTTAAAATACGGATTTTGTAGCGTATCATTTTGGGCAAAACACCCAAAAACACTTGCAAAAAACGCTATATAAATTAATTTTAAATCCACTTATTAAAAATAAAAACAACAACAATACTATTTAGTAGAATAGAGTAAAATTAGAACGACAAACATTAAAATAAATACAGACATTTCAAACCATTTACTCATTCTCTCAATTTTTTCTTCTTTATTAAAAAAGATCCTTATCATAAATAAAAAAGAAAAAAGAACTACAAACATGCAAATGAATGTTATTAATTTATATTGAATACTTTCTGTACTGCCAGCGGTATTAACTCCTTGAAAGAGTAAAGCTATAATTGCTGAAAATATTCCTAGTAATTCTAAGTTTTTCTTTTCTTGTTCTTTTAATTGAGCTTGAATTTCTGTTTGTTTTTCAATTAGTTTATTTGTAGAAGAATAAATGTTTTTTAAGCTTTTAATTTGATTGTCAAAATTCAAAATAAAAGATTCAATTTCTTTTAGAGAATCTTTATATTTTGTATAATCTATCGAAAGTGAAAACCCCAAAGAGGTAAAATAACTTAAGGTGATATCTTCTTCTCCTTTTTTTAGGTTAATATTAATTTTAGCTTCCTCGCATGGAAGTTGATACGCATAATATAAATGATTCTCTGACCATTGAACATTTTTTTTGTAAAGCTTAAAGCATATTTTAAGTTTTTCAAGAGCAATTTCGACATTTGTAAGATTTTCAATTTTCAATTCTTCAATTGAAATATTTGTTTCAATGTATTTTTTTAAAAATGAGCAAATTTTAAAATAGGGAAAGAAATTATTTACAAGTGAACTTTCCTGAAGTTTTCTATATTCTGAAATTAAATTGTCTATATCAGAAAAATTAATATTGTTGATTTTTAATGAAAGAATATTATTCATTAAATAATTCTTTGAAACATTTAAGGCTAATCTATCAAAATCAGATTTTGGTTCATAGTTTTCAAATATTGTAATAAGCTTTTCTAGATCAGTTAGATCTTTTTTAAGGTCTTTATAATATTTTATTAGACAATGAGTCTGAAAAAAAGTAAAAGTAGAAGAGTCTCTTGTTTCTGTTAATATTTCTTCAGCTAATCTCTTTATTATAGTTTCTTTTTCTTTATTATCCTCACTTAAAAAATGGTTCTGCGAATAATTATCCCATTTTTTAAAGTAATCAAACATTAAAGGATGTTGATCTAATGAAAAACTATACTCATTTAAATTATATATATAACCATCATTGTATCGGGTTTCATCTTGTGTAATACGAATTATTATTTTTCTTTGAAAAAAAGTAGCAGATTCAATTAAAATATCAATAATTTGATTATAACATGTTTCAGGATAGTTTATTTTGGTTTTTAGTTTTTTAAGTACATCTTTTGTTTCAAGAAGGTCCTTAAACTCAGAATTATAATTTTCTAAAAAGAAACTTGCTCTGGAAAGAGAAATATTAATATAAAATAAATCGAACAAACTTTCAGTCAATACATCATCTTTAGATGTGAAATATTTGTTGGTACCATCAAAAGTATCTGAAATATCTAGAACTATTGTTTTATGAAGATTGCTAATTTGTTTATTAACATTGTCCGAAATTCTTTTGTAAACTTCTAGAGCTTTTTTGAATGAAAATAAGAATTGTTGATCACTTAAAGCTTTTGAAAAAAGAAAATCATCATTGTCTGTTGTCATTAAACTTCCTTGTAAAACACCAACTTTGCTATGGATCTCTTTTAACTTTTCATCAAAAACAGTTTTATTAAAAACATATTCGCTTTCTAAGACTGAAAGATTTAAAAATTCAAATACTTTTATTAAAACATCTTTTTCTTTTTCAACAAGATTTGTTGTGAATTCAACCAAATCTAAATTTGGGTTTAATTCGTCTGCCCAATTTGGATTTTGAAATTCGATATCTAGAAAGTTCTGTAACTGCTCTAACCACCTCATTTAACAGACTAATTGTAGGTTTAGAATTTTATTATCTCTGACAATTAAATCTTTTTCAATTTTTTTAGAATAAATACCACTTCTTACCGCTTCAGCATAAACAAATTTCCAAGAATCCCATTTATGAGTTAGTTCAACTAAAGAACCTGCATCTGCATTTACAAAGCATGAGTCGATTTTTTTTATTGTAATTATAGCTTCATCAATTGAATTGTTAACTGCTCCATCAATATTTGTTGATGGAGTATTGTCTATGAATGTTGTCTTAAAATTGTTAATTGAAAAGTTAGAAAAACTGGAGTTATCTTTTATTTTACGATAAATATCAGTTTCAACTGGTCCATATGGCATAGCAAAAAACTCAAATTTATCTAGTAAAATTGGATCTGTATTACTATTGATTGCTGTCACGAAAAAATGTAATTTGATTAATTTTAAGATACTAAAGTCATTACTCTGATTGAATTTTTCTATAGAAGTGATTTTATTTTCTTCCATATACCAATCTTTTAGTCGATGAACAATTGTCTCAAATATTTCTATTTTCGTACTCATAATTAGTAAATTTTATTGTAAATATAATCTATTTATATCCAATCAATTGGGTTAGATAGTGTTAAAATTAATTTCTCTTCTTCGCTTCCTGCTTCGGCATGATGATCATAAACCCATTGCACATGCGGAGGCAAACTCATTAAAATACTTTCAATTCTTCCGTTTGTTTTTAAACCGAATAAAGTTCCTTTGTCGTGAACTAGATTAAACTCCACATAACGGCCACGACGGATTTCCTGCCAGTTTCTGTTTTCCGGAGTATATGCTAAATTTTTTCTTCTTTCTACAATCGGAACATACGCTTCAAGGAAACTATTACCAACCTCAGTTACAAAGTTATACCAATTTTCCATTGACATTGATTCATTTGCTTTGCAATAATCAAAGAACAAACCACCAATTCCGCGGGCTTCATTTCTATGCGCGTTCCAGAAATAGGAATCGCATTGTTTTTTATATTTCAGGTAAAACTCTGGATTGTGTTTGTCACACGCTGTTTTACAAGTTTGATGAAAGTGTTTCGCATCTTCTTCAAACAAATAATAAGGCGTTAAATCCTGTCCGCCGCCAAACCATTGTTCGATAACATTTCTGTTTTCATCATACATTTCAAAATATCGCCAATTGGCGTGCACAGTAGGAACCATTGGGCTTTTTGGGTGAATTACCAAACTTAATCCGCAAGCGAAGAAATCGGCTTCGCCAACGTTGAACATTTTTTGCATCGTTTCAGGAAGTTTTCCGTGAACGGCTGAAATGTTTACACCACCCTTTTCGAAAACCGCACCGTTTTCAATAACACGTGTTCTTCCACCACCGCCTTCTAGGCGTTTCCATAAATCTTCGCGGAATTTTGCAGTTCCGTCAATAGCTTCTAATCCAGCGCAGATTTGGTCCTGTAATTGTTGTATGTAGGCGTAAAATTTGTCTTTCATGATTTAATATATTCTGATTTAAGTAGTCCGAAATAAACCGTGTTCTGCAAAGTGCCGTCGCCGTTTCTAAATTCGTCTCTTAAAATTCCTTCTTGTTTAAAATTGTGTTTTAATGCAATTCGCTGACTTGCGAGATTGATTTCTGAAGTGCAGATAAAAACTTTGTTCATTTTTAATTTATTGAAACAAAAGTCAAGCGCATCAGAAACCATTTTGGATGTAATTCCTTTTCCTTGAAAATCTTCGTCAATAAAATAACCTAATTCACATTTAGAAATGCGATAATCGATCGTTTTTACACATAAATAACCAATTAGATTATTTGTTTTTATATCTCGGGCGAAGAAATAATATCCTTCACTATTTCTTTCCTTGTCTTTATTAACGGAGATAAAATTTTCAGCTTTTTCTGGTGAGTCGGAATTAGCTAGCGTTACAGGGAAAGTCTTTTCAATATGATTTTTATTCTTATCAATTAGTTTATAAAACTCTTTAGGAAGAATATTTTCGATTCGGTCAGTTTTCCAATCTGTAAAACTCATTTCTAATTGTTTTTTAGAGAAGCAATTTTAGCATTGATTCCAAAAGAAAAAACTTTGCTTTCTTGCTGAATATATTGATAAATAGCTAAAGCTTTATCGGCGAAATTATAATTTTCTTCTTTCGAGAATTCGATCAAAATATCTCCGAATTGTTCCAAATGTTCCCAATCAAAATGAAGACGCATTAACAATGTGATTAAATCTTCATTGGAAAAATCAATTAAACTTTCAATGTTTAATCCGAATTCCTTCAGTTGATTTTCAATTTCTGTTTTTTGTAAAACATTCAAAGGATAAGGTACATAAATGAGATTTCGTAACGTTTTGAGAACGTTATCAATTCTTATTTTTTCTTCGTCTCTTAATCCTTTATTGAGCATGTTTTTTTAAGTTGGTAGTTGATGGTTTTTGGTTGATGGTTTCTGGGAGCTTAACTATCAACCAAAAACCATCAACCATCAACTATTATTGCCCGTATTCCTTCACAGCGTCAATAAACGCTTTTGCGTGATCTACAGGGATATTTGGTAAAATTCCGTGACCTAAATTTACGATATATTTATCTTTTCCGAATTCGTCGATCATTTCGTGAACCATTTTCTTGATAGTTGGAATTGGAGAAAGTAATCTTGACGGATCAAAGTTTCCTTGCAACGTAATATTTCCACCAGACAAATAACGAGCATTTCTTGCCGTGCAAGTCCAGTCAACTCCAAGAGCTGAAGCTTTACTTTTACCCATTTCACCAAGTGCGAACCAGCATCCTTTTCCGAAAACAATAACAGGCGTAATATCAGCTAAAGCGTCAACAATCTGGTTGATGTATTTCCATGAAAATTCCTGATAATCAACAGGAGAAAGCATTCCGCCCCAAGAATCAAAAATCTGAACCGCATTTACTCCTGATTTTACTTTTTCTTTTAAATATAAAATAGTGGTATCGGTAATTTTTTGCAATAAAGTGTGCGCTGCAACCGGGTTTGAAAAACAGAAACCTTTTGCAGTATCAAAACTTTTAGAACCTTTTCCCTCAACAGCGTAACAGAAAATTGTCCAAGGTGAACCAGCGAAACCAATTAACGGCACTTCGTCGTTCAGCATTTCTTTAGTCAATTTCACAGCATCAAAAACGTAACCTAAAGTTTCGTTTACATCTGGAACAAAAACTTGATTCACTTGTTCCATTGTACGAATTGGATCTGGAATAATCGGACCT
Organism: Flavobacterium sp. KACC 22761; assembly: GCF_034058155.1. NCBI lineage: Bacteria > Pseudomonadati > Bacteroidota > Flavobacteriia > Flavobacteriales > Flavobacteriaceae > Flavobacterium > Flavobacterium oryzagri. Next base: position 1,471,390 of record NZ_CP139148.1, on the reverse strand, counting down.
AAATTGTCTTTCAATTCAACATGAATTCCCATTGCGCGTGGCACTACCAAAATATCCGAAAATAAAATAGCAGCATCTGGAGCAATTCTGCGAATTGGCTGTACAGTGATTTCAGCCGCTAATTCTGGAGTTTCGCAACGCGTAAAGAAATCATATTTATCACGAAGTTCTCTAAATTCTGGTAAATATCTTCCTGCCTGACGCATCATCCATACTGGCGGACGTTGTACAGTTTCTCCTTTTAATGCTCTTAAAAATAGGTCGTTTTTTAACATTGTTTTTTATTTTAGGTGCAAAAGTCGCAAAGTGACAAAGTTGCAAAGGTTTTTATTTGTATTCGTGAATTACATCTTCAATCACATCTTCAATTGTTGGTTGATCAGCGACGATAATGTTTTTTGTGATTTTATTTAAAGCTTCTGCGGTCGTATCGCCAATGCAAAAGCAGATTTGTTTATTTATAGCATTGTGTTTCAAATAACTTTTAACTCCAGACGGACTAAAAAACAAAATCGCTTCTGGATTTGCTTTTATTTTCTGCGGTTGTAATGTGGTTTCGTAAACCTGAATTTCATTGAATTTAATTCCGTTTTCTTTTAAAGCGTCTGGTAAAGTGTCTCTTCTTAGATTTCCACTGAAAAAAGTATAACTTTCATTTCCGTAAATCAAAGTGATAATTTCAGCTAAATCTGCAGCATAACCTGTGTAAGCCACGACATTAAAGCCATTATCGCTTAAAAGCGTTTTGGTTTTAAGTCCAACGCAATACACGTTTTTTTTCTTTAATTCTTCAGAATTAGGATGAGCTAAAACACTGTGAACGGCATTTTGACTTGTAAAAATTAAACTTTCATTAAGATCTTTTAATTCGAAAGGCTTGTTTTCGGTTTTAATGAAATCGGCTTCGATCAACTCAACGCCATATTTCATTAGTTCCTGTTTATGAAGAGGAGATAATATTTTAGTAGATAATATCTGAACTGGATTTGCCATTATTTCTTTAGAGATTCTTTGATTTTCTGCATTAATTCCGTTCCTCCATTATTCAAAATCTCCTGAGCAGAATTAAAGCCTAATTTTTTCCATTCAGAAATATCAACCGTTTTGTTGATTTCTAGTTTTTGTTTTCCGTCAATAGAAAGTAAAACACCTTGAAAATGCAAAGTATCTTCGTCCTCGTTATACGTTACTAAAGCTCCAATTGGGGCAGTACATCCACCTTCAAGCGTTCTCAAAAACTGACGTTCTATGTATGTGCAAATTTCAGTCTCGATATCATTTAACTGCGAAAGAGCATCCAAAGTATAATTGTCGTTTTCCATTGCCACCACAAGCATTGCACCTTGAGCCGGAGCTGGAATCATCCAATCTAAATTGATGTAATTTTCAGGTTTTAAGTTGATGCGCTCCAAACCTGCAGCGGCAAAAACAGCTCCGTCCCATTCATTATCCTGAAGTTTTTGCATACGCGTATTCACGTTTCCACGTAAATCAACAACCGTATGGTTTGGGTATTTATTGAACCATTGCGCCTGACGACGTAAACTTCCGGTTGCAATGGTGCTCGGATTTGTAAAATCAGGATTTCCTTTATGAACTAAAATATCCAAAACATTGGCTCTTGGCAAAACGGCACCTTGAACGATACCTTTTGGTAAAGCTGTCGGAACATCTTTCATCGAATGCACTGCAATATCAACGTCACCATTAATCATAGCAATGTCTAAGGTTTTAGTGAAAATTCCAGTGATTCCTAATTCATAAAGTGGCTTATCAAGAATAATGTCACCCTGAGATTTTACCGCAACAATTGAGGTTTTATAACCTAAATCGTTTAGTTTTTTTTCTACAGTGTGTGCTTGCCAAAGTGCTAATTCGCTATCGCGCGTTCCTATTCTGATTGTTTTTTCTGCCATGTTTTTGTATTAAAATTTTACCATTAAGATATTAAGTGAATTAAGGTTTAGAAACTTAACTTTCTTAATATCTTAATGGTAAAACTAAAATTAAGATGCTTTTATTTTGAAGACTTTTTCGATCCATTCGATGCTTTCATCAACCATGGTATCGTCGTCTTTTAAATGATTTGCAAAATGAGTAGTGATTTTCTGGATGATTCTGTTACTGATGATTTCAGCTTGCTCTTCATTAAAATCAGCGATTTTTTTGCTTTGAAAATCCAATTCAGAAGCTTTAATAGCGTTTAATTTCTCTTTTAAAGCATTAATTGTTGGAGCAAATTTTCTGCCTTTCATCCAAGTAACAAATTCTTCTTTGATTTCTTCGATGATCGCTTCAGCAGCCGGAATGTGTAATTTTCTGTTTTCCAGTGTTTCATCTGTCAATTGAGACAAATAATCCATGTGAATTAAAGTTACACCTTCTAATTCCTCAACATTTTCATGAACGTTTTTCGGAATAGATAAATCCAGAATCAACAAAGGTTTTTTAAGATTTAAGATTGCTTTGTCAACCGTTGGGTTTTGCGCGCCAGTTGCAACAACTACGACATCGGCTTTTTGAAGTTCTAAATGTAATTCAGAGTAATCTTTAACAATCAGATTTAATTTTCCTGCTAATTTCTCTGCTTTATCTTTAGTTCTGTTGATCAAAGTGATGTGCTCGTTTTTAGTATGTTTTACTAAATTCTCGCAGGTATTTCTTCCGATTTTTCCAGTTCCAAAAAGTAAAATATTTTTGTTGCTGATATCTTCAACGTTTTTCAGAATATATTGAACCGAAGCAAAAGAAACTGAAGTAGCACCAGAACTTATTTCTGTTTCTGTTTTAATTCTCTTGCTCGCCTGAATTACCGCATTTACCAGTCTTTCTGTAAAAGCATTGGCTAATCCCATTGATTTTGAATGCGTAAAACTGGTTTTTATTTGAGATATAATTTCAAAATCGCCTAAAATCTGACTATCTAAACCAGTTCCTACACGAAATAAGTGATTGATTGCTTCTTGATTTTTGTAAACGAAACCTACTTTTTGAAAAGCATCTACAGATCCGTTACTATTATCGCAAATAAGTTTTATTAATTGAAATGGATGTTCAGCAAAACCGTAGATTTCGGTTCTGTTGCAAGTTGAAGTAACTATTAAACTTTCGATTCCCTCGTTTTTAGCTTGTTCCAGCAGGCGAGTTTTCGCAACTGCATCCAAACTAAATTGACCTCTGACCTCAGCATCAGCTTTTTTATAACTCAGACCAACTGAGTAAAAATAAAGGTGTTTCGGTACGTTATTGTTTTCCATAAATTCACTTTCATAAAAGTGCAACAAAATTATTACTATACCATCGATAAAAATAACGCTAAAAGTACTTTTTATGTCGCTGTATGTTTTTTTGAACCTAAATAGGTGTTTTTGAGTAAAAAGGACTACTTTTGTAGCAAAATCAACTCATTTGAAGTGATTAGTTTAGAGTCGTTCTAAATAACATTTTGAGTTTGTTTTGATTTTCGTTTCAAAAAAATATCGCTATGAGTTCTCAAGAAGTTATAAAAATTGAAGACGACTTTACGCTGATTCGTTTTCAAAATGATGGTTCAGAATCTTTCTATGCACAGCACGAAATAATAGGTACTGGTCTGATACAGTTTCACTTCGGGATAAAAGGAAACGCAAAATTTTTATTCAATCAAGGCAATTATGCTTTAGAGTTGAAAGAAGAAAAATCGTTGCTTTTATACAATCCACAGAAAGAATTGCCGCTAAATTTAGAGCTGGCTCCTAACTCGTGGGCGATTTCAGTAATTGTTTCAATCAAGAAATTTCACGCATTATTTTCTGCCGAAGCCAACTATATTACTTTTTTAAGTCCTGACAATAAGGATAAGAAATATTATAACGAAGGAAATATCAGTCCGTCGATGGCAATTGTTTTGAGTCAGTTGTTTCATTACAATCTTCATCCATCGATAAAAAATCTTTATTATAAAGGAAAAGGATACGAATTACTGAGTTTGTATTTTAACAGAACCGAAGATCCGAATGCAGAACAATGTCCGTTTTTGATTGACGAAGACAATGTTTTGAAAATCAGAAAAGCCAAAGAAATTGTAATCGCTAATATGGCCGAACCGCCAGGATTACAAGAACTAGCAGATGAAATCGGTTTAAATTTGAAAAAACTTAAAATGGGTTTCAAACAAATTTACGGCGATACGGTTTATGGTTTTCTTTTCGATTATAAAATGGATTTTGCTAGAAAACTACTAGATAGCGGATCATATAATGTAAACGAAGTTGGATTGAAAATAGGCTACAGCACCGGAAGTCATTTTATAGCAGCATTCAAAAAGAAATTCGGAACAACACCAAAAAAATATTTGATGTCGATTAATGCGAATGTTTAAAAAGGGTTTGCCACTAATTTCACTAATTAGCACGAATTTTTAATCTGCTAAATCTCCCAAATCTGCGAGAGAAATTGATTTTAGATATTCTACAATAATTAAAAAGTAATAATTATCATATTTCGAATAAAGTACAGCGTTTACTTTTGCTGAAATTTTTAAAAACAAACAAAAAGCTTAAAAGCAAAAAACATAATGAAAGGCGTATTATTAGTAAACTTAGGTTCTCCAGACAGTCCAACTCCAAAAGATGTTAAACCTTATTTAGATGAATTTTTAATGGATAAATACGTGATTGACGTTCCGTATTTATTAAGAGCATTATTAGTTCGAGGAATTATTTTAAGAAAAAGGCCAGAAGAATCTGCGCACGCATATTCAAAAATCTGGTGGGAAGAAGGGTCTCCATTAGTGGTTCTTTCAGAAAGAATGCAGCAAAAAGTACAGCCTTTAGTAAATGTTCCCGTTTCTTTGGCAATGCGTTACGGAAGTATGACAATCGAAAAAGGACTTCAAGAATTGAGCGATAAAGGAGTTACAGATGTAATGCTTTTTCCTTTATATCCGCAATATGCAATGGCTTCAACTTTGACTATTTTGGTTAAAGCAGAAGAAATTCGCAAGAAGAAATTCCCGCACATGAAATTTACAGATGTTCCGGCATTTTACAACAAACCGGATTACATCAAAAACTTAGCAGATTCTATTCAGAAACATTTAGTTGGATTTGAATATGATCATTTATTGTTTTCATACCACGGAATTCCAGAGCGCCATATTCGCAAAACGGACGTGACAAAATCACATTGTAAAATTGACGGTTCTTGCTGTAACACGCCATCTCCGGCACATGAATTCTGCTACCGTCACCAGTGTTATGAAACAACAAGACAAGTCGTTAAATTATTAGGACTTCCTGAAGACAAATACAGTTTGACTTTCCAATCTCGTTTAGCAGGAGACAAATGGCTAGAACCTTACACAGATGTTGAAATTGATAATATGCCTGCAAAAGGAATTAAAAAATTAGCAGTTGTTACTCCGGCTTTCGTTTCCGATTGTTTAGAAACTTTAGAAGAAATCGCCATGCGCGCCAAAGAAGATTTTGAAGCAAAAGGAGGAGAAGAGTTCTTGGCAATTCCTTGTTTGAATGATGATGACGAATGGTGCCAAACGGTTTCTAACTGGATTAATGATTGGGCTAAATAAAATTTGTTTCAGGTTTAAAGTTTCAAGTTTTTCTCAAAGTTGATTAACTTGAAACCTGAAACCTGAAACCTGAAACAAAAAATAATGGAATACTATAACTATCTAAAATCACTGCACCTCATTTTTGTGATTACTTGGTTTGCTGGTTTATTTTATATTGTGCGTTTGTTTGTTTATCAAATTGAAGCCAGTGAAAAACCTTCGCCAGAAAAAGAAATTCTACAGGCGCAATACAAAATTATGGCCTACCGTTTGTGGTACATTATTACATGGCCATCGGCGGTTTTGGCAAGTATCTTTGCTTTTTGGATGCTGTTTTTTACAGAAGCAGGACATATTTGGCTTACACAATCTTGGATGCACGTAAAATTATGTTTCGTTTTCCTTTTATATTTATATCACGGAAAATGCCATCAGATTTTTAAGCAATTGCAAAATGATGAGGTGAAATATTCGAATAATTTCATGCGTTTATGGAACGAAGGCGCAACGATTATTTTGTTTGCTGTTGTCTTTTTAGTAGTTTTAAAAAGTGCCATCGACTGGATTTTCGGCGTAATCGGAATTATTTTATTCTCGGTTTTAATTATGCTGGGATTCCGTTTTTATAAGCGCATTCGAGAAAAAAAATAAAGAGGTTGCCACGAATTTCACAAATTAGCACGAATTAAATTTTATAATTTTTTGCCACAGATTAAAAGTACTTTAATGATTTTTTAGCGTTGCGTATAATCCCATTAATCATTTTAATCTGTGGCAGAAAAAAATAATTAGCGTAAATTCGTGTAATTCGTGGCAAAAAAGAAAATTATGCTAAACAACTTCAAAATGTCAATGCTATCGCTTCGTACCAGGATATTCCTGTCGATGATTGTATTGATTGTTGTGGCATCTTTTTTATTGGCTTCGATTTCGATTATTCAGTTTAAAACCGAGGCGAAAGAATACCATCAGGAGCGTTTAGAACGAAAAGAAAATGCGGTAAAAGAACACATCAATTATGTGCTTTCGACTACAACATATCCGCTAAAAACTCAAAATCTAGATTTGATCTTTAAAGATAAAATCCACGAATTAGCTCAGATTCATAAAATTGAAATCAATATTTACAGTCTCGACGGAAAACTCTTAAAATCTTCAAAAGAGTCTTTTGCTGTTGATAAAGCGCCACCACCAATTCCAGAATATATATTAAAACTCGTTCGTTCTTCTATCGAAAAGCGATTTGTTGATATCAAAACGATTGATGGAGTTAAAAACCGATCTTCATATAGTTTAATTAAAGACGAAAAATTCAAACCGCTCGGAATTTTAAATCTTCCTTATTTGGAAGATGATGGTTATTACGATAATGAGTTGAATACTTTCTTGATTCGTTTAAGCCAAGTCTATTCTTTTATGCTGATTGTGGCTTTTGGACTGGCCTATTTGCTTTCAACTTATATTACAAAATCATTAAAAACCATTTCAGATCGTTTGGAAGAAACTAATTTGGATCAGAAAAACGAGAAAATTGTTTTAGAAGCAAACAGCAAAGAAGTCAACTTCTTGATAAAAGCGTATAACGGAATGGTGGACAAATTAGAAACCAGTGCTATCAAATTAGCACAAAGTGAACGTGAAGAAGCTTGGCGCGAAATGGCAAAACAAGTCGCGCATGAAATCAAAAATCCGCTTACGCCGATGCGTTTGACGGTTCAGAGTTTCCAAAGAAAATTTGATCCAAATGATCCCGATGTAAAACAGAAAATGAATGATTATTCGGAGACTTTAATTCAACAAATCGATACGATGACAGCTGTTGCTTCGGCGTTTTCGAACTTTGCTTCAATGCCAGCGCAGCAAAACGAAACTTTGAATGTCGTTGAGGTTGTTGAATTGGCTTTGGATATCTTTAACGAAGAATACATTTCTTTTGAAAAAGAAGAAGAAGAAATCATTTCCAAAATGGATCGTACGCAATTAATACGTGTCATTACCAATTTGGTTAAAAACGCTACTCAGGCAATTTCAGAGAATCAGTTTCAGAAATCGATTGTTGTATCAATAAAAAGACGAAATGATCATGTTGAAATTGATGTAAAAGACAACGGAATCGGAATTCAGAAACAAGATATCGGCCGAATCTTCGAGCCTAAATTTACTACCAAAACCAGCGGTATGGGACTTGGACTTGGAATTATCAAAAACATCATCGAAAATTACAAAGGAACAATTACCTTTGAATCAACATACGGAAAAGGAACGACTTTTACAGTTTCGTTACCAATCACAAACTCATAAAATCAGTGTCATGAACTACGAAAATATCTTAATTGCAATAGAGGAGAGAATTGCAACAATTACGATTAATAGACCAGCAAAATTAAATGCTTTAAACAAGGAAACAATTAGTGACTTGAGCGATGCAATTAAATTGTTAAGCAAGAATGATGATGTCCGAGTTATAATTTTGACCGGAAGCGGAGAAAAAGCATTTGTTGCCGGAGCAGATATTTCAGAATTTGCCAATTATACTGTTGTTGAAGGAGCACAATTAGCAGCCGAAGGACAAGAATCACTTTTTGATTTTATAGAAGGACTTAAAAAACCTGTTATTGCAGCCGTTAACGGATTTGCATTAGGAGGCGGATTAGAATTGGCAATGGCTTGTCATTTTAGAATTGCTTCAGACAATGCAAAAATGGGACTTCCGGAAGTTACTCTAGGATTAATTCCTGGATATGGAGGGACACAGCGCTTGCCACAATTAGTTGGTAAAGGTCGTGCGATGGAAATGATCATGACGGCGGCAATGATTACTGCCGAACAAGCAAAAGAGTACGGTTTGGTAAATCATGTTGTGCCTCAAGAAGAGCTTTTATCATTTACAAAAGTAATTGCTCAAAAAATCATTAAAAATGCGCCTTTTGCAATCGGAAAAGCAATAAAATCAATAAACGCTAATTTCAAGGATGGCAAAAATGGTTTTGATACCGAAATAAAATCATTTGGAGAATGTTTCGGAACTCAAGATTTTAAAGAAGGAACAACAGCCTTTTTAGAAAAACGTAAAGCTGAATTTACAGGGAAATAAAGTTATTCCGCAAAGTCACATGAAGATAACACAAAGTCGCAAAGAAAATTTTATTTAAATCTTTGCGTAGCTTTGCGTTATAATATTAGACAAAGGTTAAAAACTTAGAACCTTAGTATCTTAGCAACTTAGAATCTTAAAAAAAATGTACGAACCAATATTCACCCTTTTTTGTGAACGAGTTAAAGAAAGCATTCAAAGCGGCACTTTCGCAAAGCTGACTTTGGCAAAAACAATGGGCGACACCGAAATCAAAAACATCTATTTTAGATTGGTTTTGAATGAAGATGATACAATGTCAATCTCGCTAACAACGCGTTATAAAACCGAAGAAATTGAAAGTTTTCATTCTTTAGATGAAGCTTTGTTGATTTTAGGATCTTATATCAAGAAACCGTTTCTTACGGCACTTTTGTTTACAACAGTTAATGATTTGACTTTCAAGGTAAACAAGAAAAATGCAGGAAGTATTATTGAACAACCTCCAACATTTAAAAACGCTTCGCCAGTAATGCTTGAAATGGTCGAGAAAGGACTATTGTAAAATTGTTAAAATAACTTCTGATTATTTTTTTGTAAGAAAAATCAATTATTTTTGTATTGGTTTAAATAAAAAATAATGAGAGGGAATGTTTTTGGTGTGTCAGATCGATTAAAAGCCTTTATTACTTTTTTTACAATTTCATTGATAATCGCTTTAATTGGTCTATTCGTCATTCCTTTTATTTCTTTGCCAGAGGATTCTTTTGCGTCAAAATTGTATGATGCATGTAGTTCTACAAATTATCTGTTTTACTTAACTCCATTAATTATACTTGCTATAATTATTTCGGGAACTATTTTAATTATAGCCGTTTTTAGCAAAAAGATTATACTAAAAAAAAATGTTATTGTTTCAAAAAATGCATTTATTACGCGCACTTTAGAATTTAGTGAAATAAAAGGCTATCATGTTAATCATTTTGTGCTTTACATTGAAACAAATTCAAAAGACAAAAAACGAATAAAAGTAAACTTGTTAACGTTGAATAGGGCAGACAAATTGATCCACTATCTAGAAAAACGATTTGTCAATTTAGATTTTTTAAAGACAAAAAAGATTCTTTAAACCAGTTTTACAAACAAGTTTGATGCTATTTTATTTGAAATTGACAATTCTCTTTCATTTACTTTAATTCGGACCGATAAATCAAAAGATTCTTTAGATAAAAACTCGATTTTAGAGCCTAAAGCAATTTCTTGCTTGTCCAGATACTTTAAAAATTCTGAAGAAGTGTCCTTAACACCTACACAAACTCCGGTTTGATTTTCTTCCAATTCAGATAAAAGATGTTTTTCGATTTTGATGATTCTTCCGTTTGCATCTGGAATTGGATCGCCATGTGGATCTTCAGTCGGATTTCCTAAAAAATCATCTAAGCGATTAATTAATTGTTCCGATTTGATGTGTTCCAATTGCTCTGCAATTTCATGCACTTCATCCCAACTGAAATTTAGTTTTTCAACTAAAAAAACTTCCCAAAGGCGGTGTTTTCTCACAATCATTTTTGCGGCCAATTTTCCATTTTCGGTCAATGAAACGCCTTGGTATTTTTTATAATTAACCAAATCTTTCTCTGCAAGCTTTTTAAGCATATCTGTTACAGAGGAAGCCTTTGTTTCCATGATTTCTGCAATAGCATTTGTGCTGACTTCGGTTTCCAAAGCGGCAGTCAAGTGATAGATTGATTTTAAGTAGTTTTCTTCTGAAAAAGTCATTTCTTTAAGCTTCTAAGCTCCTAAGTTTGTAAGTTTGTAAGTTTTCTTTTAAGGTTTAAAAAACCTTAGCATCTTAGCAGCTTAGCACCTTAGCAACTTTTATTTAACAATCAACAAAGGTATTGAAATTTTATGTCTCAATTTATCGACCGTTGTGCCAAAAAGAATATCTTTTAGGCCAGTGTGGCCGTGAGTTCCCATAACAAGAATGTCGAAATTTCCGTTATTGATGATTTCTGGGATTATCTTATCCGGTTTCCCAAAACCGAGTTCTGTTTCAATTTTAAAGCCCTTTTGCGAAAGCATTTCTTTGTAATTTAATAATAATTTTTCATCGACAGTGGTTTCATGATCATGAATATGAATTCCGTAGATCAAAGCGCCAACAGTTTCGACAATGTGAATAAGCGTGTATTTTGCGTGCATTCCGCCCAATTCGAATGCATGGTTAAGCGCAGCTTCATCAGCATTTGAAAAATCCACAGAAACAGCGATATTTTTAACTTCATGAGTTTTCTTTTGAGAAAAATGAAGTTTTAGATTATGTGGCGAATGGTTGATTGTTTTTGCTTTGAATTTGGCAATAAACGGTTTAAAAATGATGTATAGCAATAATGCTGAGAATCCAAAAGCCAACGGAACAACCGTTAACCATAAGATCGTTGGATTATTAGAAGTTTCGAGCCAAGAAGTGATTTCGTCATAAACTAATTTTGCATTTAGCGAAACAATGATTGAAGCAATAACCCAGGAAACAATCTGAGTCGTTCTTGAAATATGAAAACCATTCATTTTTGATTTATCACTCACAAAGTGAATCAGCGGAATAATTGCAAATCCCAACTGCAGACTAAGAATGACTTGGCTTAAAATCAGTAGTTTTCCCGTGACGCTTTCGCCGTAAATATAAATCACTACTAAAGCAGGTATAATAGCTATCAAGCGTGTAATAATTCTACGAACCCAAGGCTGAATTCTAAAATGAAGATAACCCTCCATTACAATTTGTCCAGCCAAAGTTCCGGTAACGGTTGAGCTTTGCCCCGCGGCTATTAACGCGACAGCAAATAAAATTGGTGCCCATTTTGTTCCCAATAAAGGCTCAAGAAATTGATGCGCATCTTGAATTTCGGCAACTTCAAACATTCCGTTTTTATGAAATGTCGCCGCTGCAAGAATTAGGATTGCGGTGTTTACAAAAAAAGCCAAATTCAAGGCAATTGTCGAATCGATAAGGTTATATTTCAAAGCTTGTTTGATTCCGGCTGGAGTGCGATCAAATTTTCTGGTTTGCACCAAAGAAGAATGCAGATACAAGTTATGAGGCATTACAGTTGCTCCGATAATCCCGATTGCAATATAAAGCGCAGCCGAATTTGGAATTGAAGGCACAAGTCCGCCGATGATTTTATGAATTTCTGGTTCAGCAAAAATCATTTCAAAAATGAAAGAAAAACCAATAATCGCGACCAAAGCAATTATGAAAGCTTCCATTTTGCGGATTCCTTTATTGATTAAGAATAAAAGAAGAAAAGTATCTAAAACGGTAATCAAAACACCTTCAAGAAGTGGAATTCCGAATAAAAGATTAATCCCGATTGCCATTCCGAGAACTTCTGCCAAATCACAAGCTGCAATGGCGATTTCGGCTAAAAAATACAAAATGTAATTGATGTATTTTGAATAGGTTTCTCTTGAAGCTTGCGCAAGGTCGCGCTGTGTTACAATTCCGAGCCGTGCGCTCAAACTTTGCAAAAGCAAAGCCATTAAGTTGCTCATCAATAAAACCCAGACTAAAGTATAACCAAATTGGCTTCCACCTGCGATATCTGTTGCCCAGTTGCCAGGATCCATATAGCCAACGCTAACTAAATAAGCAGGGCCTAAAAAGGCTAATATTTTTCTGAATCCGGTTTTTTTATGTTCCGTAGCAACGGATTGGTTTACTTCTTCTAAAGATTTGGCCATTGTAAAAGTATTGTTTTCACAAATATAGGTAAAAATTATATTCGCGAAACAATATTTTTAGACAAGCCTAAAACCTAAATGTTAGAATTTAAACATTTTGGACATAAGCCAGAAAGAGTAAAATTGATCTCTGTCACTTTATAATTATGGGGCATTATATAGCTCGGCTTTACAGTTTCAAGACAAGTAATTTCATGGCAATTTTCACAACTAAAATGAGCATGATTATGAATGTGAACACGCTGGTTGGAATGATTGCATTTTGCATATTTTACCGTCCCATCAAGGTTTGAAATTTTATGAATAATATCATCGTTCAAAAGTCTATCAAGAATTCTATAAATGGTCACGCGGTCGCATACATCGTTCAGTTGTTTTTGAATTTCTGTGTGAGACAAGGCGGTATTAGCTTTTTCAAAAACCTCTAAAACGGCCGTCTTTGCTGTTGTGTTACGTGTAGCTTTCATTTTTAATTTTAAAAAAAATTATCGCAACAATGTTGCGATTGTGTAAAATCATGTATATTTGCAACAAAATTGCATTAAGCAAATATAAAATAAATGAAGAAAATAACGACATCTTTTTACGATATTTTGGGAATCTCTAGTGCGGCATTTTGCTTGGTTCATTGTTTGATTTTTCCAATACTAACCATTCTCCCTTTAGGGCTAATTCACAACCCAATTATCGATTTGATTTTTGCTTCTTTTGGTTTATTTGCGATTATCAAAATTATAAAAAAATCCGCTCTTTTGGTATCTTCAATTTTGATCATTTCGATGAGTTTGATTTGGATCAGTATTTTGAGCGAAATCTTATTTGAAATTCATCTTGACCTGATCTACTTCGGAGGTTTCGGAATGATTGTAGGGCATTTGTTGAATTACAATTTACACAGAAAACAAAATCATTAAAAATTAGCATTATGGAACAGAAGAATTTTGAAGTGATTATCATTGGTGGAAGTTATAGCGGATTATCAGCTTCTATGAGTTTAGGGCGTTCGCTTCGTCAGGTTTTGGTTATTGACAGCGGATTGCCTTGCAACAGACAAACACCGCATTCGCATAATTTTATTACACAAGACGGAGAGAAGCCTGCTGTTATTTCGGCGAAAGCCAAATTACAAGTTGATCTTTATAAAACAATTTATTTTTATAACGGGCTAGCCTTAAAAGCAATTAAAAAAGAAAATGGATTTGAAGTTTCAACAGAATCAGGGGAAGTTTTCAATTCCAGAAAAATCTTGTTCGCAAGTGGAGCAAAAGATTTATTGCCGGAAATAAAGGGTTTTTCAGATTGCTGGGGAATCTCGGTTTTGCATTGTCCGTATTGTCATGGTTATGAGGTTAAAAATGAAAAAACAGCGATTATTGCCAATGGCGAAATGGCTTTTGAATACGCAAAATTAATCTCCAATTGGACAAAAGATTTACGATTATTTACTAATGGAAGATCGGAAATGACTTTGGAACAAACTCGGATTCTGAAGGAAAAGGGTATTTCAATTTTTGAAGATGAAATAGATTCGTTTGAGCATAATGATGGATATGTTTCGAATATCGTTTTTAAAAACAATGAAAAAGTTGAGGTAAAAGCCATTTACGCAAGACCGCCATTTGAACAACATTGTTCGTTGCCCAAAGATTTGGGTTGCGATATAAACGAACAAGGTTTACTAAAAGTGGATGCCATGCAAAAAACAAATGTTCCAGGAATTTATGCTAGTGGAGATTGTACGACTCAAATGCGATCTGTGGCTATTGCGGTTTCTACCGGTTCTTTCGCCGGAGCGGTTATCAATAAAGATCTTATCGACGAAGATTTCTAGCGCGCGCTGAAAATTTCTCGCAAAGACGCAAAGTCGCGAAGGAGAAATTACACCATATAAGTCATATAAGATGATTTAAGTTTGGTTTGAAATGAACTTATATGACTGATATGGTTTAGAAAAAAACTTCGCGTCTCTGCGTCTTTGCGTGATTAATCATAATGAATTTAATAAAACAATTTTGAGACTTTGTTTTGTGTGATAAAAACAAAAATCTAACACATTGAATTCAATCCGTTTAAAATTATTATAGCCAGAAACAATATTTATCAAATTTAATTTTTAGTTTTGTCTAAATTTAATTTTATAATAATGAAATATTTATTTTTGACAATAGTAATAATTTCTGCTACACGCCTTAATTCGCAAAATATCTCGGGAAAAATTAACGGATTAATTCCTGCTGGACAGGAAATTAATATCACTTTGTTAAATACAAACTTTAAAACGCAAACAGATTCTTTGGGGTTTTATAAATTCGAAAACATTCCAACAGGGACTTATAAAATCAATATAACTTCAACAGGATTTAAATCAATAACCCAACGAATATCTCTCTTAGAAAACCAAAATTTAAGTCTTGATTTTGAATTGACCGAAGACCAAAATGAATTGAATGAAGTGGTGGTTTCTGGAACTTTAAAACCGGTAAAACATTTAGAAAGTGCTGTTCCGGTTGAGGTTTATTCGCCGGTTTTCTTCAAAAAAAACCCGACTCCAAGTATTTACGATGCGCTTCAAAATATAAATGGCGTTCGGCCACAGCTGAATTGCGGTGTCTGCAACACGGGCGACATTCATATCAACGGATTGGAAGGGCCTTATACTTTGGTCTTGATTGACGGAATGCCAATTGTAAGCAATCTTTCGACGGTTTATGGTTTGTCTGGAATTCCGAATTCTTTGGTGGAACGAATCGAAATCGTAAAAGGTCCGGCTTCGTCTCTTTACGGAAGTGAAGCGGTTGGCGGTTTGATTAACATCATAACTAAAAATCCAACAAATGCTCCAATGTTTTCTGCAGATTATTTTACGACGACTTATTTCGAAAATAATCTAGATTTGGGACTGAAATTCAATGTTGGGAAAAAAGCAAACGCACTTTTAGGTCTTAATTATTTCAATTACAATCAGGTTATCGATAAGGACAAAGACAATTTTACGGATGTGACGCTATCTGACCGGATTTCGGTTTTTAATAAATGGAGTTTTCTGCGAAATCATAATCGTATTTTTACGATCGCAGCCCGTGGAATGTACGAAGATCGCTGGGGCGGAGATGTGCGCTGGGAAAAGAAATTCCGCGGAGGCGACGAAATTTACGGCGAAAGTATTTATACCAAAAGAGCCGAATTAATAGGAAGTTATCAATTGCCATTTGAAGAAAAACTGATGCTTTCGTTCTCTGGAAATGTGCATTATCAAGACAGTCGCTACGGAACGACTTCGTATATCGCAAATCAGAAAATTGGTTTTCTGCAATTGACTTGGGATAAAAAAATTGGACGAAATGATTTATTGGCCGGAATCGCTAGCCGATATACTTATTATGACGATAATACTCCAGCGACAAATGAACCTGAAAATACTTGGTTGCCGGGAATTTTTGTTCAGGACGAAATTACGTTTTCTCGAAAAAGTCAAGTTTTGTTAGGGATGCGTTATGATTATAATTCGATTCATGGCTCAATTTTAACGCCGAGATTTGCGTATCGATTCAAAGCCAATGAAAACACGATTTTCAGATTAAATGCTGGAACCGGATTTCGTGTAGTGAATTTATTTACTGAAGATCACGCCGCGTTGACAGGTTCGAGAGATGTTGTAATTGCAAATGATTTGAAGCCAGAAAAGTCGGTGAATGTGAACTTGAACTATATTCAGAAAATTAATTTTGGAAACGGAACGTTTATGGGCATCGAAACAACGGCTTTTTACACCCGTTTTAGCAATAAAATCATTTCGGACTATGAAAGTGACCCAAACAAGATTATTTACGATAATATCGACGGATATGCATTAAGCCAAGGAATAAGCACAAATATTGATCTTAATCTTCCATCGGGTTTGAAGTTTATTGTCGGAGCAACGGTTTTGGATAACAAAAATGTTCAGAACGGAATTTCTGAAAGACCTTTTTTAACCGAGAATTTCACTGCAACCTGGAGCGTTTCGTATAGAATAAAAGCTTTAAATTTATTGTTGGATTATACCGGAAATGTTTACAGTCCGATGAAACTGCCTCTGTTAAGCGAAACTGATCCTAGAAATCCAAATTCGCCGTGGTACAGTATTCAGAATATTCAGTTTACCTTTACGGGATGGAAGAATTTTGAACTTTATGGCGGAATCAAAAATTTGCTGAATTTTACGCCAATGCAAAATAATCCATTTTTGATTTCGGGAACGAATGATCCTTTTGATAAAAATGTGCAATACGATTCGGCCGGAAAAGTTTTGGTAACGCCTGATAATCCGTACGGTTTGACTTTTGATACGACTTATGTTTATGGGCAAAATCAGACTATTCGTGGGTTTTTGGGATTGCGATATACTTTGAGGTGATTTTTTATAGCCACAGATTTCACAGATTAAATGGATTTTTTTCTGGTTGTCACCCTGAGCGGAGTCGAAGGGCTCGCCAATTGGAAACGGGCTTCGACTACGCTCAGCCTGACAAATGCAAATCAAAATCTAAAAAAAAAATCCATTTAATCTGTGTAATCTGTGGCAAAAAATAAATAACAAATGAAAAAGCTTTTTCTATTAATCTTCTTCTTCGGAATTTCAGCGACAGGTTTCTGCCAGCTGAAAAGTAATTCTTTTGAAGAAATTGACAGCTTACAGCAGATTCAAAAACGAAAAATCATTGTTTTTATTCATACCGATTGGTGTCAGTTTTGCCAAAGAATGAAAGCTACGACTTTCAGTAAATCTGATATCATTCAAAAATTAAATTCAGATTTCTATTTCATTGATTTTAATGCCGAAGAAAAACGAGACATCAGTTTTAATAATCACGTTTTTAAATTTCAGCCTTCGGGGAATAATGTGGGCGTTCATGAATTGGCTTTGCAACTCGGCACTATTAATAATCAAATTGCATATCCAACTTTATGTGTTTTGAATGAGAAGAACGAAATCATTTTTCAATATAATATCTATTTGAGTCCAAATGATTTTAAAATTCTTTTAGAAAAACTAAAAGAATAAAATTCCTTATTTTTGAGAATGAATTCTTCACAAATCAAACATTTCGATTACATTTTTACCGGCGCCGGATTGGCTTCTTTGATGACTGTTTATAAAATGGTTTTGTCTGGTAAATTCTCAGATAAATCAATTTTGCTGCTAGATAAAGACTCAAAAAAAATCAACGACAGAACTTGGTGTTTTTGGGAAAAGGAAGATTCAACTTGGAATTCGATTGTCTCAAAAAAATGGGATTTGGCTTTGTTTGCCAATGAAAATTTTAAGCGCGATTTGGCGTTGAAGCCTTATCAATACAACAAAATCAACGGAATCGATTTTTATAATTTTGTTTTCGAAGAATTATCAAAACATTCAAATATTACTTTTTTGAATGAGAAAGTAACCGATATCAATGAGCTCGAAACGCATGTTTTTGTTGGAACAGAAGAAAACAGATATACCTGCAATTATTTATTCAACAGCATTTATACTAAGGCTTTCGCCGAAAATCAAACGAAATATCCTGTTTTACATCAGCATTTTGTGGGATGGTTTGTAAAATCAGAATCAGAAGTTTTTAATCCGAATCAAGCCACTTTCATGGATTTTTCTGTTGAACAGAAAGGAAACACAAGATTTATGTATGTTTTGCCGATTTCTAAAACCGAAGCTTTGGTTGAATATACTTTGTTTTCAGAAAAATTGCTTCCGAAAGAAGAATATGAAAATGAGATTCAAATTTATCTAGAGAAATTCGGCGTAAGCCACTATCAAATTCTTGAAAAAGAGCAGGGAAGTATTCCAATGACTTGTTATCCTTTTTGGGAAAAAAACACAAAAAGAGTTTTAAATATTGGAACTGCGGGTGGTTGGACAAAAGCCAGTACGGGTTATACTTTTAAAAATTCGGATAAAAAATCTTCGGAATTGGTAGCGTTTCTTTGTGCTCCTTCGACTTCGCTCAGGATGACAAACTTTCATAAAAAAAGCCGTTTTTGGTTTTATGATTTATTACTTTTAGATATTCTGCACCGTCATAATGAATTGGGAAGTGCTATTTTTTCTTCTTTATTCAAAAAAGGAAATCCTAAGTTAATTTTCAAATTCTTGGATGAAAAAACCTCTTTTGCTGAAGATTTACGGGTTATCATGAAATGCCCGAAATTGCCTTTTATCCAAGCCTTGTTTAACACAACATTCTATAATCGTAAAAAATAGTTCAATCCTTGAAAAATCTGGCTTATTGTTTTATTCTTCCGACTTTTTGAGGTGATTAATAAATTGCCTTTCAAGTTAAGTTTGTATATTCAAATTAATGAACGGCTAATTTATGGGAATTACAAAAAAGTTGGGTTTTGATAGTGAAACAGACGAAATAGGAAAAATTTGCAAAGCTCTCGGGCATGCCGTACGAATTCAGATTATGACTCTATTGTGGAAAAAAAACAACAGAACTTGCGGTGAAATAGTTGAATTGATTCCGCTCGCGCAGTCCACTATTTCAAAACATTTGCTGGAATTAAAAAAAGCGAATTTGGTCAATATAAAATACGATGGAAAAAAGACCATTTATTCTATTGAAGTTGATAAAATACAGATTCTTCGGAAGTATTTGACCAGTTATCTTTCGACTATTGAAATTTCGGAACAAAATAAATCAACAGTTTTGGGAACAAAATTAAAAGTTAGAAGCCGAAATACTCATTTGAAGCAATACAATTACGAGTTTTTGCACAAAAAACATAAAAAGGAGGATTAGAATCAGATAGAAATAATTTTGCTCGAAATTTTATATCAAACTATAACAAAACTTTATACTTGAAATTAAGGAGTTGCGAGTAAACTTTGTAACTTTGCAGTTCAAAAGTAAAATTTAAAAACAAGAAATATGTATCCACTAGACATGGTAAGACCAATGGAAGCTGAATTAACTTCTGCAGGTTTTCAAGATTTACATAGTGCTGAAGCTGTTGAGAATGCTATCAAAGCTGAAGGTACCACTTTAGTTGTTGTAAACTCAGTTTGCGGTTGTGCTGCAAGAAATGCACGTCCGGGAGCAAAAATGAGTTTGGATAATGCTAAAAAACCAGATCACCTTATTACAGTTTTCGCTGGTGTTGACAAAGAAGCTGTTGATGCTGCAAGACAACATATGTTTCCTTTTCCTCCATCATCGCCATCTATGGCTTTGTTCAAAAACGGAGAATTGGTTCACATGTTAGAGCGTCACCACATCGAAGGACGTCCAGCTGAAATGATTGCTGAGAATTTGCAAGATGCGTTTAACGAATTCTGCTAATTCCTAAAGATGCTAAGATTCTAAGTTACTGAGATTCTAAGTTTTTTTAAGAAGCGAAGATTCGCAGTACAAAAATTTAAGACAAAAAGCACTATGAAAATAGTGCTTTTTGTTGTTTTATACGTTTACGTTTAGAAAAAACTTAGCATCTCAGCAACTTAGCATCTTAGAGATTCCATCCCCCGCCAAGCGCTTTGTACAATTCAACCATGGAGCTTAATTGTCTTTCGGTTAATTGAGCAAGGCTTAATTGGGCATTAAACAAGTTGGTTTCTACGTCTAAAACTTCTAGGTACGAAACATAGCCACTGTCGTATCTTTCGCGAGAGAGATTAAAGTTTATCAAGGCGGCTTTAACTTGTCTGTCGCGGGCTTTCCATTCTTCTTTATACGTTTTGATGTTTTGAATGGATTGTTCAACTTCAGAAACGGCGCCGATGTAAGTTTTTTGATAAATGAATTTGAATTGTTCCGCTTGTTGCCTGTTGATTTCAACTCTTCTTTTGTTTTTTCCAAAGGCAAAAATTGGACCTGCAATTCCTGCCGATGCATTTTGCAAATAAGAACTTCCTAGAAATAAGTTGCTCAAATCAGCACTTGCAAATCCGGCAATTGCAGCTAGATTTAAAGATGGAAAGCGCATCGCTTGAGCTACGCCAATTCTTTCATTCGCCGCTTTGTATCTTAATTCTGCCGCTTTTACGTCGGGTCTGTTTTCCAACAATGCTGATGGAAGTGAAAGCGGAATTTCGCTCACAATCTGCAATTCGGTATTACTTTTCCCTCTAGGAATTTCAGTTGGAAGCTGGCCTGTTAGCAACGCAATCGTATTTTCTTGATAAGTGATTTGTCTTTGAATGTTAGGAATTGCGGCTTCTGCAATGGCAACCTGTTGTTCAATTTGCACTTTGTCAACTTCAGAGATATAACCATTTTTAAATCTTTGGTTAATGATTTCATAGTATTTCTCTCTTGTTTCAAGTGTTGATTTGGTAATTTCCAGTTGTTCATCCAGATTTCGCATTTGAAAATATGCATACGCAATATTGCTGACAATATCTGAGAGCACCACTTTGCGTGCTTCTTCAGTAGCTAAAAGTTCGGCTTGTACAGCATTATTTTCGTGGCGATATTTTCCCCAAAAATCAAGTTCCCACGACATACTTGCTCCGGCCGTTGAAGGCGTAAAGTTTTTGTCGTTGCTGTTTATCGTTGCTCCGTATTGAAAAGAAGGAAACAAATCGGCTTTAGCATAACCTAATTGTGCACGAAGCTGATCAATTCTGGAAACTGCAATTTTTAGATCGTAATTATTTTCCAATCCTTTTTTGATGAGGTCTTTTAAAACATCATCATTGAATAGGTCAAACCATTTTAAATTGGTTACGTTCGCCAGACTATCTAAGTTTCTTTCGTTTTTATACGAATCTGACTTTTGTTGTTCTGGTTTGCTATATTTTGGCCCCACCATACAGCCAATAGGAAATAGTATGAGGAGAAATATAACAACGATTATTTTATGTCTCTTAATCATGATCTGCAGTATTTGATTCCACATTATTTCCTTCAGATACGATTGCTTCATCTTTCTTTTTTCCGATGTTTTCAATCATTACAAATAGACCGGGTACAATTAATACACCTAATACTGTCGCGATTAACATACCACTAAATACCGCCATTCCCATTACGATACGAGCTTGAGAACCCGCGCCAGTAGCAGTCAATAAAGGAACAACCCCAAGAATGAATGCAAATGCCGTCATCAAAATCGGTCGGAAACGAAGTTTTGCCGCAACCATAGCCGATTCATAAAGCGGTTTCCCTTTTTCGTATTCTTCTTTGGCAAACTCTACAATCAAAATGGCATTTTTGGCAACTAGTCCGATTAATAAAACGAGTCCAATTTGTGCAAAAACGTTATTTACGTAAGCATCACTTCCAAATCTTGCCAACATTAATCCTAAAAAGGCACCAAATACAGCAAAAGGAGCTCCAAGCAATACGCTGAAAGGCAGTTTCCAGCTTTCATATTGCGCCGCAAGAATCAAGAATACAAACACCAATGCCATAATAAATACAGAACTTCCTCCAGGTGAATGTTTTTCCTGATAAGATAAGTTGATGTAATCAAAACTCATATCAGCAGGCAAAGTCTGTTTAGCAACTTCTTCGAGTGCAGTCAAGGCTTGTGCACTACTATAACCATCATTTGGGCTTCCTCCAATTTCTGCAGATCGGAATAAATTTAAACGATTGGTAAAGTCGGGACCAGTAACTTTTGTTGCCGTAACCAATGTGGAAACGGGCAACATGTCGCCAGCATTATTTTTTACATAAATCAGATTTAAATCTTCCGGCCTCACACGATCAGCGGCTTCACCTTGCAGGTAAACTTTATACTGACGACCAAAACGGTTGAAGTCATTTACATAACTTCCTCCTAAAAATGCTCCTAAAGCTTCTGTAACTTTTGAAACTGGAATACCTAATTTCATGGCTTTATCATTGTCAATATCTAATTTTACTTGCGGTGTACCAGCATTAAAAGTGGTATAAATTCGTTTTATTTCTGGGCGCTGTTGTGCGGCCGCGATAAATGCTTGTGTTTGCTCGGCCAAATATTGTGGAGTATTTCCACCTCTGTCTTGCAGCATTAAACTGAAACCTGCCGAAGCTCCTAAACCTTGAATTGCCGGTGGACCAAATGAAAAACAGGTTGCAGTCGTAATTTGAGTTGCAAGTTTTATGTTTAGTCTATCAACAAATTGTTTGGCAGTTTCGGCTCTGTCTTCCCAAGGTTTTAATGAGATGAAAATGAAAGCATTGTTTGGCTGATAGGAGTTCGTAAGCATACTAAATCCGTTTATAGTTGTATAGGACAGAATCGATTTTTCTTCTTTAAGGAAACTGTCCACCTTTTTCGAAATTTCATCTGTACGCTGTAATGACGACGCAGGAGGCAATGCAATATTTACTAAAACATAACCTTGATCTTCTTCAGGAATAAATCCTAACGGAATTTTCTTTCCTAAGAAAACAATAGCAACTAATATTACAGCAAGCAATAAAACGATGCGCATTGCTTTTTTGGCAAAAAATGTAGCTCCGTTGATATATTTTCCAGTGACTTTTTCGAAGATTCGGTTGAATCCCGCGAAAAATTTGGCCAGCCAGCCAGTCTGTTCCTCAATTGGTTTAGTTGGTTTTAGCAACATGGCACAGAGCGCGGGACTCAAAGAAAGTGCGCTAAAAGCAGAGAACGCAACCGAGACGGCAATGGTTATGGCAAACTGCTGATAAAATCGTCCAGTAATTCCCGGAGTCATGGCAACCGGAATAAATACAGCACATAAAATTAAGGCAATTGCGATTACGGGTCCAGATACTTCCCGCATCGCTTGAACTGTCGCTTCTTTCGGAGTTTTTCCGTGTTCGATATGATGAATAACGGCCTCAACAACCACGATAGCATCATCGACCACAATTCCGATTGCCAATACTAATCCTAAAAGCGAAAGTGTATTGATGGAAAATCCCAGCATTGGGAACACAGCAATGGTTCCAATAAGCGAAACGGGAACTGTAATTAACGGGATTAAAGTAGCGCGCCAGTTTTGAAGAAAAATGAAAACCACTAAAATTACTAATATAATGGCTTCAAAAAGCGTATGTACAATGTCGTCAACACCGGCAGTAATTGCTAAAGTTGTATCTAAAGATTCCTGATATTCGATATCTTTAGGAAACTTTTCAGATAAAAGCTTCATTGTGGCTTTTGCATTTTCTGCAACTTCAAGAGCATTACTTCCAGGCATTTGGTACAAAGCAACAACGGCACTTGGCGAACTGTTTCGTCTTGCGGTAGAACTGTAGTTTTCAGTTCCTAATTCAATTCGGGCAATATCACCCATCAAAACCTGAGCACCGTCTTGTTTGCTTCGAACTACGATGTTTCCAAATTCTTTTTCTGTGACTAAACGATCTTGAAGTGTTACACCATAAGTGAATTCAGTATTTGGTGGCGCTGGTTCTGCTCCAAATTTCCCTCCGGGACTGATCATATTCTGAGCATTAAGTGCATTTTTGACATCTTCGACAGTGACGCCAAGTTTGCTCATCATATCGGCTTTTAGCCAAATTCTCATCGAATAATCACTTCCTCCAAAAAGGGTAACTTCTCCAACTCCTTTGATACGAGCCAATTGATCCACAATGTTAATACTAGCATAGTTGTTCAAAAACTTAGCGTCATATTTTGGATTGGTTGATGTAACTGTGAACAGCATCATTGGAAACGACAACGATTTTTTTACCACAACCCCTTGTTGTTTTACGCTCGAAGGCATAAAAGGAGCCGATTGGTTTTGTCTGTTTTGGGTAAGCATATTGGCATTATCCAAATTGGTTCCCACATCAAAAGTTACCTCAATCGTACAGGCACCATCAGAAGTGTTGATGGATTTCATGTACAACATATTTTCAACACCATTTACTTTTTGTTCAATTGGAGTAGCAACAGCTTGCTCAACATTGAGCGCATTTGCTCCTGTGAATGATGTAGTAATTTTTACAACAGGAGGATTGATATCTGGATATTGTGAAATTGGTGTTTTTTGTAAAGCTAGCAGTCCAAGTATTACAATAATAATACTGATAACGATAGCAACGATTGGTCTTCGAACGAAAAATTCTCCCATAATACTATGTATATAGATTATTATTTAGTAACTGCAGATTCAGTGTCACCCAATTGCCATTGCACAACTTTAGGTGTAATAACGCTTCCGTTTTTTAATAATGATGTTCCTCCCATGGCTATCTTATCGCCTGGTTTTAAACCTTCTTCAATGATATATCCGTTTTGAACCGCCGGACCTGGTTTTACAATTTGCATCTGGACTTTATTGTCATTTCCTAAAACATAAACTTGATAAATTCCTTGTACTTCGATAACAGCACGTTGTGGAATTACGATTGCATCTTTGCGAATGTCAGTAAGGAGTGCAATTTTTGCATATTGCCCTGGACGTAGCAATTTGTCAGGATTTGGAAATGCAGCTTCAAATGTGATGGCACCAGTTGCTGGATCTATTTGTCTGTCGGTAAAACTTACTTTTCCTGTTTGAGGATATATAGAACCGTCTGACAATTTTAAAGTAACTGATGCTCCAGAGCCTTTTAAAGCAGAATTTGGTTTGTTGAATTCTCTGTATAAACGAAGAAACTCCTGCTCGCTCATGGTGAAACGAACTCTTACATCTCCTAAATCAGAAATGGTATTCAAAATAGAAACAGCTCCCGGTCGAACATAATCGCCAACTCTAACTTTTGAGATTCCGATTAAACCAGAAATTGGAGCCACGATTCGGCAATAACCCAACTCGATTTTAGCATTTTGAACAGATGCATCTGATGCTTTGATTTGGGCAATGGAAGCCGTGTAGGCAGATTTGGCCGAAACCAATTCTCTCTGGCTGACTGCATTCATTTTAGCAAGAGGAGTAATCATGTCCAGATCGGATTTGGTTTTTGACAAACGCGCTTGTGATTCAGCGGCATTTCCTTCGGCTTGATTAAGTTTTGCTTTATAAGGCAAAGGATCAATAGTGTACAACAATTGTCCTTTCGTAACAAAGCTTCCTTCTTTAAAATTCACACTTTCGATAATGCCATCGACTCGAGGATTAATTTGAATGTCTGATTGACCAAAAGTTTGTCCCGTGTATTCAGATTCAATTTTAACATCCTGCTGTAATACGGTGGTGACTGAAATTTCTAATGGCTTTGGCTGCGGTGGGGCTTCTTTTTTGCAGGAAAACAATAAAAAAAGTAAGAAAATTGCTGGGGAGTAAATTTTGTTCATTTTTTCAAATTTTTTAAAATTCTATTAAAACTTAACTAACTTAAAACCAAATAAATCCTAAGCTAAGTTAACATTTTTTTAATTAATTTTTTAAATATTATTTTCAATTTGATTTTTTATTAAATTTATAGTTAATTGATATTCAGTAGCTAAAAAACCGACAAAAAGACACAAATTGTCGTTAAAATGCATGTTTTGTAAGAACCCTTTTTTGTTGTCAAAATTCAAAATCTTAAATATTGTTCGTTTATGTCAAAAAAAAATAAAAAAAATCAGGATAATTTAGATGCCGTTCCAGATAGTTTAAAAGCATTAAGCAAAAAGGAGTTGCTTCATCGTGCAAAGAAGTTTTCGGAGGAGTTTTGTGTTGGAGATGATAAAGATTTTACGCTAAAAGGCAAGCCAACTTCTTATTCTGGAAATGAATCAAAATCTGGGATTAAAGAAACTTTGCAAATGGGTGTAAAAGCATTGGCTGCGATGCAAGAGACTCTTTATGCCCAGGATAAATGGTCGGTGCTGATTATTTTTCAGGCAATGGATGCGGCGGGAAAAGATGGCGCAATCAAACATGTTATGTCTGGGATAAATCCGCAAGGCTGTCAGGTTTCATCTTTTAAAGCGCCAAGTTCCGAAGAATTGGATCATGATTTTTTATGGCGATGCCAAAAACATTTGCCGGAAAGAGGCCGTATCGGAATTTTTAACCGTTCGTATTATGAAGAAGTTTTGGTAGTTCGTGTGCATGAACAGATTTTAAGAAGTCAAAAAATTCCAGAAAAATTGATAAAGGAAAATATTTGGGAAAACCGCTTTGAAGACATTCGAAACTTTGAAAAATATTTGAATAGAAACGGAACTATAGTAATCAAATTTTTTCTGAATGTTTCTAAAGAAGAACAGAAAAACAGGTTCATAGAGCGCGTTGACAATCCCGATAAAAACTGGAAATTCAGTGCCGCCGATGCCAAAGAAAGAGGATATTGGAATGATTATATGTTTGCTTATGAAGAACTGATCAAAAATACCTCAACAAAAAAATCACCTTGGTATGTTATTCCTGCAGATGATAAATATTATGCCCGAATTGCAATTGCATCTGCAATTATTCATGCTTTAGACGAAATGGATTTAGAATATCCAAAAGTAAGCGAAGAAAAACTTGCAGAACTAATTGAGGTTAAAAAAGCCTTATTAGCCGAAAAAGATTAATTCTTATCATTATTAAATGATGATTTCGAAACTTGTGCCCATTACGGGCTGGATCAAAGAGTATAAATCAAAAAACCTTAAAAGCGATTTTGTGGCAGGAGTGACACTTGCCGCCTATGGAATTCCGGTTTCACTAGCATATGCAACGCTGGCAGGATTACCACCACAATTTGGAATTTATGGCTACCTTTTGGGAGGAATATTTTATGCTTTTTTAGGAACCAGCAAGCAGCTTGCAATAGGGCCAACATCAGCAATTTCCTTGTTGATTGGAACTACAATCGCGACTATGGCCAAAGGTGATGTGCAACGATGGTCTGAAATTGCTTCGCTCACCGCATTAGTTTTTGCTGTAATGGCAATCATTGCCTATATTTTAAAATTAAGTGGCATCATAAATTTCATAAGTGAAACGGTTTTGCTGGGATTCAAAGCTGGTGCTGCCATAACAATTGGGATGACTCAATTGCCTAAATTATTTGGTGTAGAAGGCGGTGGCGACAATTTTCTGGAACGAATTATTGTGCTATTTCGGCAAATTCCAGATCTTAATAGTACCGTTTTCATCTTTGGTATTACAGCTATAATACTATTAATTATTGGAGAGAAACTAGCCCCCGGCCGACCAATAGCAATTTTAATAGTTATTTTGTCGATTGTGCTTGTTTCGACAACATCATTAAAGTATAGTGGTTTCAAAACGGTTGGCGTGATTCCAACAGGACTTCCAGAATTTCATTTACCGTCAATAATGATTCGGGATGTCGATGGAGTATTGCTTCTTGCTATGGCCTGTTTTTTATTGTCTTATATTGAAAGCGTTTCTGCGGGAAGAACATTGGCACAAAAAAATGGATATGTTATCGACCCGCGCCAAGAACTTTTAGCACTTGGAGTTGCCAACGCAACAGTTGCATTAGGTCAAGGTTATCCTGTTGCTGGCGGATTGTCACAATCGGCTGTAAATGATACTGCTGGCGCAAAAAGTCCTTTGTCTCTTTTATTTTCTTCGGCTACAATTGCAATTTGTCTTTTGTTTTTAACGGGATATCTTCAAAATCTGCCAACTGTGGTCTTGGCTTCAATCGTTTTGGTGGCCATCCGAGGTCTTTTTGATTTAAAAGAAATGAAATATCTCTACAAAAGAGACAAACAGGAATTTACCGTAGCAATGATTGCGCTTCTAGGAGTGCTCATTTGGGGAATTTTGACAGGTGTATTGTTGGCGGCAATGTTTACTTTACTGCTTTTGCTGAAAGCCGCTTCAAAACCAAACGTGGCTTTTTTAGGCAGAGTATCTGGAACAAAACTTTATACCGATTTAGAAAGACATCCGGATAATGAAAAAATTGAAAACGTATTGATCGTAAGGATTGAATCGTCTATATTTTATTTTAATGCCGAATATATCAAAGAAAAAATTTGGAAAAAAATATATACCGAACCACATTCATTAAAAACAGTAATATTAGATCTTAATTCATCTCCTCGTGTTGATATTGCTGGAACACGTTTCTTGAAACATTTGTTTTTTGATTTAAATGCCAAAAATATTACGCTCAAAATAGCCGAAGCACGTTCTGAAGTTCGCGACAGCCTGAGAGCAGAGGATTTTGAATCTTTTATGGGACACATAAGCCGTTCTGTCTCGGTTGATGACTTAGTGGTTCGTGCTTCTGAAACGGAAAATAAATTCTGATTTTATTTAAAAAGAATATTGTTGATTAGTTTGTTTTTTTTAGAAGTTGTTAAAAAAATCAGATAATTAGGGCAAGATCATTTTTAATCTCAAAATAAACCCTATTTTTGCCGCAGATTTAGAGAAAAATCTAAAAAAAAAACCATATATTCTTAACTTAAAACTGTTTATAGCATGCAACTGTATAACACTTTGAGCGCAGAAGAAAGAGCTATCATGATCGATGATGCAGGACAACAACGACTAACGTTGTCTTTCTATGCGTATGCCAAAATTCAAGACCCACAAAAATTTCGTAACGATTTATTTATTGCCTGGAATGCCCTTGATGCATTAGGCCGAATTTATGTTGCCAATGAAGGAATAAATGCTCAAATGAGTATTCCTGCCGAAAATTTTGAAGCTTTTAGAGAAACCCTTGAAGCTTATGATTTCATGAAAGGCATACGATTGAATGTTGCTGTAGAACAAGACGATCATTCATTTTTAAAATTGACAATCAAAGTTAGACACAAAATTGTTGCCGATGGATTAAACGATGATACTTTTGATGTTACTAATATAGGCGTTCACTTGAAAGCCAAAGAATTCAATGAAATCCTTGATGATCCAAACACAATTGTTGTAGATTTTAGAAATCACTACGAAAGTGAAGTTGGACATTTCAAAGGTGCGATTACTCCGGATGTTGAAACTTTCAGAGAGAGTTTGCCAATTATCAACGAGCAGCTTAAAGATCACAAAGACGATAAAAATCTGGTAATGTATTGTACCGGAGGTATTCGTTGTGAAAAAGCGAGTGCTTATTTTAAACACCAAGGTTTCAAAAACGTTTATCAGTTAGAAGGCGGCATTATTAATTACGCAAAACAATTGAAAGAAGAAGGTTTAGAAAGTAAGTTCATTGGTAAAAACTTCGTATTTGATAATCGTCTTGGTGAAAGAATCACAGATGATATCATTTCACAATGTCACCAATGCGGAAAACCTTGTGATAATCATACAAATTGTGAAAATGATGGTTGTCATTTATTATTCATTCAGTGTGATGAATGTAAAGCAACAATGGAAAACTGCTGTTCTACAGAATGTCTAGAAATCATCCACATGCCATTAGTTGACCAAGTTCGTTTAAGAACTGGAAAACAAGTTGGAAACAAAGTATTCAGAAAAGGAAAATCGGAAAACTTGAAATTCAAACATTCAGGCGAATTACCAGAAGCTGCTTTGGCTACAGCGCAAAAGCCAGCGGATATTCGTCAGAAAATAAAAGTAAAAAAAGTACTTCTTGGAAAAGCAGAGCATTATTATGTAAAAGCTCAAGTTGGACAATTTACCGTTGAAAATCACGAATTAAACGTTGGTGATAAAATCCTAATTTCTGGTCCGACTACTGGAGATCAGGAATTGGTTTTAGACAGAATCATTGTTAATGGAGCGGAAACTCAATCTGCAAAAGTTGGTGATAAGGTTACTTTTGAGGTTCCATTTCGTATTCGTTTGTCAGATAAATTGTATAAAATTGTAAATTAGCGCTTTTTAACGCTACTTTACAATGTCACATTCTTTTGCCAAATTATGGATTCACACCATTTGGTCAACTAAAAACCGAAAGGAATTAATTGACTTTTGAATTGAAAAAAAGGTACACGATTATATTCACAATGAGTTAATTGAATTGGGTTGTCCTGTTAGAATCATAAACGGAATGCCTGATCATGTACATGTTTTATTTTTATTGAATCCCCAAAAATCTATTTCGGATGTAATTCGTCAAGCGAAAGGAGTTTCATCTCATTGTATAAATGGAGAAAATCTAATTCTTGAAAAATTCGCATGGCAAAAGGGTTATGCGGCTTTTGCAGTAAGCGAATCTCAGTTGGATGCTGTTTACAATTATATTAAAAAACAAAAGCAACATCATCTTAAGAAAAATGGAGAAGATGAATTTGATGAATTTGTAAAACTGCATGGGTTAGGAAATTAAATCGATAAAAATATCACAATATAGAACATAGCCCACGGTTTCAACCGTGGGAAACGTATTGTTGCGTAACGTTAAGGATGCCCATTGTGTTCCCACGGTTGAAACCGTGGGCTATATTTGATAAAGATTGCCTTACAATTATGGAGATAGCAAATGATTTAGGATTGGGCTACAACAAAAATTTTTAAAACATAAACTATGATATAAATCATAGGAATCTAATCTACACCCACATTATTTTTGTCAATTGTTAGATGACTGATTGAAAAATCATTTCATTGAAATAATAGAATCAAAAATGACAATTAACAATACAATCGAACTTATGTCTCCAGCTGGAGATTTTGAGTCGCTTCAGGCTGCTTTAGACAATGGCTGTGATTCAGTATATTTTGGAGTTGAACAGCTTAATATGCGTGCGCGTTCAACGGTGAATTTTACGATTGACGATTTAAAAGAAATTGCCATTCGTTGCGAAGCCAAAAACGTTCGAAGCTATCTGACTTTAAACACTATTATTTACGATCATGATTTATCGGTTGTAAAAACATTATTGACAAAAGCCAAAGAAGCCAATATTACAGCAGTAATAGCTTCGGATCAAGCTGTAATCGCTATGGCAAGATCGATAGGAATGGAAGTTCATATTTCAACCCAATTGAATGTAACGAATATTGAAACCATAAAATTCTACAGTTTGTTTGCAGATACAATGGTTTTAAGCCGAGAATTAAGCTTACGCCAAGTAAAGAATATTACGGATCAAATTGAGAAAGAACAGATCAAAGGACCAAACGGAAATTTAGTTGAAATCGAAATCTTTGGCCACGGCGCTTTGTGTATGGCAGTTTCAGGAAAATGTTATTTGAGCTTGCATTCGCATAATTCATCAGCGAATCGTGGTGCTTGCAAACAAAACTGCCGAAAAAAATATACCGTTATCGATCAGGAAACAGGTTTTGAAATTGAATTGGATAATGAATATATGATGTCGCCTAAAGATTTGTGTACACTCGATTTCTTAGATCAGGTTATCGATTCTGGAATTAAAGTTTTAAAAATCGAAGGTCGAGGCCGTGCGCCAGAATATGTGGCAACAGTAACCAAAACCTATCGTGAAGCTATCGACGCGTATTACAATGGAACTTTTTCAAAAGAAAAAACGTCAGATTGGATGAAAGCTTTAGAAAAAGTTTACAATCGCGGATTCTGGTCAGGATATTATTTGGGGCAAGAATTGGGCGAGTGGAGCGATATTCCAGGATCTGCAGCGACTCAGAAAAAGGTTTATGTTGGAAAAGGAACTCACTATTTTCCAAAAGCTGCGGTTGGGCAATTTAAGATTGAAGCTTATGATATTAAAATCGGAGATAAAATTTTAGTGACAGGCCCAAGTACAGGCGCTCAGGAAATGATTGTTGATGAAATGTTTGTGAATGACATTGCTGGTGAAAAAGCCACAAAAGGGGATGACTGTAGTTTCAAATTACCATTCAGAATCAGAATGTCGGACAAATTATACAAAATTGTTGAGGCATAATGGTTATCGTTACTTTACAAAGAGATAAATGTATTGGCTGTAATTATTGTGTGGAAATGGATCCAGTGCATTTTCAGATGTCAAAAAAAGACGGGAAATCGGTTCTCATTCATTCGCAAAATGCAAAAGGATTTTTTACGCTGAAATCTCCAAATCATTCCATTACGGAAAGTTGCGAACTGGCAGCAAAAGCTTGTCCAGTGAAAATTATTACGGTTAAAGAGACTTAGGAATAGTATTTATGTAAAAATAAAAGAGTCGCAATTTGCGACTCTTTTTGTATTTTAAACTTCCTGAATGTTTTCTGTCACGATATTTTCGTCAATTTTCTCCCATTCTTCAGCTGTCCAAAATAAAGAAATGTGAAGATTGTATAAGCCAATAGCTCCATAAGAAAAAATGCAAGTATAATAGAGGCCTGTAGGCAAATCTTGATATAAAACGAATACTGTTGTGAGGCCCAGTAAAGCTAAAGCAATCCAAACACCAATTCGGAAATATAATATTACAATATAAAGGACAAGAAAAGCTGATATTAAATAAATCAAGTTTTCACGACTAAGACCTAATCCAATGAATCGATATATTGCATAAGCAGTCGAAAACAGTAAAATAAATAGTTGGAGATAGGATTTTCTCTGATCTTCAATTTCTTCCATTTCAGAAAAATCGGCACTGTTTAGCGGCTTACTTTTTCGGAAAAACAGCAATAAAGGAAATAAATTTACAATTGGCATGAAACTTATCAAGTATATCCACAAAGGTCTTCTTCGCAATGCACTTAATTGCAACAATAATAATTGGGAAAATAATAAATACACAACTGCAATCTGAGCAATAATATAAATAAGAGAATAAATAGTGTTGTATATACTTAAGAAATTTAAAGATAGATCTCTGAACCAGCTTTCAGAGAAATTTTCTTTAAAATTCAGGTAATTAGCAAACAAGAAAGTAAATAAAAATATGAAATGCGCTGTAAACTTTTTGTTTGTGAGTAAAACAGTAGGAGGCAGTTTTATGAAATTCTTAAAAGAAAATCCAGCATCTGCGAGAAATATAAAATAGAAAAATGACAACAGAATAATTACTTTTGTGAGTGCCATTCCGTAAGATAAAATTGGAATAAAAAAATCATTGAAAAGTAGTACAGATCCCAATTTTTGATACAAAGCACTTATGCTTACCAAAACAAACAATCCAATGAAGTAGCCTAATAAGCTTACTTTTTTTCCATAAAGTATTTTTCCTCTAAACGCACCATAAGTTGCAAAGTATGGAAGGTAATTTAGAATAAAATAAATCCAGAAAAAGGAGCTTTTAGTAAAAGTTTCATTAATATCTGAGTAGATGGCGATTATTTGCGAAAATATCGAAGGCAGACAAAGTAAAAGTAAATACTTAATCTTGTCGTACTTTTTTTCGCTTACTGCTTCCCAGCAAACAGCTACTATCATAATCATAATGTTGATGATTATGTCCAGAATTTCTGCCCAAGGTGGTAATTGTTTAGGAGCATTTATAAGATTTAGCGAATCTAATAAAGGATTACTGTGTGGGATATAAAAATTGTTTGCAATAAATTGTTTTAAAATCAAAAGGAAGGTAATAATTACAAGCGCTGGTACTATTTTTTTAAACTTTGAAAAATTAAAATGATAAAAATAGTTTTGTTCCTCTTTTGGTTTGTCTAGTGAAATTTCAGTATTCATTTAATGGCTAGGATTTGTTTTTGAGTTGGTTTAAATCTTTTTTTTGTACAAGTAAACTTAACAAATTTTGGTTTCCTTTTAGAATTATTTAGAGATAGAAAATTTCTTTTTTTATTTAACAAACCATTAGTTTTAATCTGTATAGAGCAAAATAAAAAAAATACTATCTTTACCGATTAAACGTTTATGAACTTAAGTTGCTTTTGCAACACTACATATATTATTATGGCATGTACAAGTTGTTCAACCTCAGATGGTGGCGCACCAAAAGGTTGTAAAAATAATGGGACTTGCGGCACCGATAGCTGCAATAAATTGACGGTTTTTGACTGGCTTTCAAACATGAGTCCGTCTAATGGAGAGGCGATTTTTGATTGTGTTGAGGTACGTTTTAAAAACGGACGTAAGGAATTTTTTAGAAATTCAGAGAAATTAACTTTAAGTATTGGTGATATTGTAGCAACTGTTGCTTCGCCAGGACACGATATTGGAATTGTTACTTTGACAGGAGAATTAGTTAAAATTCAAATGAAGAAAAAAGGAGTAAATCCAGATAGTAACGAAGTTCCTAAAATTTACAGAAAAGCATCTCAAAAAGATATTGATATTTGGTCAGTAGCTCGTGATCGCGAGGAGCCAATGAAGGTTCGTGCGCGTGAATTGGCAATTCAGCACAAATTGGAAATGAAAATTTCGGATATTGAATTTCAAGGTGATGGATCAAAAGCAACTTTCTACTACACAGCAAATGATCGTGTCGATTTTAGAATGCTGATTAAAGATTTTGCTAAAGAATTTAGTACTAGAGTCGAAATGAAACAAGTTGGTTTCCGTCAGGAAGCGGCACGTTTAGGAGGAGTTGGTTCTTGCGGACGCGAGCTTTGCTGTTCTACTTGGTTGACTGATTTTAGAAGTGTAAATACTTCAGCAGCGCGTTATCAGCAGTTGTCATTGAACCCGCAGAAATTGGCAGGTCAATGTGGAAAATTAAAATGCTGTCTAAACTATGAGTTAGACACTTACATGGATGCTTTAAAAGATTTTCCGGATTATGACACGAAGTTGATTACTGAAAAAGGCGATGCTGTTTGCCAAAAACAAGATATTTTTAAAGGATTAATGTGGTTTGCTTATACCAACAATTTTGCAAACTGGCATGTTTTAAAAATTGATCAGGTAAAAGAGATTATCGCTGAAAATAAACAGAAAAACAAAGTTTCTTCATTAGAAGATTTTGCAATCGAAGTAACTTCAGAGCCTGAAAAAGATTTCAATAATGCAATGGGGCAAGAGAGTTTGACTCGTTTTGATCAACCAAAAAGAAAGAAAAAACCAAATCGTAAACGCAAGCAAAATGCTGAGGCTTCTGGTGTTGCAACTCCGGCAAAACCACAGCACGAGAAAAATAATAATACAAAACCTGCAGGAAATAATAATCCGAATGGAAATTCAAATCAGCAGAGCAAACCTAATAATCCAAACAAACAAAATCATAAGAATAAGCACAAGAATTCGAATAAATCAAACAATCCGAATCCGCAAAATTCAAATGATAACAAATCTGCTGAGCCTAGAAAACCAATAATTATTACTAAAAATGAGAATAAAAAATAGCGGAATTCTTCTGTTGGTTGCAATACTTCTTTTTTCATGTGATAAAAAAAGAGTATTTGACGAGTACAAATCGGTTGGAAGCGCCTGGCACAAAGACAGTGTAGTAACTTTTGATCTACCGGTTTTAGATTCTACCAAAAAATACAATTTATTTGTAAATTTGAGAGACAACAACAATTATCCTTTCAATAACTTATTCTTGATTGTTGCTCTTGAAACACCAAGCGGTTTTACGAAAGTCGATACTTTAGAATATCAAATGGCAAATCCAGATGGAACTTTATTAGGAAATGGTTTTACTGACATAAAAGAAAGTAAGCTGTACTACAAAGAAGATGTAAAGTTTAAAGGAAAATACAAAGTTCACATCAAACAAGCGGTTAGAGAATCAGGCAAAATTCCTGGTGTTGAAGCTTTAGAAGGTATTACAGACGTAGGTTTTAGAATAGAACAAAAAGATTAGAAATAGTTATGGCAGCCAAGAAAAACAACCAATCAAATAGCGTTAAAGATATTAATTACTATAAAAAGAAATTCTGGCGAATTTTTGCCTATACTTTGCTGGGTATTTTGGCTTTCTTTTTATTTGCCTCTTGGGGATTATTCGGTTCAATGCCTTCTTTTGAAGATCTTGAAAATCCCGATTCAAATTTAGCTACTGAAATTATTTCTTCTGATGGAGTCGTGATTGGTAAATACTTTAAAACCAATAGATCTCAGCTCAAATATTCAGATTTGCCAAAAAGTTTGGTTGAAGCTTTAGTAGCAACCGAAGATGCACGTTTTTACGAACATTCAGGAATTGACGGACGTGGTACTTTGAGAGCAATTTTTACCTTGGGAACAAATGGTGGGGCGAGTACGTTAACGCAACAACTTGCAAAACAATTGTTTCATGGCGAAGGATCAAAATTCCTTCCTTTCAGAATTGTTCAAAAAATAAAAGAATGGATTATTGCCATTCGTCTGGAACGACAATATACAAAAAACGAAATCATAGCAATGTACTGCAACGTTTACGATTTCGGAAATTATTCTGTTGGAGTAAGTTCGGCTGCGCAGACTTATTTTTCTAAAGATCCAAAAGATTTGACAATGGACGAATCGGCTATTTTAGTCGGAATGTTCAAAAACTCAGGATTATACAATCCAGTTCGTAATCCGCAAGGTGTAAAAAATCGTCGTAATGTGGTGCTTTCGCAGATGGAAAAAGCAAAAATGATCACTACCGCTGAGAAATTAAGATTACAAGCATTGCCAATTACGTTAAAATTCAAATTGGAGAGTCATCGTGAAGGAATGGCAACTTATTTCAGAGAATACCTTCGTGATTACATGAAAAAATGGGTAACTGAAAACAAAAAACCAGACGGTTCAGATTATGATATCTACAAAGATGGTTTGAAAATTTACACGACTATTGATTCAAGAATGCAGATGTATGCTGAAGAAGCGGTTTCTGAACATATGAAAAACTTACAACAACAGTTTTTTATTGAGATGAAAACCAATAAAAATGCACCTTTCGTAAATATCAC
The DNA here is from genome assembly GCF_034058155.1 of Flavobacterium sp. KACC 22761. Classification (NCBI taxonomy): domain Bacteria; kingdom Pseudomonadati; phylum Bacteroidota; class Flavobacteriia; order Flavobacteriales; family Flavobacteriaceae; genus Flavobacterium; species Flavobacterium oryzagri. The sequence goes on along the minus strand of NZ_CP139148.1, from coordinate 1,434,529 downwards.
ACAACAAGAAACAGATCGTATCATGATGCAAGCGATGAAAAATTCTGATCGCTGGGCAATTATGAAAGATATGGAAAAAAGCGAAGATGATATTATCGCATCATTCAAAGTAAAAACGAAAATGCGTGTATTTACTTGGAAGGGAGAACGCGATACAGTAATGACGCCACTTGATTCTATTCGTTACTACAAACACTTTTTGCAATCTGGTTTAATGGCGATGGAACCTCAAACAGGTAACATTAAGGCGTGGGTTGGTGGAATCAATTACAAATATTTCCAATACGATCACGTAGGCCAGGGAGCAAGACAAGTTGGTTCTACTTTCAAGCCATTCGTTTATGCTACTGCAATTGAGCAATTGAATATGTCTCCTTGTGATTCAATTTTAGATGGTCCGTTTATGATTCACAAAGGACGTCACCATGTAACCGAAGATTGGGAACCAAGAAACTCTGACAATAGATACCGCGGAATGGTGACTTTGAAACAAGGTTTGGCAAATTCAATCAATACAGTTTCGGCTAAATTAATTGACAGAACGGGTCCAGAAGCGGTTGTTGAATTGACAAAAAAATTAGGTGTTAAGACTGAAATCCCAGTGCAGCCTTCAATTGCGCTTGGAGCGGTTGATATTACAGTTGAAGATATGGTTGCAGCTTACAGCACATTTGCAAATCAAGGAGTTTATGTAAAACCACAGTTTTTAAGCCGTATTGAGAATAAAAGTGGAGAGGTTATTTATGAGCCGATTCCGGAATCTCATGACGTTTTAAATAAAGATATTGCCTTCGCAGTAATCAAATTATTAGAAGGTGTGACCGAAACTGGTTCTGGTGCGCGTTTGCGTACGCAAGGCGGTGGAAGCGGAGATAACCGTTGGACAGGATATCCATATATGTTCAAAAACCCTATCGCAGGTAAAACAGGAACGACGCAAAATCAATCAGATGGTTGGTTCATGGGAATGGTTCCAAATTTAGTAACAGGAGTTTGGGTTGGTTGTGAAGATCGTTCGGCACGTTTCAAAAGCTTGACTTACGGACAAGGAGCTACAGCAGCATTGCCAGTTTGGGCGTATTTCATGAAAAAATGTTATGCTGATGAAGCACTCCAGGTTTCTAAATCAGAATTTGAGCGCCCAGCTAATCTTTCTATAAAAGTAGATTGTTACCAAAGGCCAGCCGTCGTTAAAGATACCACGGAAACAGAACAAAATACAGACGAATTCGAGCTATAGTTTCGTTTCGTTTTTTAAATAATAAATCCTTTTGTATTCTTCTAAATCTGGAAGAATACAAAAGGATTTTTTTTGTCACGAGGCTTTACATAAATACTCCGTCAGGAGTTAAATATTGGTAGAAAACATTGAATGATAAGATTTCGAAGATGTCCCGTAGGGACTACATCTTTTAAGATTGTTAATTAATTTCACATACAGTCCGTACGGGACAAAACAACATTGGCAATAAATTTTCTATCGATATTTAATCTCTATGAGATATATTTATATACTGTTGAATATTGACAATTAAAGTGGTTAAAATTAAATTCGCCAAAATCATTACGAAATCGTTATAATTAAATCTAAAAATCTTATTTTTATCAAAAATATACAGTAATAAAGACACTTTGTTATGATAACAAAAAAAGTAAATAATGTTCATGAGGCAATTCAAGGAATTGAAAGTGGCATGACAATCATGTTTGGCGGTTTCGGATTATGTGGAATTCCTGAAAATACTATTGCGGCATTGGTAAATACTTCAATTTCAGATTTGACTTGCATTTCGAATAATGCAGGAGTAGATGATTTTGGATTGGGATTGCTTTTGCAGAAAAAACAAATCAAGAAAATGATTTCATCTTATGTGGGAGAAAATGCCGAGTTTGAACGCCAGATGCTTTCAGGAGAATTAGAAGTCGAACTTACGCCGCAAGGAACTTTAGCAGAAAGATGTCGTGCGGCTCAAGCCGGAATTCCAGCTTTCTTTACACCAGCAGGTTACGGGACAGAAGTTGCCGAAGGAAAAGAAGCGCGCGAATTCAACGGAAAAATGCATATTATGGAAGAAGCTTTCAGAGCTGATTTTTCAATTGTAAAAGCGTGGAAAGGCGACGAAGCAGGAAATCTGATTTTTAAAGGAACAGCGAGAAATTTTAACGCTTGTATGGCCGGTGCGGGAAAAATTACTATTGCCGAGGTTGAAGAATTGGTTCCTGTTGGGACTTTAGATCCAAATCAAATTCACATCCCGGGAATTATGGTGCAGCGTATTTTTCAGGGAGAGAAATTCGAAAAGAGAATTGAACAACGTACCGTTAGAATTAGATAATTAGAAAATGTGATAATTAGAAAATGTCTTGCGTAATCTATATAATTATCTAATTATCAAATTGACTAATCGGCACATTAAAAAATTGACACATTATTATGGCACTTAGTAAAGAAGATATAGCAAAACGAATTGCTAAAGAAGTAAAAGACAGATATTTTGTAAACCTTGGAATTGGGATTCCAACTCTGGTTGCCAATTACGTTAGAGAAGATATTGCTGTTGAGTTTCAAAGTGAAAACGGCGTTCTCGGAATGGGGCCTTTCCCTTTTGCCGGAGAAGAAGACGCAGATATTATTAATGCAGGAAAGCAAACCATTACGACGCTTCCGGGCGCGAGTTTTTTTGATTCGGCTTTTAGTTTCGGAATGATTCGAAGCCAAAAAGTGGATTTAACTATTTTGGGAGCAATGGAAGTTTCTGAAAACGGAGATATTGCCAATTGGAAGATTCCGGGCAAAATGGTAAAAGGAATGGGCGGTGCAATGGATTTAGTGGCTTCTGCCGAAAATATCATTGTTGCTATGATGCACGTGAACAAAGCAGGAGAATCTAAAATCTTAAAAAAATGCACTTTGCCATTAACGGGCGTAGGATGCGTTAAAAAGGTTGTAACTGAGCTTGCGGTTCTAGAAGTGACTGAAAATGGTTTTAAGCTCTTAGAACGCGCGCCAGATGTTTCAGTTGAGCACATCATCGCCTCAACCGAAGCTGATTTGATTATTGAAGGCGAAATTCCTGAAATGATTTTTTAGATTAGGTACAAAGTAACAAAGTTGCAAAGGGACAAAGTAATTTAGAAGAAAAGTAAAAAAAAACCGCCTATTTGGGCGGTTTTATATTTTAAACTTTGTCCCTTTGCCACTTTGAGCCTTTGGAACTTAAAAGTTTACTATAAATTAAATGAAGCTCCTAAACTGAAAGTAGCTTGATTGTTTAAATGATCGAATACATCGTTATTACTGCTGTATTTTGCAATTGGGAAACCAATTTCTGTAAAAACACCAAATCCTTCAGTAAAGAAATAACGTCCTCCAACATGACCTCCAAAATTTTTCAAACCTAAACTTAAACCTGGATAAACATCTAATTGCTCTATTCCAATAACGCTGCTTAAGTTAGCATTAATTCTTGCTTTTGCATCAAAACGATCTTTGAATTCTGGTTTGTAATCATTGTATGGAGTTGGGTGATCACCATAGATACCATTAAAATTGTTTACACCAAGTAAATAATTTGAAACAAAACCAAAAGAGAAATTTTCTCCTAAACCAAAATCAACAGAACCCTGAATTCCAGAACCACCATCTTGTAGATTAGCGCCAACATTCACTTTGATATCTCCTTTGCCTTTAAAAGCTTGTTGTGCATTAATAAATCCAAATGATACTAAAAACAAGAGTGTAACAACTTTTTTCATAAACTTAAATATTAATTATTTTGCGGTGCAAATGTATAATTTAATATTTTAATTCCTACCTTTTTCGTCAGGATATAATTCGTTTAAGGGTTCACTTTGCCAGAATTCTTTAGTATCTACATTCAAAATGGTCAGAGGGCCTTTGAACGCGGCGCCGGTATCAACATTCCAAACACATGCCTTGTTTACGGGAACAGTTTGTCCAATTCTTGTTACAGGTGTATGTCCAATATAAATTTCTTTATAAACCATAAATCGTTTTGGATAATATAAGTCATCTGGTTTTAAATTTGGGTTTAAAGCCAGTGCCGATTCCCAAAGTGTTCTGTCCCAGTAAAATAATTTTGGAAAATACTCCCAGACAACGCCATTTAAGTTGGTAAAGCCGGCATGAACAAAAAGTCGGTTTTCGTCATCAAGGTAGTAGTCTTTCAAAGATTCTAAAAAGGCTATATGCGTTTTCTTTTTTTCTTCAGAAAGTTTAGAATATCCTTCAACAGTCGCTTTTCCGCCATGTTTGTACCACATTTCTTCATCAAAATCCTCATGTCTGTTTTCAAGCCAATCTAAGGCCAATTGATCATGATTTCCTCTAATGCAAATGCATTTTTGCTTGCTTTTAAGGTCAATTAAAAAATCGATTACTTCAGCAGATTGGCTCCAGCCATCCACATAATCGCCAAGAAAAATAAGAGTATCTTCGGTAGTAACTTTCGCTTTATTCAACACTTGCTCAAGTGCGCGTAATCCTCCGTGTATGTCGCCTATAACAAATGTTCGCATTTTTTAAATTTTCGGGTAAGGATTACAAAAATAAAGAAAATGATTTGTTTGGAATCATTTAGTTGTTAATCTTTAAAAATTGATACTATTTATAACTATTGCCAGCGTTTTTTTATGGCTTTACTGTTTAAATTTGTAGCATGTCTGAAACCCCTACATATCGAAAAATTATCCATATTGACATGGATGCTTTTTATGCTTCTGTAGAGCAGATGGATAATCCAGCTTTACGCGGAAAACCTGTTGCAGTTGGAGGTTCAGAAAATAGAGGAGTAGTTTCGGCGGCAAGTTATGAGGCAAGAAAATTTGGTGTTCGAAGTGCCATAAGCGGTGTTTTGGCCAAAAAATATTGTCCAGAAATTATTTTCGTGCGCCCAAGATTTGACCGCTACAGAGAAATATCTTCTAAAATTCATAAAATTTTTCATGAATATACTGATTTGGTTGAGCCACTTTCGCTTGACGAAGCCTATTTGGATGTAACTCAAAATAAAAAAGGAAATCCGAGTGCCAGTTTATTAGCACAAGAAATCCGACTCCGAATTTTAAATGAAGTCGGACTTACAGCATCTGCAGGAATTTCAGTCAATAAATTTGTAGCTAAAATTGCCAGCGATGTAAATAAGCCGAATGGCCAGAAAACGGTAAATCCAGATGAGATTTTAGCTTTTTTAGAAGAATTGCCAATTCGGAAGTTTTACGGAGTTGGAAAAGTAACGACTGAAAAAATGTATCAACTCGGAATTTTCACGGGAGCCGATTTAAAAAGCAAAACGGAAGAATTCTTAGAAAAACATTTCGGAAAATCGGGTGCTTTTTATTATAAAGTGGTTCGGGGCATTCATAACAGCGAAGTAAAACCGCATCGCATCACAAAATCGGTCGCGGCCGAACATACTTTTGATATCAACTTATCCTCTGAAATATTCATGCTCGAACAGCTTGAAAAAATTGCCGGATCACTTGAAAAGCGTTTGAAAAAGCATAAGATTTCAGGCAAAACAGTGACGCTGAAAATTAAATACAGTGATTTTACACAACAGACGCGGAGCAAAACACTTCCGTATTTTATTTCTGATAAAAGTTTGATTTTAGAAGTTGTCGAAGAATTGCTTTATCAGGAACGCATGAAAGATTCTGTTAGATTACTCGGAATTTCGTTAAGTAACTTAAACACAGAAGAAAAGAAGGCTGTTGTTGTCCAGTTAAAATTTTCTTTTTGATTTGTTATAATATTTAAAAATACGGTTTTCCGTAAAAAAAGTTCAAGTTTTCGTGCTATCTTTGAGAGAAAAGATATCAATTAAATCACTCCAAATGAAAAATTCCGACCTTGAAGATGCTTCTTATCGTTATTCGGTTCCTATTTTGGCATGGGATTTTCACTACGAATATGTAAACGAATTGAAAGCCATTGCTTCTGATTTGAAAAAAATGCATCAGATTTCGGCCCAATATTCCTGGAATGAAAAAGGGTTGAAAATAGAAGAACGCATTAAAAATGAAGTGATTGTAGTAACTGATTTAAATTTAAAAATCGTTTTTGCTTCAAGCAAAATTAAAAGAATGACAGGTTATACTGAAGCCGAAGTTTTAGGAAATACTCCAAAGATGTTTCAAGGCCCAGAAACTTGCCCAACAGCATTGAAAGAAATAAGAGAAGCAATTCAGTTAAAGACTTCTTTTGAAAAGACTATCGAAAACTATAAAAAAAACGGAAAAGTGTACAGTTGCCATATCAATGGTTTTCCCGTTTATAATTTTAAAGGTGAAGTATCGCATTTTATTGCCTTTGAGAAAAATGCTTTGAGTGCTTAGTTTTTGCCACAAAGACACTAAGTCGCGAGGAAAATAATTTATAAGAAAATAAAAAAACCGCCTTTTGGGCGGTTTTTTTTATGGAAAAAGAAAACTTAGAATCTTAGTTTCTTAGAGCCTCAGTGTCTTAGATTATAAATTCTCAAAGAAATCATTCCCTTTGTCATCTGTAATGATAAAAGCAGGGAAATCTTTTACTGTAATTTTACGAACAGCTTCCATTCCTAATTCTTCAAAATCAACTACTTCAACTTTCAAGATGTTATCTTGTGCCAAAATAGCTGCAGGACCTCCAATAGAACCTAAATAAAATCCGCCGTATTTGTTGCAGGCATCTGTAACTTGTTTTGTACGGTTTCCTTTTGCCAACATTACCATACTTCCGCCGTTTTTCTGGAACTCATCAACATAAACGTCCATACGTCCAGCAGTTGTTGGTCCAAAACTTCCTGAGGCCATTCCTTCCGGAGTTTTTGCTGGACCAGCGTAATAAACTGGGTGATTTTTGAAATATTCCGGCATTGGTTTTCCGGCATCTAATAATTCTTTGATTTTTGCGTGAGCAATATCTCTAGCAACAATAACAGTTCCGTTTAATTTTAAACGTGTTTTAATTGGATATTGAGACAATTTAGCCAAAATATCTGCCATCGGCTGATCTAAATTAACTTCAACCGGTGCTTCTAAATGTGGCGCAGTTTCTGGTAAAAATTGTTTCGGATTTACTTCCAATTGCTCAACAAAGATTCCGTCTTTTGTAATTTTTCCTTTGATGTTTCTATCTGCCGAACAAGAAACGCCTAATCCAACTGGACAAGAAGCTGCGTGACGAGGCAAACGAATTACACGCACATCGTGTGTGAAATATTTTCCTCCAAATTGAGCTCCAATTTCACTTTCTTGGCAGATTTTCTGAACGCGTTCTTCCCACTCTAAATCACGAAATGCCTGGCCAGCCATATTTCCTGAAGTTGGCAAATGATCATAATATCCAGCAGACGCTTTTTTGACAGCGCTTAAGTTCGCTTCCGCAGAAGTTCCACCAATTACTAAAGCCAAGTGATAAGGAGGACAAGCCGAAGTTCCTAAATCTTTGATTTTTGCACGAATAAATGCATCCAAAGATTTGTCATTCAATAATGATTTTGTTTGCTGATATAAATAAGTTTTATTCGCAGATCCTCCACCTTTTGCCATAAACAAGAACTCGTATGAAGCTCCTTTTTTAGCATAAATATCAATTTGCGCTGGAAGGTTTGAACCTGAATTCTTCTCTTCAAACATTGAAATCGGAACGATTTGTGAATAACGTAAGTTGCGTTTTTGGTACGTATTAAAGATTCCTTTGCTCAACCATTCTGCATCATCAACACCTGTAAAAATGTTTTCGCCTTTTTTTGCCATTACAATTGCAGTTCCAGTATCCTGGCAACTTGGCAACTGACCTTCGGCTGCAACTGATGCATTTTGCAATAAATTATAAGCTACAAAACGATCGTTATCAGTTGCTTCTGGATCGTCAAGAATGTTTCTTAGTTTTTGTAAATGTGTCGTTCTCAACATAAACGAAACATCTGTAAGAGCTTCTTCGGCTAATAATTCTAAACCTTTTGGATCTACAGTCAAAATTTCGCGGTCTCCAAATTTTTCAACTTTTACAAAATCAGAAGTGATTTTGCGGTATTCTGTCTCATCCTTCAAAATTGGATAAGGATCTTGGTATATAAAATCAATCATTGTTTTGTTTTTTTACAAAGTTAGAAATTATTTACCTAAGAAAGAATTTGAATTAAGAAGGTTTGTGTGTATTAATTTATTGCGGAAAATCACATATATCTAAACTGGACTGAAGTCCAGCTCTACAAAATAAATCGTTCCTGCGGAACTTTAGAAAAGAGCCATCCGCTCTAGCCATATTGTAAGGTTGGACTTTGGTCCGATTTAGATATGTTGTATTTATATCAAATTTTCAAAAACGCATTTTTCATCATATTTGACATTGTATTTATTCAGAAAATAGGAGTATTCGTCTTTGAAGTTTTGTTTTTTGTGATGTTCTTCTTGATTGGCGATATATTTAAAAACGGCATCAATATGAGATTTACTATATGAAAAAACGCCATAACCTTCTTGCCATTCAAATTTGCTTTTTGTCAATTGATGATCATTGATGAATTTTGATGATTTTCCTTTTACAACCTTCATCAAATCTGAAATAGAAACGGTTGGTTTTAATGCTAGAAGACAATGAACATGATCTTCAATGCCATTTATAATAATTGTTTTGCAACCTGTTTCATTTATTAAATTTCCAATAACACTAAGTATTTTAGATTTACATTCAGAAGTAATTTGGGCTTCTCTGTATTTAACCGCAAAAATGGCTTGGATATAAACTTGATGAAAATTGTTTGACATTTTTATATTTTTAAAGATTAAAATTTTATAAATATATAATTTTTCTTACAAAATATTCGTGTCGTATAAAATAAACTGGACTGAAGTCCAGCCCTACAAAATAAATCGTTCCTGCGGAACTTTTGAAAAGAGCCAAAAGCTCGAGCCATATTATAAGGTTGGACTTCAGTCCAGTTTGGATATGTTGTATATATTAAATTTCAAAAACTGAAGTCCAGCCCTACAAAATAAATCGTTCCTGCGGAACTTTTGAAAAGAGCCAAAAGCTCGAGCCATATTATAAGGTTGGACTTCAGTCCAGTTTGGATATGTTGTATATATTAAATTTCAAAAATTGAAGTCCAGCTCTACAAAATAAATCGTTCCTGCGGAACTTTAGAAAGAGCCAACGGCTCGAACCATTTTGTAGGGCTGGACTTCAGTCCAGTTTAGATATGTAAGCTTAGCGTTTTAAAAAAACCAAGTCGCCACAAAAATCGCCGTAATCACACAGATCAAATCAACCAAAAGCATAGTACCCAAAGCATAACGCGTATTTTTGATATTTACAGATCCAAAATAAACCGCAATTACATAAAACGTACTTTCGGCACTACATTGGAAAATACTGCTTAATCTCGCCGTTAAAGAATCGGCACCAAAAGTATTCATCGAATCAATTAAGAAACCTCTTGATCCTGCAGAACTAAACGGACGCAACATTGCAACTGGTAACGCATTCGTGATTTCTTTGCTTACGCCTAAATTTGAGAATATAAATCCGATTCCGTCGCTGATAATTTCAAATAAACCGCTGTTTCTGAATAGTGAAATTGCAACCAACATTCCTAAAACATAAGGAAAAATCGTTACTCCTGTTTTAACTCCGTTATTTGCTCCAATAACAAAAGTGTCGAAAACGGTAGTGTCGGCTTCTTTGAATTTTTTCTCGTGCATGAAAGAGAAAATCAAAGTAAAAAGAACAATCGTAAGCAAAATTAAACCTGAAAGATTAGAAGTAAAGTAATTTTTCCCAATCAAGTCCAAATGATTCACATACAATAACAAACCAACAATCGCAGCAATCATAGTAATTAAACCAATTAAAAGCGAAGCACTTTTAAAATTGATTTTTTGTTTTATTCCAACAATTAAGAAAGCGGCAATTGTACCAATAAACGAAGTAATAACACATGGAAGTATTACATCGGCTGGATTTGTAGCATTTGCGGCAGCGCGATAGCCAATAATTGAAGTTGCAATCAAAGTTAAGCCTGACGCGTGAAGACACATAAACATAATTTGCGCATCACTGGCTTTGTCTTTTTCGGGATTTATTTCCTGTAAACTTTCCATTGCTTTTAATCCAAATGGCGTTGCAGCCGAATCTAATCCTAGGAAATTGGCAGCAAAGTTTAAGGTCATATAAGAAATCGAAGGATGATTTTTAGGAATACTTGGAAATACTTTTACAAAAACCGGACTTAAAGTTTTGGCTAGTTTTCCCGAAGCTCCAGAAATGATTAAAAGTTCCATTAATCCGCAGAAAAAAGCTAAATAGGCGATAAGCGGTAAAATCAAATCAACCAAAGTAGTTTTACAAGTTGGCAACAAACCATCAGATTTTTGAAGACCGCTGTAAATTTTTACCGTTTTGTTTTTGAAAACGTAAGTCGTGTCGGCATTTAGCGTATCACGATTGATAATCATGGTTTGATCTTTGGCTTTTGAAATGCTGTCTTTGATGAATACAGGAAGTTCTTCAACGTATTTTTCAGAAATCAAAATTGGATCGTCTTTTTTTCCATTCAAAACAGAATCAATCGTATATGTATTGGCAGTGAATAAACTGAATACAATAAAAACAATCGAAGAAATAAAAATCGTTAACCAAAATCTGCTCAATACCATAATTGTAATTTTTTGTAAATGTAATTATTTAGCAATAATAAGCATAAAGATTTAAGTAACGAAACAGGAAGTTATGGTTATGAACGGCAATTTTTTAATTAAAATTTGATTTATTCGATAATAATCTTGGTTTCCAAATACGTTTCAAAAGATTTAATATTTTCAAATAAAATCTGTTTTTGGTCTGTTTTGAAATCCTTAAAAAACTCTGTTTCAATTTTGGCATGATTTTTCTTGATCGTTCTTTTCCAGATTCCAACGACTTTTCCATTCTCTAAAATTATGGGTTTAAAAATGCCATTATTAGTAAAAACTTTCGATTGATGTTCTGTATTGAAAGAAGCTTCGCGTGTTTTATACGAAATTAAAATCTCATCAAAAGCGGGAAGAAAATGTACGCTTTCGCGAAAGTGATCCGCGTCTTTAACCTCTTTTTTAAACCAATATTTCTGATTATCAATAGTAACATGATTCAATTGCAACCCTATTGCGTTAATGGCTTTTTGACAAATTGTTGGCTGAAAACCTGACCACCATGAAAAATCTGGCAATGTTGCCGGACCGTGACTTTCAAAATAACGTTGAGCAAGTTTTGCTAATGCTTCTTCTTTGGTTAAATTATTTTTTGGCTTTGAAACTCTTTCTTCAAGCAAAGCATAAGTTATCTGTTTGCCTTTCATTTCTCCATTACAAACCAAACCATCGAGTTCTGCGTTCATCATAATTGCCGCACTCAAAAAATCATCACTTGCAGTTTTTTTTATGCCAAGTTCCTGCATAATTTCATTTCGAGTCAAATGATTATTTCCAGCTAATAATTTTTCAATAGCAGCATTTGCTTGATTTAATTTTTTTTCATCGTAACCATATTTTTTAGCTGCAGAAGCTGTAAAACGTTTCACTTGCGACGCCGAAAGATCTAACATCCAATAAATATCATCAGGAGAAACAAAATGCCAAGTCGGACGCAGAATATGAGTTCGGATAATTTTGCCCGAATTTATAGCTTCTTCTATCTCTTTTTCTGAGGAATTGCAACGCGAACCAATGGCCCATTTTGCCATTGCATAATCCTGAGCCTGCATTGCTCCGAAATGTTTCACAATTTCCGGTGGTAAACAAGAACTGGTTTTATAAAGCTTTTGCGAAACCAAACGATAATGTGAAATTTCCTCTTGTGTCATTTTTATACCATATAAGTCATAGAAGTTCATTTTAACATACTAGTTAAAAAACTTAGCATCTTAGAACCTTAGTAGCTTAGAAACTTAAAGCTAAACATGAATAATCTCTTCATCAATCAATAAATCTTCTCGGCGTAAGCGAAGGAAAATCTGAGCTACGGCAATCGTATCTTTTTCACAATACGTAATAATTCGGTCAATGTCTTTTTCGACATAATAGACATGAGCAACCTGACTTCCGTCAATATCGCCTTTTGGCGATGGTACGCCTAAAATCTTGGTAAGCAGTTTCAAAGAAGTAAAATGCTTATAATCGCCAAACTTCCATAACTCTAAAGTATCTAAATGCGGAATTTCCCAAGGCTTTTTACCAAATAAATTCAATTTATCGGGAATTGGCATTTGATTAATGATCATTCTTCGAGCAATAAATGGAATGTCAAATTCTTTTGAATTATGTCCACAAAACAAATGTTGTGGCTGATTGAAATGATTGTTGATCAGGTTCGAAAAGTCTTTCAGGATTTTCTTTTCTTCACCAAAAAAAGAAGTCACCCTGAAATTTCTTACATCTCCTTTGATGGTAAAAAAACCGACAGAAATACAGATAATTTTTCCAAATTCAGCCCAAATTCCGGCGCGATCGTAAAATTCTTGTGGAGAAAAATCGTCTTTGCGCTGATATTGCGTTTTTAAATCCCAAAGAGTTTGCATTTCCGCGTCAAGCGAATTGAAATTTTCCTCTTCAGGAACGGTTTCAATATCGAGAAATAAAATGTTGTTGAGGTTTATTTTTTCAATCATATTTTTTTAGCCACGAATTGCACGAATAACACTAATTTTTTTATTTGGTATAAATGTACACAAATTTGATTTTTTAATTCGTTATAAACACAAAATGAATGAATTTACTTATTTTTTGTAAAATGAATTAATCGAAAGGCTATAAAGAATATTCGTGGGAATTAGTGTAATTCGTGGCAAACTAAAACAAACTTTGTTGTTTACTTGGATTTTCATGTTCTAAAAGCCATTTTTTGCGTGACAATCCGCCGGCATATCCGGTTAAAGATCCATTTGTTCCAATAACTCTGTGACAAGGAACCACAATCCAAAGCGGGTTTTTTCCATTTGCCGAAGCCACTGCTCGAATCGCTTTTACATCGCCCAATTTTTTGGTTTGATCCATATAACTTACCGTTTTTCCGTACGGAATTTCTAATAATGATTTCCATACTTTTTGCTGAAATTCGGTTCCTTCTGGATTGAGTTTCAAATCAAAATCAGTTCTTTTGCCCTCGAAATATTCGTTTAATTGTGAAACAGCCTCTTGTAAAATTTCGGGAATGGTTTCGGAAACTTCGTTTGTACCAACATCAGAAACAGAAATTACCGAAATGCCATTTTCATCTCCAATAATTTTGGTGATTCCTAAAGGCGAATTGATATAAACTGTTTCCATGTTTTTATTTTACCGCAAAGACGCGAAGGTTTACGCAAAGTTCGCAAAGTTTTTTTAAACCATGTAAGTTATATAAGTAATTTAAGTTTTGTGTTATCATGTGGTTGTCACCCTGAGCGAAGTCGAAGGGCTCGCCAATTGCAATGGGGCTTCTCCCGAAGTCTCGGGATCGCTCAGCCTGACAATTTCATTAATAATTTTCTAATCGAAACTGATAACTTAAAACGGTCTCAGTTTTCTCACTCGAAATAACCTTTTGGATGTTTGATTTTTCAGAACTGAATTTCGGTTCTGGCAAATTCATTTTAATCGCCTTTTGGGAATAAAACTCCTCTCTTGTTGGGTGAAAAGGAGCTACGGCGTTAAAAACTTCACTCCATTTTGATTGATTTATGATTTCTTCAATTATTCCGATGCAATCGTTTAGATGAATCAAATTTATTGGCGCATCTGGGTTTTCTAAATTTTCTTTTCCGGCAAGAAATTTTACAGGATGACGATCTTCGCCAATCAATCCACCGAAACGTAGAATTGTAGTTTCAAAGTTTTGATTTTCTTGAAGAAGATTTTCGGTTAAAAACAGTTGTCTGCCACTTTCGGTTTCTGGATTTGGAATCGTTTCTTCGGTAATTATGCTGTTATCATCGCCATAAACCGATGTTGAACTTACAAAAAGCACTTTCTTGATTTCTGATTTTTCTATAAACGGAATTAAATTTTTGATTTTTTCGACAAAAACCTTCTTCTCAGAATCAGCATTGATTGCTCTCAATTTTGGCGGAATATCTATGATTAAAATTTCACTTTCGGATAAAAATGCATTTATAGATTCAGAGATGCTTTCGCTTTCAAGCGTTACCAAAAACGGATTTATTCCGGAATCTTTTAAAATTGCGAGTTTATTTTCTGAAGTTGTTGAGCCGTTTATCGAATTTCCTTTTTCAATCAGTTTTTTTGCCAAAGGAAAGCCGAGCCAGCCACAGCCGAGAATGCTAATTTGTTTCATTTTTTTGTTTGCTTTGAGTAATAATCACGCAAAGTCGCTAAGACGCCAAGTTTAATTTTCTTTGCGAATCTGCGACTTTGCGAGATTAAACAGCTTAATTTATTTATATCACAAAGTTAAAGTAAATCGAACTTTATCTTTTCCTTTTGCGCCCATTCTATGGTAAAATTTAATTGCTCTTGTATTAAATTCGGGTGTTTGCCATTGAATATTGACGCAATTGTTTTGTTTTCCGATTTCTTTTAATTTTTCGATCAAGATTTCACCAATTCCAAAACCTCTCGTTTCTTCTTCCAAAAATAAACAGTCCATGTAGAGAAAGTTTTGCGCGTTCCAAGTAGAAAAATCAAAAGTATAAGAGGTATAACCAACAATGGTTTCTTCTGTAGCCACAACTAAACAATATAGTTTTGGATTTTGGCTAAATAAAGCATTTTTTAAACCTTCTTCTTTTCCTTCGGGAGAAAATTCGGCTTTTTCAAATTCGGCGTGTTTTTGAATTAAAATGAGCAGTTTAGGTAAATCTGTGATTTCGCAGTTTCTTATTGAATATTCCATTGCAGATTGATTTCGTTTTGTAAAAAGCTGATGAAATGATGGAAATAATCTGGATAATTTTCATTGGCACGTGTTGCGATGAAATGTTTTCGTTTCAAACCATTTTTCCCGACTTTAATTGCTCGTATAGTACTTAACTTTAGATGCGGTTGAAGCGCCCATTTTGCCATTGACATTACACCCATATCGGCTTTTACCATTTCGAGAGAAGCTTCGGTCAATGGCATTGGTGTTATTTTTTTTGGTGTGATTTTGGCTGGAGCCAAAAGAAATTGATGAATGGTAACAGTTTCCATCGGAAGTGAATGTATAATCAAATGTTCTTCTGCAAAATCTTCTGCAACAACATATTTCTTATCTGCCCACGGATGATTTTCAGAAACTACCATTACCACTTCATCTTGAAAAAGCTCGGTATATTTGATGTTATTATCTTTGATGGTGTCGCTTACAATGGCAATGTCAATCGTATTATCTAAAAGTTTTTGAAGTGGAATATGAGTTGCCTCGATTACAATTTTCAATTCAACATTTGGATACAAAAGATGAAACCGTTTTAAAACCGGTGGAAGCCAATGATAACTCGAGAAACATTCGGTACTGATTCGGATTTCGCCATATTCGCCAAAAACCATTTGTTTGATCTGACTTTGAGTTTCGGTGAGTTTATTCAGAATTTCGTTAGCGAGTTCATAGATTTTTTCTCCCGCTTTTGTGAGTACCAGTTTTTTATTAGTTCTTAAAAAGATGGCTGTACCCAGTTGATATTCGGCTTCTTTGAGTTGATGACTCAAGGCCGATTGCGTTAAATGAAGTTTGTCGATCGCTTTTGTGATGCTTCCTTCTTCGACGATTGCTTTGATCAATTTTAAGTGGCGTATTTCCATTTTTGAAGAATTAATACGCAAAGAAACAAAATTTTAGACTCGCTTTTGTATGAAAAAAAGTAATGTTCTTGATGAATTCTTTTCGTTTTTATGGTGTTTGATGTTCGGCTACTTTTGGAAAAGTAAAACATCAAAACTTAAACAACATGGAAGCACAAATTAAACATTATGAAAACAAACTAGCTTTTGAAATGGATCCATCAGATTTATTTGAAGCTTTAAATAATGGCGAAAAAATAATTGTAATTGATGCTAGAAGAGCTTTTGGTTACGATGAAGAACATATTCCGAATGCGATTAATATACCACATCGCGAAATGAATTTAGAAACTACTCAACATTTAGACAAAGACATTTTGTATGTAACCTATTGCACTGGAATTGGCTGTAATGCCTCTACAAAAGGAGCATTAAACATGACAAAACTAGGTTTTAAAGTAAAAGAGCTAATCGGCGGACTGGAATGGTGGAAAATCGACGGATATGCAACTGAAGGAACAAAAGGCGAAAAGCAAGGTTTGAAGATTGAGTGTGCATGTTAAGTCTTAAAGGTTTTAAGATGCTAAGATTCTAAGGTACTAAGATTAAAAAAAGCACTATGAAAATAGTGCTTTTTATTTTTTTACATATGTTAAGAAACCTTAGTACCTTAGAACCTAATTTTAACCCTCAATTAAAGCTTTTAAGCCTTGAAGAATTGGATTTTCTTCACCTTGCGGTTTTTCTTGAACGGCTCCGGGACGATTATCTTCTTGAATTATTTCGAGTTTTGTTTTTTGGTTTTCTTCCGTCAAAACGTAGTTCATTATGAAGTAATTCTCTGGTTTGTCTTCTAATTCTGGTCTTGGAAAAAACAAAGAATATTTGATTTTTTGATTGGGAACAACTTCTAAAACTGTTCCCCATTGTTCAAAAACTTGGCCTTCCCATTCATTTCTAAATCGAATCTCGCTACCTGTTTTCCAATCTGTGATTAAATCACTTCCATATTGCCATTGTTTGACGAATTCTGCTTTTGTCAAGGCATTCCATACTTTTTCGACCGGGGCATTCAAAACGATTGTAGAAATATTTGCTGCCATTTTAATTGCGTTATTGTGGTTGAACAATAGGTTTTATGCTGTCTTTTGCTACTGTTAAACTATCCGTAACAGGAGCAGCTGGTACTTGCGGAACTGGCGCCACGTATCTTTTTATTTTTTGCTGAATCAAAACGGCATCATTCAATACAAAAGGAGTTGGCATCATCCAGTCGCTTCTTGGTTTTACTTTCAATAACGGATTAGTCATTAAATCGAAAGAGCTTTCGATTAAATCCATATCAAAAATTGAAGATTTATTGATGTAAAATTCCATTTCAAGTGGCTCGTTGCCTACAACATAATAGCATAATATTTTGGCGCCTTCTCTTTCAAGGCGATTTGTTTTTGCACCCGATTCTGAAACACCATTTGCTTTAAAGTTGTAGAACGTCATTTTTGGATTGGCGAAAATGTCATAACGATTTACTTTTCGGTTTGGCGTAATTCTGATTTTTAAATATCTTTTGTTTCCAATAACACTATCTCTTAAGAAAGCGATTGTTGGTTTTGGAACATCAACTACTGGAGCAATTGCACTATAAGTAAAACCAGAATTATACTTACTTGCAAGAGGAAGACTGTTTAATCCAACTGCTTTTTGGTTTTTTTCGCCTAAATATGATTTTGTCCAATCGTCTAAATTAATGTCGTAAGTTGTCCATACTGCAGAATTAGTGTTGGCATTATACACGTACAGCAAACTGTTTGATTTTGCTTTTCCGTGTTCGTATCCAGAATGATATCCTGCGTAGATGAAAAAGCCTATTGAAAAACCAAAAAACAATATAGTCCAGACACCTTTTTTGATAAATGCGCCAAATATGGGAAGCAATAATCCAAAAAGAAGCACGGTAAGAACAGCACTTCCAAAAAGAATTTTCAATCCTAAGCCGACCGGAAACATTACAATAAAAGGTGCAACAATAATTAAAGCCGGAATAGAGAAAACTAAATTCACTCCTAAACTATTGTGTCCAGTAAGAACATAAATTCCGAATAAAATTACGCCAAAATAAACAGGAACAATCAAGAAACCAGCTCCAACTAAACTATTGGCAATAAATCCATTTATGATTATCCATAAAAGTAAAGCCGAAACAAAATGATTCATTGTGGCTTTTGT
This sequence comes from Flavobacterium sp. KACC 22761, assembly GCF_034058155.1. Lineage (NCBI taxonomy): Bacteria > Pseudomonadati > Bacteroidota > Flavobacteriia > Flavobacteriales > Flavobacteriaceae > Flavobacterium > Flavobacterium oryzagri. The sequence continues at coordinate 1,416,562 of NZ_CP139148.1, read as the reverse complement.
CTCAGAAAAATGATGATAGAATGCAAAGCAAATTGCAATACTTAAAGTTACGAATGCTCCAATATAAGCATGGCCGTTATAAGTGAATCCGTTTAGTAAATCAGAATATTGAGGATATATTTCCAAAACGATTTTCCAGCCTAAGAAAGTTACTAATCCAGCAATTAAAATAGCGCCAATTAGTGGTACAAAACCTTTGAAAATCTCTCTGAAATTGACAATATGTTTTGCTTTTCCAATAAAAATAAATAAAATCAACAATCCTAGCGCAATAATTGTCATTGGGATTACCCAAGAAAATGGATAACTGATGAATGAGAAAGGAATATTGAAATACACATCATCTTCAGTAGAATCTGTTTCATTCAAATCGGTATTTGCGAAATATTTCAGCAAAGGCATCAAATACGAACCTTGATGGGCAAGAGTTGTTTTGTTTAAATGTTGTACATCATCTTGCTGCGTATGATAATTGTAATGTCCGTCGATAAAAGCAAAATTGAAACCTTGAATTTTTCCTTGCTCTCTAAAAACAGTCAAATCAGTATCGTTTGGAAGCATTTTGTAAATGCTGTACATCAAAGAATTTGAAACTGGATAAGCCGCTTTTGCATTTGCAAATTCTTTTACAAGGGTTTTGTTTCCTTGATTAGTTTCCATCAGCATATAACTTGGGCCAGATGAACCTCTAGCTTCAAAATTAAGCACTAAACCAACATCTTTTGCCCAAGGATGTTTGTTGACAAAAAGCGCGGCGCCGTTTAATCCTAATTCTTCGGCATCAGAAAACAGGATTATAATATCGTTTTTTTGCGGTTGTTTTGCATATAAAAAAGCACGGATGCCCTCTAAAATAGTAGCAACTCCAGAAGCGTCATCGCTGGCTCCTTTTGAAAAAGAATGGGGCGCGCTGTCGTAGTGTGAAAGCAATAAAAGTGCTTTTGAGTTATTTGAACCCTTTATGCGAGCCAGAATATTTTTTGATTTTACTAAAAGTCCTCTCTCGTTAAGTGTAAATCCTTCCTGGATTGAAGTTTCTAATCCTATTCGATTGAGTTCAAGAATTAAATAATTAGCAACAAGTTCATGATTGGTTGACCCTACATAATGCGGTTTTTGCGCAATAATTTCTACCTGATTCATAGCTCTTTCTGTCGAGAATTCTGCTAGTGCTTCTTCTTCCCGCGAGATATATTGTGGCATCATTGTGGCATAAATTATGCCCAAAATGCCTAATACACAAAGAAATCCAAGAATTGAGGTGGGGTTTTTTTTCATGATGAACAGTACTATATTTCTTTTTTAACTAGCATAAAATAATCATTGTCTAAGGAGCGGTATCCTTGGTCATACAGGAAATAGTAGGTGTTCCCTGTTTTGGTCTGCAAGATATTGGTAAAGAAATCAAAATCAAAACCTTTATTTATCATTTTTTCCCTTGTTGCTTTAGATTTTCCGTCCGTATTTAACTCAGCCAAAATACGGTAATTTTTGCGTAATTTGTTGTTCACATTGCGCATAAAATTTGTACTGTCTTTGTTTATTTTATTGTTGTAGGCATTTCGGCAGCTGTCAGAACAGAATTTTTTGTCTTCTCTACCAACAATTTTTTCGGAGCATTCGAGGCATGTTTTCATGAATTTAGTTTTTTGATTTCATATAAATCTGTTCTTCTGTCTTTTAACGTGTGAACGCTTCCGTGTTCGTGAAGCTCTTTCAGCAAATTTAAATCGACATCGACGATCAGCGTCATTTCAGTATTTGGAGTAGCTTCGGCTTTGATTCCGTTGCTTGGAAAAGCAAAATCTGAAGGTGTAAAAACAGATGCCTGCGCATATTGAATGTCCATATTATTCACTTTTGGAAGATTTCCAACGCAACCAGCAATAGCGACATAACATTCATTTTCAATGGCACGTGCTTGCGAACAATGTTTTACACGAGTATAGCCATTTTGTGTATCGGTTAAAAACGGAACAAAAAGTATGTTCATTCCTTCATCTGCCAATAATCTTGAAAGCTCTGGAAATTCTACATCATAACAAATCAAAATTCCAATTTTTCCGCAATCGGTATCAAAAGTTTTGAATTCTGAACCGCCTTTCATTCCCCAGTGCACGACTTCGTTTGGCGTGATGTGAATTTTGGTGTACATTTCTGAAGTTCCGTCTCTTTTGCATAAAAAACCGACATTGTATAGATTTCCGTTTTCCATATACGGCATGCTTCCCGTTATGATATTGATATTGTATGAAATTGAAAGTTCTTGGAAACGTTTTCTGACTGAGTCTGTATATCTAGCAAGTTCTCTAATGGCTTCGGCTTCGGATAGATGATTATAATCGGCCATTAGTGGAGCGATGAAAAGTTCTGGAAATAAAGCAAAATCACTTCCGTAACCTGAAACGACGTCAATAAAAAACTCGGCTTGTTCGATAAACTCTTCGAGATTGTTCAACGGACGCATTTGCCACTGAATCAAGCCAAGACGAATAACGCTTTTTTCAAGATTGATCAGTTTTGGACTTTCATCATAATAAATGTTATTCCATTCAAGCAAAACCGCAAATTCTTTTGATTCTTCGTCGCCTTCCAAATAATTTTTGATAATTCTTAAAACGTGAAAATCATTGCTCAACTGAAAGGAAAGAACAGGATCATACAATTCTTTGTGTTTTACCTTTTCAATATAATTTTTGGGAGTTAATTTTTTTGAATGTTGCGCATAATTAGGGATTCGGCCAGCAAATACAATAGCTTTTAGATTCAATTGCTCGCAGAGTTCCTTTCGGGCATCGTATAATCGACGTCCTAATCGAAGACCTCGATAGTTTGGATGAATGAAAACATCGATTCCGTATAAAATTTCGCCGTCATAGTCGTGGGTTGAAAAAGTATAATCGCCGAGAATTTGACTGTAATTGTGTTTTTTGTCCACCAGTTTTTCATCGACAATAATCGATAATGCCGATCCTACAACCTTGCCGTCAACCAAAATTACTAATTGTCCTTCTGGAAAAATCCCAAGCAATTTTTCAATCTCTTTAGATTCCCAATAGGAGTTTGCCATTTCGGGATAGGATTGAATCATCGAATTTTTTAATTGTTTGTAGTCTTCGATTTCCAAATTACGAAGCTCAACTTTTTTGATTTTTGTTTGCATATCGTAGGATTTATCTCAAATATACAAAAATATTTCCATTTACAAACGTTTACAAATAGTTACAATCGAAAGTAAATAGTTTACAACCGAATAATTTTTGAAAGTCGATCCATCTTTGCATTGTTGAATTTGAGAAACAGATTCATTTATAAAAACTTTAAAATACTATACGCCATGAACGAAATGAAAAACAGAGTGCAATTGATTGGGAATGTTGGAAATGACCCAGAGATTAAAACATTAGAAACAGGTAAAAAGCTTGCGCATTTTACTATTGCAACAAACGATTATTACAAAAACGAGAAAGGAGAGAAAGTGCAGCAGACGGAGTGGCATCGCGTGACTGCGTGGGGAAAAGTTGCCGAAATTGTTGAAAAATACGTAGTAAAAGGCAAGGAGGTCGCTGTTGAAGGAAAATTGACACACCGAAGTTATGATGATAAAAACGGGGAGAAAAGATATGTAACTGAAGTTGTTGTAAATGATATTTTATTGCTCAGCAAATAACATTTTGTTTTTGATATTCAAACCCGACAGTCCCGTCCCGAAGTTTCGGTATCGGGACTGTCGGGTTTTATGTTTAGAATTATAAAACAGAAACTCCGTTTATATCAGTTGTTAATACTTCACTCATATAATTAAAAAAAGGACGCATATTTTTAAAAGCATCTAAAGCCAATTCTAAAAATTGCGGACTTAAAACTTCTTCATCTGAAAATCGTTTTATAACCAAAAATTGTTTGAAACGCAGTAAATCAATAGCTGGATGATCTACGTCGAAACCTTTTGGTTTTGTTTTAAGTTGCTCACCTTGCAAAGTTCCGAAGTTCGTGATGAAAGATTTTGAATTTAATATTTTTTGAAAACTTTCGGGATCTAATGCAAATTCGGCTCTTATTCGTTTTAAATCTTGAGCATTTGGTCCCCAAAATCCGCCTGCAAAAAAACTATTTCCTTTTTCCAAATGAAAATAATAACCGCCGCGACGTGCAGCAGTTGCGCGAGTATAACTGCCTCCCCAAAAAGTTTTGAAAGGCGTTTTGTCTTTTGAAAACCGAATATCTCTATAAATTCTATAAACACTTTTTTTGCCCGAAGCATTTTCTAAAACATCAGTTTTGGCTAATTCTTTTAGTAAAGCTCCTGCAAAAGTTTCAATATGATTGAGTTCCATTAAATATTGTGCTTTATGAGCTTCAAACCAAGGTTTGTTGTTGTTTTCTTTGAGTTGAACCAAAAAATCAAGACTTGATTTCGGGATTGTGACGTTGTTTTCCATAGTTGAATTTAAAATCAAAAGAAGATGCAATTTAAAACTAAAAAACCCACCAGAGAAATCTGATGGGTTTTGTTTATATCGTTAAGCCGTTTTTTTGAATAAATCAAACATAGGACAGCGTGAGCAACGCTTCTTTTCGCTTTTTTTGTATTTCTCACAGCAAGAAGATTTACAGTTTTCAATCTTCTTAATCTTGTCAAGGATATCTTTATTCTTTTTTTTCTTTTTATCCTTTTTCTTGTCCTTGTCTTTTTCTTTCTTGCTCAAAATTTCCCTCTGTATTATTAAAAACAGAGCAAATATAAAGTAAAAAAGTTATTTTTAAATATTCTAAATAAACTTTAACTTTTTTTATTTTGGATTGATAGCTATTGAGCTTGTAACTGTTAATTGCTGAATATCACGATCAAACAAGTAAAGTCCGCCTTTATCATCACCAATCAAGTTGATTTTGTCCAAAATTGATTTTGCTGTAGCTTCTTCTTCAATTTGTTCAGAAACATACCATTGTAAGAAATTATGTGTTGCATAATCTTTATCTTCAAAAGTGATATGTACCAGTTCATTGATCGACTTTGAAACAAAAAGTTCGTGGTTATAAAGCTCCTCAAACATTTCTTTAAAAGTAGAATAGCTGGTTTTAGGCGCTTTTAGATCGGTAACGTGAGCGTGTCCTCCGCGTTCGTTTACATACTTTACCAATTTAAGCATGTGTGCACGCTCTTCATCTGACTGTGTGTACATAAATTGAGCGATTCCCTCTAATCCGTGCACTTCAGCCCAACAAGCCATAGAAAGGTAGGTTTGCGAAGATTCTGCTTCTATGCGAATTTGCTTGTTTAAAGCTGTTTCAATATTTTTTGATAGCATAATGATGTCTTTTCTGTAAAATTAACAAAAATTATTCATTCCATTTTTTAGAAACAGCCAAAACATTAGTGGTATAGATTAATTAGCAATCAAATTAATTCCTGTTTGCTGGCATAGATTTGGTAAAAATAGCTTTGTTCATGATTGGGTTTCCAGGGTTTTGATCCATGAAACCATCTGTAAACTTGCGCATGATATAGCTTTTCGTAACATTATCATAATAGCCTAAAATATAGAAATCAGGAACTTTAAGAATGCTCACTAAAGAAATATTTTTGCTTGTGCTCAAAAAATAGTTGAGATTGTCAATTGCCAAAGGTTCTAAGCGACTGTTGTTTACAAACTCAGAATCAGAATTTAATGCGGCATCAAAGAAAACCATTTTACTGGCATTTTGAACATTATTAAAATCCATTCCGTTATAACTTAGTCCAATAGTTTGGTAAGCCGCAAATCCGCCAAAAGTGATAAAAGTATTTTGTTTGCTTTTGAATGCAGAAAGTGCTGAATTTACTGTAGATAGTTGTTTTAGAAATTTACTTGTGGTTTTTAATTTTATTGGTTTTTCGTCATTTATTTGCAAAAACATTGGCGAATTTTTAAAAGTGATGCTGTCATTTTTTGATACAGAAACATTTTTAATGCTTTTTCCCGAGTCAAAATCTTTTATACTAAATAACAGTTGGTCGCTATTTGAACTAATTTGATATAATTTTTTTTCGAGATAAAAAGAATTTGTTGTCGAAGGCGTTTGCGTCGTTGGAGTATCAAAAATTTTTTCAGTTACCGCATTGGTTTCAAAATTTAAATGAAACGCTTGAGTGCGTTTTGTATTATAATCAAATGTTAGCACAATTCCGTCGTCCTGTATGTACATTTTGCTTTTGTTTTCGCTTTTTTCCAAAGAAGAAAAATCGTCAGATTCCATTTTTTCAATAGGAAAATGGTATTGGACCAATGCAGTAAAAGACACACCTTGTCCTTTTTCATTTTTAAAAGAAAAAGGAGTGAAATCGAACATTTTTATTTCGCATTTTTCATTTCGGAATTCAAATAAAAGCAAATGTTCCTGATCTTTTTCTTTTGAAACAACATAAAAAGCATTGTTTTTTTGGAAAGAAGTTATTGTATTTCCTGTATTTGCAGGAAAATCAAAACTCAACGGATTTGATGTTTTGGTTTCGAGATTGTATTTTATAATTCGAATGTTTTTATGATTTTCTGATCCCCAATAAAGTGTTGGATTTCCATCTTCACCAATGCTATAACCAATTAAAATTCTCTTTTGTTCAGCGCGAAGCGTGTCCTTGAACTGATTTGTAAGGAACATTGATTTGTTGTACTTTAAAATAGTGATGGTTTTATTGTCTGCCGCAAAAACATATACTTCGTGTGTTTTGACATTTTCAGCGTTTATAAGCTGACCATTTTCTATCGGTTTGTTTAAATTTAAAACGGAAGAATTTAATATGGTCTGACTTACCAATATTGATTGCGAAAGCAAAAGCAAGAAAAGCAGTGATTTTTTCATTGATTTGGTGGGATATATTTTCAAAATTAATGAAATAAAATGATTTTTTGCAAAGTAAAATTCAGACTAATTTGCGACGAATTTCTTTTTTATGATCCATAAAAAAAGCTCCAAAGAAATTTCTTTGGAGCTTTTTTTTGAGTTAGAATTGAAATTATCTCACTCTAAAAGTAACTCTTCTTGCTAATCTTCTAGCTTCTTCAGAGTCTTTTTGGATAGAGGTATCGGCACCTTCTGAAATAACGTTTAATCTTGAAGATGAAATACCAGCTTTTTCCAAAATAGTTTTCACATTTGTGGCTCTTAGATTTGCTAACTTATTGTTGTAATCTGAACTTCCTACTTGATCTGCGTGACCCACAACATCAATAGACGCTGATGGATTTTTTCTTAAATAAGCTAAAATTACATCAATTGCAGATGTTGAACTTTCAATTGGAGTAGATTTGTTGAAATCAAAATAAACGCTGTAATATTTATCGTTGATCATGTCTTTAACCACGTCTTTTTCAGCAACAACATTGTTAATTGGTTTTTCTACAATTACTTGTTTCTCTGGCACATTCTTAATTTGTTGCTCAAGTCCTGCTACTTTATCTTCTAAAGCAGTAAGATCAGTATTGTTAGAAGTCGAAACCCAATCAGCGTGTTTAATATTTTTACCTAGATAAACTTGCAAACCAACAGTTCCATTAAACATTAATCCTGAGAAACCTCTGTTTCCTGTTAAACTAGCACCATTAAAAGTATGATCTTGATAGGCATTTAAAATTGTACTTGCATCGGCAGTCAAAGCAATTCTGTCTGTTAATCGTACCTGTGCTGTTAAACCAGCAATTGCATTTCCAATTTTGTCTTTAACATGATAATCTTTGTTTTCCAATTGGGCAACCCCAAAACCAGCGTGTGCCAACAAACCAAAGGTATTTGTCCATGTTTCGAAATTCATGATACGTCCTAAGTTTGCCACACCTTGCAAGTCAAATCTGTAGTATTTTGAATCAAAAGGAAGAGAGCTGTCTTTTTGCTCGCTTAAACTATTGTATCCAAAATCGGCTTTTAAACCAAACTTGTTATTCAACATGTATCTTACACCTAAATCAGCTGTAAAAGGGTTGATTCTTGGGCTGTAATAACTGCTTGAACTGAATGGACGTTGTGTTTTGTTAAAACCACCATCAAGTTCGATAGACCATTTGTTGTAATTATCGGTAGTCTTTGTTTTTGTTTGCGCGCTTACATGCATGATGCTTAGTGCAAATGCGAGGGTAATTACAATTTTTTTCATTGTTAATTTGAGATTTTTAAATTTGGCTCAAAAGAACAATGTATTGTAGGAATAATCCCCCACAATAAGTTTTAAACGTAATAGAATAAGACTTTTTTTAAGGTTGCATTTTAGTGCTCCATATTCATCAAATCCTGAAAGAAATCGACAAATTGACCCATATGCAAACCATCCATTAAGCCGTGATGAACATAGACTGCCATTGCGATGGTTCTTTTTCCGGTTTCTGAAACCATCATTTTTCCAAAAGAAACTTTAGGACAGCTGTCAGGAAAAGTAAAACTGCGAGCATGTGTAAGCGATGTGAAATTCAGCCACGGAATTGCCGAAAAATGAATCAAATTATCATCATTGAATTCTCTTGTGAAGAGTCCGGTTGTGTTTTGAATGCGCTCAATTTCGGCCAATGCATTTTTTTCGAAGATTTTAAAATCGGGATTATATTCAACTAAAGAAAATCCGAAAGTTCCGTCTTCACGCCCGATTGTTGCCGATGCATCGATGCGATCATTAATGTATATTTTATCTTCTGAAATTCTGTATTTGAAATTTTCAATTGCATTTACGGCAACTAATGTTTTATGTAAATAATAGATGAAAAAAGAAGTTTTTAGTGTTTTTGCCGATTGATATGCCTTTGTGCAATCAATTTCTACAGTAGCACCAAAAAAAGGTTCTTCCATTTGTTTGAAATGGGCAAAATGCTCTTTTCTATTCCAATTATCTAAGTCTAAAAGTGTTTTCATTATAATAAATTCGGAACCACTTGCGCAATTGTTTCAAAAGAACTAAAATGCTCGTGTTCGATAGTATGATTAATTTTTTCATGTTCCCAAGTAGTATGAAACGGAATATGGACTGCATAACCGCCAATTCCTAAAACCGGCAAAACATCTGATTTTAGTGAGTTTCCAATCATCAAAAATTCGTGTGGCTCAATATCTAAACGGCCTAAAAGTTTCTGATAATCAATTTCCTGTTTGTCTGACATTACTTCAATATGATGAAAATAATGTCCCAAACCAGAACGGTGCAATTTGCTGTGCTGATCTTTTAAATCGCCTTTTGTGGCAACAACCAGTTTGTATTTGCCTTTTAAAGCTTCGAGTGTTTCTTCGATTCCGTCTAAAAGCTCGATTGGTTTTTCTAATAATTCTTTTCCGTATTGAATGATTTTTTCAATTACAGCAACAGGAATCGTATTGTTTGAAATGTTCATTGCGGTTTCAATCATCGAAAGAATGTAGCCTTTGATTCCGTAACCGTATAAAGGAAGATTTGCAATTTCAATTTTGAATAATTCCTGTGAAATTCCTTGATGTGAAAGATAATCTTCCATCAAAGCGCAAAATTTATGTTCGGTTTCTTGGAAATAAGGTTCGTTCACAAATAAAGTATCATCAGCATCAAATGCGATTACTTTTAGGTTTGGTATTTTAGTTTTATGTAACATGGTGTTTTTGTTTAAAGTTTAAGGTTTTCTTTGTTTCAGGTTTTTCTGCCACGACCCGAGCGATAGCGAACAGGCGAAGCAATTCACGAATTACAATAATTATTGCCACAGATTACTGGGATTAGAAGGATTTTTAAATAAATCTACTCAAATCTGCGGGAGAACTTTTTCTAAAATTAATTAATAATCTGTGTTAATCCTTTTAATCTGTGGAAATCTGTGAGCTGATTTTTTACTTTATAAACAGCTTTTTCAAAGAAATGGTTTTATCATAAAACGTAATTCGGATTCCGAAAAGCAGAATGATTCCGCCGAAAACCATCTGTAAAGTTATTTTTTCTTCCAAAAACAACCAAGCCAAAATGGATGTAATTACCGCTTGACTTAGTAAACTCAATGATACTCTGGTTGCGCGCATGTGTTGTGTAGCATAACTAATCGAAAGCCAAGCACACAATTGGCAAATTACAGCTTGAAGAATCAGAACAAACCAGCCTGCATTTGAAAATCCTCTGAAAGGTTCGTTTAGCGCATAACATAAAATTCCCAAATAGATACTTGAAGCTGTTAAACTGATCGTCATAAACGAAAGCACATCAACTACTGACAGTACATTTTTGCTGACCAAAAGATAAATCGAATATAAAATTCCCGATAAAACTGCAAATAGGAAAGCCTGATTGAAGTTTAAATCAATAAAAAATTCAAAACCAACTAAAGTCACCATTCCGAATAAAGCAACGAGCGTTCCAATCCAGAAATTTGTTGCAGGTTTTGATTTTAAAAATAAAAATGAACCGACGCCAACCCAAACCGGTGATAAATTTGTCAGCAATGAAGCTTGCGTCGCGCTTGATTCTTGAATAGCGATATTCCAAACGGCAACATCTGAAGCAAATAAAATACCGCAAAGTGCTGCCAAAAGTGCAAATTTCAAACTTGGAAGCCTAAAGTTATTGCTCAAAATTACATAAGGAAAAAGCAAGGTCACAGCAAAAAACATTCGGTAAAAAGCCGAAATTAAGCCTGGTGTTAAGCGTAATTTTACCAATATTGGAAAAATTGATATGCAAAGTATACCGCAGATTAGGGCTAATCTTGGTTTGGTGAGTTTCATTTTGTTTGTTTTTTAGGCGTCTAGAAAAAAGCAAATTGCGTGAATCAATTAATAATGTTAACCGATTCACGCAATTTTGCATGTTTTACAAAACTTAGTTTACAGTCGCTCCATTAGGTGCATCAGCATCTGGGTTTACGAAAACTAATTTTCCTTCGGCATTTGTTGTCATCAAGATCATTCCTTGGCTTTCAACACCACGTAATGCTCTTGGTGCTAAATTTGCCAAAACAGAAACACGTTTTCCGATGATTTCTTCTGGAGAAAAACTTTCAGCAATTCCCGAAACAATCGTACGAACATCGATTCCGGTATCTACTTTTAAAACTAAAAGTTTGTTTGCTTTTGGCATTTTTTCAGCTTCCAAAATAGTTCCGATACGAATATCCATCTTCGCAAAATCCTCAAACTGAATTAAATCTTTTTGTGGTTCTGGTTGTTTGCTTTCAGCAAGATTTGCCGTTTTTGTTGCTTCCAATTTATCTATTTGTTTTTGTATTTCTTCGTCTTCGATTTTAGCGAAAAGCAACTCTGCTTCGCCAATTTTGTGTCCAGATGCAATTAATTCTGAATTATCTGCAACATCAGACCACTTTAGGTTTCCTTCATTTTTAAGGATTCTTGAAAGTTTTGCAGCAGTAAAAGGCAAAAACGGTTCTGCTAAAACGCTCAAAGCTGCAGCAATTTGCAACGCCACATACATTTGAGTTTTTACACGCTCCGGATTGTCTTTCATTACTTTCCAAGGTTCTTCATCAGCAAGATATTTGTTTCCTAAACGAGCCACATTCATCAATTCGCCTAAAGCTTCACGGAATCTGTAACGTTCCACTGAACTTGCAATTACTGCTGGATACGCTTTTAATTCGGTTAAAGTTTGTTCGTCAACTTCTGTAAATTCGTTTGGAGTTGGAATAACGCCATCATAATATTTGTTGGTTAAAACCACAACACGATTCACAAAGTTTCCAAAAACAGCAACTAATTCATTGTTGTTTCTAGCTTGGAAATCTTTCCAAGTAAAATCGTTATCTTTTGTTTCAGGCGCGTTTGATGTCAATGCATAACGCAAAACATCTTGTTTGTCTGGGAATTCTTCTAAATATTCGTGCAACCAAACCGCCCAGTTTTTAGAAGTCGAAAGTTTGTTTCCTTCCAAATTCAAAAATTCGTTTGCTGGAACGTTATCTGGCAAAATATAACTTCCTTCCGCTTTTAACATTGCTGGGAAAATGATACAGTGGAAAACAATATTGTCTTTTCCGATAAAGTGAACCAATTTCGTTTCTTCATCTTTCCAATACGGTTCCCAATCTTTTCCTTCACGCGCGGCCCATTCTTTTGTAGAAGAAATGTATCCGATAGGCGCATCAAACCAAACGTATAATTTTTTGCCTTCAGCCCCTTCAACAGGAACATCAATTCCCCAATCCAAATCACGCGTTACAGCACGAGGCTCTAATCCTGCGTCAATCCACGATTTTACTTGTCCGTAAACATTAGTTTTCCAGTCGTTTTTATGTCCAACTAAAATCCATTCAGTTAAGAAATCGGTATATCTGTCTAAAGGTAAAAACCAGTGTTTAGTTTCTTTTAAAATTGGAGTTTCTCCAGTAATTGTCGATTTTGGATTGATCAAATCTGTCGCGTTCAAAGTAGATCCACATTTTTCGCATTGATCTCCGTAAGCTTCTGGATTATCACATTTTGGACAAGTTCCTACAACAAAACGATCGGCCAAAAACTGATTCGCTTTTGCATCGTACAATTGTTCAGTAACTTCTTCAATAAAATCTCCTTTATCATATAATGTTCTAAAGAATTCAGAAGCTGTGTCATGATGAACTTTTGCAGAAGTTCTAGAATAATTATTAAATGAAATTCCGAAATCAGAAAAAGATTTGCGGATAATTCCATCATATTTATCAATAACTTCCTGTGGCGTGATTCCTTCTTTTTTGGCTTTCATCGAAATTGCAACGCCGTGTTCATCGCTTCCGCAAATAAATGCTACATCTTTTCCTTGCAGGCGCAAGTATCTCGAATAGATATCTGCAGGCACGTAAACTCCCGCCAAATGGCCAATATGAATAGGTCCATTGGTGTAAGGCAATGCCGCCGTGATTGTATATCTCTTTGGATTCTGTGTCATAACTCAATTTTATTGAGTGCAAAAATAAGCAATAGAATTGAGATTTTGATATTACGTGGAGATTCGCTGAAGTTTTTAATCTCGCAAAGACGCAGAGTCGCAAAGATTTGTTTCATGCAGATTGAGCAGATTTAAGTTAAAATCATTTAAATCCTTATCAATCTGTGGCTAAAATTAAAAAACTTTGCGACTCTGCGTCTTTGCGAGATTATTTCATTGCAATACCTAACTTTTTTGTGAATTTCTTTGGAATTCACCACTAAAATAGAACCAGTTTAAACTAGCGTTCGCATTAAAATCTTCAAAATATATTTCGCAATCTTTGCATCCGAAAAAATAAAATTTATGAGCAAGACTAAATTAATCATCAATAAAAACGGATCAATCAAAATTGAAGGCGATTTTGAAATCATGGATCCAGAAGGAACACTTTACGGATTACAAGGAAGACAAGCATTAGGACTTTGCCGTTGCGGACATTCTGCAAATAAGCCATTTTGCGATGGTGCGCATAGAAACAACTTTGAACACGATTCAAAAGCGTTTGATTTGCCTCCGATGAAAACAAACTAAGTTTTTTAGTTTGACTAGTCCTAAATAATCGATACAGATTATTAGACAAATATATTTAATTAAACACCTGTAAGAACTTTTTTTGCAGGTGTTTTTGTTTTATAAGTTCTCATTTCTACTATGTTTTGTTTGTGCATTTGATTGGGTGTTAGCATATAATTAGAATAATGGGGTCTTTCATTATTATAAACCTCAATTGCATCTTTTATTAAAATCTTCATCACAGCAAGTTGCTGATTAAATTTATCAATATTAAATTCTTGTTTTAAAATTCCATTTATTCTCTCCGCCACTGCATTTTCATAAGGATCAGAGTTTTGTGTCATACTGCATCTTATATTGTTTTTATATAATAGTTTTTGATATTGATCAGAACAATACTGAAGTCCTCTATCTGAATGGTGGATTAATGTTTTTCCTTTGTCTCGGCGCTGTTTTATTGCATTTTTTAAAGCTGTTAAACTGCTTTTAGTATTCATATTATCTGCCACATAAAAACCCATTATTTTTTTAGAGTAAGCATCTGTTATAAGACTTAAATAACATGGATTCTCTCTTTTTCCGACATAAGTTATGTCTGATACCCAGACTTGTTCTGGTCTGCAGATTTTTAAATCCAATATTAGATTCTCATGCTTTCTAAATCTATGATGAGAGTTTGTTGTTATATGATAAGAACGCCTAGGTGTTATTAATAAATGATTAGCTCTAAGTATATCTATAAATTTATCCCTGCCGATTTTGAGTTGATTCAATTGGATTTTTAAAAGATAATACAGTTTTTTTGCCCCTATTCGGGGCATTGTATTTCTAATTTTCAAAACCAGACTAATAACTTCTGAGGCAATAAGCTTTCTGGAACTGGTTCTTTTTATTCTTCGATAATAAACCTGTCTGTCTATCCCGAACAAAGTACAGGCAAACATTATTGTTTGTTGATGTTCTTCTTTAAAATGTTCGATTGTTCGGGTGGTGAGTTTTTTCGAATGTCAATTTGATATTCTTTTTCTGCTATATCAATCATCATATCGAAAATAATAGCTTTTTTATCGGCAACGTAAGCCTGCTGTTCTAAAAATGATTTTTGTTTTTCTAATAATTTCACTTTGGCTTCAAGTTCCATTATTTTTTGTTCAGGAGATTTTGGCATAGCAGAAGGTGTTTGATTGTCCCAATCAAAGTTACCAAATTTTCGAAGCCATTGAACGATTGTAGAACGGGACTGAATGGCATAATCTTTTTTAACCTGGGAAATTGAAATTCTTCCTTGTTCTATTTCCTGAACAATTTGAAGCTTAAAAGACATGCTGTAATCTTTTTGGGTGCGCTTTACATAGCGTAATTCTTGATCTTTTTCCATAATGATACTTTTTGTGTATCGCTATTTCAGGACAAGACAGTTTTTAAAATAAAAAAAGCTGCATTTTCAGGATGCAGCTTTTTTTATGAGTTATTTTAACTGAGATAATTCTTTTGGTAATCGATATAAAACAGTTTGAGTGTGTATTTCACCTGTTTGGGCTTCTTTTGAAACCGATATGGTTTCTGGGGCTTCAAAAATAAAATCCGATTCTAGTTTGAAAAATTCTTTATGGATAATTTTATCTACAGAGAGTTTTGTTACAGTGGTGTCTTTTTCTGGATGTATGCTTCTGATTTCCTGACTTGCGTAATCGACGGTACTTTCGATATAAGAATTCAAATTGTCTACATTATAAACCCATCGTCCGTTGTCTGCAATGTTTATGGTTTTTTTCTTTCCATTTATGGTTATTTCGTTTTGCCCGATAGGAACTTCGGTAGTTATAAAGCTATTTGGAGCAATGGTTTGTATGGGTTCTGAAGAGATTTTGACTTCAACAGGAACAGATTTTCCATTGTCAATATAAAGTGTGGTTCTAAAACTAGAAGTAACCAGAAAAAATGCAATAAAAGCCCCTACGGGTATGAAAAAATAACTTGATTTTTCTAACTGAAAAGGCATCCCTTCTTCGTCTTCGTTATCAATAATAAATTGTTTTCTGCTTTTATAAATGTAATACAACGCTCCAATTACTAAAATACCATTTATTGGAGCACTTATAAAAACTGGAATTTGATTAAAAGCACTGTATAATAAATAATTAAGTATGTAAAATAGAAAAATTGCTACTGCAAGCCTAAAAAGAATTACGATTCGATCCATGTTAATAGTTGTTAAAAGTAGATTGTGGGTTAAGTGTTAAATTAACTCAAATATATTATTATTTTTCAGATTTTAACAATTACTGTTTTAATTTGGTATCAAATTATGTGAATATTTTGCTATTAAATATAAAGTTCGCCTTTCATGGTTATGATCGAAGAACCACCAACTAAAATGTCTTCTTCACGATTCATTACTTCAATCATTGAGGCTTGTTTTAATCTTACACCTTGAAGAATTTTATATTCTTTATCTGATTTGGTGAATTTCTTTTGAGTTAAAAAACCAATTAAAGGTCC
Source organism: Flavobacterium sp. KACC 22761 (assembly GCF_034058155.1). NCBI lineage: Bacteria > Pseudomonadati > Bacteroidota > Flavobacteriia > Flavobacteriales > Flavobacteriaceae > Flavobacterium > Flavobacterium oryzagri. The sequence goes on along the minus strand of NZ_CP139148.1, from coordinate 1,400,652 downwards.
GGCAGCGGTTCCTGTCGCTGGATCTTCATTTATTCCGATTATTGGGTTGAAAAATCGTGTTTCGACGATATGCTCTTGACCTTCATCAGCAATGGTAAAACAATAAAAACCTTCAAAATTATATTCTTTTGAAATTTCAATCAAAAGCTGATTGTCTGGAACAAAGCTGTTGAGCAAGTAACTGTTTTTTATAGGAACCATTGTATGCGCGACTTCTGTTTTAACTACAGTGGGAACAAAAGCATTTACATCTAAATCTTCAATTTTTAAGCCAAGCGCTACGGCAATTTTATAGGTCGGGATTTCCTGTTTGATGACAGCCGATTTTTGATGCATTTGCACTACGGGATAAAATGTATCGGGATCAAAGCTTACAGTCACCGGAATTGCTGAATGTTTCATGACTACAAAAGGTTCGCTTTCGTTTTGTTCGTCAAAAATGGGCATTCCTTTTAGCAATGCACCGCAGACTGCGCCTAGTAAATTATGTCCTGCTCCGTCAATTTCGATTCCGGTTGGAGTAAATGAACGAACTACGAGCGCTTTATCTCGTGGAGAATAATAAACAAATGAGGTTTCAGAATAGCGAAATTCTTTAGAAATATCCTGATAGGTTTCTAATTTTAGATTACCATTTGTAAAAACCACAGAAAGTGGATTTCCTTGATAGCTTTTATTTGAAAATACATCTAAAACGTAATATTCTAATGCTGTTCTTTCTACCATATTTTTATCTTTTTTAAGCTCAAACTTTTTTAGACGGAATAAAATTACGGTTTATACTATACTAAAACAATAGGTATTATAATATTCGTTTTTGTTTGGCGTTGGCTTTTCTTCAATCTATAATAAGTAGTATGGATTAATTTCTTTGTTTTAGAGATTTATAAAAATTTAAAAGTATTGGAAAAGTTACAAATACTAACCAAATGGCAATATTTTTAGGCACTGCTTTGTAAAAATGATTCAAATAGAAGAATGTGCTGGCAAAAATCAGACAAAAAAGAGCATTTGAAATTTTAATCTGTTCTGTAGAAAATCTGTTTATATGTTCTGCTTTTGCTTCCTTTATTTCAGCATAATATTTTTTGTTGAAGAAACTGCCTTTTGAGGGCAAAAAAGCTATTAACATGCAATAATTTTGGACAATATAGACGCTCGAAACTCCCAAGAGAAAATATTGAAGGCCAATATAAAGACTTTCAAATAAGTTGCCTGTATTTTCGATCTGCTGATTTTGAAAAGTTCTAATTATGTTTTCAATTGAAAATAAAAGAAATATGAAAATACTCCAAATGCTGAGTATTAATCTGCTTTTTTTAGTTAATTCTCTTTTTGAAAATGCGTGGAAAACTGAAAAAGCCCAAAAAGGCGCTATAAAACCAATTATAAAAAATAAAAGTAAAAAGTGATTTTTTAAATAACTAAAATCCCAAATCCAATAAAAAACGGCTAATGATTGAAGCAGTGTAATTCCTTCTGTCAGTTTTGGAATTATTTTGTCTTTCATCATGACAATCGTTAAAATTAAAAAGAAAAACAGAAAACAATAAGGCCATATTTGGATACGCATTTCGAAGTCATAATGATTTTCTTTTTTGCCGGGTGTAAATGCTAATAAACTTAGTAAAACCGAAATAGTAACGATCGAAAGAACTGTAGTCCAGTTTTTGATAATGTGCTTTGCTTCAAAAATAACGCCGCTAAACAACGCTAAAAAGCAATTGAGACCAGATGTCTTTCTGAAATGTACATTCGATAAAAAATATACATAATAAAAAGGAACGCCGAGATTCCGAGTATTACGAAATAATTAGTAAAACTTAGTCCTTTACTTTTGTAATTTATTTTCTTTTGGGTTTTTCTTGTTGTCAATTTTATTTTTTGAGCCAATTTACAACATTCGTTTTCCTTCGGCACTAAATTTTATTGCTTTTTCCAATCTCGCAATTCTGGTTTTTTCTTGTTTGGCTGACATAATCACGTGAATTATTACTTTTTTGTAGGATGGAGCCTGATTGTTGAAATATTCCCATGCTACTTTATTGGCCTTGAATTGTTTTTCTAAATCTGGATCAAGAACGTAGGCTTCTTTTTCATGCGAGTAAATTTTGGTTCTTTGTTCTGATTTAAATTCAAAAGCTTTTATTCCGGCTTCTTTCATGAGTCCGGCTTTTGTGAGGTCTTCAACTTTTTTGATGTTGATGGCGCTCCAAATGCTTGATTTTTTCCTTGGCGTAAACCGGATGCTATAACTTTCTTCGTCAATTGATTTTCGGACGCCATCGATCCAACCAAAACAAAGCGCTTGATCTACAGATTCTGACCAAGTCATGCATGGTTTTTTGCTTTTCACTTTGTAGAAACCTACCAAAAGTTCTGTTTCTTTTTCATGATGCTTTTCTAGCCATGCTCTGAATTTTTCTTGAGTGGAGAAGAAAGTCGGGGTCATTTTTACGATTTAGTTGAAGTAATTGTATATTGTAACGATTATAATGGTTATAAATAGTATTGAAAGAAAATTTGATAAAGCTCTTCTTTTATTCTTTGTTTCCACATACTGTTTGAACGAGAACGGAATATTATATTTAGCAGCAATAACTTTTAATATTTCATTTGCGAATTCATATGATTTTGTTTGACTGGTTAGTTTTGTTTCCTCAAGAGCACAAAATCTGAAAAATTCTACGGGTTCAAATGCATTCTTTTTTAAATAATAAATTACTGCTTCTTGAATGACAGCGCGTGATCTTTCTTCTATTTCAAATTGAAATTCTTTGATTTCTTCTGGAATAAGAATTGTTTCTTTTGAGTTGAATTGATAGATTAAATTTTCTGCTAAAGATATTTTCCACTTTATTTCTTTATATCCTTGGTATAAATAGTCACATTCAATTTTTTCCTCGGTGATTTTGATTTTGCAATTATTATGAAATAATTCCATTGTTTTCAAATGTTATTATCTGTAAATGTATTATAAATAATAGAAATTGAAACCAAATTTGACTGGATTTTGTATTTGAAATTTCTCAAAGAATATAAAAAGTGGCTTATTTAAAAACCACTGGTTTGCTCGATTTGGCCATTTTCACAATATGAAAAGGCTGTGTAATTACCGATGTTAAATCGCCTTTTTTTAATTGTTCGACTTTAACCGTTATCAGGTTGTTGGATTGTGTAATCTTGGTAATATCGATAGAATAACCGCCTGAATTTCTAACTTGGTCAAAAACCGCAATAACTTGTTGTTTTGTAAAATCGACATTCATATCAGGAGATGTATATATAGCGAGTGTTAAGATATTCAGCTTTTCTTGTAAATTATTCCAATCGGTTTGGTTGGTGATTACTAAATTGGATTGTGGGATTGTTCCTGACGTTCCGCCGTAATGATCGGTTTGAATAATTGTTGTAAACGCAATATTTGATCCGTCATCATTGTCGTTGCTGCAACTTGCACATGTTAACACAAAGCTTAAAAATAAGATTAGCCTTTTCATGGTTTTGGTTTTATTAGGTTAAAAAATAAATTGTAATGTTTTATTAATTAAACAGATAGCGTTTTTGTGAAATGGTTGAGTTGCAATTTTAATGTTTTTAAAAGAAACTTGAAAATATGATTTTTTCTTACGAAACCGAGATTGCGTTAGGGATTACTTCACAATATATTTATTTTTTAGTGGAGTTCAGTGAATTTCATTTGCAGTGAAAAGCCCACAGCCTGACGAAGGAAGTGCGAGGACTTGAAGCGGATAGCCCGACCCGCCGATCGGCGGGAAACGCCAAAAAAAATATTCGGGAAACATATTGATATTTCTCCGAAATTTGCAAAACGATTCTTTAGTATTTATACGATAAAAGAAGAAAAATCATGGCAAAAGGACCAGAAAAAAATACGAAAAACAAGGCTTTGCATACTAAATTGTTAAACAGAAAGAAAGCGAAACTTCGTGAAGAGAAGGAAGCGCAAAAACTTCGTTTGAAAGAAATAGTGGCAAAATCAAATCAAAACATTGATATAGAAATGGAAGAATTTGGGAGAATATTAGTTTCAGAAACAGCAATGAATAGTGAAAATCCGCAGGATGTGATTCATTCTAATATTTCGGTGATCAATTTGATGCGCGAGGAAGGCGTCGACGACGAATTTATTCATGAAGATGCGTTGACAAGTTATTACTTAGATTATTATTGGTCGCAATATACACAGGGAAATTTTGCGCAATTTGTGCATAATTCAGGTTGGAATAAGGATTTGAACGAATTGATTGAAGAAGGTCTGGCGTTAATTGGCGCCGAAAAGCATTTGGAATTGTTTTTGGAACAAAGCAAGAAAGTCAGAATTACAAGCAATATCAAACTTGATAAGTTTTTGAAAGGAAAATTTGAAGGCGCAAACCCAATTCGGGATTCTTTTAACAATAATGCTTTTTTTGAATTGGAAGAAAACTTGGTTGAGCTGAATGCAAATTTCTTAAAATCGCATCCTGATTTTGAAGCGCTTCCGGTTGATGATATGTTTGCGGTTTTGGAAGAATTTGTTGGGCACGAAATTAAGCGAGCTTAGTTTTTTTAAGGTTCAAAGATTCAGAGGAGCAAAGTGACAAAGGTTTTGATTAACCTCGGGCAAAAGCGCCTTTTTAAAGCAAATGAATTGAAAACATTATCGGTAGAAAATAAAGGGTTTTAATAAAGAAGGACAAATGCCCAATTAAGATTTTATCTTAATTGAGCATTGTTAGCATCTGCATATTCTACTTGAATTGCTTTAATTTCTTTGTCAAGGTCTAATAAACCGCTAAAAGCACCTTGCATCATTGTAGCTGCTTTTTCTTCATTGTTTTTTGTTGTAAGCATGTCTATGTTGGCTTCAAAACCATCCATTGTCGCAATGCTAAGGTCAAACATGTCTAACATTGTTTTTCTAAGACCATGATCGGTATTCATGGGGATTAAGAGATTAACGGGTTTTTGTGCAGCTACAAGTTTGTTTCTAGTTGAAGCAATTAATTTCAGGAATTCTTTTTTTGATTCTGGTTTTCCAATAAAATTTAAACTGCCGCTTAAAAATGCATCGTTTGCATCGAAAAGTTTTTTATGCGCTTCAACAATTTGGTTGTTGTAACTGGTGGTAGTTTGTTCACCGCAACCAGTAAATACTACAGAAACGAATAATAAGAGTAGTAAAGTAATTTTTTTCATAAGCATAATCATTATAAATTAGTGTTAAAACAAATATATCAGAATTATTTTAGTAAGTTATCTTTTAATATAATTTTTCATTTTGCTGATTTTTAATCTTTTGGGTTTTAAGCAATGTTTGTGAATTTACTTACGAATTTCTAGAAATTATATAAACGTTAAGTCAAGTTATGTAACAAATTCGCAAAGCTTTAAAATTAATTTAGCAGTATTAATTTTAAAGAAAAGAAACATCAAAACTAAACGTATATTATTCGGATTATTATTATGCATCGGATTATCAACTGTGTCGTGCAGTAGCGACGACAACGAAGGGGAAACACTAATTCCATTAGAGGGCAAATGGGATTTAAGCAAAAAAGGAACTGTAATAAATGGGACTGAAACTTTGACTGACGCACCAGAAAATCAAAGTGGATGCAATAGTGATTATATGGAATTAAAATTAGACAACACAGTTAATATGGGAGATTATAGTTCTGTTGTAAGTGCTTGTGCATTAACCGTTCAATCAGGAATTTATTCAAGATCACACAATAATTTAACTACCGTTGTAAATGGTGTAAGCAAAACCCAAGATATTGTAAACTTGACTCTTAAGGAACTTAAGCTTAGAGATGCTAGTGGTGTAATCACGGTTTACACGAGATAAATATTCAAATTCTAAATCAAAGAATTTAGCGCTAAACGGAAATGGCTTAAAGTTGTTTCCGTTTTTTTATGCCACAAAGTCTCGCAAAGGTTCCACAGATTCGAAAAGTTTTTCGAATTTCTTTGCGGATCTCTGTGAAATCTTAGTGTGTCGTGGTGAAATAACTTTTTTCCCGATAAACTTTGTCTTATTCTTAGGAAACATTTCCTTAAATTTGCTTCCGTTATAAAAAATACAATAGTTATAAAAAACAAGCTATGTTACAAATCGCATTTATTAGAGAGAATCAAGAGAAAGTAATCAAGGCTTTAGCAAAACGAAATATCGATGCTAAAAGCGTTGTTGAAGAGGTGGTGCAATTAGATGAAAACCGTCGTGCTGCGCAAGTAGAATTAGACAATGTTTTATCTGAATCTAATAAATTATCCAAAGATATTGGCGAATTAATGAAAGCTGGCGAGAAATCTAAAGCGGCTATTTTAAAAGAAAAAACAGTTTCATTAAAAGAAAAAAGCAAAGAACTTGGCGAAAAAGCCGAGGCTCTTGCAGTTGAATTGACAAATAAATTATACACTTTACCAAATTTACCTGCTGATATTGTTCCTGAAGGAAAAACACCAGATGACAATTTGAATGTTTTTCAAGAAGGCGATATTCCAGTTTTGCACGAAGGCGCACAGCCGCACTGGGAATTGGTGAAGAAATATGATATTATAGATTTTGAGCTTGGTGTAAAAATAACTGGTGCTGGTTTTCCGGTTTACAAAGGAAAAGGAGCTCGTTTGCAACGTGCTTTAATCAATTATTTTTTAGATAAAAATACAGCTGCAGGATACAATGAAGTTCAAGTGCCGCATTTGGTAAACGAAGCTTCAGGTTACGGAACAGGACAATTGCCAGACAAAGAAGGGCAAATGTACCATGCAACGGTTGATGATTTATATTTGATTCCAACGGCTGAGGTTCCGGTTACAAATTTATTCCGCGATGTTATTTTGAACGAAAGCGAATTGCCAGTTTTACATACCGCTTATACGCCATGTTTCCGTCGTGAAGCAGGTTCTTATGGAGCGCATGTTCGTGGATTAAACCGTTTGCACCAATTTGACAAAGTGGAAATCGTGCGCATTGAGCATCCTGAAAAATCATACGAAGCTTTGGACGGAATGGTAGAACATGTGAAAAATATTCTTCAAGAGTTGAAATTACCGTATAGAATTTTACGTCTTTGCGGAGGCGATATGGGATTTACATCGGCTTTGACGTATGATTTTGAAGTGTTTTCTACGGCACAAGATCGTTGGTTGGAAATTAGTTCAGTTTCTAACTTCGAAACGTTCCAAGCAAATCGCTTGAAATTGCGTTTCAAAGACAAAGACGGAAAAAACCAATTGGCGCACACTTTGAACGGAAGTTCATTGGCTTTGCCTAGAGTTTTGGCCGGAATTTTAGAAAATTACCAAACTCCAGAAGGAATCGTAATTCCAGAAGTTTTACGTCCTTATTGCGGATTTGACATAATTGACTAACTTTAGTATATAGTTTGCAGTCGCAGTCTCAGTTCAGTTTAATTTAAACGATTACCGAGACTGCAAACTGTGGCTGAATAAAATACCACAATTAAAAACTGAAATATGAAAAACATCTTTATCTATATCGTTTTGTTGTGGTCTGGTTTTACTTTTGCCCAAAATGAGCAATTGGCTCAATATTATTACGATAAGGGCGATTTTGAAAAAGCAAAAGTCAGTTATGAAGAGCTTTTGAACAGCGCGCCATCCAATACCCAATATTTTTTAAGAACGATTGACTGCTATCAGCAATTGCAGCAATTTCAAGTTGCGGAAAAAGCAATTTTGGATCGTTACAATAAATACAAACAAGGTGTTTTTTTGGTGGAATTAGGCTACAATTACCAATTGCAGAAAAACGAATCTAAAGCTAGAAATTACTATGATCAAGCGATAGAAAAAATCAAAGCAAACCCAAATGATGTTTACGGAATTGGGAATTCATTTGAGAAAAAAGTATTGTTGGAATATGCCTTAAAAGCCTATCAAACCGCAATGCAGATTCAGCCGAATTACAATTTTAATTTTCAAATTGGAATGTTGTACGGTCAATTGGGCAAAACTGATGAGATGATTGATCTTTTGTTGACCGAATCCTATAAAAATCCGCAAAATGCAAATTTGATTCAGACGCAATTATCGCGTTTTATGAATGGTGAAACCGATAATACTGCCTTCAAAGATGCCATGCGAAAAGCTTTGATTTTAAAAACACAAAAAGATCAAGATGTATTTTGGAATCATTATTTGAGTTGGTTTTATGTGCAGCAGAAAGAATTTGGAAAAGCGTTTATTCAAGAAAAAGCCATTTACAAACGTGAGCCCGAATCGCTTTCGAGTATTGTAAATCTAAGTCAGTTTGCAATGAATGAAGATGATGATGAAACCGCCGCAGAAATCTTAAATTTTATTTTGCAAAACACTAAAGATCAGGATTTGTTAATTCAGTCAAATGGCTATTTGATGCAAATCAAAATTGATAAAGCACAAGAAAAAGATTATCCGGCAATCGATGCTGAGTTGCAACAATTGCTTGCAACTTACGGAACAACTCCTTTTACTCTATCTTTGCAGTTGATTAAGGCGCATTTTGCTGCTTTTAATTTGAAAAATCCAGAAGAAGGTATTGCGATTGTCAAACATGCTTTGGAACTCAATTTAAACGATTATCAGCAAGCCGATGCTAAAATGGAATTGGCAGATATTTTGCTTTTACAGGAAAAATTCAATCAGGCGCTCATTTATTATTCGCAGATTCAATTGGATTTGAAAAATGATGTTATGGCACATGAAGCAAGTCTGAAAGCTGCAAAAACAAGTTATTATAAAGCCGATTTTGAATGGGCTTTAAAACAGTTTAAAGAATTAAAATCGGCAAATACACAATTGATTGCCAATGACGCTCTTGAATATTTTTTGCTGATCAACGACAATACCGTTGCCGATTCGACGCAAACCGCATTGAAACAATTTGCAAAAGGCGATTTTTTAATTTATCAGAATAAAAAACCAGAAGCAATTGCGCAGTTTCAGAATATCTTGAAAACCTTTAAAGGTCAGGAAATCGAGGCTGTTACAATGTTGCGTTTAGGAAAAATATACGAAAGCTTGAAAGATTATAATTCGGCTTTAAGCCAATATCAGCAGATTATAGACCATCATGGAGATGGAATTTATGTAGATGAAGCACTGTTTTTTTCAGCAGAAATTTACAGCGATGAACTTCACGATACCGAAAAAGCAAAACCTTTGTATGAAAAGGTAATTTTCAATCATCAAGACAGTATTTACTTTGTTGATGCCAGAAAAAAATACCGCGAATTAAGAGGAGATAAGAATCTATAATTTGGTTTAATCGGTTATTTGTTTAACCATTTCTTGAATAAACAAAAAGAATTAATAATGTGATGATTCAAAAACGGTTGAAGAGTCAAAGTAAAAAAACTTAGAATATTAGTACCTTAGAATCTCAGAATCTTTAAAAAATGATTATTTACAACATTACCACAAATATACACGAAAGCGCTCATGACCAATGGTTGAAATGGATGCAGGAAAAACATATTCCAGAAATTCTGGCAACGCAAAAATTTTCATCGGCACGAATTGTAAAGGTTTTGGTTGAAGAAGAAATGGGTGGCATTACCTATTCTGTTCAATATACAACAGACAGCAAAGAAACGTTGGAGAAATATTATCTGGAAGATCAACCGAAGTTTGATAGAGAAGCGTTAGAATTATTTGCTGATAAAATGCTTTCGTTCAGAACGGAATTGGAGGTTATTTCGGAGCATTGATTAGCTCGCAGTCTCGGTTTTCAGTTGTCAGAAAAGAGAATTGCCCGCAGATTTGGCTGATTAAACGGATTTACCCAGATTATTTGATTTAAAATTTGTGATAATTTGTGGAATTTGTGGCAAAAGAATATAAAGCTTTGTGACTTTGTGCCTTCGTGGCAAAAAAAGTGAAATAAGCTTTGACCCTTCGCTTCAAAAAGAATACTTTTGCAGCCTCGTGGCAAAACAGGTAAGAAAATGGAAAAAGTAAAAGCCAAAAAACATTTAGGACAGCATTTCCTTAAAGACGAAAGCATCGCAAAAGCAATTGCCGATACTTTGAGCTTAAAGGGATATGATGAGGTTTTAGAAATAGGACCAGGGATGGGTGTGCTTACTAAATACTTGCTTGATAAGCCAATTACAACACGAGTAATCGAGATCGATACTGAATCTGTAGCGTATTTAGATGCGAATTATCCGAAATTAAAAGACAAAATTATTTCAGAAGACTTTCTGAAATACAATATAAATCAGGTTTACGAAAACAAACAATTCGCCATTATTGGCAATTTTCCTTATAACATCTCTTCTCAGATTGTTTTTAGAACACTTGAGTTCAGAGATCAAATTCCAGAATTTTCTGGAATGTTTCAAAAGGAAGTTGCAGAGCGAATCTGCGAGAAAAAAGGATCAAAAACCTACGGAATCTTGTCTGTGCTATCACAGGCTTTCTATGATACTGAGTATTTGTTTACTGTAAACGAAAATGTTTTTATTCCTCCGCCCAAGGTCAAGTCGGGTGTGATGAAAATGACCCGAAAGGAAGATTATAGTCTTCCTTGTGGTGAAAAGTTATTTTTTACGGTTGTAAAAACGGCTTTTCAGCAAAGACGAAAAACATTACGTAACAGTTTGAAAACATTAAATTTATCTGATAATTTGCGAGAAGACACTATCTTTGATAAACGTCCCGAGCAGCTTAGCGTTGAAGAATTTATTGTTTTGACTCAAAAAATAGAAGCCGATGGAGTTCAAAGTTAGCAAAGAATTAATCCACCAACTAGAAGAGCATATTGTACAGAAAAACGACAAAGAACTTGAAGTTTTACTTAACGATTTGCACCACGCTGATATTGCTGAAATCCTTGAAGAACTGGATTTTGACGAAGCAACTTATATTTTTAAGGTTTTAGATAGTGATAAAACCGCCGAAATTCTTCTTGAATTAGAAGAAGATCTGCGCGAAAACATCTTAAGCCGATTATCACCAAAAGAGATTGCCGAAGAGCTTGATGAGCTTGAAACAAATGACGCTGCCGATATTATCGCAGAACTTTCGCATGAAATCAAGGCAGAAGTTATCTCGGAATTGGTCGATGTTGAGCACGCAAAAGACATTGTTGAGTTATTACGCTATGATGAAAATACGGCGGGTGGTTTGATGGGAAAAGAGCTTGTAAAGGTCAATGAAAATTGGAATGTCTTGACTTGCGTGAAAGAAATGCGTATTCAAGCCGAGAATGTTTCAAGAGTTCATTCCATTTATGTTGTCGACGATGAAAACCGATTAAAAGGAAGGTTATCTCTTAAGGATTTGCTGACTTCTTCTACTAAAACTCAAATTGGAGATGTTTATATCCGAAAGTTAAATTTCGTAAATGTGGATACCGAAGATGTTGAAGTGGCGCGTATCATGCAAAAATACGACTTGGAGGCAATTCCGGTTGTTGATGAACTTGGCCGTTTGGTAGGAAGAATCACCATTGATGATATCGTAGACGTAATCAAGGAAGAAGCCGATAAAGATTACCAATTAGCGGCGGGTATTACACAAGACATTGAAACAAATGACAGTGTTTTAGAGTTGACAAAAGCACGTTTGCCTTGGCTTTTGATTGGAATGGTAATTGAAATTGTAGCGTCTTTTGTTTTGAAAGATAACGAAACTGCTTTTCAGAAATATTCAACACTAATTATTTTTGTGCCTTTGCTTTCTGCAACTGCTGGAAATATTGGTGTGCAGGCATCGGCAATTGTGGTGCAAGGTTTGGCAAACGGAACTTTGAAAGAATTTAGCCGAAGCTATTTTAGCAAAGAAATAACTGTTTCGATGATTTCCGGAAGTATTATTTCATTGCTTTTACTCGGATATCATTCTCTGATGTATGGTCAATATTTAGTGGGATTGGCAATTTCAATTTCAATGATTGTGGTAATTATGTTTGCTGCAACACTTGGAACTTTAGTGCCGTTGTTTCTTCATAAAAACAAAATCGATCCCGCAATTGCAACGGGGCCGTTTATCACCACAACAAATGACGTTTTTGGAATTATGCTCTACTTTGGAGTAGCAAAAATGATTCTTGGATTTTAGATTTTTGGCACAAATTAATAGATTACAGTGATTTAAAATCTTTAAATTCTATGTAATTTGTAGCCGAAAAAACAGACTGTTAATCAGCCAAAAATAAATTAAAGCCAAGCAGTATGAATGTACATATTATTGGAGGAGGAAACCTTGGGGTTTCTATTGCCTTGGGAATTGCTAAATTTTCGAAAAACAATCAAGTTACCGTAACAAGAAGAAACATTGCCAGTATTCAATATTTATCTGAATATGGAATTACAGTGTCTAATGATAACAAACACAATATTCAGGAAGCTGATGTGGTAATTTTAACGATAAAGCCGTATCAGGTTGATACTGTTTTGGCCGAAATTTTGCCTGTAATCCAAAATAAAACAATTGCTTCAGCAGTAAGCGGATTGTCTTTGGATATGCTTCAGGAAAAAACAAATAATGCCTATCCAGTTGTGCGAATTATGCCTAATATTGCGGCACAATTTGGAGAATCGGCGACTTGTATTTCGTTTCCAGAAACGGATCGCGAAGAAGCTATGCCAATTGTCGATTTGTTTCAGGATTTAGGAACTGCACCTGTAATTGATGAAAAATTGATGGATGCAGCCACAGTTTTGGGCGCGTGCGGAACAGCTTATGCATTGCGTTATATACGTGCATCAATGCAAGCGGGAATTGAAATTGGATTTGATTCGAATACTGCTCTGGCAATTGCTGCGCAAACGGTAAAAGGAGCGGCAAAAATGTTGCTAGATGAAAAAGTGCATCCAGAACAATTAATCGATCGTGTAACAACGCCACAGGGTTGTACAATTGTTGGCTTGAATGAAATGGAACACAATGGTTTCAGTTCGTCATTGATAAAAGGAATCAAAACTTCTTTGAAACAAATCAAAGGATTATTAAAATAAAAAATTACAATAATTAAAATTCCAAATTCCACTTTTTCTAGTTGGGATTTGGAATTTTTTATTTTTTAGAATTTTATTTCGAGTGGCAATATTCAATTAGGCAGGCAACATCTTCTTTTGACAAGGTTTTTGAAAACACCGTTTTATGATAATCAATTGCCAATATTTCTACTTTCGAACTGTCGATTTTATATTTTTTATTGGTCAGCCAGTTTACAAAAACAATCGAATCAACTTCATGGAGCGCTGGTCCTGTTGATTTTGAGTTTAATTTATGACAAGCCACACAATTTGAATCAAACACTTCTTTTCCTTTTTTTTGATTTTCAGTTAAATCAACATTTCCACAAGAAGGTAAATCGCGTGTTGCACAGCCTGGGTTTTCAGGTTTTTTAAAAATCTTCAGATACATAATTATTCCGACTACTAATACGATTAGCGCAGTTAAAGAAAAAACTATGATTCTGATTCGGTTCATAATAACTCATTTTTTGATTTAGGCAAAAACTTCAAAATGTTCGACATTCTCTTCAAATTCTAAAAGAAAATGTTCGTCTTCGGGATAATATTTCGCCTTTTCGATATCTTTTCCAGCAAAATTTTTGATCACTTCCCAATTTTCCCAATAGGTAATAAGTGTAAAATGGGCTTCATTATTTTTGATGTTTCTTAAAAAAGAAAGTTTCACAAAACCAGGTGTTTTTTCATAATCAGGAATGGCAATTTGGATCAGAAACGTGGTATAAGCGTCATAATCTTCCATTTTTGTTTTTCCGTGCCAAATTCTTGCGATCATGATTTTGATTTTTGATTCTTTTTCAAAGTATATTTTAAATAAACAAATCCGAAAATTCCAGAAAGCATTGAGGCAATCAGAATAGCAATTTTTGAAAAAATAATGGTTTCAGGATCTTTAAAAGCCAAAATGGTAATGAAAATCGACATGGTAAACCCAATTCCGCCCAACATTCCAGCGCCTAAAATATGAGCCCATTTTAAGTTTTTTGGCAAAGCACATAAACCTGCCGTTACGCCAATCGATGAAAAAAGAATAATTCCTAAAGGTTTCCCCACGACCAAACCAAGAATAATTCCGAATGTATTGGGGTGATTTAAGCCTTCATGCCAATCTTGGTTTATGGCAATACAGGTATTTGCAATGGCAAAAAGCGGCAAAATGATAAAAGCAACGGGTTTGTGTAAAAAATGCTGTAATTTATACGAAGATGATTGTTCGCTGCCGTCGCCAAACGGAATTACAAAAGCTAATATCACACCTGTTATTGTTGCATGAACGCCAGAATTCAGCATAAAATACCACATAAAAATGCCGCCAATCAAATACGGAATTATGTTGTTGATTTTCATTCGGTTTAAAACGAAAAGAAATCCCCAAATTCCTAATGCAATAGCAAGATTTACAAAAGCAATCGATGTGGTGTAAAATACAGCAATGACTATTATGGCTCCCAAATCATCAATCACAGCAAGCGCGGTTAAAAAGACTTTTAAAGAAGTGGGAACTTTATTCCCTAAAAGCGATAAAATTCCGATTGCAAATGCAATGTCTGTCGCCATAGGAATTCCTGCTCCGTTTTGAGTTGCAGTGCCAAAATTTAAAGCCAGAAAAATTGCGGCTGGAACTAGCATGCCTCCAAGCGCGGCCATTATTGGAAGTGAAGCATTTTTTATATTGGATAATTCACCGTGATAAATTTCGCGTTCCAATTCTAACCCGATCAGTAAAAAGAAAATGGTCATCAAGCCGTCATTAATCCAATGTGTAATCGAATGTCCGCCCAGATCTTTTTCCCAAAAAGAAACATATCCTTCAGAATAAGCTGAATTTGCTAGATATAATGAGAAGATTGTGACAAACAGTAGAAGCAGTCCGCCAGATTTTTCGTTATTAAAAAAAGAATTAAAAGTCTTGGTCAATTTCATTTTGGCAGATTTTCTGGAGATGTGAAGATTTTATCTCGTATTTTCAAAGTTAAAAAAATAAAATGAATTTGTGTTTTGCACTTTTTGCACTTGAGAAAATAAAAAGAATCTTGTAGAATTACTGTATTTTTGCAGTACATAAAATTCAAGAAAAATGAGTGTAAAAATTCTTCATATCGACAGCAATAATCCCGTTTTGTGGAACCAATTAGAAGAAGCAGGTTTTGAAAACCACGCCGATTTTAAATCTTCAAAAGAAGAGATAGAAGCTAAAATTCAAGACTATAACGGAATTGTGATTCGCAGTCGCTTCAAGATTGACAAGGCTTTTCTAGATAAAGCAACTAAGTTGCAATTTATTGCAAGAGTTGGCGCAGGTCTGGAAAGTATTGATTGTGAATATGCTTCAGCGAAAGGAATTCATTTAATTGCGGCACCAGAAGGAAATCGAAACGCAGTTGCAGAACATTCGCTTGGCGTACTATTATCGCTTTTCAATAATTTAAATAAGGCCGACGCCGAAGTAAGAGCAGGACATTGGAATAGAGAAAGTAATCGCGGTCACGAACTCGACGGAAAAACGGTCGGAATTATTGGTTACGGAAATATGGGAAAGGCTTTCGCCAAAAAACTCCGCGGTTTTGATACCGAAGTTTTATTTTATGACATTCTAGAAAATATAGGAGACGAAAATGCCAAGCAAGTTTCATTAGCCGAATTGCAAAAAAGTGCCGATGTTTTGAGTTTGCATTTGCCTTGGACACCCGAAACCGACAAAATGGTTGATGCAAATTTTATCAACGCATTTTCGAAGTCATTTTGGATCATAAATACTTCGCGTGGCAAAAATATAGTTACAGCAGATTTAGTTGAAGCAATGAAGTCTAAAAAGGTTCTTGGAGCAGGTTTGGATGTTCTGGAGTATGAGAAATTATCTTTTGAAACACTTTTTCAAGATAAAAATACACCAGAAGCCTTTCAATATTTGTTGGAAGCTAAAAACGTTTTGCTTACACCACATATTGCAGGTTGGACTTTTGAAAGTCATGAGCGTCTGGCTCAAGTGATTGTAGATAAAATAAAAATGGTTTATGCTGCTAAATCTGCCGAGATTTGATTTAGTTTAGAGTTTCTGTTTTTAAATTGTAAGATTTTGATCTAACTATGCTGTTGATTATTAGTTTTTAAAGTTATTTTTTTTTAATATTGTTATGAAATTTTTAACAAGAATTTAGAAAAGGAGCGACCGAAAATCCTAAAAAGAGTAGGCTTTAATTAATCTAATAAAAAATGGAAAATACAAAGTACGAGGCATGGAATACTCCGTCGAGGCCAAGAGAAGAAAATAAAAAAATTTCAGCGGGAATTTTGGCGATTTTAGTTGGTATTCTTGGAATTCATAAATTTTATTTAGGCTATACAAAAGAGGGTATTATTCATTTGCTTTTAGGTTTGATGTGCGGTGTTGGAGGTTTGATAGGTCTTATAGAAGGAATTATATACTTGACAAAAACCGATGAAGAGTTTTATCAAATTTATCAGGTAGGTTATAGAGGTTGGTTTTAAAACATAAAAAAATCCCGTTTCAAATTTAGAAACGGGATTTTTTTTATGTTTTTGATAGAATTTAATTAATCTTCTTTCTCAGATAGCTTTTTCTCCAATTCAATCTGAAACTCTTCAATAACGGGTTTCATGGTGCTTTCTGGAATATCTGCGATTCTAATGTACATTAAACCGTCAATTGCGTTGTTGAATAATGGATCAACGTTAAAAGCAACCACTCTTGCATTTTGTTTGATGTATTTCTTGATTAAAACAGGCAAGCGCAGGTTTCCTGGTTCCAATTCGTCAATGATTTTGTCAAACTTGTTTAAGTCAGATTCTGCTTCATCGAAAATGAAATCTTTATCAGCATCTTTTAATTTTACTTTATACGCTTTCTTCGGATGAATATATTGTGCGATATATGGATCGTAATAATTTGATTTCATGAACTCAATCATCAATGATTTTGAGAAATCAGAAAATTGATTGCTGATACTTACACCACCAACTAAATATTTGTGCTCTGGATGACGCAAAGTTGTATGAATAATACCTTTCCACAATAAAAACAAAGGCATTGGTTTTTGCTGATATTCTTTTACAATAAATGCACGTCCCATTTCGATCGATTTGTGCATCATATCGTGAAGCTCCTGCTCAAATCTGAAAAGGTCCGTCAGATAAAAACCTTCGATTCCGTATTTTGGATATATTTCAGAACCTAATCCCATACGATATGCTCCCGCAATTTTTTTGGTTTCATCATCCCATAAAAACATGTGGTGGTAATATTTGTCGTATTCGTCTAAGTCAATAGATTCATTTGTTCCTTCACCAACTTCACGGAAAGTGATCTCGCGCAAACGCCCAATTTCATGCAAAATGTTTGGAATTTGTTTTGCACTTGCAAAGAATACTTCATAATTTTTGCTTTGCAAAAACCTAGCATCACTATCTCTCAACGCTTGAACTTCATCAATTAATTTTGATTCGTTTGCTGGCGTAACAATTTTTTTAGGCGCTTTTGGTATTTTTAAACTTGCTGTATCAATAAGTTTGGTATCCTTTTCAAAAGGATTGGCAAGCATATAGGTTTTCTTTCTTAAGAATTCTGAATATTCTTCAAAAGATTCAATTTCGTTTTGTTCACTTACAGAAATCGGTTTTCCAATACGAACTTTGATCACGCGGTCTTTCTGCGTAAGCAATTCAGACGGAAGTTTTGCCGTACGCAAAGTGTCGTCTATTTTTGAAAGCCAATAGAATAATTTGCTGTTTTTAGCATGAAAATAAATCGGAACAACAGGAACTTTTGCTTTTCTGATTAATTTCAGAGCGCCTTCTTCCCATGGTTTGTCCACGACTAATTTTCCATCTTTATAAGTTGAAACTTCTCCAGCTGGAAAAATCCCTAAAGGTTTTCCATCACTCAAGTGACGCAAAGTTTCTTTAATGCCAATTACGCTCGATTTTGCATCCTTATGATTTTCAAAAGGATTAACCGGCATAATGTATTTTTTCATCGGAACAATTCTGTGCAATAAGAAATTTGCAATGATCTTGAAGTTAGGTTCTCTTTCAAGCATTAATTTCAAAAGCAAAATTCCATCAATTCCTCCAAGCGGATGATTTGAAATAGTAATGTAAGCACCATCTTTTGGCAGACGTTTTAAATCTTCTTCAGGAATTTCAAATTTGATTTCCATCTCGTCCAAAATTCCGTTCAAAAACGCAAGGTCTTCCAAATGTTTATTGCGATCGTAAATTTTGTTAAGGGTCGAGATCTTAAGAACCTTCATAAGAATCCAGCCTGAAAAAGTACCAAATACGCCGTACTTATCAACATTTATTGCCTTTGCAACTTCTTTCGCGGTAACTAAACCCATGTACTATTTTTAAATTATTAGAGTAGCGAACAAAGATAACAAAAAACTCTACTTTTCCTTTATTCAATCCTAAACTTTCCACTTTTTTATTACATTTGGAATCCTAAAAAAAATACCTAGATGAAAATTATTTCTTATAATGTAAACGGAATTCGCGCGGCAATTACCAAAGGTTTTATCGAATGGTTGCAAGCAGCGAGTCCAGATGTTATCTGTCTTCAGGAAATTAAGGCGACACATGATCAAATTCCTGTTGAAGCGATTACCGCCGCTGGCTATCCTTATCAATACTATTATCCTGCAACTAAAAAAGGCTATAGTGGTGTTGCAATTTTATCTAAAATTGAGCCGAAAGAAGTGGTTTATGGAACAGGAATTCATCATATGGATTTTGAGGGGCGTAATCTTCGTGCTGATTTTGAAGATGTTTCAGTAATGAGTTTATACCTTCCATCGGGAACAAATATTGAAAGATTGGATCATAAATTTATGTTTATGGATGATTTTCAAACATATATCAATGAACTGAAATTAACTATTCCGAATTTGATTATTTGTGGCGATTATAATATTTGCCACGAAGCCATTGATATTCACGATCCGGTGCGCAATAAAACCGTTTCTGGATTTTTGCCGGCTGAACGTGCTTGGCTTGATGGCTTTATGAAGTCTGGTTTTATCGACAGTTTCCGTCATTTCAATAAAGATCCGCATCATTATTCGTGGTGGAGTTACCGCGCTGGAGCTCGCGGAAACAATAAGGGTTGGCGTATCGATTACAACTTGGTGAGTAATTCGATGGAACATCGATTGAAGCGTGCCGTTATTCTTCCTGATGCCGTTCACTCAGACCATTGTCCAGTTTTAGTCGAAATTGAGTAAAGTTTGGTATTGTTCTTGTTGAAGAAATGGAAAGTTTTAAAGTTTAAAGAATTGAATTTTGAAATTGCCGTTGAATTTTGATATTTATTAATTAAGCCCCAAATAAAAACCAAAAAGTAAAATGATTAAAAAAGCCTCTATTGGATTGGTAGTTTTAGCTTTGTCTGCAACTTCATGCGTATCCAAAAAGATTTACAATGATCTTGAAACAAAATATTCAGATTTAAAAAAAGAGAATCGTTCGATTGCTGATGAAAATGCAAATTTAAAAACAGCAAAAAATCAGTTAGAATTAGACAAAGATAAGCTGACGAAAGATTTAGCCACTACTAAAGATGATCTTGCAAAACAAAAGGCAGATCTTGCTGCAGAACAAAAAAAATATAAGGTATTGCAGGATTCTTATAATGCATTAGAGAAAAACAGCAATGATGCATTAGAAAGCAATATGGCTAAAAACCGTGAGTTATTGGCACAGTTAGAAGCAAAATCTAAAAAACTTGCAGACGAACAAGCACGTTTAGATAAAACAGCAAGCCGTTTGAAAGAGCTTGAAGATATGATCGCAGCGAAAGAAGAATCAATGCGAAAATTAAAAGAAACTTTGTCTAAAGCTTTAAATGGTTTTGAAGGAAAAGGTTTGACAGTTGAGCAGAAAAATGGAAAAGTTTATGTTTCTATGGAAAACAAATTGCTTTTCAATTCAGGTAGCTGGGCTGTTGGAACTGAAGGTAGAAAAGCTGTTGTGGAACTTGGAAAAGTTTTAGGTGAAAATCCAGATCTTTCGGTTTTAATTGAAGGTCATACTGACGATGATCCATACGCAGGTTCTGGACCAATTGCAAACAACTGGGATTTGTCAACTAAAAGAGCAACAGCAATTGTGGCAATTTTAAGTGAAAATACAAAAATCAACAAGCAAAAACTTACTGCAGCAGGACGAAGCGAGTTTTCTCCTCTTGCAAGCAATGCAACTCCAGAAGGAAAAGCTAAAAACCGAAGAATCGAAATCATCTTGACTCCAAGATTAGATGAGATTGCGGAGATGTTGAATAGCATAAATTAAGGTTCTAAGATGCTAAGATTTTAAAAAGGGTTCAAAGTTTTACTTTGAACCCTTTTTTTTGGAATTTGGAATTTAAAAATTGGATTTTATCTTATCATTATTTTAACCTTTGTCAAATTTAGAATTGAAGAATCCCTGCGTATCTTTGGAATCTTAAATATTATAAAAGAGAAAAAACTTAGGGTCTTAGTATCTTAGAATCTTAGCAACTTAAAAAAATGAAATACACTACATTACCCAACACCAATATAAAAGTTAGTAAAATTTGCCTTGGAACGATGACTTACGGGCAACAGAATACAGAATCAGAAGGGCATGCTCAAATGGATTATGCTCTTGAAAGAGGAGTGAACTTCTTCGATACGGCCGAAATGTATTCGGTTCCGGCAAGTGAAGCGACTTACGGAAGTACAGAAAAAATTATTGGGACTTGGTTTAAGAAATCTGGAAACAGAGACAAAGTGGTTTTGGCATCAAAAATCGCAGGCCCGAATCCGAATTTTGGATACATGCGTGAAAAACTGGATTTTTCGCCGGCAAGTATCAAATATGCAGTCGAAAACAGTTTAAAAAGATTGCAGACCGATTATATTGATTTGTACCAAATGCACTGGCCGGAAAGAAAAACAAACAATTTCGGACAACGTGCTTTTCATGGACATGATGATGTTTGGGAAGATAACTTCAGAGAAATTCTGGAGACTTTCGACGGATTAATCAAAGAAGGCAAAATCAAACACATTGGAGTTTCAAACGAAAATGCTTGGGGAATGATGCGTTTGCTCGAAGAAAGCAAATACAACAATTTGCCAAGAATAAAAACCGTTCAAAATCCGTATTCTTTATTGAATCGTTTGTTTGAAGTGAATTCTGCCGAAGTTTCAAAATATGAAAATGTTGGTTTGTTAGGATATTCTCCTTTAGCCTTTGGAGTTTTGACTGGAAAATTCCTGACAGGAGAAAGTCATCCGAAAGCGAGAATTAATCTTTTTCCGCAATACAAACGCTACAATAGTGATCAATGTACCCAGGCGACAAAATTATATCAGGAAATCGCTAAAAAACATGGTTTAACGTTGACGCAATTGGCAATGGGATTTGTTTTGCAACAGCCGTTCTTGACGAGTTCAATTATTGGCGCGACGACATTGGAACAATTAAAAGAAAATATCGATACAATTGATGTTGTATTGTCGAAGCAAATTTTACACGAGATTGATGCAGTTCAGGGAATTATTCCTGATCCCGCTCCTTAATTTTTTTGCCACGAAGGCGATTTTTTGCCACGAAGGCGCTAAGACACTAAGGTTTTTTAATCTCGCAATCCCGATAGCTATCGGGATTGCGAGATTAAAAACAAAAGATCTTCTTGCATTGAAAAATATTCAAAATCAAACCTAACCCATTTTTAAAACGGGTTAGGTTTCTGAATAAATACAAAATCCCAATAATCTTGATTATTGGGATTTTTGTTTTGAAAGGTTTTATAGATTTAAAACCTGATCTTTTGGATATTTCACTCTGTAGCTAATTCTGAATTTTTTGGTTTCGTTTGGCTTTAACTGTAGCTGCCAAGTAAGAATTCCTGTTTCAGAATTGACTTTAGCACCATCACTTTGCAGAAGTTCTACTTCAATTTCCTTGTTTGTGCTGAGGGGATATTGGTCTTTTAAAATTAATTCGACAGCTTCTTTTTTGTTGTTTCTTATAGTAAGGTCAAATGTAAATGTCTGTTCTTTTCTAGCAGATAAAAATTTTGTGCCTGATTTATCGGCAACTTTTTCTCTTTTGATAGATACTTTTTTGTCGCGTCCCATACTTAGATTCAAAGTGTCGCTCGTTTGGTTTGGCTCAATAAAAGTTTTACCTACATACATGCCTTCAAAAATGATATTAGCTTCACCTCGTAACAAATTGTATTTGTTGTAATCTGCAATTTCTGCTAGTAAAAAAGCATCATTTTCGGCTTTTGGAACAGCATAATACTTGTAAGTTGCCGGTAATTTTATTTCCTTTAGGGAGACACTATGAATTTTTCCATTCGATAAAATATCATACGGAATATCAATGTCAAAAGAAATATTAAGCTGGTTTTCTGCCACTGTTGTATAATTTGAAACAGATGATTCTGTCATTGCTGGAGCTGCCATTTCCATTTCATTGTTTATTTTTTTCTCTTTATAAAGACTTCCTTGTATCTGATTTCTTTTACTCATACCGTAACCAGTAACTACAACGTCATTATTATAAGCAACATTTGTTAAGAACCAGGAACTTAGTATTGGTGCCTGATTGTTTTGATTTGGTTGACCGCTGGATAAAGTAAGTTTTACTTTTTTCCAGTCAATTCCTGTATTTTGAACAACTTGTGCTTTGTACATCATATTGATTGGTGCATTTACACTTTCGGTTCTCAAATCATAAAAAGGCGACCAGGAAGCATTATTAGTCAAATAAGATATTTCCAACGGAATATTTCCTGTCTGATTATTCATTACCTGAACAATCAATTTTCCTGAAGAAGTCTGTTCTTCTTTATCGGTATTTATCTCAAGTTTGTTGTTTAATTTTTGGAGTGTTTGATCTAGTTTTTGTTTTTTCTCCGTAAGGTTGTTGATGTTATTGGAAATTTCAAGTTGTTTGTTTTTATAATAATCCACCATTTTCATTAACTCAGTAACATTTAAACCTGAATTAGCTCCAGAAATCTGCTGATTTTTATCCAACAGCTGTATTGTTTTTGTTTCAGAATTAATAGTATTGTTTACTTTTTGTATTTCCTTCTGAACCAAAATGATACTATCTCTTACTCTTTTTAATAATGGCGATTGTGAATCGGTTTCGTATTCTGAAATATAATTGTTGGTAAACTGAACCGAAAGTACGGTTACATTTGTAGGTGCACCAATTTGAATAGAGCTTTCATTTAAGTTTACCGCTACATTTTTAATCACTATTTCAGAGGTTCCTGCCGGCAGAACAACATTTGCAGTTTCCAATATTTCGGCCGCATTAAAGTATACTGTTGCCGCCTTTACTTTTGCAGTTGTAAAAATTGGTTTTTGCGCAAAGGCAAAAATGCCTAAAAATAATAAGAAAGCCGTTGCTTGTTTTTTAATCATTGGAGTATAATTTAAAATGTTTTATAAAGGTATAGATAACAAAAAAGGTCATTAGGTTGGTTTAATTAATAATAAATGGTTAAAATAATTTTCTTTTTAGAATGATCAATCTGTTTTTCTAAAACATTGAAGAATTTTTCATTTACCATCGGACAGCCTAAACTGTTGCAGATTGGATATGGCTGTTCTTCAAACGGAACATCTTCATATTTATGCAAGACAATATTTCGGTCAAAAGCATTGCTGTTGCTTTTGTCTAAACCGTACAATTTATACGCTTTTCCAAATCTTCCGGAATAAGAACCGCCAATAGCATATTTACCCAATGAAGTGCAATTGGAGTTTTTTACATTGCTAAATTTCAAATTGCCATAAATTCCGGTTTCAGAACCCGAACCATGTCCGACCAAGCCTTTGTCCAGCACTTTATTCTCTTTTAAATCGTAAACAAAAAACCGATTTCTTCCTGATTCTACCTTCATATCTAAAAAGAAAGCAACGTCTGAATTGTATTTCGGAGATTTCCCCAAGAATCTCTTGATTTCGTTGACTTCACTTTTTAGTTTCTCTTCGTAGGAATAAATCGGTTTTGAGTTTTTGTGGACTGTTGGTTTTTCGTCTTTGTTTCTGCAGGCAAATGCGGTGCAGAAAATCAAGAGCGAGAAGAGAAAGAAAATTTTACTTTTCATACAACAATTTATTTCTCAACAGTATACCCTTTTACTTTTGCAAAAGCTATTATAGATGAATTGATAGTATTGCCTAAATCATCTTGCTTTTTAGTTTTCTTAGATTCAGTATCAATATATTCCTGACGTTTTTTGGCCAAAACACTGATTTCTTTCTGAATGGTTTCTCTTTCTTTCGTTTTTTCGGTTACTATTTTCTGCAATTCTGCAGTCGATTTGTTTTGCAGTTCAGCTGGTAATTCTTCTTTTTTAACTTTAGAAATAGCGCTGGCATCGTCTTTTGCTTTGTCGACCAAATCCCAGCTGTCGTTTTTATAAACCGCTTTTGATTTGCTTACGGCACGGTCTGTATAATTGGCATTAGAAACCTTTTTAGCGTTTTGATCCTGCATCACCTGATTCATTTTTTTCTCGGCTCCTTTTGCACCATAATTGATATAGGTTTTGTTCATTTTTTCATCGCATTTGGCAATTTCATCATCATAAGGAGTGGCAATATATTCAACAGCTCTGTCTGAATCAATATTGAAATATTTCCCTTTTCCTCGGTCTGCACCGTCTTTCCAAAGAATGTTGATGCCTTCGGTTTTGTTGCCACAGAAAATAGTATTCACATAAATCCCATTTTTCAAAGCATTGCTGATGGATTCCTTGTAACTGATTTTTCCCTGATTGAATTCTTCGTTTCCTGCAATATAGATCAGTTTCATACTACTGTTTTCCGATGCCCATTTCAAATCTTTGGTTGCATCTTGTATAACAGCTCCGCAGTATTCACTTCCTCCGTTGGTTCTCAAAGCAAATAGTTTTTCGGAAATTAAATCCAAATCGGTTGAAAGTGGTGTTATTTGTCTGATGAAGTTTGATTTTGCAGAAAGTCCGTCGTTGCCATATTCATATAAAGCAATTTCGATATCAGGTGTTTTCCCTTCGTATTTTAAAGTGGTCAAAGTGTTCACGATATTCCATAATCTGGATTTTGCCTGATCAATTAAACCGTCCATACTGCTCGAAGTATCCAGCAAAAGGGCAACTTGTATTTTGGTGTTGGAAGCTGGTTTTTCGATTCCATTTTTCGGTTTCGGATTTGCATTAGAAGAATGACAGCCTGTAATAGAAAATGCAATTACAAATAGTGCGGAAATAAAAAGATTTGATTTCATGATTTTTAGTTTTACTGATGATTACAGATCAAACTTAGAAACAAAAAAGACCTATTTTTCGGACAAAGGGTAAAACGGGCTTTTGACTTGGTGAAATGATCTCAGCAACATAGATTTTGTAACTTAATATAGCCCACGGATGATGCGGATTAAACAGGTTTTCACTGATAATACTATAAAAAATCCGTTTTTATCCGTATCATCCGTGGGCCATTAACAAAAATGCAAATTACGTCCAACAGCTTAGTTTTGTTTTGTCATATTGATATTTAAAGTTTTTAAATCGCCATTTGGTGTAATCAGAATAAACTCTTTGTCTGCTTTTGCTGTTGTTTGTTTCTTTTCTCTGTTAATGACAATTTTTACTTCATATTGTACCTGAATAACAGGTTCTAAAACAGTAGGATTAAGGATAAAATCAAACTCTTTACCGAAAACAGGCTGATAATAAAGTGTAGTCAATTTGGTAGCTTGGTTAATATTTGAATTTCTTTTTAAGTTTAACGAAGAACTGTTGTAAGCTTCATAAGATCGGTACATTTCTACTGGTAAGTTTACAACAAAATCATCGGCTATTCTTTTTTCAGTGTTTGTAAAGGTTTCGCCAAGAAGAACTTCATAGTTTTTTATTTTTTCCTGAATCAGCAGTCTGGCTTTGGCCATCATTTCTTTTTTTATTGTTTCCAAAGCATTTGAAAAGTAATCCACTCGTACCAAATCGTAAATTTCATTATTGGATAAAATAGAAATAAACTCATTCAGCTGATTGGGATCGGAGAATTTGATGTGTATGTTTTTCTTTAATTCAAATCCAACCGGAACTTCATTATAGGTTTTTCGGCTGAAGACTTTTTTCTCGGTTTCGTATTCATAAACCGGAACAAACGAAATCATATCGACAAAAGTTTCAACGCCTTTTTTAAGTTTGATTTCGTTCAGCGCCTGTGTAATTCTTTGGTCAAGTAATTCGTTGACTTCTTTGGTTGTTTTGCCGGTTTGAGTGGTGCTGAAAATAGCGGTATAAGAATCTGCTTTAACATTGGCAAGTCCTTTTACGCTTGCGACAATTCCATCGTTAGAAGGAAAATTGATGTTAATCGTGTTTTGGGCATTATATTGATTTTGGTAATTCACATTTCCAGATGCCTGTGCGTTGATGAACTGAGAAAATAGAATGGTAAAAAAGGGTAAGAATAGTTTTTTCATGATTTTGATTTTTGATTCGGAAACAAATGTATTGCAGGAAAAAACGTATTTTTGGCAGAATGGGTCAACAGGGCGTTTGACTTGGTGAAAGATATAGGATAGGAATCTGAAATTAGGTTACTTTACATTTTCTAAATTACTTGTTGTGAAGCATAATGTGTTAATTGTTTTTAGTCTGTTTTTTGTAGTGTTGTTAGTTCCACAGCGAATAACAGCACAGGCTATTCCTAGCAAAAAAATGGAGAAAAGCAGTTCCAAAATCAGTAAAACAGCTGATGAATTATCCAAATCATTAGATGAAAATGATGAGTCGAAAATTGCTCAGAATTATGAAAGGCTGGCTAATGAATTTTTGAATAAAGGAGATAATGCTAAAGCAGAAGAATACTATAAAAGAGCGCTAAACAGTTATACCAAATTAAAACTGACAGAAGACAAAACCCGTGTTACCAGAAGTTTGGCAAAGGCACAGGAAAACCAAAGAAATTTCGGCTCGGCGATTAAAAACTATGAAAAAGCGGGCTCGTTGACAAAAGACGCAGTTGAAGAAAAAATCAATTTAAACGATGCCAACCGTTTAAAAAACCAGTCTAATCCGGCAAGTCAGACAGATTATGTGGATTCGAATATTGATTTGCTGAAAAAGGAAAACAAAAAAGGCGAAGTCAAAGAAGCTTACGTTCAGAAAGCGAAGAATTCACTTCAGTTAAATGATAAAAAAGTAGCGATTGAGAGTTACAACAAAGCCTTAGACTACACCAAAAACAAACCTGAAGAAGCTATAAAAATCAAAAACGAAATTGCCAAAGTTTATGTCGAAGACAATCAGTTTGATAAAGCGCTTTTGATAAGTGAAAAAATATTGGCAGAAGCCAGAAAAAATAAAGATTATACGACCGAAATAAAACAGCTTCAATCGCTTTCTTCTATTTATTTTGAAAAGAAAGAACCTGAGAAGGCGATTTCATCATTAAAAGAAGCCTATGATTTATCTTTTCAAAAAGGAAATTCGGCGGAAGCCAAAAAGAGTTTATCATCTTTGGTTAAATACTACAAAACAAAAGGTCAGGATAAAGAAAGTATGGCTTTATACGAACAGTTTTTTGAAAATTTCGATAAACTCATTCATTCTGATACAACTTTAATTGATGCGAAAACTTTTCAAATTACGGAAGAGAAAATCCGTCAGCTGGAAAAAGAGAAAACTTTGAAAGATGAGCTGATTTCAAAGAAAAACACTTTCAATTATTTTCTGATTGGTTCGGTTGGTTTGTTACTGCTTTTGTTTATGTTTATTGTAAAAGCGTTGTATTCCATTAAAATTAAGAATAAAGAAATCGCATTGCAGTCTTTGCGTCGTGAGATGAATCCGCATTTTATTTTTAATAGTTTGAATAGCGTCAATCAGTTTATTTCGGAAAACAAAGAATTGGAGGCGAATAAGTATTTGACGTCTTATTCGAATCTGATGCGGAACATGATGGAAAACTCGAATAAAGATTTTATTTCTTTGGATAAAGAAGTGGAACAGTTGAAGAAATATCTGGATTTAGAACATCTGCGTTTTGAAGATAAATTTGATTTCGAAATTACAGTTGATGATTCGCTAGATCCGGAAAGGGTTTTTGTTCCGAATATGATTTTACAGCCTCATCTCGAAAATGCCATTTGGCATGGATTACGTTATCTGGATAAAAAAGGATTTTTGTCTTTACGATTCGATGTCAAAAACGAAAAAATCAT
This sequence comes from Flavobacterium sp. KACC 22761, assembly GCF_034058155.1. Taxonomy (NCBI): domain Bacteria; kingdom Pseudomonadati; phylum Bacteroidota; class Flavobacteriia; order Flavobacteriales; family Flavobacteriaceae; genus Flavobacterium; species Flavobacterium oryzagri. Next base: position 1,372,426 of record NZ_CP139148.1, on the reverse strand, counting down.
TGTAACGATTGAAGACAATGGAATTGGCTTAACCAAAAGCGGTGAACTCAAAACAAAAAACCAAAAAATATACGAATCCCGAGGTTTGAACAATACCAAAGAACGAATTGCGCTTTTGAACGAATTGTATAAAAAAGAAATTACATTTAGAATTGTAGAAAAAGAAGGATTGGAATCAGGAACAATGGTTCAGATTGTTTTTCCATTAATTGATAAAATAGGATGACGCTCCAAAAGATAAAAAGTGTAATTGTAGAAGACGAACTTGCTGCGCGAGAAGTGCTCAAAAATTATTTGAGTAAGTATTGTCCGCAGGTTGAGGTTATTGGTGAAGCGCAGAACATCAAAGAAGCTGTTCCGTTGCTTCATGAATTGAAACCACAATTGGTTTTTCTGGATGTCGAAATGCCTTTCGGAAATGCTTTTGATGTTTTGGAAGCTTGTAAAGATTTGCATTTTGAAACTATTTTTGTTACTGCATTTTCTGAATATTCGCTTCGAGCTTTGAATCAAAGCGCTGCGTATTATCTTTTAAAACCAATTAGTATTGAAGAACTGATTGTCGCGGTTAATAAAGTTCAGCATCAAATTATGAATCATGAAATCTTCAACAGAAATAAAATCATCGTTGAAAATTTTCATGAACAGAAACCCGAAAAACAACAAGTCATCCTGCCAACCCTCGAAGGTTTTGAAGTTGTAAAAATGGAAGAAATCGTACGCCTTCGCGGTAATGGAAATTTTACGGATTTACATCTCAACGACGGAAGCAAAAAAATGGTCTGCCGTTTCCTGAAACATTTTTCAGAGATTCTGCCGTTGCCTTTTATTCGGGTTCATAAATCGCATATCATCAATATCAATTGCGTGAAATCGTATAACAAAGGCGGAATCGTGACGCTTAATGATGGTGCTGAAATTGAAGTTTCGTCAACTTATAAAGAAGAGTTTTTGAAGAACTTTAAATAATGTTTTTTGCCAGGAAGACGCTAAGGCACGAAGTTTTTTTTAAAGCTTGTTGAATTTGCTCGCAAAGTCGCAGAGTCGCAAAGTTTTTTAATAGCCCCTAGCTTTAGCTAGGGGAATTGAAATTGATATCAAAAGGGCTTTAGCCAAACCTTAAAGTTTGGCTAAAGCCCTTTTCGTTGCGTTTATATTTTCATCCAGCTAAAGCTGGACGCTATTGAACTTAAAACTTTACGACTCTGCGAGATTATAACACCAAACTTAGAAAAAACCTTTGTGTCTTAGCGCCTTCGTGGCAAAACTCTCTTACAAATCAAATTCGTCATCTGTTGCTAGTGAGTCCAATTTAACTGCTGTAGAATCCGGAGCTTTGATTTTTATAAGCGAACGCGCATTTCCAGAAATATAAACCGGCAATTGCCCAATTGTATCTTCAGGAACTAATAAACCTCTGCGGAACATCAAGTTCTTTAAAAACTTCTGATTTTTTATTGCGTAATCTTTCAGATTTCCTTGATCGTTAAATTGATACATGAATTTTCGTGGCTTCGGAATAATGGTTGCCAAGTATAAACATTCATCAACATTTAAATCGGCTGGGCTTTTTTGGAAATAGAAATGACTTGCTTCGCCAATTCCGTAAACATTTGGTCCCCATTCGATGATGTTGAAATATACTTCCAACATTCTTTCTTTGCTAACAATTCGGTTGTTTTCTAAAATGTAAACTAATAGGATTTCTTCAAGCTTTCGCGAAAGCGTTTTTTCACGCGTTAAAAAGACATTTTTAATCAACTGCATGCTGATCGTACTAGCGCCTCGAGAAAATTTCTTGGTTCTAATATTCTTCAGAATGGATTGCTTGAAAGCTTCATTGATAAAACCGCGATGCGAGAAGAAAGAAGGATCTTCAGTTGTTAAAACACATTTTCTCAAATAAGGAGAAATTTGGTCTAAAGGTGTGTAATTTGGATTTCCTGTTCCAACCAAAACTGGTCGTTGCAATACATTCTGAATAATTGCGCGATAAACAAATTCTCCGTTTAGTTTGTTTAAATCGGCTTCGCCATATTTGGTGATTCGTAAATCTTCTTTGTTGAGTTTACTGTCAAAAACAAGCGTATTGGGTTTGTTTTTATTGAATTTGAAATCCAATTTATAATCAAAATTTCCGGTTGCTTCCATTCCTTGGAAATGCGTAAACAATCCATCTGGTAAGGAAACAATAAAATCTTGCGCTTTCATTTTCGGAATATCGACTTTCAATGTGTAAACGGTATCTTTTTCGGTGTTATACGAAATGTACGGTTTCACTTTTATTTTGTTCAACTGCATTGTCGAAGTACTGTCAATCGAAATAAAATCGTCACCCAATAAAAATCGATAGTCGAAACGCGCATTTTTGATCACTACATCCTTGCTGGCAATTTTTGGATGATTGATTTTTAAATTGGTAATCGAAGTAAAACCATCAATGTGAAGTTCGCCACCGCTTTTGTCAATTTTTTCGACATTTAATCGAATCGAATCAAAACTGGCTTTTAAGTTGTAGCGTTCATCAAGATACGGCACTTTGATCGCTCCTGTGTCTAAATTGAAAAATCGAATATCGGCCTTTTGATTTCTAGGATCAGCAAAGCCTTTTAAGTTCCATTTTTGATCAAAATCTTTGCTTACCACATGAATGTTGGTTTCGAGTTGTTTGTTGTCTAAAACCAGCTTATTGATTGCGATATTCGTTTTTTTGCCGTTGTCATCAATTTTGAATTGGAAGTTTTCCAGATTCATATCAGTCGGAACCAAATTCAAGAGTTTTGAAATGATTCGGTAAGCAAAAGCACCATATTTACGTTTTTCGCTTTTTTCAGAATCGTCACTGTTTCTTTTTAAGAAAGCATCAAAGTTTCTGATTTTTCCTTTTTTGACCAATTGAATGTAACCATTGTTCATTTTTAAAGTTCCAACTTGCACATCGCCAATTAGTAAATTGCTTAAACTGACACTAGTTTCAATATTTTGGATTTTAAGTAAAGTATCAGCATTTTTTGGAACTAAAACAATGTCTTTTAATTTGATAGTAGATAAGCCATCAAAGGAAGCCTCTTTTACAGAGAAATCGCTATTATAACTCACCGCCATTTTATGGGTAACTTTTGCAATAGCTTGTTTTAAAAGGGAATCGCGAAAATAATAAAGGGCAATGCAAAGCAAAACCAATAGTACTCCGAGTATTTTTAGGGCTTTAAATAGTTTTTGTTTTGGAAAATTCATAGTGGTATTTTTAGCAGAAATCAGCCAAAAAGAATACTTGCAACATCTTCGATTTTTGCTACAAGCTCAATTTTGATTCCTGTATTTTTTAAAGCAATTTTATTGTATTTTGAAACAAAGATCGTGTCGAAACCTAATTTTTCAGCTTCCTGAATACGCTGATCCACTCGGTTTACCGGACGAATTTCGCCAGAAAGTCCAACTTCGCCTGCAAAGCAGAATCCTTTTCCAACCGGAATATCTTCGTTCGAAGACAAAATCGCAGCAACAACGGCCAAATCAATTGCGGGATCATCAACAGAAATTCCGCCCGTGACATTTAGGAAAACGTCTTTTGCACCCAATCGGAATCCGGCTCTTTTTTCTAAAACGGCCAAAATCATGTTTAATCTTTTGGCGTTATATCCAGTTGTGCTTCTTTGTGGTGTTCCGTAAACAGCTGTGCTGACCAAAGACTGAATTTCGATCATCAGCGGGCGCATGCCTTCAAGTGTTGTGGCAATTGCGGTTCCAGATAATTCTTCGTCTTTGTGTGAAATCAATATTTCTGACGGATTGCTCACTTCTCGCAAACCGCTTCCAAGCATTTCATAAATGCCGAGTTCAGAGGTTGAACCAAAACGGTTTTTTAAGGAACGAAGAATTCGGTAAATATGATTTCTATCGCCTTCAAATTGAAGAACCGTGTCGACCATGTGTTCCAATATTTTTGGTCCGGCGATATTTCCGTCTTTGGTAATATGTCCGATTAAAATGACGGGAATATTAGTTTCTTTCGCAAATTTGATCAATTCGGCAGTAGTTTCTCTAATTTGAGAAATACTTCCTGCTGTCGATTCGATATAATCGGTATGTAACGTTTGAATCGAATCGATAATGACAATTTCTGGTTGAATTGCCTCAATTTGCTTGAAGATATTTTGCGTTTTTGTTTCCGTCAGAATGTAGCAGTTATCACTGTTTGGTGTAATTCTTTCGGCGCGCATTTTTATTTGTTTCTGACTTTCCTCGCCAGAAACATACAATGTTTTATATGGTAATTTTAATGAGATTTGAAGTAAAAGTGTGCTTTTTCCAATTCCTGGTTCACCACCCAAAAGCGTTAACGATCCCGGAACAATTCCGCCTCCAAGAACACGATTCAATTCGCCATCAGTAGTATCCATTCGGATTTCCTGTGCCGAATCGATTTCGGTTATTTTTAAAGGTCGTGGCGCTCTGTTTGTTGGAGTTGGTTCGCTTTTCCAAGCCACTTTTTCCTGCTTCTGAATAATTTCTTCAGCAATAGTATTCCATTCTTTGCAAGCGTTGCATTGTCCCTGCCATTTGGCATATTGAGTACCGCAATTTTGGCAAAAAAAGGAAGTTTTAACTTTTGACATTATTTAGTTTTTTTGGCAAGCGTATTCATTTCGTCAATTTTCTCATACATCAAATCTTTGTTCAAATCTCCAATTGGCTCCATTTGAGAAGCATTTTGATATTTTTTTGAAGCATGTTTTGGATCGCCCATTTTTTCGTACATCAAGCCTAATTCATATTCTCCCAACATGGCTTTTGGATAATTTACGTTTCCTATTTCAGCCATTTTTCCTAATTCATCATAAGCATTTTTCTTAAGGATAATGTTTTCAATTACCTTAAAATCATTCATTCTGACAGGAACCTGATAGCCTAAAATTTCAGACATCGTTGCGTATTTTTTTTCTAGATAATCAGCATAGCCTGTTTCGAGAACTGCAATTTTTTCATTGTATTCAGCAGAATTAATTGGCCTGTACGATTCAAAAATTTGATACAATGCATTCGGAATTGAATGCAAAACCTCGGTATAATGTGTAGCGCCTTTGAATACGTCGTATTTATAATTCACTAACGGATTATTTGCGATTTTAATATTGCTGTTTAATTTTTCAATCGGTTCTTTAATTCTTTTATTATCACCTTCTCCAGCAGAAAGATAATAGAAAATTGGTTTTTGGATTTTTGCAAATTTTTCTGCAATTCGAACTTCCATTTTTGGAGCAAGTTCTGGACTTAAACAAATATAGGCGTTAAAAATTGGTTCTTCTTTATATAAATAAAAATTAGCAAAACTTGCTGTTATGTCATGACCTGCAATGATTCTGAAAGGCGCTGTATGGTATTTTTTTTCAATATATGGAATTAATTCTGCACCTACGAATTCAAAAAACTTCGCACCTTTTTCAAATGGAAGACCTTCATTTTGATCGATTGTTGAATCGTCTTCACGCTCATCATTTTTATTTTGATGAATTCCAATAATAATCATTTCAGGAATGTCATCCCAATACGATCCGTAATTTACAGCTCCCAAAAACGGGTCAAATAAATAATCTCCATCAAAAAGATATAAAACTGGATATTTTCGATCTGATTTTTCATCATAAGAAGCAGGAAGTCCAATTGTTATTCTTCGTTCTTCACCTAGTTTTTCAGATTTAATATTATCGAATTTTTTCTGAGAAAAAACAGAAACAGAGATGAATACAAGCAGCAGGTAAACTTTTTTCATGATTTGTGGCATTTCAGTGAATAAAAAAGTATTGGAAATTGTATGGCAATATAATACTTTATTTGCTTTTTGTTATTTTGAGGCAAAAAAAAAGCAATGATTTCTTACGTTAAATTTTTAATTTAAGGCAAAAGAAAATCTGTTTGTGCAAAAAGGTTTTGACAAATAGAAAGTAAAAATAAGTTTGAAACTAGTTTTATGTTAACGAATTATCGTTTTCGTTAGGGAAAATAATCCACGGCTTGAAGGTTTTGGCTTCTTCAAAATCCAAAGTTGCATAAGAAATGATGATGATGATGTCATCTTTTTGAACCTTTCTTGCAGCAGGACCGTTTAGGGTGATTTCGCCTGAATTTTTTTCGCCTTTTATAGCGTACGTTTCAAAACGTTCGCCATTGTTGATGTTAACGATAGATACTTTTTCGCCTTCAATAATATTTGAAGCTTCCAGAAGTGTTTCATCAATAGTAATGCTGCCAATATAATTTAAATCGGCACCAGTAACTTTTACTCGATGAATTTTTGATTTTATAACTTGAATTTGCATGTTGCAAAGGTAATTTAATTTAATGAAATGGTGTCAATTAACCTTATAGAATTAACAAATACCGCTATAAACGCACGATATTTTTTGTCATTAATTTTATGATCAATTGGTAATAATGTAGATTCGTCAGCAATCACGAAATATTCAAGATCAAATCTTTCGTTGTCTTTGAAGGCATCTTCTACAAATTTGATGGTTTCTTCGGGAGTACCTTTTTGAAAAATTTCTTTAGCTTCGGTTAAAGTTTTGTAAATGATTGAAGCTTCTTTTCTTTCTTCTGCCGTTAAGCGTTCGTTGCGCGAACTCATTGCCAAAAGATTGTCTTCTCTAAAAATTGGACAGCCGACAATATTTACGGGCAGATTGTTTTTTTCGACCAATTTTTTGACGATTTGCAACTGCTGAAAATCTTTTTCTCCAAAATAAGCATTGGTTGGATTTACGATTTCAAAAAGACGTTTTACGATGGTTCCGACGCCGTTAAAATGTCCGGGTCTGAATTTTCCTTCCATCTGATTTTCTAAACCGTCGAAATCAAATGTTTGCGAAATGGTGTTTCCTTCATAAATATCTTCGACCGAAGGAGCGTATAAAATTATTTTATCACTTAATCCTCTCATTTTTTTTACGTCTTCTTCAAGAGTTCGAGGATATTTTTCTAAATCTTCTGGATTGTTGAACTGAGTTGGATTTACGAAAATACTTACAACGGTGTCGTCGTTTTCTTTAAGTGATCGCTGCATTAAAGCCAGATGCCCTTGGTGTAAAGCTCCCATGGTTGGTACAAATCCGATGGTTGAATTTGCGGTTTTGATAGTTTTTAAATAAGCTATCAAAGCTACTTTACCGTAAAAAATATGCATGGCAGTATTATTAAAATTTAGTGCAAACATAATATATTAGTTATAAACTGCATAAAATTTTGTAATTTTGCGACGTTTTTATTACCAAAAATTAAGTAAAATACTATTATGAAAGATAAGAGGATATTATATGTATCATCTGAAGTCGTGCCTTATTTGGCTGAAAATGAGGTTTCTTTAATGTCTTATGACGTTCCGAAAATGATTAATGATCAAGGAGGTCAGATAAGAATTTTCATGCCAAGATATGGAAATATCAACGAGAGAAGACATCAATTACACGAAGTGATCAGGCTTTCTGGAATGAATTTGGTAGTGAATGACTTAGATATGCCATTGATTATTAAAGTTGCTTCAATTCCAAAAGAAAGAATTCAGGTTTATTTTATTGATAATGATGAGTATTTTAAGCGTAAGGCAACTTTTGCTGACGAAGAAGGTGCGTTGTATCCTGACAATGATGAGCGTGCGATCTTTTTTGCCAAAGGAGTTGTTGAAACTGTTAAAAAATTGAATTGGGTCCCAGATATTATTCACGTTCATGGATGGTTGGCAGCAATGCTTCCTATTTATATGAAGCATTATTATAAAAATGAAGCTCTATTTTCCGAAACTAAAATTGTAACATCGGTTTACGGACAGTCTTTCGATGAGAATTTAGATATGGAAATGATCAACAAAGTTAAATTTGATGGTGTGCCTCATGAATCTGTTGCTGATTTGGAAGTTCCAAATTATGAGAATGTTTTAAAAGCAAGTATATTGCATTCAGATGCTGTTATTATTGCATCTGAAAATGTTTCCCCAAGTTTAACAAAATTTATAGAATCTTCAGGAAAACCTTTTTTACCTTTCACCCCGAAAGATGCGTTCGCTGAGGCGTATACAAATTTCTATAGAAAAATGGGTCTTTAATTAACTTTAAATTTAAACATGTATAATACTTCTTTTATTAAGAAAATTCTAGTGGCAGCTACGGTTGTTTTTTTATATTCCTGCGATAGAGATTTTAATGCGATTGGTGATGATATAATTGGAGATAATCACTTCGATTTGACACCAGAGAAATATGATGTTTTAGCTTATAATCAAGAAGTAACACCGGTTCAGTCAAACGGTTTGGCTACAAATGCCTTGGGTATTTATGATAATCCAGTTTTAGGGACAACAACTGGAAATTATGCAACTCAGGTAAGTTTGGCGGAATATGCTCCTACAATTGGTGAAGAACCAAAAATTGATAGTGTTTATTTGAGTGTTCCTTATTTTTATCATGTTGTGTCTACTGATGCTGCTGGAAAGCGTACATTTGAATTAGATTCTGTTTTCGGACCTGCAAATGGAAAATTAAATTTAAGCATTTACGAGTCAGGCGTTGCAATGCGTAGCAATTTTTATGATAACGGCACACAATTGCCACAATTGTATTATACAGATCAAAATACAACTTTTGACACCTATAAAATGGGTTCAAGATTAAATGATGCTAGCAGTAAAAAACAAAATTCCGAGTTTTTCTTTGATAATGCTGAAATAACAGATAAGACTGTTGATGCAAACGGAAAAGTTACTTTAACCAAAGTGACTCCAGAAATGCGATTGATGCTGAATAGCGATTTCTTTTTGAATAAGATTTTGAAAGCTCCTGCTGAAAAGTTGGCAAATCCAACTGTATTTCAAGATTGGTTTAGAGGATTGTATTTTAAAGTAGAAAGATCAGGAAGTAGTCCAGCGAATCTGGCTTTAATAGATTTTGCAAAATCAGGTAAAATTGTCATTAAATACAAAGCAAAAACAGCTATTACTACTGATGGAGATGCGACAGAAGACAAGAGCATCACTATTAATTTGACCGGTGCGACAGCAAGTCTTCAACAAGACGCAAAAAGTGCTAGTTATGCTAGCGCAATAAGTGAATCAAACATAAACAGGACACAGGGAGATCAAAGCCTTTACATTAAAGGAGGCCAGGGATCTACTACTATAATCGAACTTTTTGGTAAAACAGATGCGATAGGTTATAATAAAAGTGGTGTTTTAGTCAATAAGCCTAATGGTGTTCCGGATGTTTTGGATGAAATGAGGCATGATTTTAGGTTTAAAAACTGGAGGATCAATGAGGTGAATTTAGTCTTTAATATCGATGCGGATAAAATGGCAGTTAAAGATGCAAACGGGCTTCAGGCAGAAGAACCGAAAAGGGTTTATCTTTATGATATGACAAATAATGTTCCTCTAATAGATTATTCTGATGGAACTACTGGTGCGTTAGCAAACAATCCGAAAGCTACAAAATATATTTTTGGAGGTATTCTTAATATTGATGCCAATACTAAAAGAGGAAATTACTATAAGGTGAGAATTACAAATCATGTTCGAAATCTTATAAAAGATACCACGGCAGTTAATGTAAAATTAGGATTGGCTGTAACAGAAGATATTGGTGTAATCACTTCTAACAAATTGAAAAATAAAATAGCAATACCAGGAACTAACCCAGTTGAATATTTTACAGATGCGCCTAGAGGTTCAGTTATGGGTCCGTTAGGGACTATATTATTTGGCGGAAATTCAAATGTTCCGGAAGATAAAAGACTGAAACTTGAAGTTTACTACACGAAACCAAATTAATAAATATATATGTGTGGAATTGTTGGATATATTGGCCATAGAGAGGCGTATCCTATTGTTATCAAAGGATTAAAACGACTCGAATACAGAGGCTATGACAGTGCCGGTGTTATGTTATTTGACAGCGAATCTGGAGTAAAACTTTGTAAAACAAAAGGTAAGGTTTCGGATCTTGAAGCTAAGGCACAAGAAAACTTGAAAACAAACGGAACGATTGGTATTGGGCATACACGCTGGGCAACCCACGGAGTGCCAAATGATGTGAATTCGCATCCGCATCTTTCTAATTCTGGGGAATTAGTTATTATTCACAACGGAATTATTGAGAATTATGCACCGCTTAAAGAGGAATTAATCAAGAGAGGTTATACTTTTAAATCGGATACAGACACGGAGGTTTTAGTAAACTTAATTGAAGAAGTTCAGAAAAAAGAAAATATTAAATTAGGAAAAGCAGTTCAGATTGCTTTGAATCAAGTTGTAGGAGCTTATGCAATTGCGGTTTTTGATAAAAAAAATCCTGATGAAATTGTTGCAGCAAGACTAGGAAGCCCATTGGCAATTGGTGTTGGTGATGGCGAATATTTTGTTGCTTCTGATGCTTCACCTTTTATTGAATATACTTCAAATGCAATTTATCTTGAAGATGGTGAAATGGCAAATATTAGATTGCACAAGCCTCTTAAAGTTAGAAAAATAAAAGATGACTCATTAGTTGATCCTTATATTCAAGAACTTCAAATGAACTTGGAGCAGATTGAAAAAGGTGGTTATGATCATTTCATGCTGAAAGAAATCTACGAACAGCCCAGCGTAATTAAAGATACTTACCGAGGAAGACTCCATGCAAATGAAGGAATTGTTCAAATGGCGGGTGTTGAAGATAATCTTGAGAAATTCTTAAACGCAAAAAGAATTCTGATTGTAGCATGCGGAACTTCATGGCACGCAGGTTTAGTAGCAGAATACATTTTTGAAGAGTTTACCCGTATTCCAGTTGAAGTGGAATATGCTTCTGAATTTAGATATAGAAATCCAATTATAAACAAAGATGACGTTGTGATTGCAATTTCTCAATCAGGAGAAACGGCAGATACAATGGCGGCGATCAAATTAGCAAAAGAAAATGGAGCTTTTGTTTTTGGAGTTTGTAATGTTGTAGGTTCTTCTATTTCAAGAGAAAGCCATGCAGGTGCCTATACACATGCTGGGCCAGAAATTGGAGTGGCTTCAACTAAAGCTTTTACTACTCAAATCACAGTTTTAACTATGATTGCGTTGAAATTAGGAAAAGCAAAAGGAACTTTGACAAACAGCGATTTCCATGCTTACTTGCAAGAGTTAGAAATAATTCCTGAAAAGGTAGCTGAGGCTTTAGAAACAAATGATAAAGCAAAAGAAATTGCTGCGGCTTTTAAAGATTCGCCAAACTGTCTTTATTTAGGTCGTGGATATAACTTCCCAGTTGCACTTGAAGGTGCTCTTAAGTTAAAAGAGATTTCATACATACATGCTGAAGGTTATCCTGCAGCCGAAATGAAACACGGCCCGATTGCTTTGATTGATGAGCATATGCCGGTTATTGTAATTGCTCCTAGTCAAGGTCATTATGATAAAATTGTAAGTAACATCCAGGAGATTAAATCTCGAAGTGGTAAAATTATTGCCGTTGTTACAAAAGGTGATACTCAAGTTCGTGAATTGGCTGATTATGTTATTGAAATTCCAGCAACTTCAGATGCATTATCACCACTTATTACGACAATTCCATTGCAATTGCTTTCGTATTATATTGCAGTTATGAGAGGTTGTAACGTAGATCAACCGCGTAACTTAGCAAAATCAGTTACAGTAGAATAATATTTTACGACATATAAATGTTAAAAAAGCGAGATCTAGGTCTCGCTTTTTTTGTGGTCGTTTGTTAAAATTAAGATAAAATTTGTAGGAATATAATTATTTTATATGTTTGTAAGAAATGTATTAAATTTTATAAGCCATGCAAAAATATCTACTCCTTATTTTTCTTCATTGTTGTTTTTTCTCCATAGCTCAAACTAAGCTCAACTTCAGCTACGATCAGGCGGGAAATCAGATTACCAGAATACTATGTATTAATTGTATGGATAAATCTGCAAAAAAAATTGTACAAGCCGATGCTCTAACTGAAAATGATTTAGAAAAATTCTCACTCGATGACGTAATTTCTTATTACCCCAATCCAGTAAAAGAAGAATTGTATTTGCAATGGCAACTGACAGGAGATAATTATGTGGCTTTGGTACATGTTTATTCCACAACAGGACAAGTGTTGCACACTTTCCAGATTAATTCTAGTGCACATAATTTAAACATTCCTTTTCAGCAATATCCTACAGGGGTTTATCTAGTACTGCTTTCTTATAAAGATGGCGGAGAAAAGTCTATTAAAATCATTAAACAATAATTGGGTATGAGAAAGTTTTATATTAGTCTATTGTTTTTGTTAGTTGGTTTGTTTGGTTTTGGGCAGTCAACAGAGGTTGGAATTACAGAAGGAGAGTTGTCTGTATCGCTTACTGGTGCAGCAAATTATACAATTCCTATTGCAGTTCCTCCAGGGATAAATGGAGTTGTTCCACAAATTAGCTTAGTATATAATAGTCAAAGTGGGAATGGTGTTGCAGGCTATGGCTGGAGCATTTCTGGAATCTCTACTATTTCTAGAATCCCAGCAACTAAATTTCATGATAATATAGTTGGAGGTATTAATATAGATGTGAACGATCGATTTGCATTGGATGGGCAACGCCTACTAGTCAAAAATGGAACAGGTGGAGTTTATGGAGCTAATGGAACAGTTTACGAAACAGAAAGTTTTTCCAATTTAAAAATAACCTCTTTTGGTATTAATTCGTTGGGAGCAAAGTATGGTCCAGCTTATTTTTTGGTTGAATATCCTGATGGCTCAAAGGCATATTATGGGAATTCATCAGATTCTCGATCTGTAACAGATTGGGCAATTACTTATTGGGAAAATGCTCAAGGGGTGAGAATAAGCTATGATTATTCTGCATCTGACAATACATTTAATAATGTATTAAATATAATATCTATAAAATATGGTAGTATTGCAACTGCAACACCTGTAAATGAAATTAAGTTTAAATATGATGCGAGGAAACGTACTGAACAGTCTTACCTAGGAGGTCTCAGCATTATTAGAAATACAATTCTCAAAGAAATTAACATTATTGGGAATGGATTAGGCTTTAGAAATTATGTTTTAGCACACGAAGCAACATCCCTAAATTATGATCGTTTGAAATCTATTACAGAAAAAAGTGGTGATAATTTAAAGAGCTATAATCCAACGACGTTTAGTTATGATGATTCGGTTGCTAATAGCCCTTTAAAAGCAAGTATGGCAGCAACATTGGGATGGTCAGGATTAGATAATTTGAATAGTGACTATATATCAGGTGATTTTAATGATGATGGGAAGACGGATTTTTTATTATATTCAAAGATAGCTGGACTAAAAGATAAGTATGTATTATTTTCAAATATCATTTCGGGAGGATTTACTCCTGGCAAACAAGATGTTGTTGGGGCTTTTGAAAATATTTTTCCTGCTAATTTTTTAAGTGAAGATAACAAAATGTTGCCCCAAGGATGGATGATTTTAAAGAAAAACAATAATAAATGTACTTTTTCTTTCCACGGTATAGGATCAACATCACCTACTTTTAAGTATTATGAAAAAGTTGTCGATTTTCCTTTAGATGTTGTCGATGAATTTTGTAATTCGAGCTGTAAAATTGTTAATAGTTCTAGTACTATGTTTCCTAAAGAATTTTATTCAGGCGATTTTAATGGAGATGGATTAACGGATGTAATAGCTATCGACAAAGGTAACACTACACTAAGCTATTGTGGAGATGATGGAAATAAACGTTGTTTAACACAATCTACAACCATTAGATCAAGGAATGTGTATTTAATAGATTTAAAAGGAGACAATGGAACTAATTTTTTAACGAATACAGGAACATTAAAAAACGAATTAGCATCAAATCATAAAATATATGTTGCTGATTTTAATGGTGATGGTAGATCAGATATTTATGTTTTAGAAAATAATTTTATAAAAGTATATTCTTTAAATAAAGAGAATAAGCTTGTTCTTTTATATGAGAATACAGTAGCAGATACAGCTATTGTTCTGGATAGGCCAATATTGTTAGGCGATTATAACGGTGATGGCAAAATAGATTTTGTAATACCAAATGAATTAAATAAAGATAGTTGGAATTTTTATCTTGCTACGGGAACAGCGTTTAAAAAAATCAATTATTCTATTGGGGTACGTTATGAATATGGAAATGTAGGCTATTATGAAGTTAAAGGAGATGATGGTGTTATGAGATATCCATATAGCTTAAAAGAGAGTACATATATTGCGAATGATTATAATGGCGATGGAAAAACGGATATTTTGTACCAACAAAATTTAACAGCTGCCCAAGATGGTTTTTTTGGGAAAACGGGATCTCCAATAATAACGAAATTGATTTTATATGAAAATATAAAAGTGACTGATAATGAAGTCAAGTTTTCTGGTATTGAGGCTCAAGAGGAGTTTGCAGGAGTAGGAAGAAATTCCATTCCAATTTTTACGAATCATAATCAAGTAAATCAAAATTTGGAGTACAGTGTGATTTATGATAACATGATTAAATCTTTTAAGAGTCCAAAAGACAATAGAGAGGATGTTTTATTAAAGGGAATTACAAATGGTAATGGAGTAAAGGAAGCAATAACCTATAAACCATTAAAACAAGATCCTTATGAGCCTATTTATACGCCAACTTCATTAGTAGAAACTTTCCCAAATATAGATATTATAGCTGCATCAAGCTTCAAGATCGTTTCAATGTTAGCAAAGCAGAGTAAAAATGTTGATAAAAAACAGCTTTATTTTTACTCAGGTGCAGTTTCAAATAATGAGGGACTTGGTTTTCTTGGCTTTCGCACTATTTCAAAAACCAATTGGTACAAAGATTATTCTCAAATCATTTCTGCAATTTCGAAAAGTGATATTAGTTTAAGAGGTGCAAATACAGAAAATTACACTGTTTTAGGACTGGTCTATTCTCCTGACATACCGAAGAGCTACATTACAAAATCTACTAACTTGTATAATTTATATTCGGATGCACTACAAAGTAATAAAGTCTTTAAGCTTAAAGTTCTAGAACAAAAACAATTTAATGGTTTAGAAAATACAGGCAGCGAAACCAAAACAGAGTACGATAATTATAATAATCCTTTAAAGTCTATTACTTTATTAAAGGAAGATGGAGCAACTATACAAACTACAGTTTCAGATTTGAGTTATGTTGCTCCTTCATCAGCCCCTTATGTAGTGGGAAGACCAGCTAGTAAAAATCAAAGTATTATAGTTTCAGGAGACATAATGACAACCGAAGAGTTGTATTCATTTTCGAACAATTTATTAACTCAGGTTAAAAAGAAAGGAACAAATACTGATTATATAACAGAAGATAACATATATGATGCCTATGGGAATGTTATAAAAAAAACTGTTTCAACACCGGGAGCGGAGCCGAGAGTTACGACTTATGCATATGATCCTTCTGGTCGATTCTTGATCAAAAGTACAGATATAGAAGGATTGTCTACAATTTATGATTACAATTTTAATAATGGATTGGTAAAATCCGAGACAAATCCGTTTGGATTAAAAACCACATACGATTATGATTCTTGGTTTAAAAAAATAAAAACAACTGATTATTTAGGAAAAACTCAAAATTACATTTATACACGTAGTGTTGATCAGACAGTAGTTACAACAACCGCAGATGATGGCAGTTCTAGTCAAGAAACTTTTGATGAGTTAGGCAGAAAAATAAAATCTGGAGTTAAGGATATTAATGGTTCATTTTCATTTGTTGACTATTTGTATGACATCTATGATCGAAATTATAAAGTAAGTGAACCCTATTTTAGCTCATCCCCTATGCAATGGAATGAAATAAAATTTGATGAATATGGCAGAAATAGTCAAAGCATATCTTTTACAGGTAAAACTACCAGTATAGTTTATTCGGGGCTTACCACAACAGTAAGTGATGGTTTAAAAACAAAAACTAGTATCAAAAATGCTATTGGTAATGTGGTTT
The DNA here is from genome assembly GCF_034058155.1 of Flavobacterium sp. KACC 22761. Taxonomy (NCBI): domain Bacteria; kingdom Pseudomonadati; phylum Bacteroidota; class Flavobacteriia; order Flavobacteriales; family Flavobacteriaceae; genus Flavobacterium; species Flavobacterium oryzagri. Next base: position 1,356,424 of record NZ_CP139148.1, on the reverse strand, counting down.
CAATGACAGATACTCCAGGAGGGATTATTAAGTATACTTATTTTGCCAATGGCAATTTAAAAGAATCAGAATACAACGGCAGTAAAACAACCATCTTTCAAGATGGTTGGGGAAGAAAAACAAAATTGATTGATCCATCTGCTGGAACATATACTTATGAATACAATAACTTTGGAGAGACTTTAAAAGAGACTACACCAAATGGGGAAACGACTTATGTTCTTGATGGAGTAGGCAAGATAATTCAAAAAGGAATTTCGGGTACAAATACAAAATCTAAAACTATATATACATATGATTCTTCGTCAAAATTGCTCTTAAACTCTAAGTTTGAAGATTTAAGCAATGGAACCAATGCAATTATAAACGAATATAATTATGATAATTATAAACGAATTACTAAAACAGTAGAAAATACCTCATTTGCTGTTTTTACTAAGGCAATAACTTATGATGCTTTTGGAAGAGTAGAAACAGAAGCTTCAACTGCTTCGACAGGAGGGAAATCGAGCAATAAAACGATAAAAAATGTTTATAAAAACGGTTCTCATTGGCAAATATTAGACAATGCAGACAATACGGTTTTATGGCAGGTTGATAAGGTAAACGAAAGAGGACAATTGCTAAATGCTCAAAGTGGGCCAACAACAATTACTAAAAAATATGATCTATATGGATTCCCAGAGAGATATCAATATGACAAAACAAAAGAGGCAACAAATATTGTAGCTTTAAATACAACTTTTGATTCAAAACGAGGTAATCTGACAAAAAGAAGTAATACTTCTTTTCAACCATTAGATACATTTAGGTATGATGCTCAAGATAGATTGATTGAAGTAGGAAACGAGAGGGTTCCTAATCAAAAGGATTACCATTATTATGATGATCAAGGCAGAATTATACAAAATAATTTAGGTGTTTATAAATACGATAATGCTCAAAAGCCTTATCAAAATACCTCTGTTGATCTTACAGATAAAGGGTTAGAGTACTATTACAATAGAGGATCAGTAAATAAAAAAGATTTTTTTATTGATGATATGGAATCACGTACAGGCTGGGCAATGCAGGCTGTGGCTCCGCAATGCATATCATTTGATAATGCAAAATCACATTCAGGCAGTTCTTCTATAAAAATAAACACTGTAGATGTTACATTGAGCAGTGTACTTTGTGATAGTTCACTTAGTATAAATAATACAATAAGCACACAATATACTTTTTCAGGCTGGGTATATAGTGATGCGCCAACACCAGGTTTGCATCTGATTGGATATACAGATCCTGACAATAGTAAAATCTTGGGTAACATTGTAACGACAGAAAAAAATAAATGGGTGTATATTACCCAAACAATATCTGTAGATGCTAAAATTAAAAGGCTTAGGATAAAAATAAGCAGTACAGCAAAAGGAAATGTATGGTTTGATGATATTCAGATATCGAGAACTGATACTCCTTTAAGAAAAGCGCAGGTGCAAAAAAATGATTTTTTCAGTGATGATATGGAAAGCAGAGCAGGTTGGACAACACTTCCGCAGTCTCCTCAATGTATTTCTTTTGATAACACTAAAGCATTCACGGGTAATAATTCGCTTAAAATAAGCATAGGTAACGAAATCACCAGTCATGTTATTTGTGATACAGCTTTGGAAATTAATAATAGCATAAGTGTTTTGTATACCTTTTCTGGCTGGGTATATAGTGATGGACCGGTAGCAGAAATAAATTTGTTTGCGTATACCGGCACTAATACAGGATATAACTATCAAATTTCTTATAAAGTTAATACGCCTGATATAAATAAATGGATTTTTTTAACCCAAACAGTTTACCTTCCTCCAACTATTAAAAGTGTGCGTCTTAGAGTTTGCAGTACAGGAAAAGGAAATGTATGGTTTGATGATTTACAAATAATAAAAACCGATGTGCCAAATGCTGCAGAGAAATCATTAAATATTGCTTATAATACTTTTAAAAGTCCAGTTAGCATTGAAGAAGCTGGAGTAGATAAAATAAGTTTTAATTACAATGATTTCAATAGCCGTACTGCCATGTTTTATGGTGGTCTTCAAGATGAAAAATTAGAAAGACCATTGCGCAAATATTATTCTGCTGATGGCACAATGGAGATCAAAGAAAATATTGTTACAGGGGTATTGGAGTTTCTAACCTATCTAGGCGGAGATGGCTATAGCGCCCCAATTGTCGTAAAAAGTGATGGTACTACACAAAACTATTTGTATTTGCAAAGAGATTATCAAGGGAGTATTGTTTGTATAACAGATGATAAAGGGGAAGTACTTGAAAAAAGACTTTTTGATGCTTGGGGCTTGCTTATTGAAGTCAAAGATGGGGCTGGTAATTACTATGCCGGACTCGCTATTCTTGATCGCGGTTATACAGGCCATGAGCATTTACAGAGTGTAGGGCTCATAAATATGAATGGGCGTATATACGACCCAAAACTGCATCGTTTTTTACAGCCTGATAATTTTGTGCAGGATCCATTTAATACACAGAACTATAATCGTTATGGTTATGTTTTAAATAATCCTTTAAAATATACAGATCCAAGTGGTGAGTTTGCTTGGGCGCCAATTGCTGTTGGCGCACTAATAGGGGCGATAATTGGAGGCACAAGTTATGTAGTGCAAGCAATACAAACTGGAGATTGGAGTTGGGGTAAGTTTGGAACGTCAATATTAGGAGGAGCTGTTATAGGAGGAATTACAGGTGGTTTAAATCCTGCCAGTCTTATTGGTTCTTCGGTGGGTAATGCTGTAGCAACGGGATTTGTGTCTGCTATGGCACCAGCATACGGAGTTAAAGTTGGTGACTGGAGTTTTAATATTTCTCCTTCAATCGCTTTTGGAAATACAATGGGTATTGGAGCAAGTGTATCAGCAACTTATAATGCAGGAGATTTTAGTTTTTCTGGAGGGGTTGGTATAATGAGTAACAGTAATTACAATGGCTTTGGAAAGAATGGATTAGAAGTTCGAAAATCTATTTTAGCAGCTTATGATGATGGTAAAACCGGAGTAAGTTTAGGTAGTAATTTTTGGAGTGGAGATTTTAAACAACAGACAGGGGCGCTTGGGCTGCATTTTGGAGATTTTAGAGCTTTTTATGAAAATGATGGAAAACCTTTCTCAGGATTTTCAGGAGATGGAAATGATCAATATCGAACAGCAGCTTTGTCATTAAGTGTAGGTAATTTTTCAACTGGATTTAATTTGTTTACAGGTGCTAGAACAAAAGATGATTACGAAGTTGAGAAAGGTTTGCCTGGTGGTGAATTAGGATATAGTTCGAGGGGAAGATATGGAGAGTACTATAAGAATGGATTTGTTAATGAGAGAGGAACACCCTATAGAATGGGAGCAGCCTATTTTGGTTACAAGTCATACCGACTTGGAGCAAATAGTGAATGGATAAGACATGCAATACAAAATGTTTTAATTCATGGAACTTTTATTGCAAATCAGCGAATGTTTGAAATGCAGAGTGGTGATTGGAATGGATATTCTCAATATAAAACATCTAATATTTTTACAACATGGTAAGAGCTTTTATTTTAATATTAATAATATTGACAGCAAATTCTTGTATTGCATATTATAAAAATGAAGAGGGTGTTTTTCTACCAAAACACCCACGATATTCATTAAAAGATAAAAAGAATTTTGTGTTTCCTCAAATGTTAGATACGACAAAAATGTATGCATATTATGGATATTATGAAAATGATGCCTTGATTAAAGATTCTAATTTTGAAAACTGGCATATTTATAAAAAATTTTGCAAAAATGGACATGCTTTTAGTTTTGGTACTAAAGAGTTAAAAAAAGGAGATTTAAAGAGGATACCGACGGATTATTATTATTACAATTTTAATACAAATTTGATGAGCTATGAAACTTTTGTGATTGCAGAAGGAGGACAATATATAATTATTAAATATAAATTGAGTAAAGAAGGAGATACCCTAACAAGTATCAATAATGGAAAAAGATCGCACGTTTACATAAAAACAAATATTATCGAACAAACAAATTAGAACCAATTCTCAGTTATGTATGAAAATGATGGTTCACCGTTTCAAAAGAGAAAGTTTTTTGGAGGTATTTATGGTGATGGAATGGATAGGTATAGAACAGCAGATAAAGAATTTGAAAGGAGCTATATAAACAGAATTTTAAATAATGAAATTCCTGATCACGTCTTTGAATCAATGACAATTGATAGTGTTGATTTTGCGGGAAGGAAAATAAAGTTAGGAAGCAATTGTTATTGGACAAATGTAAATACTGTGCAGTGTCCTTATTATGGCGAAATGAATTGGTCTGTTCATAGTACTTATCAAAGTGCAAAAGAAGCAATTACGAATCAGTTAGAGACAACAAGAATTAGAAAAGGTGGGAAAATTATTTCTGAAGAAGAAATTCCAGTAATTTTTGAAGGAACTGAAACAAAGGCAAAAAAGATAAAATATAGTTTTACAGGTACAAAATCGTTGCTTGCATCTATGTCAGGAGGAAAGGAGCTCACTATTTTTTACGTTGCATGTAAAGTTCGGGACAATTATGTAAGCTGTTGCATGAGTTTTTGGAATAATGATACAATTACAGAAAGTGGCTTGGCTCCTTTATTAGAAAAAGTAATGCAATTAAAAAGATTATAAAGTTAAAAATGTTGTTGTTAATTTAGATTTTATTGTTATTGCAATCATTTGTCAGAATATTTTCAACAAGTATTTTATCTATAACAGATTCGGAAAACCAATTGTAAAGTGTATTTTATAGCTATTATTTTTGATTATTGATTCTAACCGAAAAAAGGCTGTTTAGAGAAAGGTAATTGTAAGTATGTTAAAAAAGCGAGATTTAGGTCTCGCTTTTTTTTATTATCAGATTTTTTTTCTGCCCCCTGTATTTTTATTAAATCCTCAATTTTTTAGTCAAATTTTATATGTATGCATACTATTTAAGATTTGAAAAGCCTTGTTCTTGCTGTTAATTGAATAAAACATAATGAGAAAAAGTTAAAATACTAACAATATTTATGCGTTATATTAATTTTTTTTAACGTTTTTTTATTAATCTCAAAAATATTTGTATTTTGGCTAGATAAACTAACCAAAAACCTAACCCAAATGAGAATCTATTTGCTGATTATGTTGTTTTTCTGTGGAGTTTCTTTTGCGCAGAATACAATTACTGGTTCTGTTACCGATAGTAACAAACAATCTATTCCTGGTGCCAACATTAATGTTGTAGGAAGTTCAACGGGAACTTCAACTGACTTTGATGGTACGTTTAAGTTGAATACCACTTCAAAACCACCTTTTACTATTAAGGTTTCTGCGGTTGGTTTTGAAACAAAAACAATTAGTGTTACGTCTTTAAGTCAAAAAATTGATGTCGTACTAAAGGATGAAGAGAATAAATTGGATGAAATTGTAGTTTCGGCTTCCAGAACTCCTGAAAGAATCATCGAATCGCCTGTAACAGTTGAAAGAATGGGGATTCAGGAAATTAAAAATACTACGGCCGCGACTTTTTACGATGGTTTGGAGAATTTGAAAGAGGTGCATTTTAATACCAGCAGTATCTCATTTAAATCAGTCAATACGCGTGGTTTTGCTACGGTTGCAAATACTCGTTTCATGCAGTTAGTTGATGGAATGGATAACTCATCGCCAGCATTAAATTTTGTTTTGGGGAATTTAATTGGTGTATCAGATATTGATGTTGCAAGTGTTGAGCTTTTGCCTGGAGCATCTTCGGCGCTTTACGGAGCAAATGCATTTAATGGTATTATGTTTATGAGCAGTAAAAGCCCTTTTACAAATGAAGGAATTAGCGTTTACTATAAATACGGACAAACATCTCAGGATGCTGCCGGAACTAATGATTATAATGATTTCGGAATTAGAGCTGCAAAAGCATTTACAGAAACTTTTGCTATGAAAGCTAATTTTACTTATATGGAAGCGACCGAATGGATTGCTGCAGACAAAAGAAGTATGACGGCTGGAGGTGACAGTCATGCGGTAAATCAGAATTATGATGGATTGAATATCTACGGTGACGAGGTGACTACTTTTATTCCGAATGTTGGACAAGTAAGTAGAACTGGATATCGTGAGCAAGATTTGACCGACAACAAAGTTAGAAGTATGAAAGCCGATTTCAGTGCGCATTTCAAGCCATGGAAAGATGATACTGAATTTATTTTGCAATATAAAATTGGTACGGGAAGCACGATTTATCAAGGAGCGAACAGATATGCTTTAAAAGATTTCTTAATGCAACAAGGGAAATTTGAGGTAAAAGGTAAAAATTTCTTTGGTAGAGTTTATTTTACAAGTGAAGATGCTGGAGATTCTTATGATATGAGATTCGCAGCTTGGAACGTAAACAGAGCGGCAAAATCAGATCAAGAATGGTTTACTAATTATGCTACAGCTTATCAATATTCTGGAGCGGTAATGGGAACAAATGCAAATGAGTCTGCGGCTATTGCGAGAAATTTTGCTGACTACAATATTCTTCCTCCTGCGCTTTCTTTCCTTCCAAAGCCGACAGGTTCTCCTAGATTTGAGCCAGGTTCTGCGCAATTTAACAATGCGCTTGCTACTGTGATTCAAAATCCAGATTTAACACAAGGAGCTAAGTTTATCGATCATTCTAAATTATATCACTCAGATGTGAATTATAATTTCAGGGATTTAGTTAAATGGGCGGAAATTCAAGTAGGTGGTTCTTGGAGAAAATACATCATGGATTCTGAAGGAACAATTTTTACTGATTATAACGGTCCAATCAATTACAAAGAATACGGAGCTTATGCTCAATTGCAAAAAAAATGGTTAGACGACAGATTGAAATTTACAGGATCTTTGCGTTATGACAAAAGCCAGAATTTTGATGGAAATATTTCGCCAAGAGTGTCGTTTACCTATGCTGCTGGAGAATCAAAAAGACATAATTTCAGAGCATCTTATCAAACAGGTTTCCGTAACCCAACAACACAAGATCAGTATATTGGTTTAGATTTAGGGCCATTCGCTTTAATTGGTTCTGCACCAGAAAACTTAGATAGATTCCAAGAAACTATGCCGGTAAGTTTAGCAGGTCAAGCATTGGGAGTTCCTGCAACAGTTAATTTATCAGGTCAAAATGCATATCACAATGCATATACATTAGCTTCGGTTCAGGCTTTTGCTGCTTCGGCAAATCCTGCGGATCTTCAAGTGGCTAATATTGGTTTAGTAAAACCGGAGCAAGTTCAAGCTTTTGAGGTTGGATACCGTTCTGTGGTTCAAAATGATTTATCAATCGATTTGAATGCTTATTACAATATCTATAATGACTTTATGAATACGGCAAGAGTAATTTCTCCTTACTACGGTACGGTAGGAACAAATCCTGCAGATCCAAATGTTCAAATGACTTACGCTGCATTAGCTTTTGGAGATAGAAGAGTGTATCAAGTTTATACAAACACAACCGCACAAATTTCATCATTTGGTTTTGGAGTTGGTTTGTCTAAAAAAGTTTATAAAGATTTCGAAGTTGGTGTAAACTACAACTACGCTCAATTTGACTTTGATCAATCAGAAGATCCAGGTTTCGTGGCTGGATTTAACACTCCAAAACACAGAATTAAAGCTTCTCTTGGAAATGCAAAAGTGGCTAAGAATTTAGGATTTAATGTAAATGTGAGATGGAACACAGAGTATTTATGGCAATCTTCTTTCGGAGACGGAATGATTCCAGAAAATACTGTTCTTGATGCGCAAGTGAATTATGCTTTGCCAAAACTTAAATCAGTTATTAAAGTTGGGGCAACTAACCTTTTCGGAAAAGATTATATTCAAGTAATTGGTGCCGGAGCAATTGGTCAGATGTGGTTTGCTTCTTGGACAATCAATCCATAATTAAAAGAAGTTAATTTGATGAAGTGGGTTTTCTTTTCTTCTGATGAAAATGAATGGAAAGAAGTAATAATTTTTAAATTTTAAATGACATGAAAAAAAATATAAAATGGCTTTTATTGGTTTCTTTAACCTTTATGGCAGCATGTAATAGCGATGACAGTGATGCACCAGCAGAAGTTCCGGTAGTTCCTGGATCGGCAGTTTTTACAAAATATGTAGCACTTGGAGATTCGTTTGCTGCTGGTTATAGTGATAATGCTTTGTTTATTAAAGGGCAGAGTAATGCGTATACGAATATTTTAGCACAGCAATTTGTTGCGGCAGGAGGAGGAGAATTTAAAACTCCTTTGACAAATGATAACATCGGAGGTTTGCTTTTAGGTGGAAATGTAATTGCTGGAACGCGCTTGTATTTTAATGGTCAAGCTCCGGTTAATGTTACAGGCAAGCCTACAACCGAAGTAACGTCACATCTTTCAGGCACATTTAATAACATGGGAGTTCCGGGAGCAAAAAGTTATCATTTAATTGCGGCCGGTTATGGAAATACTGCAGGAGTTGCTTCGGGTTTAGCCAATCCTTATTTCGCAAGATTTTCAAGTACGCCAACTACCACGGTTTTAGCTGATGCAATGGCTCAGAATCCAACTTTCTTTTCTTTGTTCATTGGAGGAAATGATGTTTTGGCTTACGCGACTTCAGGTGGAACTGGGAAAGATCAGACTGGGAATATGGATCCTTCTACTTATGGAGGAAATGACATTACAGACCCAACAGTTTTTAAAACTATTTTTACAAATTTAGCAACGGCTTTAACTTCAAAAGGAGCAAAAGGTGTTGTGGCTAATTTGCCTTATATTACAAGTTTGCCATATTTTACAACTGTACCGTATAATCCAGCTACGCTTACGGCGGCTTTAGCAACTCAGTTAAATGCTGGTTATGCAGTTTATAATGGTGGCTTGCAACAAATGGTTGCTAATAAATTATTGACTGCTGATGAAGCTGCTAGAAGAACAATCAATTTCAAAGCTGGAAGTAATGCGGTTGTCTTAGTGGATAGTTATTTGACTAACCTTTCTGCTTATGGTTTGCCTTCTTATAGACAAGCTACTAAGGAGGATTTAGTTGTTTTGTCGGCAAGAACATTTATTGGGACTACTGTTGGAGGTGATGCAACAAAAGTTAACGGACTTTCAGTGCCATTGGCAGACAACTGGGTTTTGACAAAAGATGAAGTTGCAGAGGTTAAAAAAGCTACTGATGCCTACAATGTGGCAATCCAGGCAGTTGCTGCAGAAAAAGGTTTGGCATTTGTGGATACAAAAGTTACGTTGACACAATTGTCAAATGGAGGAATCCGTTTTGGGAATTATGTGATGTCATCTACATATGTTACGGGAGGTGCTTTCTCTTTAGACGGAGTGCATCCAAGTGCAAGAGGTTATGCTTTGATTGCTAATATTTTTGTAGATGCAATTAATGCGAAATATGGTTCTACATTGCGTCACGTTGATTTGGCTACGTATCCAATTCAGTATCCGCAAACAATTCAATAAAGCCAATTTTTTTTAGTAAGAAAGTCACTCATTTTTAAGATGCAGTGGCTTTTTTTTATGGGGTTAAAATTTACTGTTTTAGTTATTTGAAGCCCAACTTTTAGGAATCAAACAAAATCATGCTATTTTTTATGAAAAAAAAATTGATTTTATATTTTAAAAAATTATCTTTGCGCTCTGAAAAAAGAGGTATTTTCGATAAACCTAAATAGCTATTTAATAAATACATAAGTAATGTCAAAAGTAATAGGAAAAGTTGCTCAAATCATTGGACCAGTAGTTGACGTAGTTTTCAACGGTAAAGATGTTGAACTTCCAAAAATTTATGATTCATTAGAAATCACAAAAAAAGATGGAACTTTATTAGTTCTAGAAGTACAATCTCACATTGGAGAAAACACTGTACGTACAATCTCTATGGACTCTACAGACGGTTTGTCTAGAGGATATGAGGTAGTTGGAACTGGAAGCCCAATCCAAATGCCAATCGGTCCAGATGTATATGGACGTTTATTTAATGTTGTTGGAGATGCAATTGATGGTTTAGGTGAATTGCCAAAAACTGGAGAAAACGGTTTGCCAATCCACAGACAAGCTCCAAAATTCGAAGATTTATCAACTTCATCTGAAGTTTTATTCACAGGTATCAAAGTAATCGATTTGATCGAGCCTTACGCAAAAGGAGGTAAAATTGGATTGTTCGGTGGTGCTGGTGTTGGTAAAACAGTATTGATTCAGGAGTTGATCAACAATATCGCAAAAGGTCACGGTGGACTTTCAGTATTCGCTGGAGTAGGTGAAAGAACACGTGAAGGAAATGACTTGCTTCGTGAGATGTTAGAGTCAGGAATTATTAAATACGGTGATGATTTCATGCACTCTATGGAAAATGGAGGATGGGATTTATCTAAAGTAGATATGCCAGGAATGAGAGAGTCTAAAGCTACTTTCGTTTTCGGACAAATGAATGAGCCACCTGGAGCTCGTGCACGTGTGGCACTTTCAGGATTATCTATCGCTGAGTATTTCCGTGATGGAGCTGGATCTGACCAAGGAAAAGACGTATTATTCTTCGTTGATAACATCTTCCGTTTTACACAAGCAGGTTCTGAGGTATCAGCACTTTTAGGACGTATGCCATCTGCGGTAGGTTACCAACCAACATTGGCAACTGAGATGGGTGCTATGCAAGAGCGTATTACTTCTACAAACAAAGGATCTATTACATCTGTACAAGCGGTTTACGTTCCTGCAGATGACTTAACTGACCCTGCGCCAGCTACAACTTTCGCGCACTTAGATGCTACAACTGTATTGTCTCGTAAAATTGCTGAGTTAGGTATTTATCCTGCGGTTGACCCGTTAGATTCTACTTCAAGAATTTTGACTCCACATATCTTAGGAGATGAGCACTACAACTGTGCACAAAGAGTTAAAGAAATCCTTCAAAAATACAAACAATTACAAGATATCATCGCTATCTTAGGTATGGAAGAGTTATCTGAAGAAGATAAACTTGCAGTATCTAGAGCACGTCGTGTACAACGTTTCTTGTCTCAGCCATTCCACGTAGCAGAGCAATTTACAGGTATTCCAGGTGTATTAGTTGATATTAAAGATACTATCAAAGGTTTCAACATGATTATCGATGGTGAGTTAGATCACCTTCCAGAAGCGGCTTTCAACTTGAAAGGTTCTATTCAAGATGCAATCGAAGCTGGAGAAAAAATGTTAGCTGAAGCATAATCAAGCAAAGCTTGACAAACCTCAAAAAATAAAAATTCCAAATTCCAAAATTGGGATTTGGAATTTTATAATTTGGAATTTAAAAAGAAGATATGATTTTAGATATAGTATCACCAGAGGCAAAATTATTTTCAGGAGAAGTAACTTCAGTTACAGTGCCTGGAGTTGATGGAAGCTTTCAAATTTTGAATAATCACGCTCCTATTGTTTCTATTCTAGAAAAAGGAACTGTAAAAATTGCAGCGCCTAGCTTTAATTTTTCTAAAGAGGTAGCAGATAAATTTACGAGAGTTAATGACCAAACCTATACATTAGAAATTACGTCAGGTACAATCGAAATGAAAGATAATAAAGTGATTGTTTTAGTTGACTAAGACAATTTCAAAATAAGTTAAAAAGCCAAACAGTTTTGTTTGGCTTTTTTTTATTTTTAGCCCAATGGAAAAACAAAAATTTGATCAGTTGGTTTATGTTTCAAAAAGACCTTTTTGGCATTTTTTGATTGCTTTACCATTGTATTACTTTGCAATTTCAATGCTTTTTAAAACTTTAGATCTTTTTTATTTGGGAAAAATAATGGACGCTTTAAAGTTTGTTTTGGCAACCTTTTTTATGTTTGTATGTGCGGGTGGATTGACTTTTACAAAAAGAGTTTATGCAGATGCTGAAAAGAAAACAGTCAGTTTTAATTTCACGTTGTTTAAAATTCCATTATGTAAAAATTCTGTTTTTGAAAATGTTCAATATATTTCCGTTTATAAAAATTATGCAGATAGAGATTTTGAAATCTATTTGTGGTTATCAGAAACAAAGAAAAAATCCATTTCAGTTCATTTAGATCTAAATTCGGCATTAAGTTATGCACTAAAAATTGCTAATGGTTTGCAAGTTGATTTGCTTGATGCTACCGAGAAAGGAAACTTTAAATGGATAGAAAAGAAAAATAAAATAAATTGAAAGTTAAACAGTTTTTGTTTGGCTTTTTTTATTTTTTACTTTTGAGGTATTAAAATCTCTTTATAAAATATTGATCTTGTTGTGAAAGCTCAGTAAGCTTTTGCGTTTTCGCTTTGTCTGATTGGTAAAAGCGCAAATTATTTATGTCAAATTTTATAAAGAATACTTATGAAAAATATAATAAAAGTTGCCGTTTTAGGTGGCGGAGGAAGAACTGGAAAATTTCTTATAAACCAGTTATTAGAAAAAGGATTTAAGGTAAAAGCATTGCTACGAAATCCTGAAAATTTTACGATTCAACATCCAGATTTGGAAATTATTAACGGTAATGCGATTGATGAAAAAGTCATTAGAACATTATTGAAAGATTGCCAAGCGGTAGTCAGTACGATTGGTCAACGGCCGGGCGAACCTATGGTGGCGAGTCAAGCGACTATAAATGTCTTGAAAGTAATGAAAGAATTTAATATTCAAAGATATGTTTTATTGGCAGGCTTGAATATCGATACACCATTTGATCATAAAAGTGAAAAAACACTTATGGCCACAAATTGGATGAAAACCAATTTTCCGGAAATTCAAAAAGATAGACAATTAACTTATGATCTTTTGGTTGACAGCGTTGTCGATTGGACTTTGGTTCGTGTTCCGTTTATTGAATTCACAGATGAAAAAGCTGAAATTAGTGTCGATACGCAAGATTGCACAGGAGATAAAATCAGTGCGAGAAATATTGCGGACTTTATGATCGAAGAAATGGTTCAGAATAAATTCCTAAGAAAAGCGCCATTTATAAGCGCCGTTTTATAAAAACAGAAGCAAAAACGGCAGGTCGTTTTGTGCCTGCCGTTTATTCTAACTTCAATTTCATAACTTTGCTTTTATGAAATTACCTGAAAATCTTATTCAAAAGCTTGAAGTTAGAAAGCAAAATAACGCATTAAGAAAGTTGCCAAGTTTTAATAATCTTGTCGATTTTTCTTCAAATGATTATATTGGATTTTCAAAATCAGAATCTATTTTTAAACAGTCACACCATTATTTGATTGAAAATGAAATTATTCAGAATGGCGCGACAGGTTCTCGATTGATTTCGGGTAATCATACTTTATACCAAACTGCTGAAACTTTTATTGCTGAATTTCACGACGCAGAAACAGCTTTAATTTTTAATTCAGGTTATGATGCCAATGTCGGGTTTTTTAGCGCTGTACCGCAACGAAATGACGTTATTTTGTATGATGAGTTAAGTCATGCTTCAATTCGTGATGGAATTGTGATGTCGAACGCTAAATCATACAAATTCAATCATAACGATTTTGAAGATTTAGAACGCCTAATTATTAAATTTCAATCAGCTGAATCTCAAATTCCATTAAACATTTATATTGTTACTGAAACTGTTTTTTCAATGGATGGCGATAGTCCGAATTTGGAAGAATTGGTACAATTGGCTGAAAAATACAATTGTTATTTGGTAGTTGATGAAGCACACACGCTTGGTGTTTTTGGAGAAAAAGGCGAGGGCTTGACGCAACATCTTAAATTGCATAATAGAATTTTCGCCCGAATTATGACTTTTGGAAAAGGTTTGGGTTGCCACGGTGCAGTGGTGCTCGGAAGTCCGGAACTTAAAGAATATTTAGTAAACTTCGCGCGAAGTTTTATATATACAACAGGATTGTCACCGCATTCTGTTGCGACAATTTTTGTTGGTTACCAGCAATTGGAAATCGAAAAAGAGGCGATTGACAAACTCCGTCAAAACATTGTATTCTTCAATCAGCAGAAAAATTTATTAGGCCTAAAGCCAATGTTCGTTCGCAGTAAATCGGCTATTCAATCTGCCATTATTCCGGGAAATGAGAATGTGAAACATATTGCCCAGCAACTGCAGGATAAAGGTTTTGATGTAAAAGCCATTTTATCGCCAACTGTTCCGGAAGGCCAGGAACGACTTCGTTTTTGCATTCATAATTTTAATACTGAAGAAGAAATTAGCCAAATTTTAGAATTATTAAGAGATTTTGTTTTTTAAGACTTCGGTTTTGTCAGGCTGAGCGTAGTCGAAGCCCGTTCTTATTAGCAAGCCCTTCGACTCCGCTCAGGGTGACAGTTCGATCTGTGGGCTTTTTTTTTCTTCTCTAAAGCACTGTATTTCCTCACTTTTTAAAAAAAGTTTAAAATTTTTTGTAACGTTTTGTTTATTCGATTACTTACGAGCCGTAATCAAATAAACCAAAATAATTATGAAAACACAATCAACTTCAAAAAAAGAGAGAACTTCAGGCTTAGCATTTATATTTTGTACTTCGCTCGGATTAGGGTACGCTTTAGTAAACCATTTTATTTTCGATAAACCAAGAACAGAAACACTCATTGTAATGATTTGTTTATTTGTGATTTCAATCGCTTCCTGGCAACGAAAAAAATTCATGAAGAAATAACAGCGGTTTTCAATCATCAAATCAATCAATCGAATTTTATTCAATCATCAATCATTAAATCAAATCAATTATGAAAACAACATCAACTTCAATCGGCGAAAAAATCTTCAATTTTTTGTTTGTTCAATTAGCTTCTGCAGGACTAGCTTATTCTCTTGTAAACCAATTTATTTTAGACAAACCAAATAAAAATCTTCTTCTAACTATGCTTTGTTTGTTTTTTGCTTCTTTGGCTTGTTGGCAAAGAAAAAAATACAGCAAATAATAAGAAGTTTTACAATCATCAATCAAATCATTATCAGTCAATCAAATAATTAATCAAATCAATCATCAATCAATTTTAATCAATCAAAATCATGAAAAATTTAATCACATCAGTAATAGCGTTAATCACACTTGTTTTTAGTTCATCTGCGCAAGCACAGACAAAATCTCCAAAACTTGAAAATTCTCTTTTGTGGGAAGTATCTGGAAACGGATTATCAAAACCTTCTTATGTTTACGGAACAATTCATTCTATTTGCCCAACCGATTATTTTTTATCGGAAAAAACAAAAAATGCATTTGAGAAATCAGAGAAATTAATTGTCGAAATCAACTTTTTTGATCCAAATGAAATGGCCGATGTGCAAAAATTAGCATTATCTTCAGAGCCGTTAAGCAAGAAATTAACACCAGAGCAATTTTCTAAGTTAGATTTAGTTGTACAGAAAACTGCCGGATTAAAATTGCAACTGCTCGATAATTATAGTTTAGCAACCATAATGAGTTTAATTTCGATGAAGGCATTTGACTGTGAAACTTTAAAATCTTACGAAATGGAATTTATGACTTTGGCTAAAAGTAAGAATAAAGAGATTGCAGGTTTCGAAACGGTAAAAGGGCAGTTAAATACATTGTCTAATGCATACAGCGACGATGAATTAATAGCTACTATGGAAGATATAAACAAGGAAGAAACAAAAAAAATGGTTCAAGATTATAAAGATGAAAATTTGCTTAATCTTTATGATGATACCGCAAGTGAAAAAGAAATGAGCAGCAATACCAAAAAATGGATGCTGGATGATAGAAACAAAGATTGGGTGCAAAAAATGTCTGGAATGATGAAAAAGGAAAGTTTATTTGTGGCGGTTGGTTCAGCACATTTAGTAGGTGAGCAAGGAGTACTTTATTTATTGAGAAAAGCAGGATATATTGTAAAACCAATAATGAATTAGAACTATTTTGAAAGAGAAAGAACAAGAGTTTTTAAATCGGATAGAAAGTCATAAAGGAATTTTGTACAAAGTCTCAAAAATGTACATGGACAATTATGATGATCAGCAGGATTTATTTCAAGAAATTGTCTGCCAGCTTTGGAAATCGTATGAGACATTTAGGAACGAAAGCCAATTTTCGACCTGGATGTATCGAGTAGCAGTAAATACTGCGATTGTTTTCCTTAGAAAAGAAAAACGGAAAGTCGACAAATATGAAATTGCCTCGGAAAATATAAAAGATGATGAAGGCGATTCACATATAAAGGAAAGTCAGCTGGATCATTTTTACAAAGCAGTTCAAAAACTCGAAAAGATTGATAAAGCGATTATTTTTTATCAGTTAGAAGGTTTTTCTCACAAAGAAATTGGCGAAAATCTTGGGATTTCTGAAGGAAATGCCCGAGTGAAATTAAACAGAGCAAAAGAAAAATTAAAAGAAATAATTAAAAATCAAGGATATGGATTTTAACGATATACAAAACGCATGGAACAACGAAAAAACGGAAAATGTTGTTCTTCCAAATAATTTAGAAAAAATTCAATCGGTGAATACGCCTTTGGAAAAAATTAGAAAAAATTTAAAAAAAGAATTCATCGTTCAAATAGTTTCAATGATTTTAATCGGGATAATTCCGCTAGTTATCGAATTAAAATATAGTTTTCTACTCGCGTATTATTTGCTGTACGCACTTTCAATTGTAATTTCAATGGTATTTGCAGTAAGATTATATATGTATTATAAGAATTTTGCAAATGTGGCAGCAACAACTAAAGATAATTTATACGAAATATACTATAATATAAGGTTGTTTATTGAGACCTATAAATCTGCTACTTATACTTTTTTTCCTTTTGGACTGTTTTATATGTTTTTATTGCCTTTAGGTAAAAAATCAGGTAAACTATTGAATCTTGTTTTAAATTCAAATCAGGAATATGTAGCAGTAATATTTATCTTGATCGTATTTGTATTCATGATTTTAATTTGGTTTATGACTGAAGGACATACAAAATTATTTTATGGAAAATATGCCAAGGAAATCAGAAAAGTAATCGACGAATTAAAAGAAGAATAAAACAGAACCCATCGTAATTGATGGGTTTGTTGTTTTTATTGGTATTTTTGCAGGACAGCCCACAGATAAAACGGATACAACGGATTTACACGGATTGTCCTGTAGCTGATTGATTGAAAAATAAAAAAATCCGCGATAATCGGTTTAATCTGTGTCATCTGCGGTCTATTAATTATGAAAATATTTATTACAGGAATTTCTACGGATGTCGGAAAAACGGTAGCTTCGACAATTGTGGTTGAGGCTTTAGAAGCAGATTATTGGAAACCAGTTCAGGCCGGAGATTTAGATTTAAGTGATACACATAAAGTAAAAGCTAAAATTTCGAATTCAAAATCGCAATTTTTTCCAAATGCGTATGAGTTAAATACACCTGCAAGTCCGCATTTAGCGGCAGAAATTGACGGAATTCAAATTGATTTAAAAAACATTCAGGAACCAAAAACAGAAAATCATTTGGTTATTGAAGGTGCAGGTGGCATTTTTGTTCCGTTAAACGAAAAAGATACTATTGCAGATTTAATTCGAGACGATTATAAAATAATTGTAGTTTCAAGACATTATCTAGGAAGCATCAATCATACTTTATTGACAATTGAAGCGATTCAAAATAAAGGTTTTCAAGTTGACGGAATTATCTTTAGTGGCAACGAAAACAAATCGACTGAAAGTTTGATTCTGAATAAAACTGGAATAAAATGCATTGGAAGAATTGATGAAGAACCGTATTTCGACCAAAATGTAATTAAAGAATACGCCGATTTGTTTCGGGATAATCTATTGAAGTTATAGAACAAAGAATATAGAATAAAGAAAATAGACTTTCTTATCTTTGCGGAAACTGTAGAGCATAGTCTTTTTTCTATGTTCTATTTTCTATCTTCTAAAAAAAATGACTTTACAAGAAAAAGACAGCCAATATCTTTGGCATCCTTATACACAACACAAAACTTCTCAAACGCCAATTGCAATATCTAGAGGAGAAGGCGCGTTGCTTTGGGACGAAAACAATAAAGAATATATAGATGCAATCGCGTCTTGGTGGGTAAATCCATTTGGACATAGCAATAAATTTATTGCTGACGCGATTTACAAACAGCTGACCACTTTAGAACACGTTTTGTTTGGCGGATTCACTCACGAACCGGCAATCAAAGTGGCCGAAAAATTAATGGAAATTCTGCCAAAGAATCAGCAAAAAATCTTCTTTTCTGATAATGGTTCAACAGCGGTTGAAGTAGCAATAAAAGTAGCGTTGCAGTATTTTTTTAATAAAAATGAAAAACGCACTACAATAATTGCTTTTGAAAACGCTTTTCACGGCGATACTTTTGCCGCAATGGCCGCGAGTGGTATTTCATTTTATACGCAGGCTTTTCAAGGAATGTTTATTGATGTTGTCCGAATTCCGGTTCCGATAAAAGGAGAAGAAGAGGCAAGTTTTGAAGCTTTAAAAGATGTAATTCAGAAACATAATTGCGCCGGATTTATTTTCGAACCTTTGGTGCAAGGTGCTGCAGGAATGGTCATGTATGAACCGGAAGCATTGGAAAAACTGATTGAAATTTGCAAAGAAAACCACGTTTTGACCATTGCCGACGAAGTTATGACAGGTTTTGGGAAAACGGGAAAAACCTTTGCTATGGATTATGTAAATGCAAATCCAGATATGATTTGTTTGTCAAAAGCTTTAACCGGAGGAACAATTCCAATGGCGATTACAACTTTTACTCAAGAAGTTTTTGATGCTTTTTATGATGATGATATCAATAAAGCGCTGTTTCACGGACATACTTTTACGGCAAACCCAACAGGTTGTGCGGCGGCTTTAGCAAGTATGGAGTTATTGCAAACAGATGAAATGCAAGCTAATATTCAAAGAATAAATAAAAGTCATTTAGAGTTTCAGCAGAAAATTGAAAATCACCCAAAAGTAGCAACAGCTAGAACGCTCGGAGTTATTTTTGCGGTGGAAATAAAATCAGATTCAGAAGAAAGTTATTATGGTTCCATGCGTACCAAATTGTATAATTTTTTCATTGAAAGTGGAGTGGTTTTAAGACCGGTCGGAAATATTGTTTACATATTACCACCTTATATAATGACAGGCGAACAGCTTCAGAAAGTTTATAAAACAATTGAAGAAGCGATTGAAATGGTGTAATTCTGCCCATGAATGAATACAGATTAAACGGATTTTCACAGATTAATCTTTTTAAATTCGTTTAATCCGTGTCATCTGTGTGCCACTTTTTTTAATTCTTTTGCGACCTTTGCGTAAATCTTTGCGATCTTTGCGGTTAGAAAATGCAATAGGCATAAAATCAATATTTTGAATACACAAAAAATCTCCATAACAGCTTTTTCATCTATTTCTCCATTAGGAAATACTACAGAAGAAGTATGGGCAAATTATCTGAATGAAAATCATTGTTTTTCAAAACAATTTTTGGATCAGCAGGAAACTTCGACAGCTCCACTTAGCGAGGAATCAAAACGAATTGTTGTTGAGATAAGAGAATCAGATCCTAAATATAAGTTTTTGGATGATTCTGTATTATTTGCTTTGGTAGCTTCGCGCAAAGCCGTAGCGCAAGCCGGCTGGAATTCAGAAGATGTTTTCGGAATAAATATCGGATCCTCAAGAGGAGCGACAGATTTATTTGAAAAGCACTACAAAGAATATATTGATACCGGAAAAGCACAGACTTTAGCTTCTCCAACCACAACTTTGGGAAATATTTCATCTTGGATTGCTCATGATTTGCAAAGTACCGGTCCGGAAATTTCACACTCAATAACTTGTTCTACGGCACTTCATGCTTTACTGAATGGTGTTGCATGGTTGAAATCAGGAATGGCTGATAAATTTTTAGTTGGCGGAAGTGAAGCTCCTTTGACCGATTTTACAATTGCGCAAATGAGAGCATTGAAAATCTATTCCCGAATTGATCAGAATCTAGAAGCTTGGCCAAATCTGGCATTTGATTTTGAGAAAACACAAAATACCATGATTTTGGGCGAAGGTGCAGCTGTTTGTTGTTTAGAAGCTGGAGAAAAAGAGAATGCAATTGCATATGTAACAGGAGTTGGTTATGCAACTGAAGTTTTGGAACATAACATCTCGATTTCGGCGGAAGCTACTTGTTTTCAAAAATCAATGAAAATGGCTTTGAAAAATGAAGATCTTGAAAACATTGATGCGATCGTAATGCATGCGCCAGGAACGATAAAAGGCGATTTGACAGAACTTCGTGCAATCGAGAAAGTTTTTGGCTCTAATTTGCCATTATTGACAACTAATAAATGGAAAATCGGACATACATTTGGCGCTTCTGGAATTTTGAGTTTAGAATTGGCTCTTTTGATGATGGAACATGATACTTTTATTGGAGTTCCATTTGGAGAAAAACAAATTCAAAGCAAACCAATCAAAAAAGTATTGATAAATGCAGTTGGTTTTGGTGGGAATGCCGTTAGCGTATTGATTGAAAAAAGGTAATGACACTTTTAAAATAAAAAAAATCCAGTCTGTTTAGGCTGGATTTTTTTGTGAATTGTTATTTTGATTTATTGAAAAATAATCTTTTTTGAAACAGTAAAATTGTTCTCCAAAGTAACTTTTACAATTAAGACTTGATCGCTTGATTGTAAGTTTGGAATTTGCAATTCGGTAGAATTTACTTTTGTTTTGTTATAAAGCAGTTTTCCTGAAATATCATAAATATTGATTTCTTTCAAGTTTTCTATAGACGAAATCACTTTCACCGTTTTGTCTTTTACCGAAATCAAAACTCCATTTTCGATGTTTTCAAAATCTCCAGTTCCTAAAGTTTTGTTCGTATAACGAAGTACAAAACGATCGGTAAAAGTTCCTGTTTTGGTCGTAAAGGTATAGTTGCTTTGGGTTAAATCATGAATTTCGCCTGTTGTTTTATCTTCTAAATAGATCTTTTGAGTCTTCATGTTTCCATCAGCATAATCAATCGAAATGGTAAAATCTCCTGCGATTGTTGAGCGGTAACCTAACGGAACCATATCTGTATCTGTAAAAGGAAGAGCGCGACCTTGAATTGCCAAATTGTTGCCATCATTGATACTGTAAAAATCAAGATATTTGTTTCCATCAAAAGATGTTCCGTCATATAATCTCTCATAATTATTTGTTGCACCTTCGATATATCCGACTAATAATTGTTTGAAAGCACCACCAGCATTTGTCATATTCAACCATACGCGATGTTTCTCTATTTCTGCTGTTTTTGATGTTTTTCCAGGCTTAAAGAATTGTGTATTATTACCTGAAACTCGCATTGAATTGTTGAAAACAGCTTTTCCAGATGCAACAGTGCCCACAAAAAATGCTTGTCCTGCTCCTATTTTACCGCTTGGGAAATCAGTTCTAGGTGAATCAAGATTTGGATCAAATGCCGAAGGAGCTGGTCCTGTTCCAGTACCACCACTCAAATTATATGTTGCATAATCATCAGTTGAATACTCATATGCTCCACTTAAAACTACTGGAGTATTGTGTGTCCAGAAATAAAGAGTTCCTTCTAATATTGTTTTGTTGTTTGTCTCAGTGATAAAAGCATCGGCATTTAAAGCAGATGGATATGGATTTCCTAGTAGATAAAATTGACCTCCTACCATTGATTCTCCCTGAAAAGTACCATTTTGAGGAATACCTATAAAACTTGCTGGGAAATCTTGTTTTACCGTATTTGAATAGGTTTCAGGTCCGCGAACAATATAGCCTTTTCCTGCAGTCATAACGGTGGTTCTTGGAGTGAATACCCATTTGGTGCCATCATACGCATATAATTTGGAAGCACTAGTTAAAGGTGAAAGAGCAGCCAAAGTCTGATTTTTGACTGGAGTTGACCAATAAACGTAATCTGCTTGTCGAATTTGTTTTGCAATGCGATTATAGGTAATGTTTCCTGTATTGATCGTATTGCTTGTGCTTGTCTGAATTAAACTTGAACTGTCTTCGAATAACAATGTACCAGATGATGCACCCGATGATAATACATTAACAGAACTTGTAACTTGAAGTGTATTACTACTTTTAACGGTTAAGTTTCCTTGATCATTTACCGTTAATGTGTAAGCATAGAAATTTCCATCTGTTCCCGAAATAATTGGATTGTGTGCAACTCCCGTTGGAATAATAACACAATCTGAAGCAGTTGGAACTCCGGTCGGACTCCAGTTTGAATCAAGACTCCAGTCGGCACTATTTGCTCCTGTCCATGTTTTTGCTGTCGGAGCGTTTACTTGTAGTGGTGTTCCAGCCGAAATACAGCCAGAGGTATTTTTAGCCGTTACAGTGTAAGATCCAGGGTCAAGAGAACTGAAAACAGTTTGATTGTAATAATCAGTTCCATTAATGCTGTAAGTATATCCCGCGGTTGCGGTAATTGTTATAGTTCCTTTTGTTCCTGAACAAGTTGGCTGTGTGCTTACACTTGCACTTGGAGCTGTTGGTGTTGCATTGATAATAATTGTTCCTTTTGCTTCGCCAGAGATTGTACACCCACTGGCAGTCAAAGGAATTGTATAATTGAAAGTTCCTTGAGTGGTAGGTATGCCACTTATAGTTAATGTTTTTGTAGTATTATCATAATTTACTGTCAAACCAGAAGGTAAACTAAATGAACCTGATCCAATACCATCAAAACCTTTTGCGATATATGTAATTGGAGTTATCTGAGTATTAATACAAAAAGAAGTACTTTGAGCTGGAGAAATGCTAAAATCATCTACGGTAGTAGTAGAACTAGCCACAGGATTGTTTGAACACGCATTTGAATAGGTCACAGTAACCGTTTTTGAACCTGCTGTTAACCATTTTAAAGTAACAGAGTTACTAGATGTTCCAACTCCTCCTGAAGTTATACTATAGTCAGTCCCTAAAGTACCAGAAACAGTCCATATATAATTACCTTGACCAGATTGTGTAGTATAGGTTACATCCGTATTTGGACAACTTGTTGCCGAAGGTGATACTGTAAATGTCGGAGTTGTATCGACATCGATTCTTGTTTGAATCGCTGTTTCTGGAGGGCAAGCTCCGTTTTGAACAACCGTTCTGAAGGTTCTAAGTGCTGTTAATTTTGCAGGTTGATAGGTAGTTAAATTTGCTGTATTTGGAATGTCAATCCAGCTTCCACTAGATTCCGCTGGATCATCACTATATTGCCATTTCACAATAGTACCGCTAAACGTGCTCATATATAATTGTGGACTATCATCTCCAAGGCAAATGTGTTTTCCGCCATGTACCTGTCCTCTGTTAGGAACTGCTACAGTGATTGTTCCTGTTGCTGTTACGTTTCCACATCCGTTTAATAATGTTACAGTATAATTAAATGTGCCATCAACAGTAGTTGTTGGGGTTCCAGATATAGTTACTGTATTTGAAGCCCATCCTCCTGTTACACCTGCTGGTAGTCCAGTAAAATTTGCACCAGTTGCTCCTGTGGTAGTATACGTTATGTTTGTTATTGCGCTGTCTTTACAAATGCTTTGTGCATTTGTTCCCGATGCAGAGGTTAGAGTTATGGTGTTGTTTGCATTTACAGTAATTGTCCCAGTAGCGTTTACAGTGGTGCCACATCCAAGAACAGGAATGCTGTAATTAAAAGTTCCGGAAGCACTTGGTGTTCCGCTGATTGTTATCGTGTTTGATGCCCAAGAAGCTGTAACTCCAGCCGGCAAAGCAGGATTTGGTGTCCCAATTCCTGTTACACCACCAGTTGTTGTGTGGGTAATGTTTGTCATTGGTGTGCCAACACAAAGCGTTTGGCTTGAAGAAGCAGCAGAAACTCCCACGTTTGCATTTACAGTAATTGTTCCAGTAGCGTTTACAGTTGTGCCACATCCAAGAACAGGAATGCTGTAATTAAAAGTTCCAGAAGCACTTGGTGTTCCGCTGATTGTTATCGTGTTTGATGCCCAAGAAGCTGTAACTCCAGCCGGCAAAGCAGGACTTGGTGTCCCAATTCCTGTTACACCACCAGTTGTTGTGTGGGTAATGTTTGTCATTGGTGTGCCAACACAAAGTGTCTGGCTTGAAGAAGCAGCCGAAACTCCCATGTTTGCATTTACTACTACAGTAATAGTGCTTGTACTTGTATATAAATCGCTTCCGTAGTATGTTGTACAAGTTAAGGTTGCCGTGTAGTTGCCTGTCTGGCTTGCGGGCAAATTGTAATTTTGTAAATTGCTTGTGGTTGTAGTTCCATTGGGTGCTTGTACGCTCCAAGAGTAATTTACGCCTGATGTTGAACCTGTCGAAGTTGTGTTTCCTACTGTTCCTGAGTAAGAACCGCTTAGATTGATAGTTCCATTTAGACAAACTGGCGAATTTGAACTGGCGATCGCATTTATTGTTCCTCCACTATTGTTGAGGTCAGTAAAACTTTTGTATATGGGTTGACCGCCATTCCCTGTACAAGCAGCGAATTTTGTACTTCCGATATAAATAGCAACATTGTTTGAACATTTAGAGTCATCAACCTTTCCCGGAGAA
Source organism: Flavobacterium sp. KACC 22761 (assembly GCF_034058155.1). Lineage (NCBI taxonomy): Bacteria > Pseudomonadati > Bacteroidota > Flavobacteriia > Flavobacteriales > Flavobacteriaceae > Flavobacterium > Flavobacterium oryzagri. The sequence continues at coordinate 1,331,889 of NZ_CP139148.1, read as the reverse complement.
TTAATTTTTATGCCCGTGTTAGCTGGCAGGTGTATATTACTATTTTGGTCTTCAAAGCTAAGTAAACCGTTAATTGTTACTTGAGTTACTGAGTTAAGTGTAACGGTGTTAGATACAAGAAGATTTCCATTGATTGTAAGTGTTTTAGCGTTGCTAGTGCTTCCGGAAATAGTTATTGTTGCACCACTAGCTATTACAACATCATCAGTTGCTGATGGAACTACGCCACCAACCCACGAACTAGGACTGCTCCAACTTCCTCCCGTACTTGTACTAGTTATCGTACCTGCGACAACGAAAGTTTTATACGAGATGTAATTGGCTCTAATTGTGGTGATGTTGAGATCTGATGTATTTTTCCCAAAAGTGAAAAAAGATAATAGGAAAAATAAAAAACTTAAGAGTAATTTTCTAATCATATAAATCGTGGCATTTAAATTTTTAAAAAAATGTTGTTTTGTTTAAAGTTTTCCTACCTTTTTTTTAATAAAAATCACATCCAAAAACGAAACCAAGTAGTCATGTTAAGTGGCTTCAATCAGGATGTTATGCTGGCATAGGATTTAACCTAACAAAGATATAGACATATACGCTTTGGTAGAAGGGATGGTTTTTAGAATAGCCAAGTTTTCGATGAAATGTTAAAACTACTCGTTGAAATGCACGAAGAAAATGGAGTTCTTATGGAAATTCTTATAAATACCGATTTTTAAATATAAGAAAAATCGTAAAAATTAACATAAAATTTTCCTTTGAATAATAAAATTTCGCTAAAAACGCGAGGGATGTTCTAAAATTCGCAAAAAATTAAGATTTCCTCCTAGAAGTATTTTTTATGGTTTATGCATGTTTTTAGGTGGTTTTTGACTGAAATTTCAAAAAAAAATGGAACTTATTTTAGTTCCATTTTTTTTACTTTTTCATAAACAAAATTGCTTTCGTAACCACGACGCAGAAGATAGTCGCAGAACTTTTTTCTTTTCTTTAGCATATTTTTTTCTTGGAGACTGTTCCAGCATTTTTCTGAAAGTTCATTAAAAGTAATTTCGTATTCTTCATCTGAAATTTCTTTTAGTGCCAAGTTGATATTTGTTGAAGAAATGTTGCGAAGTTTGAGCTCATTTGTAATTCTGATTTTTCCCCAAGATTTCATGCGATGTTTGCCTCTTGCAAAAGAACAGGCAAATCGGGTTTCATTCAAAAAATTCCCTTCAATAAGTTGAACTACAATTGAATCAATTTCATCTGCTGTCATTTTTAAGCTGTATAATTTTGAAACAACTTCATCATGACAGCGTTCCTGATAAGCGCAAAAATGTTCTAATTTTTGTAAAGCTTCTTTTGGTGTATAAATTGAATTCATGAGTTTTTTCTTTCTTTTTAACGCAAAGCGCTAAAAATAATCATTTTGATGTTAAATTTTATGATAAATTTTTTCTTTTTCTCAAAAATAAAATAATCTAAAATGTTGTGTGTGTGCGGAATTATAATATTTTTGTACGATAATATCGCAAGTTTAAACTAGTTTGAAAAACAGTGTTTTAACTTAAAAAAAATTAAATTTTAAAAGCCAAAATTACAGTATTGCCCCGAAAAATGCTATACCATTAAGTTTTCTTTTAAAGCCAAAACAAATCTAATACCACGCCTATGCCTCGAAAACTACTATTGTTTGTTCGTTCTTTATTTTTTAATTTTTCTAATTCTTCTAAAGAAAGATCTTTGAACCTGAGTTTGAGGATGCTTTGTTTGGGGATGTTTTTTATTGTTTCATTTGCGAATGCAACTACTTATTATAGTAATGCTAGTAATGCAGCAGATAACCTTAATAATTGGTGGGTAAATACAAACGGCACAGGAGCACATCCTTCTACTTTTGCAAATACAGGAGATATTTTTATTATCCAAAATACACATGCAATGACCAGTACTGCTGGCTGGACTGTAGGTGGTACTGTTATAATTAGGAATGGAGGTTCTCTTTCGATTACGAATAACTCAGTGAGTGTGGGTAATTTTACAATTGATTCGGGAGGAAGTGCAACAATTAATCGCCCATTTACTGTAACAGGAATTACGGATATTTCCGGAACAATAAACCTTGGATCAACAAGTGGGACTGGTAGGGCTATGACTTTTACTGGCACGGTAACGCTTAATGTTGGTGCTGTATGGTCTGAAGCAACTACTGGGAATAATGGTGATAATAATGCATATTCTTTTGGAGATAATTTTACCAATAATGGAACTACCCTTATCTCAGGTCCAGGGTCGCATACTTTTACTGGTGCTAATAAGTCGCTAAATGGCTCGACTTCAACTACATTTCAAAATGTTGCCGTTACAGGTTCATATACTAATAATATTGGAACTTTAACCATTTCGACGGCGCTTTCTGGAACTGGAACTCTGACAAATTTTTCTGGAAAAACACTTAACATCGGAGGAACTGTTTCGATAACAAATTTTAATAATGCAGGAACTGCGAGCGTAAGTGGATCAGGGGCAATTTCAACTGCAACTGCAAATTTTATAAATACAGGAACACTTAATCTTAATGGATCTGGTGCTATAACAGGAATTACTAATAATGCTGGTGGTACTGTTAATTTAGCTAATTCGGGTACTATAGGAACTTTTAATAATGCTACTGCGACCAGTGTACTGCAAATTACTGCAGCCTCACCTGCTATTACAACTCTTACAGCAACAACAGCTGGGAATACAGTTAATTATAATGGTACAAATCAAACAGTAAAAGCAACAACTTATAGTAATCTGATTTTGTCTAATTCAGGCACAAAAACATTTTCAGCAACGACTACAGTAAGCAGTACTTTATCTATTGCTACGGGGGTTGTGGCTAATTTAGGAATAGGATTAACTCATAGTGCTAATAAGCTTACTTTGGGAGGAGGAGATACTGTGACAGGATCATGGGGAAGTACAACTTCATCGGCAACTAATCAAAATAATACTTTTTTCGCCGCAGTAACTGGAATAATAAATGTAAGTGCTACAAATTGTGCATTAGCGACATTTACAATGACAGGTACTAGCGGAGGCTATTGTAGTACAGTTGCAGGAACTCCGCTTGGATTAACTGGTTCAGAGGTAGGCGTTAATTATCAATTATATAGAGGTACAACCACTGTAGGTTCGGCTATTTCAGGAACAGGAGGTGCGTTGAGTTTCGGTACATTTAATACTACTGGAGATTACACTGTTGTAGCAACAAAGCCATCGACTTTTTGTAAGCTTACTTTTGGGCCAATTTCTATTTATAATTATAGTACACCGCCTACACCTACAGCGACAGTGGTAAATACAACATGTCCAACATCTGCTGATGGAACCATAACAATTACAAATGCAGTATCACCGGCGTCATTAGCTTTTACAAGTGCCAGTGATCAATCTGTTGATTTGGGAACGCAATTACTTTCAAATAGAGCAGCCTTTACAATTGAAGGTTGGGTTAAATTTGATCGCGCAACTGCTATAGCAGCAAACAGAATGTCCCTTTTTGGACAAAATGATGCTGTAGAGATGGGTTTTATAAATGGAAACTTAATGTGTTGGTCAGCTACTGCAGGTCAGGTTGATATGTCATTAAGTACCTATTATCCAAACGATAATGGCTGGCATCATATTGCAGTAACGGCCGACGGAACAGCTGGCGGAATAAAAATGTATGTCGATGGTTCCATGAAGGTTTCAGGTGGAAGTGCCGTTTCAAATTATGGGTCAAGTACTTATAGTACAAAATTCGGTTGGGGAACACTAGATGCTACTGGTGGGGGGTATACAGGTGAAGTTTTTAAATTAGGATTTTGGAATAGGGCGCTTTCCACAACAGAGGTTGCTAATCTATCATCAGGTTTTGTAGTTTACAATGGATCTCAAACAGGATTATTAGCAGGTTATAGTTTTAATGAAGGTACAGGAGCAACAGTTGCTTCTGTAGGAAGTTCAGCGCCTTCAGGAGCTCTTGTCAACTCTCCGGTTTGGACCGATCCGTACTCTTATTCTTGGACTTCTACTCCGGCAGGTTTTACTGCAACAACTAAAAATATAACTGGCTTAACAGCTAGAACTTATAATTTGGTAACTTCATTAAAAGGTTGTACCAATACAGGGTCATGGGCTGTAACATCAACAAATCCGGCTCCAACAATAACAACAGCAGGAGCTGTGGCAGCTTGTTTGAGTTCAAGTGCTCAAATTGGAACTATGGCTTATTCAAATACAACTAACAACCCTACAAGCTATAGTATTGATTGGGCTACGATTCCTGATCAAAATACAACAGCATTTATATTTGCAGCAGGAGGCGGTAATATAACTAATATTGCAATTCCTGCGGGTACCGCTATTGGAACATATTCAGGAACAATGACAATTACAAATGGAAATGGATGTACAGCAACACAGGCAGTTTCGCTTTCAGTGACTGCGGTACCAGTAGGGCCAGTAATTGCGAAGAGTCCAAATGTGGCTACAGTCTGTGCTGGCACAACCCTGACAATGACCCTTACTACTGCCGGGACTGGAGGTGCGGGAACATCCCAGGATGAGTACCGTTATGATACTGGATCAGGTTTTGGTTCTTGGAGTACTGCAGTCCCAAGTTTTGCAGCAGTAGCCGGAATCAACACAATAGAATCAAGAAGAACATCGACAGGAACCGGCTGTACAACAGCCACAGGAAATACATTGAATTGGACGGTTACCCCGACAGTTGGTACGCCAAGCGCTCCATCGGGTTCAACGACTATCTGCCAGGGAAGCTCTCCGACGGCTTATACGACATTAGCGACTAACGCAACTTCATACACTTGGAGCGTCAGCGGAACCGGGAACACGATTTCGGGTACTGGAACAATAGGAACTGTCACTTGGGCATCCGGTTTTTCAGGAACTGCTACGGTGAGCGTTGTGGCAAACGGCTGCAACGGCCCGTCAGCATCGGCATCAACAATAGTTACGGTTACTCCGACAGTTGGATTGCCGAGCACACCGTCAGGTTCTTCGACGGTCTGCCAGGGAAGCTCTCCGACGGCTTATACGACATTAGCGACTAACGCAACTTCATATACCTGGAGCGTCAGCGGAACCGGGAACACGATTTCGGGTACTGGAACAGCAGGAACTGTCACTTGGGCATCCGGTTTTTCAGGAACTGCTACAGTGAGCGTTGTGGCAAACGGCTGCAACGGCCCGTCAGCATCGGCATCAACAATAGTTACGGTTACTCCGACAGTTGGATTGCCGAGCGCACCGTCAGGTTCTTCGACGGTCTGCCAGGGAAGCTCTCCGACGGCTTATACGACGTTAGCGACTAACGCAACTTCATACACTTGGAGCGTCAGCGGAACCGGGAACACGATTTCGGGTACTGGAACAATAGGAACTGTCACTTGGGCATCCGGTTTTTCAGGAACTGCTACGGTGAGCGTTGTGGCAAACGGCTGCAACGGTCCGTCAGCATCGGCATCAACAATAGTTACGGTTACTCCGACAGTTGGATTGCCGAGCGCACCGTCAGGTTCTTCGACTATCTGTCAGGGAAGCTCTCCGACGGCTTATACGACGTTAGCGACTAACGCAACTTCATACACTTGGAGCGTCAGCGGAACCGGGAACACGATTTCGGGTACTGGAACAGCAGGAACTGTCACTTGGGCATCCGGTTTTTCAGGAACTGCTACGGTGAGCGTTGTGGCAAACGGCTGCAACGGCCCGTCAGCATTGGTAACTAGCGCGATTACCGTGACCCCAACTCCAACAGTATCCCCAATCACAGGGGGAGCATCAACAGTATGTACAACATTAACAACGCCAGCCTTTACAAATGCCACAAGTGGAGGGTCATGGTCAATTGTTAACGGTACAGGAACAGCAACGATCAATGGATCGGGAGTTGTTACAGCTGGTAATGCAGGAGATGTAACGGTTGTGTATACGGTTACAAGCGGAGGCTGTTCAAATACAGCAACTACTACTTTAACAATTAAGCCAAATTATCCTGCGCCAACCGTTGGCACAATTACACGGCCACTATGTTCAACAAATGGAGGAAGTGTAACACTAGGCGGTTTGCCAGCATCAGGAAATTTATTTATAGATAATGGTAGTACAGTTGTTAGTAGAACTTTTACTTCGAGTACACCAACGATAGGTCAATTACAGCCAGGAACATATAAATTTGCTTTAGATAATGGTTGTACAGCAACCTATTCAGCACCAGTAGTAATACTTGCTAATACATTCACTGGAGGCACTTCATGGACATATGGAGCTCCAACATCTGATGATTATGTAGATTTTGCGAGCGATTATACAGTAACGGCAGATGTAACGTATTGTTCAGTGACAGTAAGTAATACTGCAAAAGTAATTGTAGATACTAAAAAAACATTGACTGTCGAGCGTGGCGTGCATGTGACTTCGGGAAGTACTTTAACGTTTAAGGATAGCTCAAATTTAATGCAGATTAACACAGACAATAATTTAAACACAGGAAGTATTAAGTATGAACGTTACGCAGGTAAAATCCGTCAAGCTGATTACGTGTATTGGTCAACGCCGGTTAAAAATTGGACTTTAGCAGGAGTTTCTCCATTTTCAAGTGGATCGAAATTATTTGCATATGATGGAACTAAATGGGTATTTACACCAAGGACTACCGTTATGGTTGCTGGTAAAGGATACATTATTCGTGGACCTGATACGTACTCAAATACAACCAAAACTGATTTTACAGGTGAGTTTATCGGCACGCCACAAAATGGTACTTTTACTGGTGAAGCAATGGTTGGAGGACAATTTTACTTATTAGGAAATCCTTACCCTTCAGCGTTGAATGCTGATAAGTTTATTAATACAAACAAAACAATATTAGATGGGACATTGTATTTTTGGACACATAATACTCCAGTAGTTTTGAGCGGTGCTTATCAATATAAAACAGATGATTATGCAGTTTATAATTTGAGTGGTGGTACATCAACAGCGGCACCATCAGCTTCTAATGGTTCACTTGACACGCCTAATGTTGATCCGCCAAGCGGTTATATTGGTGCGGGCCAAGCTTTCTTCGTAGGAACTTTTGCTTCTGGAAATGTAACGTATGATAATTCAATGCGATTAGCGGGTGGTTTAAATGGTCAGTTCTTTAAACCAGGAAAAACTTCAAAAACGGCAACAACTGAAAAAAATCGTGTTTGGTTGAATATGACTAACGAAGGAGGAGCTTTCAAACAATTATTAGTGGCTTATGTTGAAGGCGCAACTAATAGTTATGATAGACTATATGATGGAAGAACGTTTGATGGAAATCAATATTTAGATTTTTACAGTATTAATGATAATCAGAAATTAGTTATTCAAGGACGTGGCTTGCCATTTACTGATATTGATGAAGTGCCATTAGGCTATCGTACAACAATTGCTGGAGATTTTACAATTTCAATTGCTCAAGTTGATGGAAGCATGACTTCTCAAGCCATTTTTATTGAAGATAAAAAGACTGGAACAATCCATGATTTGACCAAGAGTAACTTTACTTTCAATACCGAAATTGGAACTTTTGGAGATCGACTTGTCCTTAAATACACCAATAAATCTTTAGGAGCTGGTGATTTTGAAAATACTGAAAAAGGCATTACAGTTTCTGTTAAAGATAAAGCGATTAAGGTATTGTCTTCAAATGAAACAATCAAAGAGGTTGTCATTTTCGATACAGCAGGAAAACTGCTTTATGATAAAAAGAAAGTAGGTTCAAATGAATTACAAATTTCAAACTTACAATCGAGCAATCAAGTTTTATTAATTGATATCACTCTTGAAAACGGATACAAAACAACCAGAAAATTAATTTTTCAATAATTTAAAAAAAATAATTTTCACATAAAAAAAAGAACCACTTCTTACTATAGGAAGTGGTTCTTTTTTTATTTGAAAAATCACCAAAAGTGGGTATTGTCTATTTATAAATCAATTTTTAATTTTAAGAAAATTCGTAAAAATTTTTTATTGATTAGATTTTGATTAGAAAATTACTTTATACAATACTCTTAATTGTGTTTCTGGGAAATACTTTTATTTACGCACAACAGGGAAAAGTTGACATTACTTTTAACACTATTGATGACGGTCTAATTGGTGACGGTTTTGATGCTCCAGTTCAGACTTTGTCTTTACAATCGGATCAAAATTTAATAGTTGGTGGTGAATATCTAAATATAAACGGAAGTTCGTCACCTTATTTGACGCGATTAAAACCAGACGGTACTATTGACGAAAGTTTTGATACCGGAACAGGTTTCAACGGAAAAGTGTATGCAACATGCATTCAGCCTGACGGCAAAATAATTGTTGGAGGCGGTTTTACTTCCTACAATGGCATAAATGCGGGAAGACTTATTCGATTAAATATTGACGGAAGCTATGATGCATCATTTAATACTTTAATTGGTGCCGAAACGGGAATTATTTATGGTATCGCATTACAGGTAGACGGAAAAATAGTCATAACAGGCAGTTTTACAAAATATAATGGTGTGGCAAAAAGTTACGTTGCAAGAATTCTCACCAATGGTGCTCTGGACACTTCTTTTTCATCAAGCTTTAAATCTACAGTAACAAATGTGAAGGTTTTGACAGATGGAAAGATTCTGATTTCAGGAAACTTTACTGTTTTTAATAATGTGGCAACCAATCGAATTGTTCGTTTAAATAATGATGGACAACTTGATCCGAGTTTTAATATTGGAGAAGGTTTTGATGCCGAAGTCCACGCTATGGAAGTGCAGCCAGACGGAAAGATTATTCTCGGTGGAAAATTCACCACTTTTAATGGTACTGCTGCAAATGGAATTATAAGGCTTATGCAAGATGGCGCGATTGATACGACTTTCTATACAGGAACAGGATTTAGTTCCGGAATCGTTTACACTTGTAAGATTGATCCTTTTGGGAATATTATGGTCGGAGGATCTTTTTCAGGAAATTATAATGGAACTAGTGTTAATCGAGTTTGTTATCTAGACAGTTCAGGTTTTTTGAAAAATGATATAGATTTTGGTTCAGGTCCTGCATCAGCATCGGTTTATGCTTTAGAAACTGATGCCGAAGGAGCTTGGTATATTGGAGGTTCGTTTTCTGTTTTTGATGGTTTGAATCAAGGAAAATTGGCAAAAATTGATTCAGAAGGAGAGTACGATACTGGATATTTAGCATCAGGAATTGGTTTTGACAATTCGGTATTTAAAATTCTTTCTTTAGAAAATGGAGAAAGTGTAGTAGTGGGCAATTTTAAAAAGTTCAATGGTAATATTGCTTTGAGAATTGCGAAACTTTTAGAAGACGGTTCTTCTGATCCTGAATTTAATTCGGGACAACTAGGAGCGAATAATTTAATTAAAACCGCGGTTTTGCAATCAGACGGGAAAATTATTCTAGGTGGAAACTTTACAAAATATAATGAAACATTGATTAATAGAATTGTTCGAGTTTTGCCCGATGGGACTGTCGATGCTTCATTCAATGTAACATCTGGGTTTAATAGTCAGGTGTATGCAATGGAGATTCAGTCAGATGGGAAAATCATTGTGGCGGGCAACTTTGCAAAATACAATGATGTAAGTGCTGGCAAAATTATTCGGCTTATGCCAGATGGATCTAGAGATAGTAGTTTCAATACAGGATCAGGTGCTGATGGCATTATAGAAGCCATTTTAATTCAGCCTGATGGCAAAATTTTATTAGGAGGTCGATTTAGTACTTTTAACGGAGTCCAATATTCACATTTAATTCGTTTAAATCCCGACGGAAGCATTGATACTAGCTTCAACATAGGTGATGGATTCAATAATAATGTATATGCTTTAGCAATACAGTCTGATCAAAAAATAGTTTTAGGAGGCAACTTTTTGACTTTTAACAAAGTCACGCAAAGAAGAATTCTAAGACTCAACTCAAATGGAAGTTTAGATACTACATTTCAGTCAGGTTCGGGTTTTAGCAAGGGAGATGTTCGAACTATTTTGGTGCAACCTGACGATCGTATTTTAGTTGGTGGAACTTTTTCAGGAACATACAACGGTTCAACATCATTACGGTTAATACGATTATTAAAATCGGGTGCTGTTGATGCTTCTTTTGATGCTCGTTTAAATAATAAAGCATTTGCAATGAGCTTTTCTTCTGATTATAAACTCTTGGTTGGAGGTGACTTTAATTCGGTTTCTGGAATTTCAAAACACAGAATTGCGAGATTAAAACTTTGTTTAGAATCAACAACATGGAACGGAAATTCGTGGTCAAATGGTTTTCCGTCAGGCGGAAAAGAACTGTTTTTCAAAGATGATTATCCAGATTTGATAATTGCGAATGTCTGTAGTTGTACGATCGATGAAGGCAAAAAGGTTACTTTGTTGAGCGGTAATACTTTGAGTCTCGAATTTGCTTATTCGGGCTTAGGAACTTTGATTTTAGAAGATTCAGCAAATTTATATCAGTATGATGATGATATAAAAAATACAGGTATTATTCATTTAAAACGTAATTCATCACCTATTTTAAAATCAGATTTTACCTATTGGTCATCTCCGGTTGGAAATCAAAAATTAATTGATCTTTCACCAAATACAGCATCAGATCGATTTTTAACCTATGATCCGAATGCAAAAAATTGGAAGTCTGAAAGTGGGTCAAACAATATGCTATCTGGTACAGGTTATATTATCCAAGGGCCAAAGGATTTTTCTGAAAGCACTCCTAGAATTTATACTGCAACATTTAAGGGAGTGCCAAACAATGGAAAGATACAAGTTAAGATGGGACCAGCAGATAGTTTTAATTTGATTGGTAATCCATATCCCTCAACACTCAATGCTGACTTATTTTTAAAGGAAAATGCCTCAAAAATTAAAGGAACAATTTACTTGTGGACGCACAACACCCCAATAACCAACAATAAATATACTTCTGATGATTATGCAGTTTATAACTTATTGGGAGGAGTTGGAACTCGTGGTGCCTTGTCAAGTGGCATTAATGAAACAATTCCAGATAATACAGTTGGAGCGGGCCAAGCTTTTTTTGTTGCAAGTCAAAATTCAGGTACAATTGAATTTAATGACGGAATGCGAATGAAGGAAAAAAATAAATCATTTTACAAACCGACAAAAAGGGATAAAATTCAAAAGAATGATATTGAAAGGCAAAGAATTTGGCTTGATTTAAAAAATGAGGAAGGTGTTTTCAAGCAAATTTTAATAGGCTACATTAACGGAGCAACAAATGATTATGATATTAGTTATGATGCAGAATCTTTCAACGGCAATAAGTTTATTGACTTTTACAGTATATCACAAGATAAGGAATTAGTCATTCAAGGTAGAGCTTTCCCTTTTGAACAAACGGATTCAGTACGGCTTGGTTATATGTGTACCATTGAAGGTAATTTGAGTTTAAGCATTGATTGTATTGATAATAAGTTTTCTGACGTAAATATTTATGTTGAGGATAAAGAGTTAAATGTAATCCATAATTTGAAAGATTCGCCATATACATTTAAAACAAAGCAAGGAACCTTTGATGCTAGATTTGAATTAAAATACCTTGATAAAAAATTAGAGGTTGATGATTTTGAAGAAGTTGCAAATTTGGTTTTTGTTTCGGTTAAAGATCGGCAAATTAATATTTATGCATCACAAGAGACTATTAATGAAGCTTCAATTTTTGACCTTACAGGAAAAGTACTCTATAAAAAAACTAAAATTGATGCCTCTAGTTTTCACATCCAGAATCTTAATTCTACAAACCAAGTTTTATTTGTAAAAGTGACTTTGCAAAATGGTTTTGTAGAGACAAAAAAGATCATTTTTTAAATCAAATTTTTGCATTTTATTTTTCGAAATTGACTCTTGGCTGGCGTTTTTTTTTGGATTAAATTATAAAAATCCATTCCTTTTTGGGGTGGATTTTTTTTGTTTCCTAACGGAAGTAAAAAAGCATAATTGGCACTTTAATATCTTTTTTCTTTTCTCATCATTTGAGTTAATTGTAAGCAATAATGTTAAAGTCTTGATTTATAAGTTATTTTTTTTAATTATTGTAAATAAAATCGTACCTTGTTGTTGTTTTGATTCGACAAACAACATAAAAGCCCGTTGTATTACATTTTATTGACTTCTGCAGAAAATAATAAGTCTATTTATTTGCCTTAAATTCTATTTTTAATTTTAATACTTTACTTTAGAAACAGTAGTATTTTGTTTCTGAATTTACGTTTGTATCAAAGTACGCCCTGTATTTTGTTAATGTTTTGAGGTATTCATTATTAAAGATGATTCTGTATCCGCTAGATTCTTTTTTTAATTTTTTAAAATGCCACATTATGAAAAAAAATCTACTTACATCATTATTTTCTTTTCAATTTTCGATTTCAATTTTAGTTAATTCAAAGCAACAAAAAATATTTGCTTGCATAAAAAAAATGCAATTATGTTTGCTGTTGCTTTTTTTGTGCAACTCTTTATGGGCACAGCCACCACACACTTATTCATCAGATGGAACTTTATATGTTCCCGCTGGAGTCACTTCAATGGATGTTGAGGCATGGGGCGCAGGTGGCTCTGGTGGTGGTGCCAGCGGAGCTACGGTAGACGGACGCAGCGGTGGAGGCGGCGGTGGGGGTGCTTATGTAAAAGGAAAAATTACCACGATACCAAGTGCTAGTTTAAGTATTAAGGTGGCTGGCGCTACTGCCAATGGAGCTTCAGGTGGGAATTCTACTATTGTGGGATATGAAGGTATTCTTTTAGCGGCCGGCGGAAAAGGTGGTACATCAAATAATTCAGCAGGAACTCCCGCCGGTGGTAAGGGAGGATTAGATACAGATTCATTTGGTTCTATAAAAAAAACCTCAGGTGTCGATGGTGGATCAGGAAATACAGGTGTTATAGGATTGTTACTAGGTTCTGGTGCCGGTGGAAAAGGCGGAGATACCGGAGGTGGTGCGGGAGGTTTAGGGATAACAAGTTTGGTTTTAGGAAATGCCCCAGGAAATGCAGGGGCTCCTCCCGGAGGCGGAGGCGGAGGCGCAATGAATTCACTTTTAGGAAGTGCACAAGTTGGTGGAGCTGGTGGCGCTGGTCAAATGATTATAAGTTATACATGCCCAACTTATAATATCACAGGAGTGTCAGCATCTCCCGTATGTTCTTCATCAGGAAATACAACTATACTATTGACTTCTACATCTGCTTTATTGCCTGTTGGAACTTATACTGTAACTTATAATCTTAGCAATCCGACAAACACTGGGTTGACCGTTTCGATGACTGTGACAACAGCTGGCTCAGGAAGTTTTTTGTTATCAGGTTTTACTACTGCTAGCACCAGAGATATTACAATCACTAAATTGACATCTGGTGATTGTTTTTCAAATGTAACAGTAGGTAACACAGCTTCAATAGTAATTTCTTCACCATCTGTTGGCGGAACTGTTGGAGGTGGAACTACAATCTGTAGCGGATTAACAAGTGGTGTCTTAACTTTGACAGGAAATACAGGTGCTGTTTTAAATTGGGAATATTCAGTTAGTCCATTTTCTGTTTGGACACCAATCACAAATACAGCAACAACTTATACTTCGGGACCACTTACTCAAACAACTCAATTTAGAGCAGTTGTACAAAATGGAGGTTGTGCTTCGGCAAACTCGATAGCAACAACTGTCACAGTGAATCCAATTCCAGTGCCTACTTTTTCTGTTCAACCGGCATCTTCGGTTTGTGTTAATACGGATGTTACTTATACTACACAAGGTGGGCAAACAAATTATGTTTGGACAATTCCTGGAATTGCAGGAACAGATTATTCGATTATTTCGGGTGGAATTTCATCCATCAATAGCACAGTGACACTGCAGTGGCTGACTAGTGGAAATAAAACGGTTTCGGTTAAATATTCATCGAATGGCTGTGTTGCGGTTACAAGTGCAAGTAATACAACAACTGCTACAAAAACCGAACGTGGTGTTGTTAATGGAGGTTTGCATGTTTGTCAAGGAAACCCAAGTCCGTTATTGACATTGAACAGTTACGTTGGAACAATTGTGAGATGGGAATATGCCGAAGCAATACCGTATGTCTGGCAACCTATTGCGCATACAGGAATCACATATCAGCCGGGAATCTTGACCACAAGCACGAGTTATCGAGCTATTGTGAAAAATGGAATTTGTGCTGAAGAGGCTTCAATCGAAACCAGAATTGATGTAGATCCTATTCCTGCGGCGCCAAATATATTAAGTTTTACACAACCAACATGTAATGTGCCTACTGGAAGTATTGTTTTAAACGGATTATCTGGTTCAGGAAATATTTTACAATCTGATGGTACCGTAATTACCAATCGTCCTTATTCGGGAAATTCAATAACAATTTCAGGCTTAATTCCCGGAAAATACAAATTTGCAGTTGATAATAATTGCTTGATCACTTATTCCACAGAAATTACAATACAAGCTAATACTTGGAATGGGACAACCTGGTCTTATGGCACTCCTCCAACAGTAGATAATATCGTAGATTTTCAAGAAGACTACAATCTTGGCAACGATATTAATGCGTGTTCGTGTACAATAAGCAACGAAGCGGCTGTAACCATTCAGAATGGTAAAACCTTGAATGTTGTCAATGGCATTCATGTACTTAATGGAACCTTAACTTTTGCTGACGGTGCAAGCATATTGCAGTCAAATCCTGATACTAATTTGAATACAGGTATTATTTATTATAAGCGAAATAGCCAGCCCATTCGACAAGCTGATTATGTTTATTGGTCTTCGCCAGTGAAAAATCAAAAATTGATAGATGTTTCGTCTGAAACAGCTCCTGATAAATACTTCAGTTATGATGGTACAAAATGGATTGGAGAATCAAGAAATAACGTAATGACCGTTGGAAAAGGATATATAATTCGGGGACCAGAAACTTTTTCGAATACCGCGAGATATCTGTTTCCGACAGTTTTCAAAGGAACGCCAAATAATGGAGATATAGCGGGAGAGACTGTGACCGCAAACAAATTTTATTTAATAGGAAACCCTTATCCTTCGGCACTTCATGCAGATGATTTTATAGAAGCAAACAAAACATTACTTGATGGAACTTTGTATTTCTGGACACACAATACACCTGTTGTTTTAGTAGGCGCTTATCAATATTCTACCGATGATTATGCAACTTATAATTTGACAGGAGGTGTAGGAACTGGAAGTGCCGCTCCTTCTGGCACTAAACCGGGCAATAATGGCTATCCTCCACTGGGCTATATTGCGGCTGGACAGTCTTTTTTTGCTGAAACAATTGCAGCAGGAACGATTGTTTTTAATAATTCGATGCGAAGAGGCGGTAATAAAAATTCTCAATTTTTTAAAATTGATGGGGAGTCTAAAGAAACAATCGAAAAAAATAGAGTTTGGTTAAATATGACCAATACCGAGGGTGCTTTTAAACAATTAATGGTTGGTTATGTCGAAGGAGCGACAAATGAATATGACAAAAAATATGACGGAACTAGTTTTGACGCAAACAAATATTTGGATTTTTATAGTATCAATGAAGAACATAAATTGGTGATCCAAGGACGCGCTTTGCCTTTTAAAAGTAGCGATATGGTTCCGTTAGGATATCGAACTACACTTGCAGGGGATTTTACAATTTCGATATATCAGGTTGATGGCAAATTAACCGTTCAGCCTATTTATTTAGAGGATAAAAAAATGGGTAAAATTCATGATTTACGCAAAGGCAATTATACTTTTAGTACAGAAATCGGAACTTTTTCAGATCGATTCGTACTTCGATACACTGATAAATCCTTAGGTGTTGAGGAAGTGGTCAGTGATGAAAATAACATAAAGGTTATAATAAAATCAAATGACATGAAAGTAATATCCACCAAAGAATCAATAAGTCAAGTCGCTGTTTTTGATCTTTCGGGAAGACTCCTTTTTGAGAAGAAAAATATTAATGCAACAGAATTGCAAATATTGAATTTCCGTTCAGCGAACCAGGTTTTACTGGTAAAAGTGACTTTGGAAAATGGAAATACTACTACTAAAAAGGTAGCATTTTAAAAACATTAGAAAATAAAAAAAGCAGTTAAGGATTTTCTCTTTAACTGCTTTTTTTATTTTTAAATCTCGTTTAGGCACTCTTACGAAGATTTTCATTTGTATTGGTGAGCGCTTTTTCATTCTTGTAATCAATCCATTTCTGGCCTTTTAATTTTCGCATCAAAATATCAAAATGGCGCATGATAAAAACATTGTATGCCGCTTTTGACAAATTAGCAATGTTTTGAGGAAATGCACGCAAACTCATCGAAAATCCTGGAGTGAGATATTTCATATAATGCCAATATCCTTCAGGCATATAAAGCATTTCACCATGTTTGAGATTGGTGATGTAGCCTTCTACATTCTTTAAAGCTGGAAATTTTTCATAATCGGGATTGTCAAAATCGATGTCTTCTCTAGAAATCAAGGCATGAGGAACTTTATACATGAATTTTGATTGATTGGGTGGAAAAATCATGCATTGTTTTTCCCCGTGAAAATGAAAATGCAAAATATTCGAATAATCAATATCAAAATGCATAAAGACTTTCGAGTTTTCTCCGCCAAAAAATAACATTGGCATTTGCTTGACTAATCTTAAGCCGATTTCAGGCCATTTAAAGTCATTATTTAACGCAGGAACTTCTTTCATGAAATTATAAAGGAAGATTCGGTAATTGGTCGGTTTTGATTCTAAAAGAGCGATATAATCACTCATTTTCATTTTGGTGTGCGCTTCATTAAAACCATCTTCATGATTGACTGGTCTGTTATCATACAATGGTACTGTAATGTTCCCTGCAATTTCATTAATATAGGATAATTTCCATTTTTCATAAGCAGGCCAATCTTCGGTGAGTTGCTCAACAACAACAGGGATCTGTTTTTTAACATAATGGGAAACAAAATCAGTTTTGGAGATTTTTTTAACCCTTTCAATTTGTTTTAACTTCATCTTTCTAAATAAAAAAATTGCTTATAACTCAGAGTCATAAGCAATTTAAAAATATTTATTCAGATAATTGAACTCTAAAAATTAAATTTTTGATTTAATCGAATGTTCAACGTTTCTTTCAATTGTGTGTCCTGGTCTAGACCATTTTGGTTTTTCTCCAAGTGGAGCAAATTGAGAATCTTCTGCTTCAACTGTTTTTGGCTGCGAAACTTTTGTAAATGGTTTTTGAGGATTCAAACCTAAAAGTTCAAACATTTTCATGTCTTCATGAACATCAGGATTTGGTGTTGTAAGCAATTTGTCTCCGGCAAAAATTGAATTTGCCCCAGCAAAAAAGCACATTGCTTGTCCTTCGCGACTCATATTTGTTCTTCCTGCAGATAAACGAACCTGAGTTTCTGGCATTACGATTCTGGTTGTAGCAACCATACGAATCATTTCCCAGATTTCAACCGGTTTTTCGTCTTCCATCGGCGTTCCTTCAACGGCTACTAAAGCATTAATTGGCACTGATTCTGGTTGTGGATTTAAAGTAGAAAGCGCCACAAGCATTCCTGCTCGGTCTTCAATACTTTCTCCCATTCCGATAATTCCTCCACTGCAAACCGTTACATTAGTTTTACGAACATTTTCGATGGTTTCTAAACGATCTTCAAATGCACGTGTCGAAATTACATCTTTATAATAATCTTCAGAAGTATCTAAATTATGATTGTAAGCATATAAACCAGCTTCTGCTAAACGTTGTGCCTGGTTTTCAGTAATCATTCCAAGTGTACAGCAAACTTCCATATCAAGTTTGTTAATAGTACGCACCATTTCTAAAACCTGATCAAATTCTTCGCCGTCTTTTACGTTTCTCCAGGCAGCTCCCATACAAACACGAGAAGATCCATTTGATTTTGCACGCAAAGCCTGAGCTTTAACCTGACTAACACTCATTAAATCATTTCCTTCAACTCCTGTGTTGTAACGTGCTGCTTGCGGGCAGTAACCACAGTCTTCAGGACAACCTCCGGTTTTGATTGATAATAATGTAGATACCTGAACAACGTTCGGATCGTGTTTTTGCCTGTGAATGGTTGCCGCTTCGTACAGAAGATCCATTATGGGCTTATTATATATGGCGATTATTTCGTCTTTAGTCCAATTGTGTTTTGTAATGCTCATTGATACATTGTTTTTGAAGTCTCAAAAGTAGTTAAATTGTTCTAATCAACCAATGAAGTGCATTGTAAATGAATATTTGACAGCTATTTTCAAAAAAGAAACACTCTAAAATCATAAAAATGAATCATTCTATGATTTTAGAGTGCTAAATGTTAAGATTTATTTTGAAAAATGTTAATCGGCAGCATATTTATTGTTCCAATAGAGCATCATCATTAAAGTGACAATGACCGAAGAGGCAATTCCTTCAAAAAGCAAACAAATGCAATAAGTTGGAACAGAAGGATTTCCGCCAAACATAAAAGTCTCAGATAAGGTTCTTACATAAGCATCTCCGCCTCGTGCATAGCTATAAACAAGTAATCCGAAAACGCTCATTGACACGCCAACTACTGAAGTTGCCATGGCAGAAACGGCATTCGACACAAAATTGGTTTCTCCTTCATGCAGGTTCATTTGCATTGTTCTGTTTACGCCATAAAAGATAAAAAAGACATTTAGGGTACGTAAATAAAACAAATCTGCTAGACCCAATAGATTCATCAATAAAAAATAAATGCCTATTCCGATGAAAATCAAAAACCCGTTGGTAATTTCTTTAGGTAATTTCATAGTGGTTATTTTTAAAGAAGTTAATAGTAAATATTTGGAAAACAGAGTTCTATGTCAAATTTACTAAAAAAATAACTACGATGATTTAAAATTGGCAAAATGTTGTGTATGGCGAAGAATGATATGAAGTCCTTGACAGGACATCTAGGCAGGCGCTCTATTTTTTCTACCAATACTTTCTACCAACATTTAACTCCTAGCGGAGTATAGTTGATTGCAGAGGTTTAAATTGATAGAACATGTATTCGGTAAGGTTTTAACCGCAAATTGCACAAATTCAGGCAAATTAATTTGTGAAAATTTGTGCAATTTGTGGTAGAATTAAGCCTTATTTTTTATACCATTATTTAAATCCTAACGGAGTAAAATTTGAGAGACTTGTGTCGGTAAAATCAAAATATAGTATGTTTGCGATTGTTTGGAAATATCTCGTAGAGATTTTATATCGGTAGCATATTATTTCAAGGTATTCTATTTTGTCCCGTAGGGGACTATATATTTCAGCTGAGTTTAAGTTTGCTTACAAAATCTAAAGCATTTAATTTGTCTTGATTTAATTGTTCTTTCAATAAATCGACTGATCCAAATTTTTGTTCTTCACGAAGATAATGAAGTAAAGAAACCTCAATTTTTTGCCCATAAATGTCTTCGTCAAAATCAAAAAGATTTACTTCAATGGTTTGTTTTTGTCCATTTACCGTTGGATTGAATCCAATATTCATCATTCCAAAAACTTCGTTTTCGTTCACAATTGCTTTTACAGCGTAAACCCCAATTTTCGGAATTAATTTATAATCTTCTTCAATATGAATATTTGCAGTCGGAAAACCAATCGTTCTTCCTAATTGTTTTCCTTTGACAACTTCTCCCGTTAAAAAATAGTCATAACCAAGGTAATCATTGGCCAAAGCCATATTTCCTTCATCTAGCGCTTTTCTGATTTTTGTTGAACTTACAGAAACATCTTGAATTTCTTGAGCCGAAATTTGCTCAACTTCAAAACCATATTCCAAACCAAAGGCAATTAAATTGTCAATATTTGCAGTTCTGTTTCTTCCAAAACGATGATCGTGCCCAATAATTATTTTTTGAATCTGAAATTGATCTACCAAAATTGATTTGACAAACTCCTCGGCAGTTAATCTTGAAAAGCTTTCATTAAAAGGATGAATGACCAGATTTTCAATTCCGGTTGCTTCTAGAAGTTTTGTTTTTTCGTCAATTGTATTTAAAAGCTTTATTTCTGATTTCTCTTGCAAAACCATTCTTGGATGCGGAAAAAATGTAAGTACTAAACTTTCATATTTGCCATTTTCGGTATTTTGCGTAATTCTTTCAAGAATTTTTTTATGACCAATATGCACGCCATCAAAGGTACCAAGTGTTAAAATTGTTTTCTTGGTCGAATGGAAATCGTTTATAGAATGAAAGAGCTTCAAAACAAATTATTTAAGATGCTGCAAATTTATACTATCTATTTTGAATTTGATACCAAGGCCAATTGATTTTTTTGATTTGTCTCGGTTTCTTTTTGTGAAAATAGGCCAACTCGTCGACTAAAAAACGTTAAATGTCGTTTATATGTAAGAATTTGATTTAATTGACTTAATTTTGAATGATCAACGCCCACAAATATGAAAAAACAATTACTCTATTTATTTTTTATTTTTAACTGCGCTTTTTTAACTGCCCAAAATAATGATTTGTGGCAAAAAATAAGCACAAATTCTGCGTTGAGCAAAAGAATAAACGCTTCAGATTCTGATAAATACTATAAATTGAATTCAGAACTTCTTCAGATAAAATTGGCATCCGCGACAGGAAAAGGATCAAAAAACAATACTGCCGAAATCACAGTTCCAAATTCTTCTGGCATTTTAGAGCGTTTCACAGTTTGGGAATCTTCAAATTTTGAGCCAGGACTTCAAGCCAAATATCCAGAAATCAGATCGTATGAAGGAAGCGGTTTAGATGATAAATCGGCAAAAATTCATTTTACTGTTTCGCCTTTGGGATTTCAAACGATGGTCTTTCGTTCAGACAAATCAACCGAGTTTATAGAAGCAAATCCAAATGATAAAACAGAATATGTCTTGTTCTCAAAAAAGTCTTCGACTTCAAAAAGTCTAATCTGTAAAACCGATGATGTGCTTTTAAGCAATAGCAATGCTGGGAAAACGGCAAAAGAAGCATCTAGCGCGAAGATTTTCAAAACAATTCGTTTGGCTTTGTCTTGTACGGGCGAATACACGACGTTTTTTGGTGGTACAAAAGCTGGCGCACTTGCAGGAATGAATGCTACATTGACTCGTGTAAATGGTGTTTTCAATAGAGATTTAGCAGTAAAATTAATTTTGATTGATAATAATGATGCTGTAATTTACACGGATGCAACTACAGATCCATATTCAAATGCATCAACAGGTGCTGATGGCGCTTGGAATCAAGAAGTTCAAACTACTTTGACAAACGTAATTGGCAATGCGAATTATGATATTGGGCATTTATTTGGCGCTTCGGGTGGTGGTGGAAATGCAGGTTGTATTGGCTGCGTATGTACAAATCCAACAACAAATGTGCCTTTAGGAAAAGGAAGTGCTTACACATCGCCTTCAGATGCAAAACCACAGGGCGATACTTTTGATATTGATTTTGTGGCACATGAATTCGGGCATCAATTGGGTGCAAATCATACTTTTTCGTATGATTCAGAAGAAAGAACAAGCGTAAATGTTGAACCGGGAAGTGGTTCGACTATTATGGCCTATGCGGGAGTTACTGGCGATTATGACATTCAAGATGTTTCTGATGATTATTTTGCTTATGTAAGTATTAGGCAGATTCAAAACACATTGACTTCAAAAAGTTGTCCCGTAAATACTGCGATAACAAATAATCCGCCAGCAATTAATGCAGGAAGTGATTATACAATTCCAATTGGTACTGCTTTTATTTTGACTGGAACAGGTTCAGATCCCGAAGGCGATTCGGTTACTTATACTTGGGAAGAAAATGACAATGCGACTACAACTTCTGGAAGTACGAGTATTGCTTATCCAACAAAGCCGGATGGTCCATTGTTTCGTTCAGTGGTCCCAACTGCAAACGGTACAGTTCGTTATATGCCAAAACTTGACTATGTTCTTCAAAATAGACTTACCACCACATGGGAATCTGTTTCGTCAATTGCAAGGACGTTGCATTTTACTTTGACAGGACGTGACAATGCGGCTCAAGGTTCGGCACAAACTTTTACTGACGATATGGTTGTGAATGTGGTTTCAACTGCTGGTCCATTTGTAGTGACTTCGCATACAAATGACAATGTAAGTTGGTGGCAAGGATTGCCGGAAACTGTAACTTGGGATGTAAAAAACACCAATTTACTTCCTGGTTCATCAACAGTAAATATTAAATTATCTACTGACGGAGGATTGACATTTCCGATAACATTGGTGTCAAATACAGCAAACGATGGTAGCGAAACTATCGTATTGCCAACAAGTGTTCCGTCGTCAAAAAATTGCAGAATTTTGATTGAACCAACAGGAAATATTTTTTATGCCATAAACAGCAAGGCGTTTGCAGTCGGTTATACTTCGGTCGCAAGTTGTGATTCCTATAGTTTTGGGAACTCATTTGCAATTCCAAATACAACGACTTTTGTGACAAGAACGATTACAGTTCCTGCATCTGAAGCAACAGTTACAGATGTTGATGTTTCTGTGAATATTACACACGATAAATTTTCTGATGTAGAACTTCAAATCATGAGCCCGGCCGGAACTATAGTTCGTCTTTTTAATAAAAATTGTGGATCAACAAAATCTACTTTAGCCATGCAGTTTAATGATTCAGGCACTGCATTAGATTGTAATACAACTACTCAACAAATTGTTTTGCCTGTTGATATGTTGAGTGCTTTTAATGGTCAGAATGCTCAGGGAACATGGACTTTGAGAGTTAGAGATGCAGTTGTGGGGAATTTTGGAACAATCAATTCGGCTTCTATAAATATTTGTGGTCAAACTTATACTTTAGCAACTCCAGATTTTGAGAATATTGATTTTGCTCTTTATCCGAATCCAAATAAAGGAAACTTTACAATTCAGTTTGAAAGCCAAGCTGAAACAGGAGTTAAAGTATTTGTACATGATGTTTTAGGCAAAACTGTTTATTCAAAAACTTTTGATTTGACATCAAATTTTAATCAAAACATTCAGCTTCCAAGTACTACTTCAGCCGGACTTTATTTGGTAACCGTTATTGACGGAAACCGAAGAACAGTCAAAAAGATAATTGTGAACTAAAGGTTTAAAAAATCCAATAAAAAAATAAATTCCAAATATTTAAAATCCAAATTCCAATTGAAAACGATTCAATTGGAATTTGGATTTTTTTTGAAGTTAAGTTTGTGAATTTTGGAATTTGGAATTTAAATATTTGGAATTTTTTCGAAGTTAATTTTGGATTTTGGAATTTGAAAATTAGAATTTAACTCCGTTAGGAATTCGCCATCGCCATACAGACAATGCTGATTTTTGCTCCCGGAATTTTCAATAATGCTTTTGAGCATGCTTCCAGAGTTGATCCAGTTGTTAAAACATCATCCACAATTAAAAAATGTTTGTTATAATTTTCTTCGGTAAATTTGACGTCAAAAATGTTTTCAATATTTTCTGTTCTTCCTAAAAGATTCTTTTTGGATTGCGTTTTAGAATATTTTTTTCGGAACAAAATGCGATCATCAAAAGTGAGATTTAGTCCGTCTGAAAGCGCTTTTGCAAAAGTGGTAACTTGATTGTAGCCTCGTTCCTTGAATTTTTTTGGATGAAGTGGAACAGGAATTACAATTTCAAATGGATGGTTTGGTTTTAATTCTTTTAAATCTTCGGCGTACCAAAAGCCCAAAACTGTTCCGATTTCTTCATGGCCTTTGTATTTTAAATTATGAATCAGTTCTTGAACAATTCCTTTTTTTATAAAATAAAGCAAAGCCGATGCATGTTCAATTTCTACTTTTCCATAAAATTTTTTGGCAGCTTCATTTTCTTTATCCAAATGAAATTGAGTCAGAGGCATTTCATGACGGCATTTGGAGCATAAAACAATCTCATTGGTCTGCAAAATTTGACGGCATCCAGTGCAAACTTTCGGGAAAAACAGATTTATTATGAAATTAAACACAAATAGAAAGAATTTGGTTACAAAAATAACAAAATTAGCCTGTCAATCTTTATTATTTTTCTTTTTTTTAAAACTGATTTTTATATTTTTGCATCACTATGGCAAAACAAGACGATTTATTTAAGAATGTGGTTTCGCACGCAAAAGAGTACGGATTTATTTTTCCGTCGAGCGAAGTATACGATGGATTGAGTGCAGTGTATGATTATGCACAAAATGGTGTCGAATTAAAAAAGAATATCCGTGAATATTGGTGGAAATCAATGGTTCAGATGAATGAAAATATTGTCGGTTTAGACGCGGCAATATTGATGCACCCAACGACCTGGAAAGCTTCGGGCCACGTTGATGCTTTTAATGACCCTTTGATTGACAATAAAGATTCTAAAAAAAGATATAGAGCTGACGTTTTAGTGGAAGATTATGCTGAAAAAATCAATCTGAAAGCTAAAAAAGAAATCGAAAAAGCAAAAGCTCGTTTTGGCGATGCATTCAACGAAGAGGAATTTGTGACAACAAATGCTCGTGTAATTGAATATTTGGCTAAAGAAAAAGAAATCAGAGAGCGTTTAGGGCGTTCTTTGGGCGCTGGTGATTTGGCTGATGTTAAAGCTTTGATCGAAGAGCTTGAAATCGCTGATCCTGAAACAGGTTCTAAAAACTGGACAGAGGTAAAACAATTCAACTTGATGTTTGGAACAAAATTAGGTGCATCTGCAGAAAATGCAATGGATCTTTATTTGCGTCCAGAAACAGCTCAAGGTATTTTTGTAAACTTCCTTAATGTTCAGAAATCGGGTCGTATGAAAGTTCCTTTTGGAATTGCTCAAACGGGTAAAGCGTTTAGAAACGAAATTGTAGCAAGACAATTCATTTTCCGTATGCGTGAATTCGAACAAATGGAAATGCAATTCTTTGTTCGTCCTGGAGAAGAAATGAAATGGTACGAACACTGGAAACAAACTCGTTTAAACTGGCACTTGTCTTTAGGATTAGGAAAAGAAAACTACCGTTTCCACGATCACGAAAAATTAGCGCACTATGCAAATGCTGCTGCTGATATTGAATTTAATTTCCCTTTTGGTTTCAAAGAATTGGAAGGAATTCACTCTCGTACCGATTTTGACTTAAAAGCACACGAAGAATACTCAGGAAGAAAACTTCAATATTTTGATCCTGAATTAAATGAAAACTACGTGCCATACGTAGTTGAAACGTCTGTAGGTCTTGATCGTATGTTCTTGGCGGTTTTTGCAACATCATTGCAAGAAGAAGCTTTAGAAGATGGTTCGACTAGAACGGTACTGAAATTGCCAGCAGTTTTAGCGCCAACTAAAGCAGCGGTTCTTCCATTAGTTAAAAAAGATGGATTGCCAGAAATTTCAAGAAAAATCATCGAAGATTTGAAATGGGATTTCAATGTTGCTTATGATGAGAAAGATGCGGTTGGTCGTCGTTACAGAAGACAAGATGCTCTTGGAACGCCTTTCTGTATCACAGTGGATCACCAAACTTTGGAAGACGAAACGGTAACAATTCGCCATAGAGATACAATGAAACAAGATCGCGTTAAAATTTCTGAATTAAGAGGTATTATCGAAAACGAAGTTTCAATGAAAAACTGGTTGATGAAAATGTAATTTTTGTTAATTAACATTATATAAATCCCAAATTCACCGGAAACTTTCAGGTAGAATTTGGGATTTTTTTAATTTTGAAAATGCATTTCGTCGAACTTTTTTGCATTTCGTCTTTATGTATTAACATTTTCGTGTAATGTGTTAACAATGAATTATTTGCGTAAAATAATTGCGTAAATTTAATTGCCCATAGTACAGTAAAATTAGAAAATGAATCCAACTTCAAAAATTTGAGGTTCATTTAAAATTATCCAAAAACCAAATTGAAAAAATATTCTTACATTATAATTGACAATGACGCTGAAAGTGTTTTGAAAACCAGAATTGTTGCAGAAGGTTTTTCGGAATTGACTTTTATAGCTTCCGCGACGAATTATCAGCAGGGATTAAATTTGGTTTTAGAACACAGACCGTACTTCGTTTTTCTTGAAATTGATTCAGAAAACAGCTCAAGCAATTTGTCGCTTGCTTTTATCGGCGAATTGTATCGGTTTTTATCCGTCATTCCCAAAATTATTATTACTACACCGACAAAAGATTTGGCTTTTGATGCTATTCAGTATGGCGTTTTTGATTATATCTTAAAGCCTCTGACACATGTTGATGTTGTAAAAACACTTTTGAAGCTTGAAAAAGTGCTTTTTGAGCCAAAAGAACAAAAAACTGAGGTTATTGAATCAAATAATGCTGTTTTAGAAGAAAATGTCTTAGAAGCTAAAAAATTGCCTTTAGAAGAAGAAATTTCAATTGTTAGTGCAGACGAAGCTAAAATTAATAGTAACGAAGTAGAAGTGCCAAAAATTATCGAAAAGCCATTGATACTTTGTGTAAAATCGTATGGCGACTATCGCTATATGAATGCAGCTGACATTTGCTATTTTCAAGCCGATAATAATTCTACAGATATTTATTTGAGTTCAGGCGAAATGGTTACTGCATTCAAGACCTTAAAGCATTTTGAAAGTATTTTAGTACATCCATTCGTGCGAATTCATAATAGTTATATCATTAATCAAAACTACATTTCGCGCATTCACAACGGAAACTCAGTTTGTTACATCAAAAACTCCCCTAAAAAGATTCCTTTTTCTAAAACTTACAAAGGAAATGTCGATCTAATTATCGCTAATTTCACTGCAGGAAATTATATAGAAGTCTAAATATTAGATATTTACACTAATTTGACGCCCAATGACTATCATTTGGGTATGATTTACCATAAACTCCCTTTTTCATGCCAATTTTTTTTGTGCTTGGGTATAATTTTACACCATCGATTCGCAGAGAGCGGTCAGCCCCAAAGACAAAAAAATCAAAAACATTTAAAACCTCAGGTCATGAAAAAAACAGCCTTAACATTCGGATTATTTTCTTTAGTAGTAGTTGCAACTTCTTTCGCAGCTCCAATAACTTCTATAACAGAACAAGATACAATTATCGGTGGTGGACAGTCTACAGGACGTGATAGAAAAGTTGACTTTCATACTACAACTAATGATTTAAAAAACAACCAATCTGAAGGATTTCGTCAGGACAGACAATCTCTAGGAAACACTATAAAACTTGACTAAATAAACAAGTTTCTTTATGCAAAAAAAGGCTGCCAAATGAGGACAGCCTTTTTTTGTGTCTGTAGTTTTATTATTTTTGGTAAAATTCAAAAACAGACATTGAAAAAAACTTCACAAATAGTATTGTTTTTATTTCTCATTTTATTAGGATGCAACAAGAAAACGAGCCTAGATAGAACAATTGTTTCGACAGAAGACAGTTTGAAAAGTTATTTGTCTTTAGCAAATGATATCAATTTGTCTTATGAATTGAAACAGAAATATGCAAAAAAAGCCTTTTCTATAATAATCGATAAGAATAACGATTCTTTAAATAGAGCCAACTTGTTTAAGGTTGCCAATCGATATTACAATATGAAAGATCTAAAATCATATCGTGATATATCGAAATTGATTTTAGAACGTTCAATTAGTGCAAAAGACTCGGTGAGTATTGGAAAAGCTTATACTTATTTGGGAGATTTTTATGGTACGCAAAGTATTTCTGATAGTGCATTCCTGAATTTTTTTAAAGCTCAAAAAATTTATATCAGGATTAATGATCAATACAATCTAGCGCAGACTTATTTAAGTAAGGCTAGCCTTCAGTACAATGAAGGAGATTTTTTTGAAAGCGAAATTGCAGTTTTTAAAGCCTTGAGTCTTTTAAAAAAACAAAAAAACGTAAATGATCTTCTTTACGATTGTTACAATCTTTTAGGGATATTATATAACGATAGGGAAGAATATGACAAGTCTCTGGAATTTCATAAAAAAGCTATAGCTGTTTTAAAGGATAAAACAATTCCCTCAGAATTGCAATTAGAAGCAACGTCATTGAATAATATTGGTTTTGTTTACATTAATTTGAATGATTATGAGCAAGCAAAAGAATATTTTCAGAAAGGCCTAAATCAGAAAAATTTATTTCAGGAAAAAAACGTTTTGTATGCAATGTTATTGGATAATCTTGCCTATTCTAAATTTAAATTAAGAGATTTTACGGGGCTTCCAGACCAATTTGAAAGAGCTTTGGCAATTAGAGACAGTTTAGGCTTAAAATCAGCGGCAGTGTCAAGCAGAATTCACTTATCAGAGTTTTATGCTTTTGAAAAAGATACTTTTAAAGCTATTCAGTATTCAAAGCAAGCATTGGTTTTAGCGCGTAGTTTAGGCATTGGAAAAAATACTTTGGAAGCGCTCAAGCAAATTGCTATTGTCGATCCCAAAAAGGCATCTGTTTATTCTAAAGAATATTTTAATTTGAATGAAAAGATGCTCAAATCGGAGCGAAAAATGGGAGAAAAATTTTCTCGTATTGAATATGAAACCAATGAAATAAAAGATCAAAACTCGAATCTTCAGGAAAAAAACAGAACGCTGATTTATGTTTTTAGTATTTGTACTTTGGTTGGTTTGTTTTTTTATGTTTATAAGACACAACAGGCAAAAAACAGAGAATTGCTTTTTAAACAGCAACAGCAAATTGCAAATGAAGATATTTACAACTTGATGATTTCGCAGCAAAATGAAATTGAATCAACCCGAATTAAGGAAAAGAAAAAGGTTGCTCAAGAATTGCACGATGGCGTTTTGGGCCGAATGTTTGGAGTGAGAATTAGTTTGGACAGCCTTGATAAAGTCGATGAAGCGCATGCAGCGGCGAAAAGAAAAAAATATTTGACAGAACTAAAACATATTGAAGAAGACATACGTGAAATTTCGCATGACTTAAATAGAGAAAAATCGGAATTAATTAATAATTTTGTTGCAATCTTGATGAAACTATTTGAAAATCAAAGAAACACGTATGATTCAAAATTAATCACGACATTTGATTCTCATATAAAATGGGATCTTGTTAGTAATGCCGTAAAAATTAATTTGTACAGAATTATACAAGAGGCACTTCAAAATTGTAATAAATATGCAGATGCTGACAAGATTGTTGTTGAATTTAAAAGTGAAATAAATCATTTAGTGCTCTCTATTGCAGATGATGGAAAAGGTTTTAATACAAAAAGAACCAAAAATGGAATTGGATTGCATAATATTCAATATAGAGCCGCAGAATGTAAGGGTATCGTTACTGTAAAATCTGCCAAAGGAGAAGGAACACTTCTCGTTGTGAAAGTCCCAATCGATCAAAAAATTAACCTGCATAATAATGACATTTGATTTAACCGCTCCAATTTCGCACTTAATCACGCGAAACATTTTAATTGTCGACGATCATCCCTTTATTATTGAGGGATATAAAAATGCGATCACGCGTTATAACCCGAAAGAATATGATTTTCATATTGCTCAGGCTTATGACTGTAAATCAGCCTATGATTTGCTCGAACGTGATGTAACTCCAAACTTTGATATCGCTTTTTTAGATATTAGTATGCCGGCCTATGAGGAGAAAGAGCTTTATTCTGGTGAAGATTTGGCAATATTGATTTTAAAAAAGATGCCACATTGCAAAATAATTTTGCTCACCATGTACACCGAGCTTTTGAAAATCAAGACAATCATTAGGACCATAAACCCAAACGGACTTATTATCAAAAACGATTTGACTTTTGATGAGCTTCTTTTTGCTTTTGATAAAGTAATGAAAAACGAAAAATATTATAGCCAGTCAGTAGTTAAGATGCTGAATCAGTCGCCTCATAACTCAATTGAAATTGATGAATTTGATAAGCAGATTTTGTTTCATTTATCAAAAGGAACACGAACAGAAGAAATGTCGCATTATATACCAATTTCTTTTGCAGCAATTGAAAAACGAAAACTTAATTTAAAAGAATTGCTTAAAATCAGAAGCGGCTCTGATGAAGAACTTGTGAGAGAAGCTAAAAGCAAAGGGCTATTTTAAAATATAAATTCCAATAAATATAAATTCCAAATTCCAATAACTGAGCTAACAGTTGGAATTTGGAATTTTTTATTTGAGATTTTTAAAAATTATTCGCTTAAAGCATCCCATCCGCGTGCTTTTAAAGCAATTTTTCTGTTTGCACGCGTTACAAGGTGTATGCCTTCGTTTTCTTCTGTCATATGGCCGATAATTGAAAAATTCGGATTTCCTTTTATTTTGTCAAAGTCATTAATGTCAATTGTAAACAAAAGTTCATAATCTTCTCCACCATTGATAGCCACTGTTGTGCTGTCAATATTGAATTCTTCACAAGTCGAAATAAACTGAGGATCCAAAGGCAGTTTGTCTTCGTATAAATTACAGCCCACTTTTGATTGTTTGCAGATATGAATAATTTCAGATGATAATCCGTCAGAAATATCAATCATCGAAGTTGGTTTGATTTCCAACGCGTGCAAAAGTGTACGAACATCTGTTCTGGCTTCTGGCTTCAATTGTCTTTCGACCAAATAGGTATAAGGATCTAAATCAGGTTGGCTGTTTGGATTTACCTGGAAAACCTGTTTTTCACGTTCCAAAACCTGCAATCCCATATAGGCCGCACCAATATCTCCGGTTACAACTAATAAATCGGTTTGTTTGGCTCCGTTTCTATAAGCAATTTCGTTTTCATCGGCTTCACCAATTGCGGTAATGCTGATAATTAATCCTTTTTGAGATGAGGTAGTGTCGCCGCCTATAACATCTACTTTATATTCTTTCGCAGCGCGCGTTATTCCGTCGAATAATTCTTCTAAGGCTTCTAACGGAAAACGATTTGAAACAGCAACAGAAACCGTAATTTGTGTTGGCTTCGCATTCATTGCGCAAATATCAGAAAGATTTACAACCACCGATTTGTAGCCCAAATGTTTTAAAGGCATATAAGCCAAATCAAAATGAACGCCTTCGATCAATAAATCTGTAGAAACAACTGTTTTTTTGTCCTTAAAATCTAAAACTGCTGCATCGTCACCAATACTTTTTAAAGTCGATTCTTGAGTAATATCAAAATTTCGCGTTAAATGGTCAATTAGTCCAAACTCGCCTAATTGCGCTATACTGGTACGTTGCGGATTTTTATCTTCAATCATTTTTTAAAGTTCCAAAGTTATTTAGGTGCAAAGATACAAAGGTTTTTTTTAAAGATTCTAAGATACTATCCCGAGGCTTCGGGACTAAGTTTTTTTCTAGCAGAATTATACTGTATGTCTTAAAAATCAATTGCCTCCTGCTTTAGCTGGAGGTCATCTTAATGTGAATGTAAAAAGGCTTTAGCCGAACATTAAAATTCTGGTTAAAGCCTTTTTTGATAATCATTTTCCCCCAGCTAAAGCTGGAGGCAATTCAAAAAAAATAAATTAGCACAGTATCTCTATGGTGGTGCGTTTTTACTACAGCAAAAAATATTTTAAAATTATTTTTTCCTGCTGACAAACTGTTGTCACCAGCCCATTTTACTTTTGAAGTATTAAAAATTTAAAACTTTAAAATCATGAAAACATTAGAAGCACAAGTAATTACTTCAGAAGATTTGTTGAAACACTGGCAAGGGCACCGCGCCTTAACGCGTCGTTTGATTGAACTTTTTCCAGAGAAAGATTTCTTTGAGTTTTCGATTGGTGGTATGCGCCCTTTTTCAAAATTAGTCGATGAACTTTTGGCAATCGCAGTTCCGGCACTAAAAGGAATCGTAAACAGAACAAGTGAGCCTTATAATGAAGAAGGGGGAGAAAAATTGATTTTTAAAGCACAATATCTTGAAAAATGGGATGAAGCAACTGAAGAAATCAACAAATATTGGGAACAATTATCAATTGAAGATTTTAGCGAAAACTTTAATCTTTTTGGGCAATATGAATTTCCGATTATTCAAAATATTTTGTATTTTATTGATAATGAAGTGCATCACCGCGGTCAAGCTTATGTGTATTTGAGAGCTTTAAATATTGAACCACCATTTTTTTGGGAAAGATAATTAGCAATTCGTTGTAACTTTATTCAAAATCTAAAATTAACGGCTATGAGTTTGAAAAAAATAATGTCAAATTATGCAGACTATAATTTATGGGTAAATCAGCAATTTGTGAACTGGCTTTCGCCGAAATCTGATGAATTGCTATATGCAGAAGTACCTTCGAGTTTTTCGACTATTGTAAAAACACTTGATCATATTTGGTCAACAGAAGAATATTGGTTTTCTGTAATTTCTGAAACTGATATGCATCAGAAAAAGACGGAAAATGAATTGTCTAAAGACGAAATCTTTTCAGGTTTATTGAATTCATCTGCAAAATTGAAGCATTTTATCCATTCATTGTCAGAAGAAGATTTGGGTAAAGAAATTAAAATCAGTAATCCGTGGTTTGAATGTGAATTGCCAATTGCAGATTATTTGCTTCAGGTCATCAATCACGGAACGTATCATCGCGGACAAATTGTAACGATGGGCAGAAATATAGGCATTACAGATGCTTCAAACACCGATTACAATTTTTACAATGTTGTAAAAAATCAGAAATAAAAATAAAAAACTCCTAATGCAACTTGGTTTCTTTAGGAGTTTTTTTTTCTATAAAAGCCTTTGCCTGTTGACTTCTAACAATTCTAAAGTTCTAGTTTTTAGCCTTTCAGGCTCTAGGATTGTGGCATAATCGCCAAACATCAAAAACCAGCGAGGAAAACCTTCTTCGACACTTCGAGACATAAAGGTCATTTCGATTTGATTGCCTATTTCTTTTTCTGAAACGAAGCCATGATATTTGCGTTCTGTTGCCAAATATCTTGCAATTTTTTTATCGACTAATATTCTCACTTTTGTTGTTGGACAATTTTCTGTTTTGGTCAAATAAGTTTCCAAAGCATCGTGCTCTATCGTAAAGTCAAGTTCTGTCTTTTTAATTTCCTGAATACGATCGGTTCTGAATTGGCGGTAATCTTGTCGTAAATGACAATACCCGAGAAAATACCAATTATTATTATCATGAAATACACCAACGGGTTCTAAATTTCGTTGCGTAGTTTCGTCTTTTTCAAAGGTTTTATACGTAAGGAGAATTTGTTTTTTCTCAGCTATACCTTCAAAAAGAACAGCTAAAGTATTTGGAGAATTATTATTAAACATTGGTTCAGCAGTTTGCATCACAACCCTCGATTCAATATTCGAAAGATAATCTTTATCCGTACTTCTCAAAACCGATTTTAATTTATACATCGCCGAAGCGTGATGACTTCCAAGAGACGGATCAGTAAACTTTTGCATTAATTTTTCTGCAGCAATAAAACTGCTGACTTCTTCACGCGTGAACATCACAGGAGGCAATCTGTAGCCGTCCATCAAAGCATAACCCACTCCAGCTTCACTGTAAATAGGAACTCCAGAAGCTTCAAGAGTTCGAATATCTCTGTAAATGGTTCGCAAACTGCAGTCAAAACGGTCGGCCAATTCTTGTGCTTTTACAATTTTTTTAGATTGCAATTGAATAAGAATGGCAACAATTCGGTCAAATCGTTTTGGAGTTTCGTCGAGCATTTTTTCTTTTTTAGGTTCAGAGGCTCAAAGTTACAAAGGTTAAATATTTAAAGGAATAAAAAAGCTGTCCCAAATTGAGACAGCTTTTCAATATTTTAATTTGGGACTTAGAATCTATACAAAAGTCCAAATTTTGGCTGATCAAAAATATTATTGAACAAGTTGATGTTTAATTCGAATGTATTTGAAGATGGACCATTTTCTGGAGAAACGCTGTTGTATGATAGTAAGTTTGCCAATACAAAAGTTACAGCGATATTTTTGGTTACAAAATAGTTTAAACCAACATTGATGTTGGCAGTTAGACTGTTGCTGTCATCAGAGCCAGTGTTGTCTTCTATTTTGTTTCGGCCATAACCTAATCCTGCTTCGCCATAAGCTTTGAAACGTTTTTTATCGAGTTCCAAAACATAATATCTCGCAAATCCACCAATTCCAAAAATATTGGTTTTAGTGTTAGTAGATTCATATTTGTCACTTGAAAAACTAACTTGTCCGCCTACGGCAAATTTATCATTAAGGAAATATCCAAATTTAGGATTAAAAGCATAATAATCACGATCGCCGCCAGTGGCAATTTGTAAAGCACCTTCAATAAACATATCACCATGAGCAAAGGTGATACCTTTTGCAGAATTCATTTCAGAATTAACTTGATCTTCTTGCTGCGCGTTTGCAAAGTAAAAAGTAAATAAGGCTAAAACAATTGAAAATTTGGTTTTCATAATCTTATAGTTTTAAAGTTGTAGGATTAAAAATACAATTTTTACTATAAAATTAACTTTAAGTTCGATGAACTGCGTTAAAAATCAGACATTTAGTCTTTTTTTATTCAATAAATAAGATAAATCTTACTTAAAAAATGTATAATTTTAACTGTTTGATAATCAATATTGTTTTGGAAATAAACAAAAAACCCAACAACTTTCGTCATTGGGTCATATCTTAATTCTTAATTCTTAGTACTTAATTCTTAATACTAATCTTTAGTCATTCAATTTCAAAACAGCCATAAATGCTTCTTGCGGAATCTCAACGTTTCCTACCTGACGCATACGTTTTTTACCTTTTTTCTGTTTTTCCAGCAATTTACGCTTACGCGAAATATCTCCACCGTAACATTTTGCGGTAACGTCTTTACGAAGTGCTTTGATGGTTTCACGAGCGATAATTTTTGCTCCAATTGCCGCTTGAATCGGAATGTCAAATTGCTGTCTTGGAATCAATTCACGCAATTTTTCGGTCATTTTTTTACCAATGTTGTACGCGTTATCTTCGTGGATCAAGGCAGAAAGGGCATCAACAGTTTGAGCATTCAAAAGAACGTCAAGTTTAACTAATTTTGAAGTTCTCATTCCGATTGGAGAATAGTCGAAAGAAGCATAACCTTTAGAAACCGTTTTTAAACGATCGTAGAAATCGAATACAATTTCCGCCAAAGGCATATCAAAATTCAATTCAACTCTTTCTGTTGTTAAATAAGTTTGATTAGTAATTAGACCACGTTTTTCGATACATAAACTCATAACGTTTCCAACGAAATCAGCTTTTGTAATAATTGTAGCTTTAATAAAAGGCTCTTCAACTCGGTCTAATTTTGAAGGCTCTGGTAAATCTGATGGGTTGTTTACAACGATTGGCGTTTCTGGATGTTTTTTGGTGTAAGCCAAGTACGAAACGTTAGGAACTGTTGTAATTACAGTCATGTCGAACTCGCGCTCTAAACGCTCCTGGATGATTTCCATGTGAAGCATTCCTAAGAATCCACAACGGAAACCAAATCCTAATGCCGCAGAACTTTCAGGAGTAAAAACTAATGAAGCGTCATTCAATTGTAATTTTTCCATTGAAGAACGTAAATCTTCGTAATCTTCAGTATCCACAGGATAAATTCCGGCAAATACCATTGGTTTTACATCCTCAAAACCAGCAACCATATTCGTTGTCGGAACTTTTGCATCTGTAATCGTATCACCAACTTTTACTTCGCGAGCTTCTTTAATTCCAGAAATCAAATATCCAACATCTCCTGCCGAAACTACATTTTTAGGAACCTGATTAAGTTTTAAAGTTCCAATTTCGTCAGCAAAATATTCGTTGTCTGTAGCCATGAATTTAATTTTCTGGCCTTTTTTGATTTCACCATTTACAACTCTAAAGATTACTTCAATTCCGCGAAACGGGTTGTAAACAGAGTCAAAAATTAAAGCTTGCAATGGTTCTTCTGGATCTCCTTTTGGAGCAGGAATTTTTTCGATAATGGCAGCCAAAATATTTTCAACACCAAAACCCGTTTTTCCAGAAGCATGAATAATATCTTCTAATTTACATCCCAATAAATCGATAATATCATCGCTAACTTCTTCTGGATTAGCACTTGGCAAATCGACTTTGTTCAAAACCGGAATAATTTCCAAATCGTTTTCAAGAGCTAAATATAAGTTTGAAATCGTTTGTGCCTGGATACTTTGCGCAGCATCTACAATCAAAAGCGCACCTTCACAGGCAGCAATAGATCGTGAAACTTCATATGAAAAGTCAACGTGACCCGGAGTGTCAATTAAGTTCAAGATATATTCTTCACCTTTGTATTTGTATTCCATCTGAATGGCATGACTCTTAATGGTAATTCCACGCTCGCGCTCCAAGTCCATGTTGTCAAGCAATTGCGCTTTTTCTTCACGGGCTGTAACGGTTTGTGTAGCACTTAGTAAACGGTCTGCTAATGTACTTTTACCATGGTCAATGTGTGCAATAATGCAAAAATTACGTATCTTCTTCATTTGTATATATCAGTTCTCTAATCGAGTTTAAGTCTTTTTTTGGATATAAATTACACTGCAACAATTGCTTTAGTGTATGTTATTAAGGCGCAAAGATAGCGCAAAGTTTTGGATTCTGAAATGGAGTTGTGCGATAGTTGACTACTCAAATTCAAAAGAAACCTTAAAATTCAAAATTAAATCCTTTTTCGGTCAGTTTTTTGTAAATAGCAGCGTCAAATTTATAGAGTTTTGCGGCGCGATGCGAAACATCCTGTTGTTTCTCATCAAGAGCTACAAGGAGTTTCATGTGCAGAATTTTTCTTCTGAAATTTGATTTGTCCAATTCAATTCCAAGAATTTCTTCATAAAGATGCATTAATTGCAGCAAAGTGAATTTTTCAGGCAAAAGATTAAAACCAATAGGCGCCTGACGTACACGGTTTCGCAACTGCATCAAACTAAAATTCAGAATCTCATTATGATCAAAAATCAAATCTGGAATTTCATTGATTTTATACCATTTTGCTTCAATAACCTTTTGACTTGCTTTGATATTATAGTCTTCGCGATTTACTAAAGTATAATAACCAATAGTAACAACGCGTCTTTCGCTGACACGTTTCGGATCTGTAAAAGCCTTCAGTTGTTCTAAGTAAATGTTGTCTAGGGTTGTGAGTTCATAAACAATTCGCTGTGCAGCTTCATCTGCACTTTCCTCTTTTTTAAGATAACCGCCCAGCAAACCCCATTTTCCAACGCTTTCTCCTTCGGCATGCTGCACTAAAAGAATTTCCAGATTTGCTTTATTAAATCCGAAAATTACACAGTCAATTGTAATGCCATCTACAGCAGTGCCGTTATCCATTTGCGTAATTTTTTTGCATTAACAAGTTAAAATTCGAAATTAAATTCTTTTCAAGTGAGTCTATTATAAATCTCAAGGTCAAATTTATACAATTTTGCAGCTCAATGCGAAACCTAATGTTGTTTTTCACTACCATTAATTTCATACTTTAGGGTTTTGTTGTTTAATATTTCGTTTTTAAATTAATTGATTGTTAAATTGTTAGTATCGTATTAATATAAATGAGAAATGTAAAAAAATAGGCTTAATATTTTGCTAATGTATAAAAAAGTTTTACACTTGTAGTCAAATTTACCATAAGATAAATTGATTTTGATTTTGAATTTCAAAAGTGCTTTGTTTTTATGGAAATTGATTGGTAAAAAGTGCATAAAATTCAGGTCATCAATGAGGAGTTGCTGAAAATTACTTCTACATCATTGCCTTTGGCTTTTGTGAGATATAAAAACATGCAGGTTGAGGGCTTGTCTAATTGTTTTTTCGCTAGAAACCAAAGCCCTATTGCTTGAATATGAAACTAACCGGTAGGTGATTGTTACAGTGACTTATTGGTATGTTTATATTTGTTTTTCAAAAATCTAAATCATATCAAAATGAAGAATGAAAGAAAATATCTAAGCAGTAGCCTGACATTATTAATGTTGGCAGTAATTACATTATTCAGTTCATGCAAGAAAAACGACGAGGCTTTCAGCAACCGAAAAGTTTCTTTTAATTCTGATTGGAGTTTTCATCTCAATGACAGCATTGTTGATAAAGATACCATTGGAACCACAACAAAATGGAGAACTTTAAATGTTCCTCACGATTGGAGCATCGAAGGGAAATTTGATGAAAAAAGTCCGGCCGGATATGGCGGAGGTTCTTTGAACGGTGGTTTAGGTTGGTACAAAAAAACATTTAAAGTTGCTGCTGCAGACAGTACAAAAATAACTTCTATCATTTTTGATGGCGTTTACAAAAACAGCGAAGTTTGGATAAACGGACATTATTTAGGAAAACGCCCGAATGGCTATATTAGTTTTCAATATCAAATTTCTCAGTATTTAAATTATGGCGAAAAAGAAAACGAAATTATTGTAAAGGTTGACAATTCAAAACAACCTAATTCACGCTGGTATTCGGGTTCAGGAATTTTTAGAAATGTCTGGCTAGAAACGACAGATAAACTTCATGTTGAAAATTGGGGAACTTATATTACTACTCCAAAAGTTACAGCTCAAAATGCTTCAATAAATATTGAAACTCGAATTCAGAATGACTATTCAAAATCAAAGAAGTTCACACTAGAAACTACTATTTATAAAGATGATAAAAAGGTAGGGTCAGCTGATATTATAGATATGACTCTTACTTCAAAAAGAGGAACAATTTTAAATGTAAAAGCACAAGTTGATTCGCCAATTTTATGGTCAATAGAAAAACCGGAATTGTATACCGCAGTTACAGAAATTATTGTTGATGGTAAAGTTGTTGATCAATATAAAACCGCTTTCGGAATCAGAGAATTTAAATTCGATTTGAACAAAGGTTTCCTTTTAAACGGAAAACAAGTCAAAATAAAAGGAGTTTGCATGCATCATGATTTGGGGCCTTTAGGTTCTGCCATCAATACTCGCGCAATCGAACGTCAATTGGAAATCCTGAAAGAAATGGGTGTAAATGGAATTAGAACTTCTCATAATCCACCCGCTCCAGAACTCTTAGATCTTTGCGATAAAATGGGTTTCATTGTCATGGATGAAGCTTTTGACATGTGGAAAACAAATAAAACGAAATATGACTACGCAAACGACTGGGAGAAATGGCATAAAAAAGACTTGATCGACCAATTGCTTCGCGATCGCAATCATGCGAGTGTTTTTATTTGGAGTATTGGAAATGAAATTCCAGATCAATGGAGTGAAACCGGAGTACAAATTGCAAAAGAATTGGCTGGAATCGTCCGCGATTATGATAAAACTCGTCCGCTTACTGCAGCGATGAATCCGCCGGTTAATATGAATATCGATGAAGTTACTTTGCAATTCGAAAAAAAGAATGTTCAA
Organism: Flavobacterium sp. KACC 22761; assembly: GCF_034058155.1. Taxonomy (NCBI): domain Bacteria; kingdom Pseudomonadati; phylum Bacteroidota; class Flavobacteriia; order Flavobacteriales; family Flavobacteriaceae; genus Flavobacterium; species Flavobacterium oryzagri. The sequence continues at coordinate 1,292,519 of NZ_CP139148.1, read as the reverse complement.
ATTAACCCAATTGCGGCATCTGGAGTTTTGGATTTGATTGGATACAATTATGCGCATCAAACCTATGAACATCACAAAGAAAATTTTCCAAAAACACCTTTTATAGCAACTGAAACAACTTCTGGATTAGAAACACGAGGTTATTATGACAATGTTTCTGATGTTGTAAAAAAATGGCCAGTTCGTTGGGATCTTAAATTTACAGATGGAAATCCAGGAAACACCGTTTCGGCTTATGATCAAGTTCAGGCGCCTTGGGGTTCTACGCACGAAGCGACTTGGAAAGTCATTAAAAAACACGATTATCTTTCGGGAATGTACATTTGGACTGGTTTCGATTATATCGGAGAACCAACTCCTTATGAATGGCCATCGGTAAGTTCGTATTTCGGAATTGTGGATTTGGCCGGTTTCCCGAAAGACGTTTATTATATGTACCAAAGTGAATGGACAGAAAAAACGGTGTTGCATATTTTCCCGCATTGGAACTGGAAAGCGGGACAAACGGTTGATGTTTGGGCATATTATAATAAAGCCGATGAGGTTGAACTTTTTGTAAACGGAAAATCAGTTGGAAAAAGAAGCAAAAAAGGCGATGACTTGCACGTAATGTGGAGAATTCCTTATCAAGCAGGAACTTTAAAAGCGGTTTCTCGTAAAGATGGAAAAGTGGTTTTAGAAAAAGAAATCAAAACTGCTGGAAATCCTTCAAATCTAAAATTGACTGCAGACAGAAGTACCATCAAAGCTGATGGAAATGATTTGTCATTTGTAACCGTAGATATTTTGGATGCCAACGGAACATTGGCTCCAAATGCAAACAACGAAATCAACTTTTTATTAAAAGGAAACGGAAAAATAGTTGGCGTTTGCAGTGGAGATCCCGTAAGTCATGAATCGTACAAAGGTTCGAAACATACTGCTCTTAACGGAAAATGTTTAGTGATCGTTCAATCAGATACTAAATCTGGAAGATTGGAATTAACCGCTAAAGCAAACGGATTAAAATCTGCAACAATTGTAATTACTGCCGAATAAAGTATGACAAGTAACGAATATTAAAAATAAGTTTTTATTGAGTTTTAAATCGGGCGGAAGCCTAATTCGTCCGATTTATTAAAAAACAAAAAAATATCATGAAAAAACACCTAATTCTTCCCGCTTTATTGCTTTCAGTTTCGATTGGATACAGTCAGAAAAAGAAAGACGCTTACGAATTGGCATCACCAAATGGATTGAATAAAATCAAATTTGAGTTGGTACAAAATGCTCCGAAATATGCCGTTTCTCATGGGAAGACCGAAGTGATTTCTTCATCAGATATGGGATTTGTCTTAAAAGGAAATGAAAACCTAAGTTCAAATTTCGAAATTAAAGGAACTAAAACTTCAACTTTTGACGAAACTTGGGAACAGGTTTGGGGAGAAAAGAAAAACATCAGAAATCACTACAATCAATTGGTAGTCGATTTGCAACAAAAAACAGGAAACAAAAGAAAACTACAAATTCAGTTTCGTGCTTTCGATGATGGAGTGGCTTTTAGATATGTTTATCCAAAACAAAATGTGAAAGACAGTATTTTTATTATGGATGAAAAAACAACTTTCAACTTAAAAGAAGACGGAAAAGCGTGGTGGATTCCGGCAAACCGAGAAAACCGCGACGAATATCTTTTTAAAGATGCGCCCGTAAGTACTCTAGATACCGTTTTGACTCCGCTAACAATCGAAAGCAAAAGCGGATTAGCTTTGAGTTTTCACGAAGCAAATTTGGTTGATTTCGCTAGCATGACTTTAGTAAATAATAAAGGAACAGAATTAAAATCGGATTTGGTGCCTTGGGCTGATGGTGTAAAAGTTCGTGTAAAAGATTCGTTTACTTCTTCTTGGAGAACCATTCAAATTGGAGAAAATCCGGGAGAATTGATTACTTCTTATTTGGTTTTAAACCTAAACGAACCAAACAAATTAAAGAATACAAACAGCTATTTCAAACCCTATAAATATTTAGGAATTTGGTGGGGAATGCACATTGGAAAATATACTTTTTGGGAAAGCGATAAACAAGGCGCAACAACCAAACATGCCGAAGAATATATTGATTTTACTGCCAAAGAAGATTTTCATCATTTATTGATCGAAGGATGGAACAAAGGCTGGACGCCGGGCTGGTATGAAAACCGCATGCATAAGTTCAGTTTCACTAAAACGGCTGACAATTTCGACTTAGAAAAAGTAGTAGAATATGGAAAGAAAAACAACATTGAATTAATTGGTTATCACGAAACAGGTTCCAACTTAATTAATTATTTAAAACAAGTTGATGACGGTTTTGAATTATATAAAAAACTCGGAATTCATACGGTGAAAATTGGTCACGTAGGTTCTAAATTGAATATGAAACAAATGCATTTTGGGCAGTTTGGAGTAAATTATTTCAGATACATTTTAGAAAAAGCGGCGCAATATGATTTAGCCGTTTTATACCACGAATCAATAAAAGATACGGGCGAACGAAGAACATATCCAAACATGGTTTCAAGAGAAGCAGCGCGCGGACAGGAATATAATGCATGGAGCGAAGGAAATCCGCCCAATCATTTAACGATTATTCCGTTTACAAGATTACTTTCTGGACCAATGGATTTCACGCCTGGAATTTTTGATGTTGAGGTAAAACAAGGTTATCCGGGAAAAAGAATTCAGGGAACAGTCGGGCAGCAATTGGCATTGTATGTAACGATTTATTCTCCAATTCAAATGTTGGCCGATCTTCCAGAAAATTATGAAGGAAAACCAGCATTACAATTCTTAAAAGATGTGCCGACAGATTGGGAAGACACAAAAATCTTAGAAGGAAAAATTGGCGAATACATCACAACCGCAAGAAAAGATAGAAACAGTGCCGACTGGTATTTAGGAACTTTAACAAATGAAAAACCTAGAAATGTAGAAGTTTCACTATCATTCTTAGATCCAAATGCGACTTATGAAGCACAAATTTATGTTGATGCCGAAGGAACAGATCAGACACATAATCCAGAAGCAGTTGCGATTACTAAGAAAACAGTAAAATCTTCAGATAAATTGCAATTGAAACTTGGCGGTGCTGGCGGTGGAGCAGTAAGATTTAAAAAACTTTAATTATTGTAATCGTAGTAAATTAATACAAATAAAAACCACAAACATAATATTAACAGCATTTAGAGAAGCTGTGTGAGGAACAAAATCTTTAAATCTAAAAAAACACCTAACTATCTATGAAAAACAAAATGATATACCTGTCGGCAGCATTGGTTTTTGTGTTTTTTGCATCTTGCAAAAATGACGCAAAAACAAATGCTTCAGAAAATGTACAAACCGAAGAATATAGAGGAAAAGAAATTGGTTCTGAACACGATGCAGAAATCGACAAATTAGTTTCTCAAATGACACTTGAGGAAAAAATCGGAATGCTTCACGGGAACAGCATGTTTAGTACAGGCGCTGTAGAACGTTTGGGAATTCCGGAATTAAAAATGGCAGATGGCCCGCTTGGAGTTCGCGAAGAAATCTCGCGTGACAGCTGGGCGCCAGCCGGATTGACAAATGATTTTGCAACTTATTACCCTGCGGGCGGAGGTTTAGCAGCAACTTGGAATGCCGATATGGCGCATACTTTCGGAAATAGTTTGGGAGAAGAACTACGCGCTAGAGATAAAGACATGTTGCTTTCGCCAGCGATTAATATGGTGAGAACACCGCTTGGAGGAAGAACATACGAATACATGTCTGAAGACCCATTTTTGAATAAAAAAATCGCTGTGCCTTTGATTGTTGGTTTACAAGAAAAAGATGTAATGGCGTGCGTAAAACATTATGCGGCAAACAATCAGGAAACGAATCGTGATTTTGTAGATGTTCAAATTGATGAAAGAACATTGCGAGAAATTTATCTTCCGGCATTTGAAGCCTCGGTAAGAGAAGCAAAATCGTATGCGATAATGGGTGCTTACAATAAATTCAGAGGCGAATACTTATGTGAAAACGATTATATGCTGAATAAAATTCTTCGCGACGAATGGGGATTTAAAGGTGTTGTAGTTTCAGATTGGGCGGCGGTTCATTCAACTGTAAAATCCCTAAAAAGTGGTTTGGATATCGAAATGGGAACGCCAAAACCCTTCAATGAATTTTTCTTGGCCGATAAATTAATTGCTGCAGTAAAAGCAGGAGAAATTTCAGAAACAGAAATTGATCTGCATGTAAAACGTATTTTAAGAGTTTTGTTCCAAGTAAAAGCAATGGGCGGAGGCGAGCGTGCAAAGGGAAGTATTGCTACCGAAGCACATTATCAAGATGCCTACAAAATTGCAGCGGAAGATATTGTTTTACTGAAAAACGAAAATAATGCTTTGCCATTAAAACTAGACGGCGTTAAGTCGATTGCAGTTATCGGAAATAATGCAATGAAGAAAAATTCTCTTGGCGGTTTTGGTGCCGGAGTTAAAACAAAAAGAGAAGTTACACCGCTTGAAGGTTTAAAAAACAGATTGCCTTCTTCTATAAAAATTAATTACGCTGAAGGTTATTTGGAACGTTACGACAAAAAGAGTAAAGGAAAATTAGGGGACATTACATTAAATGGTCCTGTCACAATTGACGAATTAGATCCTGCAAAGGTTCAAGAAGCAGTTGAAGCAGCAAAAAAATCAGATGTTGCGGTAATTTTTGCAGGTTCAAACCGTGATTACGAAACAGAAGCTTCTGACCGAAGAGATTTGCATTTGCCTTTTGGACAAGAAGAATTAATCAAAAAAGTTTTGGCCGTAAATCCGAGAACAATAGTAGTTTTTGTTGCCGGAGCTCCATTTGATATTGGCGAAATCACTCAAAAATCACCTGCGGTAGTTTGGAGTTGGTTTAATGGTTCTGAAGGAGGAAATGCTTTGGCCGATGTCATTTTAGGAAAAGTAAATCCGTCAGGAAAATTGCCTTGGACAATGCCAAAAAATATTATGGATTCGCCTGCGCATGCGACAAAAAGTTTCCCTGGAGGAAAAGCGGTTAATTATGCCGAAGGACTTTTGATAGGATACCGTTGGTTTGATACCAAAAATATTGCGCCATTGTTTCCTTTTGGTTACGGATTGTCTTATACCAGTTTTGCTATCGAAAATGCTAAAACAGATAAAAATTCTTATGCTGAAAACGACATCATTTCTGTTTCTGCTGAAGTAAAAAACACAGGAAAAGTTGACGGAAAAGAAGTTGTTCAAGTATATTCTTCTAAAGCAGATTCAAAAGTAGCTCGAGCTTCAAAAGAATTAAAAGGTTTCAAAAAAGTATTAGTGAAATCTGGAGGCTCAGAAACTGTGACAATTCAAATTCCGGTAAAAGAATTAGCTTATTATGATGTTTCAGCAAAAAAATGGACAGTTGAACCAGGAAAATATACGCTGAAAATCGGAAATTCATCTAGAGATATCAAAACTGAGATTGCTATAACAATTCAGTAAGAAGAAAACAGTAAATTTACCATATAAGGAATATGAGTGAATTAAGTTCAGCCTCATTGCTAGCTTAAAATCATTCATATTCCTTATATGGTTTTAATTTTATAATAGAAAAAATGAAAAAAATCACAGTCTTTCTTTTACTTATTTGTGGCATGATTGCAAATGCCAATGTCAAAATGCCTCTTTTGTTTTCAGACGGAATGGTATTGCAACGCAATAAAGCAATTCCAGTTTGGGGTTTTGCCGACGCCAATGAAAAAGTAGAAATTCATTTCAACAAACAAATCAAGAAAACACAAGCCGATAAAAATGGAAGATGGACTGTCAATTTAGATGCTGAAAAAGCCGGCGGACCTTTTGAATTAGAAATAATTGGAAAAAATAAAATCACAATTAAAAATGTTTTGATTGGCGAAGTTTGGATTTGTAGTGGACAATCAAATATGGAATTTCAGGTTGCAAAAACCATCAATGCTGAAAACGAAATGAACAATGCCAATTATCCGATGATTCGCCATTTTGGTGTCGAGCGCGATTTTAGCGGAAAACCAAAAGACGATTTAAAAGCAGGAAAATGGGAAGTTTCAAGTAAAGAAACAGTTGGTAATTTTACCGCTGTCGGATTTTATTTCGCTAGAAAATTATATGCCGAATTAAAAATCCCAATCGGAATCATAAATACATCTTGGGGCGGAACCAATATCGAAACCTGGACAAGCCGTGAAGCATTTGAGAAAAGCGATGAATTTAAAAACATGATTTCCGATGTTCCGGTAATGAATGTAGATTCTATTTCAAAATTGTATGCCAAGCGAATGAACGAAAGAATCGAAAAAATTCAAGGAAAACCAGTAAGTGCAGCAAATGAAAATACTTTTAAAGAACTTTCTTTTGATGATAGTTCTTGGGGCGGATTAAACACGCCAAGTATCTGGGAAAGTCAGCATCTCGGCGATTTAGACGGCATCGTTTGGATGCGAAAAACAATCACACTTTCGGCAGAAGATATTAAAAATAAAGCAACATTAAGTTTGGCAAAAATCGACGACGAAGATGTTACTTATGTAAACGGAATTGAAGTTGGAAAAAATTTCCAATATGATGCTAGACGTATTTATCAAATACCCGAAAATGTTTTAAAAGAAGGAAAAAATGTTATTGCCGTGAGAATTGTCGATAACGGAGGAGGCGGAGGCATCTACGGAGAATCTGAAGATTTAAAATTGATTATTGGTAGCAAAGTTATTCCGCTTGACGGAAAATGGAAATTTAGAGTTATCGCAGTAAAAACGGCTTTATCTCCAAATAGCTATCCATCATTATTGTACAACGCAATGGTAAATCCGCTGGTTCCTTATGCGATCGAAGGAGTTTTATGGTATCAAGGAGAAACCAATGTTTGGCGAGCAAAGCAATACAAAAAAGCATTTCCATTAATGATTACTGATTGGCGAGCAAAATTCAAACAAGGCGATTTTCCTTTTTATTTCGTTCAATTATCAACTTTTGATGAATATGGAGGAAACAGCAAAAAAGGAAGTCGTTGGGCAGAACTTCGCGAAGCACAATCTGAAACCTTAAAACTGAAAAATACAGGAATGGCTGTAACTACAGATATCGGAAATGCAAAAGACATTCACCCAACAAATAAACAAGATGTTGGTTTGCGTTTGGCAGCAATAGCATTGAATAATGTTTATGGCAAAAAACAAGTTTTTAGCGGACCAACTTATAAATCTAAGGAAATAAAAGGCAACCAAATCATCTTGACTTTTGATAACATCGGTAGCGGATTATCAACGCCAAATAACGATGAATTAAAAGGTTTCGAAATTGCCGGCGCTGATAAGGTTTTTCATTCCGCAAAAGCGACTATCAAAGACAATAAAATAATGGTTTCAAGCGATCAAGTTCAAAATCCAGTTGCAGTTCATTACGGCTGGGCCGACGACGACTCACAGATCAATCTTTTCAATAAAGAAAAATTCCCAGCATCACCATTTAGAACTGATAATTGGGAACTGATTTCGGCAAACGAAATATATAAAGTGAGTAAATAATATTTGGGCGTGACCCTATTTACAAAAGGCGCTATTTAACAAACCGCTTATTGCGCGCCTTTCGTAAATAGCGTCGGGCTATCCGCTCCGCCGCGGCGGACAGCACCTATCCCTCACGCGCATAAAATGTCTATAAATACAAATGATAATTCCTCAGGAATGATTAATATTGTATAAACTACACTTAAAACCAAAATGCGAATCATGAATTCAGACTTCATAAAAAAAATAGTTTTCATTTTACTTCTCATGTTTTACGGGATAAATATTTCGGCACAATCGAAACATGTTTTATGGTATAATCAACCCGCCGAATTTTTTGAAGAAAGTTTGGTTTTAGGAAACGGAAAAATGGGTGCGACAATTTATGGTGGCGCAAATTCAGATAAAATTGATTTGAATGACATTACACTTTGGTCAGGCGAACCTGTAAATGCCAATATGAGTCCAGAAGCTTATAAAAACATACCGGCAATTCGCGAAGCTTTAAAAAATGAAAACTATAAACTCGCAGAAGAATTAAATAAAAAAGTTCAAGGTAAAAACTCTGAATCGTATGCGCCTTTAGGAACTTTAGAAATCAATAATTCAGAAAAAGGAAAAGCAGTAAATTACCATCGTGAACTCGATCTTTCTAATGCAATTTCAAAAGTTAGCTACGAAATGGCCGGCATAAAATATACACGTGAATATTTTGTCTCATCGCCAGACCAAATTATGATCATCAAATTAACGGCCGATCAAAAAGGCGCTTTGAATTTTGATGTTAATTTAAAAAGCCTTTTGCAATCAAATGTTGAAGCGAAAGGCAATATTTTGGTAATGACAGGTGCTGCGCCAATTCACGAAAATAAGGGATATACTGTTTTGCCAAAATATCTAAACATAAAAGAAAGAGGAACAAAATTTACGACTTTGGTCCAAATCAAAAAAACAGACGGAAAAATTACAAGTTCCAGAGAAGCTTTGACTTTAAAAGATGCTACAGAAGCTATTATTTTTGTTTCTGTTGCAACTAGTTTTAATGGTTTTGACAAAAATCCGGCAACCGAAGGTTTAGACGATATTACAAATGCATTGCAAAATTTGAATAAAGCGTATGCAAAATCATTCGACAAATTAAAGGAATCTCATATTGGCGATTATCAAAAATTCTTCAATCGTGTCGATTTAGATCTTGGAAAAACAACAGCGCCAGATTTGCCAACAGACGAACGTTTATTGCGCTACGCTGATGGGAAAGAAGATAAAAATCTAGAAATTCTGTATTTCAATTTTGGGCGTTATTTATTGATCAGTTCTTCTCGAACAATTGGCGTTCCGGCAAATCTTCAAGGACTTTGGAATCCGTATCTGAATCCGCCTTGGAGTAGTAATTATACGATGAATATCAATTTGGAGGAAAACTATTGGTTGGCCGAAAACACCAATCTTTCAGAAATGCATTTGCCTCTTTTAAGTTTTATAAAAAATCTTTCGGTAACCGGAAAAGTGACGGCAAAGACTTTTTATGGAATAAATCAAGGCTGGGCGGCTGCTCATAACTCAGATATTTGGGCAATGACCAATCCGGTTGGGCAATTTGGAAAAGAAGAACCAATGTGGGCATGCTGGCCAATTGCGGGCGCTTGGCTGAGTACGCATATTTGGGAGCATTATACATTTACGCAAGACAAAGATTATTTAAAAAAAGAAGGCTATCCTTTGATGAAAGGCGCGGCAGAATTTTGCTTGGGCTGGCTGGTAACCGATAAAAACGGAAATTTAATAACATCGCCATCCACTTCGCCCGAAAATCAATATAAATTGGCAGATGGTTTTGTCGGTGCTACTTTATATGGAGGAACTGCCGATTTGGCCATGATTCGTGAATGTTTTGACAAAACCATAAAAGCTTCAAAAGTGTTGAATACAGATGCTGCTTTTAGAGAAAAATTAGAAAAAGCGCTTGAGAAATTTCATCCCTATCAAATTGGGAAAAAAGGAAATCTTCAAGAATGGTATTTTGATTGGGATGACAACGAACCAAAACACCGTCATCAATCGCATTTATTCGGACTTTTTCCAGGAAATCATATTACGCCATTAAAAACACCAGATTTAGCCGAAGCTTCAAGAAAAACACTGGAAATAAAAGGTGACGAAACAACAGGTTGGTCAAAAGGCTGGAGAATCAATCTTTGGGCAAGACTTTGGGACGGAAATCGTGCGTATAAAATGTATCGCGAATTATTGCGCTACGTTGATCCAGACAAAAAGAAAAATGAGAAACCAAGAAGAGGAGGAGGAACATATCCTAATTTATTCGATGCGCATCCGCCATTTCAAATTGACGGAAATTTTGGTGGTACAGCTGCAGTTGCCGAAATGTTAGTTCAATCTGATGAAAATGAAATTCGTTTGCTTCCTGCTTTGCCAGATGCTTGGGAAGAAGGCTCTGTAAAAGGAATTTGCGCAAGAGGAGGATTTGAAATCGAAATGACTTGGAGCAATAAAATCATTCAAAAACTAATAGTTTCTTCTAAAATTGGAGGAAAAACAACTTTGATTTTTGGAGATAAAAAACAAGAAATTGTTTTGAAAAAGGGTGAAAGCAAACAAATAAACTGGTAATTAAAAATGTTGTTTTGAAAACGATTGTCATCCTGAGCGTAGTCGAAGGCTCTATCTATGTTAAGAGGCTTCAACTTCGCTCAGCCTGACAACGATATTATTCTTTTTCAGTTTCTGAATTTTCAGGCTTTTTTGCTTGATCTTTTTTGAAAGAATCGTACCATTTTTCAATCGACGGATATACAAAAGCCGCAACTTTTTTTACTGGATTGTAGAAAATCGATTTGTCTAAAGTTTCTTGTTTTGCGAAAGTATTGTTGAAGTTTATTTTTTCGAACAAAGCAATAAAAATGCTCAAGATCAAAATGGTTTTTAAAACTCTGAAAAAACCGCCACCAAGTTTATTCATCCAACCCAACATCGCAAAATCAGCGATTCCGGTCAAGATTTTAGCTAAAAAATAAACACCAATTACAACTAGAATAAAAGTCAGAATAAAAGCCGTAATCTGAATATTTGTGGGATTCCAAGAAACATGTTTTGATATCATTCCCGTCATAAACGACGAAAATTTAATCGCCAGATAAATTCCCAATAACAAAGAAACAAAAGAAGCAACTTCTACAAAAAGTCCGTTTTTAATTCCTTTATACAAACTATATCCTAAAAGCGCGCCAACAATAATATCAAAAAAACTCATGTTTTGGTTTTGTGTTAAATGAGGCGCAAAGATATATCTTTTTTCAAGGTTCAAAGTGACATAGTTGCAAAGGCTCAAAGGTTTTTTATGTTTTGAGAACTCATTTTTTAAGCGCATTGATTTTGAAGTACGTATCTTTGCAACTCTAATTTTAGATTTTTAAATCAGCAATCTAAAATCTAAAATCTAAAATCATAAATTAAAATGTCCAGAGATACACAACTAAAAGAGCGATGGGAAAAGCTCGTAGATATACTTTCAAATCAATTTTCGCAAGGCGAAGATTTGGATTTAGATGCCATAATTTACCTTATTGGAGTTCAGGAATATGGAAAAGTGCACCGACAATACAAAAAAGACGAAAAACTGAACTTAATGCATATTGCAATCTGCCGATTGTTAGAGCCATACGGATTTTACGAATTCGAATATTTTGACGAAGAAGGATGGCCTCATTACAAAGTAAAAGAACAACTACCACCGTTAAAAGCGGGAGAGCAATCTGTGTTGATGAAAGAAGCAATTGTAAGTTATTTTTTAGAAAGAAAGCTGATTGAATAGCATTATTTGAAGTTTTAATTGCAGTTTATGGAATTATTTAGCAGAAAATCGAAAACTACTAGCGTGACTGCACACTTTAAACTAAAAATGCTAAATTTGTATTCTCAATTATTGAAGGAAAATGATAGATAAGATAAAACAACACATAGAGGAAGCCAAAGCCTTTAATGACAAAAACAAAGAATCTTTAGAACAATTCCGAATTAAATATTTAGGAAGTAAGGGGTTATTAAAAGAACTTTTTACTGAATTTAAAAATATTCCAAACGACCAGAAAAAGGATTTTGGGCAAGTAATCAATACTTTAAAAGCTGTTGCTGAAGAAAAAGTTAGAGTTATTCAGGAAGAGCTTGAAAGCAAAGAAGAGGTTAAAGGTGCTTTTGGTGATTTGACTCGCGCTGCAGAGCCAGTAATTGTGGGATCTCGTCACCCAATTTCGATTGTTAAAAATCAGATTATAGATATTTTTGCTAATATCGGATTCAATGTTTCTGAAGGTCCAGAAATTGAAGACGATTGGCATAACTTTACTGCATTGAATTTGCCAGAATATCATCCGGCGCGTGATATGCAGGATACATTTTTCATTCAAACGAATCCTGACGTGTTGTTGCGTACGCATACATCATCAGTTCAGGTGCGTTATATGGAAAATCACAAACCGCCAATTCGTACGATTTCTCCGGGACGTGTTTTCCGTAATGAAGCGATTTCTTCTCGTTCGCACTGTATTTTCCATCAAGTGGAAGGATTATACATTGACAAAGATGTTTCCTTCGCCGATTTAAAACAAACATTGCTTTATTTTACAAAAGAAATGTTCGGAAAATCTAAGATTCGTCTTCGTCCATCTTATTTCCCATTTACAGAACCAAGTGCTGAGATTGATATTTATTGGGGATTAAAAACAGAAACGGATTATAGAATTACAAAAGGAACTGGCTGGCTGGAAATTGGAGGTTGCGGCATGGTAGATCCTAATGTTCTTAAAAATTGCGATATCAATCCAGATGAATACAACGGATTCGCTTTCGGAATGGGAGTAGAGCGTATTGCAATGCTTTTATACCAAATTGGCGATATCAGAATGTTTTATGAAAACGATGTTCGTTTCTTAGAGCAGTTTAAATCAAATATTTAAAAAAAAGTTACATAGTAAATAGTGATTAGTAAAGAGCTTTCTTTCTAATCACTATTTACTTTTTACTAATCACTAAGATTATGAAAAAAGATATAATAATTCCAGAAGTTGAAAACGTATTTCTTGCGGCTGTGCAGGAATGGAGTGACGATTTTATGGAAAAAGTGTGGTACGCTTATTTAGTTAATGACAGCGATTTTAACTTAGACAGCGTAATGGTGGTTTCAAAAGCGTTTGGAACGATTGATGGCGAAATGAAAAAAACTTCAATCCTGCGTCATGCTTTTGTTGAAGTTCCTTCGGTTTCTGTTGTAAAGATAGAATTGGTTGAAAAAAGCCTTTTGGCGCTTAATAATGAGTTTATGGTGACTTTCTTCATCGGAAATACTTTGTATGATAAGAAGTTTATTTTTAAAGCCAATTCGCTTGACGAAAACAAAACGGAAGAAGTGCCGATTTTGTTTGTTGAAGGGATTATGGTGAAGTAAAGAAAATAGAATTAAGACAAAAGAATTAAGACAAAAGAATTAAGTATTAAGACTTGAGTTTGTCGCGAAAAAAAAGAGTCAAGAATATTAATTGTCTTGACTCTTTTTATTTATATAAAGTGCGTTCTTAATACTTAATACTTCGTTCTTAATACTTCGTTCTTAATACTTCGTTCTTAATACTTACTTGATCTAATCCAAAGACTCCGTCAATTTCTTGAAAACCGTTTTCGCGTCTTTGCCTTCGTACAAAACAGCATAAACAGCATCGATAATTGGCGTTTTTGCACCGTAACCCTGATTTAGTTTGTAAGCACTTTTTGTTGCGTAATATCCTTCGGCAACCATGCTCATTTCCATCATGGCGCTTTTTACTGTATATCCTTTTCCAATCATATTTCCGAACATTCTGTTTCTTGAGAAAACGGAATATCCAGTAACTAATAAATCGCCCAAATAAGCCGAATCATTGATGTTACGTTTCATTTTATGCACTTTTCTGATGAATTTCTTCATTTCACGAATCGCATTACTCATTAAAACCGACTGGAAGTTGTCTCCATAACCTAAACCATGAGCAATTCCGGCAGCAATAGAGTAAATGTTTTTCAGCATTGCCGCATATTCAGTTCCGATAATATCGTCTGAGATTTTTGCTTTGATGTAGTTTCCAGAAAGAGATTTGGCAACATTGCAAGCTTTTTCTGGATCGCCACAAGCAATTGTTAAGTAAGAAAGCCTTTCCATTGCTACTTCTTCAGCATGACAAGGTCCTGTAATTACGCCAATATTGTAATAAGGAATATCGTATTGAATGTGGAAATGCTCTCCAACAATTAAGCTAGTTTCGGGAACGATTCCTTTGATTGCCGAGAAAATAATTTTGTCTGACAAAGAAACGGTCATGTTTTTCATTTCGGCATCTAAAAAAGCAGACGGGATAGCGAAGATCAAATAATCGGCATATTCAATTGCTTCGTTGATATTGTTGGTCAATTTAAGTTTTTTGGTGTCAAATTCGACTGAACTTAAATAGTTTGGGTTGTGTTTGTATTTCTGAATGTGCTCTATTGCAGCGTCATTACGCATATACCACGCAATTTCAGATTGATTAACGCACAACATTTTTGCAATTGCCGTTGCCCAGCTTCCTCCTCCAATTACTGCAAATTTCAAATTTTCGCTCATTATTTTAATAATTTAAAACAAAAGTACTTAATAATGTGCTAATAAAGCAAAACCTCATTTAAGAAATTTGCAAAACTCCCTTAAAAACAGCGGTTTTCAGGAAGTTAGAAAAAGAAATAAAAAAATATTTTGCATTGCACACAATAAAATAACAAGCCTTACGTTGTAAGTGATTATAAATTAGAATTTTAATGAATTTAATAAAAATTGAGTTAGTTAGTTTTGTTTTAGTATTGTGAAAAGGCGTTCCTAAGATTTTAAGAACGCCTTTTTTATAAAATTCCAATAAAAAAATCCAAATTCCAGTCTTGAGCCCATTGGAATTTGGATTTTTTTGTTTTGGAATTTATATATTAATAACTCAGTTCAACAATTGATTTTACTTTGTCTAGAGTTACCAATTGATTTTCGCCTAGACCTTTCCAGCCTCTTTCTTCAAAACGATTTACAATGAAATCTGCTGTGTTTGAATAGTCGTTTGTGTATTGCGAAAGTTTGGTATCCATTCCCATTGTGTGGAAAAATTCAACTGTTTTGTTGATGGCTTCTTTCGCCACTTCGTCATCTGAACCGGTTAAGTTGAAGATTCTTCTTCCGTATTGCGCTAGTTTTCCTTTTTTGGTTTCAAACATAACTTTGTATAAGCTTGGGCCAATAATAGCAAGAGTTCTTGCGTGGTCAATTTCATAAAGCGCTGTCAATTCGTGGCCAATCATGTGCGTTGCCCAGTCGCTAGGAACACCTTTTTGGATTAATCCGTTTAAGGCCATAGTACAGCTCCACATAAAATTAGAAGCCAAAGTATAATCGGTTGGGTTTTCTACAACGCCTGGACCAACTTGAATTAGTGTTTGTAAAATACCTTCGGCAATTCTATCTTGAAGAAAACCTTCGTGCGGATAAGTCAAATATTGCTCCATTACATGGGTGTATGCATCTACAACACCATTTTGAATTTGTCTTTTTGGTAAAGAAGCAATTACAGTTGGATCGCAAATAGAGAATTTTGGAAATAAAGCACTTCCGCCAGAAGCTAATTTTTCTTGAGTTGCTTCAATCGTTACAACGTATCCAGAATTCATTTCGCTTCCCGTTGCTGGTAAAGTTAAAACAGTTCCAAATGGCATTGCATTTTCTTTAATTAAAATTCTTTTTTGAAGAATATCAATTGGGTTTCCTTCAAAATTTACTGCTGCTGAAATAAATTTCACTCCGTCAATAACAGAACCTCCGCCAACAGCAAGAATAAAGTCAATTTTTTCTGCTTTGATCACATCAACGGCTTTCATCAAAGTTTCAAATCTTGGATTTGGCTCAATTCCACCAAATTCTACGATTTCAAAACCTTTTAAATTTTGGATAACTTGATCGTAAATTCCGTTTTTAAAAATACTTCCACCTCCGTAAGCCAATAGAATTTTAGCATCTTTTGGCACTAAAGTCGAAAGTTTTTCAATTTGTCCTTTTCCGAAGATTAAATTCGTCGGATTGTATAATTCAAAGTTTAGCATTTTTTTTAAGGTTCTAAGATGCTAAGATTCTAAGGGGCTAAGTTTTTTGCTTTGCATTCTCAGGATCCCAGCATCGAGTTAATTTTATTTTTTCAATTATTTGATAAAATTTAAGTTGCTAAAAGAAAGGCTTAGTCCCTTAGAATCTTAGCAACTTAGCATCTTTTAATTCAATTTCTGTAATAATTTTCCAGCCACTAATTTAGAAGATGCTGGATTTTGTCCTGTAATCAAAAGTCCGTCTTCAACGGCATAAGGTTGCCAATTTGGTCCTTTAGAAAAAATTCCTCCGTTTGAAGCTAAAGCATCTTCCAATAAAAACGGAACTACTTTTGTCAAGCCAACAGCTTCTTCTTCTTCATTAGTAAAACCTGTGATTTTTTTGCCTTTCACTAAATATTGACCGTTTACTTTTACGTTTTTCAAAACTGCAGGAGCATGACAAACAAAAGCTACAGGTTTGTTATGCGTGTAAAATGATTCAATCAATGCGATTGAATTTTGATCCTGAACTAAATCCCAAAGTGGGCCGTGTCCGCCAGGATAAAATACTGCATCGTAATCTTTTTGATTAACGGTCGAAAGCTTCAACGTGTGTTTTAATTTTTCTTGTAATACTTTGTCGGCGTCAAAACGTTTAGTGTCTTCTGTTGCTGATGATGGATCAGCACTTTTTGGATCAATTGGCGGCTGTCCTCCAAGCGGAGATGCGATTGTAATTTCAACGCCTTGATCTAATAATTCGTAATATGGTGCGGCAAATTCTTCAGACCAGAATCCTGTTTTTTCTCCTGTGTTGCCCAGTTTATCATTGCTGGTCACAACAAATAATACTTTTTTCATACTTTTTTTATTTGATTTTTGAGCGAAAGCCGATGTGCTTACAGCTATAAATGCAATTATTGCGAGTAATGCTATTTTCTTCATAAGATTAAATTTTTGACAAATTTACGGCTTAGATGATATCAGTAAAAATAAAATAAACTATGTTTGTTATAAATAAATTTATGTCATGGTCAATTTAGAATGGTACAGAACATTTAAAGCGGTTTATAAAAACGGAAATTTTTCAGTCGCCGCTAAAGAGTTATTTATGAGCCAGCCTGCCGTTAGTCAGCAAATTTCTATGCTTGAAGCTCATGTTGGAAATAAATTGTTTATCAGGAAGTCAAAAGGCGTTGAACCAACAGAATATGCTAAGTTACTGAATAATTTGATTATAGACGCTCTTGAACGTCTTGAAAATGTGGAAACTAGCTTCCGGACAAAAGCTGAAGATGCCAATAGATTAATATCAGTTGGAATTTCAAAGCATCTTTTTGATTGTGTTGGCGATCTTTTGATTTCGAAATTTGATCTAATTGATTTTACATTTGCCGAAAACGACGAGCTTTTTGCATTAGTAGATGCTAAAAAACTTGATTTTGCCATTACAACAAAAAGGTTTGACACATTTGATACCGTTTACGAAATTGTTGGTAAAATAAAACTGATATTGGTTGCACCGACAAGTTTGGATATCACAGAATTCCGTCACCGATTAAAAACAGACAATTTTGCCGAAATCGAACAATGGCTGAATGCTCAGAAATGGTACAGTCATGATGCTCGTATTCCGCATATAAAATTATTTTGGCTTCATGCTTTTAATAAAAAGAGGCCATCGATGATTCCGAATTATATTATTCCTTCAGAGTCTGAAATGCTTCGACTTTTATCGAAACACGAAGGAATAGCTGCAACATGGAATTGTAACGCGCGAAAATTGATTAAAGAAGATAAACTACAATTGGTTTGGAACAGCTTTCATGTGCCTGAAGAATTTGTGTATTTATTAGCGCCAAAAAACAATAGTGTAAAGTCGATTTTTGATATAATTGAGAAAGAGTTGAAATTGTTTTTCGGGAATAGATTGTAGAGCAAATGAATTAAAAAGTCTGAAAATTCTTGTCTTTTGTTTTGACTATGTTTCTTAAATGAATATTTTTGATAGTATAAACCGCTAAAATTTCCAATTACGAAAAAGATCACAGCTGTTTTGATGTTTGCTATAATGTTTTTTATGATCAATTCGTGTAGTAAGAGTGAAGATGAGGCAATAGTAAATTGTTTTGGTGATTCGATTTTAACTGAACTAAAACATTCAGCAGATGGAACTAATTCTAAGATAATTAATTACTCGATACAATATAGCGGAAGCAATACCGTAACTTCTGTAAAATGGACTTTTGGTGACGGAACTCCAGTTCAAACTGTAACCAGCGCAAACGGAGCGGTATCACATACTTATACTGCTGCAGGAACTTTTGAAGTAAAAGCCGATGTAACACTTTCAAAAGGAGGAGGAAGTTGTACTGTAAGTCCTAAGAAAAGTGTCACTGTGAATTAGCATAAAATATAAAGCCTGAATTTTTAATTCAGGCTTTTTTATTGGTCTCAGATTTGGGTTAAAAACCCTGCAATTTATTGCAGTACTTTAGTAATGCGAAAAAATCTTTATCTTTAATTTATGGCTACAGAATTAAGAAAAGGTTCGCACACAGTAAGCAGATTAACATGTCATGTTGTTTGGGTTACGAAATATAGGTTTAAGGTTTTGAAAGGTGATATCCAAAAGCGCTGTCGTGAACTTTTGATACAAATATGCGAAGCGGAAGGGATAGAAATTTTGAAAGGAGTTGTGAGCGCAGATCACGTTCACATGCATATTGAGTATGCGCCAAAGCAAAATGTAAGTTCAATTTTAAAAAGTTTCAAAGGTCGTACTTCAAGGAAATTGCAAATGGAGTTTCCAGAACTTCACGCACGTTACTGGGGACAACATTTTTGGGCAAGTGGTTATGGAGTTTGGAGTACAGGAAATATAACTGATGAAATGGTAAATGAATATCTGGAGCATCATAGAAGGAAAGATAATGATGATGATTCAAATTTCATTCTTGAATGAAATAGAAAAAGGGACTTTCAGTCCCTCGTCAAACAAACCTCTGCACTTTCAGTGCAGAGTGGTTTAGTGAATTTGTCTCGTCCTAAAACTTTCACAAAGGTTTTTTTTTGAAATGAATTGCCTCCAGTTTTAACTGGAGGTGAGAAAAGGAAAGTCTTAATCGGCTTTAGCCAAAATTCGATGTTTGGCTAAAGCCATTTTGGTTTAAAAACAAAAAACCTCCAGTTAAAACTGGAGGCAATTCAAATTTGATAATCTTATTTCTTATAAAAATTATTGTGATCAATATATTCCCAAACTTTCGGTGGCAACAAAGGCTGAATATTTTTTCCTTCCTTAATGCTTTTTCGAATAAAAGTTGAAGAAATCTCCACAATAGGCGCATCGATTACATGAATTTTTGGATGCGATTTTAATTCGACATTTTCCGGTTCATCAGAAATTCTAGGATAAACATAAATATCATGATTTTCGAGAATCACTTCATAATTTCTCCATTTATGAAACGTTTTCAGATTGTCTTCGCCCATAATTAAAGAAAACTCATGATTTGGATATTTCTCTTGTAAATGTGCGAGTGTAATAACGGTATAACTCGGTTGAGGCAATTTAAACTCAATATCCGACGGTTTTATTTTCGGATAATCTTCTGTTGCCAGAAAAACCATTTGAAGGCGCTGTTGATCGTCTAATAAAGTTGCCTTCTTTTTCAACGGATTATGAGGCGTAACGACCATCCAAATCTGATCTAAATCTGCAAACTCGGCCATGTGATTGGCAATGATCAAATGACCAACGTGTATAGGGTTATATGTTCCGAAGTAAAGACCTATTTTCATAATTGAAGTAACTAGTAATTAGTAAAAAGTGATTAGTCTTTTAGCGTTTTAGAAAAAGCATTAATCATTTTCGATTCTTCTTCAATTTGATTTAAAATTTCTTTGTAAAGAGTTTGACTGGTTATAAAACCAAGATCATTTGCAATTAGTAATTGAGTTTCTATTTCGAATAATGAGCCTCTTGAAATGTTTAAAAAATGGCTAAAAGACTTATCCGTATTTCTACCATAGCCCTCTGCAATATTTGAAGGAATAGAAACAGAAGCTCTTTTTAACTGGCTAGTTAAAGCAAATAATTCTTCTTGAGGGAATGATTTTACTAATTGATAAATTAGAGAGACAATTTTAATTCCTTTTTGCCAAATCAATAAATCTTTATAAGATCTTATTTCACTCATTTTTGCGCTATTTACTAATTACTCTTGACTAATCACTATTTAGAAACAAATTCTTTAACTAATTGATACGCCTCTTCTTTAGCAGTGTCTAAATCGTAGTTTTTAATAATAGTATCAAACTGAGGAGCAGTTGCCAATTCAACCGAAGCTTTTGCAATACGCATATTAATTTTATCGTCACTTTCTGTAGAACGCTGTTTTAGGCGGCGTTTCAATTCGTCAACACTTGGTGGTTTTACAAAAACCGCTAAAGTTTGTTCTGGAAATTTATGTTTAATACGAAGACCGCCGGCAACATCAATGTCAAAAATGACATTTTTCCCCATTGCCCAAATTCGTTCAATTTCTGTTTTTAAAGTTCCGTAGAAGTTATCGCGATACACTTCTTCCCATTCTAAAAATTCTTCGGCTTTAATATGTTTTTTGAATTGTTCCAGCGAAATAAAATAGTAATCTTTTCCGTGGACTTCTTCTCCGCGTGGGGCACGAGAAGCTGCAGAGATTGAAAATTCTAAGTTTAAATCTTCTTTCCCTAATAAATGTTTTACGATAGTTGTTTTTCCTGATCCCGAAGGTGCCGAAAAAACAATTAATTTTCCTTTGTTCATTGTGGTATGCTTTAGGCTTTAAGCATTACGCTTTAAGCTCTCTGATTTTATGTTTTTCTTGCTTAAAGCTTTTTAAAGAACATTCAATACCTGCTCCTTAATCTTCTCCAATTCATCCTTCATCATCACAACCAATTTCTGCATTTGAGCATGATTTGATTTTGAACCCATTGTATTGATTTCACGGCCCATTTCCTGAGTAATGAAACCAAGTTTACGTCCATTAGCTTCAGTTCCGTTTAAAGTTTCCAGGAAATAGTCCAAATGATTCGTTAAACGCACTTTTTCTTCGGTAATATCTAATTTCTCTAAATAATAGATTAATTCTTGCTCGAAACGATTTTCATCAACATTTACCTGCAATTCTGAAATAGCCGTTTGCAAACGGTCTTTTATTGCTTGAATACGTTCTGAATCCAATGCCAAAGTATCGTTCATGTATTGGCGAATGTTTGCAATTCGAAGATTGAATTCTTTTTCAAGAGCTTCGCCTTCATCTTTTCTAAAACTTAAGATGTTTTGCAAGGCTTCGTCAATCGTAATCTGAATTTGATCCCAGTCATTTTCATCAATTTCCTCGCGTTCTGTTTTTAAGGTATCTGGCATACGAACAGCCATTTTCATTAATTCAGTTTCGTCAGCGTCGGCATAGACTTCTCTTAATTGCGCGATATAGTTTTTTACGACAGGAACATTTACTTTAGTCGAAGTCTGTTCAGCAGTACTTTCAATATAAATGCCGAAATCAATTTTCCCTCTTTCAAGTTTCGTCGAAATCAAAGTCCTTAAGCCTAATTCCATTTCGCGATAAACAGAAGGCATTCGCACATTCAAGTCAAGGCCTTTGCTGTTTAGAGATTTTACTTCAACCGTAATTTTTTTTGTAGGCAATTGCAAAGAAGCTTTGCCAAACCCTGTCATAGAATGTATCATATAATTGAGTATAAAGGCGCAAAGATAATTAAAAGTTTGCTCTGTTTATGACGTAAAATACTATTCTGTGATGTTTAAAAGCTCTTTAATGCTTTTTTTTGGCGAATTTCTCAATTATAAAAGAAGTTGCTTGGTTGTAAAAGATAATTTGGGCGTGATCCCGATAAGATAAGTGGGTACATATATGCAAAGAAGATTAGCCCACTTATCTTATCGGGACCGGGCTATCCGCTCCGCCGCGGCGGATTCCTTCTATCCCTCACGCGAGCAGTCGTATTAAGAAAATTTCGTAATTAGCTCAAAACCTTTATTACTTCCGCTACATTTTTTTGACTGTTGCCAATGTAAATTTTGCCGTCAATAATAAAAACCGGACGACTCAAGAAGGTATAATGTTCCAAGATGTATTTTTTAAATTCAGCTTCTGTCAGATTTTTGTTTTTTAAATCCATTGACTTGTACAATTGTGCTTTTTTGCTGAATAGCGCTTCGTAGCTTCCAGAAAGTTGGTGCATTTCTTCAAGTTCTGCTTCCGTTATCGGATTTTGTCTAATATCTTGAAAAACCAAATTGTTTTCAGGCAAACTTTTAATGATTTTGCGGCAAGTGTCACAAGAAGCTAAATAATATATTTTGTTCATTTTTTGTCTATTTTGTTTAGAATACAAAGAAAATTCATTTGAACCTTAAAATTGCCTAATTTTAGAAAAAAAAATAGAAATATGAATTCAGTTTTTGAAGTACAAAAAACCATTAGGGAGATTCTTTTGAAGGTTTTAGACAATCATTCATTAGAACAATTGAATAAAATTCCAGAAGGATTTAGCAATAATTTGATTTGGAATATCGCGCATTGTGTGTCGTCACAACAAGTTTTGATTTACAAATTATCGGGCTTGCCAACATTGGTTTCAGAAGAGTTTATTGCAAAATATAGAAAAGGAACAAAGCCTGAAGGAGACGTCTCGCAAGCCGAAGTTGATGAAATCAGAAGTTTGCTTTCATCGACATTATTGCAAGTTGAGAAAGATTTTGAAGCAAATATTTTCGTCAATTACAATGAGTACACAACCAGTTTAGGTTTTACCTTGAAAAATATACAAGGCGCTTTGGATTTCAATAATTACCACGAAGGAATTCATACCGGAATTGTGATGAGCATTAGAAAGTTTGTTTAAACAAAATCCCGCTTCAAGCGGGATTTTTTTATTCTATGATAGTCTCGATTGTCACTTTCATGGCGCCGGCGCCTTTGCTTTTGGTAATTTCCATAAAAGCTCTTTTAGAAAGATCTATTTCGCGAGTTTTTACAAATGGACCACGGTCGGTGATTTTTACAATTACAAATTTTCCGTTAGCTTCATTGGTTACTTTGACACGTGTTCCAAAAGGAAGTTTTTTGTGAGCAGCGGTATATTTGCTATTGCTGAAACGACTTCCGTCGGCAGTTTTTTTTCCATTAAAACGATCAGCGTAGTAGGAGGCGTGAGCGTTTTTTTTGTAAACTTTTAATTTTAATCCTTTATCAGTAAAGACGGAGTCTGTTGGTAAAGGGATTATTGCAGTTTTTGTTATAGTGTCTTGAGTTTTTGGCTCAATAACGGGCTTTGTTTGGCTTATAACGTAGGTAAAGCAACATATAAACATTGCCGTAAGCATTGTGAGTATAAAGTTTTTTTTGTTTCTCATGGGTTATTTTTTTCAGACTTGGGGAGTTTGTACAAATAATATGCCATTATAAAAAAAGTCCTACAAAATTAGGACTTTTTTGTTTTAGAACCATAAGTTCCAAGGAATTCTGCTTAAAATAAGCAATAATCCTAAACCGTAAAAAATAGCAAAGGTTTTAAATTTTGCTTCGTTGTTTACTAATTTTTTATGTTTAGACCAACCAATAGTGATTAAAGTGATTGCAATGATGTTGATTAGTGGATGCTCAAGAGAGGTAAGTCTCAACTCAGCGTTAGTCATTTCTCCAAAAGCAGCTTTCCCAAGCGGAGAGACAAAATAAAGAATAAGGCCAACTAATAATTGCGTGTGGGTTCCAATAAGAGCAAATAATGAAATTTTGCGGTCTTTGGCTGTAAATTCTTTTTTAGCGTTTAATCCTATCAAAGCATTTATAACTGCAACTAACAGAAGCAATAAAGCCAAATAAGCCCAGCCAGAATGAAATTTTTGTAGAAAATGATACATAAATTGTGTTTTTTGTTTAAAACAAATATAACAAAAAAGGGTATAAAAAAACGGCATTAAACTAAAAGTCAATGCCGTTTTTATTATTTATTAAGATTCTAAATTTTAGAATTCATAACGGAAAGTAAAGTTCCAAGTTGTTCCGTATCCGAAATAAACTTTGTTTGCAGTAGCAAGACCTTTGTAAGTTTCTCCTAACTCTTCGTAAGTTTTAGCAGGAGTTGTTCCTGGCTTAACATCACTAGCGAAGATGTTTGTGAAAGACTCATTGATGTATGTTCTGTCAAAAAGGTTGTTTACGTTGAATCGGAAGTTAAAAGCTTGACCTTTATCTTTTCCAAATCTGAATTTATAAGAAACACCAGCGTCAGTAGTAGCGTAACCAGGTAATTCTAATGCTCCTTTGTTAGTAGCGCTTAAGAAGTTAACTGGAGAAATGTTTCCGTATAATTTCTCAAAATAGTTAAGGTTAGCGTCAACATTTAAACCATCTATGATTTCATAAGCTGCTCCAACTGCAACTGAAGTTTGAGCGTTGTTTCCAACTTTAACTCCGTCTAAGTATAATGTTTGTGCAGTTCCACCTGGGAAAGGATTGTTAGATGCATCAAAACGATTACTAGTTGCATTACCATCGTATTTCCAGTTTCCAAGAGAGATCATACCGTTAAGTCTCAATTTAGCAAGTACTCTTGCAGTCATTTCAAGCTCAACTCCAGTATGTGTTTCATTTACTCCTGAGAAAGTGTAGTATCCACCAGGGTTTGAAGCTGCGTCAGGATCTGTTCCAGGTGTAAATCTGTCATTCCATTGAGTGTAGTATCCGTTAAATTTAGCATTGAAGATTCCAGATGTGAAACCGTATCCAACTTCAACAGCTTTAACTTTTTCATTAACAAGGTTATCATTGATGATAGAAGCATTGTTAGGGAAAACTGCATTAAAGAATGGTTGTTTAGAATAGAAACCAGTGTTTAAGTAAACGTTATGGTGCTCATTAATGTTGTAGTTTGCACCAGCTTTAACATCTCCACCAACGATGTTTTTGAAATCTGTCTCAGCAAGTGGCGTACCAGCAAGATATTTGAAATGGTCAATTCTTTTGTATCCTTGTTGAGAAATTGCTCCTTGTACGAATGCAGTGAAGCTATCTTTAGAATACTCTAATTGTGTAAATGCACCATAGTAGTTTACTTCACTATCATTCCAATAGTTGATTCTTTCTTGGTAATCAGTACTAACAAATGGGTTACCGTTTGGTCTTGGAGCATAAGTTGTGCTGAAATAAGCTGGGTTGTTGTTGATGTTTGCAGTGTCTTTGTAATTAGTAGCACCAAACAAATCAATTAAGTTTTGGAAGTGAATACCTTTGTACATTCTTCCTTCAACTCCGATATCCCAAGTTAAGTTATCAGTAAGTTTTTTGTCTAAGTTAAGAACAGTTCCGTACCAGTTGTGTGAGTTAACTGAAGCGATTTGAGTAATACCTGTGCTTAAATTTGTTGCACTTCCTGTAGCAGTGCTGTTTTGGTATTGTCCACTAGTTTGTGTTCTTGTACCTAATGATGTTGGTACTCCTGAGTTCCAGTTTTGAATCAAATCAAAATTGATTGTTCCGTCAGCAGTTCTTAAAGCATTGTTTGTAGAGTAAGGGTTGTTTCCTTTGATACCACCATTTGAAGTAGTTCCTCCTCCACGACCCCATGAAGCATAAACTACAGTAGAGAATTTTGTAGTTTCGTTGATGTTGTAATCCCAGTTAAGAGACATTACAGGTTTGTGGTAGTAGTTTGTTTTCAAGTTATATTCTTCACCATTTCTCATACCCCAATCAGAGTTGTATTTGATATTTGGTGTTTTACCATCACTTCCGTATTTTAAGAAATCACTTAAAAGAGGAGAAGTAGATCTTTGATCGTGCCATTGTGGCGCTCCTGTAAATGTGAATTCTAAACTATGTTTGTCATTGATTTTGTATCCAAAAGCCATGAAGTAGTTATATCCTTCAAATTTAGTACCATCAACATATCCGTCACCCGCAGTTCTGCTGAATAATACAGAAGCAGAAAGTCCGTTTTTCATTAAACCTGTACTGTAAGAAGCTTGTGTTTTTAAGTAGTTGTTGTTACCAAAACTAGAAGAAATATTTCCACCTTCTTTAACATCAGATGATTTTGTAACAATGTTGATTGTTCCTCCAACAGAAGAAATAGCCAATTTTGAAGCTCCTAAACCTCTTTGTACTTGCATTGCAGAAGTTACGTCAGAGATACCTGCCCAGTTACTCCAGAAAACAGCACTGTTCTCCATGTCATTGATTGGCACTCCGTTAACCATTACAGCAATATTTTTTTGGTCGAATCCACGAATCGCAATTCTTGAATCTCCATATCCACCACCTGCTTTTGAAGCATATACAGAAGGTGTGCTTTTCAAGATCTCTGGAAATTCCTGAGAACCTAATTTTTCTTGAATTTCAGCAGCTTTAATTGTAGAAACAGCAACCGGAGTTTTTCTGTCTTTAGCAACGTCAATTACACTGCTTTTTACTACAATTTCGCTTAATTCGTTAGAGCTAGATGTTAAAACAATCTCTCCCAAATTTGTAGTTGATCCATTTGCAACTGTAAATTTTACAGTTTTATTGTCGTAACCTAAGAAAGATACAACAATTTCTCCTGAACCTGATGCATTGAGGGTAAATTTACCATCAAAATCTGTTGAAGTAGCTGTCGATGTACCTTTAATCGCTACGTTCGCTCCTGGTAATGAACCCGATCCGTCGGTAATTGTACCAGTAACTTTTCCTTGAGAAAATACGGTTGAAACTATCATAAAAAATAGTCCAGTAAGTAACCAATTTTTCATTTTCTTCATTTGTTATTTAGTTTATTGTTTTTGGCAAAATTATAACAATAAAATCAGATAATGTTATCAAAATGTTAAGAAAAATTAGTTTTACGTTTTCTGCTGCGCATTAAAATGATTTTTTCTTTTTTCATTAAAAAAAATAACGCTTTTTTTAATTTTGAATAGTGATTTTTGTTAAAATGGCAATGAATTTCGCAATGGTGTAGCGGGAAACTTGCAAATTGGGTTGCGTTTTGAGCTTTTTATAGCATTTTTATACGAAAAAACGCCTTAATTTTAATTAAATCAAGGCGTTACAGTTTGTTATGAAATTTGAAAATTATTTGTTTTTCAAAAAGTGATTCAGCAAAAATGTTGTTGAGCTGTCGTGTGTCTTAACAGTTTTGGAATTTATTTCATCTAAGATTGAATTTGCTAACTGTTTTCCTAATTCAACTCCCCACTGGTCAAAACTGAAGATGTTCCAGATGATTCCCTGAACGAAAATTTTGTGTTCGTACAACGCAATTAATGAACCCAAGCTTTTTGGAGTAAGTTTGTCAATCAAAATTGTATTGGTTGGTTTGTTTCCGGTGAAAACTTTAAAAGGCAATAAATAAGATGCTTTTTCCGCTGAAAGTCCTTGTTTGTCAAATTCAGCTTGAACTTGTGCTGGAGTTTTTCCGTTCATTAAAGCTTCGGTTTGCGCGAAGAAGTTTGACATCAATTTATCATGGTGATCTTCATTGCCGTAAAGTGGTTTTACAAATCCGATGAAATCTGTCGGAATTCTTTTTGTTCCTTGGTGGATTAATTGGAAAAAAGCGTGTTGTGAATTTGTTCCTGGCTCTCCCCAAATAATGGTTCCCGTTTGGTAATTTACTGGTTTTCCGTCGCGTCCAACACTTTTTCCATTGCTTTCCATTGTTGCTTGTTGCAAGTACGGAGCTAATTTTGACAAATATTGTGTGTACGGAATCAAAGCTTCGCTTTCGGCACCATAAAAATTATTGTGCCAAACGCTCAATAAAGCTAAAATTACCGGAATGTTTTCATCAAATTCTGCCGATTTGAAGTGGTTGTCCATGTCGTGAGCTCCAACTAATAATTGGTTGTAATTGTCAAAACCAATTGCCAAAGCAATACTCAAACCAACGGCGCTCCAAAGAGAAAATCTTCCTCCAACCCAATCCCACATCGGGAAAACGTTGTCTGGATTGATTCCGAATTCTGTTACTTTCTGAATATTTGTAGAAACTGCAACGAAGTGTTTTGCAATATCTTCTTGAGTAGCCGATTTCAAAAACCATTCTTTAATAGTTTCTGAATTTGATAATGTTTCCTGAGTAGTAAAAGTTTTAGAAACAATTAAAAATAAAGTAGTTTCAGGATTTAACTTTTTAATTACTTCGTTTACGTGATCACCATCAACATTTGAAACGAAATGCAAATTCAAATGATTTTTGTAAAACTGTAAAGCTTCAACCGCCATAACCGGACCAAGATCTGAACCTCCAATTCCGATATTTACAACATCAGTAAAAGCTTTTCCTGTAAAACCTTTTCTTTGGCCAGAAATAACTTCTTCAGTGAAATTTTTGATTTTGTTTTTTACTTCATAAACTTCTGGAATCACATTTACTCCGTCAACATTAATTACTGCCGATTCAGGTGCACGCAAAGCCGTGTGCAAAACCGCGCGATTTTCTGTTTTGTTGATTAATTCTCCTCCAAAATAATCAGCAATCGCATTTTTTAATCCGATAGAATTTGCCAATTCTAATAAAAGAGAAAGCGTTTCTTCAGAAATATTGTTTTTTGAATAGTCAACTAAAAAGTCATTCCATTGCAAGTTGAATTTTTCTGCACGTGCATTATCTTGCTGAAATAATTCCTGTATCGTAGTTTCGTGAATTTCGTTATAGTGGTTTTGTAGATTTTTCCACGCCTCAGTCCCAGTTGGGTTTGTTGTGTTTAAAGCCATTTGTATTTTATTATGTGGTTTGTTTTTTTTAGAAACACAAAAATACTGAAATAACTTGTAATACCTTAACGGTTCACGATTATATAACAATTAGTTACGAAAACGTTTTATGTGTGATTTCAAATTCTTAAAATTAATCTGCATTGAGAATTTTAATTAAGAGGACTAATGGAAAAATTATCGTTCCAAGAATAAAAATGGTTTTTCCATGTTTTCGATCGTTCTCATTATAAGAATAAATGCGCTCGCCGTTTGGTAATGTTTTTTTAGAAGTCCAAAGAAGATATCCAATAATGATTCCAAGGAAACCACCTAAAAGAGAAAATATATAACCAGCAGTAATCCATGATTTTTGAGGTTCTTCTGGTTTTGCTAAAGTTTGTAAACGTTCTTTTTTTAAAGATGCCAACATTTCAGAATCAATATTTTTGCCTCTTTCTGTCAAAAGTTTTTGTGCCAATTTATAATCAAAAACATTCCATTCGTCCGATTTTAAAAGAACATCGTATAATTCTTCATCCGAAAAACTTAAAAGATAGTAATCCTTGTCAACTTGGTTTAGAAGGTTTTCGGTGTCTTTTTCTAAAATTTCTTGAGCTTTAGCAAAATCAGCTGGATCAATTTTTATTTCATATTGATTTTGTAAGGTGCTTCCTGAAAAAGTTATATCGACAGGCGCAATATTATCTGCTAGAACTGTTTTGATGTTGTTATTATTTAATAATATTTCAACTTCTTTAGCTTGGATCCGAGTTTGGAAATTCTTAAAAGCAATAAAATTTTCAGTCATTATTTGGGGTTGTTTTTAATGTTTTATTCTATTCTTAAAAGTTTAATTTTCACAGAAGCAGAAAATTTCATGCGTAGATTTCTTTCTTGCAATATCATACCTGTCGGTTTTTATAATTTCAAAATCGGTGTTATTTATTTCATTATAATTTGGAAACCAATTTGGTTTTAGTTCGTCGTATTTTTTTATTTTTTTTTGAAATGAAAGTAGTGAAACTTTTGTGCTGTTCAAGAATAAGGAATCGTAACTCTTATTGTTTGAGTACTTGAATTTTACAAAGTTGCAAGTACCAAGGTGAGAAGCGCTTTTTAGATTGTAAGAATCTGATTTGATGATATTGGGGAACCAACCCGTTAATCTTAAATTTGTTTCTTTTTTATAATCATTATAGGTGTCAAAACTAATTTCAAACGGTTTGTTTTGACATGAAATAAAAGCAAAAAGGAGAAAATATTTTAGCAGTTTTTTCATAAGTCAGATTACCAAAATTTCCACCAAGGTTTTTTTTTGATTTCTATGATTTTCTTCGAAACATCGACATCAATTCTTTTTTGAGATTCAGTTTTAATTTTCGAATCATCAAAAAATAGTTCGCCATTATCATTCATTCCTAAAGGAGATTTAGTTCTTTCTTTCCAATCTTCTGTTTGTAATTCTGGAATCAGTTCGGAATCAATTTTAGAACTGAATTTTTTTCTTGCCTTTTCTGTGATTTCTTCTTCCAGATTTGAAGATGAATTTTTAAAAAGCGTCAAAGAGTTGTCAGGAATATTCAAAAGAAAAACTTGAGTTTTATCTCCAATTTTGTAAATATCCAATACTTTAAAATAAGCAATCGAGTCTAAAAGAAAATGTCCAATTTTTCCCGAATCAGGATTGAATTTTGATAAATCTTTAGGATGAGAACTTGCAATCAAATATCTGAAATTTCCAGAAAGTCCTCCGCCAAGAGAAGTCATATCAGTAAAACCTTTTTCCTGAATGATCTGTCCGATTTTATAATTTGAAATTAAATGTTCCGATAAATTGGTATCTCTATAAAATAGTTTTAAACCAGAAAAAGTTTCATTGTAAATTGCTTTAAGCCGAGCGTTTTTCATGTTTTGCTATTTTAAGAAAGTGTTTTTTTGAATTTTTACAAATTCCCAATGCTGTCCAATTCTCTTTTCAGAGGCTCAATCTGTGTCATAAAACGAGTTCTATCATTCCCAGTTAAAGATTCTCCAGTTGGAAGATTCAATCGAAGTGCATCAACCTGAACGCCGTTTTTCCAGAAACGATAACAAACGTGAGGTCCAGAAGCTAAACCTGTACTTCCAACCAGTCCGATAGTTTGTCCTTGCGTAACGCGTTGCCCGCGGCGAACCAAGATTTTAGACATGTGCAAATATTGAGTAGAGTAGGTTCCGTTGTGTTTTACTTTTACAAAGTTTCCGTTTCCTGCAGTATATCCTGTGGCTTCAACAACACCTGATGCGGTTGTAGAAATTGGAGTTCCGGTTGGCGCCGCATAGTCAGTTCCTTTGTGCGCTTTCCAGGTATGTTGCACCGGGTGAAAACGGTTCATGGTGAAACGAGAAGTGATTCTGCTGAATTTGATTGGCGTTTTTAAGAAGAAATTTTTAAGTGTTCTTCCTTGATCATCGTAATATTCGATTTTTCCTGAAAGTGTGTCTTTTTCAAAAGGAAAAGCATAAACGATTTTTCCTTTATATTCAAAAAATGCAGCTTCAAGTTCCTCGACGCCATCATATGTTTTTCCGTTGATAAATCTTTCTGTGAAAATTAATCCGTAGCGATCGCCTTTTTTAAGTTTGAAGAAGTCAATTGACCAAGAAAATACTTTTGTGATTCGGCTTGCCAAAGCTGTTTCGACACTTTCATTTCCTAAAGTTTCAGATAGAGAGCTTTTTAAAACGCCACCAATAATTTTTCTTTTTAAAGTTACAGGTTTTATTTTTTTATATGCTTTTGCAATGCTGTCTCTCAAATCGACAACATAATAGGTCAGCGCGTCAGGCTGATAAATGAAAACCTCGAGATTGTTGATTTTGTTTTTTGCGCGAAGCAATGTAAAAGGTTTGCCGTAACGAATGCTTCTGACATTGAAAGAATCTTTTACCTGTTCAACAATCTCATTTACTTTTTTGTCTCCAATGTTTTGGCTTTGCATAATTGAGCCAAAAGAATCTCCTTTTGAAATAGTGTCATTAACAACATTAAAGTCTGCGTAATTAAAACCGAATTCTATTTTTTTGGTTGTTGGTTTAGTAATTTTTGCTTCTACTTTTTCTTCTTCTTTTTTACATGAAAAAATAGAAAACAAGACAATTAAAATTACGACTGCTTTTTTCAAACTTTATAAATTTTTTGTGGTGAAATTAGACATCAGTTTCATTTCCCCAATTGGACAATTCTTCTTCGGTCCACAATTTAGGAAAAAAGATGCGTCTTTGGTATTTTGGATGCATATATTTTTGCCAGTCACTTCCTCCGGTCGCTTCACCATTGCCTTTTCCACTTTCTAGAATGTATTTTCTTGCGGTATTAAGGTGTTGCATTACCCAAGTAATGTTCACGGTTTTGTCATAATGACGCATTGCATTAACTAATTCTGTATTTTGTTGGTCCGCAATAGGCAACTGTATGAATTTTTGCCAAAGATTTTTGGTCTTAAACGATGACATTTGTCTTAAAAACTGCTCTTTGTATTTTTTCTCAAACTCATTCAACAAGTATGATTTTTCTCCAGTTTGATAATCTTTTCCAGCAGCTTGCCAATACAAATGCTCAAAACTGGTTTCTAAATCGGTGTTTTCATCAAAATTTGCTTTGTATCTTCTGTCGGTCAAATTGATCACATCAGTCGAAGCAAATTCGATCATTCTGTATTGGGCACTTTGGAAACCGCTTGCGGGAGTAAGCGTGTTTCTGAATTTCATGTACTGATCAACCTCCATTCCCTTTTCCATTATGCTGAAGGAGTTGGTCAACATGTCAAAATAACGTGTAATTCTTGATAATCTTTCGCTGAAAAAGTCAACTTGAATGTTTTCTGTTTCTGCAATCTGGTCAATTTCCCATAAGATCATTTTAAAGATTAATTCGTTTACCTGATGATACATGATAAAAACCATTTCGTCAGGAAGCGTGGTGCGTTGTATTTGTAGGTTTAAAAGTGCGTCAGTTTGAATGTAATCCCAGTATGTAATTGGTTTAGACCAAAGTAATCCTTCTAACTGAACTTCAGTTTTTTGATTTATAGCTTGGAATTTTTGATCAATTTCGTTTAAAATTGATTCTGAATGATCAGTAAGGTTCATTATTTTTTTGCTTTAAATGGATTTTTTAATCCTTTATATTCATCAAGATCTGCTTTGAGTGATCCTACGGCAAGATCTGCTTTAATTCTAATAGGAACTTTGTTGTTGTCGTCTGTAATCCAGAGCGTTAAACTTTCTTCTTCTTTAAAAACTCTTCCTTTCTGTACTGATGGTCTAAAAACCATTGTAGAAACGGTGCCAAATTTAGTCGTAATATCTTGACGGCCTATATATTTTAACTTAAATTTTGTGATTTCATCGTCAAAAAACATGTCAATTGTAATGGCTTCTCCTGATTTTAATTTATCAATATTTGGATGATTTCTTAAGTAGTAAAATGATGAAACAATATCTTGCACATTATCAGTAGTTATAATGGTTTTTTCAGATTTTCGTTTGTAATCTTTCACTAAAACTCTGTTTTCTGATTGGTTAAAAAAACCTTCCTGATTTTTGGTGTAACCGCCTTCATCAATTTTTCTCACATAACGATATGGGCTTCCGGTTTCTCTGTCAAAATAGCTTTCGTATAAATCTTCAACCTTAAAGAAAAATTTAGACATGCCGGTTGTATAACCTTTACCCACGGCATGAAATACTTTTTTATTGTTTATTGTTGCATCTTTTATCTCGAGTGTGGCATATCCTGCGTTTATGATTCCGTAATGAATTCTGAATTTAAAGAACTCTCCAGTATCGAACGCATCTTCTTTTTGTGAATCAAAACTAAAGGCTGTGAGGATGAATATAGCGAGGATGAATTTTTTCATAGTACTGTTTTACAAATATTTATGAGGATAATTGCAAATTCTATTCCAAATGTACCAAAACAAAAAAACTCAGTCAAGGAATGACTGAGTTTTTATGCTATTAACTAACCAAAAAACTATAAATTATGAAATTTATATCAATCCAAAAGGAAACCACCCCTTTTGTTTTGCGAGTGCAAAGATAGATAGAAAGTTCAAAAAAGAAATAGCAAAAGGCAAGTTTAACATAACATTTGCATAAAAATCAACGTTTTACAGAGAATTTTTCTGCATAATGTAAAAATTCAGCGTTTTTATAGTGTTCCTCTCAATTCCTGCTCTCTTTCGATAGACTCAAAAAGGGCTTTAAAATTCCCTGCACCGAATCCTTTTGCACCCATTCTTTGAATAATTTCGAAGAAAAGTGTCGGCCTGTCTTGAACTGGCTTCGTAAATATTTGTAAAAGGTAACCATCTTCATCAGCATCGACCATGATGGCCAATTTTTCAATTTCGTTAATGTCTTCTTTCATCATTTCCATATGAACGCCTAATCTTTCAGGAATTGCTTCATAATAAGTATGAGGAGGAGATGATAAAAATTCAACACCACGAGCTCTTAGTTGCGATACGGTTTTGATAATGTCATCTGTCGCAATGGCAATATGTTGAATTCCAGGACCGCCGTAAAAATCTAAATATTCTTCGATTTGAGATTTTTTCTTTCCTTCAGCTGGCTCATTGATTGGAAATTTGATTCTTCCGTTTCCGTTTGACATTACTTTACTCATCAATGCAGAATATTCTGTAGTAATTTGTTTGTCATCAAATGATAGGAAATTCACGAATCCCATAACGTCTTCGTAGAATTTTACCCAAGTATTCATTTCGTTCCAACCCACATTTCCAACCATGTGATCGATGTATTTTAATCCGGTTGGTTCTGGGTTGTAGTCTGATTTCCATTCTTTGTAACCTGGAAGGAAAACTCCGTTGTAGTTTTTTCTTTCTACAAAAATGTGAACGGTTTCTCCATAAGTATAAATTCCTGAACGAACAACTTGACCGAATTCATCTTCCTCAACAGTTGGTTCCATGAAAGAACGTGCACCACGTTTCATAGTTTCTTCATACGATTTGGTAGCATCTTCAACCCAAAGTGCGGCAACTTTTACACCGTCGCCATGTTTTTTCAAATGTTCATTGATTGGCGAATCTGCTGTTAATGGCGTTGTCAAGACAATTCTGATTTTGTCTTGCTTCAAAACATACGATGCTCTGTCTTTAACTCCAGTTTCTAATCCGGCATAAGCCAAAGATTGATATCCGAAAGCGGTTTTATAATAATGTGCAGATTGTTTTGCATTTCCGACATAGAATTCTACATAATCTGTTCCTAATAATGGAAGGAAATCTTGTGCTCCTTCGAATATTTTCTCTAATCCGTATTCTACTGATTTTACTTCTTTGCTCATAATTAGATAATTTGATAATGAGAAAATGAGATAATTTTAAATGCAGATAATTAAAAATAATTTTCTAATTGACACATTTTCTAATTTTCTAATTTCTCTTAGATGTTGATATTATTTTGTTTAAAATTTTTAAAATTTCTGAAAGATCATTTATTAGACGCTTGCAATTTGGATATTCTCTATGAGCATCACATAAAAACAACCAATATTCTGTTTCATCTGCCTCTTTAATTGCAATTTTTAATTTATGAATAAAATCTGCTTTACTTTCTGCGTTTTGCGACTCTTTTGAATTTGCTCCAATTGATGTTCCGCTTTTTAATAGTTGATTTGCAATTACGAACTTCTTTTGATCTTGAAGTTCGGTTGTGTAGTCAATTATATTTAATGCGAAATTGAAAGTTTTAATTAAAAGAGCGTTGTCTTTGTATTTTTCGTTGAAGGTCATTTTAAAATGTCATAATTAGAAAATTTGAAAATGAGATAATTTAATTTGTAGGTTTAAAATTACAAATTAATTATTTGAATTTTCTAATTTATGTGGTTTCAAAAGCATTTTCTAATTATCTAATTGCCACATTTTCTAATTATTACTCCGTCCAGGATTTATAATATTGTCCATCATCCAGACCCATAGCTTCTTCCGTAACCATTAATGGTCTGAAAGTATCCACCATTACGGCTAATTCCTGAGTTTCTTTATGACCAATACTGCGTTCCATTGCGCCTGGCGCTGGTCCGTGCGGAATTCCTTTAGGGTGTAAAGTGATATGACCTTGCTCAATATTATTACGGCTCATAAAATCGCCATCAACATAATATAGTACTTCGTCAGAATCTATATTGCTGTGATTGTACGGCGCCGGAATGGCTTTCGGATGATAATCGTAAAGTCTTGGGCAGAAAGAACAAACGACAAAAGTTGCCGTTTCAAAAGTTTGATGTACCGGTGGCGGTTGATGAACGCGTCCCGTAATAGGTTCGAAATTGTGAATTGAAAACCCGTATGGGAAATTATATCCGTCCCAACCCACAACGTCAAAAGGATGTGTAGCATAAACCACTTCGTGAATCATGCCTTCTTTTTTGATTTTAATTAAAAAATCACCTTTTTCATCGTGTGTTTCCAATTCATTTGGCAAAATAAAATCACGCTCACAAAACGGAGAATGTTCTAAATGCTGACCTGATTGGTTTTTATAACGTTTTGGAGTATAAAATGGAGAATACGATTCGACATAAAATAGTCTGTTATCTTCCGTTTCAAAATCAATTTGATAGATAATACCGCGTGGAATAATCAAATAATCGCCATATTCAAACGGAATATTTCCTAACATGGTTCTTAATTTTCCTTTTCCTCTGTGGATGAAAAGCATTTCATCGGCATCGGCATTTTTGTAGAAATAATTTCGAAGCGATTCTTTCGGCGCAGCCAAACCAATAATGCAGTCTTTATTAACTAACATTGCTTTTCGGCTGTCTAGAAAGTCGTTTTCTGGTTTTAGTTCAAAACCTTTAAAAAGAAGTGATTTTATATTTTTTCCGATTGCAATTTTTGGCTCAACCGAATAAGAATTTAAAATTTCTTTAACCTGCGTAGGTCTGTGTACGTGATATGACAATGACGAATGTCCGTGAAAACCTTCGGTTCCAAACAATTGCTCGTAATAAAACCCTCCGTTTGGTTTTTCAAATTGGGTGTGTCTTTTTTGCGGAAAATCTCCAAGTTTATGATATAATGGCATGGCTTTTCAATTAGATAATTTATGAATTAGATAATTCGAAAATTTGAATTGCGTGAACAGACAATTAGCTCAATTTTAGTATTGACTAATTATCTCAATTCGATAGCTTCACTCAGGATTTCTCTTGATGAGGAATTGAAGATACTCTAATAAACCTGTCCATTTTGTTTTCATTATAACAAATGTCGTAATTTTTGCCGAGTAAAATTATAAATTATATTAATTATAACACTAATTATTTTATTTTTTTTCGATATAAATTTTTGATAGCAAAAAAATAGCGCGATTTTATTGAATAATTCTTTGTTTAAGCGTTAGAATAAAAATCCGATGCTAAACCAAGTAAAGCTTTTCGACATTTCTGGCGACCACGATTGTTTGACTTCAATTGGTCCAATGATAGTTTCTAATCCGTAACCTAAAGCATAACCTGTATATTTTGGCATTGAAATCCAATCTACTGTTGCGAAAATATCATCGCCAAGATTAGCAAAGTTGGCAGAAAAGTTCACATGATTTTTCTTGAAAATTTCATAATCTAACGTGATATCAGTTTTGATGTAACTGTTTCCCGAAATGCTTAGAAAGTCATAACCGTAGAAATAATTGAAATTGTTGATTTTATTATAGCCATAACCTCCCAAGATATAATCGAAAAAAGGTACGCTATCACTTCCTATATTAAATCCGGCATCGGCGCCAATTTTAAAAGTTGCGCGTTTGAAGAATGTTTTGGCAAAAGCAATTTCGGCTTTAGCCATCGAAAACGGTTTGAAAGCATTCGTATAATCAGATGATGCTAAATAAGTTTGCACATCACCAGAGAAATACAATCCTGAACGCGGAAAGGTTTTCTTGTCTAATGAATCGTATTTCAAATACCCAAAAACACTGAAGTAATTACTTTTGTCAATTATATTTCCTTCGTTTGCAAGTGTTGGTGTATCGATTTTCAAATATTTATATTCTAAACCGCCACCCATGAGGAATTTTTGGACAAATATGGTTTGAAAATAAGCCTGATTGGTAAGATCAAAAAAATCAACATTGATAAGATTGACATCGGGATTGGATTGTTCGAGCCTGCTTATGCTTGTAGTTACATTTCGATTAAATTGATTTAGTCTTGAACGAAAACCAAAACTGATGTTGAATCCGTTTTCTATGTAATAATTAAAATCGTATCTGAAATTATCTCCTAAAATAATATCCAAGGAGGTAACGTCATTTTTCATGAAGGTTTTTTTGTGCGTTAAATTTAATAAAATAGCACTTTTATAAAGTCCATCGTAATGAAGTCCGAGTTTCAAGTAAGTCTGCGTTGGGTTTTCTTTCAGTACTAAATCTAAATTATCTTTGTTTTCATCTCCTGCTTGTAAACAATATGAAATTGTACTAAAGTTTTGGGTCGCGTCCAAATTATTCATTCCCGTTTTTAAATCATCATAGGTAATTGTGCTTTCCGGTTTAAAACGGAGTTTTCCGTTAATATATTCTTTGGTATAATTGTCTAATTTATCGACATTGATTTTTTGTATTTCTAAAGTATCATTGTCGACTTTTAGTTTTGGTTTTTTATAAAAAGTTTCTTCGGTTACTAATGTTTTGATTTTTTCATAAACTGCAAAAGTTGCTTCTTCGCCTTTTCGGATAATTTCTTCGCCTCGGTCGAATGAAATTACACCAAAATCGCGAATATCGGGTTTGATATAAATATCTGTTTCTTTTCTTTTGCTTTTCATTTTCTCGATCGATTGCAGATTCGTGATCTGAACCAAAATTCTGGTAGCATTTTTTAGGCCTTTTCTGTTTTGCAAATCATCTTGCACATCGACTCCTATTATAAGGTCGGCACCAAGATTGCGCACTTCCTGAATTGGGTAATTGTTTACCACGCCACCATCGACTAGAAGTTTTCCATCAATTTCGACAGGTGTGAATAACGATGGAAATGCGGCGCTGGCCATCATTGCCTGTACCAAATTTCCTTTATTGAGCAATACTTCTTCGCCAGT
The DNA here is from genome assembly GCF_034058155.1 of Flavobacterium sp. KACC 22761. NCBI lineage: Bacteria > Pseudomonadati > Bacteroidota > Flavobacteriia > Flavobacteriales > Flavobacteriaceae > Flavobacterium > Flavobacterium oryzagri. Next base: position 1,253,965 of record NZ_CP139148.1, on the reverse strand, counting down.
TTCAATATTTGTTGCAATACATAAAAACGGAGTTGGCAAATTATTGAAATCTCGAACATGACGAACATTTCTGGTCAAACTGCTCAAAAGATTGTAATTGTATGTTCCTTTTGAAAGTGCTTCTGGAATTCCTATTCTGAAATTGCTAAAAGGCAAAGTAATAGCATATAATTCGTCGTTTTTTTTGCCGTAAAAGTTTTTAGATGAACGCGGAATATAATCGTTTATCAATTCATCAAAATTGGTTTTTTTGAAAATGGAATCAATTTGCGTAGCGTTGTAACCAGTAGCATAAAGTCCGCCAATTACCGCTCCCATACTAGTTCCTCCAATATAATCGATTTTGATTCCTGCTTCTTCCAGAACTTTCAAAACCCCAATATGGGCAAACCCTTTAGCGCCACCGCCACTCAAAACCAAGCCAATTTTGGGTCTTTTTATGCTGTCTTGTTTTATGTCTTGAGAAAATGATTTTTCAGGCAGAAGAATTAGCGCAAAAAATACGACCACTGCGTTCCAGATAAATTTGGAAGGAAATCCTTTTGACCGAATATTTGGCATGAACACTTTTTTAAAGTACATAAAAAACAGCTAGTTGGTTTTGTAAAAGTCGACAATTTTTTTGGCTTTTGAAACCCCAATAACATCCGAAATTTCTTTTTCTGTTGCTAATTTCAATCTTTTAACACTTTTAAAATGCTGTATCAAAGTCAGCATTGTTTTTTCTCCAATTCCAGGAATGCTTTCAACAGATGAATTTAGTGCGGCTTTGCTTCGTTTATCGCGGTGAAATGTGATTCCGAATCGGTGTGCTTCGTTACGCAATTGCTGAATCACTTTTAAAGTTTCGGACTTTTTGTCTAAATATAACGGAATCGAATCGCCTGGATAAAATAGTTCTTCAAGGCGTTTTGCAATCCCGATAATGGCAATTTTTCCGCGTAAACCCAATTCGTCTATGCTTTTTAATGCGGCTGAAAGTTGTCCTTTTCCACCGTCAATAATGATTAATTGTGGCAAAGGTTCATTTTCTTCTAACAATCTTTTATAGCGTCGGCCCACGATTTCGGTCATCGAAGCAAAATCATCAGGACCTTCAACGGTTTTTACATTAAAATGGCGATAATCTTTTTTGCTTGGTTTTCCGTCTTTAAAAACCACACAGGCTGCCACGGGATTTGTTCCTTGAATATTCGAGTTATCAAAACATTCAATGTGACGCGGTTCAACAGGCAAACGTAAGTCTTTTTGCATTTGCGCCATGATTCGGTTTGTATGTCTGTCCGGATCTACAATTTGCAATTGTTTTAATTGTTCGATTCGGTAGAATTTTGCATTCCTGATTGATAAATCCAGAATCTGTTTTTTGTCTCCAAGTTGTGGCACTGTTGTTTTGATGTTTTCGCCCAAATCAATTTCAAACGGAACGATGATTTCTTTTGATAATAATTCAAAACGTTCACGAAGTTCAATAATGGCAAGTTCCAATAATTCTTCATCACTTTCGTCCAGCTTTTTCTTCATTTCCAAAGTATGCGAACGAATAATTGAGCCGTGGGAAATTTGCAGAAAGTTTACATAAGCGGCGCTTTCGTCAGAAACAATTGAAAAAACATCAACATTGGTAATTTTCGGATTGATGATCGTAGATTTGGATTGGTAATTTTCCAAAACTTCAATCTTTTCTTTGATTTTTTGCGCCTCTTCAAATTGCAGATTCTGCGCATAATTATTCATTATCTTTTTGAAATCCTTTAAGCTTTCTTTGAAATTTCCTTTCAAAATTTCGCGAATCGCATTCACTTGTCTTTGATATTCTTCCAACGGTTCCAAACCTTCGCACGGACCTTTGCAATTGCCAATATGATATTCCAAGCACACTTTGAATTTGCCAGAATCAATATTGGATTTGCTTAAATCGTAATTGCAAGTTCGCAACGGATACAATTCTTTGATTAATTCCAAAATCGTGTGAACCGTTTTGAAATTTGTATAAGGGCCAAAATATTCAGATCCGTCTTTGACCATTCTTCGTGTTGAAAATATTCTCGAAAAAGGTTCTTTTTTAATGCAAATCCAAGGATAACTTTTGTCATCACGCAACAATACATTATAACGTGGCTGCAGCGTTTTGATTAGATTGTTTTCTAACAAAAGCGCATCCGTTTCCGTTGGAACTACGATGTGTTTTATGGTTACGATTTTTTTGACCAAAACATTCGTTTTGGCTGTATCGTGAATTTTATTGAAATAGGAGGAAACCCTTTTTTTTAAATTTTTGGCTTTCCCAACGTATAAGATCTTCCCGTCTTTATCGTAATATTGATAAACGCCCGGATTGTCAGGCAAGGTAAGAATTTGAAGATCTAAGGACGGTTTTTGCATTCTGTTTTGTTTCTGAAGATTGTGAAAAAGCGTTCAAAAATCATTTCAATTTCTGAAAAAAGCTTAACACTGATTTAGAATCAAATTTACGAAATCAAAAGAATAATTTCTATATTTAGCTTTTATAATTCTACATGAAAAATAATAAGCCCTTAGTTATTTTCGACGAAACAATTTTGCCGGGAGAAAGCAGAACAATTAACGTTGAAATCGCAAGATTGCACACTACAACAAAACTTAATATTCCGGTAATTGTACGCCGTTCAAAAATTGAAGGTCCAGTTGTTTTATTTTCAGCCGGAATTCACGGCGATGAAATAAACGGAGTAGAAATCGTAAGGCAAATTATCAGCAAAAAAATAAATAAACCGGCTAAAGGAACTATTATTTGTATTCCTATTATCAACATGTACGGTTTTGTAAACAAGTCACGTGAGTTTCCTGACGGACGGGATTTAAACCGAGTTTTTCCGGGAAGCAAAAAAGGTTCACTTGCAAGCCGTTTTGCCTATCATATTGTAGAAGAAATTTTGCCAATTTTGGATTATGCAGTTGATTTTCATGCCGGAGGCGCCAGCAGATTCAATGCGCCACAAATTAGAATCACCGAGAATAATCCCGAATTGAAAGTTTTGGCTGATGTTTTTAATGCGCCTTTTACTTTGTATTCTAAAAATATAAGTGGCTCTTTTAGAAAAACTTCTGAAAGTGCCAATGTAAAAATGCTGCTTTTTGAAGGTGGAAAATCTTTGGACATCAATAATGATATTGCCAACGAAGGTGTTCTGGGAGTAAAACGACTATTGCATTATTTGGAAATGCTCGATTCAAAACAGCTTGTCGAAGCTGCACCAATGCCTTCTATTTATATAAAATATTCGTTCTGGCTAAGAGCGAAATGTTCCGGTTTGCTGCATGATTTTAATTTAGTTGGGAAATTTGTTACTAAAGGTACTATCTTGGCTATTATTACAGATCCGTTTGGAAAATTTGAGCAAAAGGTAAAAGCACCTCACGATGGATTTGTAATCAATGCTAATCATTCTCCTATTGTATACGAGGGCGATGCAATTTATCATTTATCTAAAAATAGCCCAATAGATGGCGACGAATAAAAAAGAACTTAGACTACAGTATAAAAATCTTCGTAAAACACTTTCTGAAGAGGAAATTGAAGAAAAAAGTTTGGCTATAGCCAATAATTTAATTCAGCTTCCAATTTGGGATAAAACCTATTTTCATGTTTTTCTTCCCATAGTTGAACATAAAGAAGTAGATACCGAGTTTATTTTACATCTACTTTCAGGAAAAGACAAAGAAATTGTGATTTCGAAAAGTGATTTTGAAACCCGCCAAATGACGCATTTTCTTTTGACCGATAATACAAAAATCAAAAAGAACGAATATAATATTCCAGAACCTGTAAACGGACTTCAAGTTCAGAGTTCAAATATTGATGTAGTTTTTGTACCGCTTCTGGCTTTTGATGAAAATGGAAATCGGGTTGGTTACGGAAAAGGGTTTTATGATAAATTCTTATCAGAATGCCGACCAGAAACTATAAAAATCGGACTTTCTTTTTTTAAAGCCGAAAATCAGATTGAGGATGTTTTTGAATCGGATATAAAATTGGATTATTGTGTGACGCCTTTAAAAATCTATACTTTTTAATATTTAACCGTATAAATGATATAAGTTAATTTAGATTCAATGGTTTTTATAAAGCGGTTTTTGTTATATCATGATTGGTGATTTTTAAAAAAAAGCGGTTTGAAAAAATATCAATAAAAAAATCCCGAACGCCAAGTTGAAAGTTGGAATTCGGGATTTTTTTATTTTGAAAATTTAAAACTTTTACTTCACTTCTTTAATAGTCGAACTATCAATCCAACCTTCGGTTCCGTCAGTTAATTCGATTTTTTTCCATTGGCCTAAAACTTCGGTTACATAAACTTTTGCACCTTCATGTAATAAGAAAATAGCGGCGCCACCTTTTTGTGGTTCGCTGCGAACTTCGCTTAATTCTGCAAAAACAATTGCCGGACGGTCATTGTCAAAATGATTTTTTTCAGACATTCCTGCTGAAACGCTTAATCCTAAAACAAGTAAAAGAACAAACATTCCGATGAAATAAATTCTCTTCGTAAGCGTAATTTGTGAAAAATAATACCCGATAAAACTCAAAAGAAAAAGAAACGCAATTCCAACAGAGATTTTGGCCCAAGTATTATAATCAAAAATGCCAGTAAAATTCTGAATCAATTTTGCGAAACCTACTTTTGGCACTTCTTTGATTTCGTCTATAGTCAGTTTTTTGGCAAATTTTAAATTGTTCAGCGTTTCAGGATCATGAGGTTTTAAAACTAAAGCTTTTTCATAATTGTAAATTGCCGGTGCCACTTTGTTCAGCTTATAATAACTGTTTGCCAAATTAAAATACAATTCAGCCGATTCTTGTTTGTTTTCTTTTATAACAGCTTCATAAGCCTGAATAGCTTCTTGATAATTGCCTCTTTGATACATGGCATTTCCTTTTTCAAAGCTTTGAGCAAAGAAAACCTGTGTGATCAATAAAAAGAGATATACTATATTTTTCATTTTATTTTCTTTAATCTAAACAATTTGCTTTTCTAATTCTGAAATAATCAAAACAGCTTTATCAAAATCTTGTTGAATAGAAGCGCTTGATGCCGGAGCATATCGTGCAAATTCGCAGTTTTCAGTCAAATGAATAAAGTTTTGAACTGATTCTGGATTTGCATTTCGAGATAACAGCAATTCGCGAATATTGTCTTTGCTCATTTCTGAGGTTTCAATATGCAGTTTTGCTTTCAGGAAATTGTGCATTGCTTTTTCCAGTGCAATATAAAATGCTTCTTTGTTGTTAAGCTGTTTTTTAGCTTCAGATAAATATTTCTTAGCCAGCTTATTGTTCATCTTGATTCGGTTTCCTGCTACATCGCCGTCAATTGCTTCTTTTTTCTTCTTAGCAATAATGATAATTGGCAAAATGATGAAAGGCGCAAACAATAATGCATAATACAAGTCAGAACCGTAAAAATCATTTTTAGCAATCGAAACCAAAGTCGTTTTTGATTTGATATACTTAAACTGATCTGTTTTAGAAATTACATTTTTCGCCGCGTTTGCAGTACTGTTTGCTTCAGCCTGCATTGGTCCGTCTAAAACATCAATTGCAATTTCTTGCGAAGTGATGGTTTTGTATGAGCCTGTGCCTAAATCGAAATAAGAAAACTGCATCGGTTTAATGATGTATTTTCCTTTGTACTGCGGAATTATAGTGTACTTGTCAGATATTCTTCCAGACATTCCAGTTAGCGAAGTCGTAACTTTTTCGTCATGAACAGGATCGTACATTTCTAATGCATTTGGCACAACTGGTTTAGGCAGTGTAAATAATTTCATGTTTCCAGATCCAGAAGCGCTCACGATTAAGTCTAAACCTTCACCACTTTTTACACTTGTTTTAGATGGCGTAACCACAAAGTTGAATTTCCCTACGGCTCCGCTGAAATCTGCTGGTTTTCCAGCTTCAGGAAGTGGTCGTACATTTATGGTTTTGGCTCCAGCCGAAACTACTTTATTATCCATTGTTGTGATCATCTGGCCAAACATATTTCGGCGATCTGTAGGCAATTCAACGCCAATGTCTAATGAAAGTGGCTCGATGGTTAATTTGCCTGATTTTTGAGGATATAGAATCGTTTTTTTCAAAATCACAAAATAGCATCTTTGTCCTTGGAAGCTTCCTTCTTCAATTGCCAATTGTTTGATGTCGATATTCTGATTCCAGAAATCATTATATTTTGGTTTTGCTAATTCCTTAAAGCCAGTAACACCAATATTATTGAAATACAATTTGTAAACCACTGTAATTGGCTCGTTCAAATATGGATTTGTTTTTGAAATTTCGGCAACGAGATTCAATGTTTCACTTCCTTGACCTCCTTGTTGTTGCCTGTCGCTTGGATCTCTTTCTTGAGCAACGGCATTTGTAACCACAACTTTTATAGGAGATGTTTTGTAAATCTGTCCATTAAATTCAATGGCAGCTTGTTTGATGACAACATTTCCTTTTTGAGTAGGTTGCAGTATATAAGAATAGATTTTTTGAAAAGAACTACGTCCGTTTATCCAAGATTGGCTTATTTGCTGACTTGGTCCTGCTACAACTTTAAATCCATCAAAATTAGGCTGTTCAAAGTTATCTCCATCAACATTCATGATGAAGTCAATTCGAATTCGCTCATTAAGCCCGAGCGTATTTTTGCTGACTCTGGCTTCAAATTGAACTTGTGCCAAAAGTCCTTGAAAAGTGAATAGAAATAAAATTAAAAATCTTTTCATTTATTCGTTTAATCGGTTTTTTTGTTTGTTGTTTATAGTTTTTAGTTTGTTGTTGTTGTTGTTTTGTCTATAAATGCTTTGCTTAATTTGTAAAAAGCATAACGATAAACCAAAAACAACAAACAATCAATCTACCAGTCTTTTTCTGTTTTTTTCGGACTTCCTTTTACTTTTTGCGCGTTTACCTTGTCTTGAATTTTTTTCTCTTCATTGTTAACGGCATCTAATAAATTTTGAACGCGTTCTTTAGATATTCCTCCAGGTTGTGGTTTTGGCTGTCCATTATTATCAGACTTGTCGTCTTTTTTAGGATCGTTTTTGCCATCTTTTTTATCCTTGTCTGGGTCGCCTTTGTCGTCTTTTTTATTTTTGTCTTTGTCCTTGTCCTTATTTTTATCCTTGTCTTTGTCCTTGTCTTTATTTTTATCCTTATCCTTGTCCTTGTCCTTGTCCTTGTTTTTGTCTTTGTTATCGTTTTTAGGAGGATTTTCTTTTAGCTTTTGTTTGGCCAAAGCATAATTGTATCGTGTTTCATCATCGGTTGGATCATTTCGCAATGCTTGTTTGTAGGCTTCTACGGCTTGCGTATAATCTTTCTCTTTCATGAAAACATTCCCTAAATTGTGATAAGCTTTATGCTTTTCAGGTCGGGTTTTGGCGTTTTTTATCGCTTTCGCGAAAGCAAATTTGGCTTCTGCAATCTGATTTTGTCTGTAAATTGTATTTCCGAGATTGTATGAAGCGGTCGCTTTGTTTGGAAATTTTGATTGCGAAATTCTATAATTCGCTTCGGCATCAACAAATTTATTCTGTTTATATTCTTCGTTCCCGTTTGGCAATGTTTTGTCTTTTTCCTGAGCAGAAACTGCTAAAGAAAACGTTAGTAAAATATAAAGAAGTAAATTTTTCATTCTAAATTTTTATTTTTTTGTTGGCCACGAATCTCACCAATTATCGCTAATTTATCGTTTGCATATTTTTGAATTTCACAAAACAGATTAATTTAAAGTGATTGTTTTCGTGTAAATTCGTGTAATTAGTGGCGAACTTTATTATTTCTTTTCGTTAAATAAATTCAACTCTTTGATCCAATTTGTTTTTCTTTCCAAAAGGAAAATATCTAAGAATAGTAATAGAAAAGCAAAACCAAGAAACCATTGAAATTGCGATTGAAATTCGGCCATTTGTGTCGCTTCAAATTCTGTTTTCTGAATATTGTTCAAGGCATTTTTAATGTAATCTAAAACTTCTTTAGTGTTGCCACCGTAAACATAACCTCCTTTTGTTGCTTTTGCAATCGTTTTTAAACCTTCCTGATTCAGTTTTGTGATGACAATTTCTCCGTTTTGATCTCTTTGATGATTTCTGACGATGCCATTTTCTTTTAATGGAATAGTGCCTCCTTTTTCAGTTCCAATACCAATTGTGATGATTTTCATTCCAATTTTGTTTGCTTCTTCGGCAGCGGCTGTTGCGCCTTCAGAGTGATCTTCTCCATCAGAAATCAAGATAAGCAATTTGCTTGTTTTGCTTTTTTCATCAAAATAAGTTGCTGATAATCGGATTGCTTCATCAAGCGAAGTTCCCTGAGATGAAACCATGTCTGGACTCATGCTTTGCAAGAACATTTTTGCAACGCTGTAATCAGAAGTAATTGGCAAAACTGGGAAAGCGCTTCCTGCGTAGGCGACAATTCCAATTCTGTCGCTTCCTAATTGATTGATGATTTGCGAAACAATTTGTTTGCTTTTCTCTAAACGGCTTGGTGCAACGTCTTCAGCAAGCATACTTTTAGAAACATCGACAGCAAAAACAATATCAATACCTTCACGTTTTACGGTTTCCATTTTTGTTCCAATCTTCGGATTTACAAGTCCGATAATCAAACAAGCAAGCGCTAGAAGTATAATTGATAATTTTAAAACAGGCTTAAAAACGGAACTTTCTGGGCTCAGTTTTTTGACCATTTCCAAATCACCAAATTCGCGTTGTTTTTTTCGTTTCCAATACACATTGAAAAGGAAAATACATACCACTATTGGCAGCAAGAATAAAAGGTATAAATATTTTTTTTCGTCTAATTCCATTTTTTAATTCTAGTTCTCAGTCGCAGTTTTCAGTCAAAGTTTTTAGTTGTAAACTGTAAACTGTGACTGCGACTAAAATATTAAATAAAGCTTCTATAAACTGTATTTCTTAAACCAACTTCCAGCAATAATAAAAAGACTGCCAATGCAACGAAAATTCGGTATTTTTCGTCATAATCGTAGAATTTTAATTCCTGGATTTCTGTTGTTTCTAATTTATTGATCGAGTTGTAAATCTGAGCTAAACGGTCATTGCTTGTTGCTCTAAAATACGTTCCATCCGTTTTTCGGGCAATACTTTTCATTAATTGTTCGTCGATTTCTACTTTTTGCATTTTGAATAAGAAACCGCCATTTGGTCCGTATGCATAAGGCGATTCAGCCATTCCGTTTGTTCCTAAACCAATTGTATACACTTTGATTCCGTATTGTTTTGCAATATCAGCAGCTGTTTCCGGCTCAATAAATCCGGCATTATTTACACCGTCTGTCAATAAAATAATAACGCGGCTTTTTGCTTTGCTGTCTTTTAGTCGGTTTACGGCAGTTGCCAATCCCATTCCAATTCCAGTTCCGTCTTGTAATGCTGTATCGTACTTAATGCCTTTTATTGCTTCAAGAATAATCGCTTTATCGCTTGTAACTGGAGTTTTGGTATAAGCTTCAGAAGCATATAAAACCAATCCGATTCGGTCATTTGGTCTTTCTCCAACAAAGTCGGCGGCAACTCTTTTTAAAGCTTCCATACGGTTTGGCTTTAAATCTTTTGCCAACATACTTCCAGAAACGTCAATTGCCATTACAATATCAATTCCTTTTGTTGTTTTAGTTTGATTGCTGATATCTACTGTTCTAGGTCTTGCCAAAGCAATAATCAAAGAACATAAAGCTATAATTCTAAAAACGTACAAACAAGGCTTTAATTTCGTCAACAGCGATTCGCTGTTTTTGAAACCTTGCGTCGAACTCATTTTTAAAGTCGCCGACTGCTGGTTGCGTTTCCAAAAATACCAAGCAATTACTACCGGAATCAGAAGGAAAAGCCAAAAGAATTCTGGATTTAAAAAAGTGATTTTTCCCATTAGTTGCTTGCTTTTTTAAGTTCAACAGAATTTAAAATTCGGTCTGTAATTGTGTTGGCATAAGTGTCGCCTTCTTCGTGCGAAATAACAATTTGCTGTAAACCTTGTTCTTGCTTGAAAATAAGAATTTCGTAATACACTTTTGAACTGGTTTTTGTAGCTGGATTTATAACCGTCATGGTGCCGTATCCTTTTATACCTTGCACGCCTTCATTAGTCTGGTAATCTTCTTGTTTTACAATAATATTTTGTCCTCCTTGCGCTTCAATAACTTTTAATGAACCTTCTAAAGCTTTTGACAAATCAATGTCAGTCGGGGTTTTAAATTTAGTGGTTGAAACCGCGACATAAAAATTTTCAATCATACTTCCATAAACAAAAAGCTGCATTTCTTTAATCAAAGCCATTGCATCTTTTGGCAGCACTTTTTGGGCATCCATACGTTTTAAAACTTGTGGTGTTTCGATTAAAACACCTGGGTTTCCGTATTCGCTTTTTACCCATTCGCTTTCTAGAAGTCGTTTAGTTGGGTGCAATAAAACTGTATCTTTTACAGCGGTGAAACCTTTGGTAGCGATAAAAAACGCCATTGTTAAAAACAGTAAGACCGCAACAGATCCAGCAGCAAGAACAATTCGTTTGTTTCTTTGTTTCTTCAGCTGAAGTTTGATTTGCTTTTGTCTTTGTGCTTCGTTCAGTAATTCGTCTTCTTCAGATGGAATTTCTGTCGGAATTGCATTATCCAATGTTAGAATTACTTTCTGAATTTTATTTCGGTCCTCAGTAATTTCGAAATCTAACGGTTTTGATTTCGCAAATTTTACCAAATCCGCTTGACGGAGAACACGCTCTAGATTTTCAACCGTTTCTGGCGTCAAAGTCATTTTCTTTTTAGTCGATGCAGTTTTGATTGCTGCGATCAATTCAGATGTTGTGCTTTCCATTGCTGGAATATGAATTGCCTCTTCAATATAATTTCGGGCAATATCGGTCAATTCACTATAGTATTCTTTGATTTCACCTTTTTGAATAAGCTCTTTTGATTCTAGGCTATTAAGTAAACTAGTTGCTTTTTCAATAGGTGTTTTGTAAACTTCTTCTTCAATTTTTTTCTTCTGACGTTTTTTGGTGTCAAAATAAACAAAAGCGCCAATTCCAAGAATAAGAACAAGCAATAGTACATAGAGCCACCAATTTCCAAAACTGCTATCTGTTCCAGAAATGTCTTTGATGTCGTACATTTTTTGCTGCAATGTATCAACTTTTACAGCGGCAACTTCAACTTTGATAGAATCTGAGAAATAAGGTTTTTTGTCAATCAAAATTTGAACCGGCGAAATGGTATATTTTCCTGAATCAAATTGCGTTAAGCCATATTTCTTAATCAATTCATAAGTATCGTTTTTCTTAACCGTATCAATTGGATACGATTGAATAACCTCTAATGAACCAATGGTTTTTGGCTGTGGAAAAACAACTTTCGATTTTGAGCTTACGACTGTTTTAAGCGTAAGTTTAAACTCGGCACCAATTTTATTTTTTGTGGTATCAATACTTGTTTCTACCTGTTTTTGCTGTGCAAAAACCGCCGATGTAAGCAAAAATAGAAATATGTAAAATTTTAATTTCATTTGATTTTTGATTTCAGATTCTAGTCTAAAACTAAAGCTTAAAAATGGGACACTGATGACGCAGATTTAAGCGGATTATATTTTGGAATTATTGCATTTAAAATCTAATATTCTAACAATCTAATCCCGAAGTCTCGGGATAACAATCTTAACGTGATTTGAAATAGCCCAATAATTTAGTAACATAATTTTCATCGACTCTGGTATTTACTACACCGGCGCCAGATTTGCTGAAAGTTTCTTTGAAATAATTAACTCTTTCATGATAATGTTTCTCGTAATTCATTCGGACAGCTTTAGAACCTGTATCGACCAAAATTGTTCTTCCAGTTTCAGCATCAAGCATATTTACCATTCCAAGATTCGGAATTTTTTCTTCGCGAATGTCATAAACGCGAACTCCCGTTAAATCATGTTTTTTTGAAGCAATTTTTAATGTTTGCTCATAATTTTCAGACATGAAATCTGAAATCATAAAAACAATGGCTTTCTTTTTTTGAGTTCCCGATAAAAATTTCAAAGCTTCAGAAATATCGGTTTTGTGACTTTTTGGTTCAAACTCGATCAATTCTCGAATGATTCTCAAAACGTGCGAACGGCCTTTTTTGGGCGGAATGTATAATTCGACATTATCAGAAAATAAAATCAATCCGATTTTGTCGTTATTTTGTGTAGCCGAAAAAGCCATCGTTGCCGCAATTTCGGTTACGATGTCTTTTTTAAATTGGCTTTTTGATCCAAAACCTTCAGAACCCGAAATATCCACCATCAAAACCATGGTCAATTCGCGTTCTTCTTCAAATACTTTAACGTGAGCTTCGTTGTAGCGTGCAGTTACGTTCCAATCGATGTTACGAATATCATCTCCGTATTGGTATTGACGCACCTCGCTAAACGTCATTCCTCGTCCTTTAAATGAAGAGTGGTATTCTCCCGAAAAGATATGATTACTCAGTCTTTTCGTTTTGATTTCTATTTTCCGTACTTTTTTTAAAAGCTCTTTTGTATCCATTTTTGATTTGGTTTATGGTTTATGGTTTATGGTTGATGGTGTATAAACCATCAACAAAAAACTATCAACCATCAACTTTTTAAGGTACTTCAATCTCGTTAACGATTTTGTTGATAATGTCTACAGAAGTAATGTTTTCAGCTTCGGCCTCATAAGTAATTCCAACTCTGTGACGCAAAACATCGTGAACAACTGCACGAACGTCTTCTGGAATTACATAACCACGACGTTTGATGAAAGCGTAGCATTTTGCAGCATTAGCCAAGTTGATACTTCCACGTGGAGAAGCTCCAAAACTGATAAGCGGTTTTAAATCGGCTAATTTGTATTTTTCTGGGTAACGTGTAGCGAAAATAATATCTAAGATGTATTTTTCGATTTTTTCGTCCATGTACACTTCACGAACTGCTTCCTGCGCACGCAAGATTTGATCTACAGAAACTACCGGATTTACTTTTTCATAACTTCCTTTTAAGTTCTGACGAATTACAAAACGCTCTTCATCGATTTTTGGATAATCAATTACAGTTTTTAGCATGAAACGGTCAACTTGCGCTTCTGGAAGTGCATAAGTACCTTCTTGCTCAACAGGGTTTTGCGTTGCTAATACCAAGAAAGGACGATCTAATTTGAATGTAGAATCACCAATTGTAACTTGTTTTTCCTGCATTGCCTCTAAAAGTGCTGATTGAACTTTTGCAGGAGCACGGTTAATCTCATCGGCAAGTACGAAATTGGCGAAAATTGGTCCTTTTTTAATTGAGAACTCGTTTGCTTTAATATTGTAAATCATGGTTCCGATAACATCGGCAGGCAGTAAATCTGGCGTAAACTGGATACGGCTGAAAGAACCCTGAACCGCTTGTGAAAGCGTGTTGATGGCTAAAGTTTTTGCCAGACCAGGAACTCCTTCCAATAAAATATGCCCTTGTCCAAGTAATCCGATCAATAGACGCTCGACCATATGTTTCTGACCCACAATAACTTTGTTCATTTCCATTGTAAGAAGGTCTATAAAAGCACTTTCTCTTTCAATTTTTTCATTTATCGCTCTAATGTCTAAAGTCGTTGTATTTTCTTCCATATAAATATTTTTAAAACCTTGATTTTTACGCCTAATTTTTGAGAGTGCAAATTGAATATTTTTTGAGAAGTAAGATGTTAAAGAATGGTTAAAACTTCGACCAATGACTTAATTTTAAGGACTAATTGTGAATCTATTTTTATATTTTTAAGAACTTTGATGATTATGTTTTATTAAAGCATAATTATTACCAAAAATAACGCATAATTATTATGAGCAAAACAGTCTTATCGCCTATTATTTCAGGCACTATGAATTGGGGAGTTTGGGATAAAAACCTTACAACCAAAGAAATGGAAAACATGATACAGGTAAGTATCGAAAACAAAATTACGACTTTTGATCACGCGGATATTTACGGTTCGTATACGACCGAAGCCGATTTTGGAAAAGCCTTTCACGCAAGTAAGATTGCCCGTGAAAAATTACAATTAATTACCAAGTGCGGAATTCAGATGATTGCTGATAAACGCCCCGAAAACAAAATCAAACATTACGATTATTCTAAAGACTATATCATTAAGTCTGTAGAAACATCTTTGAAGAATTTAAAAACAGATTATGTAGATGTTTTTTTACTTCACAGACCAAGTCCGTTGATGCAGGCTGATGAAATCGCAGAAGCAGTAGAAAAGTTAAAAGGAGAAGGAAAAATTATCGATTTCGGACTTTCGAATTTTACGAGTTCTCAAACCGAATTGATTCGTCAAAAAACGGAAGTAAGCTATAATCAAGTGCAATTTTCGGCAACGCATTACGAACCAATGTTGGACGGAAGTTTAGATTATATGCAGACGCACGGAATTCGTCCGTTGTCATGGAATCCGCTTGGAACTGTTTTTAGAGAAGATACTAAGAAAACACGCCGTTTGAAAAAACTGTTTTCGACGTTATTGGAAAAATATCATTTAGGAGCAGATACGATTTTGCTCGCTTGGATTTTAAAGCATCCAGCTAAAGTAATTCCGATTGCTGGGACAGTGAATGTTGCTAGAATTCAAGCTTTATTAAAAGCAGTAGAATTGGATATGGACAAAGAAGATTGGTTCGCGATCTGGACAGAAAGTATGGGCGATGATGTGCCTTAATTTTTAAAATTTAATCCTAAAAAAACAGCTGTCCTAAAGGGTAGGATAGCTGTTTTTTTAGGATTAAAAGTTTTTATTTTAAAATTAGAGTGTTCATGTTTGTAATTTGTCCATTTACCACGACCACATTAGGAACCACCAAAGCAGGTAATTGTGAACTTGCATCTGGTGTAATTGTTACCGAGTAAGTTCCTGCTGGGATACCATTTAGCTGAAATACTCCTGATTCATTTGTATAAGCTGAAACAGTTGTATCTCCAACCTGCACCGAAACTAAAGACTGGAAAGTGAAAGGTGTTACAATGCCTTTAATTATTCCAGATGTAGCATTTGTTGAAACTCTGATTACAGGATGCAAATTGAAGTTGCCTGAATTACCGGCTTCAACAACAACAGAATGCTCTACATCAAAATCTAATAGAAAATCATAAGTTGCACCAGCTGTCAATGTTTGGTTAACTTTTAATTTTAAACCTGATTGTTGGGCGCTTGGTGTTTTCAAAGGATAAGTTGCGCCGTCTTTAACAACAGTATTATGCTCTCCAAGAATTAATCGTATTTGACCTAAATATCCAGAAGGCACTTCGTTATCTGCTAAAAGCACATTTACCCCACCTGTTAAATCCAATAAATTATATATTCCTGGTTTAATATTTCCGATACTAACCCAGCCGTCTTCACTAGTTTCAGAATTGCTTTTAATTTTAACGTCCAAAACTTCGACGTTCACTTGATCGTAATCACCAGGCGCATCAGTCATTCGTACACTTACTTTTGAAGTTTGTGAACTGTCATCACTATCAGTACTATTACAGCTTGTTATTAACAAACATGACAATGAGGCCAGAAGAAAAATTCGTAATTTGAGGTTTACTTTTTTCATAAGTCACTTTTTTTTAAATTAGTAAATTAATAACGCATAATAAAATTATTTTAGTGCTTATATACAGTAATTTTGTATTGAAATTAATTAAATCTTAAGGAAAGAGAGATTAGTATTAAAAGAAATTCAAGTCATAAATATTGACATGCTACTTGATCTGTGGCAAAAAATAAATAGTTACAATGAAAAAAACAGCCCTAATAACTGGAGCAACAAGCGGAATAGGAAAAGCAACCGCGCAAATATTGGCAAAAAACAATTATAAAGTTATTCTTTGCGGCAGACGTAAAGAGCGTTTAGAAGAATTAGAAAAAGAACTTTCTGTTTTTACAGAAGTACATTCTTTGTCTTTTGATGTGCGTGATAAAGATGCTGTTTTCTCAGAAATTAATTCTTTACCAGCTGATTTTTCTGCTATTGATGTATTGATCAACAATGCGGGAAATGCACATGGTTTGGATCCAATTCAGAATGGAGATGTTGATGATTGGGATGCCATGATCGATATTAATGTAAAAGGTCTTTTGTACGTTTCAAAAGCTATAATTCCGCAAATGATTGAAAGAAAATCGGGCCACATTATCAATATTGGTTCCATTGCAGGAAAAGAAGTATATCCGAACGGAAATGTGTATTGCGCTTCAAAACATGCCGTTGATGCGATCAATAACGGAATGCGAATGGATTTGAATCCGTACGGAATTCGAGTTGGCGCAATTCATCCAGGAATGGTAGAAACCGAGTTTAGCGAAGTGCGTTTTAAAGGTGATGCTGACAGAGCTTCAAATGTGTACAAAGGTTTAGATGCGCTTCAAGCAGAAGATATTGCCGACATTATTCATTTTGTGATTTCGAGAAAATATCATGTAAATATTGCCGATTTGATTGTTTATCCAACAGCACAAGCCTCGGCGACAATTGTTAAGAAAAATATTTGAAAGAAAATTTTATTGTAGAGACGCACTGTTGTGCGTCTTTTTTACGTTTTAAGATTATGAATTGGAAGTAAAATGATTTGCGGGTTTTTAATTAGTGTAAATTAGTGCAATTAGTGGCAGAAAAAAAATAGACCATGATCAACAAGCGCCTTTTGATAAAGAATCTCCTTGCTCATAATGATGAGAGCAGTTTTTATGATAAAAAAAGGCAGTTGAATCTTCATTCGCGAGAAGGCAAAGGGAAGTTTTTAAAACATATTTGTGCATTATCCAACTCCAATCCAAATAATAATTCTTATATCGTGGTTGGGGTAGAAGATCAAGACAATGAAATTGTTGGCGACGATTTTTTTGATGACAGCCGAATTCAAAATCTGGTCAATGCTTTTTTAGAAAATCCACCGAAAATTCAATACGAAAACGTCCCTTTTCCAAATCTTCCAAAAGACAAAGTAATCGGTCTGGTTACCATAAAACCTAAAAGCAAAATTTCTTATTTTAAAAAAGGCATTCACACTATTCTTGCGAATAGCATTTTTATAAGGCGTGGTAGCAATTCTACTCCTTTGGAAGAGCACGAGGAAGTCGAGAAAAATTATCAAAATACCGAAACGGTAATTGGAATTGAAAATAGTTCTCGAAACAGCATTCAATATACTTTAGACGGCGTGATCGATTTTATGAATTTCAGGCACAAAGATATGTCGCCGAAATATCACGTTTTTAAAGAATTGTTTGTGATTTGTTGGGCTGGAGTTGCAAAAAAATCTCGAGATAAAACGTTTCTTTCTAGAGTCGATATCGAATTGATCAATGAGCAGATCAAGCTATTTTATTCGGCGCTAGATGTTGTCACTATCGAATACAATGACGATACTTTTACCATTACAGAATATGTTCCGTTGGGATTAAACGACAAAACAAGCTTTTATCCTTTGGAAAAACAAACTATACATTTTTTTGATAATGGATATTATAAGATTGATCGTGAAATGCTTTTTCAGCCTCCGGAATTCAATCGAAAAATGCTTTATCATATTTACAATTCAAATATAGCATTGCTTCAAAAACTGCAAAAAGGATTTGCGTTGTCTTCACGAGAATTAGCAGATCTCGAAAATCTTCCATCAACTTTTATGATTTGTTATTTGAATGGTTTTGACGAAGCCAAGCAAAAATTAATCGATTCAAAATTATTGCTAAAGCCGTTTCCAGCTGTTTATTTGTCCTTTAAAGAAGCGCTCCGAGTTTTGAGAAAGATGAAATATGATGTGCAGTAAAAAAAGGTGCTAAGTTTCTGAGATGCTAAGATTCTAAGTTTTTTTACTTAAACTTAAAAGTTTATTGCGCTGTAGTGCATTTCTAAAGAAAGCTCAAAATCTTAGCATCTCAGAAACTTAGAATCTTTTAATGATATTTCAAATATTTATTGACTTCATCGTATGAAAAAAGAATCTCTTTCGGACCATCGGCATAGGATGCGGCTTCGTATGAATTGTAATATAAAAGCAGGCCTTCTTCGGTATAAAATATATTCTGAGGCAATTGAAATTTGTCGTTTTCAAACATTAATCCTGTCGCATTGATATTGGCTTTTGTGGGAATTTTATATTTCTCTCGGAATTTTTTTTCGGCGAAAGCCTTAAATTCTTTTTCGTTGGTAAACAATTGATCTGTAAAAATTGTTTTTCCGGTTTTAGGATTAAACAATAACGATTTAAACCCTTGATAGCCGTGCGCGCCTCCGGTAAAAGTATAATGGTCAATTTTTATGTTTAAAATTTCATCAGAATGAAATTCTACATTTCCAATTATTTTTCCTTCCCAACCAAAAGTCTCTTTTGGAAATTTTTTATGCATTTCTTCATATGAGTCTATAAACGATTGAGCTAGTATTTTATAATCGGTTGCTTTTGCGGGATTTTCGCCAAAATAAACGATTTCTTTTATGACCGAAAAAACCTTTTTATTGATGCTGTCGGCGGTGATTTTTGCATTTTTTGCAATTGGAACCTCGATCGTAATTTTTGGACAATCGCTTTTGCACGGAATAGCAGATTCTTTTTCAAATGTTTCATTGTCAAATGAAAGCTCTTTGTTACAACTTGTGAATATCAAAAACAAAAAGACTAAAAAAGTATAATGTTTCATATATGTAAAAGTTATTTGTTAATCGTTATTTGTAGGATCGCACTTTATTTGTGTTTTTTGTTTTTGCAAAGTTCTAGCTAGTAGCGATTTCAGATCAAAAAAGTGTTAATTATATACAAAGGTAAGAAGTTGTATCAGGATTAGAATAAATTAAACGGTAAATTTGTACAAGATTTAAGGATTTAAAATTTGTAACTATATGAAATTCAATACTAAAGTAATACATGGTGGTCAGCATCATGATCCAAGTACAGGAGCAGTTATGCCTCCAGTGTATCAAACTTCAACTTTTATTCAGACAAGTCCAGGGAAACCTTTGGCAGATTATGAGTATAGCCGTGCGTCGAATCCAACTCGTACAGCTTTAGAAAATGCTTTGGCAAGTATTGAAAATGGTACGCGTGGATTGGCTTTTTCGTCTGGATTAGCAGCGACGGATTGTGTTTTAAGATCTTTTAAAGCCGGTGACGAAATCATCGCAATGGATGATTTATATGGAGGAACATACAGAATGTTTTCTCGAATTTATAAAGATTCAGGAATTAAGTTTCATTTTGTAGATATGACTGATATCGAAAAATTGAAATCATTAATCAATGAAAATACAAAATTGATTTGGGTTGAAACGCCAACAAACCCATTGATGAAATTGGCCGATATTGAAGAAGTAGCCAAAATCACAAAAGCAAACAATATTTTATTTGCAGTAGATAATACGTTTGCAACACCATATTTGCAGAAACCGTTGGATTTAGGAGCAGATATCGTAATGCACTCTGCAACAAAATATTTAGGAGGACATTCTGATGTTATTGCCGGTGCTTTAATTGTAAAAGATGAGGCTTTAGGTGATCAATTGCATTTTCAACAATTTGCAACTGGTGCGACCTTAGGGCCAATGGATAGTTTTTTAGTTTTAAGAGGAATTAAAACACTTGCGTTACGAGTTCAAAGACATTGTGAAAATGGGGAAAAAGTGGTGGACTTTTTAAGCAACCATCCAAAAATAGATACAGTTTATTATCCAGGTTTGGCAAACCATCCTTTTCATGAAATTGCTAAAAAGCAAATGAAGGCTTTTGGCGGAATGGTTTCGTTTACTTTCAAATCTGGTAAAAAAGAAGATTCTATTGCGTTTTTAGAGAAATTGAAAGTATTTACTTTAGCCGAATCTTTAGGTGGAGTTGAATCTTTGGCAAATCATCCAGCTTTGATGACGCATGCTTCTATTCCTGCTGATAAAAGAGCTGAAGTTGGTATTACTGATGATTTGGTTCGACTAAGTGTCGGGATCGAGGATGCAACAGATTTAATAGCCGATTTGGAACAAGCGCTTTCTTAAAAAAGAAATTCCAATAAAAACTAAAATCCCAAATTCCAATTTTGATTACTTTGGAATTTGGGATTTTATATTTTAGGATTTAAATTTTTTTAGAACTCTAAATAATAGATGTATCCGAAGTTAAACCAAACCTGCCAGTCGTTAGATTTGTTTTCTTTATAAAGATCTTTATTCGGATTCAAACCGTCGATCCAGTCATTGCTATACATTTTAAAACGAGATTCAAACATTAAATCGCTCATTGTTGTCAGTTTGTAATGCACGCCTACGCCTCCTGTTGCCGCTACAACAATTCCATCTTCTGTAGAAAATCCGTGTGGTCTTCCATCAGAAGGAGTTAAGTATTTTCCAGGAGTTATATTCGGAAGAGTTAAATCTCCTAAGTGAGAACCCACTTTTGCAGAATAATAATCTACCTGAAATCCTAAACTTAGATACGGACTAAAACTACCAACTGAGTTTTCAAAATCGTGTATTTTAATAAACGAAAATTCTAATTGAGAGCCTAATCCTATTGTAGTTGAACTTGCATTCATGTTTTTAAGCATAGTAACAACAGGGGTTTCTGGTTTTTTGTCAACCCATCTTCCGTAATGTTTCAATTCAGTGTGGCTATACGAAAGTTCAGATCTTACTTTAAAATGCTCGGTAAAAAAACTTTCATGATTATTAGCGGCAGAAAAATTGATGAAATGTATAAGTCCAACACCAAATCCAGTGTTTCCCACATTGGTGTCAAAATTGTTTCTTTGTCCAAAATCTGACTGCAGTGTTACGGGGCCTGCGAAAATTCCTATTTCTTGTGCAAGAGCAGATTGAGCATTTGCAACAGTGCTTATGCCAAGAATGGCAAATAGCGTGATAATTACGGGTTTGAGCATAAAATTTGGGCTTAGAAATCTAGGCAAATATATAAAAAACCTTGTCTAAACAAAATATTAAATAAGGCTATTAAAAAATTAGTAACAAAACACTTAATTTTCTGACTTTAAGTGTTGTGATTTGATGTAAAATCGGAGGCTTAAAATTGTATTTTTATTTTTGTTTAGAAATAACACAATTCTTTTCTAAAAACGAAAAAAAATAACAATTGATGATTGTTTTGCCTTATCTTTGCTTGTTGATACGAAAACGTTTTCTTGGAACATTTTTCGTGCGTTAATTTGATGTTAAGCTAAAAACTATTATTTGAATAATTTATTTAAAAATGGAACAAAAAATAAATGAATTTATGGCTCTAGTGGAGTCAAAAAATCCAAACGAGCCAGAATTTCTTCAAGCTGTTAGAGAATTTGCAGAAACTGTAATTCCGTTTATTTCTGAGCGTAAGAAATACGATGGAAAGAATATCCTTTTAAGAATCGCTGAACCAGAAAGATCAATAATATTTAGAGTTCCGTGGGTAGACGACAAAGGAGAAATCATTGTAAACAGAGGATTTAGAATCCAGATGAACTCTGCAATTGGACCATACAAAGGAGGAATTAGATTTCATCATACCGTAAACTTATCTGTTTTAAAATTCTTGGCTTTTGAACAAGTTTTCAAAAACAGTTTGACAACACTTCCAATGGGTGGAGGAAAAGGAGGTTCTGATTTTGATCCGGAAGGAAAATCAGATGCTGAAATTATGCGTTTCTGCCAATCATTTATGACAGAATTATGTCGTCATATTGGCCCAGATCTTGACGTTCCAGCTGGAGATATCGGAGTAGGTGCAAGAGAAATTGGTTATTTGTTTGGACAATATAAAAGAATCAGAAATGAATTTACGGGAGTTTTAACTGGAAAAGGTTTGGCTTACGGAGGTTCATTAATCAGACCAGAAGCTACAGGTTATGGCGTGGTATATTTTACAGATCAAATGCTTCGTACTATTGGGCATGAAATCAAAGGAAAAAGAGTTGCAATTTCTGGATTTGGAAACGTGGCTTGGGGAGTTGCCTTAAAAGTAAATGAACTAGGAGGTAAAGTAGTTACTATTTCTGGGCCTGATGGATACATTTATGATGAAGAGGGAATTTCTGGAGAAAAAATCGATCATATGGTCGAAATGAGAGCAACTGGTGATAATAGAGCAGAAAGATATTTAGAGAAATATCCTAATGCTATTTTCCATAAAGGAAAAAGTCCTTGGGAAGTAAAAGTTGATATTGCAATTCCATGTGCTACTCAAAATGAATTAAATGGAGAAGATGCGAAGAAATTAATTGACAATGGTGTTTTATGCGTAACAGAAGCAGCAAATATGCCTTCAACGTTAGATGCTATTAAACTTTTCTTAGATAATAAAGTGCTTTTTGCTCCTGGAAAAGCGGCTAATGCTGGTGGTGTTGCGGCTTCTGGATTAGAAATGACTCAAAACTCTATCCGTTTAAACTGGACGAGTGAAGAGGTTGATTTGAGATTAAAAGACATTATGGTTGGAATTCACAACCAATGTAAAAAATATGGCGCTGAAGAAGATGGTTATGTAAACTACGTAAAAGGAGCTAACATTGCCGGATTTGTGAAAGTTGCCGATGCTATGCTGGCTCAAGGTGTAGTGTAATTTTTAGTTATAGTTTTTTTGAAATGTCTTCATTTGTCACTGACAATTGAAGGCATTTTTTTATTTATAAAAAGAACAAAAAACAAATACTTCCGTTTGTAGTATATTTGTTATCTGAATACATAAAATAATGAAGGAAAAGTTTCTGTATATTTTGTTTTTATTTCTGTTTCAATTTAGCTTTTCGCAAAATAAATTGTCATGGCAGGGTTATTTTTCGTTTAACGAAATAAAAGATATTTCAGAATCTTCAACAACTGTTTATGCGGCTTCAGAGAATGCTTTGTTTTCTAAAAATGCTTCATCAAATACGGTCAAAACAACTACTACAATTGACGGACTTTCTGGACAGACAATCTCATCGGTTTATTATAGTGAGGCATTCAAAAAAACAATTATTGGCTATGAAAACGGCTTGATGATCGTTGTAAATGAAGCTGATGGCAGTATGCTGAAAGTAGTCGATATTATAAACAAGCAATTAGCGCCGAATCTTAAAAAGATCAATCATTTTATGGAGCATAATGGTCTGGTTTATGTTTCTTGCGATTTCGGGATTGTTCAATTTAATTTGACGACTTCACAATTTGGCGATACTTATTTTATTGGCGATAATGGTGCCGAAATTAGTGTCAAACAAACGGCCTTTTTTAACGGATTTATTTATGTGGCAACTTCCAGTGGCATAAGAAAAGCAGATATCACAAATGCAAATCTTAATGACTATAAGCAGTGGACTGTTGTAAATCAAGGAAACTGGTATGGTGTAGAAACTATAGATACAGAGCTGATTGCAGTTAATAATTCGGGCTATGTACATCGATTCAATTCAAGCGTATTTGTGGGTTTTTCTCAATTGCCACAAACTGCAGTTGATATAAGAGCAAAAAATCATAATTTGTTTATTACGACTGCAAATACAGTTTATGTTTACAACAATCAAATGGTTCTAATTCGGCAAATTGCAAATACACAGGTTTTAGATAATACTATAAATTTTACTGCTGCAACTGCTGTCGGAAATTCAATTTATATCGGAACAAAAGAAAAAGGTTTGTTTTCTTCATCGCTTTCAAATAGTACTGCTTTTGTTAATGATACGCCTTCTGGTCCGGCTCGAAATAATATTTTTTCTATGGATGTTACGCCAAGTGTGCTTTGGGCGGTTTATGGAGATTATGACACCTATTATAATCCGTATGATTTGGATAGTTATGGAGTTAGCAAATACAATACTTCTGGTTGGTTGAATATTCCGTATTCAGATGTTTATAATGCAAAATCAATGACCAGAATTATTGTGAATCCAAAGAATGAAAAGCAAGTTTATGCGAGTTCTTTTTTCTCGGGATTATTGCGAATTGAAAATAATGTTCCGAATTTTTTATATAACGAAAAAAACAGTGGTTTAGAATCGATTACGACCGAAGGCCCAAATTATATTGATGTTCGTATCAATGCAACAGCTTTTGATAAAACTGGAAATTTGTGGGTGACCAATAGCCGAATAAAAAATGGCTTGAAAGTTTTAAAAACCAATGGGCAATGGGGAAGTTATGCCATGACTTCAATTTTAGATGATGCTCAAGCCAGTAGTTATGGAGCAATTTTAGTAGATCGAAACAATGTAAAATGGATTGCAACAAATCGCGACGGTGTGGTTGGTTTTAATGAAACCAATAATACGTTTAAAAAAATGACTTTTGGTGCCGATGCGGGAAATCTCCCAATTGCTGATGTTAGGGCATTGGCTATTGACAATAAAAATCAGCTTTGGATTGGGACAACAAAAGGATTGCGAGTTTTGTCGAATGTGAGTAATTTTCAGAATGAAAGTCAGCTAAAAGCAAATCCAATCATTATTATGGAAGATAATTTAGCTCAGGAGCTTCTTTACGAGCAATTTATAACTTCTATTGCTGTCGATGGCGCAAACAATAAATGGATTGGAACAAGTGATTCGGGAGTTTTTATGGTTTCGCCAAACGGTCAGGAAACCAAATATCATTTTACAAACAGCAATTCGCCTTTGCCAAGTAATGCCATAAATGATATTAAAATTAATAGCACAACGGGTGAAGTTTTTATAGCAACCAATAAAGGAATGATTTCTTTTGGTGGAATTGCCACTGAAGCCAACGAAGATTTGAGTAATGTTTATGTGTACCCAAATCCAGTTCGCCCAACGTATTCGGGAACGGTAAAAGTTGCTGGATTATTGGATAAAGCCAATATTAAAATTACAGATATTGAAGGGAATTTAGTTTACGAAGCCACTTCAGAAGGCGGAACAATAGAGTGGGATACAACTGCTTTTGGAAAATACAAAGTTTCTTCAGGCGTTTATATGATTTTTATTTCGGCACAAGATGGAGGCGAGACAAAAGTCAAAAAAGTGATGATTATTCGATAGTATTCAGTCGCAGTCTCAGTTTTCAGTTTCAAACTTGAAACCTGAAACTTGAAACAAAAAAAAACAAAAACTTTGCTAGTCAAAACAAAAGCCATAGTAATCTCATCATTAAAATTTCAGGAAAAAAGCTTGATCGTAAAATGTTTTACGCTTTCAAGCGGACTGAAATCGTATTTTGTGCGCGATGCTTTTTCGAGTCGGAAAGCGAGTCAGAAAATTGCTTATTTTCAGCCTTTTTCGATTTTAGAAATCGAGGCCGTTCATAAAAATAAAGGAACGTTGGAAAATTTCAAAGAAATAAAAAGTGCCGTTCCATTTCAGAGCATTCATACTGATATTGTGAAAAGTACCATGGTAATGTTTTTGTCTGAAATGCTACATTATTCCATTCAAGAAGAAGAAAAAAATGAACAGCTTTTCCTTTTTTTAGAAACCGCTCTAACTTGGCTGGATCATCATGAAGAAATTTCTAATTTTCATTTGATTTTGCTTTTAGAAATTACAAAATATCTCGGTTTTTATCCAGACATTTCAGAAATAAATTTGCCTCATTTTGAAATGAATGAAGGCGTTTTTACACTTTTTCAAGGAGCAAGTGTTTTATCAGAACAAGAAACCAATCTGCTTAAAAAACTAGTCGAATTAAAATTTGACAACGATCAAAAAGTCTTCCATGTTTTAGAGCGACAAATTCTTCTGAAAATACTTATCGATTATTATAGTTTGCATTTAGAAGGATTCAAAAAACCTAAATCTTTGGAGATTTTAAAGGAAGTTTTCTCTTAAATCAATAAAAACAGCAATATTTATTGCGGAATCTACCTGAAATTACCTCAAAGTAGTCTTTTTTCCGTTATCTTTTCTCTATTTTCCTCAAAATTCCTTACTTTCGCACCTCGTTTAAGAAAAGGATAAAATGAGTACAAAATTTACTGAATACAAAGGACTTGACTTACCAACTGTAGCGTCTGAAGTTCTTGATTTTTGGAAGAAAGAAAATATATTTGAAAAGAGTGTAACTACTCGCGAAGGTGCTGAACCTTTCGTATTTTTTGAAGGTCCGCCTTCAGCAAACGGATTACCTGGAATTCACCACGTAATGGCACGTGCGATTAAAGATATTTTTTGCAGATATAAAACTCAGAAAGGTTTTCAGGTAAAAAGAAAAGCCGGATGGGATACTCACGGTTTGCCTGTTGAATTAGGAACCGAAAAAGAATTAGGAATTACAAAAGAAGATATTGGTAAAACAATTTCAATCGAAGAATATAACGAAGCGTGTAAAAAAACCGTTATGCGTTATACGGACGTGTGGAATGACTTGACCGAAAAAATGGGTTATTGGGTAGATATGGAAGATCCATATGTGACTTACAAACCAAAATATATGGAATCGGTTTGGTGGCTTTTGAAACAAATCTACGATAAAGGTTTGTTGTACAAAGGATACACGATTCAGCCATATTCTCCAAAAGCAGGAACAGGATTGTCTTCTCACGAAGTAAATCAGCCTGGTGCTTACCGTGACGTTACCGATACTACAATCGTAGCGCAATTCAAAACTTTGCCAGAAACGCTTCCGAGCTTTTTACAAGGTTTTGGAGATATTCATATTTTAGCTTGGACGACAACTCCTTGGACACTTCCGTCAAATACAGCATTGACAGTTGGTCCAAAAATTGACTATGTTTTAGTTAAAACTTTCAATCAATATACTTTTGAGCCAATCAATGTGATTTTGGCTAAAAACTTAGTTGGAAAACAATTCGGAAAAGGATATTTCGTAAGTGAAGACGATGCTGATTTTGACAATGTGAAAAATGGCGACAAAAAACTTCCATACAAAATCTTAACTGAGGCAAAAGGAGCAGATTTAGTAGAAATTCGTTACGAGCAATTATTGCCTTACGTATTGCCATATCAAAATGCTGAAAATGCATTTAGAGTAATTTCCGGAGATTTCGTTACTACAGAAGACGGAACAGGAATCGTGCATACGGCTCCAACTTTTGGTGCAGATGATGCTAAAGTAGCAAAAGAAGCAAAACCAGAAGTACCGCCAATGTTGGTTCTTGACGAAAACGGAACAGCAGTTCCTTTAGTTGATTTGCAAGGAAAATTCACTTCTCATGTAGGTGATTTGGCTGGTAAATATGTTAAAAACGAATATTACGATGCAGGACAGGCGCCAGAGAAATCTGTAGATGTTGAAATCGCTATTCGTTTGAAAGAAGAAAACAAAGCTTTTAAAGTTGAAAAATACGTGCACAGTTATCCGCATAGCTGGAGAACAGACGAGCCGTTATTATACTATCCTCTAGATTCATGGTTCATCAAAGTAACCGATGTAAAAGATAGAATGTTCGACCTGAACGAAACTATCAATTGGAAACCTAAATCTACTGGTGAAGGACGTTTTGGAAATTGGCTTAAAAATGCTAATGATTGGAACTTATCTCGTTCTAGATATTGGGGTATTCCTTTGCCAATTTGGAGAACAGAAGATAAAACAGAAGAAGTTATTATCGGTTCTGTTGAAGAATTGTACAATGCAATCGAAAAATCAATCGAAGCAGGTTTCCAAAAAGAAAATCCGTTTAAAGGGTTTGAGATTGGAAATATGTCTGAGTCAAATTATGATTTAATTGACTTGCACAAAAATGTTGTTGATGCTATCACTTTGGTTTCAGCTTCTGGAAAACCAATGAAGCGCGAAAGTGATCTAATCGACGTTTGGTTCGACTCTGGAGCAATGCCTTATGCACAATGGCATTATCCTTTTGAGAACAAAGACAAAATTGATGGAAATAAAGATTTTCCAGCAAATTTCATTGCTGAAGGAGTAGACCAAACTCGTGGTTGGTTTTATACTCTGCATGCAATCGGAACTTTGGTTTTTGATAAAATTGCATACAAAAACGTAGTTTCAAACGGTCTTGTTTTGGATAAAAATGGAATTAAAATGTCTAAGAGTAAAGGAAATACTATAGACCCATTTAAAACCATTGCAGAAAACGGCCCAGATGCTACGCGTTGGTATATGATTATGAATGCAAATCCGTGGGATAACTTGAAGTTTGACCTTGAAGGAATTGCTGAGGTTAAACGTAAATTCTTCGGAACTTTATACAACACTTATTCTTTCTTTTCGTTATATGCTAACATTGACGGATTTAAATATGCTGAAGCAGAGATTCCGTTAAACGAAAGACCAGAAATCGATCAGTGGATTATTTCTGAATTACATTCGTTAATCAAATTCGTTGACGAATGCTACGAAGATTACGAGCCGACAAAAGCAACAAGAGCCATTTCTGACTTCGTTCAGGAAAACTTAAGTAACTGGTACGTTCGTTTATGTCGTCGTCGTTTCTGGAAAGGAGAATATGCCAAAGATAAAATTGCAGCTTACCAAACGCTTTATACTTGTTTATTAACTATAAGCAAATTAAGCGCTCCAGTAGCTCCATTTTTTATGGATAAATTATACAGAGATTTGACATCATCTACGGGAACCGAGGATTTTGCTAGTGTTCACTTGGCTGAATTCCCGAAATTTGTCGAAAACTTTGTTAATAAAACGTTAGAAAGCAAAATGCAGAAGGCGCAAACGATCTCATCTTTGGTTTTATCACTGCGTAAAAAAGAGATGATCAAAGTTCGTCAACCTCTGCAAAAGGTAATGATTCCGGTACTTGACGAGAATCAGCGTGCTGAAATTGAAGCAATTTCTGACCTTGTAAAAGCCGAAGTAAACGTGAAAGAAATTGAACTTTTAGACGATGCTTCAGGTATTTTAGTGAAACAAATTAAGCCTAATTTTAAAGCTCTTGGGCCACGTTTTGGTAAGGATATGGGCTTGATTTCTAAGGAGATACAAGGTTTTTCTGCAGAGCAGATCAATCAGCTGGACAAGCAAGGAACGCTAGATATTGTTATTGCAGGAAATAGTGTAACTTTATCATTAGAAGATGTAGAAATTACATCACAAGATATCGAAGGATGGTTGGTTGCTAATTCAAACGGAATAACAGTTGCGCTTGATATTACTCTTACCGAAGAATTAAAAAATGAAGGTATCGCTAGAGAATTAGTTAATAGAATACAAAACATCCGTAAAGATTCAGGTTTTGAGGTTACGGATAAGATTAAAGTTAAAATAAAACGAGACGGTATTTTAGAAAATGCAGTTTCAAAAAATGAAGACTATATTAAGTCTGAAACATTAACAGACGAACTCGTTTTTGCTGACACGTTAGAAAACGGCACAGAAATTGAGTTTGATGACATTAGAACCATTATATTAATTTCAAAATAGTAGAAAATGATAGATGAAATTACAAGATACTCTGACGCAGATTTAGCAGAGTTCAAAGAAATAATCCAAGCAAAAATTAAAAAAGCGCAAGAAGATCTTGATTTGATCAAAAGTGCCTATATGAACGATTTGAATAACGGAACTGACGATACTTCTCCAACTTTTAAAGCTTTTGAAGAAGGAAGTGAGACCATGTCAAAAGAGGCGAACTCACAGTTGGCTATCAGACAAGAGAAATTCATTCGTGACTTAAAAAATGCTTTATTCCGTGTAGAAAATAAAACATACGGTATCTGCAAAGTAACAGGTAAATTAATTAGCAAAGAAAGACTTAAAATCGTTCCTCACGCAACAATGAGTATCGAAGCTAAAAACTTGCAGAGATAATATTTTAAAATATTAAATTTCGTAAAAGCTCCTAATTTTAGGGGCTTTTTTGTTTAATGTTTGCTGGTGTAAAAATTAACCATATAATGGGAGTTTATGAGAGAA
Source organism: Flavobacterium sp. KACC 22761 (assembly GCF_034058155.1). NCBI lineage: Bacteria > Pseudomonadati > Bacteroidota > Flavobacteriia > Flavobacteriales > Flavobacteriaceae > Flavobacterium > Flavobacterium oryzagri. The sequence goes on along the minus strand of NZ_CP139148.1, from coordinate 1,224,140 downwards.
ATTATTTATAATTTAATGAAATCGGGTGCTTTAATGTTTGCTTTTTTTGTAAGAATAAAGCAAGTAGAATTGCCTAAGATTTTTTAGAATAATTTCATAAAAAACCGCCTTTAACTAAGACGGTTTTTTTTTAAGGAGTAAATTTGTTATGCTAGATTTTTCTCTACATCTAATTTATGTTTTTTCAAAATCGCTCTTGTCATTCCAAGATTTGCTTTACTTGAATCTGCAGCAAGGTAAATCATGAATTTTTTGTTTGGAGAAATGTCGATAATGTGAATTTGATTTGAAAGCGTAATCAAAATATCTTCGATGTTCTGGTCTAAACCTAGAGCTTTTACAGCATTCAGTTTGGCTTTTACAACTTCAAGGTTGTATGCTGCTGCCAATTCAGGGTCAAAAGCAGGGTCAATTGTTAAGTTTCCAAAGCTTAATCCTGATTCAATTTCGGTTACAGCTACTGCTATAAAGCCATTTACGTTGGTTTTCATTTCATTTAAAAACACATTTAAGAAATCGTTGCTCATAATTTAGTGGGTTTGTTGGGTTAATAGATTTATGTTATTTCAGTAGTGAATTCTTGCTCAACTCAGCTGATAATTCCTCAGTTGAACGCATTAATAAAGCTAGATTGCTTCCCTCTTTTGAAAAAGCAATTATGAAATTGGTACCGCTGATTTTGTTTCCAACTACAACTCCATCTGAAGTTTTTAGAAGAAGTTGTTTTAAAGGACCTTTTTCTAAATCGGTCAAAAACTTTTCACTCATTGACAAAATGGCGGCACTCATTGCTGCTACACTGTCGCCGTAATCGACATGCAGTGAAGTAATCATTTTTCCTTTTCCGTTTAAAATTAATGCAGAGGTAGATTTGGTATTAATTAAAAAGTTGTTTAAAGCAGAAGTAATTTCATTCATGTTTTGTAGGATTTAGAAATATTGTTCAACTGTTTTGGGGCTAACGGCTGTTTTGGGGCTTTATTTGTGGTGTTTGATAAACAACTGTTAAAATTTATGAACAAATATAGATTAAATTATGTATCATTGTAATGCCAAACTGTTAATTATTTCATTTTTAATATAAAAACTCATATTATGACTAAGATATTGAAATTCAAAGATGTAAATTCTGATGTTGAGCATAGAATGAAGGATTTTGAAAAAATGCGTTTAAAATTAAAGGCAGCTATTAAAAAGGATGAAGCTAAAAAAGTAAATGCAGGAAAAGAGGACAAAAGCTTGGTAAAATCTATTTCTGGCTTTTTTGGTGATTCGGCACACGCTTCAGATAAGAAATAAGTTTTTTTACAGCTTAGAATAAATGTTAAGGCTGTAATTGCTATTATTGTAAAAGAATTAACGCTCCTTATGGAGCGTTTCTTTTGATTTAATTGTTATTTTTGCCATCAAAAATTTATAAAATGTCATTACGAAAAGCGTATTTCCTTATATTCTTAGTTTTAATTGTTGATCAGTGGTCAAAAATCTATGTCAAAACAAATTTTATCCTTGGAGATGAATTTCCTGTTTTCGATTGGTTTAAAATTCACTTTATTGAAAATGAAGGAATGGCTTGGGGAACAAAAATTCCTGGGGAATATGGAAAACTGATTTTGACAGTGTTTAGAATTTTCGCCGTTTTCGGAATCGGGTGGTGGCTTGCAGATGCGGTCAAAAAGCACCATTCTACTTATTTGATCGTTGCAATTGCATTAATTTTTGCAGGAGCGGCGGGTAACATTATAGACTCAGTTTTTTACGGAGTTATATTTGACGGCAGCGAACATAATATTGCAACGCTTTTTTCTCCTAATCCATACGGAACTTGGTTTCATGGTTTGGTGGTAGATATGTTTTATTTCCCAATTTGGGAAGGAAATCTTCCAACTTGGCTTCCTATTTTTGGCGGAAAACATTTTGCATTCTTTAATGCCATTTTCAATGTTGCCGATGTGGCGATTTCTACAGGAGTTGGTATTTTGTTAGTTTTCAATAAAAGAGCATTTCCAAAGCACGCATAAATTTAAAAATTCCAAAATTTTCAAAATTCTAAATTCCAATATTTAGCGCATTCGCAGCAAACAGATATTGGAATTTGGAATTTTTCATTATTGGGGTTAAATATTTTGTGCTATTTTTACGAGACAAAAAAAACTAACTATGCAAAGTCCGTCTTTCTCAATTTATGATGCTTCTGCAGGATCTGGAAAGACCTATACTTTGGTTAAAGAATATCTTAAAATTATTCTTTCTTCGCCAAAAAATGATGCCTATCGAAATATTTTGGCGATAACCTTTACCAACAAAGCGGTTCATGAAATGAAAAGCCGTATTGTTGGCAATTTGTCTGAATTTGCAAAAGAGGAACCTTCAGAAAAAGCAGTTGCCTTGATGGAGGATTTGTCTCGAGAAACCGGACTTTCGATTATTAAAATCAAAACAAAATCTCAAAATATCATAAAGCATCTTATTCATAATTATGCTGCTTTTGATATTTCTACCATTGATAAATTTACGCATAAAGTGATTCGCGCTTTTGCCCATGATTTAAATCTTCCCATGACTTTTGAAGTTACATTGGATACTGAAAATTTATTGGTCGAAGCGGTTGACGCGATTATTGCGCAGGCTGGTCAAGATGAAACTTTGACAAAATTGCTCATCGATTTTACAATGGAAAAAACCGACGACGACAAAAGTTGGGATGTTTCTCGTGAAATTTTGGAAACCGGAAGATTGGTTTTGAACGAAAATAATCGAAACGAGATTTTGCATTTTCACGATAAGTCGATCGAAGAGTTTATTGAGATCAAAAAGAAAATGCTTGCTCTTTGCAAAGATTTAGAATCAGAGAATGAAAGTTGGGCAAAAGAAGCGCTTGAATTAATTGACAAAAACGGAATTGATTTAAAATCTTTTTCTCGCGGTACTTTTCCAAATCATTTGGAAAGTATTCGTGACGGAAAATTCAATCCAAGAAATAAGACTTTTCACGAGTTTGATGATATTGCTATTAATAAAACGGCTAAAGACAGGGCTTTAATTGAAAATATTATTCCAGAACTGCTTCAAATTCTGAGCAAAATTTATAAGAATTTCGAAAAAAGAGATTTTTACAAAGCCTTTCTTAAAAATATAACGCCACTTTCGTTGCTAAACACAGTGAGTAATGAGTTGGCAAAAATTCAATCTGAACAAAATATTTTGTCGATTTCAGAATTCAATGCAATTATTCACCGCGAAATTCAAAATCAACCGGCGCCGTTTATTTATGAGCGTTTAGGTGAGCGGTATCGTCATTTTTTTATTGACGAATTTCAGGACACTTCTGAAATGCAATGGCAAAATTTAATTCCGCTGATCGATAATTCGCTTTCTGGTTTAGATGATTTAGGAAATAAAGGAACGCTGATGATTGTTGGCGATCCAAAACAATCTATTTATCGCTGGCGCGGAGGAAAAGCAGAACAGTTTATTGATTTGAGCAAAGACACAAATCCGTTTAATAATCCAGATAAGCAAATTCGGCATTTAAATACCAATTACAGAAGTTATAGCGAAGTTATTGATTTCAACAATAAATTTTTTAAACTGATTGCCTCGGAGTTTTCAAATGAAGATTATAAAGATTTATATGAAAATCACAGCTTTCAAAATGCAAATTCAAAAGAAGGCGGTTATGTGAATATCTCATTTCTTCCTATTATTGAAAAGACAGATTCAGATGATGAAGAGGAAGCACTTGAAAAATCAGATTTATATGTTTTGGCAACTTTGAATACGATTTTAAAAGTTGTTCGAGAAGGGTTTCAATATAGAGATATCGTTGTGCTGACTCGAAAAAGAGATCAAGGAATTGCGATTGCAAATTATTTGACAGAACAAAATATTCCGCTATTATCTTCGGAAACTTTGATGATTCAAAATGCGACTGAAGTTCGATTAATTATTCATCTTTTAAAATATTTGAACAATAGCGCCGATTTAGAATCGAAAGCAAATTTCCTTCATTTTTTAGCTTCAAATGTAAATTCTGAAATGCCTATTCATGATTTTATTGCTGAGGGAATGTCCAATAAAGCAGAAGCTGATTTCGAAAAATGGCTTCTGACTTTTGATGTTTCGTTGTCTTTTGAAGATGTTCGGAAAAAGTCGTTATATGAAGCCGTAGAAATCATCATCTCTAAATTTATTTTGCCTTCTGAAGGAAATGCTTATGTCCAGTTTTTTATGGATATAGTTTTGGAAAGAGATATCAGAAATCAGGCTGGTGTTGCTGATTTTTTGGTTTACTGGGAAAAAAACGCAGAGAAATTCAGTATTCCGTCGCCAGAAGGAAATAACGCGGTCCGAATTATGACGATTCATAAATCGAAAGGTTTGGAGTTTCCGGTCGTGATTATGCCTTTTGCCGAAGAAGATTATAATCGAAAACCGAAAGACAAATTATGGCTTGACACTGAAGATGCAGATTTAAATGTTCCTAAAGCTTTGATTGACAACAGCAGTGCGGTTGAAGGTTTTGGCGAAAGCGCTTCGGCAGTTTTTAATTTGAAAAAGCAAGAAGAACTTCTGGACAATATCAATGTTTTATACGTGGCTTTGACGCGTGCCGAAGAGCAGTTGTATGTTATTTCGCAATCTTTGAAAGAAAGAAAAGATGGTGAATTGCCGAATAATATGGCTTCTTTTTTTATTAAATATTTGATTCATCAGAATATTTATGATTCAGAAAAACTAGAATATGAGTTTGGAAATTCGGCGAAATTATCGGCTTCTGTAGAAGTGGTAAATTCTGTAAAAGAAATTCCGATTGTAAAAGAAGTTTTAAATCCAAAAAACATAAAAATTGCCCAACGCGAAGCTTTAATGTGGGGAACGCATCAGCAGGAAGCAATATCGTATGGAAATGTGATTCACGAGATTATGGCTTTTGTTAAAGATAAATCCGATGTCGATTTGGCTGTTACAAAAGCAATTGAAGAAGGTTTGATCAAGTTTGGTCAGAAAAATCAGGTTTTTAAAACGATACAAGAGATTGTGAATCACGCTGAATTGGACATTTGTTTTGAAGGAAACAATAAAATATTAAACGAGCAGACTATTGTTCAAAAAGAAGGAAAAATCCTTAAACCAGATCGCGTTGTGCTAACTGCCGATAAAAATGCCTATTTGTTGGATTATAAAACTGGTGCCGTAAATCCGAAATATAAACAACAAATTCAAGAATATCAAGATGCAATTGAGTATTTAGGGTATAAAGTGTTAAAAAAGGCTTTGGTGTATATAGGAACCGAAATCGATGTAGTAAATTTGTGAAAAAATTAATCAGAAGTTAAGGAATTAATGGCTTTTTTATGAATAAGTTGTTAATTTTTAACGTTTTAAATATAAGGAAATGTACGGTAAAATTAAAGAGCATCTGCAAAATGAATTGCAGACTATTGAAGAAAATGGAATTTTCAAAAAAGAGCGTATCATAACTTCGGCTCAGGGAGCTGAAATTACAATTTCGACAGGAGAGACTGTTTTGAATTTTTGTGCGAACAATTATTTGGGGCTTTCTTCTCATCCAGAAGTTGTTCAAGCAGCAAAAGATGCGATGGATACTCACGGATTTGGAATGTCTTCTGTTCGTTTTATTTGCGGAACGCAAGATATTCATAAGACTTTAGAAAAAAAGATTGCCGATTTTTATGGAACAGAGGATACCATATTGTATGCAGCTGCTTTTGATGCAAACGGTGGTGTTTTTGAGCCATTATTAGGAGAAAACGATGCAATTATTTCTGATAGTTTAAATCATGCTTCGATTATAGATGGAGTTCGTTTGTGCAAAGCAGCTCGCTATCGCTATGAAAATAGCAATATGGAAGATTTAGAACAGCAATTAATTAAAGCAACAGAAGCTGGTTCTCGTTTTAAATTAATTGTAACTGACGGCGTTTTCTCAATGGACGGTTTGGTGGCTCCTCTTGATAAAATTTGCGACTTAGCTGATAAATACGATGCAATGGTAATGGTTGACGAATGTCATGCTGCCGGATTTATAGGTGCGACAGGAAAAGGAACCCTTGAGGCAAAAGGCGTAATGGGACGTGTTGATATTATAACTGGAACATTAGGTAAAGCTTTGGGTGGTGCAATGGGAGGTTATACAACAGCGAAAAAAGAAATCATAGAGATCTTGCGTCAACGTTCAAGACCTTATTTGTTTTCAAATTCATTGGCTCCTGCAATTGTTGGCGCTTCAATAAAAGTGTTTGAATTGCTAGAAAAAGATACAACGCTTCGTGATAAACTAGAATGGAACACCAGCTATTTTAAAGAAGGCATGAAAAAAGCCGGTTTTGATATTATAGATGGTGATTCGGCAATTGTACCTGTTATGCTGTATGATGCAAAATTGTCGCAAACTATGGCGAATGAATTGCTAAAAGAAGGAATTTACGTAATCGGATTCTTTTTTCCTGTAGTTCCAAAAGATAAGGCTAGAATACGAGTACAACTTTCTGCAGCGCATACTAAAGAACACTTAGACAAGGCCATAGAAGCATTTACATTAACAGGTAAAATGTTAAAAGTTATATAATTACCATATTCAGTAAATTTTTGTAGGTTTTTTTTAACATTTCATTTTGTATTTAAAAAATTTGGTGTTACTTTTGCTTGTAATTAACTAAATTGTAATTAAAAAAATTAAGTATGAAACATCTTAACAAACTTTTAGTTGCTGTGATGATGGTGATGGGTTTAAGTTCTCACGCACAAGACAGCAACAATCCATGGGCGATCTCTTTTGGAGTTAATGCAGTGGATACAAGAACAAGTGCAGGCGGAGGACATGGTTGGTTCGATCAACATTTTTCTCAACCATTTGCAGTAAAAGACAACTGGAACATTTTACCTTCTTTGTCTTACATTGGAGTAAATAGATACGTTGGACATGGTTTCTCAGTTGGTTTACAAGGATCTGTAAACAAAATTGATAAAGCAGTTTACTTCAGACCAACTGCTCCAGGTCATGATGGAAGAGGTATGGTTGTTACAAATCCTGGTGATTTAATGTACTACGGAATTGATGCTACTATCAAATACAGCTTCCAAGAGTTAATCAAATCTAAAGTAATTGATCCTTCGTTATCTATTGGTGGAGGTTATGTTTTCTTAGGAGATGATAGTTTTGGTGTTGTAAACCCAGGTGCAGGAGTTACTTTTTGGTTTACTGATGCAATTGGTCTTGAGCTTGCTACTAAGTACAAATGGGCTGTTGCTGCAGGTGATGGAGTTCCAGGAAGAAATGACCGTAATGGTGAAATCGATTCTCCATCTCACTTCCAACACACAGCTGGTCTTATCTTCAAATTCGGAGGTAAAGATACTGACGGAGACGGAATCTATGATAAAGATGACGCTTGTCCAGATGTTGCTGGTTTAAAACAATTCAACGGATGTCCTGATACTGATGGTGACGGAATCGTTGACGCTTCTGACGCGTGTCCAGATGTATTTGGTTTAGCTGCATTAAACGGATGTCCTGATACTGACGGAGACGGAATTGCTGATAAAGATGACGCTTGTCCAGATGTTGCTGGTTTAGCTGCTTTAAAAGGTTGTCCTGATACAGACGGTGACGGAATCGCTGATAAAGATGACAAATGTCCTACAGTTGCTGGTCCAAAAGAAAATGGTGGTTGTCCTTTCTTAGACGCTGACAAAGATGGTGTTGCTGATAAAGATGACGATTGTCCTACAGTATACGGACCTGCTAGCAACAGAGGTTGTCCAGAAGTTACTTCTGAAGCTTTAGAAGATCTTAAAGTTCAAGCAAGAGCGGTTTACTTCAACACAGGTAAAGCTACTTTCAAAACTGGAGATAAAGAAACTCAAGCTAGATTAGATGCTATTAAGCAAATCCTTGTTAACTATCCAAACGCGAAATTCTCTATTGAAGGACACACAGATAGTACAGGTTCTGCTAAAATCAACCAAAAACTTTCTGAAGACAGAGCTAAAGCTGTGTTAGATGCATTAGTTCAAAGAGGTGTTAACCCAGAGAACTTAACTTCTAAAGGATTTGGATCTTCTCAGCCAGTTGCAAGCAACAAAACTGCTGCAGGTAAAGCACAAAACAGAAGAACTGAAATTAGACACATTGGTTCTAAATACGAAGGTAAACTATAATTTACTTTCTAAATAAATACTTAAAAGCCATTCTTAATTGAATGGCTTTTTTTATTTTTATAAAATGAATACATCTTTTCTACAAAAAATTGCGGCCATTGTAATTCAGAATTATGAAGAAAAGCTTGCAGAAACAACTATTATTCTACCTAATAAAAGAGCAAAAGTTTTTTTGATTGAAGCTTTGAAAAAAGAAACTCAAAAAACAATTCTTTCGCCTGAGATAGTTAGCATTGAAGATTTTGTGCAAGATGTGGCCTCAATTAGATCGGTAGATTCGATAGAGCTTTTATTCGAATTTTATGAAGTGTATTTGTCGATTACGGAAAAGCAACATCAACAATCTTTTGAATTATTTGCTAATTGGGCAAAAACGCTTTTGCAGGACTTTAATGAGATCGATCGATATCTTCTAGATCCATTGTATGTTTTATCTTATTTGAAAGATATTGAGGATATAAAAAAATGGGGCATAGAGGTTGAAAATAAAACCAAACTTCTGGAAAATTATATTGACTTCTGGAAATTACTTCCTGTGTATTATGATGCGTTGTATAATCATTTGTTAAATAAAGGAATTGGATACCAAGGATTGATTTATCGTGAAGCGGTAAACAATTTAAATCATTTTTCAAATTCAGTCGCTAATCGCTCTTTTATTTTTGCTGGTTTTAATGCTTTGAATGCTGCAGAAGAAAAAATTGTGCAACATTTATTGGCTTTAGATCAAGCGAAAATATATTGGGATGCCGATCAAACTTTTTTGAATGATCCGTATCATGATGCAGGGCTTTTTTTAAGACGATTTAAAGAAAATTGGAAGCATTATAAATTTCATCCTTTTGAATGGATTGTAGATGATTTTTCGCAATCTAAAAACATTCAAGTAATTGGATCTCCAAAAACTATTGGTCAGGCAAAAATCGCAGGAAGCATAATAGAAAAACTTATTGATGAAAATCCTCTGGGATCGCTTGATAAAGTTGCGGTTGTTTTGGGTGAAGAAAACTTGCTGATTCCGGTTTTATATTCTCTGCCTTCTTCGGTTGGCGCCTTGAATATTACGATGGGATATTCGGGAAAAAACAATCCGTCACAAATTTTGATTGCAAAATTATTTAAAATGCATACCAATGCGCTTTCGCGAAAGGGAGAAAGTTATGTGTTTTATTATAAAGATGTTTTGGATATTTTGACGCATCCTCTCGTGGCGCCTTACGCAAATGCAAACCATTTGGTGAAAATTATCAAGGAGAATAATTATACATTCATTACTCAAGCCAGGATTGTGGAGTTGTATGGAAAGTCATCAAACTTATTTGATTTGCTCTTCAATAAATGGGAAAATGGCTCGATAGCGGTTCTTGAAAATATTTCAGAACTTTTGCTTTTGATCAAGAAAAATTTTGACAATGATAATGATGCCGAAAAAATAGCAAAATCTTTTGTTTATGCGGTTTTTAAAGTCATAAACAAGCTGATTAATTATTATTCCAATCATAATCACATTGATAATATTGAGACGCTTCATGCTATTTACAAACAGATTATTGATGTTGCTGAAGTTTCGTTCGAAGGAGAGCCTTTGCGTGGTCTCCAGATAATGGGAGTTCTGGAAAGCCGTGTATTGGATTTTGATACGGTAATTATTACATCGATGAATGAAGGGAAGTTTCCGGCTGGAAAGTCTCAAAATTCGTTTATTCCGTATGATGTGAAAAAGGAATTGGGCTTGCCAACCTTTAAGGAAAAAGATGCGATTTATACCTATCATTTTTACCACTTGTTACAAAGAGCAAAAAATATTTATCTTATTTATAATACTGAAAACGATGGCTTGGATGCCGGAGAGCGAAGCCGATTTATTACGCAGTTGGAAGTTGAAAAACAAGTCAAGCATAAATTGACTTTTGATATTTATAATCCCGTTTTGCCAACAACGGCTTATCTTCCTATGGTGATTCCAAAATCAGAGGAAGTTATGGTTCGTTTGAAAGAAATTGCTTCGGCAGGTTTTTCCCCATCGGCATTGACAAGTTATATTCGAAATCCAATTGATTTTTATTTCCAAAAAATACTCCGCATTCGTGAAGTTGAAGAAGTAGAGGAGAATATTGCTTTAAATACACTGGGGACTATTATTCACGAAACTCTAAAAGAACTTTATGAGCCTTTCATCGGACGGTTTATATCAGAAGAAGATATTGTAAAATGTTTTGCACTTCTTGATGGCGAAGTTTTAAAACAGTTTAAGGCAGTTTATAAAGAAGGCGAAATTAAAAAAGGCCGAAATCTTTTGGCTTTTGAAGTAGCAAAACGAAATGTTTTTAATTTTCTGAAAATGGAATTAGAAGCAATTAAAAATGGAGATGCCATTAAGATCATTGCTTTGGAGCAAACATTTCAACGTGAATTAATGCATCCAAGTTTGCCATTTCCGGTTCTTATAAAAGGAAATGTGGACCGTATCGAACAACGAAACGGCAAGATAAGAATTATTGATTATAAGACCGGAAAAGTTGAAAAGAACAATGTTGTACTGAAAACATGGAATGGATTGACAAAAGAGCTTAAAAACGATAAAATTATTCAAGTTTTGGCTTATGCCTTTATGTATGAAAAAAAAGCTGGAGAAATGCCAATAGAAGTCGGGATTATTTCTTTTAAAAATCTAAAATCGGGATTTTTGCCTTTTGCGTTAAAAGAAGATAAGGATTTGGATATGATTGTCTCCCATCAAATCCTAAATTCTTATTTGGAAGAAATCGTTTTGCTTTTAAATGAAATTTTTGATGTGACAATTCCTTTTGAAGAAAAAATGAATTAAGAATGAGGAAGTTTTTAAATGTATTCGAGTTTTTTAAGACTACTTTGTGGGTGAATTTACTAGTTTGCTTTGCGGCTGTTTTTTTAGGCGGTTTTGACTACTTTTTTATATATTTTCTGACTTTTGGTTTTATTGCAAGTCTGCTTTACAAGGAATATTATCGGAAAAATGATTATCTGTTTTATTTCAATAATGGAGTTTCTAAAGTGCAATTGTTGGTCTTTAGTTATATTTTGACTTTTTTCACAGCGGTTTTATTAGGTTTGATTATCTTTTTGAAAAATAAATTAATTTGAAGAAACACATTTTAGAAATCAGCGGAATTCAGAAAAGATTTGGCGACAAATCAATTCTTTCAGATGTTTACTTAAAATGTGAAACTTCTGAAGTAATTGGGATATTAGGGCGAAATGGTTCTGGAAAATCAACTTTGCTAAAAATTATAGCTGGACTTGAACATGCTCCTGATCGATGTGTTAGGATAAATTCGGATTCATTAAATGCTAAAAATGTATTGATGAATAAGGTTAGTTATTTGGGGCAAAATCAATTTGTGCCAAATCATTTCTCTGTTCAAAAAGTCATTTCGTTATCAATTGACAAAGAGAATAGAACAAGTTTTTGCAAAGATGAATTTATTAAAAGTTTACTCGGGAAGAAAATCAAGCATTTATCGATGGGTGAATTGCGTTATCTCGAAATAAAACTTGTGCTTTGCAATCCTTCATTATTTGTTTTGTTAGATGAGCCTTATAATGGACTTTCTCCGTTGATGGTTGAAAAGGTTACCGAAATGATTAAGGCCAACTTAAACAAAAAAGGCGTTATCGTTACGGATCACAACTATCAGAATGTATTAAAAATTGCAAATAAGCTTGTTTTAATTAAAGACGGAAAGACACATCAAATAAAAGAAAAAAGCGAACTGGTAGAAAAAGGATATCTTGTTAATGCGGTTTTTATTTAAAAACGTAATTAAATATTTTTTAAGAAGTCTTTCTTTTATGTCTTTCGCATTTGAAGTCTTTATTTTAAGATAAAAATTCTTCCATTTTAAATCAAATTCAATGCTCTCCTGACGTTTTTGTTTCGCCTTTTTTTGGAAAAATTACCATTAAAAACTTCATTTCGTGTTAATTACAGAAAATTGTGAATTTTTTAAATGAATTTAATGAAAGAAAATGTTACGTTTTTAAACAAATCTCTTTTTCTTGTTGGATTTTTTTATACATCTTCTTTTAATAAATGAGAATTATTATACTATAGATAAAAGTGATTTTAAGAGCATTTTTCGATGAATTTTTAACAAGTGTTTATCGCCCAATAATGTTAATTAAAATATCTTTGACGCTTCTTAAAAAGAAAACCGTTTTTGAATTAACAACAGCAATTTTGCCAAAATTTTAGAAGACATGATTGCTTTATTATAATTTTTTGCCCCCACAAAAGAAGAAAAGGCTGTTTCGATGTTTATTCGAAATGGCCTTTTCTGATTTCTAAAGAGTCGTTTTGTCTTTTAATTAAAAAAAATCGGATAGAATTTTTTTGAGTTCTTCTTTGTTTTCAATATGGCTCATGTGTCCATCTTCGAAAGAAACCAATTCGACAGTTGTGTCCTCAATTTGCGAAAGACTGTCTTCGTAATTTAGAACAGGGTCTTTTTTTCCTAAAATGAGCAAAACAGGAAAACGGTTTTCATGTAAAAGACTTTCTCTGTCTTTTCTGATTTTCATGCCTTCTAGCGATGCAATAATTCCTTGCAAAGGCGTTTTTAAGGCTTCTTCTTTTACTTTTTCAATTTCGTTAGCAAGGCGAATTCTGTTGTTTTCGCTGAATAAATTTGCAATAGCTAGGCTCACAAAACCAATATAGTTTTGTTTTACCGCTTTTATGGCGCGAGTTCGGTTTAGTTTTTTTTCGGCGGAGTCTTCTTTTGAAGTTGAATTCAGCAAAACCAATTTTTTGATTTTGTTTGGAAATAGTTCGGCGAAAGCCAAACCAACATAACCGCCCATGGAATGACCTAGAAGAATAGCTTTTTCAATTTGTAGATGTTCCAAAACTTCATTGACAACATTGGCGTTGTCTTGCATTTCATGAACATAACCTAGACATTCAGTTTCGCCGTGACCTAATAAATCAATTGTAATAACGCGATTGTTTTTTGAGAAAAGATCAACATATTCCTTCCACATTTTTTTGTTTTCCAAAAAGCCGTGAAGTAAAACAATCGTGTTTCCAGTTCCCGTATCTGAGTATGATATTTTGGTATTTTTATATAAAAGCGTTTTCAAAATGAAAGATTTTTTGTTTTGAAACACAAAGTTAAGAAAGCTGCAGTGAAATATCGAAATGTCTTGATTTAATTGGGAAATCTTTAAAACAGCTATAGATTTATTTATAACAGGATAATTATTGTGAAAAAATAAAAAATGGCTTCCGTGTCTGAAAGCCATTCTAAATTAAAATCTATTGTCACCATCTAAAAGATTTCCTAGTCCGCCTAGAAGACTTCCTTCATCACGGCTGTTTCCGCCAGATCTTGGTGCCGATGCAATAATTCTGTCAGCCAATCTTGAAAATGGCAACGACTGTATATAAACAGTTCCCGGACCTTTTAAAGTCGCATAAAACAATCCTTCGCCACCAAAAATAGAATTTTTGATGCCGCCGATAAATTCAATATCATAATCTACATCTTTGGTAAAACCAATAATGCATCCCGTATCTACTTTTAGGACTTCGCCGTGACCTAATACTTTTTTAGCCATTGTTCCTCCCGAATGTACAAATGCCATTCCGTCTCCTTCGATTTTCTGCATGATGAAACCTTCTCCTCCAAATAAGCCTCGTCCTAATTTCTGAGAAAATTCTATTCCGACAGAAACGCCTTTGGCCGCACATAAAAACGAACTTTTTTGACAGATAAACTTGCCTTGAAATTCTCTTAAATCAATTGGAAGAATTTTTCCAGGATATGGCGATGCAAACGATACTTTGCTTTTAGTATTGCCTTGATTTAAAAATGCGGTCATAAACAAACTTTCGCCAGTAAGAACTCTTTTGCCTGCATTTAAAAGTTTTCCAAACAAACCAGAGCCCTGTTGCTGAGAGCCGTCTCCAAATATGGTCTCCATCTGGATATTATTTTCCATCATCATAAAACTGCCAGCTTCGGCAATTACAATTTCCTGTGGATCTAGTTCTATTTCGACATATTGCATTTCTTCTCCAAAAATCTGGTAATCTATTTCGTGTGCTTGCATGATTTCTTAGTTATTTGTTTTTGAAATTAGACACATAATGCTTTAAAATGTTACAGTCCTTAGTGCACTTCAACTGTTTTTAAGAATATTATATGATTTTGTTATTTTAAATTAGTCTTAATTATATTCTTTATTGCATTAAATTCTATATTTTTGCACCATTATTATATTTTATCAGAATGTTAGTTAGTGATTTGACCACCAAAGTATTATTTGAAACCGAAAAAGGATACAGTTATCAATGTGATTTGACCAATAGTATAGTTATCAATTTTGTTGATACAGTGTCAAGTTATAAGATTCAGGATTTTTTGATTTTTCAAAGAAAGGTTAATAGTGTTGATATCCTTAATATGCTTTATGACTTATCTGATCAATCAGATGCACAGTTGATTGAAACTACCAAAAGAAATTTTTCCAGAAATCTTACGATCTGCGAAATAGTGCAGTTAAGAGATTTATTAAACGGAACAAAATTTACTCTCAATTTGCATTCTCTGCTTTGCAATACGGTAAACGTAGAGCTTATTTAGATTCTTACTTAGATTAAATCCAAATTTTCAGGCAGTTAGAGATGCCTGCTTTAATTTTTGTAATTTTACACGTAATAAAAATTGAAGGTTATGAAAGATTTACTAAGAACACGTACTTCATTAACTGAAGGTGTAGAAAATATATTGAATTTACAGGCAAAATTAGAAAGTGATGCTTCTAACAAATATTTAGCTATGGCAGCATGGTTAGATAGAAATGGTTATGCAAATACAGCATCGTATTTATACAAACAAGCCGAAGAAGAAAGAGAGCATTTTCTGAAAATTTTCAAATTCATTACAGATATGGGAGGGATTGCCATTACGCCATCTGTTCCAGAAGTGCAGCAAGAATTTGCTTCGTTTAAAGAAGTATTCGAAATTGCTTTGCAAAACGAAATTGCAGTTACTCAGGCAATCAATAAAGTGATTGCAAAATGTAGAGCTGAAAACGACTACGCTACAGAAGATTTTATGATGTGGTATGTTGCTGAGCAGAGAGAAGAAGAGAAAAACGCTAGAAGAGCTTTAGAACTTTTTGATCTAATCAACGGAAATGAAGCTGACGGAAAATTCCAATTGGACGTACAGATTTCAAAAATCGGATAAGTAACCGATTTATAAAATTAAAAAAGCCCTTAATAAGTTAGATTATTAAGGGCTTTGTTTATTTATTCATTCATCAAAGTTTCGATTTCATCTACTTCAACAGGAATATTACGCATTAAGTTGAAAGGTTCACCTTTTTCTTGAACCACAACATTATCTTCTAAACGGATTCCGAATTTTTCTGCTGGAATATAAATTCCTGGTTCAACCGTGAAAACCATATTTGGTTTCATTGGCTCATGAAGCAATCCGTAATCGTGTGTGTCAAGTCCCAAATGGTGAGAAGTTCCATGCATGAAATATTTTTTGTAAGCAGGCCACTCTGGATTTTCGTTTTGCACATCGGCTTTGTCTAATAAACCTAAACCAAGCAATTCAGAAGTCATAATTTTACCTACTTCGATATGGTATTGTTTCCAAAGCGTTCCAGGCGTAAGCATTTTTGTAGCTTCATTTTTAACTCTTAAAACCGCATTGTAAACCGCTTTTTGACGATCAGAAAAACGTCCTGAAACCGGAATTGTTCTGGTCATGTCGCTTGAATAGTTTGCATATTCTGCAGCAACATCTAACAAAATCAAATCACCTTCTTTGCATTGTTGGTTGTTTTCGATATAATGTAAAACATTCGCATTGTTTCCAGAAGCGATAATTGGCGTATAAGCAAAACCTTTAGAACGGTTGCGGATGAATTCGTGAGCTAATTCGGCTTCGATTTCGTATTCTGTAACATTTGGTTTTACGAATCCTAATAATCTGCGGAAACCTTTCTCTGTAATATCACAAGCATGCTGAATCAAATCGATTTCTTCGCTTTCTTTCACAGAACGCAATCTTTGTAAAATTGGGTTGCTTTTCGCCACATTGTGTGCTGGGTAACGCTCTTTCCACCATTTTACAAAACGAGCTTCGCGAGTTTCTGTTTCTACAGTTGCACGATAATGTTCGTTGGTGTTGATGTACATTGTATCGGCATACGTCATCATTTCGTTCAAAATCTTATGAAAATCTTGCAACCAATAAACGGTTCTAATTCCAGAAACCTGAAAAGCACGTTCTTTAGTCAGTTTTTCACCTTCCCAAACTGCAATATGATCGTTAGTTTCTCTCAGGAAAAGAATTTCTCTTTGATGCTCATAAGGCGCATCTGGAAACAAAAGCAAAACACTTTCTTCTTGATCGACACCGCTCAGATAAAAAATGTCTCTGTGTTGTGCAAACGGCAAAGTACTGTCGGCACTAATTGGGTAAATGTCATTTGAATTGAACACGGCAACCGAATTAGGTTTCATTTCTGCCATGAATTTTCTGCGGTTTTTTACAAAAAGAGCGCTGTTTATTTGATGATATTTCATAATTATTTCGTTTTTGAACTTCGAATTTCAAAATTAATGATTTTTGTATAAGTGGCGTGCAGTTGATTTCTTAAAGTTTTATTATTTGTTTTGGTTTTGCCACGAAGGCGCTAAGACATAAGGTTTTTACACAAAGTTTTGTCATCTCGACAAAGGAGAGATCACACTTGAAACTCTACAAAGATTGGTAAGTTTGTTTCACGCAGATTTGGCAGATTTTTTAATCTTAGCATCTCAGAATCTTAATTTGGGTGTATTCGCCGTGGCGAATCGGGCTTTCGGCTAAATCGGGAGATACCGCCTCTATTCCTCACGCGTACGGTTTCGAAAAAGGTTTATTGTTTATGTAGGAAATGACTTTTTTAAGTATAGGAATTTGTATATTGTCTACCGGAATTCAATATTTATCCGCAATATTAAACAATGAAAAATATTCTAATTTATTCTTTATAATAAATCACACAGCGAAATTTATGGAAAAACTTTTTGAAAGATTAAAACTGAAAGATCAATTTGATTATGCTTTAGAAATAGAGAAAGATGTCTTTTTTGAAAACCTAAGTGAAATAGTGGATAAAGGCTCTTCTAGTGATTTTGCTTCTAGGCAGTTTGATCGATTTGTGGATGGTGATAACGATTATATCGGATCTGTTTCTAAGAATGATTTCAGAATAAGAAAACGTTATAAGCTTTTTAATAATAATAGTTCAGTTGCATTAGGAAAAATTAATGTAAAAGATAATACTGTTTTGGTAAGTACTTCAGTAACGGCGTTTAACGATAATAATACTTTTGCGCCAATTGTATTTTTGATACTTTATATAGGATTTTCATTTTATTGGTATTCTCATTTTCCAGAAGATTTTTGGATTTTTTTTAGAAATATTACGATTTTTTATGTTTTGATGCTTGCATTCCTGTTTGTTTTAATGAGAAAAGCTGTGGGTAATTTGACAGGCGATTTGGAAGCGGAGTTTGATTTTATTCAAATAAAAAATAAAAAGGAGACTGAGGAATAAATAGTGAAAATCTGAAATTTAAAATTGCTAAATAATGAAACGAAACGTCAAAATTAGAAAAACAGAAAATCGTGACCTAAATTTCATCTACAAAGCAATCTGCGAACTCGAAAATGAAATTTTAGATTTTGAACTATTCAAAGAAATTTTTCATGAAAACATTTCAAACCCAAAAAATCTTTATCTAATTGCCGAAAATGAAAATGAAGGTTTAGGTTTTATTAGTTTTCATACTCAAAATCTTCTACACCATTGTGGATTGGTGGGTGAAATTCAGGAATTTTTTATTCATCAAAAACATCGTGGTCAAGGTGTTGGACGATTATTAATAAATGAGATTTTGAATTTTGCAGAGCAACATAATTTAAAAAGTATCGAAGTGACGACAAATAAAAAGCGAATAGAAAATGTGGCGATTTATGAAAATCTTGGTTTTACTTTGAGTCATAACAAGTTTACGATTTATAAATAAGTATGTAATTATCAGTCTAGTTTGTCATTTCGACGAAGGAGAAATCTCCACGAGTAACTCTACAAAGATTGGCGACATTCTGTACGGAGCTACTTGTGGAGATTTCTCCTTCGTCGAAATGACAAACTATATGTTGTGAAATCGAAAACCGCAGCGAGTGCGATGCTTTTTTTATTTTTAAATTTGTATTTTCGTTTAAAGAATTTAAATATTTAAAATTAAAAACAAGATTGAATAAAAATATAAAATACCTAATTACGCTCTTTCTGACATTTGTCGTGATTGCGGGTGATGGTACTTTGTATTCTCAATCAAAATCGGCAGAATATTACCAGTCTTCATTTGTAGTTTTAAGAAGAGAATTAAATCTTAAAAGTTCTCGTTTATATAAATTCGGACAAGCTTTTTCTTCTGAAAAAACAAGCTTTTCAATTGTTTTGAATTTTCTTAAAACCGAAAACGTCTTTACTTTTCGAATCAAAAAACTATTGAAACTGCAAAATCTGCTTCATCAAAAACTAACATCATTTATAAATCAATCGGTTTTTATAAATGAAATAATTACCTCAAAATACTTTAGTAAAAGTTTATACAGCGCTTAAGAAAATTTATTTCTAAGCATAAATGATTCAATAATGTCTAATCATTTATCATTTTCAAAATGTATAAACAAAATAAACAACCACGTTTGGAGCAATCCAAGCGGCCACTTTTTCATTGGATAAAAAGAAAATTTATAATTATAATTACAGCCTTTATGTTAGGAATGGCAAACGGAATGCATACGGAGGATAACCGAATTAAAGGGAATCAAAATTATACGGAACAGCATAAGAAGGATTGATTTTTTAATTAGAGAATTTGTCAATTTGATAATTAGAGAATGCTTTTCTTGTCATGAGACCTTTGTCAAAGTTTAAAACTTTGATAAAGGTTTTTTTTGCAATCTTGTCATCCTGAGCGAAGTCGAAGGATGCGCAAGTAACTCCGCATGCAAAATTCACAATCTTTGTGGAGCTACTAAAGTGTCCTTCGACTTCGCTGAGGATGACAAACTTTGGGTGATAATAAAAAAACCGAAGCAAAAGCTTCGGTTTTCTATTGGAATTTGGTATTTTAAAAATTGGAATTTAATTTTTAATCCACCCATTTATAATATCTCGCTCCAATCAAAACAGGGATTTCTTTTTCGATTCTATCTAAAACCCATTCGTTTTTTGGAGTTCTAACGCTTTGTTTTTGTTCTTTTTTGTGAAGACTTTCGTAAGTGTTGAAATCAATTTCAATGCTTTCGGCTAAGTTTTCGAAAAGTTTTACATTTTCTAAAGCCGATTTCCATTCTGGTTGAATAGTTCCTTCAAAAACTTTCGATTTCGATCCGCTTCCGTAAGCTAAGAAACCGAATTTAGTTCCGGCAACTTCTTTGTTTGTATCATAAAAATGAGCCAAAGTCGATAACAATCCCATGAAAATAGAACCTGTATAAAGGTTTCCAATCAATGAAGAAGCCAATTCTGCAGGCTGTAATTTCTCGGTTACAAAACTTCTGTAATCCTCCGATTTTGCCACTTCTTTAATTTTTGTCTGATAATCTGCTGGAGCAATATCATCGGCAATAATTTTTTCGGCACTGTCTAGAGCATAAATTTCAGAAAGCATTCTTCTTC
Source organism: Flavobacterium sp. KACC 22761 (assembly GCF_034058155.1). Taxonomy (NCBI): domain Bacteria; kingdom Pseudomonadati; phylum Bacteroidota; class Flavobacteriia; order Flavobacteriales; family Flavobacteriaceae; genus Flavobacterium; species Flavobacterium oryzagri. The sequence goes on along the minus strand of NZ_CP139148.1, from coordinate 1,204,208 downwards.
CTTGGAAAGAATATGGCAAATGCATCACTATACTATGCCAGGTGTTGTATAAAGTTTCGGTTGTGTTTTTTAGTTTTTTGAATGAAAAGTAAGCATTTCGCGTACGATCCATATAACATTGGTTGGAATATTGTCCATCAAAAACAGGCTGGTCTTTGTGGATTTCAATTTCAGCTTCTAGATTGTCAAACCAAGAATCGTTGTTGGCGTTTTTAGTAATTTCTTCTTTAGAAATCGTTCTGTATGGTTTAAAGAAATCAAAAACACCTTTTGTGCTTGTTGCCCAATTGTCGTCAAAAGCAATAATTTTTGGGTTCGCCGAAATTAACATCGCAACAGCACCAGCACCTTGCGTATATTCTCCGCCAGAATTCAAATCATATTTTGCAAAATCAGAAGTAACGACGATTGCTTTTTTCGTCGGATTCAATTTTACGAAATCAAGACAGTTTTGCATCGCGTCAACTCCGCCAATACAAGCGAAAGTAAAGTCAACAACATCGCATTCTGCCAAAGCATCTTCTCCAAATTTTTGCTCCATTAAGCTGATCAAATAAGAAGCAATTGGTTTCGAACTATCAATACCGCTTTCGGTACCAACATAAATTCGACTGATTTCTTTTAGGTCAATTTTATTGTCAATGATCAATTTGGTTAAAGCATTTGCTCCAAAAACAACTGCGTCCTGATGAACGTCTGGGAAAGTCATTTTTAGTAATCCAAGACCTTTTTCTAGTTTTTCTGGTTCAATATTTCTGGCAATCGCCAAAGTTTTTATGGGTAAATGTATGTTTGCTACGTCGAAAGAAATAGCATCAATTCCTGTTTTCATTCTTAAATTTTTGAGCCGCTAAAGGTAAAACTATGTTATGGAATGACAATTTTTTGCTTGGATAAAATTAGGAGCAAGGAGCACTTTTAAAGAAATCAAACCAAAAGTTTGAATAAAATAACAATATGATAAATTTTTAGTAATCTGAATACGTATTGAAATGTCGCAAAATCACTGTGAAGCAATTTTTTACGTTTCGCATACTAAATTTATACGTAAAAATACTTATAAGTAGTCTATTTTAAAATGATTATAAATAACAACGAAATGGTTGTAGTTCTTTTGTATTTGAGTTATTTTTGTGTAATTTTTAAAACAAACTACTTAACACTTATGGCACAATCTGCACAGTTGAATGCTTCCATCTTAAAGAAAGTAGCTATGGCTCTTTCGGGAATATTCTTAATCACGTTTTTAGCGCTGCATGTTTCCTTAAATTTTATTTCTATAATTAGTGAAGACGTTTTCAACGAGGCTTCTCACTTTATGGGATACAATCCGCTGATTCAGTATGTAATGCAACCAATTTTGGCATTCGGAGTAATTTTCCATTTCGTAATGGGATTTGTTCTGACCGCTCAAAACAGCGCTGCAAGGCCAATTGCTTATGCAAAATACAATGGAGCGGCGAATGCTTCTTGGAGTTCTAGAAATATGATTATTTCTGGATTGGTTATTTTGGCTTTCTTAGGATTGCATTTTTATGATTTTTGGTTTCCTGAAGTTACTTACAAGTACATAGCAGGTACAGCACCAGATGCGACAAGGTATTATGGCGAGTTAGTTCATAAATTCCACGATCCAATCCGTACAGGATTATATTGTGTGGCTTTCGTACTTTTAGGTTTCCACCTTTGGCACGGATTTGCATCTTCTCTTCAATCAATGGGAATGCACAACAAATACTCTAGATTTTTAAGTAAAGTAGGATACTGGTTTGCAGTTGTAGTTCCAGCGCTTTTCATAATTATCGCTTTATTTCATCATTTCAAACAATAATTAATATCAATTATAATGGCATTAGATTCAAAAATTCCAAATGGTCCTATAGCGGACAAATGGACAAATTATAAAGATCATATTAATTTAGTAAACCCTGCTAATAAACGTAATTTAGATATTATCGTTGTTGGGACAGGTTTAGCTGGAGGTTCGGCTGCGGCTACTTTGGCTGAGTTAGGATATAACGTAAAAGCATTCTGCTTCCAAGATTCTCCACGTCGTGCGCACTCAATCGCGGCACAAGGAGGTATCAACGCGGCAAAAAACTATAAAGGTGACGGTGACTCAGTTTACAGATTGTTCTACGATACTGTAAAAGGAGGTGACTACCGTGCACGTGAAGCAAACGTTCACCGTTTGGCTGAAGTTTCTGCAAATATTATTGACCAATGTGTGGCTCAAGGGGTGCCGTTGGCTCGTGAATACGGCGGACTTTTAGATAACCGTTCTTTTGGAGGAACTTTGGTTTCTCGTACATTTTATGCACAAGGACAAACTGGACAGCAATTATTGTTAGGAGCTTATTCTGCAATGAACCGTCAGATTGGTCGTGGAAAAATCAAAATGTACAACCGTCACGAAATGCTTGACATTGTAATCGTGAACGGAAAAGCGAGAGGTATTATCGCTCGTGACTTAATCACAGGAAAAATAGAAAGACATTCTGCTCACGCGGTAGTAATTGGTTCAGGAGGATACGGAAACGTATTTTTCCTTTCAACAAATGCTATGGGAAGTAACGCAACAGCAGCTTGGAAAATTCATAAAAAAGGAGCGTTTTTCGCAAATCCTTGTTATACGCAAATTCACCCAACATGTATTCCGGTTTCAGGAGATCACCAGTCTAAACTGACTTTGATGTCTGAATCTTTACGTAATGACGGTCGTATTTGGGTACCTAAAAAATTAGAAGATGCTCAGGCAATCCGTGAAGGAAAGAAAAAAGCAATTGATTTATCTGAAGACGAAAGAGATTATTTCTTAGAAAGAAGATATCCTGCTTTTGGTAACTTAGTTCCTCGTGACGTTGCGTCTCGTGCGGCTAAAGAAAGATGTGATGCTGGTTTTGGAGTTAACAAAACTGGAGAAGCAGTTTATTTAGATTTCGCTGCCGCTATCGAACGTTACGGAAAAGAGGCTGCTCACGTAAAAGGATTGAATGAAAATGACAAAGCTTTAGTTACTAAATTAGGAACTGATATCGTTAAGAGTAAATACGGAAACTTATTCCAAATGTACTTGAAAATCGTTGACGAAGATCCTTATGTAACGCCAATGATGATTTACCCAGCGGTTCACTATACAATGGGTGGAACTTGGGTTGATTATAACTTAATGACTACAATTCCTGGATGTTTCTCAATTGGAGAATCTAACTTCTCTGATCACGGAGCAAACAGACTTGGAGCTTCTGCTTTAATGCAAGGTTTAGCTGATGGATATTTCGTATTGCCATACACTATCGGAGATTATTTAGCTCCGGATATTAAAATGGGACCAATTTCTACAGACTTGCCAGAATTCGTTGAAGCTGAGAAAGCGGTTGTAGATCAAATCAATAAATTTATCAATAATAACGGAACACATTCTGTAGATTATTTCCATAAAAAATTGGGTAAAATAATGTGGAATAAAGTAGGTATGGCTCGTAACGCTAAAGGTTTGACTGAAGCTATCGAAGAAATTGCTGCTTTACGTGAAGAGTTTTATAAAGATGTAAAAGTTCCAGGAGGCGCTTACGAATTTAATCAAGAATTAGAAAAAGCGACTCGTGTTGCCGATTTCTTAGAATTGGGAGAATTGTTCGCAAAAGATGCTTTACACCGTAACGAATCTTGTGGAGGTCACTTCCGTGAGGAATACCAGACAGAAGAAGGAGAAGCACTTCGTGACGATGAAAACTTTGCATACGTTGCAGCTTGGGAATACAAAGGAAAACCAAGTGATGCAGTGTTGCACAAAGAACCTCTTAATTACGAAAACATTAAATTAGTTCAAAGAAGCTATAAATAGTATTTAGAAAAGGCTTAATACTTTTTTCTTAATACTTAATACGTATACAAAATGAAACTTACATTAAAAATATGGCGTCAAAAAAACGCTCAAGATAAAGGAGGGATTGTAGAATATCCTATCGATGGAATCGAACCAGATATGTCTTTCCTTGAAATGTTAGACGTTCTTAACGAAGGTTTAATCAACAAAGGAGAAGAGCCAGTAGCATTTGATCACGATTGTCGTGAAGGAATCTGCGGAATGTGTTCTTTATTCATCAACGGTGAAGCACACGGACCAGACAGAGGTGTTACAACTTGTCAGTTGCACATGCGTATGTTTAAAGATGGTGATACGATCTTTATCGAGCCATTTAGAGCAAAAGCTTTCCCTGTAATTAAAGATTTAGTAGTTGACAGAAGTTCTTTCGATAGAATTCAACATGCAGGAGGATTTATCTCTGTAAATACTTCAGGAAATACAATCGATGCGAATACTATTCCAATCAACAAAGACGATGCTGATAAATCATTTGATGCTGCGGCTTGTATTGGTTGTGGAGCTTGTGTGGCAACTTGTAAAAACTCTTCAGCTATGTTATTCGTTTCTGCAAAAGTTTCTCAATATGCATTATTGCCTCAAGGTAAAGTTGAAGCAGTTGACCGTGTATTAAACATGGTTCACCAAATGGATTTGGAAGGTTTTGGAAACTGTACAAATACAGGAGCTTGCGAAGTAGAATGTCCAAAAGGAATTTCTCTTGAAAATATTGCACGTATGAATCGTGAATATTTAGCAGCAAGTTTGAAAGGATAATAGATCTTTTTAGATAAAATTAAAAAAGCATCCCGTCCAGAATGGGATGCTTTTTTATTTACTTTAGATTCCATATAGCAACGTTTAAGTTATGCCAAAATAATTTTGTTATAAAATTATTAATATCATTTTTTGATAAATAAAACATGAAAGCCTTTAAATATAAGGCATAGCAAATGAAAATGATTTGTAAAGGAATATTTTCAAAGTCATTGCGGGAAAGATTGAATGATATAGTGAAAATTTAGGAATTTGATTGCTACAAAAATATTAGCAATACGATTTTTGGATTCAATGAAATATCAAATGATAATCATTATTTTTGTAAGTAGAAAAAAATAATGCCATGAGTACTGAAAATGAAGTTTTAAATTACAGCAAGGAAGAACGTAAAAATCATATTTTGAAAGAAATCAATCTGCACACACGTGTCAGTTTTGAAACTCTTTCTGCAAAACTTGGCGTTTCTGAAGATACTGTTCGACGTGATATAAATGAATTAGACGCTGAATCGCTTTTGATTAAAGTAAAAGGTGGTGCAATGACTAAAGGATATCACTATTCTTCATCGAATCAAACTTATGCGGTTGAGGCAAAACAAGTCATTGCACAAAAAGCCGTTGGTCTTCTTCATGACGGAATGGTTTTGGTTGTGGATGGCGGAACTACGATTCGAGAATTTATCCGTTTGATTCCGAATGATCTTAATTTGACTGTTTTTACGATTACTGCTTTAACGGCGGTACAGCTTTTGGATAAACCGAATATCAAGACCATTATGATTGGCGGAAGCATTTCTTCATATAGCCAAATGTGTATAAGCGGAGAAACTTTTCATCAGTTAGCCAACATAAAAGCCGATCTTTTGGTTTTAGGAACAAATGCTTTGGACGTAGATGGTGGTTATTCTGATTCAGATTGGGAAACTGTTCAAGTGAAAAAAGCAATGATTCAGGCTTCTAAAAAAACTGCAGTTTTAACCATTACTGAAAAGCTAAATACAGTTCTTAAAATGAAAATTGCAAGTTTGTCTGACGTTAATTATGTAATTACCGAAGAAGAACCAAATCACGAAAAATTACAACCTTATAAAAAAGCTGTTCCGAGTTTAATTGTAATCTAACGTCAAACTGTTTTTTGACTTTCATACCCATATAAAAATGAAAATTGCTTTAATCCAAACCGATCTTTTTTGGGAGAATGCTTCTAAAAATCGAGAAAATTTTGACTCGAAAATCAATGAAATCAGCTCGGAAGTAAATTTAATTGTGCTTCCTGAAATGTTTTCGACCGGATTTACAATGAATGCTTCTGAAGTTGCCGAAACAATGCAAGGAGAAACCATTGGTTGGATGAAATTTAAAGCAAAACAAAAAAACGCAGCCATAACAGGCAGTCTTGTTATTGTTGAAAACGGAAAATATTATAACCGAATGTTGTTCGTTTTTCCGTCGGGAGAAGTTCAATATTATAACAAACGCCATTTGTTTACATTGGCTGGAGAAAATCAGTTTTATACCGCAGGTACCGAAAAAGTAATTGTAGATTATTTAGATTGGAAAATTTGCCTTCAGGTTTGTTATGATTTGAGATTTCCGGTTTTTGCCCGAAATGCTGAAAACTACGATTTACTTTTGTATGTTGCCAATTGGCCAAAAGTGCGTACAAATGCATGGGATGCCTTGCTTAAAGCGAGAGCAATTGAAAATTTGAGTTATACGATTGGTGTTAACCGACTTGGTCTTGATGCCAATAATTACGAGCACATCGGCCATTCGCAGGCAGTTGATTTTTTAGGGCATTATATTCTTGAACCACAAGAAATACCAGGCGTTTTTGTGGTTGAATTGGATAAGGATAAAATGCTGGAAACTCGAAAAAAACTTGATTTTTTAAGCGATCAAGATATTTTCGATATTAAACTTTAGAAAGCTTTTCGTTTCTTTTCGGCTTCTTTTTGTTTTTTCTTGTCGGTTTTTTTCTCGACTTCCGGACTAAAAGGAATGCTTAAATCAATAGGTTGATCGACATCCCAATTGGCGCGGACATCGACTTCTTTTTGAAAATAAAAGACTTCTTCAGCATATTTCTTTTCTAAGAAATTACCAGTGTCGTACATTTTGTTCTTGTTGTCGTCATAAATAACACGTACGGAAAATGCTTCGGGTTCTACCAAGTTGAACTCGATTTTGGTTTCGCCTTCAGAATAAGCGCTTGCCAAAACTTTATCGCCCTTTTTGTTGGTGATTTCAACAATAATAGGGAAACGTTTTACATTTTGTAAATTCAAAACTAAATTCCCATAATCTTCGACTTCTTTCGTTGTTAATTTGTATGACAAAGTATCATTCGTTTTGTCATAAAAATCGGTTAAGGCGCCTGGCAATAACGTGAAATGGTATTTTTCTAAAGGTTCTTTTTTGAAATCGAAATATAATTTCTGCTCAAATTCATCATATTCTGTGGTGAATTTCACGGCAACAGAATCTTTATTGACTAAGGCGATTTTTGTATTGTCAAATTTCACCAAAGGCGTCTCCGATTCAAGCGTAAATCGTTCCCTAAAATTAAGTACGCCATTTTGAGCCGGTTTGATATTCAGCGTGTCTTTTTTAAGGTCTTTAATTTTGAAACCGAATTTCTTGTTGTATTTTTCGGTGTTAACTTCTAAAGAAAGCGAATCGGTTTTTATTGGTTTGTACCAAATTTGCAACGAATCTTTTTTAGGAAATTGCGTTACGATTGTCTCTAGAGTTTCAGAATGATTTTTAAGCGTGATTTTTGGTTTTAAAACCTTGAAATTCTGTTTTCCGTCGTACGGAAGATACAATCTATTTCCAGATGCCTGAATTGGTTTGAATGTTTTTAAAGGCAAAGTTTCCTTAAATAATTCCAATTCAAAGATCGTATCATTTGGAACGGTGATTGGATGTTTTATAAAGCCAATTTTGTCATCTTTTGGATTGAATTTATTGTTGTTTGATTTGTCTTTCATAGCAACCAAAAGATATTTTCCGGCCTTTAGGTTTTCTAATTGAAAGGTGCGCAAACTGTCCAAAGTGTTTGTAATGTATCGTGGAAATTCTTTATAAACAGTCGAATCTTTGTATTTGTCATTTACTTCATAAAGCATAACCGACACAAAATTATCGACATATTTTTCATAAGAATCTTTGATGATTCCTTTTACAGAAAGCGAATCGATATAGGATCCCGTCGAAAAAACATATTTAAACTGATTGATTGCATTTCCCTCATTATTGTCTGCAAGACTTTGGCCAAAATTTATACTGTAAGTCGTATTTGGCTGTAAAGTATCTTTGATTTTTATAGTGATAAATTTGCTCGCATTTGTTGGAAGAATAAGCGGCTCATGCTTCATTGGAGGCGAAATGATCAGCTGTTTGTTTAAGTTTTTCAGCTTTACATATTCATCAAATACCAATTTGATTTCGGTTTCTTTAAAATTAGTGCTGAAATTTTTCGGATAACTTGAAACCAGTGTTGGAGGAATTGTGTCTTTTAACCCGCCTGTAATACTGCCTCTTTTGGCACAGCTCATCATTAAAAATACCAGTAAAAGTGAAATGTATTTCAGCGTGTTTTTCAACATAATCGTTTTTGAATTTGATTGCACAAAATAACGATTATTATTGCTTTAATTGAAATTTTTTATCTATTTATTAGGATTTGCAAATTTTGCCTTTTCTACTTTTTTACGGTAATATTTTCTTACTTTTGGTTTCAAAATGTAATACTGCTTAGTTTTGTTAAAAAGGTTTTTTTGGATTTCATTCTTTCTTTTGCTGACCGCCTGCAGTAAAAATGACCCGCCCGCAATCGCTTTTTATTATTGGAAAACCAACTTGAAATTTTCAGAGACAGAAAAAGAAGTTTTGAAAGACAACAATGTTTGCAAACTTTATATTCGGTATTTTGATATTGGTTTGCATCCAGAAACACAAATTCCGGTTCCTATAAGTCCAATTCATTTCAAGGAAAACATGCAACATTTTGATGTTGTTCCGGTAGTTTTTATTCAAAATAAAGTAATGCTCCAACCAAATCTTGAGGTTGAGGATTTAGCAAAAAAGACCATTCGTTTAATTGATGAAATTAATTCGGCAAATAAAATAAGCTGTACGCAAATTCAGATTGATTGTGACTGGACATTAAAAAGCAAAGAGAATTATCTTCACTTTATTGAACAAATTAAGAAGCTTTCGCAGAAAAAACTCTCAGCTACAATTCGATTGCATCAAGTCAAGTATTTTAAGAAAACGAAAATACCAAATGTCGATTCTGGCGTTTTGATGTTTTATAATATGGGAAGTATTGCGCCGGATTCTCTGAATTCAATTTACAGCAGAAGCATTTCAGGAAAATACCTCAAAAGCTTGAAAAGATATCCGCTTCACTTGGATTATGCGCTTCCAATATATTCTTGGGCGATTCATATTCGAAATAAAAAAGTTTTAGGACTTCGATCAAAATTGAATTTTGGAACACTTAAAAAAGACAAAAACTTTCAACAACTAAGTCCGATGTTTTTTAAAGTCAAGCAATCCAATTACAAAAATGGAGTTTATTATGAAGAAAATGATTTGCTCAAAATTGAGGCAATTTCGCCAAATGATTTAAAAGAAATGGCCGAAGATTTAAGCGAAAACAGCATGCAGCCTCCAAAAGAAATTATATTTTACGATTTAGACGAATTCAATTTAAATAATTATGAAAAGAATATTTTCAAAGAAACTGTTTCTTACTTTTAGTATTGGCCTACTTTCGATTTATGGCGTAATTTATGCCTGTGCCGGTGGGGACGATTGGGATTTTTTTGGGTATAATTCGAATTTTACGCCAGAAACTTTTGCTGATAAATCGTATTCGCCGTTGTTTTTGTCGGGTTCCATTTTTTACGGAATCGGTTTTGATACCGAACATAATTCCAGATTTAATAAAAATATAAAATCAGATTGGGCTTCTTATTTAAAAGGAAAAGCCGATACTACAACGGTGAATTATTTTTTGATTGGAGATGAAAAGCCAAGATATTATTCGGACGATAAAAATGAGATTAAAAACAAAGAAGAAATTGCGGCTCTTCATGTTTTTTACAAGAATAAAAAAGAGAATAAAACTTCTCTAAAATGGGCCAAAAAACTAAATCTGAAAGACGATAAAGTAAAGGCTTTTGTTGAGTTTTTGTATTTGGCACAAAAAATAGAAACGGTTTCTATCAATAACGATTATTGGAGTTACGAGCCGGTTGTAGCAAAAACGTTCAACAACGCAAAATTGATTCAGTCGATCGAGAACGTTTACAATACGAACGCTGATCCGTTTTTGAAAAACCGTTACTGGTTTTTGACGATGAAAGCTCGTTTTTACAGCAATGACAAACAAAAAGCGATTGACTTTTTTAATAAAACCGAAAATTCGGTTCCAAAAAACGTTTTGTATTATCGAGCGCTTTCATATGTTGCGGGAATTAATTATAAACAGAAAAAATATGCTGTTTCTAATTATTTGTATGCACAGGTTTTTGATAAATGTCCAGAATTGCGCGTGGTAACCGCATATAGTTTTCGTCCAAAAAATGAATCAGATTGGACTAAATCTTTGGCAATGGCTAAAGATAACAAGCAAAAAGCGGCGCTTTGGGCAATTCATGGCTATTACAAAGATGAAAAACAAGCCATTGAAAAAATTTATGAATTAGATCCAAAAAGCGAGCATTTGAATTATTTAGGAACGAGATTGGTTAATGTGCTGGAGCAAAAAATAAATAATTCGTTTCAGGTAAGAAGTGATGATTACAGTAAACCGCCAACACCACAAACTCTTGCAGACAATAAGACGGAGAACAAAACAAAAATAGAAAACGCTGCAGTTGATTTGATTGCAAAAATTTCTGCTGCTGGAAATACGCAAAAACCATATTTGTGGGATTTGTCGTTGGGGTATCTTCAAACGTTGAAAGGCGATTATGCAAATGCAGATAAAAGTTTTGATAAAGCAGAAAAAACGCTTCCAAAAACAGAATTGGCTGGATTTCAAATCCGATTGTTACGTTTTGTAAACAATTTGAGCAAAATTGATAAATTAACAGATTCAAATGTGAAAACAGTTTTATCCGATTTGAATTGGCTGTATTATGAACTTCCAAAAACGTATAAAGAAGGGGAATTTCGTTATCAAAATGCTTCGTCATGGAGCAGAAGCTATTTCTCGACGCTTTATAAAGAAAAAGGAGATCTAGTAATGGCTGAAATTTTCGGCGAAACTCGATACAGTTATTGGAATGACGGAAACTCATTTTATGATAATGAGAAGAATTTGTTAGGCATAAAGTCGTTTTTGGAAAAAAATAATAAAACAGAAATCGAGAAAATTGGAGCAGGAATTTATAGTTTGAAACTGAAAGATATTAATAATTTCCAAGCGGTTCAGGCTACTTTCAATAATAAGATTACGGAAGCTATCGCGTTTATGCAAAAAACAGATTCGGTTCAAAATTATAAATTTTTGGGAAATCCGTTTAACGGAAATATAAAAGATTGCCATGATTGCGAACACGCGGCGTATCAAAAAAAGAAATATACTTATATGGATTTCTTGACGACCATAAAATCAATGCAAGATAAATTGGCACAAAAAGAAGATGTTTATACCAATAGTTTATTGTTGGGAAATGCTTTTTATAATATTTCGCACTTTGGAAACGGCAGAACTTTTTATGAGAATAATATTGTAGGTTATGGGTCAGGTCCATATTCTTTTAGAAATACAATGAAGGAAATGATTACCAATAATTCGGTTTCGAAAATGTATTATCAAAAAGCTTTTGAAGTGGCTACAAATAAAGAGCAAAAAGCGAAATGTTTGTATTTGATTTCGAAATGCGAACGAAATGATTATTATAATAAAAAATACAATACGATTAATAATTATTGGGAAATTCAAGATGATAAAATTAATTTTATTGCGTGGAATTCATTTAAGGTTTTAAGAAAAGAGTATTCAGATACCAAATATTATCAAGACGTAATTGCAGAATGCGGTTACTTTAATACGTATGTGAGTCAATAAATTTAAGAAGATGGTAAATAAAATAGAGCATATTGGGATTGCAGTAAAAAATATGGACGATGCGAATGTTTTGTTCGAAAAAATGCTGGGCGTTCCATCGTATAAAATGGAAGCGGTAGAAAGCGAAGGTGTTTTGACCTCTTTTTTTCAAACAGGAAATAATAAAATCGAACTTTTGGTAGCAACAAATCCAGAAAGCCCGATTGCGAAATTTTTGGAAAAAAAAGGAGAAGGAATTCATCACATCGCTTTTGATGTTGATGATATTGAAGCAGAAATTATCCGTCTAAAAAATGAGGGTTTTGTTTTGATTAATGAAGTTCCGAAGAAGGGAGCCGATAATAAATTGGTTGTTTTTCTGCATCCGAAGAATACAAATGGCGTTTTAGTAGAACTTTGCCAAGAAATTAGATAAAAAAATATCATTTTAATTTTTAAATAAGGCATTGAAAATCAATTTCGTTTTTGATAATTAAAGGAAGTTTTAAAAATTAAATACAAATGATGTCTTAAAATATTTGGAGTGAATGAAAAATAGTAGTAATATTGCATCCTCTAAACCGGTCCTATAGCTCAGCTGGTTAGAGCACCTGACTCATAATCAGGTGGTCCCTGGTTCGAGCCCAGGTGGGACCACATTAGTACAAAAGCTTCATAAAATTTTTATGAAGCTTTTTTTGTTTTTAGGGTTGTATTTCTGTAAAAATCTTCTACATTTGTCAGGTGAAGCTCTTTGTTATAAGGCTTGTACGAAATTTCATAAAAGACCCCAAGTCTAATTTAAAACCGCTTGTCTAGGCAAGTTTAAACTTATGAAGATAAAGAAAAATATTTTTTTTGCATGTTGTATTGCCTTAATGACTGTTTCAAGTGTCTTGGCAGATCCTCCGCCTCCAACTGTACCGCCACCGCCGCCAGGAGGACCAATTGATGAGAATTTGATTGTTTTGGTTGTATGTGCAGTATTATTTGGAATTTATGCAATTCGCAGATATAATTTAACAAAAAAAGCTTCAATATAAATTGAAGCTTTTTTTTGTGGGATGATTTTGATTTACTTGTTTATGGCGTATAATCTTGAAATGTATTTGCCAACAACATCAAATTCTAGATTTATTTTTGTTCCAACTTTAAAGTCTTTAAAGTTTGTGTTTTCAAACGTATAAGGGATAATCGAAACGCTAAATTCGTTTGTTTTTGAATTTACAACCGTAAGGCTTACGCCGTTTACTGTAATCGAGCCTTTTTCTATTGTAATGTTGTTCAGGTTTTTGTCGTATTCAAAAGTGTAATTCCAACTCCCGTTCGCTTCTTCGATTTTTACACAGGTTCCAGTTTGATCAACGTGTCCTTGTACAATATGGCCGTCTAGGCGATCGCCAAGTTTCATGCCGCGCTCAAGATTAACAATGTCGCCTGTTTTCCAGTCTCCAATATTGGTTTTTGAAATCGTTTCATCAATCGCTGTTACCGTGTAAAAAGAATCTTTTATAGCAACAACTGTCAAGCAAATTCCGTTATGTGAAACGCTTTGGTCAATTTTCAATTCATTTGTAAAAGATGAATCGATTGTGATGTGAAGATTGTTTTGATCTTTTTGTATTTCATGAACCCTTCCTAGGGTTTCTATAATTCCTGTGAACATTGTTGTTTTATTTTACTAAATTTGCACATCAAAATTAGTAATAAATAAACTGAGCTCATGAATAAAAAAGCAGAAAATATAATTGTTGGAATTTCAGTAGGAGATTTAAACGGTATTGGAAGCGAAGTTATATTGAAAACATTCGAGGATTCTCGTATGCTGGAGCTATGTACGCCGGTTATTTTTGCAAATGCCAAAATATTGTCTTTTGTAAAAAAGAGTTTTACATCTTCGGTTCAATTTCATGGCGTAGATAAATTAGAGCAAGTTTTGCCAGGAAAAGTGAATGTTTTCAATCTTTGGAAAGAAGGAGTTGATGTTAATCTTGGGAAAAATGATGAAAAAATTGGCGAATATGCAATCAAATCTTTTGTAGCGGCAACAAAAGCATTAAAAGAGGGTTCAATTGATGTTCTGGTTACAGCGCCAATTAATAAATACAATATCCAGTCAGAAGAATTTAAATTTCCTGGACATACTGATTATTTAGATCAAGAATTGGAGGGAAATGCGCTTATGATGATGGTGCAAGATAATTTAAGAGTAGGCCTTTTGACAGATCATGTGCCATTAAATGAAGTTTCATCACATTTGACGGAAGAGTTAATTACTAGAAAAATTGAAACAATCAGAAAATCATTGATTCAGGACTTTAGCATTGTTAAGCCGAAAATTGCAGTTTTAGGATTAAATCCGCATGCAGGTGATGGCGGGGTTATTGGAAAAGAAGATGATTTGGTTTTGAAACCAGTTTTGAAAAAAATATTTGATGCAGGAACAATGGTTTTTGGTCCGTTTCCGGCAGATGGTTTTTTTGGAAGTGGACAATATGAGAAATACGACGCAATTGTTGCAACATATCATGATCAAGGATTAATTCCTTTCAAAACATTGTCTTTTGGAAAAGGAGTGAATTATACAGCAGGTCTAAATAAAGTAAGGACTTCGCCGGATCATGGTACCGCTTATGATATTGCTGGAAAAGATATGGCAGATTTTAATTCGTTTAAAGAAGCGGTTTATCTTGCGATCGATATTTTTCGCTCGCGTAATCAGTATGAGGAGATTAGCCAAAAGCCTCTAAAAATAAAAGAAAAACAGTTATAAACAAAAAAAGGTCAATAAGATTATTAGATTTATAATAATTTTATATCTTTGCACCCCAATTCGGATATCTGTTTACAGAATCGAATGGTTCAAATTGATGTTGAAATGAGCAAAACAAAAGAATTTTTAATTCCTTTCGTAGGATTAAAACTAGGAAAACACCATTTTGAGTATCAAATAAATAACACGTTCTTTAAGGACTTTGAATACGATGAGTTTCAAAGTTCAGATATTAAAGTCAATTTGCTTTTCGATAAGAAAAGTAATATGTTAGAGCTAGAATTCAAACATAAAGGAACAGTAAATGTACCTTGTGATGTAACAGGCGAAGATTTTGATTTACCTATAAAAGGGAAAATGAAGTTGATTGTTCGTTTTGGAGAAGAATTCAATGATGATAATGAAGAGTTGTTGATTTTACCACATGGTGAGCATGAGATTGATGTGGCGCAATATATTTATGAAATGATCGCGCTTTCTGTACCTCAAAAAAGAATTCATCCAGGTGTTAAAGACGGAAGTCTGCAAACAGAAGCTTTGACAAAACTGAATGAATTAAGTGTAAAAGAACAAAAGGAAGAGAGTAACAAAGAAGAAGATATTGACCCGCGTTGGGAAAAATTAAAGAAACTATTAACGGATAAATAATATAGTAAAATGGCACATCCTAAGAGAAAAACCTCGAAAACAAGAAGAGATAAGAGAAGAACACATTATAAAGCTACTGTAGCTCAAATCGCTACATGTCCTATTACAGGTGAGGCGCATTTATACCACAGAGCTTACTGGCATGAAGGTAAAATGTACTACAGAGGGCAAGTTGTTATCGATAAATCTGAAGCGGTTGCTTAATACGTTTTTGTAAATTATACTAGAACTCTCACATAGTGAGAGTTTTTTTTGTTGGTTATAATTTTCGTTTTTTAGGAAAATATAGACAAATTCGTTACGTTTTTTTTTGTAATTTTCAAGTCTTTTAAAAATTTTTCAAATACCTCGTATTTGAGAGGAAATAATAGAATATAATGAATACAATCACAGCCGCAATTACCGCTGTTGGAGGCTACGTTCCAGACTTTGTGCTTTCAAACAAAGTATTGGAAACAATGGTAGATACCAATGACGAATGGATTACCACTCGTACAGGAATTAAAGAAAGAAGAATTCTGAAAGATGCTGATAAAGGAACATCATATCTTGCAATAAAAGCAGCTCAGGATTTAATTGCAAAAGCAAATATTGATCCGCTTGAGATTGATATGGTTATAATGGCAACAGCAACACCAGATATGATGGTGGCTTCTACAGGAGTTTATGTTGCCACAGAAATTGGAGCAACAAATGCATTTGCATACGATTTGCAAGCTGCATGTTCAAGTTTCTTATACGGAATGTCAACTGCTGCGGCTTATGTGCAGTCTGGACGTTACAAAAAAGTGCTTTTAATTGGTGCAGATAAAATGTCATCAATTGTAGATTACAAAGACAGAGCAACTTGTATTATTTTTGGTGATGGAGCTGGAGCAGTCCTTTTTGAACCAAATTATGAAGGCTTAGGTTTGCAGGATGAATATTTAAGAAGTGATGGTGTTGGGCGCGATTTTCTTAAAATCCCAGCCGGAGGTTCTTTGATTCCACCTTCAGAAGAAACTATAAAAAACAGACAGCATAATATTATGCAAGACGGTAAAACTGTTTTCAAATATGCTGTTACAAATATGGCAGATGCCAGCGAATTGATTTTGCAAAGAAACAATTTGACAAATCAAGATGTTGACTGGTTAGTGCCACACCAAGCTAATAAACGTATTATTGATGCTACTGCCGGAAGATTAGAATTAGAAGAATCTAAAGTTTTGGTAAACATTGAAAGATATGGTAATACTACTTCTGGAACTTTGCCATTAGTATTGGCTGATTTTGAAGACAAGCTTAAAAAAGGAGATAATGTAATCTTTGCTGCTTTTGGTGGTGGATTCACTTGGGGATCTATCTATTTAAAGTGGGCTTACGATAAGAAATAAATTAAAACTAAAAACGAATCATTATGGATTTAAAAGAAATTCAAAACCTAATCAAATTTGTAGCAAATTCGGGAGTTGCTGAAGTAAAGTTAGAAATGGATGATGTAAAAATCACTATTAGAACAACTTTAGAAACAAATGTTACTGAAGCTACTTATGTACAGCAATTGCCAGCTCAAGCTGCATTGCCACAAGCGGCTGCTCCGCAAGTTGCTGCGCCAGTTGTTGTAAATGTAACTCCAGAAGCACCAGCGGCTAACGATTCTAAATATGTTACTATAAAATCTCCAATCATTGGAACATTCTATAGAAAACCATCTCCAGACAAACCTGTTTTCACTGAAGTTGGAAGTACTGTATCTAAAGGAGATGTTCTTTGCGTAATTGAAGCAATGAAATTATTCAACGAAATCGAATCTGAAGTATCAGGAAAAATTGTTAAAATTCTTGTTGACGATATGTCTCCAGTTGAATTTGATCAACCTTTATTCTTAGTAGATCCATCATAAATAAATTTAGATTTTAGATTTTAGATTTTAGAATGGTTCGAAAGAGAAATTTTTAACCATCTAAAATTATCTAATTATCAAATTGTCTAATTATCTAATTAAAATAAGATGTTTAAAAAAATATTAATTGCGAATAGAGGAGAAATTGCACTTCGTGTAATTCGTACATGCAAGGAAATGGGAATTAAAACGGTTGCCGTTTACTCTACAGCCGATGCAGAAAGCTTGCATGTTAAGTTTGCTGATGAAGCGGTTTGTATTGGTCCCCCGCCAAGTAACTTATCGTACTTAAAAATGTCAAATATTATTGCCGCTGCAGAAATTACAAATGCAGATGCAATACACCCAGGATACGGTTTCCTTTCTGAGAATGCTAAATTCTCAAAAATTTGTCAAGAGCACGGAATCAAATTTATTGGTGCGGCTCCTGAAATGATCGACAGAATGGGAGATAAAGCTTCTGCGAAAGCTACAATGAAAGCAGCAGGAGTTCCATGCGTGCCAGGTTCAGATGGATTATTAGAATCTTATGAGCATGCACAAAAAACAGCAGCAGAAATTGGTTACCCAGTAATGATGAAAGCTACTGCTGGTGGTGGTGGAAAAGGAATGCGTGCCATCTGGAAAGAAGAAGATCTTTTAAAAGCTTGGGAAAGTGCACGTCAAGAAGCTGCTGCAGCATTTGGAAATGACGGAATGTACATGGAAAAACTTATTGAAGAGCCACGTCATATCGAAATTCAAGTTGTTGGAGATTCTTACGGAAAAGCATGTCACCTTTCTGAAAGAGATTGTTCTGTTCAACGTCGTCACCAAAAACTTACTGAAGAAACACCTTCACCTTTCATGACAGACGAACTTCGTACAAGAATGGGAGAAGCTGCTGTAAAAGCTGCTGAATTCATTAAATATGAAGGAGCTGGAACTGTAGAATTCTTAGTTGATAAACACAGAAATTTCTACTTCATGGAAATGAATACTCGTATTCAAGTTGAGCACCCAATTACAGAACAAGTAATTGATTACGATTTGATTCGCGAGCAAATTATGGTAGCAGCTGGTATTCCAATTTCTGGAAAAAATTACTTGCCACAATTACATGCTATCGAAGTTCGTATTAATGCTGAAGATCCTTATAACGATTTTCGCCCTTCACCAGGAAAAATTACTACACTTCATATGCCAGGAGGACACGGAGTTCGTTTAGATACTCACGTTTATTCTGGTTACAGTATTCCGCCAAACTATGATTCAATGATTGCTAAGTTGATTACAACGGCACAATCTCGTGAAGAAGCTATCAGCAAAATGAGAAGAGCTCTTGACGAATTCGTGATTGAAGGTGTGAAAACTACAATCCCTTTCCACAGACAATTAATGGATGATCCAAAATATATTGCAGGGGATTATACTACTGCTTTTATGGAAACATTCAAAATGAATAGTCCAGAATAATTTTAAAGGCTGTCGATTTTCGGCAGCCTTTTTTATTTTATCTCAACCCAACGAGTTTTATTTCTCGTTGGGTTTTGTTGTTTTAAACGGTTAGGAAACACTAAAAGTGTATAAAAATTATACACGTCTCCATAGGATTACACACTTTTTTAGAATGTCTTTTTTTTGTCACGACGAGCATAATTCCTTTATTTGTAGGGGTTTGAGCGATATGGAGTGCAGTTTTTGGTTTGCGGCATAATAATTTCATTATCTAAAGCGTAAACAACTACAAACAAAACTAAAATATACATTATGAAAAAGCTATTCTTATCAGCCGCTATTGTTTTGGGAAGTTTGACTTCATTCGCTGCAAATTCTTCAATTGAAGATTCTATTATAAAAACAGTTTCTATTCAAGAGGAATATACTGAAATCAAATTAGAAGAATTACCAGCTCCAATAACTGAGGCATTAAAAAAATCATTTCCAAATGCAGTAGTTTCTAAAGCATATAAAAATGAAAAAGCACAGTATAAATTAGATGTAACAGTTGGAGGCAAAGAAGGAAATCTTTTTGCTAACGCAGACGGAACTTGGATTCAAAAATAATCTAAACCACAGGCTCCGTGTATTTACAAATAAAAAATACTAAAATTAAATTAACGATTTTAAAATACTATTATCATGAAAAATTTATTTCTATCAGCCGCAATCGTTTTGGGAGGTTTAACATCATTTGCTTCAACTTCGCCAATCGCAAATACAATCGTAAAAACAATTTCAATTCAAGACGAATACACTGAAATTAAATTAGAAGAAGTTCCTTCTGCAGTAACAGATGCTCTTAAAAAAGCATATCCAGATGCAGTTTTAAACAAAGCTTACAAAAATACTGCATCGCAATATAAACTAGAAGTCGCAGTAGGAGACAAAGTTGGATCTCTTTACGCTAATGCAGATGGAACTTGGATTAAAAAATAATCCCTTTTTGTTCCAATCAAATTAATTAACTCTATTAAATATCCACACTATGAAAAATTTATTTTTATCAGCCGCTATCGTTTTGGGAAGTTTAACATCATTTGCTTCAACTTCGCCAATCGCAATTACAACCGTAAAATCAATTTCAATCCAAGAAGAATTTACAGAAATCAAAAATGAAGAAGTTCCAACAGCAGTAACAAATGCACTAAAAAAAGCGTATCCAGATGCAGTTTTGAACAAAGCATACAAAAATGCTTCTTCTCAATATAAATTAGAGATTACTGTAGGCGACAAAGTTGGATCATTATATGCTAACGCCGATGGATCTTGGGTGAAAAAATAATCACTTACTAAAAAATTATCATTATGAAAAAGATATTATTATCGGCAGCTATCCTTTTAGGAGGACTGTCAATACAAGCCACACCGATTGCTGTTGGATCAACAACAGAATTAGTAAAATTTCAAGATGAGTACAAAGAAGTTGATGCTGTTCCTGCAGCTATAAAAACAGCTTTGGATAATGCTTATCCTGGTGTAAAACTTGAAAAAGCTTATGTAAACGATAAAAAAGAATACAAAATCGAAATTATCGTTCGTGATGTAAAATCGACTGTTTACACTGACGCACAAGGAAACATTCTTAAAAAGTAACTAATAAATTATCCCCACTATGAAAAAGTTAATCTTATCGGCAGCAGTTCTTTTAGGAGCTTTGTCAATGCAGGCAACAAATGTTGCAGTAACAAATGAAATGGTACAATCAGTTCATATTCAAAATGAATTTACTGAAATTGGTGCAGATGCTGTTCCGGCTGCTGTAAAATCTACGATTGAGAAATCTTTTCCAAATACAAAGCTTGAAAAAGCATATAAAAACGAAAAGAATGAGTACAAACTAGAAATTTCTAGTGGAGATAAAAAGTACACTGTTTTTACAGATGCTTCTGGAAACATTATTAAAAAATAATTCGAAATCTTGAGCAATATGAAAAAGTTAGCCCTAGCAGCAGTCGTTATTCTAGCGAGTTTATCTGTTCCCGTAAATGCAGCAACTACTCCAAATAAAACAGCCATGTCACTTTCGGTTCAAACAGAATATACAGAAGTAACTTTAGACGCTGTTCCGGCGGCTGTGAAAACTGCTCTACAAACTGCTTATCCAAATGCAAAGTTGGAAAAAGCGTATGTAAACGAGAAAAAAGAATACAAATTAGAAATATCAGTGAAGGACCAAAAGGCTACTGTTTACTCAGATGTCAATGGCAATTGGCTGAAAATATAATAAATATATTATAAATATAATTAGGTGAATTAGATTTATGTTTTTGGTGAAAAAGAGATTGCTTATAGCAGTCTCTTTTTTTTTGCATAATTTTGTGAAAATACAACTTTAATAGTGTTATTTTAGCAAAAAAAGTCCTTAAAAAACAAATGTCAAAAATATTATTGATAGAAGATGATATTTCGTTTTGCAAATTATTAGAGAAGTTTCTAATAAAAAAAGCATACGATGTAACTATAGCTTTCTCTGCGGCAGAAGCCAGAGCAGCAATCAAAAACGAATCGTTTGATTTGATTTTGACAGATCTTCGTTTGCCAGATTCTGATGGCATAGGACTTATGACAGAATTTAAAAATTCGCATCCGCAAATTCCTGTTATCATGATGACAGGCTACTCTGATGTAAATACAGCTGTAAAAGCAATCAAAAATGGCGCAGCTGACTATATTTCGAAACCATTCAATCCTGATGAGGTTTTATTGGTTATTACAAATGCATTGCAAAATAATAATGAAGTTGAGGAAGTTGTTTCTAAAGAAAAAAAATCAACGAAAAAACAAGTTTCTTCAGAAAATGAATTTGTAAAAGGAATTTCTGTTGCTTCTCGAAAATTGCTAGATCATATTCAATTGGTAAGTCCAACAGATATGTCGGTTTTGATTATCGGCGAAAGCGGTACGGGAAAAGAAATTATAGCCAAAAGTATTCATCAGCAAAGCACTCGCAAAAACAATAATTTTATTGCAGTTGATTGTGGAGCGATCCCGAAAGAATTAGCGGCAAGTGAATTCTTTGGGCATTTAAAAGGATCTTTTACCGGAGCTATCAGTGACAAAATGGGCTATTTTGAAGCCGCAAATGGTGGAACGCTTTTCTTGGATGAAATAGGAAATCTTTCGTATGAAAACCAAATCCAACTTTTGAGAGCGCTTCAGGAACGAAAAATAAAACCTGTTGGAAGCAATAAAGAAATAAACGTCGATATTCGAATCATAACGGCAACAAACGAAGATTTGCGTGAAGCAGTAAAAAACGGCGATTTTAGAGAAGATTTATACCATAGAATCAATGAATTTTCTATTCTGTCTCCCTCATTAAAAGACAGAGAAGAAGATTTGATGGTTTTCGCCGATTATTTTCTTGAAAAAGCCAATCAGCAATTGAATAAAGATATCATAGGGTTTTCGCCAGAAGTTGTGGCAATTTTTCAAAAATACAATTGGCCAGGGAATTTGCGTGAACTTCAAAATTGCGTAAAACGTGCGACACTTTTAACTCGAGGAGATTACATTGAAAGTGACGTGCTTCCGGCAGAATTTTTTCAGATTCAAAAGCAAAATCCAGCGGAAACAATGGAAAGTTTTTCGCTATCAGAAAATGAAAAGGAAACGATCATTCACGCCTTGTCAAAAACTCAAAACAATAAGTCTGAAGCTGCAAAACTGCTTAAAATTACCAGAAAGACGCTTTATAATAAATTAAAGCAATACAACATCGATTAAACGATTTCTTTTTCTAAGGCTTCAAAAAGTGATTTGATTTTCGTTTTTAAATCGGTTTGAATGTCTTTTATAGCGACAATTTCAAATTCATTTTTTTCTAAATTTAATAAAATGCGTGCAATTTCATTTGCTTCAATTTGCTTGAACATGGGAGCAATGCGATGGGCGATGGCATTTATTTCAGCTTTATTTTCGTCTGCAATTGCATTTTCTAAAGAAGCTAAATTTTCATTAGTGCTTTCTATAAAAGATCTTAAAACATCATTTAAAGCATTTTTGTCATTGGCTAAAAACTCTTTTAGCGTGTCTAAAGAATACAATTGATTAGCCGATTTTTCTGTGGCACCATTTTCAATTTCTTTTGGCAAAATTTCATTTTCGGAGATAATTCTAATTGTATCCAGCAATATTCGTGGCGAATATGGTTTTTTGATTACGGTTGTAAAACCGGCATCTGAATACACCGAAGTTTCTAAATCGGTTCTTCCAGTCAAAGCGATCACAGGTTGATTTTGATAAAAAGAAATGCTTTTGAGTTTTTTCAAAAACATAAAGCCATCCATTTCCGGCATTTGAATGTCGGTAATTACAAAATCAAAACTAGTTTTTTCAATAGATTCTAAAGCTTTGCTAGCACTGTTAAAAGACAAAACCTGATGTTTTTCCTGTCTTAAAACGCCACTCGTTAAATTCAGAAGATTGATGTCGTCGTCTATAACAATAAAAGTTTGTGGCTTGATACTTTGATTTTGAGTTATAGGTTTTTTGATTTCTTCGGTTGGATTTATACTTGTATCAAATAATAATGGCAACTGAATTTCAAAAGTGCTTCCTTGTCCAAAAACACTTTCAAGTTGCAAACTTCCGCCAAGAATCGAAATTATTTTTTGGCAAATGGAAAGTCCTAAACCTGTTCCGCCATATTTTTTTTCGATGTTTTCATTTGCTTGCGCAAATTCTTCGAATACAAATTTTTGGTTTCCTTTTTCAATTCCAATTCCGGTATCTTCAATAGTAATCGCGAAATAATCATTTTTTTCAGTCAAAAAAGCACTGATTCTGATGTAGCCTTCTTCGGTAAATTTATAAGCGTTGCCAATGATATTGGTCAAAATTTGTTTCAATCGAAAAGGATCGCCAACAATTTTTGCATTTAGTTTTTCATCAACATTAATTATTAAATCAATCTTTTTTTGCTTGTAAACTGTTTGAATGCTTTTGGCAACTTCATCAATTATTTCGGGTAAAAGGAACGGAACTTTTTCAATCGTAATTTTTCCTGCTTCAATTTGCGAAAAATCAAGTAAATCCTGAACCAATTGTGTGATGTATTCAGACGAATTTTTGATGTTTTTAATGAAATAAGACTGTTTTGTATTGATATCAGAATTGCCTAAAAGTTCGGAATAACCGACAATGGTGCTCAACGGCGTTTTTAAATCATGACTTACGGTCGAGATCAATTGTTCGCGGCTTTTTAGGAGGTTTTTTGTTTTGAAATTCGCGATTTCAAGCTGTTTTTTATACAACTGCGATTTTGAATAATCGCTTACAATCAAAATAGAAAAGAAAATAGTCAGCACCAAACCAATAATTGCCGATGCTGTAACAATTTCATTGACTTTTTTAAGTGATTTTTCTTTTAATGAATTGTTTTTTATGGAGTTGATGATAATTTCTCGCTCGATAATTCGGAGTACTTTTCGGAGTTGTTCCGAAATAGCAATTTCGTTTTTCAGCAATTTGTTTTCCTCAAAATTCAAAGATTCTTTTTTCTTTTCGGCTCTTAATTTTACGGAGCTCAAAAGTTTTTTGGAATTGGCCAAAATCGAATCCGAAGCTTTTTTGCTCAGCGTATTTGTACTATCATCGGGAATATTCTGATTGAGATAATCGACATATTTTTGAAGCACATTTTTTTGGTAAGCCCCAAGCTGATTCGGATTTTTGGTAAAATCCTGAAGTTCTAATTTGCGAAGCTTAAACTCCATTTTGGTAATTTCATCAATAGCAGAATTTACCGAAACTTCATCATCGGCCTTGTTTTTTATGGTTTTGAGTTGCTGGATATTTTTGGTTTTTTCTGCCAATAAATACGTTACGCTGTCTAAGAGAACTTTTTGATATTCGGTAGTAACAATTTGTTTTAAAGTATCGATTCGAGCGCGGAGCGAATCGGTTTCAATAACATAACTTTTAAAATCTGAATCAGAATTGGTTTGTATTGTTTTTCGTGCCAAACTTTCTGTTTTATATACATTCGAAAAAAGTTTGCTGACTCTTAAAATTTTGGTTTTTTCGAATGCAATCTTGTCTTCTAATTTATTGTAAACGACATTTTCAGAATACAAAAACCATCCTACGGTAACCACTAATGCCAATAATGCAACATAACTAAAGAGCACTTTGATTGCTGTATAACTTTTTTTGCTCTCCATAGATTGTTATTGTTGAAATTGAGAAGGTGTAAAATTCGAAATCACTGCAATTTATTTAAAAAAATCTGTTTTAAAAAGAGAAATGCAGGCGAAAGTGTTACATAATTCAACGTTTTTAAAAAGAAAACAGCCTCAGATTATGTAATAAATCTGAGGCTGTTTTTAATATTTAGGAGTAATTTATAGCGTTTCGTCTAGCCATTTAAAAAATTCACTTTGCCAAACTTGAGCATTTTGAGGTTTTAAAACCCAGTGATTTTCATCTGGGAAATAAACAAATCTGCTTTTGATTCCTCTTAATTGTGCCGCTTGAAAAGCTTCTTGTCCTTGCCCGATTGGCACACGGTAATCTTTTCCTCCTTGGAAAATCAAAATTGGTTTATTCCAGTTTTGTACCAAAGTTGCAGGGTTGAAAGTAGTGTACGATTTTTGAGCAACGGCGTTGTCTTTTTCCCAATATGCGCCACCAAAATCCCAGTTGTTAAAGAAAACTTCTTCAGTTGTTCCTAACATAGAAACTGTGTTGAAAACGCCATCGTGAGCAATAAAAGTCTTGAAACGGTTTTTGTGTATTCCAGCCAAATAAAATACTGAATATCCTCCGTAACTTGCACCAACACATCCTAAACGGCTTTTATCAACATAACTTTCTTTTGCAACATCATCAATTGCAGAAAGGTAATCGTCCATCACTTGTCCGCCCCAATCTTTACTGATTTGCTCGTTCCATGCAACACCATGTCCTGGCATTCCGCGACGATTTGGCGCAACCACTACATAACCTTTAGCTGCCATCAAAGAGAAATTCCAACGGTAAGAATAGGATTGAGTCAATGCACTTTGTGGTCCGCCTTGGCAATATAACAAGGTTGGATATTTTTTTGAAGCATCAAAATTTGGAGGAAGAATTACCCAAACCAGCATTTTTTTGCCATCAGTTGTAGTAACATAACGTCTTTCTGTTTTACTTGGCGTTACTGTTTTATAAGTGTCAGTATTTACATTTGAAATTTGTTTCCAAGTGTTTTTCTTTAAATTATAAGAATAAATCTCAGCAGCATGATTCATGTCTGTTCTGGTAACAATGATATCATCTCCAGAAAAACCTACTAAATCGTTCACATCAAAATCACCGTTTGTAATCTGGCGAACGTTGATTGCCATTTTAGTCAAACCAGGGAAATTAACTGTAAAAAGTTGTTTTGTTCCGTCAACTGCGGCAACAAAAAATACATTTTTACCGTCTTTGCTCCAGATAAAATGATCTACAGTTCCATCCCAGTTTGCAGTCAAATTGGTTTTAATTCCTTTGAATTCAACAATAATGTCGTTTTTATCCGCTTCATAACCGTCACGTTTCATTTGCAGCCAAGTCAAATTTCCTGTTGGAGAAAATTGCGGAGCAGTATCGTAACCAAGATTATCTTCAGTTCTGTTTGTAGTTTTTTGAGTCTCTAAATTGTACTCATATATGTTTGTATTTGTAGAAATTGCATATTCAGTTCCCGCTTTTTTCTTGCATACATACAAAATGCTTTTTCCGTCAGGCGACCAGATGTAATCTTCGTCTCCACCAAAAGGTTTTTGAGGAGAATCAAAAGTTTCACCTTTTAAAATGTCGATTCCTTTTGCGCCATCTTTGTTTTCTTTGTAAAAAACATGGTTGTATTTGCCTTCATTCCAAGTATCCCAATGACGGTAATCTAATCCATTGTAAATTTGTGCATCAGATTTATCAAGATTTGGGTAGAAATCTTTCCCTAAAACTTTTTCGATTTTTACTTCGTCATTGTAAACAATAAATTTTCCGTCAGGCGAAACATTCTTGTCTTTCAAAACCTCTCTTGTGTCTTTAATTTCAGTTGCTGTTCCTCCGTTTACGGGAATAATATACAATTTTGAAGTCGATTTGTTATCGGCCACAGATGGTGTAGAAACTTTGAAAACAATATTTTTTTCATCTTTTGAAAGTCCAAGTGGCGAAACTCGCCCTAATTTCCACAACAATTCTGGCGACATCACATTCTGCCCGATAGCGTTTAAACTCATCATTATTAAGGTTGTTAATAATACTTTTTTCATAATCTAATATTCTTTTTTTGTGACGCTAAAAATACAACATTTAAATTCCAATTAATTGTTAAAATTCCAATGAAGAAAATTCCAAATTCCAATTGTCACCCTGAGCGATCCCGAGACTTCGGGAGAAGGGCGCAACGTAAGAGGCTTCTCCAAAAGTCTTCGGGACGCTCAGCCTGAAAATATAAGTGTTTTTTTAATTTATGAAGTTTTGGAATTTGGGATTTTATATTTGGAATTTAGTTTTGTAATTTAACCCAAAGCTTGGAATTTGGAATTTAAAAAAATTGTAATTTAACCCAAGTTTGGAATTTGGAATTTAAAATATTGGAATTTATTTTTAAGAAAGATGGAATTAAGTTATTGGGAACTCAAAAATTGGTTTACAAATGTTGATTACACCATTGTAGGAAGTGGCATTGTTGGTCTTCATGCGGCATTGCGCTTGCGCGAAAGATTTCCAGCTTCTAAGATTTTGGTTTTAGAAAGAGGAATGTTGCCACAAGGCGCAAGTACAAAAAATGCCGGTTTTGCCTGCTTTGGAAGTCTTTCGGAAATAATGGACGATTTAAAAACGCATTCAGAAGATGATGTGGTGAATTTGATCGAAAAGCGTTGGAAAGGTTTGAAGTTGCTCCGAAAAAGATTAGGTGATTCGGCCATTGATTTCAAACCTCACGGCGGATATGAATTGTTTTTGAAAGAAGACGAATTGGGCTATAACGAATGCATTTCGAAAATTCCTTTTATAAATGAAGTTTTAAAACCGCTTTTCAAAGCCGATGTTTTTTCTAAAGAAGTGGACCGTTTTGGTTTTGAAAACATTCACGAGTATTTGATTTTTAATCCGTTTGAAGCACAGATTGATACCGGAAATATGATGCAGGAATTATTGAAGCAAGCCGTTTCGGCCGATATTTTAATTTTAAATCAGCAAACCGTAACTTCTTATCAAGATTCAGGAAATCATGTTGAAGTAGTGTTGAATGATTTTAGCTTTAAAACCAAAAAACTGCTTTTTGCAACCAATGGTTTTGCAGGATCTTTGACAAATGGAGCTGTAAAACCGGCTAGGGCACAGGTTTTAATTACAGAACCGATTCACAATTTAGATATCAAAGGAACCTTTCATTTAGATCGTGGTTATTATTATTTCAGAAATATTGGTGACCGAATTTTATTTGGCGGAGGCCGAAATTTGGATTTTGAAGGCGAAACCACAACCGAATTTGGTAACACGAAAATTATTCAAAATAAATTGGAAGATTTGCTGAAAAATGTAATTTTACCAAATCAGGATTTTCAGATAGCGCATCGTTGGAGCGGTATCATGGGAATAGGAAACAGCAAGAATCCTGTCGTGTCACAACTTTCTGAAAACGTGTTTTGTGGAGTGCGTTTAGGCGGAATGGGAGTGGCGATTGGCAGTTTAATAGGAACAGAATTAGCAGATTTAATATAATGGCAGCAACCAAAAAACCAGCACCAAAAAAGCCGGCAACAAGTAAACCAAAACTAGCAGGAAAAAAGAAAAGCAATCGAACGTTTGGCGAAAAGGTCAAATGGTTTTTTATCAAAGCAATGTTGTGGTTTTTTGGATTGTCAATTGGTTCGGTGATCTTTTTTAAATATGTGCCAGTGCCTTTCACGCCTTTGATGCTGATTCGCGCCATCGAAAATAAATGGGCTGGAAAAGAAGTTTATTTTGATCATGACTGGGAGCCAATTGATAAAATTTCGAAGAATCTTCAAAAAGCTGTAATTGCGAGTGAAGACGGAACGTTTTTGACGCACAACGGTTTCGATTTTAAAGCACTTCAAAAAGCATATAAAAGCAACGAACGCGGACGCCGAATCCGTGGCGGAAGCACCATTTCGCAACAAACCGCAAAAAACGTTTTTTTATGGCAAGGAAAAAGTTACTTGCGTAAAGGTTTAGAAGCTTATTTTACTGTTTTGATCGAGATAATTTGGGGCA
The DNA here is from genome assembly GCF_034058155.1 of Flavobacterium sp. KACC 22761. NCBI lineage: Bacteria > Pseudomonadati > Bacteroidota > Flavobacteriia > Flavobacteriales > Flavobacteriaceae > Flavobacterium > Flavobacterium oryzagri. The sequence continues at coordinate 1,175,483 of NZ_CP139148.1, read as the reverse complement.
AGGAAAGAATTATGGAAGTGTATTTGAATAGTATCGAAATGGGCGACGGCGTTTATGGAGCTTATGCGGCAACAGAACATTGGTACCGCCGTGATGCTTCGAGTTTGACGCCAATGCAAGCAGCAGGAATTGCCGCAATTCTTCCAAATCCAAGAAAATTCAAAGCTACAGGTTCTTCAAGCTATATCAACAGACGAAAAGAGCGAATTGTTCGTGAAATGCGTTATGTTGGCAAACTAAATTATGATGGGAAATAAAAACTTCTTTTTTGCTATTTTTCTGTTGGGAACAGTTTTGGTTTTCGGACAGGGGAATACAAAAGAATTCGGTTTTATCTCGGATAATGATTTATATACATCGTCAAAAAATGACATGTATTATACCAATGGTTTAGAGCTCTTCTTTCGATATTTGTCCAAAAACGAAAACGTAAAAATCAATAAAAAAATAACCGAATTTCGTTTAGGACAATACATTTATAACCCAAGGTTTATTAATGAAACGGCGGTAGATATCAACGATCGCCCTTTTACTGGTTATCTTTTTGCCGAAGCCGGACGCAGTTTTTTCTATCAAAGCGAATCGGTTTTAAAAACAGATTTTCAATTGGGTTATATGGGGCCAAATGCTTTTGGTCGCGAAACTCAGGAAAGTTTTCATCATCTTATTGGTTATAAAAAAGTGTTTGGCTGGGAAAATCAGCTTCATAATGCGTTTGCTGTACAAGCGCATGCGATTTATTCCAAAAAATTGTTTTCAAGTTGGCACAATGATTTTATAGATCTTCATTTTCAGTCGGAAGCAAATTTGGGAACTATTTTTACGGGTGTTTCAACAGGATTTTTAACTAGAATTGGTTTTAAAAAACTTTTGCCTATTTACGATTCCAATTTGCATGATGCATCTGTTAGTTCAGAACCGCAATATGAAATTCGTGAATTTTATTTTTACGCGATGCCGATGGTCAATTATCAGTTTTATGATGCGACAATTCAGGGAAGCATGTTCAGTAATACAAGTCCGGTAACTTTTGATTTGGAACCACTTCGTTTCAATGCCGAAGCAGGAATTAAATACCGCCACAACAAATTCAATATATCCTATTCTTTTCTGTACCGAGGCCGAGAATTGAAAGATCCTGGGATTGATACGAATTCTGGGTATTTTTATGGAAGTATTCGAATGGGGTTTTTGATTAGGTAAAATTTATAAACTAAAAAATGAATCGATATATATAAAATATTGTCTCTAATTTTTGCACTTTTTTTTATTTATTGCATCTGGCAATTTATTAGCACCAATGCTTTTGAAATTAGAACTTTCAGAGGTTATGCGGATGTAAAACTTGTTTCGATTCGAATATTTATCCTTTTTGTCAGCTTACTTTGGGCATCAGTTTTCTTTTATGTTGATAGATTAAAAAATAAGTAATTATTTATTAGTCACGAATATGGATTATATATTTGATCTGTTTTAATTCTTCTAATTTTATAAAGTTCCTACGGAACAAATAGTTGCGTGTAATGTTGTTTACCAATATTTAATTTCTACGAAATATCTACGATAGAATCGACATCCTTTTTTCTACTTCTTTAGCAAGAGAAAGATAAAGTGGACGGCAGGTTATCAGAATGGTTTTTTTATTGAGGTAGATTTTTTAATAAAAAAAAAGCCATAACTTTTTGTTATGGCTTTTTGGGGTATTTATCTAGAATATGAATTTTCTATCTTAATAATTTCGGGGTACTAATTCAGAAATATTTAAAAATGATACTTAATTCAAAAACAGATATTTATTCTTTTTTTTTAAAGATTTGAGTATGCTTCAGCCTTGTTTAGGCTCATATTGTACTCAAATTTTTTGCAAAAGTACAAATGAAATGTTGATTAATTCTCAATTTAAGGTTAAATTTTTGTTTTTTATTTAAAATGGAATTCAAAAATAACTACAAAATTGCTTAATAGTTAATTTTTGAGTAAAAAAAGCTTTCTGCTTAGTATAAAATTCATGTAAGATATGGATTAGAATTCGATTGAGGGAATTTGCAATATGTGCCTGTAAAGTAATGCCACAATCGAAATAAAAAAAGATCTACAGAAACCCAAAAAAATCTCTTATAGCCCCGATGGAAACGGCATCCTTTTTCCTGCTTCTTTAGCAGGGAAAAGATATAGTGGACAGCGGGACGGGGCTTGTTTTGAAAACGAAATTTTCTGCTTCTAATTTCTAAGCGTAATACTTAACATTCTGATAATATGTAATATAGTTTAAAAGGTTATATTTAGTATAAAATTTAAATTATGGATATTAATTGGAATATAATAGGAATTGTGGCAATCTTGGTTGTGATTTTGGTTGTGTTGACCATCAGAAAAAATCAACGAGAGAAAAAGAAATTGGAAAATTTGCTGAACAACGATTTCAAAAAAGCAGAAAAAGATAGAGTGGATGCTGATGATGCAGCAAATGAGAAATAATTAGAATTAGTTTTTCTAAAAAATGAAACCCTTGTAAAACAGAATTTACAAGGGTTTTTTATATTGTGGAGAATATCGGATTCGAACCGATCACCTCTACGCTGCCAGCGTAGCGCTCTAGCCAAATGAGCTAATCCCCCTTTTTAATATGCGTTGAAAAACCAAATGAACTAATCCCCCAAAGCATTAACAAATAAAGTCAATTAATTCTCAAAAAACAAATTTTCAGAAGTTTCGGATGAATTATTTTCAAAAGCGTAACTTTACCTTTAAATGTAATTTTTATGAGCCTAGAAAATGCAAACGGAAGTTTAGAAACTTCTTTTAAAAATACTATTGCAACCGTTCAGTTTGGGCATCCAGCGAGTAATTCTTTTCCGCGCCAATTATTGGATCGCCTTACAGCAGAAATTAATTCGTTGAGCCGAAATGAAAATGTTTCGGTTATTATCTTAAAAAGTGAAGGAGAAAAAACCTTTTGTTCTGGTGCTTCTTTTGATGAACTTTTAAAAGTCGAAAATGAAGAACAAGGCGTAGAATTCTTTTCGGGATTTGCACATTTGCTGAATGCCATGAGAAATTGCAATAAAATTATAATCGGCCGTGTACAAGGAAAAGCTGTTGGAGGCGGTGTCGGAATTATTTCGGCTTGCGATTATGTTTTTGCAACACCGCAAAGTGATGTAAAACTGTCTGAATTAGCCATCGGAATTGGTCCTTTTGTGATTGAACCAGCCGTTTCTCGTAAAATAGGAAAAACGGCAATGACTGAAATGACTCTAGCAGCTCACGAATGGAAATCGGCAGATTGGGCTTTTCAGAAAGGGCTTTATTCGGTTATAAGTGATTTCGAAAATTTAGATAAAGATGTTGAAAATTTTGCCCAAAGATTAAGTTCTTATAATCCTGAAGCGCTTTATGAAATGAAAAAGATTATTTGGGAAGGAACTGAGCAATGGGAATCACTTTTGTTTGAACGTGCGGCGATTACTGGTAAATTGGTTTTGTCTGATTTTACTAAAAATGCTTTGTTGCAGTTTAAAAAATAGGTATGATATAAGTCATTGATTTTAGAAAAATACGAGCATAGTTTTGAAAAATATTTTAAAATCAAGTTTTCACTATATAAATCATTGAACATGACTATTATTTCGTTAATGCAAAAAGTTGACATTGCAGAGAAAATTAAAGATGCTCCAGATAGCGGTTATCAAATTGGGGTTGTCATTGGATCTTTTATTCCGTTTTTAGTTTTGGGCGGAATTGCTTTGTGGATGTATCTTAGAGCTAAAAAAAGAGCTAAAAACGGCAATTAATTTGTAAATTTGCAAGCTTAAAATTAAAAATCGATGAGTAATATCAGAATTACAAAACAATTTAGTTTCGAAACCGGTCACGCTTTGTACGGTTACGACGGAAAATGCAAGAACGTTCACGGACACAGTTATAAATTATCGGTAACAGTTATTGGTTCGCCAATTACAGATCGATCGAATGTAAAGTTCGGAATGGTGATTGACTTTTCTGACCTAAAGAAAATTGTAAAAGAAGAAATCGTCGATCAATTTGATCATGCAACTGTTTTCAATCAGACCACACCGCATATCGAATTGGCAAATGAATTGAAAAACCGCGGTCATCATGTGATTTTGGTAGATTATCAGCCAACAAGTGAAAATATGGTGGTTGATTTTGCTGAAAGAATTAAAAATCGTTTGCCGTCCGGAATTTCTCTTTTCTCATTAAAACTTCAGGAAACAGAGTCGTCTTTTGCAGAGTGGTACGCTTCAGATAATATCTAAAATTCCAAAAAAGAAATTCCAAATTCCAATCCTTCGACTTTGCTTAGAGTGACAAAAGTCTAAAATTCTAAGGAGTCTATAATCTAAAACTCTAAATGAAAAAAATATATTTTGCTTCAGATCAGCATTTTGGTGCGCCAACTCCAGAATTGAGTTTACCGCGTGAAAAAAAATTCGTGGCTTGGCTTGATGAGGTTAAGGAAGATGCGGAAGCGATTTTTTTATTGGGAGATTTATTTGATTTTTGGTTTGAATATAAAACGGTTGTTCCGAAAGGTTTTGTTCGAATTTTAGGCAAGCTAGCCGAAATTCGTGACAGCGGAATCCCAGTTTATTTTTTTGTTGGAAATCATGATCTTTGGATGAATGATTATTTTGAAACCGAATTAAATATTCCGGTTTATCATGATAATGCAGCATTTACTTTTAACGGAAAAACGTTCCTAATTGGTCACGGAGATGGAAAAGGTCCTGGCGATAAAGGCTATAAAAGAATGAAAAAGGTATTTACAAATCCGTTTTCAAAATGGCTTTTTCGTTGGCTTCATCCAGATGTTGGTGTAAGTTTGGCTCAATATTTATCAGTTAAAAACAAATTGATTTCTGGCGATGAAGATGTAAAATTTTTAGGCGAGGAAAATGAATGGTTGGTTTTATACGCGAAACGAAAACTCGAAACCAAACACTACAATTATTTCATTTTCGGACATCGTCATTTGCCAATGATTATTCCGGTTGGCGAAGATTCAAATTATGTAAATCTAGGCGACTGGATTGGCTATTTTACGTACGGAGTTTTTGACGGAGAAAAATTTGAGCTTAAAAAATTCGAGAAATAATTTAGTCGAAAGTCAAAAGTCGAAAGTCGAAAGTCGAAAGTCAAAAGTCGAAAGTCGAAAGTCAAAAGTCGAAAGTCAAAAGTCGAAAGTCAAAAGTCGAAAGTCAAAAGTCGAAAGTCGAAAGTCGAAAGTCAAAAGTTGAAAGTCTGTAAATGGCGTAATACTAGCGAAATTATCTAGCGCTTATTTTGTATAAATTCCAATTTTGTGCGTTCGCAAAATATATTCTGAAAGCTGTTTGCTATTTGAAAGCTGAAATTTAATTGCTCCAGAAGCTTTTTTCGGCATGTGGCATTCTACACAATTGCTCGCTAATAATTTCTCAGGCATTGTTTTTAAAGTGGTTTCTTTATGCTTCAAACCTTGATGACAGCTCATGCAAATTTTAGAATACGAAGCCATATTTTTAGAAGCATTTTCATGAGGATTATGACATGAAATGCAATCCATTTTTTCACTTTTAATGAAACATTTGCTTTGTGCCATCAAACGGAATTGATTTCCGTGTACATCAAATTTTGCGGTATCGGTAATGCTTCGAGTATCTCTGTAAAAGTCAGATAAATTATTTCCGGGCTTAAAATCAAAACGTGATTTCATTTTCATTCCGTCATTTCCGGCGTGACAAAGAGCGCAGGCATCCAATCTTTGTTGTCTGTTTAGGTTTTTAAAACTTGTTATTGAGTTTGCAACTTTTATATTTGGATTTTTGAGATGAAATTCAATATGTTTTTTTGCTGGGCCGTGACAGCGCTCGCAATCAATTCCGTAAACTATTGTCTCTTTTTTGATAATATCTTCAACATCCATTGACATCATATTTCGCTCTTGAGAATTTTGATTCACCATTCTGCTGCTGGCATTTGAAGCGTGGCAAGAATAGCAGTCTTTGACTACCATTCGATCAAAGTATGGTTTGTCTGCAGGAAATCCAGGGCTTGTTGCCCAATTATGAATTGAAGTATAATAGGAGAGCGGAAGCTCATAAGTGTTATTGTTGCGCCAATAAACTGAAGTTTGTGCATGTTTTGCTCCAAATACAATGTCAAATCGGTGTGCTTGAACTTCTTTTCCGTTTTTGTATAAAACTTGGAATAGACTATCTCCACGCTTTTCCATGACCAATTTGGTATTTTTATCATAAATGAAAGTATGATTGCCTTTGTCAAAATCTCCCAAAACATTTTCTGAAGTTGCTTCTGCTGTGGCTTTAAAATGAGAACTTTTCAAAGCCATGTCATATTGCGTTTGATGGCATTGAATACAGCTTTCAGATCCAGCATAATCAGTACCGCGTGGGTCAATATAATCGTCAGACGAGTTTTTGCAGTTGGTTAAACATACTGCCAAAAGTAAAAGGACAAAGAGAATGCGTGTTTTTTTCATTGCCGTAAATATACTTTTTTTTGAAGCAAATCAAAATATATTTCAATAATGAAAAAATGATGTTAAAATATTTAGAATAATTCTTAATTCATGCCTGCGCCGTAAACATATTCATCTAATTCAATTTTGAATAACGAACCTTCAACCAAATCTTTTATTGATTTCAATTCGGTCATATTTACAGCCAAATCTATTGAATTGCATGGTGTTTTTAGTAAAAATTTATGGCAAGAATATTTCATTTCACAAGCTTCGCAACAAGCATTTTCGATTAAGCTATCTTCGATTAAATCGCAAAAATGATTCAATTCTGGTATGGTAAAATAAAAGCCCGTTTCTTTAAAAACCAATTGCACTTTGTCATGAATGGTTTGACTGTTTTGTTTCCAGTAAAAAGCTATTCCGAAATTGTTATGAGAGATTTGTTCTATTTCTCTCATTGTAAATCCTTTTATTTCAACAAATATAAATATTATTTATATTAATTCTAAATAAAAAAATCATAAAAGTTTGAAAAAAAATCTTTTTTCAGCAGGTTTTAGTTCATACCCGAACCGTAAATATATTCGTTGAGATTAAGTCGGAATAATGAACCGTCAACCAAGTCTTTTATGGAATTTAATTCAATTGGTGAGATCTCTAAATCTAACGCAACGTAAGGCGTTTTTAATAAAAACTTATCAAAAACCCGTTTTGTACTATACCTATCAGAATCATTATGATCAGTTACGCAGTCTTCAATTAGATCGTGAAATTCATTTAATTCTTGAATTGAAAAATAAAATCCCATTTGTTTAAAAAGCAGCTGAATTTTATCTGATACAATTTCGTTGCCTTTTTTCCAATAAAATGAAATTCCAAAATCGTTGCGGTATATTTGTTCGATGTCCTTCATGGTATTTTTTTTACGCTGCAAAGGTACATACTGTTTGTATTAACACTTGATTAATAAAAGCATAAAAAAATGCTAAAAAATCTTGTTAATAATTGATTTTTAGTTGGTTAGGTAAAAAGAATAAAGATGAAAATACCGTTCTTAAAATAGATATTCTTTCTAATCCAATTTATGGTGATCTTCCATATCTCTTTTCAAATCTAAATCTCTAAAAGTAGGCGATATAAATCCAAAACCTAAAACGGTCAAAAGTGTGATGCTTCCTCCAAAAACAACTGAAGTCACAGTTCCCATTAATTTGGCAGTTGCCCCACTTTCGAAAGCACCTAATTCATTAGAAGATCCGACAAAAATAGAATTTACTGCGCCAACACGCCCACGCATGTGATCGGGAGTTTTAAGCTGTAAAATGGTTTGACGAATAACTACAGAAATTCCGTCAGCCAATCCGCTTAAAAATAAAGCAAAAACAGAAAGCCAGAAATAAGTTGAAAGACCAAATAAAATGATCGATAATCCAAAAACAAAAATGGCAACTAACAGTTTCTTTCCAGCATTTTTATATAAAGGCACATAAGCAGAAACGAGCATTGTAATAAAAGAACCAACAGCGGGCGCGGCCCTTAATATTCCAAATCCTTCAGAACCAACTTTTAAGATGTCTTGAGCAAAAACCGGCAATAAAGCCACGGCACCTCCAAAAAGTACAGCAATCATGTCAAGCGATAAAGCACCTAAAACTACTTGATTTTTGAAGACAAAAGTCAAGCCTTCTGTAAGGCTGTCTTTTATTGATTCTCCAATCTTCGGGTTTACGATTGGTTTTTTACTGATTTGTGACAAGGCAATTAAGGCGAGAATTGAAAATCCGAAAACCAGACACATTGACCAGTGCACGCCAATCCAGTTGATTGAAAATCCAGCCAATGCAGGACCCATTACGGCTCCAATTTGCCAAACCGAACTGCTCCAAGTTGAAGCATTTGGATATACTTTTTTTGGAATAATAAGCGATTGAAGAGAGAAAGTAGTTGGACCAAGAAAGGCACGAACTAAACCGCCAAGAAAAACCAAAAAATAAATTGAATACAGAATTGAATTGGTTGGCCAACCACTGACAACTTTTGGCCAGGTTAATAAAAACAATCCAAAACTAATTACGGAAAATCCCAGAATACATTTTACCAATAGTCCTTTCTTTTCGCTTTGATCGACAATATGTCCGGCAAATAATGCCATTCCAACAGCTGGAATTACTTCCATCAAACCAATAATTCCTAACGAAAGCGGGTTTTTAGTCAAGCTATAAACTTCCCATTCGATCACGATAAACTGCATTGCCCAGGCAAAAACCATACAGAAGCGCAGTAATAAATACACATTGAATTCTCTATAACGAAGCGCTTGATACGGATCTGGTTTATTTGATTTAATTTCTTCCATTTGTTCTAATGTCTTTCAGCATAAGCTGTGTTGAAACCGTTCCATTCCATTCATTTTCGGCAATTGTATATGCTAGTTGAAACGTATTTTGATTTTTTGTAATATCTATTTTTTTTCCGAGTCCAAAACCAATTGCAGCTATTCCGTCTGAATTAGATTGTTTGGCGAAGAGTCTTAAATGTTCGTCTTCTGAACCTAAGGTTTTTGCATAACCCGTATCTTTAACATCTGTTGTCATAAAAACCGGCGTCATATTCTGTGGGCCAAAAGGCTCAAATTGTTTTAAAATCCGAATGAGTTTTGGCGTTATATCCGAGAAATTTATTTCGGCATCGATCTCAATTTCTGGAGTCAGCATTTCTGGTGAAATTGTTTCTGAAACTTGTTTCTCAAAAGCATCTTTGAAAGTTTGATAATTCTCAGCTTTTAAAGTCATTCCAGCTGCATACATATGGCCTCCAAATTGTTCCAAATGTTCTGCGCAAGCATCAAGTGCATTATAAACATCAAAACCTTTTACTGATCGAGCCGAAGCGGCATATTTGTCGCCACTTTTTGTGAAAACCAAAGTCGGACGATAATAGGTTTCAATCAATCTTGAAGCTACAATTCCGATTACACCTTTGTGCCAGTCTTCTTGAAAAACGACGGTTGAAAAACGTTCTTCTTCCTTATTTTCTATAATTTGCTGAAATGCTTCTTTGGTAATTTTTTTGTCTAAATCTTTTCGGTCGGCATTATATTGTTCTATTTCCGATGCGAATTGCTGTGCTTGTTCAAGATCAAATTCGGTTAAAAGTTCTACAGCATGATTTCCGTGTTTGATTCTTCCGGCGGCATTAATTCGGGGTGAAATAATAAAAACCACATCAGTAATATCAAGAACTTTCTTTTTTACTTGATGAACTAAAGCCTTAATTCCGGGTCTTGGTTCGCTGTTGATTACTTTCAATCCGAAATAGGCCAAAACACGATTTTCTCCTGTAATCGGAACAATATCGGCGGCAATTGCAGTGGCAACCAAATCGAGATATGGAATCAGGTCTTCCGTAGTTTCATTTCTATTTTGCCCTAAAGCCTGAATCAATTTAAAACCAACACCACAACCGCATAATTCATCATAAGGATAATTGCAATCTTCTCTTTTTGGATCTAAAACAGCAACCGCATCTGGAAGAATGTCGCCGGGACGGTGGTGATCGCAAATAATAAAATCGATGTTTTTTGCTTTCGCGTAAGCGATATGATCAATTGATTTTATGCCGCAGTCTAAAGCGATAATCAAAGAAATTCCGTTGTCGTCTGCGTAGTCAATTCCTTTGTAAGAGATTCCGTAACCTTCGTCGTAACGATCCGGAATGTAAGTAGCTATATTTGGATAATGTGATTTTAAATACGAAGAAACCAAAGAAACCGCTGTTGTCCCGTCAACATCATAATCGCCAAAAACCAGAATATTTTCTTGATTTTCAATCGCTAATTCAATTCGGGCAACGGCTTTGTCCATATCTTTCATCAAATACGGATCATGCAAATGCTCTAAAGAAGGGCGAAAGAAATTCTTCGCATCGTCAAAAGTTTCAATGCCGCGCTGAATCAATAGCGTTGCAACAAAATCTTCTACATTTAAAGCTTGTGCCAAATGTTTGACTTTTTCTTCAGAAGGTTTTGGTTTTAAGGTCCAACGCATTTTTTATTGTAGATTTTAGATTTTAGATTTCAGATTCGTGAAATCGTTTAATCTGGTAGGTGAATTTTTTTTAAAACACATAGAATCATAGCTCATTGGAAACTTTAAAAAAGGTGTTTCACTTGCATAAATTCACATAGCTCTATGTGTTAGAAACTAGTTTCTTTCTAATTTCTTTTAATTAAAAATAAAATCTATGTTTCTATGTGTTTATTTTTTTTCTAATCAGTCTCGATGGTTATCGAAAATGACAGAACTATTTGGTTTTTTAACTTTGTCAAAGTTTTAAGCTTTGACAAAGTTTTTTTGAGTTTAGAATAAAGTAGAGTTTGGTAAATCTAAAATCTACATTCTAAAATCTAAAATTATTTTGCTTCTAAAGCATTTCCTTCAAATTGAATTGCGTCCCAACCTAAGTTAATGAAGTTTCTAATGTTTTGATGATTTGTTCCATTTGGATCACCTAAAACTTCTTCAAAATAGAAAGCGCCAAAACATGCTAATGTTTCTTCTTTGCTTAAGTTTTGCAGTTTTGCAAAAGAAAACAATTTGCAAGAACCAGAATTTTCTCCTGCTGCGTTATGCTGTGTTCCGTTTTGAAAAGCAGTTGGAGTAAAATTGTAGTTTTCTTCGATTACTGCAATAGTTTCAGGAAATGTGATTTGTGTTGGAGTTTGTTTTACTTTTTCTAAAAAGGCTTGTATGCTCATGATTATAGTTTAATTTTTTTTTTGCCACAGATTGAAAAGATTAAAAAGGATTTTTGTTTTTGCCACGAATTGCACAAATTTTCACAAATTCAATTCGTGTAAATTCGTGAAATTGCTTCTCCTGTTCGCTATCGCTCGGGTCGTGGCGGATTTTTAATCAATCAGTGTTAATCATTTTAATCTGTGGCTGAAATAATTATTTATTATTCTTCGTCCTTAGAAAACTTACTTTTCTTAGGTTCTTTTGTTATTATTTTTCCAGCAACGACAACGACAATTTCGCCACGCGGTGCTGTTTTTTCAAAATGTGCCAAAACTTCTTTTGCAGTTCCGCGTACATTTTCTTCATGTAATTTTGATAATTCTCTTGAAACACAAACTTGTCGGTCTTCTCCAAAATATTGAACAAATTCTGCTAAAGTCTTAACGAGTTTATGAGGAGAAACGTATAAAATCATCGTTCGGGTTTCTTCGGCTAAAGCCAAAAATCGAGTCTGACGGCCTTTTTTATCAGGCAGAAAACCTTCAAAAACAAATTTATCATTTGGTAGTCCGCTGTTTACAAGCGCGGGAACAAAAGCCGTTGCGCCCGGAAGGCATTCAACTTCAATTTTATTTTCTACACAAGCGCGCGTCAATAAAAAGCCAGGATCTGAAATCGCCGGAGTTCCTGCGTCTGAAATCAAAGCGATGGTTTCGCCAGCTTTTAAACGGGCAATTAGGTTTTCGGTTGTTTTGTGTTCGTTGTGCATATGATGGCTGTGCATGTGCGTGCCAATTTCAAAATGCTTCAACAATTTTCCGCTTGTGCGGGTGTCTTCGGCCAAAATCAAATCGACTTCTTTCAAAACCCGAATGGCTCTGAAAGTCATGTCTTCAAGATTGCCAATTGGCGTTGGAACGATATATAATTTTGACATATTTAATTTTGATATTTAAACACGAATTACACAGATTGGCACAAATTTTTAATGTGTATGAAATTCCGCCAAGCAAATGAATTAGTGTTAATTTGTGTAATTAGTGTTTGCTTTTTATGCAAATTTTTTCTCGATAATTCCTAGAAAACGCTCAGCGTAATCGTCTTTTCCTTCCCAATTATTATAATCTGGTTTTACCATGTTTTCAATAAATTCTTTCACTTCGGCGTAAGAATCAAAAGTCAAAAGCTGATTTAAAACTCGGCTATAATCTTCGGTGCTGTTTCCAAAAAGATTTTTGGTAAAAGCAATTCGGTCATTCAAATCAATATGGAAACCTTTTGCCAGTTTTTCATTTAGGGTTACAGGTTTTGGTTCGGCCGGAGTTTCCAGAACCTCAGTTTCGATTTTCGTCTCTTGAATTTCGTTAAGTGATGGAAAAGGAGTTGAAGGAACAGCTTCAAAACTATCTACTTTTACAAACTGTGTATCGGCATAATTAATTCCAAAATCTTCAAATGCAATTGTAGGTTTTGATGAACTTTCGATCTTAGATTCTACTTTTTCTTCAATTTTCTCTTCCGGTTTTTCTAATTCAAAAAGTGGCTTGAAATCTGGAATCGGATTTGAATCGTTGACTGTTTTAAATGAAAGATCATTTGCTTCGATCGTTTTTTTAGCTTCAGAAACAGCTGCTTGGATTTTTTCGATAATTGGATCTTTAACACTTTCCACAGTTTCAGTTTCTTTCACTGCTTCAGCTTCTTCCTCTTTTTCAACAATTGGTTCTTCAATGGATTCCTGAGTTTCTTCTTCAATTGGCTCTGGAGTTGTTTCTTCTGGAATTTCGGCAACTATTTCTTCAACAATTGCTGGTTTTGGAGCTTTTTCTGCTTTAATTTCTTCAACAGGAATTGGAGTTTCGTCATCAACTGAAACTATTTCTTCTTCTTTGTCAAAAATAGTTTCGATTTCAGAGCTGATTTCGCTATAGCTGATTGTTGGTTTTGCTTCGTCAAAATTTTCATCAACAAATTTTAAAATAGCCAGTTTTTCATATAATTTCTGTGTTTCAAGATATAATTGATTGATATCGGATTTGTTTTTAAGTTTTAAAATTCGATGTGCAATGCTGATTAAATCAGCTTCCAATTTTTTTTTCATAACTGTTGAAATTATAGTGAATAAGGTATTTTAGTGTATTTGATGCCTGAATGTCTTTAATCCTGAATAAAACCGAGAGATATTTTAAAGATGTTTTTTATTTCTGTTAATAAGCATTTCCCAATCTCCCGTTTGATAAAAATTTTCTACTTTTGAAAAAATGTAAAACAGCACATTTTTACGTCGATTTATTACCAGTACAAAGTAATAAAAACTATTCATTTTTAAAGGTAGAAAAATACAAAATGTTTCTCGAAAATACAGTAAATCACAAAGAACAATTTGGGTGGATTGAAGTTATTTGTGGATCAATGTTTTCGGGTAAAACCGAAGAATTAATCCGTAGATTAAAACGCGCGCAATTTGCTAAACAAAGAGTCGAAATTTTTAAACCCGCTATTGATACCCGTTATCATGACGAAATGGTAGTATCTCATGATGCTAACGAAATTCGTTCGACACCGGTTCCGGCAGCGGCAAATATTTTGATTTTGGCTCAAGGTTGTGACGTAATTGGTATTGATGAAGCGCAGTTTTTTGATGACGAAATTATTACCGTTTGCAACGACTTGGCAAATCAAGGAATTCGTGTAATTGTGGCTGGATTGGACATGGATTTTAAAGGAAATCCATTTGGGCCAATGCCGGGACTTATGGCCACTGCCGAATATGTTACAAAAGTTCACGCCGTTTGCACCAGAACAGGAAATTTGGCAAATTATAGCTTCAGAAAAACAGATAATGACAAGCTGGTCATGTTAGGGGAAACTGAGGAATATGAGCCACTTAGCCGTGCCGCGTATTTTAATGCAATGAAAAAACTTCAGGAAAAAGAAAATAAATAAACGCAATACACTTTACTAAACGATGGAAGAAAAGAAAAGTAGAAGAAAGCAGAATATTTTATTATTTATCTTAATCGGAATTGCGATAGCTTTGACAGCCTTTTTTCAATTTTACCTTTCTGAAAATGTAAGCGAAGTAAAGACTGAAGTAAAAGAATTAGTTGAGAAATACAATAAAAACTGTCCGTTGAATATTCAGGAAGGAATTCGTTTAGACAGTGTGAATTTGCCTCAGAAAGAATTCGTGCAATATAATTTGACTTTGTTAAACGTAGAAAAGCAAACTGCTGAAGTTGATGTGATTCAAAGTGAAATTGAAAAAAGTCTTGTAAGTACTGCCAAAGCAAACTCTGGACTTCAGGTTTTTAGGGATAATGATTATACTTTGATTTATCATTACAGCGATAAAAAGAAAGCATTTTTATTTGATGTGAAAATTCTGCCAGATCAATATAAATAAATTAAGGTTTTAGTGATATTGAGTTGTCCTGAAAAAGGTTGACTCGATTAGTAATATAAAATTAATTAAATCGGAACAGAATTATTTTTGTTCCGATTTGTTTTTTTCCATCTTTTGAGTTTGATTTGATTTTGTAAATGTGCTTGATTTGGAGTCAGCATATTTATTGATAAATGCACTCTTATTTGATTATAAAATAAAATAGATTCTAGAGCTTGCTTTTTCAGATTTTCAAAATCTTCAAAGATTTCAGATAATCCAAATTCTTCTTTTAAAATACCATTTACTCTTTCTGCAACTGCATTTTCATATGGATCATAGTTTTGTGTCATACTTATCAGAATCTTGCTTTGAGATAAATATTCCGTGTACTCTTTGCTGCAATATTGAAGACCTCTATCTGAATGATGTATGAGATTTCTGCTGTATTTCCTATTACCGACAGCCATCTTTAAAGCTTCTAATGTAGAAGAAGCCATTAAATTATCCGATAAATTATAACCTACAATTTTCTTCGAGTATGCATCTGTTATCAAATGCAGGTAATATGTTTGTTCTTTAGTTCTTAGATAAGTAATATCAGCAACCCAAACCTGCTCAGGCTCATTGAGCTTGATTTCTTTTATTAAATTTGGATATTTACGCATCCAATGTCTTGAATTTGTTGTCTTGTAATATCTTCTAGCTTTAGGGACTAATAAATATTCATCACGTAAAAAATCAAACAATTTATCTCTGCCAATCTTTATTTGATGTCTTTTTAAATCATCTTTCAGCATATAATGCAGTTTTCTGCCACCGGTTTTTGGCAGCTTTTGACGAACCGACATTACCAAAGATTTGAGATGTACTTTGTCGGGAATTGACTTTAATAGATGTGATTTTCGTTTGTAATAAGCTTGTTTACTGTATCCAAACAATCGACATATTTCACAAGGACTAACCCTGTATATACGATTTATTTCTTGGACTGCTTGGAACCAGACTTTTTTACAATCTCGATTTTTAGCTCGCGTTCGGCTATTTCAATAAACTTTTTAAAGACCAATAATTCTTGCTCTTTCTTAGCTAATTGAGCTTCGAGTTCTTTGATGCGTTGAGATTGAGGATCTTTCATAGGTCGTCCCAGTGTTAGTTTTTCCAGATATGTAAATTTACCATATTTTCTTAACCAACTGTCGATACAGCTATGACTTCTGATTTGGTAACGACGGCGAAGATCTGCCTTGCAAAATAATCCCAGTTCAAATTCTTTTACAACCTGTTTTTTGAATGCCTCACTGTAAGTGCAATCAGGCACAATTCTTTTAAATACTTCTCTTGTTAGTGACATAATTAAGTTAATTATAGTCAACTTTTTTCAGGACGAGACATATTAAAATTAAACCCGACAGGTTTTTAAAAACTGTCGGGTTTGTTTTTTGAAATCAAAATACCAACATTAAGCCAAACTGGACTGAAGTCCAGCTCTACAAAATAATTCGTTCCTGCGGAACTTAGGAAGAGCCTTCGGCTCGGTTCATATTGTAGGGCTGGACTTCAGTCCAGTCTAAATAAAGAATGTTTTATATTTAAAAAAAACCGCCCCGACAAATTTTCGTTTGTCGGGGCGGTTTTTTTAAATGAACTTATATTTCTTATATGGTTTAAAAAAGAATTAAATCTTCTTTCTCATTCTCGCTACCGGAATATCAAGCTGTTCTCGATATTTTGCAATAGTTCTTCTTGCGATTGGATAACCTTTTTCTTTTAAGATTTCTGCTAGCTGATCGTCTGGAAGCGGTTTTCTTTTATCCTCTTCTTCAATTGTATTTTGAAGAATTTTTTTGATTTCCAAAGTTGAAACATCTTCTCCTTGATCATTTTTCATCGCTTCAGAGAAAAATTCTTTGATTAGTTTTGTCCCATATGGCGTTTCAACATATTTACTGTTTGCCACACGTGAAATCGTCGAAATATCTAAACCAACCATATCAGCGATATCTTTTAAGATCATCGGTTTTAGTTTGGTTTCGTCACCGTCTAAGAAATATTCTTCCTGATAATGCATAATTGCATTCATGGTTACAAAAAGCGTTTCCTGACGTTGTCTAATCGCATCGATAAACCATTTAGCAGAATCCAGTTTTTGTTTGATAAACTGAACGGCGTCTTTTTGCGCAGTCGATTTATCACGAGATTCTTTGTACGTCTGCATCATTTCCTGATAATCTTTAGAAACGTGCAGGGAAGGAGCATTTCTTCCGTTTAAAGTCAGTTCTAACTCTCCGTCAACAATTCTGATAGCGAAATCTGGAACCACATTTTCAGTAACTTTATTGTTTCCTGTAAAAGAACCACCAGGTTTTGGATTCAGTCTTTCAATTTCGTGAATCGCTTTTTTAAGCTGTTCGTTCGAAATGCTGTATTTTTGCAATAATTTATCGTAATGTTTTTTCGTAAAAGCATCAAACTGATTTTCGATAATGTCAATGGCTAAATCAACATATTCAGTTGGTGTTTTGTGTTTTAATTGAAGTAATAAACATTCTTGTAAATCACGTGCACCAACTCCCGAAGGTTCAAGTTCGTGAATTACGGTCAACATTTTTTCGACCATCGCTTCATCAGTATAAATTCCCTGAGTAAAAGCCATGTCGTCTACAATATCCGGAATGCTTCTGCGGATGTAACCCATGTCATCAATACTTCCAACAAGGAATTCAGCGATCTCACGCTCTTCATCGTTCAAAATAAAAGTATTCAACTGATTGATCAAATCCTGATGGAAACTTATCGGAGCCGCAAAAGGCGTTTCGCGCTCTTCGTCGTCACTGTAATTATTTACCTGAGTTTTGTAATCGGGTGTATCGTCGTCGCTTAAATATTCATCAATGTTAATGTCGTCTGCTTCGATTCTGTCAGATTCTGCATCATCATAATCGTCGTAGTCTTCATTAGCGTATTCATCAGCTTCGTAATCGTCTTCTTTTCCTGCTTCAAGAGCCGGATTTTCGTTCATTTCTTCTAATAAACGCTGTTCAAAAGCTTGCGTAGGCAATTGAATTAACTTCATCAGCTGTATTTGCTGTGGAGATAATTTTTGGGATAATTTTAAATTTAAAAATTGCTTTAGCATATTTTGAGTTAAGAGTTATAAGTTATGAGTTATGAGTTTTTACACCCATATACTTGCAACCTATAACAGTTAAATATTTCTCTTAAATGATTATGAGTTAAGATTTAACTCCTAACTCATAATTTATAATTCATAACTTTCTATTAAAATTCCGCACTTCCAGGAGTTCTTGGGAAAGGAATTACGTCTCTAATGTTTGTCATTCCTGTAACAAACAATACCAAACGCTCAAATCCTAAACCGAAACCTGCGTGAGTTGCTGATCCAAATCTTCTGGTGTCTAAATACCAGTATAATTCTTCTTTATCAATTCCAAGTTTTTCCATTTTCTCAACCAAAACATCATAACGCTCTTCTCTTTCAGAGCCACCAACGATTTCTCCAATTCCAGGGAAAAGGATATCCATTGCGCGAACGGTTTCTCTTCCTGGTTCTGTGTTGTCGTTCAAACGCATGTAAAACGCTTTGATGTTTGCTGGGTAATCGTATAAAATTACCGGACATTTAAAGTGTTTTTCAACTAAGAAACGCTCGTGTTCTGACTGTAAATCAGCTCCCCATTCGTTGATTAAATATTGGAATTTCTTCTTTTTGTTTGGAGTTGAATCCCTTAAAATATCAATTGCTTCTGTATAAGAAACACGTTTGAAGTTGTTCTCCAAAACGAAGTTCAATTTCTCTAACAAACTCATTTCGCTTCTTTCCGCCTGTGGTTTTGATTTTTCTTCTTCAAGAAGTCTTCCTTCTAAGAATTTCAAATCATCCTGACAATTGTCTAAAGCATATTTAATTACATACTGAATAAAATCTTCAGCCAAATCCATGTTGTCATCAAGGTCGTTGAAAGCAACTTCCGGCTCGATCATCCAGAATTCAGCCAAGTGACGAGAAGTGTTTGAGTTTTCTGCTCTAAACGTTGGTCCAAAAGTATAAATCTGACCCAAAGCCATTGCAAAAGTTTCACCTTCTAATTGCCCAGAAACGGTCAAGTTTGTGTGTTTTCCGAAGAAATCTTTTTTGAAATCAATGTTTCCTTCTTCATTTTTTGGAAGATTATCCAAAGGCAATGAAGTTACCTGAAACATTTCTCCAGCACCTTCAGCATCAGCTCCAGTGATAATTGGCGTATTTACATACACAAATCCTTTTTCCTGAAAATATTTGTGAACTGCAAATGACAATACCGAACGCACACGCATAATCGCACCAAAAGCATTTGTACGTACGCGCAAGTGAGCGTTTTCACGTAAAAATTCCAAAGAGTGTTTTTTAGGCTGCATTGGGAATTTCTCCGCATCAGAATCTCCAAGAATCTCAAGTTTGTTTACCTGAATTTCATATTTCTGACCCGCACCTTTACTTTCAACCAAAGTTCCAATTACAGAAACCGAAGCTCCAGTCGTGATTCTTTTTAAAGTCTCTTCAGGTGTATTTTCAAAATCAACAACACATTGAATATTATTAATTGTAGAACCGTCATTAAGCGCGATGAACTGATTATTTCTAAAAGTTCTCACCCATCCTTTTGCATTCACTTCCTGTAGCGTCGTCGTACTGTTTAATAAGTCTTTAACCTTTGTGTGTTTCATTTTAATTTTAGATTTTAGTCCCGAAGCATCGGGACTGATTTTGATTAATTTAAAATCAGTGTTTTTTATATCGAATTGCAAATATAAACGATAATAATTAATTTTTGAAGCTATTTCCCGCTCTCCGCTGTATCTTTTTCTTGCTAAAGAAGCAAGAAAAAGGATGCCGCTTCGATCGGGGCTAGGGCACTCGTTTTCAGGAGAAGTTTTTTTTACTTCTTAATTTTTGTCATTCCTAGGAATGAGGAATCACAAACTAAGCGTTAATCCTTATGCGAATTTTTTATATTTCTCAAGATTCTCATTTAATACTTTCATGAGTTCAGCATGATTTATTTGCATGGAAACTGCTGAAAGACAAAATGGCGAACCGTAATTTTCAAAATTAAATTCGATTAACTTTTTTTTTAGTATGTTTTTTTCGTTTTCAATCCAATAATCAGTGTTGTTAACTTTAATAAGCACCATTTTTTGGTTTTGTATTTTTAATTCACTAAAGCCTTCGATATTATTCCAATTTATAAATCCTGATGAATTCTTTTTTGGGTTGACATCAATTCCATTCTCATCAATAATGAGGATAAGCCTTTCTTTTATTAAATTCCGTATAGCGATAAAGGCTCCTAATCCAAAAAATAATATTGTAATTATTCCTAGTGCTTTTATGGATATTGGATTTGGTGATCTAGAACTAATGTTGCTCTCTGATTTTATAAATAAATATACCCCTATAAAAACAAATAATAGACCGCCAATTAAGTGTAAAAAAGATTTTTTCTTACTTGAAAATAGTTCTATTTTTTCCATTTATTAATTCGTGAATTCGTGGCTGACTTTTTATTATTCCAAATTCTCCAATAATTCCTCTTTCTTAGTTTTCTTCTTCTCAAAAGTCAAAACTAAAGAAGGCAACACAACTAAATTCGCAAACATCGCAAAAGCCAAAGTACAAGAAATTAATCCTCCAAGAGCAATTGTTCCGCTAAAGCTTGACAATGTAAAAGTCGCAAAACCTAAAATCAAAACTACTGAAGTATAAAAAGTACTGATTCCAGTTTCTCTTAAAGCACTGAAAACTGATTTTTTCACTTTTCCACCACTTTGAAGGAAGTCATGTCGGTATTTCGCCATAAACTGAATTGCATTATCAACCGAGATTCCGAAAGCAATACTGAATACCAAAATCGTAGAAGGTTTTAACGGAATTCCGAAATAACCCATCAATCCAGAAGTAATGCAAAGCGGTAAAACATTCGTAATTACCGAAGCCATTACCATTTTGAAAGATCTAAATAAATACAGCATCAAAATAGCAATTACTGCAATTGCAAAAATCAATGATTCTATCAAGTTGTCTACCAAATACGATGTTCCTTTTTGGAAAACCAATGCTTTTCCGGTAACGGTAACTTCATAACGGTCTTTTGGGAAAATTTCAGCAATTTTTGCGTTTAGCTTTTTCTCCACTTTTGCCATTTCATCCGTTCCGATATCTTTCATGAAAGTCGTGATTCGGGCATATTGTCCAGTTGAATCAACGTAAGCTTTCATTAGGTTTTCTTTGCTGTTTTTCGTGGCATTTTTAGCATAACTCAAAATAAAAGCTTGCTCTTGCGAGGTTGGCAATTGGTAATATTCTGGATTTCCATTATAGAAAGCTTGTTTTGAGTATTTAACCAAATTCACAATCGAAACTGGTTTTGCCAATTCTGGAATTTCGGCAATTGTAGTTTGCAGTTCATCCATTTTGCGAATTGTCGAAGCTTTCATGACACCTTTTTTCTTTTTGGTATCAATCATGATTTCCAATGGCATTACGCCGTTGAATTCTTTTTCGTAAAATAGAATATCTTTAAAGAAAGAAGCGCTTTTTGGCATTTCGCCAATCAAACTTCCTGAAACTTTCATTTGTGAAACTCCAATTACACTGAAAACCAAAAGCAAACCATAAACGATATAGACAATTTTACGTTTTGTTTTTACCAAGTCTTCAACAACATTCAATAAAGTCGAAATATAGGTTTTCGTCAAGTGATATAAATGCTTTTCTTTAGGTAGAGGCATGAAACTGTAAATAATTGGCACAATAAAAAGCGTCAATAAATAAACAGAAATTACGTTGATTGAAGTTACCAATCCGAATTCAAAAAGCAAATCGTTTCCAGTAATCATAAACGTTGCAAAACCAATCGCCGTTGTCAAATTCGTCATCAAAGTCGAAACTCCAATTTTAGAAATGACACGTTGCAACGCTTTAGCTTGATTGTTGTGTAACTTGATTTCCTGCTGATATTTGTTGATCAAGAAAATACAGTTTGTAATTCCGATTACAATAATCAGCGGTGGAATAATTGCCGTAAGAATTGTGATTTTGTAGTTAAATAGACCAAGCGTTCCGAATGACCAGATTACGCCGACAATTAAAATACAAATCGAAATAAAAGTCGCTCTAAACGAACGGAAAAAGAAAAAGAAAATCAAAGAAACCGTCAATAAAGCAGCACCAATGAAAAGCCCGATTTCGCCTTTCATGTCATCAGCATTGATGGTTCTGATGTATGGCATTCCTGAAACTTTCAAATCAATTCCAGTCGTTTTTTCGAATTTATTGATTTTCGGAACTAAATTTTCAAGAATAAAAGTCTTTCTTTCTGGCGTATTAACTAAAGCTTTATTGATGTAAATTGCCGAACGGACGCTGCCGCTTTCTTTATTGAATAATAATCCTTCGTAAAAAGGCAAATTATGAAACAAATCGTATTGAACGCTTTTTAAGTAAGAAGGATCCAACGCTTTAGTTTGATCAATAAATGGACTTAAAACGAATTTTTCGTTAATCGTATCTTTTTCAAGTTTTTTCAAATCATTTAATGAAACGACTAAATCAACTTCTTTCGATTTTTTTAAACCTGTCATCAATTCGTTCCAAGCAGCGTAGTTTTTTGGAGTAAAAAAGTTTTTATCTTGAAAACCAATAACAATTAGATTTCCTTCTTCGCCAAACTTGTCCAAGAATTTTTGATAGTCTTTATTGGCCACATGATCTTTTGGAAGCAAGTTTGCTTCAGTATAAGTCATAGAAAGGTTTTTCCACTGAAAACCAAGAAAAATGGTTAATGCAGAAAGCAAAATCAGAATTGTTATTCTGTTTTTAAGTATAATTCGGGCCAATTTCTCCCAGAACCCAACTTGAATAGCGTTTTTCATAAATTCTTTAAAAATGGTTGCAAATGTAGTGAAAATGCCTCAAAATCATAAACAATCGATTGTATTTTACGCAATGTTAACACAATTTTGCAAGTTTTTCAGTTGTAATGATTTTCCTGTTTTTTGCTGTTTAATCGTTAGCTTTTCTCATATTTGTAGTTAATTTTACAGATGAAAAGAAAACGAATTGGAGAATAGATTTTTTTGGTTGGTTTTCTTTCACTTCAATTATTAGATTGAAATCCGTCTCTAATCATTAAAAAGAATTAAAATTGATAATGGTAGAAAAAGTAATTTTGATTTTAAATGAAACTAGAAGATTTGGGGATTATTCTTCTGCTACAGAGTCTAGTATCATTTATAATTATGTGCTAAACGATAATACAAAAGTAACTCTTCATGAGGACGATTTTAGTTCAAATCTAAACATTCGTTTTAAAGAAGTTTTCAAACTTGATATACTGGAATACACGATTAATCTCAAAAAGATTGATAACCAGTTGTTGATGCGTTTTTTGAAGATGAACTTTAGAGGAGATTACATCAGCGAAAAAACAGATGATTTTAATTTGTTAAAAGAAATTATCGATTATTTAAGTGTTGAATTTAGTAAAGCTGCGATTTCGGAACAGATTGAAGCTAAAATCATGGATCATTTTAAAAAATCTTTATCTGAACTTGACACGTTTTTTAAGAATGAAAGAAAGACTTTGTCATTTTTTAAAAACAATGAATTTTCTTTAGAAGATTTGAGTAATAATCCCATTAATCTAAAATGGATTAATTTAGATTTTATTCAAAATTATGGTTTCAATAATTCTTTTAGGTTAATTGAGTTTTTATCTGCAACACAGATTTTTCAAGAGTATAAAGTGAAATTTTATCAAAAGAATAAAGACTATGAATTAGTTTTGTTCGTGTTTGAGGGCGCAATTTGTTGCGGTTCAAAAAGAGTCGTATTTTCTAGTTAGTTATTTTATTCAAACCATTATGCAGGAAAACAATACCACAACTTTTATTTTTCTGGCAATTCTTTTATTGCTTGTCATTATTATTTGTTTTATGATTTATCTGTTGATGCAGGCCAAAAAAGCAAAAGATGATGCCGAAAAAAGTTTTTATGCGCTGGAAGTAAAAGTGAATGATTTGCAACTCGAAACTTTAGAATCAAAACTGAATCCGCATTTGTTTAAGAATATTTTGAATTCGATTCAGTCCCATGCGTATCAAACGTATTTCGCTTTAGACAAACTGGCAAACGTTTTGGATTATATTTTATACGAAAGCAAAAAGAAATTTGTCACTGCGAAAGAAGAAATTGATTTTGCACTGAATTTAATCGAAATCAATAAAATCAAAATTAGTCCGCTTTTTGAATTGAAGATAAAAACCAATATCAATAAAGAAGATAAATTATATGATCAGCCTTTATTGGCGCCTTTAATTTCTATCGATTTAATTGAAAATGCTTTTAAACATGCCGATCTTCAAAGTGCTGACGCTTTTATTTCGGTTGTTTTTGAGTTTAGAGATAACGCTTTTTTTATGACGGTTTCGAATAAAATTTCGGATAAAAAAGTTCTAAAAAAAGAACGAAGCGGTTTTGGTCACGCAACTTTAGAACACCGCTTGCGAATTATCTACAAGAATAATTTCAAATTGGATAAGTTTGTAGAAAACGATGTTTATATTGCTCATTTAAAAATAGATTTACTTGGATACAAAACTGAAATGCTTGCTACTGGACGATGAGCTTCCGGGATTGACGTACTTGAAAATGTTATGTGAGCAAATTCCAGAATTGGAAATTGTAAAAACCTGCAACGATCCTGAAAAACTTTTATCTGATTTTGCCGATCTTGATTTTGATCTGCTGATTTCGGATATCGAAATGCCCGGAATCGACGGACTTCATTTAGCCGAAATGTTTCAAAACAAATTGGTAATTTTTTGCACTGCGTATAAAGAATATGCAGCAGATGCTTTTAATATTGATGCTGTAGATTATATTACAAAACCTGTAAAATTAGAGCGTTTGCAAAAAGCAATTTCAAAAGCAATTGAGCGATTTGAAAAACCAGACGCTAAGAAAAAATTCATGCAGCTGAATACCGACAAAGGCAAAACGTTGCTTTATTTTAACCAAATTCAATACATCAAAACAGCTTTGAGCGACAGCCGCGATAAAATAGTTTTGCTGACCGACGGCAGTTTCTTGAATTTGAAAAACATAAAATTCGACACACTTTTAAAAGAATTGCCCGAAGCCGATTTTTGTCGCGTGAACAAAAAAGAAATTGTTGCAGTAAAAGCAATAAAATTTTTTAATCATAACGAAATCGTATTGCATCACTTGGAAGAAAACAACAAAAATGCCACTATGATTTTGAGCGAAACCTATCGCTCAGATTTTTTGAGAAAGGTGAAAATATAAGGTGAAAATAAGTCAAAATCGTGTCAGGCCGAGCGGAGTCGAAGCCCGATCAGGTTGGTTTGCCCTTCGACTCCGCTCAGAGTGACAATCATTTTTATAACTTATTACAAAGTTTTTCGGACTTATTACATACATGAAAAATTAGCTGCAAAATTGCTTTTTCACGTAAAATGGACTTCTGATATTTGTTTCATAATTTTAAAAAACGAGTTATGAATAACTTTAAAAACTCCTTATTTTACATTACAGTTATTGGTGGTTTTACAACTTTGATATATTGGATCATTTCTCAAGGTTCATCTCTTGAAGCAGGTCGAAATGTAGTAGAGAAAAAAATAGAAAGCAATCATTGGAATGATTTTCTGCATTCAATGGTTGAAAACTTACAGCATCCGTTAGCTATTTTATTGGCTCAGATTGTTACTATTATTTTAGTTGCCCGTTTGTTCGGCTGGTTTTTTAGAAAAATAGGACAGCCGTCAGTAATCGGAGAAATGATTGCTGGGATTGTTCTTGGGCCATCTTTGGTTGGAATGTATTTTCCGGAGTTTTCGGCAGCTTTGTTTCCAAAAGAATCTTTAGGAAATCTTCAATTTTTAAGCCAGATTGGTTTGATCCTTTTCATGTTCGTAATCGGAATGGAATTGGATTTGAAAGTACTGAAGAATAAGGCACATGACGCTGTTGTAATCAGTCATGCGAGTATTGTTATTCCGTTTGCTTTAGGATTAGTTTTGGCTTATTTTATTTACGGAACTTTTGCACCTGAAGGAGTTGCTTTTTCTTCTTTTGGATTGTTTATGGGAATCGCCATGAGTATTACGGCATTTCCGGTTTTGGCAAGAATAGTGCAGGAACGAGGTCTTCAAAAAACGAAATTAGGAACTATTGCTATTACTTGTGCCGCGGCCGATGATATTACGGCTTGGTGTATTTTGGCGGTTGTAATTGCAATCGTAAAAGCAGGCTCTTTGACGAGTTCGCTTTATGTAATTGGTCTGGCAATTTTATACGTGATTATCATGTTGAAAATTGTTCGTCCGTTTTTGAAACGCGTTGGAGACTTAAATTCGACTCGCGAAAGTTTAAATAAACCTGTCGTTGCTATTTTCTTTTTGACACTTTTATTTTCAGCTTATGCCGCAGAATTAATTGGAATCCACGCTTTATTCGGTGCATTTTTAGCGGGAGCGATTATGCCAGAAAACAATAAATTCAGAAATATATTTATCGAAAAAGTAGAAGACGTTTCGATAATTGTGCTTTTGCCATTATTCTTTGTATTTACAGGTTTGCGCACACAAATTGGATTGTTGAATGATCCTGAGTTATGGAAAATCACAGGTTTGATTATTGTTGTAGCCGTTGTAGGGAAGTTTTTTGGAAGCGCTTTGGCAGCAAAATTCGTAGGGCAAAACTGGAAAGACAGTTTAGCCATTGGTGCTTTGATGAATACCCGCGGATTGATGGAATTGGTTGTTTTGAATATTGGTTACGATTTAGGTGTACTGTCTACTGAAATTTTTACAATGATGGTCATCATGGCTTTAGTGACAACTTTTATGACGGGACCAGCTTTAGATTTTATCAATTTTGTTTTTAAAGATAAAGCAACTGTTGTTCCAGAAGAGATTGGAAGCAAAAGCAAATACAAGGTTTTGCTTTCATTTGCAACTCCTGAAAGAGGTAAAAAATTACTTAAAATTGCCAATAGTTTAGTCAAGAAACAAGGAGATAATTCGGTAGTTACGGCAATGCATTTGTCGTTGAGCACAGAAATACATTCATTTGATGTTAAAGATCACGAAAGAAAAATGCTTGTCCCTGTTATTGAAGAGTCAAAGAATTTGAATCAAAGTATAAACAGTGTTTTCAAAGTAACAAATGATATTGATGCCGATATTATCGATACGGCTAACCAAGGCGAATATGATTTATTGCTGGTTGGTTTAGGACAATCTATTTTTGAGGGAACTTTGCTTGGAAAAATTCTTGGTTTTACTACTCGAATTGTAAATCCAGATCGTTTGATTGATAAGTTTACAGGAAAAGAAGGTTTGTTTGAGAATAATCCTTTTGATGAAAGAACGCGTCATATTATTACGAAAAGTAAAATGCCAGTCGGAATTTTTATTGATAAAGATTTAGAAGAAGTTGATCAGGTTTTTATGCCGGTTTTTAGCAAAGAAGATGCTTTCCTTATTGAATATGCTAAAAAATTAATCAACAACAATGGTTCTCAAATTACAGTTTTAGATGCCAGCGGTGAAGTGAAAAATACAAGAGATATTCAGGAAACCATTCGCTCGATTGAGCAAATTGCACCAAATCATATTATGATTATGCATGACAGAACAATCAAAAAAGAGTTTTTAGAAACGCAAAACTTAATGATTATTAGTTTGGACAGCTGGAAAAAACTAATTGAATCTCAAAGTACCTGGCTGAATAATACGCCGTCTGTTTTGATTCTCAAGCCATAAAAGTTTTGGAAATTCCAATGTATTAAATTCCAAATTCCAATTTTTTGATTGGGGTTTGGGATTTTTTATAGCCACGAATTCACGAATTTATCGAATTTCCTTGCGCAGTTTATTAACGGCAAATTTCACAAATTTTCATAAATTTATTTTGTTACAATTTGTGAAATTCAGCGGAAAAAAAATAACAAAGTTAAGAAGTCAAATTCTTGAATTAGTGGCTATAAAATTTGGGATTTAAAATTAAAGACCGAGATCAATAACATAAGAAATCTTAACTGCGATGTTATCTTCAAATTTCAGCAACTGATTCGGTCCGTAACGATAAAATCCGCCTAAACCAAAACCTTTGAAAATTCGGTTTAATTCAATTCCAGATTCAAAATAACCTTTATCTAAAGTTTTATAATCAGGTCCAACATGCTGTTCAGGTTTTTCCATATTTCCCCAAGCCATTCTGGTAACTAAAACCAATGAAGGGCGGACTTTTTTCATGATTTTAATTCGGTCAAAACCATGTTTTATTTGAAAAAAGACATATTGACTAGAGAAAAACTCATTAAAATACATTGTTTCAAAACTGTTTCTTCCGGCAAAAGTTATACGTTGAATAACGGTTTCTTTGGTTAGATTGTTCGGCATTGTGTTGTATAAATGCGTAATTGGCACATCGCCCATTGCAACACCGCCTTGTAGAAGTAAACTTGTTTTTTGTCCGTTCAGGTATTTTTTTTCATATTCGGTTTTGAAATCAATTTTGCTGAATGTAAAGTCGTTTTCTAAAACATTGGGCAATGATTGTGTATATTGAAAAGTAAATCTTGGAAATCTTTTATCCGTTTCTGTCCTTCCCGTTGGAGTCTGCATGAATTCGCTGAATGGCGCCCAAACAATTGAAGCCATAGCAGTAGTCATAATATAATTCGAATACAATTGCCCATTATAGTTGAAAAGATAATCAAATTTTGGTTCAACATACGTTCTGGCTAACTCGAAAACAGCTTCTGTTTTCGGAATAAATTTGGTTTGAATATTTGCTTTCCAGGCAATGTATTTATAAAAAGTACTAATGTTGATTGGGCGCGGATCATAAATCTTGAAAACGCGTTTATCAACAGCAAAAACGGTACTCGCAATCTCGCGGACATCATCGGTGTACGATCCATTTAGCCAAGTATTGGTGTTTTTGTCTAATAAAACGCCAGCGCCCAGATTGTATTTAAAAACGCCGTCTTTTGTTCCGTATGCGCCATAACCTTCAATTCTAAAATGCTTAGAAAAACGAT
Organism: Flavobacterium sp. KACC 22761; assembly: GCF_034058155.1. Lineage (NCBI taxonomy): Bacteria > Pseudomonadati > Bacteroidota > Flavobacteriia > Flavobacteriales > Flavobacteriaceae > Flavobacterium > Flavobacterium oryzagri. The sequence goes on along the minus strand of NZ_CP139148.1, from coordinate 1,146,737 downwards.
CGTTAGTAACACCGCCAAGACCTAAACGAAAACCTTCATAATTGTTATAACTGATGATTTTTTTTAAATCCAAATCAATAGGGCCGATTGGAAGATAACCGTTGATGATTTTTCGGCCTAAACCAAGACGTTTTTCAATTCTTTTGCTGAGTGATAAGCTGTCTATTAATTGATAAGTTCTTTGGCCTTTTAGATCTAAGCTTTCCTTTCGGTATTTGTTCCAAAATTCTTCTGGTTGCTTGTTTGCATCGTCTTTAATTTCAATATAAAGCGATGGATTTTTTATTGAAGAATGTGTGTTATAATGGATGTCAAAATTATTGCTTTCAGAAATTAAATATGTAAAATCAGAGGCAACTTTTTTTCTTCGTTCATAATTATCTTCAACGTCGCCATCAAATTGAATGGTTCCGCCTAAAATTTTAATATCATCGTCATTCTTCCCTTTTACAATTTTGAAAGTAGTATTGCTTTGAAACCAGATTTTCTCTTCAGGAACATATTCAAATTCATGAATACCGCTAATGTCTAAAACAGCTTTGATGCGCATTACCGCTTTCGCTATAGCAAAATTTTCCTGATCAATATATAAAACACCTTCTAGTGCATTTGTTTTTCTTTTCTTGTTTTTAAAGTAAATCATAAAGGTATTTCGACCTTTAATGGGAACGGTGTCCAGAAGCTTGTAATTATAATCAGAAAATGCGTTGTCAGCAATTGGGCTTTGATGTTTGGTTTCAAACAATTCGTATTTCGAATCGTAAATCGAAATAGACTGCAGATTAAAGGCGATAATTTCATAAACAGGTTGCTTAAAACCGGCCATTTTTGTGCCTAAGATGGTTTCTTTTAATTTATTATTTCCAAATTGATACTGCGAAACTTTCTCGGTTTGAAATAAATGTTGTTTGGTTATAATTTCTTTAAACTTATAATCAGAAGAATCAATATTGATTGTCTTTTTATTGAAATCTTTGTAAGCGGCAGAAGAATCAATTCGGCCATCGATAGAATCCGGATTTGCCGTAACAATTAGCTTGTTATAGGTTTTATATTCAAAACTGCTTAGTTTTTTCTGCGGATTGTTTTTGTTCTTGTTAGCGATAACTTTTTTTATGATTGTTAATGCAGGATTTTCATTTGAAACAAGAACCTCTTTTAAATCATCTGTTTTTTGAGAAAGCGAAATCGCATAGAATTTTTTCTTCTCTACAACTGGAACTAATTTTGTTTGAAATCCAATGTAAGAAACGGCAAAAGTGGTCGTTTTCGAATTGATTTTAAGTTCAAATTTTCCATCAACATCAGTAATAGTGTTGTTATTGTCTGCAGTAGTAATGGTTGCAAAAGGAAGCGGTTTGTTGTGCGGATCAGTAACAATTCCGTTTATTTGAAATTGCGCTTGAATCGTAAGCGTAAAAAACAAAGTCAACAAACAAAATAGCTTCATAAAGGTGTTATAGTTTCAAAAACGGAAAGATTTTACTTTTGGTATGCAAAAATAAGAATAAAAAAATCCGTTTGGCAAAATTACACCAAACGGATTTTTTTATTTTGTGCCAAATAAAATTACACTTTCATGATTTCGGCTTCTTTTGCAGCCAATAATTCATCAATTTTTTTTGTAAAAGCATTTGTTAAGTTTTGGACTTCTTCTTCAGCAGATTTGCAAATGTCTTCAGAAGTTCCTTCCTTTTCTAATTTTTTGATTTCAGTGTTTGCATCTTTACGAGAATTACGAATACCGATTTTAGCATCTTCAGCCTCAGCTTTTGCTTGTTTTGCCAAATCACGACGACGCTCTTCTGTCAAAGGCGGAACACTGATGATAATAACATCACCATTGTTCATTGGGTTGAAACCAATATTGGCAACCAAAATTGCTTTTTCAATTACCGAAAGCATGTTTTTTTCAAACGGCTGCAAAGTAATTGTTCTAGCATCTGGAACACTGATTTTAGATACTTGAGAAAGTGGTGTAGCCGCTCCGTAATAATCAACAAAAACACCTCCAAGCATTGCTGGAGAAGCTTTTCCTGCACGAATATTTAGAAATTCTTTTTCTAAATGCGCAATAGAACCATTCATTGATTCTTCTGTACTTTCTAATATGAAATCTATTTCTTCACTCATTTTTTTTGATTTTCAGTTTGATTCTCAGTTTTCAGTTAAAGTCTAATTATGTGACTGTAAACTGTTACTGATGACTATATATTTACTACAGTTCCGATATTTTCGCCTTCGCAGATTTTCAAAAGATTTCCAATTTTGTTCATATCAAAAACAACGATTGGCAATTTATTTTCTTGGCTTAATGTAAAAGCAGTAGTATCCATTACATTTAATCCTTTTTTCAGTACATCATCAAAAGAGATAAAATCGAATTTTACAGCTGATGCATTTTTTTCTGGATCAGAATCATAAACTCCGTCAACGCGAGTTCCTTTAAGGATAACATCAGCATTGATTTCAATTCCTCTTAAAACTGCTGCTGTATCGGTTGTAAAATATGGATTTCCAGTTCCAGCACCAAAAATTACGATTCTTCCTTTTTCAAGATGACGATCTGCTCTTCTTTTGATGTATGGTTCTGCAATAGATTCCATTTTCAAAGCAGTTTGCAAACGCGTTTTCATTCCTTTGTCTTCAAGTGCGCCTTGCAAAGCCATTCCGTTGATAACAGTTGCAAGCATTCCCATGTAATCACCTTGCACTCTGTCCATCCCTGAACTTGCTCCAGCAACGCCTCTAAAAATATTTCCTCCTCCAATAACAATAGCAATTTCAACTCCTTTATCGTGAATTTGCTTGATTTCATCTGCATATTCGCCTAATCTTTTCGGGTCAATTCCGTATTGTAAATCACCCATTAAGGCCTCGCCGCTAAGTTTCAGAAGAATTCTTTTATATTTCATGTTTGTGTTGCGTTAATTTGTGCAAATATAGACATATTCTGATTTTTAAAAATAATGTTTACAAAAAAATAATTGGGCGATATATTTAAATTTATAAAGAATTTTATTGGGTTTTTATATCAAATCTGATAAAAGTCATATCTCGGTCTAAAGAAAATCCGTAAATTTATGCTAAGCAAAATAATTATCTATGAAAAGCATCGTAGCCAAAGCGTTGTTCAATAGCCACTCTTATATTGAATACCGAAAAATAGTAACCGATTTATTGTCTGAAGGAAAATCAACTGGAAATGAGCAATCTGACAGTTTGACGAATTATTCAAAATTGAATGAAGCCAGAATGAATCGACTGGAAAAGACGATACAGATTTCTGAAAATATAAAATCAAAACTACAGCATTTAGATAATCATTATATCTGGCTTGTAATTTCAGAAGGTTGGTGTGGCGATGCGGCTCAGATTCTTCCAATTTTAAATAAAATGGCATTAGCTTCAGATAAAAAAATAGATCTGAGAATTGTTTTTCGCGATGAAAACGATGATTTGATGAACCATTATTTGACAAACGGTGGAAGAGCAATCCCAAAAGTGATTGTGATTTGCAAAGAAGCCGGAATCGTTCGTGCAGATTGGGGGCCAAGACCAAAAGGCGCCACCGAATTAATGGCAAAACACAAAAGAGAAGTTGGGCCAATCGACGAAAAAATCAAAACTGATTTGCAGTTGTGGTATCTTGCTGACAAAGGGATTTCGGTTCAGGAAGAACTGGTTGAGATTATGGAAAATATTAAGTACAATCGACTATAATAACCATTACTTGGGGAAAGTATTTGATAAAATAATTGTTGATAACGTGTTGATAATAAATCAAATAATATGTTAAATAATGCGTCTAAAATTTTTGCTTTGTTTAAAATTTCGTATCTTAGTAAAACTATCCCACTTCTATTATTAATTTTCTGATTTACTCTTTTTATTGGTGTTTATTTAATGTTCAACTATTAAAAAATGCACTATTATGAAAAAGTTATTCGAAAGATTTTATGATTTCTTTTCACAATTTTTATTTGGAGGGAAAAATGTGCCTCACTATTAACTCAGAGGGAATGAGTATGGAATAACTGTACTTTGATTTACGAGCTTGGCACATTACGATCATTTTGTAATGTGCTTTTTTATGCATTTTATTTTTATTTTAGGCTCTCTTCAAACAAAGTAATGTCAATCGCATTTTTTACATCGTAATCACCAATTTTAGTACGGCGCAAGACCGTTAAATGTGAACCAGAATTCATTGCTTTTCCAAAATCGTAAGCTAGAGAACGAATGTAGGTTCCTTTTGAACAAACTACTCTAAAGTCTATTTCTGGCAATTCAATTCTAGTAATCTCAAATTCGTGAATCGTAGTTTTTCGGCTTTCAATTTCTATGGATTCTCCTGCCCGAGCGTGTTCATATAAACGAACGCCATCTTTTTTGATTGCCGAGAAAATAGGCGGTTTTTGGTCAATTTCTCCCAAAAATTGCTTTACTGTTTCATGAATCAAGGTTTCATCAATATGATCTGTTGGGAAAGTTTGGTCGATTTCGGTTTCTAAATCGTACGATGGAGTAGTGGCTCCAATATAAAAAGTTCCAGTGTATTCTTTGGCTTGACCTTGAAGTTCAGAAATATTTTTAGTGAATTTTCCAGTACAAATTAATAAAAGTCCAGTGGCTAATGGATCTAAAGTTCCAGCGTGACCAATTTTGAACTTTTTTGGAAGTCCAACTTTATTAATTAAAAGGTATTTTAATTTATTGACAGCTTGAAACGAACTCCATTTTAATGGTTTGTCAATCAATAAAACTTGTCCGTTTAAATATTCTTCAGGTGTCATTATATAATCGTAAGCGGGTGAATGAAAAAGTGAATCACTAATAAGATGATTCCAGCAAGGATTCGGTAATAACCAAAAACTTTAAATCCGTTTTTAGTCAAAAATCCAATGAAAGTTTTAATTGCTAAAAGTGCTACAATAAATGCAGCCACATTTCCAATAATCAATAAAGTGGTTTGATCTTGCGTCAATTCAAAGCCGTCTTTATAGTAATCGTAGCATTTTTTTACTGTTGCGCCCAACATGGTCGGAACAGCTAAGAAAAAAGAAAATTCAGCAGCTGAAGTTCTTGTCAATTTTTGAGACATACCTCCAACGATACTTGCGCCGCTTCGTGAAACTCCAGGAATCATAGCCAAACATTGAAATAATCCAATTTTTAGCGCTTTTGCATAAGTTATTTCAGTTGAAACTTCAGGATCATTTGGTTTGTTGAACCATTCGTCCACTTTCAATAAAATAATTCCTCCTAATAAAAGTGAAACTGCAACTGTTACAGGATTTTCTAGCAATCCATCGATAAAATCGCTTAATAACAATCCTAAAACGACTGCAGGAATAAAAGCAACAAGAAGTTTAAAGTAAAAATCAAAAGTTTGAAAGAAACGTTTGAAGTATAAAATTACGACCGAAAGTATCGCGCCAAGCTGAATTACGATGGTGAAAAGTTTAGTGAAATCGTCATGCGCGATTCCAAAAAAAGAAGAGGCAATAATCATGTGGCCAGTTGAAGAAACAGGCAAGAATTCTGTAATTCCTTCAATAATGGCAAGAACAATAGCTTGTAATGTGTTCATTAAGTTTAAATTTTAGTCCCGATAGCTATCGGGACAGATTTTAGATTTCAGATTGTCATCCTGAGCGGAGTCGAAGGGAATTCCAATTGGAAATTTATAAATCTATTTATTTAGATTTTTTGAAGATCGAATAAATCGTGATTCCAAAACCAATTAAAACGGTTGTTGGAGCTAGACGAATACGTCTAAAACTAAAAATATCTTCGTTGAAAACATTTGGATCTGTACTTCCTCCGCCAGACATTAAAATAAATCCTAGCGCGATAACGCCAATTCCAACTAATAAGATTTTGTAATTGATGCCATCAAAAAGAAATTCGTGATTATCTTGTTTTTCTTCTTTATTATTGTTTTTCATTTTATTTCTTTTGCTGTCTTGAGCTCGCCCAAGATGTTTTATTTATTTGTCACCCTAAGCAAAGTCGAAGGGCATTTTTTTTTACTGAAAACTTAAAACTGCGACTGAATATTAATAAAGATCGTCAGTTCTTAAATTCAAGAAACGTTGTGTTGCAAAATGGGTGCTTACCCATGTAATCAAAACTCCAAATCCGAAAACGGCTACTAAAACCAATCCAATTAAAGCTTTGTCTTCTAAAATTCCTAAACCAGGGAAATTCGTTTCTACATAAATTAATAGTGCAATCAATGCAATAATTGCTAAAACTGCACCAAGCATTCCTAATTTTACGCTACGCATTACAAAAGGCTTGCGGATGAACGATTTTGTTGCACCAACCATTTGCATGGTTTTGATAATAAAACGGTTCGAATGTATAGAAAGTCGTAGTGAACTATTGATTAATAAAACCGCAATTACAGCAAGGAAACCGCTGATAATTAAGATCCACATACTTACTTTTTTAATGTTATCATTTACCAAGTTTATCAACTGTTTGTCGTAAACAATATCTTCGATCATCGTATTTTGACGCAATTTGCTTTCAATTTTAGAGATGCTGTCTCTTTCAACATAATCCGCTTTTAGGTGAATGTCGTATGAGTTTAATAAGGGATTTTCACCTAAGAAAGTCAAGAAATCTTCTCCAATGATATCCGTATGTTCTTTTGCCGCTTTTTCTTTAGAAACATAAACAAAAGATTTTGCAAAAGGTGCTCTTTTTAAATTTGCATTGAATGCTTTGATAACGCTATCATTAGCCTCATTTTTAAAGAAAACCGTCATGGCGATTTTTTCTTTAAAATCATTAGCCAATTTTTTAGAATTAATAATGAATAATCCCAGCACTCCCAAAAGGAATAAAACCAAGAATACACTTAATACTACCGAAAAATAAGAGGAAATTAACCTGCGCTTTTGAAATTTATCAAAGTTAGAACTCATAGTATGCTTAAATTATGTGGTAAAAATAATAAAGAATTTCTTTATTTAAAGTTATTAACGAACTTTTATACTATAAATGTACAATTAGATATTGAATAAATTTGTCTTTCATCGAAAAGTGCACAAATTTTCAATAAATTTTCTAAATAAAGTGATTTAACTCCAAAGTTCGCTAAGACTTTCGAAGAGTTAGTAAAATAAAAGAGAATAGCAACAAGTTTAAAACGTTTAAAATGATTTTTAAATTTGTGTAAATCATTTAATCTTTAGCAAAAAAACGCAAAGCTTTGTATTTATATTGTTTTGTCAACTCTATGGTAGTAGCGTAAGTTTAAATAAAAATTGTATGATGCGTTGCGGTTCAACTCTCAAAGTTTTTTAAAGAAATTTATTTTAAAATTTCAGGTTTAGAGTTTCTTTTTGAGCAAATTCTTTAATACGTTTTTCTATTTCATAAAAAACCGAAATTGCCCTTTCACCGGCTTCGGTTAATTTTGCGCCACCCCCACCTTTTCCACCAAGAAGTTTTTCAACTAATGGATTTTCAGCCCGCTGATTCATTTCTTCAACCAATTGCCAAGCCTGACGATACGCCATTTTCATCTCTTTTGCTGCATTGGTAATTGATCCGGTTTTCCTGATGTTTTCAAGAAGCCATATTTTTCCAATTCCAAGAAATGCGCCTTCGGCTTCTTCAATCCAAACGCGGACTTCAACATTGTATTTTTTACGGTCAGCCATTTTGATTTTTTTTTTAGTGCTATTCAAAAATACGCATATTATTCTTTCGCTTATTCTTTGTCTATACTAGACTGAAATCCAGCTCTATAATAGCATTTTGTTCGTTCAGTGCTTATATGGTTTGTAATATTTATTAAATAGTATTTTTCTAAGTATTTAAATTCAAAAATATGTATTTTTACGTAATTAAGATTAAGTAATTTGTTATTTTATTTGTTTGTCAATGAAATAGCTTTGGAACAAGCCACAATAAATGTAAATTTGCGCGATAATTAATTTAGTGAAAAGCTTAGAACCTTAGTAGCTTAGAATCTTAGTCACTTAGAAATGAAGTACAATCCAAACGAAATTGAAGCCAAATGGCAAAAATATTGGGCAGAAAATCAAACTTTTGCAGCAAAAAACAACTCTGAAAAGCCGAAACATTATGTTCTCGATATGTTTCCTTATCCATCTGGAGCAGGATTACACGTAGGACATCCGCTGGGGTATATTGCTTCAGATGTGTATTCTCGTTTCAAAAGACATCAAGGGTTCAATGTTTTGCATCCAATGGGATACGATAGTTTCGGATTGCCTGCAGAACAATATGCAATTCAAACAGGACAACGCCCAGAAGATACAACGCGCGTAAATATTGACGGTGGTGTTGACAAAGAAGGAAAACAAATTGCGGGTTACAGAAAACAATTAGATAAAATCGGATTCTCATTTGACTGGGCACGTGAAGTTCGTACTTCAAATCCGGATTATTACAAACATACGCAATGGATTTTTATCCAATTGTTCAATTCTTGGTATTGCAGAAAACAAGGAAAAGCTTTTGAAATCTCTGAGCTTGTAAAAGTATTTGAAGGAGAAGGAAATAAATTAGTCGAAGCAGTTTGCGATGACAACGTTGCAATTTTTACTGCGGATGAATGGAATTCTTATTCTGAAGATCAAAAAGAAAAAATCTTGTTGCAATACAGAATGACCTATTTGGCAGAAACCGAAGTAAACTGGTGTCCGGGCTTAGGAACTGTTTTGGCAAATGACGAAATTGTAAACGGAGTTTCGGAACGTGGAGGCTTTCCTGTTATAAGAAAAAAAATGACACAATGGAGTATGCGAATTTCTGCTTATGCCGAACGCTTGCTTCAAGGTCTAAATGATATCGACTGGAGTGAGTCAATCAAAGAATCTCAAAGAAACTGGATCGGGAAATCGGTTGGAGCTTTGGTAACTTTTAATGTGAAAAATCATGATGAAGTAATCGAGGTTTTCACTACTCGTCCTGATACTATTTTTGGAGTTACTTTTATGACTTTGGCACCAGAACATGATTTGGTAGCTAAAATTACAACTCCAGAACAAAAAGAAGCTGTTGAAGCGTATATCGAAAAAACAGCAAAACGTTCGGAGCGTGAGCGTATGGCCGATGTGAAAACTATTTCTGGTGCATTTACAGGAGCATATGCAGAACACCCATTTACAAAAGAGCCAATTCCGGTTTGGATTGGTGATTATGTTTTGGCTGGTTACGGAACAGGTGCTGTAATGGCGGTTCCTTGCGGAGACGAAAGAGATTACGCTTTTGCTAATTTCTTTAAAGGTCAAAAAGGAATGCAGGAAATCAAAAATATCTTCGCTAATGTTGATGTTTCTGAAGCGGCTTACGGATCTAAAGATAACGTTGAAATCGCTGCTTCTGATTTCTTAAACGGATTGAATTATAAAAATGCAACGCATGTTGCGATTAGCGAATTGCAAAAAATAGGCAAGGGAATTGGGAAAACGAATTACCGTTTGCGTGATGCTGTTTTCTCTCGTCAGCGTTATTGGGGAGAACCATTCCCAGTTTATTATGTAAACGGACTACCTAAAATGATTGATACGCAGCATTTGCCAATTATTTTGCCAGAAGTGGAAAAATATTTGCCAACAGAAGACGGTTTGCCTCCATTAGGAAACGCAGCTGTTTGGGCTTGGGATACTAATCAAAACAAAGTTGTTAATACAGATTTAGTTGACAATGTTTCCATTTTTCCTTTAGAATTAAATACAATGCCAGGTTGGGCAGGAAGTTCATGGTACTGGATGCGTTATATGGATGCACACAATGAAAATGAATTTGCAAGCAGAGAAGCTTTAGCGTATTGGGAAAGTGTAGATTTATATATTGGAGGAAGCGAACACGCAACCGGACACTTATTATATTCTCGTTTCTGGAATAAATTCTTAAAAGACAAAGGTTTTGCTCCAACTGAAGAACCATTCAAAAAACTGATCAATCAGGGAATGATTTTGGGTACGACAGCTTATGTTTACAGATTGGAAGGAACAAATACTTTTGTATCTAAAAATAAAATTGAAGGTCAAAATGTACAGCCAATTCGCGTTGATGTTCATTTTGTGAATTCTTCGGATGAATTAAATATCGAAAAGTTCAAAGCTTGGAGAGAAGATTTCAATACAGCAGAATTTATTTTAGATGAAAACGGAAAATACATTGTAGGACGTGAAGTCGAAAAAATGTCGAAATCATACTATAATGTAGTTACGCCAGACGATATTTGTGCTGAGTATGGAGCTGATACATTACGTTTATACGAAATGTTCTTAGGACCATTAGAACAAGCAAAACCTTGGAATACTGCTGGTATTTCAGGAGTTTTTGGTTTCTTGAAAAAATTATGGAGATTGTATTTTGATGATAATGGCTTAATCGTAAACAACGACGAACCAACAAAAGACAACTTGAAATCATTGCATAAAACAATTAAAAAAGTAGCAGAAGATATCGAGAATTTCTCTTTCAATACTTCGGTTTCTCAATTTATGATTTGTGTAAATGAATTGTCTTCTCAAAACTGTCATTCAAGAGCGATTTTAGAGCCGTTAGCCATTTTGGTTTCGCCTTATGCGCCGCATATTGCAGAAGAATTATGGTCACAATTAGGGCATACAACTTCAATTTCAGAAGTTGCTTTCCCAATTTTTGAAGAAAAACATCTAGTTGAAACAAATAAAGAATATCCAGTTTCTTTCAACGGAAAAATGCGTTTCACCATCGAATTGCCTTTGGATTTAACCAAAGAACAAATCGAAGAAATCGTAATGAAAGACGAAAGAACTCAAAAACACTTAGACGGAAGAACTCCAAACAAAGTGATTATTGTTCCTGGGAAAATAATTAACCTAGTGGGTTAATTGTTTTAAAATCCCAATATTTAAAATTCCAAATTCCAATTTTACGATTGGGGTTTGGGATTTTTTTTATGCTTATTTTTTTCGCCACGAATTGCACGAATTTCCACAAATTTTATTCTGAAATGCGTATGGTTTGTCAGTCTGAGCGAAGTCGAAGACCGCACAAGTAATTCTACAAAGATTGACGATTTTGATTGGGGAGCTTCTGGCTTGGTCTTCGACTTCGCTCAGACGCACAAAACTCTAAACATAATTATTTTTTTTCATTCGAAATACCCCGTAAACATTGGGATTTAGAATTTTTTTATTGAAATTTTAAATTAAGTTGTAACATTTTAATAGTTGCCGTATCAAAAGCATGGATCCGATTTAATTAACAATTTGTTGCTATTAGAATTTTAACAACTTAAAACTATTAAAAATGAAAAAGTATATCATCTTAATTATCGCATTCTTATTCTCAGCATTATGTCTAAATGTTTTTGCACAAACAAAATCATATCCATTTGAAGTTTTAAAAACTGGAAAAGGGAAACAATCTATACTATTTATTCCAGGCTTTGCTTCTTCTGGAGAAGTTTGGAATGATACCAAAACAGCTTTCGAAAAAGATTTTACTTGTTATACACTTACAATGCCAGGTTTTGCTGGAGTAAAACCACAGCCAAATCCTTCATTTGAAAATTGGAAAAACGAAATCGCAGCTTATATAAAAGATAATAAAATTGAAAAGCCAATTGTAATTGGCCATAGTATGGGTGGAGGATTGGCGCTTGCCATTGCAGCCGATTATCCAGAATTGGTTGGAAAAATTGTGGTTGTGGATGCGCTTCCGTGTTTGGCGGCGTTGATGGATCCTTCTTTTAAATCAAAAGAAAATGACTGCGTTGCAACGGTAAATCAAATGACATCGATGACAGACGCTCAATTTCTTGATATGCAGAAAAAAACAATGCCAAGACTTTTGGCTGATGCCTCAAAAATGGATATGGTCGTTGATTGGAGTGTAAAATCAGACAGAAAAACATTCGGGCAAATGTATTGTGATTTCTCGAATACCGATTTAAGAGCTAAAATCGCACAGATAAAATGTCCAGCTTTAATTTTATTAGAGTCTTATTTTATAAATTTAAAACCTGCTATTGAAGAGCAATATAAAAATTTAAAAACAGCTAATTTTCAATATGCAAACAAAGGTCTTCATTTTATTATGTATGATGACAAAGATTGGTATTTGGCACAATTAAACACTTTTATAAAATAATAAGAATGGAATTTGAACAAATCTATAAAACATATTGGGATCGAATATTCAGGCTTTGTATGGGTTTTGTCAATGATTATGACATTGCACAAGATCTCGCTCAGGAAACGTTTATAATTGTTTGGCAAAAGCTGGATACTTTTAGAAACGAATCGGCTATTGGGACTTGGATTTTTAGAATTGCTTCTAACAATTGTCTGAGGCAGATAGAAAAGCAAAAACGTTTTCCAAAATCAGAATTGCCGATTCATCTTTCTGAAGAGAAACAACAATCAATCGAACCGCAGATTCAATTTTTATATAAATGCATCGCCGAATTACCAGAAACCGATCGTATCATCATTTCGCTGGAATTAGAAGAAGTAAAGCAAGCTGAAATTGCCAAAATCGTTGGTCTTTCAGAAGCAAATGTAAGAGTGAAAATTCACAGGATTAAAGAAAAGTTGACTCAAAAATTTAAAGAAAATGGAAAACAATAATATAGATTTCAAAGATTTATGGAAAAAACAAGCCGTAAGTCAGCCCAATATGGAGGATTTGCTTGAGCGTGTAAGCCAATTTAAAAAAGCATCGGTGCGCAGTTTGTGGAAAACAAATATTATGCTTTTGGCTACTAGTGCTTTCATCATTTTTATATGGATTTATTATCAGCCACAATTTATTTCAACTAAAATAGGAATCATTTTGGTTGTTCTTGGAATGGTGATTTATCTTTTTGCATCCAATAAATTATTTGGGAATTATAAAGATATTGATGCAACACAAGACAATCATGAATATCTTCAAAAGCTTGTTTCAATTCAAAAGAAACAGCAATTTTTGCAGACCAATATGATGAGTTTGTACTTTTTGATGTTAACTGCAGGGATTTGTTTGTACATGTATGAATACGCTAGCAGAATGAGTGTTCTGGGTGCGAGTTTGACTTACGGAATCACTTTGCTGTGGATTTTGTTCAATTGGTTTTATATTCGTCCAAAACAAATTAAAAAACAACAATCAAAAATAAATAGCTTGATTGAAAAGTTTGAGGAAGTAAATAGTCAATTGTCTTAAATTCTAATGTTTAAATTCCAAATTCCAATAATAGTTGGAATTTGGAATTTGGAATTTCGGACTTTAAAATGTAGTGCCAAAATGTCATTTTGTTAAAATGGTTCATAATTTGTGATTGATTTTGTAACTTTAAAAATCAATCAAAAAAATACAAATATGGGAGGTGGATATTTATTACTTGCCGGAGCGATAATGCTTTTTAGCTGGATGGTAAGTTCAAAACTTAAAAGTAAATTCGAATTATATTCAAGATTGCAATTGCAAAACGGAATGAGCGGTAAAGAAATTGCCGAAAAAATGCTTGCTGATAACGGAATTACAGATGTTCGTGTTATTTCGACACCAGGTCAATTAACCGATCATTATAATCCGTCAGACAAAACAGTGAATTTAAGCGAAGCAGTTTACAATCATCGAAATGCAGCAGCAGCGGCAGTCGCGGCACACGAATGCGGACATGCAGTGCAACATTCTGTTGGGTATGAATGGCTAACAATGCGTTCAAAATTAGTTCCAATTGTAAACGTTGCATCAAGTTTTATGCAATGGATTTTGCTTGCGGGAATCTTGATGATCAAAGCTTTTCCACAGTTATTATTAGTCGGAATTATTCTTTTTGCGGCAACAACTTTATTTTCGATTATTACATTGCCAGTTGAATATGATGCGAGCAACAGAGCATTGGCTTGGCTTGAAAACAAACACATGTTGACACAGCAAGAGCAAGCTGGAGCAAAAGATGCCTTAAAATGGGCCGCGAGAACTTATGTGGTTGCCGCGATTGGCTCGATTGCGACGCTGTTGTATTATATCTCAATTTATTCGGGAAACAGGAGGAACTAATTTAATTTGATAATTGAGATAATTAGTCAATTAGATAATTTATAGCAAGCCCGACAGGTTTTTAAATCTGTCGGGTTTTGTTTTTGCATATCGATACAAATTAAACTGGACTGAAGTCCAGCTCTACAATATGGATCGAGCCAAGGCTCTTTTACGTTCCGAAGGAACAAATCATATTGTAGGGCCGGACTTTAGTCCGGTTTAGAATAGGGATGAAATCAAGAATTTTTAACCGTTCCGAAGGAACAAGATTATATTGTAGGGCTGGACTTCATTCCAGTTTATTATAATAAATTTTCTAATTATCAAATTGACACATTTTCTAATTTACAATTGAATCTGTCTATCAATTTGCTGATCCAGAGAAATAAAAGTCTCCGTTCTTGAAACACCTTCAATAGCCTGAATTTTATTATTTAAAAGAGACATTAAATGTTCGTTGTCACGGCAAATGATTTTAATCAATACCGACCAGTTTCCAGTTGTATAATGACACTCTAAAACTTCTGGAATCTTTCTTAATTCTTTTACGGCTTCTGAGTTTCGGGAAGCTTTGTCGAGATAAACGCCAATAAAAGCCATTGTGTTATATCCTAAAACTTTCGGATTTACAGTAAATTTTGATCCCGAAATAACGCCAGACTGCTCCAGTTTTTTTAAACGCTGATGAATTGCAGCGCCAGAAATGCCAATTTTGTTAGCGATTTGTAATATGGGTTTTCGGGCATCATCCATTAAATAACGAAGAATCTCCTTATCGATACCGTCAATTTCAATTAAAAGGGAATTAATTTTCATAACTTAAAATTTGAAACTATTTTAGTGATTTGGGTTTAGAATAGAAATCAAATGTAGTTAAAATGCTTCAGAAATAGAAATTCCAATTTTTAAATCCCAAATTCCAATAAAAAAATAAAACATAAATGTATTGTCCTTAAAGCTATCAGAAACAAAATTTAAAAAGATAGCCCATGGTTTCAACCACGGGAATCAAAAGTTTACAAAAAGAAAAATTCCAAACTCCAAGTGATTAAGTTGGAATTTGGAATTTCAATATTGTATATTCTTAGTTTTATTTTCCTTTGTTTGCTTCGGCGATGTATTTTTCTAAAGCCATTGTCATAGAAGGCGTTTCAGGAGTTGGAGCAAGAATATCGATTCTTAAACCATGATCTAAAGCTTCTTTTTGAGTTGTGCTTCCAAATACTGCGATTCTAGTATTGTTTTGTTTAAAATCAGGGAAGTTTTTAAACAAAGATTTAATTCCTGTTGGGCTAAAAAATGCTAAAACATCATAGTAAACATCGGCTAAATCAGACAAGTCGCTCATTACAGTTCTGTAAAAAATAGCTTGTGCCCAATCTACTTTTAGATTGTTTAATGTGATAGGTGCATCTGCATTTAATTGGTCAGATGCAGGAAGCAAAAACTTCTCGTCTTTGTACTTTTTGATTAGCGGAGACAAGTCTGCAAAATCTTTTGCTCCAACGTAAATTTTACGTTTTCTGTACACAACATACTTTTGCAAATAAAATGCTACAGCTTCAGATTGACAAAAATACTTCAATCCTTCAGGAACTTTGTAACGCATTTCATCAGCCACTCTAAAAAAATGATCTACAGCATTTCTACTTGTTAAAATGATCGCAGTGTAATGATTAAGATCGATTTTTTGTAATCGAATCTCTTTTGCGCTAACCCCTTCCACATGAATAAATGGTCTGAAATCAATTTTTATTTTGTGTTTTTGTTGGAGCTCAAAGTAAGGAGAATTCTCCACTTTAGGTTCAGGCTGTGACACCAAAATTGTTTTCACTTTCATATTATAAACATTTTCTAAGCACTCCCTTTTGTTAACCAATAATAAAGAAAATAATAAGGGGCTATTTCAAGAGCGCAAAGATATAAAATAAAATAAAATAACTTACTGATTATTGCATTTTGATACGTTTTAATTGAAATAAAATAGGAGTACAGGCTTATACACAGTGAAATACCTATGATTGCCAACGGAACAATTGTTGGAATATTGTCATAATAAAATAAAACGGCGTTAATAGGAAGCAATAATACGCCAATATAAGTTCGATAAGTGACTTTTTGTAGGTTAAAAAGATCCACAAATTCTTCAATATTGAAAGAAGTTGCAACGATTTTCTCGATTAAATATTTTGCCAAAATGAAATAAAGAAGAAATGTTGCAATTTGAATAAATAAAATCCAGTCGGTTTTTAATACAATTTCTGCCGCTTTTGAATGCTGTGAAAATATATGCATTGTCAACTGAATAAAAAAGGCAAACGAGATGACTTGCACAAAAAATAATCCAACCGTAAAACTGCTTTTCATATGGCTGTTGTCGCGGTAGATTTTGGCATATTTATCAGAAAAAATTAGCTTGCTAAATTCTGAAAATCGAGTCTCATAAGCTGATTTTGTAATGGCAACAACAGCAAAGGTCAGGACAAATAAAGCAGTTGCCCAGTCTTTGTTTTCAATAATTCGAGGATGCAGGTGTTCAATCATAATGTCACAAAATTAGCAATTTTTTATTTCAATAGTTTTATTATGTATTTATTATGAAGCAAATGCTATAAAAAGTTTACTTTTGCGGTGAAATTACCGAGAAAAAAATGAGTGATAGTATTGTCATAATTCCTACTTACAACGAAATTGAGAACATAGAAAGTATAGTAAGAGCTGTTCTTTCGCAACATAAGCCTTTTCATCTTTTAATTATTGATGATAATTCTCCTGATCATACCGCCAATAAAGTCATTGCTTTACAGGAAGAATTTCCTGATCGATTGTTTTTGGAAAAAAGAGCAAAAAAATCAGGTTTAGGAACGGCCTATGTACACGGTTTTAAATGGGCGCTTGAACGCAAATATGATTTCATTTTTGAAATGGATGCCGATTTTTCACATAACCCGAATGATCTCGAAAAATTGTATGACGCCTGTCATTTTGGAGGCGCAGATCTTGCTATTGGATCACGTTACGTAAAAGGCGTAAATGTGGTGAACTGGCCGTTGAGCCGCGTTTTGATGTCTTATTTTGCTTCGGTTTATGTTAAGTTTATTACCGGAATGAAAATTCACGACGCTACTGCAGGTTTTGTTTGTTATAAAAGAGAGGTTTTAGAGAAGATAAACCTGAACAAAATCAAATTTGTTGGATATGCGTTTCAAATTGAGATGAAATATCGAACTTATTGTGGTAAATTTGAGATATCGGAAGTGCCGATTATTTTTACGGACCGAACAAAAGGAGTCTCAAAAATGAGCAATGCCATTATTAAAGAAGCTATTCTTGGGGTAATTTCTCTTCGATTAAAAAAATTATTCAACACATTATAAAAAAAGGCGATGAACAGGATTTTAATTAAAAATGCTAAAATTGTAAACGAGGGATCTATTTTTGAAGGTGATGTGCTAATCGAAAATGATTTGATTGTTGAGGTTTCAGACAGCATCAGCCTAAAAACTTCTGACTGCAAAGTAATCGATGCCGAAGGGAATTATTTGATTCCGGGCGCGATTGATGATCAAGTGCACTTTAGAGAGCCAGGACTAACGCATAAAGGCGATATCGAATCTGAATCGAGAGCGGCTGTTGCAGGAGGCATTACCTCTTTTATTGAACAGCCCAATACGGTTCCGAATGCGGTTACGCAAGAAATATTAGAAGAAAAATACCAAATTGCATCTCAAAAATCATTTGCGAATTATTCGTTTATGATGGGAGCGACTAATGATAATTTGGAGGAAGTTTTAAAAACAAATCCAAAGAATGTTGCAGGAATTAAGATTTTCCTCGGTTCGTCAACTGGAAATATGTTGGTCGATAGAGAAGAGACTTTAGAGAAAATCTTTTCAAGCACGCCAATGTTGATTGCGGTTCACTGTGAAGATGAAACTACAATTCAAAATAATCTTGCGGCTTTTAAAGAACAATATGGAGAGGATATTCCGGTAACGGCGCATCACTTGATCAGAAGTGCTGAGGCTTGTTATATTTCATCTTCAAAAGCAGTTGCTTTAGCGAAGAAAACGGGAGCGAGACTTCATATTTTCCATCTTTCGACTGCAAAAGAAATGGAATTGTTTACCAATAAAATTCCGTTAGAAGAGAAAAAAATCACTGCTGAAGTTTGTGTGCATCATCTTTGGTTTACCGATGAAGATTATAAAACAAAAGGGAATTATATAAAATGGAATCCAGCGGTTAAAACTGCTGAAGACCGCGCAGAACTTTGGAAAGCTTTGAATGACGGCCGAATCGATGTTATTGCAACAGATCACGCGCCACATACGAAAGAAGAAAAACAACAAAAATATTTAAAAGCGCCTTCTGGAGGTCCGCTTGTGCAACATGCTGTTGTGGCAATGTTTGAAGCGCATCATCAAGGGAAAATCAGCGTGGAGAAAATTGTAGAGAAAATGTGCCACAATCCGGCTAAAATTTTCAAAATTGAAAAAAGAGGGTTTATCAAAGAAGGTTATTATGCCGATTTGGTAATCGTAAATCCGAGTTTGCCTTGGAGTGTAAACTCAGATAATATTTTGTATAAATGTGGTTGGTCTCCTTTTGAAAATATGGCTTTCAAATCGAGAATTACGCACACTTTTGTAAACGGAGAAATGGTGTACAACAATTTTAAGGTAAAAGATGTACGCGCCGGAAAAAGATTATTGTTTGACAGATAAAAAACTGAAATGAAGAATTTTGTATTTATAATATTGGTTTTGTTTCTTTCTGTAAGCTGTAAAAAGGAGATTGTAAAAGAGCCAAAAGGACTTATCGAAAGAGGGAAAATGATTGATATTATGTATGATTTATCTCTTTTGGAGGCAATGAAATATCAAAATCCGTTGTCTTTAGATTCTGTTGAATCAGATCCTAAGAAGTTTATTTTCAAAAAATACAAAGTTGATAGTCTGCAATTTGCCCAAAGCAATATTTATTATGCTTCCGATTATGAAACCTATAAGGATCTGTATGATGAGTTAGGGAAACGATTGCAAGTAAAGGAAAGAGCTACTGATTCGATTCTTCAAATTGAAGAGAAAAAAGCAGCGAAAGCTGCTAAAAAGAAAGCAACTGAAAAACCAAAAGATTCGATAAAAAGTCCAGAGCACCCAGAAAACGTTAATCCGAGGGGAAGAGAAAGACTTTTAGATCAGTAATTAAAGTTTTGAAATATTTACAATGTACTCGTGTACATCCTGAAAAACCGTTCCTAGTGCGGTTTTTATTTTTTCATTAGAATACAAATCTTTCGTATACGAAGATTTTGCTGTGGCTCTTGTCAGGCGTCTTTTTTGGAAAAACAGAGTAGCAAAAACAGAATCGGTCATCCAAAGTACATTCATTAAAAATGGTTTTGCGTGAATGTATGGTTTTTTGACTTTCAAAACTGTCGCAATGGTATCGAGAATATCTTTAAAAACGACATTTTCTGCTATCAAGGTAAAACGCTCGTTTTTAATGTCGCTTTTCATTAGTTGAAAAGCAGTTTTTACAACATCATCAACAGCAATAAAACCAGTACTTCCGAGTGTATAAAATGGCAGTCCGTTAGCGACTTTTGAATATAATTCGGCACTTCCTTGTTGTGGTTCTTTTGTTTTCGGAATTGGTCCAAGAATTACACCTGGATTTACAATTACAATATCAAGACCTTCCTGAACAGCGCGCCAAACTTCCATTTCGGCGCCGTATTTTGAAATGGCATAATCGCTGTGAGGTTTTTCGGGATTCCAATCGGTTTCTTCTGTGATATAGTTTTCATGAGAAGCTAAATCTCCCAAAGCGGCGATAGAGCTGACAAAACAGAATTTTTTGATTTCTCGTGCTATCGAAAAATTAACCATATTGGCAGTTCCTTCAATATTGGTTTTTCGAAGCGCATCTTCATCTTTTGGGTCAAATGAAATTAATGCTGCGCAGTGATAAACATAATCGATATTATCAAAAGCGATTTCGAGGGAAGGAACATCTAAAATATCGGCTTCAAGCCATTCTATTTTCTCAAATAAATAGCCTTTTTTATAAAGTTCAAAAACCGATTTTGTTTTTTGGATGCTGCTTTTATTTCGGTAAATAGCCCGGACATTTTCTCCATTTTCAATTAAATGAAGCAATAAATGCGAGCCTACTAAACCTGTTCCTCCAGTTACTAATACCATGTTGTAAATATAAGTTTTTGGTTGGAAGGTGCAAAGTTATTTATTCTGCAAGCGAAATCACTTATAAGAAATTTATAAAAAAAAGCAACTGAAATGATTTGTATTAAAACATTTCAATTGCTTTTGGGTTTTGCATAGCTAGTTCTGATACTAGAAAATAGTGTAGCCTACTATCAAGTCAATTGAAGTGTAATTGGTTGAATAGGCCATATAATCACGCATCAGTTGTTTTTTTGTATTAAATCTAAGTTCTCCCGAAAATTTCTTTTTAAAATTATAACCAAATCCCAATGCAAAGTTAGCGCCTGTATCACTCTTGAATTCGGTTATGCTATTACTGGATACATCTGTATAAGTAATTGTTGCTTTTGAACCTAAATCAACGACATATGCCGCGGTAATGAAAAGTTTTGAGATTTGATTTAGAAACATATAATGTCTAATGCCCAGGGGTAATTGTACTGTATTGTAGATTGCTTTTGCCTTGTATTCTTTTTCTGGAATCGATACAAAGCCTGATGGGACCATATATGACTTTTCATTTTCATATTTTTGATAAATCGGATTTGTGAAAATGCTCCATTTGTTTTTGTTGTATGGCAAAATATATTCAACTTCGACACCAATTTTGAAGATTGCTTTGCTGTCAAACTCGGTATTAAAATTTATGTTGTTTACATTTTCGACAGATAAAGATGCAAAGCTTACACCAGGAGTTACCTTTAATTGTAAAGCTCCTTTTGTTGTTTCTTTTTCAGTTTTTTCAGCAGTAGTAGGATTTGTTGCATAGTTGTACTTGTTGAAATACTTAACAAGATCTGTTTTTTTATATGTTAGTTTTGCAATATCGTTATCAGTTATGTTGTCTGAATTTACATTTTTAAATAGTTGTGTTTTGTATTCACTGCTTTCGAGAATTTTTTCAGCTCCCTCATTATTGTCTGCCTGAATGTATTTTACATTAATAAGCTGTTCGGTCGGAATTGTTTTAGTTTCGTAGAAATATCTTGTGATATTTTCATCGCTGTAGCTGTATAGAATGGCATCGCCTTTGGCCAATATTTTAAGGAAAATTACTTCTTCACTCCAAAGAGGGTCTTTGTGAGATAACATTTTTTTGATGTCATTGCTAGAACGATCAATTTTTATTTTAAATCGTTTGTAAGTGCTTTCATTTGTAATGCCAAATTCTTGGACATTAGCGATGGTCTCAGTTTTGAAATCTTTTTCATTAAGATCGGTTTTGTATTTAAAATCCGTTGGGTTGTTTTTCCAGTCTAGATTTTTGATAAAACATTCTGTTCGCTTTCCTTCATTGGAAATAAAATACCCTTTTTCAAATGTAATTTGAGCATTAATAAATGAGCTACAAAGTAAAAGAGTAAATAGTAATAATTTTTTCATTGTTGTAATTTTAATGCCGGCGAAACTAGATAAAAAAGAGTCTTGATTTTTACGGGTTTCCTCATTTTTGGATTTTTTTTGAATTAAAAGTTTTAAAGGTTCAGGTATTGTTCGCTTTTATTGTTTTCTATTTAGTATTGCTTTTTGATATTGCCATTGGCATTGATTATATTTGCGCAAAATATTTTAAAAATGAAGAATCTAGTTGAAGAATTAAAGTGGCGCGGTTTGTACCATGATAGCATGCCAGGAACGGAAGAACAATTGCTAAAAGAGGTGACATCGGCTTATATTGGTTTTGATCCAACGGCAGATTCACTGCATATTGGCAGTATGGTTCAGATTATTTTATTGGTTCATTTAAAGAATTTTGGTCATCAGCCGATTGCTCTTGTGGGCGGCGCGACCGGAATGATTGGTGATCCTTCTGGGAAATCTGACGAAAGAAATTTGTTGAACGAAGAAACTTTGGCTAAAAATGTGGCCGGAATTAAAAGTGTTCTGTCTCGCTTCTTAGACTTTAATTCAAATGAACCAAATGCTCCACTTATGGTGAATAACTATGATTGGATGAAGGAATTCTCGTTTATTGATTTTGCACGTGAAGTTGGAAAACGAATCACTGTAAATTATATGATGGCGAAGGATTCTGTTAAAAAAAGAATTAACGGAGAAGGTGAGGGAATGTCTTTCACTGAATTTACCTATCAATTAATTCAAGGGTACGATTTTTATCATTTATATAAAAACAACAACTGCCTTTTGCAAATGGGAGGTTCTGACCAATGGGGAAATATTACCACAGGTACAGAATTAGTACGCAGAATGGGAGGCGAAAATGCGAAAGCTTTTGCATTAACAACTCCATTAATCACAAAAGCTGACGGATCTAAATTTGGGAAATCTGAAGGAGGAAACGTTTGGTTGGATGCTGATAAAACTTCTGTTTATAAATTTTACCAATTTTGGGTAAATGCTACAGATGCAGATGCAGAAAAATATATCAAAATCTTTACTTTCTTAGATAGAGAAACTATTGACGCTTTAATTGCTGAGCACCAAGCAGCTCCACATTTAAGAGTTTTACAGAAGAAATTGGCTGAAGAAATTACCATTTTTGTTCATAGCAAAGAAGAATTAGAAAAAGCAATTCAAGCTTCAAATATCTTGTTTGGAAACTCTACTGCTGATGATTTGAAAAAATTGGATGAAAAAACTTTCTTAGAAGTTTTTGACGGAGTGCCGCAAGCGGAAATTGCTAAAGCAGATTTAGAAAATGGATTAGACATTATTTCTGTTTTAAATGAAAAAACAGGTTTCTTTAAATCAAATGGTGAAGCAAGAAGAGCTTTGACTGCAAATTCGATTTCTGTAAACAGAGAAAAAATCAAAGAAGATTTTGTTTTAACAACAAATGATTTGATCAATAATCAGTTTGTTTTATTGCAAAGCGGCAAGAAAAATTATTTTGTGATTAGAATTGTTACTGTTTAATCGGTTAATTGTTTAATCGATTTTTGCAAAGTTAAATTTAGATATATGAAATCCCAATACCTCGAAGAGTTATTGGGATTTTTTTTGAAATTTCTAATGTTAAAAATATATTTTTTTTTTATTTGATCATTTTGACGATTAAACGATTAACCAAATCAACGATTAAACCTTTAAAGAACCATCAAGTTGCAACCACGAATATCAGAATTATCAAAACGCCCCAATACCTCGAAAGAGTTGTTGGGATATTTTTTGCCTAAATCCTGCGTTGCAATAAAGGAACATGAATTGATGTTGGCCAAATCGATAACGTTGATTCCGCCAGTTTTTCCATCGTTTATATAAGTCAAGGCATCTTCTGGATCGCGAATCAAGATATTCATCCAAGACGGACATTCAAAAATGCCATCTCCTAAAGAATAAGCTTGTGCCAAAAGTTCTGTCATTCCATATTCTGAATGAATTGAAGAAACTCCAAAACCTTTGCAAAGAATTTCATGAAGTTCTTCGCGAATCATTTCTTTGCGTTTTCCTTTCATGCCGCCGGTTTCCATAATAATGGTATTTTGAAGCTGAAACTGATGTTTTTCGATTAAATCTAATAACGCATAAGTTACTCCAATCAAAATTATATTTTGTCCAGCTTGATCTAATTCGATTAGCTTGTGGGTAAGTTCTCCGTAGTTGTGTAAATAAAACCCACTTTCAGGCTGATTCGAGCGTTTTATTAAATCTTCTACCATATAAATTAACGAAGAGCCGTCGCGCTCTAAATAAGACGGCAAAAGTGCTAAAACAACGTAATCTTCAATATTGCCATAAAACTGCGCAAATCCCTGGCGATAACTTTCTTCGTAAAGCGAAACATCGGTAACTAAATGGCGGCTTGTAACCATTCCGGTGGTGCCACTGCTGGTAAATGTTACTTGAGGAAAATCGGTATTAGAAACGACTTCGTGGCTTTTGAAAAACTGAATTGGTAGAAACGGAATTTGTTTCAAGGTTTTGACTTGCTGCGGATTTACATTTAAAAAGTCACAGAAATCTCGATATACCTTATTGTTCTCATGCTGAAAACGAAACACTTTAAGTGCTATTTTCTCAAATTGTTTCTGACTCGAAATGGTGAATATATCGTTGGCTGTAATCAAAACTTTTTTTTGCAAAGATATTTATTTTTTAGTGTTCAGTGTTCAGTTTTTTAATGTTCAGTTTTCGGTCTCGTTTTAAAGCTTGCGACAAAGTTCGTAAACTGCGACTGAATACTAAAAAACTGAACATTGAATACACTGTAAACTAAAAAAAGCTCCGTCAAGGAGCTTTTTTCTATATTTTACCGAATAATGAGCTTTCGGGTTGCTGAGGCATTTTCTTCACTTATTTTGATGATATAAACGCCTGGAACTAAATCAGAAACGCTTAATTCTCGTGAAGTTAAATGCGTTTGTAATACTTTTTTGCCCAGAAGATCAAAGATGATGATTTCTTTTTCCAAATCGTTTTTGGTCGAAATATATACTTTTCCGCTGGTAACTGGGTTAGGGTACAAGCTTAGACCCTCAATAGAAGCAGTAGATTCCTGAGGTTTTGGTAATTGCTTACTGTCTTGTGCCGAAACACTTACAGTAAAGAAAAAAGCCAATAAGAATGTAATATAAAAGTAGTTTTTTGCCATCGCATTTATTTGATACGTAAATATACAAAAAAAATTACAAAAATTACGCCAAAAAAAAACATCCTAAATATTTAGGATGTTTTTAACAATTTATGTTCGAAGTAAATTATTTGATCAAGCTTGCACCGTCAACAGTTGCCCAAGCTCCAGCAGTTAATGAAGCTCCAGTAGCTGTAGAACTTGGCGTGAAAGTTCCAGTTGGGAAAGCAACTGTAAAAGTTGAAGCACCAGCGATTGGGATGATGTTTGTTGTGTTAGAAATTTTGATGTTTAAAATTTTAATTTTAGATGTTTTTACTTGATGATCGTTTGTAGCAGCATCTAAAATACTAACTACTGCACCCTGATAAGTAGTTGTGCTATTTGGAACTGTGAAGTTTCCGTAACCATCAACAACGATGTTGCTGTACTCTCCATTACCTTCTCTTTTGAATTGGAACGCATCAACTTGGTTGTCTGCACCTTCAGGAACGTTACCAGCTTCTCTTTTTAAAGTAATGTTAGAAACTTTTGGTCCGAAAGCATTGTCATTAGCAGAAGCTTCGATTTCCATTCCGTAGTTACCTTTTCCAGTTTGGTAAGCATACCAGTTAGTATTAGCTTGACCTTGCCATCCATCTTGCCAGTCAAAAGAGTCATCAGTATTTCCGTAAGAAATAGCATTCGTCATACTAACAGTTCCTCCGAAGAATTCGAATCCGTCATCAGCACCTTTGTAAGCTACTAAGTGATCTAAAGTTGTTCCAGAGCCTACAGAGTAGAATGTGAAAGCGTTGTTTTCTTTGTTACCGTCTGCTAATTTAGAACCAGCGTACTCAACTCTAACATAGTTTAATGAACCACCATTGTGAGTTGCGTTAGATCCTCCGTAAGAAATATTGTTTCCGTCTTCAGAAGTTGAAGAAGTTCCTCCTCCAGCAACTTTTGCAGGTGCATCACCATACATGATGATACCTCCCCAAGAACCTGGAACTTTAGATTTTTCTGTAAACACAACTGGTTTATCAGCAGTTCCATTGATGATAAGTTTTCCTCCGTTCAAAACAACTAAAGCGTTGTCTCCGGTAGCTTTGTCTATAGTGATTGTAGATCCTGCGTCAAAAGTTACAGTTACACCTGAATTGATTTTTACAATTCCTTTTAAAGTGTAGTTTCCGTAAGCATAAGTTTTGTTTGCAGTGATAGGACCTGTAATTTCGCCTGTAGCAGGAGGTGTAACAGGAGTTGAGTCATCGCTGCTTGAGCAAGAATTAAAAAATAAACCTGCAGCAAGTGCTAAAGCAAGAATTTTAGTTTTCATAGTTTTTGTGTTGTATTATTCGTTTTTATTTTTGTCAAAATTAGGATGTTAATCTCTTTGAGGTGTTACCTGAACATTACATTACAGTTACCAAAAATTGATTAAAATGTGAAGAGAATGTTAAGTGAATCTTTGCAAATTGTAGCCATAAAAAAAGCTCCAGATATCTGGAGCTTTCAAGTATATTGTGTTCTTAATATTAGAATGTGTAGCCAACTTTAACTGAGAATCCTATACCTTTTTTGTAGCTGTTTGCTAATAAAGATGGTTCGTCAACTTTTACTGTTCCGTTGTTTCCAAATTCTAATTGTCTTGCAGGGTTTAGTAAGTTGTCTGCTGTAAATTTCACGTCGAAGTGGTCTGAAATTTTGCTTCCCCAAACAAAGTCTAATTGAGATACAGGTAATTCATAAGTATTGTCTTGACCGTTTGTTCCTACTGCATAAATTCTTTTTCCGAATACACCATAAACAAGAGACATAGTATTTGTCCAATCTTTACCTAAATTGAATTCGTATTTCAAATCAGAGTTCACTAACCAATCTGATGCACCTTGTAATGATCTTGTTTGGTGCGTTTCGATAGAATTTTTAACAGTCACTACTCCATCCTCATCTTGAGATTCGTAAGTTTTGGCAACATTTACTTTTGTTGACATTAATGAAGCGTTCAATCCAAAAGAGAAATGCTCTAGTTTGTCGCTAATTCTGTTTAGGCCTAAAAGGAACTCAACTTCTGCTCCGTATAAAGTTGCATTGTCTGAATTTAAGAAAGTAGTTACTGTTCCTGACGTAGCGTTTGCAATAAACGTTCTTTCAATTGGATTGTCAATATATTTTCCAAAAACACCAAAAGCTAACATTTCTTTAGATGTTGGGAATATTTCATATTTTAAATCAACATTATAGTTGTCGCTATTTTTCAATAATGAGTTACCTTGTGTAGAAGTGTTATCCGCATTGATGTATGAGATCGGGAAAGCTTCCATAACAACTGGTTTTGTATAGGTTTTACTTGCTGCGAAACGAATATTAGACGTTTCTGTCATAAGATATTTCAAGTTTACAGAAGGTAAAACATAAAGATTATTGTATGTTTTTACTTTGAATGGATCATCAAAAGAACCTAAAGTTCTGAAATGAGTTTCTTTGATCGTGTTTTCAACTCTTAAACCTCCATTAAGTTCAAACTTGTCAGCAAATTTCCAGAATAAGTTTGCATAACCTGCATTAGCGCTTTCGTTAAGTTTTACTTTGTAAGTTGCGTTTGAGCTTTCAGCAAAATATACAGAACCGTTGCTGATGTCAGTTCTAATTTTGCTATCAATATTGTTTATGTCATTTGATGAAAATGCACTACCATAACTTGCAACAAATCGGTAAGAAGATTCCATTTTAGAAAAGTTTCCGTTATAACCAACAGTCAATTTGTTTTGTTTTTCTTTTCCAAATTTTAAGTTGTACTCTAATAATCCAGAAACATACACATTGCCATCAACACTTAAATATTGACGTAAGAAATTGTTTGCTCCATAAGAAGTGTTGATTTGGTTGTCAGTTTCTTGAGTACCAGTGTAGAATTTTCTGTCAGGCTGACCGTATTTCGTATTTGCATAAGATACACCACCTTTTAAAGTTTGGTTTTTATCTTCTGTCAAATTGTATTCGCCTAATAATTGCGCATTTAAATAATCTGTTTTATCCAATTGATTTGTACGGATAAAGTTATTGTTGATACCATTATTGCTTAAAACCCCGTATTGATCTAAGATCGAGTTTAATGTTGTTTTTAAGTATATAGTATTGAAAGATAATTTGTATCGTTCAGCTGAATAGTTCACACCCACTAAGGCCGAAGTACTCGTTTTGAAACGGTATTCTGTATTGATGAAATCATTGTTGTATTTATCACCAAGCGTTTGTAGTGTTCTGTTAACACCTTCTCTAACTGCAAAGCTATTATCGAAATTAAGAGATAATAAATAAGAAACGTTGCGGTTATTGCTTAAGTCAAATTTTTCTGCGTGCAAAAAGTTGAAGCTTGAGTTAAGCGGGCTTTTGCTTTTGCTTACGTTAAAACCTTTGTCTCCGCTTACAGAGTTTAATGCTTGATCTTGTGTGAAAGTTGTTCTTCCGGCAGTTTCACCTAAGAAACTTGGCAATTCTCTATCTTTTCCATTAAATCCGAAGAAACCTGCGGCAGTATCTGCATCTCCAGAAAGCAAGAAATCTTTGAAACTGTTTCCAGTTGTATATCCTGCTCCAAGATTTATTTTAGTAATATTTTTTGTTGGTTTTGAAGTTTGGATATTAAAAGTTCCTCCAGCAAAATCTCCGTAAATGTTCGGGTTGAAAGTTTTGTAAACATCAATTACACCTACAATGTTTGTTGGGAACAAATCAAGGGGAACAATTTTTGAATATGGGCTGTTTGAAGGAGCGGCAAGATCATTGATCAATAAGTTGTTGTAACGATCTTCAAGACCACGAACAAAAATTCCTCTTGAACCTACTTTTGAAATTCCGGTTACTTTTGTCAAACCTTCTTCAACATCGCTTACACCTTTTCTAGACATTTCCTGAGCACCAATACTTTGTTTGATTACAACAGCATTTTTTTGGTCTAAAAGTAAAGCAGTTTCTTTTTCTTTATTAGCTGTCGATTTTACAACAACATCTTTAAGAGTATAGCTTCCTGATGAAAGTACTTGGTTAACAGTAACTGTTTCTCCAGCTTTTACAGTAACAGGTTTTTCTACATTTTCATATCCAACGAAACTGAATACTATAGTATAAGTTCCAGGATTTACAGTCAACGAATATTTTCCGTCAATGTCAGTGTTTGCACTGATGTTTGTTCCTTTTAATAAAACATTTGCAAAAGGAAGTGCTTGATTGTTAGATTCTTTATCGGTTAATACACCAGAAATCGTACCTTTGTTTTGCGCGATCGAAATCGAACAGATAAATAATGTGATTAATAGAAATTTTAAATTGAATTTCATTTCAGTGTTGTGTTTAATTTATTTTGGTGCAAAGAAAGAACCGCATTGTAAAGTTCATGTTAGCCACTTGTTATGTTTTTGTGTTGCTAAGATTATCAAATTGTTACCAGATTAAATTACCGTTAACCGTAATTTTTAACAGTTATTTTGTTACTATCTTTACGCTGTGAAATAAAAAACATCGAATATATATTAATGAAAATTTGATGTTCAAATCTCAATTTTTGCTATTTATGAAAAAAACACAAACTAAGATTTTATTAGTTGACGATGAACCAGATATCTTAGAAATCGTTGGCTATAACCTTGCTCAAGAAGGCTATCAAATTGTAACAGCTTCAAACGGAAAAGAAGCTATAGCAAAGGCTCAGAAAGAATTGCCAGAATTGATCATTATGGACGTAATGATGGCCGAAATGGACGGGATGGAAGCTTGTGAACACATCAGAAAAATTCCAGAACTAAATAATGTTATCATAACATTCTTAACCGCAAGAAGCGAAGATTATTCGCAAGTAGCTGGTTTCGATGCAGGTGCTGATGACTATATTACAAAACCAATAAAACCAAAATTATTGGTCAGCAAAGTAAAGGCTTTGTTAAGAAGGTTAAAAGAACAAGAAATCGTTACGGATACTATAAATGTTGGCGGAATCGAAATTAATCGTGAAGAATACAAAATCATAAAAGGCAATGTCGAAATTGCTTTGCCAAGAAAAGAATTCGAACTATTCTATTTGTTGGCTTCTAAACCAGGAAAAGTTTTCAAAAGAGATGAAATTCTTGATAAAGTTTGGGGCAATGAAGTGGTAGTTGGAGGAAGAACAATCGATGTTCACATCAGAAAACTTCGTGAAAAAATTGGCGAAGACCTTTTTAAAACCATAAAAGGAGTAGGCTACAAATTTGAAGTATAATCCTTTTAAGACGCTAAGGTCCTAAGATGCTTAGATTCTAAGGTTTAATTCAAAACGAATCTCAGTTAAAATTTAAACCATATAAGAAATTGAAGTTCATTACATTTATATGAACTTTAATTTCTTATATGGTTTTTGAGTTAAGCTTAATTTTTCTTAATATCGTAATGGTTGAATTAAATAATATCAATGAAAATCAATTTTAAAAAAACATACAAATTCGCCATAAAATCGGCATTGTATATCAGTCTTTTCTCGACAGGATTTGTGCTGATGCTGATGTCTTTATTTTATAAAAACCAATTAAAACATCAAATTGCTTTTGGAATAGTATTTATTATTTCAGTTTATATTTTTTCTTTTTTGGTTTTGCAATATCGCGTTGAACGCTTCATTTATAGAAGAGTAAAGAAAATTTACGATGAGGTTTCTTTATTAGAATCAACACCTCTTATCAATCAGCCCATAACAACCGATATGGAAACACTTTCACGAGAAGTGAAAAAGTTTGCCACAGATAAAAAGCTGGAAATTGAAATGCTCGAAATTCGTGAACAATACCGAAGAGAGTTTTTAGGAAACGTTTCGCACGAACTTAAAACACCATTGTTTACAGTTCAAGGTTATGTTTCGACTTTGCTTGACGGCGCTATGGACGACAAACACATTCGAAAAAAATATTTAAAACGTGCCGAAAAAGGTGTAGAACGTCTTATATATATTGTAGAAGATTTGGATATGATCACCAAATTAGAATCGGGAGATTTAGATTTGAATATGACCGATTTTGATATTGTCGAATTGATTCAGAATGTTTTTGATTTGCTAGAAATGAAAGCGGATAAAAAGAAAATCAAATTGGCTTTTGAAAGCAAAAATGTGCAGTCGGTTATTATTCGTGGAGATCAGGATAGAATTCAGCAAGTTTTAGAAAACTTGATTGTGAATTCTATTAAATATGGAAAAGAAGGCGGTTTGACCGAAGTTGGTGTTGTAAATCTTACCAAGAAAAAAGTTTTAATCCGAATCAGTGATAACGGGGAAGGAGTCGAAAAACAGAATATTTCTAGACTTTTTGAACGTTTTTACCGAGTGGATAAAAGCGGAACAAGATCTGAAGGTGGTTCTGGTTTAGGATTAGCAATTGTAAAACATATTATTGAGGCTCATAAAGAGAAAGTCTATGTTGAAAGTGAATTCGGAATTGGTTCAGAATTCTCTTTTACGCTTGAAAAAGCCAATAAAACAATAAAATCCTGAAGTTAAATTATTGTAAGTTGAGTTGTGCTAAAAGCCGTAAAACAAGACTTTTAACAATAAATAAACATTAGGCTTCAGTGCCTAACATTAAATTTTTATTATAGTAACATCTTGTTAATGATTTCTTAACATAGGTGCTTCATCTTTGCATCCTGAAACTAAGGGTAAAAGAAAAATGATAAAAAAATTAGTTCTTGTGATGACAATATTGCTTGCAACAGCAGTAAATGCACAAGATGTAAATCAGCAAAATGTAAATAAACAGGAAGTAAAAAACGAAGTACTTCGTATTTTAGATTCTATCAATAAAGCAAAACTTCCAGAAACAAAGTCTGGAGGAGGTATTGAAGAACATTGGTACGATAAAATCTCTTTAAGAGGTTATGCTCAAATTCGATACAACGGTTTGTTTTCTACAAATGATAAAGTGGCGTGCGACCAATGTGACAGATCTTGGGGAACAACTTCAACAGCTCCAGACGCAAAAGCAAACAACGGACTTTTTATTCGTCGTGCACGTTTAGTGTTTTCTGGTCAGGTTCATCCAAATGTATTTTTCTATTTCCAGCCCGATTTTGCTAGTTCTCCAGTTACTGGAATTCAAAATTTCGTTCAAATTCGCGATTTGTATTTTGACCTTTCTTTTGATAAGAAAAGAGAATATCGTGTTCGTGTCGGACAAAGCAAAATTCCGTATGGATTTATAAATATGCAATCAAGTTCACAGCGTTTAACTTTGGATCGTCCAGATGCAATAAACAGCTCAATAGCAAATGAGCGTGATTTAGGACTGATTTTTTATTGGGCACCAGCCGAAATCAGAGAGCGTTTTGCTATGTTGGTAAAAGATGGTTATAAAGGTTCAGGCGATTTTGGAGTATTTGCTTTTGGAGTTTATAACGGACAAATTGCAAATAAAATCGATGCAAACAGAGATTTGAATGTTGTTGCTAGAGTATCTTATCCTTTTGTAATTGGAAGCCAGATTATCGAGACTGGAATTCAGGCTTATGACGGAAAATGGGCTTTCACCGACGAAATTTCTACAGGTGTTATTGTAAACAATCCTAAATATGTGAAAGATGAAAGAGTAGGTGCAACTTTTGTTTTGTATCCAAAACCTTTCGGAATCCAAACGGAATATAATATTGGTAAAGGACCTCGTTATAATCCAGCAACAAATACGGTTGACGAAACGAGTTTGAATGGAGGTTATGTTTTGCTTAATTACAAATGGGATTACAAGAAACAGCATATTTATCCGTACGCTCAATTTCAATATTATGACGGAGGCAAGAAATATGAAAAAGACGCTAGAAGTTATGTGGTGAGAGATTACCAATTTGGAATCGAATGGCAACCAATCAAAGCATTCGAATTAACAGCCGAATATGTTATTGCTGATCGAACTTTTGAAGACAGTGCCCGTCCAATTAATAGACAAGAAGGAAATTTGCTGCGTTTGCAAGCACAGTTTAACTTCTAAAAAATAAAAATTAAATCCGTATTTATCCGCGTTTTCACGAAGTGAATCCGTTTAATCTGCGTCTAAAATCAGAGCACAGGTAAAACAGATGTGCATTCGCAAAAGCGCTAATTAATACGGATTTTTTTTATAGTTGAGAATTATTCTTCAAAAACCGAAAATAATTTATCCCAGTCAATATCACTTTTAAATTGTGTCAATCCTTTAAACGAATTTACTTTTGAAAGATCTTCAATGGTAAAGTCGTCTTGCATTGCATATGGCACTAAATTTTCATTTTGAAGTTTTATGGCCAAATATTCTTGTTCATATTGTCCAGGAGTTGGGATAAAAAAGGCTTTTTTGCCCAATTTTGCCAAATCCATAACAGTTGTATAACCAGAACGACAAAGTACAAATTCACTTTCGTTGAAGGTTTGCTCCAGCTGTTTCGAATTCATGAAATTGTAATAGGTAACATTTCCTGCCTGCCATTTGCTCTGAACTTTCTCAACAATACCTTGAACAAAAACTACTTTTCCTTTGAAATTAGCCACTTCCTTTTGAAGTTTTTGATCTAAATACGTTCGTTGAGGTTCAGGACCTGATAAAATAATCATTAAATCATAAACTATTGGCGTTTCCTTTTTCTTCATTCTGCTCAAAGGCCCAATGTATTTTAAATTCAGATCATTTGTTTTCAAATGCCCCAAATCTCCCGTAAGATTCGTTTCTTCATTCGAATCAGGAACCCAGCACTCCGTATATTTTTTAATAATATGCTGATGGCATTTGCTTGTAAACCAAGTTGTGTTTCCTGTCATGACATTCAATTGATGCGTCATAAATACAGAAGGAACTTTTTTGCTGAAAACGCCCAAACGGTTGTCTGAAATAATACCATCAATTCCGTGTTTTTTTATCCAGGAATTAACAATCTTTTTTTCGTCCAGAATGGCTGTAATCATTTTAGGAAGATTCTTAATCAGCTTCCATTTAAAATTTTTGCCGTTTTTGGCATATTCAATATGATAAGAAGGCAATTCTAAAGTTTGTATATACGGAAATTCTTTTCGCAACAAAGCCAGTGCAACTCCGTCAGAAGCGATAATCGGAATAAATTTGTTTTCCTGAAGCGCTTTGATAATTGGGATGCATCTGGTGGCGTGGCCTAATCCCCAGTTTAATGGAGCAACTAAAATTGTTTTGTTAGCAGAATAGTCAATGCTCATAGTTTAACGCTTTTTAAAAGCGAATATAAAGAAATATGTTTCTTATGAGATTTCGGACATATTACTAAATTATTAACTGAATATTTTATTTAAGATTCTAAGATGCCAAGCTCCTGAGACACTAAGTTTTTAGAGATTGAAAATCGCTTAAATAAAAAAACCGAACGTAAGTTCGGCTTAAAATTTGGTGTTTTAAAAGCTTAGCATCTTAGAGCCTTAGCAACTTAGCAACTTTTTTTTAATCTTGGATATAAGTTTTATTACCATTTTTATTGATGTAATACTTGCCGCCTTTAGGACCAGTATATACTTTTTTGCCGTTATATTCTCCAGTTACTTTGTCTGGTGTTTTTGGCGCTTTTTCATTAGTTTCTTTTAAAGTCTTAGTAGCAGATTTTTTTGCTGCAGTGGCATCTTTTGTTGCAGACTTGCTTGCAGCATCAGCTTTTACGGCAGTTTTTTTAGCTTTGTCAGCTTCGGTTTTTGCTTTTGCGCTTTCTTTATCGGCTGTTTTCTTAGCGTCGCTAGCATCTTTTTTTGCCTTTGTTGCTGTTGCGGTTGCATCATCAGCCGCTTTTTTAGATTTGTCAGCAGTTTTTTTAGCTTCGCTTGCTGATTGTTTTTTAGCTTTTGATGCTGCAGCTGTTGCGTCATCTGCTGCTTTCTTCGATTTATCAGCTTCTTTTTTTGCGTCAGCTTTTGCTTTTTTTGCAGCGGCTTCTGTTTGGCTCTTAGTTGCTTTTGTTGCGGCATCTTGTCCATAAAAATTAGATGAGAAAGCCACTAAAAAGCAAAGCAATAATAATTTTTTCATAAGGCTACATGTTTAAATTTCAATTAAAATTAATCAATTTATTGTCATCTTTTTCGCAACTCACTAAAAATATGCACGAAGGTTTACATTTCCTGTGTGTACGGTTGCACCCGTCTCACTTTTGCGCCCTTGATAGTTTAAGTTGATATCTAAAAATGAGGTGATATTTTTCTGTAAAAGCAATTTCCAAACTAAATTTTGTCCCGCTTGAAGTCCTTCAAGCATTTGAAATCCAACAGATGAAAATTCGTTTCCATTAAACTTGTTTTGATAAAATGAAAACTCGCCATTTAAAGCCACTTTTTTTTCTCCAGCAAATGAAAATGAAGTGCCAAGTCTATTTTGAACTAAAGTTTCTAAATTGCCAATCTGATTTTCCTTATTCTGAAATTCATAAAAGAAATCCAAACTAGTGTTTTTTGAAAACAAATAACTGATTTTTGGCGCAAGCTGATAGCCTCTTAGATCATAATTTTTCTCGACAAAATCTTCTGAAACTAAATTGGTTTTTATGGTTTTGGTGAAAAAATTAAAAAGCCACGTTTTCTGAACCAAATGTGTGTATTGTACTTGATGCGAATTATTCGTGACATTTTGCGAGCCAACGGAAAGCAGGTTTTTTCCTTTATTGACCAGATAAGAATAAGTGACAGAATGTTTTTGTTTTCCTCTGTTAAAATACAAGCTGTTTCGTAAACTCGAATTCAATCCCAAAATATTTTCTTCTGAAGAATCAAACGGATTCAGTTCCAATCGCTCGCCTTGACTTTTCACTTTTCGGTCCATAATAAACGACGTTTGATTGTAGAAATAAGAAGCAAATTTTTTGAGTCCTTTTTCATTTTGCCATTGTGCTGGATTTAGTGTCAGCGATTGCGAAAATTTATTCTGATTGGTTTTTATATAAATCTGATTCGGCAAAAAGATTCTGATAAATCGCGCTTGATCTGAAAATTGAGCAATTTCAAATTCTTCCAATTCCTGAATTCCATTGCCATTATAATCATTCCAAGTATAAACTCCTTGTCCGGTTGGCACTTCAATATAGGTG
Organism: Flavobacterium sp. KACC 22761; assembly: GCF_034058155.1. Taxonomy (NCBI): domain Bacteria; kingdom Pseudomonadati; phylum Bacteroidota; class Flavobacteriia; order Flavobacteriales; family Flavobacteriaceae; genus Flavobacterium; species Flavobacterium oryzagri. The sequence continues at coordinate 1,110,896 of NZ_CP139148.1, read as the reverse complement.
TATTCCTGCTGGGCAATAGTTCCAGAGCTGGTTTCATAGGTGGTTCCGATTTGCATCAACTGATTAAAAAATCGGTCATTGTATAGGATTCTCGAATTTAAGGAAGGTTCGTTGCTTCGATTCGGATCGGTAAAATCCAGATTTCGATAGCTCATATAAACTGCCAAATTTGTTTTTTTATTTTGAATCAGTTTTGATCTCAAATAATAAGTCTGAGAATTGTTTACATGTTGCAGTAATCCGTTTTGCAAACTGTCGTTTCGGCGTTGTAAAAAGCCAATTTCTGCAAAAACTTTTGTGCTGTCACCACGGCCTATGAAAGCACCATATTCTGAGAATCTTTGGCTCAAGGCCGAAAACTGATTGGTTGTTTTATCTTTTTCCTGATTGTCTTCGAGTTGCATGCTGGCACCAATCCAGTTTTTGCCAAAATGATATTTCGTTCGGGTTTGATTTCTAATGAATTTTGATGTTGAAGTGGTTGCATCTGAATTCAAAAAGCTTCCCTGATTTTCAAAAGTCCATTTTTTTATTTTGAAAAAAGCCGATGTGGTGTGGCGCGTTCCCGAATAACTTTCGCTGAAATCTAATTTTTCAAATTGGTAGGTCAACAAACCAATATTTGAAGTTTTCTTCTTCGCAAATAAATCAAAATTGATTCCCGTTGTCAGCAGACTTTGATTGCCAAAAAGCGTCGCATTTAAATTCCAATCACGGCTAAATTCAATATTATACAATCGCTCCACCGACTTGAAATTTTCCTCCACATATTGATAATTTGCAAAGGCATCCAATGTCCAAGTTTTGGTAAAAAGACGTTTTTTGAGATTGGTCTTAAAAGCAATTCCTTCATTATTCCCGTCGTCAATGCTCGAAAATAAGTTTTTATCATTGTTGCTTATGGCGAGTTCAAAATCAGCCAATGTTTTTTCGTTCGGATTGTATTTTCCTAAAAATGTCGCAACCTGAAGTTTTATTGGCGGTACTAATTGCACAATTGGCTCGTAATTTCCTTGCAGAATTCCGTTTACTGGCGGTGCATATTCATAAATTCTTTCAACCGAATTATTGTTCTGAATAATATAATTTCCTGCATTATTTCCAACCAAACTAAATTTTACATTGTACAAAACATCGGCAGGATTGTTCGAATATTCATAAACTTCAACTGAGTTGATCAATGTTTTTTTATACAAAATTTTATTGTCGGCATACTTGTCTTCATAAGCAGAAGGCGCTTTCATCAAATCCGGATTGTCTCCAGCATCTTTCAAAACTTGAACTTGATTTGTAGAAAGATTTTGTTGCAAAGGCTGATTTTTCAAATCGCTTTCAGAATAAATATAACCGCCAAAACTCCAATTTTTGTTTTCGTGCGTGCCACCGGCGTAAGTCACCAATCGGTTATAATTTCGTTCCGAATATTGGTATTCGATATTGATGCGCATTTCAGAAGTGATCGTAAAAAGTGACGTAAAAACAATTTCGCCGGCATTATAATCAATTACATAATCATTGTTTTCACCACGTTTTAGCAAAACACCATTCACGTAAACACGTTCTGAACCCGAAATGACCAAAACATACAATTCGCCGTTTTGTCCTTTTAATTTATACGGACCTTGATTTCCTTCCTGACCGATAAAAGTGCTTTTTGCATATTGCCCTTTTACAAAGGCGACGGAAGCAAAAACATTTGTTTTGCTCTTTCCTGTATCAAAATCAAAACTCGCAGAAAGTCCCTGAACTTTTTTGTTGAAATTGAGAAATTGAGTTTTATGATTTTCCAGAAAGACATCGCCTGCGCGAATGTTCCAATCATCGCTGAAAAGCTCCATGAAAATATTGTCAAACTGATCCAGTTTTTGAGAATAACCGCCATTCTGTAATGGAATATTATTGTCTTGAAGCGAAGCCCGAAGACTGACTTTGTCTGAAATTTTTCCGGTAATCTGTAAATCTAAATTGGAATTTAAAACGGTATTTTGATTGTTACCGACAGTAACGCCACGCGTAATGCTTCCGGAAGTATTTAAGCCGTCAAACGGAACGACTTTTTTGGTATTGGCGTTGTCAATTTTATACAGTTTTTCAGAACCAGCTTCATTGCTTACTACTTGATCTAATTTGTAAAGACTGTATTCTTTGGTGATAAAATCGGGATATTTTAAATAATTGACGATTAAAGTATCTGAAATCGAAGTGAATTTTTCGTTTAAAAGAAGCGTTCCTTTTTCAAAATTGATTTTGTAAAAACTGGAGTCAATGCGTTGATTTTTGGTATTTAAAAGCTCAAAAAAACTGGAATTTATGCTGACATTTTCTAGTCGAATCGTGTCGCGCGTTGCAATTACTTTTTTTGTTTTATACGATGATTCAGTTTCCTGCGCGTGAAGCCCAGAAAACCAGATGAAAACCGTTAAAAACAGTAATTTTTTCAGCATAAATACTTTAACTCTAAAAAAGCCAAAAATAGTATTTATAATTGGGAAATGTTTGGTTGCTTATTTTGTTTGTAATGAGTTATTGATGAGCCTTGAGGTAATCACAACTGCTTTTGCATTTATGCGTTTTTAAGACTTTGGTTTTCTTCTATTTTGAGCCTCGTTTCATTTATAAAGTCATTTGCATTATCAATGTAGAACAATACGTTTTTTGAGTTTTTTGTTATTCCGAAAGGGAGTTTGAAATTTTGACTGTTTTTTAGTTCTAAAGAAATATTGTGTGGTTCCAGTTTGCCTAACAATGCATATTTTACCAGATCAGGGCTTTTTTCATAATCGCCTTCAAATTTATTGATGGATAAAATGGAATGCATCGGAATTTCAGTAGTTTCAAAAAGACCATAACGAAGCACGATTTTTTGAGAAAGTACAAGATGTGTTCTGAAAAAAATAGCTTTCAGGTGACCAATTAAATTGATTAACAAATAAACATGAAGTACTAGAAATAAAATGGCTAAGGTTTTATTTCGGGAAATTAACAAGGCATGAAATCCAAATGCTTCAAAAACAGAAACAAGCATTAAACCAAAATAAAGACCACCAACGCCACTGTTGTAATATCCAGAAAAGTCATTTTTAGTTTTTTTATCGCCTTGCCATTTGATAAAACAATAATAAAACGAGCAAATTTCAAAGGCAATCACCTTTCCTAATTTTTGAAAACGCACTGACTTTTTTAAAGAGTTCGTGATAATGGAATGGGCATCTTGCTCTATATTTTCTGTTTGTTTGGCTGTTTTTCTGAAATTTTTTAAGAACAAAAATGCTTTCAAAATCAAGAAGAGTAAAAAAGCAATATTTAAATAAATTTTCCATTGAAACAATTTTCCGAAGAAGTTGTTTCCCATTGGAAATATGTACGGTGTTATTTTAAATATCGAATAAAAAACGAACCAAAAAGTGAGTTCTGTTTGTTTTTTTCTTGTAAATAAATAGTAGAAAAAGGGAAGAATTATTAAAAAAACTGCTGTTGAGAAAGAAATAAGTTGAGGGTTGTTTTTTATAAAATTACTAAGACTAAAAAGTGCAATTATGGTTTCTGTAATTGTGAAAATAATTAGTAATCTATATTTTTCTAACATAAGTTTTCTAAAAATTAATTTCCGATAATCATTTAAGTTGTAGGGAAATAATTTTCCCAGTTGCACTTTGTAGCCTAAAAAACAAAAGTACTATTTATAATTGGGAAATTTAGAAGCTGAAATGGCGAGCTTTATAATGAAGAATCATTTTGGTTTTTGAGATTTTTTTCTTTTTTAATTTCTGCTCTATAACTTATGATGACAACAATTAACGTCAAAAAAGGGTCCGATAGAATGTTTGAAATCTGAATATGAAATATCATTTAAGCTTTCTTTTTGTAGTATTGGGCTTAAATCGATGCCAATATATAACACAATTATAATGAGAAAAAGTAGCATTAATTTCTTTTTTGTTGTCATATAATTTTAGAGAATAGATTATTTATTTTTTTGTTCCTTCAGCGATAATCATTAAAATTAAAATAAGAACAACAGATAAAAAGACTGAATTTGGATTGGCAAAGTTAATTGTCCAGCCAAATTCTTTTATTCGTTTGGGAATTAATATTCTATTGTCTTTTGGGTTGTAATAAAACATTCCCCAAACCCAATTGTTTGGGTCTTTATGCCAATTGTTTTTTTCTTCTTCTGAGGGTTCTATATTATTCATATTCGTTACTTTAATACAATTGTTTCTTGGTAAATAACACTAATTAATCCTGTTGAGCTTGGCAACCAAGGGTTAAGCACGTAACAGAAAAAAATAAATAGATCGCCAATAGTTTTGTTTTAGATTTAATCATAAAATGTGATTTAGCAATGTTTAGAATTGATTGATTTATTTTTTTGGAAATTTCTTGTTATATCTCATAATTAACAAAAAACCTATTGCACATCCTATAGCTATATATAGACTTGGTTCATAACGCTGATTAATTATTTTTTCGATGGAAAATCTTTCTCCTTTAAAGAAGAATATCCAAAACATTACTAACACAACTAGGGGACTATAAATGTAATTATAGATAAAAATATATGGTCTATGATTTTTTGATTTCATGATTTAAAAAATATTTATACTAATTGTTCGTTCCAATACTCGCTATAAAAATTACTGGATTTCATTAATTCTTCATGATTGCCAAATTTAGATATTGTTTTATTTTCCAATATATAAATGGTGTCTGCTAAGTTTTTAAGTTTGTTAAGGCGATGAGAAATAAATAGTACTGCACAATTGGGCTTTATTTTTTGAAGTAGCTGCATTGTAAAATTTTCAGTATTTCTATCCATTGCAGATGTTGCTTCATCGAGAATTAAAACTGAGGTTTTTTATATAAAGCTCTTGCCAAAGCAATAATTTGTTTTTGTCCCCCACTTAAATTAATCCCTTCTTCACCAACTACGGTCATTAAGCCTTGTGGTAATTGACTTAAATAAGGTTCAAAGCCATATTCATTAATAAAGGTTACTATGCTTTCGGGAGTATCAATTGCTCCAAGTAATATGTTGTCAATTATAGTTCCGTTGAATATAGTAATTTCTTGTGGAATTACACCTAATAAATCTCTGTAACCTTCAAGTCCTATTTCTTGAAATTCATGAGTGTTATTTACAATTATGTTGCCGTTTTCAAAATTATAAAAACGTTGTAATATTTGTCCCAGAGTACTTTTGCCACTTCCGCTTTCGCCAACAATAGCAGTAAATTTTCCTTTTTCGATTTCTAAATTAATGCCATGAAAAAGTTCACTGCGACCAGCAAACCGAAAAGAAAGATTTTGAATAGAGATTTTATTAATTTCTAAAAGTTCTTTACCCTTTTGGTTTTCCTTTTCTATCGATGCAAATTCATACATTCGGTTAAATGCAATTTTAGCTTCGTTTATAGGAATCGAAATTAAAGCCAGATTTGCGATTGATGGCAGTAATGATCCTACTATTCCAAGAATAGCCATTAGCTCACCAATTTTAATTTCTTGATTAAAGACCTGAACAGAAGTATAAATTATAATGCCAATTAAAAAAAAGACACTGGCTATACCAGATTGCCATGATAGTGAAATATTGATTTTTCCCAACTGGAACATTTTTTCCTGATAATTTGAGAAAATTTGCTCATTTAAGCTGTTGAAAAAAGGCTGTTTATTATCATTTTTTATAGTCGAAATTCCCTGAATAGTATCGATATAGTTACTTTCATTAAGAGCATAACTTTGCATAACTTCCTTTTGAGAGTTCATTATCTTTTTATTTTTATGATAAATTATAAAGAAATAAATTGGTAAAGTAATTAATGAAATTAAACCTAATTGCCAAGAATAACTAAAAAGAAAAATAAATGAAATGATGGTGACCAGAGTGTCAATTACAAATGTAGCCGAAAGTATTTTAATGACGTTTTGTATGCGTTGCGTATCATTTAATCTTGCAATTACTTCCCCTGTTTTTCGAGTGTCAAAAAAAGATTTTGGTAATTGCAAAAGGGAGCTGAAAAAATCATTATTTATTCGATTGTTAAAGTCTTTCGATTGTTGTAATAAAAAGTATTCTCGTAAGATTATTATACCAACACGTGCAGACAGTAAAATAGTTAATAGAACAATTCCTGAAATTAGTTTTTTGATGTTGTTTGAAGGAAGTATATCATCTATAAGCTTTTGAGAAAAAAGAGCCATTGCTAACCCTAATCCAGCGACGAAGATGCCCAGTAAAATAGAAATCCAAATGAGTTTATAATCTTTTTTAACTAAATCTAAAAACCATTTTTTCTGGTTGTTTTTTTGTGTTTTCACAGTAACAAAGCCGTTATTTGGTTCAAGTGTTAAGCAGGTTTTAGAAAACCATATTTTTTCTAATTCCAAAATGCTTAAGGTATAAACTCCCTTTGCAGGGTCTCCAATTAGAAAGCCTTCTTTTTCAGTGTATTGATAACAAACAATATAATGGTGTAGCTGATTTTCGGTTAAAATGTGTAAAATTACAGGTTGTTTATGGTCAATCAATGCCTGAATATCAGCTTCACATCCATCGGCATTAAAACCCAATTTATTTGCAGCTTGATAGAGACCCAGCATTGTTGTTCCTTGCTTTGAGGTGCCACTTAGTTCTCTGATTTTTTCTAGAGAATTATAGCCATCATAAAATTTTATAAGTGACAATAAGCAAGCTACACCACAATCTGATTGATCAAGTTGTGGAGTATAAGTTCTTTGAATGTGTTTTAAATTCATTGTTGAGAATTCAATTTTTTAATCAAAATTTCTGGTTTTGTTTGCCCATTTATTTTTTCAATTAGATTATGGTTTTTATCGTAGAGAACTATACATGGAATTGAATTTACATCAAAAGTAGGAGCGAAACTTGCTTTTCCGTCATATAGAAAATGAATATTATCATAATTATTTAGGTGATTGTATTGAGCAAACTTTTTTATTAGATTAATATTTTCACATGATACAAAAATGATTTGAATGTCTTTTAAGATTTTAATGTTTTTATTTATTATTTGTGCTTCTTCATTACAGTAATTACAATCTGTACTGAAGTAAATAAATATTACAGGAGTGACTTTTTTTAAGTTTTCATTAGTGAAGTTTTCTCCATTTATGTTTAGATAAGAGAGTTTAGGTATGCTTTTGGTATTCTGTTCAATTTGCTTTTTATAATTTATTTTGTAGATTATTTTATTACTTAAAAAAAGAAAAATTCCTATAAACAATGACGTAAATATAATTTTGAGCGATTTTTTCATTCTTTTTTTGGTTCTTTTAATAGCGTTATTATGATCGTAATTGGCATTGTAAAAATTCCGGAGAAGGTTCGGAATAACTTTGTATTATAATAAAAGTAATTGATTATGAAAAGTCTTTTTTTGAATGTTGACATTTTATGAATAATTAAGTGTAAAAAACATTACTGTAACTACCCACAAAAAAAGAGTCGGAACGTAACTTAATGCAACGATTTTTAAGCCATAATCAGTATTTGTATTGGTTAGTTTACCAATTTGATTTCCAAGATAGATTATATAGAAAAGTTCAAATAAATTAAGAACTTGAAAAGGATAAATAAGCCACGACTCCAATCCTCTATACCCAATAATATTTAAAGCTGAAATGGGATAAAAATTTTGAACGTCATTTAAATCGTAGTTTATTTGAAAAAAAGTAAACCAAATAACTTTAAAAATTGGAACTAATAAAAAAATAAACTCTGCTTTTATGACAAAGTTTAAAATAATACTAAACTTTAAATCTTTATTGAAGAAAAATAAACCAATATAAAGTATAGTTGCACTTATAGAAGTTTTGATTAATAACAAAATTGGAAGAAAGATATAACTTAGCCATTCCCATTTTTTTTGAAATTCAAAATATGTATAAATTTGTTTTGAAGTCAGTTGTTCAGTAAGAGAGTTATAAAATAGTTTGTCAAAATGAATTGCATTTTTAAAAAATTCAGCTATTATAATTGTAATAATAGAAAGTATGAACCATTTTGAAAATGGGTATCTAATAATAGTATATTGAGCTCTTTTCAATTATTATTAAAGTTTTTGTTTTTGTAAGGTTAGAAACTATAATGTAGTGATAGTTGGATGTTAATTCTTTTAATTTAAATTCAGAAAATGTCATATAAATAATTTGTAGGATTAGATATACATCCCGATGTAAAAATGTTATTTTTTTATTTTATAAGTTGCTAATAAAATAAGTAAAATGCCAGATGTAGTTATCATGACAGAAATGAAATCACCTTTAAAAAGAATATAGTTCGATGTCTGTAGTAGTATTACTAAAACACATATAAATATCAAATACTGTTTTTTCATTTTTTAAATTTAATTGCTTTGTTACAAAGACGTTGATTACAAAAAATAATAATAATTTCTGATCGTCTATTTTAATATACTAATATCAAATAATTTATGCCATATTGAGGGCCTTTTTTTGGTTTAAAATCAGTTGTTTAGTGTTTTTTTTTCTTTAAAAAGAATTTAATTAAAGATTAAATGATTATTTAAAATAGACGAAAAGAAATTATCCATGAAATTATCCATGAAATTATCCATGAAATTATCCATGAAATTATCCATGAAATTATTAATTAACAACTTCTCATCATTCCAACAATGTTTAATCCCATTCCTGCTCCCCACATTGCTAATCCGATTCCACCAGTTACCGCTCCAATTGTAAGTGCGCCTAAAATTAGTCCAGCTCCTGCAATTACACAATCAACAGAATCTGCCCCACCTTCCAGATTTTCCATTTGAATTAATTCTAATTTTTTCATAATAATTTAAATTTATTGGTTAATATTTGATCTATCTTTCTTACAAATTTATTGTGCAATGAAGAAAAACCTTAGTCGAAAATCGGTTATTAAAAACCTAAATTCGAATAATTGTAAAATAATTCTTATGTTTATATTTGTTTAAAAAGGTTAATTATGAGTAAAATCGTAGGAGATAATTTAAAAATGCTGCGAAAATCAAAAAACATGTCGCAGGAAGAGGTTGCAGATCATTTGAAAATTTCTCAGTCTGCCTATGCAAGAATGGAGCGAGGAGAAAGTACTTCTTGGACTATTCATTTTAATAAAATCTGTGAAGTATTTAAGATTACTCCCGAAGAATTAGTAAGGAAAGGAGTTGGAGATTCTGCGTATGAAGGTTGGATAAACAACGAACGTCAAACGGATATGGCTATGCTTAGAGTTTATCGAAAAATAATTCAACAATATGAATTACAAATCGAAGATCTAAAAATGATAATTAAGCATTTAAATAAAGGTAAAAACTAAAAAGGCTCCACTCTTAAGCGAAGCCTTTTCTAAAATATATTTTGAATTGAATAATTACCTTTTACAAAAAGCTAAATTAGTTTAATTCTTTAGTAACAATCTGCATGGTCTGGCGGCTTACTTGTTTCAATAAAACTTCTTTATCTTTTTCAACCGTTTCTGCAGCTTGTTCTGTGAAGTGGCGAATCGTGTAAAGTGTTACATTTTCGCTGTATTCTACTTTGAATTTTTTGGAAAGAATCGCATTCAAATCATTTAACAGAATTCTCTTTTTTTTCGTTGTCATTTTTTGAGGCTTTTTTAAATTCCTTGAGACCTTCTCCTAGGCCTTTCATCAATTCTGGAATTTTTTTTCCGCCAAAAAAAAGTAGAAGCACAATAACAATTAAAATTATTTCCGTTATACCTAATCTTCCCATAAAATTATTTTTAAATTAATTAATACTAACCTCAAGCAAAATATATGCTTGAGGCTAGTTTAGCATTAATTAGCAAAAGTTAATTTTTGACTCTAAATTATATGAAGCACTAATATGTTGATAGGTCTCATAAGTTAGATGCCCTCATTTTTTATTTAGGTATCTGTAACCTAAACCAATAATGATTACTAGCAATGTTAGAATCAATACTTTGTTGTTCATTTTTATGCTCTTAAGTTAACAAATAACATCCAAGAGTTGTTAAGCCTCCAACTAATGGATTACAACCTGCGGCAATACCCGCGGCTAAGCCATAAGCTCCACATCCATAATCTCTTTTTCCTAAAGGTCTTAATTCACCTCCATTTACATTTTCCATTTGAATTAATTCTAATTTTTTCATTTTTTAAAAAATTAATTGGTTAATACATAAGTTATTTATGGTAAAATTATATTGCTTTTCGAATTTGTATTATTCGAAAATCGGTTATTAAAAACCTAAATTTGAATAATTGTAAATTAATTCCTATGTTTATATTTGTAAAAATGTTAATTATGAATAGAATTGTAGGAAATAATTTAAAAACATTGCGTAAAGCGAAAAACATGTCGCAAGAAGAGGTTGCTGATCATTTAAATATTTCGCAGTCAGCTTACGCTAGAATGGAGAGAGGAGAAAGTACTTCTTGGACTATTCATTTTAATAAAATCTGTGAAGTATTTAAGATTACTCCTGAAGAATTAGTGAGAAGAGGAGTGGGAGATTCTGTTTATGAAAATTTAATAAGTACAGAACTCCAAACGGAAAGTGAAGCGCTTCATTTTTATAGAAAAATAATAAGACAATATGAACTGCAAATAGAAGATCTGAAAATGATTATTAGTGAGTTAAATAAAGGGAAAAACTAAAAAAGGCTTTACAATTAAGTAAAGCCTTTCTAAAAATATATTTTGAATTGAATAATTACCTTTTACAAAAAGCTAAATTAGTTTAATTCTTTTGTCACAATCTGCATAGTTTCACGGCTAACTTGTTTCAATAAAACTTCTTTATCTTTTTCAACCGTTTCTGCAGCTTGTTCTGTAAAGTGACGAATCGTGTAAAGTGTTACATTTTCGCTGTATTCTACTTTGAATTTTTTGGAAAGAATCGCATTCAATTCGTTGAAATTTCCAAATTTATCTTCCACACAAACAGAAAAACTGATTGCAGAGTTCTGAATCAAATTTACTTTGATTTTAAATTCGTGGAATAATCCAAAAATCTCGCTGATGTTTTCTTCCATAATGAAAGAGAAATCAATTGATGAAAGCGAAATCAAAAGCTGTTCTCTTTTTACGATAAAACATGGATATTGTGGCTCCAAGTCAACACCTTTTGAAACACAAGTTCCTTTTAATAAAGGATTCACAAATGATTTTACGTATAACGGAATCTCTTTTTTCTGTAAAGGCTGTAATGTTTTTGGGTGAATTACTGTAGCACCGTAAAATGCTAATTCGATTGCTTCGCGATATGAAATTTGATTAAGCAAACTTGCATTTTCAAAATAACGCGGATCAGCATTCATAACTCCAGGAACATCTTTCCAGATGGTAACACTTTCTGCATTTAAGCAATAAGCAAAAATTCCGGCAGTATAATCAGAACCTTCACGACCAAGAGTTGTAGTAAAATTGTTTTCGTCAGCACCTAAAAATCCTTGTGTGATATTTAGTTGTTTTCTTGGAACATTTTTGCTGATATTTTGTTGCGTAATTTCCCAATCAACACCAGCATCTCTATAATTTGCATCCGTTTTGATAAAATTACGAACATCAAGCCATTGTGTCTGAATTCCTCTGAAATTCATGTAGTGGCTTAAAATATTTGTAGAAATCAATTCCCCAAAACTTACAATTTGATCATAAACAAAGTTGTAATTTGGTGATTTATTGTGCGCTAAAAAATATTCAAGTTCAGCAAATTGCTCGTTTACGGCTGCAAAAACTTGGTGATTTTCATCTTCAAATAAATCCAATAATATTTGGTTGTGATATTTTTTTATTTCCTGTACCGAAGAATTCAGCTCAGGCGATTTGTCAAAATAATTTTTGATTACAACTTCAAGAGCATTTGTGGTTTTTCCCATTGCCGAAACAACCAAAATCACATCTTCGTAACCCACTTTTTGCAAAACGTCGTAAACGTTTTTAATTCCATCCGCATCTTTTACCGATGCTCCTCCAAATTTAAATACTCTCATTATTAATTTATAGATTTTAGTTTTTAGATTTCAGTTTGGGGCGAAATCTTTGTTTATTTTGCCACTAATTCCACGAATTAACACGAATTAATTTGTGGAAATTTGTGGCGATAATTTTTTACAATTTTTCTAGAAATGAATTTAGTCCTGCTTCATCCATTTGAACGACTCTCCATTCGTCAAGAATTCTTGCGCCAGAATTCTCGTAAAATTTAACTGCTGGAGTATTCCAATCCAAGACATTCCATTCTACTCGTCTTACCTTGTCTCTTTTTCCTTGTTTCATGATTTCAGCATAAAGTGCAGAACCTAAACCGGTACCGCGCATTTTTTCTTTTACAATCAAATCTTCAAGATGAATTGTTTTTCCTTTCCAAGTGGAATAGCGGTAATAATACAACGCGATTCCAACAATTTCTTTTTGTTTTTCTTCGTTTTCAATTTCTGCTACAAAAACATGAAATAATGGTTTTTCGCCAAAACCGTCACGAACTAAATCTTCTTCTGTAACAACGACCGCTTCGGGTTCTTTTTCGAATATCGCCAGCTCCTGAATTAGCCCTAACACCGATTTCATGTCTTCAGGATTTCCTTTTCTAATATTCATATATTCGTATTATTAAGTGTTTATTAGCTAAAAAAGCGTTTTTTTACTAGGTACTTTTTGCTGATAATTAGCAAATATACAATAGTAGCAAACTAACAACATAATTTTTAAATCATTCTCACAAAATAAACGATATTTGTGACTTAAAAATAAAACTACAACGATATAGTAATGGAAGAACGCAATAAAACACTGGGAGAGTTTATTATTGAGAACCAAAAAGCATTTCAGTATTCGTCGGGAGAGCTTTCCCGTATTATCAACTCTATACGTTTGGCGGCAAAAGTTGTCAACTATAAAGTAAACCAAGCCGGACTAGTGGACATCATCGGCGCCGCAGGCGAACAGAATGTTCAGGGAGAAGACCAGCAAAAATTAGATGTCTATGCAAACGAAGTATTTATCCAGACGTTAATAAACCGTGAGATTGTCTGTGGTATTGCTTCTGAAGAAAACGACGATTTTATAACTGTTCAGGGGAGCGACAACAGTCATAATAATAAGTACGTGATCTTAATGGATCCGCTTGACGGATCTTCAAACATTGATGTAAATGTTTCTGTGGGAACAATTTTTTCTGTTTTCAGAAGAATTACGCCAATAGGAACTCCGGTAACAAGCGAGGATTTTTTACAACCGGGAATCAATCAAGTGGCAGCAGGCTATGTAATTTATGGAACTTCTACGATGTTGGTTTATACCACTGGGCATGGCGTAAACGGATTTACACTAAATCCAGCAATTGGTACATTTTATCTTTCACACCCAAATATGAGGTTTCCTGAAAATGGAAATATCTATTCGGTAAACGAAGGAAATTATGTTCATTTTCCGCAAGGAGTAAAAAATTACATCAAATATTGCCAGCGTGAAGAAGAAGATCGACCTTATACTTCAAGATATATAGGAAGTTTGGTTGCCGATTTTCATCGAAATATGATCAAAGGCGGTATTTATATTTATCCGACAAGTTCAAAAGCGCCAAAAGGAAAATTACGTTTGTTGTACGAATGCAATCCAATGGCGTTTATTGCAGAACAAGCAGGAGGAAAAGCAACAGATGGTTTTGGAAGAATCATGGAAATCCAGCCGACAGAATTGCATCAAAGAGTTCCGTTTTTCTGCGGAAGCAAAAACATGGTCGAAAAAGCGGAAGAGTTTATGGCGGAAGTGTAATAATAACACTATTTTGCAAACGCAACCTTTTTGTATTTTCAATATCTATGTAAATAAAATAGACTTATGAAAAATATATTTGTTTTGGTTGTTCTGGTTTTTGCTTTAGTTGGCTGTTCTAATGACGATTCGTCTGAAGTAAGAATCCGATTGTCGAATGCCAGTAAGTTTAATTTTCAAAATATTATCGTAAATAGTTCAAGTGGTAATGTGAATTTTGAGAATATAAATTCTGGACAGAAGTCAGGTTATAAAACTTTTTCGTTAGCATATAGCTACGCATTTGTTGAATTGCAAATTGATGGCAAAACCTATACTTTACAACCTATTGATTATGTTGGAGAAATACCACTGAAAAAAGGGAATTATACGTATGAGATTACCGCAAATGATTCTCAAGATCAATACGGAAAATTGAATTTGAAATTAATTAAGGATTAATGTATAATTCAATTTTGAAAAAAAACGATTGGTTTTAAACTGGACTGAAGTCCAGCTCTACAATATAATTTGTTCCTTCGGAACTAGAAAAGAGCTTTAGCTCGGCCTATGTTGTAGGGCCGGACTTCAGTCCGGTTTGTGGTTGAGTTGAATGTATAAAATCTAAACATAAAACCCGACAGGTTTTAAAAACTTGTCGGGTTTATAATTTAAAATTTATTTCAATTTTCGATTAAGTTAAAATTGCAAACTGAGACCGAAAACTGATAAACTATTATTTATGCATGTGCTGCATTTCGTAAATAAAAGTATCTGCATCAACTTTTTTGTCAACTAATGACAATGCTTTTGCAATAATATAATCAACATTGCTTGGTGTAAATCCTAAAGCAACACTTATTTTCTTTAATAATACCTCTTGCTTATCTTCAAGTTGGTGGTCAACATGAACCATTCGGGTTAAATCGTATAAACGTTCCAAGCGTTGAACATAAGAATACGGTGGGTTGATAGGATATTTTAAAGGATCGCTTAGGATTTCCTCGTATTCAGACTCTGTGATTTCTAAACGTGAAGCTAATTTGTCTAAAAATTGTTTTTCCTCTGGATACACAACTCCGTCTGCTAATGCTACACGAACGATAGCTGAAAAGTGCCCTTTGTTTCTTTGTTTGAATTCGCTATCAAATAATTCTGAAAATGACATAATTATAAAGTTTTATTAACACAAATATAAATCTTATTTTAATTTAACGATTTTAAATTTCTCATAAAATTTAACGTAATTTTCTGCGTTGTTTTAAAGATGGACTTCACGAAATTTTCAAAATAAGTCGTAAGTTTACATCCCCTAATCATTTAATAGAAATGCCACCTATGTCAGAATTTTGGATTTATTTTCAGATAGGATTAAAACACGTTTTAGATATCCACGCCTACGATCACGTTCTTTTTTTAATCGCACTAACGATTCCTTACACTTTTAAAGATTGGAAACGAATTTTGCTCTTGGTTTCTGTTTTTACCATCGGTCACACTGTAGCATTAATTCTTTCTGTTTTCGGAATAATTGCAGTAAAAGTAAATCTTGTTGAATTCCTAATTCCAATTACGATTTTAATAACCGCCTTATATCATTTGTTTACAGCTGGAAAAGCTACTAAAAACGAAGGTGTAAATTTGGTTTTCATTGTTACATTGTTTTTTGGACTAATTCACGGACTTGGATTCTCAAATTATTTTAAAACAATTTTAGGTGGTACAGCAACTTCAAAATTATTACCTTTAGGGGAATTTGCGTTAGGAATTGAAGCAGCACAATTAGTTGTAGTTTTCGTAGCTTTGATACTATCATATATAGTGCAAACGGTATTTCGTTTTTCAAAACGCGATTGGGCGCTTGTAATGTCGGCTTTTATTGTTGGAGTTGTGATTCCAATGATTGTTGAAAGCCCAATTTGGAACAGATAAAATAAATGGAGATAAAAAAATTAAACAAATACGATAAGGCTTATTTGAGAATTGCAAAAGAATGGAGTCAGCTTTCGTACTGCAAACGCAAGCAAGTAGGCGCCATTATCGTAAAAGACCGAATGATTATTTCTGATGGCTATAACGGAACGCCATCGGGATTTGAAAATTGTTGCGAAGATGAAGAAGGATTAACCCGTTGGGATGTTCTTCATGCCGAGGCAAATGCAATTTTAAAAGTAGCTCGGTCAACACAATCTTGTGAAGGCGCAACGTTGTATATTACGCTTTCGCCTTGCAAAGAATGTAGTAAATTGATACATCAATCCGGAATAAAAAGAGTGGTGTATAAAGATGGATATCGTGATGATTCTGGAATTCAATTTTTAATAAAAGCAGGTATTGAAGTCGAACATATTCCTGTTTTAGAAGAGTAAATGAAATTCAATTCTAAATATTTGCCAATTGTGATCGGAGCGACTTTTGCTCTTGGAACTGTGCTGGGAAGCTTGATGAATGCTCCCGCAGATGATCAGCTTTTGGCCAAAAATTATTCTAAAACCAAACTTAACAAACTGATCGATTTTATTAATAATGAATATGTCGACAGCATCAATACAGATTCGATTGTAAATCTTACAGTTGATAATATTCTTTCCAAATTAGACCCGCATTCTGTTTATATTCCACCAAGTGAACAAGCCGAAGTTGCCGAAAGCATGAAAGGCGATTTCGTTGGGATCGGGATTAATTTTTACATGTATAAAGATTCAGTTGCGATTATAAAACCAATTGAAAACGGACCTTCAGCGAAAGCGGGAATTAAATCGGGAGATCGCATTTTATTTGCTGGGAAAACGAAATTATTTGGAAGAAAATTGCCTTCAGACAGTTTGTTTTCGAAATTAAAAGGACTTCAAGGTTCAGAAATTGAATTGACTGTTTTTAGAAAATCGGAACAAAAGAAACTGAAATTTAAAGTACGCAGAGATGTTATTCCGATAAAAAGTGTTGACGCTTCGGTTTTACTTGGAAACAATACCGGTTACATCAAAATCAACCGATTTGCCGAAACAACGTATAAAGAATTCAAAACCGGTTTAACGAGATTGAAACAAAGCGGTATTCAATCGCTTGTAATCGACCTTCGTGACAATGGCGGTGGTTATATGGAAGAAGCCGTAGCAATTGCCGATGAGTTTTTGAAAGACAAACAATTGATTGTTTTTACAAAAAATAAAAACGGTGAAACTGAAAAAACATATGCCACAAAAGCCGGAAGTTTTGAAACCGGAAAAGTATATGTTTTAATAAACGAAAACAGTGCTTCGGCAAGTGAAATTTTGGCTGGAGCTATTCAAGATAATGATCGCGGTGTTATTGTTGGACGCCGTTCTTTCGGGAAAGGTTTGGTGCAGCGTGAAATGGATTTCAATGACGGATCAGCGGTAAGATTAACTGTAGCGCGTTATTACACGCCAACAGGAAGATCGATTCAAAAGCCTTATAAAAAAGGAAACGAAGAATATTTTAAAGAATCAGAATCTCGAATTAAATCGGGGGAGCTTTATGCAAAAGATAGCATTAAAGTAGCAGATTCTTTAAAATTCAAAACTCCAAAAGGAAAAATCGTTTATGGCGGAGGAGGAATCGTTCCTGATGTTTTTGTTCCGATGGAAGCAGAGCACGGAAATGAAAATGTTGCTTATTTGTTGCAAACCGGAATTGTAGGACATTTCGTTTTTGAAGAATTGGATAAAAACCGAAAAGCATTTGCTGGATTGAATTTTGCTTCATTTTTAGAAGAAATGAAAACGTCTGATGTTTATTTCAAAAAGTTCAAAAACTACGTGGCAATAACAGGTTTGGATTTAAAATTGGATAAAACCAAAGCTCTAGTAAATCGCTATATTACAGCAGAGTTTGCAAGACAATTATTTGGCGAAGTATATTATTACAATGTGGTCTTGAAAGAAGACGCTATGATAAAATCAATTTTGAGTCCGAAGAAACAATCTTAAAAGTGTTCAAAGATGACAATAGAAGAAGTTGTAAATGCCGAAATAGAACTTTTGACAGCAATTAAAAAAGCTGATGTTTCAACTTTAGAAAAAATCCTTCACGACGATTTGCTTTTCAATTTGCCAGATGGAAACACCATTACAAAAGAATTTGATTTGGATTCGTATCGCTCAGGAAAAATGAAAATTGACACCCTCGAAGCATTAGATCAAAACATCAATATTATTGATAATGTTGCAGTTGTTGCGGTAACGGTTTCATTAAAAGGAGCTTTTGGAGATTTTGCTATTGATGGTGCTTTTCGTTACATCAGAGTTTGGAAACAATTTGATGGTATTTTAAAAGTGATTGCTGGAAGTTGTGTTCAATTGGCATAAATCTTGAAAAGAATTTAATACTAACTTAAAATAGAACTTGGCAAATTTAGCATGATTATCACGTATTTTGCGGGCTAAAACAATTATATGAAAAATTTAAAGAAAATAGGTTTCCTTTTTGTTTTGATGACATTTATTATTTCTTGTGCTGGTGCGAAAGATACTTCTAGAACAGTTTCAGGAAAAGTAGAATCAATTGAAGGCGGAAAAGACGGTTACACTGCAAAAATCAACACAGCTCAGAAAGAAGTGTATTTTGCCACAATCAGTATTGTAAATGTGGGCGGACCACAAAACTACAAACAAGTAAAAATTGGTGATGAAGTTTCAGTAAAAGGAGAATTCTGGAAAAACGAAGACGAAAACCATATTAAAGTAACTCAGATTATTTCGGTGAAATAATTAGAAACGAAAATTAAACCGTATAAGTCATATAAGTTCATTTAATGCTTTGCGCATAAATTTACATGAACTTATATGACTTATATGGTTTAATAATTTTATTTATCGAATGCTATCGTGCGAATGAGTCTGTATGCCATTATTCCATAAAGTTAGAATATCTGTGGCAACTGCGGCACCACTTCCGGCAGCAATGGCTAATTGACTTCTCCAGCCTGCTAAAGTCCCAATTACGTAAATTCCATCAGCAACTTTGTGGTCTTCGTTTTTAAGCTGAATTCGCTGTTTTTCTGGGAGTGCTTTTTTATGAGGTTCAACAAATTGAGTCAAACCTTCAATGTCAAAAGTGTTGGCAGAACCAATTCCGACAACGATATTTTTTGTTTTATAAGAGTTTTTATTCGTGACAACAGTAAATTCAGGATAATTGCCCTCAATTTTTATTACTTTTTCATTAGGAATCTGAACAATGTGTGGGTAAGTTGTCGCTAAATCCTGTGTGCTTTCTGTAAGCAGTTCAGAACCTAATTTTCCTGGTGTAATGCCATAAGCATTGTAGAAAATTGCTTCTTGTAACGAAGAATTCTTTTGATGTGTAAAAATTCCGATTTTTTTATCGGTAACAAAAGCTTTATTTTTTGCAGAGCCTAAGACTAAAGCACAAGACATGCCTGATACGCCTCCGCCAATAATTAGAACATCAAACATGTTATCTGTTTTCGTTCATTTTTTCTTCAATTCTTTTGGATATTCTAAAAATCAAAAGAATCAATACGGCGCAGAAAGAAGCTGCGATTCCAATAAAAGCTACCATACTATCCCCTTGAAATGGATTTTTGAAGTCTAATAGCGTAATATTAAAAACAATTAAAGCTAATGCCAAAAGCACTAATATTGAAGTAAAAATTTTCATCTGGTTTTTTTTGTTTAAAATAATCAAAGTAAAACTTTAAAAAAATGGCTTAAAGTTTTGTTTTTAGAAATTTTATGGGGTAAAAGTATAAAAATAAATGTTAGACGAACAAACCTTTAACATTAGCAGCGAATAATTTAACAGCAATTGCTAAAAGTATGACGCCAAATGTCTTGCGGACTACGCCAAGTCCGTTTTCTCCCAATAGATTTTCGATTTTTTTAGATGATTTTAAAACAATGTAAACCAAGATGATATTCAGCAGAATAGCAATGATGATATTAATAGTATGAAATTGAGATCGAAGCGACAATAAAGTAGTCATAGTTCCTGCTCCGGCAATAAGAGGAAATGCTAAAGGAACGATAGAAGCTGATCCCGGTTCTTCATCACGATAAATTCGGATTCCTAGAATCATTTCTAAAGCAAGAAAAAACAAAACAAAAGATCCTGCAACGGCAAATGAATGAACATCAATGCCAATTAGGTTCAGCAAACCTTCCCCAACAAAAAGAAAAACAATCATAATGGCTCCTGCGACAATTGAAGCTTTTTCAGAGTCAATGTGGCCAACTTTCGCTCTTAAATTCACAATAATCGGAATTGAGCCAACAATATCGATTACGGCAAAAAGCACCATACCAACAGTAATGATTTCTTTGAAATTGATTTCTAACATATCATTTTGATTTTTAAGGTTTAAAAAACTGCTGCAAAAGTAGTTAATAAAGTTAGGTGTTTTTTCGTTACGATGTATTTTTGTTATAAAAATATGTTTTATAGGTTAAAAAAGTGATATTTGTAACAATAGCTGGTTTAACCACAAAAATCCGCAAAGAATTACGCAAGGTTCGCAAGGATAAAAAAACTAATAATACTTTGCTCCCGATAGCTATCGGGATTGCGTAAACCCTTGCGAACTTTGCGGTTAAATTTTCATCCTATTTTATCTCCTTTCTTTGACTATCTTTGCACTTTATAAATTACAGTATTTTAGAATCATGTTTCAGTTAGGTAAAACTATTATTTCAGAAGATATTCTGGAGAAAGAATTTGTGTGCAACTTGTCTGCTTGTAAAGGAGCTTGTTGTGTTGATGGAGATGCGGGCGCGCCTTTGAATGAGGCTGAAACTAAAATCTTAGAAGAAATCTACCCAAAAGTGAAACCTTTTTTAAGAAAAGAAGGTATTGCTGCCATTGAAGCGCAGGGAACTTGGGTAAAAGGAACCGACGGCGATCTTGAAACGCCGCTTATTGACAATAAAGATTGCGCTTACGTGATTTTTGATGGAAAAACTGCGCTTTGTGGCATCGAACAAGCCTACAATCAAGGAATCGTTGATTGGAAAAAACCAGTTTCTTGCCACTTATATCCAATTCGTGTAAAGGACTTTACTGAATTTGCCGCTGTCAATTATGATAAATGGGATATTTGTGATGACGCCTGTTCATTGGGTAAAGAATTGGAAGTTCCAGTTTACAAATTCGTCAAAGAAGCTTTGATTCGTCGCTTTGGTGAAGATTGGTATTTGGAGCTTGAAAAAGTTGCCGAAGAACTTAAAAATTCTTAATAAAACAACGGTCATTCGCCGTGCTTGGGATTGCTCGAGTTTTAATCAAAAAAACAAAGCTTGAGCCTCAAAAAAACTTTTAAAAACAATTAAAAATTTCTTGCTTTTTATTTCAAAAAGTCTATATTTTACAGCCCTTCAAGGGGTAAAATAAGGTTTTAAAATGTTCATTTACAATAAATTAATTATTGTCTGAAAAGTTTGCTGCTTTTGGGCTGTTGTTAAAAACTACTCCCGATTGTGAATAAGTTTGACTTTTATTTTTGGCAACAATTGACAATCTTTGTAGTGTACTGAAAAAGCAAAATTTTAGTATAAAAATTAAACAATATTGTCATGTCGCAAATAGAGCCAATCTTACAAGAAAATAAAAATCGTTTCGTTATCTTTCCTATCAAACACCATGATATTTGGGAATGGTATAAAAAAATGGAAGCTAGTTTCTGGACTGCCGAAGAAATCGATTTGCACCAAGACTTGACAGATTGGAATAATAAACTTAATGATGACGAAAGATATTTCATTAAGCACATTTTAGCATTCTTTGCGGCTTCTGACGGAATCGTAAATGAAAATCTTGCTGAGAACTTTGTAAACGAAGTTCAATATGCTGAAGCTAAATTTTTCTATGGTTTCCAAATCATGATGGAAAACATTCACAGTGAAACCTATTCTTTATTAATTGATACTTACGTTAAAGACGAAGCCGAAAAAACAGAATTGTTTAATGCTTTAGAAGTATTCCCGGCAATTGCTAAAAAAGGAGAATGGGCTTTAAAATGGATCGAGTCAGATTCATTTGCTGAAAGACTTATTGCTTTTGCTGCCGTTGAAGGAATCTTTTTCTCAGGAGCTTTCTGTTCAATTTATTGGTTGAAAAAACGTGGTTTGATGCCAGGTTTGACATTCTCTAATGAGTTGATTTCTCGTGACGAAGGTGTACATTGTGATTTTGCAGTTCACTTGCATAATCATCACTTGGTTAACAAAGTTCCAAAAGACAGAATTAAAGAAATCATTGTTGATGCCTTAGATATCGAAAGACAATTTGTTACAGAATCGCTTCCGGTGAGTTTAATTGGTATGAACGCTACTTTAATGACGCAATATTTAGAATTTGTTGCTGATAGATTATTAGTAGAATTAGGTTGCGAGCGTGTGTATGGATCAGCGAATCCGTTTGATTTCATGGACATGATTTCTCTTCAAGGAAAAACTAATTTCTTTGAAAAACGTGTTGCAGAGTATCAAAAATCTGGTGTGATGAACACAGACAGTGATGCTCAGAAAATTTCATTTGATGCAGATTTTTAGACAACAAAAAACTTTTAGCATTTGCTTCTTCAAGAAATGCTGAAAAAAGATTAACAGAATATTTTAAGGTTGAATCTCTTTCCCAAATCGCAGATTCAATAGCAATTTTTGACGTATTTAAGTTCGATTTCCGAATTTGAAACGGGTAACTATTGAGAATTTCGCAATTCTCTAAAATTAATTTTAAAACACGCAATGTTTAAGTGCTGGAGTTCGTTCTCTAGGTACTTTCATTTTTTCAATAACTATAAATAGTAAGCTTATGTATGTAGTAAAAAGAGATGGCCACAGAGAGCCCGTAATGTTTGATAAGATTACAGAAAGAATCAAAAAATTGTGTTACGGCTTGAATGAGCTCGTAGATCCAGTGAAGGTAGCCATGAGAGTTATCGAAGGATTGTATGATGGGGTTTCTACTTCTGAACTAGATAATCTTGCAGCAGAAACGGCGGCTTCTATGACTATTGCGCATCCAGATTATGCTCAATTGGCAGCGCGTGTGGCAATTTCGAATCTACATTCAAATACTAAAAAATCTTTCTCTGAAACGATGAAAGATATGTACAATTACGTAAATCCAAGAAACGGACAAGATGCACCGTTAATTGCAGATGACGTGTACAAAGTAATTCAAGAAAATGCTGCTTTTTTAGATTCTCACATTATTTATACAAGAGATTTTAATTACGATTACTTTGGTTTCAAAACTTTAGAGCGTTCTTATCTTCTTAAAATAAACGGAAAAATCGTGGAGCGTCCGCAGCACATGTTGATGCGTGTTTCGGTTGGTATTCACTTAGATGATTTAAAATCGGTAATTGAAACTTACGATTTGATGTCTAAAAAGTTCTTTACGCACGCAACGCCAACGTTGTTCAACGCAGGAACGCCAAAACCGCAAATGTCTTCTTGTTTCCTTTTGGCAATGCAAGATGATAGTATTGATGGTATTTACGATACATTAAAACAAACAGCAAAAATCTCACAATCAGCGGGAGGAATCGGACTTTCTATTCATAACGTTCGTGCAACAGGATCTTATATTCGCGGTACAAACGGAACTTCAAACGGAATTGTTCCAATGTTGAGAGTTTTCAATGACACAGCTCGTTACGTAGATCAAGGTGGTGGAAAACGTAAAGGAAGTTTTGCGATTTACATCGAAACTTGGCATGCTGATATTTTCGAATTCTTGGATTTAAAGAAAAATACAGGAAAAGAAGAAATGCGTGCAAGAGATTTATTCTTTGCTATGTGGACTTCAGATTTGTTCATGAAACGTGTTCAGGAAGATTCAACATGGACTTTAATGTGTCCTAACGAATGTCCAGGTTTATATGATGTTTACGGAGATGAATTCGAAGCTTTATATACAGATTATGAATTCAGAGGAAAAGGAAGAAAAACAATCCGTGCTCGTGAATTATGGGAGAAAATCCTTGAGTCACAAATCGAGACTGGAACGCCATATATGTTGTACAAAGATGCAGCAAACCGTAAATCGAACCACAAGAATTTAGGAACAATTCGTTCTTCGAACTTGTGTACAGAGATTATGGAGTTTACTTCTAAAGATGAAATTGCAGTTTGTAACTTGGCTTCTATTTCATTGCCAATGTTTATTGAAAACGGAAAATTCGATCACCAAGCACTTTACAATGTTACAAAACGTGTAACGCGTAACTTGAACAAAGTAATCGACAGAAACTACTATCCAGTAAAAGAAGCTGAAAATTCAAATATGCGTCACCGTCCAGTAGGTTTAGGTGTGCAAGGTTTAGCAGATGCTTTTATTATGCTTCGTATGCCTTTTACAAGTGATGAAGCAAAAGCGTTGAACCAAGAGATTTTCGAAACATTATATTTCGCTGCTGTAACCGCTTCTATGGAAATGGCAAAAGAAGAAGGACCGTATTCAACTTTCGAAGGTTCGCCAATGTCACAAGGAGAATTCCAACACAATATGTGGGGAATGAAAGATGAGGAATTATCAGGCCGTTGGGACTGGGCTTCATTAAGAAAAGAAGTGATGGAACACGGAGTTCGTAACTCATTATTAGTTGCGCCAATGCCGACTGCTTCAACTTCTCAGATTCTTGGAAACAACGAAGCTTTCGAACCATATACATCAAACATTTACACACGTCGTGTATTGTCTGGAGAATTCATCGTAGTAAACAAACATTTACTTGAAGACTTGGTAAAACTAGGTTTATGGAACGAGTCATTGAAACAGGAAATTATGCGTCATAATGGTTCTGTCCAAAATATAGATATTATTCCGCAAGACTTGAAAGATCTTTACAAAACAGTTTGGGAAATGTCGATGAAAGATATTATTGATATGTCTCGCCAAAGAGGATATTTTATTGACCAGTCTCAATCGTTGAATTTGTTCATGCAAGATGCAAACTATTCTAAACTAACGTCAATGCACTTCTACGCTTGGCAATCTGGTTTAAAAACAGGAATGTACTACTTAAGAACAAAAGCGGCTGTAGATGCGATTAAATTCACATTAAACAACGATAAAAAAGAAGAAACTCCATCTTTAGTTCAAGAAACGGAATCAATCAGTGTTGAGGATTACAAAGCAATGCTTTTAAAAGCACAAGCGGCAGATCCTGAGGATTGTGAGATGTGTGGGTCTTAATTCTTTTTTTACAAAATATATAGTTAAGTTTTTCTTTTAAAATATTTAAGAGAAAAACTTAACTAATTTAAAATTTAGTTCTTTGAATTAATTTGGTTCGACTTTAGATTGTCTCTTCAATCTTTCGTCAGGATTGCCCAAGAACACCTTTCCAAAGTGTTAGTTAGAACTTCATTAGTTGTTTGGCTATTCATTTCATTAAAGGGTTCTGTGTCTATCTCGTTTGATGCCATTGTGTATGACAGACAGAAACCTATAGAAACATTGGCACCAAGCTATTTATTTAGTGAGGCGGACAGGCAGAAAGCTGCGGATTTAAAAAAGCATGCGAAATTTCGAAAAAACTTTCGTATATCGGAAAAAACCTTAATTTTGAAAACTATGGATACACTATCGAATTCAGAACTGGAGAAAACCCAGCAAACCAAAAAAATGCAGTCTTTAACGCTCAAGAATTCCAGCTTAGATTTCGATTTAAGTTAGCGTTCGACTTTAGATTGTCTCTTCAATCTTTCGTCAGGATTGCCCAAGAACACCTTTCCAAAGTGTTAGTTCGAACTTCATTAGTTGTTTGGCTATTCATTTCATTAAAGGGTTCTGCGCTCATTTTGTGGAGTCTGTCATACTAACAAATTGTTATTCTAAGGGTCTTTACAATCAAATTACTACATGTCAAAAACATTATTGGAAAAAATATCTTCAGTCGAATCTTTAAAAAAAGCTTGGGATAATTTAGATAAAACTAATAAATCTTCTCATGGTATTTCTAAAGAAACAATAGAAGATTTTGAAAAAAACAAAGATGATAAAATTGCTTCAATATCATCTCTCTTATTAAAAGGAAAATACTTTTTCTCACCCAACAGAGCTGTATTAATTCCGAAAAATAATGGAAAATTTAGACCATTACAAATTCCTGAGATCTCAGATAGGGTTGTATTAAAATCTATTGCTGTAGAACTTGAAGAAGTATTTAAAGAATTACTAGAAAAAAGCAATGGTTTTAGTTTTGCCTATCAAAAAGGTCTTGGAACGAAAGATGCAATTTTCAAAATCATCGAGCATTATAAAAATGGTTACATATATTCTTTAGAAGCAGATTTAATAAATTTTTTTGGAAAGGTTAATAAGGAGGATTTATTGAATAATTATATTTATCCAAAGCTTCAAGATGATTCTATTAATAAGTTATTGGATAAAGCACTTAATCAGGAATTAGGAGGATTAGATGATTTTGATGTTGAAAAAAGATCCAATTTTAAAGATGTAGATAAAGGTATTCCACAAGGCAGTCCTTTGTCACCATTATTCTCTAACATATTCCTTTCGCCTTTTGATCAATTTCTTATTGAAAGAGATTATAAATTAGTTCGTTATGCGGATGATTTTGTAATTCTTTGTAAAACTAAAGAAGAATGTGAGAAAGCTTATGAGGATTGTTGCAAAATTTTAAAAGAGTTAAAATTAGATATTCATAGTTTAGAGGAAGGTGAAAAAACTAAAATCCTAAAGATTGATGTTGATTTTTTGACTTTCCTTTCAGTAACTTTTGATGGAAAGCAAATTTATCCTTCTTTAGCTAATTTTAATAGGTTAAAATCGAAAATTAGAGATGTTTGTAATGGAAGAAAAGTAGATCATACCGTTTTTTCACTCCTAAAGAAAGTAATTAATATTCATGATGGTTGGATATCATCTTTCATTTATACTAATTTATATAAGTACTCTGATGAACTTGATTCTTATATTAATAGACAACTGTTTTTAGCTTTAAGTAAATATGGTTGGAAATTTACTAAAGCAAGTTTGGATGAATTGCCAACAAAATATCAACATAAAAAAGAGAGTAAAAATTGTTTGTCGCATAAACAAAGATTAAACTCAGGTATTCCTTTTTCTTCTAAATTGATAAGAGAAAAATCAAAAAGTTATAAAGAGAATTTAGAGAACAAAAAATAGAATTAGGCATGTAATGCAAAATTAGAATATTGCTTTTTCTATAGTTTTAAAAATGCTGTTTAAGCATAGCCCGTGGTTTCAACCACGGGAAACGGATTAGAGTAATGCTTTGTGTTCCCGTGGTTGAAGTCACGGGCTATATTCGATTATGGTTGTTCAATATTGCTAAAACAATATCCCTAAAAATTCCCCGTTCTAATTATTACCAAAGATTTTTTAAAACTTACCATCTCAATAACTAAGTAACTCAGAAACTTTCTCTAAATTAAACCTTTAAGAGAAAGTCAAGTCTTATTGTAATAATTTCTGAATTATGAAAAAAAGCAATCTTTGGTCACTGCGATTGGGTTTTTCTGGAAAAGAATCTGATAAAATTGAAAAACTAGGATTAGAGAAATTTCTAAAACATTCCTATGATTCAAAATTCGATAAACAGCTTCCTGCTTTTTTAGAAGATGATCCCAAAACACTTATCGAATTAAAAGAATTTAAGCAAGCCATAAAAGATGCTGATTCTGATGCTAAAAAGAAAATTCTGAAAAAAGAAATTTATTCAGGCATCGAATTAAGACGATGGTGGATTAATAAAATGCGAACAGATGAATTTCCGCTTCGCGAAAATATGGTCGTTTTTTGGCACAATCATTTCGTTTCAACTTCGCAAAAAGTAAAAGTCAATTACTGGATTTATCAGCACAATATGATTTTGCGCGAACATGCTTTTGGAAACTTCAAAGAGTTAACCAAGCAAATCGTAAAATCAAATGCGATGATAAAGTATTTAGACAATGTCGATAATAAAAAAGGCAAATACAACGAGAATTTAAGTCGGGAATTGTTGGAGTTATTTACTATCGGAATCGGCAATTATTCTGAAAATGATATCAAAGAAGGCGCAAAAGCACTCGCAGGTTTAAATTATGGCGATGACGGAGGTGTTTATAGAAAAATTCCGGAAGATAACAGTGATAAAACCTATTTCGGGAAAACCGGAAACTGGAAAGCAGATGATCTTGTTGATATCATTTTCGAACAGAAAAATACGCCTTATCTCATTACTCGAAAAATTCTGAAATGGTTTATTTATGATAATCCGCCCGAGGATTTGGTGACTTATTATGGCGATTATTTCCGAAAGAAAAACTTCGAGATTCAACCTTTGCTAACAAAAATTTTTACCGAAGAATATGCCAAAGAGAATTCGGGAAACAAAATCAAAAATCCATTAGTGTATATCATTCAGTTGATTGAAGAATTAGAAGTAAAAGATTTTGATGACGCGATGATAGCGCTTTTTCTTCGGCAACAAGGAATGGATTTATACAATCAAGTAAATGTAAAAGGCTGGGACGGAGGGAACTCGTGGCTGACTTCTCAAATTTATTTACAGCGAAATAACACATCTGATTTGCTTTGCAGTGGAAGAAGTATTTCAAAGAAAGTATTGAACACAATGACGGGAGAAGATGAGAAGCCAAAACTAGAATTCGACAAAATTGATGTGAAAATCGATTTTGATTCCGATGGAAATAACAAAACTATCATTACTGAATTGTCAAACCGATTATTATTTGATGTGAATGATTCGATGCAAAAAGACATGGAAAATTTACTCAAATACGATTTTGACCCAAAAGAAGAACACGCCAATTTCGCTGTAATTCGATTGTTTAATTACATTACAAAATTGCCCGAATATCAATTAATTTAGAAAATAAGGAATCATGAACAGAAGGAATTTTCTAACATTGACAGGAACTTTTACAGGTGGAATGCTTGTTCTTCCTGATTTTTTACACGCTTTTAGTTTGCAAACCAATTTAGTAGTTGGCGAACAATGCATCGTTTTTGTACAATTGAACGGAGGAAACGACGGTTTGAATACTTTTATTCCGTATGATGATCCATTGTATTATGATTACCGAACGAAAATTGCATTAAATAAAGATTTGGTTATCGGAAAAAATAAAGGAATGGCATTTCATCCTTCGTTAAAAGATTTTGCCCAAATGCAACAAAACGGAGATTTGACCGTAATTCAGAATGTGGGTTATCCAGAACCAATTCGTTCGCATTTTAGAAGTCAGGAAATCTGGCAGACCGCAACCGATTCTAATAAATATATTAATGAAGGCTGGTTAGGAAGGTTTCTGGATTTGCAATGCAACGGACATCAAGCAACAGCTGGTATAAATTTGGATTCGATTGACAATTTGGCTTTAAAAGGTGTTGAACCTAATTTTATTACGATAAAAGATCCAGATCGATTTAAGGTGAAGTCAAAAGAAGAGAATGTGACTTTGTCGCAGAATCCGCATTTAGATTTTGTTCGAAAAATTGCCAATTCGGTAACAGAGGGTTCAGATGAAATCCAGAAAGCATTAGCTAAATCGAAAAACGAAATAAGTTATCCGAAAACAGAATTATCTAAAAACCTAGAATGGATTTCAAGATTGATAAAAGGAAACTTAAACTCGAAAGTTTATTATACTTCTCTAGGTGGTTTTGACACGCACGACAATCAGCTTGCCATTCACGAAAAAAGATTGGGAGAGTTAAATGATGCGTTATACAGTTTTTACAGCGATTTAAAACAAGCACAATTACTGCAAAACGTAACGATAGTAGTTTTCTCAGAATTTGGACGAAGGGTAAAAGACAACGGAAACGGAACCGATCACGGAACCGCTGCGCCAATGTTTATTATTGGAGGAAATAATAAAGGAACCATTTTAGGGAAAAATCCAAATTTAGCAGACCTAGACAATGGCGATTTAAAATACGAAATTGATTTTAGAAGTGTGTACGCCTCATTATTAAAACAAAAAATGGATTTTGATTATTCTAAAATAGGCATTACGAATAGACCAGTTTCTGGATTGTTTTAGAGGTGAAATAGCCACGAATTCACGAAACCACAAAGATTTGAGTTAAATTCGTGGCGAAAAAACCTTAGCACCTCAGAACCTTAGAACCTCGTTTTAATATTCTTATTTTAAGCCGATATTTTTATATTATCATACAAAACCTGCTAAATTTGTTAAGAAATCCTTTTTTGTTTCATAAAATGCAATCTTTTTTTTGGTGCGCTAAAAATAATTTATACATTCGCAGAGAATTTAAAACAAAACACAAACAAAATGCCAAGTAACCGTTTTTATTTTAGCAACAATTTTTATTTCTTCTTTAGTAGAAGTCAGGATTGTGCTATGGTTATTTGAGAAAAATTTTAAGACAAATAAAACTAATATACAATCCTGATGCAAATCAGGATTTTTTTTTGACTATATGACAACGAAAATTGCAATACAAGGTATAAAAGGATCATTTCATCATCAGGTTGTGAAAGAGTATTTCTCTGAAAATGTGGATATTGATGAATGTTTATCTTTTGAAGAATTGATCGACAGCCTTATTGCCGGAAAATCTGATCAGGCCGTTATGGCGATCGAAAATTCAATTGCAGGGCCAATTATTCCGAATTATGCTTTGATTGACAAGAATAATTTACACATAATTGGAGAGCATTATTTAAACATTCAGCAGAATTTGATGGCTTTAAAAGGCCAAAAAATTGAAGATATCAAAGAAGTTCATTCGCACCCGATGGCACTTTTGCAGTGTATGGATTTTTTGAAACAATATCCAAATATCAAATTGGTTGAGGATAAAGATACGGCTGAAACAGCAAGAAGAATTCAAGAAAAACAGTTAACGGGAATTGCAGCAATTGCAAGTGTAACCGCTTCTGAAATGTATGATCTGGATATTATTGCATCATCGATTCAAACGATCAAAAACAATATGACTCGTTTCGTAATCATCAAAAAGCAAAATTCATTTTTGCCAGAAAGCGAAATCAACAGAGCATCTGTAAAATTTGAATTGGATCATAAAAGAGGAAGCTTGGCAGCGGTTTTAAATGTAATGAGCGACTGCAAACTGAATTTGACAAAAATCCAGTCGCTTCCAAAAATTGAAACACCTTGGAAATATTCATTCTTCGTAGATGTAACATTTGAGAAATACGAAGATTTTGCAAAAGCCAAAACGTTATTAAACATTATGGCTGAGTATTTTAAAGTGTTGGGAGAATATAAGAATACAAAACCTTTAAGCGAGTCGTAAAGTTATAAAGTCGAAAGTCTTAAAGTCAAAAATAAAAAACATATAGCCTAAAGCTTAAAGCATACAGCAAAAATTAAAAAAAATGATTACAACAGCAAAACGATTAGACACAGTTGAAGAATACTACTTTTCATCAAAACTAAGAGAAGTTC
The DNA here is from genome assembly GCF_034058155.1 of Flavobacterium sp. KACC 22761. Lineage (NCBI taxonomy): Bacteria > Pseudomonadati > Bacteroidota > Flavobacteriia > Flavobacteriales > Flavobacteriaceae > Flavobacterium > Flavobacterium oryzagri. The sequence continues at coordinate 1,079,712 of NZ_CP139148.1, read as the reverse complement.
GTCAGTTGATGTCTGAAGGAAAACCGATCATCAACATGGGAATTGGAAGCCCTGATTTGAGTCCGTCAAAAGCAGTAATTGAAGCAGTCGCTGCGGCAATTCAAGATGAAAACGGGCATGGCTATCAAAGCTATCAGGGATTGCCAGAAATGAGACAGGCGATGGCGGATTTCTATCGTGATCAGTTTGGTGTTGAAGTAAATCCGATTAATGAGATTTTGCCTCTGATGGGTTCAAAAGAAGGAATTATGCATATTTCGTTGGCATTTTTAAATGAAGGCGATCATGTTTTAATTCCGAATCCAGGTTACCCGACTTATACTTCGGTAACCAATTTGGTTCAGGCAGTTCCAGTTTATTATGACTTGAAAGAAGAAAATGGATGGGAACCGGATTTTGAAGCTCTTGAAAAATTAGACCTTTCGAAAGTGAAAATTATGTGGCTGGGTTATCCGCACATGCCAACAGGAGCGAGAGGGAGTTTAGCGTTATTTGAAAAATTGATTGCTTTTGCTAAAAAACACAATATATTATTGATCAACGATAATCCGTATAGTTTTGTTTTGAATGATAATCCGATGAGTTTATTGCAAGTTGAAGGAGCGAAAGATGTGGCTTTAGAATTGAATTCATTAAGTAAAACATTCAACATGGCTGGCTGGAGAGTCGGAATGGTTTTAGGAAATCCTGAAATTATCGATGCAGTCCTAAAAGTAAAAAGCAACATGGACAGCGGGATGTATTACGGAATTCAGAAAGGAGCTATCGCAGCTTTAAAATGTGATAAATCGTGGTTTGAAGATCAAAATAAAATTTACAGACGCCGAAGAGAGTTAACGGAAAAGTTGGCAGAAAAGTTAAACTGTAAAGTATATAAAGAAGGAGTTGGGCTTTTTGTCTGGGCAAAACTTCCAGAAGGAATAGAATCGGCAGAAAAGTTCATTGACGAAATATTATATGAGAAACATATTTTCATTACACCGGGAACGATTTTCGGAAGCAACGGCGAAGGTTATATCAGATTCTCATTGTGTGTAAAAGAAGAAAAAGTACAAGAAGCGATAGATAGGTTTTAGGTATTAAGACTTTAGAATTAAGTATTAAGATTTTTATCCAGATTGTCAGGCTGAGCGGAGTCGAAGCCCCGTGCCAATTGGAGCGCCCTTCTCCCGAAGCCTCGGGATCGCTCAGGGTGACAAATCGAAAAGTAAGATTTGGAATTTGGATTTTAAAGCTTGGAATTTTAAAAAATTATGAAAGTATACGTAATAGGAATAGGGTTAATAGGCGGTTCGATGGTGTTGGACATCAAAGAGAAGCATCCGAATGCGACTATTTTCGGAATTGATAATAACGAAAAACATTTGCAGGAAGCAATTGATCTTGGAGTTATTGATGAGGCGGGAAGCTTCGAAGATTTACAAAAAGCAGATTTTGTAATCGTTTCGGTTCCGGTAGATATTGCGCTGACAGTTTTGCCTAAAGTTCTGGATGCAGTTGGAGACAAGACAATTGTTTTTGAAGTAGGATCGACCAAAAAGCCAATTTGCGATGTGGTGGCGAATCATCCGAAAAGAAGAAATTTTATTGCCACGCACCCAATTGCAGGAACAGAGTTTTCTGGACCTTCAGCAGCAATAAAAGGTTTGTTTAACGGAAAAACAAACATTATTTGTGAAGTGGAAAAAACCGCTTTCAAATTGCAGGAAAAAGCGTTGCAGCTTTTCAGCGAAATAGGAATGAGAATCCGATATATGGATCCCGTTTCGCACGATAAACACATTGCTTACGTTTCGCATTTATCGCACATCAGTTCGTTTATGCTAGGAAAAACAGTAATGATAAAAGAAAAAGACGAACAAGATATTTTTGATATGGCGGGAAGTGGATTTGAAAGTACCGTTCGTTTAGCAAAAAGTTCACCAGCAATGTGGACACCAATTTTTAAACAAAACAAAGAATACGTTCTGGAAACCTTAGAAGGTTATATTGCAAATTTGACTCAGTTTAGAGATTTGCTGGCAGACGACAATTACGATGCCATTTTTGAAGAAATGGAAAGCGTAAATAAAATTAGAGAAATATTAAACGGAATAACTATAAAAAAGTAAACTATAAAAACGATGGAAAATAAAAAAGAAATGAGAAAGTGGTTAGAGGATTTCAATTTAAATCACCCACTTGTGATAGCTGGACCTTGTAGTGCAGAAACTGAAGATCAGGTTTTGAAAATTGCTCACGAATTAAAAGATTCAAAAGTTAGTGTTTTCAGAGCTGGAATCTGGAAACCAAGAACTCGTCCGGGAGGATTTGAAGGTGTTGGTGAAATTGGATTAAAATGGTTGCAAAAAGCTAAAGCTGAAACTGGTTTATTAATGGGTACTGAAGTTGCAACTGCGGCTCACTGTAAACTAGCTTTAGAACACGATATCGACGTATTATGGGTTGGAGCGCGTACGACTGCAAACCCTTTCGCAGTTCAAGAAATTGCTGATACGTTAAAAGGAACTGATAAAATTGTTTTGGTGAAAAACCCTGTAAACCCAGATTTAGCTTTATGGTTAGGTGGTGTTGAGCGTTTACACATGGCGGGAATCGAGAAATTAGGTGTTATTCATAGAGGTTTCTCTACTTACGAAAAAACTAAATACAGAAACATTCCAGAATGGCAAATTGCTATCGAATTGCAAAACAAATTCCCTGATTTGCCATTAATCATCGATCCGTCTCACATTACAGGAAACCGTAATATGATTTTCGAAGTAACTCAAGAAGCTTTAGACTTGAATTACGATGGTATGATTATCGAAACGCACTACGATCCAGACAACGCTTGGTCTGATGCTGCGCAGCAAGTAACTCCAGATGCTTTGAAGCAAATTATCAAAGATTTGACTATCAGAAAAACGGATGATACTACAGATGAGTACAGCCAAAAAATGAAAAAATTAAGAGCCAACATCGACGTTCTTGATGGTAACTTGTTAGAATTGTTAGGAAAACGTATGAAAGTTGCTGACGAAATTGGTCAAGTGAAAAAAGATGCAAACGTTGCAATTCTTCAAAATAACCGTTGGAACGAAATCTTAGGAAAAATGATTTTGGAAGGTGAGAAAAAAGGTCTTACGGAAGAGTTTGTTTTGAAATTATTCAAAGCAATTCACCAAGAAAGTATTGGTCACCAAGAGAAAATTTTCAACGCATAATTTTCTTAAAAATATAATTATGATATAAGTTGGTTTAGAATCTTTTGAACTTTGTTTTTAAGTTTTCTTATAGCATAATTTACATTAGATTGTTTTTTGTAAAATCTCCATCGCTTAAGTAAGAAGTGGTGGAGATTTTTTTTGTATCAATAATTGTTTGATTTTTAGTATATTGATCTAGTTTTAAATGGAGAAGAAATCTGCAAATGTGCAAATCTGCTAGAAAAATTAATTGCTCGCAGATTTTACACTGCGCATTAAGACGAATACGATTTAAGAACTCTTATATTATACTGATTAATTCAAATCGAATGTGGTATGTTTGATGTACTTTCTGTCGTAAGTATATAAAATATGTATTTTTTTATCGGTAGTTTGAATGATTGCCGGGTAACTGAATTCGCCTTTTTCCTGTTTTTCTAGATCAAATAATTTTTTCCAGTTCAATCCATCTTTTGAATATTCTACGTCCAAAATATTTCTTCCGTTAAACCAGTCTTTTCCTTGCGGTAATGGATTGTTTACCAATAAAAAAAGGTTTTTATTTATGGTTAAAGCATCTATTCCTGAATTGGAGTTGATCACATTGATTGTATTGGTTCTAATCCAGCTTTTACCGTTATCTCCAGACCAGCTTGAAACTACTTTATTGTGTTTGCTTCGGGATAACATCTGAATATCTGTCGCACTATGAATTAAAAATGTCGGCTGAATGACATTAAAGTTCTGATTGTTTTCTACCGTTATTTTCTTCCAAGAATCAGTTGCTTCTGTGTATTCTTCAACATGAATTCTCCATTCATCAGTATTAACGCTTTCTGTACTGCTTCCGCATAAAATTACGCCCGGAGTCGTTTCAATTGGTTTATTACGAATTGGTCCGTAAATTCCTTCTGGAAAGTATTTTGGTTCTCCCCAAGTTGTTCCGTTATCTTTTGAAACAATCATAGCGCCAAACCATTCTCTTGGATTTTTTCCTACTTTGTAAAACAAATACAAATTCTGGCTTTTAGCTTTAAAAAGAACCGGATTCCAGCAAGGCAATGTATCTGCACCTTTTATTAGGGGCTGAATCAATTCTTTTGGTGCCGACCATTTTTTGTCTTTATAAGCTGAAATATAAATTCCCACATCTTTTGCCCCTTCGTGTTTTCCTCCAAACCAAGCGGCTAAGATCTCATTTGGTTTGTATTCCACTAAAGTTGATGCGTGGCTGTTTGTCGTCACGGGTGGATTTGCAATATACATGCTTTCTATATTGATTGCTTTTATTTGTGCTTTCAATTCGTTAGAAACAAGAAAGATTGCCAATAAAGCTGTTACAGCGCATTTTGTTTTTGATATCATTTTACTATTATTTACTTGCTGAATATAATTAAATAATTTGATTTTTGATATGGTTCATAAGGTCAGTAAGATAAACTTATGTTGGATTCAGATTAAACAGATAAAAATAAAATAATTATCTTCCCAACCTTTTGTTGTTTTTTGTTCTCTATGACAATATGAACCTTAATTTTTGTATCATGAAATTAAAATTGTTTTCGTTTGCGGCGCGTATTTGTCAAATGAATTGGAATCTATTGCTTTTCTTCTTGTTGTTTATCGGAACAAAAAATTTTGCGCAAAGTCCAGAATTGACGGTCAAAGGCGATGATGCTGAGAAAGTCAGAATGAGTCAGCTCAAAGTTAATGTGAAAATTGTAGGCAATATTGCATATACTGCTGCTGAGATGCATTTTTTTAATTCGGGAACACGCCAAATGGAAGCAGAACTTATTTTTCCGTTACCTGAAAATGTTTCTGTTTCCAGATATGCAATTGATATTAATGGGAAATTGAGAGAAGCTGTTCCAGTAAACAAAAATAAAGGGAAACAAGTTTTTGAAGCCATCGAGCACCGTCGTGTTGATCCGGGATTATTGGAAAAAGTCGATGGAAATAATTTTAAAACCAGAATTTATCCGTTAATGCCAAATGGAGAAAGAATCGTAGTTATTGGCTATGAAGAAGAACTTTCAGCTTCAGATAAAGATAATTTGGTATATCAGCTTTTGAGCCGTTATCCAAAAAAGCTGGATAAATTTGAAATCAATGTTTCGGTTTTAGGCGCTGTGGCAAAACCAATTGTTTCAGGAGAATCTGAAAAAGAAATTGTTTTTTCAAAATGGAATCAATCTTTTGAAGCTTCTGAAAAGAAAGAAAACTATCAGCCTTCTGAAAAATTACTTTTTAAAATTCCGATTCGGCAAGATATTCCAAGTGTCGTGATGCAGAATGTTGGCGGGCAGTATTATTTTTATGGAAATACTTTTGTTGATGGAAACAAAATGGCGAAGAAAACTCCAAATACAATAGGTTTGATTTGGGATAATTCTTTGAGCTGTCAAACGCGCGATTTGAAAAAAGAATTGGATTTGTTGGATGCTTATTTTCAGAAAATAAAAAACACAAAAGTGACTTTGTACTTTTTGAATTATACTTTCGAAAAACAAAAAGATTTTGTGGTTTCAAATGGAAATTGGTCTGAGCTAAAAATGGTTTTAGAAAAAACAAAATACGATGGTGGAACTCGTTTTTCGCAAATCAATTTTGAAAATCAAGATGAATATTTGTTCTTTTCTGACGGATTATCGTCTTTGAGCGAAAATGTTCTTCCAAAAACAAAAAAGCCAATTTACACCATTACATCTTCAGTTTCGGCAGATTTTGCTTTTCTGAATTTTTCTTCAGTGAAAACGGGTGGCAATTTTATCAATTTAAATCAGATAAATTCGGAAACGGCTTTGGATAAATTGACCAATACAAGTTTGAAGTTTCTTGGCATAAAAGAGAATTTAACTGTGACCGATTTATTTCCGATGGAAGGAACTTCGGTTTCTGGAAATTTCAGTTTTTCAGGAATTTCGCTGAATCCACAAAATGAAATTACATTATTATTTGGCTATAATAATGAGGTTGTTTCAGAAAAGAAAATTACGCTTGATGCGACTGTTCAAAATTCTTCGGATATAAATATTGAAAAACTTTGGGCACAGAAAAAAATTGCCAATCTTGAATTGCAATACACTAAAAATGCAGATGAAATTGAGCTTCTGGGAAAGAAATTCGGAATTGTGACAAAAAATACTTCTTTGATTGTTCTGGAAAATGTTCGCGATTATATTATGTATGATATTTTACCACCGGCAGAATTACGCGCCGAATTTGATCAAATCAAAAAACAAGAGCACGATGCTACTTTAGCACAACAAAAAAATAATTGGGAAAGTATTGAGGGTTATTTTAACGGATTAAATGTTTGGTGGAAAAAGAACGTTAAATACAATGGGCAGAAAATTGCATCGAAGTATAAATATAAAAGATCAGCTCCAGCACCAACAAGTGTTGCATATAGAGATGGTGATATAAATACTCACGCTGGTGAAACTATAAAAGGAGATCCAGATGCGACACTTACAATTGATGAGCCTGTTGGTGCGGGAACGGCTACAACAGTAATTCAAGAAGACAATAATGTGTATAACACGGAAGCACCAAAAGTTGATCAAGTAAAATTTGTTCCACCAGTTGTTTCAAAAGCACAGGAGATTACTGAGGATACGCCAAAAATCACTGAATTAAAAGATAAAAAAGTTGGGAGTGAAGTGATTAGTAAAGATGAAAGGATTGTAGAACCTCAAGAAACAGTTGTAGTTGGCTATGGAACTCAAAAAAAATCGGATGTTGTTGGTGCTCTTGGAGAAGGGACTTCAAAAAATAAAGATATTTCACAGGCACTCGAAGGTAAAGTTTCGGGCTTGCAAGTAACGCAGTCGCCAAATAACAATGAAGTAATACAAGTAAATACAAATAAACCTTTAATTATAGTTGATGGTCAGTTTTACGATGGCGAATTGACCGATATAAAGTCAGATAATATTGAATCGGAAGAAGTTGTGAAAGATGCTGCTAGAATTTCTGCATATGGAAGCAGCGGTGTAAATGGAGTTATTATTATCACAACGAAAAAGAAGTCTTCAAATAGTGGTGTTGTTCAAACAAAAAGTTGGAATCCAGATAGATTGTATTTAAAGGCGCTGGCTTCGGCATCAAAAGAAAAACAATATGACTTGTATTTCGAATTGAGAAAAGCACAAGAGAGAAACCCGAGTTTTTATTTTGATGTGGCACACTTTTTCTACAATCAAGGCGACATTAAAAAAGCATTGCTGATTATTAGCAATATCGCCGATTTAGGTTTAGAGAATCATCAACTTTATAAAACGTTGACTTATACTTTGCGTCAGTGGAAAGATTATGAGGATGCTGTTTTTACCGCAAAACAGGTTGCAAAATGGAGAGAACATGAACCGCAAAGTCTTAGAGATTATGCTTTAGCATTGGAAGATGCCGGAAAATATCAAGCGGCATTTGATGAATTAGTAAAATCACTTGAAGTAAATTATTACGGAGAAATGAGCGGACAATATGAAGGTGTTGAAGATATTGTTTTAATGGATATTAACAGATTAATGAGCGAACATCCTGGATTGAAAATAGGAAAATTAGACAAAAAGTATATGGCAAAAATGCCAGTTGATATCAGAATTATCATGAACTGGAACCAAATGGATGTTGATTTGGATTTGCATGTAATTGAGCCAACCGGCGAAGAATGTTATTATAGTCATACCAACACAGAAATTGGCGGAAGATTTTCTAAAGATTTTACACAAGGTTACGGCCCAGAGCAATATTTGATAAGAAATGCAGTAAAAGGAAAATATCAAATCAAAACCGATTTCTTTGGCGAAACGACATTGACCGAAGACGGCCCGGCCACAATTATGGTGGAAATTTATACAACCAAAGCCGGAAAAGTGTCGAGAACTTTGAAAACGATTCAGTTAGGAAAAGTAAAAGAAAATGACGTTTTAGCCGAAATTGTTTGGTAAAATTCGGAAATCCAAAGCTTAGATTTCAAATTTAAAAGGCGAAATTGCGTTGTTCCATTCTAAAAACGTAATTTTGCCTTTTATTTTTTGAGGTTAAAGAGCAATCTAAAATCTAAAATTTGCAATCTAAAATTAAAGAATGACAGGAACCGTTTATAAATCTACAGGAAGCTGGTACACCGTAAAATCTGAAAATGGAGATTTTTTGGAATGCCGTATGAAAGGGAAATTTAGAATTAAAGGTATAAAAAGTACCAACCCAATTGCTGTAGGCGATATTGTTGATTATGAATTGGAGGAAACTTCAGATGCTGTGACCGGAATGATTCATAATATCCACGAAAGAAAAAACTATATTGTTCGCAAATCGGTTAATCTGTCTAAGCAGATTCATATTATTGCCTCGAATATCGATCAGGTTTTTTTATTGGTTACAATCGATAATCCACCAACAACTACAAGTTTTATAGATCGTTTTTTGGTTACTGCCGAAGCTTACGGAATTGAAGCGATTCTTGTTTTTAATAAAATCGATACTTTAACAGAACAAACATTAGACGATCAGCTTTATTTACAGCATATTTATCAGGAAATTGGATATAAATGTCTCCGTATTTCATCAACAGAAAATAAAGGCGTTGATAAGCTGAAGGAAATGATGGTCGGCAAAGTCAGTATGTTTTCTGGGCATTCGGGAGTCGGAAAATCGACTTTAGTGAATGCGATGGAGCCAAGTCTTCATTTGAAAACCTCCGTAATTTCAGAGCAAAGCAAGCAAGGCCAGCATACCACAACTTTTGCTGAAATGTACGATTTGTCATTTGATGCCAGAATTATCGATACACCAGGAATTAAAGGTTTCGGAATTGTGGATATGGAACCATCAGAAATCAGCGGTTATTTTCCAGAATTCTTCAAATTAAAAGATCAATGCAAGTTTAACAATTGTTTACACAAAGAAGAACCGCATTGCGCCATAAAAGCCGCTTTAGAAAAAGATGAAATCGCCTGGTCGCGTTACAATAGTTATCTTAAAATTTTAGAAGGCGACGAAGAGCACTATCGAACGGATACTTATGGTGAAGATCGTGCCGCGAGTGATGAAACGAGAAAATAAAAATTAGTTAAAAGTCAAAAGTCGAATGTCATAAAGTTTTTGGAAACTTACGAGACTTTCGACTTTTGACTTTGAACTTTTAGACTTAAATAAATGAAAGTTGTAATTCAAAGAGTTTCCGAAGCGTCAGTAACAGTTGACGGTCAAAAAACAGCCGATATTCAAAAAGGATTATTGATTTTAGTTGGAATCGAAGATGCCGATACTCAGGAAGATATTGATTGGCTTGCTGGAAAAATAATCAAAATGAGAATTTTTGGAGACGAAAATGATGTCATGAATTGCTCTGTTCAAGATGTTGATGGCGATATAATTGCTGTGAGCCAATTTACACTTCACGCTTCTACAAAAAAGGGAAATCGCCCTTCATACATAAAAGCAGCCAAACCAGATTTTGCTATTCCGATGTATGAAAACTTCGTAAAATCGTTAGAAAAAGAGTTTGGCAAAAAAATCCAAACCGGAATTTTTGGTGCCGATATGAAAGTCAGCCTTTTAAATGACGGTCCTGTAACGATTGTTATGGACAGCAAAAACAGGGAGTAAAAAAATATGAACAAATGTTAAGGATTTCTAAAAAAAATATATATTTGGAGAAATTACTTACTAATGAGAAACCCCTTTTTTACGTTATTTTTATTCTTAACTACTCTTAATTTTTATGCTCAAAAGGCAAATTATGCGATTACTACAATTCCAGACAGTTTAAAGCAAAACGCTAATGCGGTCGTACGATTAGACCAAATGGATGTTAATATTGTTTCGCAAAGAAGCATGGTTATCAAGAAACAAAGAGTTGTAACGGTTTTAAACGACAAGGGGCTTTCGGATATTGAAGCTTATGAACACTACGACAAAACGACTTCAATAAATAGCATCGAGGCAATTGTTTATGATGCAACTGGCAATGAAATCAAAAAAATAAAACGAAAAGATTTTAGAGATCAGAGCGCGGTAAGCGGCAGTACGCTTTTTTCAGATAACCGAGTGGTTTATCTAAATTATACACCAATTTCATATCCGTTTACGATTGCTTATACCTGTGAAACAGAAACTTCAAACACCGCTTTTTTGCCACGATGGTATTTTTTAAGTGATTATAATGAAAGTGTCGAAAAATGTATTCTAAATGTCACTTTTCCAAGCGATTTAGGTTTTAAGAAAAAAGAATTTGAATTTGCTGGGTTTAATATAAAAAAGACAGAAGAAACCAGTACTAAGCTGAGTTATGTTGCATCGAATATATTGGCACAAAAAGCCGAAGAGTTGAGTCCGTCTCCAGGGGATTTATTTCCAAAAATTATAATGGGTCTAGAAAAATTTCATCTCGAAGGTGTTGATGGAACTGCAACAACTTGGGAAGCGTTTGGGAAATGGTACGGAGAAAAGATTCTTACGGGAACAACCACTTTGCCAGAAGAAACCAAAGCAAAAATGAAAGCGCTTGTAGGCAATGAAAAAGATCCAATCAAAAAAGCAAAAATCATTTACGATTATGTGCAGAAAAAATCACGCTATGTAAATATCGCAATTGGTATTGGAGGCTGGAAACCAATGCAGGCAAGCGATGTAGATCGTTTAGGATATGGAGATTGTAAAGCACTTTCAAATTATACAAAAGCACTTTTAGAAGCAGTCGATGTGCCTTCATACAATACCATTTTATATGGTGATCGTTACAAATCTAATATTCAATCTGATTTTGTTTCGATGCAGGGAAATCATATGATTTTGGCAATTCCAAACGGAGACAATTATACTTGGTTGGAATGCACAAGCCAAGATGATCCTTTTGGTTATCAAGGAACTTTTACAGATGACCGTGATGTTTTGGTAGTAAAACCAGAAGGTGGCCAAATTGTTCGAACAAAAGTATATGATGACAAAGGAAATACCCAAAAAGATAAAGGGGTTTATACAATTGATGAAAATGGGCATTTTTCGGGTTCAATTTCAATTGTATCAGAGGGTTCTCAATACAATTCGAAATTTAGAATTGAAGCTTATCAGCCAACAGAAAAAGAAGCGCATTACAAAGAATATTGGGATAATATCAATAATCTTAAGTTAGGAAAAATAACATTTACAAACGATAAGGAAAATATTCGTTTTACTGAAGATGTACAGCTAAGCGCAATAAACTATGCTTCTATTTCGGCTAACAAAATGATTTTTGCTCTTGATGCTTTCAATCAAAATAATCAAAGTGTGAAGCGCATCAGAAATAGAAAAAATCCATTTGAAATTCAGCGTGGCTATTTGGATTCTGATGAAATTGAAGTGAATCTTCCAGCTGGTTTTTCAATCGAGTTTCTTCCTGCCAATTATGAATTGAAAGGGAAATTTGGAGAATACAAAACCGAAATAATTAAAAAAGATAATAATAAGCTAGTCTATAAACGAAGTATGTTTTTGATCAAAGGAAAATATTCAAACAAAGAATATGATGAATATCGTCTTTTTATGGAACAGATTTCAAAAAATGACAACGCCAAAATTATCCTGACAAAAAACTAATAAAAAACTAACCAAGAATTACCAAAATGAAACCAATTAAACTTTTTAGTCTTGCAATCGCGTTATTGCTTTTTTCAAAAATAACAGCTCAAGAATTCAAACTAGGAAAAGTAACTGTTGCCGAACTAGAGCAAAAAGCACATCCTAAAGACTCGGCAGCTCCAGCGGCTATTTTGTACAAAAAGGGAAAAGCAAGAATTGAGTACGATCAAACAGATGGTTTTGTAACTGTGACCGATGTCGAAGCCCGAATCAAAATTTATAAAAAAGAAGGTTACGATTGGGCAAATAAGGCAGTTTGGTATTATAAACAGTCTAATTTTACTGAAAAAGTATATTTTTCAGATGCTTACACCTACAATTTAGTAAATGGAAAAATTGAGAAAACAAAGCTTAAAACAGAAGGTACTTTTGACGAAGTTTTGAATAAATACAGATCTCAAAAGAAAATTACGATGCCCAATGTGAAGGAAGGTTCTGTAATTGAATACAAATATACAATCAAAAGCCCAAGTGACCGATCGATCAGAGAATGGGAATTTCAAGAAACGATTCCGGTAAATTACTCGGAGTTTATGACGGCTATTCCAGAGTATTATGTTTTTAATTCAAGACAAAAAGGATATGTTTTTCCTAAAATGACGGTTGAAAAAAGCCCAAAATCGATCATTTTTACAAATAAAGAAAGATCTCAAGGACAAGTTTCAACAACGACATTTAGTACAGATAAAATTGATTATACCGAAACAAGAACGACTTATGTAGCACAAGATTTTCCAGCAATTAAAGAGGAAGCTTTTGTTAACAATATGGATAATTATGTTTCAAGTATTCAGCATGAATTATCGATGACAAAGTTTCCAAATTCACAAATGAAGATGTATTCTACAGATTGGAATTCAGTTGCAAAAACCATTTATGATTACGAAAGTTTTGGCCCAGAATTAAATAAAACAGGTTATTATGAAGATGATTTAAAAGGCCTTTTAGCAGGAAAAAATACGCCAGAAGAAAAAATTTGGGTGATTTTAAACCATGTTAAATCAAATGTGAAATGGAATGGTTATAAAGGCTACGACTGTGATAATGGAGTTAAAAAAGCATACAAAGAAAAAACGGGAAATATTGGTGATATTAATTTAATGTTGACTTCCATGCTTCGTTACTCAGGTTTAGAGGCAAATCCGGTCTTGGTGAGTACACGTGAAAACGGAATAGCATTATTTCCTAACAGAACAGCTTTTGATTATGTAATTGCCGCAGTTGAAACGCCAACTGGTTACTTATTATTAGATGCATCTGATAAATTTTCAACACCAAATATTCTTCCTTTTAGAACATTGAATTGGTCTGGAAGATTAATTCGTAAAGATGGAACTTCTGAAGAAATTGAGCTGACTCCGAAAAAACCGTCAAATGATGTTGTTTTCATGAGTTACAATATCGATGCCGAAGGAAAAATTTCGGGGAAAACCAGAAGACAATGTTCTGATCACATGGCGCTAATAACTAGACAAAAAATAGATGGTGTTAAACAAGAGGATTATCTGGAGAAATTAGAAAACAAAAACGGAAAAATTGAAATCAACGATTACAGCCGAACAAACGAAAAAGACATTTTATTGCCTACTATAGAAACCTATTCATTTACAGGAAATGATTTGTGCGAAATAATTGGAGGCAAAATTTATGTGAGTCCGATGTTGTTTTTCACCAATGATAAAAATCCGTTTAAACAAGAAGTTCGAGAATATCCTGTAGATTTTGGATTCCCACAATTGGAGAAATACAGTATCAATATCCAAATTCCGGATGGATTTACGGTTGAAACTTTGCCAGCTTCAGCAGCTATAAATATGGAAGACAATGCAGGAAGCTTTAAATTTGTTGTTGCTCAAAATGGCAATACTGTGCAATTTTCTATTGCAAGCCAAATTAATGACGCAATTTTTTCTGCAGAAAAGTATGAAATGCTGAAAGAATATTTTAAGGGAATGATTGCGAAAGAAACAGAAAAAATTGTTTTAAAGCGTATTTAAAAAAATGAAGTTTGGCTTATTTTTGTCCAAAAAATGAAATCATGGATTTGAAAAATGCACAACTTGATGTTGATACTTGGATAAAAGAACACGGAGTTCGTTACTTTAATGAATTGACCAATATGGCGCAACTTACAGAAGAAGTTGGAGAAGTGGCCCGAATTATTGCACGTCGTTACGGAGAACAATCTGAGAAAGAGAGTGATAAAAACAAAGATTTAGGTGAAGAATTGGCCGATGTTGTTTTTGTGGTTTTATGTCTGGCAAACCAAACCGGAATCGATTTACAAGCCGCTTTTGACAAAAAAATGGATTTAAAATCGGTTAGAGATAAAGATCGTCACAAAAACAATGATAAATTGAAATAATTGTGAAATATCGCTCATAAGTTTTGAATTATGAGTTTTGAATTTTGAATTATGAACGGGGAGTGGTAAATTGCGGGGCTGAATTATATTTCTAATCATTCATAATTCAAAATTCACAACTTACATTAAAAAAATGAATTTAAAATTAAGCACGAATTCACCATTTACAATTGATGATTCGCAACTAAATATCACAGGTTCAAAAAGTGAAACGAACCGTTTATTGTTATTAAAAGCTTTATTTCCAAATATTACTTTAGCCAATACTTCAAATTCTGATGATAGCGAAGTTATGCAAAAAGCTTTGGCTGGAAATGACGAAATTGTAGACATTCACCATGCCGGAACAGCAATGCGTTTTCTTACTGCTTATTTTGCTGTAAACGAAGGCCGAGAAGTGGTTATGACAGGTTCTAGCAGAATGCAAGAGCGCCCAATCAAAATTTTGGTTGATACTTTAAGACAATTGGGAGTTGAAATCTCTTATGAAAAAGAAGAAGGTTATCCGCCAATTCGAATCAAAGGAAAAAAAGTTACGGCTTCAAAAGTTACTTTGGCAGCAAATGTGAGCAGCCAATATATTTCAGCACTTTTGCTTGTAGCTTCAAAACTTGAAAATGGATTAGAGCTGACTTTAGAAGGAGAAATTACTTCGATTCCGTACATCAAAATGACTTTGGCTTTGCTGACAGATTTAGATATCAAAACAAGTTTTGAAGGAAACGTAATCAAAGTATTCTCGAAAGAAGCTGTTGAAACAAAAGAAATGGTTGTGGAATCAGATTGGAGTTCTGCCTCGTATTTCTTCAGTTTGGTAGCACTATCTGATGCTGCAAAAATCACTTTGAGCAGTTATAAAGAAAACAGTTTACAAGGAGATTCGGAATTAGTTTCACTTTATGCAAAAATGGGTGTGAAAACAACTTTCCAAAACAATAAAATGACTTTGGAAAAAGTTGCTGGTTTCAATTATCAAGATGTGAATTTTGAATTAAATAATACGCCAGATATTGCTCAGACAATTGTTGTAACTTGTTTAGGTTTGGGGATTGGATGTCATTTAACAGGTCTTCATACTTTAAAAATTAAAGAAACAGACCGATTAGAAGCGTTAAGAATCGAGTTGACAAAATTAGGAGCGAATATTTCGGTGACTAATGACAGCTTGACTTTAGTGAAATCTGATACTATAAATCACGACGTAAAAATCGGAACATATAATGATCACCGTATGGCAATGGCATTCGCGCCTTTAGCAATCAAAGTTCCAATTATTATTGAAGATGCTGGAGTAGTTTCAAAATCGTATCCAGATTTCTGGAATGATTTAAAAGCTTTAAATTTCCAAATTTCAGAATTGTAAAATTTTTTTGAACCATATAAGTGATATAAGTTCATTTAAATAAATAGTTTATAAGACATAGCCTCTGGTTTCAACCAGAGGTTTTTTTATGGTTGAATTTGGCTATAATTGCAAAGTTTGTCATTTTGCTGAAGGAGAAATCACACTCGTGAATCGACAAAGATTGGCAATTTTAGAGGCGGAGTTTCTTGTGCGATTTCTCCTTCGTCCAAATGGCAATAATATGTTGAAAATCTTTTTTATAGAAAAAACACATTTTTAAATCATCTCGAAACCTCACAAAATCAAGGACTTTTGAAAATAAAAGCCAAAACACTTGACAACGCCTATTTCACAATCGTATATTTGCAAGCGATTTAAAATTTTAGATAAAAAAGTCTAAGATTTATTTTTTAAAATCTAACTTCAAATATGAAATTATCACACTTCAATTTCAACTTACCGAAAGAACTTTTGGCTGAATTCCCAGCAGAAAACAGAGACGAATCTCGCTTAATGGTAATTGACCGTAAAAAAAACACTATCGAACATAAAATGTTTAAAGACGTGATCAACTATTTTGATGACGGAGACGTTTTAATTCTTAACAATACAAAAGTTTTCCCTGCGCGTTTGTACGGAAACAAAGAAAAAACTGGAGCTAGAATTGAAGTTTTCTTGTTAAGAGAATTAAATTCAGAGCAACGTTTATGGGATGTTTTAGTAGATCCTGCTAGAAAAATCCGTATTGGTAACAAACTTTATTTTGGTGACGACGATTCATTAGTTGCTGAGGTAATCGACAATACGACATCTCGTGGTAGAACTTTACGTTTCTTATACGATGGTTCTTATGAAGAATTCAGAAATAAATTGACTGAACTTGGAGAAACTCCAATTCCTAAATACATCAACAGAGATGTTACTCCAGAAGATGCTGAAAGATACCAAACCATCTACGCAAAAGAAGAAGGAGCTGTAGCAGCGCCAACTGCTGGTTTGCACTTTTCAAAACACCTTTTGAAAAAATTAGAAATCAAAGGAGTAAATTTTGCTGAGGTAACTTTGCACGTAGGTTTAGGAACTTTTAACCCAGTTGAGGTTGAAGATTTATCGAAACACAAAATGGATTCTGAGGAATTAATTATCACTCAAGCAGCTTGTGATATTGTAAACGAAGGAAAAGCAAAGAAAAAACGTATTTGTGCTGTAGGAACAACTTCTATGCGTGCAATTGAAAGTTCTGTTTCTTCTGCAAATACATTGAATCCTTACGAAGGATGGACAAATAAATTTATTTTCCCTCCTCACGATTTTAGTATTGCAAACTGTATGATTACAAACTTCCACACTCCAAAATCAACATTATTGATGATGATTTCTGCTTTCTGTGGTCACGATTTAATGAAAAAAGCATACGAAGAAGCAATCAAAGAAGGATACAAATTCTATTCTTACGGAGATGCGATGTTAATCTTGTAATTAGCATTTATCATATAAAAAGACCCGACAAGTTTTTAAACCTGTCGGGTTTGAACTTGAAATGTCTCGTCCTGAAAAAAGTTGACTATAATTAACTTAATTATGTCACTAACAAGAGAAGTATTTAAAAGAATTGTGCCTGATTGCACTTACAGTGAGGCATTCAAAAAACAGGTTGTAAAAGAATTTGAACTGGGATTATTTTGCAAGGCAGATCTTCGCCGTCGTTACCAAATCAGAAGTCATAGCTGTATCGACAGTTGGTTAAGAAAATATGGTAAATTTACATATCTGGAAAAACTAACACTGGGACGACCTATGAAAGATCCTCAATCTCAACGCATCAAAGAACTCGAAGCTCAATTAGCTAAGAAAGAGCAAGAATTATTGGTCTTTAAAAAGTTTATTGAAATAGCCGAACGCGAGCTAAAAATCGAGATTGTAAAAAAGTCTGGTTCCAAGCAGTCCAAGAAATAAATCGTATATACAGGGTTAGTCCTTGTGAAATATGTCGATTGTTTGGATACAGTAAACAAGCTTATTACAAACGAAAATCACATCTATTAAAGTCAATTCCCGACAAAGTACATCTCAAATCTTTGGTAATGTCGGTTCGTCAAAAGCTGCCAAAAACCGGTGGCAGAAAACTGCATTATATGCTGAAAGATGATTTAAAAAGACATCAAATAAAGATTGGCAGAGATAAATTGTTTGATTTTTTACGTGATGAATATTTATTAGTCCCTAAAGCTAGAAGATATTACAAGACAACAAATTCAAGACATTGGATGCGTAAATATCCAAATTTAATAAAAGAAATCAAGCTCAATGAGCCTGAGCAGGTTTGGGTTGCTGATATTACTTATCTAAGAACTAAAGAACAAACATATTACCTGCATTTGATAACAGATGCATACTCGAAGAAAATTGTAGGTTATAATTTATCGGATAATTTAATGGCTTCTTCTACATTAGAAGCTTTAAAGATGGCTGTCGGTAATAGGAAATACAGCAGAAATCTCATACATCATTCAGATAGAGGTCTTCAATATTGCAGCAAAGAGTACACGGAATATTTATCTCAAAGCAAGATTCTGATAAGTATGACACAAAACTATGATCCATATGAAAATGCAGTTGCAGAAAGAGTAAATGGTATTTTAAAAGAAGAATTTGGATTATCTGAAATCTTTGAAGATTTTGAAAATCTGAAAAAGCAAGCTCTAGAATCTATTTTATTTTATAATCAAATAAGAGTGCATTTATCAATAAATATGCTGACTCCAAATCAAGCACATTTACAAAATCAAATCAAACTCAAAAGATGGAAAAAAACAAATCGGAACAAAAATAATTCTGTTCCGATTTAATTAATTTTATATTACTAATCGAGTCAACCTTTTTCAGGACAACTCAGTTTCAAGTTTCTCCCGAAGCTGCGGGATCAAGTTTGACATTCGTTGAGAAATTTAAACGCAATCCCGATAGCTATCCGGAGCAATGTTTCTTTGCTCAGTATGTGTTTACCAGAAAAAAGAACGCAAAGCTTTGCGAACTTAGCGTTTGTAAACGTTAGCCTTGATAAAAAAAGACTTTGCGAACTTTGCGTTAAAAAACACACAAAGCATATCAACCTGAAACAAAACAAACAATTTTTGTTATTTTAGCATCCAAAACAAAAACACAATGACTTTTCAAAATACACGCGAATTTGCACGAGGGCTAGATTCGCAAGACACATTAAACCATTATCAGGATCAATTCATTTTTCCAAAAGTGAATGACAAACGAGTGATCTATTTTACAGGAAACTCTTTGGGACTACAGCCAAAACGCACCAAAGCATACATAGATGAAGTAATGAATGACTGGGCAGAACTTGCTGTTGAAGGTCATTTTTATGCTGAAAAACCTTGGTGGGATTATCAAGAAAGATTTTCTGAACCACTAAGTAAAATTGTGGGAGCACTTCCTTCAGAAGTTACAGTGATGAATACTTTAACCGTAAATCTTCATTTGTTAATGGTTTCTTTTTATCAGCCAAAAGGAAAACGTTATAAAATTATCTGCGAAGAAAAAGCTTTTCCATCAGATCAATATATGTTTCAGAGTCAAGTAAATTTTCACGGATACAAACCTGAAGATGCAATTGTAGAAATCAAACGCAGAGAAGGGGAACACAATATTCGTCTGGAAGATGTTTTAGCCAAAATTGAAGAAGTTGGTGATGAACTGGCTTTAGTTTTAATTGGCGGAGTAAACTATTATACCGGACAAGTTTTCGACATAAAAACCATTACTGCTGCCGGACAAAAAGCGGGAGCAAAAGTAGGTTGGGATTTAGCACACGCTGCTGGAAATATCAAATTAGAACTTCATGATTGGAATGTAGATTTTGCCGCTTGGTGCAGTTATAAATATATGAATTCAGGACCAGGAAATGCTTCTGGCTGTTTCGTTCACGAAAAACATCATAATTCAAATCTGCCAAGATTTGCAGGATGGTGGGGACACAACAAAGAACGCCGTTTTAAAATGGAACCAAATTTTGATCCCGTTCACGGAGCAGACGGATGGCAGATTAGCAATCTTCCTGTTTTATCTTTAGCGCCATATTTGGCTTCAGTAGAAATGTTTGCTGAAGTCGGGATGGATGCCTTAATTGCAAAACGCGATCATATTACATCTTATCTAGAATTTATTCTACACGAAATTGATAAAGAAGTAGAAAGTACTTTTGAAATTATTACACCTTCAAACCCTGAAGAAAGGGCATCGCAATTATCTGTTTTTCTTCACGGGCAAGGACGAAGTTTGTTCGATTATTTAATGAAAAACGGTGTAATCACAGATTGGCGTGAACCAAACGTTATTCGTCTTGCGCCAGTTCCTTTGTATTCTTCATATGAGGATATGTACGACTTTGGACAAATTCTAAAAAAAGGAATTTTAGGGAAGTAAATTATTTCATGCAGATTTTGCAGATTCTAGCAGATTTAAAATGATTTCTATAAATAATCTGCGAACATCTGCTTAAATCTTTTTAAATCTGCGTGAAAAAATTTTGTGGAAACTTTATCAAAAACTTTGCGTCTTCGCGCCTTTGCGAGATTAATTTCATTCAGCTTGGAAAATAAAATTTAGCACGAAACAAACAAAAATCTTCTAATCTTATAAACTTTCCAAAAAATTCTGTAACAACCAATATATCAGATATCGCTTATTTTGTAGTGTATAATTATTAAAAACTACAATCATGAAAGGCTTATATATATTATTAGCGGTGATACTTATAACTTCTTGTCAAAATCAAAGCAAACAAGATTTAAATAGAGCCAAACAAGCCAGTATTGATTCAATGAAAGTTGAGATTAACAAGCAACGTGTTATCGACTCAATGAAGACAGAAATGGCAAAAGTAGAAGAGAAACAAAAAGCAGAAGCTCAAAAAGTAGTTGTGGTTCATCAAAATGATGGAACAGCAACTGCAACGCCGGAAAAAAAGAAAGGTTGGAGCTCAACTGCTAAAGGCGCTGTAATTGGTGCTGGAGTTGGTGCCGCGACTGGAGCAATTGTCAGCAAGAAAAAAGGTGAAGGTGCTATTATTGGTGGGTTGGCCGGAGCTGGAGTAGGAGCTGGAACAGGGGCCATAATAGACAGCAACAAGAAAAAGAAAGAATAGGGTTATATAAAGAAACGCCGATTTAAACATTTTAAATCGGCGTTTTGTTTTATGCTAACTGCAAAGTCGGAATGTGAATTGCGTTTAATTCGGATTTATAAAATTCGAATTGCTTTTTGATTTTTGCTTCATCGGTTTTAAAGTAAAAAGTCTCAGAAAACAGGTTTTGATAATATTCAATTCCTTCTAAAATATTTGTTTTAAAAGAATTCCATTTTTTAAGCTGATTGGCTGTAACTTCTCCAGAAATGGTTCCGATTTCATTTCTAAAATAATCCACATACATTTTCAATTCTTTCACAAACATATTTGGACGATCGTTTGTCTGCAAAATTGATTTTCCTTGATAAATATGTTGTATCATTTCTTTTAAGGAAACCTCTTTGTCAAAATAAGCCAAATTTGGTCCCGGACAAATTACGACGCCTTGTGCTTGGCCTTTTATTTTGATGTCATTTTCAAGATAAGAAGCATTTGCCAAACCAACACACAAACAAGATTTTTCGGTAATCTTGATTTTGTTTTTTTCGAATTCTGAATCGGTTAAACAATCTTTTTTGGCTTCTAATTCTTCCAGTTTTATATCTTGATATTTTTTCGAAGCCGTACAAATTCCATGCGGATCGTATTCTTTGCTTAATGCTAAAAATTTCTTCGGACAAGAACTTCCTGCTTTGTTTTCGTGAATTCTCTTTTGTTTTAAAAATTCATTCGTCGTGCCTTTCAAAGTATTGAACGGAACTCCCAGAGGTGAAATATTGCTCAAATAAAAATCATCTTCTTTCGCATTCATCAATAAATTGCGGGTTTCTTGATCTACTGATGTGGCTTCTGGAACCAATAAAAACGGAGAACCCCAACCAACAGAATCTACGTGATAATTGTTTAGTAAAAATTCATGTTCTTCGGCAGTTCCTACACCACCCTGAACGGTAATTTTTAATTCCAGTGGTTTGTTAGGGAAATATTGATTTTTTGCTTCTAAAGCCTTAATCATTAAATCATGGGCCGATTGTACTAATTGTTCCTTTTTTTGCTTGAATTCTTCTAAAATTGTGCCCAATAAAAGGCCATCAGTTGCAAAGGCGTGCCCGCCACAGTTTAATCCAGATTCGATTCGGTATTCTGAAACCCAAAGGCCTTTTTTGGCCAAGAAGTTTCCTTGAATCATTGCCGATCTAAAATCACTGACTTTTAAGATGATTTTCTTTTTCAACTCGTTATTTTCATTCGGAAAAAAATCTTTGAAATTTTCGAAGTAGCCAAACAATCTCGGATTCATTCCAGCAGAAAGTACAACAGAAGATTCTAGATTGCTATTTGCAAAACCTCTCAATGCCGCATGCGCATCGTTGAATTCAATTGGAAGTTGTTCGTTTTTGTTAAAATTATCTTTGTCCAATTTTGTCATAATGTTTACATCAATTTCGCCAGGAAAAAGATGCGATTCGATATACTGCTGCATATTTTCTTTAAGAGCAATTCCGTCATCCAGTAAATTTTGGAAACCTTTTTTAATGTCAGAAGTATTTGGCAGCATTGACATGAAATTTTCAAGCGCCATTTTGCTTTCGGCTAATTCAGTTTTGAAATTTTCGAATTTTTCTTTGACGATTTTGTCAACCAAATTGAGATAAGAAGTAATTCTCTCGGCGCGGTAATCGTGAAATTTCTGTGTAATTTCTTCGTACGGGATATTGAATTTGGTGCTATAAAAATTACGCATCTTTTCAATCAAGTCGTCATCAGCAAGTGCAATAACTGACGAAATCCCGTACTGCGCCACACGAATTGGGCTGTCAATTGTGTACGCAAGACCCATTACAGGAATATGAAAAGTGTGTAAAGGCGTTTTTGTCATTTGTCTTTAAGTTAAAATAAAGACAAATATTGAAAAAAGGAATTTCTTAAAACCTGATAATTGTCAGGTTTCTAGATTGGTGGCCACGAATTACACTAATTTACACGAATTAAATTTAAAATTCTTTGAATAAAAATTAGCGTAAATTAGTGTGATTTGTGTAGAAAAACTACGAATCATAATAAAAGTAGCCGATGGTTTCAACCGTGAGTACTAGATTTGTTGCCACGAATTACACTAATTTACACGAATGAAATTTTAAAATTCTTTGAATAAAAATTAGTGTAAATTAGTGTAATTTGTGGCGAAAAACTACGAATCAATGTAAACATAGCCTGCGGTTTCAACCGCGGGGCACGTATTGTAAAAATGCAGTATGGAAATACATTGCGTTCCTGCGGTTGAAATCGCAGGCTATATTGACAAACTTACCCATATATTTTTCGCCACTCCCGACGATAACTATCGGGATAAAAAGATTACATAGATTAAATCATTTTAATCCGTATAATCTGTGGCTAAAAAAATAGGCTTAATTCGTGGAAATTCGTGTAATTCGTGGCCAAAAAAAATCTAGATCAAAATCTTCTTCAAAGACTCCGCAATACTTCGCCATAAAAAGTTGTAGAATGATTTTTCTTGAATTCTTTCCACTTCAACATCGGCGGTTTTTGGTTTGTCTTTTGAGTCGTTTTTGACCAATAAATTTGCAACGGCTGTTTTGAGCTTAGCTTCTTTTTCAGGATTTTTCTTTTTATAAAGTTTCACTTTAAGATCGTCATAATCTAATGAAGTATTTCCTTTTGACGCATTATCATTTCCGTAGAAATTAAAACGATATTTATGAAATGCTCCCGTAAATGTTGCGTTCATATAAGGTTTGCTGAATTGTCCCATCGCTCGAACATCAAAATTTGAAATCACGCCCTGAATATGAAAACCGTCACTTTTATCCAAAACATTTAAGCTCCAGTCAACACTTAAAGGCGAATTTTTCATAAAAACACATTTGACTTTAATTTTAACATCGTCCGTTTTTTTCAAACCAAAACCACTTCGCAAATTTGTTGCCTGCAAATTAAATCGGTCAAAAGTCAAAACTCCAGGACCTTTTGAAAAATCGATTTCTTCTTCATAAACCAGTTTCGATTTCAAAACCTGCAAAGTATCAATCTGAAGTGGAAATTTGATGTTGCGTAACAGATGATTGTACAAATATTTTTTGCTCAAATCGTCTTTTGGCATTTTACTGCGATAAATATTTGCATTAAAATGATTCATGACAACCGAATTTGCTTTGAAATAAAATTGATCATTTTTAAATCCCCAATCCATTTTATTGATTTCGGCCGAATCGACTTTTAAAGTATAAATATCTTTTTCCTTTTCTAAACGCTTAACAAAATCTCGTCGATTAAATTGCGGAATATTGGAGAAATTATTGATTTTCAAGAAATTCTTTTCGGTGCTTATTTTGCCAATATTGATATGATAAAAAACACTTGGTCTGTAAAACAAACTATCAATTACCAATTTATAACTTTTATAATGTAGTGGGATCTTTTCTTTTAAAGTGGCATCGGTCAGCAGAATTCCTTCTAATTTAAGAATAACTTTTTTGATGCTGAGAATGGGTTTTTCGGTATCTAAAGAAACCACATCGATAGTTCCGTCATTTAAGTAAATATTCGAAACGGCGATTATTTTTCTGAAAGGTTCTACAATTTCGGTTTTGATACTTTTGCTGTTATTCAAAAGTTTTTCGCCTTTTTTATATAAAATCACACGAGGTCTGTTTATGATAATACTTTCTGCCTGAATAATATCGTGAAAAGCCAAATCCCAAATATTGAAATGTTTAATCGTTATGGACTCTATTTTAGAAAAAAGTCCATTTTTGCTGTCTTTAGGCTGGTTTTTCGGACTCACCAATAGCGTCTGCGCGTAGATGTTTCTGGAGAAAAGTGAAACTTCAATTTTTTCGTAATTAATATTATAAACTGTTTTGTTTTTTTCATGAACAATAATGGGAAGCTGTTTTTTTATCCAATAATTCAAGCCAAGATTGACTGAAATTAAGATGAGGAAAAGCGAAATTATCCCAATTGCTATTTTTTTATAGATTGACATTTACAGTATTAATTTTAAATACATAAATTTAGACTTTAAAAAAGAAGAATATTTACATTATTTGCCAATTTGGTTACATCATTTTAAAGACTTTATTATTTATACTTTTTTCGAAAATATGAGAATATTTAAAAAATTTTTGCTGGTTTTAGTACTCTTGATTGTAGTTTTGGGAATTGGTTTGTGCGCCTATATTTTCCATTTGAAACCGAAATATGAAGGTGAATTAGAATTGAAAAATCTTCAGAAGGAAACGACCGTATATTTTGATGATTTTGGAGTACCTCACATTTATGCCGATTCTGAAAAAGATGCGATGACAGCTTTGGGTTATGTTCATGCACAAGAAAGATTGTGGCAAATGGAATTGCTTCGCAGAATTGCGCCAGGACGTTTGTCTGAAATTTTCGGATCGGTGGCGCTGAAAAACGATAAATTTTTCTCTGGAATTGGCATTGAAGAAGCTTCGACGAAAGCCATTGCTAAATTGGACAAAAACAGTGAAAGCTATAAATTGACTCAGGCTTATCTAGACGGAATCAATCAATATCTGGATGAAGGCACAACGCCAATCGAGTTTACTTTGGTAGGTGTAAAAAAACAAAAATTTACGATCAAGGACGTTTACAATATCTTCGGATATATGTCTTTCAGTTTTGCAATGGCTCAAAAAACAGATCCATTGTTGACAGAAATACGCAATAAATATGGAGTAGCATATTTGAAAGATTTAGGAATAAACGGAGAATTTAATACAACACAGCTTAAAAGTTCAAAAAAAGATGTTGAGGAATACACAGAAATCTCAAAATCGGTTGCAGCTTTGTTGGATAAATCGCCAATTCCACCATTTATCGGAAGTAACAGTTGGGTTGCTGGGCCACATAAAACCAAAAGCGGTAAAGTGATTTTTGCCAATGATCCACATATTGGATTTTCGCAACCGGGAACTTGGTATGAAGCGCATATTATTGTGCCAAAACACGAATTGTATGGCTGTTATTTGGCAGGAACTCCGTTTCCTTTATTGGCACATAATCGCGATTATGCTTATGGTTTGACGATGTTTGAAAATGACGATGTTGATTTTTATCAAGAAAAAAATAATCCAAACAATGCCAATCAATATCAAACGCCGACTGGTTTTGCAAATTACGAAGTAAGAACGAAAACCATAAAAGTTAAAGATACTTCAGATGTTGTGCTGACGGTTAAGTCAACGCGTCACGGACCAGTAATGAATGATGTTTTGGATCGTTTGGGCAAGAAAAATCCAATTGCAATGTCGTGGACTTTCACTCGTGAACCAATTCAGATTTTGGATGCGGTTTACGGACTTTCGCATGCAAAAAGTAAAGACGATTTTAGAAAAGCAGTTCAATTGGTTGCCGCGCCAGGATTGAATGTTATGTACGGCGATGCCAAAGGAAATGTAGCGTGGTGGGCAACAGGAAAATTGTATAAACACGACAAAGGCGTAAATACCTTTTTGATTTTGGATGGTGCTAGCGGAAAAGATGATATCAAAGAATACCTAGATTTTTCTAAAAATCCATCGGCTGAAAATCCAGAATGGGGTTATGTTTATTCGGCAAATAATCAACCCGAAGCGATTGACGGTTATTTGTATCCAGGTTATTATTTGCCAGAAGATCGAGCAAAAAGAATTTCGAGTTTGATGAATGCAAAATCAGATTGGGATAAGGAGACTATCAGCAAAATGATTTATGACAATACGTCGCTAATTGCGCCAGAAACTGCTCAAAAATTGATTTCGAGTTTAGACAACAAAACGCTTTCTGCGGAAGAAAAACAAGCAATCGAAGTTTTAAAATCTTGGAAAGGAACCACAAATCTTGAAGATGTTGCACCAACGATTTACAACAAATGGATTTATCTGTATCTGAAAAATACTTTTGAGGACGAAATGGGGAAAGACAATTTCGATTTGTTTTTGGGAACTCATATTGGCAAACAAGTTATTGCCAGACAAGTGGATAATGAAAATTCGGTTTGGTGGGATAATATCAAGACCAAAAACGTAAAAGAAACGAGAAAAGATATTATTTCGAAATCATTTCATGACGCGATTTCGGCACTTCAAAAACAATTAGGAACCACAATTTCCGATTGGAATTGGGGTAAAGTCCATACTGTAGAACACGAACATCCGCTTGGTAAAATTGCCGCGCTTCGCAAATTATTTAATGTAGGACCTTTTGAATCGCCAGGATCAAATGAAGTGATTAATAACTTGTTTTTTGGTTTTAACGAAGAAGGCAAATATTACGTAAAAGGCGGACCTTCAACAAGAAGAATTGTCGATTTCTCAGACATTGAAAACAGCTGGAGCATTTTGCCAACTGGACAATCCGGAAATCCTTTCAGCAAACATTATCACGATCAAGCCGAAATGTATAATGAAGGCAAATTCAGAAAAATGAAATTGAATAAAGAAGAGATTATAAAAACGTCAACGAAATTGGTTTTGAAACCGAAAAATTAGTTTCATGTTTCAAGTTATAGCAAAAGGTTCAAAAGTTTTATTTTTTTAAACCTTTGAACCTTTGTTACTTTGTCACTTTGAGCCTTTACTTAGAATCTTAGCATCTTTACTTAGAAATATACTTCCCTAAAACAATATCATTTGCAAAAATGTTCAAATTGTTGGCAAGCGCTTTATTTGCAAGCATTACATTTTTGGTTTGATAAGCAGGATCTTTTTCGTAGGCTTTTAAAAGTGTTTCTAGTTCAACTTCGTCATAAAAAGCAAAAGAATTATAAATCGCGTCTCTAAAATTTTTGTAATTGATGCTTTGGGTAATTTCCATTGCTTTTTGCTCGTTCCAGCCTTCTTTGGCGGAAGCCTCATTAATTTTGGTTAAGCAAAAATCAATCACATACGTTTTATAGTGCGCGGCTTCAACAATTTTATCGACAATGATTTTATTTTGTTGCGTAGGCATTGCCGGAGGTGTCGGATTGTTTTGCGCTAAGCATTTTGAAGAAATAAACAAACATAACAATGCAGTCAGTAAACTGTACTTTTTTAGATTTTTCATAGGTTATTTAGTTGTTTTTGGGAACGGCTAAAATAGTATTTTTTATGATAAATCATCCTGTTTGAATGTTACAAGTTATAACAAAAAAACTCCGAGAAAGCAGTTTTGAAGTTGCCTTATCGGAGTTTTTAAGAATTTATGATTTAGCTTATTTTTTCGAAAGTTCAGCTAATACTTTTTTTCCGTTTTCATTCGTTGGATCAAGCTCAACCGATTTTGAGTAATTTTCAATTGCCAATTTTTTATCGCCGTCGGCTAAATAAGCTTCGCCAAGACTGTCATACGTATTTCCTGATTTTGGAAAAGCTTCGACGTTTATCTTGAAAACTTCGATCGCTTCTTTTTTCTTTCCAGTTTGCAATAATTGATATCCAACTCTATTCATGTCGCCTTCTTTTATGGCATATGTTGGATCATTTTTTAATTTTTTGTAGGTTTCATTCCCGCCTGAAACTCCTTTTTGTGCATAAGCATCTAACAAATCAAGCGCTAGTGATTTTTTTGGCTGATCAAAAGGTTGTTTGTACAAAATAGCTCTAATCGAATTATTCATTTCGCCTAAAACGGTTCCGCCAGTATTGTTTAACAAAACAACTAGATTTTTATCAGCAGGAATTCTGGAAATGATAGTATTGAATCCGTTTATGCCGCCACCGTGTTCTGTAATTTTTACTTTTCCTTTGTTGCCAACAGAAACTTCCTCAACGCCCCAGCCGTATCCGTACGAACCGTCCCAAGCTTTGATATAAGGTTTGAATAATAATTCCATTGATTTTTCTGAAAGCAATTTATTGGTATAAAGTGCTCGATCCCATAAATACAAATCTTCAACCGTTGAGTATAAAGATCCGGCCGCATAAGGAATACTCATGTCGATATACGCAGCATTGACAATTTTTTTGCCATCTTTTTCATATCCAGCCGCTCTGTTTTTGATGATCAAATCACTGTGGTCGTAGCCGGAATTAACCATTTTTAAAGGGGTAAAAATAGTTTCCTGCAAATATTGCTCATACGTTTTGCCAGTGATTTTTTCAATAATATAACCCAATAAAAAGTAACCCGAATTGCTGTAATTAAATTTTTCGCCCGGCGTAAATTCAAGTGGCAATGCCGAAAATGTTTTTACAAACTCAGCAGGTGTATAAGGATTTTTGGCTTTGTCTTTAAAGAAATTAGGCGCGTTTGTATAATTCGGAATTCCCGATGTATGAGTCAATAAGTGATGAATCGTTATTTTATCGCCGTTTTCTTTTGGATAATCTGGTAAATAAGTTGTGATCGGAACATCTAAGTTTATTTTTCCTTCTTCAGCTAATTTTACAATCAAAAGCGCTGTAAATTGTTTCGTAATTGATCCTAATCTAAATTTCGTATCGGGCTGATTTGGAACATTCCATTCAAAATTAGCAGAACCAAAACCTTTTTTGAAGATTACTTTTCCGTTTTCAGCCACTAAAGCCGATCCGTTGAATTGTCCGTATTCGCTGTATTTGCTTAAAAGTTGTTCGATTTGTTTGGCCTTGTCTTGTGCAAATGTGGTTATGCTCAGAAGAAACAAGACGGTGCAAAGAGCCATTGATTTGATTGACTTTTTCATAATAATTGCTGATTATGGTTTTAGGATTAATAAAATGATTTGTTTTTTGATTGATGATTGAAACGTCGTAACATTTAGATATTCAGTAATTTGATTTAAAAATACCAAATAAATTTATTCGTTCTAAAGTTTAGACGATCGATTTACGATTTGGTTTCAATCTCAATCAATTTTTTTCCATTTTCTCCTAAAAAATGCTCAATTAGCTTAAAGTAAACTTTATATCCATCATCGACATTAGTAAAAATAACCAGTCCTTGTTTTGTTTTTGGAAGCAGAAAAAACAGCGTTTGCACGCCTTGATCAGCGCCACCGTGTGACAAAGCATAATTCTCGTTTCCTAAATCATAGATTTCAAAACCGAGTCCAAAATATTTATCTTTTTTAGTCGTTACCTGATGCGAATTCATTTCTTCGAAAACCTTTTTGCTTAAACCATCGCCATTTATGACACTACATAAAAATGTTCCATAATCCTGAATTGTGGTCAATAAATCATCGGCAGCACTTGCGGTTTTGTTTTTTACTGGTTCGTAAGCATTTCCGTTTTTGTCGTAATTGACAGCATATCGTGAAACATCAACTTTATCATTCCAGATAAATTGAGTGTCATTCATTTTTAGTGGTTGAAAAATTAATTCCGAGGCCATTTGATCTAAAGTTTTGCCAAATTTTTTCTCCAAAGCTTTTCTCAAATATTCCATTCCCTCACCAGAATATTGATACTGAGTTCCAGGTTTGAATTTAAAATCCAGTTTTCCGGATTTATTCATATACCGCCAGTTTGGTAAACCAGTTTGATGACTTAAAACAATTCGTGTAGTCAATAATTTGTGATTTGGGTCATTTGCAATATCAGGATCAATCCAATATTTGTCCAACGGTTCATCCAAATCCCATTTTCCTTGGCTTACTAATTTTAGTGTTGTAATTGCGGTGATTGGTTTTGTTAGTGAAGCTACATTCCAAATGGTATTATAAGGTGCTGGAGAATCTCTTTTAAGATTTCCAAAAACTCTAATTTGCTTCAGTTTTCCTTCCGAAATAATTCCGATGCCTAAAGTTGGAACATTATTTTCCTTTAGCCATTTTTCAGTTTCTTGGTCATTGTCAAAAAGATCGTGTTTTTCTTCTTGAGAAAAAACCGTTTGATTGCAGAATAAAGCAATTCCTAGTAGAATGATTTTTAACTGGAAAGCAATAAAATAAAAGATTTTCATTTTGATAATTGATTGATGATTAATGATTTTGCAAGAATACTGCAATCAAAATTATGAAAATTGTACAAAAGCGAAATCTTATCTTTTTTGAGAAAGAAAATACGAATTGGGATTGAACGTTTTCGGACTTGCTTTTGTTACGTCTTTAAACTTTCGTATAAAATGAGATTGATCGAAATATTTGTTGTAGAGCGCAATATCGGTTAAACTCATTTTTTCTAAATCGGCAGAAATCATTTGGTCAACAGATTTTCTGAATTTCAAAATCTGAATATAATTTTTGATGGTGAGTCCCGTTGCCGTTTTGAATTTAATTTGAAGAAGACGTTGCGAAGAGTTTAATCTTTTGGCAATTTCCGAAACCGAAATTTCTTCTTCCTGAATTCGGATTATTTCACAGATTTTTTCAATCGTATTTTGACTCAAATTTGAATTGTTCAATTCTTCAAAATAACAATTTACACTGCTTAAGAAAGTTTCAATATCAGCATTAATTTGAATTTGAAAAGGCAATTCTCCTGCATCAATTTGAATAATTGAATCAGCAAAATTGCTCAAATCATATTTTGGAAACATCGAAAGCGTCCAAGCATGAAGCTGAATGATAATAACTTTCGTTTTTGGTTGCATATTGACCAGAAC
The DNA here is from genome assembly GCF_034058155.1 of Flavobacterium sp. KACC 22761. Classification (NCBI taxonomy): domain Bacteria; kingdom Pseudomonadati; phylum Bacteroidota; class Flavobacteriia; order Flavobacteriales; family Flavobacteriaceae; genus Flavobacterium; species Flavobacterium oryzagri. The sequence goes on along the minus strand of NZ_CP139148.1, from coordinate 1,048,507 downwards.
TTTATTGGTCATTTGCGAACAAAAATAAATGCCTTCGTTCATTTCATATTTCTGTTTGCTGGTATGAACTTCAATGGCATTTCCAGAAACTATTGCAAGATTGAAACAGCCGTTTGGCAAAACAAGTTTGTTTTCAATCTGGCTTTCGCCGATGCTGTTATCCAGACACCAAATTTTATTGACGAACCTTTCCGTTTTTTGCGATACGTAATGTTCTGAGTAAAGGTTCATTTTGGTTTGCCTATAATAAGGATTAGCGTTTTGAAATTGAAGGCTAAATTACAGTTTTCTATATCATTGTTTAAAGAAATTCCCCAAAATAATCTCGCTTAGTATTTTCCCATTCCTGCAAAATCACGCTGAAATAAACATCGTCTTTGCTTTTTCCTTCAGAATCAACATAATTATTTCTGAAAATACCTTCTTTCAAAGCGCCCAGTTTTTCAATAGCCCTTTGTGATCTTAGATTTTCAAGATCGGCACTGAATTGGATTCTTCTAAATTGAATTTTTTCAAAACCAAAATTCAGCAACTCAAATTTGCAAGCTTTGTTTAAACCAGTTCCTTGAAAATCTTTTCCGTACCAAGTCCAGCCAATTTCGCATTTTTGGCTGGCATGATTTAAGTAGCCGTAGCGTGTACTTCCAGCAACTCTGTTTGTGGCTTTATCTATAATTAAGAAAGGATAACAAATTCCTTCTGATTTTTGTTTCAATGTGTGTTGAACGTAATTTTCAAAATCTTGGTCGTTTCGAACGTACATTCCCATATATTTCCAGATTTCATCGTCATAAATTATTTGCTTTAGTTCAATGTTTCTTTCGTTTTCAAAAGGAAGGAGAAGAACTTTTTCGTTTTCTAAAATAATGTCTGATTGTAAAATTTCGCTTTGCATGAATTTCTATTTAAATATGGAATAAAATCTGAAGCGAAAGTAAATGTTTGATTTTTCTAAATAAATCTATTAAAATAACATTTTGTTATATTTTTAAAAATTTAAAAAAAATAAGGCCAGTCTTTTGGGACTCTTGTTGTAAATAATTGACTTATTTTAAGGGTTATCTATAATTAATGGTTATTTTTACGACCCAATATTTTAGATTTTCCCTCGATGCAAACTTCATTAAAAATTGCCGTTGTTGGTTCTGGACTTGTAGGATCGCTTTTGGCAATTTATCTTAAAAAAGCTGGCCACACCGTTCATGTGTATGATCGTAGTCCCGATATTAGAAAAATAAATTTCTCAGGACGTTCGATTAATCTTGCAATGTCCAATCGTGGCTGGAAAGCGCTTGATGCTGTTGGCGTTGGCGATTCGGTTCGTGAAATCGCAATTCCTATGGATAAACGCGCGATTCATTTGGTTGATAAACTGAATTTTCAGAATTATGGTCAGGAAGGCGAATCGATTTATTCAATTTCGAGAGGAAAACTGAACAGAAAAATGATCGACCTTGCCGAAGAAGCGGGAGCCGAATTTCATTTTGAGCAGAAAATCTGGGATGTAACACTAAGCGATGCAACGCTTCATATTGGTGAAACCGAAAGAGGGGAGTGGGAAGAAAGGAAATACGATATGGTTTTTGGTGCCGATGGCGCTTTCTCTAGAATCCGCCATAGAATGCAGCGACAAAGCATGTTCAATTATTCGCAAGAATTCTTGAATATGGGCTACAAAGAATTAAATATTCCGGCAAATGCTGACGGAACACATAAATTAGATAAAAACTCGTTCCATATTTGGCCAAGAGGCGAATACATGTTAATTGCATTGCCAAATCTTGACGGAAGTTTCACGTGTACCTTATTTATGCCTTTTGAGGGTGAAAATTCTTTTGAATCATTGACAGATCGTAAAATGGTGGAAGATTTCTTTGAGAAAAATTTCCCGGATTCTATCGAGGTGATTCCAGAATTAGCAAATGATTTCTTCAAAAATCCAACGAGTACTTTGGTTACCATGAAATGTTTTCCTTGGACGTATGAAGATAAAATCGCACTGATAGGAGACGCTTGTCATGCCATTGTGCCTTTTTATGGACAAGGAATGAATGCTGGTTTTGAAGATATTACGGTTTTAAACGAAATGATTGAAAAGTACCAAGACGATTGGAAAAAAATCTTTTCAGAATATCAAATCTCAAGAAAACCAAATGCAGATGCAATTGCAGAGCTTTCCTACCGAAATTTCATGGAAATGAGTACCAAAACAGCAGATGAAAAATTCTTGCTGCAAAAGAAAATAGAAAAAGTTTTCTCAGACAAACATCCAGATAAGTGGATTCCGCTTTACAGTCGAGTAACTTTCAGTGATCGTCCATATGCTGAAGCTTTGGCAATTGGAGATTATCAAAACGGAATTATGGAAGAAGTGCTCCGAATGGAAAATATTGAGAATATCTGGAATACTTCAGAAGTTGAGAGCAAAATTCTTGCCTTGCTACAAAATTCGCAGAAATAAACCATATAAGCGACATAAGTTTAATGGTTTATGTATAATAATAAACGCGATAGGTTTCTAAAGCCTATCGCGTTTTGTATTTGTAAAATTAAATGAACTTATATCGCTTATATGGTATAAATAAATTTTTTACTTTTTAAATATTTTAGTCAGTACGCCAAAAACGCCCCTTATAAAGGTAGCACTTGTTACCACTTTTAGAACAGATTTTGTAACAACTTCTGAGGTGCTTGGTTCTGATTTTGATGATTTTGTTGGAGCTTCTTGTTCTTGTTGAGCTGCTGTTTCTGCGGCTTGGGCAAGTTTTTTGTTTAATATTTCGAAGGCACTTTCACGGTCAATTTCTTCAGCATATTTTTTTACCAATTTAGATTTTCCGTTTATTTCTTCAATTTCCTCATCTGATAAAATGTCCATTCTGCTCATTGGTGCACGCATCATGGTGGCCACGAGAGGAGTCGGAATTCCTTTTTCGTTTAGTGCTGTGACCAATGCTTCGCCAATTCCTAAACTCGTTAACAATTCATCTGTTTTATAATATTCTGATGTTGGGTAATTATCAGCTGTTTTTTTAATTGCTTGGCGATCGTTTGCGGTAAAAGCTCTTAATGCATGCTGAATTTTTAATCCTAATTGCGCCAAAACACCGCTTGGAACATCCATTGGGTTTTGCGTAACAAAATAAACACCAATACCTTTTGAACGAATCAGTTTTACAATGGTTTCAATTTGTTCCAACAATACTTTGCTCGCTTCATTAAAAATCAAATGCGCTTCATCAATAAAGATTACTAATTCAGGTTGCTCAGCATCTCCTTTTTCCGGCATTTTTTGATAAATCTCAGCCAGAAGACTCAACATGAAAGTCGAGAACAATTTTGGTTTATCCTGAATATCCGTCAAGCGGATGATATTTACGTAGCCTTTCCCGTTTTCATCAATTCGCATCAAATCATCGGTTTCAAAAGATAATTCGCCAAAAAATAAATCGCCTCCTTGTTGCTCGAGCTCTATGATCTTTCTTAAAATCGTTCCAGTTGTTGCTGTCGAAATTTTGCCATAACTCGCCGCAATTTCGTCTTTGCCTTCTTCTGTAATATAATTAATGACTTTTTTAATGTCTTTTAAATCTAATAAAGGCATTTGTGTGTCATCACAATATTTAAAGATTACTGCAACAACTCCGGCCTGTGTATCATTTAAATCTAAAATTCGAGAAAACAGAACCGGGCCAAATTCAGAAACCGTTGCGCGCAAACGAACTCCGTTCTGTTTTGATAAAGACATCAATTCAACAGGAAACGAAGCTACATTATAAGGTATGTTCATTTTAGCATGGCGCTCCGTTATAAAGCTCTGCTCTTTTCCTTCTTTTGCAATACCACTAAAATCACCTTTTATATCCATCATCAAAACAGGAATTCCTGCATTTGATAATTGCTCAGAAAAAACCTGAATGGTCTTTGTTTTTCCAGTTCCCGTCGCTCCGGCTATGAGTCCGTGGCGGTTAAGGGTTTTGAGCGGGATTTTTACATGAGCTTCAGGAACAGCTTCTCCATCCAGAATCGCGCTTCCCAAAGTAATGCTATCGCCTTTAGAAAGGTAACCGTTGTTTATGTCTTGAATGAAATTATCTTTTTTATTCATGTTTTTTTTTGTAATTTATATGATTATGAAAGTTTTGCTTCGTTTTTAACAATTTAGCTGTGTTTTTTTTAGTAAGAAAAAGCTTTTTTTGATTGAAAAAGGTATAAAAAAAAAATTCGCAGCTTTTTAAGAAGATTTCAATGGATTAATTGAATATTTACTAAAACGTTGTAATTTTTTTACTATTCGACCTTTTTTTTGTTTTATCAAAAAAATGATGCTGGCAATTTAATGAGATATTTTTTAAATTGACGTTAAATTTCCTTCAATAAAATTAAAAAAAGTTTTTTTATTTAAACTAAACGTATAAATTTGCTCCTCTACAAGTTAAATATAACTAAAAAATAAAAATTATTTAAAACTATTAAAATTAAAAAAAATGGCAAACGTTAAAGTTAAAAAAGAAAGCACTTCAAATGGGGGAGGAATGATTTCAGGAATCATTATTGCAGCATGTGTTTTTGTAGGTTGGTGTATTTGGAAATTCGTTATGGGGGATTCAGCTAACTTTGAAGGAGGGAATCCAGAAACAGGTCACCCAATCAATACTTTAGGTATGGTTTACAAAGGAGGTTTCATTGTACCAGTATTATTAGGTATGCTTTTAATGGTTGTTGTTTTTTCTATTGAAAGATTTATCGTTATCGGTAAAGCTGCTGGTAAAGCTAACTTAGACAAATTTATGAAAAGTGTTCAAGGAAGCATTAAAGAAGGAAACATCGAGGCTGCTATCGCTTCATGCGACAAACAACAAGGTTCAGTTGCAAATGCAATTAAATCTGCTTTGATTAAATATCAAGACGTTAAAAAAGAAGGTTTCAACAGTGAAGAGGCTTCAGAAGTAATCCACAAAGAAATCGAAGAGGCTACTTCATTAGAAATGCCAATGTTGGAAAAAAATATGACTATTATCTCTACTTTAGTATCTTTAGGTACATTAGGAGGATTATTAGGAACAGTATCAGGTATGATTAAAGCGTTTGGTGCGTTAGCTTCTGCTGGAACTCCTGACCAAGCTGCTCTTGCAACAGGTATCTCTGAGGCACTTATCAACACTGCAACAGGTATCTCTACTTCTATCTTTGCAATTGTTTCTTACAACTTCTTTACTGCTAAAATTGACGATTTAACTTACTCTATCGATGAGGCTGGTACTACAATCGTGAATACTTACAGAAAATTCAGAGGAAGTTTAAAACAATAATTAATTTTTGATATATAAAATAATTAAGATTTAATTATATCAAAAAAATAAAATAAAAGATAATGGCTAAAATTAAAATGAAAAAGAAGTCGACATCGACAGATATGACTGCCATGTGTGATGTTGCGTTCCTTTTGCTTACGTTCTTTATCTTGACTGCTACTGCTAAAGTTCCTGAAGCGCTTCCTGTAGATATGCCTGCTTCTACTGTAGAACATAAATTACCAGATTCTAATTTGGCAATTATTACAATAGGACAAGGAAAAGACGGGAAAAGCAAAGTTTTCTTCGATATCAAAGGAAGAGAGATTCGTAAAAGAACTCTTGAAGGTATGGGAGCAAAATTAGGTGTGACTTTTTCAGAAGATGACAAAGCTAAATTTGCATTAATGGATGACTTTGGTGTTCCATTGGCAAACTTGAAGCAAATCATTGATATGAAAGCAGCTGATAGAACTAAAGCAAATCAGCCAGGTATTCCAATCGATTCTTTGGATAATCAATTAAAAGAGTGGCTTTTGGTTTCAAGAAGAGCTACAATTGACCTTGAAGATAAAGAGTTAGAGATTGCAATCAAAGGAGATGCTAAAGAACAATATCCTCAAATCAAAAAGATTATGGATATTTTACAAGAGCAAAAAATCAATTCCTTTAACTTAGTTACAGGTACAAGAGGAAAAGACTTTTAATTAAAAAAGATACACTAAAATGGCTGAATTAAATACTGGCGACAGTGGTGGCGGAAAAGGTGGCAAGGTAAGAAGTAAAAAGCAAAATTCGAAAGTCGATTTAACGGCGATGGTGGATTTGGCATTCTTATTGATCACGTTCTTTATGTTGACCACATCGTTGTCAAAACCTAAAGCAATGGATTTGTCATTGCCAGATAAAGACGATAAGAATCCAGAAGACACGAAAACTAAAGTGGATGAAAATCGTACTATGACAGTAATGTTGGGTGCTGACAATAAAATGGTTTATTACATGGGATTATTAGCTAGTCCTAAAGTAGGTCCTAAAGATATAGCTTACGGAAAAGATGGTATCCGTAGAGAATTGTTGAAACAAAAACAAAATGTTTTGGCATATTCTGCAGCTTTAGGAAAACCTAAAAATGGAATCATTGTCATTATCAAACCAACTAAGAAATCAAATTATCGTAATTTGGTTGATATCTTAGATGAGATGGCTATCACTGGAGTTGAAACTTACGCAATTGTTCCTGAGTTCACACCAGAGGAAACAAAGGTTATAGATAAAAAATAAGAGTGATCTTGAGTTTTGTCAACTAAAAATCTAGAAAAATGAAATTAGATATTATAAAAAATCAATGGCTTGATATCGTATTCGAAGGTCGTAATAAGATATATGGTGCATATGAGTTGAGAAAATCGAACAACAAAACTACGGTAAGAGCACTTATCATAGGTTCGATCATTTTCAGCTTTGCTGTAGCAGCTCCTCTTATTGCGAGTTATTTACCAGATTCTGGTGAAGATGATACGAATAATGATATCAAGATCGTAACAGCTAAAATACCTGTTAAGAAAAAAGAGGAGGTAAAACCTAACGAACCGCCACCACCGCCACCGCCACCAAAAGTGGATCAAGTGAAGTTTGTGAAGCCGGTTGTTGCTAAAGCAGAAGAGGTTACTGAAGATCCACCAAAAATTGAAGATCTTAAAGATAAGAAGGTTGGTGCTGAAACTATCAAAGGAGATCCAGATGCAGTTTTAACTGTTGAGGAGCCGGTAGGTACTGGAACTGCTGCAGTAGTTGAAGAAGATAACCAAGTATATAACACAGCTGGTATCGAAGTAAAACCAGATTTCCCTGGAGGAATTGATAAATTCTACAAATTCGTAGGAAACAATTATAAAACTCCAGAAGAAGAAGGTTTAAAAGGTAAAGTTTACGTTACGTTTGTAGTTGAAAAAGACGGTTCATTAACCGACATTAAAGTTTTAAGGGATATCGGTTACGGTACAGGAGCAGAAGCAATTCGTGTTCTTAAAAAATGTCCAAAATGGACTCCTGGCGAGCAAAATGGTAAAAAAGTTAGGGTATTATACTCTCTTCCTATTACTATTCAATCTGCAGAATAATGTTAAAAGATATGCTTAATAATATTCAGAAGAAATCGCTCAAAGAGCGATTTCTTCTTGTTTTAGGAATACTGTTTTTTTTGATATATCTTGTACTCGGTTTAATGATTATGTTTTGGGAAAAATTACCATTAAATATGGAGCCAAAATACAGATACGCTTTTGGCGGATTGTTAATCGTATATTCAGCTATACGTTTTCTGAGGTTAATTAATTCAAATACAGAGTAATTATGTTAAAGTATACTAAAGTTGCGGGAGTAGTTCTTCTTGTCTTTTTGTTTGCCATGTGCAACCAAAAAAGCAAGAATGATACTAAAGAAACAATTTTGAAAGGATCTCTTGATATTACGGTCGATGAAACTGTAAAGCCTATTGTTGATGATCAAGTTGCCGTTTTTGAAGGTACTTATTATGATGCTAAGATTCATATAAAACCGAAATCTGAAGCAGAGGTTATAAATGATTTATTAAATAAGAAAGCTAAAGTTGTCGTAACTGCTCGAACTTTGACGAACGAAGAGTTGAAAAGATTCGAGAAAAGCAAGATTAATCCTAGGATAACTCCTTTTGCTGTTGATGCGGTAGCTTTTATTTCAAGCAAAAGCAATAATGATACATTAATTGCGTTGAAAAGTGTGATTGATTTCATGCAAGGAAAACCAGATTCAAAGATTAAAGGTCTTGTGTTTGATAATCCGAACTCTAGTACGGTTCGTTATATGAAAGAATTGGCGAAAGTTAAAGAGATTCCAAAAAATGGAGTGTTTTCTTTTAATACTAACGATGAAGTTATTAAATTCGTTTCTGAAAACGAAGGGATGGTTGGAGTAATTGGTGTGAACTGGCTGTCGCAGCCTTCGCAAAATATGGCCAATTATATTCAAAAAGTCAATATTTTGGCTATTAAGGGTTTGAAAGATAATCAATATCATTATCCAAGTCAGACTGAGCTTATGGAAGGGAAATATCCTTTGGCACGTGATTTGTTTGTTATAAATTGCCAGGGTTATTCTGGTTTAGGAATGGGTTTTTCTTCTTTTGTTGCTGGTGAAATTGGCCAACGAATAGTTTTGAAATCCAGCTTAATGCCGATTAAAACTCCAAGTAGAAAGCTTCAAATAAGAAGTGAAATTATTAAAGATAAAGAATAAATTAATTACGATAAAGATGAATAAATTTAAAATTTTTAGTCTTGCTTTAGTTGCTACAGCTTCTGTTGCACAAGCGCAAGATATTAAAGAAGCTAAAAAAGCTATCGATGCTGAACAGTTTCAAAAGGCAAAATCTTTGCTTAAGTCAATCATAAAAGCAAAACCTTCAGATGGTGAAGCTAATTTTGTTTTAGGAAATATCTATTTGAACCAAAGTGTTATCGATTCGGCTAAAATTTATTACTTAAATGGAATTGAAGCTTCGGATAGAAAAAACCTAAATTATATTGGTTTAGGTCAAATCGATCTTGATAATAAAAATGCTGCCGCTGCGCAAGCGAACTTTGGTTTGGCTACTAAAGATATGAAGCGTAAGGATGTTGATGAGTATATCTATATTGGTAGAGCTTATATGAACTCAGTTAACCCTGATTATAACAGTGCAATTACAAGTTTAAAACGTGCATTGGCGATCGAGCCTCAAAACGCTACAGCTTTATTGGCAATTGGTGATGCTTATTATGGAGCAAACAATCAAAATGATGCATATAAAGCATACCGTGATGCATTTACTGCTGATCCAACACTTTTAAGAGCAAAAATGCAATTAGGTGTTTTATTGAAAGGTGCTAAATCTTATGATGAAGCTATTAAAGCTTTCAATGAAGTTATTGCTATAAACGCTAACTATGGTCCAGTTTACAGAGAATTGGCTGAAACATATTACAAATGGGCTAGAAATAAGCCTTCTACTTCTAAAACTAATTTGCAAAACGCAATCACTAATTATGAGAAATATTTGAGTTTAACAGATTACTCTTTAGATTCAAAAATGCGTCACGCAGATTTCTTGATCTTGGTTAAAGATTACAAGAGCTTAGAAACTGTTGCTAACAAAATGATTGCTGAAGATAAAGTTAATCCTAGAATTTACAGATATTTAGGATATTCTGCTTACGAAAATGGAAACATTGATGTGGCTCTTAAATCATTAGAAGATTACATGAAAGTTCCTAGTAACAAAATTATCGCTAAAGATTATTTGTATTTAGGATTTGCTAAAATCAAAAAAGGAACAAATGCTGCTGGTGTAGTTGAGGCTTCTGCTTTTGATGCTGGTTTGGCTGATATTAAAAAAGCAGTTGAAATGGAGCCATTAGCAGTTGAAGATCTTGGTGATTTCGGAAAAGAATTATTCGGTAAAAAACAATACGATCAGGCAGCTTCTGTTTATGCATTAAGTATTACAAATGCAGAGCAAAAGAATTATGTATATGACAATATCTATTATGGTATTTCTCTTTACTATGCAAATGCAAATAAAGATAAAACAGCTATGAATGCGACTGAATTAACGAATGCTGATGCAGCATTTGACAGAGTACTTGTTGCTTCTCCATCATATGATGAGGCTTACTTATACAAAGGAAGAATCAACAACTTATTGGAGAAAGATGATTTGATTATCAAAAACTACGAAGAGTATGTTGCAAAAACGACTGCTAAAGGTGCTGATGAATTAGCAAAACCTGCAACAGTAAAAAAAATAGTTGAGTCTTACAATAGTATTGGTGCGGCTTATGCTAATACAGACAAAGCTAAAGCGATTGAATATTTCAATAAATCTTTAGTTTTAGATCCTGCTAATAAATATGCAGCTGATTCTGTAAAAGCTTTAAAATAATAAATTAGTTTCTAACTAATTATAAAACCGACAGTTCAATCAGCTGTCGGTTTTTTTGTTACGTATTTAAATGACTATCTTTGCACTTTAAAATTGAATAATGTTATCAAAAGAAATACAATTAGAAGTTAATAAAGGAGCAATGTTGCCTTTAATGGAGGAATTTTACACCATTCAAGGGGAAGGTTTTCATACCGGAACGGCGGCATATTTTATTAGAATTGGAGGATGTGATGTAGGTTGCCACTGGTGCGATGTGAAAGAAAGCTGGAATGCTGAATTGCATCCGCCAACAAAAACTGATTTAATTGTACAGAATGCATCTGCTTATGCTGACACTGTTGTAATAACAGGTGGCGAGCCTTTGACTTGGGATATGACTCTGCTGACACAGCAATTAAAAGATAAAAATCTAAAAGTTCATATTGAAACTTCAGGAGCATATCCGCTTAGCGGAACTTGGGATTGGATTTGTCTTTCTCCTAAAAAAAATAAACTCCCAACGCAAACGGTTTATGACAATGCACACGAGCTAAAAGTGATTATTTACAATAAGCACGATTTTATTTTTGCTGAAGAACAGGCAGAACTCGTAAATGATAATGCAATTTTGTTTTTGCAACCGGAATGGAGTAAAAAAGAAGAAATGACACCTTTGATTGTTGATTATGTAATGAATAATCCAAAATGGCGTGTTTCTTTACAAACACATAAGTATTTGAATATCCCATAAAAAAAATCTCTTCAACTGAAGAGATTTTTTTTATGGCTTGAGTTTCTATTTTTTGAGAAGAATTTATTTAGTTTAATCCCAATTTTTTGATTTCTTAAGAGTAGTAATGTGTGCTAAATGGTGATTGGAATGCCAGGCATACATTCCGATGATTCGTTTTAATTTTAATTCTAGATTGCTTTCAGGATGAATAAAAGATTTTTCTAAATCATCTGATGATAAATTTTGCATAATATAAACTAATCTGGAATGAAGGCCAGTTAATAAAGTTAAGCTAGCCTCAATTGGCATTGTTTTGTTGTCTGGCAACTCGCTCCATAATACTTCATCATAAGCTTTTATAACCGGATTATTTTCGGTCAAAGTCCATTTAATCCTGATAAAGCAATTCATATGGCTTTCTGCGCAATGATGAATTACTTGTCTTATTGTCCATCCACCCGGGCGATAAGGAGTATTTAGTTGCTCATCGCTTAAATTAATGGTTTCTTTTTTTAGCTTTTCAGGAAATGCAGCGAGTTCGTTAATCTTCTCATTGAGATATTCAGTTGTATAAGATTCAGGAATTACAAATTTTCCTATTGGGTATTTTAATTTTTCTAAGATTGATTCTTCCATAGTTTTATAATGATAGTTTAGCTAAATAATCATAATGTTCGCCTTCTAAAATTAGCTCACATTGCAATCCATTTGCGTTTGCCGCATTTTGAAGTGTATTGTAATCCAAATAAAGCCAGTTAAAAGGTTCTTCTTTTTCGCCTTTGTACGAAATGGTGAAAGTTAATTCTCCATAATAATTATTGTCAGACGGAATCCATTTTCCTCCATCCTCATCTTCATCAAACATATAAATGATATCTGAACTGTCAATTAAAATTTGTCCACCAGGATTCAAAAGTGATTTTAATTTCAATAGATATGCATTGCAGTTTTCTAGTTTTCCAAAAATTCCAGTACCATTCATTAGCAGTAGAATGGTGTCAAATTTATTATCCTCAAAATCGAGGATATTCTGGACTTTGGCGTTTTTCAAACCTCTTAATTTGCAGGTTTCAATTGCTTTTTCTGAAATATCAATAGAAGTCACATCAAGATTTCTCTCATTTTGTAGGGAAAGGCTATGACTTCCTGCGCCACAACCAACGTCTAAAATTCTGCCAAAAGCCAATTGAAGTGCCTTTTGCTCTAGTTTTGGCATTTCACTATAGGAGCGAAATAAATATTCAATACTCATTTCATCTTCTTCAGAAATTGAAGTTTCGGTAATGATATCCTCGGGTGAATTATTTGTTTGGAAATCGAACATCGCTTTCCCAAAAAGATCTTTCATCGTATTTTAATTCAAAGATTAGGGTTTCAAGTTTAAAGTTGTTTAATTTTGCAGATCAACTTTAAATTTTAAACTTGAAACAAATTTTAAACAACTTAAATAAGTTAGCCAAAGATAAGCATATCGAAAACAAAAAGTATTTTGATAAGCTTAAAAAGAAACAGCCTAAAAATTTGGATTATATTATGCAGGATTTGCACGATGCCGAATTTAAGAAAACAGATTGCTTGCAATGCGCGAATTGTTGCAAGACAACAGGTCCGTTATTTACTTTGGCTGATATTGAAAGAATCTCTAAATCATTCAGGCAAAAACCACAGCAGTTTATTGATCAGTATTTGCGAATTGATGAAGACAAAGACTATGTTTTAAAAAGTGTTCCTTGTACTTTTTTGGATAATGAAAATTACTGCATGATTTATGATGTTCGTCCAAAAGCATGCCGTGAATTCCCACATACAGACCGCAAGAAGTTTCACCAAATATCAGATCTTACTTTAAAAAATGTTGCTATTTGTCCAGCGGCGTATAATATTGTTGAAGAAATGAAAAAGAAACTTCCATTATAAGGAGTTTAAAAACTGCTAATAGTTTTTTAAAGCAATCCTATTCTGGTTTTTTAAATGTATTTTTGACTTGATTAAAATACAAATCGTAACTATCAAAACAAGATCAATAAATTGAATTTAGAATATTTCATAGCCAAGAGACTTATTACTGCAAAAGATTATAAAAGCAGTATCTCGGCGCCTATCATAAAAATTGCCATTTCGGCTATTGCAATTGGAATTATTATGATGTTGGTTTCAGTTGCAACTGGAATTGGCTTGCAACAAAAAATCCGTGATAAAATTTCTGCTTTTAACGGGCAGGTCATTATATCGAATTTTGACAATAATAATTCTGAAGCGACATTAACGCCAATTTCTAAAAAACAGGATTTTTATCCCAATTTCAAATCGGTTCCAGATGTAACGCACATTCAAGCAATTGCAACTAAAGCTGGAATTATTAGAACTGAAAATGCTTTTGAAGGAATTATTTTTAAAGGAGTCGGAGCAGATTATGATTGGAACAGCATAAAAGAATATCTTGTTGAAGGAAAATTGCCTGATTTTTCGAAATCACTAAATGAAGAAGTCATTATTTCTAGATTTCTTGCAGACCGACTTAATTTGAAACTGGGAGATAGTTTTAATACTTTTTTTATAAAAGAAGAACAAGGTAAAATGCCTAACAGCCGCCGATTTAAAATTGCAGGCATTTTTAGTTCAGGTTTCCAGGATTTTGATGCGACTTTTATAATAGGCGATATCCGGCACATCCAACGAATCAATAAGTGGGCGCCCGATCAAATTGGAGCGTTCGAAGTTTTTGTAAAAGATTTTACTAAAATTAAGCAAACAGGCAATCAGATTTACGAACAGACACCGTCAGGATTAGATACTAAGACCATTATTGAAAAGTATAGTTATATTTTTGATTGGTTACAGCTTTTTGATTTTAATATAGTAGTGATTTTAGGTGTAATGATTCTAGTTGCTACTATAAATATGGTAGTAGCACTTTTGGTTCTGATTTTAGAGCGTACGCAAATGATCGGAATTTTGAAATCACTTGGCGCAAACAATTGGACTGTTCGGAAAATATTTTTGTATAATGCATTCTATTTAATAATAAGAGGGCTGTTTTGGGGAAATCTTATCGGGATCTCAATATTATTAATCCAGCAGCAATTTGGAGTTGTTCACTTAAACCCCGAAAACTATTATGTAAATCAAGCGCCAGTATATTTGAATTGGGGTTATGTAATAGCATTAAATCTACTGACTATAATAATTTGCTTTTTAGTATTACTGATTCCATCATATATTATAACCAAAATATCGCCAGTCAAAGCAATTCGCTTTGATTAATCATTATAGTGAAGTCTCAACAACCCGCCAGTTTCCCAAAAGCTGTCGGTTTTTTTTTTTTTTTTTAGCCTACATATATATAGTATGTACAAAACCAAAAGAGCCCCAATTCACCGCAGAGGCGCACTGCAGTGCGCCTTATGCGCAAGATGGGTAAAATCAAAAATCGATCCAAGCCATCAGAATTGGGATTTGGATTTTTTTTATTGGGATTTTCAGGAGCTTAATCCCGCTATCCGCTGCAATCTTTTGCTTTTTAAAGAAAAAAGCAAAAGGATTTCCGCTCCTATCGGGGCTATGGCCTCGGTTTTCAGGAGAAGATTTCCGAAGCAGAAGACATTTTCAGAAGAAAAAAAGAAAAAACTCAGCGCCTTTGCGCCTTTGCGAGATTAAAAAAGGCAGAAAACAAGGCTTTGCGGCTTGGCGCCTTCGCGGCAGAACAGCGCAAAGAACAGCCAAACGAGGAAAAACCCCACAATTGCTGAAAAAACTTCGGAATGTAAAGAATCCGTTATCAGCGAGTTATGAAATAAATGAAAAAAAGAATTAAAAAAGATTTGAAAAAGCCTTGCATAACTGGAAAAAGGTGCTACTTTTGCACCCGCAACAGCGAAAACGTTCACGGAAATACTGGCAGGCAATACGGATCAAGCGGGAAGATATTCTCGAAAAAAAAGTTCAAAAAAAGCTTGCAGGTTTTGAAAAAGCGTTCTACATTTGCACCCCGCAAAACACGGAAAGTTCATTGAGGTATTGGAAGGAAAACGAGAAGGGATGAGGCGAAAAAAAAGCTTCAAAGATTTTTCAAGTTTTTCTTGCGAGAAACAAAAAGAAGTTTTAGTTTTGCACCCGCTTTGAGAAACAAGCGCAAAGACAAAAAAAGACACGTTCGTAGACATATTGAATTGACAGCCGTTCCGATGCAAATCGGAACAAAAAAAAGAATAAGAGTAATGGAATCGAGAGATTCGAAAAGAACCGACTGGAATTCATCGAATGATAATATTAAAATATACGATGAAGAGTTTGATCCTGGCTCAGGATGAACGCTAGCGGCAGGCTTAACACATGCAAGTCGAGGGGTATAAGTCTTCGGATTTAGAGACCGGCGCACGGGTGCGTAACGCGTATGCAATCTGCCTTCCACAGAGGGATAGCCCAGAGAAATTTGGATTAATACCTCATAGCATTGCAAGGGGGCATCCCTTTGCAATTAAAGTCACAACGGTGGAAGATGAGCATGCGTCCCATTAGCTAGTTGGCAAGGTAACGGCTTACCAAGGCTACGATGGGTAGGGGTCCTGAGAGGGAGATCCCCCACACTGGTACTGAGACACGGACCAGACTCCTACGGGAGGCAGCAGTGAGGAATATTGGTCAATGGGCGCAAGCCTGAACCAGCCATGCCGCGTGCAGGATGACGGTCCTATGGATTGTAAACTGCTTTTGTACGGGAAGAAACACTCCTACGTGTAGGAGCTTGACGGTACCGTAAGAATAAGGATCGGCTAACTCCGTGCCAGCAGCCGCGGTAATACGGAGGATCCAAGCGTTATCCGGAATCATTGGGTTTAAAGGGTCCGTAGGCGGTCCTGTAAGTCAGTGGTGAAAGCCCATCGCTCAACGATGGAACGGCCATTGATACTGCAGGACTTGAATTACCAGGAAGTAACTAGAATATGTAGTGTAGCGGTGAAATGCTTAGAGATTACATGGAATACCAATTGCGAAGGCAGGTTACTACTGGTGGATTGACGCTGATGGACGAAAGCGTGGGTAGCGAACAGGATTAGATACCCTGGTAGTCCACGCCGTAAACGATGGATACTAGCTGTTGGGGGCGACCTCAGTGGCTAAGCGAAAGTGATAAGTATCCCACCTGGGGAGTACGAACGCAAGTTTGAAACTCAAAGGAATTGACGGGGGCCCGCACAAGCGGTGGAGCATGTGGTTTAATTCGATGATACGCGAGGAACCTTACCAAGGCTTAAATGCAGACTGACCGTTTTGGAAACAGAACTTTCGCAAGACAGTCTACAAGGTGCTGCATGGTTGTCGTCAGCTCGTGCCGTGAGGTGTCAGGTTAAGTCCTATAACGAGCGCAACCCCTGTTGTTAGTTGCCAGCGAGTCATGTCGGGAACTCTAGCAAGACTGCCAGTGCAAACTGTGAGGAAGGTGGGGATGACGTCAAATCATCACGGCCCTTACGCCTTGGGCTACACACGTGCTACAATGGCCGGTACAGAGAGCAGCCACTGGGCGACCAGGAGCGAATCTACAAAGCCGGTCACAGTTCGGATCGGAGTCTGCAACTCGACTCCGTGAAGCTGGAATCGCTAGTAATCGGATATCAGCCATGATCCGGTGAATACGTTCCCGGGCCTTGTACACACCGCCCGTCAAGCCATGGAAGCTGGGGGTGCCTGAAGTCGGTGACCGCAAGGAGCTGCCTAGGGTAAAACTGGTAACTAGGGCTAAGTCGTAACAAGGTAGCCGTACCGGAAGGTGCGGCTGGAACACCTCCTTTCTAGAGCCTCGATTGTTTGCCGCAAGGCACGGCGAGGAAACAAGATGGATATCCTGAAGGTCTTGGGCCTCGGAATTCGATTACTCTTGCTGTCGATTTAAAAAATGATAAACAATTAAGAAAAAACAGAGTCTCGTAGCTCAGCTGGTTAGAGTACTACACTGATAATGTAGGGGTCGGCAGTTCGAGTCTGCCCGGGACTACTATTTTGACTTGAGAAAAAGGAAATTCTAGGGTTGAGTTCTTATGAATGATTATTCATAATTCATAATTCACAATTCATAATTAGATTGGGGGATTAGCTCAGCTGGCTAGAGCGCCTGCCTTGCACGCAGGAGGTCAACGGTTCGACTCCGTTATTCTCCACAAAAAAGTACAAAGGTGATAGTACAGGGTATCAAGACGGTAGTCTTGATGCTTCATGCAAAAATCTTGATACTTATTAAAGTTCATTGACATATTGAGATAAGAAAATACAAGAAAGTAGAAAGCGTTTTCTGCAGTTTTGCTGCAGGAGACAAAAAAAACGGTCATAATAGATATTATGATTGGTACAATAAGCAAAACAAGGGCGCATGGGGAATGCCTAGGCTCTCAGAGGCGATGAAGGACGTGATAAGCTGCGAAAAGCTGCGGGGACGGGCACACACCGATCGATCCGCAGGTATCCGAATGGGGCAACCCGCTATATTGAAGATATAGCACACCGATAGGTGGGCAAACCCGCTGAACTGAAACATCTAAGTAGGCGGAGGAGAAGAAAACAAAAGTGATTCCGTAAGTAGTGGCGAGCGAACGCGGATTAGCCCAAACCAGCTATGTTGCGGCATAGCTGGGGTTGTAGGACCGCGATATTTCATGCACAAGGAACCGGAAGCTTCTGGAAAGGAGCGCCACAGAGGGTGACAGCCCCGTATGGGCAACGAGTGTAATGGATAGCGGTATCCTGAGTAGGGCGGGGCACGTGAAACCCTGTCTGAATTCGGCGGGACCATCCGCTAAGGCTAAATACTCCTGAGAGACCGATAGTGAACCAGTACCGTGAGGGAAAGGTGAAAAGAACCGTGAATAACGGAGTGAAATAGATCCTGAAACCATGCGCCTACAAGCGGTCGGAGCCCTTTAGTGGGGTGACGGCGTGCCTTTTGCATAATGAGCCTACGAGTTAACGTTGCCGGCAAGGATAAGTGGTTAAGCCATGGATCCGCAGCGAAAGCGAGTCTGAATAGGGCGCTTTAGTCGGCAGTGTTAGACGCGAAACCGTGTGATCTACCCATGGGCAGGTTGAAGCTGTGGTAACACACAGTGGAGGACCGAACCGGTTGACGTTGAAAAGTCTTCGGATGACCTGTGGGTAGGGGTGAAAGGCCAATCAAACTCGGAAATAGCTCGTACTCCCCGAAATGCATTTAGGTGCAGCGCTGAGGATAGTTATATAGAGGTAGAGCTACTGATTGGATGCGGGGGCTTCACCGCCTACCAATTCCTGACAAACTCCGAATGCTATATAATGTTTCCCAGCAGTGAGGGCTTGGGTGCTAAGGTCCAAGTCCGAGAGGGAAAGAACCCAGACCATCAGCTAAGGTCCCCAAATATATGCTAAGTTGAAAGAACGAGGTTTGTCTGCCCAGACAGCTAGGATGTTGGCTTGGAAGCAGCCATTCATTTAAAGAGTGCGTAACAGCTCACTAGTCGAGCGGACGAGCATGGATAATAATCGGGCATAAGCATATTACCGAAGCTATGGATTTGCATGTATGTGCAAGTGGTAGGGGAGCATTCTGACAGGGCTGAAGGTGTGCCGTAAGGCATGCTGGACCGGTCAGAAAAGAAAATGTAGGCATAAGTAACGATAATGCGGGCGAGAAACCCGCACACCGAAAAACTAAGGTTTCCACAGCTATGCTAATCAGCTGTGGGTTAGTCTGGTCCTAAGGCGAACCCGAAAGGGACAGTCGATGGCCGACGGGTTAATATTCCCGTACTACTTATTGCTGTGATGGGGTGACGGAGTGATGAAAGCGCCGCGGACTGACGGAATAGTTCGTTGAAGTACCTAGCTATAGGCTCTCTAGGCAAATCCGGAGAGCTTGGTGAAATACGATAGTACTCGGAGTCTTCGGACAAAGAGATAGCGCGCCTAAGGGCTTCCAAGAAAAACCTCTAAACTTCAGGCAATAAGTACCAGTACCGCAAACCGACACAGGTAGTTGAGGAGAGAATCCTAAGGTGCTCGAGAGATTCATGGCTAAGGAATTAGGCAAAATAGACCTGTAACTTCGGGAGAAAGGTCGCCCCGAGCAATCGGGGCCGCAGTGAAGAGGTCCAGGCGACTGTTTATCAAAAACACAGGGCTCTGCAAAATCGCAAGATGACGTATAGGGCCTGACACCTGCCCGGTGCTGGAAGGTTAAGAGGAGATGTTATCTTCGGAGAAGCATTGAATTGAAGCCCCAGTAAACGGCGGCCGTAACTATAACGGTCCTAAGGTAGCGAAATTCCTTGTCGGGTAAGTTCCGACCTGCACGAATGGTGTAACGATCTGGACACTGTCTCAGCCATGAGCTCGGTGAAATTGTAGTAACGGTGAAGATGCCGTTTACCCGCAGTGGGACGAAAAGACCCTGTGCACCTTTACTATAGCTTAGTATTGACCTTGGATAAATGATGTGTAGGATAGGTTGGAGACTATGAAGCGGCGTCGCCAGGCGTTGTGGAGTCATTGTTGAAATACAACCCTTTGTTTATCTGAGGCCTAACCCCGCGTTGCGGGGGACATTGCTTGGTGGGTAGTTTGACTGGGGTGGTCGCCTCCAAAAGAGTAACGGAGGCTTCTAAAGGTTCCCTCAGCACGCTTGGTAACCGTGCGCAGAGTGCAATGGCATAAGGGAGCTTGACTGAGAGACATACAGGTCGATCAGGTACGAAAGTAGAGCATAGTGATCCGGTGGTTCCGCATGGAAGGGCCATCGCTCAAAGGATAAAAGGTACGCCGGGGATAACAGGCTGATCTCCCCCAAGAGCTCATATCGACGGGGGGGTTTGGCACCTCGATGTCGGCTCGTCACATCCTGGGGCTGGAGAAGGTCCCAAGGGTTGGGCTGTTCGCCCATTAAAGTGGCACGCGAGCTGGGTTCAGAACGTCGTGAGACAGTTCGGTCTCTATCTACTGCGGGCGTTAGAAATTTGAGTGGATCTGATTCTAGTACGAGAGGACCGAATTGGACCAACCTCTAGTGTATCTGTTGTCCCGCCAGGGGCACCGCAGAGTAGCTACGTTGGGAAGGGATAAGCGCTGAAAGCATATAAGCGCGAAACCCACCACAAGATGAGATTTCTTTTAAGGATCGTGGAAGATGACCACGTTGATAGGCTACAGATGTAAAGGCAGCAATGTCACAGTCGAGTAGTACTAATAATCCGTAAGCTTATGTACACACTTTTCCCGATCCGCCCAGGCGGATCGGGAGGAAACTTTCTATAACAGAGCTTGTCTGTTTCTTTATCTCAGTATGTTAAAATATTTGCCCGTCGCGGGCAGTGAATAGTAAAGAGCAAGTAGTGATTAGCTTAAAAACTAATTACTAATCGCTAAGGACTAGTCACTAAAAACCTTAAGGTGGTTATTGCGGCGGGGCTCACCTCTTCCCATCCCGAACAGAGAAGTTAAGCCCGCCTGCGCAGATGGTACTGCATCATTGTGGGAGAGTATGTCGTCGCCTTTCTTTTGAAAACCCTTTATCACAAGATAGAGGGTTTTTTATTAAAAATTTTATCTTTTGATAGATAAGGTACCTTAGCTCAGATGGTAGAGCAATGGACTGAAAATCCATGTGTCCCTGGTTCGATCCCTGGAGGTACCACAGAATGCTCGGATGGTGAAATTGGTAGACACGCTGGACTTAAAATCCAGTGAACAGCAATGTTCGTGCGGGTTCAAGTCCCGCTCTGAGTACTAAAACTTCAATTGGCTTTTGCTAGTTGAAGTTTTTTTTTTGCTACAAGGTTTACTGACTTTATTTAATATTTGTTTTAACGCTATTTTTAAGACTTGTAATTAAATAATTTATTCATTGGCAGTCTTAATCTTCTTTATGGAGTTCTTTTCTTTAAATTTACTGATAAATTTGTTTTTTAAATGTTTGTCCAATGAATGAGTTATTAGCTGTTATAAATGGTTTTCAGAAAATAGATGCTACAACTGAAGAGGCTATTCGGAAATTTTTTGTAGTTGAAAAATTTAAGAAAAACGAATTCATTATTGAGGAAGGGAAAGTTTGCAGAAAAATTTATTTTATTAAATCAGGTGCAATTCGTAGATTTTGTTTTGAAAATGATTCTGAGATTACGAAATGGATTTATACTGATGGCCAATTTGTGACTTCGATGAGCAGTTTTTTTGAACAAAAACCTTCTTTTGAAATTTTTCAAACTTGTGAAGAAACCATAGTTTATTCTTTGTCTCATTCTGATGAACAATCCTTATTGGAATATCCTTTGTTTTTAAAATTTCACATTAAACAACTTCGTTACTATCTTTCAAATATTAATGAGTTTCATCATTTATTTCATGTAATGACTGCTGAACAAAAATATTTATTTTTATTGGAGTCTTTTCCAAAAATTATTCAAAAAGGAAAGCTGATGCATATTGCTTCTTTAATTGGAGTAAGTCAGGAAACTTTGA
The DNA here is from genome assembly GCF_034058155.1 of Flavobacterium sp. KACC 22761. Lineage (NCBI taxonomy): Bacteria > Pseudomonadati > Bacteroidota > Flavobacteriia > Flavobacteriales > Flavobacteriaceae > Flavobacterium > Flavobacterium oryzagri. The sequence continues at coordinate 1,027,059 of NZ_CP139148.1, read as the reverse complement.
GTAGAATTAGAGCTTCTATTAATTGACATTAGGTCAAAAAATCCAATTTTCTTTTTTTCAATATTTGCTTTATAATTAAAATAAAGAAGTTTGAAAAATATTGTAGTAAACACAAATGCTATTGTCGGTAAAAATGTCCATTTTGGAAATTTTGTAACAATTAAAGATGATGTTATTATTGGTGATAATGTATGGATTGGTAATAATGTTTCTGTTTTAAGTGGCGCACGAATTGGAAATAATTGCGAAATTCATTCTGGTGCTGTAATTGGTGGCATTCCTCAAGATTTAAAGTTTAGAAATGAATATACTTTGCTTGAAATAGGTGATAATAATATCATTCGTGAAAATGTGACTATAAATCGCGGTACTTTTTCAAAGGGAATAACCCATATTGGAAATTCTAACTTAATTATGGCAAATGCTCATATTGGCCATGATTGTTTTATTGGCAATAATTGTAATATTGGTTTTAGTGTTGGCGTGGCTGGAGAAGTAGTTACAGGTGATTTTGTCAATATTAGCGGGCTCACTGCTGTACATCAATTTTCTAGAATTGGAAGTCATAGCATGATTAGTGGTTTGAGCAGAATTGTGAAAGATATTCCTCCCTACATAACTGTAGCGCATGAACCTTTACGATTTGCTGGATTAAATATTGTTGGTTTGAGGAGGAGAGGTTTTTCTTCTGAGAAAATTGAAGAGATCAAAGCAATTTATAGAATTATTTTTCAGGAAAAGAGAAATATTAAAAGTGCTTTAGAATTAATTGAACAGAATTTTGAACCGACTTATGAAAGAGATGAAATTTTAAATTTTATAAAATCATCAAACCGAGGAATTGTAAAAGGAATTATAGAATAAACGAAGCCTCCGATACAAAATATTGGAGGCTTCATCATTCTGTGAATTATAATTAGATGAAAATACCTTGATAAGTCTTCTATTCGTATTTGAGGTATTTTAAAACATTAGATGTAGTTGCATAATAAGCTCGCGATAAAACAATTATTAAAGTCAGAATTAACAAGACAATAAATCCTGTAACGAACGGCATTATGGTAATGTCAATTCTAAATGCAAAATTTTGAAGCCATTTATTCAAGAGAAAGTAAACAGGAAACAGTGCAATTAAAAAGCCGATAATGCAATACAGAATATATTGTTTGGATAATTCCTTAAGTAAAACATTGGTTTCAGCGCCTAATGTTTTTCGAATCGCAATCTCTTTCATGCGTCGTTGTATAGAATAAGAGGCTAAAGCAAATAATCCAAATAATGCAATTAGAATTACAATAACATTCAGTAATGAAAACAAATTCTTTTGTTTTACGTAAGATTCGTAAGTTCGTGCGTATTCCTTATCAACAAAATCATATTTAAACGGATATTCGGTATCAACTTTAGTTTTCCAGAAATTTTCAATGTCAGAGATCGTATTGTTTATGTTAGTCGCATTTAATTTTACATATACCCTATTCATTTCTGTGGACATACCTAGAGTTTTTAAATGATAAAATGTCATTGGCGGAACATTAACTTCAGGGCTTAGTAAATTAAAATCTTTTACAATTCCTATAATACTCAGTTTTTGATTTCGAATCAAAATTTGTTCTCCAATAGGATTTTTCATGTTCATCAACTTTGCAGCTGTTTCATTTATTAATATGGAGTTTATAGTATCGGAGGCAAGTTTTTTGTCGAGTCCTCTTCCTTTTGCCATTTTGATTTTTAGCATTTCGAGCATTCCAAAATCTATCCCAATATGTTTTGCTTTAAAAAGTACATCGTGATATAAAAGTGGTGCTAACGAATTGTCTGCACCGTCAAAAGATACAATTCCGGTTGAAACATTTTCAACTCCTTCAATTTTGCTTAATTCTTGCTTTATTCTATTGTATTTATTGAAAATATTTTGGTTACTATTTTCTCCTTCGTAATCTGAAGGCAAAAGATTTAAGTCTATAGCAATCAATTGATCTCCTTTGAAACCGAGATCTTTATTGCTTAGATATTTTACTTGTTGATACACAATACTTGAGCCAATGATAAAAAATGTGGCGATTGCGAATTGAAAGACTAACATTCCGTTGCGGAGCCAAACTCCGTTTTTACTTCTTGAAAAATTGCCTTTTAAGACCTTTAAGGTTTCAAAATTAGAAACGTAAACGGCTGGAAATATCCCTGCAACGAAAATAGTTGCAACAAAAATTAGAATGAGTTGTAAATAAAATTGGCTTCCAATAATCATTAAATTTTTATTTAAAAAATTATTGTAATAAGGCAAAGTCACCTCTACAATTACTAAAGCCAATAAAATAGATAATAAACTAATTAAAGTTGTTTCGAATATAAATTGGAGTATAATATTGTTTTTTGATGCTCCAATAATTTTACGGATTCCTACTTCTTTAGCGCGCTTTATGGCATTGGCTGTAGCCAGATTTATATAATTGACAATAGATAAAATGAGAATCAAAATTGACAGTCCCGCCATAATGAGCAAAAACTGATAATTGCCACGACCTTCAGGATAACCATCTGTAATAGATTGCAATCTTGCTATTGACAACGGTTCCATGAAAACGGTAAAATGCCCCACTTTTTTTGTCATTTCTTCTGGAGTAAAACCAGCTTGTTTTGCTTCTCTCACGATAACATCGTCATAATATGCTTTTTCGAGCATTTTACGGGTTTGTTCTACTTTTGATGGATCTTTTACTTTTAAAAGTATTTTTAAAGCAAATAAGCTTCGACTTTGAGCCGGATCAGCAAGATCTTTCATTCGATTTACCACAATATTTGGTGAAATAGAAGAATTACCAGGAATTTGATACACGGCACGAACTACAAACAAATTATCAAGACAATTGATTTGTTTGCCAATTGGATTTTCATTTCCAAAAACACGCTTTGCAAGATTTTCAGATATCGCGATGCTTGTTCCGTCTTTTATTGCACCACCAAGATTTCCCTTAATGATTTTAAAAGGAAATAGAGAAAAGAAGTCACTTTCGACATTGATTATCTTATCAACGAATTCTTTCTTCCCTTTGTAAATTATTTTACTCTTTTGATACCAACTATCTGCAAAAACAATATTTTCTACGTTGGTATCTTTTTGTAAATGCGCTTTTAATAGTACAGTATTATCTGTTCCAACTGGCGTATCAGTCAGTTGCACTAAAACTTGATAAACATTCTCTTTCTCTGGATTCCAGGCATTATAACTTTGTTCGTCGTTCCAATAAAGCAAAGCGAATATTAATCCTGTAATTCCAATTGACAATCCTAAAACATTCAAAGCTGTAAAAAGCTTGTTATTTTTAATTTGGTAAATAAATATATTGAGCCAGTTTTTCAGCATCTTATTCGTATTTTAAATATCGTAAAACTTCAACTTTTGTTACTTGGTACGCTTTTGCTAAAACGATTGTTAGTGTCAGGAATAATAAAGACACAAAAGCAATTAAGAATGGTAAAACCGGAATATCAATTCTGAAAGCAAAATTTTCAAGCCATTTTTGCAATAACAGATAAGCTGGAACTATTCCGATTAGAAAGCCAATTACACAAAAAATCACATATTGTCTAGATAATTCTTTGAGCAAAATATTGGTTTCGGCACCAAGCGTTTTTCTGATGGCGATTTCTCTTAATCGTCTTTCCATTGAGAAAGAGGCGAGAGCAAACAGTCCAAAAACAGCAATCAGGATTACGATGATATTTAATAAGGCGAATAAGTTTCTTTGGTTTTCATATTTCTTAAAATTTCGGGCGTAATTTTTATCCACAAAATTGTATTCGAATGGATATTCAGTATCTACTTTTTGTGACCAGAATTTATTGATGTCAGCAATAGTTTGAGGCATGTCCTCAGATTTGACTTTTATAAAGATGTGTCTAATGTCATCTTTTACACCATTAATTTTTGTGACATAGAAGAAAACCATTGGCGCAATTTGACTCTCAAGTCCGAAATAATTGAAGTTTTTAACTACACCAACAACTTTGACTTTTTGCTCTCTCCATAAAATGGTTTTGTTTAAAATATCTTTTTCCGAAATCATTTTAGCGGTTTCTTCATTTATAAGTACCGATGAAATCGTATCAGAAGAAATAGCAGGATTTAATTTTCGTCCTTTTATAACTTTGATATCTAAGAGATCAAGCATATCTAAATCCATTGCCATTTCTTGTACTAAAAAGGGTTTTTCATTTTTGTAATTTGCGCTTGACCAAGAATTTTCGTTAGACCCCATTGCAAATAATGCCGTTGAAACAGCTTCGACACCTGGAATTTTTGAGGCTTCCTGTTTTATGACTTTGTATCTTTCAAATTGTGTTTTCCCTTTTTTAGGTTTAAAAGTGATATCGATTACTTGCGAACCTTTAAATCCTAAATCTTTTGAAGCCATAAAATTTACTTGTTTGTAAACAATAAAAGAGCCAATAATAAAAAAGGTTGCAATGGCAAATTGTAAAACCAGCATTCCGTTGCGAAGCCAAATTCCTTTTTTGCTTCGGGAGAAATTTCCTTTTAAGACTTTTAAAACTTCAAAATTTGCTACATAAATTGCTGGCAAGACTCCCGAAACAAGAATTACAAGCAACGTAATTAACACGAGTTGCGTATAGAATTGAGTGCCAACAAGAACCAAATTTTTGTCTAGAAATGAATTGTAAAACGGCAATAAAACCTCGACAAGAACCAATGCCAGTAAAGCAGAAAAAATCGTAATTAGAGCCGTTTCAAAAACAAACTGAGTTACAATTTGTCCTTTTGTGGCGCCAGTAATTTTTCTTACTCCAATTTCTTTGGCTCTTTTTATGGCATTCGCAGTCGCCAGATTAATATAATTTACAATCGAAAGTGACAAAATTAAAATCGACAACCCCATTAAAATCAATAGATATTGCATGTTTCCGTTTGGTTCAGAAAACGGAGTGCTTCCCGTATATAATTTCGCTTCTGGTAATGGCAATAAACTTGCTTTTACAGGATCGCCATACTTTTTTATAAATTCAGCCACGGTCATTCCTTCTTGTTTTGCGTACACTTTTGTGCAATTTTCGAAGAATAAATTATCTAACGTTTTTATAATTCTACCCGTGGCATTCGGATTTTTAATTTTCAAAATCAGTCCGTAATGATAACTCCATTCGTTTTTTGTTCGCTCGATGTCATCATCAATAACGGTTGTAACGGCTTCGGGCATTACAGATGATTTTTCAGAAAGGTCATAAACGCCTCGAACAGTGAAAAACTGACCATTATATTTCACCAATTTTCCCATTGGATTTTCTGTCCCAAAAAGTCGTTCAGCCGTTTTTTCAGATAAAGCAATACTACTTCGGTCCTGAATTGCGGTTTTGCCGTTTCCGTGAATAAATCGGTAAGGGAAAAATGAAAAGAAGTTTTTTTGTGCGGTAAAAATCTTGTTTAGTACTTCTTTTTTGCCATTATAAGAAATAACATCTTTGGCATACTCGGCATAAAAGTAACAATAGCTTTCTACGTCCGAAGAAACTGCTTTTAGCAATGGCCCGGTTGTCGCGGTATTTGTTGTCCAAATATTATGGTTTCCAATATCATTTAGTACAGAATAAATCTTGTCTTTTTCTGGATTCCATTGGTCATACGAATGTTCATCGTTCCAAAAAAGAATCGCAAAAATCAAAGTCGCCATTCCGATTGACAATCCCAAAATATTCAGAATCGAAAACAGTTTGTTGTTTTTGATGTGATAAAAAAATGTGTTGATCCAATTTTTTAGCATGACTCTAGTTTTTAGAAGTTACCAAAACATCGACATTTCTATGATTCTGCTTTTCAGAAAGAATAACACCATCTTTCATTAAAATAGTTTTTTGCGAAAAAGAAGCATCATAATCAGAATGTGTAACCATCAAAATTGTTGAACCGCTGGCATGAAGATCAGTCAATAATTCCATCACTTCGTTTCCGTTCTTGCTGTCCAGATTTCCGGTTGGTTCATCGGCCAAAATAATTTTCGGATTATTGATTAAAGCTCTTGCAACCGCTACACGCTGTTGTTGTCCGCCTGAAAGTTGTTGCGGAAAATGTTTCAATCGGTGTGAGATTCCTAGAATTTTTGCCATCTCATTTACTTTATGTTTTCTTTCAGAAGATGGAACGTTGTTGTAAATCAAAGGCAATTCGATATTGTCATAAACCGACAATTCATCAATTAAATTAAAGTTTTGGAAGATGAAACCAATATTTTCTTTTCTGGCTTTTGCTCTTGATTTTTCTTTCAAGCCAACCATTTCCTGATCAAGCAAAACATAACTTCCATCTGAAGCGCTGTCCAAAAGTCCAATAATATTTAATAAAGTCGATTTTCCACTTCCGGAAGGTCCCATGATCGAAATAAAATCGCCTTGATTGATTGTTAACGAAATTTCACTTAATGCTCTGGTTTCTAATTCCTCAGTTCTAAATACTTTTGAAAGCTTTTTAATGGTAATCATAATGGATTGTTTTTAGTTTTGATTGATTTTCTCTTTTAGATTTTTCCCTTCGGAAGCAAAAGAAACGCGTCTGAAAATTAAGATAATTAACAATGCAATTTTTTGTTATTTTTACTTTCGAAAGGGCTTAATAATTAATGATTTATCAGTACAATTGTGATTTTTATGCCAAAAATTTAAACTTTGTAACTGCTTTATTTTTAAGATTTTATTTTCTGGAAAAAAGTTTCACTGTCCATAAGTGGACACCTTTCGTCCAAAACCGAACAAACATGAAAAAAACAAACGCTTCTATTTTAATCATCGATGATCAGGAAGACATCCTTTTTGCGTCAAAAGTCTATCTGAAAAAATATTTTGAGAACATTTATACGCTTAATAATCCGAAAAATATTGTCGAATTATTGGCAAAAAATACCATTGATGTAGTTTTGTTGGATATGAATTACAGAATTGGTTTTGAAGATGGAAGAGAAGGTTTGTATTTATTGAAAGAAATAAAAACGCTTTCGCCAAAAACAGTTGTGATTTTAATGACGGCTTTTGGAAAAGTTGAAACGGCGGTTGAAGGTTTAAAATCCGGCGCTTTTGATTATATTTTGAAACCTTGGGAAAATAAAAAACTATTGGAATCAGTAAAACAAGCAGTTGATAAAGCAAGAAAAGAACAAAAGAAAATTAAAAGTCCAGAAATTGTTGATGATTTTTTTATTGGCAATTCTGAAATTATAAAAAAAGCGTATTCTCTTGCCGATAAAGTGGCAAAAACAGATGCCAATGTTTTGATTCTTGGTGAAAACGGAACCGGGAAATTTGTTTTGGCACATCATATTTATTCGCAATCCGAAAGGAAAAATCAGCCCTTTATTAATGTTGATTTGGGTGCTTTAAATTCAAATATTTTCGAAAGCGAATTATTTGGTTATGCAAAAGGCGCCTTTACCGATGCAAAAACCGATACGCCGGGACGTTTTGAAATGGCACAAAACGGAACTATTTTTTTAGACGAAATTGGGAATGTTCCGCTTCATTTGCAGTCAAAATTATTGCAGGTTATTCAAACCAAAACCGTCACAAGATTGGGCGAAACAAAACCAAGATCTTTAAATGTCCGAATTATTACAGCAACCAATTTGAATTTAAAAAACGAAGTTGCCGACAAAAATTTCCGTGAAGATTTGTATTACCGAATCAATACAATGGAAATTGTTTTGCCTCCGCTTCGCGAAAGAATCGAAGATAAAATTCCGTTAGCTGAATATTTGCTGGAAAAAATCAGTGAAAAATATGGTCGAAGCCAAATTGTATTCGACAAAAAAGTTTTGGAACAAATCGAAAAACACGCCTGGAACGGAAATATCCGCGAAATGGAAAATAAAATCGAGCGTGCCATTATTCTCTGCGAAAACAATAAAATCACGGTTTCTGATTTAGATTTGGAGCAAATCACCGAATATGAAAATCCGGATGATATTCAGCTTTCTTCGGTTGAAAAAGCTACCGTAGAAAAAGCACTTTTGAAACACAATAATAACATTAGCAAAACCGCCGAAGAACTCGGTTTGTCAAGAGGTTCATTATATCGTCGTTTAGAAAAATATAATATCAGCACCAATTAATATGCTTAAATCATTAAAAACCTATCAGCTTCTTTTTTTGCGGTTAATTTTGATTTTGGCCGGAATTGAATTTTCTATTTATCTGCATAAAATCAATTTTGTTTTTGCACCGATTTTTGGTTTTCTAATTGTTTTTCTGCTGATTATTGAATTGTATAATTATGTAAAAAGCATCATTTTGCTTTATGATAAAACCATTTCTTCGATTATTCAAAACGATTTTAGTTCTGATTTTTCGAAACATAAATCGGAAAAAAATGATTTGTTTCAGTTGTATGATATTTTAAAAAACAAGCAAAACGAGCAGGTTTCGAAAGACATTATATATACTTCGATTTTAAATAATATTGAAACCGGAATTATTATTCTGCAAAAACAGGAAAAAGATTGGAACGTTTTTTTGATGAACGATTATTTCTCGACTCATTTTAATGTCCCGAAATTTTCAAAATGGAAATATTTAAAAAGTCATTTACCTTCGTTATGCGATATTATTGAAAAAGACGATTTTCAGGAAATAAAAACGTCAATCGAAATAAGTGTTAATCAGCAAAATTCACAAACTTTTGTTTTGCAGGCGTCAAGAACGGAGATTTTTGAGAATGATTATTTTATTGTTTTATTGGATTCGATTCAGAATGTTGTCGAGAAAAAAGAGAAAGACGCCTGGATTAATTTGATGAAAGTGATTTCGCATGAACTTTTGAATTCGATAACGCCAATTCGTTCGATTTGTCAAAATTTGCAGGATTTGGTCGAACAGGATTCATTGTCTTCTGAAGATTTGGAAGATATCAAAAACAGCGTTGGAACCATGCTCAGACGAAGCGATCATTTGCAGAAATTTGTCGAAGGTTATCGAAAACTGGCGATGCTTCCGTCGCCTAAAAATCAAAAACTAGAATTGAAAGATTTGGTGAATAATAGTCTTGATATTATGGAACCAATGTTTAAAAAGGAAAATATCGAGATTGTAAATTCAATTTCGCGTAATTATTTCATTACGGTTGATGCACAGCAAATCGAACAAGTTTTAATTAATCTTTTGACGAATTCGATAAATGCGCTTAAAAAGACAAATCAAAAACAGATTTTTATTTCGGCGGAAGCCAAAGAAAATAGGACTTTTATGAAAATTTCAGACAACGGAACAGGAATTGAAAAAGAAATTGAAAACAAAATTTTCCTGCCGTTTTTCACTACAAGAAATGAAGGCGCGGGAATTGGTTTGACTTTATCTAAAAATATTATTGAAGCGCACGGCGGTTACATCAATTATAAAAATGAAAATGGAAAAACAGTTTTTGAGATTTGTTTGATTGAAAATTAGTTTCAGCTGAAATAGAATTATATTCGCATAAAACATCTTTTCAAATCATGATATTAGCCTTCGATACTTATTATTACGACAATAAAGCCAAAACAGTCTGCTTAGAATTTACAGAATGGAATCAAGAAAAAGATTTTAAAGTTCATACCGAAATTATTGATAATGTCTCAGAATATATTCCCGGCGAATTTTATAAAAGAGAATTGCCTTGTATTTTGAGCCTATTAAATAACATTGATTTAAAATCAGTTTCTGTAATTATTGTTGATGGTTTTGTATATTTAGATGACAATAAAAAATATGGTTTAGGTGGCCATTTATATGAAAAGCTAGATAAGAAAATTCCAATTATTGGCGTTGCCAAAACCAATTTTGCGAGCATTGAAAAAGATAAAAAACCGTTGTTTAGAGGCGACAGTAAAAAACCTTTATATGTAACTTCTATTGGAATTGATTTGGAAGATGCTTTTCAGAAAATTGAAAGCATGGCCGGCGAATTTCGAATTCCGACTTTATTGAAAGAAATGGATCGTTTGACAAAGGAAATATAAATTGAATTCAATTGCAGCGCGAAGATGAAAATGACAATCCAATCCTTTTTACCCGAAGATTCTATTTCGCATTTTGTTCACAGCTTTTGGATGGTGGAAAATAAATCGGGAAAGGATATTCCTGGGACGATTCTTCCAAACGGAATGGTGGATATGACGCTCATGAAAATGAATTCAGAAGATTGGGAAATGTCAATTCGCGGATTGGATACAGTTACAAGTCAGGTGAATATTGCTAAAGATGCCAAAATATTTTCTGTTGGATTCAAACTTTTAGCAGTAGAATATTTATTTGGAGATTCTGTCAAAGATGTTTTGAATGGAGGAAAAACGATTCCGAACGACTTTTGGCAATTTGAAGAATTTGATACGGAAACCTTAGAAAATTTTCAGAAAAAAGTAACGCAGAAGATCAATTCGATTGCCATAAAACCAATTGATGACAGAAAGAAAAAACTGTTTGAATTGATTTATGCTTCGCACGGAACAATTACAGTCAAAGAACTTTCTGAAAAAGTGTTTTGGAGCAGTCGCCAAATCAACCGTTATTTTAATCAGCAATTCGGAATTTCGCTTAAAGAATATTGTAAAATTTTGCGTTTTGGATCTTCGTTTAAAGATTTAAGTGAAGGCAAACTTTATCCTGAATTAAATTTCACCGATCAAAATCATTTTATCAAAGAAATTAAAAAATACTCCGGCGTTACGCCAAAAGAACTCAGCAAAAATACCGATGAACGTTTCATGGATATTTTGGCGATTAAAAAACTGCCTCCACAAAACGACTGATTTTTACTATTTCAGCAACTGCTTTCTTCGCAATTTTGTATCACATTAAACGATACAAATATGTTACTTCAAAATAAAAAAATAGCCATTATTGGCGCTGGGCCAGTTGGTTTGACAATGGCAATATTATTACAACAGAAAGGAATCGATGTTTCAGTTTACGAAAGAGACAAAGATGCACAAACCAGAATTTGGGGCGGAACTTTAGATTTACATAAAGGTTCGGGACAAGATGCAATGAAAAAAGCAGGATTGTTAGAACAGTATTTTGAACTCGCAATTCCAATGGGAAGAACTATTGCTGATGAAAAAGGAAATGTTTTATATGTTCAAAAAACAACTCCGGAAGAAGCTCAAGATAATCCAGAAATCAACAGAAATGATTTAAGAACTTTATTGTTAGAAAGTTTAAAAGAAAACACAGTTATCTGGAACAGCAAAGTAAATGAACTTGAAGTAAAAGATGGAAAATGGATTTTGTATTTCGAAAATAATGAAACTGCAACCGCAGATTTTATTATTGGTGCAAATGGCGGAATGTCTGCAATTAGAAAATATATTACGGATGCTGCAGTTGAAGAAACTGGAACTTATATGATTCAGGGTGAAGTTTTGGAAGCTGAAATAAAATGCAAAGATTTTCTGGAATTATGCTGTGATAACATTTTGATGTCGGCTTTTGATGGAAATTTATTGGTCGCAAATCCAAAGAATAAAGATTTGTTGAGCTATAATGTCATTTTTAAAACGCCTGAAGAATGGATTTCAGGAAATGAATTAAATTTTAAAGAAGCTGAGAATATAAGTTCATTTCTGATAAATCGCTTTTCAGATTGGAATGAAACATATAAAGAATTGTTTCGTGCCACATCATTTTTTGTTGGATTGCCAACGCGAAAAATTTCATTAGAAAAAGAATGGAAAAACAATCGCATTTTGCCCATAACGCTTATTGGCGACGCGGCGCATTTAATGCCTCCTTTTGCCGGACAAGGTGCAAATATTGGATTAGTTGACGCAGTGATTTTGGCAAAAAATCTTTTAGATGGAAAATTTGAAAGTATTGAAACCGCAATTGAAGATTATGAAAAACAAATGTTTAGTTATGCCAAGGAAGCTCAGGAACAAACAAGAATTAATGAATTGATAATGCGTGAACCTGATTTTTCTTTTATGAAATTTATCAATTAAACTTTTGAGATTGTCATAAATTTTGAACCTATTGTATTCATTTTTAGTTTGAATGTTATTTGTTTATGAAATAAAAAAGTAATTTTAGCATACTAAAAAACAAATTTATGGCTACCAAAAAACTAGAAGAAATGAGCAACGAAGAATTGCTTAAGAATGAAAAACTAATAAAAATGATACTTTATATGCTGATATTTTTTGCCCTGATCTTGCTTGCGGCGGGAATTTGGCTCACGATCGTACAACATAAATTTAGTGCTTTAACAGTTATTCCGCTATCATTAGGAATAATCGCATTAGCAAATGCAAACAATTTAAAGACTTTGCAGAAAGAGAAAAAAAGCAGAGGATTGTAAAAAATATTCTCTAAAACAAAGAAACTGCTTAAGAAATTAAGGAGTTTTTTGTTTTTATAGCTTTATTGGAAATTTCTAAGAACTAATTTCAGGTTTCAAGATTCACGTTAAGTTGAGAAACCTGAAACTTGAAACCTGAAACAAAAAAATATATATTTTTAGTGAGAAACCGCTTTTAAACCAACAATAGAACCAACCAAAGTTGCTAAAAAGAATAATCTCCAGAAAGCCGCTGGTTCTTTAAAAATAAAGATTCCAACCAATACAGTTCCTACTGCGCCAATTCCTGTCCAAACTGCATAAGCAGTTCCTAGAGGAAGCGTTTCTGTAGCTTTCATTAATAACAGCATACTTATCGTTAAAGATATGAAGAAGCCAATATACCAATAGTACATTTCTGTTCCAGTTGTTGCTTTTGCTTTTCCGAGACATGATGCGAAGGCTACTTCAAATAGACCTGCAATGATTAAAATAATCCAGTTCATATAGTTAAATTTTGAGGTGCAAAGTTCCTTCATGAAATGCAGAAAAAATTTAACAAATGATAAAAAATGAAGTTATTTTAATTCTGCTCGAATTCTGCTTAAACTGACTTGAGTAATTCCTAAATATGAAGCAATATGTCCTAATTGTACTCTTTGCAATAATTCAGGATGATCTTTCATTAATTCTAAATATCTTTCAGAGGCATTTTTGAATTGCTTCGAAATCAATCTTTCTTCGGTTTTGATCAATTCCTTTTCAGCGAATTTCCGACCCCAGTTTGCTATATGAACATCTTCATTAAAGAGTTTTCTAAGATTTTCTGTTTTGAGTTCGTACAATTCACAATCTTCCAGAAGTTCAATATTTTCATATCCGGGTTGATCTTCTACATAACTTTTCATTGAAATTACGGTTTCGCCTTCTTTTCCAAACCAAAATGTGACTTCATTGTCTCTTTCTACAAAAGCTCTTACCAATCCTTTTTTTATAAAATAAATATTAGATTCTATTTTGTTTGCTTTAAATAAAATATGTCCTTTCGGGAAAGCAATTTCGGAGACATTGCGCTGCAAAGCCAATTTTGACTGCTCGGGAAGTTTGTAAATAATATCAAGGATTTTGAAAATATCCATCAATGGAATTTTAGTATTTTAGAATAAAGGTAAAAAGTAAACGGGAAATGAGCTGCATTTTAATAAAAAAATCCCATTTCAAATTGAAATGGGATATAAAATGCCTCTGCGATGAGCTATTATAAACAGAAGCAATTTTTGACCAAAAATTAAACTAATTTATTCCCCCACCTAAAGCTTTGTACAGCAATACTTGTGAGTTTGCATTTCGAAGTTGGATATCAACAAAATCCAATTCGGCTTGCAATTTATTTTTTTGTGCATTGATGATTTCCAGATAATTGGCATAACCACTCAAATACAAATCGTTTGAGACATTTACGGCAATTTCGAGATGATCAATTTCGTTCAATTTATATTTTAAAACATCTTCATAAGCTTCATTTCTATGCAGTAAAGAGCTTAACTCGTTGAAAGCTGTTGTGACTGCATTTTGATATTGAAGAAATGAGATTTCTTGTCTTCTATTCGAAACATAAAATTCCTGTTTGATTTGTCCTTTATTGAAAACAGGAGCGGTTAATCCGCCCAGTAATTGCCAAGCGAAAGAACCTGCATCAAAAAAAGTGTTGAACGAAAACGAATTAAAACCGGCATAACCGCCCAGATTTACAGTCGGGAAAAAGGCAGCACGAGCTGATTTTGCATCGGCATTGCTTGCTAATAATTCGAAATAGGCTTCAGATACATCGGGTCTTTTATGAATAATAGAATCTACGCTGATTTTTTGGTTTAAAACCTCTAGATGTCCTGCTAGAAAATCGCTGCTTCGGTCAACTTTTCCGCCATATTCACCCAAAAGAGTCAACAAAGCTTTTTCAGTTTGATCGATGCTTAATTTTAGTTCTGAAGCTTCGGCGTGAATATTATTGTTTTGCGCATTAAACTGTTGCACAGCCAATTCTGTCGCTTTCCCGACAGATCTTTGTGCTGAAACAATATCCAATGCTTTTTCCTGCGTTTTCAAGTTGTTGTCGTAAATCGCGGCTTGTTTGTCTAAAGCGATTAATTTGAAATACAAGTCTGCTACATCACTTAAAAGACGAGTTTGTAATAGACGCATTCCTTGTTGAGAAGCAAAAAATCGCTGTTGAGCGGCTTTTTTACGATTGCTCAGTTTTCCCCAGATATCAGCTTCCCAAGAAACTTTTGCTCCCAGAAAAAAGTTAGGAGAAACATTCTCGTTGATTTTTTGTTTGTCTGTAATATTTTGAGAGAAGTTAGTATCGTAATTACCAACACCTTCCATCGTATATTTTCCGAAATGTGTTCCCGAAACATCGGCAACCAAATCTAAAGAGGGAAGAAGCGCCAGTTTCGCCACTTTTAAATGTGAATTGGCAATCAAGATTCTTTCCTGCATGATTAAATAGTCAGGATTTTTGGCAATTGCTTTTTTTAGTAATTCCTCTAATTTAGGATCTTTAAAAAAGGTTTCTGTTTTTAATGGAATAAAAGTTTCGTTTGATGCTTCTTTTCTTTGGGTATCAAAATTTTCTGGAAGTTTTGCAGCGTCTAGTTTTGTACTGACTTTTGGTGCAGAACAAGCTGTCAAAAGTAAAATTCCCGTAATTACAACGGCACTTTTGGTTGTCCTTAGAAAATGCATATCAGCATTTTTATAGTGATTTAATATTTCTTTCATTGTTTAATTTTATTTGTTCAATCTGTTTTTTTAACACATAGAAACATAGATTTTTATTATCAAAAGGAAATTGAAAGAAACTAGTTTCTAACACATAGCTGAATGAACATAGTCCAAAGTTTCAACTTTGGGATTTGCTGATTGTCATACAGCTATGTTTATTTAAGCTAATTGAAACGCCTTTCCACGCTTTCCAAATCCTATGATTCTATGTGTTTAAAAATTACGCATTAAGATTTGCTCATTCGTTTTTCCAATTTTGCAAATAATATGTAAAGTCCAGGAATGATTAAAAGACCAAACACAGTTCCGATTAACATTCCGCCCGCAGCAGCTGTACCAATCGAACGGTTACCAATTGCACCCGCACCAGAAGCGATACACAACGGAATCAATCCTGAAATAAAAGCAAATGAAGTCATCAAAATTGGACGGAAACGAAGTCTTGCTCCTTCAATCGCCGATTCGACAATATCACGTCCGAGTTTATTTTGTGCCATCGCAAATTCTACAATCAGAATGGCGTTTTTGGCGAGCAGACCAATTAGCATGACAAGTGCTACTTGGGCATAAATATTATTGTCCAGTCCGACCATTACAAGCGCGATGTAAGAACCGAAAACCCCAACAGGAAGACTTAATAATACTGGAAACGGAAGCAGTAAACTTTCGTATTGTGCAGCCAATAATAAGTAGACAAAAAGTATACAAAGCGCAAAAATGTAGATCGTTTGGTTTCCTGATAGAATCTCTTCGCGCGTCATGCCCGACCATTCTAATTCAAAACGGCTTGGTAATTTTTCTGTTGCAATTTTTTCGACAGCTGCAATGGCATCTCCAGAGCTGTAACCTTCGGCAGGTTCACCATTAATCATGGCTGACATATACATGTTATAACGCGTTAAAACCTCAGGCCCATAAACTCTTTCTAATTTAATGAAAGTTGAAAATGGAACCATTTCACCAGCCTCATTCTTCAGATACATATCCAAAATACTTTCAGGATTTTGACGGAATTGCGGACTTGCTTGAACCATTACTTTATACATTTGAGAGAAACGGATAAAATTGGTGGCATAAAATGAACCCAACATAGTCTGTAAAGTCGACATGGCATTGTCAACCGAAATGCCTTTTTTAGCGGCAAGATCATAATCAATATGAATTAAATACTGTGGGAAAGTAGCATCAAAACTCGAAAATGAGTTCTGAATTTCTGGCGAAGCATTTAATTCTTTGATAAATTCTTTGGTTACTTTATCAGTGTTAGTAATACTTCCTCCAGATTTATCTAGCAAACGAAGCTCAAAACCACTTGTGTTACCAAAACCAGGGACGGTTGGCGGTGCAAAAATCTCGATTTGTGCGTCGGAAATGTTTTTGGTTTTTTCTGTAAGTTCTGCCATGAATTCGGTTACCGAAATATCACGTTCGCTCCAGTCTTTTAAGTTGATCATTCCCATTCCGTACGAAGCTCCAGCGATTTCAGTCACAATACTGTATCCCGCAAGAGTCGTAACGTTGTCAACACCTTTAATTCCTTGTGCAATTTTAGTGACTTCGTCCAAGGCTTTTTCAGTACGTTCAACAGTTGCTCCTTGTGGAGTTGTAACACTCACGTAAACCATACCTTGATCTTCAGTCGGGATAAACCCTGATGCTAAAAAACGGGTTGTTCCCCAAGTTAGAATACAAAACAGCACTAATAAACCAACCGTAACCGTATTACGATCAGCAAATTTTACTAATACTTTGATGTATTTTGAAGTAATATTATCAAACCAATGATTGAATCTATGGAAGAAACGATCTAAAAGCGATTTTTTCTCTTTGTTCGGATCGTGCGCTTTCAGCATAATAGCACAAAGGGCAGGAGTAAGCGTAAGGGCGTTAATACCCGAAATTACAATACTAATTGCCATTGTTAAAGAGAACTGCCTGTAGAAAACCCCAACAGGACCACTCAAGAAAGCAACAGGAATAAATACCGCAGCCATTACAATCGTAATCGCGATAACGGCACCTGTAATTTCTTTCATCGCGCTAATAGTAGCGTCCATTGGCGACATATGTTCTTCGGAGATTTTTACGTGAACGGCCTCGACAACGACAATTGCGTTATCGACCACAATTCCGATGGAAAGTACCAAAGCGAAAAGTGTCAGCAAGTTGATTGAGAATCCCATCATCGACATAAAAGTGAATGAACCAATAAGCGCCACAGGAACTGCCAATACAGGAATCAAAGTCGATCTCCAATCTTGAAGGAAAAGGAAAACTACAAAAGCCACCAAAATAAAGGCTTCAACCAAAGTTCTCAAAACTTCATGAATCGAAGCGTCAAGGAAACGTGAAACGTCGTACGCAATATTAAATTCCATTCCCGGAGGAAAAGAAGAAACTTTCAATTCGGCCATTTTTTCTTTTACACTGGCAATAACTTCAGAAGCGTTTGAACCCGGACGCTGTTTCAACATGATCGATGCCGAAGGTTTTCCGTCGGTTTTAGAAACCATTCCGTAACTCATCGCGCCAAATTCGATTTTCGAAATGTCTTTTAACCTTAAAATAGTTCCGTCTGGATTGGCTCTTAGCGGAATTTCTTCGTATTGTTTTGGTTCAAAGAATTTTCCTCCGTATTTAATTACGTATTGCAGCTGATTGTTCATTTGTCCTGAACCTTCACCCACTTTACCTGGCGCGGCAGAAATGTTTTGTTTTTGAAGTGAATTTATGACTTCATTTGCCGAAATATTATACGAAAGCATCTTTTCTGGATCCAGCCAAACACGCATCGAATATTCTTTTTGTCCCATGATTTCAGCACGTCCGACACCATCAATACGTTTCAATTCCTGAAGAATATTAATGTCCGTAAAGTTGAAGATAAATTGCTCATCCTGAGTTTTGTCGGTACTCGTAATGTTCAAGTACATCAACATACTGTTTACCTCTTTTTCGGTTGTAACTCCGGCACGAATAACCTCTTCAGGAAGTTCATCTAAAATTGTCGTTACACGGTTTTGTACGTTTACGGCAGCCAAATCGGGATCGGTTCCTACTTCAAAGAAAACCTGAATTAAGGTCAAACCATCGTTGGAAGTTACGGTCGACATATAGGTCATTCCCGGAACTCCATTTATGGCTCTTTCTAATGGAAGGGCAACGGCATTGGCCGAAACTTCTGCGTTTGCTCCTGTATATTTTGCTGTAACGGTTACAGACGGTGGTACAATATCTGGGAATTGGGTAATAGGAAGCTGAAACAACGCCAGCAATCCCAGAAGGACTATCATAACCGAGATGATTAATGACAATATTTTCCTCCTGATAAATAACTCTATCATTTTAAATGTTTTAGATAAATAATTAAATAACTGTTTTACAAGTCGATAACCTACATTTGTTTCATGTTGATTTTATCGCCGTCTCTCAATGATTGCGTGCCTTCTTGTACAATCAGGTCGTCGCTTTTTAGACCTTCATTTAAGATGTACACATCATCTAGAGTCGTTTCGATTGTAACATTCGTCATTTTAACTACTCCATCTTTGTTCACGCGGAAAACGTATTGTTTGTCTTGAATAGAGAAAACAGCTTTCTGCGGAATTAAAATTGCATTGGTTTTTGGTTCTGAAATAATCAGTTTTCCAGAAGTTCCATGTTTGATAAATCCTTGCGGATTGTGAAATTTTGCTTTGTATTGAATAGAGCCCGTTTCTCTGTTGATTTCACCATCGGCAGTTCTTAATTCTCCTTTTTGATCGTAAACCATTCCGTTAGGTAAAACCAATTTGATGTCGCCCTGTGTGTTTAGGGTTTTGTCTTCCATCATTTGGAAATAGGTATTCTCAGGAATTGAAAAATACGCATACACATCGTCTAATTGAGAAATAGTGGTCAGCAACGAACCATTTTCAATAAGACTACCTTCTTTGAACGGAATTCTATCTACTGTTCCATCAAAAGGAGCAAGAATTGTGGTAAAGCTAATCTGTTGGTTGATTGCTTTCTTTTCGGCAACTGCGTGTGCTACTTTCGCGGAAGCAGCTTCATATTTCGCTTTAGATAATTCTAATTCTTTGTCTGCAATTACTTTTTTATTGAAAAGGGTCTGAGCCTGTTCTAATTCTACTGTTGCAATTCTTAAATCGGCTTTTGCACTTTTAAAAACGGCTTCGGCCTTAAGTAACTGAATCTGAAGTTCAATGTCGCTGATTTTGAAAAGGATTTGTCCTTTTTTTACTTTTTGTCCTTCGCTAACGTACACTTTTTCCAGTAAACCAGGAATTCGGACGTGGATTTCTACATTGTTTTTAGCATGTACATCCGCCACAAATTTGCTTGAAACTATGGTGTCTTTTAAAGTAATTTTATAAACAGGGACTGTTTTTAGGTTTTTTGAATCCTTTTTTGATTTGTCGCCACACGATGCCAAAATGAATAAAGCAAATGCGCATAAAAGGAATGAATTTTTATAAATACGAATCATTAGGTTTTAATTTTTGAATAAATAGATTTGCTCCCTTGTTGCTTGAATGCAGGGAGTATAAATTTGGAATTGAAAAATAGGAATGTCTTCGGAAGCTTCTCTTTTCAGAAAAGTACCGAGTTAAAGAATGTTTTTACAGCGCGAGTTATTCATTTGCCAAAAGACATGAAAAATTATCCCAGAAATACATCTGAAACTGAAAAAACAACAAAATTTTGCAGTTTAGAAAAGTTGGTACAAATGCAAATAAGTATGCCTTTGAACCTGATATATTGAAGCTATACCATATATTAAGCTTTTTTTGTAAAGCTTGAAGTTTATTAAGTTGCTAAAATACGGAGCCTTGATCGTACTTTGTTGTGAAATAGTCGCTCTGGATTTTATTTTCTTCTTGATGATATAATGAACTTCTAGATTTTTTGAAGAAGAAAAATCAGAAGAGGAAAGTGAGTCGTCTGCCGCAACACTATCCAAGGTAATACAATTAGAAAAAGGAATGGATTGCTGAACCGTTTCGGCGCCTCTGAAAAAAGAGAGCAGCGATAGCAAAACGATATATATGAACTTTACAGGTTTCATTTAAAGCACAGCAGATTTATAAAGTTTTATTCCTTAAATCGAGGATTTATAATTGTTCAAAGTGCGCCAAATATACTAATTTGAAAAATAAGGTTTCTTAATTTTTTTTTAAAACCGACCAGATTTAAATATTTGATAATAATTGAGGTTGTTTTTATGAAAAAGAAAGAGTCAATGCCGTTTATACTTTTTAAAAGACTTGAATAAATATGGATTTATTGCAGATATTGGGAAAGAATATTGCAAAAGCTCCATTATTTCTAATGGAGCTTTTTAATTGAGTGAAGCGTTTACATTCCGGGCCAATATAAAAAATTGAATTTATGTCCGTCAGGATCTGTAAATCCGAAAGTATATCCTTGTTGAAAATTTTCGGGTTCAGAGAATATTTCGGCACCAGCTTTTTTTACGATTTCATACCATTTATCTACATTTTCTCGGCTTTCTGCAGATAAGGAAAAGATGATTTCATTTTCATTTTTAGCGTCGGCCACTTTTCCTCGCATGGCATTGTCAAATCTTTTTGGAATAAAAAAATTGATCACAAAGTTGTTATCTCCATAAGTAAAACTTACCAATTCTTCTGTTTCTTTTCCGTTTTGGCTGAATCCCAGCTCCGAATAAAATTGTATTGTTTTTTGCAAATCATGTGAAACCAAGTTTGCCCATATCATTTTAGTTTTCATAAACTTTAGTTTTTAGAATAGTTAATAAACTAAGTTAAACAAATTAATGGTTTAATACTTTTAATGAAATTGTAAAGTTTTGCCTTAATTTTGTGCGATTGCTAAGATGCAGAAATAAAGGAAAAGTGAAAAACCAAGCAACAAACTGGACAATTTGTAAGGAATGCGAAGGACGAGGCAAAAAAAGCCAGCGGCTTAGCAAAAAAGTACGGCTTCAATACCAATTCGAATTAGAACAATTTGAAAAATCTAATGGAGAAGGCAAAGTTCCTATTCGTCCAAAAGCCCATAAAATTGTATGTTCTATTTGTAACGGAACCGGAATAATTCCGTCTGTTTTTTTTCCTGTGGCTGATGCTGAAAAATATCCTCACATTGCCATTATTGGTGGCGGAATTGGAGGTGTAGCTCTGGCTGTAGCTTGTCTTCATCGTGGTATTCCTTTTACGCTTTACGAACGTGACAACAACTTCGAAGCACGTTCGCAAGGGTACGGACTTACTTTGCAACAAGCCAGCAAAGCGATTGCGGGCTTAGGAATTTTAGATTTAAAAGATGGTGTAGTTTCAACCAGACATTTGGTTCACACGACTGACGGAAAAGTAATTGGCGAATGGGGCGTAAGAAAATGGATTCCAGCCGAAGCTAAAACATTTAAAAAACGTTCCAACATTCATATTGCTAGACAATCCTTGCGTTTGGAACTATTAAACCAACTTGGAGAAAATGAAAATGTAAAATGGGGACATCAATTAATAGATTTTCAACAAAACAACGATCAAAGTTTTACGCTGAATTTTTCGGTAAACGATGAAATAAAAAGCGCAAAAGCTGATATTGTAGTAGGAGCCGATGGCATTCGAAGTTCAGTTCGAAAATTATGGTTTGGCGAAGATATTGCTCCTTTGCGATACTTGGATTGTATTGTGATTTTAGGAATTTGCCCCTTGAGTTCGCTTGAAGGAGTTGAAAGTTCATTATTGGATTCGGCAACAGTATTTCAAACCGCAAATGGAAACGAGCGAATTTACATTATGCCTTTTAAATCAGATTCTGTAATGTGGCAATTAAGTTTCCCGATCTCAGAAAATGAAGCAAAAGATTTAAGTTCAAAAGGAACCAAGGCACTAAAAGAAGAAGCAATTAAGAGAACACAATGGCACGAGCCGATTCCTCAAATTTTAAAGGCAACGCAAGAAGCTCAAATTTCTGGTTATCCTGTTTATGACCGCGAATTGTTCAGTGCCGAAGTATTAAAAAAAGGAGGAAATGTAACGCTAATTGGCGACGCAGCACATCCAATGAGTCCGTTTAAAGGACAAGGCGCCAATCAGGCGTTGTTGGACGCACTTTCATTGGCGCGAGCTATTACAAAAGGTTGCAAATCATTGGCGCATTGGAAAAAAGTAGGATTGCGCGAAAGTGTCTTAACTGAATTTGAAGCCGAAATGCTAAAACGCAGTGCTGTAAAAGTGAAAGATTCTGCTGCTGCAGCACAATTTCTGCATTCTGAAATCGTACTTCGCGAAGGCGATGAACCTAGAGGACGCTGTTTGAAGAAAAAATGATTTTTAAATATTTTTGATAATACTGAAATTTTCATTTAATATAAAATACTGTAAAATAATATTTTGTAATTATTGATACTTGGAGTTGAAAAAAGTCGTACTATTTTTTTTAAAGAAATGAGTACGACTTTTTTTATTCGGTCGCCTAGCTTTTGCTTCTTTCTCAAATTTGTATCGAAATAAATTTCTAACCTAAAACGCGATACAATGAAAACTTCAGTAAAATTTTTAGCTGCACTATTAGTAATAAGCAACTTCTCTTTTGGACAAGACATTCCTAAAAAGATCGATTCTATAATAAAGAATAATTATCAAAAAAATCGAAACGTTGGCATAAGTGTTGGTTTTGTAAAAGATAATGACGAATATTTTACAGCTCATGGCAATTTGAATTCCGAAAGTCAAATTCAAATCAATAAAAATTCGTTATTCGAAATTGCATCGATTACTAAAATTTTAACTTCAAATTTGATTGCGCAAGCCGTTATGGAGAATAAAATAAAAGTAGATGATTATATAGACAATTATCTTCCGAAGGAATATGTTTTGCAGAAAAATCTTCAAAACAAAATAAAAATTTCAGATTTGGCTTCTCATCAATCTGGTTTGCCTGATATCGATTTTGGAAAATTAATACAATTAAATCCGCAACAACCTGTAAGCAATGTAACTCAAGAAACGTTGGCTGAAATAATCAATAATTGCAGTGAACTAAAGGATTATGGTAAATATCGTTACTCTACAATAGGATATACTTTACTTGGGCAAATATTGGAGAAAGTGTATAACAAGAATTATGATCAAATTATTAGAGAAAAAATAATTGTACCGTTAAAAATGAAAAATACATTAACCACAGATTTTAATGTAAAAAATAGTACAACAGCTCACAATCCTGAAGGAGGTATTCAAGAATTCTTTAAATGGAATATTACTGCGCCAGCCGGATTAGTAAAATCAAACGCGGCTGATATGGTTACCTATTTAAAAGCCGTTTTAAATAATAAAACCTTGATAGGTAAAGCTGCAATTATTACTGAAGAGGTTTTTTATAAAGATGAAAAAAGAGAAATGGGCTTAGGTACAAATATTGTTACCGATGATAAAAACACCATTTATATGAAATCTGGCGATTCAATGGGGCAATCTTCAATTATCTGTTACAACCGAGCTAAAAATTGGGGTATAATTATATTGTTAGACCAAAGAAATTCAAAAATGAGACAAGATTTGTTGAATACAATTTATGATACTGTTTTGAAGTAAATAAAAAACCTCCTTAAGAAATTAAGGAGTTGTTTTTTTTAGATGATTTAAAGGAAAAATTCGACGAAATCAGACTGAAATTTATTCGATTTCAGTTTTCATTACGTTGATAGATAATAGAATCTATATTCTTATATTCGCTTTAACAAGTACTAAATTATAGCACAATTTAATGAACGATAAAATAACTTTTCCAATTGTAATTGATCCAATCCCAACAAATAAGGAACGTTTTTTAGGTTTGCTTTTAATTGCTTTTATTTTCATTCCTTTTATTTATGGTGTTTTTACCAGCCAAGGAGTGTATTGTTTAAGTTTGCCAGTCGGCATTTTTGGAATAATGACATTTCATCTTTTTACAGATGAAAAGTTTACGACATCAAAAATAATTCAAAGAAATAAATTTATATCTTTTGATGAAAACGGATTGGAAATCTTCGAAAATGATGAATCTGTTTTCTATCATTGGAATGAATTGGAAAAAATAGAAATAAATTTAATTGCGTTTAAAGGGAAATGGAAAGATGAAGATGGGAGATATGACGGAATCGAAAATTATATTGCATTTGCTTTTCAAAATGTAAATCTGAAATATCTTTTTTATGTTGACAAGCCTAAAGAATTCAATTTTTTATGGGATTATCTTGAAAAAATAATTTTACCAAAATTATATGAATCCAAAATAATTAAAGATGAAAGTATAATTATATCGCAATTAGATTATGCAGCATTACAGAGATTTAAAACAAAATACAATATTAATAGGTATACTGATTTTATATATTTCAATTAAAAATGGATTAATTTTTGCACTATAAGTATAAACCTTTCGAGAAACGAGCAATATGAAACTTTCAAAATACCTACTTTTTGTTTTTATCGCTTTGACAAGTCTGCAGACAAAAGCACAAAACGTCACAGAACTAAATTGGACAGGAACTTTAAACAATAAAATACCAATTTCTTTATCGTACTCGATTTCTAACGGAATAATTACTGGAGAAATCATATATCTTAATACAAAAAACAAAACTCCAATTAAAGTGATTGGAACCGTGGAAGATGATAAAAGCTATAGAATTCTAGAATTTGAAAAAAGCGGAAATATTTCTGGAATCATCACCGGAAAACCAACAGAAACTGAATTTGTTGGAGATTGGTTTTCGCCAAAATCAAGGAAATCTTTAAGCCTGAAATTAGCAAATCCGATTAAGAAACAAAAAATGCTTTCTCAAAATGCTTTTATAACGACTGCTGATTACCATTATGGCTACAGCGAAAAAGGATCGCAAGGCGATTTTCAGATTGAAAAGCTTAAAAATGGCAAATTCCGATTTAGTATTTTTTCAGTAACAAGCGATCCAGCTCGAAATATTGCTAATATTGATGAAACTGAAGTCAATATTACCAGAAACAGTTTTGTTTACAGTCTTCCCGAAGAAAAACGCAATCAATTTAAAGTGACTTTCTATCCTGAATTTGAAGTTGTAAAATACACAAAAGGAGATTTTGAAGGACAATTTGGGCACAATGCAACTATTGAAGGAATTTATTTGAAGGTTAAATAATAGTAGAGATTTTGAATTTTGATGAAGAAATAGATAAAATTATGAGCTATAAAAACATAAAAAGAGTTTTATCTACATTTGGAATATTGATTTTCTTTCTTCCATTTTTTCAAACTTGTTCAGACGAATCTCTTAAATCTAAAAACACAATTTTTAAAACTAAATCAGATTCTTCTGAGTGGGAGAAAATCGTTGCTTTTGAAAAGGCAAAAGAAAAAGCAACCGTAACGGGTTATGATTTAGCGTTAGATTTTGAAATTTCGGTGTTGTCGATTTTTACGATAATTATGTTTCTAAATTTCATTATTTGGGTTTTTACCTTACGGAATTTCGAAATATCGATGCTTGCATTTTTAAATACATTCCTCTCTTTTATTGCTTTTGTTCTCTTATGCATCACAATTCCATTTGGACAATTTAGATACGGAATGTTTTTATTTCAATTGAATTCATTGGTTCTTTTTTATTTCATTTGCAGAGAAGGGAAAGAACTAAAAAGATAGGATTAGCAAAAAAAAGAATCATAAAAAAAACTCCAAAATCAAATGACTTTGGAGTTTTTTAAATTTTGTGGGGAGAGCAGGATTCGAACCTGCGAAGTTCACACAGCAGATTTACAGTCTGCCCTCGTTGGCCGCTTGAGTATCTCCCCATAAACGCTCGGTAAAGCGTAAAAAAAACTCCCTAATTTCTTAAGGAGTTTTTGTGGGCGATGAGGGGTTCGAACCCCCGACCCCCTCGGTGTAAACGAGGTGCTCTGAACCAGCTGAGCTAATCGCCCTATTTTACTAGGTTGCTATCATTTTGTGATTGCGAGTGCAAATATACGCTAGTTTTTGACTTCTGCAAAGAAAACACACTAAAAAATTAAACTTTTTTTAATGTGTTTTCTATCTTGCTGAGGCAGAAAATGTTATAAGCGTAAATTTTTTAGGTATTTTTTACTTTGAAAGCGTCGGAACGTTTCTGTAGATGTAATCACTGTGTTTTCCGGTGAAAGATTTTTCCAATTCATCAAAAAAAGCATCGGCATCTTTTTCATTTGGCCAAGTTGATTTAATGAGTTCGTCTATTTTTTCACTTGATTTCTCCATATCGGCTAAGGAATCATAGAAAAAGGCTTCCATAAAATCAGTGCTGCTGGAACCCCAAGAATGTCGGAACGGATAATACGCTTTTATATACGGATCCTTGAAGGTGATTTTATCATTAAATTCCTTAAGATTCTGTCCTTTTCCTTTTCCACTCATTTCTGATTTTCGAATATAGATGATCATTGGTTTTTTAGTAACATCTTTATACGCTTTTTCGCCAATAGAAGTAATGCTCTGGTAAATTTCATCGGAATGTTTAATGGTGTAAAAAGCGTCGTATTTTTCAAAAAATGCTTTTCTAGCCTTTTCATCTGGCCAAGCTTTTTTGGCAAGCTCATCATTGATGGCATTGGCTTTTTCAATGTCCTCCCAGTTTTTGTAGACACTGACTAAAATAACTTCGGTATTGTCATCTGTGTAATAATGAGTCAGGATTTCTGATCCAATAATAAGATCATTTTTGCTGGTAATTTTGTCAAAATATTCCTGTTCAGCGGCCTTCCAGTCTTTGGCTTTTGCATCCAAACTGCGATGCAAGGTTGTCATGGTAATAAATACTGGTTTTTCTTTTTCAGGTGTTTTTTCTTGTGCGTACGTGGTTACGCACCATAAGGTCATCCAAAGGATGAGCCCTACAAGTGTAGTTCTTGTTTTCATGATTAAATTTGTTTGGTTAAAAAAAAAACTAAACAAATTTAACTCATTAATAAACAGGTAGTTGTAAAAGTGGCGTTTTATCGATAAACGTTAAATTTTTATGTTTAACGGCAACTCTGCGACTACAAAAGTACTGCCACCTGCATAAATAAAATCATTTTTTGTAGCGTTTTTCTTTGCCTCCAAAAATGCTTTTTCAACCGAATCGTATTTTTCTCCAAATAAATTGTACTTCTTGGCTGTATCTTGCAGAATTTCAGTGCTTAATCCCCTCGAAGAATCGGGACGACAGAAATAATATTTCGCTTTTTTAGGGAAAAGTGGTAAAATCGAATCTAGATCTTTGTCGTTTACAACACCCAACACAATATGTAAATTTTCAAAAGTCTCCTTTTGAAGCTGGTTCATAACAACAGCAAGACCGTGTTTGTTGTGAGCAGTGTCGCAGATAATTTTCGGATTTTCTCCAAGCTGTTGCCATCTTCCTTGAAGGCCAGTGTTTTTTACAACGTTCAATAATCCTGATTTTAGACTTTCTTCAGAAACTTTAAAATCGGTGGTTTGATTTAAAATCTGAATCGTTTGTTGAACTGTTTTTTTATTATGAAACTGATAATCGCCAATTAAATCAGAAGGAAAAACTTCTGAAATCAAATCGGAAGCAAAATAAATCGGGGCGTTGTTTTCTTTGGCTTTCGCCAAAAATACAGGTTGCGTTTCATTGGTATATTCGCCAATAACGACTGGAACATTTGGTTTTATAATTCCGGCTTTTTCGCCTGCAATTGCTTCAAGTGTATTTCCTAAAAATTGTGTGTGATCTAAACCAATATTGGTAATAACAGAAACCAAAGGTGTAATAATATTTGTAGCGTCCAATCGTCCACCCAAACCAACTTCGATAATCGCAATATCTGTTTTTTCTGAAGCAAAATAATCAAACGCCAAACCAACTGACATTTCGAAGAAACTCATATCATTGGCTTCAAAAAAGCTTTTGTGTTTTCCGATAAATTCAATTACAAAATCCTCTGTAATTTCCTCACCGTTGATTTTGATTCGTTCTCTGAAATCTTTTAAATGTGGCGAAGTGTACAATCCAACTTTATATCCTGCTTCCTGCAAAACAGAGGCAAGCATGTGCGAAGTAGAACCTTTTCCGTTTGTTCCAGCAACGTGAATGCATTTTAATTTCTTTTCGGGATTACCAAGATGTGTGGCCAGTAATTTAATATTGGTTAAATCTTCTTTATAAGCAGAAGCGCCCTGCGTCTGGTACATTGGAAGCTGATTAAACATCCAGTTTGTAGTCTCTTGATAGTTCATTTATTCAGATAAAATAGTGGTTGATTGAAATAAATTTCGATTTTTGTAGTTTAATATTACAGCGAAAATTATCTTTAGTGCAAATTTCAAATAATTTTTAGAATTAATCATAAAAACCAGAATTAAAATATGTTTAGCTTCATTCAATTACAAGCAGATACAATCGCAAACGCAGCATCTAACGTAGTTATCGAAAAAATCGCTCCAGAACAAGAAATTTCAATGTTTGGGTTCATCATGAAAGGAGGAGTTTTTCTTATTCCAATCGCTATTTTATTGTTTTATACTATTTATGTCATTTTTGAGCGCTATATGTATATCAGCAAAGCATCAAAAATTGACAGCCGATTGATGCAAGATGTTGGAGATAAATTGAATGCGGGAAATATTGAATTAGCAAGAACAATTGTAGAAAGAAGCAACACTGCAGCCGGAAATATCCTAAAAGAAGGCGTTTTAGTAATTGGAAGGCCAATTGCCGAAATCGAATCAAACATGGACCGCGCCGCTGATATTGAGATTGGCGAAATGGAAAAGCATTTAGGTCACCTTGGACTTATCGCGGGTATTGCGCCAACGCTTGGTTTTATTGGAACAATTTCAGGAGTTATTAAGATTTTCTACAGCATTTCGGTTACAGAAAATATCAGTATCGGAAACATTTCTGGAGGTTTATACGAAAAAATGATTAGTTCAGGTTCAGGATTAATTGTGGGTATTATTGCGTATTCTGCTTACCACTTATTAAACGGAAAAATTGATAATTTCGCCTTGAAAATTCAGAAGCAAATTTTAGAATTTGTAAACATAATTCAAAGAGCATAAGCCATGTCGATTAAAAGAAAAAGAAGATTTCATGCTGAGGTGGCGACTTCGTCATTAAGCGACATTATGTTTTTCCTGCTGTTGTTTTTCCTTATTATTTCAACGTTGGCGAATCCGAATGTGATTAAAATGACATTGCCAAAAGCCAAAGCAAATGAAAAGACAAATAAGCAATTAATTAGTTTATCTGTTACTGAAGATAAGAAATTCTACATCGACAAAGAACCAGTTGATTTTGAGAATTTGGAAACGAGTTTAATGTCTAAAATAGGAACAGACAAAGAACAAACAGTTGTAGTCCGAATTCCGTTTAATTTGCAAGTACAAGATTTAGTTGATGTTTTGCAGATAGGAGTGAAGAACAATTTGAAGTTTGTAATTGCTACTAGTCCGAAGTAAAATGATCATTAGGGTGTGGACCACGTAAGGGGAATCGACATTTGTCTAAAAATCAATTATGGAGAAAAATAACATTAATAATTTCTTTACAATTAATCGTGAAAATTGGAAGGAAACAAAATTCATTTCTGGAAGAATTGCAACAGATATTGACGTTAAAAATGGTTTTGCAACTTTTAGTATAAATAAAGCAAAAAAACATACTACTTGTGATATAGATTTACCAACACTGGCTCAACTAATAGATTATGAGGAACCAAATGATGATTTACACGAGGTGGTTGTTGTAATTCAGTTGGAATCTAATGACGATGAGTATGATGTTGTTGGCTATAGAAAATTTAACGGTGAAACGGGATCGTGTTTGGCGAATGATGTAAAATGGTTAAGAGATTGGGAAATTGAAAATTTTAAGTAAGCTGCCAGAACATGACACAAATATGGGATTTATAAAATTGACTTAATTGATTTTTTTAGACTCTGTATTAATATTAGAAACTGAATACAAAAAAGGCTTTCAAATTTCTGAAAGCCTTTTTTGTATAAAATGATTAGTGAAAATCTGTGTAATTAGTGTTTTTAGTTCAAACTAAAATTATAAATAATTTTTCCAACTTGTTTTGCGGGAGCGTCATTATCAGATTCCCATTTGGTGTTCATCGCGGCAATTTTCGCCTGGTCTAATAAACATGGAGCTGTGTTGGTTGTTCCTTTTATTCCGGCCGTTGCGCTTATTGTTTTTCCGTTTTGATCAACAGTAACTTCAACCACAACTTTTCCTTCCTCATTGCAAGTATATTTAGGAGCAGGTTTAGATAAAGCTTTTCGGTTTCCTAAAGAATATCCAGATCCGCCACCAGAACCACCGCCACTTCCGGCTCCGTAACCACTTCCTGTTCCAATTCCGTGCCCGGTTCCGTTACCGCCTCCGGTTCCTCCTCCAGAGCCATCACTTCCGTAATAGCCATTCGAATTCAAACTTCCGTTTGATTTTCCTTTATTTCCCGCCACTTTATCATCTCCATCGCCACCTTTATTTGAACCTTTTAAAATGCTTGATAGAGCATCGTTTGTAGAATTGGAAACTTTCGGTTTCTCAGGTACTGGTTTTTGTATTGGTTTTTCAACAGGTACAGGTTTTTTAGGTTTTTCCTTTGTTGGAATAACAACATCATTGTCTGTAGTTGTGTTTTCTTGCGAAATTATGGCTTCCTCTTCAGGAGTTGCTTTTGCTGGTGCTTGTTTCACATTGTTTTTCACTTCCAAAACTTCGCTTTTATAATTTTTGCCAGAACCTAAATCACTATCGCCAAAGTTTACCGTTACTCCGCCACCGCCACCACCGCCATCAGCAAGTGCAACATTATTTTCTGGATTATATGGCGGCCAAAAACGTATAAAAAACAATGATAGAATTATTACGGCATAGATAGCCGTAGTGTATAGTAACGATTTCTTTTGGTCCGAAAAAATAGGGGAACTCATTTAATTCTGAATTTTGAAATGTATTATTTTAAAAACGTTTAAAAGTAGTAAAAATTGTTTAGAATGAAAGAAGGAATTTAACCGCAATGCACGCAAAGGTTTTGCGCAAAGAACGCTAATTTATTTCTCGCAAAGTCGCGAAGTCGCAAAGTTTTCTTTTTAAGTCCTTTGCGACTTCGCGACTTTGCGAGATTTAAAAACAAACAACTTTGTGAACTTTGCGTGCATTGCGGTTAAAAAAAAGCGAGCTAATATTTAGCCCGCTTAGAAATGAAGTATAAAAAAATTACACTAACTGTTTCAATGCAATTTCGAATGCCGTTGCACTAATATTTGTTTTTGATGAACTCAAAGCATGCGCTTTTACGATCGCATTTTTAATCGTTTCAGAAGTATCATTAAAAATAGCCTCATCTGTCATTTGAACTTTTTTCTCCATGAAGTAAGCAAAAACTCTTGCCATTCCGCAATTTGAAATGAAATCTGGAATCAAGCTTACTTTATGATCCACTTCTTCCATAATTGATCCGAAGAAAATCTCTTTGTCAGCAAAAGGTACATTTGCACCGCATGAAATTACTTCTAATCCATTTGCGATTAAGCTATCAATTTGTGCTTGAGTTACCAATCTTGAAGCCGCACAAGGCGTAAAAATTTCAGCACCAATTGTCCAGATTTTAGAATTGATTTCTTCAAACGGAATCATATTCTCAGCAACTAATTTGTTTCCGTCTTTGTTTAAAAATAAAGTTCTGATTTCTTCAAATGAAAAACCTTCTTCTTTGATTAATCCTCCGTCGCGATCAATAATCCCGATCACTTTTGCGCCCATTTCAGCCAAATAAAAAGCAGCTGCAGATCCAACATTTCCAAAACCTTGAACGATTGCTTTTTTGCCTTTAATTTCGCCTCCATAAATAGAATAGAAATGACGAACCGCTTCGGCAACGCCATAACCTGTAATCATATCGGCAACGGTATATTTTCTGGTAACGTCTGGAGAGAATTTTGGGTTTTCAATTACTTTGATAACACCTTGGCGCAATTGGCCAATTCTGTTGATTTTATCAGCTTCAGTTGGTTTGAAATGTCCGTTGAAAACACCTTCCTGCGGATGCCAAACGCCACATTCTTCAGTCATTGGAATAACTTCGTGAATCTCATCAACATTCAAGTCTCCTCCGGTTCCGTAGTAACTTTTCAATAAAGGTGAAACGGCTTTGTACCAACGTTGCAAAACACCTTTTTTGCGAGGATCATTTGGGTCAAAATTAATTCCAGATTTAGCACCGCCAATTGCAGGTCCAGAAACTGAGAATTTAACTTCCATCGTTTTTGCCAATGATAAAACTTCATTCATATCCAAGCCTTTTCTCATTCTTGTTCCTCCTCCCGCAGCTCCTCCGCGTAAAGAATTAATAACTGTCCATCCTTCAGCTTCAGTTTCAGAGTCTTTCCAGTTAAAAACAATTTCAGGTTCCTTATTTTCAAATTGCTGTAATAAATCTTTCATTTTGTTGAGATATGTTTATTTTGCGTAAAAGTATAAAATAGAATAATGCGAATAATGTATTTTATTGCAAATTTAATGAAAGAAAAAAAAGAAAGCCGAAAACGATAAGGTTTTCGGCTTTCGGAATTCGAATATTTTTAAGGAAATTTGAATTATATTCCTAATAAGTGTTTTTTCAAAGTTTCATCAACTGGTTTGTCTGAAAGCCAGATTCCGAATAATGCTTGTTTAAAATCAAATCCTGTAATTTTTCCTTTTGGAACATCGTTTTTGATTACATTAACCGTTTGATCAAGCGGATTGTAGAATAAAATGAAAACATCCTTTTCTGTAATGGCATCGCTTAAATATGTTTTGAACTGCTCAATTCTTGGGCGCAAAGCCTCAAGATTGCTCCCTGCAGATTTTTCAAAACCTGTATTCATCGCTTTTGTCAATTTGTTTGAAGAAACCATCGATGAGGTAATTTCAATTCTGATTGCCATTTCAGTATCACTATCGATAATGAATTTTGGGTCTTGGCTTAATTGTGATAAATAAAGTGCCTGAACATAAACTTCCAACCACATTTTTGATCTTCCGCCGGCACCGTTTAGCTGCATTGTTTTATTTTGAATCTCAATTTTTCTTGGAACTGTAACGCCATTAACATCTAATTGAGTTTGCGCAGAAACAGTCGAAAATAGCACACTAAATACGAATGCAAATAATAGTAAAATCTTTTTCATACTTCTATCGATAATTTTTGTTTTTTGGCAAAAATACTTTTAATTTCTAAATTTTGCTCTCTAAAAATAGATGTTTTTTAGCAAAGTATTGCAATTTTTCAAAATGTATTTCTTTCATAATCAATTTAGTAAGACTTGCTTTACGTACATTTGCGTGTTCCCGAATCGGTTGCGCTTTTTTTAGTCAGTAATTTTCTAAAATTTGAAATAAAAGGGCATTTTTATCGACAATTATCTTCTTAAATTTTAGAAAAAACTTTGCCAAATTGATGCTTGTCTGCTCAAAAATCAGAATTATTACGAAAACGTTATCGTGATTATTGATTATCTATTAATTTTATATGCACGCATTGTTAATTTGGGTTTTAAAAATTATCTTTGGAAGCCTTTATAAGCAAAAAACAAAAAAATACAAAAACAAATTATTTCCATTTTCGACAATTTGATTATGGATTTAGAAAAACAATAAACTAACTACATTATGGATTTTAATCTTACCGAAGAGCATTTGATGATTCAGCAAGCAGCAAGAGATTTTGCTCAAAACGAATTATTGCCTGGAGTTATTGAACGTGACGAAAAACAAATTTTTCCAACTGAGCAAATCAAAAAAATGGGCGAGCTTGGATTTATGGGAATGATGGTTGACCCAAAATACGGTGGAAGCGGACTTGATGCTATTTCATACGTAATTGCTATGGAAGAAATTTCTAAAGTTGATGCATCGGCTTCTGTGGTAATGTCTGTTAACAATTCATTAGTTTGTTGGGGGCTTCAAGAATTTGGAACCGAAGAACAAAAACAAAAATATTTACCAGGCTTAGCTTCGGGGCAAATTCATGGAGCATTTTGTTTAAGCGAGCCAGAAGCTGGAAGTGACGCGACTTCTCAAAAAACTACTGCTGTTGATATGGGAGATCACTATTTGGTAAACGGAACAAAAAACTGGATTACAAATGGAAACACGGCTTCAGTATATTTAGTAATTGCTCAAACGCATCCAGAAAAAAAACATAAAGGAATCAATGCTTTGATCATGACCAAAGATATGCCAGGTTTTTCTATTGGTCCAAAAGAACAAAAAATGGGAATCCGTGGTTCTGATACGCATTCTTTAATGTTTAGTGATGTAAAAGTGCCAAAAGAAAACAGAATTGGAGAAGATGGTTTCGGATTCAAATTTGCAATGAAAACGTTGGCTGGAGGAAGAATCGGAATTGCTTCTCAAGCTTTAGGAATCGCTTCTGGCGCTTATGAATTGGCTTTGAAATATTCTAAAGAAAGAAAAGCATTCGGAACTGAAATCTGCAATCATCAAGCAATTGCTTTCAAATTGGCAGATATGGCGGTGAATATCGAAGCAGCACGTCATTTATGTATGAAAGCGGCTTGGGATAAAGATCAAGGTAAAAACTATGATGTGAGTGGTGCAATGGCAAAATTATTTGCTTCACAAGTAGCAATGGATACGGCTGTTGAAGCGGTTCAAATTCACGGAGGAAATGGATATGTGAAAGAATATCATGTGGAACGTATGATGCGCGACGCTAAAATTACTCAGATTTATGAAGGAACTTCTGAGATTCAAAAAATAGTAATTTCAAGATCAGTTATCGCGGGATAATTAGATTTTAATTCAATAAAAATGAAACCCTTTCGGCTTTTGCAGCTTCGGAAGGGTTTTTTTATTACTTTTCCATAACCTAAATTTCAAACCCAAAAAAACAAACTTTTATGAAAAAACTATACTTTCTTCTTCCGTTTATTTTATTTGGATGTAAATCAAATACTTCTAAAGTAAATGACGTAAATTATAAAGTTTCGCAAACCGAAGTTTCTGATTTTTTAAAATATCTTTCTTCAGATGAATTAGAAGGACGCGAAACTGGAACAAAAGGGATTGAAAAAGCGGCAGTTTTTTTAGAAGACTTTTTTAAGAAGAATAAAATCAAACCTTATTTTGCATCGTATCGTGATACTTTAACGAATTTTAAATCTCCGGCGTATAATATTGTGGGTGTTTTAGAAGGAACAGATCCTGTCTTGAAAAAGGAATTTGTGGTTTTGAGCGCACATTATGATCATATCGGTCTGGATACAAAACAACAGACTGATAAAATTAATAATGGCGCCAACGATGATGCTTCGGGTGTAACCGCAGTTGCTCAGATGGCGAAATATTTTGCAAAGACAAAATCGAATAAACGCAGTATTCTTATTGTGTTTTTTGCGGGAGAAGAAAAAGGTTTGTTGGGATCTAAAAGTCTAGTTCCAAAATTAAAAAAGAGAGATTTTAATTTGTACACGCAATTGAATATTGAAATGATTGGTGTGCCGATGAAGCGCGATTTTTTGGCTTACGTTACAGGTTTTGATAAATCAAATATGGCACAGAAAATCAATGAATACACTGGGAAAAACACCATTGGCTTCTTGCCGAAGGAAGCAGAATATAAATTATTTTACAGATCTGATAATTATTCATTTTTTGAAGCCTTTGGAAAACCTTGCCAATCGATAAGCACTTTCGACTTTGAAAATTTTGAATTTTATCACCATGTTTCAGATGAATTCAAAGTAATGAATATTCCGCATATTACTGCATTTGTGCAAGAATTATTGCCAGCGGTAACTCAAATCACGATTACTCCAACGGAAGAAATTACAATGAATTAATAACATAGCTTTTTATTGGTTTTGTTTATTTTTGCAACATGAAAAATATTATCGTTACAGGAACCAGCCGAGGAATTGGATATGAATTGGCATTACAATTTGCCAATGCAGGAAATCAAGTTTTAGCGATTTCCAGAAAAATACCGCAATCTTTATTAGAGCATCAAAATGTTACTTGTCTTTCAATTGATTTGGCTGACGAAAGTGCTTTGGCTGAAGTAGAAAGTTTTCTTTCATCAACATGGAAAAAAGTAGATGCTGTTGTTCATAACGCCGGAGCATTGATTTGGAAGCCTTTTGCAGAAACTACTCAGACTGATTTTGAAAATATTTACAAAGTGAATGTTTTTGCCGTTGCAAATCTGACCAGAATTTGTTTGCCTTATTTGCAAAAGGGAAGTCACGTTGTAACCATTAGTTCGATTGGCGGTGTAAGAGGAAGTTTGAAATTTGCTGGTTTGGCAGCTTACAGTTCTAGTAAAGGCGCTGTAATCACTTTAACCGAATTATTAGCCGAAGAATATAAAGAAAAGGGAATTTCGTTTAATGTTCTGGCGTTAGGATCTGTTCAAACCGAAATGCTGAACGAAGCTTTCCCAGGTTATCAAGCGCCAATTTCTGCAGAAGGAATGGCAACTTATATTTATGATTTTACGCTTAACGGAAATAAATATTTTAACGGAAAAGTATTAGAGGTTTCTTCTACGAATCCGTAATTAATTATGAATTATGAGTTTTGAATTATGAGTGAAAGTATTGTGAAAACCAAAAGTTTTGAATTAGCTATAAGAGGAGTTAATTTTTATAAATGGTTGATTTCTGAAAAGAAGGAATTTGTAATGAGTAAGCAGTTTTTGCGTTCAATTACTTCAGTTGGTGCAAATGTTAGGGAAGCTGTGAATGCTCAAAGCAAAGCTGATTTTATTCATAAGTTATCAATTTCTCAAAAGGAGTGTGATGAATCAATGTATTGGTTAGAAATATTAATAGCAACGAATTATATTTCTAAACCTTAATTTGAATCAATGCATAATCAGTGTGAGGAGGTACTAAAAATCATAAAAAGCATAATTATAACGTCAAAGAAAAAACTCATAACTCAAAATTCATAATTCATAATTACATTGAGCGAAACTTTAGCAAAATACATTCCCGAACACGCAGTAAAGCCTGTTTTTGATTTGATTGTTTCCAATCAGGTGCACTTGAAAATCGTAAATGAACGTCAGACGCGTCATGGAGATTATCGAAGAGGACCGAGTGGAAAACATGAAATCACGGTCAATGCAAGTTTGAATAAATACCGTTTTTTAATTACGCTCATTCATGAAATTTCGCATTTGGTTGCATTCGAAAAATTCGGAAGAAATATAAAACCACATGGCAATGAGTGGAAATACACTTTTCAACGTTTGATGGTTCCGTTTATTCGTCCAGAGATATTTCCGAGTCAAATTTTGCCTTTGTTGGCAAGACATTTTAAAAATCCTTCTGCGAGTAGTGATACTGATACGACATTATCATTGGCATTAAAACAATATGACGCAAATAGTGACAAAAATTATATTTTCGAAATTCCATACGGAAGCGTTTTCCGAATTAAAAATGGTAAAGTTTTTAAGAAATTAGCTGTCCGTACAAAACGTTTTGAATGTATCGAAATAAGCTCAGGCAAAACCTATCTTTTTAATCCAAATGCTGAAGTTGAGCTGATTGATTAAGGGTTAAATATTTCAAAATAGAAAATTCCAAATTCCAATTTTATGCAAGATTGGAATTTGGATTTTTTTTAATTTGTTCGTTTACAAATATTTAATATGTACCGCTTTGTGTGTTAAAATAAATTTTGCATTTTTGATAAAACGATTTTTATGAGAAAAATATTGCTTTTAGTCTTGTTGTTTACATTGGCATCTTGTGATAAAGATCCTGTATTAATTCAATCAGGAATTGAAACCAAAGTTTACGGCAAAGTTACAGATGATCACGACGTTCCGATTTCAAATTTAATTGTCAAAGTTGGAGAGTATAAAGTGGCCGCTACTGGCTCTTACATCATGTCCTATAATGATTATGAGTTTGTGAAATGGGCTGATTCGACTCATACGGATACTAATGGAGATTATAATTTTACCTTTAAAACAAGTGGTAAAGGAAATTTTTATGATTTGGTTATAGGTAAAGAAGTAAAACCACATGAATCTCCAGTTATATTTTCAGAATTGAAAGCTCGTATTACAGAAAGTGCAAATGATATGACATTTATTGGTAAACAATTTGAGTTTAATACCAATGATTTAATTCGATTGTACCCATGTCAAATAACATTTATGCTAAACAATATTGAAACTTTTCCTATTCAAATTAGGCACGATTTTACAAACGCCCTTAATCTAATTGATCTGACTGCAAATGTGACTTTTAAGCAAACCATATATATACAGCGATACAATAAGGAAAAAGTTACTTTGTCGAGGATGAAAAATGGAATTAGGCAGGTAGCGTCATATGAGTTTCCTGCAAGTAATGTAGAAGAAATAACATATCAAACAGTAACAGTTTTAGAAACAGATTTTAAAGATATAAAGTAACAAGAAAAAATGAAAAAATCCCAAATTCCAAGTTTTTCTAAATTGGAATTTGGGATTTTTATATTTTGGATTTTAGGGAGATTTATCCCTTTAAATAAGCTTCTCGTACTTTCTTAAACAAGTTAGAAGAATAAACAAACTTCACAATATCTTTATTGTCAGTTCTAAAGATTTCTTCTTTATTTCCTTGCCATGCTTTTAACCCCTTTTTCAGGAAAACGATATTTTCACCAATTTCCATTACAGAGTTCATGTCGTGTGTGTTGATAACGGTTGTAATGTTGTATTCTCTAGTGATTTCTTGGATTAGGTTATCGATCAAAGTTGAAGTATTTGGATCTAGGCCAGAGTTTGGCTCATCGCAAAATAAATATTTCGGATTGTTTACAATAGCGCGTGCAATGGCAACACGTTTCTGCATTCCACCGGAAATTTCAGAAGGTAATTTTTTATGCGCATCGATTAGATTTACTCTTTCTAAAACGAAATCAACACGTTCTTGAATTTGAGCTTTGTTTTTGTTAGTGAACATTCTTAGTGGGAAAGCCACATTTTCTTCAACGGTCATCGAGTCAAATAATGCAGAACCTTGAAATACCATTCCGATTTCGGTTCTTAACTCACGTTTTTCGTCTTTGTCTAAATCAGAATAAACTCTTCCGTCAAATTCAATTGTTCCTGAATCTGGTGTGTGAATACCTAATAATGTTTTTAATAAAACTGTTTTTCCAGATCCACTTTGTCCAATAATCAAGTTGGTTTTTCCAGTTTCAAATACTGTCGAAACACCTTTTAAAACTTTGCTGTCGCCAAATGATTTTTCTATATTTTTTACTTCTATCATTATCCTAGTAATAATTGAGTTAATATATAATTTAGAAGAATGATGGTTACAGATGTCCATACAAACGATGTTGTACTTGCTTTACCCACTTCTAATGCACCACCTTTCATATAATAACCATGAAAAGATGGAATTGTTGCCAATAACATCGCAAAGATTAAAGTTTTGATAAAAGCATATGTGATATGAAAGGGAATGAAATCTTTTTGAGCTCCCATAATAAAATCGGCACCTGTTGAAAATCCGCCGTAAGCACAAGCAAGCCATCCTCCAAAAATTCCCAAAAACATACTAATCCCAATTACGAAAGGATACATTAATAAAGCGATAATTTTGGGGAAAACAAGATAATTCACTGAGTTAACTCCCATAACTTCTAAAGCATCAATCTGCTCTGTAACACGCATTGTTCCGATACTTGAAGTAATATAAGAACCCATTTTTCCGGCCATAATTACCGAAATAAAAGTAGGAGCAAACTCCAAAACTACAGATTGACGTGTAGCAAAACCAATTAAATATTTTGGAATCAATGGGTTAGTTAAGTTTAATGCCGTTTGGATGGCAACAACTCCTCCAATGAAGAAAGAGATAAAGCAGACAATTCCAAGTGAATCAATAATCAAATCGTCTATTTCTTTGAAAATTAAATTTCTCATAACAGGCCATTTGGTCTGTTTATTGAAAATTTCTTTCAGCATTAAAAAATATTTTCCTATTTGGGATAAATAACGAATTAGCATCATAAGTTTTAAATATTGGCTAAGGTAAAAAGAAGTTATGAGTTTTGAGTTATGAGTTAAGAGTTTTCGGCACGTTTCCGAATCAAATTAACTTTTTTTTCATTTTTTGCAAACGATAATTTCTAATAAACTTAGCTTGTTCAGGAGTTACTAGTAAAGGAGTTTTGGCGCTTTTAGCTTTCATAAATCCTTTAATGTAATCTAAAAATAGAAATGGTTTTTTCTTCATCATCGCCAATTTTGCCGAAGCAATTGCCGTAATCCAAAAACCATAACCTAAAGTGTAAAAGGCTTCGCCTTGTTTGTAACGAGCTGTTTTATTGTAGTTTGCACCAGTTGGTTTTAGATGTTTTACATGCAAAGATTGGTCGGTAACTATTTTCCAATCGTAATACTTGCACAATAATTCATCAACAGTATCCCAACCCATTGCTGGTTTTAAACCGCCAATTTGCTTAAAAGTTTCTTTACGATATGCTTTTAAAGCGCCACGAATGTGATCTTTATCGGTTAAGTTTTCTAAAACCCATTCGCCGTTTTTATCAATATAGCAGAATCCGCCAACCATTCCAATTCTAGAATCTGATTCGAAATGTTTGATTATGGTTTCGAAATAATTAGGTGGAAAAATTAAATCGCCGTCAATTTTTACGATAATATCATAATCAGAATCCAATGTTTCAAAACCTTTTTGAAAAGCCTGAATTACTTTGCTTCCTGGTAAATGAATGGCATCTGAAGTTTTGTTTACAACAGAAATGTATGGGTTTTCCTTTGCAAATCCCAAAATAACTTCTTCTGTTTTATCTGTAGAATTATCGTTTACAACCACAACTTTTGACGGCAAAACAGTTTGCGTAACTAAAGACTGTAATGTCAACCCAATTAAGTCTTGCTCATTATGTGCAGGAATGACGATGTAATATTTCATTTTAAGAATTTTAGATTTTAGATTTTAGATTTTAGATTCTGCGCAAGTCATCTAAAAATCGAAAATCAAAAATCGTTAATCAGCAATCTTAGTTCTTAACTTTTTCCGCAACAACAAGATAATATCTCGGAGTAAAATATCTTAGTAAAGGTCTTAATCCAAACTTTTTTACTGGATGTGTGAATTGTAAACGATCTGTTATTTTCCAACCCGTTTTTTCTAAAAGCCAGTCCAGTTGCCAGTCTTCAAATTCGTGATAATGTCTGTCCCACATATCCGTTTTAGAACGATATGCTGATGAAAACCATAAACGTAACGGAATTGAAATTAGCAATTTGTCGCATTTTACGTTTTCTAAAACCGTGTACGGATTTAATAAATGTTCGAAAATTTCAAACGCAGTAAAAACAGTATATTCTTCTGTTTGTAAAGCGGTGTGATCGTTATCTAAATCTTCGCCTTTTGTATTTTTGACCGTATAGCCATTTTCTTCCATTATTTTAGAAAACGGATTTGGAACTCCAAAATCAAAAATAGTTTCAGATGTGCTAACGTGTTTTTGTAAAAATTCTAAAGTAAGC
This sequence comes from Flavobacterium sp. KACC 22761, assembly GCF_034058155.1. Lineage (NCBI taxonomy): Bacteria > Pseudomonadati > Bacteroidota > Flavobacteriia > Flavobacteriales > Flavobacteriaceae > Flavobacterium > Flavobacterium oryzagri. The sequence goes on along the minus strand of NZ_CP139148.1, from coordinate 985,413 downwards.
TTGAATCTTTTATTCGGAAACGTTTTTTCGTACATAGTCATTGCGAACGAATCAATCTCTCGTTCTTGATTTTAATTAGGTCGCAAATATACTAAAAAAGTCCGCACTATAAGATGCGGACTTTTTTAAGTTTTCAGTTTACAGTCACAGTTTTCAGTTTGTAGAACTGGTCACTGTGACTGTAAACTGCGACTAAATACTAGTATCGGTAAACAAAAGCATTAATATTCATTCCTGCTCCAACTGAAGCAAAAATTAGAACATCGCCTTTATTGATTTCGTGGTTTTCTATTTTTCCTTGTAAAATCAGATCGTATAAAGTAGGAACCGTTGCTACACTGCTATTTCCTAAATCGTGAATGCTCATTGGCATGATGTCTTTAGGAGCAGTTTTGTCGTATAATTTGTAGAAACGTTCGATGATCGCTTCGTCCATTTTTTCGTTTGCTTGGTGAATTAGGATTTTTTTCACTTCGTCAATTGAAATGCCACTTTTATCTAAACAGCTTTTCATCGCGCACGGAACATTACTTAAAGCAAATTCGTAGATTTTACGTCCGTACATTTTAATGTATTTAATATCTGGATCTAAATCTGGATTATATGATTTTCCGAAGAAAAGATAATTGGCTTCATCATTGGCAAAAGTAGCACTCTCATAAGATAAAAGTCCAGCTTCGTCACTTGAAGCTTCTAAGATTGAAACTCCGGCACCATCTGAATAAATCATAGAATCACGGTCATGATCATCTACAACTCTTGATAAAGTTTCGGCACCAATTACCATCACTCTTTTTGCCATTCCAGATTTGATGAAAGCATTAGCTTGCAATACGCCTTCGATCCAGCCTGGGCATCCAAAGAGAATATCGTAAGCCACACATTTAGGATTTTTGATTCCTAATTTATTTTTTACACGTGTTGCTAAACTCGGCAAAACATCCGTTTGATGCGTTCCCGTTTTTACGTCGCCAAAATTGTGGGCGAAAATAATATAATCTAAAGTTTCAGCATCGATTTCGGCATTTGCAATCGCTTTTTGTGCAGCGAAGAATGCCAAGTCCGAAGCGGTGTATTGCGGTTCAGCATAACGACGGTTTTGAATTCCGGTGATGCCTTTGAATTTTTTAATAACAACTTCGTTCGGATAACCAAAAGGAGTTCCATCTTCATTTAAAAAAACATGCTTGTCAAAATCTGTGTTTTTTACTTCCAAATTAGGAATATAACTCCCAATACCAATAATTTTTATTTTCATTTTTCCCGTAATTATCCGATAAATTTGATGCTAAAATAGAAATAAAATAATGATAACTATCATAAAAAATACTATGCGCGCATATAATTGTGAAATAGCAGATTTTTTAATCATAAACTGATTATTTTCTAATGTTTTTTTAATATTTCCGAGATTTCAAACGTTTGAGATTGATTTAGGAGCTTATTTTTATTTTGCTATGATATTTTGAAATGTTATAAAAATAAATAAAAAAGGAGAGAATGTTATAAAAAGGAAAAGTTTGCTTTTTTTGTTTCATGTTTCAAGTTCCAAGTTTCAAGTTTCAGGTTACATGTTAAACGTTATCAAGAACTTGAAACCTGAAACAAAAAATAAACCCGACAGGTTTTTAAAACCTGTCGGGTTTGAAATATGTATAGAAAAACTAATTCTTAGTTTTCCATGTAAGCTTCAATAGGAGCACAGCTGCAAACTAAGTTTCTATCACCATAAGCATCGTCTACACGACGAACTGATGGCCAGAATTTATTGTCAGCGATGTAATCTAATGGGTAAGCTGCTGTTTCTCTTGAATAAGGGAAATCCCAAGCATCAGAAGTTAACATTGCTAATGTATGAGGTGCATTTTTCAATACATTGTTTTTGTCATCAGCGGTTGACGCTTCAATCTCTTTTCTGATTGAAATAAGAGCATCACAAAAACGATCTAATTCAGCTAAATCTTCAGATTCAGTTGGCTCGATCATTAAAGTTCCAGCAACTGGGAAAGAAACTGTAGGAGCGTGGAAACCATAATCCATTAAACGTTTTGCGATATCGCCCACTTCGATTCCGTTTTCTTTAAATGCACGACAATCTAAAATCATTTCGTGAGCCGCTCTTCCGCATTCACCTGTGTAAAGAATTGGGTAGTGTCCTTCGAAACGAGATTTCATGTAGTTTGCATTCAAGATTGCGTGCTCTGTAGCACTTTTTAATCCTTCAGCGCCCATCATCGTGATGTAGCCATAAGAGATTAAACATACTAAAGCCGATCCGTAAGGAGCAGATGAAATAGCTGTAATAGCTTGTTCGCCACCTACTTTTAAGATTGGGTTAGTTGGCAAGAACGGAACTAATTTTTCGTTCACACAAATTGGTCCAACTCCAGGTCCGCCACCACCGTGAGGGATTGCGAATGTTTTGTGTAAGTTTAAGTGACAAACGTCAGCACCAATTGTTGCTGGATTTGTTAATCCAACTTGGGCGTTCATGTTTGCACCATCCATATATACTAATCCGCCGTTTTCGTGGATTAATTTTGTGATTTCAATAATAGAAGATTCGAAAACTCCGTGAGTAGAAGGATACGTTACCATTAAACAGGATAAATCATCTTTGTGTTCAATTGCTTTTTCTCTTAAATCTTCTACGTCAATGTTTCCTTCAGGAGTAGTTTTAGTAACAATGATTTTCATTCCGGCCATCGCTGCAGAAGCAGGATTTGTTCCGTGAGCCGATGAAGGAATCAAACATACATTACGATGACCTTCGTTTCTTGACATGTGGTAAGCACGAATTGCCATTAATCCAGCATATTCTCCTTGCGCTCCTGAGTTGGGCTGTAAAGTTGTTCCAGCAAATCCAGTAATTACATTTAATTGCTGCTCTAATTTTTTAAGCATTGTAAGGTAACCTTCAACTTGGTCAACTGGTGCAAACGGGTGAATGCTGTTCCAGTTTGGCATTGATAAAGGCAACATTTCTGAAGCTGCGTTTAATTTCATCGTACAAGAACCTAATGAAATCATTGAGTGATTCAATGATAAATCTTTACGCTCTAATTTTTTGATGTAACGCATCAACTGGCTTTCTGAATGATGATTGTTGAAAACATCATGAGTCAAGAAAGAAGATGTTCTTTCTAATGAAGCCGGTAATTGACTTGTAGCAGTTAATTCAGAAACCGTAACAGTTTCTTTTCCTAAAGCTTCAGCAAAAATCGCAACGATTTGGTTGATGTCTGCAACAGAAGTTGTTTCGTTTAATGAAATTGAAACTGAATCAGCATCAGGATAGAAGAAGTTTACTTTGTTTTGTTCTGCTACAGCTTTTACTTTTTGAGCATCCGCTTTTACTAAAATAGTATCAAAGTAAGCCGAGTTTGTTTGGTAAACTCCTAATTTATTTAAAGCTTCAGCAGTAGTAACTGCAGATGCGTGAACTTTATTTGCAATGTATTTTAATCCTTCTGGTCCGTGGTAAACAGCGTACATTCCAGCCATAACTGCCAATAAAACTTGAGCAGTACAAATATTTGAAGTTGCTTTTTCACGTTTGATGTGTTGTTCACGAGTTCCTAAAGCCATACGTAAAGCACGGTTTCCATTTGCATCAACAGAAACACCAATGATACGACCCGGCATAGAACGTTTGTACTCATCTTTAGTGGCAAAATAAGCCGCGTGAGGACCTCCGTAACCCATTGGTACACCAAAACGTTGTGTAGTTCCAACTACAACTGCAGCTCCCATTTCTCCCGGAGAAGTTAAAGTCGCTAACGATAAAATATCAGCAGCGAAGGCAACTTTGATTTCGTTTTCTTTTGCTTTAGCAACAAAAGCACTGTAATCGTTTACTTGACCATATTTTCCTGGATATTGTAAAATAGCTCCGAAAAACTCATTTGAAAAATCAAATGTTTCGTGGTTTCCAACTACTAATTCAATTCCAATTGGAGTCGAACGTGTTTGTAAAACCGATAAAGTCTGAGGTAAAATTTCTTCAGAAACGAAGAATTTGTGTGTATTGTTTTTCTTTTGATCTCTCGTACGAACATCAAATAATAAAGCCATAGCTTCTGCAGCAGCAGTTCCTTCATCAAGTAAAGATGCGTTTGCAATTTCCATTCCTGTTAATTCAATAACAGTAGTTTGGAAATTCAAAATTGCTTCCAAACGACCTTGAGCAATTTCTGCTTGGTAAGGCGTGTAAGCTGTATACCATCCTGGGTTTTCAAAGATATTTCTTTGAATTGGAGCCGGAACGATAGTTGGGTGATAACCCAAACCAATGTATGATTTAAATGTTTTGTTTTTCTTTCCTAATTCGCGAATATGATTGGCAAATTCGAATTCTGTCATAGCAGGATCTAAATTCAAAGGCGCTTTTAAACGAATATCGTCCGGAAGGGTTTCATAAACAAGTTGTTCGATTGAGTCAACTCCAATAGTTTTCAGCATATGCTGAAGATCTGTTTCTCTTGGACCAATGTGTCTTAAAGCAAAAGCATCTGTTTTCATGTAGCTATCTAAATTTTTTAATTAATGTGTTCGTACACCATTTTGACATACGAATCACATTTAAAAGTAAATGTGTTGTTTTTTTGTGGCGCAAAATTAAGTATTATTAATAATTTAACGGGTATTTTTAACTTCAATTTTTATCAAATTTCTAACTAATGATATGATTTGTTAATAAATGATTAGATTTGAGATATGAAACTTCTAAAACAAATTTTTGATTTTTATTTGAACAGCAGTATTCACGTGGCTTTGTCGTGTTATGCTTTGGTCCGAATTACGTTTCATGTATTTCATATTCAGTACGATGAGCCAATGGCTTTGTTTACTTTTTTCGGAACAATTGTAGGATATAATTTCGTAAAATATGACGCATTGGTTCGCGTAAAGAAAAATCCAATCGGAACACAATTAAAAATTATCGCCGTTTTGAGTTTTATTTCGGTGATTTTGGTTGGCTATTGTTTTTTCCATTTAAAGCGGATTACCCAAATTGTTTCTGTCGTAATTTTTCTGATTACAGCACTTTACACACTTCCGTTTTTCCCAAACAGAAAAAATGCCCGAAATTGGGCTGGCGTAAAAATTTATATTGTGGCACTTTGCTGGGTAGGAGCGACTTTGGTTCTGCCTTTAATAAATGCCGAAATTCCGTTTACAACAGATTTCTTTATCAAATGCATTCAGCGGTTTGTATTGGTTTTTGTCTTGATATTAGTTTTTGAAATCATCGATTTAGCCAATGACGATCCACATCTTCAAACCGTTCCGCAAACCATTGGAGTGAAAAAAACCAAACTTTTAGGATTTCTATTGCTGATTCCGTTTTGGTTTTTAGAAGTTTTTATTTCAACATTCAATTATCATGATGCGATTATAAATCTGATTATGGTCGTCATGCTGATGTTATTTATCTTTTTTGCCAATCCAAATCGCTCCAAATATTACACTTCTTTTTGGGTCGAAAGCGTTCCGATATTTTGGTGGCTGATGATTTTGTTTTTATAAATAAGGTATTCAAGTTTCTAAATAATTTGGGCGTACCCGCCGCGGCGGGTCGGGCTATCCGTTTCAAGTCCTCGCTCTTCCTTCGTCAGGCTGTGGGCTTTCCACTTCTATCCCTCACGCAAACCGTAACACGAAAAAATTCATTTTCAAAAGAGAATTTTATTAACTATTAATTTTCCGAAACCTCTTTCAAAACCTTATTTCTTTCCAAAAGGAAATTCGTAAGATGTTTTTCTAAAAACAAAATATCAAAAAGTTCTCCAAATATACCAAACGTAGTTTCATATTGTAATTTATCTTTCATAATCGTAAAACCATTTTCTTCCTCAAAAAAATGTTCATGTTTAAACGATTTGAACTTCCCTTTCTCCATTTCATCCGCAAAATAATTATAAAAATTCATTACTGTTATCCGACTTTTATGAGTGATGTAAAATCCGAAATGTTTACCGCGCCAGGTTACCGTCTCGCCTAAATTTATCAAACCAGATGTTACGCCAGCAATTGCTTTCTCTTTTGTAGGACTTGCCGATTGCTGATGAAGGTCGATATTTCTTGAAGCATCAAAAACGATTTGTTTTGATGCTTTTATTTTTGTTGTGAGGTTTATTGTTGTCATGATTCTTTGTGATTTCGAAAATTCAAATTAAAAAATAACCCAGAAAGAATTGATGAAATTGAATACGAGCAAGCTACGAAAAACCATAAATTTCCATCTAAGAGATCAGTAGTTATAAAAACTCCAATTATTGGAATTGAAATTAAAGTGATTTTTGAAAATAAAATTGATAAATGTTTAGCAGAAAAGTAATAGTAAACAAAAGCATAAACAATATAGGTTGGTACCGAAAAGATTATACTCACGATAAACACAACGGGATAAATTGCTAATAAGCTAATTACTTGCATTTCATGAAAAATTGGAAGAAACAAGATTACTTGAGAGACAAATGGGCCCAGTAGCAAAGTAAAGATCCAATGTTTAAAAAAATAACTCCAATCTATGTTTTGTATTTTCATTTCTTTAATAAATTTTTAAAAGCCTCATCAATATTTCCAAACTTAAATCTAAACCCATTTTCTAAAAGCCGTTTCGGAATCACATTTCGACTTTTCAAAACCAATTCAGTTTCTGTTCGAATAAAGAAAGATCCAATTTCCAGAAAGAATTTATTCATCGGAATTCCGAAAGGAAAACCAACAGCTTTTCGAAGTTTTTCCATAAAATCAAGATTTCGAATTGGCTCTGGAGAAACAATATTGATAGCACCGGTAATTTCTTTCTGAAGAATAAAATCAATCGCATTGGCAAAATCTTCTTCATGAATCCAGCTTATAAACTGATTGCCGTTCCCTTGTTTTCCTCCAAAACCAATTTTTGCCAAAGTCTTTAACGGAATTAAAGCGCCGCCGTTTTTTCCTAAAACAATAGAAGTTCGCAAAGCCGTTTTTAAAGTCTTTGGAGTTTCAATTTTAAAGAATGCTTTTTCCCAAGATAAAGCAACATTTATAGAAAAGTCATTTCCAATTTCGCCATTAATTTCATCCATTTGTTTGTCTAAAGAAAAACGATAAATAGTTGAGGTTGATGAATTCAGCCAATGTTTCGGCGGATTTTTGCAATTCAAAACCGCTTTATTTAGAATTCGCGTGCTTTCAATTCTTGACCAAAGAATTTCTTTTTTATTCTTTTTGGTATAACGGCAGTCAACAGATTTTCCGGCAAGATTAATTAAAACCGTTGCATTCTCTAATTCCTTTTCCCAACCCGAAAAAGTTCTAGCGTTCCAGTTTACATATTTTATTTCGTAAATTGTCTGTGATTTTCCGCGAGTCAGAATTACAATCTCTTCAAATTTATTTTTGAAATGATTAACTAAAACTTGTCCAAGAAAACCAGTTCCAGAAGCTATTACGAGTTTGTTCATTGTTGTGTGTTTTTATAGCCACGAATTGCACGAATTTTCACGAATTAATATTAAGCAAAACGCTAGAAAAATTAGTGGAAATTAGTGTAATTCGTGGCAAACCATTTTTACATATTTAAAATTAAAATCAAAGCAAGAATTCTATAAAGAATCCAAGTGTAAGATAAGTAAAAAGGAAGTTTTAAAATTTTTACTCTTCTAAAATGTTCCAAAAACATAATAAAAACCGTTACTCCAAACCAGCCTAAAATAATTATTTCCGGAAGTAGAACAAATCTGCTTAAAATCAAAATCGGACATAAAATTAAACTTCCCATCAAAGAAACCGTCATTAAATTTCCTGCGTAATTAAGAATCGTTTGCTTGTCAAATTTCGTCAGAAATAAACTTTGAAAAACAATTTGTCCAAAAGCTAAAATGATTTCTCTTGTAATATTGCTCTTTGGCAAACTCGGAATTAAATTAGAATAACCAAAAAGAATAAAAGTTGTTGTAGCTAATGCAAATCCGATAAACAGAAATCGGTATTTATAATTGAAATCGGGAGTGCATTGCAATTTGTTTTCTTCTTTAATATTTCCAGGAATAATTACTTTTCTGTTATAAGAAACAAAAGAGTACATTTTCTTCAGAATGAAATGAATTGGTTTTATAGTCGCAATTTTTTCAATTACAGGGAAAGAAAAACCAATGACTTTTATCAAACTATCAATTCCATAAGTAACGGTTTTACTTTTATTATCAACCAAAGCAATTTCGTTTGGAGCGCGTTTTAAATCCACAAAATTTTGCTCTTCTTTAGATAATTGGCAATACGATTTTCTTCCGTTTTCATCAAGCATGCCGCTTTTTACAAATCCAGTGGTGTACAAACTGCAAAGCGGACAATCTTCATCATAAAGTAAAGTTTGGTTTTCTAACGTTTTCATGATTTTTGGTTTTAAAGATGAATAGTTTTATGCGTATAAAGCTTCTTCGACAGGAATCAACTCGATTTTTCTTTTGTTTTTAACCGTGATTTTTGAGCCTTCAGCTAAGAAAATAGAAGTCGGTTTTTGAGTTTGAAGGAATCCAAAATCGCTTCCATAATTTTTTTCGAAATCAATATCAATTCGGTGATTTAAAACTTCAAATTGTTCCCATCTTGGGTGTGTCACTTCATATTCAAAAGTAGTTTCTTCATCAATTTTAGTATATCCGAAATAATGTTCTGTAATGAATTCAGCTTCAGAATCAATTTCGATTTTACTTAAATCTTTTTTGGTTTCAATTTCAATTGTATTCCATTCTTTTTCATTTTTCCATTGATAAATAAAAGTATTGTTGTTTTCGTTTTCAAGAATTTCATGTCTCATTTTCTGAGTTTCATAATGTTCCTGATACAAAGTATTTGCAATAAAAGTGATGGCTTTTTTAGGAACAATTTCTTTAATGAAAACTACACCGCGTTTCCATTCACCATTTTCGAAACGCTTTACGTAAAATCTCAAATTCACTTCTTCAAAATGGACATGAAACGGAACTTTCAATCCTAAAACTTTGGTGTTTTTAAACATAAACCCAACTAGACTGACATAACATTTGTTGTTCCAAATATCAATTTCAGTTCCTGCAGGAAGGTATTTTTCTAAAATTTCAGCATCAATTTCATAATTGAAAAGGGCTAAATTTTTCCATTCTGCTTTTAAGAAGTTCATTGGTGTGCTTTTTTATAGATTATTAATTCAGAATTCTCGGCTGAGTTCATATTCTGAAACTATTTTTCTCATTATTACATAGAAATAAATTGCAATTGACATAGGGAAAACTACCATTAAAGACCATTCTATTGCATCATTTGAAGTTGGAAAATAGTTATGTTGTACATAAAATAAAACAAGTTCAGAAATTGTTACAATCCAATAAATTGATAAGTTTCTTTTAGCATAATCTGATTTATGATACATTTTGACTGTTAAATAAATAGCTGAAATTACCTGAATGATTCCCAAAGGGATTTGCGCCAACATTCCAAGATATACAGTGAGGAAGAGAATCAATGTTGTAATCAATGCAATTTTGTTGATTTTTTTAAGTGTTTTCATAACTGTTTGTTGTTTTTAAACTTTCAGAAAAAAATGAAAGTTTTAATTAAATTTTTTTATTTCATCATTTTGATGACCAATTTCCCTAACCAGTTTTCATTGAATTCAGTTATTTTATCTAACATATTATCTGCTTTTAAAACGAAATCATAAAGCTTAGTGGTTTGATCCACAAAGTGTTTTTCTTCTGCAGAATCTTTAGCTTCAATAGTCGAAACTTCTTTTAAGATTTTAAGTGCAGGTTTGATTTCTCTTTTACTTCTTTCTCTGGATATTTTTGCTGCTAATTCGTCTAAATCTTTTTCGGCAGTAAAGAATTCTTTTCTTTCTCCGGCTTTATATTCTTTATAGACAATTCCCCAGTCCATTAAAGCTCTTAGGTTCATGCTGGCATTTCCGCGCGAAATCTGCAATTCTTCCATAATGTCTTCCATAGAAACAGCCTCGTTTGAGACCATTAATAAAGCGTGGATTTGTGCCATCGTTTTATTAATTCCCCACTGAGAACCTAATGCTCCCCAAGTTTGTACAAACTTATTTTTTGCTTCTTTGAATTTCATTTGTTGATTTTATTGTTTTTCAATGGTCAAATGCAAATCGCATGAATGCTCATTGTCATGGATCAAATGTAAGTAAAAGTTTTTAAACTTTCAAAAATAAATGAAACTTATTTAACGAATTGTAAAGTTATGTTAATTGAACCCCTGAATTTCCGATTAAATAATGATGCGGCTATTTTTGTAAAAATCACATTTTATGGAATTATACTACACATTTTCGGTGCTGATTGTATTAGCATCTTTCTTCGCCTATTTGAATTTAAGATTTTTGAAACTTCCGGGAACTATCGGAATCATGATTATTGCAATGCTGGTTTCAGTCGGAATTCGTCTTTTAGGAGATTCTTATTTTCCAGCAACGACAAAGCATTTTTTTGATTTGATAAAAGAATTTGATTTCGACGAAATCCTAATGGGAGCGATGTTGAACTTTCTTTTATTCGCAGGAGCTTTGCACGTAAACATGTTTGATTTGAAAGAACAAAAAGTTCCTATCATGATTTATTCGACAGTAAGTGTCGTTTTATCAGCTTTAATTATTTCTGTTTTACTTTATTATATCGCACCGCTTCTAGGAATTACAATTCCTTATATATTTTGTTTGGTTTTTGGAACCTTAATTTCTCCAACCGATCCAATTGTGGTTTTAGGAGTTTTAAAAGAAGCCAAAGTTCCTAAAAGAATAGAAACTAAAATTGTTGGTGAATCTTTATTTAATGATGGAGTTGCAGTTGTAATGTTTGCAGTGGTTCTAAAAATGGCAACCGACCCAACATTTGATACTACTTTTGGTTCAATTAGTTGGTTGTTTGTTAAAGAAGGAATTGGCGGACTTTTATTAGGAGCGGTTTTCGGATTTACGGCTTCAAGAGTCATGAAAAAAATCGATGATTATAAAGTTTCAGTTTTAATCACTCTTTCTATTGTGACAGGAGGATTTTTGGTCGCCCAAGCATTACATGTTTCGAGTCCGCTAGCGATGGTTGTTGCCGGATTGATAATTGGAAATTATGGTAAAAAAGTTGCCATGAGTGAAGTGACTAAAGATTATCTTGGCAAGTTTTGGGAACTTATCGATGAAATCCTGAATGCCGTTTTATTCTTATTTATAGGTTTCGAATTGTTATTGCTTCCAAATTTAGACAAACAGTTATTGACAGGTATTGTTGCCATTTTTATTGTGCTGTTTTCAAGATTGACTTCAATTGTTTTACCGTGGAAATTCTTCGATATCTTTAAGTTTTTCGGAATCAAATCGGCTTACAATAAAGGTTCATTAATGGTTTTGGTTTGGGGCGGAATTCGTGGTGGAGTTTCAATTGCTTTAGTGCTTTCTATGCCTGAAGGCGAATATAAAAACCTGCTTTTGGAAGTGACTTACATTGTCGTTTTATTTTCGATTGTAGTTCAAGGATTGACGGTTGGGAAGTTAGCGAATAGAGTTTTGGAGAAAGAGTAGAAGAGAATATAGAAGCAAGAACAAAGAAAATAGAATAAATAGAGATGCAAAATCTTTAAATTAAAAAATGGGCTAACTCACTTTTTGAGACAGCCCATTTTTATTAGATTGCTCCAGCGGAGCAGAATATTTATAGCAAATTCAGTTTTCAACTATCAAAGAGCTCCAGCGGAGCGAAATGTTTTTTCAATAGTTTTATCGTTTATCATCTTTAGAAAAATTAGAAGAACCATTAATATCAATTTTAGTCCCTAAAAAACGAGGTTCGCGATTTCTTAGCACATCAAAAAAAGCTTTAAAGACAGAAATATATTCTCTGAAACAAACATAATTATATCCCAAATATTCTCCATTATTAGCGGAATAACCAGAAGATTTAACTCCGAGTTTTTGACCAATATAAATTGCTCGGTTTAAATGATATTCCTGCGAAATTAAAGTCGCTTTTTTAATCTTGAAAATATGTTTCGCGCGATACATTGTTGAATACGTATCAAATCCCGCGTAATCGATAAAGATTTTGGTTGTATCAACACCATGATTATAACAGTAGTTTTTCATAACCGTTAATTCATCATATTCATCTCGACCGTTATCTCCCGAAAGTAAAATTTTATTGATGCGTTTTGCTTTCCAAAGCATAATTCCGGCGTCCAGGCGATCTTTTAAATATTTGCTTGGCTGATTTCCGTTAATGCCTGCACCAAAAATAATTCCGACATCATTTTTAGGGAATTTTTTTATTGAATAATAAATGTTCTTTTTAGTCGAAGATTTCACGTAATAATTTACAGAAACAATAGCAATTAATCCAATAATTGCTAAATAAAGAGCTATTTTAAAATATTTTTTCACGGCGTGTATTTGTAAGATTAAGATTTAAAATACGAAGATAACTAAAGTAAAATCAAATAAAAAACCGAAGCAAAAGAGCTTCGGTTTCAAATTTCGGTTCTCTAAAAAGCTTAGTAACTTAGAATCTTAGTATCTTAGAATCTTAGAATCTTTACAATAATCCCGCTCTTTTCAACAAAGCTTCCGGTTTTGGTTCTTGCCCTCTAAAACGTTTGTATAAAGTCATCGGATGTTCTGTTCCTCCTTTAGAAAGTACATTGTCTTTGAATTTTTTCGCAATCTCTTCATTAAAGATTCCATTTTCATGGAAATATTCAAAAGCATCAGCATCTAAAACTTCTGCCCATTTGTAGCTGTAATATCCAGAAGAATATCCTCCTTGGAAAATATGAGAAAACGCTGTACTCATCGCATTTTCTTTTACATCAGGATATAATTGCGTGTTAGCAAATTGTTCCGTTTCGAAAGCTTTTAAGTCTGTAATATTAGTTGGATCTTGTCCGTGCCAAGCCATATCTAATAATCCGAAACTTAATTGGCGTAAAGTTGCTAATCCTTCCTGAAAACTTGCACTTTCTTTAATTTTTTGAACATACTCAATCGGAATGATTTCTCCCGTTTCGTAATGATTCGCAAACAAAGCCAAAGCTTCCGGCTCATAACACCAGTTTTCCATAATCTGACTAGGTAATTCTACAAAATCCCAGTAAACAGAAGTTCCTGATAAACTCGGATAAACTGTGTTTGCTAACATTCCGTGCAATCCGTGACCAAATTCGTGAAATAAAGTCGTTACTTCATTAAAAGTCAATAATGAAGGTTTTGTTTCAGTAGGTTTTGTAAAATTGCAAACGTTCGAAATGTGCGGTCTTTCGTTCACGCCGTCTTTTACATATTGCGATTTGAATGAAGTCATCCATGCGCCGTTTCTTTTTCCTTTTCTTGGGAAGAAATCAGCGTAGAAAATTGAAACTAAATTTCCGTTTGCATCTTTTACTTCGTAAGTTGTAACTTCTTCATGATATTTATCGATATCAAAAACTTCAGTAAAAGTTAAACCATATAATTTTTTGGCAACTGTAAAGGCTCCGTCTAAAACTTTTTCTAATTGAAAATACGGTTTCAGTTTTTCATCATCTAAATTAAAAAGCTGTTGTTTTAATTTTTCAGAATAATAAGCACCATCCCATTTTTCTAACTGTTCGATTCCGTCCAGTTCTTTCGCGAAAGCAGTCAATTCAGCAAACTCTTTTTGCGCTGCCGGTTTTGCTTTTGCTAATAAATCATTCAGAAAAGAGAAAACTTTTTCTGGACTTTCGGCCATTCTTTCTTCCAAAACAAAATGAGCGTGTGTTTTATAACCTAATAAATTGGCTCTTTCATGACGAAGTTTGGCAATTTTCAGAACATTTTCTTCGTTGTTGAATTCGTTCTTTTGGAAACCTTTTGCACCAAAAGCAATTGCCATTTTTTTACGCAGTTCGCGATTGTCAGCATAAGTCAAAAACGGAACATAACTAGGATGATCTAAAGTGAAAATCCAGCCTTCTTTTTCCTGATTTTTCGCTAATAATCTTGCCGCTTCGATTGTGCCTTCTGGTAAACCTGATAAATCTTTTTCATCAGTCAAATGCAATTCGAAATTATTGGTTTCTGCCAAAACATTTTCGCCAAACTGCAAGCTCAATTTCGATAATTCTTTGTCAATTTCTCTTAGTTGGTTTTTCTTTTCTTCTGGAAGATTAGCTCCGTTTCTTGAAAAGCTTTTGTATTTTTTATCCAATAAAGTAGTTTGTTCCGGGTTGAGGTTCAAACTTTCTTTTTGATCATAAACCGCTTTTACTTTCGCAAATAAATCCGCATTCAAACGAATGTCGTTTCCGAATTCTGAAAGCCAAGGAGAAACTTCCTGAGCAATTTTCTGCATTTCGTCATTCGTTTCAGCTGAATTCAGATTGAAGAAAACACTCGAAAGACGATCCAAAATATCGCCCGAATAGTCCATTGCTACAATGGTGTTTTCAAAAGTCGGCGCTTCCGGATTATTTACAATTGCATCAATTTCGGCTTTCGCCAAAGCTATTCCTTCCTGAAAAGCCGGAACATAATCTTCGATTTTTATCTGCGAAAAAGGCGCTGTGTTGTGTTTTGTATTGAAGTATTGTGTTAAAACGCTCATATTATTTATGCTTTTTAAAAATATAAAATTAAGGAATCATAATTTGAATTTCTTCGTATCCTGAAAAGTATTCCAAAAACGAAGCAATTCTAAATTAGTGTTTCGATACGGTAATAAAGTGAAATGTGTTTGGTGATGACAATTTTATAAACGTTTTTATAATTTGTTTTGAGAAATAAAACATTGTCATTTTTTAAAAGCGCAATTGTGGTATTTACTTTTTCAATGAAATTTTGAGCAACTTTTTCAGACCATTCGGCTTCCAAATAATCGATGTTGTTCCAAAAGTCTTGTTTAGCTTGTGTAGACCAAATTACATTCATTATTTAAAGTATTTTGAATAACGATTTTTGGTTTCTTCCATAACAACATCATGAGAAATTCCTTCATTGTTATCCAAAGAATAAATCGCCTCATTTATTTTACTTTTTTGTTCTTCTGAAAGACTTTCTTTAGATTGAATGAACTCGACAATTTCCTGAATTAAATCGGGATTTTCAATGTCTAAAACTATTTTAGCGAGCTCTATTTTAGAAGTTTGAATGTTCATTTTGCTTTTTTCTCAAAGTTAAGTTTTTCTTTTAGAAATTTTTATAAGGATTAGTTAATTCTTGGAGTAGTTGATTTCGCAAAGACTCGCAAAGAAAAAAACACAGAGATTCACAAAATTTTGTGTTCCTCTGTGCTTGCTGTGACTGAAAACTGAGACTGATGACTATTTGAGACTTTCAGCCGCTTTATTAACCGCCGCTTTCAATTCTTCTTTATAAGAAATAATAGTATCTAAAACTTTTTTGTCGTGGCTTCCGATGATTTGAGCGGCTAAAATTCCAGCATTTTTTGCTCCGTTTAAAGCTACAGTTGCAACAGGAACACCACCCGGCATTTGCAAAATCGATAATACTGAATCCCATCCATCAATAGAATTACTTGATTTTACCGGAACTCCAATTACAGGAAGCGGAGACATTGAAGCTACCATTCCCGGTAAATGTGCAGCACCGCCCGCACCGGCAATAATTACCGAAATACCGCGCGTATGTGCATTTTTACTGAAATCGAATAATTTCTCCGGCGTTCTGTGTGCCGAAACGATATCTACTTCAACTTCTACATTAAATTGTTTTAATATGTCGATTGCATCCTGCATTACTGGCATGTCTGAGATGCTTCCCATTATAATAGCTACTTTGCTCATGTTTTTTGTTTGTTGTGTTTTGTTTCAGGTTTAAAGTTTCAAGTTTTTGTAAACTGAAAAATGTGAATGGAATGATTATTCTATTTCTGGAATCATATTCCAAATATCAATTTCAAATTCTTCTTGAATTGCTCTTAAATATGATATTTGCGTTATATCGTCTTCAATAAGTATAGAAAAAAAGTCTTCAGGTGAAACTCCAAATTTCTCTATTTCTTTTCTTTTTCTAATTATGTAATTACGTCTCTGTTCAATTTTTTCAGGAATGTTTAATTCTAAAAAATCTATAAAGTTTTTAACTTTAATGTCTGAACTTTCTTCAAAACGATATTCGCCAACGATATATTTTAGTTTTTCTTCAAAATCATTTTCACTAGGTTGTAAAATATCATTAAAAGAGATGTTGTCTCTTTTAAATTGTAATTCTTTTATTCTTTTTCGAAAGTTAACTCTGGTTTTAACTTTAAACCAATTTGAATATGAATCATCATCTGAACATTTTAAATCTGGATTAAAATGTTCGATGTCATTAGCGTCACTGATTGGATCAATAAATTCTTCTGAATATGCACAGAAACTTTTTTGTTCTTTTAGAAGAATAGAGCCTAATAAACTATTATTTGCTCCCTTTTTACAATTGTACTGTAAATTATCAGTAACGACTTTAGAATTATTGGAGTCTTTCTTTATTTTTTTCATCTAAAATAAAATTGTACTGATTGCCTAATTTAGAAGCTTCTAAAAGATATTTTTTCTTTAACTCTTTATTGTTTTCAGATTTTACTTTATCTAATAATTCTAGATATTCTTTAAACTTTTCTTGTACATCATCATTATAATAGTTTACACCGAAATCATTAAAAAGCATATCATTTGGGTCATCTCCAATCGGAGAAATACCTCTGCGAACAGCAACCTTACCTTCATTATCAAAATGTAAAATAAACCTTTCTTCTGGTTCAAATGAAGCTGCGATAAAAGGAGAATGTGTAGCGACAATAAATTGTGCTTCTGGCGCAAGGTTTTTATAGTGATCCATTAGTTCCATTTGCATATCTGGGTACAAAGATCGTTCAGGTTCGTCAATTAGGATTATTGAATCTTTTGTGTCTAATTTGTAGAGAGGTAAAAAGGATAATAAAAGCCCTTTCGTTCCGGTACTTGTTTGTTGTATAGGAATTATTTCTTCGGTTCTTTTATTGATTATAGGTATTGTGTATTCAGTATTAACTTTATCAACTTCTAAATTTAACTTTTCTAAAAGTGGATTGAATTTTTCTGCAAAAATTTCTACCTTATTTGGGTTGTCTTTTTGCCATTTATCAAATTCTGAGCTTAATTTTTTAGCATTTGCAAGTAATCCTTTATGAATAAGTTCAGACATTTTTTGATTAAATTTTTTTCTATATTCTAGAATTTCTTTTAAGAAAACTAACCATAAATCATCATCAATATTATCATCAAAAATGATAGGTTCTTCCTTTGAAAAGTAATTATCGATGTTGTATCTGTTGTCTAATTTGGGATATTTTTCAAAAATGTCTATTGGATTTTTTGTGAAAAGTTCAATGTTTTTCTCAGAAATTAAATTAGCTTTAAAATAGTAGATATGTTTTTTTTCGTGATCATTTAATAAATTTGAAAAAGTTCCACCAGCATCAACATAGTGAAATTTTTTTTCATTGAAATTTAATTTATCATTTTTAACTTCAAGTATATTATCACTTATATCAAAAGAAGCAAATGTTTTTGTTGATTTTGGAATATCTTTTTTATAAGTGAAAGTAATTCCATTAATAATAATGTTATTTACTACTGTATGCTGATCTTTAATTAATTCCAATAAACCAGTTTTTCCAGTAGCACTTTGTCCAATGAAACATATTTTATCTAATGGTTTTCCTCTTTTTTCTTCAATATGGAAATCTTCAGGATAAGTAAAATCAAACTCTAGATTTTCTAAATGTCTAAACTGATCGATATGTAATTTTGAAATTTTCATGTATTGAATTTTTACAAAGCTAATTAAAAAACGCTTGCGATTTTATACTGTAAACTGTGACTGATCACTAATTACTATTCACTAATAACTTTAATCGTATTCTTCACTTCCTGTGCAATTCTTCTAGCTTCAGCCATATCTTCATTTACGATTGTCACGTGACCCATTTTTCTGAACGGGCGCGTTTGTTTTTTTCCGTAAATATGTGGTGTAACGCCATTCCATCCTAAAATGGTTTCTATGTTTTCATAAACCACGTTTCCAGAATGACCTTCGGCACCAACTAAATTTACCATAATTCCGGCAACTTTACTGTCTGTGTTTCCTAATGGAAGATCTAAAATAGCACGTAAATGATTCTCGAATTGTGAAGTATAACTAGCTTCAATAGAATAATGTCCAGAATTGTGTGGGCGAGGAGCAACTTCGTTTACTAAAATTTCGTCGTCCTGAGTCTGGAACATTTCAACGGCTAAAAGACCAACGTGATTGAAATTCTCCGAAACCTGCAAAGCAATTGCTCTGGCTTTTTCGGCTACTTTATCGTCAATTCTTGCTGGGCAGATTACGTATTCTACTTGGTTGGCTTCTGGGTGAAATTCCATTTCGACTACCGGATAGGTTTTCATTTCTCCCGATGGATTTCTAACCACAATTACCGCCAATTCGTTTTTGAACGGAACCATAGTTTCGGCAATGCATTCTACATTTGGCAAGGTATCTAAATCTGATGCTTGACGAACTATTTTTACTCCGTTTCCGTCATAACCAAATTCGGTGCATTTCCACACAAACGGCATCTCGACTCCGCTCGATGTGACAGCAGTTTTTAATTTATCTAAATTTTCAAATCTTTCGAAAGGTGCGGTTGGGATATTATTTTTAGCGTAAAATTCTTTTTGAACACCTTTATTCTGAATTCCTTTTAAGGTTTTTGGAGACGGATATATTTTTAAACCTTCGTTTTCCAATTGCGTTAAAGCTTCAAGGTTTACCAATTCGATTTCGAAAGTCAAAACATCGACTTGTTTCCCGAAATTATAAACTGTCTCATAATCCATTAAATCGCCTTGAAAAAACTTGTTGCAGGCAATTTTACTCGGCGCTTCGTCGCTTGGATCTAGAACGTAAGTTTGTATGTCAAATTTTCTAGTGTCGAACAAAAGCATTTTACCTAATTGTCCGCCACCTAATATTCCTAATTTAAAATCAGAAGAAAAATAATTCATTTTGTGTTGTGTTTTTGCAAAGATACTTTTTAATCTTTTTTCAACCAAAATTTCGTTGTTTTCTAGTTTTTGCCACAGATTAAAAGGATTAAAAATGATTTTTCTCTGTGTGGTTTTCGGTTGCCACGAATTTCACGAATTACCACAAATTTTTTCGGTTGAATTTTAAAAAAAAGAATTCGTGAAAATTCGTGTAATTAGTGGCTAAAATAATCTTTCTAATCCTTTTAATCTGTGGCAAACAAACCTATTTTATTTTTTTTAAAACTTCTTTTGCGACGGCTTTGTAGGCAGGCGAGTGATCTCCGAAATCTTTATCAATTATGACTTTTAGTTCGGGATGAATCCAGTCGTAGTGATTTCCTAAAATGTATAAAGTTCTAATAGAATAGGCTTTTGTGGCAACTTTGGTGTCGTTAATCAGCCAGTCGAAAGAAGCTTCGATGCAATCTTGAAGGTTTTCTTCGGAAAGGTTTATGCTGTTTTCATTTTTCTTGTAGTGCGATTTTACTAAAAGCTGAACAACTTTTGCAATCGGACGCATGGAGCTTTCATCTTTTAAAACTTTCAGATTTGAACAGAAAAAATCAAGATGAGGCTGGAGCCAATGCAATTCTTCATACGAAACAAATTCTAAAATCCAGCAGGCTTTGTGATTGTTTTTGTCTTCGGGCGAAAAGCAAATCGAAACCAATTCACTAAAAAGTGAAGGATTTTCTAAAACATCCTGCGCCATTTTAAGACGGTTTTCTCTGTAAGCATTTACATAGTCTAGTTTTTTCTGCAGTTCGGAAAGCATTGTTTTTAATGTTTAATACAATGCTAAAATAAGTAATTTAATGAGATAATTCCGTAATAATTTATAGGTAGGCCGGGATAATAAAATCTTGGTTGCGCAGTTCCAATTCCCGTTGCATTGGTCAAAATCATTGAAGCATATTTTTCATTTGTGACATTATTTATTCCTGTATCCAAATGTGCTTTTAAACCCGATAAAATCTCAAATTGATAACCCGTTTTTAAATTCAAAAGAGAATAAGAATCTGAAAAATTGGCATTAGAATCGTTCATCGGAATTTTATCTGTGAATTGGAAATCGGCTGAAAAATAGAAACCTGAATTCGTATTCAAATTAAAACCTGCGCTGGCAGTATTGGCTGGAACTCCGGTTAATTTGTTGCCGGAATAATCATTTCCGTTATCGACAAATTCTTTGAATTCATAATTTCCGATGGAAGCTCCAACATAAGAATTCAGATTGAAAATTCGATTGATTGTCCAATTGTGTTTTAAAGCAATTTCGATTCCTTCATGAAAAGTTTTTCCAGCATTTACACCTTCATATTGATCATCTCCGATTCTTTTTGCAACTAATAAATCTTTAATTTCCATTCGGTAAATCGCGATTTCAGTATATAATTTTTTGCTGAAAAGATGAAGTTTGCTTCCTAATTCAAAATTATAGCCTGTTTCGGGTTTAATGTCAGAATTGATGTTTCCTGTTGCAGTTAAAGTTTCTTCGGTTGCGGGAAGAGAAAATCCTCGACTTGCAGAAAAGTAAAAAGTTCGTATTTCATTTGGCTTAAACAAAAAAGAAAGCTGTGGCGAAAAAATGCCGTCATAACTATATTTTTCCTTCGGATTATTCGCGGAAGCGGGAAAATCATTCTGCAATTCAAATTTAGTTTTGTTGTAATTTAATCCTGCCTGAATTTCAAAACGGTTAGAAAGCAAAGTTCTGATTTGCGAAAAAATGTTGTAAAAATGCCTTTTCTGATTGGTTGCCGTAAGTTGATCGCCTTGTAAACTTCCATTACCATTATTTTGCTGATAAAGATTTTGAAAAGTATTGCCACTGTAATTGTCTGCAAAATATTCAATTCCGCCTATAAATTGATTGTTGATTTTTCCGATTTTAAAATCTCCTGAAAACTGACTTCTCACGCCAGAAGCAAAAGTATATTGACGCAAAATGTCAAAAGGACGCGGTTCGTTGCTGTCTTTATAATTGATGAAAACAGAAGTCGAATTTTGAAGATGATCGTTTAATTTAAAATCATAAGCCAATCCTGCCAAAGTAGATTTATATTCTTTAAAACCTTTTGAAGCGACCCAAGTAGGCGCACCAGCCTGTGGATTATTTTCGAAAGTGGTTTTGTTAATCGAACTCGGAATATATGCTTTTAAATAAGTATAATTTGAAAAGTACGTCAGTTTGCTGTTTTTCTTTCTAAATAATTCTCCACCAAGCGTAATTCCTTCGCGATTGTAAGCACTATTCTGGCGCCAACCATCGGTTTTTAAATTGTGATAACTCAGATTTAAAGACGAACTTTTTTCATTCAAATTAAAACCAATTCTGTTTTTCAATAATCCAAAAGATCCAAAAACAGAGCTGATTTCAGTTTGATAATTTCCTTTATTAAATGTTTCCGGCGAAATCAAAATCGCTCCGCCCAATCCCTCACCGTAAATACTCGAAAGCGGTCCTTTTATGACTTCAACTTGATTGATATTTTGAAGATCAATATCATCGATAACGGTTTCACTGTTTCCAGAAGTCAGAGGAATAGTTCCATAAAATGCTCTGATTTTATTAGTTCCGTAAGGAGTTCTCGCGCCAATGCCGCGAATCGAAATTCGGGTTGTGGTAATATTTGATGACTGCATAAAAACACCCGGAATTGTATTGATGACATTGCTAATATCTGTAGTGTTATTTCGAAGTAATTCTTTTTCAGATAAAATGCCAATAGAAGCAGGACTATTCTGCAAATCCCAATTAATGTGAAGCGGACTTATTAAAACTTCGTTTAGTTTTTGGGTTTTTACGGAATCAATAAGTTTGCTTTTCTGTTCTTGTGCAAAAGTTTTTTGAAACACAATTGCGATAAGAAAGAGAAAATAATATTTTTTTAAAATCATAAAAGGATTTGTTGAACTTGAAAAAAATAACCGTAAAGATTAAATCCAATCTTGTCATTTCGAGGAACGAGAAATCTTCGCGAGTAACTCCACAATCAAAATCGCCAATCTTTGTAGAGCTTCTTGTGGAGATTTCTCGTTCCTCGAAATGACAAAAAACCGTGAAATTTGGAATTCTATCTGTTTAAATTGGAATTTGGAATTTAAAAAATTGGATTTTTACTTATTGGCAGTAACCTTCCAAAGCGTATTGCCACTATCATCATTTACCAAAAGCGATCCGTCGTTCATAACAGTTACTGCAACTGGACGCCCATAAACTTCTGCTTTTTCATCATTTGAAATAAAACCGATTAAAAAGTCTTCTGGTTTTCCTGAAGGTTTTCCATCTTTAAAAGGAACAAATAAAACTTTGTAACCTGAAATATTAGAACGGTTCCAAGAACCATGCTGACCTACAAAAGCACCATTTTTATATTTTGCAGGGAAAGCGTCTTTTGTATAAAAAGCTAATCCTAAAGAAGCAGTGTGCGGACCAACCGGAACATCGGGAACAATTGCTTTTTTGACCAAATCTTTTCGTTCGCCTTTCAATCTAGGATCAGGAATGCTTCCAAAATATGAATACGGCCATCCGTAAAAACCGCCTCTTTTTACACTTGTAATATAATCTGGAACCAAGTCGTCGCCAAGTTCATCCCTTTCATTTACGGCAGTCCAAAGTTCTTTTGTGTTGGCCGGATTCCAATCCATTCCCATTGGATTTCTAAGTCCGTCAGCATAAATTTTTTCGTCAGTTCCATCAGGGTTGATTTCTAAAATTGCTGCACGGCGAATTTCTTTATCCATTCCGTTTTCTCCAACATTGCTTCCAGAACCCACCCCAATATAAATTTTTGTTCCTTCAGGATTTGCGAGCAAACTTCTTGTCCAGTGATTGTTGTATCCGCCAGCAGGAAGTTCAACAATTTTAGTTCCCTGAGTTTCTAATTTTAAAGGGGCATTTTTATAAGGATAACGGTAAAGACCGTCAGTATTGGCAATATAAAAAAAGTCTTTAAGGATCAGCATTCCTAAAGGTCTGTTTAAACCAGAAATAAAAACTTCGCGAGTTTCATATTTTCCGTCTTTATCATTGTCACGCAAAATGATAATTTGGTTTTTGCTTGTTCTTGTGCCGCTTTCAACAACAAAAATGTCATTGTTTGGGCCGATATAACTCCAACGCGGATTGCTAAAACCGTCAGCAAATTTTGTAACCGTAAAACCTTCGGGCGCAATTGGTGTTTTTCCTTCTGGCCAGCCTAAAACTTTACTGTTTTTTGTTTTTGATTCTGTTGCATATGGCGGTGGCAAGGTAATGTTGCCAATAGCAGTTTTTACAACATTTGCAGGTTGTTTTGAAAGTGCTTCTTTTTCTTCTTTACTAACTTGTCCGTGACATGCGGTAAGGATCAAAAAAGCTGAAAAGATTTGTATTGTGGTTTTCATTGCGGTTCGTTTTAAAGTTTAGAAGGCTACAATTTACTAAAATAAAAAAGTCTTTTTTCGAAAAGATGTGCTTAAAGTGTTTAAAAATGCTCAGACAGTTTATTTTGATATTTACAGTTAAGTTGTAATTCTGTATCTTTGTCCATTATTTTAAATTTAAAAATAATGATACAACTTCACGATAAACAATTTGTTCCGTTTATTTCGGCTAAAGAAATTGATTTTGCTTTAACTAAATTAGTGGCTCAAGTAGAAGATGATTTTGGAGACGATACGCCAATTTTTATTGGAGTTTTGAACGGGGCCTTTATGGTTGTTTCCGATTTTTTGAAAAAGTATAAAAAACCGTGCGAGGTTTCATTCATCAAAATGGCTTCGTATGAAGGTACAGAAACTACAAATTCGGTTAAAGAATTAATCGGAATTAATCAGGATTTGTCAGGCAGAACTGTTGTCATTATTGAGGATATTGTCGATACCGGAAATACAATCGAAGAATTAAAGCATTTGTTTAAAGCGCAAAATGTAAAACATTTTAAAGTGGCGACATTGTTCTTTAAGCCTGAAGCGTATAAAAAAGACATGAAAATAGATTATATCGGAATCAGAATCCCGAATAAATTTATTGTCGGTTACGGATTAGACTACGACGGTTTAGGAAGAAACCTTACCGAAGTTTACAAATTAGCAGAATAATAAAAAAAACAAACACAACTAAATATTCATTTTAAACTTCTAAAAATACAGAAGTCACAACACGCACATTCATTATGATTAACATTGTTTTATTTGGAAAGCCTGGAGCAGGAAAAGGAACTCAGGCAGAATTTTTAAAAGAAAAATACAATTTAACGCACCTTTCAACAGGAGATATTTTTCGTTTCAATTTAAAAAATGATACTGAACTAGGAAAAAAAGCAAGAGTTTTTATGGACAATGGAGAATTGGTTCCTTGCGAAGTAACAACTGCAATGTTAATCGATGAAGTAAAAAAACACCCAGAAAGCGCAGGATTTTTGTTCGACGGATATCCAAGAACTTTAGATCAAGCTCAAGCTTTAGATAAATTTTTGCCAACAATCGGATCTAGCGTAACAGCAACAATCGCTTTAGAAGCTGATGACGAAATTTTGGTAAAACGTTTGTTGGAAAGAGGAAAAACAAGCGGAAGAGCTGATGATCAAGACGAAGAAAAAATTCGTGTAAGATATCAAGAATACAATGAGAAAACAGCTCCTCTTATTGGATACTATAAAGAACAAGGTAAGTTTTATGCCGTAGATGGTATTGGAACTATTGAACAAATTACAGAAAGATTAACATCAGTTATAGATAATTTGTAGAAAATTCTCGACGGCTGTCGGGATTCCTAAAAGCTATTTTTCTAAGCATGAAACGAGCTTCCACTGGATGCAGTTTTTTGTTTAGAAAAATTAGTTTTTTAGAAAACAGCCAAAATCAAGAATATTTGAACAACACAGCGAACCAAACAAATAACGAATCTACTAAACATTGGAAATACTAATAATATTTTTTCTAATACTATTAAACGGAGTGTTCTCTATGTCTGAAATTGCACTGATTTCGGCAAGGAAAAACAGACTGGAAACCGCCGCGAAAAAAGGAAATAAAAGCGCCAAAACAGCGCTCGACTTGGCGAATTCTCCAAATAAGTTTTTATCGACAGTTCAAATCGGAATTACTTTGATTGGGATTTTGACTGGTATTTATAGTGGTGATAAAATTACATTAGACGTAGAAGGATTTGTTGGTGGATTTGCAGTTTTAAAGCCATATGCACATTCAATTGCAGTAGGAATTGTAGTTGTAGTACTGACTTTTTTCTCATTGGTTTTGGGAGAATTGCTTCCAAAACGAATTGGATTAAATTATCCAGAATCAATTGCAAAAATGGTGGCAATGCCAATGAAAATCATTTCGATTATCACGGCACCTTTCATTTGGCTTTTAACGACTTCGACCGATTTTTTATTGAATATTTTTCAAATAAAACCAACCGCTGACGGAAAAGTTACGGAAGAAGAAATTAAAGCCATCATTAAAGAAGGAACCGAAGTTGGTGAAGTTCAAGAAATCGAACAAGATATTGTGGAACGTGTTTTTCACATTGGAGATCGAAAAGTAAGTTCATTAATGACGCACCGAAAATCAGTAGATATGTTGCCTTTAAATGCTGACAAGGCTAAAATCAAAGAATTGGTTGTTCAGGATTTGCATGCCGTTTATCCGGTTTACAATGATAATTACGATGATATTGTTGGGGTTGTAACGCTAAAAAATATTTTTGCCCATATTGAAAATGATAATTTCGATCTGGCTTCAATAATGTACGAAGCACCTTATTTGATGGAACAAACGACGGCTTATAAAGCGTTGGAAAATTTCAAAAAAACAGGTGTGCATTATGCATTGGTTTCTGATGAATATGGCGTTTTTCAAGGTATGATTACGTTGAATGATATTTTGGAAGCCTTGGTGGGAGATGCATCAGAATTTTACAAAGACGAATTCCAGCTTATAGAAAGAGAAGATGGAACATGGCTGGTTGACGGACATTATTCGTTGCACGATTTCTTAACCTATTTTGAGTTGGACGAATTAACCAACGATTACGAAGTAAACACCGTAAGTGGTATGATTATGACCGAGCTTTCCCATATTCCAAAAGAAGGCGAAAAGTTAGTTTGGCAAAAATTCGTTCTTGAAGTCATCGACATGGATGGCGTTAAGATTGATAAAGTGCTTGTAAGAGCATTAAAAGAATAGATAAAATAGTTTTCAGTCTCGGTTTTCAGTCTCAGTTTGGTACTGAAAAGTGTGACTGCAACTGAAAAATAAATAAAATAGAATTTAGAAATAGAAGTTAGAGAAATCTAAAATCTAAAATCTAAAATCTGAAATTCAGAAAAATGACAGAAGGAAATTTTGTAGATTACGTTAAGATATATGTTTCATCCGGAAAAGGAGGGAAAGGTTCTACGCATTTACATAGAGAGAAATTTATTGAAAAAGGTGGTCCAGACGGTGGAGACGGTGGCCGTGGAGGACATGTGTATTTGGTTGGAAATAAAGGACTCTGGACATTATTTCATTTAAAGTTTGCACGTCACATCAAAGCGGGTCACGGTGGTGATGGAGGTTCTGATAGAAGCACAGGTGCAGACGGAGAAGATAAAATTATTGAAGTGCCACTGGGAACTGTTGTAAAAGACAAAGAAACTGGTGAAACGCTTTTTGAAATTACGGAAGACGGAGAAAAAAGAATCCTTGCAAAAGGAGGAAAGGGAGGTTTAGGAAACTGGCATTTTAGAAGTTCGACAAACCAAACACCTCGTTATGCACAACCAGGTTTACTTGGTGTAGAAATGGATGTGATTCTAGAACTTAAAGTTTTGGCAGATGTTGGTTTAGTTGGTTTTCCAAATGCTGGGAAATCTACTTTATTGTCTGTGCTAACTTCGGCAAAACCTAAAATTGCTGATTATCCGTTTACGACTTTAAAACCAAATTTAGGAATCGTTGCGTACAGAGATTTCCAATCTTTTGTAATTGCCGATATTCCAGGAATTATCGAAGGCGCTGCAGAAGGAAAAGGTCTTGGTCATTATTTCTTGCGCCATATTGAGCGTAATTCGACTTTATTGTTTTTAATTCCTGTTGATACGGCAGATATTAAAGCAGAATATGATATTTTGGTTAACGAATTGACCAAATACAATCCTGAAATGTTGGACAAAGAACGTCTTGTGGTGATTTCAAAATGCGATATGCTGGATGACGAATTGAAGGCTGAATTAAAAGCCGAATTAGATGTTTCTTTCAAAGGTGTTCCATATATGTTTATTTCGTCTGTTGCGCAACAAGGTCTGACCGATTTAAAAGACAGACTTTGGAAAATGCTTAATGAATAAAATTCTGAGTTTCTAAGATTTTAAGTTCAAAGAAAAAAACTTAGACTCTTAGAAACTTAGCAGCTTAGTAACTTTTAAAAAAGAAAGGTGTTCTATTTTTAGAACGCCTTTCTTTTTTAAAAACAATGTTAAATTCTTAATAAAAGGCTAAAAAATCGAAAACATGTGCAATTTTGAATTTGTTTTGAGTGGAATAATTGTAAATATGAGCTATATTCGCATCACTTAAATAAATTAACATGAAAAAAATAGTTTTATTCTTGACCATGTCCTTAATGGCTTTTCCAGTAAGAGCCGATGAAGGAATGTGGTTTTTGATGTTTATCGAAAGATTGAACCATAGAGATATGGAGAAAATGGGACTTCAATTAACTGCCGAAGAAATCTACAGTATTAATCATCACAGTTTAAAAGATGCAATTGTTCAGTTTAATGGAGGCTGTACGGCAGAAATTGTTTCAAATACTGGTTTGGTGCTTACAAATCACCACTGCGGGTATAGTGCAATTGCTGAACTTTCATCAGCGGAGCAAAACTATTTAAAAGATGGTTTTTGGGCAAAAGATCGTAGTCAGGAGATGAAACCAAAATCTTTGTATGTACGTTTCTTCGTTCGTATGGATGATGTTTCTAAAAGAATTTTGTCAAAAGTAAACGATCAAATGACAGAGACGGAAAGAAACAAAATCATTCAACAAGAAATCGCTTTGATTGAAAAAGAAAACAGCGAAAACGGAAAATATACGGTTTCTGTTCGTCCTTTCTTTCAAGGAAATGAATATTACTATTTTGTTTACCAAGATTACACAGACGTTCGTTTGGTAGGAACACCGCCAGAAAGCGTTGGTAAATTTGGTGGAGATACTGACAACTGGGAGTGGCCTCGTCAAACGGGTGATTTCTCAATGTTCAGAGTTTATGCTGATAAAGACGGAAATCCTGCAGCTTACTCAAAAGATAATGTGCCATTACAGCCAAAACACTATTTGCCAGTAAGCATTAAAGGCGTAAAAGAAAATGATTTTGCCATGATTCTAGGATATCCAGGAAGAACAAACCGTTGGATGCCAGCTGGAGGAATTGAGCAAAACGTGAAATACGCTTATCCTGCTTGGGTTGAAGGTGCAAAAACCGGAATGGATGTCATGAAAAAGTATATGGATAAAGATGCGACTGTTCGTTTAAACTACGCTTCTAAATATGCTTCGACTGCAAACTACTGGAAAAACCGTCAAGGAATGATCGACGCTTTAACAAAAGCTGGAACAGCTGATGCAAAAGCAGAACAAGAAGATAAATTTTATGAGTGGGCAAGCAAACCGGCTAATAAAGATAAATACGAGAATGTAATTCCGACGATCAACGATTACTATAGAGAAACCAACTTAAAAGCACGTCACGATAATTATTTGACACAGCTTTTACGTACTTCTGCTTATGCAACTGCACCAGCTAATTTAGGAAATGCATTAATTGCTTACTACAAAGAAAATGATGCTAAAAAAGCAGAAATGCTTCCTAAAATAAATGCAATGGTTGAAACTATATATGGAGATTTTTATGCTCCATTAGAAAAAGATGTTTTAACTGCACAATTGAATTTATACGCTTCAAAAGCTGATGAATATGGACTTGCTCCAGAAATAGTAAAAATGAAAACCGCTAATAATGGTGATTTTACTGCAGATGTAGCAAAAGCAACTGAAATTAGTTACTTCACAACTAAAGAAAAAGTATTGGCATTTTTAGCTGATCCAAAACCATTGGCAATTGTACATGATCCTTTGTATATTATTTCTAACGATTTAATGACAAAATACCGTGCAAAAACCGATGATCAAGCAAAAGCTGACGATGGTTTCGCAATTGCTTATAGAAAACTTGTTGAAGGTTTAAGAGAATCAAAATTAAATGCTATCAAATATCCAGA
Source organism: Flavobacterium sp. KACC 22761 (assembly GCF_034058155.1). Taxonomy (NCBI): domain Bacteria; kingdom Pseudomonadati; phylum Bacteroidota; class Flavobacteriia; order Flavobacteriales; family Flavobacteriaceae; genus Flavobacterium; species Flavobacterium oryzagri. The sequence goes on along the minus strand of NZ_CP139148.1, from coordinate 956,112 downwards.
TGCTAACTCGACTTTGAGATTGACTTACGGAAAAGTTCGCGCATTGCCTGCAGATCCTCGCAATGATGCAAAAATCAACAATTATACGGATATGGCTAGTATGGTTAAAAAATACAAAGCCGGAGATCAGGAATTTGACTTGCCAGCTCGTTTATTAGAATTGAACAAAGCAAAAGATTTTGGACAATATGCTGATAAAGCAGGTTACATGCCAGTAAACTTTTTGACTGATAATGATATTACAGGAGGAAATTCTGGTTCACCAGTTCTGAACGGAAAAGGAGAATTAATCGGAATTGCTTTTGACGGAAACATCGAAGCAATGGCTGGAGACGTTATTTTTGATTCTAAATTACAAAGAACAATCAACGTTGATATTCGTTATGTGCTTTGGATTATCGACAAATACGCTGGAGCTAAAAATATCATTGATGAATTGACGATTGCTAAATAATCTCAATTTAGTTATAAAATTAAACCTGACAATTTTAAAGTTGTTGGGTTTTTTATTGTTTTTAATTTTGAAAGAGTGTGTCATCCTGAGCGAAGTCGAAGGCTTGCCAACCGGAACAGGTCTTCGACTTCGCTCAGACTGACAAAAGATAGATTTTATATTTTTTTTTTGGAATTTGGAATTTAAAATTTGGAATTTGAGTTAATTCACTTTCACTCTAATCCCTTTTGTATGACTCGAAAATTCTGGCGCATACATACTTTCAATTGTTGTAATTCCGTTTGAGAATTCACCACTGTTATTCACTCTGATGTCATATTCTAAAACATAGGTTCCTTTGTTGATGTGATCAAAAAAGAAATGTGTTGCGGCATCTTTTGTGCTCATATAAAATCGTAAGCGATCTTTGTATTGATATCCTGATAGAACATCTTTGGGCTCAAAACAAGAAGCACGCATATCTTTTAAATGAACATATTCCATATCTTCTTTAGAAGTGATAATTAAACGAACTGTAACTAAATCTCCAATTTTTAAAGAATTTACGGTTGTTATTTTTTGTAATTCGTCGCCTTTTAAAGTGTTTTTCTTTAGATACAATTCTTTCGAAACCGATAAAACTGCTCCCGAGTTATTTTTGATTTTATCTAAATCTTCAAAATATTGCCAATACACACCTCCAAAACCTGGAACTTTAGATTTGTTTTCGATTTTTATTGAAGCCATTTCTTTTTTGATTTCTTCCGGTTTCCAGTTTAGTTTAATGTAACCCGTTTCGGCTTCTTTTTCATTTTCGGAAAGTTTTTTAGTAACGATTTTCTCGTCGCCCAATTTTATAACTGTATTGTCTTTTACCGAAAGCCAATCGGTTCCTTGCATTAATAAAGCATAAATAGCTTCGGTTGTTGATTTTGTTGTGGGCCAATTTTTGTTTTGTTTGTTTTTCAAAAGCCATACTTTCATTGCATCGACCGATTTGGCGTCGTTTGTCACTTCGGCGAAAGCCTCAATTAATAAAGCCTGAGTTTCAATAGGCGCTTGATACCAATACCAACCCGCTTTATTCGAAATCCAATACATTCCCCAATCTTCGTTGTTTGAGGACGTTTCTTTTAAACTTTCGATGATTTTCTTAGCGCTTTCTTTTTCTCCAAAACGATTTAAAGTCAATGCAGCCAATCCTTTCTCATAAATAGAATATTGCAACCAATCTTTTTTAGCTGTTTCTAAATATAATTTTGAAGCTTTTTTTAGCTCATCCGATAAAGGATATTTTTCCAAAAAGAAACTTCTAGTATACAAATAATGCAAATCAGAATAGGGATTGATCCAGATTAATTTTTCTGTTGGTTTTAAATTTTGGATTCTGCTTCTATAATATTCTAGAAATTTGTTGTCTAAAAATAGAATACCAGTTTTAGCAATTTCATCTATTTTTTCTTCATTTTCTTCAGATTGGCTCAGCTTAGCCAAGTGTCCAAGCCCAGCGAGAATATGTCTTGTAATATATTCGCTTTCGTCGTAGCCGTCAAACCATGGAAAACCTCCAGAAGCTTTTTGTTTCTGTTTTAATTTTTCAAAAGTTGCTTCTTGCGAAGTTTTCATTTTTTCTAAATCAAACAAAAGCGCCAAGTTTTTCTTCTTTTCATCTTCACTTTGTGCATCTTTCAGCCAAGGCGTTTCGGCGAGGATTATTGATTTTAATTCTTCGTTTTCTTCTAATTTAGAATGCAGTTTTCCGTTTTTTCTCCAAGTTTCAAAAATGGTTGCAATTTTCGGATTGCTCGAAATAATTTCAGATGCTAAAGCATTGGCATAAAATCTAGCAAAAGTCTGCTCGGCACATTCATGTTCGTATTCCATTAAATAGGGAAGCGACTGAATGGCGATCCAAGTTGGATTTGACGTATATTCAAACGTAAACTGATGGTTTCGTAAAGTCGAAGAATTGTTGTTTTTTAGATTTTCAAAAGTGTATTCTTTAGTTGAATTCTCGCGAACCCAAAGCGGAATACTTTCGGTAACGAGCATATTATTGGTCAAAACCGGAAGAATGTTTTCTTCGCCATCTGAGAAATTTCCAGCTTTTGCGACAATTTTATATTGAACGCCTTGCAAACCTTCAGGAATTGCAATCGTCCAGGTTGCCGTTGTGTTGCCAAAAGCAGGAATTGTAAAGTTTTTGATGTTTTTTGCATTCAGCATTTTCGCATCAATTGGTTGCATCGTTGTGGCGTCGAAAAACAGCAAACTTGCGATTCCGGTTTTTAATTCATTCGTCACGTTTGAAATTTTGGCACTAATGACAATTGTATCTTTTTCTCTCAAAAAGCGAGGGAAATTCGGTAAAACCATTAATTCCTTTTGTGTCACAACGCTTTTCTCCAAATAACCCGAAACAGCATCTTTATTATGCGCCAACAAACGAAATTTCCAAGTTGTCAAAGCTTCAGGCGAAGTAAAGTTGAAACTTATATTTCCTTTATCATCTGTTTTTAAATGTGGAAAAAAGAAAGCAGTTTCAGACAGATTTTTTCGAGCTTTTACCTCGCTTAATACTTCTAAAGATTTTTTGGTCGTAATAAGTATTGCTCCCGAAGAACCTTTGCTTCCATAAAGTTTTGTTGCTTTGTCTGGATTTAAAAAGTCGATGTCAAGCAAATCTTCTGGATTTATTTTTTTGAAGTTTTCTTCAGATGAAATTTCGCCATCAAGTATATATAGTGTTGCAATATTTATTACCATCGATGTTAAGCCACTTGTTATTTTTTGGCCAGGAACAAACGTTACTTTATCGGTTTTGAAATAATATTCAGGATCAACTGCATCACTCGCTACGAGCTTTACTCCTGGAGTAATTCCGGCAAGCATATATGCAGGTCCAACACGCATTTCATTACTAACTTCCATTGCTTCAACTCTTGCTACTGCATATGAAAGTGATTCCTTTTTTTTAGTAACACCATAACCGGTTACTATAACTTCATTCAATTGGCTAGAATCGTTTTCTAAAATTTGATTTATAACTTGAGTATCGGTTACAGTAATTGAAGCTGTTTTTGAGCCGATATAAGAGAAAATTAATACCTCGCCAGGAACTGCTTCGATTTCGTAATAACCGTCGAAATCTGAAATTGTGGTTCTTTGCGTGCCTTTTACAGTTATAGAAGCTCCGGGAAGTCGCAATCCTTCATAGTCTGTAATAATTCCTGAAATTAGTTTTGCATTTGCCGGTTTTCTCACTTTTTTTGAAAGCTGTTTTAAATATTGACTTTGCTGATAAACCGCATTTGGATTATTAAAATCAAAACCAAACCAAATTAAGTTAGTCGACTGGGTTGAATATTCCATCTTCGGAAGGTAACTGTTTAAGTTTCCAATCGTTTTATAGATTTGGCCAAAACCTAATATCGTTTTTCTGTTTGAAGAATTATAATTGTAGTCATATAAAGTTGGTGCTGCCCAATTTTTAATTGTGAATTTATCTAAAGAACTGTCATACATCGAAGCCAAAAGTTCATACTCTTTTTTAGTGTTTTCTGCTTTTAACTGAAAAGACCAATTTTCACTGCTGCCAGGCTCGATTTTGCTTCTAAAAGTTTCTGTTTTCCATTCTAATTTAGGAATTTTACTTTTTAACGTGACGTTTAATTCTTCATTAAAAGCTTGATTTTCAAAAATGCTTTCGAAAGTTATTTTCAAGATTTTTTCGAACTCAGGTTTAAGTGGAATTTTAATTACAACTTCATTGTGTTGAAGATGATTTGTTTCTTCAAAAAATAGTGCGTTTTTATAATTTCCGATTGTATTTATATATAGTTCTTCAATTGGCGAAGTGAGTTTTAGCTCAACAAAACCATCTTTTTTAGGATCTTCATTCAGTTGCTGTACGGTAAATAATTTGCTTGTATTGAAGTTGTCTTTGCTTTGTGTAAGCTCAAAATTTGTTTTTGCTTCAATTAGATTGCCAAAACTGTCTTTTGCGCTAAAAACAATTTTGTAGTTTCCTGATTTGTAATTTGAAATAAAATCCAGAATAAGTTTTTTGTCTTTCTCAGTATCGACTTTTTTGGAGTAAACCAAAGTTTCTTTTGGTTCATTCAAAAATTCTTTTCCTGTAATTTCATAAGGAAATAATTTTTCAAAATCTTGATCCGAAATGGTTTCAATTTCTGGTTTTTCTGAACTTCTTGGTTTGAATTTATTCAAAAACGGACGAACATAATAGATTTTCACTTCGCCTCTTGTAGCCTTAAATTCGCCGTTGAGGTTAGTGCTGGTCAGGAAAATTTCATTTTTATCTTTGGTTTCAATTTTATTTGGCATTCCAGTTTCTAGAATCAAATCATGATAACCCACTTTTACAGTCGTTTTAGAGTCATGTGTTTCTCCATTGATATCAGTTACTTCAACTTCAATTTCGTAAGTGAAAATGGGTAATTCTTTTTTCTCCAAATTTTCATCAGGAAGTGCAGGAAACTCAATTGTAAATTTGCCAGAAGCATCGGTTTTTAGTTCACCTTCAGTAATTTCTTCTTCGTTTTCTCTTCCGAAATAATTATTTGTAAAACTCGTATATCGCGTAACAGTATAACTTACTGTGGCATCTGAAATAGTACTTCCTGCAAAAGCTTTTGCTTGACCTTTTACTTTAACCAATTGATTGATTTGAAAAGTTTCTTTTTTAGGATCAAATGTGATTTCAAATTTTGGACGTTTATATTCTTCAACTCTAAATTGGGTTTGAGAATAGTTAAAATCCACTTTTTTGGTATCAAAATCCGCAGGTTTTTGAGCTGTAATTTTATAATTGCCCGTTAATCCGGTTTTAGGCAAGGCAAATTCTCCAGAAAAAGATCCAAATTCATTTGTTTTGACATCAAACTCTTTTAGATTCGTAAAATTGGGATCTTGAATTAAAATTTTGAAATCAGTATTTTGAACCACAGTGGTTTTGTCATTGTTTTTTTGAATTGCAATTCCTTTGAAATAAACAGTTTGCCCCGGACGATAAATGGCCCGATCCAAGTAAAATTCAACTTTAGCGACTGAATTCTCTTGAATATCCATCGGATAAATTCGGTCACGTGAAATATAGTTGTTGCCGATCGTAATTGTGTCATTTTCAGCTGAAACTTGGAGTGTCTCGAAATACTCGCCTTTCATTGGTTTTTTATAAGAAACCTTGCCGTTTTTATCGGTTATGGCCGTAAATCTTGGTGAACTCACTTTTACATTTGTTAGAGGATTTCCATTTTTTCGATCTAAAACTTGATAGGTTTCAATCTTATTGTTTTCTGATGCCACGATCGTGAAATTGGTTGCTGTCAAGATTTCAAAATCACTTACTTTTTCGTCCTTCGTATCTTTTTCAGTTTCAAAATAAACAAGGTAAGATCCGGTTTTTAAATTTGGCAATACTACTTCTGTAGTATATTCAAAATGATCTTTTTTGTTTTTTAACTCATAAGTTTTTGTTATTTCTGGCTGTTTGGTTTTTACTATTTCGTCGGCTTTGAGGTTTCTGGGATTATTATATCCAATAAAAAAAGAAACGTCTCTTTGATTGATTTTATAAAATGAAATTTTTAAATGTTCAACATTTTTATATCGTATAAAAGCACGAGTGTTTTCGTTTTCATAAATGTATTTTTGAAGTTGAATTGCCAATGATTTCGAAAGCAATTTTTGCTTTTGGATTATAGCTTTCTTTTGCTCGTTTGATCTGTTGTTAATGTTTATAATACTATCTAAAGTCGCAAGAGCTTTGCTGTTGTAATCTGGATGAAGCGATTTTGATGCAAATGGAATTAAATATTGCACTTTTTCTAATTGGATTTTTTGAATCAATATTTTGTCATCCGCTTTTTTCTGAAGTTTATTTAGTACTTTAAAATAATCTTCGTCGTTTTGAAACATGAAATTTTTGCAAAAAACAAAGCGTTCAAACTGATTGTCTAGAGTTGGACTGTTGCTTTCTTTTTTTTGATAGAGTGAAATAACCAAACGGAGATTTTCATTTGTAATAAAATCTAAATTCAGTTTTGAAAATGTTGAGGGATCAGCGAAAAAATCTTTTCTATAAGAAATAAAAACAGTTTTAGAGATTTCCCAAGTATGTAATTTTTGCGTATAAAAAGTTATGTTTTCGCTTAAAACATAATCATATAAATTCTCGGTTTTAAATTTTTCTGAAGTCGCATAATCAAATATAGATTCGTATTTGCTTAATGATGTGTTTTTAAGCAAATTTTCATTTTGTTGCGTTTCTTTTAGTGTGGTATTTATTTGATCTTCAAAATTTTTAGGTGACCATGTCAGGAAATCAGTAGGAGATGTTTCAAGGTTTGTTCTTTGGTTTATCTGAGAGTTGTTTTTGACTAAATAATTGCTCAGACATTTGGCATAAACTATTTTTAGAATCGCTTTTGAAGGAATCGAAACTTGATTTATAGTTGATTTCAGATTGTTTATAATCTTAGATTGTGCATTTTCTTCCAGAATTTGCATGTATTTAGATTGATAGAAAAAGCATTTTATGATTTGTTCTTCGTCCTTTTTGGTTTTTGCATTTTTGTAAATGTCGGCGACAATTTGATTGGCAGATTTTATTTTTCCTTCTTTTTCAAGAGCAATAATTTTGCTCCATTTTTTGTCGTTTTGTTGTGCAAAAATTGCTGTTGAAAGGAATAAGAAGACGAATAATATGTTTTTCATAAATTGGCTTTTCTTGTATAGAGATTTATTTCGTAGAAAAGGTTGGCTCAGATTAAAAATAATTTTCGTACAAATTACTAATTTATATTTAAAAGCAAATCGCATTTTATATTTCCTTATTTTTGATATATGAAAAAGCTGCTACTTTTATTCTTAATTATGCCAATGTGTTGTTGGTCACAGTCTTTTGAAAGAGCAGAGAAGCTATTTAATACCAAAAAATACGAAGAAGCCGAACCTCTATTTGAAGCCAATTTAAAAACAAAACCTTCGGATATAAAAACACTTGAATATTTAGGTGAAATCGCAGCACATCAAAAATCCTGGGTAAAAGGCGCTGAATATTTCAAAAAATTAAAAGAATTGAAACCAACTGTAGCCGATTATTTTTTTAAATATGGAGGCTGTCTCGCAATGCATTCTTTAGAAGTCAATAAAATAAAAGCTTTCGGGATGGTGGGCGACATGAAAGAAGCTTTTGAAAAAGCAATCGAACTCAATCCGAAACATGTTCAGGCAAGATGGGCGTTAATTGAAATTTATTTGCAATTGCCTGGAATTCTTGGCGGAAGCGAATCAAAAGCACTTGCCTATTCAAATGAGCTGGCACAATTTTCTCCAATTGATGGCTATTTGTCAAGAGGACGAATCGATGAATATTTTAAAAGATATGATTCGGCCGAAAAAAATTATAAGAAAGCGCATGAAATTGGTAATTCAAAAGTAACGTTTCAAAAATTATATAATTTATATTTGAACAAATTAAAAGACACAAAAAAAGCACAGGATTTAAAGCGAAAATCTGAAGCTTAAAATAAAAAATCTCAAAAGACAAATTCGATACTATATTGGAATTTGTAATTTAATAATTGGAATTTAAATGAAGACACATTTCATCGCGATAGGCGGAAGTGCGATGCACAACTTGGCATTAGCATTGCATAACAAGGGATATCAAGTTACAGGAAGTGACGATGCTATTTTTGAACCATCAAAATCAAGATTAGAGAAAAAAGGAATTTTGCCAGCTGAACTAGGTTGGTTTCCAGAAAAAATAACTGCAGATATTGATGCAATCATTTTAGGAATGCATGCAAAAGCAGATAACCCAGAATTGCTAAAAGCGCAGGAATTGGGGTTGAAAATCTACTCATATCCAGAATTTTTATACGAGCAATCTAAAAATAAAACACGTGTTGTAATTGGTGGTTCACACGGAAAAACAACAATCACTTCGATGATTTTGCACGTAATGCATTACCATAATATTGCAGTTGACTATATGGTTGGCGCGCAATTGGAAGGTTTTGACACTATGGTGCATTTGACTGAAGAAAATGATTTTATGGTTTTAGAAGGTGATGAATATTTGTCTTCGCCAATTGACAGACGCCCGAAATTTCATTTGTATCAACCGAACATTGCCTTGATTTCTGGAATTGCATGGGATCATATCAATGTGTTTCCAACGTATGAAAATTATGTGGAGCAATTTGAGATTTTTATTCAAAAAATTACGAATGGAGGAATTTTGGTTTACAATGAAAATGATCCAGAAGTAAAACGCGTTGCCGAAGCTGCGACAAATCCAATTCGCAAATTAGCGTATTCAACTCCAAATTATAAAGTTAGCGATGGAGTAACTTTATTAGCAACTCCAGAAGGTGATATGCCAATCGAAGTTTTTGGCGCACACAATTTGAATAATTTGGCTGGAGCCAAATGGATTTGCCAAAATATGGGCGTTGATGAAGCCGATTTTTATGAAGCAATTGCAAGTTTTAAAGGAGCATCTAAACGTTTGGAAAAAATTGCTGAAGGAAAAGGAAAAGTAGCTTATAAAGATTTTGCGCATTCACCAAGCAAAGTTGCGGCAACAACAAAAGCGGTAAAAGAGCAATATCCTAACCGAACATTAGTGGCTTGTTTAGAACTTCATACGTACAGCAGTTTAAATGCTGAATTTTTGAAAGAATATGAAGGCGCGTTAGAATATGCTGATGTTGCAGTAGTTTTTTATTCGCCAGATGCTGTAAAAATCAAACAGCTTGAAGAAGTAACTTACGAACAAATTGCAAAAGCATTTAATCGTGAAGATCTTGTGATATATACAAATCCGGCTGAATTCAAAGAATATTTGTTCAATTTGAATTTAGATAATTCGGCGCTTTTATTAATGAGTTCTGGAAATTACGGAGGTTTGAATTTTGATGAAGTAAAAGGATTGATTAATTAGATAATGTGAAAATTAGTCAATGAGATAATATGCCGATTGTTATAGACAATCGGCTTTTTTTTTGAGTTTGGAATTTTCTAATTAGTAAATTTTCAAATTATCTAATTCTTTTTATTTTGAACGATTTTCCTTTCTTTTTAAATATCTTCGCTTTTCGAAAATTTATTTAAATATGGAAAAATCTCATTTCCCAATTCCCAATTGGTCAGAAGATGATAGACCTCGTGAAAAGTTAATGTTGAAAGGAAAAAATGCGTTAAGTGATGCCGAATTAATAGCTATTTTGATTGGTTCAGGAAGCCGAAATGAATCGGCGGTAGAATTGAGCAAAAGGATTTTGGCGAGTGCTGATAGTCTAAATGCTTTGGGAAAAATGTCCATTTCTCAATTAATGAATTTTAAAGGAATAGGAGAGGCCAAAGCCATTGCAATTATTGCCGCGCTTGAACTTGGTAGAAGAAGACGTGTTGAGGATGCACTCGAATTGATTAAAATAACTTCCAGCAAATTGGTTTTTGAATTGATGCTTCCCATAATTGGCGAATTGGCGCATGAAGAATTTTGGGTACTTTTTCTGAATAATTCTAACAAAGTTATTTCGAAATCGCAATTAAGCAAAGGCGGTATCACGGGAACTATTGTTGATGTACGCCTGATTTTTAAATTGGCGTTAGAAAATGGAGCTACTGGCTTGATTTTGTGTCACAATCACCCTTCAGGAAATGTATTGCCAAGCGAAGCCGATAAACAAATTACAAAACGAATCAAACAAGCAGGAGAAAGTTTAGATGTTAAAGTTTTAGACCATTTGATCATAACTGAATCAAAATATTATAGTTTTGTAGATGAAGGAATTTTTTAGATTATGAATACCACTATTACCGACGTCTTTTTTGATTTAGACCATACCCTTTGGGATTTTGACAAAAACTCAGAAATGGCTTTTGATCGTATTTTCAAAACAAAATATCCAGAAATCAAAACTGAGGATTTTATTGAAAAATATATTCCTATTAATCAGTCTTGTTGGAAATTATATCAAAACGATGAAATAACCCATGTTGAATTGCGCTACAGCAGATTGAAGCTTTCATTTGATGCTTTGAATTATAAAATTTCAGATGAAAGTATCAACGAAATTGCAAATGATTATATTGAGTTTTTGACAGACAATAATCATCTTTTTGATGGCGCTATTGAAGTATTGGAATATCTTAAACCAAAATATAGGCTGCATATCATTACAAATGGCTTTGCAAAAGTTCAAGATAAGAAAATCAACAATGCATCACTTTCAAGTTATTTTGATACCATTACAAATTCTGAATTGGCTGGTGTAAAAAAACCAAATAGTATTATCTTTGATTTCGCTGTTAATTTGGCTCAGGCTTCAAAAGAAAACAGCATCATGATTGGCGATTGCTTAGACGCTGATGTCAATGGTGCACTAAATGCAGGTTTGGATGCCATTTTTTTTAATGAGAAAAAAATTGAAGTTGCTCAAAATATTAAACAAATAAACCATTTATTAGAACTTAAAAAATATTTATAATGATGAAAATTAAATTTTTGTTGACTGTACTTTTTGTTTCGGTTGTTGGGTTTGCACAGTCTGCCCAATCTGCACAAGCTGTTAATGATTACAAAGCAGTTATCGTGCCTTTGAGATATGATTTCTTAAAATCAGACAATCAATACAGAATGTCAACAATTAGCAAAGGAAATTTGACTAAAGCAGGTTTTCAGGCTTTTTATGCAAATGAAGAACTTCCAGCGGATCTTAGTGATCGTTGCCAACTTTTATATATGGATGTAAAAAAAGACAACGGTTTTTTAGTTACTAAACTTTTTGTAGAGCTAAAAGATTGTTACGGAACCGTAGTTTACACTTCTGAAATTGGAAAAAGCAAAGAAAAAGATTATGAAGCCGCTTATAGAGAAAGTTTGAATATGGCTTTTGTTTCAATCAACGGTCTTCATTACAAATATAGCGGAAAAACCGTGACTCCTATCGGAAAAACGGGTATGATTACAGCGGCTCCAGTTGCGGTGGCGGCGACAGCAACAGCAAAACCTGCTCAAACACAAGTTCAAACTACAATTGCAACTCCAGTTGCAGATGTTACAGATCCAAACTTGCTTTACGCACAGCCAACAGAGAACGGATTTCAATTAATTGATAAAACACCAAAAGTGGTAATGAAACTATTGAAAACTTCACGTCCAGATTCATTCATTGCCATTAAAGATGGAGTTCAAGGAACTTTGAATGCAAAAGACAATCAATGGTTTTTTGAGTATTACCAAAATGATAAATTAGTTTCTGAGAAAGTTTCAGTTAAATTCTAAAAATAAAATCTGGTTTTAATAACCATATTTATCTTTCCAGCGGTTCTTTAAAAATTCGCGGGTGCTGTTCTCTCTAGAATTGTTCCCCGGATTGTAAAGAACCGTTTTTTTTATGGCATCTGGCAAAAATTCCTGTTCGGCAAAATTATTGGCATAATCGTGCGAATATTTATAATCGTCGCCATAACCTAATTCTTTCATTAATTTGGTTGGTGCATTTCTTAAATGAAGAGGCACTGGTAAATCTCCGGTTTGTTTTACCAATTGTTGCGCACTTCCAATTGCCATATACGATGCATTGCTTTTAGGAGATGTCGCTAAATAAATGGCACATTGGCTCAAAATAATACGGCTCTCAGGATAGCCAATAGTTGTTACAGCTTGAAAAGTATTATTGGCCATTATAAGTGCCGTTGGATTGGCATTGCCGATATCTTCGCTGGCCAAAATCAACATTCTTCGGGCAATAAATTTTACATCTTCACCGCCTTCAATCATTCGCGCAAGCCAATAAACGGCTCCGTTAGGGTCACTTCCTCGAATTGATTTTATAAATGCTGAAATAATATCATAATGTTGCTCACCCGTTTTGTCATACAAAACAGTATTTTGCTGCACAAGCTCAAAAACGCGATCATTGGTGATTGTAATTTCGTCACCTGCAGATGCATTTACAACCAATTCAAAAATATTGAGCAGTTTTCTGCCATCTCCGCCAGAAAGTCGTAATAAAGCTTCCGTTTCCTTTAGAATTATTTTTTGGGAAGCGAGATAGACATCTACTTTCATCGCTCGATGCAATAGCGCTTCCAAATCTTCTTTTGTAAACGCGTTTAAGATGTACACCTGACAACGCGACAATAGTGCGGGAATAACTTCAAAACTTGGATTTTCTGTTGTTGCACCAACTAACGTGATCCAGCCCTTTTCAACTGCCGCCAAAAGCGAATCCTGTTGCGATTTACTGAATCTATGAATCTCATCAATAAATAAAATTGGATTTTTGGCCGTAAATAGTCCACCGCTTTGCTTTGCTTTGTCAATCACATCACGAATATCTTTTACGCCAGAATTTATTGCGCTTAAGATATAAAAAGGACGTTTGGATTCTTGTGCAATAATTTGTGCCAAAGTAGTTTTTCCTGTGCCTGGAGGCCCCCAAAAGATTAAAGACGGAATAATTCCTTTTGAAATTTGTTGTGTTAAAGATCCGTTAGGGCCAACTAAATGACTCTGACTTACATAATCTTCTAATTTTTGTGGGCGAATACGCTCGGCTAAAGGTGCTTCCATATTACAAAATTACTGTTTTTTAATTTTAAATTTTGTCTCTTAAAAGTTAAAACAAATGATTCAGAGGAGGATTGTTACAATCTGCAACATTTTTATAATATGACAAATTATCAGTAAATTAGATTTGGACAGTTTTTTGATGCCGTTAATAGAACAGATTTTTCAAAAATATGAGTGATAAAGATTTTAAGTTTTCAACTGCTGTAATTGCGCTCCCACTTTTTTTTGTCCTTTTTTTGTGGATCATTTATTGGGTTCAAATTCGATTTGATTTTGATTTTTACCAAAACGGAATTTATCCAAGGGATTTTTCGGGGCTACAAGGCATTTTATTTAGTCCTTTCATTCATGAAAATTTGGAACATTTGTACAACAATTCAATTCCGCTTTTGGTTTTGCTTACGGCGTTGCAATATTTTTATCCCAAACAAACTGTTGCGGTTATTGGTTATGGAATTTTATTTTCTGGCTTAATCACTTGGATTATTGGTCGGGAAAATTATCATATTGGCGCAAGCGGCTTAATATATGTTTTGGTCAGTTTTATTTTTTTTAAAGGAATTCAAACAGGCTATTATCGTTTGGTCGCACTTTCGCTGTCGGTGATTTTATTGTACGGAGGAATGATTTGGTATGTTTTCCCAGATGTTGATGCTACCATTTCATGGGAAGGTCATTTGGCCGGTTTGATAACCGGTTTTGGGCTTTCATTATTTTATAAAACGCCAGAATACATAAAACCTATTGTGTACGATTGGCAAAGGCCTGATTTTAACCCAGAAGAAGATCCTTTCATGAAACATTTTGATGAAAACGGAAATTTTGTCAATACAGAAATTCAAGAGGAGGAATCAGATTTAGGGCATAATTATTTTAGTTCAAATTTTCCTGTTTATTATGTTGTAACCAAATCAGAATCAGAGGATAAAATGTGAATGCAAATTCATGATTTGATTTAAAAAGAGTACTTTTGTTAATCGTATTTTAATTTTGGTTTGGTATGAGAATGATCAGTTATACAATTTTGATTTTTTTTATTTTAATCAGCTTTGAGACAACCGCACAGTGCGATGTAAAAAATAGAGTACTCGCAGATGGTACAATGATGTATTATTTTGGCCCTGCTGTTTTTTACACCACAAACTCAAAATCATTAAAAATAAATATTGTTACTGACAAAGAGCATTATTTTATTGCTTTGCAGCCAACACCTTTTCCGTCAAAAAAAGAAGGGAAAAAAATCAAAGATGATTTAATCATGCATTTAGCAGATAATAAAATTTATAAATTGGCGCATTATGATACAGAGTATATTCATAATGATTCAATTATGCAGGTGCTTTATTTAATTGATAAAAATGATGTAAATTCTTTTTCTCAATTTGAGGCTGTGACTGCCGAAATTAATATGCAGGGAACTGAATTTGTACGTAGCTATAATTTTAAACTTCACAAAAACGCTATTAAAGAGCAGCTTGCATGTTTCTTAAAAAAAGAAGATTGATTTAATCCTCGTCTTTAATTTCAGTCGGGGTATGGTTTTTTAATTTCTTTTGAAGATTTCTAATAAGGTTGTTAAAAGTAATCGTGACCGAAGCTGCATTTGTAGTTTGATTACCACTGTTTCTCGGAAGATATTCATTGCAGTATGTTAGTTCAAACTGGATGTCATCTGTAAATAAATAACCAGCACCAATATTAAATCTGTTTCGGTCAAAGAAACTTTCTCCAGTAACTTTTGCTCCAGATTTTAAGTAAATTTCATCTGATGCCACTGCATATACAACACCCGATCTTAATACTTTACTGTTTAGTGGTTGCATGTATTTTACTTGTTGTCGGTATCGGAAAACGTTTTCATACTCATCATCTTTATTTCGCAAATGACGAAATTCGGTACGCATTCTGGTACTTAAAGTATAGCCAGTTTTATGAAAGTAGTAAATTCCTTGAAGTGCAAAACGCCATTCGGGCGATTCAAATTGACCAATTTCAGGAACATCTCGATTGTTGAAATAAGCTATGAAAGTTGAGAATTTCCATCTTGGAGAAAAGTAATAATGCCCCCAAGCTCTAGCTGATCTCTGAATGGTGTTTTCAAATAGGTTTGATGAGGATTCTGCCCCGCTGTAAGCCGCAGCTAAATCTAGTTCAGTTGACCATTTTTTATTTATGGTCTGATTGAACTGAATTTCATTCCAAAACTGATTGTAAGTGGTATTTTGTCCGTAGCTGTTTGTTATTAGAAAAAGAACAAACAGCCATCGGAGAAAAGTTAATTTTTGTATTGAATTAGATTTTGAAAGCATTAATTAATAGTGTTTAATTATTCATTCTAATCCTAACTTTAATATGGTTTAGCTTCTTTGGCGAACCGTTTCGTATAAAAATGCGCCACAGGCTACAGAAACATTTAATGATCCGATAGAGCCAAACATTGGCAGTTTTGCTTTTTCATCTACAATTTTTAATACCGATGGATTTATTCCTCGATCTTCAGAACCCATGATAATTGCGACAGGTTCATTTAGTGTAATATCGTAAATATTTTGATCTGTTTTTTCGGTCGCAGCGACTGTTTTGATTCCCGATCCTTGCAAATAAAATATTGCGTCTTTGATATGCTCAACTTTACAGATTGGCACATTAAAAACAGCTCCAGCTGAAGTTTTTACAGTATCTCCGTTTACAGGTGCTGATCCCGCTTTTTGAATAATGATGCCATTAACGCCAGTACATTCAGCAGTTCTTATGATGGCGCCAAAGTTTCTTGCATCGGAAATTTGGTCTAAAATTAAAAATAATGGTTTTGCGCCAGATTCAATTGTAGATTCAACTAAATGCTCTAATTCAATAAAACCGATAGGAGATATGGTTGCCACGGCACCTTGATGGTTATTTGGCGTCAAGCGATTTAGTTTTTCAACAGGAACATAAGAGAAATTAATGTTGGCACGTTTCATCACCTTCATTAAATCTTTCATTAATTCTCCAGAAATATCTTTTTGTATAAATACTTTGTCAACTTCTTTTCCTGCCTGAATTGCCTCTATAATGGCTCTAATTCCAAATATTTGATGTTCTTTTTCCATGATGCAAATATAGGTATATTGTTTATATAAAAAAAAACCACTCTGAATGAACAGAGTGGTTATAGTATTATGTTTTCGGTCTAAAATTAGAATTTATCCCAGAAAAGTTTTGTAGTTAACAAATCTCCACCGATTGCTGTAGAAGCAGCTTTCCAGTTTGTATTGTTTGTTTGTTGCTCAAGAACTGGGTAAGTCATTCTTACTGGAACTTTTCCTCCAGCGTTGTTAATTGCTGTAGGAGGAGCTAGTAATACAGGGAAATCTAATCTTCTCCAGAAATTCCATCCAGCTAAAGCTTGATTGTACATCGCTACCCAAGCTTGCTCTCCAATTGATTTTTTCCAGTTAACTGGATCGTATGGTTTTGTTGCAAGGTAAGCAGTAGCTTGTGCTGCTGTACCACCCCATTCTAAGATTGAAGCAGTAACTGCTGCGTTGTAAGCTGCAGGTGCTGCAGCTGTATTCCAACGTGCATTTGCCTCAGCAACATAAAAAGCAACCTCTGTAGCAGTGATGATGTTTCCTGGAGTATCAGGTGTGTAAGCATAATCTCCAGCATGAGAGTAATCTGCAAATTCACCACCTTCACCAATTGGAAGACCAACATAGTTTCCTTTTACTGTTGTGAAGTATCCAGGTCTTCTTGGGTCGTTAGATGCGTTCATGTAATCAACTAAAGTTTTTCCACCTACGAAATCTTCTCTACCACTTGCTTCTAAGTTTTCATATAAAGGATTGTAGTTTGGTGAAGCCTCTTGGTATGGGAAGTGTCCATTTCCAGCAGGAGTTGTTATTACTCCAGCAGCAATAGCAGCAAGTGCGTTAGTTTGTGCTAAAGTTGGATTTGAATCAGCGATTCCGATTGCAAGTTTTAATTTTAAAGAGTTTGCAAATGTTTTCCATGCAACTGGATCACCTCCATAAATTTTGTCTCCAGCAGAGAAAGTTGGGAAGCTATTTGCTGTTCCACTGCTTAAAGCAGTAATATCATCATTGATTCTTTTAATCAAATCTACATAAATAGTTGCTCCATCATCATAAGCAGGCAATGGGTATTGAGCAAGGTTTGCAGCTTGAGTGTAAGGAATATTACCAAAAGTATCTACCAAAAGCTGATATGTGTACACTTGTAGGATATCAATAATAGCTAATTGAGTCTTTTTGTTTGCTGGCCAAGCAGCTACTTCATCTGCAGTTGGTTCGTAAGCATTAATGATCGTTTTAGCTTTACCAAGATTGTTCAACACATTTACGTAGTTGTCTGAGTAAATTTGGTTAGAAACATTACGGTTTGTAAAGTCGTAGTTACTTTCGTTTACGTAAGTTGTTTCTTGCCAGTATTGCATTGTCAATCTAAAGTTGTTCTCGTTTACGCTTGGAGTATTAGTGTAATCGCTTAATTCTTTTTGCGCGTAAGTGATCAATGACCCCGGTACAGTGCTATAAGCACTGTTTGGATCGGTGTTTGCATCTTCATTAACACAAGCTGTCATTGACAGACCTATTGCTAATATTGCTATGATTTTTTTCATCTTCATTTTTTTTAAAAATTAACTTTGACATTAAAAGAAATATTTCTTGTTGTCGGCATAGGTCCTGATTGGTAACCTTGTGTGTTACCTGAAGACAATCCTGCTTCTGGATCAGAATATGGCAAGCTTTTGTCAATGATCCAAAGATTGTTACCTATTACACTAAAAGAAGCTCCTTTAATTGCACTTCCTAAAATGCTTGAAGGAAGATTATAAGTCAATACAACCTCTCTTAATTTTACAAATCCAGCGTCATAAACAAATGCAGCAGCAGGTGGGTCAGTACCTAAAACTTGGCTAGATTGAGATCTGTCTAATCTTGTAGTATTTGTAACATATTGTGGTTGTCCGTTTGTTGGAGTGTAAGCAGGGTTTGCCATTACTCCTTGTAAAATTTCACCACCACCGTTAGCTAACGTATTTCTTACTGGGTTTCCTAAGTCGTTGTTTCCAACAGAGTTAGCATAGATACCAGTTCCATATCCGTAGTATTGGTCAAGTGAGAAAACACTTCCACCTTTTTTCATGTCAATTAAGAAACTGAAAGAAAGGTTTTTGTAGTTGAATTTGTTGTTGATACCACCAATCCAATCAGCTTGGTAAGTTCCTAATTTGTTGTCAGTAGTTGTAGAAACTTCGTATGCACCGTTAGCGCCGATGATTCTGTTTCCAGCATCATCTAATACATAAGTTGTACCCCAGATTTGACCATAGTCTTGGTTTAATGGAGCATTGATACTGATACCTCCTTGTAAAGAGTTGATGTTGATGTTTTCAATACCTGGAGCCAATTCTGTAACTTTAGTGTTAGGATTAGACCAGTTAACGCTAACATCCCAAGAGAAGTTGTCAGTTTTAACAGGAGTTCCTGTAAGAGTAACCTCAAAACCTTTTGTAGTTAATGTTCCAGCATTAACAGTATTGAAGTTTGATCCAGTAGAAGTTGATACTGGCAATGGTAAAATTTGGTCGAAAGCTTTGTTTTGGAACCAAGCAACGTCAAATCCAAGTCTGTTTTGTGCAAACTGCATGTTCAAACCGATCTCCACGTTGTCTAATCGTTGTGGTTTTAAGTTTGGATTTTTAGCAGTAGTATTGAATGAATATACTGGAGTTCCGAATGGAGTTCTAGCAGTATAGTTGTCCAATAATTGGTTTGGATCTGTATCAGAACCTACTTGAGCATAAGCAGCTCTGAATTTACCAAAGTTGATGAACTCAACATCTTTTAACCAGTTTGAGAAAACAACACTTCCTGAAATTGCAGAATACCAGTATGCGTTGTTGTCTTTAGGAAGAGCAGAAGATTCATCTCTTCTAACAGAACCTTCTAAGTAGTAAGTTCCTTTGTATCCTAATGTAGCTTGTGCAAATAAACCTAATACTTCTTTTCTAGTATCTACGATTCTAGGAAGAGCAGGTGCAGAAACTGAGTTAGAGATAGTGTACAATCCAGGGATGTATAAACCTCCTGAAGTCATTTGTTGATTAATGAATCTGCTTTGTACATTGTAGTTAGAACCAAGAAGAACACTAAGGTTTAAATCTTCGTTTAAGTCTTTTTTGTACGTAGCTAAGAAATCATAGTTTTGCTCGCTGAAGTTATACAAATCTAATGCATATCCAGATGGTTGAGCAGGAAGGTTTTGAAGGTTTGAGTTAGAACCTAGAGTTGCTGGAGTTGAACCTGGAGCAATTCTGTCTTCTGTTTTTAAGTTGAAACCGTCAGTACCAATTCTACCTGTAAAGCTTAAGTTTTTGTTTACGTCATAAGTAATACTAGCGTTAGCAGCAACTCTTTGTCTGCTATCGTTGTTGTAGTTCTCATATCTTTGGAAGTATGGGTTATCCCAGTATGCTGGAGTAATGTCTGCAGCACTTTTGATGTTCCAAGTATAGTTTTGGCGGCTTTGGAAATAAAGATCTCTTTGCTCGTTAAGGTCAACGTTTGTTGCCCACCATTGTCTGAAACCAGCTAATTGGTTTCCTCCGTATCCAGTTGAGTTTCTGTTTCTTGTGTTTTGTGAAACATAAGTCGCATTGAAAGTAGAGCTTAATTTGTCGTTGAATTTGTAAGTACCAGCAAAGTTAAAGTTGTTTTTGCTTAATAATGAATTTGGCAAAATGTCTCTACTGTCTGTGTTTGCATAAGTTAATCTGTAAGTAGCTTTTTCAGTACCTCCATTTAACGAGATATTGTTGATTGTAGATGTTCCTGTATCAAAAAATTCGATTGGACCATTTGCAGCAACTTTCCATGGAGTTTGTTTCCCGTAATTAGGAGAACCTGGAGTAAAAGCATCATATTGCCAAACTAAAGAACCATCATATTTTGGTCCGTAAGAAGCATCATCTCCAGATCTAGATCTTGGTTGTCCGTTGTAAGATGAGAATCTTTGTCCAAAATAACCTTCTCCATACTCTTGTTGGTATTTAGGGAAAGTTGTTCTGTCTACTGTAGACATTGTGTAAGAAGAAGAGAATTCAACTGATAAATCAGTTCTAGATTTTCCTTTTTTAGTTGTAATGATGATCGCACCATTTTGAGCTCTAGATCCGTAAAGCGCAGTTGCAGCAGCACCTTTCAATACGTTGATCTCAGCAATGTTGTTAGGGTTGATGTCTGATGCAGCGTTACCGTAATCGTATCCACCTCTACCACTTTTTTGATCATTACTGTTTACGTTGTTGTTCAAAATTGGCACACCATCAACTACGAATAAAGCCTGGTTATCACCCAAAAGTGATTTGTAACCTCTAAGAACCACGTTAGTAGATCCACCAAAGTTAGTACCTTGAGTTACGCTAAGACCAGCAACTTTTCCTGATAAGTTATTTGTGAAGTTTCCTGTAGGAACAGTTCCAACTTGTTCAGCAGATACTGTTTGAGCAGAATAACCAAGAGATTTTTTCTCTCTTTTAATACCTAATGCAGTTGTTACAACAACTCCTTCAAGTTCTTGTGCAGCTGCAGCTAATTTTACGTTTAAAGAAGTGGAGCTTGCAGCTACTTCTTGGGTTTTCATCCCGATGTAGCTAAATACCAAAATTTGGCTTGATGATGCTTTGATGGTGAATTTACCGTCAAAATCAGTTTGCGTTCCTGATTTTGTTCCTTTTACTAATACACTCACACCTGGTAGAGGCATTCCTGCATTATCAGAAACAGTACCCGAAACGGCTCTTTCTTGCGCAAAAGTAAGTTGCGCCACTAGTACTAAGAAAAGTACTAAGAATCCATTGAACTTTAGTTTCATTTTTAAATATTTTGAATTAGTATCGCAAAACTCTTAATAATTTGTTAACTATCCTAATATTACTTTAAACTTTTTTCTGTTCCTGCTAAAATTTAACATTATAACATATGTTTACTATAGTGTTATATAATTGTAATTCTTGAATGTTTTGATTCCCGTTTGTAAGGTTTATCTTTAGTAATCCGTTTGGGGTTTGCAAAACGGAACCAAGACCAACGCCAATTAACTTTTTAGTTTTGTTTGGGTCAATGGTAGATGTCAAGTCTTGGTAAATGCCGTAATCAGTGATGGTATGGATGTAAATGTTTTTTGAAAACTTATATCGATATTCCGTCAGAATTAAAAAATTGAAGTTGCATTGCAGGCTGTTTTCTAAAAAACCTCTTATTGAATTCATACCGCCAAAACGGTATAATTCGTTCGAAATGTAATTTTTACTAGACAGATAAAAATTTTGTGAATTTATGTTAATGAAATTCTTGTCGTTTATTTCGAAATTATAAGATGCGTTTAGGTTGGTGTAAAATTGTTTGCTTGACCCTGCTGTTTCAGGATTATTGTTTGTGTTTCTTTTTCCGTAGCCGACAATCCAGTTGACTAATGCCTTTCTTGGGACAAGATTGTTTTTGTGGTCTATTTTCTTATAATCAAAACTTGATGTGAAATAAGAATTTTTGAAATCACTAATAAGTGAATTGTTTGCATTTTGAATATCGCTAGACTCGGTTGACTGATATCCGGCATAAATTCTGGAATTGTAATTTATGTAATAGCCAAGGTCAATTGCGGTTTTTGTGTTTTGAAAGGTGCTGTCTTGTTTGAATATGTTTAATTGAGCCTTTATTCCTAATGAAGATTGAAATATATATGGAATTTCAATTTTTGTATTAAAGGTTTTTTGTTGATTCCCATCGCTTTTCCAATATAAAGAAAATTGCTCACCAGCATGAAGCGTGTTTAAAAGTGAAATATCAATATATCCGTTTATATTCATTTTTTCATCTTTATCATTAGAAAATCCGATATATCCGTCAAAAGTATTTGCTTTCCTTTTTTCAATGTAAGTATAGATTTTGGTTGAATCGGTCGTGAATAGTATTTCCGGGTATTTTGTTTGTGAGACAAATTCGTAGCTGTTGATTTCTTCGTAGAGTTGTTGCGTGGTTTCTTGGTTGAATGTTTTGTTTAGGTATTTTTTGTTGAGTTGCTTTAGGTGGCCCTTCGGGAAAAAGTCTTTTTCTTTTGCATCGGCATAATTAAGGATGATGGAATTTATAGTGCGTTTTTTTTCTGATTTAAAATTTAAATCAGCATAAATTATGGAATTCTTTTTTTTGATGTTTACCAATTTGATCTTGCTTAAAGCAAAACCTTTCTTTTCGGCGTCAATTATTTTTTGGTTCAAATAATTTTCGACTTCATTATAAGGAAGAATAATAGTGTCGTTTTTTGTTTTTTCAGAATAAAAAAAAGAATTATTTATACCTATATATATATGTATAGATTTTGTTTGCTGTTTTAGTTGGATTTCTGAGCTGTAAGTACTGTCGTTTATTTGGGTTGTATTTTGAATGTTGTTTTCTAAATATCCAATTTTTGATAATTTTTCAGAAGTCAATTTTATTTCGTCAAATATTGATTTTGCATTAATGTGATTGGGTTTGTAGGTCAATGAGTCAATTATTTTATTTTCAGATTTGTTTGTTCCTTTGATTGTTAAATGAAAATTTTGCGCATAGGAGGAGAGGCTTATCAAGCAAAGAAGGAATATTTGGGAAAGAGGTTTCAAAAGCTGGTTTTTCATTTGTTAAAAGTATTGCAAATATCTATTCTTTGTTTGTAAAATCATAAGCTTAAATAATGTTATTGAAAATTAATGATTTAACGTTTGTATAGTGAAAAATATTTTATACATTTGCAACCCCGTAAAAAGCGGGAATTTAATAAACATAATAATTTTTAGTATTAATTATGCCAACAATTCAACAATTAGTAAGAACAGGAAGAACTCAGATCACTAAGAAGAGTAAATCGGTTGCTTTAGATTCTTGTCCTCAAAGAAGAGGGGTTTGTACGCGTGTTTACACTACTACACCAAAAAAACCAAACTCTGCAATGCGTAAAGTTGCGCGTGTACGTTTGACAAATGGTAATGAGGTGAATGCTTACATCCCAGGAGAAGGACACAATCTACAAGAGCACTCGATAGTATTAGTGCGAGGTGGAAGGGTAAAAGATTTACCAGGTGTTAGATATCATATCGTTCGTGGAGCGCTTGATACGTCAGGTGTTGCAGGAAGAACGCAAAGAAGATCTAAGTACGGTGCTAAACGCCCAAAAGAAGCAAAAAAGTAATTTAAAAACTTTTAAGAAAAAGACATGAGAAAAAGAGCGGCAAAGAAAAGACCACTTTTACCGGATCCAAGGTTTAACGACCAATTAGTAACACGTTTTGTGAACAACTTAATGTGGGATGGTAAGAAATCTACAGCTTTTAAAGTATTTTATGATGCTATTGACATCATCGAGACTAAAAAGCAAAATGATGAGAAAACTTCATTAGAGATCTGGAAAGATGCTTTAACAAACGTTATGCCTCACGTAGAAGTACGTAGCCGTAGAGTTGGTGGAGCTACATTCCAAATCCCAATGCAAATTCGTCCAGACAGAAAAATTTCTATGGCAATGAAGTGGTTAATACTTTATTCAAGAAGAAGAAATGAAAAATCTATGGCACAGCGTTTAGCTTCTGAGTGTTTAGCAGCTGCTAAAGAAGAAGGTGCTGCAGTTAAGAAAAGAATGGATACTCACAAAATGGCAGAAGCTAACAAAGCATTCTCTCACTTTAGATTTTAATTCGTAAAGAAATGGCTAGAGATTTAAAATATACAAGAAATATCGGAATCGCTGCTCACATTGATGCTGGTAAAACAACAACAACTGAGCGTATTCTTTTTTATACTGGAAAGTCACACAAAATTGGTGAGGTGCACGATGGTGCTGCGACAATGGACTGGATGGCTCAAGAGCAGGAAAGAGGTATCACAATTACTTCTGCTGCTACAACTTGTACTTGGAACTTCCCAACTGTACAAGGTAAAGTTATTCCAGAATCATTACCTTACCACTTTAATATTATTGATACTCCTGGACACGTTGACTTTACTGTAGAGGTAAACCGTTCTTTACGTGTACTTGATGGTTTGGTTTTCTTATTTAGTGCTGTTGATGGTGTTGAGCCTCAATCAGAAACTAACTGGAGACTTGCTGATCAATATAGAGTTCCTCGTATGGGATTCGTAAATAAAATGGACCGTCAAGGTGCTAACTTTTTAGCTGTGTGCGGACAGGTTAAAGATATGTTGAAATCGAATGCGGTTGCAATTACTTTGCCTATTGGTGATGAAGCAGATTTCAAAGGTATTGTTGACTTAGTGAAAAATCAAGCTATCGTATGGCATGATGAAACTCAAGGAGCTACTTTTGACGTTGTGGATATCCCAGCTGATATGGTTGATGATGTTAAGCACTACCGTTCTATTCTTATCGAAGAGATTGCGACTTATGACGAAAATCTTTTAGATAAGTATATGGAAGATGAAAATTCTATTACTGAAGAAGAAATCAATAATGCTTTAAGAGCTGCTACTATTGATATGGCAATCATTCCTATGCTTGCTGGTTCTTCTTTCAAAAACAAAGGTGTTCAATTTATGTTGGATGCAGTTTGTAAATATTTGCCATCTCCATTAGATAAAGAAGGTATTGAAGGAATTCACCCTGATGATGCTGAATTATTAGAAGAAGATCAAACTAAAATTATCCGTAGACCAGATGTAAAAGAGCCATTCGCTGCTTTAGCATTTAAAATTGCTACTGACCCATTCGTAGGTCGTTTAGCTTTCTTCCGTGCTTACTCTGGACGTTTGGATGCTGGTTCTTATGTTTTAAATACTCGTTCTGGTAACAAAGAGAGAATCTCTCGTATTTACCAAATGCATGCTAACAAACAAAATCCAATCGAATTTATTGAGGCTGGAGATATTGGAGCTGCTGTAGGATTTAAAGATATCAAAACTGGAGATACTTTGTCTGACGAGAAGCACCCAATTATCTTGGAATCTATGAAGTTCCCAGAGCCGGTAATTGGTATCGCTATCGAGCCTAAAACTAAAGCTGACGTTGATAAAATGGGTATGGCTTTGGCTAAATTAGCTGAAGAGGATCCAACATTTACGGTAAGAACTGACGAGGCTTCAGGTCAAACTATTATTTCTGGTATGGGTGAGCTTCACTTGGATATCTTAGTTGATCGTATGAAACGTGAGTTTAAAGTAGAGGTTAACCAAGGTGAGCCACAAGTAGAGTACAAAGAGGCGTTTACTAAATCTGCTCAACATAGAGAAACTTACAAAAAACAATCTGGAGGTCGTGGTAAATTCGGTGATATCGTATTTAGAATCGAGCCTGCTGATGAAGTTGATGGTAAAGTTCCGGTTGGATTACAGTTCGTAAATGAGGTAAAAGGTGGTAACGTTCCTAAAGAATATATCCCTGCTGTTGAAAAAGGTTTCCGTGAGGCTATGAAAACAGGTCCGTTAGCTGGATACGCTGTTGATAGTTTGAAAGTAACTTTATTAGACGGATCTTTCCACCCTGTGGATTCTGATGCTCTTTCTTTTGAATTAGCTGCTAGAATGGGTTATAAAGAGTCTGGACGTGCTGCTGGAGCTGTTATTCTTGAGCCAATCATGAAAATCGAAGTTATTACTCCTGAAGAAAACATGGGTGATATCGTAGGTGACTTGAATCGTCGTAGAGGTCAAGTAAATGACATGGGTGACAGAAATGGTGCTAAGACTATCAAAGCTGATGTGCCTTTA
The DNA here is from genome assembly GCF_034058155.1 of Flavobacterium sp. KACC 22761. Taxonomy (NCBI): domain Bacteria; kingdom Pseudomonadati; phylum Bacteroidota; class Flavobacteriia; order Flavobacteriales; family Flavobacteriaceae; genus Flavobacterium; species Flavobacterium oryzagri. The sequence goes on along the minus strand of NZ_CP139148.1, from coordinate 930,299 downwards.
TCAGAAATGTTTGGTTATGTAACTACATTAAGAACATTATCTTCTGGTAGAGCTACTTCAACAATGGAGTTCTCTCACTATGCAGAAACACCTTCTAATATTTCAGAAGAGGTAATCAAAAAAGCAAAAGGTAACGCTTAATTTTAAGAAAATGAGTCAAAAAATCAGAATAAAACTAAAATCTTACGATCACATGTTGGTAGATAAATCTGCTGAAAAGATCGTAAAAACAGTAAAAACTACTGGAGCAGTTGTAACAGGTCCAATTCCGTTGCCAACTCACAAAAAACTTTTCACTGTATTGCGTTCTCCGCACGTTAACAAAAAAGCGAGAGAGCAATTTGAAGTAATGTCATACAAGAGATTGATTGATATTTATTCATCTTCATCTAAAACTATTGATGCTTTAATGAAACTTGAATTGCCAAGTGGTGTTGAAGTAGAGATAAAAGTATAATTTTTTTTTATTTTTTTATATAAAAAGCGAGTCAGAAATGTCTCGCTTTTTTTTGTTTGCGGAAATGTTATTTGTTGTATGTTTTTGCGTGATTTTGAGTTTGAATTTTTTTTGTAAATTTCTATAAAAGCCTTTGTTTTAAAGTGATGCGAGACTTTTTTATTGTGATTTTATTAATTAATTGTTAAGCGTCGTTTGTTTATAAAGAGAAAAAATAAGGTTAAAATTTGGAATAAAGAGAGTTGTTTTTGATGCCGGTTTTGAGCTTGGATTTTGATTATGAGCGATTTAATTTCTGTAACTGTTTGGTATATTCAATTTTAATAACTACTTTTGCACTCCCTGTTTGGAAATTTCTGTTATTTTCAAATTGAAGGGAATTTTAGTAATTAATAATTAATATTTATGTCTGGGTTAATTGGTAAGAAAATCGGCATGACTAGTATTTTCGACGAAAACGGGAAAAACATTCCTTGTACAGTAATCGAAGCTGGTCCATGCGTTGTTACCCAAGTCAGAACCAACGAGGTTGACGGGTATGAAGCGTTGCAACTTGGTTTCGATGACAAAAACGAGAAACATTCTACTAAAGCTGCTTTAGGGCACTTTAAAAAAGCTGGAACTGTTGCTAAGAAAAAAGTCGTTGAATTCCAAGATTTCGCAACTGAACAAAAATTAGGAGATCTTATTGATGTTACAATTTTTGTAGAAGGAGAATTTGTAGACGTACAAGGTGTGTCTAAAGGTAAAGGTTTCCAAGGTGTTGTTAAACGTCACGGTTTTGGTGGTGTTGGACAAGCTACTCATGGTCAGCACAACCGTTTAAGAGCGCCAGGTTCTGTAGGAGCATCTTCTTATCCATCTAGAGTATTCAAAGGAATGCGTATGGCTGGAAGAATGGGAGGAGAAAATGTAAAAGTTCAAAACCTTAGAGTTTTAAAAGTAGTTGCTGAAAAGAACCTACTTGTTGTTAAAGGATGTATTCCAGGACACAAAAACTCTTACGTAATCATTCAGAAGTAATGGAAGTAAAAGTATTAGATTTCAACGGAAAAGATACTGGAAGAAAAGTTCAACTTTCTGATTCAGTATTCGCAATTGAACCAAACAATCACGCAGTATATCTTGATGTTAAGCAATATCTTGCTAATCAAAGACAAGGTACTCACAAAGCTAAAGAAAGAGCTGAAGTAACTGGAAGTACTCGTAAGATTAAAAAACAAAAAGGAACTGGTACTGCTCGTGCAGGAAGTGTTAAGAATCCTTTGTTTAAAGGTGGAGGAACAGTTTTCGGACCAAGACCAAGAAGTTATTCATTCAAATTGAATAAAAACTTGAAGAGATTGGCTAGAAAATCAGCTTTCTCAATTAAAGCAAAAGAGTCAAATATTGTAGTTCTTGAAGACTTTAATTTTGAAGTGCCAAACACTAAAAATTTCATTAACGTTTTGAAAGCTTTAGGGTTAGAGAATAAAAAATCTTTATTTGTATTGGGCGAGTCAAATAAAAATGTATATTTGTCGTCACGTAATTTAAAGGCTTCAAATGTCGTAACTAGCTCAGAATTAAGCACTTACGCAATATTAAACGCTAATAATTTAGTGCTTTTGGAAGGTTCTTTAGAGTTAATTGAAGAAAATTTAAGTAAATAATAGGAATATGAGCATCATTATCAGACCTATAGTAACAGAAAAAGTAACCAAAGAAAGTGAAGTTCTAAACCGCTTCGGATTCGTTGTTGACAAAAAAGCAAACAAAGTTGAGATTAAGAAAGCTGTTGAGGCTGCTTATGGAGTAACTATCGTTTCAGTTAACACAATGAATGTGAGACCAGATAGATCTACTAAATACACTAAAAGTGGTTTAATCAGTGGAAAGACAAATGCATACAAAAAAGCAATTGTTCAAGTACAAGAAGGAGAAACAATTGATTTTTACAACAATATCTAAGATAGAAAAATGTCAGTAAGAAAATTAAAACCTATTACCCCAGGTCAGCGATTTAGAGTTGTGAATGGTTATGACGCCATTACAACTGATAAGCCGGAACGCTCTTTGATAGCGCCGATAAAAAACTCTGGAGGTAGAAATAGTCAAGGAAAGATGACCATGCGTTATACGGGTGGTGGTCACAAGCAGAGATATCGTATTATTGATTTCAAAAGAACTAAAGATGGAATTCCAGCTACAGTGAAATCAATCGAATACGATCCAAATCGTACTGCGTTTATCGCTTTGTTAGCTTATGCTGATGGAGAGAAAACTTATATTATCGCACAAAACGGATTGAAAGTTGGACAGAAATTAGTTTCTGGACCAGAGTCTCAACCAGAAATCGGTAATACATTACCTTTAAGCAGAATTCCTCTTGGAACTGTTATATCTTGTATTGAGTTACGTCCAGGACAAGGAGCAGTAATTGCTCGTTCAGCTGGAACTTTTGCTCAGTTAATGGCAAGAGACGGGAAATATGCAACAATTAAAATGCCATCTGGTGAGACAAGATTGATCTTGTTGACATGTTCGGCTACAATTGGAGCTGTTTCTAATTCTGACCACCAATTAGTTGTATCTGGAAAAGCAGGTAGAACAAGATGGTTAGGAAGAAGACCTAGAACTAGACCAGTAGCGATGAACCCAGTTGATCACCCTATGGGAGGTGGTGAAGGACGTTCTTCTGGAGGGCACCCACGTTCAAGAAAAGGATTGCCAGCTAAAGGTTACAGAACTCGTTCTAAGAAAAACCCGAGTAACAAGTATATCGTAGAACGTAGAAAGAAATAATAAGATATGGCACGTTCATTAAAAAAAGGACCTTTCGTTCATTATAAATTAGACAAGAAAGTTCAAGAAAACGTAGAAAGTGGTAAAAATAGTGTAGTGAAGACTTGGTCTAGAGCTTCTATGATTACACCAGATTTCGTTGGACAAACTATCGCAGTTCATAACGGTCGTCAATTTGTACCAGTTTACGTAACAGAAAACATGGTAGGTCACAAATTAGGAGAGTTTTCGCCAACTAGATCTTTTAGAGGTCATGCTGGAGCAAAAAATAAAGGTAAAAAATAAAAGAAGCAATGGGAGTTCGTAAAAGAGAAACAGCAGATGCGAGAAAAGAGGCTAATAAGTCGATCGCTTTCGCAAAATTGAATAACTGCCCTACTTCACCTAGAAAAATGCGCTTAGTAGCGGACTTGGTAAGAGGTCAGAAGGTAGAAAGAGCACTTAACATTTTAAGATTCAGTTCTAAAGAAGCTTCAAGAAAATTAGAAAAACTATTATTATCTGCAATCAACAACTGGGAGCAAAAAAATAGTGAAGGTAATTTAGAAGAAGCTGGATTATTTGTTAAAGAGATCAGAGTAGATGGTGGAATGATGTTAAAAAGACTTCGTCCAGCTCCACAAGGTCGTGCACACAGAATAAGAAAACGTTCTAATCACGTAACAATCGTGCTTGGAGCTATCAATAACACACAAAGCAATTCTTAAGCAGCATGGGACAAAAGACAAATCCAATTGGAAATAGACTTGGTATCATCAGAGGATGGGACTCAAACTGGTATGGTGGAAATGATTACGGCGATAAATTAGCTGAAGATCACAAAATCAGAAAGTATATCCACGCTCGTTTATCAAAAGCTAGTGTATCTAAAGTAATCATCGAGAGAACTTTGAAACTTGTAACCGTTACTATCACTACTGCTAGACCTGGTATCATTATCGGAAAAGGCGGACAAGAGGTAGACAAGTTGAAAGAAGAACTTAAGAAAGTTACTGACAAAGAGGTTCAAATTAACATCTTTGAAATTAAAAGACCTGAGCTAGATGCTTATCTTGTGGCTACAAGCATCGCTCGTCAAATCGAAAGCCGTATTTCTTACAGACGTGCAATCAAAATGGCTATTGCTGCTTCTATGCGTATGAACGCTGAAGGTATCAAAGTTTTGATTTCTGGTCGTTTGAATGGTGCAGAGATGGCGCGTTCAGAAGGTTTCAAAGAAGGTAGAATTCCTCTATCAACTTTCAGAGCTGACATTGATTATGCTTTGGCTGAAGCTCACACTACTTACGGTAGAATGGGTATCAAAGTATGGATCATGAAAGGTGAAGTTTACGGTAAGAGAGAGCTTTCTCCACTTGCTGGAATGGACAAAAAACAATCTGGTACAGGTGGTGGTAAAGGTGGAGATGCTCCTAGAGGCAAATCTAACTTTAACAAAGGCGGTAAACCAGATGCTCGTAAAAGAAAGTAAATTTTTAAACTAAAGAAAAATGTTACAGCCTAAAAGAACAAAATACCGTAAGGTACAAAAAGGTAAAATGAAAGGTAACTCTCAAAGAGGGCACGAACTTTCAAATGGAATGTTTGGAATTAAATCTGTACATGAAGATGGAATGTTCTTAACTTCTCGCCAAATCGAAGCTGCGCGTATTGCTGCAACTCGTTACATGAAGAGAGAGGGACAATTATGGATCAAAATTTTCCCAGACAAACCTATCACTAAGAAGCCTCTTGAAGTACGTATGGGTAAAGGTAAAGGAGCAGTTGAATATTGGGCTGCTGTTGTTAAACCAGGAAGAATTATGTTTGAAGTTGGAGGGGTTCCATTGTCAGTTGCAAAAGAGGCTTTACGTCTTGCAGCTCAAAAACTTCCAGTAAAAACTAAGTTCGTCGTTGCTAGAGATTTCGAAGCATAATTTATATTTATTATGAAACAATCAGAAATAAAAGATCTTTCTGCAGCGGAGTTGCAAGAAAAGCTTAGTCAAACTAAGAAAGTATATGCTGACCTGAAAATGGCTCACGCTATTTCTCCAATTGCAAACCCACTTCAAATTAGAAGTGTAAGAAGAACAGTTGCTAGATTAGCTACTGAGTTAACTAAAAGAGAGTTACAATAATTGTATTCTGCTGAAAGATGGAAGAAAAAAGAAATTTAAGAAAAGAAAGAATAGGTGTTGTTACTTCAAATAAGATGGATAAATCTATCGTTATTTCTGAAGTAAGAAAAGTAAAACACCCATTATACGGTAAGTTCGTGTTGAAAACAAAAAAATATGTTGCACACGACGAAAAAAACGACTGTAACATTGGAGATACTGTAAGAATTAGCGAAACGCGTCCTTTAAGTAAAACAAAATGTTGGAGATTAGTTGAAATCTTAGAAAGAGCTAAATAATTATGGTACAACAAGAATCAAGACTAAAAGTAGCAGATAACACGGGAGCTAAAGAAGTTTTAACTATTCGTGTTTTAGGAGGTACTAAAAGAAGATATGCCTCTGTTGGTGACAAAATTGTAGTTTCTATCAAAGATGCAACTCCAAACGGAAACGTGAAAAAAGGAGCTGTTTCAACTGCAGTTGTTGTACGTACTAAAAAAGAAGTGAGAAGAGCTGATGGTTCTTATATCCGTTTCGATGACAATGCATGTGTTCTTTTGAACGCTGCAGGGGAAATGAGAGGAACTCGTGTTTTTGGTCCGGTAGCAAGAGAACTTCGTGAAAAACAATTCATGAAAATTGTATCATTAGCACCAGAAGTGCTTTAATTCGTTTTAAGATGATAAAGCTAAAAATAAAATCAGGAGATATCGTAAGAGTTATTGCTGGAGACCATAAAGGTGCTGAAGGTAAAGTTTTACGTGTTTACCGTGAAAAAAACAAAGCGATCGTTGAAGGTGTAAACATGGTTTCTAAACATACTAAACCAAGTGCTAAAAACCCTCAAGGTGGTATCGTTAAGAAAGAAGCTTCTATTCAAATTTCTAACATTGCTTTAATTGATCCTAAAACTAAGGAGACAACTAGAGTAGGTATTAGAGTAGAAGGAGATAAGAAAGTAAGATTTTCAAAAAAATCTAATCAAGTACTATAGTAATGGCATATACACCTAGACTAAAAGAAGAATATAAGAGTAGAGTAATCGCTGCTCTTAAAGAAGAGTTCGGATATACAAACGTGATGCAAGTTCCTAAACTTGAAAAAATCGTTTTGAGCCGTGGAGTTGGTGCAGCTGTATCTGATAAAAAACTTATTGACTATGCAGTTGATGAGTTAACAAAGATCACTGGACAAAAAGCAGTTTCTACAATCTCTAAAAAAGACGTTGCGTCTTTCAAATTGAGAAAAGGAATGCCTATTGGAGCAAAAGTTACTTTACGTGGAGAAAGAATGTATGAGTTTTTAGATAGACTTATTACTTCTGCTTTGCCACGTGTTAGAGATTTTGGTGGTATTAAAGCTACTGGATTCGACGGAAGAGGTAACTACAATCTTGGAGTTTTAGAGCAAATCATTTTCCCAGAAATTGATATTGACAAAGTAAACAAAATTTCAGGAATGGATATTACTTTTGTTACTACTGCAAAAACAGACAAGGAAGCAAAGTCATTATTGGCTGAATTAGGATTACCTTTTAAAAAGAATTAAGACATGGCTAAAGAATCAATGAAAGCCCGCGAGGTTAAAAGAGAGAAAACGGTAGCTAAGTATGCTGAGAAGAGAAAAGCTTTATTAGAAGCTGGAGACTACGAAGGTTTACAAAAATTACCTAAAAATGCTTCACCAGTTCGTTTACACAATCGTTGTAAATTAACAGGTAGACCTAGAGGTTACATCCGTCAATTCGGTATTTCACGTGTAACTTTCCGTGAAATGGCTAACAATGGATTAATTCCTGGTGTGAAAAAAGCATCTTGGTAATCTGGCAATAAGTTATTACTTTTGCAAACCAAAAAATAATTTTTAATTGATTAAAGGTTCGGGAGATGAGTATCTCCCGAAAACCATAATCGCAATCAAATACATATGTATACAGATCCTATTGCAGATTATTTGACTAGAGTTCGTAACGCTGTGGCTGCAAACCACAAAGTTGTTGAAATTCCAGCATCTAATCTTAAAAAAGAGATAACTAAGATCTTATTTGATCAAGGTTACATCTTAAGTTACAAATTTGAGCAGAACACAGTTCAAGGTTCTATCAAAATTGCTTTAAAGTATGATAAAGATACTAAAGAGCCTGTAATCAAAGATATCCAAAGAATTAGTAAACCTGGTTTACGTAAGTATGCAGGTGCTGCAAAATTACCAAGAATCCTTAACGGGTTAGGAATTGCTATTGTTTCTACATCAAAAGGTTTGATGACAGGAAAACAAGCTAAGCAATTGAATGTAGGTGGTGAAGTAATTTGTTACGTATACTAATTTTAAACACTAGATAAGATGTCAAGAATAGGTAAAAGCCCAATTGTAATCCCTGCTGGTGTAACTGTAGAAGTTAAAGACGGTATCATTACAGTAAAAGGAAAAAAAGGTCAACTAGTACAAGAGTTTTCGGACGTAAATGTAACTGTTGAAGGCGATCAAGTTTTAGTAGAAAGATCGTCTGATCATAAAGACCATAGAGCAAAACACGGATTATTCAGATCTTTGATCAACAATATGATTGTGGGTGTATCAGAAGGTTTTACAAAAGAACTAGAATTAGTTGGAGTTGGTTATAGAGCTTCAAACCAAGGACAAAAATTAGATTTAGCTCTTGGATATTCTCACAATATTGTTTTAGAAATTGCTCCAGAAGTATCTTTAGAAACAATATCTGAAAAAGGTAAGAACCCTATCGTAAAATTAACATCATTTGATAAACAACTTTTAGGTCAAGTTGCTGCGAAAATCAGAGGTTTCCGTAAGCCAGAGCCATATAAAGGTAAAGGTGTTAAATTTGTGGGTGAAGTATTAAGAAGAAAAGCAGGTAAATCAGCTTAAAATATAAGATTATGTCATTAACAAAATCTGAAAGAAGACAGAGAATTAAATTCAGAATTAGAAAATCGGTTAGTGGTACTGCTGCAAGACCTAGACTTTCTGTTTTTAGAAGTAACAAAGAAATTTACGCTCAAATTATTGATGATGTGAATGGAGTTACTATATTAGCTGCATCTTCAAGAGAAAAAGAAATAGGAAACGGTACTAACGTTGAAATCGCTGCGGCTGTTGGAAAATTAGTTGCAGAGAAAGCGTTAAAAGCTGGGATAGATACTATCACTTTCGATAGAGGTGGATATTTATATCACGGTCGTATTAAATCATTAGCAGAAGGCGCAAGAGCCGCTGGACTTAAATTCTAATATATTATGTCTAAATACAAAAATGTAGAATTGGTAAAACCTAGTGGTCTTGAACTTAAAGATCGTCTAGTTAGTGTAAATCGTGTTACTAAAGTTACAAAAGGAGGTAGAGCTTTCGGTTTTTCTGCTATTGTAGTTGTAGGTGATGAAAATGGAGTAGTTGGTCACGGATTAGGAAAATCTAAAGACGTTTCTGAAGCAATTGCGAAAGCAGTAGAAGATGCTAAGAAAAACTTAGTTAGAATTCCTTTGAATGGTCAATCTGTTCCTCACGAACAAAAAGGTAAATTTGGTGGTGCACGTGTATTCTTAATTCCTGCTTCTCATGGTACAGGAGTTATTGCTGGTGGAGCTGTTCGTTCAGTTCTTGAATCAGTAGGTATTCACGACGTATTGTCTAAATCTCAAGGATCATCAAATCCTCACAACGTAGTGAAAGCAACTTTTGATGCTTTATTACAAATGAGAAGCGCGCACACTGTTGCAAAACAAAGAGGTGTTTCTTTAGAAAAAGTTTTTAAAGGTTAATTCAAGGAAATTATGGCTAAATTATTAGTAAAACAAGTAAGAAGCAAAATCAACTGCCCTCTTTCTCAAAAGAGAGGTTTGGAGGCTTTAGGTCTACGTAAAATTGGACAAGTTGTGGAGCATGATTCAAATCCTGCTATCCTTGGTATGATAAACAAAGTTAAACACTTAGTTTCTGTAGAAGAAGCTAAATAACAAATACTGTTATGAATTTAAGTAACTTACAACCTGCTGAAGGATCAACGCACAATCAAAATAAAAGATTAGGTAGAGGAGAAGGTTCTGGAAAAGGTGGCACTGCTGCAAGAGGTCACAAAGGAGCAAAATCTCGTTCTGGTTACTCTAAAAAGATTGGTTTTGAAGGAGGGCAAATGCCACTTCAAAGACGTGTACCTAAGTTTGGTTTCACAAACATCAATCGTAAAGAATACGAAGGTGTTAATTTAGATACGCTTCAATTATTAGTAGACAAAGGTGTGATTACTGATTCTGTTTCAATGACAGATTTCGTAGCAAACCGTCTAGCTTCTAAAAATGAAATCGTTAAGATTTTAGGAAGAGGAGAATTGAAAGCAAAATTAAAAGTAACTGCTCACAAATTTACTGCTACTGCAAAAGCTGCTATCGAAGCTGCTGGTGGAGAGGCTGTAACAATATAATTTTTCTATTGTATGAAGAAATTTATTGAATCAATTAGCAATGTTTGGAAAATCGAAGAACTAAAGAATAGAATTCTAATTACTTTAGGATTACTTTTAGTATATCGTTTTGGAGCACACGTTACCCTTCCTGGAGTTGATGCAACTCAATTAACAGGTTTAGCGGGACAAACTAAACAAGGTTTAGGATCTGTCCTAGACATGTTTACAGGAGGTGCTTTCTCTAAAGCTTCAGTTTTTGCTTTAGGTATTATGCCTTATATTTCTGCATCTATTGTTGTTCAGTTAATGGGAATTGCTATTCCTTATTTGCAAAAACTTCAAAACGATGGAGAGAGTGGTAGAAAAAAGATTAATCAAATTACACGTTGGTTAACTATTGCTATTACATTGGTTCAAGGTCCAACTTATATCTACAATTTATACAGAACATTGCCTGGTAGTGCTTTTCTACTAGGCTTTAACTCACCTGAGTTTTTATTCTCTTCTGTAATCATTTTAGTTACTGGTACAATTTTTGCTATGTGGCTAGGTGAAAAAATTACTGATAAAGGTATTGGAAATGGAATTTCATTATTAATTATGGTTGGTATCTTAGCTCGTTTACCGCAAGCTTTTATTCAAGAGTTTACTACGAGAGTTACCAATAACAATGGAGGGCCAATGTTGTTAGTTATTGAAATTATTTTGTGGTTATTAGTAATTATTTCTTGTGTATTGCTTACAATGGCAGTACGTAGAATCCCAGTTCAGTATGCGCGTCGTACAACAACTGGAGATTATGAGCAAGATTTAGCAGGTGGAAATAGACAATGGATTCCTTTAAAGCTGAATGCTGCTGGGGTTATGCCAATTATTTTTGCTCAGGCAATTATGTTTATCCCTGCAGCTATCGCTGGGTTGTCTCAGTCAGAAACATCACAATCTATTCTTGTGGCATTTAAAGATATGTTTGGTTTATGGTATAATTTGTTATTCGCAACTTTAATTATTGTGTTTACATTCTTTTATACTGCGATCACGGTGCCAACTAACAAGATGGCTGACGATTTAAAAAGAAGTGGTGGTTTTATTCCTGGGGTTCGCCCTGGTGCTGAAACTTCAGACTTCCTAGATAAAGTGATGTCTTTAATAACTTTTCCAGGTTCTTTATTCCTTGCTTTGATTGCTGTGTTCCCAGCTATTGTGGTAAGTGTTATTGGTGTAACTGATGCTTGGGCAATGTTTTTTGGAGGTACCTCATTAATAATTATGGTTGGAGTTGCAATAGATACCATTCAACAAATCAATTCATACTTGTTAAACAAACATTATGATGGTTTAATGAAGACTGGTAAAAATAGAAAAGCAGTAGCTTAATATATTTATGGCAAAACAATCAGCAATAGAACAAGACGGATCAATCATTGAAGCATTATCAAATGCGATGTTCCGTGTAGAGTTAGAAAATGGACACGTTGTAATTGCTCATATTTCTGGTAAAATGCGTATGCATTACATCAAATTATTACCTGGTGATAAAGTGAAATTAGAAATGAGCCCTTATGATTTGTCAAAAGCAAGAATTACTTATCGATATTAAAAGATAATTACTATGAAAGTTAGAGCATCAGTAAAAAAGAGAAGTGCCGAGTGCATTATCGTGCGTAGAAAAGGGAGACTGTACGTTATAAACAAAAAGAATCCTAGATTTAAACAAAGACAAGGATAATTATGGCAAGAATAGCAGGGGTAGATATCCCAAAAAACAAAAGAGGTGTTATTGCACTTACCTACATCTTCGGATTAGGAAAAAGTAGAGCTATTGAGATTTTAGAGAAAGCTCAAGTAAGCCAAGATAAAAAAGTTCAAGATTGGAATGATGATGAGATCGGAGCAATTCGTGATGCTGTTTCATTTTACAAAATTGAAGGAGAATTACGTTCTGAAATTTCTTTAAACATTAAACGTTTAATGGATATTGGATGTTACAGAGGTATTCGTCATAGATCTGGTCTTCCTTTAAGAGGGCAAAGAACTAAAAACAACTCAAGAACAAGAAAAGGTAAAAGAAAAACTGTTGCTAACAAGAAAAAAGCAACTAAATAATAAGTAATATGGCTAAAGCAACTGCAAAAAAACGTAAAGTTATCGTTGAATCAACGGGTGAGGCTCATATTTCTGCCACTTTTAATAACATTATTATTTCTTTGACTAATAAGAAAGGTGAAGTTATCTCTTGGTCTTCAGCTGGTAAAATGGGTTTCAGAGGTTCTAAAAAGAACACTCCGTATGCAGCTCAAATGGCAGCAGAAGATTGCGCTAAAGTAGCACTTGAGGCAGGACTTAAAAAAGTGAAAGTTTATGTAAAAGGACCAGGTAACGGACGTGAGTCTGCTATCCGTTCTATTCATAACGGTGGAATTGAAGTTACTGAAATTATCGATGTTACTCCAATGCCACACAACGGATGTCGTCCTCCAAAAAGACGTAGAGTTTAATTTTTTATTTTTATAGTATAAACAAGGTAGAACATAGATTATCGAAGGATTAGACCTGAATTCATAATTTCTACCTTAAAATTTTTTTTAAAATGGCAAGATATACTGGTCCTAAAACCAAAATCGCTCGTAAATTTGGCGAGGCAATCTTCGGAGATGATAGATCTTTCGAAAAAAGAAATTACCCACCTGGACAACACGGGATGGCTAAAAAAAGAGGAAAAAAATCTGAGTACGCTGTTCAGTTAATGGAAAAGCAAAAAGCTAAATATTCTTACGGAATTTTAGAAAAACAATTCAGAAATTTATTCGAAAAAGCATCAGCTACTAAAGGAGTTACTGGTGAAGTTTTATTACAATTATGCGAAGCAAGATTAGATAATGTTGTTTTTAGAATGGGAATTGCTCCATCTAGAAGAGGTGCGCGTCAAATCGTTTCTCACAGACACATTACTGTAAATGGAGAGGTTGTTAATATTCCTTCTTACCACCTTAAGCCTGGTGATAAAGTTGCAGTTCGTGAAAAATCTAAATCTTTAGAAGCTATCGAACGTTCTTTATCAAATTCAAGTCATGTTTATGAATGGATTACTTGGAACAATGATCTTAAAGAAGGAACTTTCGTTTCTGTTCCTGCGAGACTTCAAATTCCAGAAAACATTAAAGAACAATTAATCGTAGAGTTGTACAACAAATAATAATTGACTTAGTCGAAATTTATGGCAATATTTAATTTTCAAAAGCCCGATAAAGTTATCATGATCGATTCAACCGATTTTGAAGGTAAATTTGAGTTTAGACCTTTAGAGCCTGGTTACGGATTGACAGTTGGTAATGCACTTAGAAGAGTTTTGCTTTCAGCGTTAGAAGGTTATGCAATTACATCTGTTCGTATCGAAGGTGTAGATCATGAGTTTTCTACTATTTCAGGTGTTGTTGAAGATGTTACCGAAATTATCCTTAATCTAAAACAAGTACGTTTCAAACGTCAGATTGAAGATATCGATAATGAAGCAGTTACAATTTCTGTTTCTGGTAAAGATCAATTAACAGCAGGTGATTTTCAAAAATTTATTTCAGGTTTCCAAGTTCTAAATCCAGACCTTGTTATCTGTAATTTAGATTCTAAAATCAAATTGAATTTCGATTTAACAATCGAAAAAGGTAGAGGATACGTGCCTGCTGAAGAGAACAAAAAACAGAATGCTGCAATTGGAACGATTTTTACAGATTCTATTTTTACTCCGGTAAAAAATGTAAAATATGCAATCGAAAATTTCCGTGTAGAGCAAAAAACAGATTACGAAAAATTAGTTTTTGAAATCAAAACTGATGGTTCTATCAATCCAAAAGATGCTCTTACTGAAGCTGCTAAAGTTTTAATTCACCATTTCATGTTATTCTCTGATGAAAGAATTACACTTGAGGCTGACGAAATTGCACAAACAGAATCGTATGATGAAGAGTCATTGCATATGAGACAATTGCTTAAAACTAAGCTTGTTGATATGGATTTATCTGTAAGAGCATTAAATTGCTTGAAAGCGGCTGAAGTTGATACACTTGGTGATTTAGTATCGTTCAATAAAAATGACCTAATGAAATTCCGTAATTTCGGTAAAAAATCTTTAACTGAACTTGATGAACTTGTTGCAGTGAAGAATTTGACTTTCGGAATGGATTTAGCTAAATACAAATTAGATAAAGAATAATTTACTTCATATTTTGCTCTCCATACTGGATCGTAGCAAGATGAAGATAAAAAAAACACGTCATGAGACACGGAAAAAAATTCAACCACTTAAGCAGACAGACCGGACATAGAAAAGCTATGTTGGCTAATATGGCTTGTTCTCTTATCGAGCACAAACGTATTAACACTACTGTTGCTAAAGCTAAAGCGCTTAAACAATTTGTTGAGCCTTTAATCACAAAATCAAAAGAAGATACGACTCACAATCGTCGTATTGTTTTTGCTTACTTGCGTAGCAAATATGCTGTAACAGATTTGTTCAGAGATGTAGCTGCTAAAGTTGGAGACCGTCCAGGAGGATACACTCGTATCATTAAAGTTGGAAATCGTTTGGGAGATAACGCTGATATGGCGATGATCGAACTTGTTGACTTCAATGAACTTTACAACGGAGGTAAAAAAGAAGTTAAAAAAGCGAAAAGCCGTCGTGGTGGTAAAGCTAAAAAAGCTGAAACTGTTGCTCCAGAAGCTCCTGCTGCTGAAACAGAAACGACTACTGAAGCTTCTGAATAATTATGAAAGTAATCATTCTATAAAAATCAAGGATAAACTAATTTTTAGTTTATCCTTTTTTTTTGATTTTTTTCAAACTGCAAAAATGTAACTTATTTAAAATGATAGGTTTTATTTTTACGAATGAAAGTTTTAAAAAATCTTGGAAGGGCTATTTTAAAGAAGTAAATTTGCAAAATATCTAATTATACTTAAAACCTTTATTTCGGTTTTATAACTTGATTAAAAAACAATACAAATTAAATAATGAAATACACAACACGACAAAGCGCCATTTTATTACTTAGTGACGGAACAATCTTTCACGGAAAATCTATCGGAATTAGCGGTAAAACTTTCGGTGAAGTTTGTTTTAATACAGGAATGACAGGGTATCAGGAAATTTTTACTGATCCTTCTTACTTCGGACAAATAATGGTTGCTACAAATACACATATCGGAAACTATGGCGTTAATGATTCTGAAGTTGAATCTGATAGTATTAAAATTGCCGGTTTGGTTTGTAAAAACTTTAGTTTTAATTATTCTAGAGAAAATGCTTCTGGAAGTTTAGAAGATTATTTTGCTAAACAAAATTTAATCTGTATTTCTGATGTTGATACACGCGCACTTGTAAGTTACATTCGTGATAATGGTGCAATGAATGCTGTTATCTGTACAGATGGAACGTCAATCGAGGATTTGAAGAAAGAATTGGCAAATGTGCCAAACATGGAAGGTTTAGAATTGGCTTCTAAAGTGTCGACTAAAGAGCCTTACTTTGTCGGTGATGAAAATGCTACTTATAAAATCTCAGCTTTAGATCTTGGTATCAAAAAGAACATTTTGAGAAATCTTGCAAAAAGAGATTGCTATATTAAAGTTTATCCTTTTGATTCAACTTACCAAGATATGTCAGAGTTTAATCCTGATGGATATTTCTTGTCAAACGGACCTGGCGATCCAGATCCTTTGTTTGGAGCGATTCAAGTTGCAAAAGAAATTTTAGCGGCTAATAAACCTTTGTTCGGAATTTGTTTAGGACACCAAGTTATTGGTTTGGCAAATGGTGTTGAAACTTACAAAATGTTTAACGGACACCGAGGAATTAACCACCCAGTTAAAAATATTATCACAGGAAAAGGTGAAATAACTTCTCAAAACCACGGGTTTGCCGTTAAGAGAGAGCAGTTGGAGAATCACCCTGAGCTTGAAATTACGCATGTTCACTTAAATGATGGTACAGTAGCGGGAATGAGAATGAAAAATAAGAATTGTTTTTCAGTTCAATATCACCCAGAGGCTAGTCCAGGACCACACGATTCGTCATATTTATTTGACCAATTTGTAGGGAATATTAAAACTAGCAAAGTCTAAAACGATGTAGTTAATAAATAAAGGTGTTTAATGTCTAGAATGCGTTTTTAGTATTAAATATTTTTATAATTTCGAAAAAAAAATATAATTTATTAATAAAAAACAAAAATAATGAGTATTATAATTAAAGTTCACGCAAGACAAATTCTTGATTCTAGAGGTAATCCTACTATTGAAGTTGACGTAGTAACTGAAAATGGAGTTTTAGGTAGAGCTGCTGTTCCATCTGGAGCATCAACTGGAGAGCACGAAGCTGTTGAATTACGTGATGGAGGTAAAGCTTATCTAGGAAAAGGTGTTTTGAATGCAGTGAATAATGTAAATACTATTATTGCTGAAGAATTAGTTGGGACTTCTGTTTTCGAACAAAACACAATTGACCAATTAATGATTGATTTGGATGGTACTCCAAACAAATCTAAATTAGGAGCTAACGCTATTTTAGGTGTTTCTTTGGCTGCTGCAAAAGCTGCTGCTAACGAACTTGGTTTGCCATTGTACAGATATGTAGGTGGAGTTTCTGCTAATACATTGCCTGTTCCAATGATGAACATCATCAATGGAGGTTCTCACTCTGATGCGCCTATCGCATTCCAAGAGTTTATGATTTTCCCTGTAAAAGCAACTTCTTTTACACATGCAATGCAAATGGGAACTGAAATTTTCCACAACTTGAAAAAAGTGTTACACGATAGAGGTTTAAGTACTGCTGTAGGTGATGAAGGAGGTTTTGCTCCAAACTTGGCTGGTGGAACTGAAGATGCTTTAGATACGATTAAATTGGCAGTTGAAAAAGCTGGATATTCTTTCGGTGACGAAATCATGATTGCTCTTGACTGTGCAGCTTCTGAGTTTTATGTAAACGGGAAATACGATTACACTAAATTTGAAGGAGAAACAGGAAAAATCAGAACTTCTGCTGAGCAAGCTGAATACTTAGCTGAACTTGCAGCTAAATATCCAATTATCTCTATCGAAGACGGTATGTACGAAGATGACTGGGATGGATGGAAAGCTTTAACTGAAAAAATTGGAGATAAAGTTCAATTAGTAGGTGATGATTTATTCGTAACTAACGTTGCTCGTTTGTCAACTGGTATCGAAAAAGGAATTGCTAACTCAATCTTGGTAAAAGTAAACCAAATTGGTACTTTGACTGAAACTATTGCTGCTGTAAACATGGCGAAAAACGCTGGATATACTTCAGTTATGTCTCACCGTTCTGGAGAAACTGAGGATAATACAATTGCTGACCTTGCAGTTGCTTTAAACTGTGGGCAAATTAAAACTGGTTCGGCTTCTCGTTCTGATCGTATGGCAAAATACAATCAATTATTGAGAATTGAAGAAGAATTAGGAAGTACTGCTTATTTCCCAGGTTTAAACGCTTTCAAAATTAAATAATTATACTAGTTATATATTGATTTTAAACCATCCGCCACGGCGGATGGTTTTTTTTTGGAGTTTTAACAAATTCATAGCAGTATTCTTTTTTTAGTTAGTCTTAAATTCCTTAGATTTGATAAATTATTATTTTATAGAATTATTTCCGATTATATTATGTCAAAAATAGCTACATTAGAAGTAGATGGTAAGAAAATTGAACTTCCGGTTATCACAGGGAGCGAAAATGAATCAGCTATCGATATTAACAAATTACGAGATTTAACAGGTATTATTACAATTGATCCGGGTTACAAAAACTCAGGATCTTGTACAAGTGAAATCACTTTCTTGGATGGTGAATTAGGAATTCTACGTTACAGAGGATATTCAATCGAAGATTTAGCTGAAAAAGCTAGCTTTTTAGAAGTGTCTTATCTTTTGATTTTTGGAGAATTGCCAACAGCAGCAGAATTGGAGCAATTTGAAAATGGTATTAAAAAACATTCTTTAGTAAACGAAGAAATGAAAAATATCATTGACGGTTTCCCAAAAACAGCTCACCCAATGGGAGTATTATCTGCTTTGACAAGCGCTTTGACTGCTTTCAACCCAAAAGCAGTTAATGTTGATAATGAAAAAGAAATGTATGAGGCAATTTGCAAAACAATGGCTAAATTTTTAGTTATTGCAACTTGGACATACAGAAAATCAATGGGCTACCCATTGAATTATTATGACAATACAAAAGGATATGTTGAGAACTTTATGCAATTGATGTTCCAATTGCCTACAGGTCCGTATAGCGCAAACCCTGTTGTTGTAGCGGCATTAGATAAATTGTTTATTCTTCACGCAGATCACGAACAAAACTGTTCTACATCTACAGTAAGAATGGTTGGTTCATCTCACGCTGGTTTATTTGCTTCTATTTCTTCTGGAGTTTCAGCACTTTGGGGGCCTCTTCACGGAGGAGCAAATCAGGCTGTACTTGAAATGTTGGAAGAAATCAACAAAGACGGTGGAGATACTGATAAATTCTTGGCGAAAGCAAAAGATAAAAATGATCCATTCCGTTTAATGGGATTCGGACATAGAGTTTACAAAAACTTCGATCCAAGAGCAAAAATTATCAAAAAAGCAGCTACTGAAGTTTTAGAAACTTTAGGTGTTGAAGATCCGATTTTAGATATCGCTAGAAAATTAGAAAAAGCAGCTCTTGAAGATGAATACTTCAAATCAAGAAATTTATATCCAAATGTTGATTTCTACTCTGGAATTATTTACAGAGCTTTAGGAATTCCAACAGATATGTTTACAGTAATGTTTGCTATTGGAAGATTGCCAGGTTGGATCGCACAATGGAAAGAAATGCGTGAAAACAAAGAGCCAATTGGAAGACCAAGACAAATTTATACTGGACATCCTTTAAGAGAGTTCAAGTCTAATAAATAAAAAACGAAAGCTTCACTTAACTGTGAAGCTTTTTTTATATTTGCTCAAAATATAATAGAGTTATGTTGCAATTAAATGTAAAGAACGAAACATCGCGGCTTCGCGCCGTAGTTTTGGGTTCTGCTGTTCATAATGGGCCGACTCCAACACTCGAGGAAGCTTATGATCCTAAGTCATTGGAACATATTAAGGCAGGAACTTATCCTGTAGAAAAAGATATGGTTGCTGAAATGGATGCTTTTAATGCTGTTTTTCAGAAATATGATGTAACTGTTTATCGTCCGGAAATGATCGAAAATTAC
The DNA here is from genome assembly GCF_034058155.1 of Flavobacterium sp. KACC 22761. NCBI lineage: Bacteria > Pseudomonadati > Bacteroidota > Flavobacteriia > Flavobacteriales > Flavobacteriaceae > Flavobacterium > Flavobacterium oryzagri. Next base: position 911,280 of record NZ_CP139148.1, on the reverse strand, counting down.
AATCAAATATTTGCTAGAGATATTGGGTTTGTAATTGATGATATTTTTGTAAAATCGAATATTCTTCCAGATCGCGAACGAGAGTTGGATGCAATTCAATATGTAATAGATCAAATTGACCCGTTAAAAGTGGTGCGTCCGCCAGAAGAAGTTCATATTGAAGGAGGAGATGTAATGCTTTGGAACGATCATATTTTTATTGGAACTTATAAAGGAAGTGATTATAAAGACTACATTACAGCAAGAACCAATATGCATGGTGTAAATTATATCAAAGAATTGTTTCCGAATAAAATTGTTAAGGAATTTGATTTAGTGAAGTCTAAGTTGGAAGCTCGTGATAATGCATTGCACCTAGATTGTTGTTTCCAGCCTGTTGGAAAAGATAAAGGTATTATTTATAAAAGAGGTTTCCGTGAAGAAGCTGATTATCTCTATTTAGTGAAGCTTTTTGGGAAGGAAAATTTGTTTCATATTGAAAGAAATGAAATGTACAACATGTTTTCGAACGTATTTTCAATTGATGAAAATGTTGTAGTTTCTGAAAAGAATTTTACAAGATTGAATAACTGGCTTCGCGAAAAAGGTTTTACTGTTGAAGAAATTCCATACGCTGAAATTGCAAAACAAGAAGGATTGTTGAGATGTTCAACTTTGCCATTGATTAGAGACTAAAAAAAGTTTTTTGAGTTTCAAGTTTCAGGTTTTTTGGAGGACATGAAACCTGAAACTTAAAACTTGAAACAAAAAACATAAAAAATGAAACAAACAACTAATGCAATCGTGATGATTCGGCCTGTTGCATTCAGAATGAATGAACAGACAGCTGTAAATAATTATTATCAAAAAGTATTGGACGGACTTTTGCCAAGTACTGTTAATGCAAAAGCACAGCAAGAATTTGACGCTTTTGTTGAAAAACTTCGTGCGGTAGGAGTTGATGTAACCGTTATAGAAGATACATTGGAAACAGATACTCCAGATAGTATTTTTCCGAACAACTGGGTTTCGTTTCATGAAAATGGTGATGTGGCGCTTTATCCAATGTTTGCTGAAAATAGACGTCAAGAACGTCGTGAAGATATTTTAGATACTTTGGAAGAAAAAGGTTTTGAGATTTCTAATATAATGGATTATACATCTGCAGAAGATGATGGTTATTTTTTAGAAGGAACGGGAAGTCTGCTTTTAGATCGTGCCAATGCAAAAGCATATTGCGCATTATCGCCTCGTGCTGATGAAGAGTTGTTTATTGAATTTTGCGAAGATTTTGATTATGCTCCAGTAATTTTTGAAGCTTTTCAAACTGTAGATGGAGAGCGAAAACTAATTTATCACACCAATGTGATGATGTGTTTAGGAGAAACTTTCGCTGTTATTTGTGCAGATTGCATCGACGACAAAAAAGAACGTAAAATGGTCTTGGATAATTTGAAAGATGATAACAAAGAAATTATTTTGATTACAGAAGATCAGGTTAATAATTTTGCTGGTAATATGTTGGAGGTTCGAGGAGCAAATGATAAAAAATATATTGTCATGAGTGCATCGGCCCACCAGAGTTTGACTCCAAAGCAGATAGCACAATTAGAAAAACATGCTGAAATTTTGAGCTCAAGTTTAGATACGATCGAAGCTTGCGGAGGCGGAAGTGCAAGATGCATGATGGCTGAAGTGTTTTTGCCGAGAAATTAAAATTAGGTTTCTAAATAAAAATAAAAATGGGATAAAGCTTCAAGTTTTATCCCTTTTTTTTATGTTTAAAAGAGTGATTCATATTAAAAATTCCCTTTAATAATATTTACGATTGAACTTACGATATATTGAATTCCGATCGAAATTACAATAAAACCAACAATTCTTGAAATTGCCACAATTCCTGATGCACCAAGTATTCTGGCAAGATAGTGTGCGCTTTTTAGAATTGCAAAAATGACTATAGCAATGGCTAAAATAGCAAGACATGAAAAAATGATTTCCTCCATTTGATGATGTTCCTGATAGAATGCTATTAACAACGACATTGATCCAGGACCGGCAAGCATCGGAATTGCTAATGGTGTTAATGCAATGTCGTTTCGCTGCTGGGCTTCGTTTTCGATCTTTTTATTGATCCCTCGCTTCTTATTGAATTTTCCTGACAATAATGAAAACCCTGAATTTACAATCACAATTCCGCCGGCAATTCGAAGTGCATCAATGCTGATTCCAAAAAAAGTTAAAACATATTGTCCTATAAAATAAGAGACCAATAAAATTATACCCACATTAATAGCTGTCCACAGTGAAATTCTGGATCGTTCTTTTTGTGAATCGTGTTGCGTCAATCCAACAAAAATTGGTACTGTGCCAATTGGGTTTAATACTGAAAAAAGTGCAGCAAATAAGTAGATGAATAAATCCATAAAGTTTTTGTTAGTGGAGTAAATGTAGTCAAATTTTTATATTGACGTGTAAAATTGCATTATCTTATTGGTTTTTTAGAGTCAATATTCTGAATTTATAAAGCAAGCTAAGCTCATTCTTTTTAGCTACTTTTGTGAAATATTTTAAAAAGATGAAAAACAAAAAAACTTTGCTTCTTGGTGCTACAACAAAACCAGATCGTTATGCATTTAGGGCTATAAATATGCTTACTCAAAAAGGGCACACGGTGTTGGCAATTGGTCAAAATACAGGAGAAGTTGCTGGCGTTAAAATTCATACAAAAGCAATTCCGGTAAAAAATATTGACACTGTAACTTTGTATTTAAACCCAAATCGTCAACGTGATTATTACAATTACATTATTGAAGCGCAACCAAAAAGAGTAATTTTTAACCCCGGAACTGAAAATCCTGAATTATATCAATTATTAGAATTAAATAATATTGAAGTTGAAGTTGCTTGTACATTAGTTTTATTGGCAACAAACCAATATTAATTGAAAAAAAACGTTTTTAAAAACTTTCCAATAATGTTGGAAAGTTTTGTTTTTTATGGGCAGATAGAAATAAGATTGATTCCTGCCTTTTTTAGCGTTGAATTTAATTGCCTGAAAGGCTCTTATACCGTTAAAAATGTTACTTTTGTCGTCATGGAATTTTCATCAAAATTAATAGAGAAAGCGGTTAACGAAATGTCGCAATTGCCGGGTATTGGCAAGCGTACAGCTTTGCGATTGGTTCTTCATTTGCTTAAGCAGCCAAAAGAGCAAACGGGCTTTTTGTCGCAAGCACTTTTAAATATGCGCGAGGATATTAAATTTTGTGAAAACTGCCATAATATTTCAGATACAAAAATTTGTGAAATCTGTGCCAATGCGTCAAGAAATCATCAGACTATTTGTGTTGTTGAAGACATTCGCGATGTTATGGCCATTGAAAATACAGGACAGTATAAAGGAATTTATCATGTACTGGGAGGAAAAATTTCGCCAATTGAAGGTGTCGGCCCAAGCCAGTTGAATATTTCGAGTTTGGTCGAAAAAGTCAAATCTGGAAAAGTAGGAGAGATTATTTTTGCGCTTAGCTCAACTATGGAAGGCGACACAACCAATTTTTATATCTATAAGCAAATTGCAGAATGTCAAATTATAATTTCGACAATTGCAAGAGGAATATCTGTTGGAGATGAGTTGGAATATGCAGATGAAGTTACGCTTGGAAGAAGTATCTTGCACCGTGTTCCATTTGAAAAAACATTCAAAAATAATTAAATAAAACCCCAAATAAAATATAGATTTTCTGGTGAATAAATGAAAAACTATATTTGCGATAAATTTTTAAAAATGACAAAAAAGAGCTTTTATATGCTGCTGTTGATCAGTACACTTTTTACTTCATGTATCCCCATTAAAGATTTGGTGTATCTGCAGGATAAAAATACTTCAGAGGAAGCAAATACTGTTGCGGCTGTGCAAGCCAAGCCTTACAGACTTCAGGTTAATGATGTTTTGAGTATTAATTTGAAAGCTATAGATCCTAAATTGGTTTCAATTTTCAATAAAACTGAGACTACAAGTCTGACAACAGGTAAGTCAGAGGCAGCTTTATATTTTGATGGTTTTACCGTTGATGACCATGGAAACATTAGAATTCCAATTTTGGGCGAAATAAATGTCATTGGTTACACTTTGGAAGAAGTTCGAGTGATGATTGAAAAAAAACTGCTTGAAGAATATTTTAAAACAGACGCAAATATTTTCGTGACAGTAAAATTAGCGGGTTTTAGATACACAATTAACGGTGAAGTTGGAAGTACAGGGACAAAAACGCTGTTTCAGGAGCATGTGAATATTATGGAAGCTGTTGCAAATGCAGGAGACATTAATACTGTGGGAAATAGAAAAGAAGTTACCATAATTCGTCAAACACCTACAGGTGTGCAAATGAATGAGATTGATCTTACTGATGTCAACGTTATGAAATCGTCCTATTATTATTTACAGCCAAACGATTATATTTATGTTAAGCCTTTGCGTCAAAAAACGTGGGGAACTGGACAGACAGGAATTCAATCGATTGGAACTATTATTACTCTATTATCATTGGCAACAACTGTTTATTTGATTATCAAATAATTATCAAAACTATAATTAGACTTAGAAAATGTTAGATATAAAAGATTTTTCGATTTTTGAAAATCAGTCAAGTTTTGATTTTAAAGGTTTGTTGCTGAAAATTCTCAGTTATTGGAAATGGTTTTTAATCAGTTTGGTTATTGCGTTTACAATCGCTTATCAGGTAAATATCCGTAAAGAAAAAATTTACGGAATGCAGACTTTGATTTCAATTAAAGAAGAAAGCAATCCGTTTTTTACTTCAAATACTAGTTTAGTTTTCAACTGGGGAGGAATTTCAGATCAAGTTAATGGAATCACAACCATATTGCAATCAAGATCTCATAATGAGTTAGTAGTTAGTAAATTACAGTATTATATTGATTATTTGACCATGGGGAAGTACAATTTGATTGACTCTTATGGCGAAGTACCTTTTTATGTTGATATTGATAAATCTAGAGGACAACTAGCAAACACATTAATTAAAATTAAGTTTATTAGTGAAAATGTATATGAAGTTCGTATACCATTTGAAAGTAATTCTGTTTCGCTAATTAATTATGCTGAAAATTCATATTCGAATACAGCGGTTCAACCGGTCGAATTTATAAAAAGATATAAAGTTGGAGAGAGGGTTTCTTTACCTTTTTTAAACTGGAAGCTTCAAATCAACGACAACCCAGGCCTGTATAAAGGAAATGAATATTATGTAAAGTTTAATGATTTTGACGGAACTGTTTCTCGTTACAAAGGAATCAATGTAAATTCTGACGATAAAGGAGGCTCGATATTGACATTGAGCATGCAAGGAACAAATAAGGCTAGACTTGTTGAATATTTGAATTCAACCGTTAAAATGTTGATCAAGATTCAGCTTGATGGGAAAAACCAATTTGCAACTAATACAATAAAGTTCATAGACAGTACACTTATTGCAATGGAGGCGCAATTAAAACAAACTGGAAATGAGTTGAAATCATTTAGAAAAGATAAGAATATCTATGAACTAGAAGGCAGTGCTGATAAGTTTTCTAATAAGATTATGGATTTTGACACTCAGAAAGATCAGGTTGCTAGAAAAATTACGTATTATAATTCTTTAAAAGCTTATCTTAACAATAGTGTTGATTATTCAAGATTACCAGCGCCATCTGTAGCGGGAATTGATGATCCTAATATTGTGGCAAATATTTCGAAATTAATTGCCCTTTCTGCACAAAGATCAGAAATGGCTTATGCTGTAAAGAGTGATAAGATTTTCAAAGATTTTGATAATCAAATGGAGGCAATAAAAAGTGTTTTGCTTGAGAATATTGCTTCTGCAAAAGCATCTTTATTGTATGATTTATCATTAGTAAATGCTAAAATTGCGGAGGCTGAAAACACAGCAAAAAGATTGCCAGAAGACCAACAGGAATTGTTGAAAATCAAAAGGAAATATGATTTAAATGATAATATTTATACGTCGTTTTTGCAGAAGCGAAATGAAGCTGAAATCGTAAGAGCATCGAATTTGTCTGATATTCACTTTATTGATCCAGCTAAAGGCATTAATGGAGTGTTGGTTGGGCCAAAGACCTCAGTAAATTATATATTGGCCTTGTTTTTAGGAATTCTTATTCCACTTTCAGTGGTTTTACTGATTTTCTTTATTAATAATTCCATTCAAAATACAGAAGAAGTTACTAAGCTAACTCAAATCCCAATAATTGGTGTAGTTGGATTAAATAAGGGTGGTGTTAACCTAGCTGTTTTTGATAAACCAAAATCAGCTCTATCCGAATCATTTAGAGCAATACGATCTTCGTTGCAGTTTTTGTATAAAAAACAGCAGGTTAGTGGGGCAAAAACTTTGATGATTACGTCTTCAATAAGTGGAGAAGGAAAAACATTTTGCTCTATAAATATCGCTACAGTTTTTGCGTTAAGCGAAAAGAAAACTGTTATTATAGGTTTGGATTTAAGAAAACCAAGACTCGCAGACGAGTTTGGTTTAGTCAATCAAACTGGAGTTGTGAATTATTTGATTAAACAAAATAGCCTTGCTGAAATTACGAATTCAACTCAGATTCCAAATCTTGATGTTATACTTTCTGGTCCCATTCCGCCAAATCCATCAGAGTTGATATTGAGTGATGCTATGCGCGAAATGATTGAGGAATTAAAAGCAAAATATGATTATGTCATTTTAGACACACCGCCAGTAGGTTTAGTGTCAGATGCTCTGGAATTATCTCAATATTCAGATGTTACTTTATACATTGTAAGGCAGAATTACACTAAAAAAGACATGATTACGTTGCTAAATACAAGGGTCAAAAGAGGTGAGTTGAGTAACGCGAGTATTGTTTTAAACGGATATGAAAATAAGGCAAAATATGGGTCTGGGTACGGATATGGATATGGTTACGGAGATTATTCAAACGGATATCTTGAAGATGAAAAAAAGTCAAAATCAGTTAAAGCCTTTTTTAATAAATTGATGAAGAAATAAATTTGATTAAATGGAAATATCAATTCAAAATACTATTTTAATTACTGGAGGTGCTGGATTCATTGGTTCAAATCTATGCGAGTACTTTTTGGCACTTGGAAATAAAGTAATTTGTCTGGATAATTTTTCAACAGGACATCGCCATAATTTGGATGGATTTATAGAAAACCCAAATTTCAGATTAATTGAAGGCGATATCCGAAATTTGGCTGATTGCGTTTTAGCTGTACAAGGAGTTGATTATGTTTTGCATCAGGCAGCTCTTGGGTCTGTTCCTAGATCAATAAATGATCCTATTATGACAAATGACGTAAATGTCTCCGGATTTTTGAATATGTTGGTTGCCTCTAGAGATGAAAAAGTAAAACGTTTTATTTATGCGGCTAGTTCTTCAACTTATGGAGATTCCGTTGGATTGCCTAAAGTTGAGGATGTAATCGGTAAGCCTTTATCTCCTTATGCTATCACAAAATATGTAAATGAATTGTATGCTGAAATTTTCAGCAGAACATACGGTTTGGAAACTATCGGATTACGTTATTTTAATGTTTTTGGAAGAAGACAAGACCCTCAAGGTGCTTACGCAGCGGTAATTCCAAAATTTGTTATGCAGTTGATGAAGTACGAAAGCCCAATTATAAATGGTGACGGAAATTATTCAAGAGATTTTACATACATTGAAAATGTAATTCAAATGAATGAATTGGCAATGAAAATCAAAAATGTTGCTGCTATCAATACCGTTTACAATACGGCATACGGTGAGCGCAATACATTGAATGATTTAGTAGGATATTTAAAAAAATACCTTTCCCAATTTGATTCGAAAATTGCCGATGTTCAAATTATTTATGGTGAAAATAGAGCGGGCGATATTCCACATTCATTGGCCAGTATTGAGAAAGCAAAAAATATGTTGGGTTATAATCCAAAATATTCTTTGGAACAAGGTTTAAAAGAAGCGGTAAATTGGTACTGGAATAATTTAAAAGAAAAATAGACTTAGATAATAGTAGAATAAATGAAAATTACAAAAATTTGTTGCATAGGTGCGGGTTATGTTGGAGGTCCAACTATGGCAGTTATTGCTCAAAAATGTCCACATATTCAAGTCACAGTTGTCGACTTGAACGAGCAAAGAATTAAAGATTGGAATGATCCTAACACAGAAAATATTCCGATTTATGAACCAGGTTTGTCTGAAATCGTAGCAGAAGCCAGAGGACGAAATCTATTCTTCTCAACCGATGTTGAAAAGGCAATCGATGAAGCTCAAGTAATTTTTATATCGGTAAATACTCCAACTAAAACTTACGGAAAAGGAAAAGGAATGGCTGCTGATTTGAAATATATCGAATTATGTGCTAGACAAATCGCTAAAGTCGCCAAAGAGAATAAAATAGTTGTAGAAAAATCAACCTTACCGGTAAGGACTGCAGAAGCTATAAAAAGTATTTTGGACAACACTGGTAATGGTGTGCAATTTCAAATTTTGTCAAATCCAGAATTCTTAGCGGAAGGTACTGCAGTTACTGATTTGTTAAATCCAGATCGTATTTTAATTGGAGGAGACACAACACCTGAAGGCGAAGTTGCTATTAATGCCTTGGTCGATGTTTATGCAAATTGGGTTGAAAAAGCTAAAATTTTGACAACTAATGTTTGGTCATCAGAATTATCGAAGTTAACAGCAAATGCTTTTTTGGCACAAAGAATTTCTTCAATAAATGCAATGTCTGAGCTGTGTGAAAAAACAGGAGCTGATGTGAGTGAAGTGGCAAAAGCCATTGGAATGGATAGCCGAATTGGGCCGAAGTTTTTAAAAGCTTCCGTAGGATTTGGAGGTTCTTGTTTTCAAAAAGATATTTTGAATTTAGTATATATCGCAAAATCTTATGGGCTAAATGAAGTGGCTGATTATTGGGAGCAGGTAATCATAATGAATGATCATCAAAAAAGGAGATTTTCTAATAAGATAGTTCAGACGTTGTATAATACCGTTGCAGATAAGAAGATCACTTTTTTAGGATGGGCCTTTAAAAAAGATACTAATGACACTAGGGAATCGGCAGCTATATATGTCGCTGATGATTTAATTAATGAGCAGGCACATATTTCAGTGTATGATCCTAAAGTTTCGCAAAGCAAAATGTTAAACGATTTGGATTATTTGCAAACAAGATCAAGTGAAGAAAATAATAAGGCCTTAAGTGTATTTGCTGATCCTTACGAAGCGTGTAAAGGTGCGCATGCAATTTCAGTTCTAACAGAATGGGATGAATTTGTGTCTTATGATTGGCAAAAGATATATGATTCTATGCATAAGCCTGCCTTTTTGTTTGACGGAAGAAATATATTGGATGCAAAAGAATTAGAAACAATTGGATTTATTTATAAAGGAATAGGTTCTTAATTACAAATTGATATTGAAGTAAAATTTAATATAAAGTTAATGATGGAGATAATGATGCAGATTTTATTTCAATAAATTAGAGTTATGAATTGGTACGTGCTTTATACGAAACCCAAATGGGAAAAAAAAGTTGCAGAGAGACTTACGCAAATTGGGGTTGAATGTTATTGTCCAGTAATTACGCAGGTTAAGCAATGGTCAGACAGAAAGAAGAAGGTCGAAGTTCCACTTTTTAATTCATACGTTTTTGTGCAGCTTTCAGAAATAGATCGGAATTCAGTTTTCAATATTCCCGGTGTTGTACGATATTTGTTTTGGCTAGGTAAACCTGCAATTGTTCGGGATGAGGAAATTAATATAATAAAATCTAGTTTGAAAGCGACAAATGTTAGTGATGTTTCGGTGTCATCAATTCAAGTTGGAGATAGAATAAAATTAGAATCTGGAGCTTTCACTAATCAAGATGCAATTGTGCAAGAAGTCTCAAAAACACATTATATTTTGGTTTTAGAGTCTATGGGATGTGTTCTCAAGATAAAATATAAGTAGTTTTTAACTAAAAAAAATAAAAACAGAAAATAAAAGAGCTCGAATCTGAGATTTTATTTTCTGTTTTTTTTTACAATGTATTTTTTTACATGCTGATAAATAGTTAGTTGGAGTTTTAAAAATTTTCTTATTTTTTTGTTTTACTAGTATTACGGGAAACCGTATTGAATAAATTGAGTTATTATGTTATATTTGCCGAGAATACACTTTTTTTTAGTAAACCGAGCAAATAAATGGGACTTGGAATGGCGAAGCCATGTGTTGTAATGATTAATGCTAATATTTTTTAAATGAACGAAAACATAAAAATAGCTGTTATTGGTTTAGGTTATGTTGGTCTTCCTTTAGCAAGATTGTTTGCTACAAAATATCCAGTTGTTGGATTCGATATTAATGAATCACGAGTTACGAGTTTAAAATCTGGGATTGATTCAACATTAGAAGTTGATCAAAATGATTTGCAAAAAGTATTAGTTGATAAACCTGCTTCTGAAATAGGATTATTTTGTACAAGCAAACGTGAGGATATTGCAAATTGTAATTATTTTATTATTACAGTTCCAACTCCAGTCGATAGAAATAATCGCCCTGATTTGACTCCACTATATAAATCGAGTGAATCAGTCGGAAAAGTTTTAAAGCGTGGAGATATTGTAATTTATGAATCTACTGTTTATCCAGGTGTTACAGAAGAACAATGTGTGCCAGTTTTGGAACGAATCTCTGGGTTTAAATTGAATGTTGATTTTTATGCAGGATATTCACCAGAGAGAATAAATCCAGGAGATAAAGAACATACTGTCGAAAAAATTTTAAAAGTTACTTCTGGTTCAACTCCAGAAATTGGCCAAAAAGTAGACGCTTTATACAAATCGGTAATTACTGCAGGAACGCACTTAGCGCCAACAATAAAAGTCGCTGAGGCAGCAAAAGTTATAGAAAATTCTCAAAGAGATATTAATATTGCTTTTGTAAATGAGCTAGCCAAAATATTCAATTTAATGAATATTGATACTCAAGAAGTATTGGCTGCGGCAGCTACAAAATGGAATTTTTTGCCTTTTAAACCAGGTTTGGTTGGAGGACATTGTATTGGAGTTGATCCTTACTATTTAGCACAAAGAGCTCAAGAATTTGGCTATCATCCTGAAATAATTTTGGCAGGACGACGTTTAAATGATAGTATGGGTGAATATGTAGCTTCACAAATAGTGAAGTTGATGATAAAAAAAGGTATTTCCGTGAATGGAGCTAATCTATTAATGTTAGGTATAACATTCAAAGAAAATTGCCCTGATGTAAGGAATACTAAAATTGTTGATGTTATAAAATCATTGACTGAATACGGGATATCAGTTACAGTGTTTGACCCATTAGCGAATGTAGAAGAGGTGCATGAAGAATATGAATTACAAACTGTAAATTCAATTCCAAAGGAAAAATTTGATGCAATAGTATTGGGTGTCGCTCATGCTGAATTTTTAAAATTAAATTTTCCAGAATTACAGAAAGAAAATAGTTTATTATACGATGTAAAAGGAGTCTTAGGTGCTATAGCTGACAACAGATTATAGTTTCTACGATTCTTTTTTTTATTTAGAAATAATGAGTACAAAAAAAACAATTACACACGTAATTTTAACTGGTGGAGTAGGTAGCAGATTATGGCCACTTTCTCGTAAAAGCCAACCAAAACAATATTTAGAAATATTTGAAGGGAAGTCTTTGTTTGAAATGACCGTCAATCGTAATAGTCATTTAGCAAATAAAGTTATGGTAGTAGGAAATGTTGATAATCATCACTTAAGTGGAAAAGTGATGACCAAAGCTAAAACTTCATATACAAATATTGTTGAAGCTACTCCTAGAAATACTGCAGCCGCGATTGCTTTTGCAGCATTTGCCTCAGATCCTGAGGATATATTGATTGTAACGCCCTCAGATCATATTATTGATTTAATGGAAAATTATAATAATGCTATTGATGAGGCTATTTCAAAAGCAAATGATGGATTTATCGTAACATTTGGGGTTATTCCAACAAAACCTGAAACAGGATACGGTTATATCGAGTCGAAAGGAGACAAAGTGATTTCATTTCGCGAAAAACCAAACGAAACTACAGCAAAAGAGTTTATTGCTAGAGGAAATTTTTTATGGAACAGTGGAATGTTTTGCTTTAAGGCAGGAGTTCTTTTGGATGAATTAAAACAATTTCAACTTGATGTGTATGAGAAATCTAAAGAAGTTTGGGAAGCAAGCAAAGATGGTTTTCTAGATTTAGATTTATCGATGGAAATTCCTTCTATTAGTATTGATTATGCTGTAATGGAGCGAAGCAAAAAAATTAAAGTTGTTCCCGCTTCATTTTCTTGGTCTGATTTGGGATCGTTTGAGTCAGTTTATGATTATTTGATTTCAAAAGGACATCCAACTGATAAAAATGGAAATATGGTTATTGGTTGTGATTTACATACTACTTTTTTAGGATTAAAAAATACAATTTTTGTTCATACAGATACCGCTAATTTAATTTTGCAAAAAGAAAGCTCACAAGATGTAAAAGATATTTACAGTGAGCTAGAAAAACAAAATTCGGAACTATTAAACTAAATTTAATTTAAAAATGAAAAAAATACTAATAACTGGCGGTGCTGGTTTTATTGGGTCTCATGTTGTGAGACGTTTTGTAAATAAATATCCAGAATATCAGGTTTTTAATTTAGATGCATTGACATATGCAGGAAATCTTGAAAACATTAAGGATATTGAAAATCAACCGAATTATACTTTTGTAAAAGGCGATATCGTTGATGAAACTTTTATTAATGAGCTTTTTTCTGAACATAATTTTGATGGTGTTTTGCATCTAGCAGCTGAATCTCATGTAGATCGTTCTATCGAAGATCCGCTAGCATTTGTTAAGACAAATGTTATCGGAACAATGAATTTACTGAACGCAGCGAAGAATCAATGGAAAGGCAATTTTGAAGGAAAAAGATTTTACCATATTAGTACAGATGAAGTATATGGCTCTCTTGGTGCTGAAGGTTTGTTTACAGAAACAACACCTTATGATCCTAACTCTCCCTATTCTGCTTCAAAAGCAAGTTCAGATCATTTTGTGAGGGCTTATGGAGAAACTTACGGTCTTCCATATGTTTTGACAAATTGTTCAAATAATTATGGTTCGTACCATTTCCCAGAAAAATTAATTCCACTTTTTATAAATAATATCATTAACAATAAGCCTTTGCCGGTTTATGGAGATGGTAATTATACACGTGACTGGCTTTTTGTAGAAGATCATGCTATTGCGATTGATTTAGTTTTTCACGAAGGTAAAAATCATGAGACCTATAATATTGGAGGGTTTAATGAATGGAAAAATATTGATTTGGTTAAGTTATTATGCCAAATTATGGACGGTAAATTAGGAAGAGAAAATGGGGCTTCTGAAAAATTAATTACATATGTAAAAGATAGACCAGGGCATGATTTGCGTTATGCTATCGATGCGTCAAAAATAAATAAAGAATTAGGATGGAAACCATCTGTAACTTTTGAAGAAGGTCTAGAAAGAACAATTAATTGGTATTTAAGTAACGAGGAATGGTTGAAAAATGTTACTTCAGGGGCTTATAAAGATTATTACCAAAAACAATATTCATAATTTTATATTTCATTTATAAATAAGTATAAAGGTTAAAATTAAAGCTGAAAATGAAAAAGATAACTTACGTTCTTACATTGTTTTTTATTTTATTGATTTCTTATAATGGACATGCTCAAGATTTGCTTAAGTCTAAGGATTTGAGTACTGTGAAAGTAGATTATATGTCAGATGATGATTTAGCAAAAGTTAGCGCCCAGCTAAAAAGCAATAACACAACACTTGATCAAGTTGAACCGATGGCTTTGTCAAAAGGTATGTCGCAAACTGAGTTTAACAAATTAAGAGTTAAGCTTACAGAATATGAGAAGAAAATTGCTAAAGATTCTGATAAAAATAATGACAAGGATGCTAAGCTAAAGAAAACAGAAAAAGATTCTGAGTTTGGGAGAAAGCAAGAAAAAATTAAAAATGACAAGGTTAAGGATTCATTAAACGCTTTAATTTTTGGTTCTGAACTTTTTGATAATCCAACTTTGAATTTTGAACCAGATTTAAAATTGGCAACACCTATGAATTATGTTTTAGGGCCAGGCGATGAATTACAGGTAAGCGTTTACGGAGTTCAGGAATTTAATGCTAGCATTCCAGTAAGTGTTGAAGGAAAAGTTACGATTGATTATGTCGGACAAATCGCTGTTTCAGGAATGACAATAGAAGCGGCCACTCAAAAGATAAAAGCGGCAATTGCAAGAGTTTATAGTACAGTAAGATCAGGACAATCACAGGTGAGTGTTAGTTTGAGCGGAATTAGAACTATTAAAGTTACAATTGTTGGTGGCAAACAGCCAGGTAATTATTCAATTTCATCTTTAGCCACGGTTTATAATGCATTGCATTTAGCAGGTGGTCCTGGAAAAAATGGAAGTTATCGAAATATTGAGTTATTGCGAAACAATAAGGTCTACAGAAATGTTGATATTTATAAATTTTTGGTTAAAGGAGATCAATCAGATAATGTAACATTAAAAGACAATGATGTTATTAGAATTCCAGCTTATACAAATAGAGTCATAGTTGAAGGTGAGGTAAAACGCCCTGGAATCTTCGAAATGAAAAAGGGAGAGAAATTCTCTGATCTATTAAGTTTTGCTTCTGGGTTTAACGAGTTTGCTTATACTGCATCTGTAAATGTTTTGCAAAAAACAGGAAAAGAATTTAAAGTTCATGATATTAATGAAAGTGAATATAGTAACTATATTCCACAGTCGGGAGATGTTTTTAGAGTAACAAAAATTTTAAATCGTTTTGAAAACCGTATCAAAATTGAAGGCGCTGTCTTTAGACCAGATTATTATTCATTTAGTGAAGGGATGCGAATTTCAGATCTTATTACAAGAGCCGAAGGGCTTAAAGAAGATGCCTATACAAAACGTGCAAGAATTATTCGTTTAAAAACAGATTTAACCACTGAAATTGTAAATGTTGATTTAGGGAGTGCATTGTCTGGGGATTTAAATGCTGACATTGAATTAAAAAGAGAAGATATTGTAACGGTATATTCTATATTAGATTTTAGAGAAGAATACAAAGTAACAATTGATGGGGAAGTCAAAAACCCAGGTGAGTATGAATATTTTGAAAATTTGACACTTAATGATTTAGTTGTCCAAGTTGGAGGTCTTACCGGCTCAGCATCAAAAAGAGTGGAAATTGCTAGAATGGTGAAATCTGATGTTATTGATGATACAGACCCAAAACGTGTCGAATTAATTGAATTAGAAATTACTGCAGATAATAACGAACAAGTTAAAAACTTTATATTAAAACCTTTTGATGTAATCAATGTACGTAAAATGGCTGTATATGAAAAACCACAAATGGTTACTGTTTCAGGAGCCGTGGGGTATCCGGGGAAATACGTTTTGGCAAATAAAAAAGAAACAGTTTATAATGTGGTTATGCGAGCGGGAGGTTTGACATCGATCGCGAATTTGGATGGTATGAAAATTAAAAGACCTATTAAAGAAGAACAGATTGAAAAAATCGAAAGTATTGATTTGAATTTATCTAAGAATGATACATTAAAAGAAAAACTGACTAAAAAACTAAAAGAAGATTTAAAGTTTGCGACTATTCCCGTAAACTGGGAGAAAATTGTAAAGGATAAAAATCACTATTCAAATGTTACATTATTTCCGGGCGATGAAATTGAAGTTGCTGTTTATAATGAAGGAGTAAAAGTTACTGGAAATGTCTTGCTTACTTCTGAAATTCCTTATAGAAATGGTAAAGGATTTAAATACTATATCAATGCTGTTGGAGGTGTTGATAGCAAAGGATGGAAGAAAAAAGCCTATATAATTTATCCAAATGGTAAAGCCGACGTTACAAAATCATTTTTGTTTTTTAGGTCATATCCTACTGTAGAGCCTGATTCTCAAATTGTAGTTCCGGAAAAGCCCGAAACTAAAAAGATGAGTACTGGAGAATGGGTGAGTATTGGTAGTGTACTTACTAGTTTGGCATTATTAATTGTTACTGCTTTTAAATAATTTTTTAATGGAGAAGAAAACTATTGAAAACGATGAAATTTCTTTAAAAGAATTAATCCAAAAAATAAAAGAATGGTATTTTTATTTGCATTATAAGAGAAAATCTATTTTTTTAATTGGTGTAATAGGAGCAAGCTTAGGGATAACATATTCTTTTGTGAAAAAACCTATATATACTGCTACATTAACGTTTGCTTTAGAAGACGAAAAAAGTGGAGGAAGTTTGGGTGGTGCATTAGGATTAGCTAGCTCATTCGGTTTAGACTTAGGTAGTGGCGGAGGTGGAATTTTTACAGGGTCTAATTTGACTGAACTATTTAAATCGAGATCTATGGTGGAAAAAACACTACTAACTCCTGTGGAAGTAAAAGGGAAGTTGATTTCGTTAGCTGAAATGTACATTCAAAACAATGAATGGCGTAAAAAGTGGGATGATAAACCTAGACTTGCATCTATTGAATTTTTACCAAATGCAAATCGTAAATTTTTTACAAGAGATCAGGATAGTATTTTAGGTGTTTTATATAGTGATTTATCTAAAACTGGTTTGTCTGTTTCACAAAAAGATAAAAAGGTTTCAATTATTAGTATTGATGTTAGTTCTACTAATGAATTATTTGCAAAATTTTTCTGTGAAGCTTTAGCTAGACAGGTTGGGAAATTTTATGTAGAGACCAAAAGTAAGAAGGCCAGACTGAATATGGATATTTTGGAGCATCAGGTGGATTCAATACGAGGAGAGTTAAACGGTGCAATTACTGGTGTAGCTATTGCAAATGATAATACGTTTAATTTGAATCCTGCGCTTAATGTTCGAAGAGCGCCTTCAGCAAGAAGACAAGTAGATGTACAAGCAAATACTGCTATTTTAACAGAATTGGTTAAGCAGTCAGAATTGGCTAAGGTTACTTTGCGCAAAGAAACTCCCTTGATACAAGTTATTGATAGACCAATTTTACCTTTAGCCAATGAAAAATTTGGTAAAATTAAAGGGCTTTTTCTGGGAAGCTTTTTAGCAGTTTTTTTTAGTGTATTATTTCTAATATTTAAAAAAGTATTCACAGATTTAAGTGAAAATTAATTATTTTTTTGTGTCATGGGTAATTACATTAACATCTCATGAAATTTTGAATTAATCAAGTATATGGAGAATGTATTGTTGTTAGGGGGGACTGGGTTTATTGGATCCAATATTATCAAATATTTAAAAAAAGAAAGATATAAAATATTTGTTTTAGAATTACCAGGTAAAATACATGATACGAATGATGATGTTACATTTTTTTATGGAAAATTAGAACAGATAGAGTTAGTTAAAAAAATTGTTGTCGATAATTCAATAAATATCGTAATGCATTTGGCCTCTAGCTTAATCCCATCAAGTGATATCGATGCTTATCTTAATGAATTTGAAATAATAATTAAGCCTACAATTACTTTACTTCCTTTTTTTGCAAAATCAAATGTTAGGTTTATTTTTTTCTCTTCAGGAGGAACTGTTTATGGGACAAATAAAAGCGGCATTTTTAGTGAGTCAAGTAAAACTAACCCAATTTCATATTATGGTCATTCTAAGCTTATATTAGAAGAGTCTATTTTATTGGAAGGCAGAATATCAAATTTAAACTACCTTATTATACGGCCTTCCAATCCTTATGGTGTTGGTCAAAATATATTTGGTAAACAAGGATTGATCGCTGCTTCAATAGGTCATTTGTTAAATGGTGAAAAAATTTCGATTTGGGGAGATGGTACTGTTGTTAGAGACTATATTAATATTGAAGATTTAGCAAAGGGAGTTGTTGGAATAATCGAAAATGTGGACAATAATCAAATTTTTAACATAGGAAGTGGTAAAGGTTATTCTGTAAACGAAATTATTGATATTTTAAAAAAATGTTCAGTCGCTGATTTCGAAGTTGAATATTTAGAAGGAAGACCTGTTGATGTTCCGGTTATGATATTAAATGTAAAGAAATTTTGCGACATAGTTGGAGACACTAAAATTTGTATCGAGGATGGCATCAAAAACTTTTATAATTATGAAATCTCTAAAATGAAAAATAAATAGTTAATGGCAAATTTATATCTTTCAATATGTATCCCTACTAACGGACGGATTGAAATTTTGAAGAATACTCTAGATAGCATATTTTCTGACTGTACGGTTTCTTATTCTGATTTTGAGGTGGTTCTCTCTGATAATTCAAAAAATGAAGAGCTAGAAATATTGATGAAATCTTACGAGCAATTTCCAAATATTGTTTATAGTAAAACGGATTGTGAAGGTTTTTTAAATTCCATAAATGCTTTGAAATTAGGCAAAGGTTTGTTTTTAAAGTTGCATAATAATTATACTATGTTTTCAAGTCAAGGTTTGTCAAAATTGATTTCTTTTATTAAGCAGAATGAACCAATCAGACCTCTGGTTTTTTTTAAAAATTCCGGCAAAGAGGAATTAAAAAAGTATGATTCTTTTAATTCATTTAATTTAGATTTGTCATTCTGGAATACTTGGAGTTCCGGATTTTCAATTTGGAAAGAAGATTTTATTAATATGTCGGATTTAGAAGTTAATAAAATGTTTCCTCACACTTCTTTATTACTAAATCAATATTCAAAAGATTTATTTATTATTAATGATTACGTTTTTTTTGAAAATCAGGAAGTCCCACAAAAAGGCGGTTATAATTTGTTTAGAACTTTTGCCGTGGATTATTTGCAAATGATGGAACAAACAAAGGAAAAAGGACATATTTCTTCTTTAACTTTTGAAAAAATAAAGGACGATTTGTTTTTTAATTTTTTAATTATTTGGTATTACAATACTAAAATAAACAAAAACGAATTTACTTTTAATTTGGAAAACATTAAAGGAAGCCTGCAAGTTTATTATGGTAAAAACAGTTACTTTAAATTACTTTTTTTAAGTTATTTATTGGCTCTTAAAAAGAAAACACATGCTTTTTTAGTTTTAATTAAAAGTAGTAAAAGTACTTAATGTTGGACTAAAAAGTAATTAGTTGGATGTGTTTTTTCTATAATTAATTATCTAATGAAAAAGAATTAGCTATTAAAAAAAAATTATAATAAAAAAAAGATTGAAAAAAAAGATTTTTTTGTTGAAGAACAAATTGGGTATTGATGGTGCTATTGCATTTACAGTTTTGTCAAGAATTATTCAAGCGGGAGGAGGAGTTATTACTTTGCTTTTTGTAGCTAAATTTTTATCAAAAGTTGAACAAGGCTATTATTATACTTTCGGGAGTATATTGGCAATTCAGATTTTTTTTGAATTAGGTCTTTCTAATATTATTACTCAGTTTGTGGCCTATGAAGTTGCTAATTTAAAGTGGGAAGATAAAGTTAGTTTTTCTGGACCAATTGAAGCTAGTTCCAGACTCTCTTCATTGTTACGATTTACTATAAGATGGTTTGCTGTTATTGCTATTTTGCTATTTATTGGCTTGTTAATAACGGGTTATTGCTTTTTTTATAAATTTGGTAAAAATGATACTGTTGTCGAATGGCAAATTCCTTGGGTGATTTTATCTGTTACAACTTCACTTTCTTTAATGATTTCTCCAATTCTAGCTTTTTTGGAAGGATTAGGAAAAATTAAGGAAGTGGCCAAAATTCGTTTAATACAGCAGGTAGTTCAGCTGCTTTTAATTCTTAGTTTGTTTTTTATTGGCTTTAAATTATTTTCAAGCCCTCTAGCGGCAATAATTGCATTTTTGTTAGTTCCTATTTGGATTCTATTTAGTGAAAAGAAAAAGATGCTAGTTTTTATATGGAATAAAATAGATGTTTATAAGGTGAACTATCGACTTGAAATCTTTCCTTTTCAATGGAAAATTGCTTTAAGCTGGATTAGTGGGTATTTTATTTTTCAATTATTCAATCCTGTTCTTTTTGCCACAGAAGGTCCAATAGTAGCAGGTCAAATGGGAATGACGTTGGCAGTTTTGAATTCCATTTTGATGTTTACTTTAAGTTGGGTAAGTACGAAGGTTCCAATTTTTTCGAGCCTAATTTCTAAAATGAATTATAAAGAACTGGATTCTTTATTTAATAAGACACTTATTCAATCATCATTTTTAAATTTTGTTGCATTAACTTTCTTTTTTATGATAATCTTTATATTTCGTCATTTTGATATTAAAATACAAGGTGAAAATATCGCTGATCGTTTTCTGCCGTTTTTTCCGATGTTATTTATGACGATACCAATATTTTTGAATCATGTAATAAATGCTTGGGCAACTTACCTTCGTTGTCATAAAAAAGAACCCATGCTAATATTGAGTATAGTAATTGGGATTTTATGTTCTATATCTACGATTGTTTTAGGGAAAAAATTTGGTTCTTTTGGAATGACTCTTGGCTATATGATTCTTACAATTTTAAGTTTCATTTGGACTTACTTAATTTTTAAAAATAAAAAAACTGCATGGCATGCTGTTATTAAAGAAATCTAATGAAAAAAGTTATTTTTAAAATACTTGGACTTTTAGTTAGCTTATTTTATACTATTCTAAATCCTAAAAGTGCTGGAAAAATCAAGTTCTATTGCAATTACGTCTATTCTTTATGGTTTTCAAAGCAATTTAATCAAATTGGAAAAAATTTCTTTATAATGAAACCTTTTTATTTACATGGAGAAAAATATATTTCAATTGGTGAAAATTTTAATTGCGGTTTGCGTTTTCGTCTCGAAGCAATTGACGAATATTCAGGATTAAAATTTAATCCGAAAATAGTGATTGGTGATAATGTTAGAATAAATCATGATTGCCATGTAGGAGCAATTAATCAAATCACAATCGGTAATGGCGTTTTGTTGGCTAGCAAAGTTTTTATTACAGATCATTATCACGGAAAAATAGATACTGATTCAATCCTTTGTTCTCCCTTCGAACGACCACTTTATTCTAAGGGACCAGTTGAAATTAAAGATAATGTATGGATTGGTGAGGGCGTCGTAATTTTGCCTAATGTAACTATTGGACAAAATACTATTATTGGAGCTAACGCTGTTGTTACTAAATCGATACCCCCTAATTCTGTAGTCGGAGGTAATCCTGCTAAAATTATAAAATCACTTTAAAGTAAATTTTTTAATACATAAATAGTGAAATTAGCCGCAATTGTTATTGTTTACAATCCAAATGTCAAATCTTTTATATTTAATTTAGAGAAATTAAGAGGCAATGTTGATAAAATTGTCTTGTATCAAAATTCAATTTTAGATGTTGAAACTCGCGAATATTGCGATTTATATGGTAATATAGTGGTAATTGGTGATGGTAGAAATGTAGGAATTGGAAGCGCGTTAAATAGCGGAATAAAATTTTTAAACGAAGAGGATTTTACACATGTTTTGACTTTAGATCAAGATAGTTATTTTAAAGATGATCATCTTAAAAAATTTATTAATTTGATTTATAATTTTAAAGAAAATAATATAGGAGTTTTTGCGCCTAATTTCAGCAATCGTGGAGAATTACTCGTAAATAATAGTAAGGAACCTTTTGAAGAATCAGATGCTATTACATCTGGCTCCATATTCCCTCTCGGTATTTTTGATTTAGTAGGCGGCTTCAATGAAAATCTTTTTATCGATACGGTAGATCAAGAATTTTGTTATCGAATTAAACGTGATTTTGGATTAAAGACAATAATCTTTCCCTCAATTGAATTAATTCATGAATTAGGTTATCCATTAAAAATAATGTTCGGCTTAACAACACAAAATTATTCCTCATTCCGGACTTATTACCTTGTTAGAAATCATATTTTGTTGTGGAAAAATTATCCTAAATTTTATAAAAAGGAGTATAAACTTAATTTAATTAAAAATTATATTCTTTATAGAATTGTTAAAATTATTCTGGGAGAGATCGATAAAAGCAATAAAATCAAATCCATTTTTAAAGGTGTTTATCATGGCCTTAAATGAAGAACATTAATTAAATAATTTTATATATTATATCAACGGTAACATTTGTTAAATTGTAGAATAAAGAATATTTAATTATTTAAAATATGATAAAAAATAAATTCATAAATTAAAAAAAAAGGTTTCTAAGCATCAAATTATCCATTAAGAAATTTTTATAATATAAAATTAATGTCTGAAGAAAAGAGTAAAGTTAGTGTTGTACTATGTACATATAATGGGAGTGCATATCTAAAAAAACAGTTGGATTCTATATTAGAGCAGACTTATCCCATTGAAGAAATTATTGTGGTTGATGATTATTCTATGGATTCAACTCGCGAAATTTTAAATGAATACAAAGAAAAACACGATGTAGTTAAACTTTTTTTTAGTGAGAAAAATTTAGGCTCAAATAATTCTTTTAAATATGCAATGTCGCTCGCAACGTGTGAATATATAGCATTGTGCGATCAGGATGACATTTGGTATAAGAATAAAATTGAAATTCAAATGGCCGCAATAAATCCAAAAAAAGATAAACCAATGGTAGTCTTTCATGATTTATGTTTGATTGATGAAAAGGATAATGTTACACATCCTTCATTTTGGAAAGTTCATGGATTTTTTGCAGAAAGATTTAACTTCAAAAAACTTCTTATTTTTAATATTGTAACAGGATGTACTTGTCTTATTAATAAAAGAATGAGAGATGAACTTATCAAATGCGATATGAAGGATATAATAAT
Source organism: Flavobacterium sp. KACC 22761 (assembly GCF_034058155.1). Classification (NCBI taxonomy): domain Bacteria; kingdom Pseudomonadati; phylum Bacteroidota; class Flavobacteriia; order Flavobacteriales; family Flavobacteriaceae; genus Flavobacterium; species Flavobacterium oryzagri. Next base: position 888,423 of record NZ_CP139148.1, on the reverse strand, counting down.
GCACGACTATCTTATAGCTTTAATTGCGTATGGTTTTGGTAATGCGATATATATTAATGAGCCATTAATGTACTATCGTAGTCATTCTAGTAGCGTTACAATAAAAGAAAAAATTACATTTATTGATAGAGTAAAAAGTTTTTTCGAAAGAATAAAAAACGGAAATTATTTAATGCCTAATATCTTGCAAATTCAGAAATATAATGAAGTATATCAAAATAATTTGTATGGTCAAGAAAAAGCACTGGTGAATAAATTTATAGGACTAAAAAATAAAAATACAATTAATAGAATGATTTATAAGTGGATAAGTAATTAAGACCTTTTATTGAGTTAATAGTAGTTCCATAAATTTCCATTTAATATTAAAAGATAATGAATTTAAACAAAAAAAAGATCTTATTCATCGCACCTAACTTTCATGATTATGAGAACATGATAAAGTTTGAATTTTTAAAAAATGGTGCTTCAGTAGATTTTTTTCCTGAAAGATCTTATGGTTTTGATTTTAATATTATTAATAATTTTTTCACATCCTATCTGGCTAAATATCAGTCAAAACATTATAATAAAATACTACAGGCGATTAAGAATGAAAAATATGATTACTTGTTCGTTATTCGAGGATATATGATGCCTGTTTCTTTTTTGGAGGTATTCAAAAAAAATAATCCAAATTGCAAGACTATAATGTATCAATGGGATTCAGAAAGAACAAATCCTTTTCAACATCTTATTCCACTATTTGATACCGTAAAAACATTTGATTTTAAAGATAGTGAGGACTTAAATATTAAATATATTCCTTTATTCTACACAAAAGATGTCGAAGACTATCGCACTAAAAAGAAAAATTATAAATTCGACTTTTTTTTCATGGGATTTTTCTTTGAAGAAAGATACGATGCTATACTAAAATTTAAAGAATTCTGTATTGAAAATGGTTATGTATTGAAACCTTTTTTATTTATGCCTTTTAGCACAAGGGTTAAATACTTTTTTAAAGGAAAGACTCTTGATCGATCCATAGTCTCTTTTAAGCATATGAATAGATCAGAGTACTTGCAAATTGTCGCTGACACAAGAATAATGGTCGATGTCAGTAATTCTCGTCAAACAGGATTAGCAATGAGAGTAATAGAATCTTTAGCATGTAATACCAAGGTAGCCACTAATAATGTTTTCTTCAAAAAAGATGCTTTAGTTGCGAGTTCTGGCCTCGTTAGTTTGTTTGATTTAAATGATATAAAAATAGATAATGATTTTTTCAATTTTGATGCAGTAAATGAAAAAAAAGTAGTGCTTTCTTTAGAAGAATGGCTAGTAGAAGTTTTCATTAATTAAAGATGAAGCATAAAATATTATACCTCCCTTGTTTTGTATATGCAGTCTCTTTTGCATTAATATTGGTTTTATATCAAATAGGATGGTCAGCTTTATTTCCAAAATTAAATGGGTTTTTACTTTATTTTTTGTTTTTTACAATTATCTTTTCTTTAATTCTGTCCTTTATACAGGAAAGGACGTTAAAAGTAAATATTATAGAGGTCGATCTTAAACCATCCTTTACAAAAAGGGCATTATATTTCATTATTATTGGCTATATATTAGAATTTTTATATGAAAGAAGTGTTCCAATCATATCCACCTTTTTAAATTCATCATATTCTTATCAAGATTTTGATGGTATTCCAACCTTTCATGTAGTATTAAGCACATTTAATATTTTTTTTTCAATTTTAATGTTTAATTTCTATTTGTGTACTAAAAGCAAAAAGATATTGCTTTATTTTATTATTACATTAGTACCCTACATACTCACTATGAATCGCGGTGCATTTATGATTGTGTTTTGTGCTATGATATTTATGTTTTTGATCCGTTTAAAATCAATTAGCATAAAAGGAATAATTAAGCCGGTACTAGTTTTAGGATCAGTATTATACCTGTTCGGTGTTGTGGGTAACTTTAGACAAGAACAGACTAAAGACGACAAAGAATATTTATTAAGAGTTGGAGGAGCAACAGATTCTTTTATTGATAGTGGAGTCCCTGGGGAATTTTACTGGAGCTACATTTATCTCATTTCTCCAATGGGAAATTTACAAAATATTGTAAATGAAAAGAAAGATGAATTTGCTATAACAAATGTAGGGGTGTTTGCGACAACTCAATTATTCCCTGATTTTATTAGCAAAAGGCTAGTTGCATTATGTGGTTACGCAGATGAAATGGAAAATAGCGATGGTGAAACCTATTTAGTAACCCCATTATTAAATGCCGCGACTGTATATTTTCCTTCCTATTTTTTTTTAGGATCAATAGGGCTTATTTTGATGTATTTAATAATGATGCTCGCAGCATTAATATATCCTTTTTTAGTGAGAAAAAACAGTATATATTATTGCACAGCTCTTGCTTCTTTAAATTCAATAATTTTATTGTGTACTTTTAGTAATATGTGGTATGCAACAGGTACAATTTTGTTCTGGCCAATAATTTTGGGGATTGTAGACAGGGTTAAATTAAAATAAAAATGAATAAAAATAAATATCAAATTAGTATTGTAGTTCCTTTTTATAATGTTGAATTATATTTTAAGCAATTTTTAAATAGTTTGTTGCCTATTAATAATAACTGTGAAGTAATATTGGTAGATGATGGGTCAAAAGACTCATCCTTAGAAATAGCTAATGAATTTGTTAAAGATAATAATAATGTAAAATTATTAAGAAAAGAAAATGGAGGGTTGAGTTCCGCTAGGAATTATGGATTGGAATTTGCGACAGGTGAGTATGTTTTTTTCTTTGACAGTGATGATTATATAGAAGATATAACTGTTATTTATAAAATGTATGACAATGCGGTTGAAAAAAAAGCCGATATTTTAGTAGCGCAATTTTATGAATTCATAGATCTTGATGAAAAGAAATTTAGGCCTGATAAAATCAATTTCAAAGGAGATCTTATTTCTCTAGAAGAAAAAATGGATCATTTATTTCAGAACAAAGTTTCTTTTGCAGCTTGGGATAAAATCTATAGTATCAATTTTTTAAAACATAATAATTTGAAGTTTAAAGAAGGGGTATGGTTTGAAGACATGGACTTTATTTATAAGGCTTTCTTTTTTGCTAATAAAATTTCAAAAATAGATGATGTATTAATTGGATACAGACAACGACCAGGCTCAATAATGAAGACAATATCTCCAAAAATTTTAGATAAAGTTGTCATTTTAGACGGGTTGTATGATTTTTTTGAAAAGAATAATAAATTGAATACTTTTTATGAAAAGTATAAGGTCTTATATATTCGAATCATTTTTTCAATTATTTATAGTGTTTTAATGTTCGGTAGAGATAAGAAGCATAATAGAGAAATTTTGGACTACATTTTTAACTTGTCTTTTTTTAAAACAGCAATCAATGAAAAATTACTGTACAAATCATATCTTTCTAAACTTGAAAAGCTTTTGTTTTATTTGGTAAAATTTAAAATTCTTAACAGAAATAATATTTATTTTATACGTCATTTTGCTGCGTTGAGAAACTTATAAAAGCTATAAAAGGAAAATAATAAGAAGAAATAAAATTATATATAGAATAAATGAAAAATATATTAATTACAGGAGGGGCTGGATTTATTGGTAGCAATCTTGCTCTTCAACTTTTGGATAAAGGACATACAATTACAGTTTTGGATAATCTTTCAGAACAAATACATGGCGAAAATCCAGAATCTACATCTCCATTATATAAAAGTATAAAAGATAAAGTAAAATTTATAAAAGGAACAGTCACGTCTCGAAAAGATTGGATTAATGCTCTCGATGGCCAACATATAATAGTACATCTAGCTGCAGAAACGGGAACAGGACAATCGATGTACTGTATTGAGAAATATACTGAAGTAAATATACAAGGAACAGCAATAATGCTTGATATATTAGCTAATAATAAGAGTTCAGTTGAAAAAGTTATTGTTGCTTCATCTAGATCTATCTATGGAGAAGGAAAATACAAACATCCAGAATTTGGTATCGTATATCCTATACATAGAAAAGAAAAAGATATGCTTCTTGGAAATTTTGAACTTTCTTATAAAGATGATCAAAAATTAGAATTAGTTGCCACAGATGAGGAGTCTAAAATTCACCCTTCGTCAGTTTATGGTATTACAAAACAAAATCAAGAACAAATGATTATGACAGTTTGCCCTACATTAGGGATTGCGCCTGTTGCATTTAGATATCAAAATGTTTACGGGCCTGGACAGTCATTATCTAATCCTTATACCGGAATTTTGTCTATTTTTTCTACGCAGATAAGAAATAATAACCCTATTCAAATCTTTGAAGACGGTAAAGAATCTAGAGATTTTGTTTTTATTGATGATGTTGTTGCAGCTACGATTCTTGGAATAGAAAAAGAAGAAGCAAACGGTCATGTTTTTAATGTAGGCACTGGGGTTGCAACAGATGTTCTTGAGGTTGCAAATTCATTAATAAAAGCCTATGAAATTGATGTTCCGGTGACAGTAACAGGCAATTTTAGATTGGGCGATATCCGTCATAATTATGCAGATTTATCTAAAATTAAAAATTATTTAGGATTTGAGCCTAAAGTTTATTTTAAGGAAGGTATTGAGAAGTTTTCAAACTGGGTTCTGCAACAAGAAATTCAAGAAGATAAGTTAAGCAACTCACTTAACGAAATGAAGAAAAAAGGACTGTTAAAGTAAAAAAGAATTTCTTTTTTAAAATATTCTAAATAAATGAAAATATCCATAATTACTGTTGTATATAATAATGAAAAAACTATACAGGATGCGATGCATTCTGTTTTTTCTCAAACTTATAAAAATATTGAATACATAATTATTGATGGAGGCTCAAAAGACAAGACAGTAGAACTAATAAATAATTATAATAATCAATTAGGTTATTTTGTGTCTGAAAAAGATAAAGGTCTTTATGATGCTATGAATAAAGGCATTAGGGCTGCTACTGGTGAAATTATTGGAATTTTGAATTCTGATGATTTATATGAAGATAACACTGTAATTGAAGATGTTATGTCTTTTTTTAACGCTGATGCAGATTTAGATATACTTTATGGAGATTTAGTATATGTTAAGAGTGATAATGTTCAAAAGGTAGTAAGGAATTGGAAATCTAAAAAATATTATAATAATTTTTTTGAAAATGGTAATGTACCGCCACATCCGTCCTTATTTGTCCGAAGTTCAGTTTATAAAAGTACAGGACTGTTTGATTTAGATTTCAAGCTTGCAGCTGATTACGAATTAATGCTCAGAATGTTTAAAAAAAATAATTTTAAAGCTAAGTATTTCAACAGATTAATTGTGAAAATGAGATTGGGTGGAGCAACAAATCAAAGTATAAGTAATATAATCAATCAAAACAAGGAAATTCTTAGAGCATGGAAAAAAAACAGCTTAAAAGCACCGTATAAATTAATGCCTTTAAGAGTTATAAAAAGATTGTTTCAGTTTGTTTAATTTATCCAAAAAAGATTTTGAAAATACTATTAACAGGTGCAAGTGGTTTTTTAGGCCAAGAAATTTTCAAGAAGTTTTCAAATGAAGATATAACTTGCTTATCCAGAAGCACTGGCGACATTCAAGTTTCACTAGAAAATGAGATTCCTAACTTTGAAAAGAAATTTGAACTTGTAATACATTCTGCTGGAAAAGCACACGTTGTTCCAAAAACAGAAAATGAAAAAAAAGCTTTTCATGATATTAACGTTATAGGAACGCAAAATTTATTAATGGGGCTTGAAAGGTCATTTATTCCCGAAAAGTTTGTTTTCATTAGTTCAGTTTCAGTTTATGGTAGAGAAGTTGGAATTAACATAAATGAGAATGATTTATTAAATGCTAAAGATCCTTATGGGATAAGCAAAATTGAAGCCGAAAAATTAATTACAACTTGGTGTGATCAAAATAATGTTGTTTGTACAATTTTAAGATTGCCTTTATTAGTGGGAAAAAATCCACCAGGTAATTTAGGGGCTATGCTCAAAGCAATTAACAAAGGTTATTATTTTAACATCGGGGGAGGGATAGCAAGAAAAAGCATGGTTTTGACAAAGGACGTCGCTTCTTTTATAAGGAAAGTATCTCCAGTAGGAGGTGTTTATAATCTTACCGATGGTAATCATCCTAGTTTTTGTGAGTTAAGCCATATAATTGCAAAAAATAAAGTTAAAAGGAAGCCACATAATGTTTCGCTTTTTTTAGCAAAATTAATAGGTAAAATTGGAGATGTTTTGGGCGATAAAGCTCCATTGAATACTTTTAAGGTAAAAAAAATAACAACTGATTTAACGTTTGATGATTCTAAAGCAAGGAATGAATTAAACTGGAATCCACAATCTGTTTTAGATTATTTAAAAGATAATGATTTATGATTAACTCTAATTTTGTATATATAATTAGAGAATATAATTAAAAAATATATAAAATACAAAATGAAAACAGCCCTTATTACAGGAATTACAGGACAGGATGGTTCATACTTAGCCGAATTATTATTAGAAAAGGGATATAAAGTTCATGGGGTTAAAAGAAGAGCATCTTCTTTTAACACACAGCGTATTGATCATATTTACCAAGATCAACACGAGGTTCACGTAAATTTTAAATTGCATTATGGAGACTTAACTGATTCTACTAATATTATTCGAATTATTCAAGAGGTACAGCCTGATGAAATCTACAATTTAGGAGCAATGAGTCATGTAAAAGTTTCTTTTGATTCTCCAGAATATGTTGCTAATGTTGATGGAATTGGAACTTTAAGAATCTTAGAAGCAGTTCGTATTTTAGGATTAGAAAAGAAGACTCGTATTTATCAGGCATCGACATCTGAATTATATGGTGGACTAGCTGAAAATAAAAATGAAAAAGGATTGTATGACGAGAATTCACCTTTTTATCCACGTTCGCCTTACGGGGTTGCTAAAATTTATGGCTTTTGGATTACTAAAAATTATCGTGAAGCTTACAACATGTTTGCTTGTAATGGAATCTTATTTAACCACGAATCTCCACGCCGAGGAGAAACTTTTGTAACTCGCAAAATTACTATGGCGACAGCAGCGATTGCTTTAGGAGAACAAGATTGTTTATACTTAGGAAACTTGGATGCACAACGTGATTGGGGGCATGCAAAAGATTATGTAGAAGCTATGTGGAGAATTCTGCAGCAAGATGTCGCAGAAGATTATGTAATCGCTATGGGAGAAACTACTTATGTACGTGATTTTGTTAAAATGTCATTTGCTGAAGTAGGGATAGATATCGAATTTAGAGGAGAAGGAATAGATGAAAAAGGATATGTTGCATCTTGCAGTAATCCAGACTATCAAATTGAAGTAGGTAAACAAGTAATTGCTGTTGATCCACAATATTTCCGTCCTACAGAAGTTGATTTACTTATTGGAGATCCTACTAAATCAAAAACAAAATTAGGATGGGTTCCTAAATATGATTTGGCTGGACTAGTTAAAGAAATGATGATGTCCGATCTTGATTATGTTAAAAGAGAAAAGATGTTAAGTGAAGTAAGATCAGCAATAAGATATTAATTTAAGAAATCAGAATAATTTATTCCTGAAATTAAGAGTATGAATTTAAAAGATAAAATATATATAGCTGGGCATCGTGGAATGGTGGGTTCTGCTATTTTGCGTCAATTAAGAGCTAAAGGATATACAAATTTTGTACTAAAAACTTCGTCAGAGCTAGATCTACGAAATCAACAAGCTGTTGCAGATTTTTTTGCAACTGAAAAGCCGGATTATGTTTTTTTAGCGGCGGCAAAGGTGGGTGGAATTATTGCAAATAACACATTTAGGGGAGATTTTATCTATGAAAATTTGATGATTCAAAATAACATAATTCATCAATCATATTTAAATAACGTACAAAAATTAATGTTTTTAGGCTCATCTTGCATTTATCCTAAAATGGCTCCTCAGCCACTAAAAGAGGAATATATGCTTACAGGAGAATTGGAACCTACAAATGAACCTTATGCAATTGCAAAAATCGCTGGTATCAAAATGTGTGATGCGTACAGAGCCCAATTTGGGTGTAATTTTATTTCTGTTATGCCAACAAATTTGTATGGACCAAATGATAATTACGATTTAAAGAATTCACACGTTCTTCCTGCTATGTTAAGAAAATTTATTACAGCGAAACGTAATAATGAATCTTCTGTAACTATTTGGGGAACAGGTAGTCCGAAAAGAGAGTTCTTACATGCAGACGATCTTGCAGAAGCTTGTTTGTTTTTAATGGAAAATTATAATGAACAAGGATTGGTAAATATTGGTGTAGGAGAAGACATCTCAATTTTAGATTTGGCTATTTTAGTAAAAAAAATAGTTGGATATGAAGGTGAAATATTAACAGATACTTCTAAACCAGATGGTACACCTCGTAAATTAATGGATGTTTCTAAATTGAATGGTTTTGGCTGGAAAGCAAAAACAAGTTTAGAAGAAGGTATTCAAAAAGTTTATGATGAAATAAAGGATACTAACTGGGAATAATTTCGTAAAATGGAATACACAATTCTAGGAATAATTTTATTGATCATAATGCTGCTTTATTTTAAAATAGCAGATCGGTTTAATATTATTGATAAACCTAATTTAAGAAGTTCACATACCGAAATAACATTAAGAGGAGGTGGAATTATTTTTTGGTTTTCTGCGTTGCTTTATTTTGTACAGAATGTTCAAAATAATTACTTTTTCTTTACGGGAATTACGCTTGTGAGTTTAATTAGTTTTTGGGATGATATTCAAAGTTTGTCTAATAAAATTAGAATCTCGGTCCATTTTCTTGCTATTTCTTTAATATTTTATGATCTGGCCTTGTTCGATTTATTGCCGCTTTGGGGAATTTTGGTCGCATACGTTTTAGCAGTCGGTTTGATTAATGCTTATAATTTCATGGATGGAATTAATGGTATTACAGGTCTATACACTTTGGTAGTAATGGGCGCACTATTGTATGTAAATACAAAAATTCAGCTTTTTACTGATGGAGCTTTCATAAAATATGCCATGATGGCAAGTGTAGTTTTTTTGTTTTTCAATTACAGAAAAAGAGCAAAGTGCTTTGCTGGTGATGTCGGAAGTATTGCGATTGCATTTTGGATTATTTATTTGATTTCGAAACTTATTTTGGTTACGAATTCTCTTATTTGGCTATTGTTTCTTGCAGTATATGGCGTTGATGCTATTTGTACAATTGTTCATCGCCTTTATTTAAAACAAAATATTTTTGAAGCTCATCGTTTGCATTTATATCAAGTTCTGAGTAACGAATATAAAATACAGCACCGTTTAGTTTCTCTGTATTATGCACTAGTTCAAATTGGAGTTTCTTGTTTAGTCGTTTTTCTTTATCAAAAAGTACAAGACATTGTTTTGTTTTCAATTGTACTTGTTCCATTGCTTTTAGTTTATTCGCTAAAATTTTATTTATTAAGTAAAAGCAAACTAAGATTAGAGCTATGATTCCTAAAATAATTCAAGGTGGAAAATTCTCAGATCACCGAGGCAGTATCTCATATGTAAACGATTTTAGTTTTGCAGATATTGAAAGATTCTATATCATAAGTAATTCTGTCGAAAATCCAATCCGTGCATGGCAAGGACATAAATTAGACGCTAAAAATTTTTATTGTCTTTCAGGATCTTTTAATATTCATTTTATTAAAATTGATAATTGGGAAAATCCGTCAAAAGATTTAATCATTGAGACTATTTTTGTTTCAGAAGCAGATAGCAAAATTGTCCATATTCCGGCAGGTTACGCAAATGCAGTAGAATCTTTGGAAGAAAATTCAAAATTAATGTCATTTTCGACTTTGCCTTTAACAAAAGTTGAGGAAGACGATGTTCGTTATCCTTCAGATTATTGGATTATTAAAAATGACTAGTAAAAGAATTTATTTATCATTATCTGAGGAGAGCGGTTTTGAGCAAGAATATATCCAGAAAGCTTTAAAATCAAATTGGATTACTTCGGGAGGGCCAAATGTAAACGAGTTTGAGAATGAATTGCAGAATTATTTCGGTCAAGATAATTTTGTAGCAGCATTAAACTCTGGAACATCAGCAATACATCTGGCTTTGGTTTTATTGGGAGTTAAAGAAGGCGATGAGGTGATATGTCAAAGTATGACATTTTCTGCTTCAGCAAATCCTATTTTGTATCAAAATGCAACTCCTGTTTTTATAGACAGTGAATCAGAGACATGGAATATTTGCCCAAAGCAATTAGAGATTGCTATTAAGGACCGAATTAAAAAAGGAAAAAAACCTAAAGCAATTATTGCGGTTCATTTATATGGTATGCCTTATAAAGTTGATGAAGTGCATGCAATCGCTGATAAATATGAAATACCAATTGTTGAAGATAGTGCAGAAGCTTTAGGAAGCAAGTACAAAGGAAAGAAATGTGGTAGTTTTGGTTATTATGGAGTTTTGTCCTTTAATGGAAATAAAATTATTACAACTTCTAGCGGGGGAGCATTAATTGCAAACTCGAATGAGAAAAAAGAGAAAGCAATATTTTATGCCACTCAATCAAAGGATGAGGCTGTCCATTATCAACATAGTGAAATTGGTTATAATTATAGAATGAGTAATATTTGTGCAGGTATTGGTCTTGGACAAATGAATATTTTAGAAAAGAATATTGATTTAAGAAGAAGTAATCATTTTTTTTATAAAGAAATTTTTGAGAAAATGGAAGACATCGAACTTTTTGATAATTTAAATGAGGATTATTTTTCGAATTACTGGCTAAATACAGTATTGTTAAAAACAAAAGAGCAAAGAGAAAATTTGAGACTTGTTTTTGATAATGCAAATATAGAATGTCGTCCTTTATGGAAGCCTATGCATTTACAGCCAATTTTTGAAAAATATCCCTACTACGGAAGTAATATTGCAGAAGAATTATTTAAAAGAGGTTTATGCCTGCCGTCAGGATCAAATTTAAAAAACGAAGATAAAATAAGAATTAAAGAAGTTATTTATAATTTCTCCGAGTAAGAAAAAATAAAATATGAAAATTGAAGAAACATTTATAAAAGATCTAGTAATCGTAGAACCAACCGTTTTTGGAGACGAAAGGGGTTATTTTTTTGAATCATATAGCAAGACCAAGTTTGAGGATTTGGGAATTAATATTGATTTTGTTCAAGACAATCAATCCTTTTCGAAAAAAGGCACTTTAAGAGGATTGCATTATCAAAATCCGCCTTTCGCTCAAACAAAATTAGTTCGTGTGCTGGAAGGAGAAATTATTGATGTTGCTGTTGATTTGAGAAAAGATTCTCCTACTTATGGTAAAGCATTCAGTATTTTATTATCAGCAGAAAATAAAAAGCAATTATTGGTTCCACAAGGATTCGCGCATGGTTTTTCAGTTATTAGTGAGACTGCTTCTGTAATGTACAAATGTGATCAGTTTTATAATAAAGCTTCTGAAGGCGGAATTAAATATGATGATTCATCTCTAAACATTGATTGGGGAATGAATTTAGAGGAAGCAATAGTTTCAGAAAAAGATCAAATTCTTCCTTTTATTGAAAATTGTAATAGTTTGTTTTAATGAAAAGAATTTTAGTAACAGGAGCAACAGGACAATTAGGTTCAGAACTAAAAGTTTTATCTGAGAATTATTCGCAATACGAATGGGTATTTGCTGATCGTACCAAAATAACTCTTGATAATATCGATTTGCTTAAAAAGCAATTGAATGAAATTTATCCTAATGTAATATTCAATTGTGGAGCTTATACAGCAGTTGACAAAGCTGAAAGTGAAAAAGAAATTGCATTTAAAGTAAACCACCTAGCAGTAGAAGAAATTGCCAAGTATGCTTTTGAAAATAAAGCCAAGTTGATACATGTTTCAACAGACTATGTTTTTGATGGAACTTCTTCTGTAGCATTAACTGAGGAAGCTCAAACAAATCCGATAAATGTATATGGAGAAAGTAAATTAGCCGGTGAAGTTTCCTGCCTAAAAGAAAATCCTGATTCGATTATCATTAGGACTTCATGGGTATATAGCAAATTTGGAAATAATTTTGTTAAAACTATGCAGCGATTAATGCAAGAAAGAGATTCAATTAATGTTGTCAATGATCAGATTGGCTCACCAACTTACGCGGCCGATTTAGCGCAAGCGATGATTTCTATTCTCGAGTCTTCAAATTGGATGCCCGGAATTTATAATTATTCAAATGAAGGTGAAATAAGTTGGTATGATTTTGCGTTGAGCATAAAGGAATTCGGGCAATATGAATGCAACGTTGGTGGAATTCCATCAGCATCATATCCTACTCCGGCTAAGCGCCCAGAGTTTTCACTATTAGATAAGAAGAAAATAAAAGAAATTTATAATTTGTATATTCCTAATTATAAAGAGAGTTTAAAAATAATGTTTAACTAAGTTTTAGGTTATAAAAAATAAAAAAAGTATGAAAGGAATTATACTAGCAGGAGGTTCTGGTACAAGATTGCATCCCTTGACATTGGCAGTGAGTAAGCAATTAATGCCGGTGTATGATAAACCTATGATTTACTATCCGTTATCAACTTTGATGATGGCTGGAATTAACGAAATCTTAATTATTTCAACACCTCATGATTTACCACATTTTAAAAAACTTTTAGGAGATGGAAGCGCAATTGGCTGTAAATTCAGTTACGCTGAGCAACCAAATCCAAATGGTTTAGCTCAGGCTTTCGTTATAGGTGAAGAGTTTATTGGCAATGATAAAGTAGCTTTAGTTCTTGGGGATAATATTTTCTTCGGAACAAATATGCAACAATTATTGAGAGACAATGCTGATCCAGATGGTGGTGTCGTTTTTGCATACCATGTTTCCGATCCTGAACGATATGGAGTTGTAGAATTTGATGAAAATAAAAATGCTGTTTCTATTGAAGAAAAACCTATAGAACCTAAATCAAATTATGCTGTTCCTGGACTTTATTTTTACGATAATTCAGTTGTAGAAATTGCAAAAAATATTAAGCCAAGTGCTCGTGGAGAATATGAAATTACAGATGTCAATAAAGTATATTTGGAAAATGGAAAGCTAAAAGTTGGCATTCTAAGCAGAGGCACTGCTTGGTTGGATACCGGAACTTTTAATAGCTTAATGCAAGCAGGGCAATTTGTGCAAGTTCTAGAAGAAAGACAAGGACTGAAAGTGGGTTGTATTGAGGAGATTGCTTGGAGACAAGGCTTTATTAATGATGCTCAACTAGAGGAAGTTGCCTTGCCATTAGTGAAATCTGGTTACGGGACATACTTAATCGAATTTCTAAAACAAAAGAAAAAAGGAATTAAATTTTAATTTACCTGTAGAAATAACTTTTTAAACCGTTTAATTTGTATTTTTGTAAGACCTACAAAATTTGCAGAATCAAAATCATTGAAATTGAATACCGATAAAGAGTCTAAAATAGCCGATGTGCTACATAATTCGCTATCACCTAGAAATCTAAGAGCACATATTAATAATCTTAGTTATTTGCCTAGGTGGATTATTGTCGCCATAGATGTAATGGTTTTGATCTTTTCATTTACTTTTACTTATATGTTGTTTGAAGGAACAGCATTAGGGTATATTATTACTCCGCATGATTTTTATTTTGTTTCTAGTCTTATAGTTATTAATATATTTTTCTTTTGGCTATTTAGGACCTATTCTGGAATTATAAGGCATTCATCATATATCGATGCAATAAAGCTGTTGTTTTCCCAAATGTCGGTTTTGGTCTTCTTTTTGTTTTTCAATTTAGTTTTTGAGCTATACACAGGACATAAAGCTTTTTTGAATACAGCACTTTTTATCAATTTGGTTTTGTCATTTTGTGGATTGTTTTTGTATCGCGTGATTGTAAAACAAACCTTCGAATTGTATTTTTCAGAAAAGGCAAACACAAAATTGATTAGAACCGTGATTTATGGTACAGACGCGAATGCGATTTCTGTAGCCAATGCATTAAAGTTTGAAACACCTTCACGTTTTAAAATTGTTGGCTTTGTTGATAAAAACAATCAAAATGCATCCAAAAGAATGCTCGATTTGCCAATTTTGATCCTTCGCAAAAAATTACCGGCATTAATGCGTTCTGTGGCAGCAGAAGGAGTTATTATTGCTGATAAAAGTTTGTCTAAAGACGAGCAATTAATCATAGTTGACCAATGTTTGGAATTTAATTATAGAGTCTATACCGTTCCGCTTATTTCAGACTGGGAAAATCAAAAGGAAATTTCTCAAAAAGTTAAAAATATACAGATTGAAGATTTACTGGAAAGGAAGCCTATTGTTTTAGATAGTAAATCTATCTCTAAACAATTAAAAGACAAAACAATTCTTATTACAGGTGCAGCTGGATCTATAGGCAGCGAAATTGTGAGGCAAGTTCTTGGTTTCAATCCTAAAGTTGTCATTATTTTAGATCATGCTGAAACTCCTTTGCATAATTTATGCTTAGAGACTTACGCAATGAATTCTGAGTCTAAAATAGTGGCTGTGATTGCCGATGTCAAAAGTAAAAAAGCTCTAGAAAAGGTTTTCAAAAACTATAACCCTCATGTTGTTTTTCACGCAGCTGCTTATAAACATGTTCCTTTGATGGAAGAAAATCCGTCACAAGCTATTTTGACAAATATTAAAGGAACAAAGAATTTGGCAGACTTAGCATGTAAATACCATGTCAAAAAATTTGTTATGGTTTCTACAGACAAAGCTGTGAATCCTAGTAATGTTATGGGCGCAAGCAAGCGAATTGCAGAAAAATATGTTCAATCCTTATTTTTGAAAAATCAGAGGGAAAATAATGAAGCTGTTACAAAATTCATAACAACTCGTTTTGGAAATGTATTGGGGTCGAATGGTTCTGTAGTTCCATTGTTTACTAAACAAATTGCTGAAGGTGGGCCTGTAACAATAACACATCAAGATATTATCCGTTATTTTATGACCATTCCTGAGGCCTGTCAATTGGTTCTTGAAGCAGGAGCAATGGGTAACGGAGGCGAAATTTATATTTTTGATATGGGTAAGCCAGTTAGAATTATAGATTTGGCTAAAAAAATGATCAAATTAGCTGGTTTTATTCCGGATAAGGAAATTAAAATAAAAATTGTTGGTTTACGTCCAGGTGAAAAACTTTATGAAGAATTATTAAATGATACTTCCAAAACGTTGCCAACCTACCATAATAAAATTATGATTGCGCAAGAAATTCAAGATGAGTATGAAAACCTGCATACCGATATAGATGAACTCATTGGAATTGCAGATTTTTATGATAATGATGATATTGTAGCAAAAATGAAAAAGATTGTTCCAGAATTTAAAAGTATGAATTCTGCTTTTGAAGTTTTGGATAAATAATTCCTCAAAATAAACTGAGTTTTAATTTAAATGATATAAAAGGTGTTTTTTAAAAACACCTTTTTGCATTTTAATGATTTTGTTAACTACTAAAAATCTTGTTAAATAATCAAGAAGTCTTTTTTTGAATTGAATGCTAAAAAAAGATTCATTTATATTTTACAATGAAAACATTTTATCTAATATTGAACAAAATTTAAAACATTCTTCGAAATAACAAAAATGGAATTAAAAACGACTGTTTATCAAAAAGCAAATAATAAAAAACTTGGTAAACTTCTACGAGAAAGTCTTAGTGATATGTACAATTCTCGTTTTTTAGCAAAACAATTGGCTATCCGTGATATTAAAGCACAATATCGTCAATCTTTTTTAGGTATTCTTTGGGCGTTTATTACACCATTATCAACAGCATTAATTTGGATTATTTTGAGCAAATCAGGAACGGTAAAATTATCAGATACAGGTGTTCCTTATCCTGTTTTTGTTTTTGCCGGTACATTATTGTGGTCAATAGTTATAGAATCTATTAATGCACCAATGACAAACACCAATGGAGCACGAAGTATTATTACAAAAATTAATTTTCCAAAAGAAGCTTTAATTTTATCTGGTGTTTATAAATTGATCTCAAATAGCTTTGTAAAAATACTCTTATTACTAGTTTTTTTAATTGTTTATGGTGTAGGTTTTCATGTTTCTATTTTATTATTTCCGCTCGCTTTTATAGGAATTGTTTTTTTTGGAACTACCATCGGTTTATTTATTACTCCTTTAGGAATGCTTTATAATGATGTGGGGAAAATAATTAGTATGGGATTAAGTTTCTTAATGTATGCTACCCCCGTAGTATATGTAATTCCTAAAACCGGATTGTTAAAAATACTGATGGAAGCCAATCCTTTAACGCCATTGCTGTTAACAACTAAAAATTTATTGTTTGGCCAGCAAATAGAATACCTTTTGTATTATTTTGGAGTGTTTGCTGTTTGTATCCCTTTGTTTTTTATAGGATTAGTTTTTTACAGGATTTCTATTCCAATTATTGTTGAACGTATGAGTGCTTAATGATGAAAGAGAAAGAAGTATTAGTAAAAGTAGAAAATCTTTCTAAAAAGTTTTGCAAAGATCTAAAAACCAGTCTTTGGTATGGTGTAAAAGATTTATGTAACAATGTACTTGGGAATAAAGATGATAATATTCAAGAATTGCGACCGAAAGAATTTTGGGCGGTAAAAGACATTAATTTTGAATTACGCCGAGGCGAATGTCTAGGATTAATTGGCCATAATGGGGCAGGAAAATCAACCTTGTTGAAGATATTAAATGGATTAATTAATCCTGATGAAGGAAAGGTTACAATGAAAGGAAGGGTTTGTGCCTTAATTGAATTAGGTGCTGGCTTTAACCCCATCTTAACAGGAAGAGAAAACATATATAATAGTGGTGCTGTTTTAGGTTTTTCAAGAAATGAAATTGATTTAAAAGTTGAAGAAATTATTGATTTTGCTGAGATAAGAGAATTTATTGATATGCCTGTGCAAAATTACAGTAGCGGAATGAAAGTACGCTTGGGTTTTGCTGTGGCGGCACAGACGGAACCAGATGTGTTGATTATTGATGAGGTATTAGCGGTTGGTGATTTAGGTTTTAGGGTAAAATGCATGAACAGAATTACGGAATTATTAGCAAGTTCTGCCGTTATATTTGTGTCCCATTCAATGGCTCAAGTTACTACAATTTGTAATGAAGCAATGCTACTAGAGCATGGGAGATTGGATTTTTATAGTAAAAATGTTGGGGAGGTAGTAGAAAAGTATTTTTTTAAGTTTCAAACAAGTGATGAGCAATTAATTGGAGATGGAAGTGTAAAATTAAAAGTATTTAATTTCATAGAAAATTCAGAAAAAGTTATAGAAACTTCTATTAGAAATGGAGAGGATTTGAAAATAGAGTTTGAAATAGAAGCTGATAAGGATATTGAAAATTTAAAATTTAGGTTCGGTTTTTTTAATATTGAATACAAGCTTTTGGCAGAAGTTGATTCAGATACAGTAAATTTTGTTGGGAAAGTGATTAATGGAAAACTTAAAGTGAACCTACTTGTTAAAGGTTTATATTTAAAGTACGGAAAATATAGTATTCATTTGCATGTAATAAATCTAGATACAAATAAAAAAGTATTAAGACAAAGCAATATTGGTCATTTTATTGTGAAACCAACCATTTCAATTGGCGCCGATTTTTTATTGCCAAGTGAATGGGTTTAATTTTATGTAGATCTAAAATGGTTAATGTTGTATCAAGTAGAACCAAATAGCGAGATAAACCCTAATATTTTGGAAGCAGTGTTTAGTAAAGATTTATAGCTTGTATTGAGATTTATGTTAAATCATGAAAATTTTATTAAAGAGTTTGAAGATCATGAATTTTTATTTTATGATATTAATTGGTGGCCATTGATAAAAATCCAGGTCGCATATCAACTTCACTTAAAAAATAGCGGTATATTTAAATTAAATGATAACACAAAGTGTTTCTCTGAAGTTTCAATTAAATTAACTTTAAGAGATCGTCTAAAATTTTATCGAGAAGCTTTTAAAAGAAATGAGTCAGCTAAAAACATAATTGTTACTGATTCTGATAACAAAATTAACTTTGCGCCTAATTCGGAAACTCTTATTAATCCGTACACAGATCCATTTATAGATTATTTTGAAAAGTTAAATATCAATTACTGTCTTTTTGATTATAAAAAGGAAGATTTCTTTTTAGGTTTTAATATCAAAAATTTGAAAAAAGTTTATTTAGAACAGGTTAAAAATGAGTTTAATAATAATTCTGAAATCAAATTTAAGTTAAAGCAATTTTGTGATTTTTTAATTCAACAATACGGAAAAGACTTTAAGCTTTACAACCACTTAGTACAAAATATTATTATTAATCAAACTGAGTACTTTGCATATTTTAATATCTTAAAAAAAAGTAATGTAAAGAATATTCTGCTATATTGTTATTATAACAATACTATGATGAGCATTATTAGAGCAGCAAATCAGTTAAATATTGTGACAATAGAGTATCAGCACAGTCAAGTGACTTCAAATCATTTTGCATATAGCAGCTGGAAAGGAATGAGTGAAAGTGGAAAAGATTTTTTCCCTTCAAAAATTTGGACATGGAGACAGAGTGATGCTGAATATTTAGAAAAACAATTTCAAAGCATAAAAAATATAGAGTATTTAATTGGAGGAAATCTTTCTTTAGAATCATCTAAAAAAATAAAAACCATAAAGACAGACTCGTATATTAAGGTACTTGTTACGTTGCAAGGCACAGGATTACCTGATTATATAATTAATTGTTTAGAAAAACATGCTAATGTAGTATTGTATTTAAGATTGCATCCTCGTTATTCTCAAGATAAGAAAATATGCGAAATGCTTAAATTAAAATATAACAAACAAATAGAAATAGATAAGGCTAATTCATTAACCCTTTACGAGCTTTTTAGTTTTGCTGATTATCACTTAACTAATTTTTCTGGTTCTGCAATCGAAGCGGAATATTTTGACGTGACAAATATTATTTATGGTGAGAAAGGTTATTTGGCTTATGAAAATGAAATCAAAGCAAAAAAATATTTATTTATAAATGACCAAGATGATTTAGATTTTATATTTGAACAAAAAATAAAGTGCAAATCAAATTCAAAAGAAGAGAAAAAGGATATTTGTCAATTGATTAAAGAAAACTTTGTTTAGATGAAATTAGTTAGGCGCTTATATAGAAAATTAAAGAAAAATTTAATTGTCGGGCAAACAAAAAGGAAAGTTGAAAATGTAATTGATTCAAAAGTTCAATGCCTGGAATTAATAGATGAAAATGCAAAAGTCCAATTTTCAGAATTAAGAGGAAGAGTAAATGTTGGAGCAAGAAGTTTGCTTAATAAAGTGCTTTTTGATGGTACTATATCTATAGGTACAAATACTACAATTAATGGTCCTAGTACAGAATTCTATTCTTTAGAATATCCAATTAAAATTGGAAATTTTTGTTCTATT
Organism: Flavobacterium sp. KACC 22761; assembly: GCF_034058155.1. Classification (NCBI taxonomy): domain Bacteria; kingdom Pseudomonadati; phylum Bacteroidota; class Flavobacteriia; order Flavobacteriales; family Flavobacteriaceae; genus Flavobacterium; species Flavobacterium oryzagri. Next base: position 868,882 of record NZ_CP139148.1, on the reverse strand, counting down.
GCAAGAGGTACTAATATACAGGAGCATAATCACGATATTAATTGCGTAACAACTTATTTTATTAAATATAGAGTTTTTAATGACAAATATGGTTCAGATGCTGTTTCTAAAGGAGCTATTGAAATAGGAAATGACGTTTGGATTGGAACTGGTTCAACAATATTGACCGGAGTAAAAATTGGAGATGGAGCTGTAGTTGCCGCAAACGCAGTGGTGACAAGCAACATACCTCCCTATGCGATAGTTGGCGGAACACCAGCTAAGGTTTTGAAATATAGATTTTCTGATGAAATTATTAAAGAGTTATTGGAAATTAAATGGTGGGATTGGGAAATAGAAAAAATTAAAAAAAACAAAGATTTGTTTTATGGAGATTTAACAATGGAAAAATTGCAAAATTTGAAATGATCAATAATCCTAGAATATTAGTAATAGCCCATGAGCAATATTTAAATGGAGCATCTCATTCTTTAATTACTATTTTAGAAGGACTAAAAGCAAGATATGAATTTTTAGTAATTGTTCCAGACAATGGAATGATGGTTGATGAATTAAATAGAATCCAATTAAATTATGAGATATTAAACCTGCCAAGATGCGGGTATTTTAATTACTCTTCACTTCGAAATCATTTAAAGTTAACAATAAACTACTATAGAAGTAAAAGGGAATTTGATAAAAAATTGCTTTTGATTGCACAAAGATTTCTTCCTGATTTAGTTTATACTAATACTTCAGTTTTATCTTTTGGTTATCACTTGTCAAAAAAAATAAAAAAGCCCCATGTATGGCATATTAGAGAATACGGAGATAAGGACTTTAATATTTCATATATTCCATCTAGATATGCGATTATAAATAAAATTAAGGATAGTGCTGTTTCAATTTTTACCACACATTTGCTTAGAGAGCACTGGCTTGGCTCAAAAAAGATTAACTCAGAAGTTATTTATAATGGCGTACTAGAATACAATATTGATCATGCCAAAGAAAAAAAAAGCGATTTAGTTACAATTGGTATTGTAGGTATCATTATGACTGCTAAAAATCAAGATTTTGCATTACAGGTTTTTAAGGAATGTTTTAAAGAAAATAAAAACTTACGATTAAATATATACGGCACGATTTCAAATCAGAATTATTATTTAACATTGAACGAAATTATTGAATCTAATAATTTGTCTGATTATATTAGTTTTTTTGGATATGTGCCAAATACAGAAATTTATAAGGAAATAGATATATTAATGAGTTGCTCTAAAGACGAAGCATTTGGCAGAACTTTAATTGAAGCAATGAGTCATAAAATACCAGTATTAGCTAGAAATAGCGGTGGACCTTCTGAAATTCTAAACGACAATTATGAGTTGTCATTATATAATACTCTTAACGAAGCAATAATTAAAGTGAATAATTTGATAAATGATCCTGATGTATACAAAAAATCTTCAGAAGCGGGTTACAAATTAGCAATGGATTATTTTGCTAAAGATACTTATATACAAAGTATAGCTTCTGTTTTTAATAAATTAATATGAAAAATAAAGTCAAACCCATAGCAATTCATCTTCCACAATTTCATCCAATACCTGAAAATGATTTATGGTGGGGAAAAGGTTTTACAGAATGGACTAATGTAACTAAGGCGCAACCAAGATTTAAAGGACATTATCAGCCTCATTTGCCAGCAGATTTAGGTTTTTATGATTTGCGATTAGAAGAGGCACGTCTAGCTCAAGAAGATCTAGCTAAACAATATGGTGTCTATGGATTTTGTTACTACCATTATTGGTTTAATGGTAAACGTATTATGAACGAACCCATTGACAGAAAAATGCAAAATCAAAAAGAAGATTTTCCGTTTATGTTCTGTTGGGCAAATGAAAATTGGACTAGAGCTTGGGATGGGAGTATAAAGGATATTTTATTAGAGCAAAATTATTCAGCAGAAGATGATCGAGAACATATAAAATTTTTATTGTCTTTTTTTAAAGATGAAAGATATATACGGGTAAATAATAAACCATTTTTTATTTTTTATAAACCTGATTTGTTTCCAGATATGGCAAACACTATTGCTATTTTTAGAGAGGAGGCAAGAAAGGAAAATATTGAACTTTATTTGGGATGTTTTGAACGTTGGATTGGATGGGATAAAGAAAAATTGTTGAGCTTTGATTTTGATGCGATAATTGAATTTCAGCCTTTATCTAGGTCAATGAAGAGTTTTAAAGCTCAAATTGAAAACAGAAAAAAAAGTTTTGTAAAACGTATTGAAAATAAACTGCGCAAGAAATTCAAATTGAGAAGTAAAGTTAAGAATAAAGATTTTAGGGTTGATTATAAAGAGTTTATCGAGTATGATCTTCAAAATAGAACCAAAGGCGTATACCCGGGAGTTACCCCAATGTGGGATAATTCATCTAGACGAACTGGACAGAATGCAATTATGCTTAATGATAGCACTCCGGAATTATTTAAATATTGGTACAAAAACAAAACGACAACTAAAAATTTTGAAGGTTTAGATGATTCTTTTGTATTTATAAATGCATGGAATGAGTGGGCAGAAGGGAATCATTTAGAGCCTTGCCAAAAATGGGGAACATCTTATCTTGAAGCGCTAGTATGAAAACGGCAGTTGTCATAGCGACATATAATCCTTTAAAATGGATTGAAAAATGTTTAGACAGTTTGATTCAGAGTACAATTTCAGTTGAGATTCTGATTATAGATAACAACTCTACAGATGGTTTTCAAGAAATTTTAAAATCGAAATATCCGCAAATAATGTTTGTACAAAGTTCATCTAATTTGGGTTTTGGAGCAGCAAATAATATAGGTATCCGAAAAGCATATAATAATGATGCTGATTTCGTTTTTTTATTGAATCAAGATGCTTGGGTACAACCAGATACCATCGAAAAATTAATAAGTGCACAACAAAAGCAACCTGAATATGGAATTATAAGCCCAATGCATTTGAATGGCAAAGGAGATGAGCTCGATTATAATTTTTCTAATTATATTATTCCGTATCAATGCAAAAAATTGTATTCAGATATTTATTTAAATAAAATACAACCAAATGTTTATCAAGTAAGTTTTGTTAATGCAGCAGGTTGGTTATTGTCACGTAAGTGCATAGAATTAGTCGGCGGATTTAATCCTTCTTTTTTTCATTATGGTGAAGATGATAATTATGTAGAACGAGTGCATTTTCATGGAATGAAAGTGGGAATTTTGGCCATAACAGAGTTATTTCATGATAGGGACGAAGTAAACAAAAGTGTTTATTTCCATGATTCACAATTAATTTATAAGAGAAAAATTTTATTGAAGGCCTCTAATCCTTTCAATCAATTTTCATTTGAATTGGAAAATAAAAAACTCTATAAATTTGCGGCTAGAGCTCTGTTGTCTTTTAGGTTTAAACTTTTTTTGAAAATCAAAGTACAGATACAAATATTAAATAGTTTGGATAAAAAAGGTATAATAAGCAGAAGAAACGAAAGTAGGAACTCCAATTTATCATTTTTAAATTAATAATGGAGAATCCTCTTTTTTCAATATTAGTAGCAAATTATAATAATGGTCATTTTTTTAAGGACTGTTATGAAAGTGTATTAAATCAGACTTATTATAACTGGGAAGTAATTATTGTAGATGACGCTTCGACTGATAATTCAGTTGAAATAATAAAACAGATAACAGGAGATGATAGTCGTTTTAAGTTATTTGAGAACAAAAATAATAAAGGTTGTGGCTATACAAAAAACAGATGTGCACAACTAGCACAAGGAGAAATTTTAGGATTTTTAGATCCTGATGATGCATTGAAAGAAAATGCTCTAGAAGTTATGGTGTCAGAGCATATAAAAATTTTAAAAGCAGCTATTATTACTTCAAAATACGAGTTCGTAGACTTAGAAATGAATTTTAAAGAAGCTAGTAAATATGGATCTTTTGTGCCTTCAAATAAATCATATCTTACTTATGCTAAAGGAGCATTAACACATTTTGCAACATTCAAAAAAAGTTTTTATTTAGATTCCCCCGGTATAGATAGCAAGATGAAAAGGGCGGTCGATCAAGATTTATATTATAAACTTGAAGAGACAGGGAGTCATTCCTTTGTTGATAAAGTATTGTATAGCTATAGGGTCCACAAAAACAGTATATCCTGTAATGATAATTTATATAAAGCAGAATATTGGCATTTTTATGCTATAAATAAGGCTTATAAAAGAAGAAAAAAACAAAAAATGGAAATAGATAATTTTACAAGCGAATATATTAGGTTATATCGTTCCAATTATTATCTGTCAAGATTTGTTAAATTAAAATTCTCAACGAAATATAAATCAAAGTTTTATTTTTTAATAAAAGCTTTTTTAGCAGATCCATTTCATGAGTTTAAATTAAAATTTAAAAGTTTATTATTATTAATACTTGGACGAATATGAGTGGAGGACCTTTAATATCAGTAGTTCTACCAGTATACAACTGTGCAATGTATATTGAAGATGCTGTTAATTCTATTTTGACTCAAACCATTCAGGATTTTGAGATAATTATTATTGATGACCATTCTATTGATGATACCGTTAAAATAATTGATAGCATTGGAGATAAAAGGATTAAGCTTATACTTAAGCAGCAAAATAAAGGACTTATTGATAGTCTTAATATTGGTTTTAGAGAAGCTAAAGGAAAATATATTGCGCGTATGGACGGTGATGATATTAGTTGGCCTGATAGATTTCAAAAACAATTAGAAATTTTAGAAAATAATCATGATATTAAAGCATGTGGCGGCTGGCTTCAAGAGTTTGATTGTTCAAATAAGATAATAAAGTATAAAAAAAGTCATGACGAAATAGTTTCCAGACTTCTTTTATCATGTTCAATGTCTTTATGCAGTGTTATGCTTGAAAGATCGTGGTGTAAAGATTATATTTTTGATAAAACAAAATTACATGTTGAGGATTATGATTTCTGGGCAAATATGGCTTGGTCAGGAAAATTTTATAATATACAGGAGGTGTTGTATAATTATAGAGTTCATGAGTCACAAGTATCTACTCGTTATAAATCAATACAAATACAAGGCGATATAGGTATAAAATTGTTTTTATTTAAAAAATTGCAATACGACACTAAATTGTTTAGTGATGCTGTAATAGTAAAAATGTTATTATTGGATAAACCTATTGAATTAAAAGACTTGAAATTGTTTTTAAAATGGCTAAACAATTTAAAATTTTTAAACAAAAAAACTCAAATTTATTCTCCAATCGAACTAGAGAAAGTTTTGAAAATTTTAAAGAGATCGATTCTGTTCTCTCTTTATTTTAAAAAGACTTCAATCGGAATTACAAAAAAATGGAGAACAAAGGCTTTATTTGAATTGTCTTTACAGGATATCTCATATGTTTTAAAAATTAAATCTAGAGAGTATTTAAAAACAAAATTATTAAAATGAAGAATGAAAATGTTTCTTTCGAAACACAATTTGGATTGTCTTTTTTAAGAATAATGGCAACTTTCTCCGTTATACTTATTCATGTTTCAGCATCTTTAGTTACAAAATATGGTCAAATTTCCTTTTTTGATTGGAATGTTGCTAATTTTTTTGACAGTATCAGCAGATATTCTGTCCCTATGTTTTTTATGATCAGCGGTGCTTTATTATTGGGCAGAGATTATGAACTAATTGATTTTTTAAAGAAAAGATTGGGTAAGATACTTCCGCCATTTATAATTTGGTCAACGATTTATAGTCTTTTAAATCGTTATTTATTTGGAGAAGACTCGTTCAATTTAGTTAAAGTTGTGAAAGATGTTTTTTATGGTTCAAAGTATCATTTATGGTTTATATTTGCTTTATTAGGGGTTTATTTAATGGTACCAATTTTGAGAAAATGGATAAAAAATGCGTCTAATAAGGAGATACAATATGTATTGATTATTTGGTTACTTACTCTGACTCTTACAATACCGAATTTGAAAATTTATTTTCCGAAAATTGATTTGGCCTATTTTTCTGGTTATATAGGTTATTTCATTTTAGGTTATTATTTATCGATGTTTAAATTTAAAAAAGCAGTTCCTATTTTGTTTATTATTTTAGGTCTTGCCATTACATTTATAGGAACATGTCATTTTACAGTTTTAAATTCTGAACCCTATTATTATTTTTATGAGTATTTGTCTTTAAATACATTTTTGGTTAGTTCAGGACTATTTATGCTTTTTAATAAAGCAAATAGTTCAAAGAAAAATATTCATTTATTTGTAGGACGATTAAATCAATTATGTTTTGGTATTTATTTAATTCATCCATTAGTTTTAAATCAGTTTAATTTAATCGGTTTTAATGTATATATAGCTAGTCCGATTATAAGTATTTTGACGGTCACATTTGTATGTTTTTCTGTCTGCAGTGTGGTAACCTTTTGTTTAAAACAATTAAAATATGGATACTTAATTGTTTAAAAAAAATAATTTAGTGATAAAATAACTTAGATATCACAATATACTAGGTTTTAATAATAAAGGAATAAATTGAAGTTGGATGCGATTAGCAGGTAAAAGAATATTATTGGTTCTTCATCAAGGTGCATTAGGCGGAGCTGAAAGGCAGGCTTTAGGATTAGGAAAATATCTCTCAAAGGAATGTAATTGTAATGTCGATTTGCTTTTAACTTTTTCCAGCGAAACAACAACTGAATTTGATGATTATGTAAAAGAATGTGGCATTAATAATGTTTTGTACTTTGGTCCACCCTATCTTATTTTTAAAAGGGAGTTTTCAATATTAAATATAAAGCGACTAAAATGGTCAGTAGAATATTTAATGCGCCTGAGAAAAGAAATAAAAAAATACAATCCTGAAATTATTATTCCTTTTTTAAATTTTCCTTCAAAAATTTCTTATTACTTATACAAACTTGTGCCCTCTGTTAAATTTACTTTTTGGCACCAATTGGGTTTAGATACCCTAAGTTTAGACATTTTTGAAAAAATTGCTGTTAATAATATACCGCTTGTGATTGGTAATGCATCAAATTGTTTAGAGATGTTTACCTCACCTTATTCTATAAATAGGGAAAAATTAAATATACTTCCTCAATATCTATCTTTGACAAAAGAAATTGGAGACAAAAAATTATTACGCAGAAAATATAATATTCAAGAAAATGCAATTGTAATTGGAATGGTTGCACATTATCGCGAAGAAAAATTTCATGAACTTTTATTACAGTCGTTTGTTAAATTAAATGAAATTCATAAAAATATTCATTTAGTTTTTTTAGGTAATCGATTTAATACAAGCGCAACACAGACAAAATTTGATAATCTATTAAATATTGTTAAAAACAATTGCTTAGAAAATAATGTCTCTTTATTGTCAGAAGAAAAGGTTACTGATATATTAAGTTGTATTGACATAGGCGTCTTAGTTTCAAGGATTGAAGGTATGCCAAATGCAGTTATGGAATATATGTTATACGGATTGCCGGTAATAACTACAAACCATCCGGGCTGTGTCGAATTATTAGGGGAATCTGAATTCTTAATTGATAACAATGAGGAAATATTATTTGAAAAACTAAATAAATTAATTGCTTCAGATAGTTTAAGAAAGATCGAAGGAGATTTAAATTTACTGAAAATAAAAAAGTACGATGTAGAATCATATGTGCATAAACTTGAAAAAATAATAAGCAAAAAGATGAAAAATTGATTTATAACTTATGCAAAAAAATAGTTCTTTAATTTCTATAATAATCCCTTGTTACAACGACTATCAATATATCGAGCAAGCTATAAATTCAGCATTAAATCAAACACATTTAAATAAAGAAGTTATAGTTGTTGATGATGGTTCAGACTTAAAAACTAAAGAGGTTTTAAAAAGACTTGAACCAAAAATCACAAAGCTGATTACCCAAGAAAATCAGGGACAAAGTAAAGCAAGAAATATAGGAATCGAAGCTTCAAAGGGTCAATACATTCTGGTATTAGATAGTGATGATTTTTTTGACCTGAGTTTTTGCCAAAAAGCAATGGAAATCTTTTTAAGTAATGAAGATGTTAAATTGGTAACCTGTCAAGCTAATTTGCTTTTCAAAGATGGATCGTCAAGAATATTCACTCCAAAAGGAGGGGGGATAACTGATTTTATATTTGGAAATAGTGCCTTAGGGACATCAATGTTTAAAAAGGCAGATTGGAATGCATGTGGTGGTTATGATGAAGAAATGCGTAATGGCTTTGAGGATTGGGAATTTTTCATTCGACTTTTAAAAAATGGTGGTCAGGCAGTGGTAATTCCAGAGCCATTATACACATATAGGAAAAGAAATTATTCGACAACAAGTATAGCAAATTCAAAAAAATATGAATTATTAACGTATGTTTTTAATAAAAATAAAACTTTATATATAGAGAATTTTGAATTATATACCGATTATCTTCTAAAGTTAGTTCAAAAAGAGGAGATTGAGAAAAAAAAGAAAATGAATTCAATAGATTACAAAATAGGGACTTTTGTACTCAAACCTTTTAGAATTATAAAATCATTTTTTAAATAAATGCAACCAAAAGTAACCATTATTATGGCGACCTACAATAGGGCGCATTTTATTGTTGAAACATTACAATCAATACAAAAACAAACCTATTTAAATTGGGAATGTTTAATCATTGATGACGGCGGGAATGATAATACCAGCGAAGTTATCAATCAAATCTTAAATGAAGATTTACGTTTTAAATTCTTAAAACGCCCAGATACTTACCAAAAAGGCTTGCCTGGATGCAGAAATTATGGACTAGATCTAGCTAAAGGATCGAGAATTATTTTTTTTGATGATGATGATATAGTGCATCCTCAGAATCTGGAATTGTGTGTAAATGAATTAGAGGAAACAGAAATATTTTTTTGCAGATATGAACGAGAAGTCTTTACTGGAAACTTTAATTATGACTTTGATTATTCAAGAGAATATTCGTCTTTTTTCATCGATGTTAATGATTTAGAAAAAATGTTAAAAAATAATTTGCCCTTCAATTCATGTGCAGTTATGTGGAAAAAAGAATGTTTTATAAATAATCGATTTATGGAACACCTTATGTATGCAGAAGAATGGGAGCTATATTCAAGAATATTATCATCAGGAATTAAAGGGATTTCTATAAAAAAGAGTCTGTTCTACGGTAGAAAACATTTACAATCAAATACGGGTGAATTCTTTGCTCATAATCCTATCAGAAGGAAATCGCATTGTGATGCTATACTATTAGTAGTCAAAAATCTTAAAGAAAAGCGATTAGCTACCAATTCGTTAATTCGTTATTTTATTTCGGCTTCATTAGATTATAAAGAATATGATTTATTTGGCCAAATTCTAAAAATTCTAAATTTGCCCTTAACTCAAGAAATAAAATGGCAAATCTATTACAGATCATATTTTTTGCGTTCGCCAATTTATAAAATGAAAAAAAACTTCAAAAAATGAAAATTCTCCTTTGTTTTGGAACGCGCCCAGAAGCCATAAAAATGGCTCCGCTATATCATGAACTTAAAAATAATAATATAGAAGTTCTTGTATGCGTTACAGCACAGCATCGTGAAATGCTGGACCAAGTTTTAGATTTTTTTGAAATTAAGCCTGAATTTGATTTAGACTTAATGCAGCCAAACCAAACTTTAAATAATTTGAGTGCTCTCATTTTAAGCAAAATGGACGAGGTGCTTTTGGAAGTTAACCCAGATTTGGTTTCTGTGCATGGAGATACAACAACTTCTTCAATGGTTGCCTTGACTGCATTTCATCGCGGAATAAAAGTTGCTCACGTTGAGGCCGGACTCAGAACTTACAATAAACAATCTCCTTTTCCAGAAGAAATTAATAGACAGTTAACAGGAAAGCTGGCCGATATTCATTTTACACCAACAAATGAAGCAACTAATAATTTAATAAAAGAAGGTATACCTCAAGAAGCTATTATTCAAACGGGAAATACCGTTGTTGATGCTTTGTTTTGGACTATAAATAAAATTGAAAAAGAAAATTATACCCATCCTGAAATTGAAGAATTAAAAAACATAATTCCGACAAATAAAAAAATTGTATTAGTAACAGGTCATCGTAGGGAAAATTTCGGAGACGGGATGAAGAATCTTTGTGAAGCATTATTGACAATATCTAAACGAGAAGATGTCATTGTTTTGTATCCCGTACATTTGAACCCAAATGTAAAAGATGTTGTGAATCAGCTATTATCGGATAAAGAAAATATTTTGCTTGTAAAACCAGTATCTTATCCTGCTTTTGTATGGTTAATGAAACAATCTTTTTTAATAGTCACAGATTCTGGAGGAATACAAGAAGAAGCTCCATCTTTAGGGAAACCAGTAGTAGTTACAAGAACTGTTTCTGAAAGGCCTGAAGGAATCACTGCAGGATTCTCGAGATTGGTTGGTACTGATCCAAAAAAAATTGTGAATACAATTCAAGGCATTTTAGACAATTTTACTGGCTTTGATAATATGAGGAATCCTTATGGGAATGGGAATGCATCGAGTGAAATTGTGAGTTTTTTGCTAAAGCAACATTAAAATGAGGATATTAGTAATAGCCGAATCTATCAATATTGAAGATAGCAGTGGATCTAAAGCAAATGTAGCATTAGTTAATAACTTAGTAGATGCTGGATTTGAGGTGATGGTTTATCATTATACACTAAAAAACATTAAGCTAAATAATGTCAACACCTATGCAATTCCTGAAATAAAAACAAGCATTAATTATTTTTTAAGCAGATTTCAACGCGTTATTAGCCGAAATTTTAAAATTAATTTAGCTCCTTTTTTAGAGCGATTATTTGGTTTTTCATTTACTTTTTTTAACGATACAAATAGTATTGCAAAAGCTTTAAGAAATAATAAGTTTAATTCTGATCTAGTAATAACATTAAGTAAAGGAGCTAGTTTTAGGCCTCATTATGCAATTTTAAAAGTTCCAGAGCTACATAATAAATGGATGGCTTATATTCATGATCCGTACCCTTTCCATTTTTATCCAAGACCTTACAATTGGGTCGAACCTAATTATGCTCGAAAAGAATTATTTTTTAAAGAACTTGCACAAAAAGCAGTATATAGCGCTTTCCCAAGTCAGTTGTTGCAGGAATGGATGAGCAGCTATTTTCCTGAGTTTTCTAAAACAGGTATACTAATTCCTCATCAAAATGAAAAATATAAAGTCCAAAACGAAAATTTCCCATCTTATTTTGATCCAGAAAAATTCAATCTGCTTCACGCAGGTAATTTAATGAAGCAGCGTTCACCAAGAGGTTTAATAGAAGGTTTCAAAATGTTTTTAGAGCAAAATTCAGAGGCAAAAAAAGATGCTAAACTCCTTTTGTTAGGTAATGCATCGTATCATGCTGATATGCTCGAAGATTATGCAAAAAATAGTCCCGAAATATATATCTATAACGGAAATAAACTATTTGATGAGGTATATTATTTGCAAAAAAATGTGTCTGTTAATATAATTCTTGAGGCAAAGGGAGAAATTAGTCCATTTCTTCCAGCTAAATTCCCGCACTGTATAGAAGCAAACAAAATTATTCTTTCGTTGGCTCCCTATTATAGTGAAACCAGAAGACTACTTGGCAATGATTATGAATATTGGTCAGAAGTCGATGATATACATAGAATATCATCTTTAATAGAGAAATTATATCAGTTATGGAAACAAGACCAAAGTAATCTAGCTTTAAACCGAAAAGATTTGGAAGAATATGTTTCTGTTGCGCATCTTAAAGAAACGATTAATAAATTATTGAATTAATGACTAAAATTACCTTTTCAATCCTTATTAGTACCAAGAATCGTAAAGATGATTTAGGTTTTACACTCCAAAAAATTAAGTATTTATTAGATCGGGAGGATGTTACTTGTGTTGTTTTTGATGATGGATCTACTGATGGAACTACAGAATTCATAAAAGAGAATTTTCCGCAGATCATTTTGCATACAAATAAAATATCTAAAGGATATTTATATTGCCGGAACAAAATGCTAAACGAAACAACAGCTGATTTTGCTATTTCATTAGATGATGACGCCCATTTTGTTACAGAAAAACCACTGGAACTAATTGAGGATTATTTTGCCAAAAATGAGAAAGCTGGGGTATTAGGATTTCGAGTTTTTTGGTCTAAATTAAGTCCAATTTCTGCTTATACTAATGAAGAAACGGTTAGGATGAAAAGTTTTGTAGGATGTGCACATGTATGGCGGATGCAAGCTTGGCAAGAAATTCCAAATTATCCAGAATGGTTTGTTTTTTATGGAGAAGAAGATTTTGCATCATATCAATTGTTTAAAAAAAACTGGGAAGTTGACTACCTGCCAGAAGTTTTGGTTAATCATAGAGTCGATGTGAGTGGGAGAAAAAAAAATAAAGATTACAGTACCCGTTTGAGAAGATCTCTGCGAGCAGGTTGGTATTTATATTTTTTATTTTATCCTCTAGATGAAATTCCTAAACGTTTTTTATATACTTTATGGATACAGTTTAAAACAAAAGTATTTAAAGGCGATTTTAAAGCTTTGTATGCTATTTTAAGAGCATTGTTAGATTTGATTTATAATTTGGTAAGATTAGTTAAGCAGAGTAATAGACTAACTAGAACAGAATTTGATGAATTTATGAAATTATCTGATACAAAATTGTATTGGAGGCCTGAACATGAAAAAATATGCAATTAAAGTTTAATTTTGCTTTTGAAAAAACATATAGAATTTGCCAATGAAAAAAATTGCCATCATTCCGCTTCGTAAAGGATCAAAGGGAATACCAGGAAAAAATAAAAAGAAATTAGTTGGGCGCCCTTTATTTTCTTGGGTGCTTTCTGAGGCTATTTTTTCCAATTTAGATGAGGTTTTTGTATTTACTGATGATGTCGAAATTATTAATTATGTCAATCGGGAATACGCTTGGAGTTCAAAAGTAAAAACAGTTTTGCGTTCGGAAAAAAATGCAAATGATACTGCTTCTACAGAAAGTGCAATGATTGAGTTTGTTGAAAATCTAACAACTGATTTTGAAATTCTATGTTTATTGCAAGCAACATCTCCTTTTACTCGTTCTACGGATATCAATGCTGTTTTGAAAGAAGTGATTGCTGGCCGAGACTCAGCTTTAACAGTAGTGAATACACATCGATTTACTTGGAATGCAAATGGAACACCTCAAAACTACAATGTCTTTGAACGACCAAGACGTCAGGATTTTGAAGGATTGTTAATAGAAAATGGCGCTATTTATGCGACGACCAAAAAAGCTTTTTTAGAAACAAAAAATCGAGTGAGTGGCAGTATTGGCCTTCTGGAGATGTCTGAAGATAGTTTAACTGAAATAGACTCAATGACAGATTGGTTTATTGTTGAAAATTTACTAGTGCAACGCTTGAAACGCGAGAAACAACAAAAACGTATTGACTATTTAGTTTTGGATGTTGATGGCGTATTTACTGATGGACGTGTAGCTTACGATAAAAATGGTGAAGACTTTAAGGTGTTTGACATGCGAGATGGTATGGGATTAGAAATACTTCGTCAAAATAATGTTAAAGTAATCGTTTTGACTTCAGAAAATTCTGAATTAGTGGCACAACGTATGAGAAAGTTACAAATTGAAGACACATTTTTAGGAGTAAAAGATAAATATAGTTTTTTACAGCATTATTTGCAGATGGGAGAAATTCCAAGAGGCGCACTAGCCTATGTGGGTGATGATGTAAATGATATGGCTAATATGTGTAGCGTGGGATGGTCATTTGCTCCTGCTAATGCCGTTGATGCCATAAAACAAAACGCTGATTTAGTATTAACCAATATTTCAGGCGCAGGAGCAATTCGAGAAGTATGCGAATGGATTATGAAATACAACGTCAGGTATTAATTAATTTTCTCATTTGAAAATTAAAAAAAATAAAAATTAAAAAATAAAAATTTAAATAAAATAAAGAAATGAAAAATTACAAAGCCCCATATGTAATTGCAGAAATTGGATGTAATCATAAAGGAGATTTAGAGATTGCAAAAGAATTGATTCGCATGGCAAAAATTTATTGTCAAGCTGATGCAGTAAAATTTCAGAAACGAAACAATGTTGAATTGTTAACAGAAGCGCAATATAATGCACCGCATCCTAATCCAGCAAATTCATACGGACACACTTATGGAGAACATCGCGAATATTTAGAATTTAACCTTGAGCAACATGCTGAGTTGAAAGAATATTGTGAATCTTTAGAAATTACATATTCTACTTCCGTATGGGATTTGACTTCAGCAAAGGAAATAGCCTCTTTACAGCCAGATTTTATTAAAATTCCATCGGCATGTAATAATAATTACGATATGTTGTCTTGGTTGTGTGAAAACTACCGCGGCGAAATTCATATTTCAACAGGAATGACAACAAAATCTGAAACAGACGATTTAGTAAACTTTTTTGTTGAGAAAAATCGTAATCAAGATCTAGTTCTGTATAACTGTACTTCAGGCTATCCTGTTCCATTCGAAGATGTATGTTTGTTGGATATTAATTTACTAAAGGCAAAATACGAAGAAAATGTAAAGCATATTGGTTTTTCTGGACATCATTTAGGAATCGCAGTAGATGTAGCCGCATACACTTTAGGAGCAAATATCATTGAAAGACATTACACCCTAGATCGAACATGGAAAGGTACTGATCATGCAGCCTCACTAGAGCCAGAAGGTTTGCGTAAACTTGTTCGCGACTTGAAAGCTGTTAATAAAGCCTTAACCTTTAAAACACAAGATGTTTTGCCTATTGAACAAGTACAAAGAGAAAAATTAAAAAATCAAAAAGTTTAAATTTTAGAGTTAAAGGTTTTACATGTCTTCAAAAAAAATAATGGTTTTCTTTCCTGATGGAGGAGGATTAAGAAATTTTGCCTATTCTTCATTTAAGGAAATAGGTGATGAATCGGGCTTTGAGATAATTTATTGGAATGCAAGTAATTTCCAGATTCAAGAAAATTTAGGGTTTAAAGAATTGAAAATTCAGAGTGGAAAGGTTCGACCACTAACACCTCTTTTTTTAAGAGCAAAAAAACATATTGAATTAAACCTTTGGAAAAAAGAATTTAATGACTCAGTTTATGATAAATACAAATTTCCTTTCAGTTTTAAAGGAGTAAAAAAATCACTTACAAGTCTTTTTATACTTTTATTAATTCAACTTTATGCTTCGCGAAAAGGGTTGACTCGATTAATAAAAAAAATTAATAATCAAGAACGAAAAAATTCTCGTTATGAGTCTTACCAGAAACAATTGTTGGAAAATAAGCCAGAAATTGTATTTTGCTCTAACCAAAGAAATTCACAAGCAATTAGTGCGATTCTGGCAGCAAGAGATTTAGGGATCAAAACAGTTTGTTTTATACAATCCTGGGATAATGTTCCTAAGGCCATGAATGTTTATGAGGCTGATTATTATATGGTATGGAGTGACTTGATGAAAAATGAGTTACTAAAGTACTATCCAACAATAGCAGAAAATCAGGTTTTTGTTACAGGAACTCCCCAATTTGAACCTCATTTTGATGAAAGTTTATCTTTATCTAGAGAAGCTTTTTTTAAAGAACATAGTTTGGATTTGACTAAAAGATACGTTTGCTACTCTGGAGATGATTTCACTACCTCTCCTTTGGATCAGTATTATTTAGAAGATTTGATTAATGCAGTAAGAAGTCTAAATCTCGAGGGAGAAAATCTAGGAGTGATTTATAGAAGATGCCCTTTTGACAGTTCTGATAGATATAATCTCGTTTTAGAGCAAAATAAAGATGTAGTAGCCGTAATTGATCCATTATGGGAAAAAATTGATGGTGTTGGCGATTTAATGCCTCTTCCAGAAGATGCGCAATTACTGTATAATATTTGTGAGCATAGTGAAATGGTTGTAAATATTTGTTCGACTACCATTTTTGATTTTGTTATGCATAATAAGCCTTGTATTTACTTGAATTATGAACAGCCACAATTAAAAAAAGGAATTCGAGATATAGGGCAAAATTATGATTATGTACATTTTAGATCGATGCCAAGCAAGGAAGCAGCTGTTTTTTGTACTAGTAAAGAACAATTAAAAGAACAAGTTAAAAAAGTTATTAGTAATGAAATTTCTAATGTAGCAGAATGTAAAAAATGGCTTAGTACAGTGGCTGGAAAAGAACCTGAATTGGCTTCAAAAAAAATGTGGGAAGTTTTTAATCAAATGCTCTCATAAATTACATCTAATTATGCTTAAAAGAATAGCAATTATCTGCAATTATGAATTACTTCCGGAAAGAGTTGGAGGAATGGACTATTTTTTTTGGCAGTTTGATAAAAAATGCAAAGAAAATGAAATTGAAGTTGATTGGTTTTTTCCAAATTACTCAAATCACGGGAAATATTCAGAATTGAAGATTTACAGTTCAGCAACGAATGTCGAAAATGGTTTTCTAAAATTTCTTGAAGAAAACCAACCGCAGTATTCTCACATTATAACTCATTTTGTAGAATTATGTATGCCTTTTTTTAAAAAAGTAAAACAATTTTCAGCAGCAGAAATTATTGCCATCGATCATAACCCAAGGCCCTTGAACGGATATCCGTTTAAGAAAAGAATGAATAAAAAACTCAAAGGGTTGCTTTTTTCAAAATATATAAATCTGTTTATAGGTGTATCTGATTATACAAAAAAAGAGATTTTAAAGGATTTTGGATCACATTTGAAATCTAAAACTAAAGTGATTTATAATGGAGTAATTATCGATAAAATTTTAGTTCGAGAGAACAGAAATGTTTCTAAACCCACTTTTTTAGTAGCCTCGCACTTGAGGGAATCGAAAGGAATACAAGATTTGATTCAATCTGTTTCGTTTCTTCCTAATGAAATACAGAAAGAAATTAAAATTGATATTTATGGCGATGGACCTTTTGAAAATCAATTAATAAAGAAAATTGAAGAATATTCACTTCATAATTGCTTCTGTTTTAAAGGTAGTATGCCAAACTTGAATGAGATTTTTTTTTGCTACGATTATATGTTGCAACCAACACACATGGAGTGTTTTAGTTTATCTATTTTAGAAAGTCTCGCAGCAAATGTACCTGTTGTTACAACAGATGTAGGTGGAAATTCTGAGGTAATTACAAATGAAGAAAATGGATATATTTTTGAAGCAAAAAATGTCAAAGCCTTAACTAAAATTATTGAAGATATTTATTTAGGAAACAAAAAGATATCAATTAATACGAGAGAATTAATTTGCAATTCCTTTTCTTTGCCGAAAATGGTAAATGACCATTTTGAATTGCTTAAATAACAATAAGTTTACAATTTTATAAATACATAAATGTTTTTTAACTCATTAGCATTTGCTATTTTTTTGCCAATCGTTTTTTTCTTGTATTGGTTTGTTTTCAATAAAAACAAAAGCACACAAAATGCTTTATTAATTGTTGCTAGTTATTATTTCTATTCTTGTTGGGATTGGAGGTTTTTGTTTTTGCTTGTTTTTTCTACTTTCTTAGATTATTACACCGGAATTCAAATTGAAAAAGGGAAATCTGAAAATAGTCGCAAATTTTGGTTTTGGCTAAGTATCATAGTTAATCTGGGTTTTTTAGGGATTTTTAAATACTATAACTTTTTTGCCACTTCATTTTCAGATTTGCTAAATACAGTTGGCTTTAAGGCGAGCCCAATTTTATTGAAAGTGATTCTCCCTGTCGGAATTTCATTTTACACCTTTCACGGACTTTCGTATGTCATAGATATTTATTACAAAAGAATTAAAGCCGAATATAATTTTGTAGATTATTCTCTTTTCGTAAGTTATTTTCCACTTTTGGTCGCTGGTCCAATTGAACGAGCAACACATTTATTGCCTCAAGTAAAAATAAAACGAGAATTCGATTTTCAAATAGCAAAAGAGGGAATTTATCAAATTATTTGGGGTCTGGTTAAAAAAGTAGTTATTGCCGATACCTGTGCAACTTATGCAAATGCTATATTTGACCATTATACTTCAATGAATTCATTTTCATTAATTATGGGGGCAATTTATTTTGCATTTCAAATCTATGGAGACTTTTCTGGTTATTCAGATATTGCATTAGGGGTTTCAAAATTGTTCGGATTAGATTTATTACGAAACTTCAATTATCCTTATTTTTCGAGAGATATTGCCGAGTTTTGGCGTCGCTGGCATATTTCGCTTTCCTCTTGGTTTCGAGATTATCTATACATTCCATTAGGTGGCAGCAAAGGTGGGCTTTGGATGAAAATTAGAAATACTTTTATTATTTTTCTTGTGAGCGGATTTTGGCACGGTGCTAATTGGACGTATGTGATTTGGGGACTTATTAATGCGGTTTATTTTTTGCCTTTGCTGTTATCAAATAGCAATCGGAACAATATGGATGTTTTTCAGCTTAAATTTAATTTTGATTCAGCAAAAATTCTACTTAGTATTCTCTATACGTTTGGATTGACTTGTATTGCTTGGGTGTTTTTTAGAGCTAACACAATTACGGATGCTGTTTTATATTTAAAACGAATTGTGACTAATCGAGATTTCGGTTTTCAGTATTTGGATAATGAAAGATATAGTTATGAACTATTGCTATTAATTGGAATTTTTGTTTTAGTAGAATGGTTTAATCGTACAAAAGCAGAGCCAATTTCTGGAAAAAGAAGTTTGTTAAAAGTAGCCTTGGCAATTACTGCAATTATGGCTTTCGGGACTTATTCAGATTATAAAGAATTTATATATTTTCAGTTTTAATGAAGAAGTTTTTAATTTATACAGCAAAACTTGTAGCAATTGTTTTTGTAGTTGCTATTGCGCTTGACGGACTTTACACCTATATTTTTCTGCAATCACGAAATAGAGGAAAAATTGAAACTGTTGTTAATTCAAAAGCTCAAAAATATGATGTAGTAATCCTAGGGTCTTCAAGAGCAAATAACCATTTTGTGGCACAGATGTTTGAAGATAAAGGATTAAAGGCCTTCAATTATGGAATGAGTGGAGGGCATTTGTTTGAAGCGTCATTGATGTTGAAATTAATGATAGAACGAAAATATTCAATTAAAAATGTGATTCTGGAGGCCGATTTAAATTTAGCTAATGATCATATGGCCGATGGTATTTCTGCTATGTTTTTGCCTTATATCCATAATTCAACTCTAATTAAAGACCATTTTTCGACGCAACCAAATTTTAACGAGCTATACTATATTCCTTTTTATAGGTATATAAAATATGATTCTAAAATAGGATTTAGAGAAACATTTTTTACTGCAATTCATAAAAAGACCAGAATATTAGACAATTTAGGATATTACCCATTAGAGAAACATAAAAATGGCAATATGAAAAATAATATTGTCAATTTAAATCCGCTTCCTCACAATAAATATTATGAAGAAATAAAGAATATCTGTAAGGCGAATAATATCAATTTTATTCCGGTAATGACTCCAATGTGCGAAAATGTAGTTGGAATGAATTATTTTGAAAAGGTAGAAAAAGCTTATCCTGAAATTCATAATTACGAAAATGTAGTTGTTGAAAATAAATATTTTTCGTCTTGCGGGCATATGACAGATGAAGGAGCAAAGCTTTTCACAGCTCGAATTTTAAGAGACTTTTTTGATAAATAAATTATGAAAATAGCTTTTTTAACTCCAGAATATCCGCATGCTAAAACAGGCAGTTCAGGAGGTATCGGAACCAGTATCAAAAATTTAGCCATTGGGCTTGTAGCACATGGTATTCCAGTGCGAGTAATTGTTTATGGTCAAGAAAAAGATGCTTCTTTTGATGATAGTGGCGTTTTAATTCAGCAAGTTAAAAACGTAAAAATCAAAGGATTGTCGTGGTGGTTTACTAGGAAGAAATTGGAGCGAATTATCAATGAATTATATTCTAATAAAGAAATTGATTTAGTAGAAGCGCCAGATTGGACAGGAATAACTTCGTTTATTAAGCCAAATAAATGCCCAATAATAATACGGCTACATGGCTCAGATACCTATTTTTGTCATTTGGATAATCGCTCTGTAAAATGGAAAAATAAGTTTCATGAAAAAAGAGCTTTACAAAATGCTGATGCATTATTGTCCGTAAGCCAGTTTACAGCTGATAAAACGAATTTTGTTTTCGGCATAACTAAGAAATTTGAGATTGTTCCAAATTTAATTGATTCTCAATTATTTGACAATAAAAATGTTATAAATAATGAATCAGAACAAACTATCTTATATTTTGGAAGTCTTATTAGAAAAAAGGGGCTTTTAGAATTGCCCTTTATATTTAATAAAGTTGTCGAAAAAAAGCCTGACGCTAAATTAATCCTTATAGGGAAAGATGTGTCAGATATTATTTCCGGAAATTCATCAACATGGAAAATGATGCAAGAGCTTCTTTCAAATCAGGCTTTAAAAAATGTAGAATATCTAGGTAGTATTCCTCATAATGAAATAAAACAAAAAATTCAGCAATCAAAGATATGCATTTTTCCGTCTTTTGCTGAGGCCTTTCCGGTTTCTTGGCTAGAAGCTATGGCGTTAGAAAAACCAATAGTTGCATCAAATATTGGTTGGGCAAATGAAATGATTGATGATGGCAAAAGTGGCTTTTTAGTGAATCCTCAAAAACATAGTTTATACGCAGAACGAATAATTGAGTTTTTGGAAGATGATAATTTATGTTTAAAAGCAGGAAAAGAAGCAAGAAAAAAAGTTGAAGATTTTTTTGATATAGAAATTCTGGTTAAGAAAAATATTGAGTTTTATAAAACGATAAAAGTATAATTGAAATAAAAATGCATTTAAAGGAATTTATAACAAGTACCGAAGAAATTATATTTTATAATGGTCAGCCAGATTTTGCTAAACTAGAAGTTTTAGCCTCAGGTGCAGGAGATATTTGGCATAGTTCATTTGAGCAAGGATATAAAAATGCTTTTCCAGAACTTGTGTATCAAACAGCTGTTTTTTTTATGTTCATTAATGATTTTGATAATCTCAATGAGTGCGTAAGCTGGAGAGTCAATCCAAATCAGTTTGCAGTTCGTAAATCAGTTTGGGATCAATTACATGGTTTTGATGCAGAATATAAAAATGTTCAATTGCAAGCATTAGATTTTGGATATAATGCCTTACGTAATTCAGCAGCAATTCCACTTTATGTAAAAGGGCTTTTTGATAATAACTTGAAAGAAGAAATTAATATAACTACAAAAGATAGATACGTTTTTTTTAGAAAAAATTTCAAAATAGATCACTCCATTTTTATGTTGTATAGAGAAGGATTTTGGAAATGGAAAGAATGGAATGCTTTTTTTTATGCAAAAAAAGGTTATAAAAAATCTGCTCAAAAGCCGCTTATCATGCCTCGTGCATTATTGCCTATAGAAGGAAAACCGAGCGTAAGTTATATTATTCCTACAATGATGCGTCAGGATTTTACTTTGCAGTTGCTACAAGATTTAGCTGTTCAAACCTATCCGCTTTCTCAAGTTGTTATTGTTGATGCAACTCCAGTAAATGTAAGAGATGAAAAGGTATATCTGTCAGAAGATTTTCCATTTGAATTAATTGTAAAATGGCAAGAAACTAAAGGAAGTTGTAGAGCACGAAATGAAGCAATTGAATTATGCACAGGAGATTATATTGTTTTTGGAGATGATGATGTTCGAGTGCTTCCAGATTTTATTGAAAATCATATAAAAATTTTGCAGACTTATAAAGTGAACGCCTGTAATGGCTTAGACATACAAGCAGATAATCAGGAACAAACTTTGATGGATTTGCAAGAAAAACTGAAAAAAGTAGATGGAACAAGATGGAAAGCTGGAGCGAGTCCTTTTTTTAGTAATGCAAATTCTTGCGTAAAAACAGAATATGTTAAAGAGTTAGTGGGGAACGATATTAATTTTGATGGAGGTTATGGAGAAGACAGTGATTTTGGATTGTCATTATTTAAGTTAGGGCAAATTGTTCTTTATAACCCTTTTTCACCCAATTTGCATTTAAAACCGCCAGCAGGAGGTTATCGATTTTGGGGAACTCAATCAAAGATTTTGGGGAAAAAGAGAAAACCACAGCCATGGGAGTTAGATACTCCTGTAAAAAATATTCGGCCAGTACCGAGCCCAACTATTATGTATGGCATAGTGAAGCATTTTTCTGAACAGCAAGTATTAGAATATAAGTACAAGTATTTTTTTCTTTATCTATTTAAAGGATCAAAAAAAGGTTTTGTATATCGGTTTTTACGAATTCCGTACAAAAACCTTCAGTTTAAGAAATCACTTTTTTATGCTAAAAAATTAAACGATTTAGGAATTAGACACAAATAAGACATGAAATTTTCCTTAATTATCTGTACATATATGCGCCCTGAACCATTGCTTAAGCTTTTGCAATCGGTCCAGAAACAAAGTATTTATCCTGATGAAATTTTAATAATTGATGGATCTACAAACAATAAAACTAAAATTGTTTTAGAGGAAAATCAATTCAAAAAATTAAAATATTTTTTAGTCAATGATTCAAATCGAGGCCTTACGAAACAAAGAAATTTCGGTATTAAAAATGTTAATGAAAATATTGAAATAGTTTGCTTTTTAGATGATGATACGATTTTGGAGTCTGATTATTTTGAAAAACTATTAGAAACCTATGAAATATTTCCTGAAGCTCTTGGAGTTGGAGGTTATATATGCAATGAAGTAAAATGGGAAAAAACTTCTGAGAATTATATGCCAAAAAATAATGAATTTTATTTTGATGGTTGGAAACGCTCAGACGGAAGTCGGTTTATTCTCCGAAAAAAACTTAATTTAGACAGCAATTGTCCACCAGGGTTTTCTCCTTTGTATTCACACGGGAGAAGTGTTGGTTTTTTACCTCCATCAGATAAAATATATCAGGTCGAACAATTAATGGGAGGAGTTTCGTCTTTTAGAAAATCTGTTTTTGAAAAATTTTCGTTTTCAACTTATTTTGAAGGGTATGGTTTGTACGAAGATGCAGATTTTACATTAAGAGTTGCAAAAACAGGAAAATTATATTTGAACACCAGAGCAAAACTCGCTCATTTTCATGCTAATTCAGGTCGGCCAAATCAATACCATTATGGTAAAATGGTGGTGCGAAATGGCTGGTATGTCTGGCATGTAAAAAATCCTAATCCGAAAGCTAAAGATCGCTTGAAATGGAATGCTATAACTATTTTACTGGCTACAATCCGTTTTAGTAATGTTCTTACTGATACGAATAAAAAAGCAGCTTTTACAGAAGCTTTGGGCAGAACCATTGGCTGGTGGAGTTTGCTTTTTAATAAGCCGTCTTTATTGTCATAATTTACCTTAATAAAAAAAACTGCAATTGTGAAATTAGAATTGTCATCATGGACACACCATCTGAATCAACTAATTTATTCTTATTTTTACTTCTGTAAAATTGAAAAAATTAATGTTAATATAGTTCGAAACAGCGCTGTAAAATTTAATGGTGCTATATTGCATATAGATAATAAAACAATCTTTTTTGATTATTCTGATGATATTAATTTCATAGATATTCCTCATAATTTTGACTATTATTTTAAAAGATCTTTGTTGGCAGATCATAAAAAAGCAAACATCTTTCCATTAAATTTTAATGTTCCAATGACTTATAAAAGTCTTGGCTTGCTTATGAACTTGAAATCTGATTTTTTATTTGATAAAAGAAATAGAACAGAGCTCATAAGAGCATTGGACAAGTTTTCACTATTTACAAATTCATCGCATTCAGTTTTGGATATTAAAAGATATCCAAGAGAAACTGTTGATTCTGGTGGGAATATAATTTTTCATACCAGATTATGGAATCCAGATAATCACTCAGATGAAGATGAGAAGGAGCGTAGAAGGAATCAAAATGACTTTAGGATTAATGCTTGTCGTGTGATAAAGAAAACATTTAAAAATGCTTCAGTCGGGTTATCCTCCGATGAACTTTCTAATCAATTAGCTCCTGATTTGATATTAGATGCAAAACATTCAAATAAAAATAATTATTTAAAAATGTTAAATAACTATGATATTTGTATTGCTGATGATGGTCTTAAAGATACTCCGGGATGGAAAATCGGAGAATATCTTTTATTTGGAAAAGCGATTATAACAACTCCAATAAATGTTGTTATCGATAAATTCGAAAAACACATAAATTATGAGAAATTAAGCACTCGCAATTCTTATTTAGAGTTGCCTGAGAAGATAGATTATTTGCTCACCGGAAAAAAATATCTGGAAATGGGAAGCAATAATTTGAAATGGAGCGAAGAATACTTACATCCAAAAAATTATATCCAAAGAATACTTTCGAAAGTTAAAGATCTTGACTAGTCTCTATAAATGAAATTTTTAATAATTACACATGTAGAACATCTTAAAGAAGGTAATCATTATTTTGGTTACGCTCCGTATGTTCGCGAAATGAATATTTGGTTCAAATATATAGATGAGGTGATTATTGTTGGGCCTTTATTTAAAAACAAACCTACGGCGATTGATCTTGCTTATCAGCATCAAAAGATAGATTTTAGGAAAATACCTGGTTTCAATTTTACTAATTTTACGAATATTCTGATATCTGCATTTAAATTACCAATAATTTTTTGGAGAATATTTTGGGCGATAAAAAATGCAGACCATATTCACTTACGTTGCCCAGGCAATGTAGGCTTGATAGGGTGTATAGTTCAGATTTTTTTTCCAAGAAAACAAAAAACCGCTAAATATGCTGGAAATTGGGATTCAAAAAGTAAACAACCCTGGACATATAAATTACAAAAATACATTTTAAACAATACCTTTTTGACACGAAATATGAAGGTATTGATTTATGGGGAATGGAAAAATCAATCTAAAAATATAAAACCATTTTTTACAGCAACTTATTCTGAAATTGAAAAAGAAGTAATTTTAAAGAATGATTTAGATGAAACACTTGAATTTATTTTCGTTGGAAGTTTAGTTATTGGTAAAAATCCTCTTTATGCTATTAAATTAGTTCAAAAATTACTTAAAAGTGGGAAAAGTGCAAATTTGAATTTGTATGGTGATGGTGTTGAGAAAAATAATATAGAGATTTATATTAAAGAAAATAAACTAGAGAAGAATATTTTTTTGCATGGAAATCAAGATAAGGAAATAGTAAAAAAAGCTTATCAAAAAAGCCACTTTGTAATATTACCCTCAAAAAGCGAAGGTTGGCCAAAAGCAATTGCTGAAGGAATGTTTTGGGGTTGTGTTCCTCTTGCCACTAAAGTTTCGTGCGTGCCATTTATGCTTGATTATGGGGCTAGAGGTGTTATGCTCGAAATGGATTTGGAAAAAGATTTTACACAAATAAATACACTTCTTAAAAATCATGAAATTTTTATAATGAAAAGTAAGCATTCACAAGAGTGGTCTCAAATCTATACAACTGATTTTTTTGAAAAAGAAATAAAAAATTTGCTTTAAATCATGAGAATTGTACAACTGATTGATTCTTTGGAAGCTGGTGGAGCTGAGCGTATGGCAGTTAATTATGCTAATGCATTGTCAAGAAAAATCGAATTTTCAGGTTTGATTGCTACTAGAAGAGAAGGGCTATTAAAGAACCAGCTCGATAAAAATGTTGCTTATCAGTTTTTAAATAAAAAGAAATTAATTGATTTAAAAGCTTTATTCAAAACAAGATCCTATATTAAAAAGCATAAAATTGATCTTATGCATGCACATAGTTCTTCGTTTTTTTTAGCTATGCTCGTTAAATGTCTTGTACCAAGAGTTAAAATAATCTGGCATGATCACTACGGAATTTCGCAGGATTTAGAGATGAGAAAAAATCTTGGTTTGAAAATAGGATCACTCTTTTTTACCGGTTCTATTGCGGTTAATTCGTCATTGAAAAAATGGGCAGAGTCTTATTTATGGTGTAAAAATGTTGTTTTTCTTCCAAATTTTATTGAAGACGTTATCTATTCAAATGAAATTCCAATTTTAAAAGGAAATGATGGTAAAAGAATTGTCTGTGTAGCCAATCTTCGTCCGCAAAAAAATCATGAATTATTAATTAACGTCGCGCATTTAATCAAAGAAAGATACCCTGAATGGACTTTTCATTTCTTTGGAAAAGATTTTGAAGATGATCATTCTGAAAAAATCAAGAAATTAATTGATGATTTGAAATTAGAGCAATCTATTTTCCTTTATGGTACGGTCAATAATGTTGGTTTTGTATTGAAACAATGTGATATTGCCGTCTTGCCCTCGTTATCAGAAGGTCTTCCTTTAGCAATTTTAGAATATGGATTGTATAAAAAAGCAGTGATAGCGACAAATGTTGGTCAAATTTCAAAAATAATAACTTCTGAAAAGAAAGGGTTACTTGTTGAATCTAATGATATAAAACAATTTTCAGAATCAATCATTAGACTGATCAAAAATAGCGAGGAAAGAGCAGAAATGGGATTGAATTTGTATAATGTTATTGAGTCAGAATATTCTCAAAAATCAATTATTAGGAAATACTTAATATGGTTGAATTCTTTGACTAATTTTGCTCTCAAAATTTCAATTTAATTGTTTTGATGAAAAATACCAAACTTTCATATTTTTTTCTTGTCTTAATTCATGCATTTATTGCAGTGACAATTTTTATAATGCCTTTTCTTTCTAAGGTTTATGCTTTATTAATTCCTATAATAGGTTTTTTTATCGTCTTAACAACAAAAAACAATAATAATGAAGTTTTGCTGGTTTGTGCATATTTGGTTGGAGCAGAAGTTTTTTTAAGAATGACAGGAGGGAACCTTAATAATGAGTATGTCAAGTTTAATCTTGTTTTTTTTATGTTTTTAGGTATGGTTTATAAAGGTTTCTCTTCAAATTCATTTGTTTATTGGGTTTTCCTTATTTTCCTTATTCCATGTATACTAGTGACATCGACCGCAGAAGGTTATAATTTTGATATAAAGAAATTATTGTTTTTTAATCTTTCTGGACCAGTTTGTTTGGGCATTTGTTCCATATATGCTTTTAGTAGACGAATTCAGTTCTCTAGTGTCCAGAAGATTCTTTCTGTGATGGGATTACCAATTTTAACCACGACAGTTTATCTGTTTCTTTATAACCCGAGTGTGAGAGATGTAGTTACAGGAACAGAATCTAATTTTGAAACTTCCGGGGGATTTGGTCCGAATCAGGTTTCAACAATTTTAGGTTTAGGAATTTTTATTTTTTTTACACAATTGGTATTGTTTTCAAAATCCATCAAAGAAATAGTTTTAAATACGTTTTTATTAATATTTGTAAGTTATCGTGGAATTGTGACTTTTTCAAGAGGAGGAGTGATAACTGGAATTGTAATGATTATTTGCCTTTTGTTTTTGGTGTATCAATTTTCTAATGCAAAAGGAAAGGGGAAATTTGTTCTGGTGGCTGTTTTAACAGCATTAATGGGAATTGGAATTTGGACCTATAGTTCGATTCAAACCAGTGGGCTTATAGAGAAACGTTATGCAAACAAAGATGCTCTAGGAAGAGATAAAAAAAGTAAATTAAGCGGTCGTGAAGAAATTATGGACTCAGAAATTAAGCTTTTTTTAGATAATCCGATTTTAGGTGTAGGTGCTGGAATGGGTAAAGAAATACGAAAAGAATCTGGAACCGTAATCGCCTCTCACAATGAAATAACCAGAATGCTAGCAGAGCATGGAATGTTTGGTGTTTTTTGCTTGATGATATTGTTTATAACCCCACTGATTCATTTTCTGAATAATAGACAACATATCTATTGTCTGTCTTTTTATCTCTTTTGGTTATTAACCATAAATCATGCTGCAATGCGAATCGCCGCACCTGCATTTGTTTATGCCTTATCGTTGCTTTCGGTACGAATTATATTACCTGAAAAAGCGGAGAAATCAGATGCTTAAATTATAATTTTTATAATACATTTGCGTTGAAGAAAAAGTCCCCAACTTTAAAACTTACAACTTATCATGGCACAAAAAAAAATGCATTTCGAGATTTCGGAACGGAAAATATTATTGCGAATTTTTGATGCTGCTTTTATTTTAACAGGCTTGTATGTATTGCATTTTTTGTTTGATAACCGCTATTACATTTTAGATTGGAATTATTTTTATAGACCAATATTATTAGTTGCCTATATCTTTATTTTCGGATTAATCTTCGAAATGTATAATCTCCAAGTTTCGAGCAATCAAGTACAAATACTTCGAAGTGTTATTCTAACTGTTACCGCTTCAATTATTGTATATTTATTTACACCTATTTTATCGCCAGAACTTCCAAAGAAACGTTTGGTAATTCTGGTTTTTTATTTTACAGTGCTCGGCTCATTATTAGCATGGAGATTTTTTTATGCTATTTTTTTAGCCTCACACCGTTTCTCACAAAATGTTGTTTTAGTATGCGACAAGGATCAAGTTGAAGGATTAGTTTCAGATCTTGAAAATGTTGATCCGCATTATAATATAATTGGTTTTGTGAGTTCTGATTCATCTACTGATGAAACTAATGATTTTAATTATGTTAAGGAAATCAACAAACAGGATTTAGAAAATTTTGTGCTTCATCATAATGTTTCAGAAATTGTAATTGCTGCCCAAAAAACAGATGGTATTACTGCTGATCTCTATCAGCAGTTGCTTCATTTACTAGAGTCTGGAAATATTATAAAAGAATATACGCACGTTTATGAAAGTAAAACGCAACGTATTCCTGTGCATTATATTGAGCGTGATTTTTATCGCTTTTTCCCTTTCAGCCGAAGTAACAGTAATAAATTGTATTTAGTTACGACTCGTTTAATAGAGTTTGCCCTCTCTTTTGTAGGTCTGATATTTTGCATTGTTTTTATTCCGATTGTTTTTATTGGAAATCTTATTGCAAATAAAGGAAGTTTGTTTTACACGCAAGAAAGAGTAGGTAAGAATGGAGCTGTTTTTAAGATTTATAAGTTTAGAACAATGATCGAAAATAGTGATGTGAATGGTCCGTTTGCACAATCAAATGATCGAAGAGTTACACCATTTGGAAGATTTATGCGCAAATCAAGATTAGATGAATTGCCACAGTTTTTCAATGTTTTGATTGGTGATATGGGCGTAATTGGGCCACGTCCTGAACGTCCTTATTTTGTCAATGAAATTGCTAAAATAATGCCTTTTTATGAAACTCGTCACGTCATAAAACCTGGCTTGACAGGCTGGGCGCAAGTAAATTATTCGTATGGAGAATCAATCAATGAAAGCTTGGTAAAACTTCAGTACGATTTATATTATATTAAACACCGAAGTATTTTTTTAGATTTAAGCATTACCTTCAAAACCATTACAACAGTTTTGTTTTACCGCGGACAATAAATTTTTAGATAATAATCGGAATTCTTTTTTTGTTTCTGATTGCTACTCTTACTAAAACAAATCCGCTGGTAATAATCATTGGCAAAACAATGAAAAAGTGCGCTTTGTTGATTAGAAACAACGTATAAATCAGTAAAAACATTAAATGTAAAACGGCAAATCGATACGTCCATTTTTTGTTTTTTACAATTGAGAAAACAAGCAAAATCAACAGTAACGGACTAAACAAAAGGACATTGTAATTCATTGCTAATTCGTGGTGAAAAGAATAAAACCCAACTGCCACAAAAAATACTCCCATTAAAGATAAAATCAAAAGATAGATTTTATCGACTACTTTGTTTTTTGCCAAAACTACAAAGCCAAGTATAAAAAGATACGTATAAACATTATTCCACCATGATGAAGGCGTTTCTTTCTCAAAACTCAAAAGGGTTTGACTTTCTTTTGCTAAAGGATGATTTTGAAAAGTAGTTTTTGCTAAACTGTTTTTCAATTCAAAAGGCAGAAATATTTTTGTTCCTAATTGATCTACTTTAGTGCCGAAAATAATGCTGGTTCCTAGTTTGTCATAAAAATGTCCGTCAAAATACGGGAATAATATCGAACGATATGTTTTGTCTGTATCACCTTTTTTAGTGATTATATTTCCGTTTAAACTTTTATTGATAATATCGACAACCATCGAAGTGCAGTTTTTATCAATGAATTTATAGGTATAATAACGATCTTCAGAAAGCAAAGTAGCATTCAAATTGTCAAAAAGTTTTTGTTTTGATTCTTGCGGAATAATCAATTCTTGCTCAAAAACACTTCTCTTCTCGTAATTATATTCATTCATAAAATCAATAAATGGATGAGTAATTACAAAATACTGTAAATCCCCTTTTGCAAATTTGGCTACGAAATTTGGCGTTCTAAAATCAAAAGCGCCATAATTATAAACGTAGTCAATATTATTTATAGGATCAGCAACGCGAATTGCAGTATGACCAAAATAAGAATAAGTCTCATTTCCAAGTCCGCAGGTTAGAACGCTTATTTTAGCATCTTTAGATAAAGACACATTTTGGCTGTAGCCAATGAAACTCATTAAGAATAGTAAACAAAAAAGTGTTTTTTTGAAAAGGACATTTTTCATAATTTAAAATTTTTAAGAAGTTTTATTGAGTTGCAAAAATCATCTAAAGATACCTAAATCTACTTTTAAGGAAAAAATATTCGAATACAATGCTGCGCTTTGATTTCCTAAATCGGTCAAAGCATAATCGACCTGAATGCCTTTGTATTTAAAGCCAAGGCCAATATTGGGTTGAAAATTTACTTTTTCGGTATTGTCCAATTGCATTACATTCTGGAAGTTTCCTGCTCCTGCTCTTAAAAATACAAGATCGGTATAGCCAAATTCAAAACCAATAGCGGGATCAATACTTACGGCTTTTGAAGAAATAATATCATTTGTTTGCTCAAATCGCATATTCAAATTTACAGCAGTCATAAGGCTGTAATCATTGTGAAAATCAAATCTTCGTGAAACTCCTAATTGTGCTTTTGGCAAGGTAATTTCAGTACTTTCGGGTAATTCGTTGTTTTCTCCGGGAATTGCATTGGCGATTTTTGCATATTCTTCCTCATCAATATTCCAGATATTATAAGTAGTCGTAATGTCGCGAAGCATCAATCCGAATTTCCAGTCATTTCGCTCAAATTGCAAGCCGAAATCAAAACCAAAACCCCAGGAATTGGCAAATTTCCCAATAATTCTTCGAATCACTTTTGCATTTACGCCATATTGAAAACCTTCAACAGGAAGTTTTCTTGCATAAGAAAATGTGAAACCATAATCAGCAGTCGAAAATAAGTTGATTCGGTTATAATCGATATTTCCTTGGTTGTCGATTAATTGAGTCGTGTCCATAATATCATCAACACCAAAACGAATCATCGAAATTCCCCAAGCGCTTCGATCGTCAATCGGGCTAGCATAACCAATGTAATCGTATTGCGCGATATTGGCGAAATAATTCGCGTGCATTAATGAAATTTGATGATCTTCAAGATGTGTTAATCCTGCAGGATTCCAGTAAACAGCATTGACATCGTTTGTTGAAGCGACAACAGCACTCGACATTCCTAATGCGGCCGCATCAACACCAATATTCATAAACTCATTCGAATATTTTCGAACGGTTTGTGCATACTGTGAAGCGAAACTCCAAAACAATAAAAACGCAAAAAGTTTTTTCAACGGCTATTTATTTGCAGACTGAGGCCTGTTTTTAATTTTTTCCAAAAATAGAATATTTTACTCAGCTAATTTCTGTCCTTCTGATAAATATCGAAAAGTTGTAATTTTAAAATTTATTTTTAACGGACTTGTTTTTTTTTGGGTATAAGTAATTTGTAACAAATTGTGAAAATTATTTATACAAATCATGTCGATGTCATTTTATTTTATCCGAAATTTGTTCCTTACCATTATCAAAATTTACAAAGATGAATATTAAAAAACACATTCCTAATTTAATCACTTTAATAAACCTTTTCTGTGGCTGTGTAGCCGTTGTTTTTATTTCTGAAGCCAAATATGAAATGGCTTTTTATATGGTTTGTCTAGGAATCTTTTTTGATTTTTTTGATGGTTTTTTTGCCAGATTATTTAAAGTTTCAAGTCCGCTTGGTCTGCAGTTGGATTCTTTGGCAGATATGGTTACCAGTGGTGTTGCGCCAGGTTACGTAATGTACACGATGTTTGCCAATAGCGGCCATCAATTAGGAACAAACGAATTTATTCCTCTTTTGGGATTCATCATTACTTTGGGTTCTTGTTATCGTTTGGCCAATTTTAATATTGATACACGTCAGACGGATTCATTTATTGGATTGCCAACGCCTGCAAATGCGCTCTTTATAATTAGTTTGAAAGTAGTTCTGGATATTTATGCAGGTTCATCACTTTTATTGCTGGAAATTTTAACCAATGAGTGGATTTTATTAGCAATAACTTTGTGTAGCGCTTATATTTTAAATGCTGAAATTCCGCTTTTTGCTTTAAAAATTAAAAAATTTACTTTCAAGGATAATGTATTGCAGATTGTATTTTTAGCAATTTCCCTTGTTTTGCTTTTATTGCTTCAATTTGGAGCTATTCCTGTTATTATTGCTTTTTATGTATTGCTGTCAATCATAAACAATATGTTTTTGAAAAAGTAGTTGTATCCGAATGGCAAGAAAAACAACTTATCGTAAAACCTATGCAAGAAAACCGGCTGGAAGATCTTTTTTCAGTAAGTTAATCCGTTTTATCGTGTTTGCTTTTTTAGCAGTGCTTTTCATTGGCACAATTTACCATTATCGAGCCGGATTAGCTTATTATCTCGGATTCAGATCAGGTAAGGTTTTAGATGAAAATGAGGTAGACAAGCACCTTTCTGATGTTCGAAATATTAGAGTTCTCGAAAATCACAAAGGAAAAGTTGTCGGATTTGATGTGTCTGAATTTCAAGGAAAAGTAGATTGGGAAGAAGTTGAAATTTTGGATGAAAAATACCCAGTGCAATTTGTTTTCATTCGAGCAACTGCCGGAAATGATTATGTAGACAGACAATTTAAAAGAAATTGGGAAGGAGCAAAAGAAAATAAAATCATGCGTGGCGCTTATCATTATTATCGTCCAAATGAAAATTCAATTGAACAGGCGAATCTTTTTATTAAAACTGTAAAACTGCAGAAAGGCGATCTTCCGCCGGTTTTGGATATTGAAAAATTGCCAAAAAATCAGCCTTTAGACAGTTTGAAAAAAGGTTTGAAACGTTGGCTGACGAAAGTCGAAAAACATTATCAGGTTCGCCCAATTATTTATTCTGGGGAAAGATATTATACAGATTTTCTAAAAGAAGAATTTAGCGAATATTTATTCTGGATTGCCAATTACAATTTCTACAGAGAAAAAATTGAAGATGATTGGCTGTTTTGGCAGTTTACAGAAAAAGCTTCTTTGCCTGGAATTAAACATCGAGTTGATGTTAATATTTACAATGGCGACTTAGAACAGTTGCAGTTTATTGCCGTGGAATAAGTTTGCAGTCACAGTCGCAGTTTTCAGTATTTTTATAAAGAATTTTTAGTTGCAGTTTTCAGTATTTTCTGAGACTGAAAACTGCGACTGAATACTTTTTTAAAACTCAAGTTTCTTTTTACGAAGTTCGAAGTTTTGTCCGAGATACACACGGCGAACCATTTCATCTTCGACTAATTCTTCTGGAACTCCGGCTTTCAGGATTCCTCCTTCAAACATTAGGTATGTTTTATCGGTAATTGCCAAGGTTTCCTGAACGTTGTGATCGGTAATCAAGATTCCGATGTTTTTGTTTTTTAATTGCGCCACAATTCTTTGGATATCTTCAACCGCAACAGGGTCAACTCCGGCAAAAGGCTCATCCAATAAAATAAATTTTGGGTCGGTTGCCAATGCACGAGCGATTTCAGTTCGACGGCGCTCTCCTCCGGAAAGTAAATCACCTCGGTTAGTACGAATATGTTCTAAGCTGAATTCTTCAATCAAACTTTCCATTTTTGCAATTTGTGCTTCTTTAGAAAGTTTTGTCAATTGCAAAACGCTCAGAATGTTGTCTTCAATACTTAATTTTCTAAAAACCGAAGCTTCTTGTGCCAAATAACCAATTCCTTGCTGTGCACGTTTGTACATCGGATAATCGGTAATATTCAAATCATCAAGATAAATATTTCCCTGATTTGGTTTTACCAATCCAACAATCATATAGAAAGAAGTGGTTTTTCCAGCACCATTCGGACCCAAAAGTCCCACAATTTCTCCTTGATTTACCTCAACAGAAATTCCTTTTACAACACTTCGTCCTTTGTAGGTTTTGATTAAATTATCGGCTCTTAGCTTCATTTTTTTAATTAGAAAATTAGATAATTAGAAAATTAGATAATTGAAAAAACTATCTGAAATTCAATTTTATAATTGATTTGAAAAGGCAAAATAAATGTAAAATAATCAATCGGGTAAATCAATTAACAAATTATTGCGTTTTCAAAATTTAGAATTTGTACTTCAAAATTAAATAATTAGCACATTTCAAGAGAAATTATCTAATTATCAAATCGGCACATTATCTAATTATTTGCCACTCTCTTCAAGCGCTTCCCAGAATTCGTAAGCTCTTCTTAAATGAGGAATAACGATTGTTCCGCCAACAAGAGTTGCGATTCCCATTGCTTCCATCATTTCTTCTTTAGAAACACCTTCTTTATAGCTTGTTTCTAAATGGTATTTTACACAGTCGTCACAACGTAAAACTGTTGAAGCAACTAAGCCTAAAAGTTCTTTTGTTTTTACATCAAGAGCGCCTTCTGCATACGCATTGGTGTCAAGGTTGAAAATTCGCTTCACAATTTTGTTATTGTCAGCTAGTAATTTTTCGTTCATTTTAGAACGATAGTCGTTAAATTCTTGAACTATATCAGACATTTTCTTTTAATTTATTTCGATAAACAATTTTTGAAATAAGAATACTTACTTCGTAGATAAGCAACATCGGAATTGCCACAATGGTTTGGCTTACAACATCCGGTGGTGTTACGATTGCGGCGATAATCAAAATGATTACTACAGCATATTTCCAATATTTTCTTAAGAAAGTAGGAGTTACTAATCCTAATTTGGTTAAGAAATAAATAGCGATTGGCAATTCAAAAAAGATGGCACTTCCGAGAATACTCGTTTTGACCATTCCCATATAAGATTCCAAGGT
Source organism: Flavobacterium sp. KACC 22761 (assembly GCF_034058155.1). Classification (NCBI taxonomy): domain Bacteria; kingdom Pseudomonadati; phylum Bacteroidota; class Flavobacteriia; order Flavobacteriales; family Flavobacteriaceae; genus Flavobacterium; species Flavobacterium oryzagri. The sequence continues at coordinate 833,549 of NZ_CP139148.1, read as the reverse complement.
AAATTGATTTTTTACAATATCACTCACTGAGAAAGTGGCTACGAAATTCACTGACATAGGTATTACTACAAAATAGCCAAACAATACTCCTAAAAAGAAAAGCAATGATGAAACGAATATGAATAATTTCGCATTTTTTCTTTCTTTCTCATAAAGTGCAGGGCTGATAAATTTCCAGATTTCCCATAAAATATAAGGGAAACTTAATATGAATCCTGCCAAAAGACACATCCATACAAAGATATTTACTTGCCCTTCCATTTCGGTATTCTGAATAATGAAATTCAGCTCTGTAATACAAATGCTGTCTGCAAATCCTAATGAATGCGATAAGTCACAAAACCAAACATACGTAAAGAATGTTGGCCGAATTGGACCTAAAATAATTTGATCAAATAAATAATCACTAATAAAATAAGTAACAAATGCCATAATACATGTTGCAAGTGTACTTCTAACCAATAACCATCTTAGTTCTTCAAGATGATCCAAAAATGACATTTCGCCAAGATTTTTCTTTGCCATTATACGATTCCTTCTTTTAAAATGTCATGTAAATGTAAAACTCCTTTATATTCTCCGTTATCTGCAACGATCAATTGCGTAATCGAAAAGTCTTCTAAAATGTTCAAAGCATCGACAGCCATAGTTTCTGACGAAACTAATTTTGGGTTTTTTGACATAATGTCTTTTGCAGTTAAGTTAGCAATAGTATCTACGTCATTTAGCATTCTTCGGATGTCTCCGTCAGTAATAATTCCGATAATTTTGTTGTCTTCTATAACAGCTGTTACACCTAATCTTTTTTCTGAAATTTCAAAAATTACCTTTTTAACAGATGTTTCCGGAGTAACTTGAGGCTTCAACGAGTGCTCAATCATATCTTTAACTCGAAGCAACAATTTTTTGCCTAAAGCACCACCTGGATGATAAATTGCAAAATCTTCGGGTTTAAAATCACGCATTTCCATTAAACAAACTGCAAGTGCATCGCCCATGACAAGCTGTGCTGTTGTACTGTTAGTTGGTGCAAGATTTATTGGGCAAGCTTCAATTTCAACAGTTGTGTTGAGAACAAAATCAGAGCCTTTTGCCAGAAATGAAGTGATGTTTCCTGTTATTGCAATTAAGGTATTTCCAAATCGTTTTAATAACGGAACTAAGACCTTAATTTCAGGACTGTTCCCGCTTTTTGAAATACAGATTATTATGTCGTCATTTTGAATCATTCCCAAATCGCCGTGAATGGCTTCTGAAGCATGCAAAAACATCGATGGAGTTCCGGTAGAGTTAAAAGTAGCAACCATTTTTTGCGCAATAATGGCGCTTTTTCCGATTCCTGTAACGATCAAACGGCCTTTGCATTCGTAAATACGCTGAACGGCTTCGTAGAAATTTTCATCAAGAAAATCAATTAATTTTGTAATTGCCTCACTTTCAGATAGTATTGTTTTTTTGGCAATCGCCAATATATTTTCTTTTGAGATCAAAACAGAATATTTAAAATTTGTATGTATAAAAGAAAGTTGTATCTTTATGTGTTGCAAATTTATACAAAAATATCCATTAAAATAAAGAATGAATTCAAACGAAATTGAAATACACAAGGAATTAAAGAAGTATTTCGGCTTTAGCCAATTTAAGGGCTTGCAGGAGCAAGTCATTACGAGTATTTTAGGTAAGAAGAATACTTTTGTAATTATGCCTACGGGCGGTGGAAAGTCTCTTTGTTATCAATTACCCGCTTTAATTCAGGACGGAACGGCAATTGTTGTTTCACCCTTAATTGCTTTGATGAAAAATCAGGTTGATGCGATTCGAAGCCTTTCTTCAGAAAACGGAATTGCCCACGTTTTAAATTCCTCGCTTACTAAAACTGAAATTGCCCAGGTTAAAAAAGATATAAGCTCCGGTTTGACCAAGCTTTTATATGTAGCCCCAGAATCGTTGACAAAAGAAGAGTATGTTGCCTTTTTGCAAAGTGTGCCAATTTCTTTTGTTGCGATTGACGAAGCGCACTGTATCTCAGAATGGGGACATGATTTTAGGCCAGAGTACAGGAATCTTAGAAGTATAATTAAGCAATTAGGAAAAGTGCCAATTATTGGACTTACCGCAACTGCAACCCCAAAAGTTCAGGAAGATATTCTGAAAAACCTTGATATGTCTGATGCAAATACTTTTAAAGCATCATTCAACAGACCGAACTTATTTTATGAAGTTCGCACAAAAACGAAAAATATTGAGTCGGATATTATTCGATTTATCAAACAACATAAAGGCAAATCTGGAATTATTTACTGCTTAAGCCGTAAAAAAGTTGAATCGATTGCCGAAGTTTTACAAGTAAACGGAATCAGTGCTGTTCCTTATCACGCAGGTTTAGATGCAAAAACACGAGCCAAACATCAAGATATGTTTTTGATGGAAGATGTGGATGTTGTTGTAGCAACAATCGCCTTCGGAATGGGAATCGATAAGCCAGATGTTCGTTTTGTAATTCACCACGATATTCCAAAATCGCTAGAAAGTTATTATCAAGAAACCGGACGTGCCGGACGTGATGGTGGAGAAGGGCATTGTCTTGCTTATTACTCTTATAAAGATGTAGAAAAGCTGGAAAAATTCATGTCTGGAAAACCAGTTGCGGAACAGGAAATTGGTTTTGCGCTTTTGCAGGAAGTTGTGGCTTACGCCGAAACTTCGATGTCGCGTAGAAAGTTTCTTCTTCATTATTTCGGAGAAGAATTTGACAGCGAAACAGGCGAAGGTGCGGATATGGATGACAATGTTCGAAATCCGAAACATAAAGTCGAAGCCAAAGATCAAGTGGTCAAATTGCTTGAAATTGTCCGCGACACCAAACATATTTACAAATCAAAAGAAATTGTGTTTACTTTGATCGGGCGCGTAAATGCTGTAATCAAAGCACACAAAACAGATACACAGTCTTTCTTCGGATCGGGTTCAGATCATGATGAAAAATACTGGATGGCATTATTGCGACAAGTTTTAGTTTCAGGTTATTTGTCAAAAGATATTGAGACTTACGGCGTTATAAAAATTACGAAAGAAGGTTTGGATTTTATCAAAAATCCAGTTTCGTTTATGATGTCTGAAGATCATGAATACACAGAGGCAGATGATGAAACAATTGTTACTGGAGGCAAATCTTCTGGTACCGCAGATGAAGTTTTAACCGGAATGCTTCGTGAACTTCGCAAAAAAGTAGCCAAAAAACTGGGAGTGCCTCCATTTGTAGTTTTCCAGGATCCTTCTCTTGAAGATATGGCTTTAAAATATCCGATAACTATACAGGAATTATATAATATTCACGGTGTTGGTGAAGGAAAAGCAAAAAAATACGGAAGTGAGTTTGTGGCTTTAATTAGTCGTTATGTCGAAGATAATGATATTATTCGCCCAGACGATTTGGTTGTAAAATCTACAGGTGTCAACTCAGCAAATAAACTTTATATTATTCAAAATATTGACAGAAAACTGCCTTTAAGTGATATTGCTTCTGCAAAAGGACTTTCGATGGATGCTTTGATCAAAGAAATGGAACAAATTGTGTATTCCGGAACAAAGCTGAATATCAAATATTGGCTTGACGATATGTTAGATGATGACCAGCAGGAAGAAATTCACGATTACTTCATGGAATCAGAATCAGATAAAATTGAAGATGCCTTAAAAGAATTCGATGGCGATTACGATATTGATGAATTGCGTTTAATGCGTATTAAGTTTATCAGCGAAGTTGCGAATTAAAAATGTTTCATGAAATTTTATAGACTGTTTTTTGTTTTCTTTTTATTGTTTTCATTCAAATCTTTTGCAACTGCTCAAGTTCCAGATTATTTGATTGTCGGTAAAGATACTTTAAGGATTCAATCCAACCCACTAGAAGGATATCTTAAGGACCATCCAATTCCAGAAAATTTAATAACAAGTGTTTCTAGTGCTAATTGGAGAGGTTATATTGCCTATTTTAAATTTTTGAACGGAAAATTAGTTGTAGAGAATATCTATAAAGAAGACTATGTCGAGAAAGAAAATGGCAACTCGAGTTCTTCTTTGGTTTCTATTTATAAGGAGATTTTTGGCAAGCAGAAAAATTTTGAATGCAATTTTTATTCTGGATTGCTGATTTGTCCTTCGGGAAAAATGTTGCAGTACGTTCATATGGGTTATAGTTCGCTTTATGAAAATTATGAGCTTATAGAAATAAAAAATGGCGTCAATATTAAATCGAAAAAATTTAATGCAGAGGAATTTCAAAAATTTAAAATTGATTATTTCCGATATTTTAAACATACAGAAGAATATAAAAGCCAGTTTAAAGAATTTAAAGAAATGGGATTTCAAACTGGTTCTTCTAACAGTTCGTTTTTAATTGAGAATCCCGGAACTGGAAGAGAAAATAAGTCACTCAAGAAAAAAGAAGAAGAGTTTAAACTCGAAAAGCAAATTGACTCGTTTATGTTTCTTTTTTTAAATGATTATATAAAAACAATAGAAATTCCAACTAAATAAACTTTATGAAAAAAATCTCTCCGTTAGTTAAAATAGTGGTTTTGGCGCTATTTTCAGTTTTAATTTATAGTTTTTCGATCGATAAAAAAGAACAGGATTCTAAATTAGTCGGTATTTGGAAAGGCTTTGAGAAAGATGCACAAATTGATGGTGTCGAAAAACACTGGATACAACAAAGATTTGCTGACGGTACCTATATGATAATGTTTACTGCAAAAGAAAACTGCGAAATAGAAACTTTTACAGAAAAAGGAAAGTGGTGGACTGAAGACGGCAAGTTTTATGAAGCTTCGGAAAGTAGCAAAGACATTGATGTTTACAAATACGAAGTCAAAAATGAAGAAGAAGTTCAATTTAAAAGTGTCAAATTATTAGGGAAAAATAATGATACCTATACATTTAGCGATTATAAACTTGATCTGAAATAAACAGATAAAGACTCTCATAAAAAATCCAAATTCCAAAGCTATTATGCAGTTGGAATTTGGATTTTTTTATTGGAATTTAAAGCATTGAAATTTATTCTTCAAATAGTTCTCCACGATGCGGTTTCAGAGCATCTCTTACCTGAATCATATTTTCATCGGTTACGACCATAAAAGCTATGGCGTACATATCATCGATAACTTTAAATCCTGTAATATTTAAAGGGAGTTTTTCAATAGCGATATATTCTTTTAAATGAATTTCGTGATGTTCTGCTGTTTTTGCAGAAGCCGGACCGCGGAAATCCCAAATCAGTTTTATTTTTCTAGACATTTTTTTTAAAAGGTGCAAAGGTTCAAAGTGACAAAGGTACAAAGTCTTTTTTAAGGTTCTAAGATTCTCAGATGCTAAGGTTCTAAGTTTTTCTGTAGAGGCGCACTGCAGTGCGTCTAATCGTTCTGAAAAGAAATCTTTTTATTCATAATAATCTGTGGCCAAAAAGAAATAATATAGGTTTTGTGAAAGATGCATTAATCATAAAATCTGCTTTGATCTGTTTTAATCTGTGTGCAAATTTTTCATTAAAGATAAAATCTCATTACAAAATTGTATTTTTGCATCTTCTTTTCATAGAAAGAAAAGCTAATACATAAGATACAATGCCAAGAGAACTTTTACTTCAGGTAACTCCAGAAACTGCTGCAAACGACGTGTTGCTTAAAGATTATTTGTCCAAACAAATAAAAGTTTCTCCAAACGAAATTCAGCATATTTCCATTTTAAAACGCTCAATTGATGCGCGCCAGAAAGCGATTAAAATCAATTTGAAAGTTCTAATTTATTTAAAAGGAGAGCCTTTTCAGGAAACTAAAATTGAACTTCCTATATATAAAGATGTTTCAAATGCACAAGAAGTAATTGTAGTTGGTGCTGGTCCGGCTGGACTTTTTGCCGCTTTGCAATTAATTGAATTAGGCTTAAAGCCAATTGTTCTCGAGCGCGGAAAAGACGTACGCGGGCGCCGACGCGATTTAAAAGCAATAAACAGAGAACATATCGTTAACGAAGATTCAAATTATTGTTTTGGTGAAGGTGGAGCTGGAACGTATTCTGACGGAAAATTATATACACGTTCTAAAAAACGCGGTGATGTAACCCGAATTTTAGAGCTTTTGGTAGGTTTTGGTGCTTCCGAAGATATTTTGGTTGAAGCGCATCCACATATTGGAACCAATAAATTGCCTAAAATTATTGAAGATATCCGCAATAAAATCAGGGAATTTGGCGGTCAGGTTTTGTTTGAAACCCGAGTTAGTGATATTCTCGTAAAAAATAACGAAGTTGAAGGAGTTGTAACTCAAAACGGAGATAAAATTCATGCCAATAAATTAATCTTGGCAACAGGACATTCGGCGCGTGATATTTTTGAATTATTAGATAAAAAGAAAATTTTAATAGAAGCAAAACCTTTTGCTTTGGGTGTTCGTGCAGAACATGCGCAAGAATTAATTGATAGCATTCAATACAGTTGTGATTTCCGTGGAGAACATTTGCCACCAGCGCCATATTCAATCGTGAAACAAGTTAACGGACGCGGAATGTACTCATTCTGTATGTGTCCGGGTGGTGTAATTGCGCCTTGCGCAACAAGTCCGGGGGAAGTGGTTACAAACGGTTGGTCACCATCAAAACGCGATCAGAGTACTGCAAACTCAGGAATTGTTGTCGAGTTAAAATTAGAAGATTTTAAACCTTTTGCCAAATTTGGTGCTTTAGCGGGAATGGAATTTCAAAAAAGCATCGAGCAAAAAGCATGGCATTTGGCCGGACAAACTCAAAAAGCTCCAGCGCAGCGAATGATCGATTTTACGCAAAGCAAAGTTTCGGCAGATATTCCAAAAACATCATACGTTCCAGGAACCACTTCGGTTGAATTGGGTCAAGTTTTTCCAGGGTTTTTGACGCAGATTATGCGTCAAGGATTTCAGGAATTTGGGAAATCAATGCGAGGTTATTTAACCAATGAAGCGATTTTGCATGCGCCAGAAAGCCGAACTTCATCGCCGGTAAGAATTCCGAGAGATCCTTTGACTTTAGAACATTTGCAGATAAAAGGATTGTATCCATGCGGAGAAGGAGCAGGTTATGCTGGCGGAATTATTTCTGCGGCAATTGATGGCGAAAAATGTGCTTTAATGATTGCGGAGGCTTTGAGATAAAAATAATAGCCACGAATTACACGAATTTACACGAATCAAATTTTAGTCTTAGAGAAAAAATTAGTGAAAATTTGTGTAATTTGTGGCGAAAAAATTACGGAATCAAAATAATTTTCCCGGTACTTTTTCTGCTTTCCAGATAATCGTGTGCCAGTTTTCCTTCTGATAATTTGAAAGAAGTTGGCTCAGAAAGTTTGATTTTTCCCTCGATAATCCAATTGAATAATTGTGTTGCGCGTTTGATGCGTTCTTCTTTAGAATTTAAGTAACTCCATAAATCGCCTCCGGTTAAAGTTTTTGAACCGTCCATTAACATTCTTGGATCTACAGGCGCAGGATCTCCTCCGGCCATTCCGAAGAAAACCACTTGCCCACATTCTTTTGTGACTTCGAAACTTTCTGCTAAAGTACTTCCGATACTGTCGTAAACCACGTCAACACCTTTTGGGGCAATTTCGAAAACCTGTGATTTCCAATTTTCATTGTAAAGAAAAACATGATCTGCGCCTTGTTCAAAACCAACTTTCGCTTTTTCTGAAGAAGAGGTCAAGCCAATAACATTCGCGCCTAAAAGTTTGCTGATTTGAGTCAGAATTTGTCCAACTCCGCCGGCAACAGCGTGAATTAATACCGTTTCTCCTTTTTGAGTTTTATGGCTGTCGGTTGCTAAATAATGTGCCGTTAAACCTTGCAATAAAACCGAAGCGGCAGTTTCGAAAGAAATTGCTTCAGGCAAAGGCAAGACATGATTTATATTAACTGCAACCAATTCTGCATTTGCGAAGGGAACATCGGCGAAAGCCACTCGGTCACCCACTTTATATTTGGGGTGATTGTTTGCGTCAACAACGATTCCGGCACCTTCATAACCGGCAATAAAAGGAGGATTTCCTTTTAAATGATAATTTCCTTTTCGTCTGTAAACATCGGCAAAGTTTAATCCGATGGCTTTCATTTCGACTAAAATTTCATCAGATTTTAATTGAGGATTTGGAATTTCGATATATTCTAAAACATTTGAATCCCCAAAAGTGGAGAAAGTAAGTGCTTTCATTTTTAGTTTTTTTAAGTTTACAAAGAACGGAAAATATATTGGCTCCATTTTAAAAATAATCTTTAAAAAAAAAGTAACAACTTGAATTCAGGTTGTTACTTTGAGTTAAATTAAAAAGGTTGGGATATCGGTCATGGTTTATTTTTTAGTTTTTATTTCTGTTACAATCAAATTAACAGTTGTATCTCCTAAATTTTTTGCCATATGTGTAACAGCTGGTATATACATGGCATCTCCGGCTTTAATATCCATAACAATGGGAGCTTTGCCTTTATCGGTTATTTCAATTTTTCCATCAGCCAATGCATAGATGGTGTGATCAGGATGATGATGCCATGGAATTGTTTCTCCAGGATTAATCTCAACTTGCAATATTCTTACTCTTTCATTCTCAAGAAGTACCTTTTTATATGCATTAGGCGCTACTTTTAAGGGATCTTGTGCATAGATATTTGCACTTAATATCAAAAGTAATAGTAGGAACAGAGGCATTAAATTCTTTTTAATTGTTTTCATTTCATTTCTTTTTTATTGGTTAAATTTTCCTAGAATTGTTTATTACGTGTTCTTTTTGAAAACTTTGTCACGGTTGCATTTTGTGAAAAAGACAAAGTTCTCTTGCAGTGCATTTTTTTTAATTAATGCGAAGAGGCAGATTTTTCCTGATTCGAAAAATTACGGTTAGGATATTCAGCTAGAAAAATTGGATTTCATTTTGCAGATGTGGGATCTTCGGATTTCGGTAATGCAGATCTCCATGTCGCTTGTTTGAATCCGTCATTTTTTTTTCGGCTTATCTTCACTGGTTTGGGAAATTGAAGTGCGATAAATAGTGTCTATTTTGGGACTACTAATTTACAAAAAAAAGAGATGTGGAATGTTTTAAAATCAAATTATTAGTCTTACTCTTGCCTGTAATGTATTTGTTTTTAGTTATTTGTATTTGTTTTAATCCGAATATTCGTGAAATTATACAACAACAAAGCCATTAGTAAATACTTTTTATTTACAAATGGCTTTGTTTTTAGGTTGCTTTTAAAAACTTTTCGGTTTTATATTTTAGGCAATTTCATTTCATTAAAAGTGCTTTTTTGTTTGGCCATAGCCTCGATATCTTGCCATTTTCTTGGAGCTTCTGCAGAAAGATTTTCGTATGAATCTTTTAACATTAAAATGTCATCTTCGATACGAACGCCAATGTTCCACCATTTTTTATCGCATTTGCTGTTTGCTGGAATGTAAATTCCGGGTTCAACAGTAAGAATCATGTTTTCTTTTAAAGTTCCCATGTAATTTCCTTTGTCATGAACATCTAATCCAAGAAAATGTGAACATCCGTGCGGATAATAAATTCGGGCATCTTTTGGGTCTGTAATAATTCCTAATTTAATGAGTCCTGCAGCAACTACTTCTCTGGATCTTTTGTTCAAATCCTGAATTGGAGTTCCTTCTTTACAAAGTTTAAAAACTTCTTCTTGCGCTTCATAAACAATTTGGTAAATGGCTTTTTGTTCTTCGGTGAATTTTCCGTTTGCCGGAATCGTTCTAGTAACATCTGCAGAATAACCGTGATATTCAGAACCGACATCCATCAATAGTAATTGATTGTCAATTTTTGTCGCGTTGTTTTCACCATAATGCAAAATGCATCCGTTTGCGCCAGCTCCCACAATTGGCGGATAACCTTCGTCTTCGGCACCGTAATGTCTGTGAATGTACGAGTGAATTCCATCGGCTTCATTTTCGCTCATATCTGGGCCAACTGCTTTCATAACTTCATTATGCGCAATGCAGGAAAGTTTTACGGTTTTACGCATCAAATCAAGTTCTTCGGGAGTTTTTATTTCGCGAAGCGAATTGGTGATGTTGTTAAATAAATCTGTAGAAGATTCATTTTCTTGAGTAATTGAAGCTTTGGATTTGAAAATCTGAATTAAGCCAAAAAGATCGAATCCGCTTTTGTCGTTGGCTAGATCTGTCGGAATCTTATCATAAATTATTTTGTCGAACTTTTGAAAATCAATTTGAAAAGCATTAAAATCTTTTCCGTTGTAAGCGGTTGAGAAACCAAGTTTTGATTTGGCGCCTTCAACGCCCAAACGCCTTCCTGTCCACATTTCGCGATTCGCATTTCTTTCTCTCACAAAAAGGATTTCGTTGTATTTTTCATCTCCTTGCGGTTCTTTAAAAATCAATAAAACGCCATCAGCTTCTTTGTAGCCTGATAAATAATACATATCTGGGTTTGCATGATAATTGTAATTGACGTCTTTTGAAAAAACTCTTTCAGGATATGAAAAAATTACTGCAACAGAATTGGCAGGCATCAAAGCTCTGAAAGCTTCACGACGCCCTTTGTGAAATTCTTTTGAAAGATAATCCGTAGGAAGATTTTCCTGTGATTGTATTTGGTTGATTGTAATTAAGAATGCAAAGAATGCTACTAATTGCTTCATTTTTTTGATTTTTTGTTGAGGTTTCTTAGTTTTTATCATTGCAAATTACGAAAAAAATAGATTAGCAAATTGTAATTTAAGTATTTGATTGAGATTGTTTTGAATAAAATGACGTAACTTAGAGATTGGAAAATTTCAATTTGTAGTGAAATTTAAGCTCAGAAAGGCATGAATCTTGAGAATGGAATGTTTATAACAGAATTTTAATCTTAAAAAAACAAATTTTATTAATCTTTAAAAATGCATTTTATGAAAAAATATACACTTGCTGTCGTTTCGGTTTTAACTTTATTACTTAACTCTTGTATGGCTTCAAAAGATAAAAGCATAGCGAACATTTATGATACAACTTGGGAATTAGAGTATATTTCTGGACCAAGAATTGCTTTCGAAGGTTTGTATCCAAACAAAAAACCACAAATTACTTTTGATCAAAAAGAAACAAAAGTATTTGGGAATAATGGATGCAACGGATACAGCGCACCTTATACTTTAAAAGGGAATTCTTTGACTTTTGGAGAACCTGGGCCAACCACAATGATGTTTTGCGATGGAGGAGGAGAACAGCAATTTTTGCAACAAATGAAAAAAATTACAAGCTATTCTATTGATAAAGATGGAAAATTGATTTTGAATGAAGGCGATGTAGCAAAAATGCGATTTAAAAAAGTAGCGAAACAATAATGTAAGCTTATTCACATTTGTAAAAGTTTCAAACTTTGTGAAAGTTCAGATTTATAAAAAAGGGGAAATGAATCGATTCATTTCCCCTTTTATTTAGGATTTCTTTTTCAGTTTGTCTTTAAAGACTTTTTCGAATTTTTCGATTTTTGGCTGAATGACCATTTTGCAATACGGCTGACTTTTATTGTTGGCATAATAGTTTTGATGATAATCCTCGGCTTTGTAAAAAACTTTGAAAGGTTCCAATTTGGTCACAATCGGATTATTATACACTTTTGCTTTATTAAGTTCGGCAATAATGCTTTGCGCAGCCTTTTTTTGTTCTTCGTTTTTATAAAAAATCACTGAGCGGTATTGCGTTCCAACATCTGCACCTTGACGATTTAAAGTTGTGGGATCGTGAACGGTGAAAAAGACTTTGAAGATTTCATTGATATCCGTTACGTTTTTGTCGTAAGTAATTTGAACTACTTCGGCATGACCGGTTTCTCCAGTGCAAACTTCTTCATAAGTAGGATTTGGGACATTTCCTCCAGAAAATCCAGAAACCACAGATTTTACTCCGTCTAAATTTTCATAAACTGCTTCAACGCACCAGTAGCATCCGCCACCGAGTGTAATGGTTTCAAGATTTGAAGGTTTTTTGTTTTGAGAAAACCCGTTTAGCGATAAAGCAAACAGGCAAATTAAGAGTATATTTTTCATAGAATAAATTATTTAGAATCGGGAATAAAATCTAAAGCGATTGAGTTCATGCAATAACGTTTTCCAGTTGGTTCAGGACCGTCGTCAAATAAATGGCCTAAATGCCCGCCACATCTTCCGCAAAGCGCTTCGATGCGTTCCATTCCGTATGAATTGTCATTTTTGAAAATTATGCTGGTTTTGTTTTCTTGTTCAAAGAAACTTGGCCAGCCGCAACTGCTCGAAAATTTAGCGGTCGATCTAAAAAGTTTATTGCCACAAGAAGCACAATAATAGGTTCCCTTTTCATCAGTATTCCAATATTTTCCTGTAAAAGGTCTTTCGGTGTCTGCTTCTCGCATGACGGCATAAACATCTTCTGGGAGAACTTTTTTCCATTCGGCGTTGCTGACGTTTAATTTGGTTGTATCGGTATTCGAATAATATGGAATTCCTGGTTTGCTGATTTTGTTTTCCATAGCAATTGTTTTAGCGGGTTGCTTTTTTGTGTTTTGACCGCAGGCTTGTAGAATGAAAAGTGGCAATAAAAAACAAAGACTTAAAATTAGATTTTTAGATTTCATGAGTTCTTGGTGCTTTAATCTGTATTTCAAAGATACGTCGAGATTTAGCTTCAAATTACAGTTGGAGTGAGTATTGAGATTTTTTTAAGTGTGTTTTAACTTTTTATTAGTTACGTAAAATAGGGCAATGTAGTTTTTATGTCTTAATTTTAACAGCTTTTAATTTTTAACGTTGGTTATAATATTGTAAATCAGTAAAATATAAATTTGGTCTTGAGCTTAGATTTTGAGTAGCGTAATTAGCATTTTTAAGCCATTTCTTTTTTCGTATTTTTGTTTGCTTAAGAAGCCTTATGACAGAAGAAAACGTAATATTAGTTAATCAAAACGATGAACAAATTGGCTTAATGCCAAAATTAGAAGCACATGAAAAAGCGCTTTTGCACCGTGCCTTTTCGGTTTTTATTTTAAATAGTAAAAACGAAATCATGCTGCAACAGCGTGCGCATCATAAATATCATTCGCCTTTGCTTTGGACAAACACTTGTTGCAGTCATCAAAGAGAAGGTGAAAACAATATTGAAGCAGGAAGCCGAAGATTGTTTGAAGAAATGGGATTTAAAGCCGAATTGAAAGAGCTTTTTCATTTTATTTATAAAGCGCCCTTTGATAACGGTTTAACCGAGCATGAACTCGACCACGTTATGATTGGTTATTATGATGACGAGCCAAACATAAATCCAGATGAGGTCGAAGCTTGGAAATGGATGAGCATTGAAGATGTAAAAGCTGATATTGAAAAACAGCCCGAAATTTATACCGTATGGTTTAAGATAATTTTTGATGAATTTGATCATTATCTAGAGGACCATAAATTATAACCAAAGCAACCAAAAACCTAGATGAGAGTAACCATATCAAGAAAAGCACATTTTAATGCTGCACATCGATTATACAGAAAAGATTGGACAGATGAAAAAAACAATGCTGTTTTTGGAAAATGTAATAATCCCAATTTTCATGGTCACAATTATGGTTTGACAGTTAGTGTTACAGGAAAAATTGACCCGGAAACTGGTTTTGTTTTAGATGTGAAAGTATTAGCGGATATCATACGCGAAGAAGTTGAGATTCCGTTTGATCACAAAAACCTAAATCTGGATGTTCCAGAATTTCAGGATTTGAATCCAACAGCCGAAAATATTGCTGTTGTGATATGGAATAAAATTAAAAAAAGAATTCAGCCCGATTTTGATCTTGAAATCGTGCTTTATGAAACAGACCGCAATTTTGTAACTTATAAAGGAGAATAATAAATGTCATTAAAAATAGGAGATATAGTTCCGAATTTTACTGCAAAAGATAGTCATGGGGAACTTTTTGAAAGCAAAAGCGTTTTAGGGAGAAAGCCACTCGTAATTTATTTTTATCCGAAAGATAATACGCCTGGTTGTACGACCGAAGCGTGTAGTTTTCGCGATCAATATGAAGATTTTAAAGATTTAGGCGCCGAAGTTATTGGTATCAGCAGTGATAGTGTCAAATCACATCACAAATTTGCCAATAAACACAAGTTGCCTTTTATTTTGCTGTCAGATCAAGATAAAAGATTGAGACAATTGTTCGGAGTGCGAAATAATCTTTTTGGACTTTTGCCAGGAAGAGTGACTTATATCGTAGATCGCAATGGTGTCGTAATCTTGATTTTTGATAGTATGAATGCAGCAAAACACATTCCGAAAGCATTAGAAACGATTAAAGAATTAGTATTATAATTTAAGAAAATAGTATTATTTCGATATTTAAATAATAAAGATATTAGCTAAAACAAAACAAATAAGAAACATGCAATTTTATCCATTACAATTTGAGCCTATTTTAAAAGAAAGAATCTGGGGAGGAGAAAAACTTAAGACTTTATTGAATAAACCAATTACTTCTAAAATTACTGGCGAAAGCTGGGAGCTTTCAACAGTAGAAGGCGATGTTAGCGTAGTTTCAAATGGTGCTTTGAAAGGAAAATCATTAATGGAATTGATTGATGAAACTCCAAATGAAATTCTTGGAATCAGAGTTTACGAGCGTTTTGGAAAACAATTTCCGTTGCTTTTTAAATATCTTGATGCTCGCGAAGATCTTTCAATTCAGGTTCATCCAAATGATAAATTGGCAAAAGAGCGTCATAATTCTTTCGGAAAAACTGAAATGTGGTACGTTATGCAGGCTGATGCTGATGCAAGAATCATTGTGGGATTTAAAGAAAACTCAAGCAAAGAGGAATATTTAAAACATTTGCATGATAATACATTGGTTTCGATTTTAGATGGAGTAAAAGCAAAAGCTGGAGATGTTTTCTTTTTAGAAACAGGAACAGTTCACGCAATTGGAGCTGGATTAGTTGTTGCCGAAATTCAACAAACTTCTGATATTACTTATAGATTATACGATTTTGATCGTGTAGATGCGCAAGGAAATAAAAGAGAACTGCACGTAGATTTAGCACTTGATGCAATTAACTATAATAAAGTTGATACTCAAAAGAAATACGAAACAAAAGAAAACGTTTCGAATACAGTTGTCGATTGCCCTTATTTCACAACTAATTTGATTCCTCTAGAAGATAAAATAGAAGTTTCTAAATCTGGAGAAACATTTACAGTGTATATGTGTGTGGAAGGAAGTTTTGAAATCGAATATGACGGTTTTAAACATGCCTATATAAAAGGAGATACGGTGTTGGTTCCAGCTGCGATAAATTCATTTACTTTGAGCGGAAAAGCTTCAATTTTAGAAATTTACATTTCATAGCGCTTAATATAAAGAATATGTGTATTTTTGCAGACGCAAATTAAAATTATAATAAAAATGGCAAACGTTAAAAATTTAAAGAAAGACATCAATTTCGTATTAGGAGATATTATTGAGGCAGTTTACTTGTTTGAGATGTCTACAACAGGAAATCCTACTCCAGAAACGAATGCTTTAATCGATGAAGCTATCGCTGCATTTGATACTTTGATTACAAAAGTGAACGCTAAGAACGTTGAAAATAAAAAAGCACATTTCAAACAAATCAATGTTGAATTAGAACAAACTGCTAATCAATTGATTGAAAAAATCAACGCACTTTAAGCAAAAAAAAGTGTAAAAAAGTGCAAATTTATTTTGGGAAATTGAAAAACCGCTTTATATTTGCACCCGTAATGAGGCCGATGTAGCTCAGCTGGCTAGAGCAGCTGATTTGTAATCAGCAGGTCGTGGGTTCGAGTCCCTCTATCGGCTCAACGGAAACCATCACAGAAATGTGGTGGTTTTTTTAATTATAGAGAGTGGTGCGAAATTTTTTTTGGAATATTAAAAAACATTTATATCTTTGCACTCGCAAAATAGGCCGATGTAGCTCAGCTGGCTAGAGCAGCTGATTTGTAATCAGCAGGTCGTGGGTTCGAGTCCCTCTATCGGCTCAAAAACCATCACAGAAATGTGGTGGTTTTTTTTTGCTCAAAACTGAAAGGTTTGATTTTTCAAGTTTCAAGTTTCAGGTTGGAATTTGGAATTTGTTTTCTTTGGAATTTAAATCTTGATATTTATTTAATTTCAGAATGTATTTTTTTGGTTTTTTTAAACAATAAATTTCTTATGTTTGTTTTTTAACCAAAAAACATACTAATAATGGAAGAAACTTCAGTGTTTGAAAATTTCGAGATGCAGCTCGATCAATCTGCAAAAGATTTTTTAAAAGAAACCGCAAAGTGGGCTTACTTTTTGTCAATTCTTGGATTTATTGGAGTTGGGCTTTTTGTTGTTTTTGCGATTTTCGCGGGAGCGATTTTTGCATCATTAGGTAATACAATGGGAGCGGGTCTTTTTGCAGGTTCTGTGGGAGCATTTATGAGCTTTATTTATTTGGCATTTGCGGCTCTTTATTTCTTCCCAGTATATTATTTGTTCAGATTCGGTTCTAACGCGAAAAGAGCTTTTAGAGAAAACGATTCTGAGGCATTGACATCTTCTTTAGGATATTTAAAATCGCATTATAAATTCATAGGCATTTTGATGGTGACTATATTGTCGCTTTACGCGCTTATATTTGTGCTTGCAATGCTTGGAGGCATATTAGGAAGATAACTTCTAGAAATAAGATTTATCTAAAAAAAAATAATAGCATAAAAAAAACGTCCGAAAGGACGTTTTTTTTTGTTTTATTGTTTCTGTTCCTGCTTTTTGATGTCAGCAATATATTTGGTCAGCTTCTTTCCGTAAAGCGATTGAGCTACTTTTGGTGTCATCGACTTTTGAATGGTATCTAAAAATTTGATGTTGATGTCGTAAATCTCCGCTAAAGCGATATAAGGCGCAATTTCGTGGTCTTTGTTGTTAAGAGCAAAGTTTGTAGCAAATAAGTATTTTCTTTTAGTATTTGAATCGTCTTTTGCGTTAATGCTGTCTAAAGCTTTTTGATCATTTCTTTTCATCGCCTTAAATCTTGGCTCAACCAATGCTAGGGTTTCGTCATTAAAACGGTTGTTTATTTTTTTATACTCTTCGTATAATTCTTGGTTTTTTGACCCTGTAATTTTGGCACTATAAATAAAGTTGTCTAAATTGGTGTCGATATTGATGTTTCCAGGTTCTGCGAAAAATAAAATATTATTATCCATTGAGTTGCTAACTCCTCTGTCTAAAAACAAATAAAGCATTTCTGGAGATTCTAATTTGATATCTCTTTCAAAAGCCGAGCTTCCGTCAATTTTGACACTGTCGATTGCCACAAGTGATGTGTCAACAATTCTTTGAATATATAAAGTTCCTTCTTTTAATCCTTTAATGTTTCCTGTAAGGTGTAGGTGGTCAGTAGGTGTTTCTTTTTTGCTGCATGATGCGAGTAGGGCAATTGCAACAAAGGCAATAATCGATTTTTTCATTAGTTTTTAGATTTTGGTGCAAAATAAAGAAAATAGTTTGAATGTAGCAGATGTGATTAAAATTTTAGTGAAAAATAAATCCCAATCTATTTCTAAATTGGGATTGCTGTATTTTTATAAAAATGAGACTTTTACATTTGCAAATTGTAGCTCACGCCGCTTTCGTGCGTATACGTGAATTTGCTGTCGCAGTCATTGTTTCCGTAGTCGATAACGCCTTTTAGGAATCCGCCTTCGATTTTTAATTTTCCTTTTGAAATATATTGACAAGAATATTTTTTAACCAAAGATTCTTGTACTGTCAAGGTCAATGTTGCACCTTTTTCTGTTGTTACTGTGTGAGTTCCTTCAGTCATTTCGTAAACGTTGTCTTCAAGGACAAATGGAGTATCCACACCTGCAGTTTGTTTTACAGTATAGGTTCCAGAATTTGTGTACACTCTACCTAATAAATCGGTAAATTTTCCATTGGTAACTTTTCTGGTAAATTGTGGTACAGTAGGAACTGTTGTAGTATTTGTGTATTCAATTGTTCCTTCAAGCTTAATTCCGTTGATTGAATAATCGATTCTTTCAATTGTCAATTTGCTTCCTGTAGTAGTTACTGGTCCGGTAAGTGTAAGTTTTAGTTTTCCTTTTCTTGTAAGCTGATTGTCGATACAGCCAGTAGTTCCATAATCTACGGTGTACACTTTAGGATAAGTTGTGCCAGAAACCGTAATTGTTGCGCAAACGGCCGCTGCAGGTTTTGATGTTCCTGAACTGTTAGTTACAGATAATCCTGTGTTGACATCCATTTCGTTTGCAGCGTCGATAGAAATTGAAGCGCCAACAGCTGTAGTGTCTGTTTGATTAGCGATGTCGTCACCGCCAGAACATGAAATGTAAGTTAGTGCTGTTGCACAAACAGTTGTGACTAAAATGGCAATTTTTTTCATAGTAGTTTTGTTTAAGATTAGATTTTAAAGGTCTTCAAATGTAACAAAAAAAATGAATTACAATAAAAAAATCCTGTAAGCAGAACTTACAGGATTTTTGAGTTTTTTTTTAAAGATATAAATCTTATTTGATCATCTCGAAACTTCTTTTTACAAAAGCAGTCAAGGCTTCGCCTTTTAAAAGATTTTGTGATAATTTAGCTAGATCCAAAGCTTGTTTTACCAAGTGCTCTTGATGTGTTTTATCTTCAGTATTCAAAATGCTTGAAGCCAAATCAGAATTTGTATTTACAACCAAATTGTACATTTCTGGCATATTTCCCATTCCGAACATTCCGCCACCGCCAGTTTGGCTCATTTCTTTCATTCTTCGCATAAATTCTGGTTGCGTAATAATGAATGGAGCTGCTTGCGAATCCATAGCTTCTAGCTGAACGCTGTATGCTTTTGGAATATAAGCTTCTAAAGAAGTTTTTAAAGCTGCTTTTTCGTCATCAGATAATTTCGAAATTGCATTTTCTTCTTTTTTGATTAAGTTGTCGATGTGATCAGAATCAACACGAACAAAAGTCAAGCCGCTATTATCGTTTTCAATTTTTTGAATCAAATGCGAAATAATAGGAGAATCTAAAAGTAATACTTCATAACCTTTTTCTTTTGCTGCCTCAATGTATGAGTGTTGCGCATCTTTGTTTCCTGCATAAAGAACAACTAATTTGCCATCTTTATCAGTTTGGTTTTCTTTTAGTTTTTCTTTTAATTCTTCTAAAGTGAAATAAGTATCATCTACAGTTGGATATAAAACAAATGCTCCGGCTTTTTCGTAGAACTTCTCTTCAGAAAGCATTCCGTATTCTAAAACAATTTTAATATCGTTCCATTTTGCTTCAAAATCAGCACGGTTTTCGTTGAATAATGATTTTAATTTATCGGCAACTTTACGAGTAATGTAGTTTGAAATTTTCTTAACCGCTCCATCAGCTTGTAAACCAGAACGAGAAACGTTCAATGGAATGTCTGGAGAGTCAATTACACCTTTTAACATCGTCAAGAATTCAGGAACAATTCCTTCTACGTTATCTGTAACGTAAACTTGGTTTTGGTACAACTGAATTTTGTCTTTTTGGATTTGCATATCGGTACCCAATTTTGGGAAATACAAAATACCAGTCAAGTTGAACGGATAATCTACATTTAAATGAATGTTGAATAGTGGCTCTTCAAATTGCATTGGATACAATTCTCTGTAGAAGTTTTTGTAGTCTTCATCAGATAATTCAGATGGTTGTTTTGTCCAAGCCGGATTTGGATTGTTGATGATGTTGTCGATTTCAACAGTTTCATTCACGTAATCCTCTGGAGCATCTTCTGGTTTTGGAAGCGTTTCAGTTCTTGTTCCAAATTTAATCGGAATAGGCATGAACTTATTGTATTTGCTCAACAAGCCACTGATTTTAGAATCGTCTAAGAATTCTAAAGAATCTTCAGCAATATGAAGAATAATTTCTGTTCCGCGTGAAGTTTTGTCAGCAGGCTCTAAAGTAAATTCAGGGCTTCCGTCACATGTCCAGTGTGCTGCAGGCTCATCTTTGTATGATTTTGTAATGATCTCAACTTTTTCCGCAACCATAAATGCCGAATAGAAACCAAGACCAAAGTGCCCGATAATTCCAGAATCTTTAGCAGAATCCTTGTATTTGTCCAAAAATTCTTCAGCTCCCGAAAAAGCAACTTGGTTGATGTACTTTTCTACTTCGTCAGCCGTCATACCTAAACCTTGGTCGATAATATGGATTTTTTTGCCCTCTTTATCGATTTTGATCTCGATAATCGGATTTCCGTATTCAACTTTAGCTTCGCCAATGCTGATAAGGTGTTTTAATTTTAAAGTAGCGTCAGTTCCGTTTGAAACCAGCTCACGCAAAAAGATTTCGTGATCGCTGTATAAGAACTTTTTGATTAAGGGAAAGATGTTTTCTACTGAAACATTAATTTTACCTGTTGTCATATTTTTTTAATTTTTGAGTTTAATGTGATGATTTTCATTTATTCAAATAGAATACCAATTGTTTTTTGGGTGACAAAATGTCGGAAGTGTTAATTTTGAAAGAAAATAAATAGATTTTGGAAGAGAATTTATCTTAACGAATCGTATATTTGTGGTATAATAATTGTTAAACGTGTAAGTATTAACTTAAATAATGTACAAAATGAAGAAAATAATTTTCATTTGCATGATCGCCACGATGTTTTTTGCGTGTAAATCGGCTTCGTCTACAACTGCTTCAACTGAAGCACAATCGCCAACACTTTCAACTAAACTTGACAAATCGACTCAAGTAGCACTTAAGGGAAATTGGGTATTAACTAATGTATCTTATCCAGGTTCTGATTATATTAAAGTAAACTCATTTGACCTTGCCGATTCAAAATGTTTTGTAGGCAGTACTTGGAGCTTTATTTCTAATAACAACAAAGGAACAATGGCTTTGAATTCTCCAAGCTGTACAGCATTTAATTCGCCAATTGTTTGGAGTATCAATAATCAGGGTATGTTTATTCTTAAAATTCTAAATGCAGGTGAAAAAGCTAAGAAAGTAAGAGACGGTTATTTACTTAAAGTTGCCGGAGTGACTGATAATTCTTTTCAGCTAGTCGACAACATTAATGTTGGGGGACAGACTAAAGATGTGGTGTACCAATTTCAAAGAGCTAATTAATATTTTAAAGATATAGAAAATGAAAAAGATAACTGTTTTAGGTATAAGCTGTTTAATGGTTGTAGCTAGTTTTTTTACTAGCTGTGAATCTGTACAAAATGCAAACAACACACAAAAAGGAGCTGGAATTGGTGCAGTTGCAGGTGGTGTTATTGGTGGTATTTTAGGAAATAATTTGGGGCATGGAGGTAATGCTGCCTTAGGAGCTGCAATTGGAGCCGCTGTAGGGGGTGGAACTGGAGCTCTTATTGGAAATAAAATGGACAAACAAGCACGTGAAATAGACCAAGCGCTTCCAGGTGCAGATGTTGAAAGAGTTGGTGAAGGAATTCACTTGACTTTGAACGAAAATGCGGTTCGTTTTGATACAAATAAATCGACTTTGACAGCTACTGCAAAAGCAAATTTGGATAAATTAGTTCCTGTTTTTAATGAATACGGAGATACTAATATTGAAATTTTCGGATATACTGATAATACAGGAAAACCAGATTATAATTTGACTTTATCAGGACAAAGAGCAGCTTCTGTTCAAGCTTATTTAGTTTCAAAAGGATTAAAATCTAGCCGTTTCAAAACTTCAGGTTTAGGAATTGCTGATCCAATTGCAACAAATGATACGCCAGAAGGAAGAAGCCAAAATCGTCGTGTAGAGTTTGCTATTACTGCAAATGACAAAATGGTAAATGATGCTAAAGCTGAAGCTGGAAAATAGTTTCAAAAGACAATAAAAAATCTTAAAAGCTGTTTCAATAATTGAAGCAGCTTTTTTTTTGACTTTAGAAATTAAACATTGTAAATTTGAACTCTCAAATTCAACTCATGCTCGACATTCAAAATATTTCTTTTTCGTACACCGACAAACCCGTTATCAATAACGTTTCTTTTACTGTAAATAAAGGTGAAAATATTGCCATTATTGGCGAGAGTGGCTGTGGTAAAAGCACATTGCTTAAACTTATTTATGGTTTGTATGATTTAGATGAAGGCAAAATCTTTTATGATGAAAAACCAGTTTTGGGGCCAAAGTTCAATTTGATTCCCGGAATGCCGTATATGAAATATCTGGCTCAGGATTTTGATTTGTCTCCTTATGAAACGGTTGCAGAGAATGTTGGTAAATTCTTGTCGAATGGATTTGCTAATATGAAAAAATTACGTGTTCAGGAACTATTGGAAATGGTCGAAATGGAAAATTTTGCGAATGTAAAAACGAAGTTTTTAAGTGGAGGCCAGCAGCAAAGGGTTGCGCTCGTGAGAGTTTTAGCGCTTGAGCCAGAGGTAATTTTGCTGGATGAACCTTTCAGCCAAATTGATGCTTTTAGAAAAAATGCTTTACGCCGAAATTTGTTTCGATATCTAAAACAAAAAGGCATTACGTGTATCATTGCAACTCACGACAGTACAGATGCTTTATCATTTGCAGATGAGGCAATTGTAATGCGAAATGGCGAATTGATTACTAAAGGAGATCCAACAAAAATTTATGAAGATCCTCAAACTAAATATGTGGCTTCATTATTTGGTGAAGTGAACGAGGTTGCAACACATTTATTGTTGGATTATGAAGATGAAAGCCACAAAACATTAGTGTATCCGCATCAGTTTAAAATGGTTTCCGAATCAAAGCTTCCGGTAAAAATCAGAAGGACTTATTTTAGAGGAAATCATTATTTGATCGAAACCGTTTACAAAAGACAATTGATCTTTTTTGAAAGCGAAATTGATTTGCCTCTCGAACAGGAAATTTTTCTTGGCTTAAATTATTTGTAAATTAGAAAATGTGCCAATTAGATAATTAGGAAATTAGAAAATTCTGAAAAAAATAATAAACCCGACAGGTTTCAAAAACCTGTCGGGTTTAATTTTGGAATGTCTCGTCCTGAAAAAAGTTGACTATAATTAACTTAATTATGTCACTAACAAGAGAAGTATTTAAAAGAATTGTGCCTGATTGCACTTACAGTGAGGCATTCAAAAAACAGGTTGTAAAAGAATTTGAACTGGGATTATTTTGCAAGGCAGATCTTCGCCGTCGTTACCAAATCAGAAGTCATAGCTGTATCGACAGTTGGTTAAGAAAATATGGTAAATTTACATATCTGGAAAAACTAACACTGGGACGACCTATGAAAGATCCTCAATCTCAACGCATCAAAGAACTCGAAGCTCAATTAGCTAAGAAAGAGCAAGAATTATTGGTCTTTAAAAAGTTTATTGAAATAGCCGAACGCGAGCTAAAAATCGAGATTGTAAAAAAGTCTGGTTCCAAGCAGTCCAAGAAATAAATCGTATATACAGGGTTAGTCCTTGTGAAATATGTCGATTGTTTGGATACAGTAAACAAGCTTATTACAAACGAAAATCACATCTATTAAAGTCAATTCCCGACAAAGTACATCTCAAATCTTTGGTAATGTCGGTTCGTCAAAAGCTGCCAAAAACCGGTGGCAGAAAACTGCATTATATGCTGAAAGATGATTTAAAAAGACATCAAATAAAGATTGGCAGAGATAAATTGTTTGATTTTTTACGTGATGAATATTTATTAGTCCCTAAAGCTAGAAGATATTACAAGACAACAAATTCAAGACATTGGATGCGTAAATATCCAAATTTAATAAAAGAAATCAAGCTCAATGAGCCTGAGCAGGTTTGGGTTGCTGATATTACTTATCTAAGAACTAAAGAACAAACATATTACCTGCATTTGATAACAGATGCATACTCGAAGAAAATTGTAGGTTATAATTTATCGGATAATTTAATGGCTTCTTCTACATTAGAAGCTTTAAAGATGGCTGTCGGTAATAGGAAATACAGCAGAAATCTCATACATCATTCAGATAGAGGTCTTCAATATTGCAGCAAAGAGTACACGGAATATTTATCTCAAAGCAAGATTCTGATAAGTATGACACAAAACTATGATCCATATGAAAATGCAGTTGCAGAAAGAGTAAATGGTATTTTAAAAGAAGAATTTGGATTATCTGAAATCTTTGAAGATTTTGAAAATCTGAAAAAGCAAGCTCTAGAATCTATTTTATTTTATAATCAAATAAGAGTGCATTTATCAATAAATATGCTGACTCCAAATCAAGCACATTTACAAAATCAAATCAAACTCAAAAGATGGAAAAAAACAAATCGGAACAAAAATAATTCTGTTCCGATTTAATTAATTTTATATTACTAATCGAGTCAACCTTTTTCAGGACAACTCAGAATCAAATTATGAATTTAATTTTTCAAATACTTTTCTAGAAACTGATCTTGTTCCCAAAGCAAGTGTAAAATGTTTTCTTTAGCAACATAACTGTGTGCTTCTTTTGGTAAAATCACCATTCTAGCATTAGCTCCTAATCCTTTTAAAGCTTGGAAATAACGTTCTGTTTGTAAAGTAAAAGTTCCAGGATTATTATCGGCTTCACCGTGAACCAATAAAATTGGAGTTTTCATTTTGTCGGCATTCATAAAAGGCGACATTGTATTGTAAACTTCCGGAACTTCCCAATAATTTCTTTGTTCAGTTTGAAATCCAAAAGGAGTCAATGTTCTGTTGTAAGCGCCACTTCTGGCAATTCCGCAGGCAAAAAGATTAGAATGTGTCAATAAGTTAGCGGTCATAAAAGCGCCATAAGAGTGTCCGCCAACAGCTACTTTTTTGCGGTTAATATAGCCCAAAGCATCAACTGCATTAATTGCTGCTTCGGCATTGTCAACTAATTGCGAAATGAAATTGTCATTTGGCTCCGTTGTACCTTCTCCAATAATTGGGAAAGCGGCATCATCTAAAACAGCATATCCTTTTGTTACCCAATATACAAATGATCCATAATAAGGAACTGTAAATTCATTTGAATTTTGAGTCACTTGTCCAGCACTGTTTTTGTCTTTGTATTCTGCAGGATATGCCCAGATTAGTAATGGCAACTTCTCTTTTTTGACTTTGTCGTAACCAGCAGGCAAATATAAAGTTCCAGAAAGCTCAACGCCGTCTTTACGTTTGTATTTGATCACTTCTTTGCTTACGTCTTTAATACTTTCGAAAGGATTTTTAAATGCCGTAATTGGAGTCAGACTGTTTTGTTTTTTAATGTTTCTGAAATAATAATTCGGATATTCGCTTTTAGATTGAATCTGAACTAAAACTTTACCTGATTTAAAATCTTCTATTTCCAATAAGTCTTCTTTTTTGTCTTTGTATGAAGAAGTGTAAAGGCGTTTAGATTTTAATGTTTTCAAATTGAATTCATCTATAAAAGGAAACTGCCCCGCTTTTGTAAATCCGTCTCCGATACGGAAAGCATTGTCGTTTTCAATCGCTAAAACATATTTGTTGTATTCGTTTTTCTTTGTTTCAAAAGCACCTGGATCAGAATAGACATCTTGCGCATTTCTATCAGTAATTAATTTTGGTTGTTCGCTTGGATTTGAAGGATTGATCAAATACGTTTTTGTATTTCTGGTGTCATACCATTCGTCAGAGATCACAGCGACATTGTCATTTCCCCAAATAACATCACTAAAACGTTGTGGTGTTTTTGCTAATGAAGTTGGATTGTTTGTGAATGGCGCTTCCCATAGGAAAATTTCATCTCTAAATTCAACTTTGTTTGCAGGATCTCCTTCGTCTAATGCTGTAACATAGGATAACGTAGCAGGTTTGTCGTTTCGCCAAGCCATTTCGCGTTTTCCTTTTCGAACAGCCATAAAACCTTTAGGCATTATTTCGCTTAACGGAACTTCATTTACTGTTTTGATTTCTTTTCCTCTTGCATCATAAACAATGGTTTTAGATGGAAATCTGTAAAGCGGAACTACATATGAAAATGGTTTTTGAATTGTTGTCAGCATGATGTAGTTTCCATCTGGTGAAATTCGCTCTCCAGAATACATTGCAGCATCTTTAAACAAAACAGCATCTCCTTTTAGGTTTACTTTATACAATTCAGAAGTTACTATATTTTCGAAATTAACTTCGTCGTTTTTGTTTTTCAACATATCAGGATACGTTCTGTTTTGAGATTTTTCTCCAGAAGTATTTGAAATAATTGGTCCAGTTGGCAAATCTTTTTTAGCGTCTAATAATGCCGGTCTGTTTTTAGGAAGCATTTTAACCAAAATGGTTTCATTGTCTAAAAACCAGTTAAACGGATTTCCAAGATTGGCATTTACAGTAGCATCAGTAAGTTTTGTAGCGCTGGCAGTTGCAACATCTAGAACCCAAAGTTCAACTCCTGTTGCTGTAGTGTGGGAAAACAATATTTTTTTGTCATTTGGTGACCAAAGAATGTTGCTGATTTTAGGATTTGCCGGCAAGCCTGTTACTTGTACTTCGGCAGTGCTATTTATTTTGCGAACTTTTAAGTTGTTTAAATAGGTTGCTGTACTTGAAATGTTAGTAATTGGGTTTATTCTCAAGCCTCCCAAACGAAGTTCTTCTTGATTTAAGTCGTCTAATGTTTTATAAGTGCTTCTGTACATTAATAGCATATACTCTTTTTTAGTATCCATTGATACAGTAGGAGCACGCTCATAATCGGCTAAATCTAAAATAGATTTTGATGGTTTTTGGTACGTTAAGTTTTCTTGGGCAAAAGCAACAAAACCTATGTTCAGAAATAAGAGTAGTGTAACCTTTAATTTCATAATTTGAATTTTAGGGGTTTAAAAAATGGTATTCGTAATGTTTGACTAAAGTACTTTAATCTTGTTACATTTTAAAGCATATTTTCAATAGTTTTCATCATTTTTGATGAAACACTGATTTTTCTTAAAAGAAAAAGTTTTATAGAACTTTAGAATTAAAGTATATTAAATTGCCAATAACGAAAAAAATAGTAATTTGGATGCTTATGTTTTAAACTATACGTAAATTTGCATTCCAATTTTTAACAAACAATAAGAATATGTATCATTCAAAAATAGCAGGCTTAGGATATTATGTTCCTTCAAATGTTGTAACCAACGATGATTTGTCTAAGATTATGGATACTAACGACGAATGGATTCAGGAAAGAACTGGAATTCAGGAGCGCAGACATATCATTCGTGGAGAAGACACTACAACTTCAATGGGAGTAAAAGCAGCTAAAATTGCAATAGAACGTTCTGGCGTAGCCAAAGAAGATATTGATTTTGTAGTTTTTGCTACATTAAGTCCAGATTACTATTTTCCAGGACCTGGAGTTTTGGTTCAGAGAGATTTGGGATTGAGAACGGTTGGAGCTTTAGATGTTAGAAACCAATGTTCAGGTTTTGTTTATGCAATTTCTGTTGCTGATCAATATATTAAAACCGGAATGTATAAAAATATTTTGGTTATTGGTTCTGAAGTTCACTCTACAGGATTAGACATGACAACACGCGGGCGTGGTGTTTCGGTGATTTTTGGAGATGGTGCAGGAGCAGCGGTTTTAAGCCGTGAAGAAGATTTGACTAAAGGAATTTTGTCAACACACTTGCATTCAGAAGGACAACATGCTGAAGAATTGGCATTGCAAGCACCAGGAATGGGCGCGCGTTGGGTAACCGATATTATTGCAGATAATGACCCAAATGACGAAAGTTATTATCCTTATATGAATGGACAATTTGTGTTTAAAAACGCAGTTGTTCGTTTTGCCGAAGTAATCAACGAAGGCTTGGAGGCAAACGGTTTGCAAGTTTCAGATATTGATATGCTGATTCCGCATCAGGCGAATTTGAGAATTTCGCAATTCATTCAAAATAAATTCAAATTGTCTGACGATCAAGCTCACAATAATATTCAGAAATACGGTAATACAACTGCCGCTTCTATTCCAATCGCTTTGACAGAAGCTTGGGAACAAGGAAAAATAAAATCGGGCGACACTGTCGTTTTAGCTGCTTTTGGAAGTGGATTCACTTGGGCGAGTGCTATTATTAAATGGTAAAATAATCATCTTACATTATATTTTTTGAAACCTGCTTCATTTTTGGAGCAGGTTTTTTTATATCTCGTTGATAAGTTAGGTTGTATTGTCAGGCTGAGCGGAGTCGAAGCCCACGTGCCAATAGGAGCGCCCTTCGACTCCGCTCAGGGAGATAAAGGTAGGGCATATTGTTTTGTGGTTTGTCAGGCTGAGCGGAGTCGAAGCCCTCGTCCCAATTACCCACTTTTATTATTTATTTGAATTAATTTTCTTACTTTTATTTTTTTGAAAATAGAAATTATGAAAATATATTATGTATACATTTTGAAATGTTCTGATGGAAGTTATTATACAGGAATGACGAATGATATAAATAGAAGATTAAATGAACATAATTATGGTTTAAACAAAGAAAGCTATACATTTAATAAAAGGCCTTTAGAGTTGGTATTTTGCACAGAGTTCAATGATGTAACGCAAGCCATCGCATTTGAAAAGCAAGTAAAAGGCTGGAGCAGAAAAAAGAAAGAGGCAATAATAATTGATAAATGGGAAGATTTGAAAAAACTTTCTCAATGTTTGAATAAAACAACTCATGAAAATTTTAATAAAAAGGATGTTTAGTAGTAAATTAGCAGTCGATTTTGCTCAGTAGAATATAAGCGACTTGTCAGGCTGAGCGGAGTCGAAGCCCACGTTCCAATAGGAGCGCCCTTCGACTCCGCTCAGGGTGACAAAGATTGAACATAATTGTTTTGAAGTTTGTAAGGCTGAGCGAAATGGAGCCCTTTAATAAAATCAAAATGAAAAAAAATCAACTAGAAATAGCGTGTTTCAATTATGAATCAGCATTGATTGCTCAGGAAAGCGGTGCGGACAGAATTGAACTCTGTGAAAACATGAAACTTGGAGGTACAACGCCCAATTCGATTTTAGTAGTGAAAGTCCGCGAAAGCGTAAAAATAAAAATGCATGTCATTATAAGGCCTCGTGGCGGTGATTTTGTTTATTCTGATGAAGAACTTACAGAAATGAAACAAGATATCAAGCAGTATAAAAAACTAGGAGTTGATGGTTTTGTTTTCGGAATTTTGAAACCAAACGGAAAAGTCAATAAAAAGCAAAATAAAGAATTGGTTCATTTAGCGCATCCGTTATCATGCACTTTCCATCGTGCTTTTGATGTTGTAGATTCTATTGAAAAAGGACTTGAAGATGTAATTGGATGTGGTTTTCAAACTATTTTGACTTCAGGAACAGGAAAAAATGTTGAAGAAGGAATTTTTGATTTAGAACATATTCAAAAATTAGCCAAAGACCGAATCGAAATCATGCCGGGAGGAGGTTTACGATCTTCAAATATTAAGTTATTGCAGGATAAATTAAGTCCAACGTTTTATCATTCATCTGCAATCACAGATAATTCTGAAATTGCAAATCCGGAAGAAATTAAAGAATTGAAGAATTTTTTATAACCTAAAAATAAAAAAGCCTGGAGTTGGCATGCTCCAGGCTTTTCTTTTCTACAAGAACTATTAAAATCTACTAATCAAAGTGGGATTAAAACATTCCGCCACCACCTTTATTAGTGTTATCTTCTCTTTGTTTACGTTGTAAGTTTTTGATTTTTCCACCTCCAAAGTTGTAAGTCAAACCTAAATAAACTGTTCTGCTTTCCCAAGAAAACTGACCTGTTTGTGGATAAGGATAAATTCCATCAAAAGCATATTTCATTGTTTTGAAAACATCATTAAAACGTACGCTGATATTCATTTTGTTGTCTAATAATGTATAACGTGAACCAATGTCCATTTTATACATTTCGTGTCTGTTTTGCTGCACATCTTCAACTGGTCCTCTGTAAAAACCAAATAACAAAAAGCTTAAACGTTTTGTCGGTTTAAAGTTAGAGTTCATACGCGCGTTGAATGCTGTAGTTGTTACACTACGCTCAAGAGGTGCACTTGTGTTTGTTGTAGGATCAAATTCAAATACAACACCTTGCTGTTTGATGCTTGAGAAATCAATAGATGGTTGGATATCCCACCATTTTGTAAGCTTGTAATTCAACGAAACATCAAAACCATAAGCGCTGTTGTGGTCGTAGTTTGTATAACTCAAAATTTGTTTGTATCCAGATGGATCATTTGGATCTGGACTTAAAGTTCGGCTAATTTGATCGTTGATGCTTCTTACAAAAACACCAGCTGTCACGCTTCCTTTATCAAGAGTTTTAGTATAATTTACTTCAACAGAATTTGTAAACTGAGGTCTTAATTCAGGATTTCCGTATGAAGTTACTAACGGAGTCGAGAACTCACGAATAGGTTTTGTCTGCTCAATACTCGGACGGTCAACACGACGGCTGTAGCTAAATTGAAGAACATTTTTCTCATTCAAATTATACGTCAAATAAGCTGATGGATACAAGGTAATATAATCATCATTGAATTTGTCCTGACCGTGATTTAAATTAGCTTGAACTTTATAGCTTTCAAAACGAGTCCCTAATTGGTAACTGAACTTTTTGAATTTTTGGCCAAAAGTCACATAAGCTGAATAAATATCAGTGTCATAAGTATAGTTTGAAACTCTTTCATCAACAGGAACTAGTGGATTACCAGTGTTGTAATCGTTGTTTGTTCTTGTAAGTCTAGCTTCGGCACCAGCTTCAAGCGTAGTTTTGTCGTTCAACGGATTTACATAATCAACGTTTATTGTGCTCAATTTTCTTTGATCGCCAATTTGGTCGCTATAAATTACACTATTTGAAGTGTTATTAGGTCTTGTTGTTGTTGTATTAAAACTTGCATTTTGATCTGCTTTAGTATCGCTATAGTTCCCTTCAAAATCTAAAGTATGTCCTTCTTTTTTGAAAATATGTTTGTATGCTAAATTATAAGTTCCCGTTTTTGTTGGTCCTTTGTAATGTGAATCTTGGTAAATATTAAAAATGTTTGGATCAGCGTTATTGTAATCAATATCTGTAATTACATTTCCGTTTCCAGTAGATTTGTTTTGATTCGTGTAGAATGACAAAGTGTTTTTGTCATCGATCAAATAATCCATTCCTAATTTGTACAGGTAATTGTCGTTTTCGTTAGAAATTTTCAAATTTTGCTCTACATCTTGATCTAATCTTTGGATTCTTCCTTTATTGTAATACGTACCAAAGTTTTGACCTCCGTTTCCAAAAAAGTTTACTTTTCCAGTTTTGTAGTTCAAATCTAGCGACTGATTGTATTTTGCAGTTTCTCCAAAAGTTATACCTCCACTGTAGCTTCCGTTGAAACCAGTGTTGGCACTTTTATGCAATACAATGTTGATGATTCCAGACATTCCTTCTGGATTGTATTTAGCACTTGGATTTGTAATCAACTCAATTTTTTTGATAGAAGTTGATGGAATTTGTTTCAATAATTGAGCTGGATCAATGTTCGATGGACGTCCGTCGATTAACACACGTACATTATCATTGCCGCGAAGCGAAAGTTTTCCGTCTTGGTCAACATTAACAGAAGGAATATTGCTCATAATATCAGAAGCAGATGCTCCAGCTGTTGTCAAATCTTTACCAACAGTGATTACTTTACGGTCAATTTTTTGTTCAATAGTCGAGCGTTCAGCAACAATATTTACACCTTTCAATTGCGTTGCTTCTTCTTCAAGAGAAACATTTACAGTTGCTGTTTTTCTGTTTTCGCTTAAAATTAAGGAACCAACATATTTTTTGAAACCAATATATTGAATTTCGATAGTATAGCTTTTTAAAGCTAAATTTTTGATCGTAAAATCTCCATTATCATCTGTATTAACGCCAGAAACTACTTTTCCGTTGTCTTTGATAGAAACCGTTGCATACGAAATAGGAGCGCTATTCGATTTCTCGATAATTTTTCCGGTGACCGTCCCGGAATTCTGGGCCTGAGCTGTTGCGACTAAACTGAATAATGCGAACAGAAAAATTTTTAATTTCATAATAAATAATTGATTATTTGATTTGATTGATGATGATTGTTTTTTTGTTTTTGTTAATTTTTTTTTGCTTTAAATGATTTCAAAGTCACTATTAAGACTCTTTTATGTTAGATATGTTACAAAAAAAAGTGAAATATTTTTTGATTTAAATAGTGATCTATTGTTTTGTAGGAGATTAGCGTTTTGATTTTTTGATAATTTTAACATTCTAGAACATTTGATTTTTAAGAAATTCTAAACGTTTTGTTCGATTTTATATGTTTTTCATTTTCTGTAATTGATGAATAAGCTGTATCTTTGCTCACTTTAAAATAAGTTTCATGTCATTATCACAAATTCTTACACCTTCTATACAAAAAGCAATACAGGCATTATTTGATGTTTCAGTTGATAAAATCGAATTTCAAACTACTAGAAAAGAGTTTGAAGGCGATATTACAATGGTGATTTTTCCATTGCTGAAAGTCATCAAAAGCAATCCGGCCGAATTAGGAAATAAAATAGGAAACTACCTTGTTGAAAATGTTTCTGAAGTAGCGCGCTTTAATGTAGTGTCGGGTTTTTTGAATATTGTAATTTCAGATAGTTATTATGTGAATTTCTTTAACGGAATTAAAGACCAAAAACAGTTTGGATATGTAGCGCCAAATCCAGCCGAAAAAGCGGTTATGGTAGAATATTCTTCTCCAAACACAAACAAACCTTTGCACTTAGGACACGTTCGTAACAATTTGTTGGGATATTCAGTTGCTGAAATTTTAAAAGCTTCAGGTAAAAAAGTGTACAAAACTCAAATCATCAACGATCGTGGAATCCATATTTGCAAATCGATGTTGGCATGGGAAAAATTCGGAAACGGAGAAACTCCTGAAACTTCAGGTTTAAAAGGTGATAAATTAGTTGGTAAATATTATGTGGAGTTTGATAAAGCCTACAAAACTGAAATCAATCAATTAATAGAAACAGGAAAAACCGAAGAAGAAGCAAAAAAACAAGCTCCTATTATTATTGAGGCGCAAGATATGCTTAAAAAGTGGGAAGCTGGAGATGAAAAAGTGATTGCACTTTGGAAAAAAATGAACGAATGGGTTTATGAAGGTTTCGCAACAACTTATACAAATCTTGGAGTTAATTTTGATAAATATTACTACGAAAGCAATACCTATTTATTAGGAAAAGATGTTGTTCAGGTAGGTTTAGATAAAGGTGTTTTTGAAAAAGATCCCGACGGTTCAGTTTGGATTGATTTGACAGATGAAGGACTTGATCGTAAAATTGTTTTGCGTTCTGACGGAACTGCAGTTTACATGACGCAGGATATTGGAACTGCCATTCAGCGTGTAAAAGATATGCCAGATGTTGGAGGAATGGTTTACACTGTAGGAAACGAGCAAGATTATCACTTCAAAGTTTTATTCTTGATCCTAAAAAAATTAGGTTTTGACTGGGCTTCTAGCCTATATCATTTATCGTACGGAATGGTTGATTTGCCATCTGGAAAAATGAAAAGCCGTGAAGGAACTGTTGTAGATGCCGATGATTTGATGCAGGATATGACTGATACTGCAAAACAAATCTCGGAAGATTTAGGAAAATTAGATAGTTATTCTGCCGATGAAAAAGCCAAATTATACAAAACGATTGGTCTTGGTGCTTTGAAATATTACATTTTAAAAGTTGATCCTAAAAAACGTATTTTATTCAATCCAGAAGAATCTGTTGATTTTGCTGGAAATACAGGGCCATTTATTCAATATACGTATGCGAGAATCCAATCTATAATCCGTAAAGCCGATTTTGATTTTTCTAATAAGATTGAAATTGAAGAACTTCACGAAAAAGAAAAAGAATTGGTAAAACAAATCGAGCTTTTTCCAGAAGTGATTCAGAATGCGGCTCAAAATCATAGCCCAGCATTAATTGCGAATTATACTTATGATTTGGTGAAAGAATACAATTCATTTTACCAGTCAGTACATATTTTAGGAGAAGTTGATTTCACTAAAAAGATTTTTAGAGTACAGCTTTCACAAAAAGTTGCCGAAGTTATTAAATCTGCTTTCCAATTATTAGGAATTGAAGTTCCGGAGCGAATGTAGTTTTATACATATTACATAAAATCAGAAAAGCCAATAGTTCAAAACTATTGGCTTTTTTTATTGTTTTTTTGACTTATAAAGGTTTTTTGTAGTTTAATTCCGATATAAATTTGTCTCAGTTAAAATATTAAAATCGGCAACAAAAAACTCTCTTAGTCATTTTTATCTATTTTGAATTAGTACGCTTTTAGTATAAAGTATTAAGAGAATTAAACCGTCTAGGCATGATTTAGGCGGTTTTTTTTTTGGAAAATCGTTCGTAATATTTGCTTTTTTCTTTGATAAAAAAATATTTTCTAACTTTTTTTCTTGTTTTAAAAGGCTTTTTTATTCTTACATTTTTTTGTTTTTCTAAAAAAAATGTAGCCATTAAAAACAAATCTTAAGACACACTATTTTATATAATTATAATATTATACCTACAATTTACTGTGTTAATTAACTTAAAATTCTTGTTAAAATTGTTTAAAATTTTTAAGTTGCATGCCAATTCAAATAAAAATTTAACAGATGAGACAAAAATTTACAAGAGTGATTGTACTGTTTTTTATTCTTATGATGCAATTGTCATTTGCTCAGGAAAAGAATATTAGAGGAACAATTACAGATAATGCAGGAATCCCTTTGCCGGGAGTAAGCATTTTAGTCAAAGGGACAAAATTAGGAACGCAGACTGATTTTGACGGAAAGTATGTAATTAAAGCTGCGCCAAATCAAATTTTGGTCTTTACTTACATCGGAATGAAAACACAAGAAATCGCAGCGAGTTCTCCGGTCATTAATGTAAAAATGATTGATGCTTCTGTCGAACTTGAAGGTGTAGTCGTAACTACAGCAATGGGAATTAAGAGAGAGAAAAAATCCTTAGGGTATGCAACACAACAAATCTCGGGGACAGATTTAGATGGAGGTGCAGGAAATGCAAATGTCTCTAATCTTTTATCAGGAAAAGCGGCTGGAGTTGAAGTTTCCAGAAATACAAATTTTGGAGGATCTACCAATGTTGTGATACGTGGAAATAAATCTCTTACTGGAAACAATCAAGCGCTTTGGGTAATTGATGGTGTGCCAATAGACAACACAAATAATAATACTCCTACTCAAACAAGTGGCCGTGGTGGTTATGATTATGGAAACAGTGTCTCTGATATAAATCAAGAAGACATTGAGAGTATTAATATTCTTAAAGGCGCGGCTGCAACAGCCTTATATGGTTCGAGAGCGGCAAATGGAGTTGTAATGGTTACAACAAAAAAAGGAAGAAAAGAAGATAAAAATGTAGGTTTCACTTTTTCGAGCAATTTTACAGTTGGTACAGTTGATAAATCTACGTTTCCTACGTATCAGGATAAATACGGTTCGGGATATGGAATTGGAAGTTCGTTTTTGGATCCTGACAGCAAAATTCCTACTGTAGACACCTCTAATGATGCTTCTTATGGTGATGCATTTACCGGGCAACCAGTATATCAATGGGATGCTTTTACTCCTTATTCAAAAAATTATAATACGGCCACACCTTGGCAAGCTACTAAAAATGGCCCAATTACTTTTTTCAAAACTGCGAAAACAACTACAAATAGTTTGTCTATTGAAAAAGCCACAGAAAAATCAAGCCTTTCATTGTCTTATGTGAATACACTTCAATCGGGTATTTTACCAAATAGTGAACTGAAAAAAAATCAGTTAAGTGCTAGATTCAGTCAAAATATTACAGATAAACTTACGGCAAATGCGTATGCCGCTGTGACTTTGCAAAATACTATTGGTAGAAACTCAACCGGATACAATGATAATATCGTTGGTAATTTTAGACAGTGGTGGCAAACTAATGTTGATTTAAAAGAATTGCAAAATGTTTACAATGCGTCAGGCGGTAAAAATATTACTTGGAATTGGGCTGATCCTACTTCACCCGAAGGATTAGTACCAGCGTATTGGGATAATCCATATTTTACCCGTTACCAAAATTATTCTTCAGACAGCAGAACACGCTTGTTTAGTTATGCATCTCTTAATTACAAAATAACAGATTGGTTAAGTGCTTTAGGACGAGTGTCATTAGATACTTATAAAGAACTTCAAGAAGAAAGAAGAGCGGTAGGTTCTATCGCTTCTGGATTTGGATTGTCTCCCGTTGATGAAAATTCTGGTTATCAAAGAAATGATAATAATTTTCAAGAAGTTAACTATGATTTCATGTTGAACTTCAATAAAAAATTTGGAGAAGATATTAGTTTGACGGGAATCTTGGGCGCGAATATAAGAAGAGATGACAAGGAAAGTGTGCTTTCATCAACAATCGGAGGATTAGTAACTCCAGGAATATATGCATTGTCAAATTCTAGATACGCTTTGCCTTTTCCATTAGAAGAGAAATTCACAAAACAAGTAAACGGAATTTATGCTCAAGCGTCTTTAGGATTTAAAGATACTTATTTTTTAGATGCTTCTATTAGACGAGATGAATCTTCGACACTTCCAAAAGGCGATAACTCATACATATATCCTGCTGTTTCGGGATCTATTTTGTTTTCTAATTTAATGAAAAAAGAGTGGTTGAATTTAGGGAAATTTAGAATGAATTATGCAGAGGTAGGAAATGATGCAGATGCTTTGCGACTTATCAATACTTATGTTAGAAGTTCAAATTTTGATAATCAATCCATGTACACTTTGCCAAACACCAACAAGAATCCAAATTTAAAACCAGAAAGAACCAAATCTTTTGAGGTAGGATTGGAAACAAGTATGTTTGACAGGCGTTTAGGATTTGATGTCACTTATTATAAAACAAATTCTGTAGATCAAATTGTTTCTGCTGCAGTTTCTTCTGTTTCCGGTTATACAAATGCAATAGTAAACGGAGGTAATATCGAAAATAAAGGGCTTGAGGTTCAAATCACAGGAACTCCTGTTAAAACAAAAGATTTTAGCTGGGACGTAACATTAAACTGGTCAAATAATAGAAGCAAAGTAGTTTCATTGCCAGGCGGTATTGAAAATTTGCAGTTAGCTAGTTTTCAAGGAGGTGTTACAACTAATGCAACTCTTAATGAAGCGTATGGAAGTATAAAAGGAACTGATTATGTTTACACCAATGGGCAACCAACGGTAGATCAAGCAACGGGTAAATATATGATTACCACAACATCTGACAATACAATTGGAAATGTTACTCCAGATTGGATCGGCGGATTAAGAAATCGTCTTACCTATAAAAATCTTTCGTTTAGTTTTTTAATTGATACACAACAAGGAGGAGATATTTTTTCTTTAGATATGTATTATGGTTTGGCTACAGGATTGTACAAAGAAACTGCTGTGGGCGATATTCGTGAAAAGGGAGTTGTAAAAGCGGGAGTTGCGCCAGATGGCACTCCAAATAAAGTGATTTCGAAAGATCCAGGAACTTATTCTAATAATTATGGATATTTAGCAGAGCCTGCGAAGGCATTTGTGTACGATGCTTCTTATGTAAAATTAAGAGAAGTTTCAATTTCGTATCATTTCCCTAAAAGAATGTTTGAAGGAACATTCGTTAATTCAGCAACTTTTAGTTTGTTGGGGTCTAATTTATGGATAATAAGCAAACATTTACCTTATGCTGATCCTGAGAGTGGATTGTCTTCTGGAAATAGTTCTAGAGGTTATTCTATTGGTTCATTGCCTACAACTGGAGATATAGGCTTCAATTTAACATTTAAATTTTAATACAATATCATGAAAAAAATAGTTTATTTTTTAAGTGTTTTGGCACTTACAAGTTCATGTAGTGACTTAACGGACTTAAATGTGGATGAAAAAAATCCTTCTGAAGTTCCAGCATCTTCGCTTTTTACCAGTGCACAAAAAGGTATTGCGGAGCAAGTTGTAAATACTAGTGTTAATAAAAATATATTTAGACTTGTAAATCAGCAATGGACAGAAACCACATATATTGATGAATCAGTTTATCAATGGACCACGAGAAATATTTCAGGGAATCACTGGAATGCTTATTTTGCAGGTACAACAACTAATGATGGGGCTATATACGATTTAGTAATGGCAAAATCATTCCTAGAAAAAGAAGAGATCTTGGCTTCTGATCCTGAATTTGAAACAAAGACTGCTACCAAGAAAAATCAGCTTGCGTTGATTGATATTCTAACCGTTTATACATATCAGATTTTAGTTGATACATTTGGTGATATTCCTTATTCAGAAGCTTTGAAAGGTTCTGGGAATTATCTTCCAAAATATGACAAAGCGGTAGATATCTATAAAGATTTGATTGTTCGACTTGATAATAATATTAAAAATATTCAGGTTGGATATCCTGCTTTTGGAAGTGCTGACGTTGTTTACAGAGATAATATGGTTTCTTGGATCAAATTTGCAAATAGTGTTAAATTGAAGCTAGGAGTAAATCTTAAAGCCTCTGGTTTAGAAAGTGCTATTGCTGATGCAGCAATACTTTCTGCTTCAAAAAATGTCTTTACATCTAATGCCGACAATGCAAAAATATCTTATGAATCGAATGTGCCGAATACAAATCCGCTTTATGTTGATTTAGTTTTTGGGGGAAGACACGATTTTGTGCCTGCGAAACCATTTGTAGATGCAATAGTTGCTAAAAATGATCCTAGAACTAAAGCATATTTTGCTCAAAATTTGCAGGATGAAAATGGAAATCCGTTACCATATAAAGGAGGGGTAATAGGAGTCAAAAATAGTTTTGGAAAGTTTACACATATAAGCGATAAAATTCAAGAACCAAATTTCCCTGGAACTTACTTGGATTATGCTGAGGTTGAATTTTTACTTGCTGAAGCAGCTGAAAGAGGGATTGCGATTGCCGGAAGTGCAGCGTCACATTATAGCAATGCGATTAAAGCATCTATGGAAGATTGGGGTGTCTCTGAGATAGAAGCCAACAACTATTTATCGCAACCATCAGTAGCTTATGCTACCGCAACAGGAACTTGGCAACAAAAAATTGGTGAGCAGGCATGGTATGCCATGTATAATAGAGGATTTGAAGGCTGGACTTTTGCAAGAAGATTAAATTTTCCTGCACTTTTACCTCCACCGAATGCTGATGCAGCAGCAAACGGGCAAATTCCATCAAGAATGACGTATCCAATTAGAGAACAGACTTTGAATGCAACTAATTATAATGCTGCAGCAAATGCCATTGGTGGTGATAAATTATACACAAAGTTGTTTTGGGATAAAGATTAATTTAAAAAAATATTTTTAATTGTTTTTTGAAAATCTCTATTAGAGAATCTAAGACCGCCTGAATTAATTTTCGGGCGGTTCCTGTTTTAATATCTGTCATTTCTGATCGAGTGAACTTCTTCTTGCATTTTTCATAAAAATTCATGTATTTATGTAAATTCTTGTTTGTTAAGCTTGGTCTTTTTAAAATACAGGCTAAAATTCTTACTAATTAACATAAAAAAACTCATTTTGTATTTTAAAATTGTAGTCAAAAGATTACTTTTTAATGTTAAAAAAGCTGTTAATTCTTGTTAAAATTGTTTTAAATTTTTAAGTTGCACCCAAATAACTCAAAAAAACAAAATAATGAAACAAAAAATTACAAGAATTGTATTGTTGTTTTTTCTAGCAGGAGTGCAATTGCTTTTTGCGCAACAAAAAAAAATTACAGGAACGGTCTTAGACAATACAGGAATGCCTTTGCCGGGTGTTAGTGTTTTGGTCAAAGGAACAAAATCAGGAACTCAAACTGATTTTGATGGAAAATATACTATTAGTGCAGCTTCCAATCAGGTATTAGTATTTAGTTACCTTGGAATGAAGACTCAAGAAATAACAGCAAGTTCTTCAGTTGTTAATGTGAAAATGTTGGATGCTGAAGCACAACAAATGAATGAGGTTGTGGTAGTTGGTTATGGTGTTCAGAAAAGAAAAGAAGTTACAGGTTCAATTTCAAAAATTTCTGGAAAAGATATCTCTAATTTGATTACTCCTTCTTTTGAGGGCGTTTTAGCTGGTAGAGCTACAGGAGTTCAGGTTGTTACTAATACAGGACTTATCGGAGCAGCTCCAAAAATTAGGATTAGAGGTGTAGCTTCTATATCTGGAGTTACTGACCCGCTTATTGTTGTTGATGGTATTCCAATTTTTTCAGGAGATATCGGAGGTGTTTCCAATACAAACGGTTTAGCTGATATTAATCCGGAAGATATTGAATCATTCGATGTGTTGAAAGATGGAGCTGCAACAGCTATCTACGGGTCGAGAGCGGCTAATGGAGTTATCTTGATTACTACTAAAACTGGTAAGAAAGGAGCTTTGAAAGTTAATTATTCAAGTGTTTTGGGTATCGCTAGCGCTGCTAAAAAGTATGATGTATTACATACAGCTGATTTTTTAACGATTTCTAATGAGAAAAGAACAAATGCTGGACAAACGCCATGGGCTGCTGGTAATACATTTGATACAGATTGGCAAAGTGCAGTGTTAAGAAATGCTCCTCAAATAACACACAATCTTAATTTTAGTGGAGGTTCTGACAAAACTAAATATTATTTATCATTAGGGGTTACTGATTTAGATGGTATTAATCTATCAAATAGCATGAAAAAATATTCAGTTCGTGCTAATATTGATCAGGAAATCAACAAATGGCTAAGTGTGGGTACAAATTTAAATGTAAACAGAACGGAGTATAATGGAGTAAATAGTAATGCAAATGGCCTTTCAGGTAACTTCTTTAATACAATCAGACAATTGCCAAATACACCAATTTATAATTCAGCTAGTCCTACGGGTTATAATATTAATGGAGCAGTTGTGGGACAATGGGATAACTTGGCTCCTGTTGGGGATAACATTACCAATATCATTTATATTCTCGATCATAATAAGTATCAATCAACGACAACGAGAATTATTGCTAGTGCGTTTGCAAATGCAAAAATCACTTCTGATTTGAGTTATAAATTACAAGTGAGTGGTGATAATGCTTCAACAGATGGTTTTCAATACTGGAATCCGGTTCATGGTGACGGACGTGGATATAATGGGTATGTATATCAGGACAATACAAATAAGTTAATGTGGAACTGGCAAAATATTTTGAACTACAAACATACTTTTGCCGAAGATCATAACATTGGTATTACAGCTGTTGCAGAATATCAAAAATCGAGAACTAAAGTATTATGGGGTTCAGCACAAGATATTTTAAGTGACTTTTTTGATAAAAACTTAGTGAGCAATACATTTAATACAAAAGATACCGGAGGAAGTGTTACGGAAAAAGGAATTATATCTTACTTAGGCCGTTTTACATATAATTACAAAGAGAAGTATTTCATTCAAGGATCTCTTAGACGCGACGGAATTTCTCAATTTGAATCAGATGTTAGATACCATAACTTTCCAGGAGTTTCAGCTGGTTGGACAGTTTCCAAAGAAAATTTCATGCAAGGAATCAATAATGTAATTTCTGATTTTAAATTAAGAGCTTCTTATTCTGAAGTTGGTAATGTTGAGATTTTAAATGGTACCTCTTATCCTTCAAAAGGACTTACTATTGGTTCTCCTTACGGGGCGTCAACAGGTATTGGATACTATCAATTTGGTAATAGCTTGTTGCAATGGGAAACTAGTGATAAAATTGATTTAGGTGTTGATTTCGGTTTCTTAAATAATCGTTTGACTCTAGCATTTGATTATTATAAAAATAATATTGATGGAATAGTTTTAGCAGCTCCAGTTGCGCCATCTTTAGGTATTCCTAATAATACTATAAATCAGAATGTTGGAAAAATGTACAATGAAGGATATGAATTTGCGGTTAATTTTAAGGCAATTAATAATGCTAAT
This sequence comes from Flavobacterium sp. KACC 22761, assembly GCF_034058155.1. Taxonomy (NCBI): domain Bacteria; kingdom Pseudomonadati; phylum Bacteroidota; class Flavobacteriia; order Flavobacteriales; family Flavobacteriaceae; genus Flavobacterium; species Flavobacterium oryzagri. Next base: position 791,556 of record NZ_CP139148.1, on the reverse strand, counting down.
TTTTCATGGGATCTTTCTTCAAATTTAACACTTACTAAAAATGTAGTTACAGGTTTGTATGGTGGACAGCCTATTATAGGAGGTTCTTCAACAGATACAAATATTAATCCTAATATTATTATCGCTGAGGGCGAATCAATTAACTCTTTATACGGTTTTAGATATTGGGGTGTTAACAAAGCAAATGGTAACCCAGTTTATTATAAAGCTGATGGAAGTTTAGTGCAGGGTAATATTAGTAATTCAATCTATTATGTATTTGATCCAGCTAATCCTGGAGCAGCTTTAACCAAAGAAACAATATCTTCTTTAGGTAGTGCCAATAAAACAATTTTAGGAAATACTTTGCCAAAATACTATGGATCATTGTCTTCTAACATGAAATATAAAAATCTTGATTTAGGTTTCATGTTTAGATTTAGCGGAGGAAATAAAATTTTCAACTCTACCAGAAGAGAGTTAATGAACCAGAATTTAAATAACAATACAACAGAAATTTTAGGAAGATGGCAAAGCGTCGATAATCCTGGTGATGGATGGACGCCAAGACTGTGGGCTAGTTCAAATACATTTACTAACCTTTCAGGAAGTGCTAGTACACGTTTTGTTGAAAAAGGCGATTTTATCTCGCTTGACAATATCAGTTTAGGTTACACACTGCCTAAAATGTTATTGGACAAAATAGGAGTAGATAACTTTAGATTTTTTGTTCAGGGACAAAATGTTTGGTTGATTACTAAGTACAAAGGTCTAAATCCTGAAATGGAAACATCTGGAGTAGATATTAATGGTACACCTCGTTCTAAAGTGATATCAGTTGGATTAAATGTAAGTTTATAATCAAAGACACATGAAAAATATAATAAAAATAATGCTACTTTTTGTAGCAGCAATGGGAATGAACTCCTGTACAGAAGAAAAAATATTGGATTTAAAGCCGATAAATAATATACTTGACCCTGACGCTTTTACAACACCTACCTTAATTGAATCGTACATGAACGGTGTATATAACGCGGCAGCAATTGGACAATACAATGCTGCACCAACTAGTCCAAATAGTGGTAGAGGCTACGTTTGGGGAGCTGCTTTTGTAGAACAAGGTGAAGCTAGAGGAGAAGACATAGTAAATATGGCTACTTTTTATGAGTTGACCTATAAGGCAACTTATGATCCTACGACAGCTAATAATGTTTACTACTGGGTTGACGGTTATAGACTAATCAACAGATGTAATCTTATGATAGAAGGTGTGACTGGAGCAGTTGCTAAAGGTGTAATTACAAAAGCTACTGGAGACAATTATATTGGGCAGGCTAAATTTTTAAGAGCAATTACTCATTTAGAGTTGCTTACATATTTTGCAAGACCCTATAATTTTACAGCTGGCGCTACGCATCCTGGAATTCCTTACAGAGAAGTTGGCGTTAACACAAATGAAGAAATTGCATCCGAAATTGCAAAACCAAGAAATACGGTCGCTGATTGTTATGAAAAAATCTTAACAGATTTAAATGCTGCAGAAGCAACACTTCCTGCAACGAAAACTTTAAATAAAGCTTCTAAGTGGGCCGCAATTGCTTTTAAAACTAGACTTTATCTTCAAAAAAGAGATTGGGAAAATGTAATTGCCGAAGGAAATAAATTAAAAGGAATTTATACCTTAACCGCTGATCCTTATGGTCCTTTTGGAACAACTTCGCTTAGTAATACGGAGTCCATTTTTTCTATCACACATTCTTCAACAATCAATCCTGGTGTAAATGCATCATTGCCAAGTGTCTTAAAAAACAGGGCTTTGGTTTGTATTAGTCCAATTCTTTGGAGAGATCCACAATGGTTAGCTGATGACAAGAGAAGAGAAGAGGGTAAATTCATTTATACAGCTTTAGGAATTAAATACACTAATAAATATCCAGAAGTTACTAAACAGGATGATCCTGCTCCGGTTATTAGATATGCTGAAGTGGTATTGAATATGGCTGAAGCCGAGGCTCGTTTGTCTAACTTGCCTGGTGCTTTAACTTTATTGAATTCTGTAAGAGATAGAGCTTTGGCAAATAAAGCTGCGCAATCTTATACAGCAACTTCTTTTACTACTGACGCTGACATGGTTGCAGCAATTCTAAAAGAAAGAAGAATTGAGTTTTTACAAGAAGGACGTAGATGGACTGATATTCACAGATTGCAAGGTGATCCTATAGCAGCTGTTGCTACAGACGGAATTCCTGCAAAATACGCTAGTGGCGCTCCCCCAGCAAAAGAAGCTTTCATATTAGGGAATGATTTTGTTGTTAAAAAAGAAGTCGCTGCTATTCCAGGTTCTGATTATCGATTTTTGTGGCCAATACCACAAATGGAAATAAATACTAATCCAGGAATAGATCAAAACGCTGGTTGGGCAAAGTAAAATCTGAAAGCTTGATTGTTTATGAAAAAGAAGCCGTCTCATTATAGAGACGGCCTTTTTGTTATTGTGACTTTAAAAAAGGGCCAGAAGTCTATTGTGACTTTCGGCCCTTCTTTACATTACTTGAAGTAATTTTATTTCTTAATAAACATGTCACTTATTGCATCAGACTATACTTTTGATGCATCTGGGTTTAAATCAAATAAAAGTGAATACAAAGCTTTTCGGTCAACTTTAGGTTCTAAGTTTAAGTCGATATGTCTGTCAAAAAGAGTTTGCCGTTTATGGCGAACATTTTCCGACGGGAGATAATAAATTTACTTTTCAAATTCTTCAAGCAGAAATTGATGCAAATCCCCTTATTATACAAAATGAATTGTAAATTTTTATAGCATACAGTAAAGATTTAAATAGCGAGCTCTCTTTTTTGGGAGCTCGCTTTGTTTATTAATGTATTTGATAGAATGTCTCATAATTGTTAAGCTTAATTCATTGAGAACTTTAAGAATCTATAGGTGAATTTTCGTGTAAAAAAGTATTAACAAGATTTGTAAGTGTAATTTTTATACCTATGTTTACAGTAAGAAATAGTTGGTTATTTTTTAGTGGAAAGTATCAATAAATCAAAGGAAAAAACAATCGATGCTAGTGTAAAAATAAATACGAGGAAGCCGAAAATCGCGAGAGTAGGCAAAATTTTAAACCCAGAAACAAATGATCAAAAAAACTTTACTTTTAATGATGCTTTTTTTAGCATGTACAGCAATTAAAGCTCAAGATTTAATTAACCCATCTTATGGATTTTCACACAGTAAAACAGCTTACATTACGCTAGCAGACGGAACAGAAATTAGTGGTACTATTCGTGATATTGACAGAGACAAAGGATTAATTGAGTTTATTAAATTGCAAGACGCAGCTGGAAAAAAGCACAAATTAAAGCCAGAAGATATTAAATTTATGTATTTGCCACCTAGTGGACTTGACAATTTAACTAAAAAAATTGATTTTGGTACAGATTTTCAAAAATGGAACGATGATAAACTAAACCAAGAGTACATCAAGGAAGGTTATGCTTATTTTGAAACAGCGGAGGTGCAAGTTAAGAAAAAAACTTCAAAACTTTTAATGCAACTTTTAAACCCTGCATTCAGTAAAGAATTTAAAATATACTGTGATCCACATGCAAAAGAAACTACTTCTTTAGGAGTTGGTGGTGTTAAATTTGTAGGAGGAGATGCTAAATCTTACTATGTTGCTAAAAAAGATGCGCCTGCATTTTTATTAAAGAAAAAAGAATACAAAAAAGAGTTTGCAACATTGTGGAGCGGATGTGACAAATTAATCACTGCATTTTCAGCAGATCCAAAATGGACGGATTTATCAAAACATGCTGTTACTTATTCTGAGTGTGCTCAGTAATTGAAGGGGAAAATAAAAAAAGCCGGAAGTCTCAAAACTTCCGGCTTTTTTATAACAACTAATTCTAATTACTTAACAAACTTGTCAATAATTGCATCAGATTCAGATTTTGTTGCATCTGGTTTTAAATCAAATAAAAGCGAATACAAAGCTTTGCGGTCAACTTTAGCCTCTAAGTTTAAATCGATGTGTCTGTCAAAAAGAGTTTGCCATTTATCGCGAACGTTTTTCCACAGAATTTTGTTTGTCGCCCACCATTTTTGAGCTGCGGTACATTTCGAATCTGGAACTTTAGTGTAAACATCAAATCCTTTTTCTTGCGCTAAAAGAACATCTTTTCCAGCATCATCACGAACTAATTTGTCGTTATCTTGTTCATGATTCCATCCAGTTGAGGTGATTTCATGAATATTTCTTCTTTTTAAAACATTATAATCATTGCGTTTTGTTTGCTCTCTTCTAGGAAGCGGTGCATCGGCAACGTTTGCCCAATAATCTTGTCCGTCAACGTGTACCCAAGTTGATGATCCTTCGTAACGTGGACTATCATCTACTTGATATACTTTTTGAGTCCATTGTCCTTTAACGGCTTTTTTATCTAATTTTTTATACTTCCAAGAAGTGCCTTTGTCAAAAGAATATAAGTCTGTGTTTTCATAAAGCCAGTCTTGTCTCCAGTGTTTGATAATCATATCATCGCTCACAATCAATAAATGCTGCATTACAATTTTGTTTGGAGTGTCTTCTAACAATTCAACCCATTCTAAAGCCGATTCGTGTTTAGTTTCAGATGGTTTATAAGTAAGAGAATCTTTAGGATATGAAAATGTTTCTGTGAAATTGAATTTTACTTCATAACAACCACACATTGATTTTATTGATTTAATGTCTTGTTGTTTTTTGTCCTGAGCGAAACCAAGACCACAAGTCAAAGCCATTACGGCCGTTAAATAGAGGCTTTTTGTAATCATAACTTATTATTTTGTTTTTAAATTTTTGCAAATATATAGAATTTATTTAGAACAAATAAAAATAGTTTCTATATTTGCGTTATTATTAAGACTGAATAAAAATAATGAAAATTAAAATTACTCTTTTTGCTGGACTTCTATTTTATACATATTCTTTTGCGCAGCAAAAAGATAGCATTGTCTCTCAGGAAAAACTTTCTGAAGTTGTTGTAACGGGACAATTAGAGCCTCAATCGATTAAGAAATCTGTTTTTAATGTGCGTGTAATTTCTAAAGAAGACATCAAGCAATTAGCAGCAAATAATCTTTCAGATGTTTTAAATCAGTACTTGAATATTACGATTCAGAATAGTGGAAGCGACGGGCGTTCGACAGTTTCTATGTTTGGGTTAGATTCGCAATATTTCAAAATTTTAGTAGATAACATACCACTCGTAAGTGATACAGGAATGGGAACTAATGTCGATTTGACGCAGGTGAATCTTGATGATGTAGAACGCATCGAGATTATTGAAGGTTCAATGGGAGTAACTCACGGAGCAAATGCTGTCAGCGGAATCTTGAATATTATAACAAAAAAAGGCGGACCTCATAAATGGGATATCAGCGCAACAGTTCAGGAAGAAACAGTAGGAAATGAATATTCGCTTACTGATAAAGGCCGACATATTCAATCTGCAAAAATTGGGCATAATTTTAATGATAACTGGTTTATAAATGTTGGCGGAAATCATAATAATTTCAAAGGCTTTTATGATGATAAACAAGGAAAGGACTATAGCGTTAATGATGGTTTAAGAGGCTACAGCTGGTTGCCAAAAGAACAATGGGTTGGAAATGCCATGTTAGGATATCAAAAAACTAATTTCAAGATTTTTTACAAGTTTGATTATTATGGAGAAAATGTGGATTACTATAGTCCAATTTTAGTCCCTCAAGATAATTATCCTTTTCCAGAAACTTATTTTGCAAGAGATAAACGCTATTTGACAAATCGTTTTTACCATCATTTGAATGCAAACGGAAAACTTTTTTCTCAGTTAAATTTTAATGTTTCTTTATCGCATCAAAAGCAAGAGCGTGATGCTGAATTGTTTGATTACCAATTAGAAACTGGGGAAGAATCAAACAATAACAGATTTACGTATCAGTCTAAAGAGGTTCTTTATTCAACAGGAACTTTAAGCAACTTTTTCAACAACAAGAAAGTTGATTTTCAATTGGGTTATGAGATCACAAATGAAAATGGTTTTTATAGCGGTGCTGCAGGAACGTTTTTAGATAACGTATTGCAATCTGTTGATGTTAGAAAGAGATTAGAAAATTATGATATTTTCACAGTTGCCGAAATTAGTTTGACTGATAAATTTTCAATTCGTTCAGGGCTTCGCTATTCAATCCAAACTGCATTTAAGGATCAATATGCCAGTTCTTTTGGGTTAAGATATCTTTTCAAAAAAGGTTTAGAAGCTAGAGCTTCATTAGGTAAATCATACCGTACACCAAATTTTGATGAGTTATATACCTATTTTGTTGACTCAAATCATAATGTTCAAGGAAATCCAAACTTGGTTCCGGAAAACAGTACTTCGTATGAAGTGAGTTTTAAAAGACTTTGCAATTTTAAATCAGGTGCACAGGTTGCTAATAATGTAGCGATAACTTTTTTAGATGTTGATGACAGAATCGATATGGTGCTGACTCAAATTACTCCGTCGAAATACAAATACATCAATATCAACAAATATAAAATGTGGAATATTTCAACTACAGAACAATTCGCTTACAAAAACTGGAATTTAAAAGTTGGAGCGGCTTTAGTTGGAATTTCTCAAAAATTGGATTTAGCTGAATTGAATATTACTTCGGATGATAAATACTTGTATTCGTTACAGTTAAATTCTAGTGTTTCATACAATATTCCGAAATGGAATACACTTTTCGCGCTTTATTACAAATATAACGGAAAGCAACAGCAATTTGCAGCGGGAACTAATACCAGCGGTAACGCTGAATTTTATTTAAACGAAATAAAGCCATACAGCTGGATGGATGCTTCGGTTCAAAAAAACTTCTTCAATAATCAATTCGAAGTAACCGTTGGAGCTCGTAACCTGTTTAATGTCACAAATGTACAAATTACACAAGGCGGAGGCGGATCAACTGGCGGCGCACATGGAGGAGGAGTCTCAGCGATGATGCTTGGATACGGACGCTCTTATTTTCTTAAACTTACGTATAACCTAAATTTTAATTAATTATATAAATACCTTAAATACCATGAAAAAGAACTTCGCTTTAATTCTTTCTTTCGTTTTGCTGGCTTTTACAGCTTGTAATAGTGATGACGACCAGCACTCAGATGTTGCTGTTGCATTTGCTGAAGCATCGTACAATTTGACAAGTGACGCTACACCAGTTCAAATAAAATTCTCTAAGGCTGCTCCTGTTGCTGGAACAGTTACGCTTGACGTTACAGAAACTGCAGTAACTTATACTACAGATTATACTACAACTCCTGCTGCAGCTTCAAAAAAAATAGTTGTGCCGTTTGCGCAAGGAGCAACTTCAGTTGAGTTTACGTTTAATAAAATTAAAAATGCAACTGGAACTGAGGTTAAAAATGTGGTTTTTACTATTTCAGGAACTTCTTTGGGAGCTCAAATTTCAGGAAACAAAACGATTCAGTTAAATTTTAATGAAACAGCATCTTTGGGAACTGCTTTAGCGCCAGAAGTTGGTGGTCCGTTAGAGCCAAACCAAGTTTACGTTGATTTAAGCAGTGGAAAATTAACTAGTGTTGCTAGAAATTCTTGGGATTTAGGATTTTATTCTGGTGCTGATTTTAGAGTAGTTTTAAACAGCTCTGTAAAAATGTCTGTAAAACAATTAACAACTACTAATATTGATGAAGTTCAGGTTGCTGATAAAACCATGATTATTTCTACAGGAGCAGGATTTTCTAATCAAGTTGATGATTCAGCAGGAGATATTGCAAAAACTGCTATTGTGGCTATTTCTGCTACAGATTCTGAAAACAAAGTTTATTTGCTTTACTTAGGTAATAAGCCAGCAACTACTGCGCCAGTTTTAGGGAAAGAAGGAGCCGTTGGAGGAGATACAAGAGGATGGAAAAAAATTAGAGTTTTAAGAAGTGGAAGCGATTACAAAGTTCAATATGCTGATATTGCATCAACTACTCACGATGAAATTGTAATTTCTAAAAACAGTGCTTATAATTTTACATTCTTAAGCTTAATCGATAAAAAAGTCGTAAATGTTGAGCCACAAAAAAATCAATGGGATCTTAACTTTACAACTTTCGTAAACGTTATTCCTTATGGAGCAACCACGGTGCCATATTTCTACCCAGATTATGTTACTAATAACTTGAATGGTAATGCAAAAGCATATCAGGTTCTAACTTCTGCATTTACTTATGAGGCATTTACATTAGCAAATGTTGATAATACTAAATTTACAGCAGATCAAAGAAACATTGGTTCAAACTGGAGAAGTACTAGTGTTGTTGGTCCTAATGGAGACCCAGTTACTCAATTTGTTTTAAGAACAGATCGTTTCTTTGTAATTAAAGATCCTGCTGGAAATGTTTACAAATTAAAATTTACAGGTGGCGCAAAAGCTGATTTAGAAAGAGGCCACCCAACATTTCAATATGCTCTTTTAAAATAATTTCAAAACATGAAAAAATCTAAAGAACATCAAGATTGTTTTTCATTCTCAGATATAATGTGACAACATTAATTGTTAGTTAATCATTAGCTTTGTTTTTTTTATTTTTTTTTGATAAAGAGGCCAGATTCATCTGGTCTCTTTTTTGTTTTTTTACTTTGTTGACAAAAACAATTAATAATTAAGGTTTAATCTTATCTTTGCACATATTTTTCCAAAAAGAATTAGCAGAAATTTCGTATAATTTAATTTTTGTAATTCATACTTCAAAACTTAAAATTACAAGTGAATACAAAATCATATTTTTTTCAGTCTTTTGCCATTGTTGCCTTAGCATTAGTTGCTTTTATTGGATTCAAGCAAATTTTGCCCGATAAGATTTTTTCTGAAAGCAAAATGAATTCAAAAAACGTATTGATCGACAGCTTGCTTTTAGAGGCTGTTGCAAAAGATTCATTAGGTACAAATGATAGTCTTGATGCAATCGAAGATGCGGAAGCAAAAGAAGAAATTGTTTATGAAAATGTCGAAGGAATTGAATTTCCTTCTGAAACTTTTGACAATTACAAAGGATATCAATATTTGATTTCGTTTTATGAAAAATTATATCAATTAGAAAAACATCCAGAATCGAATGTCAGAATTGCGTATTACGGTGATTCAATGACCGATGGCGATTTGATTGTTCAGGATGTAAGAACAAATTATCAAGAACGTTTTGGCGGAAACGGTGTTGGTTTTGTTCCAATTACTTCAGAATCGGCGGCGTCGCGCGGATCAGTAAAATCTACTTATTCTAAAAACTGGAAAACACAATCGTATTTGAATGTTAAAAAACCTTCAAGCCCTTTTGGCGTAAACGGTCACGTATTTTTTGCCAATGATATAGCAAATCCAACTTGGGTTCAGTATGAAGCTGGAACCAATAAATTTTCGACTACACTAGATAATCCAACTTTGTTCTATGGAAGAGCATCTAAAAAAGGAAAAGTCAATTTTATTATCGGCAAAGATACTTTGAAGAAAAATCTAGTTCCGAATAATTTAGTCAATACTTTAAAAGTAAGTTCAGGACATTTAAAAGCTTTCAAAGCAAATTTCGTAAACGCAGATTCGATTCCAATTTATGGATTCAATTTTGATAACGGAACAGGTGTTCACGTGGACAATTTCTCTCAAAGAGGAAATTCGGGATTGCCAATTTCGATGTTTAATGCCAATGTAATGCAGCGTTTTAATAATAATCTGAAATACGATTTGATTATTTTGCATTATGGAACAAACGTATTGAATTATGGAACCAAAAATTACAATTGGTACGAAAGAGGAATGACAAAAACCGTAAACAAAATAAAAGAATCGTTTCCTGGAGTTTCAATCTTAATTGTTTCGACTGCAGATAAATCGACGAAATATGATTTGGAAATGAAGACCGACTCTGCGGTTGTGCCTTTGATGAAATCACAAAAAAGATATGCTCTTGAAACCGAATCTGGTTTTGTGAATTTATATACGTTAATGGGCGGTGACGGATCGATGGTAAAATGGGTAGATGAAACGCCAGCCAGAGCCAATAAAGATTACACGCACTTTAACCAACGTGGTGCAAAAGCAATCGGGAATTTATTGTACAGTCAATTAAATAAAGGCTACGAAGAATATAAAATATTGCGTGAAAAACGTGAAGCTGTTGCGAATCAGCAAAAAGCAGCTCGAAAAACCAAAACAGATTCAACTTCTGTTATAAAGGATAGCGTAAATGAATAAACTGATTATTTTTTTCTGTTGCCTTTTTTTCTCCACCAACGAAAAGACACCAAAAACAGATTCACAAACAATACCCAAAAACATGATTCATAAAGTCGATTCAGTAGTGATGGAACCTATTTCTGATGGCCAAATTTATAATGCGCAAGTATTAGAAAGTGTTTTCAAGAAATTCAAAGAAAATGAAAACAATGGAAATCAAAAAATCAATATCGTTCATATTGGAGATTCTCATATTCAGGGCGATTTGATGACTAATGAAGTGCGAAAAAAATTGCAACAGCAGTTTGGAAATGGAGGACGGGGTTTGGTTTTTCCGTATCAATTGGCAAAAACAAATGGTTCATACAACGAACGTTTTTACTCGAATCGCGGGTGGGAAAGCTATCGCAATATTTATCCGGTAAAAAATGATCCTATTGGCATTTGTGGTATTGGGCTTTGGAGAGATACTGGCGGTTTTGCAGTGCAGTTGCAAGTGAAAGATTTGGCTTATAAATTTAATACCATTCGTATTATTACGCCACAGAATCAAAATATGTTTGATTTGGCAACTTCATCTCAAACCAATATTATTCAATCTAGCGAGCGAAAAGTCATCTCGCATAAAATTAAAAAAGGAGAAGCCATTTCGACGATTGCCGATAAATATAATGTTTCGGTGACGGACATTAAGAAAGCAAATGGTTTGAAATCGAATAATATTCGTGCAGGAAGAACTTTAAAAATTCCGACTAACGAAATGAAGCCAAAAACCATTAAAAGTTCAGAATTTGTTCCGTTGGATATTCAAGCTGATGCATTTTCGCATCATTATTATTCTGAAAAAGCTTTAGACCGAATTTATTTGCTTCCAAACAAAGAAGCTTCAAAATTTGAACTAAACGGAATTGTTTTAGAGAAAGATGCGCCTGGTTTAATCTACAGCAGTATTGGTGTAAACGGAGCAAAATATTCAGATTATAATAAATATCCTTTGTTTTTTGAACAGCTAAATGCATTGCATCCAGATTTGTTGGTTTTTTCGCTCGGAACAAATGAAAGTTATGATCATTTAGAAGTTGAAGGATACATCAAACACTTGAGAGAATTTATAAGCAATATTAAAGCTCAAAATATCAATGTTCCGATAATCGTGATGACGCCGCCGCCATCTTTGTTGCGAAGAAAACCTAATACATATATTAGAGATTATTCAAAAGAAATTCTAGAAATCGCACAAAAAGAGGGTTTTGCGGTTTGGGATTTATACGATGAATTTGGAGGAATGGATGGAATCCGAAAATTAAAAACTCAAGGATTAATTGGTCCGGATTGGGTTCATTATTCTAAAAAAGGATATGAAAAACAAGGAAACTTGTTTGCGCAGGCACTTTTAAAAGCATACGATAATTTTAAATTGAAGAATTAAGTTGATCACAATTGATAGTATAAATAATTGGTTTGTTAAAAATGTAGGTTCAGTAACCTTAGAGCAAGCTAAAAGTTGGTTTATTTATAATCCAGACGAAAAATTATTATTTAATACGGGTTTATTCCTCGGATTATTTCTGGTTTTTTATTTTGTGTATGCCTTTTTGCGCAAAACATTTTATTTGAGATTGACCTACGTTATTCTCTTTTCGCTTTTCTTTTATTACAAGTCAAGCGGTATTTATTTTTTGCTTTTATTGCTTTCCTCTGTAGTTGATTATGGTTTGAGCCAAATAATCTTTAGAGCTACAAAAGATAGTACTAAGAAAATATATCTTGTTATAAGTGTAATTCTGAATTTGGGATTGTTAGGTTATTTCAAATACATGAATTTCATGATTGCAACGTTCAATGATATGTTTCATGGCAATTATCAGCTTCATGATATTTTTCTTCCTGTTGGAATTTCGTTCTACACTTTCCAGTCGATGAGTTATATTATTGAGATTTATCGTGAAGAAATCAAGCCAACAAAAAACTATATAGAATATTTGTTTTTTGTTTCGTTTTTCCCGCAATTGGTTGCTGGACCAATCGTACGCGCCAAAGATTTTCTTCCGCAGATTTATCAAAAATTAAATCTTTCAAGACAAGATGTAAACAATGCCTTGTTTTTGATTATTGGTGGATTGATCAAGAAAACGGTAATTTCAAACTATATTTCTGTAAACTTTGTAGATCGTGTTTTCGATACGCCATTGAGTTATACTTCGTTTGAGAATCTAATGGCATCTTATGGATATGCAATCCAGATTTATTGTGATTTCTCAGGATATTCAGATATGGCAATCGGAATCGCTTTATTGCTTGGATTCAAATTGCCGGTCAACTTTAGAACGCCTTATAAATCAACTTCGATTACTGATTTTTGGAGAAGATGGCATATTTCGCTTTCGACTTGGCTGAAAGATTTCTTATATATTTCGATGGGAGGAAACCGTGAAGGTTCTTTCGCTGGATATTTATTCCCGAGTTTATTCTTCTTCGGATTATTGCTTTGGGGAATCACAAGTTACAATACCAGTGTAATTCCGTTGATTATCGCCGGTGTTTCGATTTTGCTTTTTTGTTTGTCTTTTTTGCTTTCCAGCAAAAAGAAACAAACTTTGGTAACCAATTTGAATTTGTTCACCACCATGCTTTTAGGAGGATTATGGCATGGAGCAGGAGCACAGTTCATTGTTTGGGGAGCTTTACACGGATTGGCTTTGGCAATTCATAAAATTTTCGTGGAGCTTTTTCCATCCAAAAAAGATAAAAAACCGAATTTCTTATGGCGATTTTTCTCTATTCTAATTACATTCCATTTTGTGGTTTTCTGTTGGATTTTCTTCCGAGCAAGAGATTTCGAAACAGCTTTGCAGGTAATTAATAATATTGGGCAATTAACATTCGAACCAGAACTTTGGAAAACAATTGTAATTGGTTATAAAAATGTATTCGGATTAATGTTATTTGGTTACGTTTGGCATTTCTTACCAGAATCATTCACAAACGGAATGAAATCTGTTTTTGATAAAACACCGTTGTTAATAAAAGCGGTAATTCTAGGTTTCGTTTACTGGATTGTTTACGCAACAGCAGTTGCAGGCTCACAACCTTTCATATACTTTCAATTCTAAGTTGAAGTAATTAATCTCGCAAAGTCGCGAAGTCGCAAAGTTTTTTTTATTTTTTGCGACCTCGCGACTTTGCGAGCAAAAAATATTGCTTGCTTTACATAAAATTTCACGTTTTTTGTAATTAAAAAAGAAAACTTCGCGCCTTTGTGCCTTCGTGGCAAACCCCAAATTGTACTTAAATAAAAATTGCCTGAAATATCTAATTAGATTATCTTTGCACTTCAAATAAAGAAAATAATATGTTTGATAATTTAAGCGATAAGTTAGATAAAGCGTTCCATATATTAAAAGGACACGGTAAAATTACGGAAGTAAACGTTGCCGATACTTTAAAAGAAGTGCGTCGTGCATTGCTTGATGCCGATGTTAACTTTAAAATAGCTAAAGATTTTACAGCTAGAGTAAAAGACAAAGCAATTGGTCAGGACGTATTGACAACCTTACAACCAGGACAATTATTAGTAAAACTGGTAAAAGATGAGTTGACAGAATTAATGGGTGGAGATGTTGCTGGTGTTAACTTATCAGGAAATCCAACTGTTATTTTGATGTCAGGTTTGCAAGGTTCTGGTAAAACGACTTTTTCAGGAAAATTAGCAAACTTCTTAAAAACAAAGAAAAATAAGAAACCATTACTTGTAGCGTGTGATATCTACCGTCCGGCGGCGATCAATCAGTTGCATGTTGTGGGAGACCAAATAGGTGTTGAGGTTTACTCAGAACCAGAAAATAAAAATCCTGTAGAAATTGCTCAAAACGCAATCAAACATGCAAAAGCAAACGGATTCAATGTTGTTATCGTCGATACAGCAGGACGTTTAGCAGTAGATCAGGAAATGATGGACGAAATTGCTCGTGTACACAAAGCAATTCAGCCACAAGAAACTTTGTTTGTTGTAGACTCTATGACAGGACAAGATGCTGTTAATACAGCAAAAGCTTTCAACGATATCTTGAATTTTGATGGAGTTATTTTAACGAAATTAGATGGTGATACTCGAGGTGGAGCTGCGCTTTCAATCAAATCGATTGTAAACAAACCAATCAAATTTGTTGGTACTGGAGAAAAAATGGAAGCAATTGATGTTTTCTATCCAGAACGTATGGCAGAGCGTATTTTAGGAATGGGAGACGTTGTGTCTCTTGTTGAAAGAGCTCAAGAACAATTTGACGAAGAAGAAGCAAGAAAACTTCAAAAGAAAATCGCTAAAAACGAATTTGGTTTTGATGACTTTTTAACGCAGATTCAGCAAGTGAAGAAAATGGGTAACATGAAAGACTTGGTAGGAATGATACCAGGAGCTTCAAAAGCCATGAAAGATGTAGAAATTGAAGATGATGCTTTCAAACATATCGAAGCGATCATTTATTCGATGACGCCGGGAGAAAGAAGTAAACCAGCCATTATCGACGTAAAAAGAAAAGCCAGAATCGCAAAAGGTTCGGGAACTAAAGTCGAGCAAGTAAATCAGCTAATGAAGCAATTCGACCAAATGAGCAAAATGATGAAGATGATGCAAGGTCCAGGCGGAAAAAATCTGATGAAAATGATGGGAGGCATGAAAGGAATGCCAGGAGGAATGCCGAGATAATAAAATTAAAAGTTTCAAGTTTAAGGTTTCAAGTTAAGAAACCAAAACTTGAAACTTTTTTAATTACATAACTATTCAGTTTCGCAAGTAACGTGAAACTTTAAACTTGAAACAAAATAAACACAACACAATGCAACTACTAGACGGTAAAAAAACATCTAACGACATTAAAAACGAAATTGCAGCCGAAGTTCAATCTATAAAAGCAGCTGGAGGAAAAGTGCCTCATTTAGCAGCAGTTTTAGTGGGAAACAACGGAGCAAGTTTAACTTACGTAGGAAGTAAAGTAAAATCATGCCAGGAAATTGGTTTTGATTCAACTTTGGTTGCTTTACCAGAAACGATTACAGAAGACGAGCTTTTAGCAAAAATCAAAGAATTGAATGAAGATGACAATCTTGACGGTTATATCGTTCAGTTGCCTTTGCCAAAGCATATCGATGAGCAAAAAATCTTATTAGCTATCGATCCAGACAAAGACGTTGACGGATTCCACCCAACAAACTTTGGTAGAATGGCGCTTGAAATGGAAAGTTTTATTCCGGCAACACCATTTGGAATTATGGAATTGCTTGAGCGTTACAAAGTAGAAACTGCAGGAAAACATACCGTTGTAATTGGAAGAAGCCACATCGTTGGGCGCCCAATGAGTATTTTAATGAGTCGTAAAGGAAACCCTGGAGATTCAACAGTTACATTAACGCACAGCCGAACTAAAGATTTGGCTGAATTCACTAAAAATGCCGATATCATTATCACAGCTTTAGGAGTTCCAGAATTCCTAAAAGCCGATATGGTAAAAGAAGGAGTAACCGTTATCGATGTTGGAATTACACGTGTTGAAGACGCTTCAAACGCAAAAGGATATGTTATCAAAGGAGATGTTGATTTTGACGGAGTAAGTAAAAAAGCATCATTTATTACACCAGTTCCTGGTGGAGTAGGGCCAATGACAATTGCAATGTTGCTAAAAAATACACTTTTAGCTCGCAAAATGAGAAGCGCTAGAAATAAATAATTTTTTTAAATATTATGAAAGCCTGTTCAATCGAGCAGGTTTTTTTGTTTTATATGCTTTGGGCGTGACCTTGTTTGCAAAAAGGCGCACCAAACTTTGCCTTTATGCGCGCCTTTCCGCAAACAAGGTCGGGCTATCCGCGCTACTTCGGTAGCATGCTCCTATCCCTCACGCATCTCTATGAAGAGGCCTAACAGGTTTTTTTAACCTCTTAGGTCTAACTGAAATAAAAAAAATGTTTTTTTTTATTTGTCAATTCAAAATAAATAATAACTTTGTACTGCAAAGTACTTTTATTATGAATCAGAAACACCAAGAAGATTTAGCACATATTCGTTCCATGATGGAGCGCTCTTCACGATTTATATCATTAAGCGGACTTTCAGGAGTTTTTGCTGGACTTTCGGCCCTAATTGGTGGTTTGTATGTGTATCAATTATTTAAAATAAATGGAATTGAATATTTTACAGATGATCATATTTTGTTGTCTGGTAATTTGGTTTCTCATTTATTTTTTACCGGAATTGTAATTTTAGTATGCGCTTTTGTATTTGGAGCCTTTTTTACCATCAGAAAAAGCAAAAAATACAATTTGCCAATTTGGACATCGGCAACAAAAAATATGTTGTTTAACTTGGCTGTACCGCTTGTTGCAGGAGGGATATTTTGTTTGGCATTGATTTATCACGGATATTTTGGTTTAGTAGCACCATCGACCTTGATATTTTACGGATTGGCCGTTATAAACGCAGAAAAATATACATTTTCAGATATTAAATATTTAGGCTTTTTAGAGCTTATTTTAGGAGGTATTTCGCTTTTTTATATAGGATATGGTTTGATTTTTTGGATCGTCGGATTTGGAATTCTGCATATTATATACGGATTAGTGATGTTCAAAAAATACAAATAACCCAATGGGAATTATTGATAAACTAAATAAAGATTTTGAAAGCCGTGTCAGATTGGGTATTATGTCCGTTCTGATGGTTAACGACTGGGTAGATTTTACCGAGATGAAAACGCTTTTGAATATCACCGACGGTAATTTAGCGAGTCATGCCTCAGCGCTTGAAAAATCAGAATATATTGAGGTTAAAAAGGAATTTGTGGGCAAAAAACCAAAAACATCTTATCAGGTAACTGCTTTAGGGCGTGCGGCTTTTAAAGAGCATCTTTCCTACCTTGAAAAATTAATGAAATCTTAATAACTATATTTTTTTGTCTAACAACTTTGAAACGCAAAGTACTTTTAATTAAATACCCATGAAAAAACATCACATCATTTTTGTTTGCAGTTTTATTTTTTTACTGCTTTTTTATAGAGAAGATCCAGGGCTTAACTGGTCTATTTTTGGACTTGTATTGACGGGATTTATTTGTTATTTCTTTCAAGATAAATTTACTGAAAGAACACATTTAGTCTTGGTGGTGACATCAGTTTTGTCTTCTCTCGCTTTTGGATGGTACGGAGATGCCGCTTCTTTCTTTGCAATGGCGCTTTCAATTTTGTTTTTACAATTCAAAACACAGGAAAATAAATTAAAAATCATTCAGATTTTTCCGTTGGTAATCCTAAACGGAATAGCTTCTTTAGGACGTATTTGGATTTTCAAACAATGGCTTCCAGAAAAGCAAATCCATAATAATTTTGCTAAAAAATTGGTCGCTTTTGTTCTAATTCCGGCCATTTTTCTAGGATTGTTTTTTGTCGTTTATTCTTTTGGAAGTGAACATTTTTCTTCTCTTTTTACAGATTATCAATTAGATATTGATGTGCCGCAGTTTTTACTGTTGAGTATAGCGGGCTTTTATATTTCATTTAGTTTTTGGAATTATTGGGTTCCTGAAGTTTGTTATGAAAAAAATGAACTTCTTGATAATGAATTTAAAAATATTGCCGAAGTCAAAAATCAAAATACATTTTCATTTTTGGATTTGGATTTCGAAAGAAAAAGTGGTGTAATTACGCTATTATTGCTGAATTTGATGCTTTTAATTTTTATAGTAACCTACAACTACGAGCAGTTTTTTGAAGTAGTTACGGCGCAGGCTTCTAAATTGAGTGCTGCTACGCATGAAAGAGTAAATTCTGTTATCCTTTCAATTCTAATGGCGGTTGGCGTAATTATGTTTTATTTCAAAGGCGGATTCAATTTTGACAAAAAAGCGACGCTTCTTAAAACACTGGCTAAAATCTGGATTTTTCTAAACGGAATTTTGATTGTCAGTACGATCATTAAAAATTCTGAATATGTTTCATTTTTTGGACTGACATACAAACGTTTGGGGGTTTATGCTTTTCTTGTTTTGGCAATTATTGGTTTGGTTTATACTTTTATGAAAATCACAAAACAAAAAACAAACGCTTATTTAGTCAATCAAATGGTTTGGTATTTCTACGGAACTGTGCTTTTATGCAGTTATGTTAATTGGGGAAATCTAATTACTAACTATAATATCTCTGTAAATAAAGGAGTAACGACACAATTTTTAAGCAGTTTGAATTTTAATGATGATGCTCGTAGAGAATATTTTCAAGAAAATCATCTGGACGGGGGTAAAACTGAAATGCAAAGAGAAGAATTAATCGATTTTTATCAAAATTCTACATTTTTATCTAAAGCATTATATTATGACTTTTTAACTGAGAAAAAGTAAAAACGAAAAATCCGAACTTCAATAAGTTCGGATTTTTTTATGAATTCAGGTTAATTGTCACCTCTTTTTCGAAACCTAGGATCATGTTTTGAAATAAAAGTCTTTCGTCGCGTTGGAGCTGGAGCTTCAACTTTTGGCAAACTTGCTTCTTCGGTTTTGCTTGAAGGTTCAATCAGCTGATTTAATTCTTTTATTTCGGCATCGGTTAATTCACGATAACGCCCAACCGGAACATCCAAAGAAATATTAATAATTCTAATACGTTTTAATGCCGTAACTTCATAACCCAAGTATTCAGACATTCTTCTGATTTGACGGTTTAAACCTTGCGTCAAAATGATTTTAAAAGTGTATTTGCTGATTTGCTCAACTTTACATTTTTTGGTAACGGTATCCAAAATCGGAACTCCATTTCCCATTCTTTGAATAAAGCGTTCTGTAATCGGTTTGTTTACGGTAACCGTATATTCTTTTTCGTGATTATTTCTGGCGCGAAGAATCTTGTTTACGATATCGCCATCATTAGTCATAAAAATCAAACCTTCACTGGCTTTATCCAATCTTCCAATCGGGAAAATACGTTTCGGATAATTGATATAATCGACAATATTATTTCGAACTTCTAAGTTAGTCGTACACTCAATCCCGACAGGTTTGTTGAATGCCAAATAAATCATTTTTTCGTTTTTCTCAACGATCAATTTACCGTCTACGCGTATTTCATCATCTGGCGAAACTTTGGTTCCCATTTCCGGTACAACGCCATTTATTGTTACACGTCCTTCTTCGATAAGTTTATCGGCTTCACGACGAGAACAGAAACCCGTTTCGGCAATAAATTTATTCAGACGTTTTAAATTCTCTTCCATAGTGCAAAAGTAGGCAAAAAAATGATTTTAGATTTCAGATTTTAGACTTTAGATTTCGATAGGCAAAACTGAGAACCTCGAAAAAAATCTTTGTCCCTTTGAACCTCTGCAACTTTGTACCTTTTTAAGAATGAAACCGAGAACTATCTTCTGGAGTTTCTTTTCTGTCGAACATTCCGTAATCGCGAATAACAGTTGCAATTCTTAAATGATAATCTTTAAAAACTTCATTTCGGCCTTTGGCTTGAGCGGCACGATGCATTTCAAGATTTCGCCATTGCTGAATACTTTCTTCATCTCTCCAAAAAGATAAAGACAAAACTTTTGAAGGATCAGTAAAACTTTGAAATCGTTCTATTGAAATAAATCCGTCAATATTATCTAATTCCGGACGCAAACGCG
This sequence comes from Flavobacterium sp. KACC 22761, assembly GCF_034058155.1. Taxonomy (NCBI): domain Bacteria; kingdom Pseudomonadati; phylum Bacteroidota; class Flavobacteriia; order Flavobacteriales; family Flavobacteriaceae; genus Flavobacterium; species Flavobacterium oryzagri. The sequence goes on along the minus strand of NZ_CP139148.1, from coordinate 771,656 downwards.
CCGCGATATCCAGATATTCTTCTTTTTTTCCTTCATTAGGAATAACTTCAAAAATTACAGCTATCATATTTTTATTTTTTATTGTAATGAAATCCAGATATTCTTTGGTAATCTGGCATTGATCATGGGGTCGTATTGAATATTATTTTCTAAAAGTTGTATCTTTTTATAGTTTTCAAATAAAAAACATAAAGCTTCAGTTGCCAAATGAATCGAGAAATGTTTTGCAAGACACCTATGACCGCCAATTCCGAAAGTCAGATTTTCAGCATTGTTATTTCTTTCAATATCAAATTTTGATTCGTTTTCAAACTTCTTAGGGTCTCGATTTGCCGATGCAAATACAATTAAAATCACATCGTTTTTTTTAATTAGGCTTTCGCCAATATATAAATCTTCAGCCGCAATTCGTCTGGTATTATGAATGGGCGGATCAAACCGTAAAGTTTCGATAACCGATTTTTGTATTTCAATTTTATTTGAAAAAGTTTTATGATTAAGAATTTGCAAAAGCGAATTGCTTAAAATTCCTCTTCCAGCGTCAAAACTCTGAATAAATAATCCAATTAAATTGCTTATGCTTATTGTTTTAATTTCGTCAAGCGAAAGAGAATTTGGCTCCGAAATTTCATTTGGTAAAGATTCATAAAAATTTAGTTGAAAAAGCTGTTTTTCTACAATTGAAAAGATGGTTTCTGAAATTTCATTAATAGATTTTACTTGCGCTTCAGTTTTTTGCGGAAGCATTATTTTAATCAAAGATTGAATATGATCTGAAATAAATGCGCAATCTTTTTCCTCAAAATCAAAACTTTCCAAAACAACCAAAACCGGCAATTTTTTGCAAACCGAATTTACCCAATCCATTTTATTTTCAGTCAAATCATCTTTTATTAATTGAGAAATAATAGAATTAATATCGACAGATTTCATTTTTGAGAATAGCAACATTGCAATTTCTTTCGAAACTTTATGCTGCATTCCGTTTGATAATCGTGTTAAGTTATTTAAAATTTCTAAAGCTCTTTCATTTAATTTTTGTTCGTTGTTTGGATTTACAGTTGGAATCTCGGCTTTTGGATTTTTCAAAACAGCAACACAATCTTCATAAGAATATATCGCCCATATTTTATTTGTCTCATCCCAATAAACGGGATTGTTTTGTTGCATGGTTTTGTAGTTCAAATACGGATTTTCGATATCAGATTGAAGGAATAAAGTCGAAGTCATTTGGAATGTTTTTGACAAAGTTATTTAACTTTACAAGGCAACAGTTCATTCTGTGCTTAACTATGATTATCGAAATGGAAGATCAATTTATAAAAACGGCATCTTTAATTGGCGATCCAACTCGTGCCTCAATTTTGTGGACTTTAATGGACGGAAGAGCTTTCACGGCTACAGAATTGGCAGTAAGCGTCAACACTTCGCCACAAAACATTAGTATGCATTTAGGGAAACTTCTCGATGCAAATTTGCTTTGTGTCGAAAAACAAGGACGTCATAAATATTACCGATTTTCAAATAAAGAAGTTGCGTATGCACTTGAAGCAATGGCAAGTCTAGTTCCGAAACCGGAAGTTTCTTCAAAAAATAAAACAGATATTTATCCGCCAATCAAATTTTGCAGAACTTGCTATGATCATTTGGCAGGAAAAATTGGCGTTGCGTTAACGGATAGTTTGTTGGAACAAAAAATAATTGTAGATCAGAATAATACTTTTGAAATAAGTCCAGAGGGGAAAAAGTGGTTTTCAGATTTTGGAATTAATTTAGAAGAAGCACAAAAACAAAAACGAATTTTCTTGAAACCATGTTTAGATTGGAGTGAACGCAGAAATCATATTGCCGGCTCAGTTGGGACATTGCTTTTTAATAAAATGATAAGAGAAGATTGGCTCAGGAAAACTGAAAACTCCAGAGCGATAATTGTCACTGCAAAAGGAAAAAAGGAGTTGTTGAGGTATTTTAAGATTGTTGTGTAGATAACGCTTGTCATCCTGAGTGAAGTCGAAGGAATACAAGAAACTCTGTTCCTGAAAATGTCAATCTTTGTCGAGCTACTTGTGGCCCTTCGACTTCGCTCAGGGTGACAAAAATGCGACAAAACCTTTGGCCCTTTGTGACTCTGTTACTTTGTACCTTCAAATAAAAACTCAATCACTTTATCGTACAATTCATCATCATGCATTCCGTGACCTAAACCGCTGGTTTCAATAAATTGGCTGTTTTTCCAGTTGCTGGCTATTTTTTTTCCTTCTTCAAAAGCAACAATTTTATCTGAAACATCATGTGCAATTAATCCCGGAATATTAAATTCTGATGCAAATTTCTGTCCAGAAAAATCTTCAAGTTTAAAGTTGAAGCGATCCATGAATTTGCTTTCTAAAAGTGAAAACATTTTGGTATTTAAGCTCAACATCGAAACATAATTGTCGATCAAAGTTTTTAGTTCAGAAGGCGCTCCAAGAATCACCATTTTGTTGATACTCGTATTCGGAAATAAATATTGATGATATACTGATGCCGCACCGCCGATAGAATGACCGATAATAATTTCTGGTTGATATTTTTCAACCGCTTTATTGATGAATTCAGCATAAAGCGGCACGTTGAATTCTTTTCCGCTGCTTTGTCCGTGTGCAGGCGCATCAATGGCAATTATAGTGCTTCCCGATTTTTGAAGATGTGGTAAGGTTTTTTTCCAGCGTGAAGCATTGCTTTCCCAGCCGTGGACCAATAGAATTTTGGTTTCGTTTCCTTTCCAAATATAAGTTTGAAAATGATGTTCGTTATGATGAAATATTTCTGTTTCAGTATTTCTCAAAACTTTCGGAAGCTCTTCTTTTTTTAATCGCCCAATTCGAGGCTGACTGAAAAGCGCATAAGAAAGCTCCATTGCTTTTTGTGGACGCACGTAACTCAAAAAGTTAATATAAGATCCAACAGATTTTAATGTAATAAAACGAATGCCTTTTTTAATTCCCAAAACAAGTAATTTAAATGTAGAATAATATGCGGGAATCGATTAAAAAAAAGTTTCGCCACGAATTACACAAATTTAGCACGAATTTTTATTCCATTTAGAAACAAATTAAAAATTAGTGGAAATTAGTGAAATTAGTGGCAAAAAAAATATTTAACAAAAAAAAGTCCCGATTTAATCGGGACTTGATATTTAGAATTTTGCGAACAATTGTTCCATTTTTTCTTTTTCTTCTTCAGCTAACTGTGTGTCAACTAAAATTCTTCCAGAGTGCTCATCAGTAATGATTTTCTTTCTTGAAGCAATTTCAACCTGAGTTTGAGGTGGAATTGTAAAGAAAGATCCAGCAGAAGCTCCTCTTTCGATAGATACTACAGCCAATCCGTTACGAACACTGCTTCTGATTCTGTTGTAAGCTGCTAATAATCTATCTTCGATTTGTGCAGCATATTCAGCAGATTTTTCAGTCAAGAAAGCCTCTTCTTTCTGAGTTTCAGCCATAATAGCGTCTAATTCAGATTTTTTATGTTTTAAATGAGAGCTTTTAGCATCAAGTTTTTCTTTTAAGTTAGAAATAACTTCTTTTTTGTGCTCGATTGAAGCTTTCATTTCTTTGATTTGCTTTTCAGCCAATTGAATTTCTAATTCTTGAAATTCAACTTCTTTTGTCAAAGAATTAAATTCTCTGTTGTTACGTACTGATTCTTGTTGTTTAGTGTACTTTTTAATAACCTCTTTATGCTCCTCAATAGCAATTTTCTTTGCTTTGATTTGCTCCTCAATCACTTCAAGTTCACCTTTCAGTTTCTCTGAACGAGTGCTCAAACCTGCAACTTCATCTTCTAAATCTTCAACCTCTAAAGGAAGTTCTCCTCTAACGTTTCTGATTTCGTCAATTCTAGAGTCAATAAGCTGTAAATCGTATATTGCTCTTAACTTGTCCTCAACACTTAATTCTTTCGTATTCGTCATATTTTATAAGTACTTAACTGGATTTGTATTTTCTTCCGATAAAATGATTGCAAAATTAAGAATTTTTTTTCGAAGATAATCAACAATATAATTTTTTGTATAGCGTTCGCTCTCAAAATGACCAATATCTGCCAAAAGTAACTTGTTTTCGGCTTCATAAAACTGGTGATATTTTAAGTCGGCAGTCAAAAAAGCATCGGCTCCAGCTTGAATTGCATTTTTTATAGCAAAACTTCCTGAACCTCCAAGTACAGCTACTTTCTTGATTTTTTTTCCTAAAAAAGCAGAATGGCGAATTCCATCTGCAATCATTTTATTTTTTACAAAATGAAGAAATTCTTTTTCATTCATTTCATTTTCAAATTCGCCAATCATTCCCAAACCTATATTCTGATGCGAATTTTCAAGATTATAAATCTCGTATGCCACTTCTTCATAAATATGATTTGCAAAAAGTGCTTTTAAAATTCGGGATTGAAGATGTTTTTCAAACGTAACTTCGATTTTGATCTCTTCGGTTTCTGTTAATTCAAAACGCTCACCAATTACCGGATTGCTTTCAGAATTTCCTTTGTATGTGCCAATTCCATTCGAGTTGAAACTGCAATTGTCATAATTTCCAATTGTTCCAGCGCCAGCATCAAATAATGCTTGACGTACTTTTTGAGCGTTTTCTGGAACGGTATAAGTTACTAATTTTTGAATGAAATTTTGTTTCGGAATCAAAACTTTGGTATTTGTCAAACCTAATGCATCGCAGAAAATTTTATTAACGCCGGCCGAATGATTATCAAGTGCAGTATGAACGGCATAAATGGCAATATCATTTTTAATTGCTTTTAAAATCGCGCGCTCTACATAATTCTTGCCTGTAATTTTTTTAATTCCAGAAAATAATATCGGATGAAAACAAACTACCAAATTACAGTTTTTAGAGATAGCTTCATCCATTACATTTTCTAAGGCATCATGGCAAACTAAAACGCCAGTACTTTCGGCTTCCGAATTGCCAACTAAAAGCCCAACGTTGTCAAAATCCTCGGCGTAAGCCAAAGGTGACATTTCTTCAAGAACCGCTATTATTTCTTTAATTTTCATTCGTGTTTCAAAAAGTTAAGGTGAACAACAAAAGTAATCCAAATTCTAAACTATTACAATCAAGGAAACGATGTCGATTGCTGTTAATTGGCATTTTTTGTAAACTTTAGTCTGTTGAAGTAAAGCTTTGCCCAATAATAACTTTTAAATTCATTGTAGCGTTGCTCTTTATCAAAAAGGCGATTGAGACTCATATGAATCAAATCGGCAGCATAATTAGATCTAATTAAATCACTTTTTTCTAAATGACTTTTCAGGGTTGATTTTAAACTTTCGTCGTTAAGAAAATTAGCATAAATTATATCGTCGAATTTATTTTTTACGACTGAAAACTTTTGATTGAGTTCTTTCCTTAAAGTTGCCGATAAAGTAAATTCATTTGAAAAACTTTCAATATTGGCATCGCAGAGCATGATCATTTGATCTAAAGTGAAGCCAAAAAGACTAAAATAGTACTGTATTTTTAAGACTGAAAAACAAATTATTTTTTCGTCATTTGGTTCTGTTTTTAGAATATTTTGAATGGTGTCGAAGCTGTCTTTGCTAAAAATTGATTCAGTTACGTTTAATAATTCTTTTCCGCCGTATCTATAAGTTTCTGGTTCATAGGGCAAGATTTTGTAAGTAAGAATGAAATTTTTAGTTTTCAGATTGTTGATTTCACTGATAATATGTTCTTTTAATTTTTTGGATTCTGTTTTAAACCTTACTCTTAAGTGATTTTCGGGATAATTATATCTTACATAAAAGAATTGATCGACTGTTTCCTCAGATAAAATTGCATCATAAATAATGGTCAGCAAATCATTTTGGGCATAAGGATTACAGGTTAAATCCAAGTATAACCAATTTGATAATACTGGAACATTTACGGTTTCAAAATTATCTTCCTCAGGGATTTTAAAAGTGTTTTTTACAGATGTAAATTCGGTGTTTTTGATACTTGCCACAAATTCATGAGCATGATGTTTCTCGTTAGAAGATATTGCAGGAAAAAAAGATTCATACAATGATTCTGAAATATAGAAAGTATTAGATGTGCTAAATCTGGAAAACAAAATTTCCAAATGCTCGTCATTTTCAATATCGATAATGATCTCTCCTTTTTTATCTGTTAAAGAAACTCTTTTAGAAAAATCATTTTTTTCTACATTTTCAAATAACACTTTTTTAAACTGCTCAAAAGTATAATTGTTGTTTGCCACTAAAAGTTGCGCCGGATATAGTAAAAGATCATCATCAAGATAAATTCTAGGAACATAGGGTAAATAAAAATTCTTGTAATAATTTAGATTGAAGTTTATATGATGAATTTCATTATTTTGTGACTGTAAATCTGCCAAAAATCGATGCGCTTCAGAATCAGATAACCCATTGTTTATCGCTGATGTTACTCGGGGAATTATTTCTTTCTGATGTTTTTTAGAAACTAGAACAAAGCCAGATCCATTAAAACGCAAATAAAGATCAGCTAAGTAAATTGGGTTTGAATTTTCTGAATGTGCCGTATTTATAGGAATATTATAATCGTAATATTGATGAGAGGAAATAATATTTGTAGCTCGTGGTTTGGCAATCATGTTTATTTCGGCAATGATTTTATCCTTATAGATTTCTTTTTCAAAATTTGCAATATCTTGACATGCAGCTTCAGAAATGTGATTGAATCTTGATAATAGGTTTATTGCAGAAGTTCCAGTCACTGATTTGCAATACACAATTTCTTTTCCGGTAATTTTGCAATTCAATATTTCGAAAATAACATTGAAAGTTGCCGGTAATTGGTTTTTGCTTTTTATGGATGTTTTTACATTTTTAAGAAGAACTTCTTTTGAGGACGCGGTCAAAATTTGCGATAATATATCCGAATGAAGTTTGTTCTCATTTTTGAATTCAGTTGTACTATATTTTAATCCTGAGTAAGGATTAAATACTTTGCTCAAAGGAATGTAGCCGTCGCTAAAACTATGATAAAATTTATTGCCAAATTCTAATACTGAATTTGTAATTGGTGTATAATCGCTATTATAATTTACATTAAATTGGATGTATTTGAATAGTTTTTCTTGAATTTTAGAATCTAAATAATCGGATTCTTTTTCAAATAATGAAATAGAATGGGAGTAACTACTTTGTATTCCTTCTTCAGACAAATAAATATCTTGTTCTGCTATATAATTTGTCGTAAAGTAATCGAAATCATTTTTTGATTCTAATTTATATGTACTAAGATTTATTAATGTCGAAGGAACCGAGTTTTTATAGATTGTTTCTCGATAGGGATGAAATGTTACTTCGTTAATGATAAGTCCGGCACTAATAATTTCTAATAAAAAGGCATCAATTTCTGATAATGAGAATTCATTTTCAAGTAAATCATTAGTCACATCTTTAATGCTAGTTCCGTTTTTGAATCGGTCAAGCAGCCACTGAATATCTTCGTCATAATCGAGCTCTACATATTTTGTTTCATAAGATCCAATGGGTAATTTTTGAGATTTATAAAAACTAATTTTTTCCGGACTTAAAAAGTGAACGGAAGGATTTGTAAAATACCTATATTGTTTCCACTCTTCAGCGTTTATAAGGTTGGTTTTTTCAGAAATATATAAATTGTCAAATTCTACTTTAAGTTCTAAAAGTTTTGATTTTAATAAAACCGTTTTGTCGCGCCATTCAGAAGAACCAACACTGGTAAAAAGTCCGAACGGAATTGGGTTAAAATGAGCTCTCGAGAAATATTTGTTTAGCGAAAGATTGGTTTTGCCTGATTTGTTTTTTTTAACATCGTTATATAAACTTCTTGAAGCGAATAAAATAGATAATTGAAATAAATCATTGTTGAAAAAAAACGCCTTAATATTATTGCGGTTTTCAGTATAAGATTCAATAGGGAATGACGCAGTTCTTTTGATAATGGTATTAAAAAACTTCATTTTAAAATTTTGTTTTGGCTATTAAATGGAATGCACGGTTTGGTTTTTGAATTTGGATAGAAAAGTCTCTAATATAAATTTAAACATTCGGTCCAGTCTGATTGGATTTTGTTTTCTATTGTCAATAATGCAAGTCCAAGACCTGCGGCGCCGTTCAAAATATTGGTTTCATTTATGTATTTATCAATAAAAAAACTTTTAAAATCTGAAAAATCATTAGTTTGTTTTTTTAGATTTTCATGCCAAATCATCATTGTATCCGTAGTTGGTACTTTTGTTTTTGCCATGGCTAAATAATATTGCAATATTATGCCAGCTGAACCATGACAAATCGCAAAATCGTTTGCTAAAGATTCTTTTACTTTTATTTTTCTAGTTGAATCGATTAAGGCAACAGCTTCTTCTTGTATGTTTGAATTGTTTAAAAATAATCCTGAATTAAGAATTGCATTTGCTATGCCTAAATCGCCCTGACACCAGCCAAGTCGCGCTTTTGTAACAGATAAGTTATCTTCAAAAATTTGACTTGGATAATATTGTTTAGATTCCTCATCAAAAATTTTAAAAGTATCCATGAATTCAATTATGGTATAAATTGCCGTATGAACATCTGGACTATTTTTGTCAAGATTTGTTTGAAGATGAATCAGAAAATTTAGAATGCCCGATATACCATGTGCTAAGCCAAAATAATAGCATTTAAGATTTGGTTTTTCAGAGTTGCTTAAAAATAGGTCTTTCGGATTGTTCTTTATTTTGTCTATCAGATTATTTGAAAACTGGACTAAAATATGTTCGATGTCTTTGTTCTTTGTAGTTTTATATCGTTCTATAAAATATAAAGCGATGCCAAATGCGCCGTGCAAAAAATCATAATAATTCTTGTTAGCTTCTTCGGTCAGACTTTCTTCTAAAAGAGCATCTAGTGCTTCAAAATAATCTTCTTCAATTTCTAGGTTTTTGTTTTTCATTTTTGCTAAAACCCAAGCATATCCAGCTATTCCGGAGCATAAAGATGAATTGTAGCTTTCTTCAGAAATTAGATCGCCAATTTTGTCAATTATCGTAAACAATTTATTTTGATATTCCTCCTGATATTCAATCTCCAGCAGATAATTATAAAATAAAGCAATTCCAGACAGACCATCCAGAGCACCTATTCTTTTTTCTGTTTCAACAGATTGCCATATTTTTTCTTCTATTCTTGTAATTATAGGATTCATGCTCTTTTGCTGATTTTTCGTTAATAACATAAATCGAAAATGATTTTTTCATCAGGTAGGATAAAACTATTATTTTTCCAAAAGTCTAAATTTTCCTGAACAGTATTATTTAAACCAATTTTTAAAAGTGGTCGATTAAGTTTTTGAGTATTTGTTGTTTTTACTTCCGTAGACATTAAGTTGTTGACATTATAAGTGTCGTATAAAAAAGAATTGTCAGCTGTTGAGGTGATGATTGATTTGTCTATTACATTTAGATAATTGATAAAATATTTTCCTTCTGATAATTTATACGTTATTGTGATTTTATGATTCATTTGGGCAGTTTTGCCCGCTTGGCTTTTTACTTCAAACGGTTCTCTCGCCACACAATGTTCATATTTTAATATGGCAAATGTTTGTGTGTCTATATATAAAACGCCCGATGATTTTTTTGGTGCCGGATAACCATAACCAGTAGAATAAGCTCCAGGTTCATTGTTTTGAAAACTTATTTTATAAACTTTCTGGTCATTATAAGGGACAATGCCTTCTTTTTTTAAAGTATAGGATTCCGGTTTATAAAGTACATTGGCTTTGCTTAATATAAGGTCACGATCAAACAAAAATGCAAAAGTGTTCATACTGCCGAGTTTATTTTGTGAAGTGTTTTTTACAATTTCACGAGTTTGCAATATTTCTCCAAATATTTTTTCATCAGGATTATTGACGCCTTTCATTCCCATTGAATTATAAGTCGTTATAATTGATTCGTCCTGCGAAATAACCTCATTGTTTTTGATCACTTGATTGCGAAAGAAAAATGTTTGATTGTAAGGATTTTGATTGTAATTAAGTTCAATATTGAGCTGAGCTTTTGCTACGATTTCTTCTGCAGATAATAATTTTGAGTTTGAATTTATCACAACTTCATTTAAATTAATAGCTTGAAATTGAAATGGTCTTAATTTTACCTTTATAAAATGTTTATTGGCATCAACAAGATTTTTAATTGAAATCGTATCTGAAATATACCCAAAAGCCGATACAATAATTTTGTTGTTAAATTTGGCTTTATCTACAATGATAGAAAATGCACCTTCTTTATTTGCTAGAATGCTTTTATTTGTTTGAAGCATTATGATGTCGGCATTTGCTATGATTTTATGATTTTTAAAATCATTTATTTTTCCATTTAGTACAAATGCATCTTTTAGGGTTGGTACATAGTTTTCTTTTTCAAAAAATCTTGCTTCAGGCTGATATGATTTTTTAATGAAAAAAAAGCCATCAAAAATAGCATTCCATCTCGCTTTTATAGGAATGTTTCCAAATGCGGAGCAATAATATCGCTTCGTGTCTTTCTTGTCAAATTCGAAAAAAGTTTTATTATAGCCCTTGTTTGCATTTTGTAATTCGATGCTATTTTCAGGAGGAGTAAGAATAGGGAACGATTTGCCATCTACGCGTCCATATGAGCCTTCATAAGAAGAAAACGCAATACTATAAATTTCATCCTTAAAATAATTCTTTAAAAAGCCACCCATTGGTAAAGCGCCTTCAAGGAGTTTCGCTCCTTCGCCGGGAATATAATCTGTAAAACCAGTAGTTTTAAGTTCAATATTCGATTGCTTTTGTAAATAGCTTTCAGTGACTTCAGTATATTCTGTTTGGTCGATGTTTTTTGAAAAATGATATGAAGCTCCCCAGCAAATCATTTTTTCATTTGGATACATTTCAGATAAGAAAATCAAATTTTTTGCCATTTGCTCGTCTCTTGGATTTTGAACCGCAATTTTTTGGTTTTGTAATTGCATGATTTCAAAATCGACATCCGAAATTTTGCTAATAATAACCTGTTTCATCATTTTTTCATGAAAAGTCGGGTCTTTTATTTCTTTCAGAGCATTTACTAGAAAATGAAAATCCTGATACAAATCAGTAGAATCTTTTTTGTTATTGGCAATGCGCTCCAAATCTCTAAAAACAAAAGCTTTTTCTATTCTTGTCAAGCTATTTTTTGCAATATTGATTTTTCTGTTTTTAATCAATTCAGTGAGATCACTCATAAAATGATTCGAAAAAAACACTCCTTCTTGAGTATCAAATCCTAAGATTTTTATAGTATCTTTTTTTTGGGCGCATTCTTCAATATAAAGAAGCAAATTTTGAAATGCTTTGGTATCAGACCATATATCTAAGATACTCTGGTCGAAAACTGCTATTGAAGTCTTTTTTTTGGAATATTCTTGAAATGCTTTGTATTGATCATACATTCCACTTTCAAAAACAATACTATTGTATTTCTGTTTTTCATGCAAATACTTTATGAGATTTACTTTTTCATCAAAAGTAGCCCCGTCGCCATGAGATTGCTCTCCCAATAAAACGATTTTTTTATTTTTAAGAATTGTGTCTAAAAAAGTGTAGTTGCTATTATTGATTGTAGAATATTTGCCTGGTATTATATTTTGTGAAAAAGTAAAATTTAAAAGTAAAATGCAACATAACGTAAAAAAAAATTTCATGATCTATTAGTTTTCTAATCAGAATTCACTTAAATAAGCTGGTTTGGAAGAATAAAAACCAAAGGCTATCTGTAATGGATAGCCCTTGTGTGAGTTGGAACAGTTATTAGATAACTATTCTAAATGCTAAAATATTTTTTATTAAGCAATTATTGGTCCGCAAACTCTTTCGCAAGAATTTCTTAAACTGCACGTAACTCCAATAGATAAAAACTCTTGTTCTAGACCTCCTTTAACAGTTTTTTGTTCTTCTTTAGTTAGAGTTTTAACTTTTAAGTTCTCTAATTTTAATTTTTTCATCTTTTACGATTTTTGATATTAATAAATGTTTTTAGGTTTTTTGATTTCTTGCCATTAAAACTTTGCCACGTGCACTTGGGGTTTTAAATTGTTTAAAGAAAATTCGTTCTAAAAATAGTATAATAATTTTTTGTTTTTATATTTTTTTCTGACAATTTTTTAAGTTTTTATGAAAGAAGCTAAGGATTAATTTCTTAGCTATCATAAAATGTTATTAATGATAAAATGAGAATTATCGTATTTTTAAGTGCCAAAATGCCTCTTTTTTGTTTGTATTTGAGAAAAATAGTACAGATTTTCCTTTGTGAGCTCTTGTGTTTGTTGGCCTTTTTGAAAAATTAAAGCAAGCTTTTTTACTTACAATTTTGCCATTTTTTTTATTTTAGCAATTTCTATTAATAGCACAAAAAAATTATACTTTCGTAAAATGAAATTACTCCGAAAATTACTTTTCCCTTTCGCTATTATATATGGATTCATAACTTCAATCCGTAATTTTCTTTTTGACAAAGGAATCTTAAAATCGACTTCATTTGATATTCCTGTAATTGCTGTTGGCAATTTAAGTGTGGGCGGAACCGGAAAAACGCCTCAAATTGAATATTTGATTCGGTTATTAACTGATAAATATAAAATCGCAACTTTAAGTCGTGGCTATAAAAGAAAATCAGAAGGTTTTGTTTTAGCCGATGAGAATGTTACTGCCGAAATTCTTGGCGATGAACCTTTCCAGTTTTATCAAAAATTTCCAAATGTAATGGTGGCAGTTGACGCCAATCGCACAAATGGAATTCAGCAGTTGCTTTCGCAGAAAGAAAAGCCAGAAATCGTATTGCTAGACGACGCTTATCAGCACAGAAAAGTAAAAGCCGGTTTTTATATTTTATTAAGCGCATACGATGATTTGTATGTAGATGATTTTATGCTGCCAACAGGGAATTTGCGCGAAAGCAGGAGCGGCGCAACGAGAGCCAATGTTGTTGTGGTGACAAAATGCCCTAAAATTTTATCTGAAGAAGAACAAGCCGAAATTCGTTTAAAACTAAAATTAAGCTGTTCGCAACAAATCTTTTTTACTTTTATAGATTATGATGAGGTAATTTATGGGCAAAATGAAAAAGTTGAGGTTGCTAAAATTAAGCCCAAATCTAAAGTGCTTTTAGCGGGTATTGCAAAACCGAAACCATTTTTTGATTATTTAAAAAATGAAAATGACGAATGCCTGACTTTTCCTGATCATCATCATTTTTCTGATGCTGATTTAGAATCGATTCAAGAAAAAGCAAAAGGAAGAAAAATAATTACAACCGAGAAAGATTATGTGCGTTTGAAGGATTCAAAATTGGTTTCTCAATTGTATTATTTGCCAATAAAAAGCACTTTTATAAACCATCAGCAAAATTTTGATGCGACAATTTTGGAGTACATAAAAAGTAGTTTAGTTTCTTAAAAACTTAGCATCTTAGTTAATCAAAAAACTTGGCAATTGTGCTATAAAATTCATCTGGAACAAACGGTTTTGTAATCACGTCATTCATTCCAAAAGATAAAAGCATGTCTCTGTTTTCGTCAAGCGAAATTGCAGTCAAAGCAATAATTGGAGTCGTTTTGTCAAACTCTCGAATCATTTTTGTGGCAGTTGTTCCGTTAATGCCAGGCAAATGAACATCCATTAAAACCATATCAAAACGCTTTACTTTTAAAAGTTCGACAGCTTCTTCGCCATTATCGATTATTTCGCAAGAAATTGCTTTGTTTTCCAGCATTTTACGCGTAATCATCTGATTGATTTTATTGTCTTCAATCAATAAGATCGATTTATGCTCTAATTGTGTATCACTGTATAGTTTGGTGGTTTCTTCGACAACCTCCAATGGCTCGGTGTTAATATTGAAATTCAGCTTAAAGGTAAAAGTTGACCCTTTGCCCACCTCGCTTTTAAGTTTTATTTCGCCTCCAAGGAGCTCAATTAGTTTTTTTACAATAGTCAAGCCTAAGCCGGTTCCACCATATTTGCGGTTTACTTCAATAGAACCTTGTGAAAAACTTTCAAAAACAGTTTGTAGTTTGTCTTCTGGAATTCCAATTCCTGTATCAACAATTTCAAAATAAACGGTTGCATTTTCTTCTTCAATTGCATACAATTTTGCAATTACATTTACATGTCCGTTTTGGGTAAATTTTAAAGCGTTGTTGATTAAATTAAGTATTATTTGAGATAATTTTGTTGGGTCTCCAATCAAATTATCAGGAATAGCTTCGTCGATTTCAAGATTGAAATAGTTTTTATTGGCTGTAGCCAATTCTTTAAGCGAACTTTGAATATTGAATAAAAGTTCTTTTAAATTGAAACTGATGTATTCAACTTCGACTTTTGTGGAGTCGATTTTATTGATTTCCAAAATCTCATTGATAAATGTAGTCAAATAGTTGCCTGAAAATTTCAAAGATTCCAAGTATTTTAGCTGATTCTTTTTTGGATTGTCTTCCAAAAGTAAATGCGTAATTCCGTTGATCGCATTCAATGGTGTCCGGAGTTCATGGCTTACTGTCGACAAAAATTCAGATCTGGCTTTTGATGCTTTTTCTGCTTTGTTTTTAGCAAGAATCAATTCTTTGTTTTTTTCTCTTAAAAGCAAATTATTCTGATTTCGAATAATGTTGTTTTTGTATAAAGCCAAACTCAAAAGCGATAAAATCGAAATTAATGCGATTGCCAAAATACTCACTAATTTAGAGTAACGGTAGGTTTTTAGCTGGATTTTTTGATCACTTTCGCGTTTCAGCGTATTGTTTATAGATTGTGTTTTTTTGAATTTCTCAAAATCATTGAAATCCAATTTTGCATTTTTCAGTTTTAAAATATAGTTTTCGATTTGATAATGCTCATCGAGATAGGAATAGGCAAGATCAAAATTTCGATTCTTTTTGTAGTACTGGCTAATCGCAAGTATAATTTTTGATTTTTGAGCCAAGTTGTTGTTTTTGGCACTATAATCTAAAGCGTTGTCAAAATGAACTAAAGCCGAATCATTTCTTTTCAGTATTGTTTCGATCAGTCCAAGCTGATAATAGGAATCAGCCTTGGTTTTGATTATTTTTGGATTGTCTGGTTTGCTTACTATTTTTTGAAAAGTTTTTGCTGAAAGCGGTAGATTTTTACCAATTTTTAACGCCATCGCCTTTTGGTAATCCAAAATTTCAGCATGATCAACAAGTTTTAGTTTTTTTAATAAACTGTCGGCTTTTTTGTAATAGATATTGCCAATTTCAAAATTTCCCTGTGCAGTGTTTGAGGCTCCAATATAATGAAGTGCCAAAATTTTAGTACAAGTTGGTTTTACTTTGTCAAATAATGAAACGCTTTTGTGGAAGTTTTTTAGTGCTTCATCATATTTTTGCTGGTTGTAATAAATTTTCCCGAGCTTGAAAGTCTGATTGGCTAAATTTTCGGTTTTATTATTGGTTTGGCAAAAATCAATAGATTTTTTGGTGTAAAAAACGGCCTGTGTGTACTTTTGTTTATCGAGATTTGAGTTGGCTAATTTATTGTAATAGGAAACGCTATCTGTATTCTTTTTGGTTTGAGAATACAAAAATGAATTTAAAAAACAAATAAGAATAAGAATGTGGTATTTCATGTATGGCAATGCTTTTACAATGAATCTATGTTTTTCTTATCAGTAAAATCAAATCTATTAATCTTGATGAATAGCCAATTTCATTATCATACCAACCCACAACTTTTACCATTTTATCAATTACCGAAGTAAGCTGGGCATCAAATAAACACGAATGCGTATTGCCAATAATATCAACAGAAACGATAGGATCTTCTGTGTAATCTAATATCCCTTTTAAATTTGTTTTTGAGGCTTTTTCAAAAGCTTTATTAATTTCTTCAATAGTAACGGCGCGCTTTACATTGAAAGTAATATCTGTTAATGAACCATCGGGAACAGGGACGCGAATGCCACATCCTCCGATTTTTTGATGCAATTTAGGAAAAATTTTTGTTAATGCCTTAGCTGCACCTGTAGTTGTTGGAACAATTGATTGACTTGCGCCTCTCGCTCTACGTAAATCCTTATGTGGCTGGTCGTGGAGACTTTGGTCAGTAGTGTACGAATGTATAGTGGTAATGTAAGCTTGCTCGATGCCACATAGTTCATCAATGATTTTTATCATTGGAGCGGCGTTGTTTGTCGTACAACTTGCATTTGAAACTATATTTTCATTTCCGTCCAAAATATTTTCGTTTACACCTAAAACAACAGTTTTTATTGTATCAACTTCAGAAGGAGCCGAAAGAATCACTTTTTTTGCTCCAGCTTCCAGATGCGCATTTAATTCTTCGTGCGTTTTGTATTTTCCGGTTGATTCTATTACAAAATCAATATTGTGGCTTTTCCAGTCTAAACTTGAAATGCTTTTTTCGTGAAAAAACAAATACTTTTTGTTGTCTACAATAATTGATTCTTCATCGTGGCTCACAGTATAAGGCAAAACACCATGAATGCTGTCGTATTTTATCAAATGTGCCATCGTTTTGTTGTCGGCAATATCGTTGATCGCAACCACTTCAATTTCAGGATGGTTTAAAAGCAAGCGGAATAAATTTCTTCCAATTCTTCCAAAACCATTAATAGCAATTCTTGTTTTCAATTTTTAGTTGATTTGTTTAGTCGATTAATCGTTTAGTCGGTTTGACAATTAAACGATTAAACGATTAACTTTTATTATAAAATGTGTTTTTGTGCTTTGTATGAAGAACGAACTAAAGGACCGCTCTCCACATGGCGGAAACCTAATTCAAGTCCGAATTTTTCGTATCTCGCAAATTGCTCCGGAGTGATAAATTCTTTGACAGGCAAATGTTTTTTACTTGGTTGAAGGTATTGTCCAATAGTAACAACATCTACATTTGCATTGCGCAAATCTCTCATAGTCTGAAAAACTTCTTCTTCAGTTTCGCCAAGACCTAGCATGATACCAGATTTGGTTCTGTTGATTCCTTTTTCTTTTAAATAGCGCAAAACTTCAAGACTGCGATCGTATTTTGCTTGAATACGAACTTCACGTGTCAATCGGCGAACCGTTTCAACATTATGCGAAACCACTTCAGGATTTGCTTCAACGATTCGGTCTATATTTCTTTCAATTCCTTGAAAATCCGGAATTAAAGTTTCTAGTGTAGTATTTGGGTTCATTCTTCGGATTGCTTTTACCGTTTCAATCCAGATAATAGATCCGCCATCTTTCAAGTCATCTCTGTCAACGCTTGTAATTACAGCGTGTTTGATGTTCATGATTTTTATAGAACGCGCTACTTTTTCAGGTTCGTCCCAATCAACAGTTTCAGGTCTTCCTGTTTTTACGCCACAAAATCCGCATGAACGAGTGCAAACATTTCCAAGAATCATAAAAGTTGCGGTTCCTTCACCCCAACATTCTCCCATATTTGGGCAACTTCCAGAGGTGCAAATGGTATTTAAGCTGTATTTATCAACTAAACCACGAAGTTCAGTATATTTTTGTCCAATTGGAAGTTTCACCTTTAACCATTTAGGTTTTCCAGTTGGTATATTTTCAATGACTGTTTCCATATATCAAAATTCAAAACACAAAGATACGGAATGTAGTTTATTTGAAGATTTGTTTAGGGGTTAATTTGATGCCAAGGTGTTTTATTGACTTAATTAGCTTTTGATTTTAATGAATTTTAAATGTTAAAAAGATGGTTTTATTGAGTTTTAGATGGCAAAATACTTCTTTTTTCTTTGCATTTATGATTAAGAAAAATAAATATGACATGCGACTGGTTCTTAATCCTTTAAATTTTATACCTTTAATTGTTATAAAATAGCATTTTTTGAAATAAAATTGGAAAAATAATGTAGTACATTTGTTGTTAAATTGTAATAAATAAAAACATGAAAAAGAAATTACTAGTTTTTGGAGTTTTATTTGCCACGTTGGGTTTTACTAAAATGAATGCGCAAATAAATTTAGGTGATAAAGCATTAGGAGCTCTTCAAAAAGGTGTTACAGGGTTTACATTGAGTAATGCAGATGCCGCGGCTTTGTCAAAAGAGGCAGTTCGTAAATTAGATTCGACAAATGAAGTAGCGGGACCAAATGATGGTTATACTTTGAGATTAAACCGAGTTTTTGGAAAACATAGTACAGGAGAAGGATTTACACTGAATTTTAAGGTTTATAAATTAAAAGAAGTAAATGCGTTTGCAACCGCTGACGGAAGTGTGCGTGTGTATTCTGGTTTGATGGATATCATGGACGATAATGAATTATTGGCGGTTATTGGACACGAAATTGGTCACGTAGCAAACAACGATTCAAGAGATGCAATGCGCGCGGCGTATCAAAAAGAAGCGCTAATTGATGGTGCATCTTCGCAATCTGCAAAAATTACAGCTGTAACGGATAGCCAATTGGGGAAAATTGGAAGTGCTATTATTGATAGCAAATTCAGCCGTAAACAAGAAGCTGAAGCCGATTTGTTTTCGTATAATTTCTTAAAGAAAAACGGTTACAATGTAAATGCTGAAGAATCTGCTTTTAGAATTTTGGCTAAAATGAGTGAAGGAAGTGAAGCTTCGTTTATTGATCAAATGATGAGTTCGCATCCTGATTCGAAAAAAAGAGCTGATGATGCAAAAGCAAGAGCAGAGAAAGATGGTCTATACAAACCTTATGTGCAACAAAAAATTGTAAATACGGCTCCAGTTGCAAAAACAACAACAACTAAAAAAGCAACTACGACAACTAAGAAAACGACAACAACTAAAAAGAAATAGTGGTTTTGTAAAAATAAAAAAAAGCGGCAAATTTTAAAATTTGCCGCTTTTTTGTTTATGAAATAGATTATCTTAAAACGTGATGTGCCAAAACTTTCTGAACATCATATACGTTTACAGATTTGTTGAATTGTTTTACAATGCTAGGGTTTAATTCGCTAGAAACCCAGATTTTCAATTCGGCATCCAAATCAAAAGTTCCGGCAGTTTCAATGCTAAAACGAGTGATGCTTTTGTAAGCAATTGATTTGTATTCGGTTTTACTTCCTGTGATTCCTTGAACATCAACCAGAATTAATCTTTTATTAGTGAAGATAAAAGTGTCGCGAATCAATTTGAAACCCATTTCAATTTCTTCGTTATCGGTTAAAAGCTGTCCGTATTTTTTAAACAAATCTTCTTGACTGACAGTTCCTGCGTTGCCCATAAGAGCAGAAAATATTCCCATTTTTTAGTTTTTAGTTTTAGTGTAAATGTTTTGCCTTTTTTAAGAAGGACAAAAGTAATTGATTTTGTTAATTTTTCTAATTGACTTTTGATTTAATTATAAGTGGAGTCAAAATCAGGGAAGCTAGAATTGCAGAAATTAAGGAAACAATTCTATTTCCAAATGCTTTGATATCAAAAGAAACTGAAAATCTTACAATTAAAATTGCAACTGTTGAAATGGAAAGTATAATCCAATATTTTTTGTTGATGGAAGATATATAAATAGAGTTTTTAGGAAGTTTAAATAAAGCTAAAAGGATAAAAAGTCCTCCAATAAAAGTGCTCAAATGCTGGAATATTTTCCAAATCGGAATTTTCTTTTCGAAAAGAAGAATAAAATGACTTAAATCTGGAATGTGACTCACAAAATAACCATGTTCATGAGTAAAAGCATCCCAAAAAAGATGCGAAATAATTCCAATCAGTATTGAAATTAGTATTACGAACCAGCTTTTTTTGAAATGAATATTCCAATTAAATTCTGTAAATGAATGTAGTCTTTTTTGAAAGGGTTTTGGCAAATTAATAAATAAGCTATTGCGGACAATATTGTGAAAAATAAAAGCCAAGACAATTGCAAGAGGTAAATCAAACCAAAGAATACCCAGAAAAGTATGGCTGTAAATGCTCTTAACTTTCATTCGAATAAAATATTCAAAATCCGGAGTTAAACTTCCTATGACAAGACCAGTCATTGAAAACCATCTTTTTGGAAAATACTTAAACGGAAGAATAATGGCAGGATGCGAAAAAGTGAAAGGCATTCTAAGTTGATGTAAGAGTTCTGTTTTTAAAAGTAACAAAAAAAGCAGAACCTAAGTTCTGCTTTCAGTATTTTGATTATTATTTTATTCCGGTTGTGTTTTAATTGTGATCGGAAGATTATATGCTGTTCTAACAGGTTTTCCATTTAAAATACCCGGAGTCCATTTTGTTTTTAATGATTTTAAAACTCTGATAGCTTCTTTACCCATTCCATAACCTGGATCTTTTTGTACCATGATGTCAGTTATTGAGCCATCTTTTTCAATTACAAAAGAAACATACACTTTAAGAGTCATTTCGGCATCTAGTTCTGGTCTCTTAAAATTATTTCCAACATAGCTGTAAAACTTGTCCATTCCTCCAGGAAAACTTGGCATTTTGTCTAATGCTGCTGCAATTACAGGGCTATTGTCTACCGGAGCAGGATCTGCAATAGTTCCTTCTCCACCGTTGCTTCCCGGTAGTGTATTTGAAATTGTTCCATCACCAGGTGTTGCGTTGTCTACAACTGTATGGTTTTCAGTATTTGTTGCAATGTCTGGTGTAGCCTGAGAAGCCACAGTAACCACTGGGTTTACCAACTGCGTATTGATCGATGGTGCAGCTGGAGCACTTTGGGCTGGAGGTGCAACTGGTGCAGGTGGTACAGGTTTTACCAAATCTGGCGTGATTTTAACTGGTGTTAAAGGTCCCGGTGGTATTTCATGTTCGACGATTTCATGTGTTTTTAACTTATTAATCAGCATCGATGCGCTTCCTAAGGCGGTTATTAACAACAATGCGATAAATAAGGCATTAATTGTAGTTCTAGGATTTTCTTGGCGTAATTGATACGCTCCGTACTCTTTGTTTTTGTTTTCGAAAACAAGATCGGTCCACTTGCTTTCATAGATGCTTGATTTTGACATGATTTTTGGATTTTAAGGTTAAGTAACTTTAAATCATACGCGAATAGGGTTTGGGTTTTAGCAAACAACGTAGAAGTTGTTGTTTTAGTGTGTTAGATAATTATTTTTTTAAGAAAAAGTTTGATAATACTGTAATCTTTTCTTAAAGATAATAAATTATCTGTTACGTTCGATAATTTCTGCCAATAATTTTTTAGCACGCAAAAGCTTTACCTTTACATTGCTTAAAGGCTCATCGATTTTAGTTGCAATTTCCTGATAAGACATTTCTTGAAAATAACGTAACTGAATAACTTCTTGGTAGTGGGGTTTTAATTCTTTGATGCATAAAAGCAAACGGGATAGATTTTGCTCTTTAATTAATGCATCTTCTGCAGATGGAGTAGGGTCGGCGATATTGTATGCCTGTTGATCTTCGCTATCGGTAATTTCAATAAAAAGGCTTGATTTCTTTTTTCGAAGAATATCAATGTAAACATTTTTTGCAATACTGATGAGCCAAGTATTGAATTTGAATTCAGAATTGTAAGTGGCAATTTTGTCGAAAGCTTTTGAGAAAGTTTCAATTGTAATGTCTTCAGCAATGGTTTCGTTTTCGGTGCGTTTCAGCATAAAGCCGTAAACTTCATTCCAATAAAAATCTAATAAAAAAGTAAAGGCGATCTGATCGCCTTTTTTTGCTTTTTCTATTTTAGAATTTATTTCCAATGTACCGGTTTTGAAAAGATATTAGATATAAAGATATTAATTTGTGTGAATATCAGCACTATCTCTACAACAGGAAACCAAATTTTTAAATCTTTTTCTTTAAGTTTTCCAGCCGAAAATCCCATTACAGTCCACGCAACGGTGTAACGTGTTGCCAATATTGCCAATACTGCAATCCATTGAAATTGGAAAGACAATAAAAGTATAACTAATAAAAAGAAGAATAATTGTGAGGTGTAAAAAATGCCTAATTGCATTTTGTCAAAAAACTTATAATATTCCGCTGTCGAAACATGTCTTCTTTTTTGGCTGAACCATTCTTTATAAGATTCCTTTGGTTTCGAATAAGTAAAACTTTCAGGATTGTATGAAATTGTTGTGTTTTCTTTACTCGCTGCTTGGTTGATAAACAAGTCGTCGTCGCCAGAACGCACCTGAATATGATCAATAAAACCATTTACCTTAAAGAATTCTTCTTTTTTATAAGCTAAATTTCGTCCAACTCCCATATAAGGCAAACCAATTTTTGCCCAAGACAAATATTGAACTGCTGTTAAAACCGTTTCAAAACGAATGATTTTGTTTAATAACGAACGTTCGATTTTTTCGTAACCTCCATAACCCAAAACAATAGTTTTGTTCATGGTAAATTGTGAAGTCATTGATGTAATCCAGTTTTTTGATGTTGGATAACAATCAGCGTCTGTAAATAATAGGTATTCTTTTTTAGAAGCTTTGATTCCTAGTGTCAGTGCGTATTTTTTGTTTCCCCAGAAAGCTTCGTTGTTTTCAACTTTCACTAATCGGATATTTGAATATTGCTGTTCAAATTCTTCAAAAACTTCTAAGGTTTCATCTCTTGAAGCATCATCAATTAAAACAATTTCAAAATCTGGATAATCTTGTTCGGCTAATAGCGGTATAAATTTTTTTACGTTTTCTTCTTCGTTTTTAGCACAGACAATTACTGAAACTGGAAGTTTTTTGGGTGTAACTTCTTGTTGTTTAGCGAAAGCAAACTTTCCAAAAACACCTAAGTAATAAAAAAGTTGTACGACAACGATAGCAATAAAAACGTAAAATAAAATTGTAAGCATCTGATTTTAATATCTTTTAATTTCTGAATCTTGCGAGTGCAAATGTACTTATGAATTCCTAATTTTCAATGTCTAAAACCAATTTACTTTCGGCATTTTGACATTTCTTTCGCAACAGCAATAGCCTGAGGGTTTTCGGTTTTTTCTAATTCCGAAATTATGTTTTTATAATTAAAATCATCTCGATTTTGAGATAGTTTTTTAGTGGCTTGAATTTCACTTATTTCAATCTCAAAACCATAGATTCCTCGAGCTTCACGCATTGTTTTTTCTGATAAATCTTCAACTCGGATTGGCTTTTCAGAATTTGCTTCGTATTTGTCAACCAATTTCTTTAATTGTTCTACCGAAGTTTCATAATCTACAATCTTGATTTTGCCATAAACATGTACGGCTATATAATTCCAAGTTGGCACATTCTCATGATCGTACCATGATGAAGAAATATAACTATGCGGACCTGTAAAAACGGCTAAAACCTGATCATTTTCTTTAAAACCTTCTGCTTGCGGATTCAGTTTTGAAATATGTCCCTGCAAAATTTCTTTTCCCTCAGAGTTCAATTCCAGTTCTATCGGAATATGAGTTGCGCATAATTTTCCGTTAGTTTGATTAATCAAGATTCCGAAGCTGTTTTCTTTTAGAAAAGCTCTGATTTCTTCCTGATTCTCGTTTTTGTATAAGTCTGGAGTGTACATCTGTGTTTTTTTTTGCCACTAATTTCACGAATTTTCACCAATAAAATTCGTGTTAATTTGTGAAATTTGTGTTTTAAATCACATTGACTTCTGCTTCAATCTGAATTCCGAATTTTTCGAAAACAGTTTTTTGTACTTCTTTTGAAACGGCTAAAATTTCTTGTCCTGTCGCATTTCCGTAATTCACTAAAACCAAAGCTTGATTTTTATGAACTCCGGCATCGCCAAAACGTTTTCCTTTAAAACCAGCTTGTTCGATCAGCCAACCTGCAGGAACTTTTACTTCCGTTTCTGAAACTTCGTAGAATTTCATTTCTGGGAATTTTTGATGGATTTTCTCAAAATCAGATTTGAGTAAAATAGGATTTTTGAAGAAACTTCCGCTATTTCCTAATTCTTTCGGATCTGGCAATTTGCTTTGTCTAATGGCGATTACCGCATTGCTGACATCTTTTAATGTTGGTTCAGAAATATTGTTTTTAGCCAATTCTGCCAAAATATCTCCGTAAGAAGTATTGATTTTATGATTGCGTTTCGTCAATTTAAAAATAACCGAAGTAATAATATATTGGTCTTTTACTTCGTGTTTGAAGATGCTTTCGCGATAGCCAAAATTGCATTCTGCGTTATTGAAAGTTTTCATTTCTTGAGTGGCAATATTCATTGCTTCACAAGAAACAAACGTGTCTTTAATTTCGGTTCCGTATGCGCCAATATTTTGAACTGGAGTTGTGCCAACATTTCCAGGAATCAAAGACATATTCTCTAATCCGCCGAAATTGTTATCGATCGTCCAAAGAACGAAATCATGCCAAGTTTCGCCCGCCTGACTTTTAACCCAAACAAAATCATCATCTTCTTTAATTATTTCTTTTCCTTTTAAATCAATATGAATCACCAAAGCGTCAATGTCTTGCGTTAAAAGCATATTGCTTCCGCCACCAAGAATAAACTTTTTTTCGTTTTTGTTTTCTTCTAAAATGGTTTTCAATTCGGCAATAGAATGAACGGCAACGAATTGTTTAGCACTTGCTTCAATGCCAAAAGTGTTGTATTTTTTTAAAGAAAAATTGGATTGGATTTCCATATATAAAAGGCTTTTTAATCTGAGTTCAAAAGTAAGGATTATAATTTTTGGTTTAACCGCAAAGACACAAAGTTTTGCGTAAAGTTCACTAAGATTTTTTGCCACAGATTAACACAGATTGAAAAGATTTTTGAAAATCTGTGTTAATTGAAATAATCTGTGGCTAACTTTTTTTTGATCACTTTCGAGAATCTAACAACTCATGATATTTCTCTGAAATAACCTTCATATTACTATCATAATTCGCATTTTCCTCTACAAATTTTCTGTTTCGAATAATTGCTTCGTTTCGAGATTCAGCATTTTGAAAAGACCATATTAATTCTTCAGCTAGCATTTCGATATTGTCAATTTTAATTAATTGTCCGTTTTCGCGATGTTTGATCCAGCTTTGGTTTCCTGGAATATCAGAAACTATAGGGTAGCAATTACAAGCCATTGCTTCAAACAAAGATGCCGAAACACCTTCAGTAATTGGCATACTGATGTAAATGTTGGATTGCTGCAATAATTTAGGAAGTTCGGTATTTGGAATTCTACCTGTAAAAATGACTTTGTTTTCGATTTGAAGTGCTGTAGCTAAATCTTTTAAAAATTGCAATCTGTTTCCGTCGCCAACAATTGTCAAAGAAAAATCAATTCCTTTTTGATTCAAAATTCCGAAAGCTTTTAAAATATAATCATGACGATATTCCGGTTGCAACGAACGCGTTACAATGGCTTCAATTTTGTTTGAATTATTGGTTGATGGCGTAAAAAGCGATAAATCAATTCCTTTCGGAAGAACTAAAACTTTGTTCATATCAACGCCAGATGCTTTCATGTGAATTGCCATTACAGGTCCCCAAGCATGAATTAAATGCGCTTTTTTGAAAGCATATTTCTGGATGAATTTTTTAAAAGGATATAATTTAGACTCTTCTGGCCATAAATCAGTTCGGCCTTGCTGTGCGATTGCGATGGCTTTAGATCCAGAGATTGCAGCAAGAAAGCCATAACTGGTAGTTCGTTCAGCAATCACCATGTCTGGTTTTTCTTTTTTGATGATTTTTCGAATGGAAATAGGAGCGAAGAAATATTCTAAAATACGTTTGAATCGCTGATTGTTTGAAGTTTGAAGTTCCCAGGTAATGATTTCAAAATCGCCAAATTCCTTCAGGCCTTTCATCCAAGTGATGGCATCGGCACGATAAGATTCTCCAAGAAAAAGTATTTTCCTATTCATTTATAAAAGTTTTTCCGCCACGAATTTCACGAATTTCTACTAATAAATTTGTGTAAATTCGTGAAATTCGTGGCGATCTAATCTTTTTTAGAATTCTTCAGTATCTAAAGCTCGATTTATAAATTCGTTAAGTGGCTTTAGAGCAATAAGCTTTTGACTTATCTTTTTTACGAAATCTTTTTCCATCACTTCAGAAACATTGTAAACCTGAGTCGCTGTGAAACTTTTCAATTTTAAAAACTCGGCTGCAGGATGGTCTTTTTCGTAACCACGAGGCATGCTTTTTAAAGAATTATTTTCGTTGAAATCTAAACTTCCAAACTCTTTTTTGAAGTTCTTGTTGTTTAAGATTTCTTGTAAATCATCATAGAAAAATCCAATTTCTTTACGAACTTTCTTTAAATCTTCCGACTCGGGAGAATAAAATCCGCCGGCAATAAAACTTGCGCCTTTTTCAATATGAACATAATATCCAGCACGGTTTAAGCCTTTTGTTCCGCCAGACATCCAGATTCCCAAATGCGCTTTATAAGGTGATTTGTCTTTAGAAAAACGAATATCACGATTAATTCTGAAAGTGCAGTTTTTTACTTCCAACAATTCTAATGAAGGATCAAGCGGCTTCATGGCGTCAAGAAAATCACTTACCAATTGGTGATAGTCTTTCTTGAAAACTTCATAACGCTTTTTGTTCTCTTGAAACCATTCTCGGTTATTGTTCTTTTTTAAATCGTCTAAAAATTGCAATGATTCTTTCGCTAACATATGCTGTGTTTTTTGATTGCAGTTATTTTTAAGGTTGCCACTAATTGCACGAATTTACACTAATTTTTTTATTACATATCAATCAACTTTGTCAAAGTTTTAATTCGTGGAAATTTGTGCAATTCGTGGCAAAAAACACCTTTACAAATTAAATATCTTATACGTTTGGTGCGTCGATTTTACAATCGCTTCGGTTCTTTCTGGATGCGTGTCCGAAATAAAAAGCTGTCCAAACGTTTCGCTATTTACCATTTCGACAATTTTGGCAACACGCGTTTCGTCTAGTTTGTCAAAAATATCATCAAACAAAAGAATTGGTTTTACGCCGCTTTGTTTTTTCAGAAATTCAAATTGAGCCAGTTTTAAGGCAATCAAAAAAGACTTTTGCTGTCCTTGCGATCCGAATTTTTTTATTGGATGAGAATCAATTTCAAAAGACAAATCGTCTTTGTGGATTCCGACATTTGTATATTGCAGTGCGCGATCTTTGTTGATGTTTTCTTGTAAAAGAGTCAAAAGTTCTTTTTCAAACAAATGACTTTCATAGACTAATTGAACGCTTTCTTCAGATCCTGTTATAGCTTGATGATGTCTATTAAATATAGGTATAAACTGCTCGAGGAAATTTTTTCGCTTTTCAAAAATCGATTTTCCGTACTCGTTTAGTTGCTCATTATATATAGATAAGGTATCATTGTCAAAAGTATGATTGAGCGCAAAATATTTTAAAAGTGCATTTCGCTGTGTAATTACTTTTTGGTAGTTGATTAATTCGTGCAGATAAGCCGAATCAAGTTGTGAAATCACACTATCCATAAATTTACGGCGTGTTTCGCTCCCTTCCACAATCAAATCACGATCGGCCGGTGAGATAATTACTAACGGAATAAATCCTATATGATCTGAAAATTTGTCGTAAGCTTTTCCATTTCGTTTTAAAACCTTTTTCTGTCCTTTTTTTAAACTACAGACAATTTGCTCAGTTCTCTCGTTTTTGTCTAACTCGGCATCAATCACAAAAAACTCTTCGCCATGTTTGATATTTTGTACTGCAAGCGGGTTAAAATAGCTTTTTCCATAAGCCAAATGATAAATTGCGTCGAGTACATTGGTTTTTCCAATGCCGTTTTTCCCCACAAAACAGTTGATTTTGATGTCGAAATCAAAACTTGCTTCTGAAAAGTTCTTATAATTGAATAAAGAGATTTTGTTAAGATGCATTTTTTAAAAGACTCTATATAGATAAAGTTTGAAATTTTGTGTCAATTATTTTTTGCTCAGCCACAGATTAAAAGGATTAAAAGGATTTTTTTTTAAAAAATAATCAGTGATAATCTGTGAAATCTGTGGCTAAAAAATAAATTCTTTAGCTTTCAGAAAATTGATTTGAATTGTGGGTGCAAATTACCGAAAATTATCGATATAATTGGCTTCAGAGAAGTTTCGAACTGATTTATTTTAATGCTTTTGAGAAAGTACAAGCGAACGAGAAAAATATTTTTTTTAAAATAGTGATAAAATTCATTTTTTTTGCCTCAGTTTCAAGAAAAATTTTATTTTTGCCGTTCACTAAATTATTTTTAAATGGCAACTTACAATAAAAGAGGATATAAGACACCAAAAGAGAAGGAAGTTAAAGAAGTTACTGAAGAACAACAAGTAGTTATTGACGAAAAAGACAGCACTACAGCTGGAGTTTTCTCAAAATTAGATGAAACAGCTTCAAGAACTGAGGATTGGGTGGCTAAAAATCAAAAAATCATTATTGGTTTAGTTGCTGGTATTGCAGTAGCTACAATTGGATATTTGGCTTACCAAAAATTCATCGAAACTCCAAAACAAGATGAAGCTGCAAATGAAATGTTTGTTGCTCAACAAAACTTTCAAAAAGCAGTTGATGGTGTTGCAAGTGATTCATTGTATAAATTAGCATTAAATGGTTCTGAAGGTAAATTCGGATTTGTTAAAATTGCTGACGAATATTCTGGAACTGATGCTGGAAATTTAGCAAACTACTATGCTGGTATGGCATATTTGAATACAGGAAAATTTGACGATGCGATCAAATATCTTGGAGAATTTAAATCTCAAGATGCAATTTTAGGTGCTTTGGCAACTGGTGCAATTGGAGATGCTTACTCGCAAAAAAACAATCAAAAAGAAGCTTTGAGCTATTATGTAAAAGCGGCTGAGACTAACAAAAATGATTTCACTACACCTCGTTTCTTGTTAAAAGCGGCTAAAACAGCAATTGCTTTAGGTCAAAAAGAAGAGGCGCTGAAATACTTAAACGATATTAAAGATAATTTTGATGCGACTCCAGAAGCAGCTTCTGTTGATGTATTGATCGGATTAGCGCAATAATTATACTTTTTGAGTTCAGATTTTTGATTTTAGATTCGTATTTTAGCAATCTGAAATCTATCCCGTCCCGATGTTTCGGGATCGGAACTAAAATCTAAAATAGTACAAATGGCTACTGAAAATAAAAATTTATCAGAATACGATAAAAACACGATCCCAAATGCGAAAGATTTTCGATTTGGGATTGTTGTTTCTGAGTGGAACGACACTATAACAGAAGGACTTTATAACGGCGCTTTTGATGCATTAGTCGATTGTGATGTTCCTGCACAACAAATTATCAGATGGAATGTTCCTGGAAGTTTTGAGCTTATTTATGGCGCAAAAAAAATGTTGCAGACACAAAATGTTGATGCAGTAATTGTAATTGGATGTGTAATTCAAGG
Organism: Flavobacterium sp. KACC 22761; assembly: GCF_034058155.1. Classification (NCBI taxonomy): domain Bacteria; kingdom Pseudomonadati; phylum Bacteroidota; class Flavobacteriia; order Flavobacteriales; family Flavobacteriaceae; genus Flavobacterium; species Flavobacterium oryzagri. The sequence goes on along the minus strand of NZ_CP139148.1, from coordinate 742,324 downwards.
CGAAACAAAACATTTTGATTTTGTGTGTGAAGGCGTGACACAAGGAATTAAAGATTTGAATGTTCAAACCGATATTCCGGTTATTTTCTGCGTTTTGACAGACAATAACATGCAACAGTCAATCGACCGAAGCGGTGGTGTTCACGGAAACAAAGGAACTGAAGCCGCAATTGCAGCGATCAAAATGGCATATATTCGTCAGCAGGCTTCAATAGCTCATGCTTTCAATCAGCCTTTATTGACTTCTGGTGCGCTTCAAATCGAAGATTCGCCAAGAAAAATTGAGAACGAATAAAACACAATTGTTTTAAAAATACTAAAACCTATACTGTGTAAAATAGTATAGGTTTTTTGTTTTTTTTATGACTGCCGCTATTCCAAATCACAACCAAAATTCATTAAATTTGTACACCTTGGTTTTTTAGAATCAAAAGATAACTAACAATTTCAATCTAAGATTTTTGACTATAAAATCAAGGAGAAACCTTTAACCCAAATTTTTTAATGTCGAGTATTATTCAATTACTTCCTGATCACGTTGCTAACCAAATTGCTGCTGGAGAAGTGGTTCAAAGACCAGCTTCTGTGGTAAAAGAATTGTTAGAAAATGCTGTTGATGCAAAAGCAACGGATATCAAATTGATCATAAAAGATGCCGGCAAATCATTGGTTCAGGTTATTGATAATGGCGTTGGAATGACCGTTACAGATGCTCGTTTGTGCTTCGCGCGTCACGCGACTTCAAAAATTCGCCAAGCCGAAGATTTATTCTCGCTTGGTACAAAGGGGTTTCGTGGTGAAGCTTTAGCGTCGATTGCCGCAATCGCGCACATGGAAATGAAAACCAAACAAGATCAAGACGAACTTGGAACACATATTGTAATCGAAGGAAGTAAATTTGTTTCGCAGGAAGTGGCGGTTTTGCCAAAAGGAACGTCATTTGCAGTTAAAAATTTGTTTTTTAATATTCCGGCGCGTCGTAATTTCTTGAAGTCAGATACGGTTGAGTTTCGTCATGTTATGGATGAATTTCAGCGTGTGGCTTTGGCGCATCCGAATATTCATTTTAGTTTTTATCACAACGGAAGCGAATTGTATAATCTTCCATCAGCAGGATATCGTCAAAGGATTGTCGGAATTATGTCGGGCAAAACCAATGAAAAACTGGTTCCTGTAAATGAAGATACTGAGATTATCAATATTCAGGGATTTGTGTGCAAGCCAGAATTTGCCAAAAAGAGCAGAGGTGAGCAGTTCTTTTTTGTAAACGATCGTTTCATAAAAAGTGGTTATTTGCATCATGCTGTTATGGCCGCTTATGATGGTTTGTTAAAAGACGGAATGCAACCAAGCTATTTTTTATACTTGCAAGTACCGCCAAATACTATTGATATCAATATTCATCCGACAAAAACGGAGATTAAGTTTGACGATGAACAAGCTTTGTATGCGATTTTAAGAGCATCAATCAAGCATAGTTTAGGGCAGTTTAATGTGGCTCCAGTTTTGGATTTTGAGAGAGATGCCAACTTAGATACGCCGTATCATTATAAAGATTTAGAAGCCGAAACTCCAACAATTCAAGTTGATGGGAATTTCAATCCGTTTACAGACGATAAAACGAATCAGCATTATACAAAAGGAAGTTCAGGATCTGGCTATAGTTTAGGTTCTTCATCTTCTTCTGGCTCTTCCTATTCAGGATCATCGTATTCGAGTTATTCGAAAAGAGTGGAGCCGACAGTAAGCTGGGAAAGTTTATATGTAGGTTTAGATACCGATAATCCAGAAACAATTGAAAGTTCGCCTTTTACATTCGAAAATGAAGAAGTAACTTCGTCGTTATTTAACGATGACGAAATCGAGCAAGCGAGTCAGAAAACCTATCAAATTCATAAAAAATACATTGTTTCGCCAATTAAATCAGGAATGATTATTGTGGATCAGCAACGCGCACATCAGCGTATTTTGTACGAACAATTTTTACTGAACATGACCGTTAATCAGGCATCAAGCCAGCAATTGCTTTTTCCATTGGATTTATTTTATTCTACTGTTGAAATGAAATTGATTGAGGAATTAAAACCTTCATTAGAAACAACAGGATTTATTTTTGAAGATGCCAAAACAGATCATATTGTGATTTCAGGAATTCCTGTAAATATTACAGAGAGTGAAGTTTCAATTGTAATTGATCAATTGTTGAGCGATTTGCAGGACGGAATTCCAGCGAGCAGTTACAGTCAAAATGATACAATTGCCAAGTCAATGGCCAAAAGTTTAGCGGTTAAAACAGGATCATATTTAACCGAAAAAGAGCAGGATAATATCGTAAACGGATTATTTGCCTGCAAAGATCCGAATATTTCACCTTTTCAAAAACCTACCTTTATCACCATGCGTGTTGAAGATATAGATAAAAAGTTTGCCTTATGATGAATATCACTCCAGTTGTCAAACAACTGCTTATTATTAATATTATATTTTTTATTGGTGCTCAAATGGTACCGATTTCCTACGAATATTTTTCATTGTTTTATCCGGAAAGCAATGATTTCAGAATATGGCAGATTTTTACGCATATGTTTATGCATGCGCCATGGCCAAATTTTGCGCATATTTTATTCAATATGTTTGCATTATATAGCTTTGGATCTGCATTAGAGCATTTTTGGGGTGGAAAAAAATTCTTGTTTTTTTACATTTCTTGCGGACTTGGAGCGGCATTGCTTCATACAGGAGTAAATTATTTACAATTGCATTCACTTCTGGATTCTGTATCTGGTTTAAATTTATCTAAAGCAGATCTTCATTTGATTTTGAATATGAGATATGAATCTGGCGAAATCATACAAGGTGAAGTTGCTACAATTTTAAAAAATGCACATTGTACTCAGGAACAATTTAATGTTTTAGGACAGGCAGCAGGAATTGTTCAGTCTCCTGTTTTGGGAGCTTCTGGAGCAATTTATGGTTTGTTAACAGCTTTTGCTTTTATGTTTCCTAACGCACAATTGGGATTATTATTTATTCCGGTTCCAATAAAAGCAAAATATTTTGTTCCTGGAATTTTGGCAGTAGATTTGTTTTTAGGGTTTAAAGGAAGTTCTTTATTTGGAAGTGGTGGAACTGGAATTGCACATTTTGCACATATTGGTGGAGCAATTGCTGGTTTTTTAATGATGTTGTACTGGAAAAAAAATCAGTTTAATAACAATCGTTGGAATTAATTTTTAACTTTAATTTATTAACTTTAAAAAACGAAACGAAGACTTTATGAATATTCTTGACGATTTAAAATTGCAATATAAATTGGGAGGCATCGCAATGCGTGTGATTTATTGGAATATTGCTTGTTTTCTTATTTCTTTGATATTTTTCTATCAGTTTTCAAATGGTCAATTTAATTTTCCAAATTGGCTTGCATTGTCATCAGATCCTCAGGTTTTTATGTTCAAGCCTTGGACATTTTTAACTTATGCTTTTTTTCATTACGGACCTATGCATCTGTTGTTTAATATGCTGGTTTTGAATTTTGCGAGTAATTTATTTTTGACGTTTTTTACTCAGAAACAATATCTAGGACTTTATATTTTAGGAGCAATCTTTTCAGGAATTATATTTGTACTTAGCTATTACATTTTAGGAAACTCTGCTTTAATAGTTGGTGCTTCTGCGGCAATTATGGCCATTTTAGTTGCGGCAACTACCTATTCGCCATTGATGAATGTTCGACTGTTGTTTTTTGGCAATGTTAAGCTTTGGCACATTACTGGTGTAATTCTGCTTTTAGATTTACTGCAGTTTCGTTTAGAGAATACCGGCGGACATATTTCGCATCTTGCTGGAGCATTTTTCGGATTTGTTTATATAAAATTGCTTCAAAATGGTACCGATTTGAGTATCATAGTTTCTAAAGTATTAGATTTTTTTGCTAATCTTTTTAGAAAATCCCCAACGACCCCATTCACAAAAGTTCATAAAAATTACAAAAAACCTACGGAAAAAACTTCGTCAAGAATTGTTACGAAAGACAAAACGCAACAGCAAATTGATGAGATTTTGGATAAGATTAGCCAATCTGGTTATGATTGTCTCACAAAAGAAGAAAAAGAGTTTCTATTTAGAGCTGGAAAATAATCCTTTTAGCAAATAATATGAAAAACCTTTCGTGGTTTAACAAAATAATGTTCTTTTTGAATATAGTGCTGACTGTGCTTACATTTAGCGTCTATATTTTGCCATTTTTAGCACCTAAGAGCTTTCCGCTTTTATCGGTGCTCACGCTGTTTATGCCTGCTTTTTTTGTTGCAAATGGATTGTTTTTTGTCTATTGGGCAATTCAGTTTAAAAAGCGCCTTATTTTATCAGGCTTGGTTTTATTAATGGGGATTACTTTTATTAGCAAGTTCTATAAATTTTCGGCAAAGGAATATGTGAAAGATGAAAGAGATTTCTCTATAATGAGTTATAACGTCCGTCTTTTTAATGTTTTTAAATGGCTGGACCGTGATGATATTCCGGAAAACATCAAAGCTTTTATAGATGAAAAAGATCCTGATATTTTATGTATTCAGGAATATTCTAACTCTGCTCATTTGGATTTGAAAGTTTACCCACACCGATATATTTTTATTGATGGGAATCAGATAAAGACGGGTCAGGCTATTTTTTCAAAATTCCCAATTATTGATGAAGGAAATATCGTTTTTCCTAAATCAGACAATAACGTCGTATATGCTGATATAAAACGCGGAAAAGATATTATTCGCGTTTATAATATGCACTTGCAATCGATCAAAATATCTCCAGACGTAAGCGAGATTTCAGATGATATTGATAATGTAAATCAGAAGAAATCACAACGTATTTATTCCAGAATAAGCAAAGGATTTACACAACAGCAAGAACAAGCTGAAATTTTTAAAGAGCACATCAAAAAATGTAAATACCCAATTATTATTTGTGGCGACATGAATAACAGTCCATTTTCGTACGTTTACCGAAATATTAAAGGGAAACTTAAAGACGCTTTTGAAGAGGCTGGAGAAGGCTTTGGAGCAACTTATAAATTCAAATACTATCCAGCAAGAATTGATTATATTTTTACCGATACCAAGATGAAAGTAAAACAATTTGAAAGTTTCTCTGATTTTGAAAATTCGGATCATTATCCAATCATGACAAGGCTTTCGATAGATCAGTTTTAGTGGAATGTGGGTGCTAATTCGCCAAATTGCCGTGAGCTAAAGCTAATGAAGAAAGTGAAAAATGGACAATACTAAAAACAAAACGACTACATAATGAAGTTAATAAGGGTTCTAATTATTTTTCTTTTTATTGCCACTGTTTCTTGTATGGATGAGTCTAATTATTATAACAGGGGAATAGAAAAAAGTGAGTTGGAAAACCATGAAGGAGCTCTTTCAGATTTTTCTAAAGCAATAGAATTAGACAAGACTTTTGTAGAGGCTTATCGTCGTAGAGGAATTGAAAAACATATTTTAGGAGATTATAATGGAGCAATGATAGATTTTTCTAAAGCAATAGAAATAGATTCTCATAGTTGCTACTCTTATTACCATCGAGGGCTTGTAAAAATTGATTTAGCTAATTATCAAGGAGCAATAGATGATTTTACAAAAACTATTGGGTTTCAGCCAACTTCATGGGTGGCTTATTCTGATAGAGGATTGGCTAAATATTATTTAAAAAATTACAAAGGTGCAATCAGCGATTGCACAAAAGCAATAGAAATACATAGCGGTATGGCTTCAGAAGCTTATTATAATAGGGGAATAGCTAAATTAAGGATAGGAGATAGAGATGGGGCTTGTTTTGACTTAAATAAAGCTGACGAGCTATGGCTTATAAATGGACAAAGGTGTCGGGACACTATAGAAAAATATTGTAAATAAAAAACTATTGCCAACAACCGCTATAACAGATTTGGCAATTGAATTATTGGAAAGTTGGTTTTGTATTTGATATCATTTAGCAAATCCGAATAATGGGCTTAATTTAATCTCTAACCCACGGTGGCACAAGAATGTTAGAAGTTAAGTGAAACAAAACTTATAACTCCTTAGTCTAAACTTTTATTAATTTCTGGGTTTTTAAATAATCCATTGCAAACTTACCTTCGTTGAAAAGCAAATCCAAAACACTTAAGTTGTTTATAAAACCGTGTTTATCATCAAAAACTTGGGTGTATTTTTCAAATGAATTCTGATCTTTTTTGCCATTTGCCAAATATCTGAAATCAGCGAAATCTGGTGTTTCGTGAAAATATTCTGCCGTTTTTCCGAATTCTAATTTCATTCTAAGGCATTTCGTCACAATGTCTAAAACTTCGAAGTTAAGATCCATTAAAAAAGTGTGTTTTTTCTCGAAAATCGGCACGATATCATCTTCGAAGTACTCAAAGAAAGGCGAACTCCTGTATGCGGCTTCAAGCGATTTAAAATGCTGTTTCTGCCAGTCAAATTCATTTTCGATCAAAATGTCTTTTGTTTTTTGATGCGTTGCTTTTGAATGCTTCACAGGAATATTTAATAGCTGAATTCCGTTTGGGCTATAGATATAAGTTCTGTTTCTATTGGTCTGCTTCTGGAAATTATCCTCCATTTCAAAAGTAATAGTCTCAGATTGCGCCATAACTGCAAAGTGGCTTATTGAAGGAAAATAGGTAGGAAGTAGTAACGAATTCATGATTGTATTATATTTATAAAGTTTCAGGTTTCAAGTTTCAGGTTTTATATGACCCTGAAACTTGAAACCTGAAACAAAAATAACAATTTTTATTATGCTTTGTTTTCTTTTCTTTTTCTCCAGAAGAATTCTCCGACGAAATAAAGAGCAAGAAGGATTAAGAAGTATTTGAAATACGATTGCGGTTGTCCTTCACCGTCAACAGTTGTGAAAACTCTGCTCCAACGAATTTTGTTAATTCCTTTTCCGTTTGTGTCCCAGCTTAACCAAATGAAAACAGGTTTTCCAACAATGTGATTTTCTGGAACATAACCCCAATAACGGCTGTCTTCAGAGTTATGGCGGTTGTCTCCCATCATCCAGTAATAATTTTGTTTGAAGGTATAGCTGTTGGTTTCTTTGCCGTTTATGATGAATTTAGAACCTTGTAATTCTAAAGTGTTTCCTTCATAATTCGTAATGATTTCTTTGTAAAATGGCAAAGAAGTATTAGTCAAAGCAACTGTTTTTCCTGCTTGTGGAATATAAATAGGGCCAAAATTGTCTTGACTCCATTTCTCAACATGAGGAAATATTCTGTTGTCGCTTGTATTGTCGATTATTCTAGTAACCGAAAGAACTCCTGGCGTGCTTCTGAAACGTTCGGCACTTGCTTCTGTTAAAGCTCCTAAAACAAGAGTATCTTTGGTTTTGTCGTTTTTGAAATAACCTCCATCAGTGATGTCTAACTCTTGAACTAAAGATTGTAAGTCAACTGGTGTTTTTCCGTCAAAAGCAATGGTATAAGAGTATTGTGGTTTTGCACGTTCCGGTAAAATTAATTTTGTTCCGTTTATGAATACAAATCCGTCTTTTATAGATAAGCTATCTCCAGGAATACCTACACATCTTTTTACGTAATTTGATTTTTTGTCAATTGGTTTGATAACGCCTGGTCTTCCTGTTGGTTCATGAAAATAACGTACAGTATCTACTGGCCAGTTAAAAACAACAATATCATTTCGTTTTATAGTTTCAAAAGCAGGAAGTCTGAAGTAAGGCAATTGTGGCCATTTTAAATACGATTTGCTTTTGGTAAATGGAATAGAATCGTGAACCATTGGCAGTGCAACAGTCGTCATTGGAACTCTTGGTCCATAATTTAACTTGCTTACAAACAAAAAGTCTCCTACAAGTAAGGATTTTTCTAGAGAAGATGTCGGGATTGTGTAAGGCTGTACCACATAAGTGTGTACCAATGTAGCAACGATTATTGCAAAAAGCAATGAACTTACGGTGTCTGCAGTTTTGCTTTTTGGCGTTAAATCTCTATCGGCTTGATATTCTAATTTTTGAGTGTAATTCACGTAATAGATATAGAATCCTAAAGTGAAAATTCCAAGAAAAGTATCTAAAGTTGATTTTTTTCCGAACGTTCTCAAAGTTTCAACCCAAATAACAGGAAACATAATCAAGTTGATAATTGGAATAAAAAGCAACAAGGTCCACCAAGTTGGACGGCTAATTATTTTCATTAAAACTATGGAGTTGTAAATCGGAATAGCAGCTTCCCAGCTTTTTCTTCCTGCCGTTTGGTACAATTTCCATGTTCCAATAAAATGAATCACTTGAACTGCAAGGAAAAAGACAAACCAAAAATATAGTGTCATAATGTTTTTGTTTAAAGTTTGAAGCTTAAGACTGTTTGTGATTTAAAATCTTAAACTTAAATTCAGATTTATTATAGATTCAATACGTCTTTCATCGTGTAAATTCCCGTTTTTCCTGCTAGCCATTCAGCAGCAATAACGGCACCTAAAGCAAAACCTTCGCGATTGTGTGCAGTATGTTTTATTTCGATGCTGTCAATCGCAGAGTCGTAATTTACGGTATGCGTTCCTGGAACTTCTCCAATTCTTTTTGCCTCAATACGAATTTCGTTTGATTTTGCTTCGTCTAAAGTCCATTTCTCGTAATTGCTGTTTTGAATAACACCTTGCGCCAATGAAATAGCAGTTCCACTTGGCGCATCAAGCTTGTGGATATGGTGAATTTCTTCCATTGTGACTTTGTACGAATCAAATTGATTCATGATTTTGGCTAAATATTCATTTAATCCAAAGAAAATATTTACGCCTAAACTGAAATTTGAACTTGAGATAAAGCCTCCTTTTTTCTCGTTGCAAAGGGTAATCATTTCGTCATAATGCTCTAGCCATCCAGTAGTTCCAGAAACTACAGGAACATTTGCATGAAAGCAGTTTGAAATATTGTCAACAGCTGCAGTAGGAACACTGAAGTCAATTGCAACATCAGCATCTGAAAGTCCTTCGTAGGTGTTGAATTCGTCTTTCTTTAAAATAATTTCATGACCTCTTTCTAAAGCAATTCTTTCAATTACTTTACCCATTTTGCCATATCCTAAAAGCGCAATTTTCATTTTTGTGTGTTTTTTTGAGTTTTTAAAAAGCGTTAATTGCTATTTAAAAGTGTAATTAAAAGTTAGTCCAACGTTGGGTCTAAATGTTGCATCGTTGGGATAAATCTCTGGACGCATTGATAATCTTTCGTTTACGTTAAATTGGATCAAAGCGGCATCAACGTTGGCATCTATAATGTTAAGCACATAAAAACCGACAACAAATAGAGCAGATAAATCTCGGTTTCGTTGATAAAATTTTTGTCCAGCTATAAGTCTGCTGTCGTCCAAAAACTGATAGTTGTCATCGTTGTAGCCTTCAAGTCTTCGTTTGTAGGCGTCGCGATAATCGTGGTATTTTTTGTTGTTGTCAATGTAGAAATAAAGGCTGGTACCAATTGCTCCGTAAACGAGCGGAATTTTCCAATATTTTTTGTTGTATGCTTGGCCTAAACCAGGTAAAATTGCAGAATAAAAAGCAGCTTTTGCTGGTGTTAGCGGGTCTATTTCTTCTAACTTGGTAGTGTCTTTAGCGACTAAAACCGCATCTGATTTTGCTTGAGCAAAAATAGAAGCGGTTCCTATGAGAAAGAACAATAAACTTATGGGGACAATCTTATTCACTATCCATTAATTAATTTTATAATCCTATTAAAGTCGGCCTCAGAATTGAAAGGAATTGTGATTTTTCCTTTTCCGTTGCCAGCCACTTTAATATCAACTTTCGAACCAAAATAGTCGTTGAAAGTATTTTTTTGCGTTTCTCTAACTACAAAAGAAGATTCTGGCTTTGGTTTTCCTTCCGCTTTTGGCTGTTGTCCTTCGTGGTAATTTTTAACTAAAGCTTCAGTTTCACGAACAGATAAATTCTGACTTACGATTTTTTGGTAAATATCAGTCTGAACGTCTAAATCTTCAATGTTGATAATCGCTCTACCATGTCCCATGCTGATAAAACCATCACGAATACCGGTTTGAATAATCGGATCTAATTTTAAAAGACGTAGATAATTGGCAATCGTAGAGCGTTTTTTTCCAACGCGTTCACTCATTTGCTCCTGTGTCAATTGAATTTCGTCCATCAAACGTTGGTAAGAAAGAGCGATCTCAATAGGATCTAAATCATGACGCTGGATATTCTCTACTAACGCCATTACTAATGATTCATTGTCATTAGCAATACGAATATATGCAGGAACGTGAGTTAGCCCCACTAAAGTTGAAGCACGCAAACGACGCTCTCCAGAAATTAGCTGGTATTTGTTGAAATCTAATTTTCGAACAGTAATAGGTTGAATTACACCAAGTTCCTTGATGGAAGTGGCTAATTCACGTAATGATTCTTCATTAAAATTGCTTCTAGGCTGAAACGGATTTATTTCGATAGCACTTATTTCAAGCTCAATGATGTTTCCAACAACTTTGTCAGCATTTTTATCGTCAACTGATTTTATGTCGTTTTCCGGATCTTTTAATAATGCTGATAATCCTCTTCCTAAGGCTTGTTTTTTAATTGCTTTTGTCATAAAAACTATTTGCTGTTTTTCTTTATAATTTCTTGAGCTAAATGAATGTAGTTTACTGCACCTTTGCTTGTTGCGTCATAATTGATGATGCTTTCACCAAAACTTGGAGCTTCACTTAATTTAACATTTCGCTGAATCACAGTTTCAAAAACCATGTCGTTAAAGTGTTTTTGAACCTCTTCAACAACTTGATTAGATAAACGCAATCTTGAATCATACATCGTTAATAACAAACCTTCGATGTCAAGATCTGGATTGTGTATTTTTTGAATACTTTTAATAGTATTCAATAATTTTCCTAATCCTTCAAGAGCAAAATACTCGCATTGAATCGGAATAACTACTGAATCTGCAGCTGTTAAAGCATTCAAGGTTAACAAACCTAAAGATGGCGCACAATCAATAATGATATAGTCATATTCTTGTTTTGCCTCTTCTAATGCTTTTTTAAGCATATATTCACGGTTTTCTTTGTCAACCAATTCAATTTCGATCGCAACAAGGTCAATGTGAGCTGGAATCACGTCAACATTTGGCGATGTGCATTTTAAAATGGCTTCTTTTGGTGTTACAGTGTGCTCAAGAATTTGGTATGTTCCAACTTCAACAGATTCTACATCAATTCCAAGGCCAGATGTTGCATTGGCCTGAGGATCAGCGTCGATCAATAATACTTTTTTCTCTAAAACACCTAATGAGGCCGCAAGATTTACTGATGTAGTAGTCTTTCCAACGCCTCCTTTTTGATTAGCAATAGCAATGATTTTGCCCATTTATTTTCTGAATTTTGAACCGTAAAAATACAATTATTTATGGTTTTTGAAAATCTATTTTGTTAACATTTAAGAAACTTTGTGTAATCGTTGTATAGTGGGTGTTCGGCAGAAAATAATTTTAGTTATAAATAAGATTATCAAAAGAATTTTGATTGGTTGAATTCGTATTCATGCTAAAAAAATACTCGGATCTGGTTTTTCTTGAAAAAAAGTCCTTTTCACAAATTCAAAGCAAAAATATAGATTGGTTGTTTTTTGATCAGAATTGATTTTTTAGGTTGGTTTAATTTCTCGTTCACTAAGGAAAAACCTCTATAAGCCTTGTAAATTGGGATTTTGTATAGTTTTTGATAAGAAAATTGAAACCAAAAACGGACTTTTAGGTTAAAGATTATCGTTATTTTTCAAATCTCGAAAAACTATTATTACTATTAAAACCAAAAAAGAATTTTTATGATTAAAAAGGTAATCTCTTTATGTTTCGTATTTGCATTTACATGGGTTTTATGCAGCTTCGCGAGACCTTGTCTGTCTGGTGAAAAAACAGAAAACAAGATAGAAGGCAAGATTGTTTACAACAAGAAAAAACACAGCATCACATTGTCATGGCCAGCATTTGGTTCGTCTGGAAATTATACAATAACAAGAGGAGGAAGTCATTTGGCATCTGATTTTGTTGCAGTTGGTACGACTTCTAAATTGACCTTTACTGATAATAAGCCGAATGCAAATAAATACGAGAACTACTACAAAGTTACTCGTGATGATATAACTGTAGTGATTTCGCTTGAAAACCAGATTTTCGGTGATAATATGTATTTCTATGATAGAAAATATGAAAAAGCTGAAACTGCAAAAAATGAAATTAATTCACATTTTAGTAAAATTGGTTTAGGTGGGCCAAATGGTGAATGGACAACAAAACGTCAGGCTTATTATTTTAAAGCAAATGTTAACGGCGAAACGTATGATGTTGGCGGATCAGGCTCTGCATCTTCGGCGGAAGCCAATTCAATCGAATTGGGATTTTATTCTCATATTGGAGGTTTAGGAAGAGTGCCTTCAGATGTTAAATTGGGTTCAATATTTACAAGACCTCATCTTTCAGGTGGAGCAAATGCAACTTGTACTTTTTGGCGTTCAGTAGAAAATGTAGAAGTAATGCGTGATTTTTCTTGGACCGTTTCTCAGTCTACTAGTGCACGACGATTATTGATTGAAAGTACATCGAAATATATTTCAGATATTGGAAATACAAATTTTTGGGGAAGTGGAGGTTTTATTGCCGATACTCATTACACAACGGATCGACCAAATTGGAAAGGACAGCAACAATGGTACACTAGAAATAGTGTTTTTCCTTCGGGTTCTGGCGCTATGGGAGGATCTTATAATATGGTTTGGCAAGGTTGCGTGAATCCGCCACAGGCAGATGAGATAAACTCACCAGTTGCGACGACGCCAATAATTAGAGAAAAACCTTTTTTGTTTATTGATAAAGATGGAGAATACAAAGTATTTATTCCTGCTTGGCAAAAAGATAGAGTAGGAGTTTCGTGGTCGGCAACAGATATGGGTAAAGGAAAAATCCAAGATTTGATCGCGGAATGGTACGTTGCTAAAGAAGGTGATACTGATGTCGAAATCAATAATGCTTTAAAAGCGGGCAAGAATATATTTTTTACGCCTGGACATTATTCATTAAATGCTCCTATTCAAGTGAACAGGAAAGATGCCATACTTTTAGGCGCTGGTATTGCTTCGGTAACGCTGGAGCCAACTGAAAAAAATACTTGGGGTTGCATTTATGCAGATGATAAGGACGGAATTATTATCGCGGGACTTTTAATGGATTCATTTAATAGTACAACTTATCAGGTTAGAATTGGAGCAGAAGGTGCAAATGCTGATCATGCAATAGATCCTATTCTCCTTACGGACATTACTTGTAGGGTAGGTGGCGTTCAGTCAAAAAATATTCAGATTCAGGCTGCAATGCAAATTAATAGCGACAATGTTGTGGGAGATCACTTTTGGTTGTGGCGTGCTGATCATGGTTCACAAAAAGGCGGTGACCTTCGCTGGGTAAGGGACCGATGCAAAAACGGACTAATAGTTACGGGTGATGATGTGACGCTTTATGGTTTGTTTGTAGAGCACTTTCAAGAATATGAAGTGTTATGGTTGGGAGAGCGTGGCAGAACGTATTTCTTTCAAAATGAACCTCCATACGATGCGCCAAATCAAGCAACTTGGAGTAGTCAAGGAGGAAAAGTTGACGGTTATGCGGCATTCAAAGTTGCAAATACAGTAAAAGTACATCAAAGTATTGGGATGGGTTCTTATGCTGTTTTTACTGGAACTGATGGAAATGTAAACAAAAAAAATGGTTTCGAAATTCCGAATAGCTCAAATGTGAAATTGGAGAAAATGTGTATTACTCGTTTTGCGGGTCCAGGAAATATCCAAAACGTTGTTAACGGAACTGGCGGAAGCACTGCAACTGGCGCAAAACGTGTGGCATTGTATAATAATGGTGAAGGCGCTCAGCCTTTTGATGAAGAGTTTATTTTGCCTAATAAGGAGTCTTGTCCTTCTTATATAAGTATGGAAAAATAATAAGAACATTTTTTTTCGCCACGAATTCACGAATTATTTTTCAAATCTTCGCGATTATTTATTCGAATTAATTCGAATAATATTAGATAAAGTATTTAAAAAGAAAATTCGTGAATTTGTGGCGAATGCTATTTGTTTCATTTCTAGTATGTTTAGGAAATAGCTAGCAAAGGTGCAAAATTTTTTATTTGAGTTTAAAGCAAAAAAAAGTCTTTCCAAAATTGAAAAGACTTTTTTGTCGGGGTGGCAGGATTCGAACCTGCGGCCTTCCCGCCTTAAGGCGGGACGCAATAACCGTGCTATCTACAATTGAAACTCAAAATCTATGTCTTGAAGATATCTTTTTGCACCTCGTTTTTTTATTTTAGTTTCTAAAGCTACTGCTTCAGATCTTGAATTTAGTTGAATTGTATAAATAACTTTCCATGGTGCACCATTTTTTGTAGATAAAGATTGTCCACTATTGTGTCGTCTAAGTCTATCTTCAATATTATTTGTTTGACCGATGTAAAATTTTTCTTTTGTAGTGCTGTAAAGAATGTAAACTAAAAACATAAACGTGCAAATTTAAAGAAATGAAAAAAGCCGAACATTTCTGTTCGGCTTTTGTCGGGGTGGCAGGATTCGAACCTGCGGCCTCCTGCTCCCAAAGCAGGCGCGATAACCGGGCTACGCTACACCCCGTAGCATTTGCTCATTGTTCGTTACTGTGGTCTTCCCGCCTTAGAGCGGGACACGATAACCGGGCTACGCTACACCCCGATGATGTATTGTTGTACTGCCCGAAAGCGGATGCAAAGATATAAATAAATTTCGTTTACAAAAGGAAAAAGTGAAAATAAATAAAACTTATTTTGTGATAGTTATTTAGGATTTATTTTCGTCTGTATTTTTTATAATAAAGTTTACATTTGCAACTCAAAAATACTATTACTATGTCAAATACAATCGAAAAAATTAAATGCCTTATTATAGGTTCTGGCCCTGCAGGTTATACTGCAGCTATTTATGCGGCTAGAGCTAACATGAATCCAGTGTTATATCAAGGAATGCAACCTGGTGGTCAATTGACTACAACTAATGAGGTTGAAAACTTTCCAGGTTATGTTGATGGAGTTACTGGGCCAGAAATGATGATTCAATTGCAAGAGCAAGCAAGACGTTTTGGTGCAGATATTCGTGATGGATGGGCAACAAAAGTTGATTTTTCTGGAGATATTCATAAAGTTTGGATTAACGATTCAATCGAATTGCACTGTGAAACTGTAATTATTTCTACAGGTGCTTCGGCTAAATATTTAGGATTGCCATCAGAACAACATTATTTAAATATGGGTGGAGGAGTTTCTGCTTGTGCTGTTTGTGACGGATTTTTCTATAGAAATCAAGAAGTTGTAATTGTTGGAGCAGGAGATTCTGCTTGTGAAGAAGCGCATTACTTATCTAAACTTTGTAAAAAAGTAACAATGTTGGTGAGAAGCGAAAAATTCAGAGCTTCAAAAATTATGGAAGAGCGCGTTCGCAAAACAGAAAATATCGAGATTTTAATGAATCACGATACAGTTGAAGTTTTAGGAGATAATAATGTAGTTCACGCTATTAAAGCTTTGAACAAAACAACTGGCGAAACAATCGAAATTCCAGCAACTGGATTCTTTGTAGCAATTGGACACAAACCAAATACTGATATTTTTAAAGATTATATTACTCTTGATGAAACAGGTTATATCGTAAATACTCCTGGAACATCAAATACAAATGTTGCTGGTGTATTCGTAGCAGGAGATGCTGCAGATCATGTTTATCGTCAGGCAATTACTGCCGCAGGTACAGGATGTATGGCTGCGCTTGATGCTGAAAGATATTTGGCTTCAAAAGAGTAAATTAGTCGCAGTATTCAGTCACAGTTTTCAGTTTTTTATTGGAAAATGGGCGACACTATAAAAAAAGTCCCAATCTCTAAGATTGGGACTTTTTTTTTAAAAGAAGTTTCAGACTGAACACTGTGACTGAACACTGAGACTTTTTATTTCATTTTCTTAAACAATTTAGCTTCTTCAGAAAAACGTGTCAATTGAATGGTTGGGTTTCCAAATAATGAAAGTTCTGCTTTGTCTCCAACGGCGATTGAAATAGCTGTTTCTGCCAAGATAGTTCCAGTAGAATAGCTTTCTGCAGTAACGTTAGCATCTTTCAAAGTAAATTTTGTTCCGGTGAAAACTGAATTGTTATCTAAGCGAATAGTTGCTTTTTCAGCAATTCCTTCAATAGTTGCAGTTCCTTTTTGGTATAAATCACATTTAAATTTAATTGCAGAAACTAATGATTTCAATGCCGAATTTTTACTCAACTGAATATTTGCCTCATCTGCTTTCAGGTTTATTTCTGATTTTGATTTGTCATCGGAAATTAAACTGAATTTTTTTGCATTTACATTTAAATATAGCTTTGAGTAATCAACACTATTAAAAGTAATATCGTCTAGTTTAAGTTCTTGAATAGCGTAGATTACTGCTTCATTTTTTGCGATTACTTTATTTAGTGTTCCAGTATAAGTAACACGTACTGCAAGTTTTTTGAAAATGGTGCTTTCTTTTGAAGTGTATAAACGAAGCGTTCTTTCTCTTAAATCCATTGCAACAATTTCATGCAGGTTGTCGTCGGCCTCAATCTTGATTTCGTTTTTTTCTCCTCTTTCTAAATAAACTTCTAAATTGTCATCGACTTCAAGTCCGTCAAAACTTCCGACTTCTTTTACAGATGTCGTCACTATTTTAGTTCCTTTAATTTTTTCTCTTCGTTGTGCAAAAGTTAATGTTGTAACTAATAAGAACAAAATCAGGGCAGTATTTTTTTTCATTATTCGAGATTTGATTTTGACAAATATAAAAAAATCATCCACTTTTGATGAATGATTTCTTTTATATTTAACAGATAAATTCGTTTATCCCTGGCTGATGCTTCCTCCAGAATGTGAAGATTTTTCAACCGTTTTCGGATTTGAATCGTAGTTGATGCTTCCGCCACTTGATGCTTCTGCTTTTAAGCTTACAATCGGGTGTACATTTACGCTTCCGCCGCTTGATGCTTCTGCTTGAACTTCGTTCGCCAACATCTTTTTAGCATTGATGTTAGAACCACTTGATGCCGAAGTTTTAATTTTCAATGCTTTTCCTTCAAGTGAAATTGTGCTGCCACTTCCAGAATCAGCCGAAATATTATCAGATTCTACATTAACATTCATTGAGGCTGCGCTTGAAGTTTCCAAATCAATGTTTTCTGCTTGAATTGTATTTTTGCTTTGAACAGATGATGCGCTAGAAGCTTCAAGTTTATCAATAACAGGCATTTTTACTGTTACTTTTTTAGCAGTAATATTTCTGAATGAGCTGAATTTGCATTTGATTATCAATGTTCCATTTTCTACTTTTGTGATGATGTCTTTTTGCAGATTATCATCAGCTTCCACTAAAATTTCAGTTGAATCAGACTGTACGATTACTAAATCAATCGCATTGCTTACCGATACTTTTTTGAAATCTCCCTGAACAATTCTTTTCTCAGTAGTTACATTTCCGCTTCCTTCAACTGCATTCAAATTAAAGTTGCAAGAGGCAAACAATAATGCGGTAACAGCTGCAATAATAAATTTTGTAATATGAATGATTATTTTGATCATGGCTTGTGGTATTATTAGTTGATTTTAATTATAACTCCATTTTTATCAGTGGTTAACTTTCCTTTGGTTTTTTTTCCGTTTAAAATTTCTTTTCCGTTAACTTTAATCGAAACTTCCTTTACAGTGTCATTTTCAATAGTGTTTTCGTCACTATCATAATCTCCATCATTATACTCGTTTTCTTCTGCAGGGCAGTTTAAGCATTTTATTTTTGAACCTTCAACTTTGTAATTGTAATCGCCGCTAAAGTGCAGGTTGAAAAAATCATTTTCAGAATGATCATAATCTTGTACTGATGCATCTGGCTTAAACAACTGCCCTTCTGGCAAGTACAAATATACATCAACTTCTTGTCCTCTGAACTTATTTTTTACATCTGTCAGAAAATAATTATCCAAAATTAAATGATTTCCTTTAATCTGTAAATTGTAAGTAATTTTTTCTGCTCTTTGTTTTGCACTTGAAAACGAATTTCCTCTTGCACTTTTCTCGATTTGCAAGTATGCCGTTGCGTTGTCAGTGTGCAAAACATGCAAACGAACATCATTTGAATAAATCAAGTTATTGTTTGCTGAATCTTGTACAAAAGTGAATTCATGATGATGACCTAAATCTTTTGCATAATAATCGTTGTATCTGAATTTTACATAAAGTGTATCCTTTGGCAAAATGTTAAGTGTCTTTTTCTCAACCGATTTATTGTCATAAGATATTTCAGTAGCTTGTTTGATTCCGATGCTGATTGCAATTGCAACAGCAATAATCCAAATGGCAAGCAAAGTGTATTTTGTAATATTTCCGATTGATTTTAAATTCGGAGATAACAATTTAAATCCTAACAGAGTCAAGAAGAAAAATGGAATTCCAACCGCAAAGAACATTAGCAAGCCAAATGACCAAAGAGGATAATCTGTAAAGTTTCCAGCGTCAACGAAATTCTGCCAAGGGAAATCAACAAAAATATTAGTTCCCAAAGTAAAAATTCCGATTAATAACATGATCAAAACACTAATTCCAGACATGATTAAAATTACGCCCAAAAACTTAGCAAAGATTTTAAAAACCGTCATGATAAAGTCTCCAAATGAACTACTTATTCTCTCAGCTCCCGACTTTACTTGGTTTCCCATTTTGTCATAATCTGCATTTTTGAATTTTTCAGATAATGAGTCAATTTCTTCACGAACTTTTTTTTCGATGTTCGAAATCGTAACCGGCTCTCCAGTCATTTCTAGTTTCTCTGAAGTTGTTACCGCCTCAGGAGTAACAATCCAAAGCACGAAGTAAGCTAAGATTCCAGTTCCAAAACCTGCGAAAACAAAGATTAAGAAAAGGATTTTGATCCAAACTGCATCTACTCCAAAATAGTGTCCTAAACCTGTTGCAACTCCACCAATCATACCTTTTTCTTTATCACGGTATAATTTTTTGTGTTGTCTAGCGCCGTAATTATTGAACGATTGATTTTGGTTTTCTTCGTCTTCAATTCTATAGTCTTCAGGTTGGCCCATCACCGCAATCACTTCGTCAACGTCTTTTAAGCCAACAACATGTTTTTCGCTTTTTTGTTTTTCTGTTAATAATTCAGAAACGCGCATTTCGATATCTTTAATAATTTCATCTTGACCAGATGAGTTGTTAAGTGATCGTTTTATAGCGTCAAAATAGCGTGTCAATTTTAAATATGCATCTTCATCGATGTGAAAAAACATACCGCCTAAGTTAATATTTACTGTTTTGTTCATGACTTATTGATTTTGATTGGTGATTAGTTTTACGGCGTCAGATAATTCTGTCCAAGTGCCGCTAAGTTCGTTTAAAAAAGTTTGTCCTATCTCGGTTAATCCATAATATTTTCGTGGCGGCCCTGAGGTCGATTCTTCCCAGCGATAATTTAGTAAACCGTCATTTTTCAATCTAGTTAACAACGGGTAAACGGTTCCTTCTACAACTAGTAATTTTGCGTTTTTTAAAGTGTCTAATATTTCAGAGGTATAGGCATCTTTTTCTTTTAGTACTGATAAGATGCAAAACTCAAGAACACCTTTGCGCATCTGTGCTTTTGTGTTTTCAATGTTCATAATTTCATTTTGTTTTTTTTTGATTGAACAATTCGTTTTTTGATTGATGATGATGATTGATGATTGATTTCGAATTTATTCTTTTAGAATGATCTCGAATAACTTATAACTTTTAACCTTTTTAGATTACTTTATAAAAGGAATCGTAAGCGGATAATTGTATAATTCTCCATTTGAAGCCTTTATTGAAGCATATATCACTAAAAAGAATTCAACAAATTTTAGCAATCCAAAAAGTAAAACCGCAGTTGCTCCAATACTTAATAAGGCAATATTTCCTTGAAAGTTGAAATTTCTGATTACGAAATTTTCGTCATTAAAAACAGCTTCCATCGGAATGTTTTGTAATACTACTGATACGAAAATCGGAATTGCGATTAAAGCCAAAATCAAAGTGTAAAGCAATAAACTCAATTGAAAATTCAATGTTTGTTTTCCGTGGTGATTTACAAATTCTGATTTGTCTTTGTAGCTTGACCAAAAAATGATTGGGAAAATATAATTCCCAAATGGAATAATGTACTGACTTAATGTGCTTAAATGCGTAAATGCCGCAGTGTTTCTTTCTGATGTTGTTTCCATGATGAGTGGTGGTGTTGTTTCCATGATTAAAAGTATATAGTAATTTCTTATGCAAATATATGGCTAAAAAACAGTATCTTGTTTTACATAGTACCTAATATTAACAAAATTTTAACAAGTTTAAAATTTGTAATACTAAGATAATTTGCTGAAAATCATTCGGAATGCTTGATTTTATTGGTGTCTTTCAAAAGAGTATTGAATTTATTGTGCGCGCATAGTTTTTTTGTATTTTTACATAAAAAAATAAATCTATGGCAGTTTCAGTTTCCAAACTCAACAAATTTGTATTGTTCAAATTACCATCGGCATACTTTTGCGGTGTACGTGTAAAAGCTATCGATAAAGACAGTTGTATTGTTAGTGTCAAACACCGTTGGATCAATCAAAACCCTTTTAATTCTATGTATTTTGCAGTTCAGGCAATGGCGGCAGAGTTAACAACAGGAGCTTTGGTGATTTCTCAGATTCAGGAAAGTGGCCGAAAAATTTCAATGTTAGTTGCTAATAATAAAGGAAACTTCACTAAAAAAGCAACGGGCAGAATAACATTTGTATGCAACGATGGTCATTTAATTGCTGAAGCGATTCAAAAAACAATTGAAACCGGAGAAGGGCAGACGTTCTGGATGAAATCTATTGGAACAAATGAAGAAGGAGTTCAGGTTTCTGAAATGGATTTTGAATGGAGCGTTAGATTGAAATAGAATTTTGTTTGCCACGAATTTCACGGATTAGCACAAATTTTAAATGGAAAGTAATTAGTGTAAATTAGTGAAATTCGTGGCGAAAAAACATAAAAAAAGGCTTAGAACAATTCGAAGCCTTTTACTTTATAATTTATCGTTACTTTTTAACGCAACAAGATTTTGTGTCTTTTTTGTCTGTTGTTTTTTTACAACATGATTCTTTTTTCGTTTTATCTTTTGTTGCTGGTTTTGTTTCTTGAGCACTTAGGCCAATTGTAAATAAAGCAACAGTAAGGATTGTAACTACTTTTGTCATTTTGATTTAATTTATTTTTGTTAGAGAATTGTAATTGGTAATCAAATATAGCGACATTTCTTAAGGTTGATTCTTACAATTTTGTTAATGTTTTGTCAATAATGATTTAACAAAAAGCAACATTATTTAAAAACCATAAACAATTTTTCGCTCTTTATACTTCCCTTTTTCTATAACCCAGACAATTTCATATCCGCCTGCGCCATCGCTATTGCTGGAAGCGATATATAAGATGTTGTTCTTTTTGTCGAAATTAATTTTAGTGTTGTAAAGATTAGGTTCGAACAAATCGTCAAAAGCATTTTTAGGAAGCTCAATAGTATTGTTGTCTATCACAACGGCTATGCTTTTATAAGTGCTTTTTGGAATTCCTCCGTCAGTTCCCCAAAAATCTTTTCCGTTAATCTTTTTAAGGATTGATTTGTCCTTCTCAAGAAAGGTTAATTTTGCTGAATTTGATTCAAAATTTTTGCTTTCAATACTAATATTAAGACCATTTTTCTCAAAAATCACTTGAGTTTGAGTTTTCTTAATTAACGGAATAGTTGTAAATTCAGATAAATATTGAACCCGATTTTTGTATAAATAACCATTTCTGTCTTTGTTGTTTTTAGAATAATCAATGTTGATCCAGTTATTTTTTGGTTCGAAACAATACACCACAAAACCGTTGTTCAATTTATCTGAAACGTTGTTTTCTATTGAAGCTTCAGTTCTGATGTTTACATATTCATCATTATCTTTGATGACTGCAAATTGGGCAAAGGCATTATTAAAAAAGAAAACTAGGAGAATAGAAATTACTTTCATTTTTTATTCATAATTACGATTATACGATCTCTTAATTAAATATTGAACAAGAATAATAACCACTATAATAATGGTGATCAAGATTTCTAAACCTATTAATCCAACAAATGGCATTCCGCAGTGAATTTGTCCGTTTGATTCCGCTCGCAATTTGTTTGAAAGTATTTTAAATGCAATGATGAAGGATATAAATTGAGAAAGAATCGTAATTAAACAGATTTTAAAAAAAGTTAGTTTTATGCTTTCGCCGATCGCTTTTCTTCCAAATATAATTTGAAAAATCATTGGCAAAGCCAGTAATAAAAGGAAAAGAGTTTGGTTCATAAAGGTTAATTCAATTGGTTTTTTTGATGTTTTTTGTCATTCCAAAATTGATGCCATTATGCAATCCACGCGTCTTCTATTTTATCAATAACCCATTTATTTTTTACTTTTTTAATATAAACACGATAACCGTAACTGCACATATCTCCACATTCAATTCCTGCAGTGAGAATGCCATATTTTTTTTCATTATCAAATTGAATTCTGCTTAAACTAATTACTCCTCGTACAGAATAACAACATTCGTTATAAAATTTTCTGTCATTTCCACGTGGTATTCTAGGAACATAATGAAGATGAAAAGCTTGATATGAATCCAGTTTTTTTCTGTCAAACTTATAATCAAGTGTATCTAAAATATTGTTTTCTGATAGTACAGCATCTTTAAAGTGTTCTTGAAGTTCTTTAGAATTGTCCCTTACAACTGTTTTATCCAAAAAAACAAGATCAACAGGGAATTTCTTTTTTTTAAATTCTGCTAGTTCTTTATTGAATCTTTTGTTCGATTCATTTCGTCGATTCAATTTATATTCTGAAGGATCTATTCCTGGCGGTGGAGGCGGGACATAAGTTAGCACAGCATTTACCCAAACAGAATCAATTAATGCAGGATAAACTTCATACATCACATTTTTTTCAAATTGTAAATCAGCTTTTTTGTTGTTACAGCTTATTAAAATTATTCCACAAAAAAGGAGCAATGCAAAATATAGTTTTCTCATACTTTATGTCCAGATTATTGGTTTCTAGAAAACTAAGATATTAATTTATTTCATTGTTAAGAATGCTTTTCTAAATGAACTTAAATCACTTATATGGTGAAAAAACAAATTAATAATTCACACTAACCCCAAAACCAATTCCCATATCGCTATCATAATGCGTTGTGATTCCAAAGTTTCTGGCAACAATATATTTCAATCCCGCCATATATTCTTTATCGGTATTCCACATTAAATTCATTCGAAGACGCTGTGAAAGCGGAATATCTTTTCGTTCAAATTGTACTCTCACATTTCCATCTGTAAAAACTTCCAGTTGTGCTTTTACCAGCATTGGTAAAGTATATTCGGCTCCGATGCTGAAAACCGAACGATTGTCTTTGGTATTTTTTTGTCCCCAAAGATTTTGTTCCTGTTCGTCCATTCCCATTTTTCGGTAGCGCCAGTCAAAACCAATAAATGGCATTAACCATTGATTTTTTCCAATATAACGACCAATGTGAGTTTCAGTTTCATAACCGTGTTTGTCGTTGTAACCTAGTCTCCATTCCGTTCCAATACTCCAACGTGTGTTGCTGAACATTGCTTCACCATCATTTCCATTTGTAGCAAAATCATTTTCTCCCATAAAATGAAACATACGATCATCCATTTTCAGCATTTTAAAAGCCATTTCCGGATGATGGATCAGCGGGTTTGGCGCTGAATTTTCATAACTAAAAATCCTTCCCATCCCAGCCATCATGTGATACAAAATATGACAGTGAAAAAACCAGTCGCCATCTGCATTTGCTTGGAATTCGATCGTATCGGTTTCCATTGGCATAATATCAATCACATTTTTTAGCGGAGCATAATCGCCGTGTTCGTTTAGAATTCTAAAATCATGTCCGTGTAAATGCATTGGGTGACGCATCATCGAACCGTTGTATAAAACGATGCGAACATTTTCTCCTTTTTTGATTAAGATTTTATCGGTTTCAGAAACTACTTTATTATCTAAACTCCAAACATAACGATTCATATTTCCAGATAAAGTGAAACGTAATTCTTTAACAGGCGCATCTTTTGGGAGATTGGTTTTAAACGGAGATTTCAGCATTCCGTAATTCAAAGTCACAATTTCTGAAGTTTCAGTACTGTCACTTTCCATTTTCATGTCGGCCATATTATGATTAGAATGATCCATTTTAGGTTTCGCATTTTCATCTTCGCCCGAAATTTCAGGATACATTACAGCATTCATGTCCATTTTATTTAAAGACATATTCATGCCCATATCGTTCATGTCGCCGTTCATTTTCATCATATCGTTCATCATTTTCATGCCTTCAAAATATTTTAATTTCGAAAGATGATGAACAGGCTGTTTTTCTCCACTTCCTAAAAACAAAGACGCAGATCCTGTTCTATCTTCGGCTGTAGCCAAAAAAGCAAAAGATTTATGGTCTTCTGGAATCGTAACGACAATATCGTAAGTTTCAGAAACCGCAATAATCAAACGATCTACTTCTACTGGTTCGACATCGTTTCCATCACTTGCTACAACGGTGATTTTTCCTCCACCATAAGTCAGCCAAAAATAACTGGAAGCACCTCCATTGGCAATTCGTAAGCGGACTTTTGAACCTGGTTTAAGATCTGAAAACTGCTGTTCATTTTTTCCGTTAATTAGAAACTTTTCGTAATAAACATCGCTGACATCCATTGCATTCATTCGTTTCCATTCGTTGGTCACTTTGGTCGAAAAATGCCCTTGTTTGATAGCTTCGGCATAACTTTGAGTCGTTCCTTTTTTAATCGCAAACCAGTCATTGGCATTGTGCAGCATTCGCTGAATATTCTCTGGTTTAAGATCTGACCATTCGCTTAAAATGACTGGAATCGTTGGCAAATCGTCGATGCCTTTTCGAATTGTCGAATCGTCTTTTTTCTTATTGATGATAAAAAGTCCGTACAAACCAATTTGTTCCTGCAAACCCGAATGGCTGTGATACCAATACGTTCCGTTTTGAATAATTGGGAAAGTATATTTGTGAGTTGTTCTGGGTTCAATTGGCATTTGAGTTAAATACGGAACGCCATCTTCTTTATTAGGCAGAAACAATCCGTGCCAGTGCATCGAAGTACTTTCCTTTTTTAATTCGTTATGCACATAAATTTCTGCAATATCACCTTCTGTAAAAGTTAGCGTCGGCATCGGAATTTGTCCATTTACTGCAATCGCGCGTTTTTCTTTACCCGAAAAATTGACAATCGTATCGCGAACATGCAAATCGTAACGCACGATTTTTTGTGCCTTTAACTGAAAAGCAATTAAAAATAGTATAAGTATATATTTGATCTTAATCATATATTATAATTTTAAATTTCTCAATCGCAAAGCATTTACGATTACTGAGACAGAACTCAAACTCATTGCCACCGCAGCTAGCATCGGCGAAAGCAAGATTCCTAAAAAAGGATATAAAATTCCAGCCGCAATTGGAACGCCTAAAGTGTTATAAATAAAAGCAAAGAATAAATTTTGCTTGATATTTGACATCACAGCATGGCTTAGATTTTTAGCTTTTACGATTCCGTTTAAGTCTCCTTTTACTAAAGTAATTTTAGCGCTTTCGATTGCGACATCAGTTCCTGTTCCCATTGCAATTCCGATGTTGGATTGAGCCAGAGCAGGCGCATCGTTGATTCCGTCACCCGCCATGGCAACGATTTTTCCTTGTGCTTGAAGACGTTCAATTTCTTTCAATTTATCTTGCGGAAGACAATCTGCTTTAAAAGAACTCAAATGCAAATGTTCAGCAACGGCTTTTGCAGTATTATGATTATCCCCTGTCATCATAATAACCTCAACGCCTTGAGCAATTAATTCTTTAATAGCTTTTGCACTGTTTTCTTTAATGGCATCGGTAATGGCAACGAAACCTAAAACGCTTTTTTCAATGGCGATGTACGAAATAGTTTTTCCTAAATTCTGTTCAGAAATTACTTTTTGTTCTAAATCATTAGAAACAGATGCACCAATTTCAGCCATTAATTTTTTGTTTCCTAAAGCGACACTTATGTTTTCTATAGTTCCTAAAACACCTTTTCCTGCAATAGTTTCGAAACCTTGAACTTCTTTGAATGAACTATTTTTTGCTTTAGCGAAATTGACAACGGCTTGCGCCAAAGGATGTTCACTGTGCTGATTTAACGAAGCAATGTTTTGAAGCAGAAAATCTTCGTCATTGTTAACCGCGTATATTTTTTCTACAGATGGTTTTCCTTCGGTAATTGTTCCTGTTTTATCGGTTATCAAAACATCAATTTTATTCATGTTTTCCAATGCTTCGGCATTTTTAATCAGGATTCCGTTTTGAGCGCCTTTTCCCACCCCAACCATTACAGACATTGGCGTTGCTAATCCGAGTGCGCAAGGGCAAGCAATAATTAAAACGGCAATCGCATTAATTAATCCGTAAACGTAAGCGGGTTCTGGACCAAATTTTGCCCAAAGAAAGAATGTTAAAATTGAAATGATCACAACTGTCGGCACAAAATATTTAGAAACGCGATCGGCTAATTTCTGAATTGGAGCGCGAGATTTGCTGGCATCATTTACCATTTGAATAATTTGCGACAACATGGTTTCTGATCCTACTTTTTCAGCAATCATTACAAACGATTTTGTTCCGTTTATAGTTCCGGAAATCACGGCATCGCCTGTTTTTTTATCTACCGGAATTGGCTCTCCTGTAATCATAGATTCGTCGATGCTACTTTCGCCAGTTGTTATTTTTCCATCAACTGGAATTTTTTCTCCCGGTTTTACACGAAGTAAATCGCCTTTTTTGATATTATGGATTGAAATTACTTTGTCAATTCCGTTTTCAACCAAAGTTGCTTCCGTTGGAGCTAATTTCAATAGTTCTTTTATCGCACCATTTGTTTGTCCGTGCGCTTTGGCTTCCAATAATTGTCCTAATAAAACCAAAGTGATAATTACGGTCGCAGCTTCAAAATACAAATGAATCGTTCCGTGATGTGATTTGAATTCCGAAGGAAAAATATCTGGAAAAAACATTCCGACAATACTAAATAGAAAAGCAACGCTGGTTCCGATTCCGATTAAAGTAAACATGTTTAAATTCCAAGTTACTATTGATTTGTATGCGCGAACGAAAAACATCCATCCTGCATAAAACAAAACAGGAATCGAAAATAAAAGCTGAACCCAATTCCACTTTTCAATCGAAATTACATTATATAATGGATTATTCGGAATCATTTCTGACATGGAAATAATGAAAATAGGAAGCGTAAACAAAATCGCGATTTTCATCTTCTTCAATAAATTAGTGTAGGTTTTGTTTTCTTCACTTTCTGAAGCCTGCATCGGAACTAAATCCATTCCGCAAATTGGACAATCGCCTGGTTCGTTTGAAACGATTTCAGGATGCATTGGACACGTAAATTGTGTTGCAGTTACGGCAACTTGCGGAACTAAGTCCATTCCGCAGACCGCACAATCTCCGGGTTTGTTGTATGTTTTATCGCCTTCGCAATGCATTGGACAATAATAAACGCCATTTGCACTATGCTGGTGTACTTTTTTTGTTTCTGTTTTATGATGACTATGATCGTGATTCTCTTTTTTATGACTTGCACAGCAAGATTTAACGGCAGGTTCCCCATGATTTTTAGGAGAATCCATTTCAATAGTATAATTCCCCGCATCCGATAAAACTTCCTGAAATTTTTCTGTCGGGACGTGCTTATCCATTGTTATGGTTGCTGTTGGCGGATTCAAACTAACTTCTGCATGAACGCCTTCAACTTCGTTTAGAGTTTTCTCGACTTTGGTTCGGCATCCGTTGCACGACATTCCTGAAATTATATATTGATGAGTCATTGTATTGGTTTTTAAGTATTACAATGCAAATTTCCTAAGTATCTGTGAGTTCGGTTTGTAGAATTTTGGGAATGATTTGTAAGATTTACTAAATGATTTTTGTTTCACGCTCCCGATAGCTATCGGGATGGCAGATTTAAGCAGATTTTTTTTAAAACGTTGGCATTAATCTCGCAAAGTCGCACAGGCGCGAAGTTTTGTATTTAATAAGATAATTAAAAATAATCTCCCGCAGATTCAGCAGATTTGGCAGATAAATTAATTGTAAGCATTAAAATTTAAATCTGTTAAATCTGCTGAATCTGCGGGAGAGTAAAAAAACTTTGCGCCTGTGCGACTTTGCGAGAGATTAAATATTCTCGATCTGTATGCGCATTTTATCTTTTGACTGTTTGAAAGAAGTAGGAGTAAAGCCTGTAATTTTTTTGAATTGATTGCTTAAATGCGCTACATTACTGTAGTTAAGCATATCGGCAATTTCGCTTAACGAAAGCTCATTATAAACCAATAATTCCTTTACTTTTTCGATTTTCTGACTGATGAAATACTTTTCGATAGTGGTGTTTTCAATTTCAGAAAATAAATTGCTTAACGAATTATAATCTTGATTGAGGTTTTCTGCCAGATATTCTGATAGGTTTATTTTTAAATCATTATTTTTATGATGAACCAAATCGACAATCAGGTTTTTTATTCTTTCGACGGTTTTTGTTTTTTTATCATCAATTAAATCAAAACCTAAAGCTTGAAGATTTTCTAATAAAACTTCTTTTTGCTTATCGCTGATTTCTTCTTGTAGCTCAACTTCTCCCAATTCTACAGCAGTAGGTTGAAGTCCGAGTTTTTCGAACTCAGACTTCACTACCATTTTGCATCGGCTGCACACCATATTTTTGATGTAGAGCTTCATATTTATTTGATTGTTTCTACCACATTTCCGCAAGTTAGCATAGAAGAACCGTAGTACGGATTCTTAACTGCTTTTTCTTTACTTAACCAATCAGCGTCTGCCATTGGGCAATATTGTTTGTAGATTGGTTCTGTTGGACTTGAAACTTTTATTAAGTCGTAAGTACTTTTAGATAAAGATTTAAAAGTCTCGCGCTGTTTTTTAAGATCTGTTGTGGTTGAAATACTTTTGGCGTCGGCAGTTAGTTTTTTAACCACTTTCATCCAAACGGTATGCTCATTGCTTTTAAGTTTGTCCATTTTTACTGCAGTAATAGCAGTTAATAAAGTTGTCGCTTTCGCCGAAGTCAGTTTGCTGTCACTTTTAATAAGTGCATCTTTTACTGAAAAATATGCATCGTAAACAGATTGTAATTGAGAATCTGCCATTTCGATTGCTGTTGATTCGGCGTTATTTGTTTTTGCCTGAATTGTATTTGCACTAAATACTACCGTAAGTGCTGTTGCTAAAGCTATAATTGATTTTTTCATTGTATATGATATTTGGTAAAGGATTTAATTTCCTTTAAAATTAATTAAAAAATTTGATTTCAAAAAGACCCAACATGGGCTGTCACAAATACAATAATTATATTTTCGGCTTCAGCCAAATCGATGTAAATCCAGAAGAAATAGTAGAATTGCTATAAGATGAAATGGTGTTTTTTAAAGAAAAATTAAAAACATCGTTTTGTAAATCAAAATCATTTGAGTTTAAAATAACGAATTGCAACGCCGAAGTTGTACAGCTGCTATGACGGCATTTTCCGTCACAATTGTGTTTTTCTTGTTTTGAAGTTTTCTTTTCACAGCATTTTTTAGAACAGCTGTTTTCTTCTTTGGCAACAATTTCTTTAGAGTGTCCAGAATGGCATGCGTAAGTATAACTCGGGTTCCAAAAGAAACTGAGTATTATAAAAAGCATCATTATATGGATTTTCTTTTCCAAAGAAATTGTTTTTAGTAGCACAAATTTAGCTAAAAATGTTCGAGGAAATTACTTTTTAAGATTTTGCTAACTAGAGTTTTTTGAAATCTGTCGGTTTCATGTTTTTACGTTTTTTGAAATAATTGGTCAAATGACTTTCGTCTGTAAAGCCAAATTCATGCGCAATCTGTTTAATCGGCAATTTATTGTTGTGAAATCTTTTTTCGATTAAAGCCAATCTTAAATTATGAATATATTCTCGATAACTGACACCAAAAGTCCTTTTGAAATAAGCGCTAAAATAGGTTTGCGCAATATTAAAATGTTCTGCAATAACTTTTACCTGAACCAATTTGGGCTGATAAATATTCTGATGAATATAATTGGCAATTTGTTCACTATCAAAATGAGCCGATTTCATCTGAAGGTTCATGCAGCGGATAGTTTCTTTGATTAAACCAAAAATCGAAAGAATCTGATAAAATACAATCGGAGAAGAGGTAACATCGATATACTTATCATAGGTTACAATATTTTCGACAGTATTTTTTAAAATTGTTCTGCAAGGTTCATCAAATTTCAAAACCGTTTCTTTTAAGATTTTATCGCGCATGAAACTTTCGGGAGTATTCAATAAAAATTCATCGCAAGTTAAATTCTGTTTAGAATTGAAATAATTGTCAGTGAATTTGATAAAGATGAATCGAGTGCTTTTCTTTATGTCAAAATAATGTTCATCGTCTGGCGAAATCACAAATAAGTCGCCCGCTTTGTAAGGCAGAAGATTATTATTTAGATGATGAATCCCGCTCCCTTTCTTAATGTATATGATTTCGTAATACGTATGTGTATGTGGAGGAAGGTGAAATTTTTCTTCTTCAAATTCGTCAAGGACAAGCGTTTTAAACTGATTTAATTTCGGCATAACTTAATTATACAATTTTATATCACAAATATACAATTTTTAATTCGCTTAACGGTGTTAATTTTGCGTCGTAGAAATCTATTCCTTTCTACATTGAATCAAAATGAAAAAAAGTCTTATTGCACTCTCTTTAGGAGGGTTAACTATTGGAATTACAGAATTTGTAATGATGGGATTACTCCCAGATATTGCTTCAGATATGAAAGTTTCAATTCCGGTTGCTGGATATTTAATTTCGTCTTATGCACTTGGAGTTGTTATTGGAGCGCCTTTATTAGTAATCTTAGGACGCAATTTTCCGCCAAAAAAAATGCTTTTGATTTTGGCGCTAATGCTGACCGTTTTTAATGCACTTTCGATAATTGCGCCAAATTATAATTTCTTGTTTGCTTCGAGATTTCTTTCTGGATTGCCACACGGAGCCTTTTTTGGAGTTGGAGCGGTTGTTGCCAGTCGCTTGGCTGATAAAGGAAAAGAAGCACAGGCCATCTCCATTATGTTTGCTGGTTTGACAATTGCTAACCTAATTGGTGTGCCAATTGGTACCTATATTGGGCATCATTTTATTTGGCGTTATACCTTTATATTAATTGCAATTGTTGGTTTATTGACATTTTTGTTTATTTCTTTATGGATGCCAAAATTGGAGAAAGCCGGTGATGTAAATATGAAAACGCAATTACAATTTTTCAAAAAAACTGAAGCTTGGTTAATCATCGGAATTACTGCAATTGGTTTTGGAGGATTGTTTGCCTGGATCAGTTATATTGCGCCGCTATTAATTAATATTTCTAAATTTTCGCCAGAAGATGTTTCTTCAATCTTAATCTTGGCGGGATTAGGAATGGTTGTCGGGAATTTTCTGGGAGGGAAATTAGCTGATAAATATTCACCAGCTCCAACCGTACTTGCATTATTGTTCGTAATGGTTCTTGATTTGTTGATGGTTTACTTTTTCTCTTTCAATCAATATATTTCGTTATTTCTAACATTTTTGACGGGAGCAATTTCTTTTTCAGTTATCGCACCAATTCAAATGCTAATGATCAAAACAGCTAAAGATGCTGAAATGATTGCTTCGGCAGCGCTTCAAGGAAGTTTTAATATTGGAAATGCTTTGGGAGCTTTTCTTGGCGGACTTCCTTTGGCAGCAGGTTATAACTTTGCTTCACCCAATCTTATAGGTATTGCAATGGCTATCACCGGAATGATAATTACTTTTACTTTAATGCAAAAACACAAAGCAAATTTACAACTGCAGCGCGCTTAAAAAAAAAACGAATCCATTATTCAAATGTCCTTAAACTTAATTGTTTAAGGGCTTTTTTTTTGAATTCAATTTTAAATTTAGGCAATGGCTTTGGATGATATTGTAGGAATTAATTGGATTTTTAGGGCTTCGCAATGTGTTTTGTTTTTCTTCTTCTATAAAAATTGATTGAATATTTTTTTTTCATGTAATCGATTGTTTTTTTGATAAAAACGAAAGAAATTAATATTTGACAATAATATAATTACTATTTATTCATAATATAAATTGCATTTGTGGTATAAAAAAGTGCTTTTATTTTTGATATGTAATTTTTTTTAGCAAATTTTTATGAAAATTAATTTTTTATATGAAAAAAATATCTATGTTTGTGTAATCGATTACATGATTTGATTTTTGTTGATTGCAACTTATTTTTCAAAAGCGAAATCGATTGAAAAACCTTGCTGTTATTGAGTTTTTTTAAAATTAAGACAGTAAAAACATCAAAAATTAAAATTTCAAAACCACATAAATTACGATTAACCATTTAATAACTTAAACAATAAACCATGAACTTTAAAGAATTATTAAACAAAGGAGCAAACTATTGCTCTGTACTTGTTTTCTTATTGTGCTTGCTTATGAGTAGTCAGGTAAATGCACAGACTACAACTATAGAAGGAACAGTTAAGGACGCTGCCGGACTTACTTTGCCGGGAGTTAATGTGCTTGAAAAAGGAACTAAAAACGGTGTTTCTACAGATTTTGACGGACGTTATAAGATCAAATTGACTAATCCTAAAGCTGTTTTGACTTTTTCATTTATCGGATTTGGAACCAAAGAAATTCCTGCAGCAGGAAAAACGAAAGTTGATGTAGTTCTGACCGAAGATTCTAATAACTTGAATGAGGTTGTTGTAATTGGATATGGAACTTCAAAGAAATCTGATTTGACTGGAGCAGTTGCGACATTCTCTGGAAATGAGGTGCGCAAAATTCCGGTTCCTAACGTTGCAGAAGCTTTAACTGGGCGTATTGCCGGAGTATCGGTAACTTCTTCTGAAGGTTCGCCAGATTCGAATATTCAAGTTAGAATTCGTGGAAACGGTTCTTTAAGCCAAGATGCATCTCCATTATATATCGTTGATGGATTTCCGGTAAACAGTCTTAATGATATTTCTGCTTCTGATATTGAAACTATGACAGTCTTGAAAGATGCATCATCTACAGCAATCTATGGTTCTAGAGGAGCTTATGGAGTTATTATTGTTACTACGAAAAAAGGTAAAGATGGTAAAATTGCAGTAAACTTCAATATGTTCTACGGAATGAAACAGATGACAAATACGATTCCTGTTACATCTCCTGAAGATTATGTGAAATGGCAATATGAGTATGCATTGCTTGATCAAACAGACAAAACTATTTTGAGTAACCCAAGTTCTTACACAAAATATTTTGGTAACTGGCAAGATTATGACCAATACAAAGGCATGAAAGGAAACGACTGGCAAAAACAAGTTTTTGGACGTACAGGTGAAGTTCAAAGCCGTGACTTGTCTATTCGTGGTGGATCTGATAAAATAAACTATAATTTCAACTATGCTCATTATGACGAAAAAGCAATTATGTTGGGATCTGATTTCAACAGAAACAATTTATCTCTTGCCTTAAACAGCAAAGCTTCTGATAAAATTGATTTAAGTTTTACAGTTCGTTACTCAGATACAGAAATTAATGGTGCTGGTATGAACGAGCAAAATGAGGTTTCATCAGCAGATTCTCGTTTGAAAAATATTGTTGGATATGCTCCAATTCCAGTCCCAGGTTTGACTACTGATGATACAGATGAAGCTGTTGCCGCAAATTTAACGCACCCTTTCGTAGCTATTACAGATAATAACCGTCAACAGTTCAGAAAAAACTTTAATACATTAGGAAGTTTTTCTTGGAAATTGACTCAAGATTTAGTTTTTAAATCAGAGTTAGGTTTAGACAACTATAACTACCAAGATTACCGTTTCTACGGACGTACAACGTATTATGTAAAAAATAATCCAGCAGCAGAAAGACAAAATATGCCTGCGATGATTATGGTGGACAGAAAAGATACTCGTTTTAGAAATGCGAATACTTTAAATTATGATTTGAAAAAATTAGTTGGTGAAAATCATAATTTGAAATTCCTTTTTGGAGAAGAAAGTATTAACTATCAAAGAAATGACCTTACAAGTACAATTCAAGGTTATCCATTATCTTTTGAACTAGATGAAGCAAAAAAATTAACTTCTCAGGGTACGCCAATTTCAGTTGATAATTTTTATTATCCAGATGACAAACTGCTTTCTTTCTTCGGACGTGCAAATTATGACTATAAAGACAAATATCTTCTTACAGCAACGTACCGTGCCGATGGATCTAGTAAATTCTTAGGCAGCAATAAATGGGGATTCTTCCCTGCAGCAGCAGCAGCTTGGAAAATTTCAGGAGAAGAGTTTATGAAAGATGCTTCATGGATCAATTTGCTTAAATTAAGAGTGAGTTATGGTGAGGCTGGAAACAATAATATTCCAACTGGACAAATGGTTCAAAGTTTCATTTCTTCTACATCTACTTGGATTAATGGTGTTGATAATTTCTGGGCAGCTTCTAAAACAATGGCAAATCCAGATTTAAAATGGGAAACTACAGTTACACAAAATATCGGTTTAGATTTTGACTTGTTCAAAAACAAAGTAACAGGATCGGTAGAGGTTTATAAAAATAAAACAAAAGATTTATTAATGCTTTTCCCAATCTCTGGAGGTTATGACAACCAATACAGAAATATGGGTGAAATTCAAAACAGTGGAGTTGAGGCAACTTTGAATCTTAACCTTATTGAAAGAGAAAAGTACGGTGTAAGTGTATCTTTCAACGCTGCATTTAATACTAATAAAATCAACTCACTTGGAGTAATGAATAACTTTACTGCGTCATCTGGATGGGCTTCGTCATCAATTACAGGAGATTATTTAGTTAACGTAGGACAGCCATTAGGTATCATGTACGGATATAAGAGCGATGGACGTTATGAAGTAAGCGACTTTGATTACGCTGCAGGAGCTTATACTTTAAAAAGTGGAGTGCCAGACGGTTCAACAGTAGTTGGTAAAATGCAGCCAGGTGCTATGAAATTAAAAGATATTGATGGTGACGGAAAAGTAAATGCAAATGATTTGACTGTTATTGGAAATGCAAATCCAAAAAGCACAGGTGGTATGGTGTTAAATGCAAATGCTTACGGATTCGATCTTTCTGCTGCTTTCAACTGGAGTATTGGAAACGATGTGTACAACGCAAATAAAATTGAATTTGCTTCTTCAATTCCGAATGGACAATATAGAAATTTAAGCACAGAAATGGCTGATGGAAAAAGATGGACAAATCTTGATCCAAACACAGGACAATTAGTAACAGATCCTACAGCATTGACTGCTTTAAATGCAAACACTACAATGTGGTCGCCTTATATGCCTCGCTATGTATTTAGTGATTGGGCAGTTGAAGACGGATCTTTCTTAAGACTTAATACTTTGAGTTTGGGTTATACAACTCCAAATGCTTTGACTTCTGCTTTAGGAGTTTCTAAGTTGAGATTTTATTTTACAGCAAGTAATGTTTTTGTTTGGACGAACTATTCAGGTCCAGATCCAGAATCTTCAACTAGAAGAAGCACGCCTTATACACCGGGAGTTGATTATTCAGCTTATCCGAGAAGCAGACAGTTGATCTTTGGTCTAAACCTTAATTTTTAATTCAGTAAAACTTTCACAAGATGAAACATAAAATATTAATAGCAGGAATATTTATTGCAAGCCTTTTTGCTTCTTGCTCAGACGATTATTTAGATGCTCCGGCAAAATCAACCTTAGACGAATCAGTTATTTTTTCTAGCCCAGATTTGGCATCAGCAGCAATTGATGGAATCAAAATTCCATTTGCTGAAACCAACTCTTACAGAGGACGTTTTCTTCCTTTTTACGGATTGAATACAGATACAGAATGGTACAACTCTTCGCAAACTGTAAGTGATGCTTCAGATTTGTGTACCTATGATGCAAAACCAAATAATTCACAAATGAATACGGCAAATAATTCGTGGGCAATGAGTTATTCAGGTATTGAGCGTGCTAACATTTGTATTCGTGGTTTGCGTACTTATGGTAATCCAACTCCTGGATCTCAATTAGGATATTTATTAGGAGAAGCTTTGACTTTGAGAGCAATTTATTATGCTGATTTGGTGAAAGCTTGGGGAGATGTTCCAGGAAGGTTTGAGCCATTAAATAATGCAACTATTTATGTTGGAAAAACAAGCCGTGATGTGATTTACAAACAACTTTTGGCTGATTTGGCTGAAGCGGCAACATTAGTTCCTTGGCCAGGTGAAACTAAAGAGACTACTAGTGTAGAAAGAATTAATAAAGCTTTCGTAAAAGGTTTCCGCGCACGTTTAGCGATGGATGCAAGTGGGTATCAGCAATATCCTGACGGAATCAGAAGAAGTACAGATCCTGAATTATCAGTGGCAAATATGTATGCATTGGCATTAGCTGAATCGCGTTCGGTTATTGCAAGTGGATCAGCGCATTTGGAATCTTCATTTGAGACATTTTGGAGAAAATACAATCAAGAATATTTGACAGCGGGAGGAGAATCATTATGGGAACTTCCTTTCTCAGATGGTAGAGGACGTATGTTGTTCACTTTTGCAGTGCGCCATACTACAAACGACCAGTTTCATGCAAATGGAGCAAACCGTGGAGGAACAGCAGGACCGCTTCCAACTGTTTTCTATGACTATGATCAAAAAGATACAAGAAGAGATGTTACTTGTGTTCCTTATAAATATGGAACTGCTGTAAACAACATAGCGAAACAAGAATTAGGAGCATTAAATACATGGTATTTTGGGAAATACCGTTACGAGTGGATGACGCGTTTTGTGACTTCAACAAATGATGATGGTGTGAATAAAATTTACATGCGTTATGCTGAAGTTTTATTAATTGCTGCAGAAGCTGCAAACGAAATAGAAGGACCAGCGGCGGCAGCGCCATATTTAAAAGCAGTAAGAGCAAGAGCATTTGCTGCTGCGGACCAACCTGCTAAAGTTGAGGCTTATGTAAATGCTTTTACAACAAAAGATGCTATGTTTAAAGCGCTTGTTGATGAAAACAAATATGAGTTTACAGGTGAAATGGAGCGTAAGCAAAATCTTATTCGTTGGAATTTACTTAAAGCAAAAATGGACGAAGCTAAGGCAAATATGAAAGATTTGTCGACTCGTTCAGGAAAGTATGCTGATGTTCCATCTACTTTATATTATAAATTTAAAGCAGATAACGTAAGTCTTGATATTTATGGTTTAAATCGTGGAGAAACTACAAATCCAGGAACAGGTTATACCAGCTTCGCATGGACATGGACAGGCGCTGCAGCAGATACTAAAATCAATACTTTGTACAAACCAGGAGTTAATCCTGATAACAGACAATTTTGGCCAATTTGGCAAGTATTCCTAGATGGAAGTAACGGGAAATTGACTAATGATTATGGGTATTAACCTTTTGTGAATTAATAAAGTAAGAGTATGAAAACAAAATATATTATGAAAGGAGCAATTGCGGCATTATTGTTCATGACTGCCTTTTCAAGTTGTGACACTTTTAATGAAGGAGTAATTGACACTTTGGATGTAAACAGAGCGTTTTCTCCAATAGAACTTAAAGCGACGGTTAGAAATGAGACTTCAGTAG
Organism: Flavobacterium sp. KACC 22761; assembly: GCF_034058155.1. Lineage (NCBI taxonomy): Bacteria > Pseudomonadati > Bacteroidota > Flavobacteriia > Flavobacteriales > Flavobacteriaceae > Flavobacterium > Flavobacterium oryzagri. Next base: position 704,340 of record NZ_CP139148.1, on the reverse strand, counting down.
AGTTGAATTGGACTGTAAAACCAGATGCAGATCATTATGTAGTGCAATTCAGTGCAGATGATCCTGACTTTAAAACTATTTTTAAAACAGTAAATGTTGCGCCATCTGAATTGCCTGTAAAAGTGCAGCTTGAAGGAGAAACAGTTTATTCGATTCGAGTAAAAGCAGTAAGTGCAACTGGTTTAGAAGATTCTAAATGGTCGGTTACTACAGCTACAACTTTGTCTGAGCAGCTTTTTGTTTCGCCAGTACCGGCATCAGATATTGAAGCAACGCAAGTAACTTTAAGATGGGTTCCAAATAGTAATGTAACTCAAATTACTGTTGAGCCAGGCGGAATTTCTCATACAATTACGGCAGCTGAAAAAACGGCCGGAGTTGCTGTTATTAAAGGTTTAACAGGAGAAACTAAATATACTGCAACTTTGTTAAACGGAACAAAGAAACGTGGTACAGCAACTTTTACAACTGGAATTGATATCGGAACTGGCATTTTGGTTAAAGCAGAAGACAATAATTTAATTCAAAAAATTACTGATTCTCCAACTGGTTCTGTTCTTGTTCTAATGCCTGGAGACTATACAACTCAGACGGGATTAGTAGCTATAAATAAGACAATAACCATTAGAGGTCTTAGAACAGAAAATAAACCAAAATTAAAACTTAATTTCACTCTAGCTAATAATCCTGCAAATGCAAGTGAAGTGGTAAATTTCTCTTTGATTGATGTAGATATGAGCGGAAGCGGTTTAACAGGTGCTGCAATAGCAATAAGCACTGCTGCTCCAACACAATTAGGAGATGTTTTAATAAGTAATTCTAATGTTCACGATTTTCCTTCTCAATTAATGTATGGAAATGCTACAGCTAAATTAAAATCATTTACTGTTGATGGCAGTACTATTAAAAATGTAAATACTGCCGGTTCGGCTGATTTTGTTGACTTTAGAGCTACTTTTGTTGCAAATGTTTCTTTAACAAAAAGTACATTCGATACCTGTTCATCACGTGATTTTGTTAGGCTAGATGCTGTTCTTCCTGCTAATGGAGGTTTTTCTGGAACAGGTTTAACAAGTAATGTGTTAATTGATCAATGTACAATATATACACCTACATTACCACTTGCAAGTAGAATCTTGTATTTACGTTTTGTTTCAAATGCATCAATAGTGCGTAACACATTGTTTGCGGTTGGATCTGCAGTTTATACAAACTCAACTGCAACTGCAGCACCGACATTTTTGAATAATAATAATTTCAATTCTCCTAATTTGGCGCTAGTAGGAAGCAATAACAGACCTGATGCTTCTGCAACAACCTTAGATCCGCAATTTACAAATGCAGCGGGAGGGAATTTTACAGTTGGAAATCAATCGATAAAAGATAAAAAAATCGGAGATCCACAATGGCTTAAATAAATATTTTTATAGTTAGTTTGAAAAGGGATGCAGCAATTAAACTGCATCCCTTTTTTATTTTTGAAGAATTACTCTAATTCAACACATTCAAAAAGGCCATTGTTTAAAACTAAATCGGTTATTTCGTGTTCGCTGTCAATTCGTAGGATATTATCACAATCTTCGAGGTCAAAATTCCATGAAGTTTTTGGCAGTAGTTCGTCAAGAAGGGCAGAAGCTTGTTCTAATTTTGTTTGACTATCAACAGTAGTTTTGAAAACATAAATCATAATTAGCAGTATTTGATGGGCAAATTTCTGAAAATGTATTTCGATGAAATAGGATTCTATAATCTAAAATTAGGATTTATCAATCATTTTTCGATATTGAATAGGAGAAACTCCTTCGTGTTTTTTGAAAAAACGACTGAAATAAGATTGGTCTTCATGACCTACCTGCGCTGCAATTTCATTGATTGAAAGCGTAGTTTGAAAGAGCAAATATTTGGCTTCCAATAATATGTTCTCGTCAATCCATTTTACTGCCGATTTGCCGGTTACCGTTTTCACACATTTGTTTAAATGATTAGGCGTGACACTTAGCAAAGAAGCATAATGATTGACTTGATGATGTGTTTTGATGTGAACATGAATCAATTCTTTGAATTTGCTTGTAATAATTTCTGAAGCCGAAAGACTCTTAGGCGACTGAACGGCATTCTTGTTCATTTCATAAAACAAAGCAAATAAATACGTTTGAACAATATTTAAATTTGCATTATCATTATCTGAATACTCTTTTTGCAGTCTCTTGAAAATAGTGGTAATCAACGGAACATCTTCTGATGGCAAAAGTATTTTTGGATTTCCTGAAATTTTTAAGAAATCAAAATCGTTAAGAAGTTCGCGGCTACCATGCTTTCCAACCATAATTTCTGGATGAAATTGACAAACATAGCCATTGTGTATATTGTTGACATTATCAAGCGAGAAAATTTGTCCTGCCGGCACCACAATTATTTCATTATTCGTGGTTGTATATTCCTGATAACCTAATTTCATAACGTGCTGACCAGATGAAATAAAAATCAAAGTATGGCAAGAATGTTTAGAAGGAGGAACGGGGTGCTGCATGTGCATCATTTCTTCAATTTCAAGACAGAAAAAATGATCAGAATTCGATTTGAAAAGTAAATGAATAGGATTGTCTTCTCCTAAAAACTTCTCTCGAAATCCTTTTGGGCTATAGGTTTTTATTTTTTCAATCGGCTTTGATTTCATATCTAATAATATAATCTGAAATCAAGCAATTTACAGAGTGCATAATGTTTTTGGTACAACTCTTCGACCATTTCAGTAAGGTCATCATTTTCTTGATACAAGCTAAAAAATGCCTTGTCAATTGTACTGCAACTTGCAATTTTGTTATAAGTAGATCCGTAACCCGAAATGGCGCGCGCACCAGTTATGTCTAGAAAATATTGTGCTTCTTCGTCGTTAAGGTCGAGTCTTTTTTTATTGGCAAAATGAATAATCTTTCCTTTCATTTTTCCTTCAAAAAGTTCTGCTATTTCCTCAATGCTGTAATAATAATCATGAAGGCAAATGTTGTTTTCTTGTCCTGGCATCACCAAATAAATGATCTCATAATCTTTAAAGTTGTGATCATCATACAATAAGGTGTTTAAACTTTCCTCAAGACCTTCAATAGTGTCGCAGGTTTTATGAATGCTGGAAATACCTTGGTTAATTGCAATTTCTTCAAGATTTTTGACCACATCGGTTGTAGTAAAATCATCTACATCAGGAACGCCTTCAAGGCAGAAAATAAATTTTTCATTATCCATACAAATGTCTTTTTGATTTCGCTTTCAAAGCAGAAATGTGGTTTTAGACAAAAGTATTTTTTTATGCGGAAAAACAGCTATTCAACACTGATTTTAACGTGGATTTTAGATTTGATTAAAGTTTGAGATAAGTTTAATACCTGCTATTTTTCAAAGCAATTAACAATTCGGTTAGATTGACAGTCGCATAAGTCGAAGAATAATCAGAAACGGCATAAGGCAAAATTAAACTGTTATTATGAATAATCGCACCACAAGAATATACTACGTTTGGTACATAACCTTCGCGTTCATCTTCCAGTGGCGCAAGCAACGGTTCTTGAAGTCTTCCAATTTCTTTTGAAGGGTCATCGAGATCAAAAAGTGATGCACCTATGCAATAACGTCGCATTGTGCCCACACCGTGAGTGATAACAAGCCAGCCTTCTTCTGTCCATAATGGCGAACCGCAGTTTCCTATTTGCGTCAATTCCCAACTATAACGTGGTTCTTGCAAAAGAATGGGATTGTTCCATTGTGTTGCTCGCTCGGAGTACATAATATAATTGTTGACGCCGTCAATTCGGGCAAGCATAGCATATTTTCCATTGATTTTTTTAGGAAACAATGCCAAATTTTTATTCTGAGCGCCATCGCCGTGCAAAGGCAATACTCTAAAACTATAAAAGTCCTCGGTCAAAATTAGTTTTGGTAAGATCGCATGTCCGTTGTATGCGGTATAGGTTGCCATAACGCGAGAAGAACCGTCATCATCTGTAAAGCGAACAAAACGTGCATCTTCAATACCGCGGCTTTCTGATTCGGAAATCGGAAAAATGACACGTTCAGTTATATCCGAATCATGGCTGAACTGAACATCATAAAATGAATTGGCGAGCCAAATTATTTCTTCAAGCGCAGTTCGTCGTTCCTGACGAATGGAAGGATCACTTAAAGCAGTATTAACCATATTTTTTAAAACAACAAATTCAAACGCATCAGGCAAATCCTGCATAATTTGGTCAATGTATTTGTTTGTGGTGTGCATTTCAGACAACTTCGTTAGAAATCGTTCTTTATTTAACAACGTTTTATGTTCAATTTCGGCTTTGTCAATTTGATTGCCAATCTTCATTATTTGTAAATTATTGTCTTTATCGAGAATTCCTCTTCTAAAGACAATAGACGAAATATGTCCTTCGCCTGTTGCTCTAAATGAAATAATCACACGTTTTTCTCCCACTTCAAGCCCAGATTGATCAAAATCTTCGATAATTGAAGGATTGAATATTGCCGCCGATTCAATTGCGTATTCCATTGTGCAGTATGAACCTATTAGCATTTTTCGATTTATAGAAAGTGCTTCATAGTCAATTTGCATGGCTTCAATTAGAGGTCTTATTTTCTCGCAGTGCTTGAAAAATATAGCTGAAATATTTCGGTGTCTTCTGGCAAATTCACGAAGGGTTTGTTCTAAAGTGTCATAAACTTGTTTTTCATCTAGCATCATTATCCGTGCTACCATCTGCTGGGTTCGTTCGTCGCCATTCATAAAATATCGGGCAACAACTCTTCTGGAATCTGGGGTAAATTTTATGTTTTTTCGGATAACTGATACTCGCATAGTTTTATTTTTTTTAATTGTAATAAAATAAGGGCCTTTAGTAAAATTTATTTCGGGGAATTTAAATTTGCTTCAGAAAATATAGAATTAAAGCGTGCAAATAAGAAAATTATTATACCAAATTCTTAAGCATAAACAAGTTAGTGATTTTGTTAACGAAAAAAAACATTATTATTAAAAATTTTGCATTTAGGCATAAATGCTTAAGGTAAATACGGATAAAAAAACAAACTCTAAAAATGAAGAAAATGTGAAATTGATTCTTTATCGGAAGAAGTAATTTTTTAGAATGATCAGTTTTTTGTTAAAATTAATAATTTCGGTTGTAAAACCTAGAAAAAGATGGTTTTTAGCCTTTAACTGATAAGTATTTGATGGGGTGTTTTCAATAAAATCTGAACTTTTGTATCCCTAATTTTTAGGATAAAAATTTAACTTTAGCGGTTAAGAATTTCGAAAAAAAAAATAAATGATTTTAGTTATGAGAAAAATTATAATGCTGTGCTTTGCTTTTTTGTTTATCGGAAAAACAATAGCGCAGGAAGTGCCACTTTTGTCAAATATTTCGGCAAGAAACAATATTAACTTAAACGGACAATGGCGTTATATTGTTGATCCGCTCGAAAACGGATATTATGATTATCGTTTGATGCCTTTAAAAAGCAATGGATTTTTCGAAAACAAAAAATTCAATACGACAGAACTTTCAGAATATAATTTTGCAACCTCGGCAGTCATGCAGATTCCGTCAGATTGGAATTCAAAAGATGAAAGATTGTTTTTTTATGAAGGAACAGTTTGGTTTGAAAAAGACTTTAATTATAAAAAAGATGCCAAAACCAAAGGCATTCTTCATTTTGGAGCTGTAAATTATGATGCAAAAGTATATGTAAACGGAAAACTGGCAGGAACTCATATTGGCGGTTATACGCCTTTTAATTTTGATGTAACCAATTTGCTTGTTGACGGAAATAATTTTGTAGTAGTAAAAGCAGATAACAAACGTCATAAAGACAATGTTCCGACCGTAAATATGGATTGGTGGAATTATGGCGGAATTACAAGAGATGTAAATTTAGCGCAAGTTCCGAATACCTATATTGAAGATTATTTGGTTCAATTGAACAAAAACGAAAAAATTTCGGGTTGGATAAAATTAAATAATGAAACAGCAAACGAATCGGTTTCGGTTTCAATTCCAGAATTAAAAATCAAAAAAGAGATCAAGACTGATGCGAAAGGAATGGCTTATTTTGAAATCAAAGCCAATCCAGTTTTGTGGACACCAGAAATTCCAAAATTATATGAAGTAAAAATTAGCAAGGCAGATGAAAATTTAGTGGACCAAATTGGCTTCAGAACGATTGAAACAAAAGGAAAAGAAATTCTGTTAAACGGAAAAAAAGTCTTTTTGCGAGGCATAAGTATTCACGAAGAAGCGCCTTTTAGATCGGGAAGAGCTTGGTCAACAGAAGATGCTCATACTTTGCTGACTTGGGCAAAAGAATTGGGTTGCAATTATGTTCGTTTAGCGCATTATCCGCACAATGAAAATATGGTGAAAGAAGCAGAAAAAATGGGATTAATGATTTGGTCAGAAGTTCCAGTTTATTGGACTATTTCATGGACAAATCCAGATACTTATGCCAATGCAGAGCATCAATTGCACGACATGATATACCGAGATAAAAATCGTTGTGGTATCGTAATTTGGTCAATTGCAAATGAAACGCCACATGGTGACGACCGAGATGCTTTTTTAAGCAAATTGGCGAAATATGCTCGTACGCAAGACAATTCCCGCTTAATAAGCATGGCGATGGAAGTGACAAAAAGCCCAAACAACATCAATACATTGCAAGACAATATGAACGAATATGTTGATATTGTGAGTTTCAATCAATATCTTGGTTGGTATCGAGGAACAAATGAATCTTGCAAGGACATGCAATGGGTAATTCCGTACAACAAACCCGTAATTATAAGCGAATTTGGAGGCGAGGCTTTGCAAGGTTTGCACGGCGACAAGAAAGAACGTTGGAACGAGGAATATCAAGAAGAGTTGTATATTCAGAATACGCAAATGTTCAATCGAATTGAAGGTTTGGCCGGAGTTTCACCTTGGATTTTAGTTGATTTTAGATCACCAAGAAGACAATTGCCAGATATTCAAGATTTCTTTAACAGAAAAGGTTTGATTTCAAGCGGCGGAATTAAAAAGAAAGCTTTTTATGTCATGAAAGATTGGTATGCGCAAAAAGAAAAAGAATATAAGGACAATTAAAAACACTTATTTATTCTAACACATAGAAACATAGATTTAGGATGGTTAGAAAGGCGTTTTACTTGTTTAAAATAAACATAGTGGCTATGTGTTAGAAACTAGTTTCTTTCCAATCCCTATTATTTATTAAATAAAATCTATGTTTCTATGTGTTGAAAAAACTAAAGATTACATTTACGCTAAATGACAATTTAAAATAAAGTTCAAAACCTTCAGAATCATTTTTGATTTTGAAGGTTTTGTGTTTTTTCCGTAATTTTAACTTGAAAAATAAAAGACTTAAATGGAAATAGAAATCGTCATTAGATTGCTTTTAGCGGCATTTTGGGGAGCTTTAATTGGAGCTGAAAGAGAATATAGAGGAAAAGCGGCAGGTCTTCGGACTACAATAATGATTTCTGTGGGAGCTTGTTTCTTTACATTCATGTCAGTTTGGATTGGCGGAGCCGGAAATCCGGACCGAATTGCTTCGAACATTGTAACAGGTTTAGGTTTTCTTTGTGCAGGAGTAATTTTTAGATCAGACAGCCATGTTAGCGGTATTACAACTGCTGCGACAATTTGGTCAGTTGCGGCGGTGAGCATGGGCGTAGGAGCAGGTTATTATTTTGCTTCGGCTTGTGCGGCATTAATGATTCTTCTGATTTTGACAATGCTTACCGTTTTGCAAGATAAGATTGATATTAGCAATGAACATAAAATACTTCGTATCACATTTAAGCGTGGCGAAGACGGTCATAAAAAATGTAAAGAACTTTTTTCTCAATATGATATAAAATCAAAATTGATTATTCAGCGTTGCAATCAAGATCATGTTACTTTGGAATGGCAGGTACATGCTTCCAAAAAATCAATGGAATTATTATCTGCAGCACTTATGCAAGATCCAATTTTTGAAGAATTGATTTTGTGATTTCAGATTGGTTTAGGAAGCAAAAAGAATTATTCTCTCATTGAATTTTAACGTATTTTTGCCAACTGAAAATCAAAATCAATCATGATAAAAATTAATCAAACGGAATCTTTTGCCGTTGAAGATATACTATTCTGTTTTGCTCTTGAATCTGAAGCAGCAGAAGTTTTTAAAGAAAACAACACTTTATTTACCGGAATTGGAAAAGTAAATGCAGCTTACGAATTGACGAAAGCAATTCAAAACAAAAAGCCTTCTATAATCATAAATCTTGGATCTGCGGGAAGCAGCAGTTTTCAAAAAGGCGAAGTAATTTGCTGTACCAAATTCGTACAACGAGACATGGATGTTCGTGGTTTGGGTTTTGCATTATATGAAACGCCATTATCTGGTTTGCCTCCAGTTTTAGAATATGGTTTGCTGATGGATGATAGGAAAGAAGGAATTTGCGGAACGGGAGATAATTTCGAAATGGAACATTCTTCTGATGCCTATAATGTTGTTGATATGGAAGCTTATGCTTTAGCAATGATTGCAATGAAAGAAAAAATTCCATTTTTATGCCTAAAATATATTTCTGATGGAGCTGATGATAATGCCGCCGAAGATTGGACCGTTCAAGTTCATAAAGCAGCGATTTCTTATGGCAAAATTTTAGGATTGATTTAAATATAAAGTGCGGTCTCAAAAGGGCAATTCTTTTGGTTTGCCAGAATATTTATAAAAATATTTTGCAGATAAAAAACCCAGCGGGGTAAAATATTTATAGCATTTTAATAAGATAGATAAAAAAGCTCCATCGGAGCGACATCTTTTTTCATAATCTAAAAGTATGTCGCTCCGATGGAGCTTTATATTGTAAAACGTATATTCTTTACTATAGATATTTAGCTTCTCTGAAGCTTGTAAAAAAGGAGCTATTCTTTTGAAACAGCCTTTTGTGTTTTTAGGAAAAATCTATTTTACTAAATATGAAACCTGATCAGCTTCGCATAATCTAAAATAACCTAATGCATAATTATTGACATTGTTTGTATTTACAATGTTTCCTCTAATATTTCCTGGAGGAACCTGAAAAGGATTTGAGTTTGAAGCTTCTAAAATCAATTTCATATAATTGAAAAAGTTTTTAGAAATACCGCGATGCAAAATCTTTAAAGTATTTCCTGGCTTCATGTCTTCATTGGAATATCTTGTACTGATTTCGTTTCCGTTATAAAAATCATCGTTTGTGATTTCATATTCCGGAAAAATTAAAAATTCACTTTGATAATCGGTCAAATAAAAATTGACTTGATCTGCTGGATCTTTATAATAAAATGTGACTTCAATTGCATCTTTTCCGCCAAAATCAGGAACGATTTTTTGTTCTATTTTATCAATTGGAGTTGCCGAAGTCAGTTTTTCGACAGCTGTATAACTTTGTCCTTCGGCCTGAACAAACAATTTGTAATCCATGTTGATTACAGGAACAAAATTGGTGCATTTGTAAATTCCTGCTTCAGATTCGGTAAAAGTAAAGACATCGCCATTGCTGTTTTCAACTCTAACCTGTGCACCTGAGACTTTTGGCGTGGAGCCATTATAATATGGAGCTGTTTTGCTGATTTTAATGGTTTGTTCATTTCCTGAAGTTCCTTTTTTCCATACAATTTCGGCATCAATTACAAGTTTAGTTTCGCCAGTTTCCAAATCGAGATTTACGACTTCTTCGCACGAACTGAAAAACAAAACCGAAAAAAGACTCAATAATGCCAATGCTTTATTCATGATGCTGTATTTTTTTAATTTTTTCATAGCATTAAAATTTAAAATTATAAGAAACCCCAGGTACAATTCCGAAGATTGAAAGCCTTCTGGTTTCATTCATTCCCGTATCTTCATTGGTTGTAAAATTCATTGAAGCTGCATTTTTTCGATTATAAATATTGTAAATGCTGAATACCCAATAGCTTTGCCAGCCTTTCTTTTTCTCTGGTCTTGGCGTATAAGTTGCGGCAACATCTAAATGGTGAAAAAGCGGTAATCTGTTCTCGTTTCTCAAAGAATAATTAGGAACGTGAATACCACCAAATTCATAATAACCGTTTGCATACGTTACCGGTTGACCTGACTGCAAGGTGAAATTTCCATTAAAAGACCATTTTGGACTAAATTCATAACTACCAACAACGCTCAAATTATGCATTTTGTCATACCCAGATAAATACCAGTCGCCGTTTGCAATTCCTGGTTCATCTGGAGTTCTTCCCGGTGTTTTTTGTTCGGCGCGCGATAGCGTGTAGGAAATCCATCCGGTGAAATTTCCTGTGTTTTTTCGAAGTAATAACTCCATTCCGTACGATCTGGCTTTTCCGTTTAGGATAACTTGTTCAATATTGTTGTTGGCCAAAACATCAGCTCCATCAATGTAATCAATTCGGTTTTGAACGTTTTTATAAAATAATTCTCCCTCAAAAGAATAATCTCCGTCTTTGAAATTTTTGAAATAACCCATCGCATATTGATCCAGCATTTGTGGTTTGGTAAAAGGCCCGCTTGGCGTCCAAATACTCATTGGCAGAGGCGACTGCGTATTCGACAAAATATGAATGTATTGCGCCATTCTGTTGTAGCTTGCTTTTACCGAAGTATTTTCGTTGAACGCATAAGACAAAGCTGCTCTAGGCTCAAAATTGTTGAAACTGCTAATCTTTTTTCCTTTTCCATAATATACAGAACCAGTTGGAGTTCCTTCCTGATAAATATTATAAAGCGGATTAAAAACCACAGCCTGATCGTTTTCATAAGTACTGATTTCTTCTGAACCTAAACGATAAAATATACTGTAACGAAGTCCATAACGGAAATTCAGTTTCTCTGTAATTTGATTTTCAAAATCGATAAATGCTGAAGTTTCTAAAGCATATTTTTTGTCCAATTGCTGATAATTAAACTGCGAATCAGAGCTTGTTGGCTGTACAACTCCCGGATTGAAATTATAGTACAAACCATCAATTCCGTAGTTTATTTTGAATTTGTCGGATTTCTGATAAAACCAATTGTACTTCAATCCGTAGCTTTTGATATTGCTGTCCCATTCAAAATTTTCTGAAGAAAGTCCTAAGTTGAATTTATAATCACTGTAAAATGTAGAAAGATTAGTGTTTAAACGATCTGAAAATTTATGTTTCCAACTTAAAATCCCCATTGTATTTCCATATTTGCTCGAAAAACGATCATTGATGTCAAAAACATCATTTCCGAAATAGCCAGAGAAAGCCAAACTATTACTAGCATTAAAACGATAATTGAATTTCGCATTTAAATCATAAAACATTGCTGAGTTTTTGTTGTCAGCCAATTTCAAAAATAAATGTGCATACGAAGTTCGGCCCGAAACAATAAATGAACCTTTGTCTTTTTGAATTGGTCCTTGAACCAAAAGACGGCTCGAAATTAATCCAATTCCTCCATTTACTTTATAGTTTTGAAAATCTCCGGTTTGTTGCGTAACATCCAAAACAGAAGAAACACGTCCTCCATATTTTGAAGGAATTCCGCCTTTATACAATTCTAAACCACTAATGGCATCGGCATTAAAAATGGAGAAAAATCCAAACATGTGTGAATCGGCATAAACGGGAGCGCCATCTAAAAGAATCAAATTCTGGTCAGCCGCGCCTCCGCGAACGTTAAATCCTGAGGAAGCTTCTCCGGCATTGGTAACTCCGGGCAAAGTCAAAATTGATTTTAAAGGATCTGGTTCGCCCATTGCAACCGGAATTCTTTTGATTTCCTGCATCGAAAGCTTGTTGACGCTCATTTGAGTATTTTTGATATCAGTGGCTTTGTTGGCAGTTACAATAACTTCGCCCAATTGCTGACTGTCTGATTCGATATTGAAATTGATATTCGCATCATCAGAAATCGTAATTTGTTTTTCCTGATTTTTAAACCCCACATAACTAATCACAAAAGTGTAAGTGCCATTTGGAACTTCGATGCTGAATTTTCCATTATAATCCGTTACGGTGCCAGTTTCCAATTCTTTAATGAAAATATTAGCGCCAATAACGGGCTGTTTTTCATCATCAATAATCTGGCCTTTCAGCTTGCTTTTTTTTTTGGTTGCTTTTTGAGGTTGAGATTTCTGTTTCACAAAAATATTATTACCAACAACAGAAAATTGGATTGTTGCCGTTTTGTTTAATTCTGAAATGAGCGTACCAATTTCGATTTGCTTATACGTACTTTTTTTGGTAAAATATTTTTTATTGGTATCAATTTGATCGGTAAAAGCAAACTTGAAATCGGTTTGGTTTTCAATTTGTTTGAAAAATTCTTTTAAGGTCATATTATGATCTACAGTAACATTTACCTTTTGTGCAGACATACTTAAGCTGAGTAAAAAAAAGCATGCTGAAATTATATGCTTCATGAATTTTTGTATTTTTGAATATTATTGAATGGAATAACTTCGTGTTATTCTGACTATATAAGGAGGATGTGTAGTTTCGCGGCTTGCATCCTTTTTTTCTTTTCTATTGAAAAGTAATTTGTTTTAAATCTTCATTTATTTCAAAGTTTAGGTTATACATTTCTGATATTAATTGTACAATTGTTTTTAAATCTTCTTTTTTATTGATTCGGATTGTGATTTTCTGATCTAGATTTTCTGATAGAAGAATGACTTTATAGCCATAATTTTTCTCAATATATTGGCTTAAAGCAGAAAGCTTTTCATTGTCAAAATCGATAAATCGGTTGAATTCTTCAACAGAAGCCGTTTGATTTCCGTAAGTGAATTTTTCGCCGGGTTTCAAGATCCATTTTTGGTCTTGGCCTTTTACATTCATTTGAACGCTTCCTTCATAAAGTTCAACAGTTACTTTTTCGTCTTCTGTTTCATTAACGGTAAAAGAAGTTCCTAAAACTGTAGTTGTCGTTTCATTGCAAAAAACCTGAAAAGGATGTTGTTTGTCTTTTTTGACTTTGAAATAAACTTCACCATCAATTTCGATTTTTCTATTTGACACGAAATTGGCGCCGTATGTAATTTTAGAATTCGGACTTAATTCGACCTTTGAATTATCCGGTAAAATGACATATTTTACTTTAGAAGTAGTATTCTCAATGACATTTTCGGCAAGAACAACATTTTCCTGTTGCGGTTTGTTGTTGAAATAAATTCCAGTTCCGATAAGAACAAAAAGCAAAACCGCTGCCGCCGAATAATAACGCCACGGTCTTATTTTTCGTTTTTTCGTGGCGAAAGTTTTGGAATGAAATTGTTCCCACGAAGCTTCCTTTTCATTATCTGAATGAGAAAGTGGAGATTCATTCCATAGTTTTTTGAACTCTTCGTCAAATTTTTCTTTATCCATTTTTTAATGTTAAATGATTTGACATTGAAAACCTTGTTTGCTAAAAACACCGTAGACCATTTCTTTGATGTCACGATTGGTTTCGATTTTGAGAATGTTTTCCTGACCTTTTTGATCAAAATTTATGATACAGTCAGAAATGACAAATTGTAAAAGCGCCACAAGCAAATGGGCTTCTTTCTTGGTTCTGACATTAGTTTTATACGCTTCGATATGCATTTTTTTGTCCTTGTTTTTAGATATAACAAACGAGAACAAAAAAGTTCCTAATGGTTTTCGATTTTTTTTCGAATAAATTTACTGGCGAGATAAATATGATTGGCAATTGTCTTTTCAGAAAGATCTGTAAGCTCTGCAATTTCCTTATAGCTAAGGTTTTCCAGTTTGTGTAAAGTAAATATTTTTTGTTGTTGTTCCGGAAGCTGATTGATGAAATTATGCAGTTTTTCACTTCTTTCATCAAAAACTGAAGTATCGATTTCTTCTTGTGCGACTTCAACTTGAAAAGTGTCAAGTTGCATTATTTTGTTTTCTCTATTAATGTGATTGATGATGATATTTTTGCAAATGACAAACAATTGTTTGTCTAGCAAAACATCTTCGTTGAGCAATTCCTTTTTATTGTAAAGTCTTATGAAAGTTTCCTGAACAAAATCTTCTGGAGTTAATACTGAAGAATTGAATCGTTTGGCAATATTTTTCAGTTTGTCGTAGTATTTGAAGTAAACTTCTTTAAAAGCTTCTTCATTACCTTTTTTTAAACTTAAAATAAATTTTTTATTGTCCATAAAGAAAAATATCGCGACTAGCTTTTACCTAGTGAAAACTCATTGGAGTCAATATTATTGTATTCAAGAATTGATCAATTTCAATTAAGAATGTAACAAGTTGCAAAGAACCGTAATTTAATTGAAGATTTGTCGTCGTTATTGGATAAATGTTACAAAACGGAATTGTTTTTTTAAGAAAGACGTTTTGTGTTTGTTCATAGTTTGGTGGTTTTGGCGAAAAATAAGCATAAAAAAACCGCTAAAATTAGTAGCGGTTTTTGTGAAATTCTATAAATAAATTATTGAATTAAGAGTGAAATTTAATGTTTCCCATTTCCATGCCCATTTCCATTATTTCCATGTCCATGGTTTCCATTATCTTTTCCTTGTTTGTTGTTTCCTTTTCCAGGTTTAGGACCAATGGTTTGTTGCGGTTTTCCTTTATAACCTTTTGCATATTTTACTTTATGCGTTTTGAAATTGTCATAAGGCGAATTTCCTCTGTAATCCGTCAATACAACTTTGTATTCATTGTAAAGATCATAGTTTCTATAAACGGTAGGCAATGATTTTGCTCTGATCCATTTTCCATTATTGCTATAAATGTAATTCGCGGTATTTATATCATAATAGGTTTCAAGATCTGGCAAATAGTAATAACGCACATCTGTATATCCTACGGGCCCCCAAGCGGGTGGCGTTCCAATATTTACATTCACATTTACTTGTGCATTTGAAAAGTAAACGGTGAAGAATAAAATTCCTGCTGTTAAAAATTTAAATGATTTCATAATATTTAATTTTTAAATGATTATTACTTAATGCTTCCAAAAAGTGTACCTAAAATTTGCATAAGAGTTATTTGATAATTTGAGCTTCAGGAAATTTCCAAGTACCATTTAAAACTTCTTTGTGCGGACGATAAAGTCTTACCCAATAATTCCAGCCAGCAACAGTTGGGATGCAATTTGGCGTTTTACCATCACAGCCTCCAAATTGAATGGTTACAGACCCGTCAGCATCTTTCTTTGCGGTAATATTATTCAATGAATAGATATTAAGATCATTTTTCTCAAAATAGCCTTCTTTATTATAAACACTCACAGACCAAAAACCATCTACAGGTACATTTTTTACTTTTAATTTATAAATCGTTTTTCCGTCATTTTTAGGAGGATTGACTGAAAGATAAAAAGCATCTTTTTCAGGATTTCCGCCCCATCCGGTAGCACTTCCTATCAAATGAAGCGTTTCGTCTACTTTTCCTCTTGGACCAAACATTCCTTTTGTATCGGCTAATTTTTTGGATACTTCAATAAGTGAATCCCTAACTTTCTTTTGGCTTGCTTTATCCCAATTCGGAATTTCAAAAGTTCCTTTTTCTTTTTGATCAACTTTAATTGCATTTTGTAAAGCCGTTACAATTGGCAAATCTTTGGGATCATTTGGATTGATAAAGGTTCTAATTCCCAGCATTAAGTAGCGTGTGCCGACTTTTTCTTTGGTAAAAGTAAAAGTTCCCGGCGCATAATAGGTTTCAGAATATTGATCTTGATCAATTGTTTGCATCGACATGAATCGTTTCCCTGGATTAGGCAATGTTACGGTTATTGGTCCAGCATCAAGATCAAAAACACCTGATGAATATAAAACATCGCGATTGGCTCGAATAACAGATTGATTATCTATAGGCATTAAAGTTCTATAATGAAAAATAGCACCGATACCATTAGATTGTTTAACTGAAGTGTTAAAATACAAATCGGTTTCTGCTCGATTAAAATTGGCAGCTGTAACAAGATCGCCTTTTTTTGAAGCCAGAGAATCTGTTGTTGTTTGTATTGAATCTTTTTTTGTTGATTCAGAATCTGTTGTTGAATTTTTTTTGCAGGCAAAAGCCAAAAATGATATAACTAATAAAAATATTCCTGCTGATAATTTCTGTTTGATTTTCATAAGACTTAAGTTTTGATGAGAAATAAAAAGGCTAATTATTTATGGGATTTTTTTACTAAGTTATGAAAATATTTTAAGTTTTGATTTTGTAATTGTTTGATTACGTGTTTTTTTTTGCTTTTTAAAATAGTATTAGATAATGTAGTTGCAACAAAAAAGCCCTTAAGTAAATTGCTTAAGGGCTCGTTTTTGAATATTCAGATATTAAATTTGTATTGCTTTGATGGCAATTATTCTTTATTCTCGTTTTCTAAACTTGTAGCTGCAGAAATTTGATCCAAAATATTAGTTTGGTTAGGCGAAATATAGTTTTTTATTTCAGGAGCATTTTCTTTTTTGAAAAGAAGATCTAATGCGTTATATAGTTTTAATAAAACATCGCGGTCTGCTTTTTCGATTTCTAAGGCAGTGTTAAAATTAAAAACGTAATTATTAGAATTACGTACTTCAACTTTTATCGTTTTTGATGTGATTTTAAACTTAACTATATCCATTTTTCTGTTTAAATTAATTTGGTTGCAAAAATGAGATTTTAGCGCCAATTAGTGGTGCAATTTTTTATGTTTTTTTAATCTTATAAATTAATAGTACTAAAAATACGAATTTATTTGAAATATTTCTTATCCGCTCTGCGTCGATATACCAAATATTAATTAAAAAAATTTAAGAAGATTGAATTGCTTAAAATTTGTTTTTAAAAATAAGTCTTTATTTTCATTACTTATAAATGTAAAATTCTTATAATTGTAGATAATTTCATTTAATATTAATGATAAAAAAATGATTTGTTTAAATATAATTTTTACAAAATCGTTTTAGTTGCTATTTTTGTTTATATTTGTGATTGCGATAAAAGAGAACCCAATAAATTAACCATTACATGAAAAAAATTACAATAAAAGATATTGCGACAGAAGCTCAGGTTTCAGTATCTACAGTATCTTTTGTTATTAATGGTAAAGGTGAAAAAATGGGGATTAGCGCAGCTGTGATTAAAAAAGTGCAAGATGTAGCAGAAAAGCTTAATTATAGACCGAGTATGATAGCGACCAGTTTGCGAACTGGAAAAACAAGATCGATTGGGCTTATTGTTGAGGATATTTCAAATCAATTCTTTTCTGATCTTGCGCGTGTGATCGAAGATGAAGCAAAAAATATCGATTACAGGGTTTTTTATTGCAGTACAGGTGATGATGATGAGCGTTCTGAGGAATTGATACATAGTCTTTTGCAGGCAAATGTTGACGGATTTATTATCACACCGACCAAAAATCTGGAAGAGAAAATCGATCTTCTTCTAAAGCTTAAAAAGCCGATGGTGTTGATCGACAGGTATTTTCCGGGACAAAATGTGAGCCATGTTGTAATGGATAATTATGAAGCGGCACATTCGGCTACCAAATTTTTGATTAAAAAGAATCGTAAAAATATTGCCGTGGTTAACAATACTTCTGAAATGATTCAGATGAAGTTAAGGGAAGATGGCTACAAAGATGCTTTGAAAGAAGAAGGAATGTACAAGGAAAAACTTGTACTGCATTTGGATTATCATAGCAATGAAGAAACAAGAATAGAGAGTCTTGTGAAATTTTTCAAGAAAAATACAGAAATTGATGCTGTTTTGTTTTTGACAAATTATATGGGGCTTTCTGGACTTCAGGCTTTAAGAGGAATGGGAATTAGTATTCCGGAAGATATTTCGATTATTAGTTTTGATGATCATGACAGTTTTAAATTGCATACTCCAACAATTAGCGTAATAGCGCAACCTATAGTTGACATTGGAGTGAAGGCAATAGAATTGTTGATGAGCCAAATGACAAACATGGAATCATTTGAAGTTGAAAAAAGTTTAAAGAAAGGTGATTTAATTATTCGGGAGTCGGTCTAATTCATAAAATTCAAGAAAAAAGGAAAAAAAAACGGTTCGTTTTTTTTTGAGATTTTACTAAATCGTTTTAGGGTAAAAATAAAGCCTTAGAAAAGATAAAAGCCCGTAAACAAAGGAAATATTAGGAATAAAATAAATAAAAAGTTAATTCAGAGCGGGACTTTAATAGTTTTTAAATGGTTGAATTTTGGTTAGTTAAATTGAATTAAGCCGGGAAGTATTCCTGCGGTTTCCGGCTTGTTTTAAATTGGTTTACTGATTTTAGTATTAGTAAAAAATCAGAAAAGAAATAAGAATAATTGCTTTGGCAATAAACAATTAGCATATAAGTTAAGCTTGGCAGCCGTAAAAAAGGAAATGATTTCAGTGATATTTTGTTAGTTACTATTATTCTGATACATATCTAAGAGAAGGAAGTAGTTGTTTAATCAATTCTCCTTCTCTAACTGCCAGCGGGCCTTTTGCGATTAAATTAAGTTAGCATTTAGTTGAAATGAATTATAAAAAAAGAGTTTATTGGTTTTTGGGCATTTGTGCAACAATTTTTTCATTTGTTGCCAATGCCCAAAATATAAATATAAAAGAAGGCTGGCAATTTCGAGAAACGAAAACTGCAAAATGGCTTCCTGCAACAGTTCCAGGTGAAGTGCATACTGATTTGTTGAATAATAAAACAATTCCGGATCCATTTTACAGAGACAACGAAAAAAAACTGCAATGGATTGAAAAGAAAGACTGGGAATATAAAACCACTTTTCAAGTAACACCAGCTTTATTAAAAAAGAAAAATGCTGAATTGGTTTTTGACGGATTAGATACTTACGCTACCGTTTATTTGAATAATAAACAGGTTTTGAAAGCCGACAATATGTTTCGTCAATGGCGCGTTGAAGTTAAAAATCTGCTGAAATCTGGAAACAATGATTTGGTAATCGTATTTAAATCGGCACAAAATGTAGCAGATTCATTGGCTAAAAAAGATTTGCCTTTTGTAATTCCCGACAACCCGCGTGCCTATGTTCGAAAAGCACAATACCATTTTGGATGGGATTGGGGGCCAAAATTCACCACTTGCGGTATTTGGAAAACACCGCGCTTAGAAGTTTATGATAAAAAAACACCTGAGAAACCTTATGTGCTGAATCGCAAAATAGAATTGGTTCAAGAGCCGGACAGCGTTGGCAAATCATTTTATTTCAAAATTGATGGAAAGCCAGTTTATATGAAAGGCGCCAATTACATTCCATCAGATGCTTTTCTTTCGCGAGTGACGAAAAAAGAATACGAAAAAGTAATTTCAATGGCGAAAGATGCCAATATGAATATGTTGCGTGTCTGGGGCGGCGGTATTTATGAGGATGATTATTTTTATGACTTATGTGATAAAAACGGAATTTATGTCTGGCAGGATTTTATGTTTGCTGGCACCATGATTCCTGGCGACAAAGCTTTTTTTGATAATGTAAAAGCCGAAGTCCAATATCAGGTAAAACGTCTTCGCCATCATCCAAGTATTGTTTTGTGGTGCGGAAATAATGAGATTGATGAAGCCTTTAAAAATTGGGGCTGGCAAAAGAGCATGAATATGTCGAAACAAGATTCAACACGTTTGTGGCAGGATTATGTTCGTTTGTTTCAAGACAGTATTCCAAAATGGGTAAAGCAGGTCGATAATAAACGTCCTTATGTAAGTTCTTCACCTTTATTTGGTTGGGGAAAGAAGGAAAGTATTACTCAAGGAGACAGTCATTATTGGGGTACATGGTGGGGTTTAGATGATATAGAAATAACTAACTCTAAAACCGGCCGTTTTGTAAGCGAATATGGTATGCAAGCCATGCCAAATTATTCGTCTATAGAAGCTTTTACTTTGCCAGAAGATCGCTATTTGTATTCTGATATTTTAGAAGCGCATCAAAAAGCTGGAAAAGGTTTTATGAAATTAGATTCTTATTTGAATCGCTATTTTATTGAGGAGGCTAAAATTAAGAAAATGAGTGTTGAGGATTATACCTATCTTACGCAATGTCTTCAGTATTATTCTTTAAAAAATATTATCGGTATTCATCGTTCAAAAGCGCCTTACAATATGGGAACTTTGGTTTGGCAACTCAACGATTGCTGGCCAGTAGCAAGTTGGAGCGTAACTGATTATTATGATCGCCAGCCAAAAGCTGCCTGGTATGCCATGAAAGAAGCATACAGGGATGATAAAAAACCGGAAATCGATTTGACGCGCCCCATTAATTTGAAATTAGAAGATCCAAAAATCACCTATAAAATTACAGGAAATAAAGTCGCTATAAAAGCATCAAAGGCAGCAAAATACGTATATATTTCCATAAAAGGCTATACCGGAAAATGGAGCGACAATTATTTTGATTTGAAAGAAGGAGAAGAAAAAACGATCACGTTTGAAGGTAAAATTGAGAAACCACTTTTTAAGGTTTATTCGCTTTATGACGTTTTGAATAAATATTAATTAATAAATATTGAGCTGTTTAGTTGCTAAGACTCTAAGAAAGATTAGAGAAAAAACTTAGAACCTTAGCATCTCAGTATCTTAGAAGCTAAAGAATATATGTTTACAAAATACACCAAAATAGCTTTTAGCGGTATTTTCGCTTTAAACTTGTTTTTTGCAAATTCTGTTGATGCACAGAAAAAAAGCGCAAATCAAAATAATATCGATTATACAAAATATGTAAATCCGCTTATCGGATCGGCAGGGCATGGACATGTATTTGTGGGAGCGAATGTTCCTTTTGGGGCAGTGCAACTTGGGCCGGTAAATATTTTTGAAGGCTGGGATTGGTGCAGCGGCTATAATTATGCAAGCAATACTGTTTTAGGATTTACACATACGCATTTAAGCGGCACCGGAATTGGAGATTTGAACGATATTCTATTGCTTCCAGTTACAGGAAAAGTTCCTCTTTTTAAAGGTACAAAAGAAGATATGACAAATGGTTACGGTTCGTATTTCTCGCATGCAAGCGAAGTGAGCAAACCAGGCTATTACAGTGTCATTTTGGATAAATACAAAATCAAAGCCGAATTAACCGCTACCGAAAGAGTTGGTTTTCATAAATATACTTTTAATTCGGCATCAGATACTCATGTTTTATTAGACCTTACGGATGGAGTTGGATGGGACAAACCGGTAAAAACTTTCATCAAAAAAATAAATGCAACTACGCTGGCAGGCTATCGTTTTTCGGCAGGATGGGCGACAGATCAGCGTGTTTATTTTACAATGGAATTTTCTGAACCAATTTCTAATTTAGCATTGTACGATGATAAAACATTAGTTTCAGGAAATGAAGGCGAAGGTTTGAAAATGAAGGCAGTTGTAGATTTCGCAACTTTAAAAAACAAACAAGTTTTAGTTAAAGTCGGAATTTCTCCAGTAAGTTCTGAAAATGCTTCAGCGAATATAAAAGCTGAAATCCCGAATTGGGATTTTGATCAAACCGTCAAAATGGCTTCTTCAAAATGGAATAAAGAATTAAATAAAATTCAGATCACAGGAAACGACAAAACAATGAAAGTTTTTTATACTTCATTGTATCACACGATTTTTGCGCCTTCCATTTTTAATGATGCCAACGGAGACTACAGAGGAACTGATAAAAAGGTTTACGAAAAAGCAAATTTTACAAACTACACTACTTTTTCACTTTGGGATACCTATCGCGGACTTCATCCATTATACACCATCACGCAACCCGATAAAATCAACGACATTGTAAAATCATTTTTGGCGATTTACGAACAGCAAGGAAGGTTGCCAGTTTGGCATTTGATGGGAAATGAAACTAATACCATGAATGGAAATCACTCAATTGCAGTAATTGCAGATGCTTATTTGAAAGGATATCGCGATTATGATGTGAATTTGGCTTATGAAGCCATGAAAAAAACGGGAATGCAAACTCGCGACGGAATGGATTATGTACAAAAACTGCAATATATTCCGGCAGACAAAATGTTGGAAAGTGTTGGGAATGCTTTAGAATATGCAATTGATGATTATTGTATTGCACAAGTAGCAAAAGCTTTAAACAAAACCGAAGATTATGATTATTTCTCAAAAAGAGCGAATTTATATAAACTTTATTTTGACAAAGAAACAACTTTCATGCGCGGAAAATTGACCGATGGAAATTGGAGAACGCCATTTAATCCGCTTTCATCGGCGCATCGAAAAGACGATTATGTTGAGGGAAATGCGTGGCAGTATACTTGGTTGGTTCCTCAAGATCCGTATGGTTTGATTGATTTGTTTGGAAGCGAAAGCAAATTTGTGGCTAAATTAGATTCGCTTTTTCAAATAACAGATAAAGTAGAAGGAGAAGAAGTTTCACCAGACATCAGCGGTTTGATTGGGCAATATGCACAAGGAAATGAGCCAAATCATCATATTCCATATTTGTATGCTTTTGCAGGACAACCTTGGAAAACGGCAAAATTAATTCGAGAAATCGACGATAAATTCTATTCTACAAAACCAGACGGATTGTGCGGCAATGAAGATTTAGGACAAATGTCGGCTTGGTATGTTTTATCTTCAATGGGATTTTATTCAGTTAATCCAGCAAATGGAGTTTACGTTTTAGGAAGTCCATTAGTAAATACGGCAACAATTCATTATAAAAAAGGAATTTTATTCACGATAAATGCAGTCAATAACAGCGCCACAAATATTTACATTCAAAAAGCAGAATTCAACGGAAAACCCTATACAAAATCCTATATTACACAAGATATGATTGTAAAAGGCGGTGAATTGAAATTGTATATGGGAAGTAAACCTTCAACAACTTTTGGAGTAAAAAAAGAAGATAGACCTAAGTAAATTTTAGATTTTAGATTTCCTCAAAGTATTAAAAATTTATAGATATTAATTTAAAGCGGATAGCTAACAGCTTATAGCTTAAAGCATAAAAAGACTATGAAAATAAAGAGCTTAATTTTTTTAGGATTAATACAGTGCGGTATTGCTACAGCACAAGTAAAACCTTTAGATCCGGCAGAATATGTAAACCCATTAATGGGTACGCAATCTGTGCATAGTTTGTCAAACGGAAATACCTATCCAGCAATTTGCAGGCCATGGGGAATGAATTTCTGGACACCGCAAACAGGAAAAATGGGTGACGGATGGGCATACACTTACACGGCAGAAAAAATTAGAGGATTCAAACAAACACATCAGCCATCACCTTGGATGAACGATTACGGTCAGTTTTCGATTATGCCTGTTACGGGGAAAATAGTTGTTGCAGAAGCCGATCGAGCTAGCTGGTTCAGTCATAAAGCAGAGGTTTCAAAACCGTATTATTACAGCGTTTATCTTGCAGATTATGATGTTACGACTGAAATTACTGCGACTGAAAGAGCTGCACATTTTCAGATTACTTTTCCTGAAAATGAGCAATCTTCAATTGTTGTTGATGCATTTGACAAAGGATCGTATATCAAAATTATTCCATCAGAAAATAAAATCATTGGTTATACAACGCGCAATAGTGGAGGAGTTCCAGCGAATTTCAAAAATTATTTTGTACTCGTTTTTGACAAACCATTTGCAACAAGCAGTACTTGGAATGAAAAAGGTATAGAAAAAGATAAATTAGAATTGCAGGACAATCACGCTGGTGCAGTCGTAAGTTTCAAAACTAAAAAAGGAGAAATTGTAAATGTAAAAACCGCTTCGTCATTTATAAGTCGAGAGCAAGCCGAATTAAATCTAAAAAATGAATTAGGTAATGCTTCTTTCAATGAAACTGTTGCAGCTTCTAAAAATGAATGGAATAAGGTTTTAGGGAAAATTTCAGCCGAAAGCAACGACGCAGATCAATTAAAAACTTTTTATTCATGCTTGTACCGTGCAACTTGCTTTCCGCAAAAACAATATGAAATAAATGCTAAAGGCGAAACGATACATTATAGTCCGTATAACGGAAATGTTTTGCCGGGTTATATGTACGCAGGAACAGGATTTTGGGACACTTTTCGTGCTTTATATCCTTTGTTGAATTTAGTTTATCCTTCTGTAAACAGAGAAATGCAGGAAGGTTTGATCAACGATTATAAAGAAGGCGGCTTTTTGCCAGAATGGTCAAGTCCTGGTTTCAGAAATGTAATGGTTGGAAACAATTCGGCTTCAGTGGTTTCTGATGCTTACATCAAAGGTTTGCGAGGATATGACATCAATACTTTATTTGAAGCTTTAGTTCATGGAGCAAATAATGAAGGCCCGATGGATGCCGTTGGAAGAAAAGGAGTTTCGTATTACAATACCTTGGGATATGTTCCTTATGATGTGAAAATTAACGAAAATGCGGCGAGAACGCTGGAATATGCTTACGATGATTTTGCAATTTGGAAATTGGCGAAAGCCTTAAATCGCCCAAAAAAAGAAATCAGTTTGTTCGAGAAACGAATGATGAATTATAAAAACGTATTTAATCCTGAAATGGGATGGATGAGCGGCAGAAATAAAGATGGTAGTTTTCCGAAAAATTTCAATCCGCTAAAATGGGGAGATGCTTTTACAGAAGGAAATGCAATGCATTACAGCTGGAGCGTTTTTCATGATATTCAAGGATTGATTAATTTGATGGGCGGACAGAAAAAATTTGTAGAAAAATTAGACGCCGTTTTTACAACACCTCCAGTTTTTGACGACAGTTATTACGGATCGGTTATTCATGAAATTCGCGAAATGCAGATTATGAATATGGGACAATATGCGCACGGAAACCAGCCAATTCAGCACATGATTTATTTGTACAATTATGCAGGCGAACCTTGGAAAACACAATATTGGTCAAGAGAAGTAATCAATCGTTTGTACAAGCCAACTCCAGATGGTTATTGCGGAGATGAAGATAACGGGCAGACTTCGGCTTGGTATATTTTCTCGGCAATGGGATTTTATCCTGTGTGCCCAGCAACAGAAGAATATGTTTTGGGTGCACCATTATTCAAAAAACTGACTTTGGAATTAGAGAACGGCAAAAAACTTATTATAAATGCTCCTAAAAATTCGGAAACAAACAAATATGTTCAGGATTTAAAATGGAACAATACGAGTTATGCTAAAAATTTCATTAATCATTCAGATGTCTTAAAAGGCGGAGAATTGAATTTTGAGATGTCAGCCGAACCAAATTTACAAAGAGGGACTTCATCAAGTGCCTTCCCATATTCTTACTCAAATTCAAAATAATACTATGCAGTCACGTAGAAAATTTATAAAAAATGCTGGAATTTTTTCAGCTGGACTATTGGCGATTCAAACGGATGTTTTTGCTTCACAGTCAAATGCGTTTGATTTTGCACTAAAAGATTTTATCAGCAAAAGACCTCCTTTGGCAGAACGAAAATTCACAAGCCCTGCAATTGAAGCAGCAATTACGCGCATCAAAAAACAAATTGCAAATCCAGAATTGGCTTGGCTATTTGAAAACTGTTTTCCAAATACATTAGATACCACAGTTGATTTTGAAGTTATCGACGGAAAACCGGATACGTATGTAATTACGGGAGATATCGACGCAATGTGGCTTCGCGATAGTACGGCTCAAATTTGGCCTTACATTCCATTTGTGAAAGAAGATAAAAAACTGGCCGAATTGGTAAAAGGCGTAATCAATCGCCAGACAAAATGCATTTTGTTGGATCCTTATGCAAATGCTTTTTATAAAGATTTTTCTAAGATAAGCGAATGGAAAAATGATTTGACCAAAATGAAACCGGGAATTCACGAACGCAAATGGGAAATTGACAGTTTGTGTTATCCTATTCGTTTGGCGCATGGATATTGGAAAGAAACAGGCGACCTAAGTTTGTTTGACAAACAATGGAAAGAAGCTATGCTTTTAGTATTGCAAACTTTTAAAGAACAGCAAAGATGGACAGATAAAGGGCCTTACACTTTCCAAAGAGAAACAGCTTGGGCGACTGATGGCGTACCTTTGAGCGGTTACGGATATCCTGTAAAACCTTGTGGTTTGATTGTTTCTACTTTTAGGCCAAGTGACGACAGTACTTTATTTGGATACTTGATTCCGAGCAATATGTTTGCTATTGAAGTTTTGGGTTACTTGATCGAAATTTTCTCTTTGCCAGCCATGTTGGACAAAGATTTGGTTGCCAAAGCCACAGAATTAAGAAATCAAGTTCAAAAAGGATTAGAAGAAAACGGAATTATCGAACATCCAAAATTCGGAAAAATTATTGCTTTTGAAGTAAACGGATACGGTAGTTTTCATATGATGGATGATGCCAATGTTCCTTCGTTATTGTCCCTTCCGTATTTAGGAGCAATTGAACCAGACAGTCCGTTGTATTTGAATACCAGAAAAGTGGTGCTTTCAGAAAACAATCCGTTTTTCTACAAAGGAAAAGCAGGTGAAGGAATTGGCGGTCCGCATACAGGAGCTGATACCATTTGGCCAATGAGTATTGTCTTGAGAGCCATTACAAGTGTCGATGAAAAAGAAATCAAAGCCTGCATCAGCAATTTGATTAAAACAAATGCTGATACCGGTTTCATGCATGAATCGTTTCATAAAGATGATGTAGCCAAGTTTACGCGAAAATGGTTTGCGTGGGCTAATACACTTTTTGGAGAAATGATTGTACATACCAGCATCAAATACCCACAAATTTTAAAAGATAAAAATATTTAAACAGTTGGTCAGATAGTAATTAGTAATTAGTAATTAGTAAAAAGTAATTAGTAAAAAGTGATTAGTAAAAAGTGATTAGTAAAAAGTGATTAGTGAAAAGTGATTAGTGAAAAGTGAATCTCTGCTACTAAAAACAACAAACTATAAACGACAAACAATAAACAGTAAAAATAACAATGAATAAAGAATATGCCGTTGGAGTTGACATTGGAGGAACACATATTACCGCAGCAATTATAGATATTGCGAATATGAAAATGATTGACTTTTCGGTACATAAAGAATCGTTTGATTCTAATTTGCCAGTCGATCAGGTTATGACTATTTGGGAAAAAGTGATTCGGATTTCAATTGAAAATTCAAAAGTTGAAGAAGTAAAAGGTCTTGCCGTATGCATGCCTGGTCCGTTTGATTATGCCAATGGACTTTGCTGGATAAAAGATCAATCTAAATATGAGCATTTTTACGGTCTGAATGTTCGTTATCTGTTTCAAGGAACGCTTAACTTGTCTAGCGATTTTCCGATTCTTTTTGAAAATGATGCCGTTTGCTTTGGAAAAGGCGAAGTTTTTAAAGATGCTGCTAATCTTTCTAAAAAAGTAATGGCAGTTACATTAGGAACAGGACTTGGAGCATGTTTTATTGATAAAGGCGTTTCTGTTTCAACTGGAGAATCAGTCCCAACTGATGGAGAAATTTATAATTTGCCATTCAAAGACGGTATGGCAGAAGATTATGTTTCGGCGCGCGGACTATTAGGAGGCTATAAAACCTTGTCTGGAAAAATGCTTAGCAATGGTTTGGAGCTCTACAATCTGGCACTTGGCGGCGATGAAATTGCAATTAAGGTTTTTGAACAAATGGGTGAGGATTTGGCTGAGGTAGCAATCCCTTGGATAACTAAATTTGGTGCAAACCATTTTATTATTGGAGGAAAAATTGCCAATGCGAGCAAATTCTTTCTTTCAACTTTCGATAAAAAAATTAAAGAAAACGGCTTAGAGGTTAGTGTAGTTGTTTCTACTGATAATGAAGGAGCGGCTTTGTTGGGAGCGGCCAGCATGCTTCATAAATTGTAAGTAAACTTTAATGCATATAAAAAAAACACCATTCTGTACTTTTTAGTATTTAATGGTGTTTTTTGTTACTCAATTTCTGGTTTTAATTAAGTCGAAGAATTTAAAATTCTTTGCTTAACGTGCTCCATATACGATCTTCCGATAACATATCTAAGACCTTCAATTTCGATGCTGTTTCCTTCAACAGCATCAATTTTGTCAATGGCTACTGTAAATGAACGATGAATTCTTAAAAAATTTCTTTCGGGCAACAAATCGGTGAAGTCTGACATCGTGCTGTGAATGATGTATTTGTTGGTAAGCGTACTGATTTTTAAATAATCTTTCAAGCTTTCGATTACCAAAATCTCATTCAGGAAAATCTTCTTCATTCGTTTTTTATCAATTTTGACAAAAATGAATGGATTGTCTGCTGTATTCTCGGGTGTAATGTTGTTTATAGTTTCAAGACGTTTGCTTACTTTGTTAAGGGCTTTCATTAGTCTTGGAAATTCAATTGGTTTTACTAAAAAATCCACAACATCAAGTTCGTAAGTTTCAATAGCAAATTGGCTGTAAGCACTTGTAATAATGACTAACGGAGGGTTTTCAAGACTTTTTATGAAATTTATACCATCTAAAACCGGCATATTAATATCTAAAAAAATGACGTCGACTTTATTGTTTTTTAAATAATTCAAGCCTTCAATCGGGTTGCTAAAAGTATTTAGAACCTCAAAATCTTCAAGGGGTTCCAAATAATTTTTAATAACATTGATTGCCAAAGGCTCATCATCAATAATCAAACAATTTACTTTCATTTTTTTATTATTATTTTTTGCGCAAAATAATTTAGCAGGCACTGTTTTTACACAGCAAAAGTCGTGCTAAGTGACTTTAATTTTAAGCTTTACAACAAAAATATTCTTTTTCTTTTTAAAAGAAAGATTATACTCATTTTTATTGTAACCTAATTCCAGTCTTTTCTTTACATTTTCGATTCCGATGCCACTTGAACTATTGAAATTATCTTCATGCAAAGTAAATTCCGGTTGCGGATTTGAAACGCTGAAATGCAGAAAATCATCTTTTATTTTAAAATTGATGTCAATAACAACTTTTCCAGTATTCTTGTTTACGCCATGTTTAAATGCATTTTCAATAAAAGTCAAAAGAATAATCGGCGCAATTTCTTTATCGTGAATATCACCCGAAATAGACATGTTTATTTCTAATCTGTCGTCATTTCGAATTCGCTCCAAATCAAGGTAATTTTGAATACAAAGTATTTCATTTTCTAAGCTTTGTCTTCTGTTTTTTGTTTCATACAACATATAACGCATTAATTCAGAAAGCTTTGTTACTATTCTCGGCGTTTTGTTGGATTTTTCTACAGATAAAGAGTAGATATTATTAAGCGTATTAAAAAGAAAATGAGGAGAAATTTGAGATTTTAGGAAAAGCAATTCGGTTTCCAATTGTGATTTTTCGAGATCGACAACTCTTTTTTGCTCTTTCATAAAATCCAATGTAATCTTGATTGCCGTTACAAATGTGATCACGTACAATTCGCCAATCATCATGTCAATTGTGTAGGTCAGTGTCAGTTTATCGATTTTAGTTGGTCCTTCTGGCCAAACGTCATGATTAATAAGCAGATAAGTAAGGTTGAATTTCAAAATCACCATTAAAAATATCGAAATCAAAACAGCGAGTATATACAAAACATATTTTTTTCGGTAAACCAAATACGGCATAAAGAGCAAAATATTCAAATAGCATAAAGTCATATGAATAGGAAAACCCAATAAATTACTCTTGAACGAATAAACATAATCGTTGAAGTAAATTCCCCAGCGAAAAGTATTGAACAAAAAATACGTCAGCCAGAAAAATACGTGGTAACGCCAAGGAATTGAATAAAATCTGCTGAAACTGAAATTCATAATAATACTACGTTTTGTGACTTTTTTTGGTGTTTGTCTTCGTTTAGATGTCGTTTGTCTAAATTACTTTAAGCAAAAATCAATTTTATATAAATTTAAAGTTAAATTATTATTGTTTATAGCGTTTTGCCTTGCTGTCTTAATTGCGCTTTCGACTGCAAGTTGTGAAATAAAGAGATACAAAAATAATTGTCATCAAGTTTTTTTGTCTAACGGCTTATTTATTGCAAACAGTAATAAAATCCTTTTTTAAAATGTAGATTATGCTTACCAAAAGTCAATACCGCATCATTAACAGATTCTTCTTAAGAATTCTAAGATCAATGTAGAATTTCTTCTTAATCAGAATTTAAATTGCTCCAACCAAAAATCAACTAACCAACTAATACCATAAAATTTAATGAATATCATTGACATAGCGATCATCATTGCCTACATCGTGCTTTCTGTAGGAATAGGAATTTGGATTTCAAGAAAAGCGTCAAAAGGCTTGGATGATTATTTTCTCGGTGGAAAAACAATCAAATGGTATTTTTTAGGATTAAGCAACGGATCTGGAATGTTTGACGTTTCAGGAACTTCATGGATGATTGGAGTTTTGTTTTTATATGGTGTCAAAAGTTTTATGTTTATGTGGCTTTGGCCCATTTGGAATCAGATTTTCGTAATGATGTTTCTCGCCGTTTGGATTAGAAAATCAAAAGTAATGACGGGTTCCGAATGGATTTTAACTCGTTTTGGAAGCGACAGAGCCGGAAAAGCATCTCATATTATCGTGGCAATTTTTGCTATTATTTCTACAATTGGTTTTATTGCTTACTTTTTTGAAGGAATCGGGAAGTTTGTGACCATTATTCTTCCGTGGGATTTAACGCTTCATTATGGTGATTTAGTTCTTCTGACATCAGAGCGTTCTTACGCATTGCTAATTATATTTTTAACGACAATTTATACTGTTAAAGGCGGCATGTTTTCTGTAGTGGCGACTGAAGTGGTTCAGTATCTTATCATGATTACGGCAGGAACGCTAATTGCAGGTTATGCTTTTGTAAATTATACTGATATTCAAATCAATTCGGTTATTACAGAAGAATGGAAAAATGTTTTCTTCGGTTGGCAGTTTGAAACACAGTGGAGTGATAAATTTCAGACATTCAATAATTTAATTGATTCTGAAGGCTATAAAATGTTTGGCGCTTTCATCGGAATGACATTGTTCAAAGGATTTTTCGCCAGTGTTGCCGGACCAACTCCAAGTTATGATTTGCAAAGAATTCTTTCGACAAAATCGGTTAAAGAAGCGGCTTATATGAGTGGTTTTACAAACTTGATTTTATTCATTCCAAGATATTTATTGATTACTGGAATCGTGGTAATTGCATTGGTAAATCTAGCGCCAGAATTAAATGGAAACACAGGTTTAACTGGAGCTGATCTAGAATTGCTAATGCCAAAAGTGGTTAATTTATATATTCCTGTTGGAATAAAAGGGCTTTTGCTGGCGGGTTTATTGGCGGCGTTCATGTCTGGATTTTCCGCTTTTGTGAATGCTGGGCCAGCTTATATTGTAAATGATATTTATAAAAAGTATTTCAAGCCAGTTGCAACAAATGCTCATTATATTAAAGTGAGTCAGATTTCTTCGTTTTTGGTTGTTGGCTTAGGGGTTTTTATGGGCTTTTTTGCTGATTCAATCAACTCCTTGACTTTATGGATTACCAGCGCACTTTATGGCGGTTATGTCGCAGCCAATTTCCTAAAATGGATTTGGTGGCGTTTTAATGGCTGGGGTTATTTCTGGGGAATGTTCGCCGGATTAATTATCGCTTCATTACAATTTATTTTAGGACAGAATCAAGCCAATTTAACGGAAGGTTCATTTTTATATAACTTATCACATGTACAAGCCATTTATCTCTTTCCGTTAATTTTTGGCTTCTCGATTTTGGGTTGCGTTTTAGGAACTTTTTTAAGCGAACCAACAGAAATGGAAGTGCTAAAATCGTTTTATTCGAATGTGAGACCTTGGGGTTTTTGGAATCCGGTTTATAAAGTATTAAAAGCAGAAGATGATACTTTCGAAAAAAATAATGATTTTGGCAGAGATATGCTGAATTGTGCAATCGGGATTGTATGGCAATCGAGCATGATTTTGCTTCCGATATTCTTTATCATCAAAGATTATCCAAAAGCAATAGTAGCATTAATCGTCTTTCTGATCACGACTACCATCTTGAAATTTACATGGCTGGATAGAGTTCGAAAAATAGCCGATTAATAAATTATGGAATACATAGAAACATAGATTTTTATTTTTAGAAAAGAAGAGTACAAAAGAAAATTCCACACACACACATATATATATCTTTTGGACTAAACCAAAACCAATTTTTTTAATTTTAAAAACTATGTTTCTAAGTGTTTCAATAAAAAAAGAAAATAAGAAACAATTTCGACGCTATTTAAAGAAATGAAAATGTCTTTTTAAGTGTTTGAAGAATAAAATAATAAACGAAAAACTAAGAAAATGAGCAGTATTCCTTGGCAAGACAGACCCGAAAACAGTAATGATATAATGTGGAGATATACCGAAAATCCTATTATAGAAAGATACGCGATTCCTTCATCAAACAGCGTTTTTAATAGCGCGGTTGTTCCTTTTGGAGATGGCTTTGCGGGTGTTTTTAGATGTGACAATAAAGCAGTTCAAATGAATATTTTTGCTGGTTTTAGTAAAAATGGAATCGATTGGGAAATCAACCACGAACCAATCGAAATGAAAGCCGGAAATACAGACATGATCGAGTCTGCTTACAAATACGATCCGCGAGTGGTTTTTATCGAAGATCGTTACTGGATTACTTGGTGCAACGGATACAACGGACCAACAATCGGAATTGGATATACTTTTGATTTTAAAGAATTCTTCCAATGTGAAAATGCGTATTTGCCTTTTAACAGAAACGGTGTTTTGTTTCCGCAAAAAATCAACGGAAAATATGCTATGTTGAGCCGTCCGAGTGATAACGGGCATACACCTTTTGGAGATATTTGGATCAGCTATAGCCCCGATATGAAATATTGGGGAGAACACCGTTTGGTGATGAAACCAACTCCTTTTGAAGACAGTGCTTGGCAATGTACAAAAGTTGGAGCAGGGCCAATCCCAATTCTTACTGACGAAGGCTGGTTGATGATTTATCATGGTGTGATCAATACTTGCAATGGTTTCCGTTATGCAATGGGATCTGCACTTTTAGAAGTTGATTCGCCAGACAAAGTAAAATACAGAACACAACCTTATTTATTAGGGCCGGCAGAACTTTACGAAATGGTAGGCGATGTGCCAAATGTTGTTTTTCCATGCGCCGCTTTGCATGATACTGAAGAAGATAAATTAGCCGTTTATTATGGCGCAGCCGACACGGTTGTGGCTATTGCTTTTGGAAAATTAAGCGAAGTAGTTCAGTTTACGAAAGATAACAGTTTATAAAAAGATGAGTCTCAAATTTAAATGGTTACCCGTCGCGTTAGGATTTATTTCGGTCATGGCGTTTTCGCAATCGAAAAAGACAATTGTGCCTAAAACCTATGTCGCAACCAAAACAGCAACTCCTATCGTAATTGATGGGGAAGATACGGATGCCGCATGGAGCAAAGCCGAATGGACTGATCTTTTTGAAGATATTGAAAACGGCATAAAACCAAAATATGCCACCAAAGTAAAAATGCTTTGGGATGAAACCAATTTCTATATTTTGGCAAAAATGGAAGAACCTCATGTTTGGGCCAATTTGAAACAGCGCGATACCATCATTTTTTATAATAACGATTTTGAGGTTTTTATTGATCCTGATAATGATACGTACAATTATTACGAATTAGAAATAAATGCGTTAAACACTGCATGGGATTTGTTTTTGACAAAACCATACAGAGAACCGGACATCGTAGTAGCGAATGGCTGGGATATTCCGGGACTTAAATCGGCAGTGAAAATCAATGGAACAATCAATAATCCGAATGATACTGACGAAGGCTGGGTTTTGGAAATGGCAATTCCGTGGGCATCTTATAAAACGTCTTATTTTGAGAAAGTTGTTCCGATAGATAAATTCTGGAGAGTCAATTTTTCGAGAGTAAATTGGCAACATTCTATTAAAAATGGAGCTTATGAGCGAAAAAAAGATGCCGAAGGAAAGTTCTTGCCCGAATACAATTGGGTTTGGTCGCCAATGGGCGTCATCAACATGCACGAACCAGAAAAATGGGGATATGTATATTTTTCTTCGAAAGAAGGGAAAGAGGCTTTTACAATTCCGCAGGATGAAAAAGTAAAATGGGAACTTTATGCTTTGTACAGAGCGGAGAAACAATATGCTGAAAAAAATAAGACCTGGGCAAAATCAATCACAGATCTTACGAAAGAACCAATCGTAGTTGATAATAAAATTTTGAAACCGGTAGTAGAAAACCATTCTTCGGGATATAATATTTCAGTAAAAAGTCCTTTTTCAAACCAAATTTATATTATAAGGCAGGACGGCAAAATAATCTCAAAATAAACCACCTATGAAACTACCAAAACTATTACTTTTTTTATTAGCCTTTAGTATTTTTTCATGTGCTAAAAAAGAAGAACCAACCACTTTTAAATTTGCTGTCTGGACAACCGCCGATGCTAAAAAATCGGATGCTGATTATACAAAAGAATTTAAAAAATACAAAGACGGCGGCATCGATGAGGTTTTGATCAATACTGCTACAGATCCAAAACTTTTAAAAAGATTAGTTCCTCTGGCTACAAAAGAAGGTTTAAAAGTACATGCCTGGATTATGGCCATGAACAGGCCAGGCGATTCGATTGCCTTACAACATCCAGACTGGTATCAGGTAAGCAAAGAAGGAAAATCATGTTTTGACAATCGTCCGTATGTTGATTACTATCAATGGCTGTGTCCAACAAGAAAAGAATCTAGAGAACACGTCTTGCATTTGGTTGAAGAGCTGGCAAAAGTGGACGGAATCGAAAGTGTTCATTTAGATTATATTCGTTTCCCAGATATCTTTTTGCCGATTAGTTTGTTGCCAAAATACAATTTGGTTCAAGATGTAGAATTGCCACAATTTGATTTTTGCTATTGCGATGAATGCATAAAAGCATTTGAAAAAATACATCATAAAAACCCAAAACAAAGCCACAATACTTCAATCGATATGGAGTGGAAAAACTTTAGATTAAATGCCATTCAAGCTGTAGTTAATGATGCTTATGCAATTGCGCACAAACACAATAAACAATTAACAGCTGCGGTTTTTCCTTATCCAGAAATGGCTGATCACATGGTTCGTCAGCGTTGGGATAAATGGGATATCGACGAAGTATATCCAATGATTTACCACAGCTTTTATGATGAAGAAATTGATTGGGTTGGTTACGCGACAAAACAAGGTGTTGCCGATCTAAAAGATAAAAAAACAAAAATCAATACAGGAATTTATGTTCCGGGAGTAAAGAATGACAAAGAATTAAAAGAAGCCATTTTACTAGCCAAAGAAAATGGTGCGATTGGGGTTTCCTTTTTTGATGGAAATGCTCTGTCTGAAAGTAATTTCAAAACTATAAAAGAAACAAAAGCAAGTCTGAAGTAATATGCAGATGCAAAAGAAAAACCGTATTGCTTTAATGCGGTTTTTTCTTTGCAAATTAATACCGTGACTGTTTATTTGGCTTAAAAGAAACATCGTTTAAAGCTTTTGCTTAATTTTAAAAATTATGTTTTTTGTGCCGAAAGCAGTAGAGAATAAAAACAAAGAATGAAAAAAACAATATCCATATTATCCCTATTATTTTCTTCAGTTTTAACGATAAATGCTCAGGAAAAAGTTCCGTTTTGGCAGAATGAAAAAATCAACGAAGAGAATCGTGAACCTATGCATGCTTCCTATTTTGTATTTGAAAATGAAGCTTTAGCAAATAAAAACAATTGGAGAGAATCTAAAAATTACATTGATATCAATGGTGATTGGAAATTTAAATATGTTGACAGCCCAAATGATCTTCCAAAGGATTTTGAAAAAACAGATTTTAATGACAATTCTTGGGATAATTTTAAAATTCCTGCAAGCTGGGATGTAAACGGATATGGTTTTCCGGTTTATGTAAACACCACCTATGATTTTGATTATTTAATGGCGCCAAATCCGCCATTTGTTCCAACAAAATACAATCCGACTGGAGTTTACAGAAAAGAAATCACAATTGATAAATCTTGGGAAGGAAAAGATATTTTTCTTCATATTGGAACTGCAAAATCAAATCTTACGGTTTGGGTAAATGGCGTTTATGTTGGTTATGGCGAAGACGGAAAACTGCCTTCGGAATTTAAGTTGAACAAATATGTAAAAACGGGTAAAAACTCAATCGTTCTAAAAGTCATGAAATGGAATGACGGTTCTTACTTGGAATGTCAGGATATGTGGCGTATGAGCGGAATCACAAGAGATTCTTATTTGGTTGCCAGAAATAAAGCACACTTAAATGATTTTGAAATCATTCCGGATTTAGATGCAAACTACGTCAACGGAACTTTAAAAATCACAACTGATTTCTCCGATTTAGACAAAAAAGAAAGTTATAATTTCGAAGTACAGCTGAAAGATAACGGTCAAGTTGTCGACTCAAAAAAAGCAATTCTTTCGAGCGATTCAAAAAAACTTAATTTTGATTTCGTAGTAAATAACCCGAAAAAATGGAGTGCTGAAATTCCTAATTTATATCAGGTTAGTTTTCTTCTTAAAGATAAAAAAGGCAATCTGATTGAAGTAATCAATCACAATATTGGATTTAGAAAAGTCGAGATCAAAAACGGTCAACTTTTAGTAAACGGAAAAGCGATTTACATAAAAGGAGTAAATCGTCATGAAACGGATCCTGTAACTGGACAAACGATTTCAAGAGAACGAATGGAGCAGGATATTAAATTGATGAAAGAATTTAATATCAACGCAGTGCGAATGTCGCATTATCCAAACGATGAATATTTCTACGAATTATGCGATAAATACGGAATTTATGTTGTCGATGAAGCTAATATAGAATCGCACGGAATGGGTTATGATATTACTAAAACGTTAGGCAATAAACCAGATTGGGAACTGGCGCATATACAGCGTATGCAACGTATGGTCGAAAGAGATAAAAATCATACTTCGATTATTATTTGGAGTATGGGTAACGAAGCTGGAAACGGCTACAATTTTTATCGTGGTTATTTGTGGATTAAAAACCGTGACAAATCAAGACCAATTCAATACGAAAGAGCAACCGCGGGAGCTTGGGACGGAAAAGGGTTGAAATTTGAATGGGATTCAGATATTATTGATCCGATGTACAGTTCTCCGGATAAAATGGAAGAGTATATTCTGGCAAATCCAAATCCATCAAGACCTTACATTCAGTGCGAATATGCGCATGCAATGGGAAATTCAATGGGAAATTTCAAAGATTATTGGGACGTAATCCGAAAATATCCAAACTTTCAGGGAGGTTTTATTTGGGATATGATCGATCAATCGGTTTATAAAAAATTGCCAAACGGAATTACAGTTTTGGCGTATGGAGGAGATTTCGGACCAAAAGATGTCAAAAGCGACAACAACTTTGTAAACAATGGTGTATTTACCGTAGATAGAAAACCCAATCCGCATGCGCTTGAAATGCGAAATGTGTTGCAAAATATTTTGACTTCATGGGAAAATAAAGAAACAGCGACAATCAAAGTTTATAATGAATTTTCATTTAAAGATTTAAGCAATGTAAAACTGCAATGGAAATTGATTTTAGACGGAAAAACTGAAGCAACGGGCCATATCGATAATTTAGATATTCTTCCAAATCAATCTAAAACCTATGCTTTGCCAATCAAATTGGAAGACAAAAAGTTTCAGGAAGCATTTGTAAATATTAGTTATACATTAAAAGATGCTGAACCTCTTTTGCCGAAAGGCTTCGAAATCGCAACGGAGCAATTGGCCTATAAAGGCGAATGGAAAAACGATATTAAAATTGCTGGCGAAGGAAAAATTATTATTGATAAAAAAGCAAATAGTACTGTTTTTAAAAGTGAAAATGCCGAAATTGCTTTCGACAAAAAAACAGGTTTCATAAATGGATATTCTTTCCACAATTTGCCAATTATCAAAGAGCGATATCAATTGCGTCCAAATTTATGGAGAGCACCAAATGATAATGATTTCGGAGCAAATTTCCAGAAAAATCTAGTAGCTTGGAAAGAAGCGACGGAAAATCCAACTTTAGTAAATTGGATATTTTCTGCAACAAAAGACAATAAGATTTTAGTAAAAGCGACATATAATTTGCCTCAGGTTTCTTCTACTTTAGAACTCAATTACGAGCTGAACAGCAACGGAGAATTAAGCGTTAAAGAGGAATTAAATATTGACAAAACTAAAGAACAGCCACTTTTGCCAAGATTTGGAATGGAAATAATTGTTCCGAAAGATTTCAATGCGATGACGTATTACGGAAAAGGTCCGCACGAAAATTATATCGACAGAAATTACAGTTCGCAAGTTGGGCTTTACAATCAAACGGTTTCTGAGCAATATTATCCATACATTCGTCCACAGGAAACGGGAAATAAAACCGATATTAGATTTTTGGAATTATCAGGAGATCAATTAAAATTGACTGTTACATCAGATATTTTATTATCGATTACAGCGCTTCATTATCTAAACGAAGATTTGGATGATGGTTTAGAAAAAGATCAAAGACACGCGGCCGAATTGAAAGAAAGAGATTTAACAAGCTTGAAAATCGATTATAAACAAATGGGCGTTGGAGGTATTGACAGCTGGCAAGCATGGCCGATGAAACAATATCTTTTGCAAGACAAAACCTACACCCAAACAACCCACCCCACAAACCCCACCACCAACATCTACCCCAACCACACACCCACAAACAAAACCACAACTCCTCTTAACCCATAATTCGAACATCCCTCCTAAAAACATCCCCCTCACAACTCAATATCACACCCCCCACCCCACAATTATCATCCTTATTCACAAAATCTAAAACCCCCCACCATAAAAATAATCCCACCATCAAAACCCCTTCACAAACCAATCTAATCACCCACCCAAATTCCCTTCTCATTATTCACAATAAATTTCTCCCCCCTCCCCCATAAACCAACCAACCCAAAACCCTACCTCACCTAAAACACACCATAACCCCCAATCCTTCACCCCACCCCACTACAAACTCAACCCCACCCCCCAATTTCAACACACATTCAACTCCCCCATCAACTCCCAATCAAACCACCCTACACACCCCACAATCACCAACCCACCCCCCCCATCCAACTCCATATCACAACCTCACCACCAAAACCCCACCCTCCTAAACATAATTCAAAACTCTCCAAACCAACTCACCCCCACACCCAAAACCTCACAACACTAAATTACCATCACCCAATCCATAAAATCCAAATCCAACTATCATCACCATTCTCAATCCACCCCCCCACCCCCCAACCCTCCTACTTCCAATCTAATCACTCCCCCAAACTCCAATCCACTCTCAATTAAACCCCCACCCCCACCTCCACATAATTCAAAACCACCTACCTCCAACCCCTCCCACTACCCACATCATCCCCCCTCCCTAATTCATCACCAATCCTATCCA
Organism: Flavobacterium sp. KACC 22761; assembly: GCF_034058155.1. NCBI lineage: Bacteria > Pseudomonadati > Bacteroidota > Flavobacteriia > Flavobacteriales > Flavobacteriaceae > Flavobacterium > Flavobacterium oryzagri. The sequence continues at coordinate 664,881 of NZ_CP139148.1, read as the reverse complement.
CCCCCTTCTTCTCCTCCTATCACAATCCTAACAATCCAATTCAATAAAATCACCCCCCCCTTCTCAACACCATTCTCAAACAAATTCAACAACATACCCCCAAACAACTAATATTTCCTCCCCCCCCCACATCTAAACACCTCCATACCATCATCTTACCATACCACAAATTACCCCCCCCCCACCCCCAACCAATTCTTATCATCCTCCTCCCCCCCCCCCCCCCCCCCAATTTCCCCCATACCCCTCCAATCCCCTCCTGCCCCCCCTACTTCACTCTACTAATCCCCATACCATCCCTCCCCTACAAATACCCCTCCATACCCCCACCTTCACCAACCCTTCCCCCACCCATATTAATTCCCACTACTATACTATCACCACACACAAAACACCCACCTAAAATAATAATTAATCTCTCTCACTCCCCCCTCCTCATAACCCCCCCCCCACTAAAAATCAACTCCAATCATACACAAACCCTCCCAAAACCCTCACCAAATCCTACCATCCCAAACACAACCTCATAAAAACAACCAATTAATCCCCCAACCCAAAACCCCCCCCAATCAACAATACTCAACCACACCCATATCCATACAAATACTCTCCCCACTACAACACCCAACTCAAACTCCACACACATAATTAACAAACTCCCACCCACAATACCAATTCACCCCACCCTTCAACCTCACCATCCACAATAACAACATCCCCACTACCCAACCATCACACCCATCCCACACCCACACTCTACAAACCAAACTCCAACCACCCAACAATAACTCACAACACCTCAAACAAACACCACCCCAAACCCCCCACACCTCACAAAACCAAATCAAATACCCCACACCCACCATACCCAACAACCCCCACACCCACTCCAAACCTCAACAAAATTACAAAAACAAACCCCACTCAATCACACACCACATCCCACACCCCCCCAACCCAAACATAACCCCCTCACCACAATCCACCCACACAACAAACATACTCCACCCATACCTCCCCCACCCACCCACCCCCAATACATCCCTACACATACCACTACCCCAACTTCCACATCAAAACATCATACACTCACAAATAAACCAATCATAATCCTCCCAATACACACTAAACACCACTCACCACCCTCAAACTATCATACCATCACCACATAATAAACCACCTAATACCTCACCAAACATCCCCCTTCATCAAACCAATCCATACCAACAAAATATCAAAATCACAATCCCCCTTCATCCTCAATCAACCCAAATAAACCCCCTCCAAATCCCACACAATATCCCCACTACAATCCCCACCCCCTACAAAAATCACCACCATCACCCCATCCTCCCATCAAATTAACACCCCCAACCACAAAAAACCATCCCCCAAACACACCCTCCAACCCTCACCTCCAACAACACAATCAAAAACCAAAACCCCACACAAACAAACCTCATAAACAACACCCAACCACACCAAAAATACAATCCCCTCACATAAACCACCAACCAATCCACACCCCACCTCCAAAAAACACACCTCAACCCTAAATAACCACAACAAACAAAACCCCATATAACCAATCACAAAAACACCCCCCCACCACCAAAACTCACATCCTCCAACCACTCACCAACCCCCAATCATACCCACCCAAAACCAATCAACATCACCAACCCCCCCACACACCTCAAAACAAACCCTAAAACATATCCTCCATACATACCACAATCACTACCCTAAATCAATAACCACCCAAATCTACCCATAAACCAAACCCTCACCCCAAAATCAACAAAACCTACCCACACACATCCAACCAAAACTTACCCCAACAACAACCCCAAACCCCCATATAACAAACTAAAATACCACAACCAAACCCAACCACCAAACTAACATAACCAAACCAACAAACCCACACCCCCCAATCATCCCCAACACATACCAAAAACCCACAACAAAAAACAAAAAACCCACACCCCACACCACCCTAACAAAACCCCAAAACCCCCACCACTCAAAACACATCACCAAATCACCCACCAAACAAATATAACCACCAAATCCTCAATCACATCACCAATCACCAATTCCCCCAATATAATCCCCCACACCACCAAACAACCCCAAAAAACATAATCCCCTCCACAAACTTCACAAACCAAAACCCCCCCATACACACAATAAAAAACACCCACCACCAAAAACCCACTCCCTCCCCAAAACACACTAACCCCCAAAACCCTTCCCAATAACCTAACCAAACCCCCCCCCAAACCCCCCACCCCAAAAACAACACCCACACCACAAACCCCATCAACATCCCAAAAACACACCCCAAACCAATTACCCCCCACACAACAACCAACCAAAACCTCAACACCCCCCAACACCAACTTCATACCAAAACACACCCAACCAAACCCCAACCTAAAAACCAATCCAACCCCCAAAACCACCCCACCAACCCCCAACTCAATACCTCAAACACATAACCCCATACCAACCCCAACCATTCCCCCCAAATCAAACTCCACCCTATCAATTTCTCCATCCTCCTCTCCCCCCTAACCCCTCTCAACCTCAAACCAACCAAATAATAACTCCATCACAAACACCCACCACCCTCAACCCCTAAAACCATCCCCAAATACAACCCCTAAAAACAATTCAACACAACCAACACCCAACCCCCACCCACCAAATCCCAACATTATTAAAATCTTCCCCCACAAACATCCCCCCCTACTAAACAATTACAACCAATATCAATAAATACCTTACTACCTCCTATAATACACCACAATCTTACCTCCACACACAACCCTCAAAAAAACAACCCAACAATACCTTCATTCACCCCCTACCCACAAATAATACCCAAAAAACAAACACAAAATCTCTATCCAAACAAAACCTCAAACCCCCAACCCTAAAACACCCCCCCCAAACCCCAATCAAACAAATCAAACAACTTAAATACCACCCATCCAAAACCTCCCCCAAACCATCCCTATAACCCCTCTCACTAAACCCCAACAACCACACAATCTCACCACACTAAAAAACACAAACACAACCATACTCAATCTAATATCACAAACACAAAACCAACAACTAAAATCCCAACCACTCCCCAACCTCCTCAAAATCATTCACACAATCACTAAACAACCATTCCCAACAAACAACAATCATAAAAACTCCCCCTATCCACTACCCCTATACCCTCAAAAACATACATTCCTACTCCCCATCCTCACTCATCACACACACCCCACACCACCAAACCATACATACCATCACATCAACATCACACTACCTCTACAATTACCTAAACCCTAACCTATATCCTTCCAAATCAAACAACTCCAAAACTATACCCACTCCAAAACTAACCACAACCATCAATACTAAAAATCACACTCCAAAACACCACCCAACAATATCAATCAACAACACAAACATCAATCAAAATAACAAAACTCAACTAACCCCCAACCCATCACACAAACTTCCAAAACCTCACACCCCCAAAAAATTTAACAAACACCTCCCACCAACCCAACCTAAAAAATCCACTCACTCACCTCCAATCAAAAAAATATACCTCCCCCAATCCTAACACAAACCTCATCACAACTCCCAACACCAAACAAAAAATACACCCACTATCCTCCACCTAATATCAAAACCACTAACCATAATCCTACTAAATCCACACCCCACTTCCATCCCAAACACCCCCCACCAAACATAATATCAAACCAATACATTCCCCCCCACCAACATCCACACCAATATCAACCTCACCACCTCCCACAATCCAACCTACACTCCACTACCAACCCAAACATCCAAAACTCCTCAATCTAAATACCCTAAAAAACCACAAATAACCACCAACCCAACCATCCTTCCTAAAACTACAATCCACCCCCCCACCCTCCCAAACCCCCCCCACTACCTCAAATCAAAATCTAACCCAACATCATCCCCCACACACAAAACCAACACCCTCAAACACCCAATATCAAACAAAAATACCCACCCTACTTCAATACAAAATAATTCCCCCATTCTTCAAATTCTCCAAACCCACACACCACCACCACTTATTATAAACCACCCCTTCACCCCACACCTAAACACACCCCTCAATCCTTCCAAAAACCCAACACCTCCAATACCAACCCCACATAAAATAAACCACCCACCAATTACTAACCAAATTTCATACCCACACAAAACACCCCAACCCACACACCAATCAAACACCATACCAAAACATCAAACACCACCAATAAAAACAAATCACCCTAACCAAAACCCCCCCCCCACCCCCCACTTCACTCATCCACTTAACCCTCAACACAACCCTAATCTCAAATAATACCAACATCCCCCCCTTCCCAAAAAACATCTCCCAAACACCTAACCACCATCCTCCCCACCACTTTCACCACATTACACAATAAAAATACCCAACAATTAAAACAACAACACATCATACCCCTTCCCCCCCCCCACCAAAATACCCACCTCCCCCCCTAAACCCCCCTCATAAACAAAGAAACCTCCCACACCCCCCCCCTACCCCCTTACGCCACAAATCCCCCTCCCCACCTCCCCAAACCCTCCCACAACTTAAAAACCAAAATCCACCCCATCCTCAACACAACCTTCAATTCAAAATAAAAAAAAACACTTAAAATACCCCAACACAAACCTCCCTCTCCTAACCCACCCCCCCCCAAGTTCCACCCCCCCCACTCCCCCCCAAAACATATTCACTACCACATTCAACAATACAACATCAATTACCATACAAACTCACTCTCCCCCCACCAACATACAATCAAAAATAATAAAATACAAAAACATCAACTTTCCACCCAATAAAATACTCCTCACCCCCCCCACCCATACAACACCACACCCTCAGAATTACCCACCTATTCACACCCCAACTACTTAAACCCCCAAAACACCCCTCATCCTCCCCACATATCACCTCCCCTAAACAGTCACCTCCCCCCTCCTCATTACCAAATAAAAATGTTAATTATCTCACAATCACATCCTCCACAACAACCACACCTCAATCATCAATCCAAACCAGACACCCTAAAATTCCCACCACCCAACACCGCAATCCATAAATGATTCAATTTAAATTTAATAAAATTACATATAAAAAAAACAACCATAAAAATCCAACCACTCCCACTACCCCACAACCCCAATATTCCCAAACCCACCACATACCCCACAATACAAATTCCCCCCACCACAACTTCCCCCTCACACATTTCCCCTACACACACACCCATACCCACATAACTACCTACCCAAAATCACTCACAACCCCCCCCATCCATACTATAACACATCAAAAAACAATAATTACCCTCCATTCACTACAACCCCAACTTCCTCATATACCCCCCATACAAAACAACAAATAAACCATCAACCCTACATTCATAATACACTTCACCACTCCACTCATTCATACCATTCCCACCACCTTATTACCAAAACCACACACACCAACAAAATACTCCTCTTCACACAAAAACACCATAAAATTACATCTCCTACAATCCCACCCCACAACTACATCCTCCTACAATACAAAAAACCCAACAAAATACCACAACCTCCACCCAAAAAAACTCCACTTCCTTAATACCCTCCTCACCAAACACCTATTAATTAACAACAAAAAACTCCATCCCCCCACACCCTTCCACACCCCCCTACCACTAAAATTACTAAACCACTTATTAAACAAATCTACACAAAATCTACATCCAACACACACCCAAAATTAAATCCACCATTCAAAAACCATCACAACAACACACCTCCTCCATTAAAAACACCCTTAAACCCCCAAAACACTACACCCACCTCAATTAACAAACTACCTCACATATCAATCAAAATCTTAAACAAAAAACTCACAATAAAATAATACCCCCTCACCTAACAAAACAAAAACAATTTTCAATACCCCTACAAACAAACAAACTCCTCCCCCACACACACAAAAACATTAACTATCATAATCATCCTCCAATTCTCCCCCCCCAATACAACTTTCCTCCAAACAACTTCACAAAAAAACTACACCTACCAAAAACCACTCCATAATCCAAACACATCCCCAATCAACTCCAAACAACACTTCCCCCAAAACCCCCCACTCTAAAACACTCATCCTTCCAATCAAACCCCCCTCAATACTACACAATTCAACAATCAATAACCAATCAAAACATCTCAAACTACTTCCACACTCAAACTACACTCATACTTAAAATACATTAAAATACCCCCCCCCCACATCTATAAACCTCAAACAAAACAATACCACCAATACTACACACACTTCACCACCCCCCACCCCCATAACAACACCCCATCATTACACTCTCATAAACCCAATTCCCCCCATCTTAACAACCCAAAATCCCACACTCCCAATTAAACCACCCCCTCAAAAACCAAATTATTCCACAAATTAAAACATCTAAAACCCACAAACCCCCCTCACCTACCAATTCAAATACCATTTCACCTACACAACACCCAACTCACTCTAACATAAAATTAACCTCCAATTAAACCAAATCCCAATAAAAAACTCAACACCTCCCACCAATCCTCCCACCACACACCATCTCACTCCAAACAATCACACAAAAAACACCAACAACCAAATACCAATCCACAACTCACCCAAAAACCTCCAATCCATACTCCCCCCTATAATTTATTCCCCCACCACCTTACAAACAAAAACCTACACATCCCCCTCACCCCCCAAATCCCACCAACCACACTACCCTAAATATCACCACCACTAATAAACCAACAAAACCAAATCACATTCACACCCAACAACACCCTCAAACTAACTCAACACATCCCACCTATCCCCCAATCCTACCATCACCCCCATCCCCAACCCCACCCCCAACCCTACCTCCAAATTCAATCCATACACACCATCCTATATATAAACCAATACCAAATAATAATAACAACTCTACCTCCACTCCCATCCTCACAACCATAATTCTCACCCTTCCACCCAACACCCATCCCTCACAACACCAAAACACAATACACAACCCCATCAAAACAACACCACCATCACACCCCCAAACCAACACACCCCTACCACCACCCCCACCAACAAACAACCACCCCAACCCACCCACTCCCCCAACCCACATAATAAAAACTCCACCAAACACACACCCCCCCCACCCCAACACAAACCACTCCTCCCAATTCACAAACACTCCCCCCACACCTCCCCACCAACCCAACACTCCCCACCCCTCACACACCCACTCCCAACCACACCCCACAAACCCCATCACCACCACACTCAAACAAAACCTACCACTTAAAACTCCACCCCATCCCAAAATCACACCCACATACACCCACCCAACCATACCAACACCACCAATCAACCCTCACCCTTCACCCCATCCCCACCACCACCCATACAACAAACCTCACAATCCCCCAACCCCACCCCCCACATCCCCCCCACCCCCATAAACTCCACCCACTCCAACAACACCACAACATCCCCCAACATCCCACACCATAAACACCAAATCCCCCTCCTCACCCCAACAACACCCATCAAACTCCAAACACAACACCTCACAATCACCCACCACACAACCCCAACTCCAACAATCACCCCACAACTCAAAAAACCCACACCCCCACCCTCCCACCACAAACCCCAACCCACACACCCAACACAACCTACCCCACCACCCCCACCCAACCACCCACCACACCCTCAACAACTCCCATCCCACACTCAAACACCACCAACAACATCTCACTACATAACCACACTCACCCAAATCACCAAAACCACACTACCCACCACACACAACCCACCTCAACAATCCCCACCCACCACCCACACCACAACAATCCCACCCCAATCTACAACCCCCCCCAACCCACACCACCCACAACCCATGCCCCCATGTTTCTCATACACAAAATAATACCCTCCCTACACCATTCCTCTTCAAAACCCCCCAAATCTTCATTCCCCCTACCCACCATTCCCAAACATCATATATCCTCTCTGTCTCCCCCCATCATATCCCCCCCCCCTCTTCACAAAAACAAAAACCTCATCAAACTCACCCCCCCCACCCTACTACCTACCCTCTACACACCCCCCACACCCCCACCCCCACCAACCCCCCAACCCCCACCCCCTCCCCCACCCCCCCACCCCCCCACCCCACACTCCCTCCCCCCAATTCACCATACAATCACAGATCTACGAAAGAACAATTACGTAGCCGTCCACACCCCTATTACGAACGGTAGAAAACCATTCTTCGGGATATAATATTTCAGTAAAAAGTCCTTTTTCAAACCAAATTTATATTATAAGGCAGGACGGCAAAATAATCTCAAAATAAACCACCTATGAAACTACCAAAACTATTACTTTTTTTATTAGCCTTTAGTATTTTTTCATGTGCTAAAAAAGAAGAACCAACCACTTTTAAATTTGCTGTCTGGACAACCGCCGATGCTAAAAAATCGGATGCTGATTATACAAAAGAATTTAAAAAATACAAAGACGGCGGCATCGATGAGGTTTTGATCAATACTGCTACAGATCCAAAACTTTTAAAAAGATTAGTTCCTCTGGCTACAAAAGAAGGTTTAAAAGTACATGCCTGGATTATGGCCATGAACAGGCCAGGCGATTCGATTGCCTTACAACATCCAGACTGGTATCAGGTAAGCAAAGAAGGAAAATCATGTTTTGACAATCGTCCGTATGTTGATTACTATCAATGGCTGTGTCCAACAAGAAAAGAATCTAGAGAACACGTCTTGCATTTGGTTGAAGAGCTGGCAAAAGTGGACGGAATCGAAAGTGTTCATTTAGATTATATTCGTTTCCCAGATATCTTTTTGCCGATTAGTTTGTTGCCAAAATACAATTTGGTTCAAGATGTAGAATTGCCACAATTTGATTTTTGCTATTGCGATGAATGCATAAAAGCATTTGAAAAAATACATCATAAAAACCCAAAACAAAGCCACAATACTTCAATCGATATGGAGTGGAAAAACTTTAGATTAAATGCCATTCAAGCTGTAGTTAATGATGCTTATGCAATTGCGCACAAACACAATAAACAATTAACAGCTGCGGTTTTTCCTTATCCAGAAATGGCTGATCACATGGTTCGTCAGCGTTGGGATAAATGGGATATCGACGAAGTATATCCAATGATTTACCACAGCTTTTATGATGAAGAAATTGATTGGGTTGGTTACGCGACAAAACAAGGTGTTGCCGATCTAAAAGATAAAAAAACAAAAATCAATACAGGAATTTATGTTCCGGGAGTAAAGAATGACAAAGAATTAAAAGAAGCCATTTTACTAGCCAAAGAAAATGGTGCGATTGGGGTTTCCTTTTTTGATGGAAATGCTCTGTCTGAAAGTAATTTCAAAACTATAAAAGAAACAAAAGCAAGTCTGAAGTAATATGCAGATGCAAAAGAAAAACCGTATTGCTTTAATGCGGTTTTTTCTTTGCAAATTAATACCGTGACTGTTTATTTGGCTTAAAAGAAACATCGTTTAAAGCTTTTGCTTAATTTTAAAAATTATGTTTTTTGTGCCGAAAGCAGTAGAGAATAAAAACAAAGAATGAAAAAAACAATATCCATATTATCCCTATTATTTTCTTCAGTTTTAACGATAAATGCTCAGGAAAAAGTTCCGTTTTGGCAGAATGAAAAAATCAACGAAGAGAATCGTGAACCTATGCATGCTTCCTATTTTGTATTTGAAAATGAAGCTTTAGCAAATAAAAACAATTGGAGAGAATCTAAAAATTACATTGATATCAATGGTGATTGGAAATTTAAATATGTTGACAGCCCAAATGATCTTCCAAAGGATTTTGAAAAAACAGATTTTAATGACAATTCTTGGGATAATTTTAAAATTCCTGCAAGCTGGGATGTAAACGGATATGGTTTTCCGGTTTATGTAAACACCACCTATGATTTTGATTATTTAATGGCGCCAAATCCGCCATTTGTTCCAACAAAATACAATCCGACTGGAGTTTACAGAAAAGAAATCACAATTGATAAATCTTGGGAAGGAAAAGATATTTTTCTTCATATTGGAACTGCAAAATCAAATCTTACGGTTTGGGTAAATGGCGTTTATGTTGGTTATGGCGAAGACGGAAAACTGCCTTCGGAATTTAAGTTGAACAAATATGTAAAAACGGGTAAAAACTCAATCGTTCTAAAAGTCATGAAATGGAATGACGGTTCTTACTTGGAATGTCAGGATATGTGGCGTATGAGCGGAATCACAAGAGATTCTTATTTGGTTGCCAGAAATAAAGCACACTTAAATGATTTTGAAATCATTCCGGATTTAGATGCAAACTACGTCAACGGAACTTTAAAAATCACAACTGATTTCTCCGATTTAGACAAAAAAGAAAGTTATAATTTCGAAGTACAGCTGAAAGATAACGGTCAAGTTGTCGACTCAAAAAAAGCAATTCTTTCGAGCGATTCAAAAAAACTTAATTTTGATTTCGTAGTAAATAACCCGAAAAAATGGAGTGCTGAAATTCCTAATTTATATCAGGTTAGTTTTCTTCTTAAAGATAAAAAAGGCAATCTGATTGAAGTAATCAATCACAATATTGGATTTAGAAAAGTCGAGATCAAAAACGGTCAACTTTTAGTAAACGGAAAAGCGATTTACATAAAAGGAGTAAATCGTCATGAAACGGATCCTGTAACTGGACAAACGATTTCAAGAGAACGAATGGAGCAGGATATTAAATTGATGAAAGAATTTAATATCAACGCAGTGCGAATGTCGCATTATCCAAACGATGAATATTTCTACGAATTATGCGATAAATACGGAATTTATGTTGTCGATGAAGCTAATATAGAATCGCACGGAATGGGTTATGATATTACTAAAACGTTAGGCAATAAACCAGATTGGGAACTGGCGCATATACAGCGTATGCAACGTATGGTCGAAAGAGATAAAAATCATACTTCGATTATTATTTGGAGTATGGGTAACGAAGCTGGAAACGGCTACAATTTTTATCGTGGTTATTTGTGGATTAAAAACCGTGACAAATCAAGACCAATTCAATACGAAAGAGCAACCGCGGGAGCTTGGGACGGAAAAGGGTTGAAATTTGAATGGGATTCAGATATTATTGATCCGATGTACAGTTCTCCGGATAAAATGGAAGAGTATATTCTGGCAAATCCAAATCCATCAAGACCTTACATTCAGTGCGAATATGCGCATGCAATGGGAAATTCAATGGGAAATTTCAAAGATTATTGGGACGTAATCCGAAAATATCCAAACTTTCAGGGAGGTTTTATTTGGGATATGATCGATCAATCGGTTTATAAAAAATTGCCAAACGGAATTACAGTTTTGGCGTATGGAGGAGATTTCGGACCAAAAGATGTCAAAAGCGACAACAACTTTGTAAACAATGGTGTATTTACCGTAGATAGAAAACCCAATCCGCATGCGCTTGAAATGCGAAATGTGTTGCAAAATATTTTGACTTCATGGGAAAATAAAGAAACAGCGACAATCAAAGTTTATAATGAATTTTCATTTAAAGATTTAAGCAATGTAAAACTGCAATGGAAATTGATTTTAGACGGAAAAACTGAAGCAACGGGCCATATCGATAATTTAGATATTCTTCCAAATCAATCTAAAACCTATGCTTTGCCAATCAAATTGGAAGACAAAAAGTTTCAGGAAGCATTTGTAAATATTAGTTATACATTAAAAGATGCTGAACCTCTTTTGCCGAAAGGCTTCGAAATCGCAACGGAGCAATTGGCCTATAAAGGCGAATGGAAAAACGATATTAAAATTGCTGGCGAAGGAAAAATTATTATTGATAAAAAAGCAAATAGTACTGTTTTTAAAAGTGAAAATGCCGAAATTGCTTTCGACAAAAAAACAGGTTTCATAAATGGATATTCTTTCCACAATTTGCCAATTATCAAAGAGCGATATCAATTGCGTCCAAATTTATGGAGAGCACCAAATGATAATGATTTCGGAGCAAATTTCCAGAAAAATCTAGTAGCTTGGAAAGAAGCGACGGAAAATCCAACTTTAGTAAATTGGATATTTTCTGCAACAAAAGACAATAAGATTTTAGTAAAAGCGACATATAATTTGCCTCAGGTTTCTTCTACTTTAGAACTCAATTACGAGCTGAACAGCAACGGAGAATTAAGCGTTAAAGAGGAATTAAATATTGACAAAACTAAAGAACAGCCACTTTTGCCAAGATTTGGAATGGAAATAATTGTTCCGAAAGATTTCAATGCGATGACGTATTACGGAAAAGGTCCGCACGAAAATTATATCGACAGAAATTACAGTTCGCAAGTTGGGCTTTACAATCAAACGGTTTCTGAGCAATATTATCCATACATTCGTCCACAGGAAACGGGAAATAAAACCGATATTAGATTTTTGGAATTATCAGGAGATCAATTAAAATTGACTGTTACATCAGATATTTTATTATCGATTACAGCGCTTCATTATCTAAACGAAGATTTGGATGATGGTTTAGAAAAAGATCAAAGACACGCGGCCGAATTGAAAGAAAGAGATTTAACAAGCTTGAAAATCGATTATAAACAAATGGGCGTTGGAGGTATTGACAGCTGGCAAGCATGGCCGATGAAACAATATCTTTTGCAAGACAAAAATTATCAGTATCAATTTAAAATAACACCATCTTTAAAATAATAATTATGAGAAAATTAAAATCAATATTCATCTTAATCTTCTTAGCGGTTTTAAGTTCGGGTTATAGCCAGAAAGTTTTTACTGAAAAAGATATTCAGATTGTGCCTAAACCAAATCAGTTGGTGCTGCAGGCTGGATCTTTTGAGTTTTCAAAAAATACTGTTTTTGTTGCCAATACCGATTTTCAAAAGGATATTTCAAATGCGTTGATAAACAAATTTGGAACTGCAGCTGGCTGGCATCCTGTTTTGGGAGCAAAAGCACCAAAGAGTAATTACATTCAATTTAAAGTCGATCCGGCTTTTCATAAAGAAGCTTACAAACTTGAGGTAAACAACAATAGCATTACGATTACAGCAAACGGAAATGCGGGATTCATCTATGGCTTAGAAACTGTTAGACAATTGCTTCCAACAGCTATCGAAAGCAAATATGCTATCACATCAGCAAAATGGCAGATTCCGAATGTGACGATTACAGATGAGCCTCGTTTTCAATACAGAGGTTTGATGTTGGATTTGTCGCGTCATTTCTTCGATAAAAATTATATTTTAGCGACTATTGATCGTTTGGTAATGCATAAAATGAATGTTTTGCATTTGCATTTAGTGGATGATCAAGGCTGGAGAATTGAAATCAAAAAATACCCAAAATTAACCGAAGTCGGCGCATGGAGAGTTGATCAGGAAAATTTAGCATGGAATGCGAGATTGGTTACAAATCCAGATGAAAAAGGAACTTATGGTGGCTTTTTAACGCAGGAAGAATTAAAAGAAATCGTAAAATATGCTGCAACAAAGAATGTGGAGATAATTCCGGAAATTGAAATGCCGGCGCACGTAAGCAGTGCTATTGCAGCTTATCCTGAATTGGCTTGTTTTGATCAGAAAATCGGAGTTCCGTCAGGCGGTTTATGGCCAATTACAGATATTTATTGTGCTGGGAAAGAAACAACATTTGAGTTTCTTCAGAATGTAATTGATGAGGTAATTACTATTTTCCCTTCAAAATACATTCACATTGGAGGTGATGAAGCGACAAAAACCAATTGGGAAAAATGTCCGAATTGCCAAAAAAGAATGAAAGAGCATGGCTTGAAAAATGTTCATGAACTGCAAAGTTATTTTGTAAAAAGAATGGAAAAATACATCAATTCTAAAGGCAAAAAACTGATTGGTTGGGATGAAATTTTAGAAGGAGGTCTTGCACCAGAAGCAACTGTAATGAGTTGGAGAGGAACAAAAGGTGGAACTGAAGCTGCAGCACAAGGGCATGATGTGATCATGACGCCAGAATCACCATGTTATTTTAACTTTTACCAAGGGCCTCAAAATGAAGAACCATTAGCTTTTGACGCTTATAATCCTTTGAATAAAGTTTACGAATTTGATCCGGTTGTTTCGACTATGTCGGCAACAGAAGCAAAACATGTTTTGGGCGGACAAGCAAATTTATGGGCTGAATTTCTTCCGGGACCAAAAGATTCTGAGTATATGATTTTCCCAAGATTGGCAGCGCTTTCGGAAGTTTTATGGAGCACAAAAGAAAACCGCAATTGGAATGATTTTACGACGCGATTGACTTCATTATTCAAACGTTATGATTATTTGGGAATAAATTATGCAAAAAGTGCTTATTTGGTTACCGCTTCTTCAAGCGCCGATTTAGAGAAAAAACAAGTGAATGTGACACTAAAAAATGAATTTCCAAATCCGGATATCCGCTATGTTTTCGGCCATAATAATATTGGTCAGAATGCAATAAAATACACGACTCCAATTCAGTTTAAAGAAACTACAGTTTTAAAAGCTTCTCTTTTTCAAGATGATAAACCAATTGGGAAAACATTTACAGATACTATTGTATTTCATAAAGCGGTTGCGCATAAAGTAAATTATTTAACACCATATAATAAAAATTATACAGGAGACGGACCTTTTACGATGGTAAATACGATTCGCGGTTCTAAAAATTTCCACGATGGACAATGGCAGGCTTGGCTTGTAAATGATATGGAATTGGTAATCGATTTTGAAAAAGCAGAAAGTATTCAACAAGTTACAGTTGGAACATTAGAGAGTCAAGGTGCGGGCGTATTTTTTCCAATACAAATAAAAGTTTTGCTCTCTAATGATGGCATTAATTACAAAGAAGTTGGAAAAGTTTCGCGTCCTTATGCAGCAAATCCAATTTCTGAATTGAAAGATTTTAAAATCAGTTTTCAACAACAAAATGCCAGATATGTAAAAATTATTGGAATGAATTTGAAAAAAAGTCCAAGAGGCGAGAGCTCATGGCTGTTTGTAGATGAAATTTTAGTGAATTAAAAAAATAATAAAATATAGTATGAAAAAAAGTATATTCATTTTAGCATTATTTTTTTCTGCGCAATTGTTTTCGCAGGCAATTTATGAAGATGAACGTTATGTACCAGAAACCGATCCTGCAGTATTAAAAAATTTAGAAGAATGGCAAGGAAAAAAGTTTGGTCTTTTAATGCACTGGGGAACTTATAGTCAATGGGGAATTGTAGAATCTTGGTCGATTTGTCCTGAAGATTACGGCTGGTGTGAAAGAAAAAAAGGAAGCAATCCGAACAATTATACTGAATATGTAAAAGAATACGAAGGACTGAAAAAAACATTCAACCCAACAAAATTCGATCCGACGAAATGGGCAAAAGCAGCAAAAGCGGCCGGAATGAAATACATGGTCTTTACCACAAAACACCATGACGGATTTACAATGTTCGATTCAAAATACACGGATTATAAAGTAACTGATGCAGCTTGTCCTTTTAGCACCAATCCGAAAGCGGATATTTTAAAAGAAGTTTTTAATGCTTTTAGAAGCGAAAATATTTCGACTGGCGCTTATTTTTCTAAACCAGATTGGCATAATGAAAACTATTGGGATCCTTATTTTCCACCTTTTGACAGAAATGTTAATTATGATCCATCATTATATCCTGAAAAATGGCAGAAATATGTTAATTTTACACACAATCAAATTTTAGAGATTCTGACCAATTATGGCAAAGTAGATATTTTGTGGCTAGATGGTGGCTGGGTAAAAAAGAGAGATTTGCAGAACATCAAAGAAAACTATGCATCGAAATTTGAAGAAAACGAATCTAAAAACGGCTTTATCAAACATAGAGTTGTCGATCAGGATCCTAAAATGGATGAATTGGTGGTAAAAGCACGTCAGAAACAGCCTGGGTTGATTGTTGTTGATAGAGCTGTTCATGGCAAAAATCAAAATTATTTAACTCCTGAAAACAGAGTTCCTGAAAAAACGTTGCCTTATCCTTGGGAATCTTGTATTACCTCAGGCGGTGGCTGGTCATATACTCCTGACGCGAAATACATGACAGGAAGACAAGGAATTCATATGTTGATTGATGTGGTAGCAAAAGGCGGTAATTTATTGCTGAATATTGCGCCAAGCCCAGAAGGCGAATGGCAACAAGGGGCTTATGATTTGTTGGCTGCTTATGCAGATTGGATGAATGTAAACAGTACAGCAATTTATGATACAAAACCAATTGCTCCTTACAAGGAAGAAAATATTTGCATGACGCAAAATAAAGCAGGAAATGTATTTTTGTTTTATTTGGCCAAAGATGGAGAGGACAAAATTCCTTCAGTAGTGACTGTAAAATCTATTAGTCCTAAAGAAGGAACCAAAATTACGATGTTGGGTTCAAAAACTTCTTTAAAATGGACTAAAGAAGCTAAGGGCTTTAAAGTTGTGATTCCGGAAAGTCTCAGAAAGAACCTTCCTTCAAAAGAAGCATGGACTTTAAAAATTGAAGCGATTAACAAATAATATGATATTAAGAAAAAAGCGAATTTTACGAGCAGTATGTTTTATCAACATACTGCTTTTTGGTATTACAGTTTCTGCGCAACAACCAGCAGAATTTGTGAATCCATTAATTGGGACTTCAAATTATGGAGCTACTTTCCCAGGGCCTATTGCGCCACGTGGCATGGCCAGTATAAGTCCGTTTAACGTTGCAGGGACTAAAAACAAACCTTTGGAAAAAGATAGTCAGTGGCTGTCTAATCCGTATGTAAATGAAAATACATTTCTGACAGGATTTAGCCAAGTCAATTTGAGCGGTGTAGGCTGTCCAGATTTGGGTGTGATTTTGTTGATGCCAACAACTGGAGCTGTAGAGACTAATCATTTAAAATATGGATCAACTTATTCCAATGAAGTAGCCAAAACAGCTTATTATGGTGTAGATATTGACAAATATAAAGTCAAAGGCGAATTTACAGCATCAAAAAGGGTAGGCGTAAGCAAATTTACTTTCCCTAAAGGGCAATCTAATATTTTGCTGAATCTCGGTTTGGGATTAACAAATGAAGAAGGCGCGATGATAAAAGTGGTTTCTTCAACAGAAATTGAAGGAATGCGTTCTGTGGGCTCATTTTGCTACAACAGTCCTGAAGATGCTTATCCGGTATATTTTGTAGCAAAATTTTCAAAACCTGCTAATAATTACGGCGTTTGGAAAAAAACACGAAAATATGAGGGCGTAGAAGCACAATGGATGGGTTACAACGGCAAAACTCGAATAATGAAAAACACCATCAAAACGGTTGTTGGAGACAGTATTGGAACGTATTTTTCTTATCAGTTTGATAAAAAAGAAACCGTTGAGGTTAAAATTGGAGTTTCGTATGTAAGTATCGAAAATGCGCGCGAAAATTTAGAAAAAGAAACTGGAAATAAGTCATTTGATTCTATTTACAAAGAAACTTACGAGGAGTGGAACAAGGAGCTTTCAAAAATTTTGGTCGAAGGAGGTTCCTATCAAGACAAAGTTATTTTTTACACCGCATTATATCATACTTTAATTCATCCGAATATTTTAAACGATAGTAATGGTCAATATCCAGAAATAAAAAGAAGTGAGATTGGTAAAACGGAAGGAACACGTTATACAGTGTTTTCTTTATGGGATACCTACAGAAACATGCATCCATTAATGTCTTTGGTTTATCCCAAGCAACAATCGGATATGATAAAAAGCATGCTGGAAATGTATGATGAAAACGGCTGGTTGCCAAAATGGGAATTGAATTCGACAGAAAC
Source organism: Flavobacterium sp. KACC 22761 (assembly GCF_034058155.1). Taxonomy (NCBI): domain Bacteria; kingdom Pseudomonadati; phylum Bacteroidota; class Flavobacteriia; order Flavobacteriales; family Flavobacteriaceae; genus Flavobacterium; species Flavobacterium oryzagri. Next base: position 646,881 of record NZ_CP139148.1, on the reverse strand, counting down.
ATTTACCATGGTAGGAGATCCGGCAAGTATTGTTATAGTTGATGCTTGCTTAAAAGGAATTCAGGATTTTGACATTTATAAGGCTTACTATGCCATGTTAAAAGGTGCAGATCAAGTTGAAAATAATCCGTTGCGTCCTGGACTTAAGGAATATTTGGAAAAAGGATATTTGTCAACTAATTATTCAGGTCCAGTTTCTACAACACAAGAATATAATATGTCAGATTATGCAATTTCACTTTTAGCAAAAGCTTTAGGTGAAAAAGAAGATTATAAGCGTTTTGCAAAACGTTCATTATCGTACCAAAAATTATTTGACAAAGATTTGAAATTGCTTCGACCAAGATTAGCTAACGGAAAATGGTATGAACCTTTTGATCCTGAGGCAGGTGCCAATTTTCAGGCAAATGTTGGCTTTGTTGAGGGCAATGCTTGGCAATATGCCTTTATGGTGCAACATGATATTAGGGGATATATTAAATTAATGGGCGGTGACAAACCTTTTTCTGAACAATTGCAAAAAGTTTTTGATACCAAACAATTTGATATGGCAAACGAGCCAGACATTGCTTATCCCTATTTGTTTAATTACATAAAAGGAGAGGAATATAAGAGCCAAGAACTGGTGCGGAAATTAGTGAGAGAACATTTTAAAAATTTACCAAATGGACTTCCAGGAAATGATGATACAGGAACAATGTCGGCTTGGCTGGTCTATTCAATGATGGGATTTTATCCGATAACGCCTGGAGATCCAATTTATACCATTACAACGCCTATGTTTGATAAAATAACGATTCAGTTGGATCCAAAATATTACAAGCGAGAAAAGATTGTAATTGAGCGCGAAATGAATGAAGATGGAAAAATTAAGGAAATTCAGTTAAATGGAAAAAGTTTGAACAGTTTCTTTATGTCGCATGATGATTTTGTAAACGGAACAACATTAAGAGTGATTCAGGAATAAAGAAAAAAGCGTCTGATTAATTTCAGACGCTTTTTTTGTTGGATGGAATATTGATGAAATTTAGTATAAACCCCAGTGGGGTGAAATATTTGTAGAATACAATGAGACAAATGAAAAAAGCTCCGGAGGAGCGACATATTTTTTCTACAGTCTTAAATATGTCGCTCCTCCGGAGCTTTACGTTGTAAGCAATATTCCTTTGCTATAAATATTTCGCTTCGCTGAAGCTTGAATTGAGACAATCTCTTTTTTATAGCTTAAAAGGAATATTTATTTCACGGTTTTTACTCCCAATTCAGCAACTGAAATATAATTTCCATCTTCACTGCTCTTGCCAATAAATTTAATAAATCTCGCTTTCGCCGAAGTTTTTAAAGTAATAATCTGCTCGACAGGATTGCTTTTGATATTCGAAAATTCGCCCTCAGCAACTGTTTTCCAGCTTGTGCCATCCGTACTTACTACCCACTGGTAATTTTTTACAATACCGCCTGTACCATTCTGACGAGGCAAATACGATAAAGATGAAATTTCCATTTCTTGTCCCATATCTATTCCAATGGATTGTGGGAAAGGTGTTAAGGATGTATTTTCCGTTGTACTCCAGAAAGTTGTGGCATTATCATCAATAGCATTTGCTGCTTTTTCCTTTTGCTCATTTTCAAAAGTAACGCTAACTATTTTCCAGTCTTTTTTGCAGACATTGAAGGATTGAATTGCTGTTTCGCCTGATTTCAAATCTGTTCCAAAAGATTTGGCTTTGATATCGCCGGATGATAAAAATGAAAATGCACTATCGTACAATGGAGATTGCAGCGTAGGCTCAGTTCCATCAATTGTGTAATGAATTTGATGTACAGGAGTGTCTGTGGTTATAGAAACGTTTCCGTCTTTGTCTCTTTTAATTTTTGGAAGTGCCAATTGTTCCGGTTCTCTAAAGACCCCAATGTCGCTTAAAGTGATACAAACTGGAGATTCTTCAATACGAATTCTCAATTTTGAAGTTGAAATGTAATTCGGTAAACGAACCAAACGATTTGCGCCAATACTAGTTGCTTCTCCGACTTTTTTCCATTTTCCATTAAAGAAAGCATCAAATTCGACTTTTTCAATACGTTGGCCTAGTTTGATGTTTTCTCTTAGACGGATGATATTAAAAGTTTGTTCTTTGCTCCATTCTAAAGTTAGCCATGCTTTTTTTACTTCGTCATTGGTTGCCCAATACGTGTAACGATCATTGTCGGTAAGATTTTTGATTCCGAAGAATATTTCATTTTCACCTCTAATTTCCGAAGCTTTGATCACAGCTGATTGGGCAAGATTATCGGCAAACAATTTTCTTAGAAAATCTCCAAAATCTTTCAATGCCTTAACGTCATTTGGATGCAATAAACCTTCTGTAGTAGGTGAAATTCCCAAATCCAGACAAGCGCCTCTTCCAACAGATTTCAAATAAATCTCAAATAACTCAGAAACCGATTTTACATGATTGTCATCGGTAGTGTGATAAAACCAGCCATTTCTTAGCGGAACATCACATTCAGCGGGCTTCCAGAATTTTCCGTTTCGCGTTCCTTCTGGAGCTTTATCGGAATTGGTTTCGCCCGGAGCAGCAACTAATTTTCCTGCATTTGGTTCTGGTGTAAAGGTTGCCCAAGACGTTTCAGCTGCAAAACCTTGTTCATTTCCTACCCAGCGTACATCGCCATTGTCGGCAAAAATCACAGCACCCGGTTGTAGTTTTTTTGAAATTCCCCAGGTAGTGTCCCAGCCGTAGTAGGTTGTGCGATCAATATTTCGTTTTTCTCTTTTTCCTCCATAATACCCGTCTCCACCATTGGCTCCATCAAACCAAGTGATGAATAATTTTCCATAATTCGAATACAATTCGGTTAATTGTTCACGGAATTTTGTTACATATTCTGGCGTTCCATAATACTCATTGTTTCGGTCCCAAGGCGAGCAATAAAGGCCAAATTTCATTCCAGCACTATTTGCAGCAACTTGAAACTCTTTAACCATATCGCCTTTGCCATTTCGAAAAGGGCTTTTACTGATATTATAATCTGTAGTTTTTGTAGGCCATAAACAGAATCCGTCATGGTGTTTGGCTACCAGGATTACGCCTTTGAAACCACCTGCTTTGGCTGCATTCACAATTTGATTCGCATCAAATTTCGAGGGATTGAAGATTTTAGGGTCGGCATCTCCGTAACCCCATTCTTTATTTTGAAAAGTGGTTGGCGTAAAATGAACCAAAACATATTGTTCTAATTCCTGCCACTGCAAATGTGCTTCGGTCGGCAAAGCTCCATAAGGAGCGGGAGCGCTTACCTTTTGAGCCGTCATCGATACAAAAGCAAAACAACCAAAAAGCGTTAATAACTGTTTTTCCATTTTTTAATTGTGGTTTATTGGTCAGTAATGTTGTGTCGTTTTTTTAGAGTTTCTTTAATTTACTTTAAAGACAACCGCCTCCGAATTTACCAAAGAAGTTCTAAGTTTTTGCGGAATACTGATAATAATTCCGTCAGTAGTTTTTTTGCTGCTCAATTTTTGTTTGCTAGCCAATAAAACAACTTTCGGATTTTTTAAATTCGTTTTGATGGTAATTTCTGCTGGCAATTCTTTTTCATCTTTCGCCGGCATATAAATTCCGTAAATCGCATTTCCTTTTTGTGTATAACCCACTTTTCCGTCTAAATAAGGAGCGGCAGGTTTGGTATCATAAATCGCTTCTCCATTTGCAGAAAGCCATTTTCCGACATTAGCCAAAGTAGTTTCGATTTTTGGGTCAAATTCTCCTTTAGCATCGGGTCCAACTCCTAATAATAAATTGCCGCCTTTTACCACAATATTAGTCATCAGCTGAATAACTTCTTTTGATGATTTGTAATGATCATTTGGCACCCAGCCCCAAGCACCACCCAGCGTAATACAACTTTCCCAAGGCACTGTCAATGGTTTTTCTGGAGTTTTTTGTTCTGGAGTCAAATAATTCTCATATTCGCTCGGAACCCAACGATCTACAACAAGCATTCCCGGTTGTTTTTTACGGGCAGTTTCGGCAATATGTTTCATGTCGATATCCATATCGTATGGATATTTGCAAAATTCTTCAACCTTTTTATTTATTGTTGAAAGTGGTCGAACCCAGCATCCATCAAGCCAAAGAATATCTACTTTTCCGTAATTGGTAGTTAATTCATTCAACTGATTTTGAGTGTACTGAACATAGCTTTTCCACCGATCTGGAAATTTTTTGATATCATACGTCGGATTTCTATCTTTTGGCGGATAATACGACCACCAGAAATTTTCAGTAGTCCAGTCTGGTTTTGAGAAATAAACACCAACAGCCAGTCCTTCTTTTCTTGAAGCATCTAAAACATCTTTTAATACATCAGCTTTTGGATTTTTCGCATAAGGCAATTCTGGATTTGTGATTTTAAAATCGGTAAATTTTGAATCGTACATACAAAATCCGTCATGATGCTTCGAAGTAAAAATCATGTATTTTGCTCCTGCATTTTTGAACATTTTAGCCCATTTTTCAGAATTCAAATTAGTTGGATTTAATTTGAATTTTGTATTTCTGTAATCAGTAGCATATTTGAAGTAATCATCGTAACCATCTCTAGTTACCCAATCTTCAGGAGCTAATCCCCAAGATTCAACCGTTCCCAATTGCGTGTAAAGTCCCATGTGGATTAGAACTCCAAATTTATAGCCTTGCCATTTGTCAAGATTGGCTTTTACTTGCGGGTCTTTTGTCCATACATAACCAGCTTCTTCTGATTTATTTGCTTCCATACTGAAATCGCCTTGCGCGTGAACAGAAAGTGAACCCGCCAAGACAAATGCAGTATATAATAATTTGAATTTATTTTTCATTTTGTTTTTGGTTAAGTCTTTATTGATGTTGCCGATTTGATTACTTAATGTAAAAATCAGGATCAATTAATCGGTTTCCAGTTTCGTCATAAACAGCATAGTTAAAACCACTCTGTACGCAATACGAACCGTAATCTCCTTTTTTGTTCAAAGCAATAAAGCCTACCTGAATATCTTTTAGATTTTTGTTTCTGTTTTTCATCAGTTTTACTACGCGTTGAACGGCTTCTTCACAAGCTTTTTGAGGAGATCTTCCCTGACGCATCAATTCTACAACCAAATGGCATCCCGCAATTCGAATTACTTCTTCTCCATGTCCGGTTGCCGTTGCTGCACCAATTTCGTTATCTACATATAAACCGGCACCAATAATAGGAGAATCTCCAAGACGGCCGTGCATTTTGAAAGCCATTCCGCTTGTTGTACATGCACCCGAAAGATTTCCGGCTGCATCCAAAGCGATCATTCCAATCGTATCATGATTTTCGATATTGGCAATTGGCTTATATTCTGAAGTTTTTAGCCATTCTTTCCATTCTCTTTCAGAATCGGGAACTAATAAATTTTCTTTTTGAAAACCTTGCGACAAAGCAAATTGAAGCGCTCCATCGCCAACCAGCATCACGTGAGGCGTTTTTTCCATTACGGCACGAGCTACAGATATTGGATGTTTAATATGTTCAAGACAACCTACAGAACCAATATTAGACATTTCGTCCATGATGCAGGCATCTAAAGTCACGCGTCCGTCACGATCTGGTCTTCCGCCGTAACCAACGCTTCTTTCTTTTGGATCAGCTTCTGGAACTTTTACGCCAGCTTCTACGGCATCTAAAGCTCGACCGCCGTTTTTTAATATTTCCCATGCCGCTTCATTTGCCTGAAGGCCAAAACGCCAAGTTGAAAGTACTATTGGTTTTCTAACTTTTCCTTCTGGAAGTTCATTTTGTTCCTCTTTAAGTTCTTCCGCATTTCCGGTGAAAGAATTCAATACAACAGCAGCCGATGCGATTGCAGTTGTTTTTAAAAAATTTCTACGATTTGTCATGTCTTTGTTTATTTAATCTGACTGAATTCAATCAGAAAGTAGTTTGTTTTTTGGTTGTAAATAGCACAATTTCAAAAAGATTGCTTTTTCTGTGAGAATACCGCTATCAGTTTGATTCTCTGCCTTTTTTTGCTAAAAATAAGTGTTTTTATTGAAATACTAAATCGTATTAGTAAAATTAACGCAACTGCTTATTCTAAATTTATTTTTTTATTCTAATTAGAAAAACTCTAAAGTTTTGGCAGACCAATCGTTATCAAAGAAACCGGTTACTTTCATATCTGGCAAACCATTTAAGAGCAAGTCGGTTTTGAAAATCATTACGTCAGGAAAGCCTGTAATTCCTGAAATGTAATTGTTAGCCCAAGTCGCTTTCATTCCTTTTTCAGAAGTTCCAGAAACAACGCCAACCATTGCGGTTTTGCTGTCGGATCTTGGTACAACAAAATATGCGGCCAAATCATCTCCTTTTAATATTTTGTTGTCAATTTTTACTTGCTGATTGTCAATTTGGATTGGAGAATTTTTCAGCAACAATTTCCATGCGGTATTGTTCGAAGCATTTCCGTAGATAATCACATTTCTGTCTTTGTATTTTTCCAATGAAAATTCTTTATCTGTAATAACATCGATGCTTCCGTTTCCTCTGTAATAAAAAGTTTCTGCATCAAATCGCGCTCTGTTTTGGTACCATTCTTTTTCCAAAGCAGAACCGCCTGTCGCATAAACAAAAACAACATTATTGTCAAAAGCAAATTTAAAACCGCCTTGACGTGCAGCATATTTTTCGACAGTATTAATTTCGTTGATTAATGCCCATTTGCTATTTTTTAAAGCTAAAATGGCTTTTTTGTCTGAAGCAGTTTTCAGAATTTGATCGTCAATGTTGATTGTGATTTCTTTGTTTATTTCCAATGAAGGCAAATCCAATTCTAGTATTGAAGCATTTTTAGTTTTAACAGTAATTGTTTCTTTGTCAATTTTGGCATTAATATTTGAAAAATCAAAGGCACGAATTTGTTGTTGCAATTTGATCCAATAATCTGTTGAAGAAACTGCTGGAGTTGCCGTATAGAAATCAATTTCTTTCACATTTTTATTTGCTGGAATGGTTTGGCGTTTGAAAAATTCAAAAATCGGGAACCAATCTACAGAATGATCGCCGTACCAATGTTCGCCACCAGGATATTCGTAATAGCAAAAATTTGGATGAAAAGTTCCCAAAATCTGACGCATTTCGCGCACTTGTGAAATCGGAACAGTCGAATCGGCGTCGCCATGAAGAATATACACTCCGTCTTGTTTTAAATTTTGGACAAGACTTTTTACACGTCCCGAATTTGCAGAACGTTTGATAGGTTCATAAGCTTTGAACATGTCATGCATTTCATCTCCTTTGTCAAATCCGTAAGTCGAAATATCAGGATAAGAAGCACATGGCGCAATTGCAGCAAATTTTCCAGGATATGTAGTTCCTAAAAACCAAGTTCCGTGGCCACCCATAGAATGACCTGTTAAATAGGTTTGTTCGGGAATTGTTTGGAATACTTTTTTGGCTTCTTCCAAAACTTCCAAAGCGTCGATTCTTCCCCAGTCTTCCCAGTTGAATCCAAAAGGGCGACGGTTTGTTGCCGCAACGATAGTTGCCCAATCTTTTTGTTTATAAGCACGCGACTGATTTCTGGCTTCTACAGAAGCGCCGTGAACCGATAAAACCAAGGCTTTTGGTCCGGTTCCTAAAGCAGGAGCAATGCTATAATATTGTACGCTGTTGTCAACTTTGCTTAGAAAAGTACGTTCGTGATGAACTGTAGCAGAGCGCTGCTGAATAGGAAATTCTGTTTTGTCCAATATTTTTCCGCTTTTGTCAATTAGCGTAAGTTCTAATTTTAGCTCGCCACTAAATTCTTTTTTTGCGGCTGGAACTTTGAATTTTACTTTTCTCACAAACATCGGCATAATGGCGTCAGTATTGTATGATGCGGTTTCTCCGCTAGATAATTTTGCCGTAATTTTAAGATCTTTTAAATCCTTTTCAGTTGCATTGATGACACGAGCTGAAGCCCATTTTTCGTCTTTTTCTCCATTGATGACATCCGGAAGCGTCAAGTCGCGTTTAGTGAACTGAATATTTTTTGAAAGAACAATAATTTTTGATTTTACACGCCCAAAACGTCCTTTTGTATATACAAATTCGTTTGTTCCTTTTCGAAGTTTAAACGGAATCAAAGTATATCCAAAATCATAATGATCTCCTTCATGAGGCATTCCATTTATGTAAGTGCGCGTTCCGCCTGTAGTTTCCAGAAGCACGATTTGCTCTTTAGGCGAATTGTATTCTGTAAAAAGAAAAGCAGATCTCAAATCTTTGCCACTGAAAACGCCAACTGAATCTACTTTAATAGTTTGCCAATCTCCTTTTTGCTTGTTTGGATTAACAAATTTTCCCGTTGCATATTGCCAAGCCACCGGATCTTGTCCGTTGAAAAGTGTACCGCTTTTTTTGTCGGCCGGTAGAAAATAACCTTCGGTGAATTGATGCAAAACACTTCCTTCGGCAGTTGTTTCTATTTTTTCTTTACCAAAATATTCCACAACATTTCCCGTAGTTTTAGTTTGTGCAGTCAAATTTGTACTGAGAGCAATCAGGAAAATTAAGAGTTCTTTTTTCATTTGTTTTTTTAGTTTTAGTTTTTATGTCCCTGTTTTTCCAATTAAACTATCGTTAAATAATTTTTAAGTTTTAGAATAAAAAAGGAACGATTGTAGGTTTTTAAAAACGCCTTTAATTTTTGTTAAAAACGTTATTTATAAGATTGGTTTATTAATCGAGATCTGTATTTATCGAGAAATCACTTATTAATTCAATTCTGTAATTTTTTTCAAAAAAACGATTCAATTTTTATTTTAATTTAGACCTTATTTCCTTTGTTTTTGGGGTTTTAGATACAAGAAATAAGATGATTTTTTAAATTAAAACAAGGGGCAAAAACAACTTTTTTTTGATTTTTTTATCTTATTAAAACGATTTAGTATTGTGGAATGTATTTTTATATTATTTTTGTTTTTAGGGTAAATTAAAATTATATCTAAATCAATTTATTAATTAATTCAATTTTATCATTATTTAATTATTAATTATCATTATTATTCGGAAAATGAAAATCGTTAAAACTACTATCGCTTCTTATACAAATACATCGTTATCTGTATTCTCTCGTGAAGAGTCGTTTTTCCAATCGCCTTTTCATTCACATCCAGAATTTGAATTGGTTTATATATTAGAAAGCCACGGCAAAAGAATTATTGGAAATTCGGTAGAATCTTTTCAGCCTGGCGATATGGTTTTCCTTGGAGATGATATACCGCATGTTTGGCTCAACGATGAAATTTTTTATAAAGGAATTAATAGCCTTAAAGCAAAAGCGATTGTAATTTATTTTAGCCGAGATCTTTTTGGGAACTCTTTTTATGAATTGCCAGAAGCGCAGGAAGTCAAAAAGTTTTTCGCCCAAGCAATAAAAGGAGTTGCTATTACAGGAGAAACCAACGCTTTGATCGCAAAAAAAATGAGTAAACTACTCAAAAAGAAAGGTTTTGAAGTCGTAATGGGACTTCTTGAAATTTTATTTCTTTTGTCAAAAAGCAAAGATTTGAGATATATTAATGATAATTCATATGTGCCAGTTAACGAGGATAATAAAAGTGATCGTCTTGCTGAAGTCTTTAAATATGTAAAATCAAATTACAAAGAAGAAATCTCACTTGATGAAATTTCAAAAATCGCTAATTTGACACCAACTTCTTTCTGCAGAATGTTCAAAGCTAAAACTAAAAAGCCTTTTGTAGAATATTTAAATGAAATTAGAGTTTCAAATGCCTGCAAATATTTGATTGAAACCGATTTGGGTATTTCTGAAATCGCTTATGAATGCGGCTACAAAACGGCATCAAACTTCAATAAACTTTTCAAGAAATTAATAGGTACTACTCCCAAAGAGTATCGCAAAAATGCTTTGGTATAAGCTACAGCTTCTATATTGCAATTTTATTAAAAAACTAGCATTAGATTTTGTCTAAAATTAAAATCTGCATTTTGAGGATTTCCTTTTATAAAGGAGTATTTTTTTTTATCTCGTAATTTATTACAAAAAAGCGCGACGAAAACTGGTCTTTTTGTAGGATTTATTAAAAAGATAATAAATGCTTAATTAATGATAATTTTGAGCTAAAATAAAAGATTGTAATGCAATAATTTTATTTTTTTAAGATTACAATAAATGGCTGTTCAAATTATAAAACGATTTAGTTAATAACTTGTACATAAATAAAGAAACGATAATCAGTAATTTTAGGTTTCAACCTTAAAATTTTATAATACTATGGTAACTCAAAAATATTGTCTGGCATTAGATTTACATGAAGATCCGGTTTTGATGGCGGAGTACAAGAAATATCATGAAAAAATCTGGCCAGAAATAACAGAAAGCATTACCAATTCGGGAATTGAGAATCTTGAGATTTATTGTGTTGGAAACCGAATGTTTATGATTATCGAAGCCAATGAGACTTTTACTTTTGAAAGAAAAGGTGAAATGGATGCCAATAATCCTGTTGTTCAAAAATGGGAAGAATTGATGTGGAAATACCAAAAAGCTTTGCCATGGGCAAAAGAAGGCGAAAAATGGGTGATGATGGAAAAAATATTTGATCTACATGAAAATCGATAGTCACCAACATTTCTGGAAATATGAGCCAGTAAAGGACGCTTGGATTACTGATGAAATGAAGGTAATCAAGCGCGATTTTTTGCCTGCTGATTTGGAACCCATATTATTTGAAAATCAGTTTGGAGGTTGTGTAGCCGTTCAGGCTGATCAAAGTGAGGAAGAAACACTTTTTTTGCTGGATTTAGCAAAAGAAAATCCTTTCATAAAGGGAGTTGTAGGCTGGATAGATTTGTGTTCCGATACTATTGCGGAGCGTTTGGAATATTGTGTTAAATTCGAAAAGTTGAAAGGCTTCAGGCATATTATCCAGGCTGAGGCAGATCTTGATTTTATGTTGCAACCAAAATTCCAAAATGGAATTTCGCAATTAGCAAAACATAATTTCACCTATGATATTGTGATTTTTCCGAAACATTTGGAAAATGCCGCAAAACTTGTGTCAAATTTTCCGGAGCAAAAATTTGTTATGGATCATTTGGCAAAACCAGATTTTAAAAACAAAGAATTCACCGATTGGGAAAACGGAATTCGAGCAATTGCAAAATTTCCAAACGTAATGTGCAAGATATCAGGCTTGGTAACAGAAGCCGATTGGAACAACTGGACCAAAACAGACTTTACACATTGTTTAGATGTGGTTACTGAGGTTTTTGGAATTGACCGTTTAATGTTTGGCAGCGATTGGCCAGTGAGTTTGCTGGCCGCTTCATATGCTGAATCGTGTGAAATTGTAGAAGACTATTTTTCGAAATTTTCAAAAATAGATCAAGATAAATTTTGGAGCAAAAACGCCATCAATTTTTATCATTTATAAAAAAAAACGACCGTGATTGTGAGTTCAAATGTATTTGCAATCAAAAAACTATCTAACTAAAATAGCATACAAAATGAATCTTAACCTTACTGATAAAATAATTATTGTAACCGGCGGAGCAAAAGGAATTGGACTTGGAATCTGCAAAGTCTTAGCAGGAGAAGGTGCAATTCCGGTAATTGTGGGAAGAAGTAATGCTGATAATGAAAAGGCAATCAGAGAAATCGAATCTGAAGGAGGAAGAGCATTAGCGGTTTCTGCGGAGCTTACAAACCCTGAAGCTTGTAAAGATGCAGTCGATCAAGTTGTTGCATTATGCGGAAGAATCGACGGATTGGTTAATAATGCCGGAGTAAATGACGGCGTTGGTTTGGAAAGCGGCGATTATGAAAAATTCATGGCTTCAATTCATAAAAATCTCGTGCATTATTATTTGATGGCGCAATATGCATTGCCTGAGTTGAAAAAAACAAAAGGGGCGATTGTAAATATTGGTTCAAAAACGGCTGATACCGGACAAGGAAATACATCGGCCTATGCTGCTTCAAACGGAGGACGCAACGCATTGACTCGCGAGTGGTCTGTTGAATTGCTAAAATACGGAATACGTGTAAATGCCGTAATTGTAGCCGAATGCTATACGCCATTATATGAGGCATGGATTAATACGCTTGAGAATCCGGAGCAAAAATTAAAAGAAATTACAGCGAAAATTCCGTTTGAAAACCGAATGACAACTGCCGAAGAAATCGCTAATATGACAGTATTCTTATTGTCTAATAGATCAAGCCACACTACAGGACAGCTGATTCACGTAGATGGGGGTTATACACATTTGGATCGTTCGCTTTAATTAATCAAAAATTAGGAGCAAAATGATGTTTTCATTACGTAATTATTTCGCGTTAATTTTCTGTTTAACGATTGGTTTTTCTGGTTTTTCGCAACAAAAAGCAATTAAAAGAATGGGTTCTGTTGATACTGAATCTTTTGATGACAATTGGGTTTTTTCGCGTTTCGGACTTCAAGCTGACGGATTGATTAAAGAAGAGCCCAAGAATTTAGAAGCCATTTCAACTAATGAATCCAATTGGGAAAAATTGAATCTGCCACATGATTGGGCGATCAAAGGACCTTTTAGAATTGAGCTTAGAGGTGAAACAGGAAAATTGCCATGGAAAGGAATTGGCTGGTATAGAAAACATTTTACTGTTCCGGCTTCAGATTCTGGAAAACAGATTTTTGTTGATTTTGATGGCGCTATGGCAAATGCCAAAATTTATTTGAATGGAAATTATGTAGGGACATGGCCGTACGGATATAATTCTTTCCGAATGAATTTGACTCCATTTTTAAAATTTGGAGAAGAAAATGTTTTGGCGGTTCGTCTGGACACTGAAAACTGGGATTCTCGTTGGTATCCGGGAGCTGGGATTTATCGTCATGTTTGGTTGGTAAAAACAAATCCGGTTTATGTTGGTCATTGGGGAACTTATATCACCACACCAAATATCACAAAAGAAGAAGCGGCAATCAAAGTATTGGTTAAAGTGGACAATGCAACAAATAAAACCGTTAAAGCAGTTGTTACTACCGATTTGTATGAGTTGGATATTGATAATAAACCTACAATAAAAGCGGGTTCGTTAATTGTTTCTACTTTGGAAATCAAGCCAAATTCAACGGAAGAATCAGAAGCACATTCGATTTTGAACAATCCTAAATTATGGGATTTGAAAACACCAAATCGTTATGTTGCCCAAACTAAAGTAAGCGTTGACGGAAAAGTAGTTGATACTTACAATACGCCTTTTGGTATTCGAACAATTGAATTTACACCGCGAAACGGATTTCTTTTAAACGGGAAAAGAGTTGAGATTTTCGGTACCTGCAATCATCATGATTTAGGTGCTTTGGGTGCCGCAATTAATACTTCGGCATTGAAAAGACAATTGTTGATGCTGAAAGAAATGGGATGCAATTCGTTGCGTACGTCTCACAATCCTCCAGCTCCAGAATTATTGGAATTGGCAGATAAAATGGGATTTTTAGTTTGGGATGAAGCTTTTGACGCCTGGAAAATCGGAAAAAAGAAATTGGATTATAATGTGATTTTTGATCAATGGCATGAAAAGGATTTGATGGCTTTGGTTCACAGAGACAGAAATAATCCTTCGGTATTTATTTGGTCAATTGGAAATGAAGTTCCGGATCAGCAAAATGTTAAGTTGACAAAAGAACTTGCCGATATTATGCGCAGAGAAGACCCAACGCGTCCAGTTTCAAATGGATATAACGATCCAGATGGCGGAAGAAGTTCGGGTGCGGCTATAGCATTGGATATAATGGGAGTGAATTACTTTTTTGATCAACAACCAAAATGGGATATCGATCCGAGATATGCTAAAAAACCAACGATTGGAAGTGAAACCGCTTCAACGGTAAGTTCTCGTGATGAATATTTCTTTGATGATAAATACAATAAAACCACTTGGCAGATTTCATCTTATGATGATGCTTTTCCGGGTTGGGGTTGTTCGCCAGATATGCAGTTCCGTACCAATGCAAAATATCCTCATTTATTGGGAGAATATGTTTGGACCGGTTTTGATTATTTGGGAGAGCCAACACCATATAATTCAGATGAAACGAATTTGCTGAATTTTAGAACAGATCCATCTAAACAGAAAGAATTAGAGGCAAAATTGGCAGAATTGCAAAAAAACAATCCGCCATCAAGAAGCAGTTATTTTGGCATTATTGATTTAGCCGGTTTTCCAAAAGATAGATATTACAGCTACAAATCACATTGGAGGCCTGACGTGCCAACTGCTCATATTTTACCACATTGGAATTGGAGCGAACGTACAGGTCAAGTAGTTCCTGTTCATGTTTATACTTCGGGAGATGAAGGTGAATTGTTCCTAAATGGAAAAAGTCTTGGAAGAAAGAAAATGACTAAAGGTGTGGATTTCCGTTTAACATGGGACGATGTTATTTATAAACCAGGCGAACTAAAAGTTATTTGCTATAAAAATGGAAAAATTTGGGCAACAGATATTGTAAAAACAACAGGAACTCCCACAAAGCTAGATATATCAGCTGATCGAAAAGCGGTATATGCAGATGATGTTGATTTGGTTTTTGTAACGGTTGATGTTACTGATAAAAATGGTTTAGTTGTTCCTCGTTCAAACCCGTTAGTCAAATTTTCAATAGAAGGAGCAGGCGAAATTGTGGCAACTGATAACGGAGACGCAACAAGTTTTGTGCCTTTTCAAAGTAAAGAAAGACCAGCTTACAACGGAAAAGTTTTAGTAATTGTCAAAGCCAAAAAAGATCAAAAAGGACAATTTACCGTAAAAGCAGAAAGTGAAGGTTTGCAAGCAACTGCAACAACAATCTGGATTAAATAATAACTACATAAAAACAAAAAAATGACCAAAAAGATAATCTTAGCGATTTTAGTAATTGGAACTACGATCGCAGGCTATTCGCAAAACAAAATTGAAGCAAAAGATATTGCTGAAAAAATGAAATGGTTTGAGGATGCGAAACTAGGAATCTTCATTCACGCTGGAATTTATTCAGTTGCGGATGTTTCTGAATCGTGGAGTTTTCACAACGGAAAAATCTCGGTTGAAGATTATATGAAACAACAAAAAAGTTACACTTTAAGTAAATATGATCCTGCAGCCTGGGCAGATATGATCAAAGATTCTGGTGCAAAATATGCTGTAATCACGACCAAACATCACGATGGAGTTGCGATGTATGATACTAAATTGGGAAAATTGAGTTCAGTAAAAACTTGTGCAGCAAAAAAAGATATGATTAAGCCATTTTTTGAAGAATTGCGCAAAAGAGATGTAAAGTGCGGGGCTTATTTTTCATTAATCGATTGGACGCATAATGATTATCCTGGTTTTTTGAAAGATAAAGCACGTTACGATATTAAGAAAGAGCCAGCACGTTGGGAACGTTTTCAAAAATTCTACCAAGGTCAAATCAAAGAAATTTCAGATTGGTATAATCCAGATTTATGGTGGTTTGATGGCGACTGGGAACATAGTGCAGAAGAATGGCAAGCTGAAAAAACTCGTAAAATGATGCTGGACAGAAATCCGAATACGATTATCAACGGACGTTTGCAAGGTTATGGAGATTATGATACGCCAGAACAAAATTTCCCTGTAGTACGACCAGCCTTCAAATGGTGGGAATTGTGCATGACGATGAACGAAAACTGGGGTTACCGCGTGAGTGACAACAATTGGAAAACACCTTACGAAATTGTAACGATTTTTGTAGATGCCGTTTCAAATGGCGGGAATTTATTACTTGACATTGGGCCAAAGCCTGACGGAACGTATCCAGAAACAGTAGTAACAACTCTAAAAGAATTGGGAGATTGGAACAGAAGAAACGGAGAAGGAATTTTCGGAACTATTCCTGGAATTCCGCAAGGACATTTTTATGGGCCAACAACACTTTCTAAAGATTCAAAAACGCTTTATTTATTTGTTCACGGAAAAACTTCAGGCCAATTAATGTTGAAAGGTCTTGATAATAAAATTCAAGATATTACGGTTTTAGGCTCAAATGTAAAATTGACGCATAAAGTGGTTGGAAAAATTTCATGGAGCGCAGTTCCTGGTTTGGTTTATATCGATCTTCCAGAAAGTGCAATCGATAAATATGTGACTTGTATCAAAGTTACTTTGGATGCGCCGATTAAATTATACAGAGGTCACGGAGGATTTCTGACAAACTAATAATTTTAAAATGTCATTTCCTAGATGGGGATGGCATTTTTTCATCTAATTTTTGAATTGATTTCATATAAAAGCCAATAAAACTAATGCCTTATAGGCGTTTCAATAATTTAAACATGAACAAAAAAATATTTTTACTAGGTCTGTTTCTGGGATTTCAATCATTGTTTTCTCAAAATACGCCAAAATATAAAAACCCAAAATTCCCGGTTGAAGAACGCGTTCAGGATTTATTATCGAGAATGACGACGGAGGAGAAATTTTGGCAAATGTTCATGATTCCGGGTGATTTGTCTGATGGTGAAGCAAATTATAAAAATGGAATTTTTGGTTTTCAGGTTAGTGCTAAAGGAAGTACCGATGCCAGCAATCAAATTTTAGATTACAGCGCCGCAAGTAATGCAAAGGAAACCGTAAAACTCATCAACAAAATACAAAAATATTTTGTTGAGAAAACGCGTCTCGGAATTCCGATTATTGCTTTTGATGAGGCTTTGCACGGATTAGTAAGAGATGGAGCAACAGCGTTTCCTCAATCTATTTCATTGGCAGCAACTTTCGATCCCGGATTAGTGAAAAGAGTTTCAACAGCCATTGCATTAGAATCAAAAAGTCGTGGAATTCGCCAAATTTTATCGCCAGTTGTCAATCTGGCTTCAGATGTGCGTTGGGGGAGAGTTGAGGAAACTTACGGTGAAGATCCTTTTCTTTCTTCAAAAATGGGAGTAGCGTATGTATCATCATTTGAAGAAAGAGGCGTAATTACAACACCAAAACATTTTCTTGCCAATAGTGGCGACGGAGGCCGTGACAGTTACCCAATTGATTATAGCGAACGTTATTTGGAAGAATATCAATTGCCACCTTTTCGCGCGTGCTTTACAGAAGGAGGAAGCCGAAGTGTGATGACTTCATACAATACCATAAACGGAAGTCCGTGTACGGCAAATGATTGGTTGCTGAATAAAAAATTAAAAGGTGAAATGAATTTTAAAGGATTCATTATTTCGGATGCAAATGCTGTGGGCGGCGGAAATGTGTTGCATTACACCGCAAAAGATTATTCGGAATCTGGAGCAAATGCCATCAATAACGGACTGGATGTTATTTTTCAGACGGCTTATGATCATTACAAATTGTTTCAACCGCCTTTCCTTGACGGCAGAATCGATATGAAGAATATAGACGAAGCCGTAGCTCGAGTTTTACGATTGAAATTTGAATTAGGATTATTCGAAAATCCGTATGCAGATGAAAAAGAAACCAACAAATGGAATGGAAACCCAGCCCACAAATTGTTGTCAAGAGAAGCTGCCGAAAAAGGAATGGTTTTGCTGAAAAACGAAAACAATGTTTTGCCTCTTAAAAAATCAATCAAATCCATTGCGTTAATTGGAAATGATATTATCGAAGCACGTTTGGGAGGTTACAGCGGACCGGGAAATGGAAAGGTAAATATGCTTGACGGAATAAAAGCAAAGTTAGAAGCGTCAGCTCAAGTAAATTTTGCAGCAGGAGTTGCAAGAAGAAGTAAAGAATATGTTCCGGTTCCGTCTATTCGATTGACAAGTATTGAAAATGGTAAAACCAAAAATGGCTTGGTGGGGGAATATTTCAATAATGTACAATTAAGCGGAAGCCCTGTTTTGACAAGAGTAGATCAAGGAATTAATTTTGATTGGACACTTTATTCTCCAGATCAGGAGAAAATCAATTACGATTTTTATTCTGCCAGATGGAGCGGAAAAATAAAATCTCCAGAAACGGGAACATATAAAATTGGTTTTGAAGGAAATGATGGTTTTCGCTTATATCTAAACGGAAAATTAGTTATTGACAATTGGAAAAGTCAGACCTATTCGACAAAACTTGTTGATTTCAATTTTGAAAAAGACAAAGAGTATGATATTAAAATTGAGTTTTTTGAATCGCAAGGATATGCAAAATTCAAATTGGTTTGGAATGTTGGCGTAAATAATAATTGGCAAAGCAAAATTGATGAAGCTGTAGCCGTGGCTAAAAAATCAGATGTTGCGGTGATTGCAGCAGGAATTGAAGAAGGAGAATTTAATGACAGGGCTTATCTTGGTTTGCTTGGGCATCAGGAAGAATTAATAAATGCTGTTGCCGCTACGGGGAAACCGGTTGTGGTAGTTTTGGTAGGCGGAAGTGCTATCACGATGGATAAATGGATTAATAATGTGCCATCAATTTTGGATGTTTGGTATCCGGGTGAAGATGGAGGTCATGCTGTTGCAAATATTTTGTTTGGAGATCGAAATCCTGCAGGTCGTTTGCCGATCACTTTTCCAGTTTTTGAAGGACAATTGCCATTGGTTTACAACCATAAGCCAACCGGGCGTTCTGATGATTATACCAATTTAAATGGCGCCCCATTATTCCCTTTTGGCTTCGGGTTGAGCTATTCAACATTTGAGTATAGCAATCTTCGTTTTGACAAAAAACAAATTGGAAAATCAGAATCGACAAAAGCGTATTGCACCATAAAAAATACAAGCAATGTCGATGGCGATGAGGTTGTTCAGTTGTATGTGCGTGATGTTTTGGCATCTGTAGCTCAGCCTATAAAACAATTAAAAGGCTTTCAGAGAATTTCGCTTAAAGCGGGAGAATCAAAAGAAATCTCATTTGAGATCAATAAAGAAACGCTTAAAATGTTAAATGGAGAAATGAATTGGGTCGTAGAACCTGGCGATTTTAGAATTATGATTGGGGCATCTTCAAGAGATATTCGATTGAGAGAGGTAATTACGGTTTTGGAATAGCAAAATGAGTTCAAAAAAAGAAAAAATTGAACATTAAAAGTTAAATAAGCCGAATGAATTTGTGAGTTTTAGCGCTCAAATAAAAACAAATGAAATAAAAAGCTTACAACTTTGAAAATCAATAAAAAAGAAGACATAATTAGCGGAAAAGAAATTTTTGCTTTTGATAAAAAATAAAAGAAAATAAAAAAGTAATTATTTCGAAGTGAAAAAATGGAATGTGCAACTAAGTAATTGTTAAATGAATATTAGTTAACATATATTTATGTTAAAAATGTCGCATTTTTAGCGATTTTAAAGTATCATTTTTTGCAATATTGATTTTTATTGAATTTTTGTGCTTTTTTTGGGTTTTGTGAGAAAAATAATATCTCAATTTATATTGTAGAGTGTTTTATTCTCAGGTGGTTACGCTTAAAATTTTGTTTTTGGTTTTTTAAATGTTAAAAAAAAATATATTAGGATAAAAAAAATACTAAAACGTTTTTGTAAATCGTTTTATTAAATATATATTTGTTTAAACATATTAACTAAAGTTTAAGATAAGCTTAACGTTTCATGAAAAAAAACATCACCATTAAAGATATCGCCAAAGCAGCAAATGTATCAGTCACAACTGTTTCATTTGTTTTAAACAACAAAGGCGAAAAGATGGGGATAAGCAAAGAAGTAATTAAGAAGGTTCTTAAGGTTAGTGAAGAAATGAAATTCAAACTCAATATGATCGCCAGCAGTTTGAGAACCGGCAAAACAAGATCAATTGGGCTTATTGTAGAAGACATATCAAATCACTTTTTTTCTGATTTGGCAAAAGTGATCGAGAGAGAAGCGATAGACTCTAATTACAGAGTGTTTTATTGCAGTACCGGAGGAAGCGATGAACGAGCGGTGGAGTTGGTGGATAGTTTGTTGCAAGCAAATGTAGATGGATTTATCATAACGCCAACCGAAAACATGAAAGGTACGATAGATCGATTATTGGGACTTCAATGTCCAGTTGTGTTAGTCGATCGCTACTTTGAAGAACAAGAAGTTAGCCATGTTGTACTTGATAATTTTGAAGGAGCAGAAAAAGCGACACAATTTCTTTTGGAAAAAGGATTTAAAAAAATTGCTTTTGTTACGACTTACTCACAGCTGATTCAAATGAATCTGAGGAAACAAGGTTATGTTCATGCATTGAAAGAAGTCGGTTTATATGATGAATCAAGAATTCTGGATATGGATTATCAAATAACAGAAGCTAATCGAATTGAAAGAATTTCTGAATTTTTGAATGCTAATACTGATATCGATGCCATATTATTTGGAGCCAATTATTTGCTTTTGGCAGGATTACAATCTTTAAGGAAACTCGGATTGAAAATACCGGTAGATAAAGCAGTGATTAGTTTTGATGATCATGACAGTTTCAGGCTCAATTCTCCCGCGATTACGGTGCTAGCGCAACCAATTGAAGAAATGGGAAAAAAAACAGTAAAACTTTTAATGCAGCAAATGACAGATGGAAGTAATTACGAGATTATAAAAGAAAAGAAGAAAGGAAGTTTAACTATAAGAGAGTCGGTATAGAATAATGTTCCTTTTTTTAAAGGCTATTTGCTAAAACGTTATAGTAGTAAAAAAAATAAATAATACAGAAAACTCAAACCAATTATTAAACAAAAAAAAACGCGTATGATATAAAAGAAAAAAATAGAGATGTGACAAACAAGAAACTCAGTTATTGCCAGGTTGAGAAACTGGTAATATGAAAATTAAAGGTTTTAGTATCCAATATTTTTTTAAATAATCAGAACCTTTTAATTTAAAAATAAAATTTAAACCAAACCAAACTAATATTAATTATGAGAAAACTGTTATACAAATCATTGTTAGTTTTTCTAATGATGTTGTGTTACCAAGGAGTAAATGCACAAAACAAGACAATCTCCGGTGTAATTACAGATAATACGAATTTGCCGGTTCCTTATGCAAACGTGAAAGAGAAAGGAACAAAGCAGGAGACAATTACTGATGAAAATGGAGGATTTAAAATTTCAGTAAAAGAAGGCGCTACACTTATTATTAGTGCAGTAGGATTTAAAACAGTAGAATTAAGAGCTACAGACGGAATGGACGTTAGATTATCTACTGCTACTAATGAACTTGATGGTATCACGGTTACTGCATTGGGGCAAACTAAAAAGAATAAAGCTATTGGATATGCTACAAGTATAATTAAAGCAGATGCGATTACAAAAACGGCATCGCCAACAATTGCGAACTCTTTATATGGTAAAGCGCCAGGTGTACGTGTTACATCTGCTCCAGGTGGATCTGGGCCTATCAATATCCAAATTCGTGGATTGAATAGTGTTTCTGGTAAAAACCAACCGCTTATCGTTATGGATGGTATTCCAATTCGTGACGGTGATGTTAACAATGGTGATTATTGGAACCAACCACGTATGAAAAGCAATGGTTTAGCAGATATTAACCCTGAAGATATTGAGAATATCTCGATTCTTAAAGGAGCTTCTGCTGCTGCATTATACGGTTCTGAAGCTGTAAATGGAGTTGTTTTGATTACTACAAAATCAGGTAAAGGGAAAAAAGGATTAGGTATTGATTTCAGTACAAGTTACTCTGGAAATCAAATCGCTTACTTGCCGAGATTTCAATATGAAAGAGGTCCAGGTTGGACAAATGCTAACTACTCTTCAGGATTTTTAGCACCAGATGGTTTTGCACATTATGACACCAACGGTGACGGTGTTGCTGATATGAGAGGAGTTTCAGCTAGTAGTAACAACTTCGGTCCTTGGTTTGATGGTCAGCCAATTATGTCTTGGGATGGTGTGGTTCGTCCATATTCTCCACAAAAAGACGGTTACAAAAACATGTTCCAAAATGCTTGGGATGCTACAACAAACGTTGCACTTACAAATACTACTGACAACAGCAATATCCGTTTTTCTTATACACATATTGAATCAGACGGATTGTCTATGGGTAACAGCAATAAGAAAAACAACTTAAGCTTAAATGCATCGTTTAAAACAGGTAAATTCTTAAAAACTGATGTTATTGTAAACTATATGAACCAAAAAGTTAACAATCGTTCTTATGCGATGGACCGTTTGGTGAATAACTTTACAGGTATGCTTAGCCCATTTGATAATGGAGATTGGTATAGAGCTAAATACCAAACTAGTTTAGGTTATAAATATGTTACAGGAGTAAATGGTCAGAGTTTGACTCCAAGCGAAAACATTATTCGTAATGGATTCAAAGCTGATATCGGAGATTATTTTTGGAATACAAATGCTAAGCAACAAGACGAGATTACAAACCGTTTGATTGCTAGTGTTACAGAAACACTTACGTTTGGAGATTTTTCATTACGTGGTCGTGTTTCGACAGATTTATCTTCAGTAAACATCGAAAATAGAGATCCTGTAGAAGTACCTTTGATTTATCAATTTGGAGGTGACAGATCTGGAGGATTTGGAATGGAATCTCAAGATTACAACATTCTTTACGGTGAGGTATTGTTAACATATAACAAAAAACTTAACGATGATTTTACTGTTGGAGCGCAAGCTGGTTTTAACGGTTCTCAAGAAACTGGTAAATTTTTAACTCGTTCTACAAATGGAGGATTGAGTGTTGAAGGATGGTACGATATGAATGCTTCTATCAATATTGCAAACAGTACTTCTAGAAGATACGAAATTTTGAAGGATGCTGCATTCGGAACAATTAATGGTAGTTATAAAAACTATTTATTCCTTGAAGGTACAATCAGAAGAGACCGTACTTCTACAATGAATCCAAACAACAACTCATTTACATATCCTTCTGTTAACTCAAGTTTCGTGTTGTCTGAAGCAGTTAAATTACCAGAAGTTGTTAGTTATGCAAAATTGCGTGCTTCTTGGGGAATTGTGGGTAGTTATCCAGAGTCTTATTTAGCAAACGTTGCATTCAACCAGACTTCATTGGGAACTCAAGGAACTACAACTCCTGTTTTGATCACAACATCTAATGCATCATATGGTAATGAAGGAATTAAGCCTGAAATGAAAAACGAGTATGAGCTTGGTTTTGAAACTAAATTCTTTGACAGAAGACTTGGTTTAGATTTTTCATACTATAATGCAAAAATTAAAGACCAAATTCTTCCTTTGACATTAGCGCCAACTACAGGAGCGAAATCTATCTTGGCTAACGTTGGAGAATTGGCTAACCACGGATTCGAGGTTTCATTAACAGGTTCTCCTTTTAGAACAGAAAGCTTCTCTTGGGATGTTACTTTAAACTGGGCAAAAAACGTAAACAAATTAGTGTCGTTATCTGATGGTTCAAAAGAATTTTTACATCAAGATTATGATGGATCAGCAGCTCAATTGAAATCAGTTGTTGGTGAGCCAATGGGAGGTATTTATGCACACCCTATTAAAACAGACGCTAGCGGTAACAAAATGGTAGATTCTGATGGATTCTATATGATCGATGGTGATAAATGGGAGAAATATGGATCGGCAATGCCTAAAGGTGTTGGAGGTTTGATCAATACATTTACTTACAAAAACTTCACATTAGATGTAAACATTGATTACTCTTACGGAGGTTATTTAATGCCAACTGGTATCAACTGGATGACTTCTAGAGGTTTGACAGAAGAAAGTTTGAACTTTAGTACTAATGAGCGTGGTGGTTTAACATATTACATGGACAGTAATGGTAAAGGAGTTCAAGTGCCTAACAGTGCAACTGCAGGACCAGCTGGTCAGCAATTATTCCGTGATGGTATGTTAATGGACGGTGTAGCTCCTGATGGTACAAAAAATACAAATGTTATCTCTCAGGCAGGTTACTACAACATGACTTACAACTGGGGTGGACCACAATACAGCAGCTCTCGTTATGAATTGTATATTCAAAAGAATGACTATGTTAAATTGAGAGAATTATCATTAGCTTATAATGTTCCGTCTGCTTGGGCAGCAAAAATTGGAGCTACTAGATTAACTGCTTCTTTCTTCGGACGTAACTTGTTTTTTATCTATAGAACAATTAAGGATATGGACCCTGAAGGAACTACTGCAGGAACAAGATGGGCTCAAAACGTAAACAACGCAGGTTTATCTCCAGCAACTAGAAGTTATGGAGTATCGTTAAGAGCATCATTCTAATTTGATAAATTCTAATTTAAAAAAATACAACATGAGAAAATTATTATATATATCATTAGCTTCAGCAGGACTTTTTCTAGGTTCTTGTTCGCAGGATGATTTCGCAGATGCATATAGAGATCCATCTAAGATTGAAACTACAACTGTGCCTAAACAGTTTGCGGGATTCTTAAAAGTTAATTTTGAAGATGTTATTCCTTCATATTGGAATTATTTTACAGTTCTTAGATCAACTTCTCTTACGTACACTCAAGCACACGGATTTACAAATACAACAGGACGATATATTCCTGGTGCAGCTACAGTTTACAGATGGGATAGATATTACAACTTTATTACGCAATTTAGAGAGTTGGAAAAAGCATTTGCAGCTCTTCCAGATGCAGAGAAAAAAGATAGCAGAATCTACACTATTGCTTCAACAATCTATTTGTATGATCATACACAAAAAATGATCGACAACTATGGTGATATTCCTTTCTCTGAGGCAGGTAAAATTAGTATGACAGGTGGTGATTATACTAAAGCAGCAGCGAAGTATGATAGCCAAACTGAGATTTATGCTAAGATGCTAGATGATTTGAAAGCTTTTTCTACGGAGTTGAACACAATTACGTTATCTACAAAAGTAGGTGTAGAATTCAAAAACCAGGATTTGATCAACAAAGGAAACTTGGTAATGTGGAAAAACTATTGTAACTCATTGCGTTTAAGAATCTTAAACAGAGTATCTGGAGTTTCATCTTTAGCTTCAAGAGCAAATACTGAAATCGCTGAAATTATTGCAGAAGGAAAAATCGTGGATGAGAATTCAGAAAACGTTGCTTTCAAAGTATATACTCAGGATACAGATTTAGATACTTCGGGCTTCTTTGATGCTTTAGAAACATCTAACAATAACGTTGCCCCAAAACCTATGATTGACCACATGAATGCTAATCTAGATCCTCGTGAGAAGTGGTTGTTTGAAAAAGGAGTAAATGCAACAACTTATGTAGGACTTGATCCATCATTGACTTCAGGAGCGCAAGATCAATTGCTTACTGATGGTAAAATTGCAATCTACAACAGATCTGTAATCAGTAGAAATGACTGGTTGCCTGGTACATTAGTGAATGCTGCAGAAATGAACTTGCTTCTTGCGGAGTACTATTCAAGAAATGGTAATGCAACTACTGCAAAAATACATTTCGAAAAAGCGATCAGACAATCTATCGAATACTATGTAAGATTAGGAGATAAAGCAGATGATTTAACTTGGAAGCCAACTTCAGAGCCAACTGCAGCTGAAATTGATGCTTATATTCTTAAAATCAACTTTGCAGGAGCTACTACAGCAGCAGCGCAGTTGCAGTTAATTGCTTTCCAAAAGTACATTCACTTCAACATCATGCAAGCTGATGAAGCTTGGGCTGAACAAAGAAGATTGAAACTTCCTGCATTAACTTTCATGGAAGATGAAACAAGTTCTGTTAGAAAAACACCTCCAACACGTTGGACATACCCAACTTCTGAAAGTGTTTACAACACTGCAAATTACAATACTGTAAAAGCAAATGATAATTTAAGTACCAAAATTTTCTGGGACGTAAAATAATTTCATTTTTAATGTTTGGTTAGTACTTGGTAAGCCCCAGATTCAGGACAACCTGATTCTGGGGTTTTTTGTTTGTGAAAACCTAATTTCAACAATGTGACGGTTGTTGAAACTTAACCAAACTAATATTGATCGAGTTGAGAAAGACTCGATACTTTTAGAGACTTTGTTTTTTTTCAACTGTTACACTGTTTGTGAAATTTATTTAAATAAATTTTGTTGTAAAAGGTTGATTTTTAAGAGGAATAAAGGAACAGTTATGCATAAAAAAAGACGAATCTATTTTGATTCGCCTTTTTTTAATCTGTATAATTTATAAAATTTGTGGTCAAATTTACATTTTCATTTTTTTAATTCTGCTTTATAAAAGTCAGCGTCTGTTCATAATTGGCAATAGCCGTCAGGGCATTATAAATGTATTTTGAAACCAAAATAGCGCCTTCGCTATTAATTAAAGCAGTGTCATCTTCTGGTGTATGATATTGTGGATGCCCGCCTGTATGTAATCCTATAACAGAAATATTATTTTTATAAAAAGTAACATGATCTGAGCCACCAACATCACCAGCAAATACAATCGGATTCAGCCCACTGCCTTCGCCTAATTTTTTCATCAATTCTACACCATCTGGAAAAGTGCCAGCGCCTCCCATATAAAGTTCTTTTTTATCGTTTAATCTTCCAACCATATCCATATTGATCATCACTTTTACAGCATTTTTATCTACCGGCAAATGGTTGACAAAATATTTAGAACCTAATAAACCTTCTTCTTCAGCACTGAAAGAAATGAAAATGATGCTTCTTTTCGGAGCGGTTTTAGCATGATGTAATTCTTCTAAAATAGATAATAAAGCCGAAACACCAGAAGCATTGTCATCAGCTCCATTATGAATCGCAAGCGTGTCTTTTTTCTTGCTTCCCGAGCCTTTTCCGCCCCATCCCCAATGGTCGTAATGCGCACCAATGACAATGAATTCTTTTTTCAGATTTTCATCAGAACCTTCCAAATAACCTACAACATTTTGGGTCGAAACACTATCTGATTTCATCTTATTGATATCCGGTTTCATGAAAATTTTGAAAGGCTGGTAATAGTTGTTGTTGAATTCTTTTAGCCCGAATTTTTTGAAATATTTTTTGATATACACAGCCGCTTCATTATTGCCTTTCGTTCCGGCCAAGCGGCCTTCTAATTTATCTGACGCAAGATAAGTATCATGTTTCAGAAATTTTTCAGCTGAAAATGTTGATTGTGCGTTTCCTCTTTCAGCAGTAATAAAAGCAACAGCAGAAAAGAGAATAATTTTTTTAAACATTTGAAAATTAATTTATTGTATTTGCATTTCTATTATCGTATCCATTGTGTCCATTTTGATGCCGTTCAAATAAACAAAAGTCCCTTCTGGCTGTTGTTTGAATTTGATTTCTTTCTTGCCGTCCATCAAGTAGCATTTTTTGATTTTTTGCTTCATTTCTGGAATGAAAATATAATCTGCTTGTTTTGGAGTATTGATGATGTGGGCAAACAGAGTTTTGTCTTTTGCCGTAAATACGCCCCAATCCTGTGATTTGATAATATTGCCTCTTGTTCCGTAAATGCTGTTTCCGTTTTTGTTCATCCAGATTCCTATTTCCTTCAACGTTTCAACAAATTCGGGCTGAATTGTTCCATCGGCCATTGGACCAACATTCAGCAAGAAATTCGCATTCAGACTTGCAGCATTTATCATATAATGCAATAAGTCTTTTGTCGATTTGTATTTTCTGTCATTGATATTGAATCCCCAAGAATTATTCATGGTTTCACAAGTTTCCAAAGGCAACTGAGAAACAGATTGGCCTCCAAATCCTGTAGTATTTCCACCTGGCAAATCTTTTTCAAATGCTTGGAAATCTTCTCCTTGAATTGGCAATAAATGGTGATTGTTTGAAATCAAACAGTCAGGTTGAAGCGAGTGAATCAAGGAATAAATTTCATCATAATGCCAATTGACTTTTGAAGTTAATGTTTTATCGGTATCATTATCCAGTTGATCCCAATGGCCATCAAACCAAATACCGCCGATTTTTCCATAGTTTGAAAGTATTTCGGTCAATTGTCCTTTCATAAAACGGATGTAGCTGTTCCAGTCGCTTTTTTGCGTTCTGCCAGTTCCTTTTCCAGTTTTTCCAGTTTCGTACTGATAATCCGTTCTCGTCCAGTCTAAAAGCGAATAGTAACAAAATAATTTAATATTTTCTTTATGACATTCATCTGCTAATTCTTTCAGCAGGTCTCTTTTAAAATGTGTATTTGTGATTTTCCAATCTGATAATTTGGTGTCAAAATTGCTGAAGCCGTCGTGGTGTCGGGTAGTAAAAGTAATGTATTTCATGCCTGCAGCTTTGGCAATGCCAACCCATTTTTTTGCATCAAAATCTTGCGGGTTGAATACATTAATCAATCTGCCATACTCTGTTACTTTGATGTTTTGGTTGTTCATAATCCATTCGCCATTACCAAGAACACTGTAAGGCCCAAAATGAATAAACATTCCAAATTTATCATCTTGAAATTCTTTTCGGTTTTTTAAATTTCCTTCCGTTGGAGTATAATTTTGAGCAATTATTGCCGTTAAGCTCAGCGAGAAAAACAGCAGGCAAAATGTGATTTTTTTCATGTTTTTGAGTTAAGTGGTTTGATAGTTAGATTTCAGAAAAAAGATGTAATCAAATAAGTATATTTGGTAAAAACATAATCCATTGTACTTGATTTGGTTACGTCTTTTTCTGAAGCTTAAAAATAGAAAGACTTACGTTTAATAAATAAGTCGATATTATCTAAATTTAATTATCAATTACCTTTCTCCGATTAAAAATCCCGAAACATTCCAAGCACTGCTACTGGTTCCTTCCGGTTTTCCAAGCGGAATCATAACGCGAATGGTATGTTTTCCCGGAGTTAAATTTCCTAAGTCAATTAAATTTGGATTGGTGGTCGTTCCCGGACACCAGTTTGAACGGCTTAAGTCAGATGATGATAAACCATTGCCAAAATTCCCCGAAGCCGGATTGCTCAATCGGTAAGAACCACAGTCGGTGCGCCAAGGTGTAAATCCAAAAACTTCTTTTCCGTCAATAAAGATGGTGTTTTTCTTTTGCAGAAACTCATCGCCGTTTTCCCAGCCACCGTGACCAGTTGTAGTATAACTCAATTTAAAATTTTTGTATCCTTGAGGAACTTCAAAAGCTAGTTCAAGTCCTTTTTCGTTGTCAAACATAGTTCCGTATTCTTGTCCTGCCATTTCCATTACGTTCAATGTGTTGAAAAGTGGCAAAATATAATCGGCTTTTGTATTGTTGTCTTCGCCTTCGTGAATAGTAATGTTTAAGCTCGCCTTGTGTCCGCCAGCATCATAGTTTCCAATAAACATTCCGATATAAACTTCTTGATTGCTCAATCTTGGTTGCAACAGCGAAATATCCTGACGATACGAAACACTATCTTGCCAAACTTTATCTTTTAATTGCAGATAGTTGAAATGTTTTACGCCAAAAGGAGTGAAAAATCGCATCAATTCTAATAAAGGAGTAAAGTCGTCTGTTGCGGCAACTCCTTGATATTTTTTCCCGTTTCCATTGTCGTATTCGGGTAGTGATTTAACTCCATTTTTTAATCCGTCAAGAAAAGAAGTTTTTTTATCTGTTGGAATCATAAAAACCGATCCAGTTCTGTCGTAAGCATCGCCATTTGATTGCTGCGTTACATCTACAAAAATGGCACTTCCTTTTTTGATTTCTGGAAGTTTTACTTTGCGGACAATGACGGTGCTGCTGGCAAATCGCAAAATACTGTCATTAGACTTTGCATCAGGTACAAAATGAATTTGTTCCTTATTGAAAACTGGAATATTGATAAAACGGCTTTTCCACAATAAATCTTTATAAGTTAATTGATCGACAGCTTGTACAGCCGGAATTTTTAAAAAAGACGGAGCAGTTTTTAAGAGTTCAATTTTGGATGCCGTTACAACACTATTTCCATTTCGGATTGTTTCTAAAACCAAACCCAAATCCTGTCCTAAAACAGATGGACCACCTTTTAAACCTAATTCAGTGGTGTACCAAATTTCAATTTTATTGGAATTTACAGAAGTTGTTGCTTTTTTGCAGGTATAACTCAGGATTTTTTTGGTTTCATTGCTGAACTCAAATTTTTGTTTTCCTAAAGCTTCAGTGTCATTGTTAAGAATCGATTTGTTTTTTAGTTGCGCCCATTGCGAAATGGTTTTGGTGCTAAAATTAATAAAAGTCTGCTCGTACGGAAGTGCTGCTTTCTGTTCCAAAATTTTATTGGTAGTGGTAAAGCTCAATTCTTTTGAAGCAAACAAAAATAATGGATCTTGGTTTTCGGCAATTTTTCCGTTATAGCTTCTTTGATAAGTGACTTTAATGGCTTTTGGATTTTTTTGCCCAAATGACAATGCAATGACAAAAATGGCAAGTAATGTAAACGAAATCTTTTTCATATGTGGTTTGGTTTTATGATTGTTTCAGAGAAAACAGAAACAATTCATATATAATTAGTTAATAAGAATTTCTAAGTTTGATTATTTTACTAAATCGATTTAATAAAATAAGATCAAAAAGGGATGAAACAATCAGAAAATGTTTTTCATGGTGTGTTTTATAAGTTAAAAATGGGATTTATGTTCGAATCTCAGTACGAATTTCGCAAAAGCTAAAGTAGAAAATTTTCAGTTGCGATCGGAATTTAATAGTGTCTTTTTATGTTAAAAAAATAGTTTTTGTCTTTTATTGGTCATCTTAAAAAGGCAATTGTTACTTAAATTTAGATAAAATCGAATTATTATTTAAAGAAAAGATATTATATCTTTAAATTTCCGAAAGTACGCAGCTAAATAAACTGTTTTAAAAACTTTCTGCCTCCATTAAAGATAGTTATGATTTTAAAAAATGCTTTAGGATGGCTTTTGCCTTTTCTTTTTCGTTTGAATTGGTAAAACGTTTTAGAAGAAAAGAAATTAATTATGAAATTTTAAAAACAACAATAATGAATTGTTCCAAAACTTACCGATTTGTCTTGTTTTTTTGTTTTTGCATTGTTTTTGCAAATGCACAAAAAACACCAGCTTATAAAAACCAAAGTTTGTCAATAGAAAAAAGGGTAGATGATTTACTGAAACAATTAACTACAGAAGAGAAAATTTCTTTATTAGGTTTTGAAAGCAAAGCGGTTAAAAGACTGGATATTCCACAATATAATTGGTGGAACGAATCGCTTCATGGTGTGGCAAGAGCCGGAAAAGCAACTGTTTTTCCTCAAGCTTTAGGAATGGCTGCTACTTTTAATGATCCTTTGCTTAACGAAGTTGCAAACGCAATTTCTACCGAAGCCAGAGCAAAAAATAATATGGCTGTAGCCAAAGACCGTCGCTTGCAATATATGGGATTGAATTTTTGGTCCCCAAATATTAATATTTTCAGAGATCCACGTTGGGGAAGAGGCCAAGAAACGTACGGAGAAGATCCTTTTCTTACCGGAAAAATGGGAACAGCTTATGTTAAAGGATTGCAAGGAACTGATCCTAAATACATGAAAACAGCGGCTTGTGCGAAACATTTCGCCGTACACAGCGGACCAGAAAAAACAAGACATTCGATTGATGTAATTGTTGATGAAAAAGATTTGAGAGAAACCTATTTGTATGCTTTTAAAAAACTGGTAGATGCTAAAGTAGAAACGGTTATGTGCGCTTATAACAGAGTGAATTCAGAACCTTGTTGCACAGGAAAAACACTTTTGCAGGATATTTTAAGAAAAGAATGGAAATTTGGAGGACATGTAGTAACCGATTGTTGGGCGTTGCAGGATATTTATGAAGGTCACAAAACGTTGCCAAACAGTGTAGCAGTTGCTGCTGAGGCAATCAAACGTGGCGTAAATATGGATTGCAGCGGATTATTGCAAAAAGATGCCATAAATGCATTAAATCAAAAACTGATTACAACGCAAGATATTGATAATGCATTGGCTCCAACTTTGAGAACACAATTCAAATTAGGATTTTATGACAAAGCCGAAGATAATCCGTATCGAAAATATGGTATTGACAGTATTGCTAATACGTATCATAGAAATCTAAGTTTGAAAATGGCAGAACAAAGTATGGTTTTGCTGAAAAACGGACAATTTGGTGACAACAAAACAAAAGTGTTGCCTCTTAAAAAAGAAGATTATAAATCAATTATGATTGTTGGTCCAAATGCAGCTTCACTAGATGCTTTGTTAGGAAACTACCACGGAATTAGCGATAAAGCCGTGAACTTTGTGGAAGGAATTGCCGGCGCAGTAGATCCAGACACGCGCGTGGAATATGATATGGGCTGCGATTTTACCAATACCACTGATTTTGGTGGAGTTTGGGCGGCGTCTATGGCAAATGTTACGATCGCCGTTATTGGTTTTACGCCTGTTTATGAAGGTGAAGAAGGCGACGCATTTTTAGCTGATGGAAAAGGAGACAGAAAAAATATGGATCTTCCAGCTTCACATATCGCTTATATAAAAGCGCTACGAAAAGGCACAAAAACACCTCTTATAGCAGTAGTAACTGGAGGAAGTGCTGTCGATATTTCAGCAATTGAACCTTATGTTGATGCTATTGTTTTTGCTTGGTATCCGGGCGAGCAAGGCGGAACAGCTTTGGCGAATCTTCTTTTTGGAAAAGCTTCTCCTTCAGGACATTTGCCTGTTACTTTTTACAAATCTTTTAGTGATTTGCCAGATTATAATAGTTATGCAATGAAGGGCAGAACGTATCGCTATTTTGACAAAGAGGTTCAATATCCTTTTGGTTTCGGATTAAGTTATTCTTCTTTTGGATACAATTGGGTTCAACAACCTAAGGCAGTCAAATTGAGTTCAGATAAAATTTCAATGCAAATCGAAATCTTTAATACAGGTCAATATGATGCAGATGAAGTAGCTCAGGTTTATATTGAATATCCAAATTTTGATAGAAAGCCATTAAAAGAACTGAAAGCTTTTAAACGTGTTTCTTTAGCTAAAGGAAAATCAAAAACAATCACTTTGGAAATTCCATTAGAAGAACTTCAAAAATGGGACGATGCTACAAAACAATTTAAAATCTATGAAGGAAACTACACCTTGAAAATCGGATCGAATTCAAGAGATACAGTGTTGGAAGGTAGTTTCGAAATTTCAAAATAAGATAAAAACACAAAAAACAAAAGCAAAAAACAGCGACTTGATTCTTCTTTTCGCAAAAACAAAAAACCAAAAATGAATAAAAATATTAAAGCAGCATTCTTTACACTTTTAGGACTTTGCTGTCTGCAAATGTACAGTCAGACAAAACAAAATTTAACGCAATATGTAGATCCATTTATTGGGACAGGATTTCATGGTCACGTATTTATGGGAGCCAATGTTCCTTTTGGAGGCGTTCAACTAGGACCCGTAAATATTTCGCAAGGTTGGGATTGGTGTTCCGGTTATCATTATTCTGACCAAACCATTATTGGGTTTTCGCATACGCATTTGAGCGGAACTGGAATTGGCGATCTTGGAGATTTCCTTTTTATGCCTGCAATTGGAAAAGTGAATCTGAAAAAAGGAACTGCAAAAGATATGGCAAACGGCTATATTTCAGATTTTGATCATAAAGATGAAATAGCAAAACCGGGGTATTATTCGGTTATTTTGAAGAAAAATAAAATCAAAGCTGAAATGACTGCTACGGAACGAGTAGGTTTTCAAAAATATACTTTTCCAGCTTCAGATCAATCGCATATTGTTTTAGATTTAGTAGAAGGAATTGGCTGGGACAGAGCGGTTGATACGTATATCCGTGTAAAAAATGATACTTTGATTGAAGGATATCGTTTTTCAAAAGGATGGGCAAATGATCAACGAATTTATTTCGCTGCAATTTTGTCGAAACCAGCAAAAAAAATCCAATTGTATGACAATACAAGAGAAATGATTAATAAAGTAGTGGTAGGAGACAGTTCAAAAGCAGTTATTCATTTCGCAACTTCAAAAGATGAGGTGATTAAGATAAAAGTGGGAATTTCGCCAGTAAGTGCCGAAAATGCTTTAATGAATATCAAAAAGGAGATTGCAGGTTGGGACTTCGAAAAAGTTGCCAATCAAGCAGATGAAAAATGGAATAAAGAGTTAGGGAAAATTGCCGTAAAATCAGCTGATCCTGCTAAAATGAAAATCTTTTACACAGCTTTGTACCACACTATGATTGCGCCTTCTATTTTTAATGATAGCAATGGTGATTATTATGGCACAGACAAACAAGTTCACAGAGCGGCAGGATTTACTAATTTGACTACTTTCTCTTTATGGGATACGTACAGAGGAGCAAATCCTTTATTTACGCTGACACAGCCAGAAAAAGTTTCAGACATGATCAATTCGATGTTGGCAATTTACAAGGAATCTGGGCATCTTCCGGTTTGGCATTTAATGGGCAACGAAACCTATTGTATGCCTGGAAACAGTGCTATTCAAATTGTGGCTGATGCGTATTTAAAAGAAATAAAAGGAATTGACGGCAATTTGGCTTTTGAAGCAGTAAAAGCAACCGCAATGCAGGACGATCGTGGCGTAAATTTTGTAAAAAAGCTAGGATATATTCCTGGAGATAGTTTGAGAGAATCGGTTTCTTATGGTTTGGAGTATGCAATTTCTGATGGCGCTATCGCAATGATGGCAAAAAAAATGGGAAAAACTGAAGACTATAATTACTTCTTTAACCGTTCAAAAACCTATAAAAAATATTTCGATCCTTCAGTTGGTTTTGTACGCGCAAGATTAAGCGAAACAACATGGCGAACTCCTTTTGATCCTTTTAAATCAATACATGAAAAAGGTGATTTTTCAGAAGGAAACGCATGGCAATATACTTGGTTAGTGCCTCAAGATGTTGAAGGACTTATTGCCTTATTGGGCGGTGAAAAACCATTTGCGAAAAAGCTGGATACTTTGTTTACGATTTCTGGTGATATGGGTAAAGAAGCGTCAAGTGATATCACAGGATTAATTGGGCAGTATGCACACGGAAATGAGCCAAGTCACCATATTACGTACTTGTACAATTTTGTAGGGCAACCTTGGAAAACTGCTGAAAAAGTGCGTTATATAGTTGATAATTTATATACAGAGAAACCAGATGGATTATGCGGAAATGAAGATGTAGGACAAATGTCAGCTTGGTATGTTTGGAATGCTATGGGAATGTATTCTGCAAATCCTTACAATGGTGTTTATTGCATCGGCAGTCCTTCAATGGATGAAACAGTTTTGAATTTGGCTGATGGAAAAAGCTTTACAGTAAAAGCTTTAAACAACAGTCCAAAAAATATCTACATTCAAAAAGCGACATTAAACGGAAAAGCATATACAAAAAGTTATATCCTGCATGCTGATGTTATGAATGGTGGCGAATTAATTTTTACAATGGGAGACAAACCTTCAAAATCTTGGGGAGTTGCTGCAAAAGACAGACCATATTCTACACAGTAAATTACTTTCAGAAATAAACAATAAAAAAATTCCAAATTCCAAATTTAACGCTTTGGATTTGGGATTTTTTTTATTGCCTGTATTCTTTTCAGAAAGCATTATTTTTTTATCATATTTTTTTCAGAATTGACAATTACTGATTAAACAAGGACAATATTGAATTAATTCATATACCTCAGATATAGTATTTTTATATTTCCAATAACCACAAATTTTAATAAAAAACATATGGCTTTACTAACTGAATTGGATGTGCAAAAAAAGGTATCTCCCCAAGAGAATAAGAAATGGTTATTTCCTTTTATATTGGTTACCAGTCTTTTCTTTTTCTGGGGTTTTGTGCACAACCTAGACCCAATACTTATTCCGCATTTAAGAAAAGCATTCAATCTTACCGATTTAGAATCTTCATTGATTGACTCGTCTGTATTTGTGGCTTATTTTTTTATGGCATTGCCGGCGGGCTATATTATGAGAAAATACGGTTATAAATCTGGAATCATGATAGGGTTGATTTTGTTTGGTATTGGCTCAATTTTGTTTGTGCCTGCGGCCAATTCGTTGCAATATATTTACTTTTTAGGTGCCTTGTTTGTTATTGCCTGTGGACTTACTTTTTTAGAAACAGCGGCAAATCCTTATGTGACCATTTTGGGGCCATCAGAAACAGCAACCA
Source organism: Flavobacterium sp. KACC 22761 (assembly GCF_034058155.1). Taxonomy (NCBI): domain Bacteria; kingdom Pseudomonadati; phylum Bacteroidota; class Flavobacteriia; order Flavobacteriales; family Flavobacteriaceae; genus Flavobacterium; species Flavobacterium oryzagri. Next base: position 610,849 of record NZ_CP139148.1, on the reverse strand, counting down.
AAAGATTAAATTTTTCGCAGTCGTTTAACGGACTTGCGGCATTTATTGCACCCGCTTATGTTGGACCACTAATTTTATCTGGAAAGAATTTGACAAAGGCAGAAATGGATGCAATGGCACCAGCAGATTTGCATGCGTATATTTTAGAAGAAGCGGCGAGTGTGAAAATGCCCTATTTAATTTTAGGATTAATTATTCTTTCAGTAGCATTGGTTTTCTATTTCACCAATATGCCTGATGTAAAAGATGAAGATAAACAAGGGGCAGAAGGAGCTAGTTTTTCAGGAGCTTTGAAATCTATACGCTTGCGTTGGGGAATTTTAGCACAGTTTTTTTATGTGGGAGCGCAAGTTTGCGTAGGTAGTTTTTTTATAAAAATGGCGACCACTTCTGCAGGTCTTGGCGAAGATGTAGCGGCTAAATATTTAGGTTTCTTTGGTCTGGCTTTTATGTTAGGACGTTTTGCCGGAACATTTTTCATGCAATATATTAAACCAAGAAAACTATTGATCATTTACGCCATCATTAATATTTTCTTATCCTTAGTGGCCATTTTTGGTTCGGGAATGATTGTGGTTTACACTTTAATAGCAATCGCCTTTTTTATGAGTATTATGTTTCCAACCATCTTTTCGATGGGAATTGACGGACTTGGGCATAATACAAAAATCGGATCTTCATTGATTGTAATGGCTATTGTTGGAGGAGCTTTACTTCCTCCGGTTTTAGGATTGATTTCAGATATTACTGGAAGCATTCAATACGGTTATGTGGTACCACTAACTTGTTTTTCAGTAATATTATTGTTTGCATTTAACGGACATAAAACAAATAAAGCATAAATTCTATTTATATAATATGTTAGAAAACGGAGTTAAAAGATTGGTTATAAAAATGCATCCAGCAGATAATGTTTTGGTTGCCTTGACTGATTTAGCAAAAGGAGAAACAGTAACTTTTGAAGGACAGGATTATGTTCTGACGGATACTATAAAAGCAAAACATAAATTTTATACAACAGATTTAAAGCAAGGTTCTGAAATCACGATGTATGGAGTTTTGGTAGGAAAGGTTCAAAGTGATGTTGCAAAAGGAAGTCTTATGACTACCGAAAACCTTAAACATGCAGCTGAGCCCTATCAATATCGCGATGTAGATTTCGAATGGCAAGCGCCGGATGTTTCGAAATATCAAAACAGAACTTTTAATGGATACAAAAGAAGTGATGGCCGTGTTGGAACAGCAAATTACTGGTTGTTTATTCCAACAGTATTTTGTGAAAACCGAAATCTTGATGTCATTCGCGAAGCACTTCACAATGAATTAGGATATTCTGTTAGTGATAAATACACGCAATACACGCATTATTTGCTGGAAGCTTATAAAAACGGAGAAGATTTGGATTCAATTGATGTTCAAATGACTCCAACAGCAAATACAAACAGAATATTTAAAAATGTTGACGGAATCAAATTCCTAAATCATCAAGGTGGTTGTGGCGGTACGCGTCAGGATGCAGCTACTTTGAGCGCTTTATTAGCTTCTTACGCCAATCATCCAAACGTTGCCGGAATTACATTATTAAGTTTGGGTTGTCAGCATTTGCAAATTCAGGATTTTGTAAATGATGTTAAAAATCAGAATCCGACTTTCGATAAACCATTATTGGTTTTTGAACAACAACAGGCAAAAAGTGAGGAACAATTGGTTGCTGATGCAATCAAAAAAACATTTGAAGGATTAGTTGAAATAAACAAATTCGAAAGAACTCCAGCTCCTTTAAGCGAATTGTGTTTGGGAGTAAAATGTGGCGGAAGTGACGGTTTTAGTGGTGTTTCTGCAAATCCAGCTGTTGGTTATACTTCTGATTTGCTGGTGGCTTTAGGAGGAAAAGTGCTTTTGGCTGAATTCCCTGAATTATGCGGTGTAGAGCAAAATTTGATTGATCGTTGTACAAACGAGGCGGTAGCGACAAAATTTATTGATTTAATGCAATCTTACGATGCCTTGGCGCATAAAGTTGGATCAGGTTTCCATATGAATCCGTCGCCAGGAAATATTAAAGACGGATTAATTACCGATGCGATAAAAAGTGCAGGAGCTGCCAAAAAAGGAGGAACCGCGCCAGTTGTAGATGTATTGGATTATACAGAACCGGCAACAAAAGCAGGTTTAAGTTTGGTTTGCACGCCAGGAAATGATGTGGAAGCAACAACAGGTAAAGCGGCATCTGGAGCGACATTAATATTGTTTACTACAGGATTGGGAACTCCAACAGGAAACCCGATTTGTCCGGTTATTAAAGTGGCGACAAATTCGGTTTTGGCCAAAAAAATGAGCGATATCATTGATATTGATTGTGGTCCAATTATTAGCGGAGAGAAATCAATCGAAGAAATGGGAGAAGATATTTTGGAATATTGCATCAAAGCGGCAAGCGGCGAAATTATACCAAAAGCAGTTTCCTTAAATCAGGATGACTTTATTCCGTGGAAACGTGGTGTATCTTTGTAAAAATGAATTTCTTTTAAAGAAAAATTGAATGTCTAAAAATGCAGATTTGAAAAGAGTAAATTCTGATTTTCAAATATTTAAAAATAAAAAATATGTTTTCATTACAAAATAAAAAAGCGGTAGTTACAGGTGGAGGAAGCGGAATCGGAAAAGCGATTTCGGCCTTATTTGCAAAACAGGGAGCCGAAGTTCATATTATTGAATTAACAGAAGAAAGCGCAAAAACCGCTGTTGCAGAAATTACAGCAGCAGGTGGAAAAGTATTTTCTCATGCATGTAATGTGGCAAATCAAAAAGAAATAATAGCAACATTTGAGAAAATTGGAAATATTCAAATTTTGGTAAACAATGCCGGTATTGCCCATGTTGGAAAAGTAGATAATACTGCTGAAGAAGATTTTGACAGAATTATGAACGTGAATGTAAAAGGGGTTTATAATTGTTTGCATGGCGCGATTCCGTATTTGAGAGCTTCTGGTGGCGGTGTTATTTTGAACATGGCTTCGATTGCGGCTTGGGTCGGAATTCCGGATCGTTTTGCTTATTCAACAGCAAAAGGAGCTGTAATGGCAATGACATTATCGGTAGCAAAAGATTATATGGCAGAAAATATTCGTTGTAATTCTATTTCGCCAGCAAGAGTTCACACGCCTTTTGTAGATGGATTCATTGCTAAAAATTACCCAGGGAAAGAAGCTGAAATGTTCGAAAAATTGTCAAAAACACAACCAATCGGCCGTATGGCAAAACCCGATGAAGTGGCAGCTTTAGCTTTGTTTTTATGCAGTGACGAATCGGGTTTTGTAACCGGTTGCGATTATCCCCTTGATGGTGGTTTTATTAAATTGAACAATTAAAATAAAATGAAAATTGCTTTATTCATACCTTGTTATATTGACCAGCTTTATCCTAAAGTGGGTATTGCCACTTTGCAATTGCTGGAAAAGTTAGGGTGTGATGTTGAATTTCCTTTGGAGCAAACTTGTTGTGGCCAGCCAATGGCAAATAGTGGATTTGCAAGTTTGAGCAAAGGCTGCGATGTGAATTTCGTTAAAAATTTTTCAAGATTTGATTATATCGTAGCGCCTTCAGGAAGTTGTGTTTTGCATGTCAAAGAACATTTGAAAGATGGTGAAAATCCTATTCAAGCTGAACGTATTCGTAACAATGTGTATGAGTTGACAGAATTTCTAACGGATGTTTTAAAAGTCAAAAGCCTGAAGGCCAAATTTCCTTATAAAGTAGGATTGCATAATAGTTGTCATGGACAACGAGGATTGCATCTTTCGTCTATGACAGAAAGAATGTTGCCAGAATTTTCAAAACCAGAACAATTGCTCAAAATGGTCGAAGGTATTGAACTCAGAAAACCAAAACGTAATGATGAATGTTGTGGTTTTGGTGGAACTTTTTGTGTTTTTGAAGAAGCCGTAAGCGTTAAAATGGGAAAAGACCGAATTCAGGAACATGAAGCCAATGATGTTGATTTTATTACGGGCGGAGACACAAGTTGTTTGATGCATCTCGAAGGAATATTAAAACGAAAAGGCAGCAAAGTGCAAACAATCCATATTGCTGAAATTCTGAATAGTTTGATTTAAAAATAAAGTGATTAGTCTTTAAAAGAGTAAACTCAATACAAAGAAAATGACGGTAAAACACGCTGATTTAGCGGAAAAATTTATAGCTGATGAGCCAAGAACCGATTGGCACGATGAAACTTTATGGTTTGTTCGTGCAAAGCGGGATAAGGCCGCGCATGGTTTGCCGGAATGGGAACAATTAAGAGAATGGGGTTCGCAAATCAAGAATCAGACACTTTCTAATTTGTCCAATTATTTAATAGAATTTGAAAAAAATGCGCTTGCAAACGGTATAAAAGTACATTGGGCTTCAGATGCTAAAGAGCATAACGAAATTGTGCATGAAATTATCAAAAAGCACAAAATCCAGAAAATTGTCAAGAGCAAAAGCATGCTTACGGAAGAGTGTCATTTGAACGAATATTTGCATAATCAAGGAATAGAAGTTGTCGACACAGATTTGGGAGAGCGAATTGTCCAGTTTAGAAAAGAGCCGCCAAGTCATATTGTTTTGCCTGCTATTCATTTGAAAAAAGAAGATGTAAGTGCGACTTTTCATGAGCATTTGCAAACAGAAAAAGGAAATAACGATCCTCAATATTTAACTGAGGCGGCACGACAACATTTGCGTAATAAATTTGTAGAGTCAGATTTAGCAATTACGGGAGTTAATTTCGCGATTGCCGAAACAGGCGGTTTTGTAGTTTGTACCAATGAAGGAAATGCCGATATGGGCGCACATACCGCAGCAGTTCATATTGCTTGCATGGGATTTGAAAAATTGATTCCGAAAGCGGCACATTTATCCGTGTTTTTGCGATTGTTGGCAAGAAGCGCCACAGGACAGCCGATTACCACTTATTCCAGTCATTTTCATAAACCAAGGCCCAATCAAGAAATGCATATTGTGATTGTCGATAACGGACGCAGCAAGCAATTAGGAAGAGAAGATTTTAGAAATTCACTCAAATGCATTCGCTGTGCGGCTTGTTTTAATACTTGTCCGGTGTATCGCAGAAGTGGAGGTCATAGTTATCATACCGCAGTTGCAGGCCCAATTGGCTCCGTCTTAAATCCGAATTTGGATATGAAAGCCAATGCCGATTTGCCTTTTGCTTCAACTTTATGCGGTAGTTGCAGTAATGTATGTCCCGTAAAAATCAATATTCACGAGCAATTATGGAAATGGAGGCAAGTAATCGTTTCTGAAGGCTACGTTGCAACAAGCAAAAAGGTTAGTATGCAGGGAATGAATTTTTTATTCTCGAATCCTAAAATATATCGTTTGATTGGAAAAGTTGGAAGATGGAGTATGCGTGCTTTTCCACTATTAGTAAATAATAAAGTGAATCCTTGGTTCAAACAAAGAGAAATGCCCGAAGCTCCAAAAGAATCATTCCGTGATTGGTATTTGAAAAACAAGAAAAATAAAAGTTGATGAATGCGAGAGAAAATATATTGAATGCGATAGCCAGAAATCAACCAGAATTGATTGAAGTTCCTGTTGTCGATCATAATGCGGTTATTCGTTATGAAGATCGATATGTACAGTTTAAAACAGTATTAGAAAGTATTGGCGGTCAAACAGAATTGATTTCTAATTTGGTAATGCTTAAAGAGCAATTAATTGCAGACAAACAAAGTGGGAATTTTGTTGTGAATGCAATTGCCGAGCTTGGCGACATCGACAATCATATTGCTGAATTTCCTGCTTTTGAATTGGAAAAAATCGAAAAAGCTTATGTAAAGGGGACGCTTGGAGTAGCAGAAAATGGCGCTGTTTGGGTTTTTGAAAGTCAAATGATAAATAGACTTGTTCCTTTTATTTGTCAGCATTTGGTTTTGGTAATTAATAAAAAAGATATTGTAGATACGATGCATCAGGCATATGAAAAAATCGACGTGTCAAAAGAAGGATTTGGGGTTTTCATTGCTGGCCCTTCAAAAACAGCCGATATTGAACAATCTCTGGTTATAGGAGCTCATGGCGCAAGAAGTGCCAAAATTTATGTAATTGAATAAAAGAAGTATAATATAATAAAGTAATAAAATGAAACTAATACGATTTGGTGAAGCTGGCAAAGAAAAACCAGGTATTTTAATAGATGAAAAAAGATTTGATGTATCCTCTTTAGTAACAGATTATAACGAAGCTTTTTTTGAAGAAAATGGATTAAAAAAATTGAAAAAGGCTTTGGAGAGCAATCCTGTTTTGCCAGAAGTTGATGCTTCGGTTCGATTGGGCTCTCCGGTTGCACGACCTTCAAAAATAATTTGTATTGGATTAAATTATGTAGATCATTGCCTTGAAACGAATGCTCCAATTCCGACTGAGCCCGTTATTTTCTTTAAATCGAGTACCTCTTTATGCGGGCCAAATGACAACTTGATTATTCCGAAAAACAGTGAAAAAACAGACTGGGAAATTGAATTGGCTTTTGTAGTAGGCAAAAAAGCAAGTTATGTAGAAGAAGCCGATGCTTTAGATTATGTTGCGGGTTATGCTTTGCTAAATGATTACAGCGAAAGAGCTTTTCAAATAGAGCGTGGCGGACAATGGGCTAAAGGAAAAGGATGTGATACTTTTGCACCTCTTGGACCATTCTTGGCAACTCAAGATGAGATAGAAGATGTTAACAATATTCCAATGTGGTTAACAGTAAACGGAAAAACATTCCAAAACAGCAATACTTCTAATTTGGTGTTTAAAATTCCATTTTTAGTGCATTATCTGAGCCAGTTTATGACATTGCTTCCAGGTGACATTATTAGTACAGGAACACCTCCAGGGGTTGGTTTAGGGATCAAACCAGATCCTATTTATCTGAAAGCAGGAGATGTTGTTGAACTTGGAATGGACGGTTTAGGCAGCAGTAAACAAGTTGCTGTAGCTTATGCAAAATAAATTAATTTACCTTTCAGGTTTGACTAATAAAAACATATAGAAGCTAAGTTTTAAGCTTCTATATGTTTGTAAATTTTCTATTGTTTCAAGTGTAAAATGTTATCGTACACACAGCTTTTTTTTGATTTTTTAAAACTAATTAATAAAACATAAACATGGTAAAGTCATTTTTCTTTTCGCTTCTTTTATGCAGTGCGATGTCGTTTGCTCAAGAAGTAAATATCATTCCACAACCGGTAAAAGTGGTTAAAAATACAGGAAGTTTTGTCATTAATTCACAAACCAATTTGGTTGTTGCTAATTCAGAAGATAAAGCGACTGCAACTTTCTTTAATAAATATTTGACCGATTATTATGGTTTTGCTTTGCCGATAACAAAAAAAGCCAGCAAAAATTCAATTAAGCTGGTTAGTAAAAAAAATATCGACGGACTTAAAGCCGAAGGTTATGCTTTGAAATCAGATAAAAATGGTGTAGTAATAACAGGAAATTCGGCTAAAGGTACTTTTTACGGAATGCAAACACTTATACAGTTGTTGCCGACGGAAAAAAGCAACAGTCTTGCCATTGCAGCTGTTGAGGTTAATGATGAACCTCGTTTTGTTTACAGAGGAGCAATGTTGGATGTTGGGCGTCATTTTTTTCCGGTTTCATTTGTGAAAAAGTACATTGATTATTTGGCTTTGCATAAACTGAATTATTTTCATTGGCACTTGACTGAAGATCAAGGTTGGAGAATCGAAATCAAAAAATATCCAAAACTTACAGAAATCGGTTCAAAAAGAAACGGAAGCATCATTGGGAGATATCCTGGCAAAGGAAGTGACAATACTGTAGAACAAGGATTTTATACGCAGGAAGAAGTTAAGGAAATTGTGAAATATGCTTCAGACCGATTTATAACAGTTATTCCAGAAATTGAAATGCCAGGACATGGAAGTGCAGCAATTGCCGCTTATCCAGAATTAAGCTGTTTTCCAAACGAGAAAACAAATCTTCCTGATAATATGATTTCTGACCAAAGCAAAAAAGAAATGGCAAACGGCAGAAATAAAATTGTTCAGGAAACATGGGGAGTTCATGCCGATATTTTTGTTCCGAGTGAAAACACGTTTAAATTTTTAGAAGATGTTATCGATGAGGTTGTGGCTTTATTTCCGTCAAAATATATTCACATTGGAGGTGACGAAGCGCCTAAAGATGCGTGGAAAAAAAGCGAGTTTTGCCAGCAATTGATCAAAGAAAAAAATCTAAAAGACGAGCATGGTTTGCAAAGTTATTTCATTCAGCGCATGGAAAAGTACATCAATAAGAAAGGAAAAACGCTTATTGGTTGGGATGAAATTTTAGAAGGAGGTCTTGCGCCAAACGCAGTTGTTATGAGCTGGAGAGGCGAAGAAGGCGGAATTGCGGCAGCAAAAGAAAGTCACCAAGTCATTATGACGCCGGGAAGCCACGTTTATCTGGATCATTCTCAAACTAAAAACGATAAAGAAGTAACTATTGGGGGATTTTTGCCATTAGAAAAAGTTTACAGCTATGAGCCAATTCCAAAAGAATTGAATGAGCAACAAGCAAAATACGTTTTAGGTGCTCAAGGGAATGTTTGGACAGAATATATGGCAAATCCAGCTAAAGTCGAATATATGATATTTCCGCGTTTGAGCGCTTTAAGCGAAGTATTATGGTCTCCAAAAGAAAATAAAGATTGGACTCAATTTCAAACGAAAATTGAAACCATGAAAAAACGTTATACTATTTGGGGAGCAAATTATTTTAAAGAGTATGACTAGTCCTAAATAATCGATACAGATTATTAGACAAATATATTTAATTAAACACCTGTAAGAACTTTTTTTGCAGGTGTTTTTGTTTTATAAGTTCTCATTTCTACTATGTTTTGTTTGTGCATTTGATTGGGTGTTAGCATATAATTAGAATAATGGGGTCTTTCATTATTATAAACCTCAATTGCATCTTTTATTAAAATCTTCATCACAGCAAGTTGCTGATTAAATTTATCAATATTAAATTCTTGTTTTAAAATTCCATTTATTCTCTCCGCCACTGCATTTTCATAAGGATCAGAGTTTTGTGTCATACTGCATCTTATATTGTTTTTATATAATAGTTTTTGATATTGATCAGAACAATACTGAAGTCCTCTATCTGAATGGTGGATTAATGTTTTTCCTTTGTCTCGGCGCTGTTTTATTGCATTTTTTAAAGCTGTTAAACTGCTTTTAGTATTCATATTATCTGCCACATAAAAACCCATTATTTTTTTAGAGTAAGCATCTGTTATAAGACTTAAATAACATGGATTCTCTCTTTTTCCGACATAAGTTATGTCTGATACCCAGACTTGTTCTGGTCTGCAGATTTTTAAATCCAATATTAGATTCTCATGCTTTCTAAATCTATGATGAGAGTTTGTTGTTATATGATAAGAACGCCTAGGTGTTATTAATAAATGATTAGCTCTAAGTATATCTATAAATTTATCCCTGCCGATTTTGAGTTGATTCAATTGGATTTTTAAAAGATAATACAGTTTTTTTGCCCCTATTCGGGGCATTGTATTTCTAATTTTCAAAACCAGACTAATAACTTCTGAGGCAATAAGCTTTCTGGAACTGGTTCTTTTTATTCTTCGATAATAAACCTGTCTGTCTATCCCGAACAAAGTACAGGCAAACATTATTGTTTGTTGATGTTCTTCTTTAAAATGTTCGATTGTTCGGGTGGTGAGTTTTTTCGAATGTCAATTTGATATTCTTTTTCTGCTATATCAATCATCATATCGAAAATAATAGCTTTTTTATCGGCAACGTAAGCCTGCTGTTCTAAAAATGATTTTTGTTTTTCTAATAATTTCACTTTGGCTTCAAGTTCCATTATTTTTTGTTCAGGAGATTTTGGCATAGCAGAAGGTGTTTGATTGTCCCAATCAAAGTTACCAAATTTTCGAAGCCATTGAACGATTGTAGAACGGGACTGAATGGCATAATCTTTTTTAACCTGGGAAATTGAAATTCTTCCTTGTTCTATTTCCTGAACAATTTGAAGCTTAAAAGACATGCTGTAATCTTTTTGGGTGCGCTTTACATAGCGTAATTCTTGATCTTTTTCCATAATGATACTTTTTGTGTATCGCTATTTCAGGACAAGACAGTAATAAAAATAAAAAAGACAGTTCAAAGTGAGCTGTCTTTTTTTTATTTTATTTGAAAAAGCGAAATCGCATTAAAAATTAAACTTTAATCTTAGCGGAAAAGCTTAAAAAAAAAGACAATTTAGGGTTTAGTTATTTCTTCTTTATTGTATAAAATTCAGAATTGTTTATTCCATACCCCAAATCACTCTCAGGGAAAGAAGTTAATCCCAAATAGATTGAATTATTTAATTCTGATTTTGTCCAAGAATCTCCGCTATTAAAAGTTTGGAAGCTTTGACTTCCTTGGAAGGTTGGGAAATCTCCACCTTTATAAGCTGAAACGGTTTCGATATTAAAACCCTCCGACTCACTATTGAAATGCAAGGTGCCAAATGATGAAAAAGGAAACTTTACAATTTGCCAATTTAACCCACCATCAGTCGTTTTATATATTTCTGTTACACCATCCATAAATCCAACTGTTTTATTGTAGAAGTATAAATTTCGTATAAAATTAGAAGCTGATACAGGTGTATTTATTGTTTGCCAAGTCTTGCCATAATCTATGCTTTTGTAAATTTTCTGATTTTCACCACCTATAAATACGACATTGTCAATGCAGTAAAATTTATCATATACTGGCTTGATCGCTAGATCTATAAATTCCCAACTATCACCACCGTTTTCAGTTTTAGCAATATGATAATTTCTAGAATTAGGAAGATCAGGAGTATATATCAAGGCTAAACCTTTGTTTTCATTGAAAAAAAGTAACGATTTTATCCCAATATAATCTGCAAAAAGTTTTTTTGTCCAAGTCTTGCCACCATCGGTAGTTTTTAAGAATACACTTCCTTTATCGCAATCTTTGCCAAGACAATTAGTCATTGCTTGCCCAGAAATAAATCCTTCGTTTGAATTTATAAAATGTACCGAATATAAATGCAAGTCTGTTCCTGAGTCTTGTTTTTCCCAAGTTACGCCTGAATTGTTGGTTTTGTAAATAGTGCCATTGAAACCAACTACAAATCCAATTTGAGGATTTATAAAAAACAAATCACGAGGATTTATATCAAAACCAAGCGGTGTTTTAGTGATCTCCCAATTCTTTAGAATTGTAGTATTCTTAATTTCATTATTTTCCGAGCTATTATCACAACTTGTAAATGTGAAAAATGAAATTATCAAAAAAATAATAGAATATTTGTTCATAGTTCTTTTCTTTAACAAAATGGTTATTGTTAATAAGATGGTTATTATGTTTTTTGGTTGCGTGTGAAGTGAATGTTTTTTTAAAAATACATAAAAAATAGTATTTATCTCTCTTTTTTAAGGGGGATGTGTGTGGTATTGATCATGTATTTTGGTATAAGGGCTTTGCCTTTTATAACAAAGAAGGAATTGTAATGTGTCTGTTGTTTTTCTTATGAATTCGATATAATTCTCATTGATTTTTTAGAATAGAGTATGTAAACAACAGAAAATGAGAATGATGATTAAGTGCAAAAAAAAACACCACTAAAAGTGGTGTTTTTACCTGTAGCGAGGACGGGAGTTGAACCCGTGACCTCAGGGTTATGAATCCTGCGCTCTAACCAACTGAGCTACCTCGCCTGGACTGCTATTAGGAGTAATTCCTGATTGCGGGTGCAAAGATAGAAATAATATTAAAGCATACAAGCATAAAATGAAGAAAAAAAAATATTTTTAAAAACGCATTGTTTTTGGACATATATTCTTATATTTCGAAAAAATTAAACGCAGCACATGGATTCAAAAATACGTTACGAAATCGAGTTCCCGATCAATTCTTCGCCGCAATTATTGTATCAATATATATCAACGCCGTCAGGTTTGTCAGAGTGGTTTGCAGACAATGTAAATTCAAGAGGCGAATTTTTTACTTTCATATGGAACGACTCACAGGAAAAAGCGCGTTTGGCATCTAAAAAAACAGGAGAAAAAGTGAAATTTAAGTGGGTTGACGAAAGCAGTAAAGACACTGAATACTTTTTTGAGCTGCATATTTTAGTTGATGAATTGACTAAAGATGTGTCGTTAATGGTTGTTGATTTTGCTGATAAAGAAGAAGTAGGCGAAGCTAAACAACTGTGGGAGAATCAAATCTCAGATCTAAAACATCTTATAGGATCTGTTTAGTATAAAATTATTTTATCCCTTATATTTGCCCTGAACAAAATTCAGGGTTTTTTTATGATCAATTTTAACGGAAACATAGCGCAGGAAGAAAATATACTAACTCAAAACCGTGCCTTTTTATATGGAGATGGTGTTTTTGAAACAGTAAAAATCTTAAACAATAAAATTTTATTTCTGGAAGATCATTATTTTAGATTAATGGCTTCAATGCGTGTGGTCAGAATGGAAATTCCTATGAATTTTACAATGGAATATTTTGAAGAGCAAGTTTTGAAATTAGCGCAACAAAAAAATATTTCAGCATCAGCGAGAGCGAGAATTACAGTTTTTAGAAACGATGGCGGATTATATTTGCCTCAAACGAACAATGTTTCGTACTTAATTAATGCGACACCACTTGAAAGCAGCTCTTACGTTTTAAACACGAATGAATACGAGGTTGATTTGTATAAAGACTTCTATGTGGCCAAACAATTATTATCGTCGATTAAAACGACCAATAAGATGATAAATGTTACTGGAAGCATTTTTGCGCACGAAAATGGCCTTGCTAACTGTTTGCTGATAAATGACACTAAAAATGTGATTGAAGGCTTACAAGGCAATTTATTTATGCTTACGGGCAAGAAATTAGTAACGCCTCCTGTTTCTGAAGGTTGTTTGAATGGTATAATGCGTAAACAGGTTTTGGCTTTAGCCAAAAAAGTTGAAGGCATAGAAGTGTCTGAAGAAATAATTTCACCGTTTGATCTTCAAAAAGCAGATGAATTATTCTTGACAAATGTAATCACAGGAATACAGCCGATTACTAAGTATCGAAAAAAAGAGTTTACAAGCAGTCTAGCTCATTTATTAGTGCAGAAGCTAAATGAATCCATATCTGAAAATTAATTCAGATACGGATTTTCAGGTGCATTTGACCAAATAAGATAATCACCTCCCAGCTCAATTATTTGTTCTTTCCAAAAATGAGTGGTGGATTTCCCGATAATTTTGTTTTTGTAATTATTATCGGCGATGATCCAGGAGTTTCCCTGCATTTCATTTTCAAGCTGATTTTCATCCCAGCCGGTATAACCTAAGAAAAAGCGGATGTTATTTTTGCTAATAGATCCGTCGTTTATCAAGTCTTTTGTGGATTCAAAATCACCTCCCCAATAAATTCCATTAGAAATCTCGACACTATTCGGGATCAGTTCAGGAATATTGTGAATGAAATATAGATTGTCCTGTTCTACAGGGCCTCCATTGTATATTTTAAAGTTGGCATCAATTTCAGGTATCAGATCATTAATAGTATATTTCAAAGGCTTATTAATGATGAATCCTATTGATCCTTCTTTGTTATGGTCTGCTAATAAAATTACCGATCTGTTAAAAGATAAATCTCCAATTATTGAAGGCTCGGCAATAAGCAGGTGTCCTTTTTTTAATTTTTCTGAAATCATACGGCTACAATTTTTATTAAATTTAATCATAAAAAAATTAAAATCCCAAATAAAATCGTTAAACCGCACAAAAAAACCCTCCATGGGGAGGGTTTTGATTATATTATAAGTTTAGAGAACTTTCTTACTTAGTTCACTGCACCTTCTAATTCAGCACCAGCTTTGAATTTTACTACATTTTTAGCAGCAATTTTGATAGTTTTTCCTGTTTGAGGATTTCTACCATCTCTAGCAGCTCTAGATGATACTGACCAAGATCCGAAACCTACTAAAGAAATTCTTCCACCTTTTTTCAAAGTAGCACCTACATTTCCTAAAAATGACTCTAAAGCTAATTTTGCCGCAGCTTTTGTAATTCCTGCATCAGCAGCGATAGCATCGATTAATTCTGATTTGTTCATAATAATTAGTTATTAATTGTTGGTTAAAAAAAATTGTTAATACACAAATTTAGTAGGAAATCCGTTGCGTGCAAGTGTTTTCTTTAATTTTAGCAATAATTGTTAATAACTTGCTTTTTTTGTTCATAAAGCAGGTTGTTCATCGACCAAAATCAGGTAGAAACCCCTGTTTTACTGAGTTTAATACATCTTTGCATCATCAGAAAAAGTGATGCCGTTTAAGATTTCTACTGCTTGCATTCTCTTTTTTCCTGGAAATTGCAAACTTAAAAGTTGAATAAAGCCATCTTTGACTGCAATTTTTATTTCTTTTTTGCTGCTAACCAGTTTTCCAGACTCGTACGAATGCGCTTCTGCTATAAGTTTCGCTTCGTATATTTTAATGTTTAATTCTTCATTTTTGTCTTTCAGAAAACACCAAGCTGAAGGATAAGGACTTAGACCGCGAATCAAATCATTGATTTCTTGGCCTGATTTTGTCCAATCGATTTTGCAATTTTCTTTATTTAGTTTGTAAGCTGTTTTGATGTCGTCGTTATCTTCCTGAATTGTAGTAGTTACATTTCCGTTTTCAATGACTTTTAAAGTGTCAATTACAGTTGTACTTCCAAGATGCATTAATCGGTCGTGAAGCTGTCCCGCATTTTCTGTCGGTTCAATTGCGATTTCCGAATTTAAAATCATCGCGCCCGTATCGATTTTATCATCGATAAAAAATGTTGTAACGCCGGTTTTGGTTTCTCCATTAATAATCGCCCAGTTAATTGGCGCTGCACCGCGATAATTTGGCAATAAAGAAGCATGAAGATTAAAAGTTCCTAAACTTGGCATTTCCCAAACTACTTTTGGCAACATTCTAAAAGCAACTACAATTTGAAGATTTGCATTTAAAGCTTTTAATTCGGATAAGAAATTTTCATCTTTTAAATTAGTTGGCTGTAATAAGGTTAGATTGTTCTCTAATGCATATTCTTTTACAGCAGAATATTTTATTTTTTGTCCGCGTCCCGCTGGTTTATCTGCCGCGGTAATGACACCAACCACTTCATAATTGTTTTTGATAATGGTGTCCAAAATGCCAACGGCAAACTCTGGAGTTCCCATAAATATAATTCGTAATTTTTCCATTATGTTTTTAAAGTGTATTTATTGTTTGCCAAAATAACGATGTGGTTGTTTTCTAAAAGTTCTTGAATGACTTCTATAACATCATTTGCATCTAGCTTAATCTGATTTTGAATTTCGCGCGAAGTTAAGGCAGTTGCTTTTAATAAGTGAAGAATTTTATCAGCAATCGAATCGGCTTCTGTGATTTTTCCTTTTTGAGTAATGCAATACGAACAAACTCCGCAATTTTCGTTTGTTTCTTCTCCAAAATAATCCAAAACCAATCTGTTTTTGCATGTTTTGTCTTCCTTAATATAATAGAGTACAGATGAAAGCTGATCGCGTTTCAGTTTGTTTTGCTTTTCAAGATATTTTGAAACTCGGTTTATCGTTAAATCATCTTCTCTGACTTCATTAAATAGAATTGTCGCATCGTTATTTTTTGATTTATATTC
Source organism: Flavobacterium sp. KACC 22761 (assembly GCF_034058155.1). NCBI lineage: Bacteria > Pseudomonadati > Bacteroidota > Flavobacteriia > Flavobacteriales > Flavobacteriaceae > Flavobacterium > Flavobacterium oryzagri. The sequence continues at coordinate 595,119 of NZ_CP139148.1, read as the reverse complement.
GATGATTTCCTTTTCTTTTAGTTTCTCTAAAAGTGCTGTAACCTGCTCTTCGGTATGATTTGATTTTTTTGCAATTAGCGAAAGATTCAGTGGCGTTTTCATTTCATGAATTCCTGGATAGGTCCTTAAAATTGCCAGAATGATTTCCTCGTCATTCGGATTTAGACTAATATATCGAATGACTTCTTTTGATTCAATCAAAAACTGCATGGTTACTTTTTCTGAAAATTCCTGAGACATCGTAATAATTCCCTGCTGATTCAAAAACTGCAAAGCATTATACGTTTTTAAAGTAGGGAAGTCGTATTTGTTGCAAAAATGGTTCATTTTAAAAGAATACGAATCATCTAAACCTTCACCATAAGCAATCTGAAAATAATTGCACAATTTGATGTACATGGTTTTCAAGAATTTCTTATCGGGTAAAATGCTGATAAATTGTTGCTCAGTTTGTGTCGCGTCCGAATTATTATAAAGTAAAACCGAAAATGCTTTTTCACCATTTCGTCCCGCTCTTCCAGATTCTTGATAATAGTTTTCTAGATTTTCCGGCAATTGCGTATGAATAACCGTTTTTACATTGTCTTTGTCGATTCCCATTCCAAATGCATTTGTAGCCACAATAACCTGCGCCTGTTCAGACATCCACAATTGCATGTTTTTGTCTTTTTCCTGAGCCGAAAGTCCGCCGTGATAATACGTTGCACGAAAACCTAAAGATTGCAATTGTGTCGAAATATTCAAGCACGATTTTCTATTGCGTACATATATAATAGAAGGTTGCGGATTTTTCTTCAAAATCTGCTCGACGCGATACAATTTGTCTTCGACTTCAAAAACCATGTAGGCGATGTTTTTTCTTTCAAAAGATTTTTGAAAAAGCCGTGTATCTTTTAATCCCAATTCGGTTTTGATATCTTCTACCACTCTTGGAGTTGCAGTTGCCGTTAAAGCCAGAAACGGAATTTTAGGAAAGAATTTTTTTAGTTCGGAGATTTTTAAATAAGCTGGCCTAAAATCGTGTCCCCACTGCGAAACACAATGCGCTTCGTCAATAGCAATTAAATTGATAGGAAGATTTTTGATGCGTTCTAAAATCCAATCTGATTGTAAACGCTCTGGCGAAAGGTATAAGAATTTATAATTCCCGAATTGGCAATTATCTAAAAGGTCAATAATTTCTTCGGTATGAATTCCTCCAGTAAGCGCAATGGCTTTGATGTCTCTTTTTTGCAAATTCGCCACTTGATCTTTCATCAAAGCGATCAAAGGCGAAATTACTAGGCAGATTCCTTCGCGCATCATGGCCGGAACCTGAAAACAAATTGATTTTCCACCGCCTGTTGGCAAAAGCGCAAAAGTATCTTGACCCTCTAAAACCGAATCGATAATTTCTTTCTGCAAAGGTCGGAAACTTTGATGTTTCCAGTATTTTAAAAGAATTTCTTGTGCTTCCTGCATGGCCAATGTGTTAAAGTTAAAAATTTAGAAATCAGTTTCTAGTTTTGCAACTTTAAAACCCGCCACTAAATTTTATCTAAGATATAAAGAATTCTGTTTTCAACCGTATCTTTTGGAACTTCAATCAAATTGTAACCGTATTTTTTATAGGTTTCAATAAGGTGATTTTGAATTTCCACTGCCTGCTCAAAATTTTCATAACGTTCTGTATCGCTCTGATAAATTTCTTCCCAAGGCGGTAAAATAAAAGTTTTAGAATATTTGAAATCTTCGCATGCTTTTACAAAACTCTCAGGATATTCGTCGCCAATATAATCCATATAAGCAACCACATCAGGAATTCCGCGATCAATAAAAACTACATTGTCTGGTTCTTCTTTGGCATTTTTAAACTGCTGAATACGACCTTCCAATAACATTTCGCTAAACAATAAAGGTTGTTCCAAAAACAATTGCTCGATGCCTCTTTTTTGGGCTTCGAGAGTAACTTCTCTAGAAATTTCAGGGTAACAACAGTAGCCACGAGCTACTAATTCGTTTATCAGCGTAGATTTTCCTGTACCAGGACCGCCAAGGAGAACTATGATTTCTTTTTGCACTATTCTAAAAATAAAGGGCAAATTTACCTAAACTTATTCATAATTAAAAAGAATATTTATCAGAAGCGAGAAATTTGGTATTTTTAGAAAAAAACTTTTTTTGCGGGGTTGAAAAATATTAAGTTCAACTGGACTGAAGTCCAGCTCTACAATATGGTTCATTCCTGCGAAATTAAATTGCAAAAAAGAGCCAAAGGCTCGGCGAATATTGTAGGGCTGGACTTCAGTCCAGTTCAGAGATGCGTGTTTGAAGTTTTGAATTGTTTAGTTTTTTAAAGTAGTTTCAAATTATTGAAAAATAGGATTTTATGCATAAATGGTTTTACTTCTTTAAAATATGCGATCTCACAGTTTTTTCCATTTTCAAAAAAGGTGTTTTCCTGAATAATTAAATAATAGAATCTGTTTTTCTTGTCAATTATCAAATAGAGATCATAAAAGATGTAGCAGGTTTTGATGATTTTTTCTGAATCAAGTCTGGAAAAATCATATGGTTCTTGATTTCTTTTTAAGGCTAAAGCTATATTTTTTTGCGAATCGATAATTGATTTTAGATATGATAAAACATGTTTTTTTCTCGTTTCTTTCAATGTTTTTAAATAGAAAATACAATCTCCATTTTCGATTTCATGGTGTTCTTTCGATAAAGATATTACTTGTTCTAATCTTTTTCTTTTGTTGAATTCTTTAATTTCATTTGAAGTAAGCATTTTTTTTCTGAAAATTAATTACTCACAAAACAAATACTTCCCAGAATCCTTCCCTTTTTTATTAGAAGGAATAATCAAATGCGATTGAAATCTTTTTCCTTTCAAAACATCATTCACAAAATCCAAAACATATTGTTGTCCTTGATGGAAAAGATAGCCGGAAAATTCATGCCCGCCTCCACAAAAAGTAATCAGTTCAACATCTTTATGCAAATCATTCATTTGATTGTAAACGGCATAAGATCCAAAAAGAATCAACCAACCCGAAGCATTTGTCGGGCAAGAACGATGTGAACCTGCACTGTATGGAACTGTTTCGTCACTATTTCCATGTGCCAATAACATCGGAATCGCTTTTTCTTTCGTAATCAAATTAATATCCTGAATCGCTCCCGAACCTCCAATTAGACCTTTATATTTGAAGTTTTCCGGAAGATTGCTTTTGTATAAATTCATCAATTTATAATCCCAAAAAGTAGCATGGTAACTAATTTCGGCACCAGCGCTAATTCCTGAAATAAAGATTTTTGAAGTATCAAGATTGTATTTGTCGGCATTTTCAATTAAAAAACCAGTCGCTTGCCACATATCGTTTACGCCAATCTGAATTGCCTTTATTTTTTCGGTCAAAGTTCCTTTGCAACCAAAATCTTTTCCTTTCATATACAAACTATACGAAATGCTTGCAACCGCATAACCGTTTTGTGCCATGAACATAGCGAATTCTTTTTCGCTGGTACGTTCTCCTCCAGAAAATCCGCCGCCAAAAGCAAACATAATCAACGGAATTTTTTCGTTCGATTTTTTCTTTGGCAGGTATAAGTCCAAATCCAATTTTAAAGTGTCGTTTTGAAAATAAGTTAAGGTTTTGATTTCTTGTGCTTGAATTGAATTTAGCGTAAGAGCGATAAAAAGTAAAAGTATTTTTTTCATTGCATTGTGTTTTAATCTCGCAAAGACGCGAAGTCGCAAAGTTTTTTCGCAATATTGTCATTTCGACGAAGGAGAAATCTTCGCAAGTAACTCCTCACAGAATTTCGCCAATCTTTGTCGAGCTTCTCGTGGAGATTTGCTTCGCCTATTCGCTATCGCTCGAGTCTCCTTCGTCGAAATGACAAACAGTACGTTGTATGCTTCCTTCTGGGAAACTTTCGAGAAATATTTTAAGTATTGTTTTTCTCAAATATAACAGTAAATTTTACAAAGAAATAATCTTCGATTGCTTTTTTCTCTGCACCTTTGGGTCTTTGTAACTTTGTCCCTTTAAAACAAAGTTTTAAGCCCAAAAAAAATCTAAAATCTAAACTCAAAAGTCTAAAATCAAAAACGTATATTTGCGTTTATTTTTAATTAGGAATGGAGAACGATAACGAAAAAAATACAGCCGAATTTTATGAAAGATTAAAATTGGAGCTTGACAACGCAAATACTTGGCCAGCAGAATATTTGTACAAATTCATTGTGCCTTCTGTTGCAGATAATGTGGAGCGTGTCGAAAAAGCTTTTGACAGAATGGGAGCGGTTATTAAAACAACAAAATCAAAAACAGGTAAGTTTACCAGCGTTTCTGTAGATGTTACTATGCACAGCTCAGATGATGTCATCAGCAAATACAAGGAAGTTTCTACAATAGAAGGTATAGTTTCATTATAAACTTATGATCGAAAAATATAAAAGAGAAGCCGCAAGCGATGTTGTCTATAATTTAGAATACAATTCTGAAAGACAGCGATTAATAATTCCCGAATATGGTCGTCATTTGCAAAAACTGATTGATCAGGCTACTGCTATTGAAGATGATGAAACGCGCAATAAAGCGGCGAAATATATCATTCAAGTTATGGGAAGCTTAAACCCGCACTTGCGAGATGTGCCAGATTTTCAACATAAATTGTGGGATCAGCTTTTTATCATGTCTGATTTTAAACTGAATGTTGAGTCGCCATATCCTATTCCGTCAAGAGAAGTTTTGGAATTAAAACCAGATGCTTTGCAGTATCCACAGAATTTTCCAAAATACAGATTCTATGGAAACAATATCAAATACATGATTGATGTTGCCAATAAATGGGAGGAAGGCGAAATGAAAAACGCGCTTGTGATGGTTATTGCAAACCATATGAAAAAATCTTTCTTGAGTTGGAATAAGGACACTGTAAAAGACGATGTAATTTTTGAACATTTGTACGAGCTATCAGGTGGAAAAATAAATTTGTTGCACAGCACGGAAGAACTTTTGAATACAACAGATTTGATGCGTACCAACAAACGTGTGTCAAACAAAACAGCTTCTGGTGGACAGGCAAAAACACAAAACAATAAAAACAATAAAGGAAGCAAACAGAAAAACTTTCAAAAAAACAATAATCAGAAATAAGATACTAAGCTTCTAAGAGACTAAGTTGCTAAGTTTTACTTAGAATCTTAGTGTTTCAGCGACTCAGAAACTTTAAAATAAACAAAAACAAAAATAGAAAAGCTACTAAGATGCTAAGCTACTAAGACACTAAGTTTTTTTACTTAGAATCTTAGAATCTCAGAAACTTAGAAACTTTGAAGAACCTAAAAAGAATCTATGGGAATTTTTAAAATCGAAGGAGGAACTCCTTTAAAAGGAGAAATCACTCCGCAAGGAGCAAAAAATGAGGCATTACAAATTTTATGTGCCGTGCTTCTAACAGGAGAGAAAGTAAAAATTAATAATATTCCTGATATTATAGACATCAATAAATTAATCGCTTTGTTGGGGAATTTAGGGGTGAAAATTCAACGTAACGAGCCAGGTTCGATTACTTTTCAAGCTGATGAAGTTAATGTTGGATATTTAGAAACTGAAGCTTTCAAGAAAGAAGGTGGAGCGCTTCGTGGTTCTATTATGATTGTTGGACCGCTTTTGGCTCGTTTCGGAAAAGGATATATTCCAAAACCAGGTGGAGATAAAATCGGTCGCCGTAGATTAGACACACACTTTGAAGGTTTTATTAACCTTGGAGCAAAATTTAGATACAACAGAGAAGATCACTTTTATGGAGTAGAAACACCTGAAGAAGGTCTTAAAGGAACAGATATGCTTCTTGACGAAGCTTCTGTAACTGGAACTGCAAACATTGTAATGGCTGCTGTTTTAGCAAAAGGAACCACTACAGTTTACAACGCTGCTTGTGAGCCTTACTTACAACAATTGTGCAAAATGCTTAACTCTATGGGAGCTAAAATCACTGGAGTTGGATCTAACTTATTGACTATCGAAGGTGTTGAAAGCCTTGGTGGTTGCGAGCACAGAATTCTTCCTGATATGATTGAAATTGGTTCTTGGATTGGTCTTGCGGCTATGACAAAAAGCGAAATCACGATCAAAAATGTAAGCTGGGAAAACTTAGGTTTGATTCCGAATACGTTTAGAAAACTTGGAATTACAGTTGAGAAACGTAATGATGATATTTACATTCCTGCTCACAAAGATGGATATGAAGTAAAAACAGACATCGATGGTTCTATTCTAACTATTGCCGATGCACCTTGGCCTGGATTTACACCTGACTTGTTAAGTATTGTTTTAGTTGTAGCAACACAAGCAAAAGGAGATGTTTTGATTCACCAAAAAATGTTTGAAAGCCGTTTGTTTTTCGTGGATAAATTAATCGATATGGGAGCAAAAATTATGTTATGCGATCCGCACAGAGCTGTGGTTATGGGACATAATTTCGAATCTCAATTGAAAGCAACAACAATGTCTTCTCCTGATATTCGTGCAGGAATCTCATTATTGATTGCGGCACTTTCTGCAAAAGGAACAAGTACAATTCAGAATATCGAACAAATCGACCGTGGATATGAGCGTATCGATGAGCGTTTGAGAGCAATCGGCGCAAAAATCGTAAGAGCTTAAAAAAAAAGTTAGCCACGAATTACACAAATTGCACTAATTTTTGTTTTTTGAAATTCAATTACACGAATTTAATTTTAAAAAATTAGTGAAATAAAACACAAAGCTAATCTTCGTGTAATTTGTGTAATTCGTGGCGAAAAAATAAGTCTAAATGACAAACGAACAAAAAGCTGTAAAGGCTACTATTTTTAGTATAATAGGAAATACCTGCTTGGCCCTTATAAAAGGTTTTGCAGGTTTTTTTGGCAATTCTTATGCCTTAATTGCAGATGCAATTGAATCAACGACGGATATATTTGCGTCATTTTTGGTTTTATTCGGAATCAAATATTCGAATAAGCCAGCCGATGAAAACCATCCTTATGGGCATGGGCGCGCAGAGCCTTTGATCACTTTTTTGGTTGTTGGATTTTTAATTACTTCAGCAACTATTATTGGCTATGAAAGCATTTCCAATATTGGAACTTCGCACGATTTGCCTAAGTCTTGGACATTATCTGTGCTCGGGGCAATTATTATTTGGAAAGAATATTCTTTTCGTTTGGTAATGAAACGAAGCAAACAAACCAATAGTACCTCTCTTGCCGCAGATGCTTGGCACCATCGTAGCGATGCAATAACTTCGGTTGCTGCTTTTATCGGAATTACAATTGCCTTAATTATGGGTAAAGGCTACGAATCTGCCGATGATTGGGCTGCACTTTTTGCCGCCTTTTTTATTTTGTACAATAGCTATAAAATTTTCAGACCTGCGCTCGGTGAAATCATGGATGAAAACCTTCACGAAGATTTAGTTGAAGAAATTCGCGTAAAAGCTTTATTGGTTCCAGGAATTCTTGGAACAGAAAAATGTTTTATTCGTAAAGCAGGAATGAAATATCATGTAGATCTTCATGCTATTGTTTCGGCAAAAATTTCAGTAAAAGAAGGGCACGATTTGGCACACTTATTAAAAGACACTTTGAGAAAAGAAATTCCGGAATTGGGACATGTCTTAATACATGTTGAACCAGATGATTATAGTTAAAGATGCTGAGCTTCTAAGTTTATTCATCTGTCGGGCCGAGCGAAGTCGAAGCCTACGCAAAGAGAATAAAAAAAAAATCCGCTTAAATCTCTAAAATCTGTGCGAAACCAGACATAAAGATTTAAGCGGATTTTTATTTGTAAACCTATTTCTTTAGCTTTTTACCAAAGCAATAATGGATAAAAACTTAGAATCTTAGTATCTTAGAATCTTTTTTTAATCCAACACATTCAAAATCTTCAATCCAAATACAACACCATTCTGTTGTACGCCGCCTTGATAAGAATGTACATAATCAATCCGGAATAATTTGAATTTACCAAATCCCAGATTATCTAAACCAACGGTGAATTCAGAATATGGTTTTCGGTCTGGAATTGCCAAGGCGTGAAATCCAATATTCATTGTTGATTTTAAAAGATTGATCAGAGGAATTTTATTGGTTACAAATCCCATATCGTTGTGCTCCAAATGCATTTCGAAATAGCTGTCATTTGTTGAATTTGTATAATACGGCATCAAATTGAAAACATTCAAATAACGGTCTGTTGTGCCAATATGTGTCTGGTTTCCGTTAAAATGTCTGTAATCCATAAAAGCAATATTTTCGGCATTATAGAATTTTCCAGCTCTGAAATTTGTTCCCAATATTCCTTTGTTTCCTAACGACAAATCATATTGAACAGAAGCGCCAATTCGCTCAAATTCATATTTTTTCTCGCTGGCAGCAAAGGCTTTTTCAAAAATTAAATATATGGTTGGATATTTTTCGTTTTTGACATTAAATCTTTCGTTGGGTCTCGAAATGTATTTGTTTCCAAAATTAATTCTCGCACTCAAAGCAGTTTTGAATAGATGATGTTGATCAAAAGCTGGTGTTGTGTAATCATTTGGTGCCAGCGGATTATTAGACGAATAAATATCATCCTGCTTAAAGAAAGAATAATCAGTTGTATTAAACAGCGGTTTTCGTTGTTCGTAGGCAATTTTGGCGTTGAGGTTTATTCCGTTTACCACATCTTGAGCATAGTTTATTTGAGCAAATTCCAAATTATACAGCTTCATATAATTGTCTTTGAAAAATAAAGAACTTATCGAATTGACAAATTTTGTAATAGGTTCTGCGCTATTAAATTGTGCCGTTTTTGTTCCTCCCGAAACATAAATCGAAGCATAATTTATAGTGTTGAATTGGTGACTAAATTCGCCTATTACGCGCAAACGATCGTCTGAAAAACCGTAATTTAAAGTGCTGCTTATAGAAGTGCTTTTTCCTTTTTCTTCATTCCATTTTTTAAATGAAAAACCAGAATCTAAATTGAAGCCTTGAACCGTATTGAAACTTAAAGAACTGATGTTTAATAATCCTTTGTAATTAAAAGAATAACTTTTAAATGTATTCTTATAATCATAGCCCATTAAAATATCCAAAACCTTGAATTTGTTGTTTTTTGCGTCGATGGAATCGGTATATTTTTGAGATTTTCTTATAGTTAATAGACTATCTTTTTTAGTATAATCGTTGCTTTCTTCAAGGGTTAAAGGAATTGGGCGAATCGAATTCCAGAAAGCGTCATCTTTTTTATTTGCGTTTGGTTCAAATGCAACAATTTCATTTCCGAACGTTTTCTTTGCGAAAGAAGCTGGGAATTCATAATTTGAATAGACATAATTGAATGTTCCTGAAAATTTGATTTTGAAAACGCCTGCGTTAAAAGAAAGCGATTGCGCATTTTTTGTCCATATTTTATTAGCCGAATTATAACTGAAGCTTTGTTTTAAGTTCATTATTTCGGTAAATTCATTCTTCATGCGATAACCTTTAATATTCAGATCAATCGCATAAATGGCAAAACTGTCATCAATAATATAGATATAACCTTCAAAAACAGGTTCTTTGTCTCGTTTTGGGATGACTTTGATTTTAAAGATTTGATGTTTATTGTCGTCAAAAAAGCTTCCTTCAAGTTTGTATTTGTAATAACTGAAAGCGTTATCAGCAATGGGAGAGATGAGCTTGATGTCAAAATCCAAAGTATTTTCATAAAAATCATAAGTTGATAATTCAGCTGTGTTGTAGCTGTAACCTCTATTGTTTCCTGAGATTTTTGAAGCGATAATATTTTCTTTTAATTTATTAGGCTTCTCAAAAGAGATTTTCGAAACGGTTTCAGATAAATATAAAATTCCTGTTCCTGTTGAATCTAAATTAGAAGCCATATCATCGCCAAGATCCACTTTTTGTCCTAAGATTTTTTTTGGCAAATCTTTGATTTTGAACATTCCTTTCGAATAAAAATCGGCTGTATAGCGTCCTGTTTTATCTGAATTATCCTTTTTGTTTGCAATCGCATTTTTTATGATGGCGTCTGCGGGATTGCTTTTAGGATCAATGACAACTTCATTTAATGCAAAACTTTCCTCAAACATTTTGACATCAAGAATGATTGTTTTTGAGTCTGAGGCAACTGCAAGTTTTTGCGTTTTAAAACCCAAATATTGAAAAATGATTTTGTTTTTACCGGGCTCTTTTACATTTAACTGATATTTTCCCTGTTCGTTCGAAGTGGTTCCGGAATACGTGTTTTCTTCAAAAACGGATACAAATGGCAATGGATTTCCTTTTTCATCGGTTATGGTTCCTTTGATTTGGGCAAAAGCCGAAAGTGAAAAAAATAAAAGGGCAGATAAAATAAAGTTTTTCATGTAAGTGGTTTATCTTACAAAAATAGAATAACTTGAATCTGAGGATATTAATAATATGTTAAATTCTAAACTGTAAAAAACAAATTAATTCGTTTGTCAGGCTGAGCGAAGTCGAAGCCTATTTTGTGCAGATGACTACGCTCAGGCTGACCGTATATTAAAGAAAAGACTGAATAGCCAATTCGTAGCTTTTTAATCCAAAACCTAAAATAACGCCTTTTGCATTTCCAGATAAATAGGACTGATGTCTGAAACTTTCTCTAGCATAAGTATTCGAAATATGAACTTCGATTACAGGAGTTGTAACTGCTTTCATTGCATCACCCAAACCTATAGAAGTATGCGTGTACGCACCGGCGTTTAAGATAATTCCATCAAATGAAAACCCAACTTCCTGAATTTTGCCAATCAATTCTCCTTCAATATTGCTTTGATAATAAGAAAGTTCAATATTTGGGAATTTTGATTTCAACGTTTCAAAATAATCTTCAAAAGTTTGGCTTCCATAAACTTCGGGTTCTCTCTTTCCTAAAAGATTTAAATTGGGTCCGTTGATAATGCAGATTTTCATATTTATAGAATGTTGTTTGAATTGAGATTTTAAAATTGCAATTGATTTTTGCAATTGTCATTGTACTTTGTAAAAATAAAAAAACCGCACTAATTAATAGAGCGGTTTTTATAAAAGTATGTGATATTATTTTTAAAACATGAATCCTGCAGAAAGCTGTACAACAGAGTTTCTGATATCTGCATTTGGTGAAGCATCTGTTAGTCCTAGACTATAACGACCTTGAAGAAAAATACTTTCGGTAAGTTTTAATCCTAAACCTGCATTAATAGCAAAATCAAATGTGTTAGCATCGTCAAATCTTACATCATTTTTTTGACTTAATAAAAATGACGCTTGTGGTCCCACTTCTAAGCTTAAGGATTTTGTCATATAGATTTTTGCCATTACCGGTATTGATAAATAAGCTAATTCATTTTTGAAGTCTTCTTGTGCATCGGCAAATTTATAAGTTGCGCCTTGTGTAGAATATAAAAGCTCTGGCTGAATAGCGAATTTTTCTAATAATTTCACTTCGGCAACTAAACCGGCATGGAAACTAGTAATTCCATCTTTATCAAATGCTACACCATTTAATGTCGCATCGCCAGGCTGACTTGCAAAGTTTACCCCAGCTTTTACCCCGATTTTTAATAATTGTGCGTGTACTGCAGTCGATGCCATCATGAACATTACGGCTGCTAAAAATAATTTCTTCATAAAAATGTCTTTAAAAATTGGTATTTATATATTATCTACCATTCAAAACTACATTATTTATGTTTTATTGCTTTTACATCTTATTTTAAAAAATTATTAAAATTATCACTTTTCAATAATGTTCTTTTTTAAGTTTGGCTATCTACTTGACTTTTATGATCAAATTCTGTCTTTCATTGTTGTTTTTTGAACTTATTGGGGATTCTTTTTAGTAGGTAAATTTTTACTTTTGTTTAGTCAATAAAAAAAAATATTATGAAAAAAGTTATTTTGGTTGCTATTGCGGTTTTCACATTTGGTTTTGCAAATGCACAAGACGGACATTTTAAAGTTGGTGTGCACGTGGGTTTGCCGATGGGAGATATTAAAGATTTTTATTCTGTAAATCTTGGTGTAGATGTGGCTTATCTTTTAAAAATAACAGATAAGTTTAGTGCTGGTGCTACAACAGGATATAGTACTTATCTTGGAAAAGATAAAAAATATGAAATATTGGGTGTTTCAGGTACTATTAAGACAGAAAACGCAGGGTTTATTCCGATTGCGGCAACTGGGCAATATTCTCTGACTGATAACTTTTTTGTGGGCCTTGACTTAGGTTATGCTATTTATGCAGGAAGCGGTCATACTGATGGAGGGTTCTTGTATCAGCCAAAATTTGGTTATCAAAATGAAAAAATTGAATTGTATGCCGGGTATAAAGGAATTGAAAGCGTTGGAACTTTTTCTTCATTGAATTTGGGGTTCAATTATAAATTCTAATTTTTGTATTTAAATTTTTAAAGCCTTCCTAAATTTTATGGAAGGCTTTTTTTGTTTCAGTACTAATATATTTGTTAAAATCCTAATTTGTTTTTAGTAAGGATAATTTTATATTTGATTAATTAAAATTTTAACCCAAAACAAATTAGAATGAAAAAAATAATTTTATCAGCTATTGCAATAATGGCTTTTGCATTTAGTAATGCTCAGGATACAAGATTTGGAATAAAAGGAGGTTTAAACATTACAAGTTTCACTGGTGGAGGTTATTGGGATACCAGTTCTTTAGTAGGTTTTCAATTAGGAGGCTTTGCTGAAATTAAGATTATTGATAGATTATCTATTCAACCAGAGGTTCTGTTTTCTACTCAAGGAGCAAGACTTGATAATTTGCATTTTGACAGTAAATTGGATTATATTAATGTTCCTGTTTTAGCTAAATTCTATATTACAAAGCAATTTACCGTTGAAGGAGGTCCTCAATTAGGTTTTTTAGTGTCAGCCAAGAATGATGGACATGACGCGAAAAATGATTTCAAATCTGTTGATACTGGTTTTAACTTTGGAGCTGGATATAATTTTACGGATAATTTCTCAGTCGGAATTCGTTATACTGTTGGTTTATCAAATATTGCTGATTATAATGTTGATAATATTGATGACTATTACGATAGCCCAAAAAACAGTGTTTTTGCATTGACTTTAGCATATAAATTCAATAAATAATATATAAAAGAATGTGTTTTAAGCCTCCTAATATAGGGAGGCTTTTTTTGTATTAGTATTATTTTTTTCTGATTTTGCAGTTGTAACATTTGAATTTTTGAATCTTTAAGAAGTTAAATTTATAGTAAAAGGAGGTTTGAATTTTAATCGAGTTTTTAAAAATTTCATAAAGTAATCTCGTAATTACGTTTTTCCGTAAGTTTTTTCAATGTAGCGCTCCTATATTTGACTAATTAATTTAATCAAACAAAAAAAATTATTTTATCTGTATTTGCCGTTATGGCATTTGGATTTGCTAATGCTCAAGATGGTCACTTTAAAGTTGGAGCGCATGTTGGTTTGCCATTGGGCGATATTAAGGATGCCGCTTCTGTGAATTTGGGTGTTGATGTGGCTTACCTTTGGAACATAGCCGATAAGTTTACTGCTGGTGTAACAACTGGTTATACAAGGTATTTGGCTAAAAGTCAGACTTATAATTTTGGCATGGGAGAAGTTAAATTAAAAGCAGACGATGCTGGCTTTATACCAGTTGCCGGTACAGCACAATATTCAATTACAGATAATTTATTTGTTGGTGGAGATTTAGGATATGCTATTTATGTTGGTAGTGGTGACGGAGTAGATGGAGGGTTTTTGTATCAGCCAAAATTTGGCTACCAAAACGAAAAAATAGAATTATATGCAGCATATAAAGGGATTTCTAATGACGGAACTTTTTCTTCACTAAACTTAGGATTCAACTATAAATTTTAAATTTATCAAAAAAGCTATAATGCTTAAAACCTTCCAAACTGGAAGGTTTTTTTATATCCAAAAAGTATTTACTTTGTAATTATGAATTGGAACCGATATATCAAAGATTATCAATCGTATTTGCGAATTGAGAGAGGCTTGTCTAAAAATACAATCGAAAATTATGGCTTTGACATAGAACGATTGTGCCTTTTTTTGGAACAAAATAAAATTGAGGTTTCGCCGGTGAAAATTTCAGATGAAACATTGCAACAGTTTATTTATTCGGTCGCAAAAGAAGTAAATCCGCGTTCACAGGCTAGAATCATTTCTGGACTAAAAAGTTTTTTTAATTATTTGATTTTCGAAGATTATAGAAATGATAATCCTTTAGAATTAATCGAAAGTCCCAAAACGGGAAGAAAATTGCCAGATACTTTAGCTGTTGAAGAAATTGACGCTTTAATTGCGGCAATTGATTTGAGTTCTAATGAAGGAGAACGCAACAGAGCAATTTTGGAGACTTTATACGGATGTGGGCTTCGGGTTTCAGAATTGGTAACGCTTAAAATATCGGATCTGTATTTTGATGAAGGGTTTATAAAAATTACAGGAAAAGGAAATAAAGAACGTTTTGTCCCGATTGGGAAACTCACCAAAAAATATATCGAGATTTATAAAGATGAAGTGCGTCCTGATTTGAATATTAAAAAAGGTCACGAAGATACATTATTTTTAAACCGAAGAGGAAATCAGCTTACGCGTGCGATGATTTTTACAATCATAAAAGACTTGGCAATAAAAGTTGGTTTGCATAAAAATATCAGTCCGCATACTTTGCGTCATTCTTTTGCAACGCATCTTTTAGAAAATGGCGCCGACCTAAGATCTATTCAATTAATGTTGGGGCATGAATCGATTACTACAACCGAAATTTATGTTCATTTAGATCGCAGTTTTTTGAAAGAAGTTATGCATACGTTCCATCCGCGAAAGTAATTTTTTCATTCTAAAAGTTAATTTTTATTTCAAAAATTAATATATTGTACGATAGTTTCTGTTAAAAGCAAATAAAATCGACGAACTGCACGTTTTTAGATTTTAAAGGAAATAAAAACCTAATTTGTGTAAAAGTTGTTATATGATTTTTGATTTATATGGAAATGAAGATTGCTTGGAAGTAAATAATTTTTACAAAAAATTATTGGCTGAAATGCCCGATTTGCTTTTTCAATTTGTAATCGATAACAATAACAATTATTCCTTCCCTCTGGTCAGTAAATCGGCTGATGATATTTTTGAAATTTCGGCAAAAGAATTTACGAATGACATCAAGTTGATTGTTTACGATAGGATTTTTCCGCAGGACAGAGATTTGTTCTTTCAATCATTAGTTAAAGCCCGAAAAGAAATCAAGCCATGGAAAGTTGAGTTTCGGGCTGTTTTGCCAAAAAAAGGACTTCGTTGGTTTAAAGTGTCTTCTAAAACCGAATTGTCATCAAATGGTAGTGTGAGTTTTTTTGGCCACGTTTCTGATATTACCGATTTAAAAGATAAAGAAGAAAGGCTTCGTATTTCTGAAGAAAGATTTCAATTTGCTTTAGACGCTTCTACCGTTGGAATTTGGGATTGGGACATGGTGACCAATCAGGTTTTTTATTCCTCGCTTTCACTTAAAATTCTCGAATTAGAATCAACAGATATTTTTGATGATCCAGAACGTTGGGACAAAATTGTGCATCCAGATGATCTTCCTAAATATTATTCAGATATTCACGAGCATTTTGACAACAAGATTCCGTATTATGAAAATTACCATCGTGTAATGACATCAAGCGGTAATTATAAATGGATTCTTGATCGTGGAAAAGTTATAAAGCGGGACGAAAATGGCAAGCCTTTGCGTGTTATAGGAACTCATACTGATATATCTCAGCAAAAAGAAAAAGAGCTTGAGTTGCTAAAAACAATGAAATTGTACAGCGACCAAAACAGCCGATTGTTGAATTTTTCACATATCGTTTCGCATAATTTGAATACGCAGGCGGGCAATATAAAGTCGATTTTGGATTTTATTGATGCCGATGTCGATAAACAAACTGTCAGCGAAATGCTGATACATTTGCGCACCGTTTCGAATGATTTGAACGATACGATTTCGAATTTAACCCAAATTGTAAAAACGCAGAGCAACATCAATATTGCGGTTGTTCCTTTGAAGCTTTGTGAATATATTGAAAAAACAATTGCGGCAATTAAAGGTTATGATAAACGAAAAAATGTTACGATCATCAATAATGTTCCGAATTATTTGACGATCAATTTTAATCCGGCTTATTTGGAAAGTGTTTTGCTGAATTTCACCACAAATGCAATAAAATATGCACATCCTGATCGTGATCCTTTGATTGTTTTTGATTTTGCAATTGAGCCCGAAGGTTATAAATCATTAAAAATTACAGATAACGGCCTAGGAATTGATTTGGCGGTTCATGGCGATCTTTTGTTCGGAATGTATAAAACGTTTCATAAACACGAAGATGCGCGCGGAATAGGCTTGTATATCACGCGAAATCAAATCGAAGCAATGAAAGGAAGTATTAATGTTGAAAGCGAGGTAGGAGTGGGAACGAGTTTTAAGATTATATTTGGCGATCAATAATTTCGTTTTTTGAAATAATTATAAAACAACAAAGGCTATCTGTAAAGATAGCCTTTGTTGTTTATTTAAAAAGAAAATTACTTTGCAATGTTTACTGCTCTTGTTTCTCTAATTACAGTTACTTTTACTTGACCTGGATAAGTCATTTCAGTTTGAATTTTTTGAGAAATTTCAAATGACAAGTTTGCAGCATTGTCATCAGAAACTTTTTCGCTTTCTACAATTACACGAAGTTCTCTACCAGCTTGAATTGCATAAGCATTTTTCACGCCACTGAATCCGTAAGCAACATCTTCAAGATCTTTCAAACGCTGAATGTATGAATCAAGAACTTGGCGTCTTGCTCCCGGACGAGCTCCAGAAATCGCATCACAAACCTGGATAATTGGTGATAATAATGATTTCATCTCAATCTCGTCGTGGTGCGCTCCAATTGCATTACATACTTCTTCTTTCTCACCATATTTTTCAGCCCATTGCATCCCTAAAAGTGCGTGTGGCAAATCACTTTCTGTATCTGGCACTTTTCCGATATCGTGTAATAAACCAGCTCTTTTTGCCAGTTTTACATTCAATCCTAATTCAGCTGCCATGATACCACAAAGCTTAGAAACTTCTCTTGAGTGCTGTAATAAGTTTTGTCCGTAAGATGAGCGGTATTTCATTCTACCCACCACTTTAATCAATTCAGGATGTAATCCGTGAATTCCTAAGTCGATTACAGTACGTTTTCCAACTTCAATAATTTCGTCATCGATTTGTTTTGCTGTTTTAGCAACAACTTCCTCAATTCTTGCCGGGTGAATACGTCCGTCAGTTACTAATTTATGCAATGACAAGCGAGCAATTTCTCTTCTAACTGGATCAAAACAAGATAAGATGATAGCCTCTGGAGTATCGTCAACAATAATTTCTACACCTGTAGCCGATTCTAAAGCTCTAATGTTTCGTCCTTCACGTCCAATAATTCTACCTTTTACATCATCAGATTCGATATTGAATACAGAAACGCAATTTTCAACTGCTTCTTCAGTTCCAACTCTTTGAATGGTGTTGATGATGATTTTTTTTGCCTCCTGCTGTGCAGTAAGTTTAGCTTCCTCAATAGTTTCTTGAATGTGTGACATTGCTTTGCTTTTAGCTTCGGCTTTTAAGCCTTCAACTAATTGCTCTTTTGCTTCTTCTGCAGAAAGTCCAGAAATTACCTCAAGTTGTTGTAATTGGCTTTTGTGAAGTTTGTCAACTTCAGCTTGTTTTTTGTCCAAAAGCTCAATTTTGTTTTGATATTCAGCAGTTTTAGCCTCAAAATCATCATTTACTTTTTTAGCTTTCGAAAGTTCATTCGAAACTTGAGATTCTTTATCGCGTACACGTTTCTCTACTTCAGCAACTTTTTTATCGCGTGCTAAAATAACTTGTTCGTGTTCTGATTTTAATTCGATAAAACGTTCTTTTGCTTGAAGAATTTTATCTTTTTTAATATTTTCAGCTTCTAAATTAGCGTCTTTCAAAATGGAAGCAGCTTCTTTTTTAGCGTTTTTGATTAGATTAGAAATATTGCTTTTCTCGATGATTTTAGCAATTGCAAAACCAGCTGCAATTCCTACAATACCAATAATGATCGTTATGATGTTCATGTTTGTTAGGGTTTATATATAAAAAAAGCCTACATTAATTGCTTGTATAAACTCGTAAAGACAAGTTTTGAGCTAACTCACTGTTCAAGTTTCCCAGCCAAAAGGAGGGCATACTATAGTAGCGACGATTTGCTCATTCTAAATTGTTAGTGTTGAGTTTACCAATTGTGAACTAATGTAGGCAGTATCTTAGTTTCTGTAAAGAACGTTTATTTTTCGAGATATTGATCTAATAGCGAATTTAATTTTTTAATTCGTTCAATGGTTTCTTCTCCATCGATTGCGTTATCAATTTGTTTTTGTTCAACTTGTGATGCAAATTGTAATGCACACATAGCTAATACATCTTGTTTGTCACGAACTGCGTAATTTTCTTCGAATTGCTTGATCATCGTATCAATTTTTTTAGAAGCACTTCTAAGTCCTTCTTCTTGAGCTGGTTCAACCGTTAATGGGTAAACGCGGTCTGCAATTGATATTTTGATTCTAAGCTTTCCGTCCATGTTTTTACTAATCTGATAGTTGCGCTATACAGTAATCAATTTCGCGAATTAATGAATTTATTTTAAGCTTTGTCTCTCTCTTGTTATTGTCGCTGCCGAGCAACGAATTGGCTATTTTAAGTGTTTCATATTGCTTTTTCAAAGCTTCAATTTCTTCAGATTGTTTCTGGATAATTTGCACAGCTTTGGCTAATTCTAATTGTAAATCCTGATTGTTTTTCTCCAAACCTTTTGACTTTTCAAAAAGCTTCTCGACTTTATATTCAAGAGTATCAATTATTTCGGCAATTACACTCATTATAAATCCTATTCATTACTTAATCATACAAAGTTAGTATTCCTTTTTATTAATGCAATTTTTTATCGATTTTTTTGTAGTTAAAATAGTCAAATGAATGAAATTCAGTGAATTGTATTTTTGTAGCTAAATACTCGGTTTTAGCCTCAT
Source organism: Flavobacterium sp. KACC 22761 (assembly GCF_034058155.1). Classification (NCBI taxonomy): domain Bacteria; kingdom Pseudomonadati; phylum Bacteroidota; class Flavobacteriia; order Flavobacteriales; family Flavobacteriaceae; genus Flavobacterium; species Flavobacterium oryzagri. The sequence goes on along the minus strand of NZ_CP139148.1, from coordinate 575,984 downwards.
TATTTTTTATCTTAGCAAAAATGTTGTTTATGAAATTTACGCTATTCACCTTACTATTTAGTCATTTTATTTTTGCTCAAAGCCAGTATCCTAAAGATTATTTTCGCGCTCCACTTGATATTCCAATGCAACTTTCTGGGAATTTTGGAGAATTGAGACCAAATCATTTTCACGCTGGTTTTGATTTAAAAACAAATCAAAGAGAAGGTTTGAATGTCTATGCTGTGGCCGATGGATATATTTCAAGAATCAAGATTTCGACTTTTGGCAATGGAAAATGCATTTATATTACGCACCCAAATGGTTATACTTCTGTTTATGGACATTTGCAAATTGCAGTTGGGGCTGTTCAGGATTATATTCAAAAAACACACTATAAAGAAAAGGCTTTTGAAATCGAAATGTTTCCAAAACCTAATGAATTGCCTGTGACCAAAGGCCAATTGATTGCACTTTCTGGAAATACGGGATCGTCTGAAGGGCCGCATTTGCATTTTGAGATTCGTGATACAAAGTCAGAATTCGTGATTAACCCAATGTTTTTTGGCTTTGACCAAAATATAAAAGACACTAAAAAGCCTACTTTGTCTAGTTTGTATGTTTATCCGTTATATAATTCTGTTGTCAATCAGTCAAAACAGCCTGTAATGCTAAATTTGGCTTTGCAAAAAGATGGAACTTATCTGGCAGGAAAGGTTAAAACAAATGGAAAAATTGGTTTCGGAATTAATGCTGTCGATACTGATGATGTTTCTTTTAATAAAAATGGCGTTTTTAATGTTTCGACTTTTTTAAACGGAAATCAGAATTACAATTATCAGTTTAATACGTATTCATTTGATGAAATGAGATTCATCAATGCCTTTATTGATTATCCGAGATATAAAAAGACTAGCCAACGCGTTCAGAAACTTTTCATGAAAACGCCTTATGCGTTGAGTATTATTAAAACGGATTCGGTTAGAGGGATAATTTCGGCGCAACCAAATTTAGCTTCGACATACAGAATTGAAGTTTCAGATTATAGCGGCAATATGAATTCAATCACTGTTCCAGTTGAATACGATGCCGAAACACCGCTTATTCCAGCAGAGCCAATTACGTCAAAATATTTTGTGCGATATAATAAAGACGCCAATTTTGAAAAAGATAATATGTCTGTATTTTTTCCTGCAGGTACTTTTTACGAAGATTTTAATTTGAATTTTGATGTGAAAAACAACAAAATATACATTCATGACGATGTTATTCCAGTGCATTCAAATTTTACAATTACAATTAAAGATGATACTTATGATGAAGCTTTAAGAGATAAACTCTTTATAGGAAGAAGTGGCAGTTATAATGCAACTTCCCGAAAAGGAGATGTTTTTACAGCAAAATCAAAAACTTTAGGCCAATTTGGATTGGTTTTGGACACTATTGCACCTAAAATTTCAATTGCAAAACCAATTCAAGGCAAATGGATTAGCGAGGTGAAGAAAATACAATTTACAATAAGTGATGCGGGGTCAGGTATTAAATCGTATAATGGTTACTTAAACGGAAATTGGATTTTATTTGAATATGATAATAAAACTAGAAAAATTACACATACTTTTGAGGATGCATTATTGCTTGAAGGTGAAAATAATTTAAAAATTGAAGTGACCGATAATGTTGGAAATGTCGGTTTCTTTGAAACTAATTTTTTTAGGAGTCAACAAAAATAAAACCTAAACGTTTGAATAATTTTAAGCTAATACTTGTTTTCTTTTTTTTATGCATCGGACCTATTGCATTTGCTCAAAATGCTCATGTTAAAGGTGTTATTTTAGATACAGAAAATCATCCAGTTGCCGATGTTAATATTTCGTATTTAGGAAATGTTGTTCAATCAGATCAAAACGGAGTTTTTGACATTGAAGTGCCGGCAAATAAAAAAGTGTCTTTGATTTTTACCCATGTTTCTTTAAAAATGATGAGCCTTGCGGTAAGTTTGAAACCGAATGAGGTTTTTCTTTTCAATCCCGTAATGAGCAATTCTGCTGAGCAAATGGGCGAAGTTTTTGTTTCTTCTAAAAATAAGAAACGTGTTCAAGGCATTGTAACCGTAGAGCCCGAAACAATCAAGAAAATTCCAGGCGCAAATGCAGGAATAGAAAATATTTTAAAAACTTTGCCAGGAGTAAACTCAAATAATGAATTGAGTACGCAATATGCCGTCCGCGGTGGAAATTACGATGAAAATTTAGTGTATGTAAATGAGGTCGAGGTTTATCGCCCTTTTTTGATTCGCTCGGGTCAGCAAGAAGGGTTGAGTTTTACCAATACTGATTTGGTTCAAAATATCGATTTTTCAGCTGGAGGATTTCAGGCTAAATTTGGAGACAAATTATCTTCTGTTTTAGATATTACGTATCGAAAACCAACTCAGTTTGGCGCTGCTTTTGAAGCTAGTTTCTTGGGTGCGAGCGCCGCGGTCGATTTGGTTTCTAAAAATAAAAAATGGTCGGCGGTAACAGGCATCCGTTATCGAAATAATAGCCTTTTGGTAAACAGCCAAGACACCGAGACAAATTACACTCCGGTTTTTGTGGATATTCAAACGAATGTTAATTATGATATTTCGCAAAAATGGCAAATGAGCTTTTTAGGAAATATTTCTCAGAATAAATATTCTTATCAGCCATTATCTCGTCAGACGAATTTTGGAACAATTGATCAGCCAATGGCTTTGACGGTTTATTATGACGGTCAGGAAAAAGATAAATATGAAACCTATTTTGGAGCTTTAAAAACGACGTACAAAGCTTCTCCAAGTTTTACTTTAAAATTGATTGGTTCTCTTTTTCACACTACAGAGCAGGAACATTTTGATATTTTGGCACAATATCGTTTAGGAAATGTTGATGAGAATGGAAATATTGAAAATATTGATTTTACGCGCGGAATAGGTTCTCAATTAAATCATGCCCGAAATGATCTAGATGCTTTGATTGCTAATGCCGAAATAAAAGGTTTTAAAGAATGGATGAATGACAGCGAATTGGAATTTGGCTTAAAATATACGCGCGAATCTATTCGTGATCGGGTGGTCGAGTGGGAGGTAATCGATTCGGCTGGATTTTCAATTAATCCACCATTGGTAATTTTGCCTAAAAACAATCAGCCGTATCAGCCTTATACAGGGCCGTTGTTGCCTTACCAAGATGTTAGAGCGACAAATTTTAATACCATAAATAGACTTTCCGGTTATATGCAGTTCAATAAAAAAACGGCAATTGGCTCTAGTCAGGTTTGGTATCATGTTGGTGCGCGTTTTCAGAGTTGGAATGTCTCGGGCGCTTTAGAAGAAGGTAAAAACCAGTTTGTTTTAAGTCCGCGTGCGCAATTTGCCATAAAACCTGATTGGGATATGGATATGGTTTTTAGAGTTTCGGGAGGATTGTATCATCAGCCGCCGTTTTATAGGGAACTTCGTGATTTAGATGGCGCTGTTCATCCAAATGTAAAAGCGCAGGAATCAGTTCACATTGTTTTAGGGAATGATTACAATTTTAAAATGTGGGATCGCCCTTTTAAATGGGTGACCGAAGTATATTATAAATCGCTTTCAGACGTAAATGTATATTCAATAGATAATGTGCGAATTCGATATATTGCCAATAATAATGCAAAAGCTTACGCGCAAGGTCTTGATTTTAGATTGAATGGAGAATTTGTTCCAGGAACAGAATCTTGGGTGAGTTTTGGATATTTGAAGACCGAAGAAAATTATGAAAACAAAGGATATATTGCCAGACCAACAGATCAACGTTTGAAATTTGCGATGCTGTTTCAGGATTATATGCCAAATATTCCGAGTGTAAAATTGTATCTGAATTTAGTTTACAATACAGGTTTGCCAGGCGGAGCGCCGGCTTATTCTGATCCGTATTTGTACCAAAACAGATTGAATGACTATAGAAGGGCTGATGTTGGTTTTGCAAAAGTTTTTGTGGATGGCAGTACAAAAGTGGCTAAAGCAAAATGGCTGAAGGATTTTAAAGAATTATCAGTTGGATTGGAAATTTTTAATCTTTTCAATAATCAAAATGCAATTACCAATACTTGGGTTCGTGATGTGTATTCTAAAAATGAATATGCGATTCCAAATTACATGACTTCCAGAGTTTTTAATGTGAAATTGAATGCGAGGTTGTAAAATTGGGATTTTGGTAAAACGCAATAATATCAAAAAATACAATCAAAAATAGTATATTTGATATTCTAATATAATTGCCACAAATGAAAAACTATATAAAATATATCGCCTTAGTAATTATCGGAACTGCAATAAGTTGTAAGGACGAAGTGCAGAAGCCGAAAGTGATTTATGATGCTTCAAACAAAGCTAGTGTTGTGGCTAAAACCGATTCGACCCAAATTGAGATTGCAGATTTGCCTATTCAAATGGAAGGAACAAATTATTTGATTCATCCAGTGGGCGATTTGAGAGTGTATGAAAAAGGTTCAAAAGCACGTTATGGTTCGTCTAGTGTAAATGATGTGAGTTTTACGATTTCGAATTTAGGAGAATATGAAATTACGGGCTATTTGCAGAATTTGAAATTTCAAAAAGTCGATTCAGATTCTATTCATCCATTATCAGATAAACCTGTTTTGATTTTAACCGCAACATATTTGAAAACAGTTGCAGATAAAACACAAAATAAAGTAATGGTTTATACACTGACAGATTCTGACACTAACAAAGACGGCAAAATTGATACGGGAGATATCAAAACTTTATATTTGAGTAATATCAGTGGTGAAAATTTTACTAAGATTTCGCCAGATCTTCAGGAATTAGTAGATTGGAGTTTAATCGAATCTAAAAACCGTTTGTATTTTAGAACAATTGAAGATACCAACCAAAACGGCCAGTTTGACAAAAATGATGTTTTGCATTACAACTACATAGATTTGGCTTCTAAAAAATGGGAAGTTAAGTCCTATAAGCCGATTTAAGGTTCTAAGATACTAAGACTCTAAGGTGCTAAGATTTTAAAAGCCGTTTAAAAATATTTTTAAACGGCTTTATTGTTTTTAGAATAAGAATCCTTTTAATCTGTGCAATCTGTGGCTAAAAGAAAATATAACATCTCAGTATCTTAGCATCTTAGCAACTTTTAAATCAATATATCACTTTCCAAATCAGATTTTTCTATTTCAAAGCCAAAATCCAATCGTTCTACCAATTCGATTACTAGTTTTTTATACCAGTTTTCAGATTTTGGATGAATGTAAATCTTTTCAATCAGTTGATTGATGTCAACATTGATTTTTAATCCATCATTTAGCTTTAAAGTGCTTTTAGAAGTGTCGGTAATAATACGAACTTCGCGCTCGTATTGGAAACTTTTTCGTTTAAACAAAAAAGGGAAAAACAAATCATCAAACGGAATATATTCTTTTTTGTAGTCGATGTAATTTACTTCGCCGATGTATTGGTCAAAATTATTTTCTGGTTTTAGCGCCTTTTGCAATCTTCCAATTGTGGATTGAATGGCGAGTCCTTCACTATTTTGTGTAAAAATCTGCCACATGGCAAAGGATTCATATTCGTTGATATGCCAACTGCTTATTGCAACTTTTTCCCGATGCGTTTTGTAATAATTTAAAAAGTCAGGATTATCGACGGCCAGTTTTTTGATTTCTTCATAAGTCGGTTCGCTGAAAGTGCCTTCGTATTGATCTTCAAATTTGTCGGAACGTGACATAAATAATTTTTTCGAAAGCAATAAATCAAGAAATTTAGATAAGTCAAGATACTTCCAAACGATGGTATCTGGATCTTCGGGCAATTTTATATTCGGGTTATTGATGTACATTTTTTGAATAATTATCAATAGATACCTAAAGTTATAAAAATAAAAACAGATTAAAGAATATTAAATGATGTTTTAATATTTCCTTAATCTGTGATTTATTTCTTTTTTGCGAATTTTTAAGATTCGAAAGACTGCATGGTAACCAGTTTATTGTAAGTTCCGTTTAAGGCAATTAATTCTTCATGAGTTCCTTGCTCTACAATTTGTCCTTTTTGCATTACAACAATAACATCTGCTTTTTGAATCGTCGAAAGACGATGCGCAATTACGATTGAAGTTCTGTTTTGCATCATGTTTTCAAGTGCAACTTGAACAAATTTTTCACTTTCAGTATCCAAAGCCGATGTAGCTTCATCTAGAATCATAATCGGAGGATTTTTCAATACGGCACGTGCAATTGACAAACGTTGTTTTTGTCCGCCTGAAAGTTTGTTTCCGCTGTCGCCAATGTTAGTGTAGATTCCTTGAGGAAGATCTTTTACAAATTCATAAGCATTAGCGATTTTTAAAGCTTCGAGAATTTCATCATCTGTCGCGTCAAGTTTTCCTAACGAAATATTAGCTTTAATTGTATCGTTGAATAAAATACTGTCTTGAGTAACTAATCCCATTAAACTGCGAAGCGATTGCAAGTTCATGTCTTTGATGTTAATATTGTCAATTGAAATTGTTCCGTCGTTAACATCATAAAAACGGGTTAATAGATTTGCAATGGTACTTTTTCCGCTTCCAGACTGACCAACAAGAGCGACAGTTTGACCTTTTTTAATTTGAAGAGAAAAGTCTTTTAAAACTGTTTCTTCTTCGTATTTAAAATTAACATGTTGTATGTTGATGTTGTTGTCGAAAGTAGTTTTTTCGATTGCATTTTCTTTAGATGTAATTGGGTTTTCTTGTTCTAAAATTTCAAGGACGCGTTCTGCTGCTGCATTTCCTCTTTTTACACCATACGAAGCTTTAGAAATTGCTTTTGCAGGAGTTAAGATGTTGTATGCTAATCCCATGTAAGCAATAAATGAAGCGCCACTTAAGGTTTTCTCGATCAAAACCATTTGACCTCCATACCATAATAAAATGGCAATTACAGTAATTCCCATAAACTCACTTGCAGGAGAAGCTAAGTTTTGACGGTTTCCAATGCTGTTTGATAATGTAAAGAAACGTTCAGTAGAATTTTGAAAAACAGTATTAAAATAGTTTTCAGAATTGTATCCTTTGACAACTTTTAGTCCGCCAATGGTTTCTTCAATCGTAGATAAAAAAGTCCCTTGTTCTTGTTGTGCTTTTGATGATTGTTTTTTTAATTGTTTTCCAATTAATGAAATCAGATATCCTGAAACGGGAATGAAAATGAAGACAAAGAGTGTCAATTTGGTGCTAATTATTAACATTGCAATTATTGTGAAAAGAATTGTTAAAGGTTCTTTTACAATAAGCTCTAAAATGGCTAAAAATGAAGTCTGAACCTCATTTACATCAGCTGAAATTCGAGAAATTACATCACCTTTCCTTTTTTCAGAATAAAAAGCCAAAGGCAATTCTAATGTTTTTTTGTACAATGCATTTCGCATATCTCTTAAAACACCATTTCGCAAAAAGTTAATAAAAAACATTGCTAGATAATCAGCTAAATTTTTCAAGAGGAAAATAGAGATTATTACGCCAACCATTACAGAAAGAATAAAACCCGGATTATTTGGGTCGTTATTTTTTGTGATATAATAATTCACATAATTTTCTCCATAAACTCTAATGTGTTCAATTCCTTCAAAAGTAGGCTTGACAGTAAGTTGTTTGGTTTCACCGAATAAAACCTGTAACATAGGAATTAAACCCATGAATGAAAGTGTACTAAAAAGCGCATACAAAATATTGAAAAAGATATTTAAGAATGCGTATTTTTTATACGGATATATAAAAGGAACTATTTTTTTGAAAGTACTCATTTAGGTGTTTTTTACCATTAAAACCCGATAGCTTAAAAGTTATCGGGTTTTTAAAAAAATGTATTTGTATTTTAATTATTTCAATTGCATATCAGCAATAATATTCTGTATTTTTTGGTCTAAGAATTTTTCTGCTTCATCAAATTCTGAAACCGATTCGATTGCAGCATTTACACTGATATAGAATTTGATTTTTGGTTCAGTTCCACTTGGTCTTGCGCAAATTTTAGAACCGTCTTCTGTATAATAAATCAATACGTTAGATTTTGGAATATCCATTGTAGATTCTTCTCCAGTCAATAAATTTAAAGCGATTGAAGAATCGTAATCCTCTACCATAACCACTCTTTGTCCGTTGATTTCTTTCAAAGGATTTTGACGCAAGTTGATCATCATTTGGTTGATTTCTTCTAAACCTTCCATTCCTTTTTTAGTTAAAGAAACTAAGTATTCTTTGTAGAAACCGTTTTCAACATAAAGTTGTAGAAGCTCTTTGTAAACAGAACTTCCAGCCGCTTTTGCTTGTGCAGCGACTTCGCAGATTAATAAAGTAGCAGCAACGGCATCCTTGTCTCTCACAGCATCGCCAACCATAAAACCAAAGCTTTCTTCTCCACCTCCAATAAATTGAAGTTCAGGAAAATCTTTGATCATTTTTGCAATCCATTTGAATCCAGTCAATCCAACTTTGCATTCAACTCCGTAGCTCGATGCTAATTCCATCATCATTGGAGTCGAAACAATTGTTGATCCTACAAATTGTTTTCCGTTTAGTTTTCCAGCTTTCTGCCATTGCTTCAGCAAGAAAGAAGTCATCAAGATCATGGTTTGATTTCCGTTTAGTAAAATCATTTTGCCATCATTATTACGAACGGCAACGCCTAAACGGTCGCAATCAGGATCTGTACCTACAACAATATCAGAGTTTGTTTTGTCTGCCAACGCCAATGCCATAGTCAGAGCTTCTGGCTCTTCTGGATTTGGAGATTTTACAGTTGGGAAATCTCCGTCAGGAATAGCTTGTTCAGGAACAATATGCACATTTTTGTAACCTGCCTGTGATAAAGTATCTGGAATAGATTTTATAGAAGTCCCGTGCAATGAAGTGAAAACAACATGTAAGTTGTCTTTGGCTTCGGCCGGAGTATTGAAACTAGCATTTTCAATAGATGATTTCACAAAAGCCTTGTCGATATCAGTGTCGATATATTTGATTAAGCTTTCATTTGCATCAAATTTGATTTTGTCGTAACCTAAATTTTCAATTACATTGATAATCGCTTTGTCTTGTGGAGGAACGATTTGACCACCATCTTGCCAATAAACTTTGTAGCCATTGTATTCTGGCGGATTGTGAGAAGCCGTTAAAACGATTCCGCATTGGCATCCTAAATATTTAAGTGCAAAAGACAATTCTGGAGTTGGCCTCAAATCTGAAAACAAATAAACCTGAATTCCGTTTGCAGAGAAAACATCGGCAACCACTTTTGCCAAAGTGTTGCTGTTATGACGACAGTCATAAGCAATAACTACTTTCAAAGGTTCATTTGGAAAAACTTCATGTAAATAATCTGATAAGCCTTGAGTGTTTTTTCCAAGCGTATATTTATTGATTCTGTTGTTTCCAATACCCATAACGCCACGCATTCCACCTGTTCCAAATTCAAGGTTTTTATAAAAGCTTTCCTCAAGTTCTTTTGGCGAAGTTGTCATTAATTCTTTAACGGCAGCTTGTGTTTCTTTGTCAAATGTTGGTGTTAACCATTCGTTTACAGCATTCAAAATATTAGGTGCTATATTCATCATTCGTATATTTTGTGTTTAATTAAAGTAATACTAATTTTCAGGAGCTATCCCGAGGCTTCGGGACTGCTGTTCACTATATTCCCATCAGGGCTAGGGCTTTACGTTAAAAATTAACCTCTCGGGCTACTTTGTATCTTGCCTCATTGCTTTTGGTTCTTAAAATGATTTCACCAAGAAATCCTGCCAGAAACAATTGAGTTCCTAAAACCATAGTTGTTAAAGCAATATAAAACCACGGATTGTTTGTAACAAGCGTATATTTCATCCCCATGTACATATGATACAACTTAGAAATACCAATATAACCTGCAGATAAAAATCCGATGATAAACATCAAAGAACCAATTGCGCCAAATAAGTGCATTGGCCTTTTTCCGAATCTGGATAGAAACCAAATCGTGATCAAATCAAGAAATCCGTTTATGAAACGTTCCATTCCAAATTTTGTTTCCCCATATTTTCGAGCTTGGTGGATTACCACTTTTTCGCCAATTTTGTTGAAACCTGCATTTTTTGCCAAAACAGGAATATATCGGTGCATTTCGCCAGATACTTCAATGTTTTTTACAACGGTATTTTTGTATGCTTTTAATCCGCAGTTAAAATCATTCAGTTCAACACCAGAAGTTTTTCTAGCGGCCCAATTGAATAATTTTGAAGGCAGATTTTTTGCTACAACCGAGTCGTAGCGTTTCTTTTTCCAGCCAGAAACCAAATCGTATTTCTGAGCGGTGATCATTTCGTATAAACCTGGAATTTCGTCAGGGCTGTCTTGCAAATCGGCATCCATTGTTATAATAACGTCACCTTTTGCTTTTGCAAAACCAGCATGCAAAGCCTGAGATTTTCCAAAGTTTTTCATAAAACGAATTCCTTTTACATTAGGATTTTCGTTAGAAAAACTTTCTATAATATTCCAAGAATCATCTGTACTACCATCATCTACAAAAATGATTTCATAAGAGTAATTGTTAGATTGCATCACTTTAATGATCCATGCATAGAGTTCTTTAAGTGATTCCTCTTCGTTTAGAAGCGGTATAAGTATAGATAAATTCATTTATATTTTTATTCTTGAGTAGTTTTGCTTTTGAAAAATGCAGCCAAAATTAATCCTAAAATAGAGTAAAGAGCAAGGCTGAAAGCTAATCCTTTAAGTTGTTCTAGAGTTGAAAATGGGCTACTTTTTCTCATTTTATCTAATGCTTCATTTATAGCAGAAGCAGGTGTTCCGAATTTTTGCAACGTTTCTGCCATATATTTTATAAGATATTCTCCTATGGTTTCTTTTGCAGCCGGATCAATAACGTTAAATAATAAAATACTGAAAAATGTTGAAATTAATAGAGCAATAAGCGTGGTAATAAAATAGGTTGTAAATGCATCTTTGAAAGTGAATAAACCATTGATTTCTTTTTTGGTCTTTGTTAGTAAAAGGATTCCAATTACCAAATAAATAACAAAACTTAATGCGCCAATCCATCCAGAAACAAATAATTTAAGATCTATTGAATAGATAGTAGCTGTAATTAATGCTAGAACAACTCCTAAGACGATTCCGTAAGTAATACCGTTCTTTTTAATAACTTCATTAATCATATTTCTATATGTTTTAAAATTAATCCACAAATATAGCAATTCCCACTATAATCGCAGATAAAAAAAGCTTTTTGAATTTAAGGAAAAAAAAGTGCGCTAAGTATTTGTTTATTAAAAAAGAATTGTAAATTTGCACACTCAAAAATAATTAAATTTTTAAACAAAAAAGAGTATTGTTTGTTTATACCTTTTTCTAATCGAGAAAAAGCTTCAAAATAAAAATGCTCTAAACAATAAATAAAAGAAAAGATGAAAAAAGGAATTCACCCAGAAAATTACAGATTAGTTGCATTTAAAGACATGTCAAATGACGAAGTTTTTATCACTAAATCTACTGCAGATACAAAAGAAACAATTGAAGTTGACGGAGTTGAGTATCCAGTTGTAAAAATGGAGATTTCTAGAACATCTCACCCTTTTTATACTGGTAAATCTAAACTTATCGATACTGCAGGACGTATTGATAAATTCAAAACTAAATATGCTAAACACGCTAAAAAATAATAGCTGTTTTAAATTATACAAAAGCCTTCCAATTTGGAAGGCTTTTTTTTTATGCGATAATTTATTAGCCACAAATTCAAGAATTATTTTACTCTAAGATTAATAAAAGAACAAAAGCTGGATTTTAAAATATTGCCGAGCTATGTTTTTTTTCTATTATAACTAAGAGAAATAGAATTATTAGTGAAATCATTTTGAACTACTAAAACAAGTTTAGTGAAAACATAAATATTTGTAACTTTGACCTCGATAACCAAATCAAGATTTTAACAAGTACAAAAACTAATTATGAATTATATTCTTTTTGACGGTCCCGTTCGGAATGCTTTATTACCTTTTACTTTTACGAGGCCCGTGGCCGATATCTTAATCGGAATTATGACCATTCGCCAAAAATGGGAAATGCGCCTGGGTTCAACAATAACAACAATTACTGAGGAATATTTGTCTGAAAAATTTCCGATGGTGGAAATGGAGGAAAACGTAATGATCAACGCAGCTTATTTGCCAAATGACAAGCTTGCCGATATGGTTTCTGAATTAACTGCAAATCAGGCGATTTTTAAAGGTGATGATGTGATTGCTTTTTTTGCATCTGAAAATCAAGAAGAAGTTGATTTTGACTCTTACGAAATTATTCAGTATAACGACGATTGTTTGACTGTTGAGCATACTTGGGATATTTTTTCTAAAAACGATGCTGCAATCCGTGCCGATTTTGCTTTTTTGACTGAAGACAGAAAATCACAGCCAATTCCGAAAAGCGTAAATGTTATTGCGCCTGAGAATATTTTTATTGAAGAAGGCGCAAAATTGGAGTTTGTAACTTTGAATGCTTCAAACGGTCCAATATATATAGGAAAGAACACCGAAATTATGGAAGGAACCGTGATTCGTGGGCCATTTGCTTTATGTGAAAATGCAATGGTGAAAATGTCGGCTAAAGTTTATGGCGCAACTACTGTTGGACCTGGATCCAGAATAGGTGGTGAGGTTAAAAATTCAGTTCTTTTTGCCAATTCAAATAAAGGTCACGAAGGGTTTTTAGGTGATTCTGTTTTGGGCGAATGGTGCAACATTGGTGCCGATTCAAATAATTCAAACCTAAAAAATAATTATGAAGAAGTGAAATTATGGAGCTATGAAACGGAGGGTTTTGCAAAAACCGGGCTTCAGTTTTGTGGGTTAATGATGGGAGATCATAGTAAATGCGGTATCAATACAATGTTTAACACCGGAACTGTAGTTGGCGTAAGCGCTAATATTTTCGGATCTGGTTTTCCGAGAAATTTTGTTCCGAGTTTTTCTTGGGGCGGTGCTGCAGGATTTACAACCTATGTAACCAAAAAAGCTTTTGAAACAGCAAGGTTGGTAATGAGCAGAAGAAATATTGAATTTGATGCAACCGAAGCGGCAATTATGGAGCACATTTTTGAAGAAACTAAAAAATGGAGAAAAGACTAAATTAGATAATTAGTCAATTAGATAATTTTTCAAACCCGACAGGTTTTTAACACCTGTCGGGTTTTGTTTTTTATATGTCTTTAAACTGGACTGAAGTCCAGCTCTACAATATAAATCGTTCCTGCGGAACTTTGAATGAGAGCCAAAGGCTCGAACCATATTGTAGGGCTGGACTTCAGTCCAGTTTAGGAATAGAATGAAAAAAAATGTTTTGAGATTTAGGTATTATTTAATTGGCGCATTTTCGAAATTATCTAATTATCAAATGGTATATTTTCAATTTTAATTTATTTCTCAATCTTGACGAAGTCTTCTTTTAAATTGAATTTTAATTCTAATCCGTTGCTTAATTTTGTTTCATAACCTGAACTGCCAATTTCTATTTTGGTTACTTTTTCTTTTGGAAAATTTGCTTTTAAGTAAGAAGCAATCTTTTTAGGAATAATAGATTTTGGAATTTTATCATTTTTTCCGTCAACTTCTTTCCAATTTCCTTTCTTGTCAAATTCAATTTCAATCAGGTTGTCATATTGAACTTTGTATTCTGTAGAAAGGATTTCTTTGTCTTGTAAAATATAACTCGGTTTTTTAGAACCAAAATGGGTCTTTAAAAATGTTTGTGCGTTTGCTGGCAAAGCTTCTTTTTTAATTACAGTTTTTTGTGCAATTGCAGAAAAACCAAATAGTAATCCTGCAATTAGATAAACAGTCAGTTTTAATTTCGTTTTTATATTTCGCTGATTTTTAAATTCTTATACAAGGTAAGATTAAAAATTTGAAATAGAAAAAAGACAATTAAGGTTTCGTATACTGAAATCTAGCTCTAGAATATAGCTACCAAGCCAAAGGCTTTCTTATTGTTCCGCAGGAACCTATTATATTGTAGGGCTGGACTTCAGTCCAGTTTAGGAATAGAATGTAAAAAAAAATGTGTTGAGATTTAGAGATTGCCTAATTGACACATTTTCAAAATTATCTAATTTTCAAATTGGCACATTATCTAATTAAATCTATCTTTGCAGCACGAAAAAAATGGGTAGTCAAATAAACGATTCACCGATTAAACAAATTAACAAGAACAAATGATTACAGTTAACGATATTTCGGTTCAGTTTGGCGGAACTACACTTTTTAGCGATGTTTCTTTTGCTATTAATGAAAATGATAAAATTGCCCTTATGGGTAAAAATGGTGCAGGAAAATCGACACTTTTAAAAATAATTGCAGGGGTGAATAAACCTTCTACAGGAAATATTTCAGCTCCAAAAGAAGCTGTGATTGCGTATCTTCCTCAGCATTTATTGACAGAAGATGGTGCTACGGTAATGGAAGAAGCATCAAAAGCTTTCAGCGAGATTTTTACAATGAAAGCTGAAATCGACGATATCAATGAACAATTAACTGTTCGTACCGATTATGAAAGTGACGAATACATGAAATTGATCGAAAGGGTTTCTGACTTAAGCGAGAAATTTTATGCAATCGAAGAGGTAAATTACGAAGCTGAAGTTGAGAAAATTCTAGTTGGTTTAGGTTTTGAACGTGAAGATTTCGCTCGCCAGACTTCTGAATTTTCGGGAGGATGGAGAATGCGTATCGAATTGGCTAAAATTTTATTGAGAAAACCAGATTTGATTTTGCTAGATGAGCCAACGAATCACATGGATATTGAAAGTATTCAGTGGTTAGAAGAGTTCTTGTTGAATCAAGCTAAAGCGGTTGTGGTAATTTCCCACGATAGAGCGTTTGTAGATAATATTACAAACAGAACTATCGAAGTTACAATGGGAAGAATCTACGATTACAAAGCAAAATATACACATTACTTAGAATTAAGAAAAGATCGTAGAATTCACCAACAAAAAGCATACGACGAGCAACAAAAGATGATTGCTGAAAATCGTGCTTTTATTGAGCGTTTCAAAGGAACATTCTCTAAAACTGATGCTGTGCAGTCACGTGTAAAAATGCTTGAAAAATTAGAAATTGTTCAGGTCGATGAAGTCGATACTTCTGCATTGCGATTGAAATTCCCACCTGCAGCGCGTTCTGGGCAATATCCTGTTATTGTAAAAGAAATGTCTAAAGCTTACGGAGATCATGTTGTTTTTAAAGATGCAAATATTGTAATCGAGCGCGGACAGAAAGTGGCTTTTGTTGGAAAAAATGGTGAAGGAAAATCAACCATGATCAAGGCGATTATGAAAGAAATTGGTGTTGATTCTGGAAGTGTTGAAATTGGTCATAATGCTCAAATTGGATATTTTGCTCAAAATCAAGCCGCTTTGTTGGATGAAAATGCAACGATTTTTGAAACAATCGACAGTATTGCAGTTGGAGATATCAGAACACAAATCAAAAATATCTTAGGAGCTTTCATGTTCCAAGGTGATGATATTACTAAAAAAGTAAAAGTGCTTTCTGGAGGAGAAAAAACGCGTTTGGCAATGATTAAATTATTGTTGGAGCCTGTTAACTTGCTGATTCTGGATGAGCCTTCAAATCACTTGGATATGAAAACAAAGGATATTATTAAAGATGCGTTGAGAGATTTCGACGGAACTTTGATCTTGGTTTCTCACGATCGTGATTTCCTTGATGGTTTGGCAACAAAGGTTTTTGAATTTGGAAACAAAAGAGTAAAAGAGCATTTTGAAGATGTTGCTGGTTTCTTGGCACACAAAAAAATGGACTCAATGAGAGAAATCGAAAAATAAAAATATTCTAAAACAGTAAAAAGGCGCAAGTTGATTCTTGCGCCTTTTTTGTTCTGTTAAAATTGGTAACTATATTTTAATGCAACTATTTTTACAAGTTGCTGTTTTTTTATTATATTTATAATTCCTTTAGTGTTGATTCATAAGTGTTTGTGTTTTTTTATATGCCCCAAATATGAAAAAAGAATTCTGAACCTTTTATAAAAGTTTAATTTATATGCCTATGAAAAAGACTTTACTTCTTCAAATTATTCTTATTTTATTTTTGATGCCATTGTTTTCGAATGCGCAAACTACCCAAACTCAGCCAACGACTGATTCTGATGACGCGATAAAATATCCAACCTATCAGTTTAAAGGGCTTTTGCAAGCTAGATATTTAGAAAGTTTTGAAGATAACGTTGATGTTTTAGGAGCTCATCATTCAGCAGGAAATGTTACTCAAAGTTCATTTGATATTAAAAGAATGCGTGTAGGGCTTAATACAAAGCTTAGTAAAGAAACTGAAGTTGTAATTTTAGTAAACTTGGCCGATTTTAAGTCGGATACAAAAGGGAAAGTGCTTGAAAACGCTTACGGAAAATATACTTTTAATAAATATATCGCTTTAATTGGAGGGCAGTTTCGCCCCGCATTCGGTATCGAAGAATTGGTTCCTGTAGATATTATAAAGTCTTTTGATTTTTCAAATCAGTATTATGAATTCGGAAAAAATGGCTGGACAAGTTTTCAAATTGGAGCTTCAGCAACTGGTGCTTTTGATGTTGGAAAAATACCTGTAAATTATGCTTTTTCTGTTTTGAATGGAAACGGAAAAAATGCCGAAATGGATAAAGATAACGGAAAGCAATTTTCGACAAGATGGGTTTTGGAGTTATCGAAAAAGCATGGTATAAATCTGGGTTTAAACGGTGGTTTTGGAAAAGTTTTCAAAGAAGATGTTTTTGCAATCGGTGCCGATATTACAAGTGATTTTAAAATTACCGATAAATTTAGTTTTGATTTACAGATCGAATACAAACAAGGAACAAATCATAATTTATATTTTTCTTTGCCAGCAACATCAAGAACTCCAGATGTTTCTGATTATCAAATGCGAGGAATTTATTTTTTGCCTAATTTAAGATATGTGGTAGATTATAATAAATTGACAGCTTTAGAGATTTCTTGCCGTTATGAAAGATTTGATCCAAGTTATAAAATTGACTCTAATCTTAGACAGACTTATACTCCGATGGTAAGTCTCGAATTTGGAAAAGCATATAGAGGCCGAATTGAAGCAGGATTTCAAATTGATAGATTTGATCATAATATTCCTGATTCAACGACATATGATAATGATTTGTTTTTAATACAGCTCCAGCTTAGACTTTAATTAATTTAAATCTTGTTTTTATGAAAGAAGTACAAATACCACAAACCATAATCACACTTGCTGTGGGAATTGCAATTTGGTTAATTCCAGCTCCAGAAGGTGTTGTTGCTGAAGCATGGCACTTGTTTGCCATTTTTGTCGCGACCATTTTAGGAATTATTCTGAAAGCGGCGCCAATGGGAACCATGTGTATGATTGCTATTGCATTAACTGCTTTTTCGCAGGTTTTAGCGCCTGGTGATGCCGGAAAATCTATAACATTGGCTTTGAAAGGTTTTGGAGATAAGGTAATTTGGCTTATCGGAATTTCATTTTTTATTGCGCGAGGATTTATTAAAACGGGTTTAGGAAACCGAATTGCCTTTTTGTTTATCCGAATTTTTGGAAAAAGCTCCCTCGGGCTTGCGTATGGTTTAGGATTTGCTGATTTGGTTTTAGCTCCAGCGGTGCCAAGTAATACAGCTAGGGGAGGTGGGATCGTTTATCCTATCATGAAATCAATGTCGATGAGCTTTGGCTCAATGCCAGATCAGCCAGAAACACATCGAAAATTAGGAGCCTATCTTACATTGAGTAGTTATAATGCAAATTTGATCGCTTCATCAATGTTTTTGACGGGTACAGCAAGTAACCCAATGTGTCAAAAGTTTGCGGCTAACTTAGGAATAAAAATAAGCTGGATTTCTTGGGCTATTGCGGGAATTGTTCCGGGACTTGTCGCTTTTTTTGTAATTCCGTTTGTGTTGTATAAAATATATCCGCCAGAATTGAAAAAAACGGGAGATGCGCCACAGCTTGCCGCTCAAAAGTTAAAAGAAATGGGGCCAATTACCCGAAACGAATGGATGATGTTGCTAACATTCTTTATTTTGTTGTTTTTATGGATGACCGGCGATTTGTTTTCTATAGATGCAACAACAACGGCGTTTATCGGTTTGGTTATTCTGCTTTTGACTTCAGTTTTAACTTGGGACGACGTAAAAGCCGAAAAAGGTGCTTGGGACACCATTGTTTGGTTTTCAGTTTTAGTAATGATGGCGAGTTCGCTAAATGAACTTGGTTTTATTGCATGGTTCAGCGATTTAATCAAAGCTGAAATAGGCGGACTAAGTTGGCAAATGGCTTTTCCTATAATTATATTGGTTTACTTTTTTAGCCATTATCTTTTTGCAAGTGCAACGGCACACGTGGCCGCCATGTATGCGGCTTTGTTAGGTGTGGGAGTTTCACTTGGAATTCCGGGTTTGCTTTTGGCTTTTATGCTTGGTTTCGTTGGTTCGCTGTACGGAACTTTAACGCATTACGGACATGGACCAGCACCAGTTTTCTTCGGAAGCGGTTATGTCGACCTAAAAAGCTGGTGGGTCAAAGGCTTGATAACTGGATTAGTTATGCTTTTTATCTATATGGTAATAGGAGGTTTGTGGCTCCGATTAATAGGTGATTTTTAAATTCTGATTCCTGGAGGAAGCAATTCCTTGTATTTCGGATTTTTTTTGAAAAAAGTTACAATTTTTGGGTGAATCGGTACAACTCTGAATTTCTTTTCGGTATTGAGTTCCATGATGCTTTTCAGCATGTTGTCAATTGCAGCTTGATTGTCAAAACCTTCTGGTGTGTTGATTTTGGTTAGAAAGATTTTCTTTTCCTGAAATGAATATTCGACAGAAAGCATGCCTTCTGGCGCGATAGTTTCAAATTGTCTTGCAAAAGCATTGTCTTTGACTGGGGCAGTAATTTCAGTTGATTCCATAATTTGTCATTTTTTTAGTAGGTTAAAATATAAAACGATTTAGGCAGTGCTCAGTTTAAACACTTAAGTAAGAATGTTAAACGTGAACGATTTGGACTGCAAAGTTAATCATTTGATTTTCAATATAAAATTATTTTTTGCAGACTTGGTTTTTTGCATATTTTGTAATTTAATTTGTTTTAATATAATTATGGTGTAAGATTTGCTGTGCATATTGTTTAAAAAAGTAAATTTATCTTGAAATTAGATTTGTAATCAAAATACGTTTTTTAGACAAATGAGTAAAATTCCAGTGTATTTTATGCCTGGCCTTGCGGCTAGTCCGGCTATTTTTGAAAGAATTAAATTAGATGAATCTGTTTTTGAAACTCATTTGCTTGAATGGGAAATTCCAAAACAAAAAGAATCTTTGTCTGATTATGCATTTCGTATTGCTCAAAAAATCAAACATGATAATCCGGTTTTAATTGGGGTTTCTTTTGGAGGAATTTTGGTGCAAGAAATTTCGAAACATATAAAAGCTCGTAAAGTAATCATTATTTCTAGTGTAAGAAGTAATGCTGAGTTCCCAAGAAGAATGAAAATTGGGAAAAAGACAAAAGCATATAAACTCATTCCGATGAAGCTGATTTTGAATATTGAAAATCTGGCGAAATATTCGTTCGGAGAAAAAGTGAAAAAAAGAATAAAACTATATGAAAAGTTTTTAGCAGTCCGAGATTTGAATTATCTGCAATGGGCGGTAGAGTCAGTGATTTTATGGGATAGAAAAACAGTTGATGAAAACGTAATTCACATTCACGGTGATAAGGATGATGTTTTTCCGATTAAGTATATAGATAAATGCATTTTAGTGAAAGGGGGAACTCATATTATGATTCTCAATAAGTATAAATGGCTGAATGAGAATCTGCCTTCTATAATCCTTGAGTAAAATTCCATCCCGATAGCTATCGGGATTAAATTCCAATTTCCAAACCTTTGTCAAAGTTTAGGGCTTTGAGAAAGATTTATGCAAAGTAATCATAAAGCTTGTCCTCCTGAGCGAAGTCGAAGGATGCGTTAGTAAATCCGTTATAAAAAAGAGACCCGACAGGTTTTTAAAACCTGTCGGGTCTCTTTTTTATAAAACGATGCTGTTTCTCAGTAATCTTGTCAGAAATGACAAACTAAGTGTTGATCTTGCGTTATAAAGAAAATCTAAAATAAAAAATCCCAAACTCCTTTTTGGAATTTGGGATTTATAATATTTTGAAATTAATTCGAAGAATTTAGATTTTCTTCATTTGTTCTTTCATCATCGAGATTTGCTCTTTCAGCATTCCTTGTTTGTCTAATTTCTTAGCTTCGTTCAATAAATTAGTTGCTTCAAGCTTTCTACGGCGTGACATTGCAACTCCGGCAAGATTTAATTTGGCTACAGCCAAATCCATATCCATTGATAATCCAAGCTCAATTGCTTTTTTGAAATGTTTCTCAGCTTGATTGATATTGGTTTGAGAAAGCATGATTCCGTGAAGATAGTTAAAGTATCCTTGTTGTTTTCTTACCAAAGCCGCTTCAGGATTTTTGATGTATGCAAGCCATTTTTGAGCGCCAGGAAAGTCTTGTTTTCTTAATTTAAGGAAAGCTAAAAGGATGAATTCGTTTTTGAAATAAAGAAAAATTGGAATTGCAGTCACTAAAATCAAGAATATACCATTTCCGATGTTACTTTCTGAAAATTGCCAAATGCCCGCCACCACTAGAAGTGCGGCCAAAATAAGTTTAATATTTTTGTGAAACATAATTAATGTAAATTTGTGATTGCAAATATAGTAAAAGGAATTAAAAATATTTTTATAAAAGTACTTGCCAGAAAAAAAAGTCTTTGTATATTTGCACTCGGTTTTTGAACAACGATATCCAAAACCAAATAAACGAGTTAATAGATACCATTTTTAAAGATACAAAGCAATGAGCAAAAGAACATTTCAACCATCGAAAAGAAAAAGAAGAAATAAGCACGGATTTATGGACAGAATGGCTTCTGCGAATGGAAGAAAAGTTCTAGCGCGTAGAAGAGCAAAAGGAAGACATAAATTAACTGTTTCTAGCGAGCCTAGACACAAAAAATAATGTTTGTATAAACATACATAAGGCGATTACTTTTTTAGTATCGCCTTTTTTTATACCTTGTCGGTAAAATTTTCTCAACTTTCTAGTTTATAGTGCACTAGAAATGTTTTTTAAAATCGTAAATAACTACACAATACATACAAAATGCCTAAAGACACATCAATAAAATCAGTTTTAATAATAGGTTCAGGACCTATTGTTATTGGTCAAGCTTGCGAATTCGATTATGCGGGATCTCAATCTGCGCGTTCGATTCGTGAAGAAGGAATTGAGGTTATCTTGATTAACTCGAACCCAGCAACAATTATGACCGACCCATCTATGGCCGATCATATTTATTTGAAACCTTTAACTACAAAATCGATTATTGAAATTCTGAAGGAACATCCACAAATTGACGCTGTTTTGCCAACAATGGGAGGACAAACAGCTCTTAACTTGTGTTTGGAAGCTGAAGAAAAAGGAATCTGGCAGGATTTCGGAGTAAGATTAATTGGAGTTGATGTTAACGCAATCAATATTACCGAAGACAGAGAGCAGTTTAAACAGCTTTTAGAAAAAATTAAGGTGCCAACTGCACCGGCAAAAACAGCTACTTCTTACTTAGAAGGTAAAGAAATTGCTCAGGAATTTGGTTTCCCACTTGTAATTCGTCCTTCGTTTACACTTGGAGGGACTGGAGCAGCTGTGGTTTATAAAAAAGAAGATTTTGATGAGCTTTTAACTCGCGGGCTTGAAGCTTCTCCAATTCATGAAGTTTTGATCGACAAAGCTTTGATGGGATGGAAAGAATACGAGTTGGAGCTTTTAAGAGATAAAAATGACAACGTTGTAATTATCTGTTCTATCGAAAATATGGATCCAATGGGAATCCATACTGGAGATTCGATTACAGTAGCACCAGCGATGACATTATCGGATACCACTTTCCAAAAATTACGTGACTACGCTATCTTAATGATGAGAAGTATCGGAAATTTTGCCGGAGGATGTAACGTACAATTCGCAGTTTCTCCAGACGAAAAAGAAGATATCGTGGCAATCGAGATTAACCCTCGTGTGTCTCGTTCTTCTGCTTTGGCATCAAAAGCAACTGGATATCCAATTGCAAAAATCGCTTCTAAACTGGCTTTAGGATACAACTTAGATGAATTGCAAAACCAAATTACAAAATCTACTTCGGCTCTTTTTGAACCAACTTTAGATTATGTAATCGTAAAAATACCACGTTGGAACTTCGATAAATTTGAAGGTTCAGACAGAACTTTAGGTCTTCAGATGAAATCTGTAGGTGAGGTTATGGGAATTGGACGCTCATTCCAAGAAGCGCTTCACAAAGCAACCCAATCTTTAGAGATTAAAAGAAATGGTTTAGGAGCAGACGGAAAAGGATATAAAAATTACGAGCAAATTATCGAGAAACTAACTTATGCAAGCTGGGATCGTGTTTTTGTAATTTATGATGCAATCGCAATGGGAATTCCGTTGAGCACGATTCACGAAATTACAAGAATCGATATGTGGTTCTTGAAACAATACGAAGAGCTTTATATTTTAGAAAAAGAAATTTCAAACTACAAAGTTTCAAATCTTCCGAAAGAATTATTGCTTGAGGCGAAACAAAAAGGTTTTGCAGATAGACAATTAGCGCACATGATGAGTTGTTTAGAAAGTGAAGTTCACGCTTTGCGTATGGACATGAACATCAACCGTGTGTTCAAATTGGTAGATACTTGTGCGGCTGAGTTTAAAGCTAAGACACCTTATTACTACTCAACATTTGAGGCAGAAATCGAAAAAGCAAATGGCGAGCGTTTTGTAGATAACGAAAGTATCGTAACAGATAGAAAGAAAGTCATTGTTTTAGGTTCTGGACCAAACCGAATTGGACAAGGAATCGAGTTTGATTACTCTTGTGTACACGGAGTTTTGGCAGCTAAAGAATGTGGTTATGAAACGATCATGATTAACTGTAATCCTGAAACAGTTTCTACAGACTTTGATACGGCTGATAAATTATACTTCGAACCAGTTTTCTGGGAGCATATTTATGATATCATTCAGCATGAAAAACCAGAAGGTGTAATCGTTCAGTTGGGAGGTCAGACAGCGCTTAAATTAGCAGACAAATTATCTAAATACGGTGTAAAAATTATCGGAACTAGTTTCGACGCACTTGACTTAGCAGAAGACAGAGGACGTTTCTCTGACTTATTAACAGAGTTAAACATTCCTTTCCCAAGATTTGGAATCGCTGAAACGGCTGATGAAGCTTCAAAATTAGCAGATACTTTAGATTTCCCACTTTTAATTCGTCCTTCTTATGTATTAGGAGGTCAAGGAATGAAAATTGTAATCAACAAAAAAGAGCTTGAAGAACACGTTATCGATTTGTTGAAAGCAATTCCAGGAAACAAATTATTACTAGATCACTACTTAGCCGGAGCAATCGAAGCTGAAGCTGATGCAATTTGTGATGCTGATGGAAATGTTTACATCATCGGAATTATGGAGCACATCGAGCCTTGCGGAGTTCACTCTGGAGATAGTAATGCAACATTGCCTCCTTTCAACTTAGGAGAATTTGTAATGCAGCAGATTAAAGATCACACGCATAAAATTGCTAGAGCTTTAAAAACAGTTGGATTGATCAACATCCAGTTTGCAATTAAAGATGATACAGTTTATATTATCGAGGCAAATCCAAGAGCTTCTAGAACGGTTCCGTTCATTGCAAAAGCTTACGGAGAACCATATGTAAATTACGCTACAAAAGTAATGTTAGGCCACAATAAAGTAACAGATTTTGATTTCAACCCGCAATTAAACGGTTTTGCAATCAAACAACCAGTTTTCTCTTTCAGTAAATTCCCGAATGTAAACAAAGCGTTAGGACCAGAAATGAAATCAACAGGAGAAAGTATCTTGTTTATTGATGACTTGAAAGACGATCAATTCTATGAATTGTACTCTAGAAGAAAAATGTATTTGAGTAAATAATCTCAGATTCTATTATAAAAGAAAAGCTCCAATGAAAATTGGAGCTTTTTTGTATTATGGCAGAAGTTTCTTAGTTTGAAACATCATATCTATAACTAAAAGTGCCATCAGTAACTTTTGTTGTGATAGGGTTAGATGCGCTGATAGGTTTTGAAGAATTTTCAACACAATTAAAAGAGAATGTTCCTTTTACAGTTTTTGCATTTGTATCAACAGCTGTTATGATTATACTCCCTTCAATTGGATATTGAATGTTGGTGCCTTTACTGTTATATGACATTTCTATTTGAGTTTTTGAAGCGTCGTAAGAAGCCGCTGTAATAGGATATGTCCCAACTTTAAGATTGCTTCTTTTAATGTAGATCCTAATTTCGTCAATTAAAGTTTTTCTTCCTTGTAATTGGATAAACTCTGTTTGAGGATAATAATCAAATAAAGGTTTGGTTGAATAATCTGAAGAAAATGGATTTTGCATTTCCCATAAAGTTCCATCGACTTTTGCGGTCATTGCAAATTTTGATGTTGGTGTAGTTTCGTCTGGAGTTTCGCTATCGCTTGAACAGCTGTTTAAAGCAAGAATTAGAGCAAGAAATAGGATTTTTGGTGTTTTCATAGGGTTGATTTTGGATTAAAGTCCAAAAATATATGAGTGATTGTAATCTATTTTACGGTAAAACGTAATAGACATAAAAAAAGCTTCAAATAATTTTGAAGCTTCTTCTGATTTATAAAGTAAGATTGATGATTATTTTATCAATTGCTGTAAAGGTTTCAGCTGATCCATATTGATATTTGATTTTTGTAAAACCGACATCAATGTCATAATGTTATTCGGATTCATGTTTTTTCCAAGTACCCGAACCACAGCAAAACCATTTTCTTTTCTGTTGGCAAAAATCACGAATTCTTCGATATTTTCATCAGTTCCAACATAACTTACTGAAGCGCCGTCTTTGCCAGAACCCACTTTCATCAATTGCTGATATTTCGGATTTTTTAAAATGGCATTTACTTTTGTGCGTTCTGTTTCAAATTCGGCTTGATTTTTATCTGTCGCTTTAAAAGCTAAAATATTCATCTTGTCAAATGATTTGATAGCTTCGTTTTGCTCGGCGGTTAAATTTGTTTTGTCTAAATTCAAAATGTTAGACGAAACATCAATTGCGATAAAATCTTTCTTTTCGTTGTGTTCAACAAAATATTTTTGCAACGATGGTTCAGAATTGCAGCTTACTAAAGTCAGCAATACAATTAGGACTGAGGTGAAAACACGAACTTTCATGATTATTTTTTGCCTTTAGAGGCCTTTTTTAAGTCGCTTCCGCCAGGAAGTTGCATTTTGTCTGTCAATACTGAAATTTCGTTCAAGTCAAAATTACCAGTCAAGGATAATAAAACCGTTTCATCTGTTTTTGCTCCGTCAACAAACATCAGCAATTCTTTGATTTGAGAATCGCTAGCGCCTGATTTTACCATTATTCGAACATTTTTTCCACTGTCGTTTACTCGCATTAATTCTTCAAGACCAGCAGTTTTGATATACTTGTCAGCAGAAGCTTTCATATCGGCTTCAATTTTAGGGTTTTTAGTTGTAAACACTTTTAGGTAATCTAATTTTTTAATCAGATTGATGTATTGTTGTGTTTCTTTGTCAGAAGCATCAACTTTTACTTTGCTCATTAAATCGAACATTTTTTTGTTTACAATTACCGATGTTACGTCGTCTTGACCGTCAAATTTGTCAAAAGCGCCTTGTGCGTAGAAAGAATGTGTGAAAAAGGCGAAAACTAAGGTTATAATAAGATTTTTCATTTTTGATTGAATTTAATTACTGTTTAAAGATTTTGTTTTTTGATTGTTCATATTCGTTAATGTATTGCACACTTTCAATGCCTACATTAACATGTGTTGATAATAATGCCAAAGCTTTTTGCGTAGCTTTCAACGCTTCTTCAGGATTGTCGTAGGTTCCTAATTCTGATTGCGCTACAGCCTGAGTTGTAGTTTTTTCATTTACAAGGAAATAAGTACCAATCCCCAACAAAACAACTGCTGAAGCTGCAATCGATAGCCACGCCACATTTCGTTTCTTAGTTTGTAGTGGAATCTCTTGCGTCGTTTTTTGTTGTTTTGCTTGAGAGAAATAACCAAACATTGGCTGATATTGCTCTAAATGCTGCGCAACATTTGGAGACGAAAAGTACTCTTTAAGTTCTTTTTCTTCAGCAATCGTGGTTTCTCCCTGAAAGTATTTTTCTAATATATTTTCTATTCTATCTAATTCCATAACTGTGTGTGTTAACCATTGATTCTCTAATTTTTTTTCTCGCTCTTGAAAGCGCTACTCTTATAGCCGTTTCATTCATGTTGACAATTTTCGCAATTTCATCAAATTCATATTGTTCAACATCGCGAAGCTGAATTAATATTTGGAGCTGCTCAGGCAGCTGATTTATAATTTTTTCTACCCATTCCAAGCTGTCAGAATCTTCCAGTTTTCTGTCTAATTGAGGTTCGCGGTCTGTAAAATTATTGTGTACAATTTTTAAGTTTCCGGCTCTTTTAGATTTTAATTGATCCAGACAATAATTTTTGGTCATGGTCATGGCTACAGCTTCGATGTTGTTATAGGAATCCAAATTATCTTTTTTGTTCCATAATTTCACCATCACTTCCTGAGTGGCATCTTCAGCCTCTTCGGTGCTTGTGAGCAATCTTTTTGCCAGACGAAAAACTTTGTCTTTAAAAGGATTAATTAATTCTATAAACACATTCTGATTCATAAAATTGGTTGGTTATTCGTTAGCTTATATAGTCAAGACGAGGCACGATTATTTTTGTTACATCAACTTTGAAAAAAAATTACAGAAAAAATGAAATAAACTTGCTCCTGTTAAAACTAAAGGTAGTATTTTTACGTTAATAGATTACCAAAAGCTTAATTATGAAAACAATTTTAAGGAGTTTATTGCTGATTTTTTTGTTGGCGTTTGCTTTGCAATCCTGTGAAGACCAGGATGATGTGGAGGCTCCAGCGACTTTGCAAGTAAATGATTTCATCTGGAAAGGATTAAATACCGTTTATTTGTGGCAGGCTGATGTGCCAAATTTAGCAGATGATAGATTTAGCAGTCAAGCAGAATTAAACTCTTATTTATCTGGATATTCAAAACCTGAAGAATTATTTCAGGATTTGTTAAATAAGCCTATCAGTAAGTATCCTGCAACAGCAATTGACCGTTTTAGCTGGATTGTTGATGATTATACAGTTTTGGAACAAGAACTTAACGGAATCACAAAAAATAATGGTGTCGATTTTAAATTGACCCGAGTTTCATCTGGATCTAATGATGTGGTAGGTTATGTACGTTATATTATCCCAAATTCTGATGCTTCAGGCAAGGCTATAAAAAGAGGAGACTTATTTACGTCTGTAAATGGTACAAAACTTACGGTTTCAAATTATCAATCTTTGTTGATTGCTCCAGATACTTATACTTTGGATTTTGCAGATTATAACGGATCAGCATTTGTTTTGAACGGAAAATCGGTTACTTTGACCAAAACGGTTTTAGAAGAAAATCCTATTTTGATCAATAAAGTAATTGGATCTGGAGGTCATAAAATCGGTTATTTGATGTATAACGGATTTTATTCTGATTATGATTCGAAGCTGAATCAAGCTTTTGGAGAGTTAAAAGCTCAAGGAGTGACAGACTTAGTTTTAGATTTAAGATACAATGGAGGAGGTTCCGTACGTTCATCAACTCGTTTGGCAAGTATGATTACGGGACAGTTTGACGGAAAAGTATTTTCGAAACAGCAATACAATCTAAAATTGATGGCTTCATTAAATACTGCCGATCTGGAAACTTTGAATCAGAGATTTGTAAATAATATCGATGGTACGGCTTTGAACAGTTTGAATTTGTCAACAGTTTATATTTTGACAACTTCGAATACTGCTTCAGCAAGTGAATTGGTGATAAATGGATTAAAACCATATATCAATGTTATTCAAATCGGTGAAACAACAATTGGCAAAAATGTAGGATCTTTTACGGTTTATGATTCGCCGACTTTTACAAAAGAGAAAGTAAATCCAAATCATAAATATGCGATGCAGCCATTAGTTTTCAAAATCACGAATGCGCAAGATTTTGGAGATTATACCTCTGGATTAACTCCTACGTATGTTCAGTTAGAATATATCAATAATTATGGTGTTTTGGGAGATCCAGCTGAGCCATTGTTGAATTTGGCAATTTCTAAAATTACGGGAGCTACAGCTAAAAAAATCCAAACCGACAAATCTTCGGTTTTACCTTATATAGACGATTCTAAAAAAATCAACGGATTACGAAATGAAATGTACTTAGAGAATGCTCCAAAAGGGTTTACGAGATCATTAAAATAAAAAAAAGGCTTTCAGAAATGAAAGCCTTTTTTTTAAAAAAAATCCAAAAACTAATTTAAAAATAAAGGTATTAATTGTTGAAGTAAAAACCATTTGGTCCAATTCCAACCGTTAATTCTTTTTGTGATACACCGCTTAAATTATAGATGTAAGCTTTGCTGTTTGAAGCATAATCTCCTGCATCAGCAATATAAATTTTATTGTTTTCTACAGCAAAACCGTAGATAGAACCGCCAGTTGAAAGCCTTGCTGTAAAGATTGGAGCAGTTGTAGCGTCAGTTGCTGTTGTGTTAATAGCGTATACAGCTTTGCCTGCAGTGTAATAAATCTTATCATTGTAAATATCCAAATATCCTGCACGTCCTTGCGCTTGTGGAATTGTAATTTTTGAAGCGGTTTTGTCAGAAAGTTTTACTTTTACAATTTCGCTGTTAGTTCCTGAAAGACCTCTTAGAATGTACAGAATGCCATCTTTTGCTTCCATAGTGTCAGCATTGTATCCAATAGTTAGAGGTGTCTCCAATGCTTTTGTCGCTGGATTTACAACTAATAATTTATCACTTGAATAAGGCTCTGTAATATATAGTTTGCCATTTTCCAATAAAATTCGGTTTGCAGTAGCATTCAATTGAATTTTAGATTCTACTTTGTTGCTTGCCAAATCAATTACAGCAATGTAGTCATCAGTGTCTCCAGTTGCTGGATTGCTGTACGAATACGTATTTGCGTTAGTTACATATGCTTTTCCGTCTTTTACAACACCGTATCTTGGATTTGCTAATCCGCTGTCAATTTTTGCAACTAATTTGAAAGAATATCTGTTCACAACATTTATTACGTTTGATCCGCCAGCAATGATATACGCTTTATCTCCGTCAAAAAAAATGTTTTGAAGATATACTCCCGCAAAATCTCCAGCATTTGCAGTTTTGTAAACATCAGCAGTAAAATTTGACAAATCATCACTAGCAAAAGAAACTGATCCACCGCCAGAATTTCCTTCGTTTAAGATGAAAAATCCTTTATCATAAGCTCCTTTCGGGTCATTATCGTCATCGTTAGAACAAGAAACAAAAAGCGAAACGCTGATTGCTAATAAAAATAATCTAGTTAATTTCATTATATTTAAAATTTAAGGTTTAAGTACATATTAAAATTTCTTCCAGGCATTGGTCTGTTTTCAAGACTTTCGTAATTTTCGTTCCAAAGATTTAATACTTGAAATCCAATTTTGAACGAACTGAGAAATTTAAAATCATAATCTATTCCAATATTTGAAACCATATAAGCATCAACAATTTCATTCGGATCATTATCAGCCTGTGTGTAAACAAAGCCATTATACAGGAATTGATAATAAGCTGAAATTCGGCTTCTTGAATACGAAACGGCAGCTGTTACTTTATTAAACGGAACAAAAAACAACTGTTTGTTGGTTTCTGTGTTTTCTGATACCGTGTATGCGTAAGTGGCATTGGCTCCAAAATAATTTTTGCCATATTGTTTTTTCCAGCTAATTAAAGTTTCAGCGCCATAACTGTTTACCTTGTCTGTATTTTCGGGTCTCCAGATGCCCCCGCTTCCTGGAACCCATCGTAATAAATCGGTAATTTTGATGTAGTAAAATGTTTGTGTAAGCGAAATGTTTTCAAAAGTAAAAACATTTCCAATTTCCGCCTGATACGAACTTTCTGGTTTTAAATTAGGATTTCCGCCTTCTTCCCAATACAAATCATTGAATGTTGGAATTCTGAAGTTTCGGGACAAATTCACTTTCAAATTATATAGTTTTCCAAATTGATAGGACGAACCAAAATTGAATAAAACAGGTGATTTATAATTGTCTGTAAATTCTTTTCGAATGCCAAATTCATTTTTCCAATCTTTTGAAAAATCTTGTTTCACTAACAATGCAGCAGAACTGATTTCTCGCGTATTATCTCCAAAACCGCTTCCGAAGCCTTTTGTTCGATTGTAATCTAAAATCCCGTTTATCTGCGTCGATTTGAAAATGGTATATCCTAAATCAGCCTTAGTAATTAAACTTTCTGTTTTCCCAAAAGTGTATTGATTTAGAGAATTATTAGAGTAATATTGGTAATTTTCAAAGATGTATGCCGTTTTGAAATTGGCTTTAAACTTGCCAAAATCCCCATCATATTCCAGTAAATTTCTATTGAAACCGTTTACATATTTGCTTGGAGTTTCAGTTTCCGTTATTAAAGAAGTATTTCGGTCTGTATTTGAAGTTTGCGTGTATAATTTTAAACTGTTCTTCGCATTAAATTTATAGCCCAAATTTGCGCTCATGGTAATGACGTCATATTGCCCGTTTTGGTTCCAGCGTTGTTCACCTTTCCAAGTATATCGGTTCAAATATTTATAATCGTTTGTAGAACTGTTTTTTGAAAAACCAATTTGCGCACTCCATTTTTGATTTGAAATATTAGTTTTATAGTTGATTCCAATGGTATTGAAACTTCCGTAATCAAGTTTTAAATTATTCTCAAAACGATTGTAAAATGCCAAATCGTTGTTTAAATGCACCGTTCCGCCCACAGCACCGCTTCCGTAAATAATACTTCCTCCTCCAGCTTTTACGCTGATCGAATTGTAATCTGCTCCCGAAATGGTGTTGAAATCGGTGCTTCCGTTCATTTGAGAGTTTATATTGATTCCGTTCCAAATAACTGCTGTCTGAGAAGAAGTTGTTCCTCGAAATGCAACCGTCGAAAGCATGCCACGACCGTATTCTTTAAAATAAATGGTAGAATTGAAATTCAATAAATCGGTCAACAAAGCTTCATTTTTATTGATCACTGAATCGTTAAGTTTTAAAACCGATTGTGAAGTAGAGTATTTTTTAAGATTGGAATCAGAAACCAAAACTTCTTTTAAACTGGTAATAGAATCTTTCTGCGCCCAAATCAATTGGCACAACAATACTAAACTAAAAGCGAAATATTTTTTTAAAGTCATAATTTCTACACTCTTTTTCCCGAGAGTTCGATCTTTGTTTCAAAGGCAGGTCTCCTGGCTTGCGTCTTGTTGTTTGCCTTCCCATCACGCAAGGCGTGACAGTGGTTTGTAGATAACAACAAGCATTCTTTTCAGAACTAAGCTTACAGTTGCGGGTACAGCTCAAGATTTTGCTTGATTCCCTTTTAATGTGTTTTTATTAAAACACAACCTTAATTTTGCGCAAAGATAAAGTTAAAATTATTGAATTTTCAAATTTGTTTTACTTTTTCGGATAAATTCTGAACAAAAGCTTTGTCAGAGCTCAATTTTAATGACTTGGCCAAAATCAACTTTATTTTGAAAAGCCTCTTTTAAAGGCAATGCGGTTTGATGACATAAGATACTTCTGATGATTCCGGCATGCGCTACAATAATAATAGGATGTTGTATATTTTTAGAAATAGTGTTAAACAAAAAATTACCAACACGATCATGTAACTCTACAAAAGATTCTCCATTTGTAGCCTGAATGTTCACAAAATCTTCCATCCATGGATTGAGTTGTTCTGGCGAAATTTCATTCCAGATTTTGAGTTCCCAATCGCCAAAATTCATTTCTTTTAGACGTTCATCTTCGTAATAAGAAACGGTTTCAAGATTGTTTTGAATGTGTTTTGCCAAAGTCACACAACGCTTCAACGGACTTGAGAAGATGATTGCTTCAGAAGGCAATTGCGAAACAATTTCATCAAAGATACGATCAAAAGGAACAGCAATATCAACATCAGATTGGCCATAGCAAATTCCTTTTTCGCAAACTGTTTCGGTGTGGCGAACTAGATAAATTTCCATATAAAAAGAAGACTTAGGTAAAAAATAACTTCGCAGACTTGTTGTGTGGCGCCAAGACAATCGCCCGTATAACCGTCAATCCATTTTTGGAAATATCTTGCTAAAAAATATCTGGTCAAAAAAACTGGAATCAGAATCAAAATTGTTTTGATCTCAAAAGAGAAATAGGAGAGTGCCAATAACGGAAGTAATCCGAAGAAAAAAGATCCGAAAATTTCTTTCCAAGTGTGCTGTTTTGCGATGGGTTTGCTTTTGCTTGTTGCATCATCTCTGGAATATTCATGTGTGAAAATAATGCTGATTGCGCTAAGTCGGCTTAAAGAGTGAGCTGAAATGAAAAACAGGTATATTAAAAAGTAATTGTCATCATTTTTAAAAATCAGAACAGATTCTGAAAGCAGTTTGAATTTGGCTAAAAACAATAAAACCAATCCGATTGCACCGTAAGCACCAATGGCACTGTCTTTCATAATCAAGAGGATTTTCTCTTTGGTCCAGCCTCCGCCAAAACCATCGCAAACATCTGCAAAACCATCTTCATGAAAGGCGCCTGTTGTTAAAATCGAAGCAATTATTGCCAAAACAACAGCCGTTTCTACTGAAAGAAAAGATGAGAAAATATAAAAAGCCAAAAAAGAAATACTTCCAACAATCCAACCAATAAAAGGAAAATAGCGTGTTGCTTTGTTTAAATAATCAGGATGATGTGTAATGTTTTTTGGACATGGGATTCGGGTGTAAAACATTAAACAGGTGAAGAAAATGTGGAGTTCTTTTTTCATTTATATTATGGTTATTTGGCTAAAGCCTTTTTAGGAGCAAATTTATAACCTCCAGATTTATCTGGAGGCAATTCAAAAACAAAATTTTAATAATTGGTTTAAATGAATTGCCAACATCTTTAGATGTTGGTTTGTTTATAGTTACTAAGAAAGGCTTTAGCCAAATTTTTTATGAGTGCTTGAACTTAAATTTAATCATAAACTCATCATACTCTTCTTGAAAAGTTTTCTTTTTATGATGTTCTTCTTGATTTTTAATATAGTCTCTTACCTTATCAACAATAGATTCTGAAACTGACACGGCAAAATATTCATCTTGCCATTCAAATTTCTGTTCAGTTAATTGATTTTTGTTAATCCAATACGAAGATTCTCCTTTTAATAATTGCATTGTTTTCTGGATAGTTTGGTCGTTTCCGAGCGAAATCAGGCAATGACAATGATCAGAATATCCACTAACAAATTCAATAAATATTTCCTTTTTTAAGGCATTTTCTTTGATATGATGCCAAAGTTTTTGGCGTAAATCAAAAGAATTTAAAAATGGAAACCTGTTTTTTGTACTCCAAACGCAATGAATATAGACTTTGGTAAATGGCATGTATAAGAGTTTAATAATTTCGATTCGTATTCAAAATTATAAACTTTAAAATAAAAAAGAAAGTTATTTCTTGCTAATTCCAGCGCTTTCAAAACTTGCCATTTCATTCAAAAAAGCTTCCGCCGATTTTAAAATTGGGAAAGCAATTGCGCAACCCGTTCCTTCGCCCAAGCGCAAATCCAAATTCAAAATAGGTTTTGCATTCAAATATTGAAGCAGCTTTTGATGTGCATTTTCAGCAGAGCAATGACAAAAAACGGCATTTTTTATAATTTCAGGGTTAATTTTGGTTGCAATTAAAAATGCAGTACTGCAAATAAACCCGTCAACTAGAATCAGCATTTTATTTTCAAAGGCAGCTAGCATTCCACCAGCCATTTGCAGAATTTCAAAACCTCCAAAATAAGCCAGTTGTGACATTAATTCGGCTTGACCGGAATAATTTTCGATTGCTTTTTTTAAGAGATTTTGCTTTTTATTCAGTTTTTCATCGTCAACTCCTGTGCCTTTTCCGACACATTCTTCAATCGGAAAATCTGTCAATAGACTCATTAAAACCGAAGCTGTTGAAGTGTTTCCAATTCCCATTTCACCAAAACCAATGCAGTTTGAGCCTGTTTGAGCAATGTTCTCAACGATTGACTTTCCTTTTTCAAAGCACAATTGAAGTTCGGTTTCGCTCATAGCTGGCACGTGCAAAAAAGATTGTGTTCCTTTAGCGACTTTAGCATCAATTAGTTTTGCATTTGTTGGAAAATCATAATTGACGCCAGCATCGACAATTGACAATTGAATATTGTTTTGCCTGCAAAAAACATTTATCGCAGCGCCTCCGTCTAGAAAATTAGTCACCATTTGACGTGTTACATCTTGCGGATAAGCACTGACGCCATGATTTGCAATTCCGTGATCAGCGGCAAAAACAATCATATTTGGATTTGTGAGTTTCGGAGTTAAAGTTTCAAAAACCGTCGCGATTTGAAAAGCGAGTGTTTCTAAAGTTCCTAAAGCGCCAATTGGTTTTGTTTTCGAATCTATTTTTTCCTGCAAAAGTTTCTCAAAATCGGTTGCAGTTTTATTTTGTGATGTGAAGTTAGTTGTGATTTCGGAAATAGAACTTTCGTTTACATTTTGAATTTCGGTACAAATTGGTGCTTCTGATTTTTGTTTCCAATGCAATTGTTGCAACATTGGCTGATTGTTATAATTTGTTGCCGGTTTTCCAATACAAAAATAGCCGAGCGGCTCAATATTTTCGGGTAAATCGAGAATCTTTTTAAACTGATAATAATTTAAAATCGAAACCCAGCCCATTCCGTAGCCTTGCTCTGTAAGTGAAAGCCAGATATTCTGTGCCGCACAAACCGAACTGAATTTTACGGCTTCATTGCTTCCAACAGTTCCAATTGTAAATTGATTTAGCACAGATCGGTCATAAGCAATTATAAGACCAATTGGAGCTTCTTCAATTGCTTCTAATTTTAATGATCTGTAAAGTTCTTTTTGTTGCGGATTATCAGTAAGTTCTTCGGCTTTTCTATTATAGTCTAAAAACAGATTTTTAATAGCCGTTTTGACTTGAGGAGTTTTTATGAGATAATATCGCGTAGCATCTGTAAGCCCGACAGAAGGTGCCCAATGTCCGGCCCGCAAAGCTTTTTGAATCACTTCATCAGGAACTTCATCGGTGGTAAAATGTCGAGTATCACGGCGTGATTTTAAAATATCATCTAAACTAGTCATAAATTCCAATATTTAAATTTCAAATTCTAAATCTGAAAAAGAAAAATTCCTGTAAAGGTAAAGCATAGCTTTGGAATTTGAATTTATAATTTGCTTCTAATTTATTGGAATTTGGAATTTAAAATTTGGAATTTTTACCTTTGATTTTGACTGGAATTCCTGAAACCATTAAAACAACTTCATCAGCATTTGAAGCTAAAAATTGATTCATCCAGCCTTGTAATTCGGTAAACTTTCTGCCAATATGCGTATCTGCGTGAACGCCCATTCCAATTTCGTTGGTAACAATTATTAAAGTTGCATTTTCTTGATTTGCGATTGCAAGAAATTCTTTTTTGGCTTCTTCTAAAGATGCGGCAACATCGTTTTTAGTATCAACAAAAAAATTAGTCAGCCATAAAGTGACGCAATCAATTAAGGCTACTTTTCCCGAAAAATCAATTTCGCTTAAATGTTTTTCTTTTTCAATATTGGTCCAGCGTCCATCGCGTTCTTGCTGATGACGATCGATTCGGTTCTGAAAATCAGAGTCCCATTTTCTGGCTGTTGCAATATAAAGGGGTAAATCAGAAAGTTGCAACGCTAAGTTTTGGGCATAATGGCTTTTTCCAGAACGCTCGCCGCCGGTAATTAAGTAGATCATGTAATAATGGTTAATTATTAATTGTTAATGGTTAATTTTTTGCTGAGGTTTGTTTACCAACTAATTGATTTTTTGAAGTCTTCAAGATGCTTGTTATTAATTTTAAAATTGTAATCGCATCGTGATGAATGTTGTCAAATTCTTTTTCGCTAAGATAATCTGTCGCTTTTAATAACTCCAACCAATAAACAGTTTCATTAGCTTCTTTTTGCGCTATTGCAAATTTATGAATAAATCGCTTTTACTTTCTGCATGCTCAGCTTCCCGAATCATGGCGCCAATACTTGTTCCAGATCTTAAAAGTTGTTTAGAAAGTGTAAACTCTTTTTTGTTGTTGTTTAGATGTTGATTTAATTTGATAATACGAATTGCAAAATCAAAGCTTTTATTTTTAACCACATTGTTTTTCATAATTAACAACTAACAATTTATAATTAATAATTTAGTAAGGGCAATGCCTGCATCCGTTTCCACAACATTTACCTCTTTTGAGGTGGTACCAAGTTTTAAAAACCATATTACCATTTTCCATGTAGTAATCAATTCCTTCGATAAGTTTTTCTGTTTTGGGCAACAATGCAGCTTTGTTTTTTAAAGCTTTTTCAGGAGTTATGGTTTCTATATAGGCATCAATTTTATCTTCGCAGGCTTCTTTGAAACAAACCGGACACAAACAGTCTCCTCCTTCTGAAAGATTAAAAATAGGTGGATATTCATTGCACCAGCATTTGTTTTCAACTGAAATATCTCCACAGCTGAAAGAAGTTTCACAGCTTGAGCAAATTTTTGTTTTTGTGGTATTCATAATGTAAAGATACAATTTGTTGAATTTTGTAAGAATAAAAGTAAACAAAAAAAAGCAGAAAATGATTTACCTTTGTCCCTATCCAAAACGTTAAATATGAAATTTTATTTACCTAAGTTAGTATTTTTTCTTTCTTTTTTTATTCTTACAAGTTGTAAAAAAAGTGAGAATATTGAAACCATAAAATCAGAAACTGCAAAAAACAGCATCGAATTCGCTTCAGGACTTTCTATCGTAAAACAAGAAGGATATTCTGTCGTTACAATCTCAAATCCTTGGCCTAATGCAAATAAGGATTTTAAATATGTGTTGAAGGAAAAAGATGCTAAGGTTCCAGACAGTCTTCAAACTT
Source organism: Flavobacterium sp. KACC 22761 (assembly GCF_034058155.1). Classification (NCBI taxonomy): domain Bacteria; kingdom Pseudomonadati; phylum Bacteroidota; class Flavobacteriia; order Flavobacteriales; family Flavobacteriaceae; genus Flavobacterium; species Flavobacterium oryzagri. The sequence goes on along the minus strand of NZ_CP139148.1, from coordinate 538,691 downwards.
ATACAACAATAAAAGTGCCATTAGAATCAGTAGTGGTTACTTCGACAACAAATATTCCGTTTTTAGAAATGTTGGAAGTCGAAGATAAATTGGTTGGTTTTCCACATACCGATTATATTTCTTCTGAAAAAACAAGAGCATTGATTGATAAAGGTTCAGTAAAAAATGTTGGACAAAACGAAAAATTAAACATAGAACAACTTATCGAATTGTCTCCTGATTTGATTGTGACTTTTGGAGTTGACAACAATAATCCGATGTTGGATAATTTGAAAAAAAGCGGTTTGAATGTCTTGATTCAAGGTGATTGGATGGAACAATCTCCACTTGGAAAAGCCGAATGGATTAAGCTTTACGGCGCTTTATTTGGAAAAGAAGACAAAGCCAAAGAATTGTTTGATAAAATTGTGGAAAGCTACAATCAAGCTAAAAAATTGGTAGAAAATAAACCAGCAACAACAAAAGTTTTATACGGTTCAATGTACGAAGATGCTTGGTATGTGGCAAAAGGAAATAGCTGGGTTGCACAATTTATGAAAGATGCCAAAGCCGATTATTTATGGAGCAATTTGAAAGGAACTGGAAGCGAGGGCTTGTCTTTTGAAAAAGTTTTGGACAAAGCAAAAACTGCAAATGTTTGGGTGGTTTCTGGTTCTTTTAAAACGTTAGAAGATTTACAAAAAGCAAATCCTCATTATGCTGAATTTGATGCTTTTAAAAATAAGACGGTTTACTCATTAGAAAGTAAATTTGGCGCAACCGGCGGAACAATTTTTTATGAATTATCGCCAAGCCGTCCGGATTTGGTTTTAAAAGATTATATCAAAATTTTCCATCCGGATTTATTGGAAGGTTACGAATTTACATTTGCATCAAAACTGAATTAAATTGGCAAACAAAAAAAGAAATACCATTTTATTTGTCGTTTTGTCTCTTGGACTTTGGCTGATGTTTTTTGCAAGCATTAGTCTGGGTTCGGTTACAATTCCGCTGAAAGAAGTTTTTTCGAGTTTAACTGGAGGACAGGCTACAAAATCGACTTGGGAATACATCATAATAAATTATCGTTTGCCAAAAGCAATTACGGCGGTTTTAGTAGGAACTGGACTTTCGATCAGCGGACTTTTAATGCAGACATTATTTCGGAACCCGTTGGCTGGGCCGTATGTTTTAGGATTAAGTTCTGGAGCAAGTTTAGGCGTTGCTTTTGTGATTTTGGGAGCAGGATTTTTGCCTTCTTTTTTACAGGTAATTGCGCTGTCATCCTACGGAATTGTGATTGCATCTACTTTTGGAAGTACTCTAGTTTTGCTTTTGGTTTTAGTAGTTTCACAAAGATTGCGCGATACAATGGCAATTTTGATTGTAGGATTGATGTTTGGGAGTTTTACAACTGCAATTGTCAGTGTTTTAACCTATTTCAGTACTGCAGAACAACTTCAAAAATTCACGTTTTGGTCAATGGGAAGTCTCGGAAATCTTTCTTGGGGAACTATCGTAATTCTGACAGTTTGCGTCGGAATTGGTTTGATTTTAAGTGCAAGTAGTATAAAACCGTTAAATGCATTGCTTTTGGGCGAAAATTACGCAAAAAGCATGGGGCTGAACTTTAAAAAAGCAAGATTGATTATCATATTCGCGACGAGTATTTTATCAGGAAGTATTACGGCTTTTGCCGGGCCAATTGCTTTTATTGGGCTTGCAGTGCCACATATTGCAAAACTGGTTTTTCAAACAAGCAATCACACCATATTGTTTTGGAGTACATTGTTTTTTGGATCTATAATAATGCTTTTTTGTGATATTGTTTCACAAATGCCAGGATTTGATGTTACACTTCCAATCAATGCCATAACATCGATAATTGGCGCGCCAGTGGTAATTTGGCTTTTAGTTAGAAAAAGAAATTTTAAATAATTTATTTGGCCACAGATTAATCGGATTAAACAGATTTTCACCGTTTTAAAAAAAACTTAGTGTCTCAGTAACTTAGAATCTTAGCATCTTAAAAATGAAAACAATTCTATCAACTTCAAATTTAAATATTGGATACAAATCCAAGAAAGGAGTTACAACCATTGCTGAGCATCTAAATCTAAACTTAGCATCAGGAAAACTCATTACTTTGATTGGTGCAAACGGAATAGGAAAATCTACGTTATTGCGAACAATCACCGGAATTCAAAAACCTTTATCAGGAAATGTTTATTTGAATGAAAAAAATATTTCGGACTACAAACCTTTAGAATTAGCCCAAAATTTAAGTTTGGTTTTAACAGAAAAACTGCCACCAAGCAATCTTTCAGTTTTTGAATTGGTAGCACTTGGACGCCAACCTTATACCAATTGGGTTGGAACTTTGACTCCCGAAGATATTGTAAAAGTCAATGAAGCTTTAGCCTTGACTCAAATCACCCATTTGGCAAATAAAAAACATTTTGAAATAAGCGACGGACAATTGCAGAAAGTCTTAATTGCACGAGCACTCGCTCAAGATACGCCTTTGATTATTTTGGATGAACCTACTACACATCTTGATTTGCTTCATAAAGTTTCATTATTCAAACTATTAAAAAAACTGACTCAGGAAACAGAAAAATGCATTTTGTTTTCAACGCATGATATTGATTTGGCAATTCAGTTAAGTGACGAAATGATCATGATGACGCCCGAAAACATAGTGCAAGATGAACCATGCAATTTAATTTCAAACGGAAGTTTTGGAAATTTGTTCAAAGATGAACATATAATTTTTGATGCTGAAAAAGGGAAGTTTATTGTGACGTAATGCATTTCCTGCAAGGTTTTGAAAACCTTGCAGTAACACTTCAGTTATTTTTTTAGTCCAATTTGCCTTTTAGCTTCACCAACCACAAAAGCCACAGAATTTGCAATATTAAAACTGCGAATCAGCGGAGACATCGGAATCGTTAAATGATTTTCGAATCGAGCCATAAATTCTTTGCTCAAACCAACGCTTTCTTTCCCGAAAACCAACCAATCGCCATCTTGAAATTCATTTTCTAAATATGATTTTTCAGAATGTGAACTCATCAAAAATACGCGTGAATGATCTGGAATCTGCGCAATCCATTCTTCGACATTTTGATATTCGGTTACATCAAGATGCACCCAATAATCCAATCCCGAACGTTTTAGGTTTTTGTCATTAATTACGAATCCAAAAGGATGAATTAAATGAAGTCGGCTTTCTGTACCAACGCACAATCTTCCAATATTTCCAGTATTATTAGGTATTTCAGGTTCAACAAGAACAACGTTTAGCATTTTTTTGAGTTATAAATTATGAGTTTTAACAATTATCTAATTGTCACATTTTCTAATTATCTAATTGAAAATCGTGAACTTCAAGAACTTCTCCGGCTTTTAAGTTTTGCAAATATACATTTCCAATTCGTACACGCACTAATCTCAATGTTGGAAATCCTACTGCTGCAGTCATTTTTCGAACTTGACGAAATTTTCCTTCTCGAATCGTGATTGACGCCCACGAAGTTGGTCCGTGGCGTTCGTCTCTGATTTTTTTTGCTCTTGGCCCAAAATCAGGAATTTCAGTAACGATAAAAGCTTTACATGGTTTGGTTTTGTATTTGCCACCATCAAGTCCAATTTCGACACCTTTTTGCAATTGCTCTATGGCTTCGGGAGTAATTAATCCATCAACTTGAACATAATATTCTTTGTCAACCTTTTTGCTTCTAACGAGTTCGCTCATGTTTCCGTCGGTTGTCAGCAACAGTAACCCTTCAGAATCTTCATCGAGTCTTCCGATTGCCATTGTTCCTTCGGGAAAATTATGCAATTCGCCCAAAAGCTTTTTCTTTCTTTTTAATTCATAAATAAATTGGCTTAAGTAGCCATAAGGTTTAAAAAGAATGAAATGTCGGTGCATGTTTTAATTTTTTGCAAAGATAGTTTCTTTGGCAAAATTAACTTGCAAAGTTTTTATGCTTTAATTTTTTTCAGCCATTGGTACACAAACCAGACTACAGTAATTGCAAAAATGACAATTAAAACAGGATAATAGTTTTGAAAAAACTCGTGAAAATAGCTTCCAATCAAAATATAAATGGAAGCCATACATAATTTGATCAGAATAAATTCGGCATTTGACCAGCTGGTTTTGATTTTGAAGAAATTCATAATAATAATGTTTATTGAATTATTTTTAATAAAGGTAAGAAAATTCTATCACGTGGTAATTATGAAAAAAGGCAATTTAAAGCGATAAATTTTTCGACTCTAGAATTTGTAATATTATACTAAGAATATTAAATGAAAATAGTATGGAAACGAGTAATTTAGGGACAAAAAAAATAAACGGAGTCCAGAAAAATATAGATGAAACAAAAGGTAAAAACGTGTCGCACGATACGAAATATGATAAAGCAAATCTGGAACCGGAAATTGTAACGGATGAAAAAGGCGCAAAAGAAATTGTGGATCGTGCCCGAAACGTAAACGAAGAAATTGACAAAGTCGCCGACAGCGTAAATCCCGATAATCCAAATGCAAATCGTGGCGTGGAGACAGATGAAGAAGCCAGCAAAACCATAGAAAATAAAGATCGAAATTCTGATATAACGCCCAATCGGTATCCAAATTCAAATCCGGAAAGTCATGAAGATCGTGGAAACATGAAATTAGATGAAGAACAATAAATACGGATTTTCTTGCAGATAATCATCAATTTATCATCAAATAACATTTGATTAGCATATCAGGTTAATGTTATGCTAAACTCATTTTTTAAGGCTTCAAACCAGTAATATCTTCGTAAATTGTAGGAGCAATTTAAAATTTTACAATATGGCACTTTTAGAAAACAAAGTAGCTTTTGTATCTGGTGGTGGTTCCGGAATTGGACGTGCAGTTGCAGAAGCCTATGCTCGAGAAGGGGCAAAAGTGGTCCTTTCAGATATTAATGTTGAACATGGTGAAGAAACCGTAAAAATGATTAAAGACAGCGGAGGTGAAGCTTTTTTTGTGAAAGGCGATTCGTCGAGTGCAATTGACAACAAACATATGGTTGAGGTTGTGGTTTCAAAATACGGACGTCTTGATATCGCCTGTAACAATGCCGGAATGGGCGGGCCAGCAAAGCCAACTGGCGAATATGATCCAGAAGCGTGGGATCGTGTAATTGCGCTTAATTTAAGCGGTGTTTTTTATGCCTGTAGATATCAATTAGAGCAAATGGAAAAAAATGGTGGCGGAAGCATAGTCAATATCGCTTCGATTCACGGTCAAGTGGCGGCGCCAAATAGTCCTGCTTACACAGCATCAAAACATGGCGTGGTTGGTTTGACTAAAAATATCGCGGCCGAATATGCTTTGAAAAACATTCGCTGTAATGCAGTTGGGCCGGGTTACATTGAAACTGCTTTGTTAAAAGACAACCTGACTCAGGATTTAATGGATGCCGTTGCAGCAAAGGCGCCAATGAATCGATTAGGAACTGCTCAAGAAGTCGCCGATTTGGTTGTGTTTCTAAGTTCTGAAAAATCGTCGTTTACAACAGGAAGTTATATTATTGCAGATGGCGGTTATACTGCAATTTAAAGTTTTAGATATAAAAAGAAAAAAGGCTTTCTAAGAAATAGAGAGCCTTTTTTTGTATTAATAGGAAATCAATTTTTTAAAAGCGTCAAAATCAGGTTCTGGAACTATCGGATAAAAATATTCTAGTTGCCATTGTTGTGATTTTTTTGCTTGTTTGCTTTCAGTTTTATCCCAAGGAGGATAAACTCTGATGGCTCTTTTTCCTTCTTCAGTTTTAGAAGAAAAAACAGCTTTTTCCAGCAAAACATTTTTTGGAAAGATAAATTGTCCCAAAAGATCATCTTTACGAACGCTTACGATCACAAAATCGATAGCATCACTATGATCAAAAGGTTCAATAACTCCCAGTCTGCTTCGTTTCCACAAAGTAACAAACTGTCCAGTTTTTGCTGGGGTAATTTTGGCCTCGCGATAACAAATATGTTTTTCATTCATCAGGAAACGGTACGCACTATAATCAATGCTTTCGCTTTCCTGTTGAGGCTGCGTGCAGTCAAAATCAAAGCAATCATAAACCAGTTCCTTGGCTAAAATTAAATCCTGGGGGAAAGATTTGTGGTTAGACCAATGGTTTTTTACGATCATTTTGAGAAGACTTGCTTTTAGGCTTGTTTTCAAAATTATGTAGGTTTAGGGGGTTACGTGGTTTGGGGTTTAAATGGTTAATAATTTATTTAAAATGAAACATTCAATCCAAAATTCAATCCCCATTGGAATTGATTGAAAGACTGACTGCTCAAAGGATTAATGTAATAATTCATTGCTGGTTCTACAAAAACATTTGTTTTTTTATAAACGCGATATTGTACTGTACTGCTTAAAGTGGAACCGTAAACAAAATCATTTGCGTTTACGTTTTCACCAATTGAATTTCCGTCAAGAGCAATGTTGTTTGCAATTAATTTTCCAACAAAACCTCCAGTATTTAAACTGATGCTTGCTTTGTTTTTAGAAAAAACGGCATACGAAACCTCTAACGGCATTTCGATATATTTCAAGCTCTGATCTAACTTACCACTCTGAATATTATTACTATTCACTGCATTTTTTGTGGTATTAGAAACCAGTACATAACTATCGTTTGTTGCAATCTGAGGAACTGTAGCGTTTTGTATAAAATAATCACTGGTTCCTAAAAATGCATTATTTTTCGTGCTAATATAAGAAACATTTGCAACACTTTGTCCTAATTCATTTATTTTAAACCCTGAACCCACAGCCCATTTTTTGTTGAGCTTATATTTTGTTTTTACCCCAAAACTATTGCTTTGTTTTGAATCGTTGACATTGCCTAGTGTTTTGTCGTTTTTATAATTTTCTGAATTCGCAACTCCTGCAAAAACTTCAAGTGCCCATTTTTCTGCATTTGTCGTTTTTGGATCTTTCTTTTTTTCGTTTTTTACTTCAGGCGTTATAATTCCTTTTTCTAGATTTTGAAGTTCTGCCAATTGTACAGAATCTTTTTTGCTTAAAGCATCATTGAATTTTGAATTGCTTTTTTGTGTATTGGTAGCAATTGCTTTTTCTGATTTTTGATCCTTGATAATCGTTTCAGTTTTATTTGCCGAAACACTATTTTGTTTATTACTTTCAGTTGTTTTTACCGAATTAAAAGCAACATTGTTTTTGTTTGAATTCACATTGTTTTCAAAGACAGAATTTGGAAGCTGATTTTTTGAATTTGTAGTAAATGAATTCGCGTTTTTGCCTGTAAATGTTTTTTCTGCCAAGACTTTGTCAAGATTTCTTTTTTCATTTTCAGAAAATTGATTCTTGTTTGCAGTATTGAAAGCATTCTGTTTTTGTGCCGAATAATTTTTTTCGGCTAAAGCTTGGTTTGAATTTTTCTTTTCGGCATTCAGATTTTGATTTCCAGAAGCAGAAAACTGATTTTTATTTGATGAATTAAAAGAATTCTGTTTTCCAGAATCATAATTTTTAACGGCAACAGCTTGATTTGATTTTTGATTTCCAGAAGCAGAGAATTGATTTTTATCAGATGGATTAAAAGCATTCTGTGTTCCAGAATCATAATTTTTAACGGCAACTGCCTGACTTTGTTTTTGATTTCCAGAAACAGAAAATTGATTTTTCTTTTCATTTTTTGCAGTTTCTTCTGCAACAATTTGGGTTGAATTATTTATTACGTTTGATTTTGAAACTCCTGATTTTGAACTGTTTTCTGTTTTAGAATCAACATTTGCAACCGCATTTTTTTCAACAGAATTTGCATCTGAATTAGAAGCAGAATTTGAAATGTTTTCAGAATCTGGATTTATGATTCTGTTTGTATTTGTTTCAGAATTTTGATTTTCTTTTGAAGTTGCGTTTTTATGGTTTTTGTTATTTTTATTTTCGTCAAGAACTACATTGTTTTTTTCTACCGCGTTGCCGGTATCAATTTTATTACCAGAATTAGACAAAACCATAGGAAGCGATAAGCATAATAACAAGCATGCTGCCGCTGACCACCAAAGAATCGCTCGCTTTTTCTTTTTAGGTTTATCTAGTTTTTCCTCAATACCAGCCCAAAGTTCTGGTGGCGGAACACTCGAAAAGTCTTCCATTGATGAAAAAATATCTTCTATTTTCTGCTTTTTCATGCTATCTTAAAATTTTTTATGCTCAAAATCCTCTTTTGCAAAATGCCCTTGGCTCGATTTAAATTTGATTTTGATGTTCCTTCTGAAATCTTCAATAATTCGGCTATTTCTTTATGTTTCATGTGTTCAAAAACATATAAGTTGAAAACCGTCCGGTATTGATCGGGCAAATCCCGTATGTATTCTAATAATTTTTCTTTCTCTATCGGAATCGTTTCTAATTCTTCTTCTTCAATAAAATCAGTATCAGGATCAAAAACATCTAAAAAGAAACTTTCCTTTTTCTTCTTGTTTAAAGTTTCGATAAGCTTGTTGATGAAAATTCGCTTCATCCATCCTTCAAAACTTCCTTCAAATTTATATTGGCTTATTTTCTGAAAAACGATCACAAATGCTTCCTGGAAAACATCTTTTGCGTCATCTTCATTTTTCATATACTTTAAGCAAATACCATATAAAACCGGAGAAAACAGCTGATAAATTTTCAGCTGTCCTTCTCGGTTATTCTGCATGCACTGCTTGATGTATTTTTCTAAATCGTCTTTCAAAAAATTGGTATTGTTTGGTTTGGCAAAAATAGTTTTAAAAAACTTAAAAAACTATCTTTTAAAGATGCTTCGCGCCGCATCTTGATTGTTGCTTACAATGGTTAGGTTTTGATTGTCAAGGTTTTCTATGACGTAGGTTTTACCTTCAAAGGTAATTAGGTCATGTTCTAGATGATCAGAAAAACCAATTCCTTTTCCTATTTCATAACTGCTGTTTCTGATTTCTATATCATTTTTATAAGTAATAACTCTTCCGTTTGAGGTAAAGATTACTTTTTTGGTAAAACCAGCTGTTTTTGGTGTCGCGGTATATGGATTGCTCGCGCCTCCGACAGATTTTTCCCAAATCCAAGTATTTACAATTGATTCCGAATTTATTTTTGAAGCATCAATCGAATACGCATTGGAAAAAAGTCCAAAGACAATAAGAAATAAAAAATGTTTCTTCATGATCAGATTATTTTAAACTTGTGATTTTATCTTTAATCGCTTTTTTGAAAGTCTTAATATCTTCGCTTTGATCTGGCGTATCGTTGTTGTCGATAAAGATTTTAGTTGTTGAAGCGCCTTGTTTTAATTGGAAGAAAATACCACCTTGATCTGCAGCGTCTGGAGAGCCGTACGTTTTAGTTTGTCCTTTTAAGGCATAAATTTCTGCTGGGATTAATTTTCCGAAAGTGGTATATTCATTTCTTTTTGTTTTCGCAAAATAAGCAGACTGCTCAAAATTGAAATTTCCTGGAGCAGTGCTAACTAATTTCAAAATGTTGAAATCATTTAATTGAAAGAAGTTTTGACAGTCAGATCCTGTACATTCGCCATAATAACTTCCAATAATAATATTGTCTGGACTTTCATTAGTTTTATTGAAAATGATTGTTTTAGATGATTTCGGAATCAAAATAAAATCCGAAGGATAGGTTGGAGTTGAAGATGTTGTTTCGCCTGATTGAGGGCCACTTTCAAAATAATTGATTACAATTTCGCAGTTGTTTTGAACTACCGATGTCATTTTTATAGAATAGCCACTTGTTGCTTTGACACCTGCAAAAATACCAATTAACATGTTTTTACTGAAATCAATAGTAGGATCTGTAGCTACTGGACAAGTATTTTCGTGTTTTGTAAAAAGAGTTGTCATTTGTTCCTCGCTTGTCACCACAGCAGCAACAGGATTATTAGGCAATGTTTTAACTGCGTAGTTGCATAAAAGCGGATAACCTGCAAACGGTACGTCTGTATTTGTGCCACAATCCATATTTATATCATCATTTCCAAGCGAACATCCGCTCAATCCAAAAGCTATAAACAAGCTCAACATTAATTTTTTCATTATATTATTTTAATAGGTTATATTATTGTAGATGGTTGAGGTTTAAAATGGTTGCGTCGAAAATATTTTTTTCTTCAATTTTTTTGAAATGTTTGTTTAATTTAGAATGCGCACGAATTAGTGAAATTTTAATTTTAAAAAATCAGAACTACGTATTATTGCGTACTTTTACTTAAAAAAAACTTAGTTATGTTTGACTTTCTCCCAATTCTACTGGCTTTTATTATCGCATTGTTTTTAGGTATTTACTTAGGAAAACAGTTGATGACGGCCAAATCGCAAACTGAAAAAGTAAGTTTGGAGGAAAAATTAAATGCAAACGCAAATCAGCTGCAGTTGCAAAAGGAACAATTTGAAAGTGAAAGGAGCAATTTTCAAAAACAGTTGTTATCAATTAATGCTGAAAAAGAAAGTATCAGAACTGAGAAAGATAGTCTGGCAATTCAGCTTTCAAAAAAAGAAGTTGATTTTGAAAATTTATGGGAACGCCATAAAGAGCAAAAAGTCGAAATAACCGAACTTCAAGAAAAATTCACTAAAGAATTTGAAAACCTAGCCAATAAAATTCTCGAAGAAAAATCGGCAAAATTTACGGAACAGAATAGCGAAAACATGAAAAGCATTTTGTTGCCGCTCCAAGATAAAATTCAAGGATTTGAGAAAAAGGTCGAACAAACACATAAAGAAAGTATCGATTATCATGCCGCTTTGCGCCAGCAGATTATAGGTTTAAGCGAAATGAATGCGCAAATGAGCAAGGAAACGCTGAATTTGACCAAAGCTTTAAAAGGCGACACCAAAATGCAAGGAAATTGGGGTGAGCTAGTTTTAGAACGTGTTTTAGAAAAATCGGGTTTGGAAAAAGGACGAGAATATGAAGTGCAGCAAAGTTTTACCAATACCGAAGGAACTCGAGTTTTGCCAGATGTTGTCATCAATCTTCCGGATGGGAAAAAGATGATTGTCGATTCTAAAGTTTCGCTTGTGGCCTATGAAAAATGGGTCAATGAAGAATCTGAAATATTGAAAATCGATTTTCTGAAAGAACACGTAAGTTCTATAAAAAGACACGTAGAACAGCTCGGAAATAAAAATTATCACGATTTGTATCAAATGGAAAGCCCAGATTTTGTGTTGCTTTTTATTCCGATTGAACCTGCCTTTGCCATTGCTTTAAACGAAGATTCGACTTTATATAATAGAGCTTTCGACAAAAATATTGTCATAGTTACGCCAAGTACTTTATTAGCGACTTTGCGCACGATCGACAGTATGTGGACCAACCAAAAACAACAGGAAAACGCTTTTGAAATTGCCAGACAAGCTGGAGCGCTTTATGATAAATTTGAAGGTTTTGTGACCGATTTGGTTCGAATTGGGAATAAAATAAAAGACACCAAAACCGAATATGAAAGCGCAATGAACAAATTAGTTGACGGAAAAGGAAATCTGATTTCTAGCGTAGAAAGACTGAAAAAAATGGGAGCAAAAGCCAAGAAATCACTTCCCGAGAATATTATTTCAAGGGCTTTAAATTCAGACGAAAATGAATTATTAAACTAAAAATATTTAAACATATAGAGGACATAGACTTACTTTGTCTTTAAGAGAATAAAGAAAGAAATTAGTTTCTAACACATAGTTTGCTATGTGAATTTTTGGAAGTGAAACGCCTTTTTTTACGTTCCCAATGAGCTGTGTTTCTATATGTTAAAAAAAACTAACCATTCCAAAAAACAAAAAAGCATGACTACAAATTTTAAACCCGTTTCTTCCTCAAAAATTAGCATATCAGAATTAATGCTGCCGTCGCATACCAACTTTAGTGGCAAAATTCATGGAGGATATATTTTGCAATTACTGGATCAGATTGCTTTTGCGTCGGCATCAAAATTTTGCGGAAATTATTGTGTAACCGCTTCGGTAGATACAGTGAACTTTTTGAAACCTATTGAAGTTGGTGAATTGGTTACTATGAAAGCTTCTGTAAATTATGTGGGAAGAAGCTCGATGGTTGTTGGCATACGCGTTGAGGCAGAACATATTCAAACTGGAGTGATAAAACATTGTAATTCATCGTATTTTACAATGGTTGCCAAAGATAAAGATGGGAAAAGCGTTCAAGTTCCCGGACTTATTTTGTCGAATCTTGAAGAGGTGCGCCGTTTTAGAAAAGCCATCAAGCACATCGAAATCAAAAAAGAAATCGAAGAACACGAGAAAATCGCTAATATAAGTTCGATTGAAGATTTAGCAAGTCTTGAGAAATATAATGTGCTTTTAGAAATTAGTTAGATTTTTTGAATATGCAAAGTGTAGTCCCTACGGGACACTTCTTCTGTTGGATAATTTTATTTTCTACCAATATTTGATTCCTAGCGGAATATCTCGTAGAGATTATATATTGGTAGAAATATAATAAAACACAATTGTTTTGTCCCGTAGGGACTTCACAATTCACAATTCAAAACCCAATTTTAGGCCCAAAATATTCACAAATTTTTAGCAGTAGTTCAATAATTTTGTACAGAGGAATTTCGTAACTTTAAATATATATTTATTCGGTTATGAAATATTCACGGAGTACTGCCATTCTATTTTTTAAGCTATTATCTTAAGTTCTGATTTTTATCTTCTTAAAATAAAAAAATCGAATGACATAATTGTTTAATGCTGACGATTATGAAAAGAACTACTTTATTAATTTTACTTTTTACTGCATTTTCTTTGTTTGCTCAAGAAAAATTTAAAACCAATACAGCGGTTGTAAATTTCGAAGCTTCGGTTCCTTTTTTTGAAGAAGTGAAAGCAGTAAATAAGCTCGGAACGCTTGTTCTTGAACCTGAAAGCAGTACGCTCATTTGTACTGTTGTTATCAAAGATTTTCGATTTAAAATGGACTTGATGCAAGAGCATTTTAATGATAATTATATCGAAAGCCATCGCTATCCTAAAGCCGTTTTTAAAGGCAAAATCGAAAAATTTGATTTGAAAAATATCGACGAAACCGAAAAAGAATATGATATTAAGGGGAAATTATATCTGCACGGGAAATCAAAAATGATCGCAGTAAAAGCGCTCATGAAAAGAGTTCCCGAAGGAATTCAGATTGTTTCAAGTTTTCCAATTTCAGTAGAAGATTTTAATATTGAAATCCCTTATGTTGTGGCCAACAAAATATCAAAAACAGTCAATACCGATTTAGCGGGAATCATGAAATAAAAAATGACTCAGATTTCACAAATTCGTAAGGCTTTAAAATAAATGGGTAGCAGCATATTAGCCTCAAGAATATACAAAATCTGAGTCGTTTTTAATGCAAACAACTTAAAAGTGTTTTTTCTAAATCAGTAAACTGGAACTCAAATCCTGCTTTTTGGATTTTTTGAGACGAAACGCGTTGTCCCTTCAAAACCGCTTTGCTCATTTCTCCGAGCGTTAACTTTAAGAAAAAAGCAGGTATTTTTGGCAACCAGATCGAATAGCCTAAAATCGTAGCAAATGTTTTTGAAAATCCAGAATTTGTTGTATTGTCTGTAATGCAGGCATTGTACGCGCCGTGCATGTGTTCGTCTGTAATTGCTTTGAGATAAATTTCAGATAAATCATCGATATGAATCCAAGGCAAATATTGTTTTCCTGTTCCTAAAACGGCCCCAAAACCTGCTTTAAAACTCGGGGCAACTTTTTTCAGAAAACCTTCCTCTTTCCCAAATACAATTCCGGTTCTCACTTTTACCGTCCGAATGCCTAATGTATTTATTTTGTCCACCCGGCTTTCCCATTCTTGGCAAGTTCTGCCCAAAAAATCGTTTGCAGGAGGTGTTTCTTCAATACAAATTTTATGGCTCGTAATCGCACCATAAATCCCAACTGCCGATGCCGAAATAAAGCCATTTAAGGTTTTGTTATTTTCTTCTAAAATAGAAAAAATAAGCTCAATAGGTTTTGTCCGGCTTTCTAAAATTGCTTTTTTGCGCTTTTTGGTCCATCTTTTCTCCACAATTCCTTCGCCGGCGAGATGCACGATATAATCGGCTTTTAAAATGGCTTCTTTTTCAATGAAATTCTTTTTCAAATCCCATTTGTAATACGTTATTGATGGCGTATCTTTTCGTTCTTCTCGGCTCAAAACAGACACCGAAAAGCCGTTGTCGATAAGAACATCAGTCAGATGTTTACCCACAAATCCGCTTCCGCCGGTAAGTAAAATATTTTGAGACATAAGAGTTTATAATATATTTAACAGTACTTATTGTTTAAGGATTAGTAAAGGTACTTAAACAATGTTTACCTTTATAGCAAATTCTAAATTTTAATAAAATGGCGACTAAAAAAAAGGTAATTACCAAAGATGATATCGTTTCAAAATATATGGATGAAGTTTTAGAAAAAGGCCAAAAACCAAAATCAGTTTATCATTTTGCAAAAGAAAATGATTTTACAGAAGCTGAGTTTTATGCTTTTTTTGGAACATTGGAAGGTTTAGAAAAAGAAATATTTCGACTGTTTTTTGAAAACACTATAAATCTGTTGCACAAAAATGAAGAATATCAGCAATATGATATGAAGAATAAAATGCTGAGTTTCTATTATACTTTCTTCGAGATTTTGACAGCCAACAGAAGTTATGTCCTCCAATCGCTTAAAATAGACAGAAATCCGCTTAAAAATTTAGTACAATTAACTTCGCTCAGAAATAGTTTTAAAGATTACGTTTCTGAAATTCTGACCGATGATTACAGACTTGAACAAGAAAAACTTCAAAAATTTCAAGAAAGCGCCATTCAAGAATCGGCTTGGTTGCAATTAATGCTGACCATTAAATTCTGGATGGATGATGAATCTGCCGCTTTTGAGAAAACCGATATTTTTATCGAAAAATCAGTTAATGCATCATTTGAATTAATGAATGTTGCACCAATGAATCACTTGATAGATCTCGGGAAATTTCTGTTCAAAGAAAAAATCTACAGCAAACAATGAAAACAATCGATTATATTCCAACCTCAAAAATTGAAAGAGCAGGAAAACTGGTTCAAACCGGCGCTAAAATTGGAGTAAACTATGTAAAACATTATGCCGAAAAAATAGTGAATCCAGATTTGACCCGTGATAAATTAAATGAGAATAACGCCGAAGATATTTACGACGGATTAAAAAGTTTAAAGGGAAGCGCGTTAAAAGTGGCACAAATGCTTAGCATGGACAAGAATTTCCTGCCTCAGGCCTATGTGGAGAAATTTTCGCTTTCCCAGTTTTCTGTTCCGCCACTTTCTGCTCCTTTGGTTTTAAAAACGTTTAAAAGCAATTTCGGAAAAACACCTTATGAAATTTTTGATGAATTCAATCCAAATTCGGTAAATGCAGCGAGTATTGGCCAAGTACATTTGGCTAAGAAAAAGGATAAAAAACTAGCGGTTAAAATTCAGTATCCTGGCGTTGCCAACAGTATTTCTTCAGATTTGGCTTTGGTTAAACCAATTGCCATCAGAATGTTTAATCTTCAAGGAAAAGATTCGGATAAATATTTCAAAGAAGTCGAAGACAAACTGATTGAAGAAACTAATTATTTGCTGGAATTAAAACAAAGCCAAGAAGTTGTAGATGCATGCAATAAAATAGAAAATATCATTTTTCCGAATTATTACCCAGAGTTTTCATCTGAGAAAATTATTACGATGGATTGGATGACGGGAATTCATCTTTCTGAGTTTACAGCAAAAAATACAGATCAAGAAGTTGGCGACAAAATAGGGCAGGCGCTTTGGGATTTTTATATGTACCAAATTCATGTTTTGCGAAAAGTGCACGCAGATCCACATCCTGGAAATTTTTTGGTTGACGATCAAAACCAGTTGATCGCTTTGGATTTTGGTTGTATGAAACAAATTCCAGATGATTTTTACACACCATATTTTGAGCTGATCAATAAAAATGTGATTACAGATGAAAAGCTTTTTAATAAAAAACTATTCGAATTAGAAATTCTTCGTGAAGATGATTCGCCAGCAGAAATTGAATATTTTACGGAAATGTTTCATGATTTATTGTCGCTTTTCACAAGACCTTTTCAAAACGAAACTTTCGATTTTGCTGATGAAACATTCTTTAACGCCATAGCCGAATTAGGAAAACGTTTTTCAGAAGATACAAACTTGAAAAAAATGAATGGAAATAGAGGTTCTAAACACTTTATTTATATGAATCGCACGTTCTTCGGTTTATACAATTTAATGTTCGATTTGAAAGCTAAAATTGTTGTTGAGAATTATTTGAAATACTAGGAGGGTAAAATTCCAATCTTTTAAATTCCAAATTCCAATATTATACTTTGAACCTTTGTCAAAGTTTAAAATTTTGGCAAAGGTTTTTTTCGTCTTGTTTGTCATTCCTCAGGATAACAAGATTGCCCATAATTGGAATTTGAAATTTAAAAGATTGGAATTTTATTTAGGTATTTAGGTAATAATTGGAATTTGGAATTTAAATATTTGGAATTTTATTTAATTATTCCAGCCTTATAAGTCGCAATCGCGCGATCTCGTGCAAACGCATGATCAATCATAGGTTCGTTGTAACCAAAATCAAATTCAGGAATCCATTTTCTTATGTATTCGCCTTTTCCGTCGAATTTTTGTTGTTGAATTTCAGGATTAAAGACTCTGAAATAAGGCGCTGCGTCGCAACCCGTTCCTGCCGCCCATTGCCAGTTTCCTACATTTGAAGCCAATTCAAAATCCAAAAGTTTTTCTGCAAAATACGCTTCACCCCATTGCCAGTTGATGAGCAAATGTTTGCACAAAAAACTCGCCACAACCATGCGCACGCGATTGTGCATATAACCCGTTTCATTAAGCTGACGCATTCCTGCATCGACCATCGGGTAGCCAGTTGTTCCAGAGCACCAGCGTTTGAAATCTTCTTCGTTATTTCTCCACTGGATTCCGTCGTAATTGGATTTGAAATTATGATTGACACAATTTGGGAAACTAAATAGAATTTGAATGAAGAATTCTCTCCAAATCAATTCGCTTAAAAAAGTTTGATTTTTTCGGTCTGCCCAATTCACTAATTTACGAATGCTCACAGTTCCAAAACGCAAATGAGGCGAAAGATACGAGGTGCTGTCTAAAGCAGGAAAATCTCGAGTTTCTTTGTAATTTGAAATCTGGGATAAATTATGTGGTTGTACTTTTATAGCACTTCTTTCAAAACCAATTTCGGATAATTCAGGAAATTTGAAATTGCTTTTTGCAAAATTTGAACACAATGTAATGGAATCATATTCGGGAGCTGAACCAGAAAAATGATATTTTTCAAGCCATTTGTTTTTATAAGGTGTGTAAACGGTATAAGGACTTTCATCAGCTTTTGTGATTTCTTTTTCTTCGAAGATAACGTGATCTTTAAAAGAAAAAACTTCAATATTGTTTTCTTTTAATAAAGCCGTAATCGCGTTGTCGCGTTTGATGGCAAATGGTTCGTAATCTTTGTTAAAGAAGGCGTTTTGGACATCAAATTCTTCAATAAGAGATTTCCAAATATTTTTAGTTTTTCCTTTTTTGATCAGAATTGAAGCACTGAATTTACTTAATTCGGAGTTTGTTTTTTCAAGCGAATCGTATATAAAAGTTACTCTTGCGTCGTTTTTAGGAAGATGGTCTAAAATATCATCATCAAAAATAAAAAGAGGCACAACAGGAAAATTTGATTGTAAAGCGTGAAATAATCCTGTATTGTCTTCTAAACGTAAATCGCGTCTGAACCAGAAAAGAGTAACTTTTTGTTTTGTCATTGTTTTTGCTAATTGAATTTTTAAGTTATTTTTCTTCTCATGCCGAAAATTGCTCGCAAAGACGCAAAGACGCAAAGTTTTATTGAAAAGCTTGACAGAAAATGCTTTGTGACTTAGCGTCTTTGCGAGATAAAAAAAAACATTTTGCTTTATATCTTAAAAACTTTTTTGTTTGCCATTAAGTTGTACAATTTGTGGCTGTGGTTTCGAATTAAACAATTCTTCGATTTTGTTGTGTCTATAATCGAAAATGTTTTTTAGTTTGTTTTTTACAATTAGTGTATTCATAAATCGGCCTAGAATTCCTAGCGGGAGTGCATAATGAACGATGTCGGTCATTTTTGTTCGGCCATCTTCTGTGCGTTCAAAAAAATGTTTGTGATGCCATAATTTATATGGACCGAAGCGCTGAATGTCGATGAAATATTCGTTTTCCTTACAGGCCGTAATTTCAGTAACCCACGAAATTTTGATTCCGAATAGCGGTTTTAATGTATAGGTTATGATTTGTCCGTGATACATTCGTTTGTCATCGAAATCTTGGATTTCAAAACTCATATTATCAAGCGTTATGGTTTGCAGGTTTTTTGGACTGGAGAAAAAATCCCAGCAGTCCTCAACGCTTGAATTTACATACTGAACGGTTTCTATTTTGTATAATTTCATTTTCTCGTTGAATCAATTGTTCTTAAAAAACGCGAGCGTTAGGGGTTGCAGTGGAGCTCTCCCGATTTTTCATCGGGAAGCGGGAACGAAAAAACCGATCCGCACGGCGGAGAACGCCCAAAATATTTTACATTTTATAATATTTAAATGGTACAAACAACATCCCGAAACATTCTCCTTTTTCCTTATTAAGGTGTTTATGATGTATTTTATGTGCCTTTCTGAGTCCGATTAAATATTTATTTTTGGTGTTTTTGAACCATTTAAAACGCTGATGAATCAAAACATCGTGAATCAAAAAATAACAGGCTCCATAAAGCGTGATGCCACAGGCTACAAAAAACAGATAATTGAATCCGCCTTGAACACCAAAGTAAAACAAGGCAATACTCGGAATCGCAAAAATCACAAAGAAAATGTCATTGCGCTCAAAAGTGTGCTCGTATTTTGGCTGATGATGATCAGCGTGAAAATACCACATAAACCCGTGCATTACATATTTGTGCGTGAGCCAAGTAACACATTCCATGCATAGAAAAACGCTTAAAAAGATTAAAAAAGAAATCATTTTATAAATGTTGATGTTTTAAAATTATCAATTTATTTTTTTTGAGTTTAGCTTTAAATTATAAAAGATTGACTCTAAAGAATATTTTTTGTTTTAAAGTCCGCACTTCTCTCAATCTTGTCATTTCGACGAAGGAGAAATCTTAGCTAGAAACTCGACAAAGATTGTCACTTTAGATTACGGAGCTACTTGCGAAGATTTGCTTCGCCTGTTCGCTATCGCTCGAGTCTCCTTAGTCGAAATGACAAACTGTTGGCTTAATTGTAACGATAAAGCTGAAAGAAATTAAACCAACTTCAATTTATAAGTCACAAAAGACTGCGCTAAAAGCCCTGCTTTTGCATAATTAGAAACCCGAATTCGAGAGTTTCTAATTTCATGTGAAGGCGTATTTTTCAGTTTTTTCAGTAATTTTTTATAATAAACATAAGCAGTGTAAACGCCAAATTTTGCTTCCATTGGGAGTTTGACGATTCCTTGATAAGCGATTTTGAAATCTTCTTCGATTTCTTTTATGATTTGCGCTTTCGAATCTTCATTGAAATTTTCCAGATTCACTCCTGGGAAATAAGTTCGGTTTAAAATAGTATTGTCATCTTTTAAATCTCTTAAAAAATTAACCTTCTGAAAAGCTGAGCCTAACCTCATGGCTTCATTTTTTAATTGTTCGTATTTATGCTGTTTTCCAGCCACAAAAACTTTCAAACACATTAAGCCAACAACATCGGCAGAACCATAAATATAATCGGCATATTCGGTTTGTGTGTGGTATGTTGATTTGATGAGGTCGAGTTTCATGCTACGCAAAAAAGCCTGAACTAAATCGTCTGTGATATTGTATTCTTTAACGGTATGCTGAAAGGAATTTAATATCGGATTTAGGCTGATTCCGAGCTCCATTGCTTTGTAATATTCTTTTTCGAAATCATCTATTAGGTATTCTTTTTCATAAGCATGAAATGAATCTACGATTTCATCGGCAAACCGAACAAAACCATAAATGCTGTAAATAGCATCGCGAATACTTGGGGACAGCATTTTTACTGCCAATGAAAAAGAGGAGCTGTAATTTTGCGTAACGAGTTTACTGCATTTGAAAGAAACGGCGTCGAATAGTGATTTCATTTTTTTAAGATCTAAAAGATTTTTGAATTAACTCAGCAACCAATTTTCCCGAAATTAAAGCAGGCGGAACCCCTGGACCAGGAACAGTCAATTGTCCTGTAAAATATAAATTACGTACTTTTTTGCTTTTTAGTTTTGGCCTTAAAAAAGCGGTTTGCAATAGTGTATTGGCCATTCCGTAAGCATTTCCTTTGTACGCGTTGTAATCTGTTACAAAATCATTTTTGCAGAATGATTTCTTAAATATAATGTTATGTCGAATGCTTTGTTGTGTGAGTTCTTCAAAGCGCGAGATTATTTTTTCAAAATATTTTTCCCGAAGCACTTCATTATCTTCAATTCCGGGTGCCAACGGAATTAAGAAAAAACCAGATTCCATATTGTTTGGCGCGGCAGTCAAATCTGTTTTTGATGGGAAATTGGCATAAAACAAAGGTTCGTTTGGCCATTTAGGATCGTCATAAATGTCTTTCGCATGTTTGTCGAAATCAACATCAAAAAATAAAGCATGATGCGAGATATTCTCTATTTTTTTGTTGAAACCAATGAAAAATAGGAGCGAAGAGGGCGCAAAAACGCGGCTTTGCCAGTATTTTTCAGAGTATGCACGATGTTCTTTTTCGAGTAAAGTCTCGGTATGCTGATAATCGGCGCCACTTAAAACAATGTCGGCTTTTATGATTTCACCATTGCTTACAATTCCGGTTGCGGTTTTGTTTTCCACGATAATTTTTTCAACTGGCGAATTGGTTTTGATGGTTACGCCGAGTTCTAAAGCTAATTTTTCAAGACCACGAACTACATCAAACATTCCTGTTTTTGGATGCCAAGTTCCTAAACCAAAATCGGCATAATTCATGAAATTGTAAAATGAAGGCGTTTTATTGGGTTTTGCTCCGAGAAATAAAACCGGAAATTCCAGAATCTGAATTAATTTTTCATTTTTGAATTTCTTGCGGATATCCTCACTCACATTGCTTAAAAACTGATTGAGTTTTAAAGCCGTTTTTGGAGTAATCAATTCTAATGGCGAAATTCCTGGGCGATAAACTAAATCTTTAATCGCAATATCATAATTGCTTTTGGCTTGATTGATGAAATTTTGAAGTTTTTCTGCACTTCCTTTTTCGATTGTTTCAAAAGTGGTTTTGATTTCTTCCAAATTATCACAAATTGTGATAAAATCATTTGTTCCAAAATAAACCCGATAAGCTGGATTTAGTTTGATAAGCTCATAATAATCAGAAGTCTGTTTGTTGAAATCTTGGAAAAAACGTTCAAAAACATCGGGCATCCAGTACCAGCTTGGTCCCATGTCAAATGTAAAACCATCTTTTTTGAATTGTCTAGCGCGCCCGCCAATCGTTGGATTTTTTTCATAGATAGTTACTTTGTTCCCTTGCTTTGCCAAGTAACAAGAAGCGGCTAACGAAGAAAAGCCTGAACCTAATATGATTATCGTTTTTGTCATTTGTTTAACAAATATACAAAAACTTTAAACAAAATCATTGTATTTCTTCTATAGTTTCTTCCATCGAATCAAAAATGCGAATGCGCTGAGGAAGATTGGATTGATCAATATGCTCGACCATATTCCCCATAAGCCAGATTTCGTTATTTTTTAGAAGCAATTTCTGTCCCATTGATTTCACATATTGATTGATAACCGATCTATCGGGCTGTACGGTCATAAAAGAAACGAAAGTAATGTTCTCAAAATGACGTGTAAGATCCTGTAGGTTTTCAATCGGCATGCTTTCGCCAAGATAAATGGTCTTGTATCCTCTTGATAAAATTTCGTATTGCAGATATAATAAACCAATTTGATGAATTTCATTCAATGGCAATGAGAGAACAAAAATTCGATCTGTTTTGGTTGGTTTTAATATTTGAAGGCTTTCGGTATAAATTAAAATCTTTTGCTTGATCAAATGACTCATAAAATGTTCATTTGCTGGCGTAATGGTTTCAGATTGCCACAATAATCCTAATTCTTTCAACAAGGGTAGAAAATGTTCTTTGAAAACTTCCTTAAAGCTTTTTTCTGAAATAAGCCAATCGAAAGTATTGAAGAACAATTCTTGGTCAAAATTCATCATCGCCATTTTGAATGACGTGATTGCATAGTTTTGTGAATTTTTCTTTGATATGATTTCACGTACTAGCTGCGGAATTTTGTCTTCAGGATAAGTAGCAATTTTAGATATTTTATATCCGTACTCATGCAGTAAGGTAATATTTAAAAGCTTCTGTAAATTTTGTAAATTATATAGTCTGATATTGGTATCAGTTCGCATAGGTTCAAGAATATTATATCTCTTTTCCCAAATACGAATTGTATGCGCTTTAATTCCAGATAAGTTTTCAAGATCTTTTATGCTGAAAACTGTTTTTATATTGTTTACCATTTTCGATTGTTGAATAAACAAAAATAGAATAAAATCTGAAAAAAACTTTAAAACTTTAGCAAAATGATCGATTATTGAGAGTTTGTAGTAACATACTGATTTAATTGGGTTAAAAGAGGCTTTTTTTCGCATTATTTTATTTTTTTGATAAAAAATCACAACTATTTAGAGTCAATCTAAGGTGGTTTTTTGTCAATATATTTAAAAATAAATAGCCTGTAGATAAATTTCTACAGGCTGTTTTTATGTTTTTTGCCTCAATTATTTACAAAATGTGGCTTTGTTTTTTATAGCGCTTTGGCTTCCTAATTCAACAGCTTTTGAAAAATCTTTGCAAGCATTTTTCTTATCACCAATTTTATTATAAGCCAAACCTCTCAAATTGTAAGCAATGTAATCTTTCGGATTTAAGCCTAATGATGAAGTACAGTCTGCAATTGCTTCGTTGTAGTTCATTAATTTGTAGTTTACATTTGCTCTTCCCGTAAAAGCGTCGGCGTTCATATCGTCTAATTCGATTGTTTTGCTAAAATCTGCCAATGCGCCTTTTAAGTCGTTAAGCTTGAGTTTTGCTACACCGCGGTTTTGGTAAGCTTCAACAAATTTAGAGTTCATGCTTATGGCTTTGGTATAATCGGCGATGGCGCCTTTTGTGTTTCCTGCTTCGGCTTTTTTCATGGCTTTGTCAAAATAAGCCGTTGCAGATTGTGCCCATGTTGAGCAAGTAATCATAATAAATGATACTAAAAGTAGGTTTTTCATAAACTAATTTGGGATTAGTGATTAATTATTTCCAAACGAATTTAGTGAAGTTTTGTTTTGTAAGAGAATTTCTTTTGTGAAATAATCATGATTAATTTAAATTTTTAAACTACCCCGAAAACCTCTCGCGGCATAATACGATTCAGCCCCATTATGATAAAGAAATACGCGGCCATATCGATAATCACAAAAAACTGCGCCACCAAGTTTGCGAACATTTTCGGGAGTAGCGACCCAGCTTGAAGTCTTGGTGTCAAAATTTCCTAGTTCTTGTAATTGTCGGTATTGTTCTTCGGTCAAAAGTTCGATTCCCATTTCTTCGGCCATATCGACGGCGCTGTTTTTGGGCTTGTGTTCTTTTCTTGAATCCAAAGCTTTTCTATCGTAGCAAAGACTTCTTCGTGATTTTGGGCTTTCGGCAACGCAATCGAAAAATATAAATTCGTCTGAATTTTCATCGTAACCAACAACATCTGGCTCGCCTTCTGTTTTCTCCATTTGCAAAAGCGACCAAAGTTTTTCTGGATTTGAGGTAAGTTTTGTTTCTACTTTTGACCATTCAATAGTGGCATGACGGTTTTTGTTTTTTTCAAAACGAGCTTTCAAAATAGCAATGAGTTGTTCTTGTTCTTCTTGTGAAATTTTATTTTTCATGATGCTTTTTTTTGATTTTTATTCTTGTCGGCGAACCATTTCATTGATCCAAATTGGAGCAAAAGGAGAAGTGCAACCTTTTGAAGTTGGATAATCTCTATAAATGCCTAATTTTTCGCCAATCGCTAAAGCACGAGCTCGATACTCGGGAAATTTAATCCCAATTTGTGCCAAAGTGCTATTCATTGTCCATTGCACTTCAGGAGCTGCAGTTGGCATTTCATTTTCAATTCGGTCAAGCAAAGCCGGCAAATCGAGAATGTCAGGATTTCGGGCAACGCATCCGGTGGTTAGGCTCCATGCGGCACGCCCATGCATTACATCAGACGAATGCATCCATGCTTGCCGCAAAGTTTCACGATCTGAATAATCTTTTATAATATACGAATAAAACCAATCGGCAATATGAACGAATTTTTCTGAAGAAACCATTTTAGCAATTTGTTCTTTCGAAAGTTTTTCTGGTTCGATAATTAGGATCGCTAAAAAACGAGCATCGGCATTTCCGGTTTCCCAAAGCTCCAAAGCCAATTCGTGATTGGTTTTGATTTTTTTTGCCAATGTTCGAATATCGCCCATTTTTACGCCAAATTGATTTTCGCTGGCGCCTCGTTTTTTATTCTGAGCAAATACTTTTGGATCACCAAGAGCTTTAAGTTTTTCTAAAATATCATTCGCTGTCATGTTGATGTGAATTATTGTAATAACAGATTAATCATTTAAGCCTTTTCCGTCAAGAATGTTTTGTGTGTGTTTTTCAACTCTGGCTTCTCGTGTTTTAGATTGTTTTGGTTGCGAAAAATGAAGCAAATAAGCTCTTTGTCTGCCTGGAGTCAAAGTTTCAAAAGCTTTTTTTAAGTCTGGATTTTCATCTAGTTTCTTTTGAAATTCTTCGGAGACAGGAAAATCAGAAGTCTTTTTCAAAATCACTTTTAATCCTGCTTTTTCAATTTCAATTGCTTCGTAGATGTAAGTTTTTAAGATCGATTTCAAATCGATGATTTCCTGCAGATTTGTAAATCGTATGTGACGCGCCGCTTGCACGTTTTCAGATTGCTGAATCAAAATTCCGTCAGTGTCATTTAGCAATGCGCCTTTAAAAAATAAAAAAGCGCAATAATCCTTAAAAGCATGAATTAAAATGACGTTATTGTTTTGGTATGTATAACAAGGATTTCCCCATTTTAATTCTTCGGTAAGTTGGCATTCAAGAGCAATGACACGCATTTGTTCGAGCTCTTCCTGCCATTTTGTGGCTTCGTCAAAGAAAAAATCAACTTTCGGATTCATTATTTACAAGTTTAAGCGTTAATGAGTTTTCGTTCTGCGGGTCTAAAATGCCAAGAAATTACAGTTAGAATTAATAAAAGCGTTGGGCCAAAGAAATCTTTTGCGCTGTCATTTGCCGCAAAATGTGAAAATATCGCGCCAGACATTGCAAAGAAAAATCCGGCATAAGCCCATTCTTTCAATAACGGAAATTTTGGAGCTAGAACAGTTATGACGCCCAGCAATTTCCAAACTCCTAATAAAATTAGCAAATAAATTGGATAACCCAAATGCGACATTCTATCTGTTTCGTCTTTTGACTGAAGCAATTGTACAATTCCTGTTGCTGTCATTCCTAGTGCCAACCAAAGTGTAGCAACCCAATAGATAATTTTATTTCTTTTTGTCATGATACATTTATTTTAGTTTGTTACAAATTTCTTCTAATCGATTGTGAGCCATATTTAGGCCTTGCTTAAATGGCAATTGTAGCATTTGATCTCGCAAATCTGCCGATTTATATACGATTTGCATCGTGAGTTTGCTCTTGGAATCAGTTACTTTTTCAAATTCCAAAAATTCCAGCTGAACGGCAAAAGGCGAATTTTCCATTTCAAATGTGCGGGTTATTTTTTCATTTGGAATAAATTCATGAATAACACCATTCATCTGAACGACGACATTGCCTTTAGCGTCGCTGGTTTCAAATTGATAACCGCCATGTTTTTTGCTTTCCAGTTTTAAAACTCTGGTTCCCATCCATTGCGCTACAATTTCAGGTTCGATATAGGCCTTAAAAAGCAATTCGACAGGCAAATCAAAATCGCGTGTGATTATGAGTTCTTGTTTATCGTCTTGGGCGCTTATTTTTGTTTTTAATTCCATAGTGGTTAATTTTCAGGTTTGTAGTTTTTCATAATATCTTCAAGTTTGTTGAATCTTTCGTCCCACATTTGACGGAAAGGTTCTATAAAATCGGCTATTTCTCTCATCTTTTTTGCATTAATCGTGTAATGAACTTCGCGTCCGTTTTGTGTTTGCTGCAATAATTCGCATTCCGTCAAAATTTTTAAATGTTTTGAAACTGTTGGACGCGCGGTGTCAAAATTGGAAGCGATCGCACCAGCTGTCATGGAATGTGAAGTAACCAAAAGTAATATCGCTCTTCTTGTAGGATCGGCTATTGCCTGAAATACATCTCTTCTTAAATTCATAATATGAAGTTATTTGGCTACAAATTTATATGAAGTCATTTGGCTACGCAAATTTTTTAACAACTATTTTTGCAATTATTTGATAATCTGAGTGTTTTTAAGGTTTTAAGGGTTTTTGTTTTTTGGAAGAATTAAAAAAAAGAGAAATTATTGCACTTGAAAAATTGTTTTTAATGGGTTTGTTTTATTTTTAATGAAAATTAGAAAGACAAATTTTATTTTGAAAAAAGTAACGATTAGTAAATTTTAGATATGAAAAAAGTCCTAGTATTGTTTTTATTGAATGTTTCGATTGGAGCTTTCGCGCAAGCGGCAAAAGATTCTGAATTGTTTTTGGCATTGAAAAAACACGACAGTATTTTCTTTGAAAAGAGTTTTAATCAATGCGATATTGCTTTTCTGGAAAAAGCGATTCATCCTGATTTGGTTTTTTATCACGATCAAGGCGGTATTCAGAATAAAAAGATTTTTTTGGAAAATGTCAAAAAGAATATTTGTGGAAACGGTCCTCAAAAACCAATCAGGAAAGTAAAACCAGAAAGTTTGGAAGTCTATCCGCTTTATAGCGAAGGAAAACTTTACGGAGTTGTCCAGACTGGAATCCATGATTTTTATTTAAGAGAAGCAAATAAGCCAGATGTTTTTACCAGTGAAGCCAAGTTTACTCATGTTTACCTTTTAATCAATAATCAATGGGTTTTGAAAGAGGTTTTGAGTTTTGATCATCAGAGTAAATAAAAGTAATGTTTGTAATTGTAGAGGTATTATTTATTTCCAAATCGGGATTTTTATGAAACTGTCATTGTACCATTTTATTTTTAAGGGCTCTTTGGCATCTTTGATCGTTTCGTCACTGACTTCTTTTCCTGTTCCATAATTTAATTGTGCAAACGCATTTTTATTGACATTGATGACTACCAGCAAACGGCTTCCTTTGTTTAATTGCTTGCTGATCAAATGTGTATTTGAAAAAGAAATCGTTTCAATTTCATTTGCTTTTAATAAAATTCTTTTGGCACTATTTTTTGCATAACTGGCGCGGCCAATAAAATAAGACAAATGAAAATATTCGCCATTAGGCAATACTTCATAAAGCGTAACGCCTAAATCCATATCTTTTTTATTGATGCTGGCTTTTGTTTCTCCTAAAAAAGAACCGTTTATTAAGATGGAATCTTTAAAAGGTTCACTTATAAAAGCGTAACCACTTGTCGTGTCGATTTCTTTTCTAATTATAGGGTCTGGATAATATTCATTGTTGAACGTTTGTCTGTCAGCAAAATCGACTTCTTGGTAAAGCCATTTTTTTTGACTTGGCTTTTCGTTTTCCAAAGCATAAAATTGACCTTTTTTTTTCTCAGTTAAATAGAACTTAAGAAAACTGTTGTGCATTTTATCAAGCGATGACGCACTTCGCCATTCGTTTGTTCCCATGACCTGATAGTTTATTTTGTTTTTCAGTATTTCCGGTTTAGAGCCGTTTTTTAAAATATAATCGAACCATTCGTAGGTTGTTTTTTTAATATCAAATAACGCAATTGGGTCAATAGTATAGCCATATAGGTTTTTTTCACCGCCCGTTTGAGTTCCGAAATGTCCATACGGACCAATAACTAAATAAATAGGTGCTTTCGGATTGTATTTTTGAAGTTCTCTTAAATAGTATAAACTAGAATTTTGAGAATCATTATAATACCCGTCAAAGGCTAATACGGGAATGTTTATTTGGGCAAAATCTTTTTCAAAAGGAGCCATTTTTTGCCAATAATCGTCAAATGAAGGATGCACAATCCAGCGTTTGAGTAATTTGTTGGGTTGACCGTCTATGCTGTCCATTTTTTTATAAGCGACGCCTGTTTCCCACCATTTAAACATCATTTTTCTAAAGCGTTGTCGGTCATTTCCGGCAACGGTGTCCAAATATTTAGTGTTGCCTACATAAAAAGACCATTCGTAATTGGGATTTATAAAAATATTATTTTCCATGGGAAGTCCCATTCCGGGTCTATTTGCAACAGCTGGAACTATGGTTTTGAGTGCGGGATGCATTTTTTTGCAAGCCGCCCATTGTGTGAAACCATTGTAACTGCCACCGTACATTCCAACACTTCCGTTGCACCATTTTTGTTTGCTGATCCAGTCAATTACATCATAGGCGTCATTGGCTTCGTGTTCGTAAGGAATGATTTCTTCGGGGCTAAATCTTTTGCCTCTGCTGTAGGCGATAACGCCAATATAATCTTTGTCTGCAGCTTCTTTTAAAGATCTTAAATCTCGACCTTTATCTCTTACATAAATAGTAAATTGCAGAATAACAGGTTTTGGAGTGTGATTGCCTTTTTTCTGAACGACTATTGCCGATAAAAGCGCGCCATCTCGAGTTTTGATCATCACGCTGTCTTGAATATCGTAAGCACTTTTAAAATCTTCTGATTTTATAGCTTGTGTTTGCTGTGAAAATGCTTTTGTAAATAAGAGAATTAGAAAGACTATGTTGTAAATAAATTTCATGGATTCTTTTTTTAAAGTCCGTTGCTGTTTTTGAATTTAACCGATTGACGATTGGAAACTTCTAATAATTCCCCTGTCTTGAGTTTAATTTGTAATCTTCCTCCATTTATTTTTATTACTTCCTGAATGTATTTTGTATTTATAATTTCGGTTCTGTTTATTCTGAAAAAAGTATTTTCATCAAGCATTTCTTCCCACTGTCTCAATGAGCGTCTTTGTAACGCTTTTTTATCTTGAAAAAATAATCGGGTGTAGTTTTCTAGCGATTCGATTAAATAAATTTCGTCTGTGCGAATGAAGAATCGTTTTTCGCCATCTTTAATAAAAATTTGTCGGTTTTCAGGTATAGTCAGCTCAGCTTCCGATTTAATTGTATTGCGTATTTTTTCGATTGCTTTTGCAAAACGTTCCTCTCTTATGGGTTTCATTAAATAATCTAAGGCGTTGACTTCAAATGCTTGTACGGCATATTGATCATAAGCGGTTGTAAACAAGATCAAGGGTACAAAATCTAAAGATTCTAATAAATCAAAACCGGACTTTTCCGGCATCTGAATGTCTAAAAAAACTAAATCGGGTTGCTCAGATTCTATCAAGTGTCTGGCTTCGTCGGCATTTTCAGCTTCGGCAACTAGAACAAAATCGGGATAAAGTTTCAGCGCTCTTTTTAATTCTTCTCGTGACAATCGTTCATCATCGACTAGTATAACTTTTATCTTTTTCATTTTGATGGAATTAAAATTGTTGCCAAAACAGTTTCATTTTCAGTCTCTTTAATTTCAAAAGAGGCATTTCCGTTGTATTGAAGTTGGAGTCTTTTTTTTAAATTAGTCAACCCGATACCCGAGTTTTTACTGTCGAAATCTAGTTTTCCTGAGTTTTGGACACTGATTTTAATAAAATTGTTCTCCCTTTCGATTTTTACATTTATAAATCCGCCAGCTTTTCTTTTCTCAATTCCGTGTTTTATCGCGTTTTCAACCAGCGACTGAATGCTCAGAGGTAAAATCAGCTGTTCTGATACAGCTGAATTGATTTCAATATTTGTAGTTAGTCGCGCTTCAAATCGCATCTTTTCTAATTCAAGATAATCTTTGACAAGGCTTATTTCGTCGTTCACAGAAATGAATCGCACAAAATTATTGTTTAATGAATTTCGTAATAGTTCAGATAAAAGATCAATTGCTCTTCGGGCTAAATTTGGATTTTCTATAATGAGGTATTTTATATTATTCAAAGAATTGAAAAAGAAATGTGGATTGAGTTGTGTGCTGAGGTTTTGCAGTTGCGCTTCTTTTACAAGAAGAGACAAGCGAGCATTTTCTTTTACGGTTTCTAATTCCAGTCTTGAATAATGGTATAGATGATAGGCTAACAGCCAAACAGACATCAATCTGGTTCCGGTAATAAAAATCTGCAATTGCACTGATTTGAAAAAAGCTGAAAAAGAAAGCGTCATGCTTTTTAAGATCAGAAGGCGAACCAAATAAAGTTTGATCACAATTGCAATTGTATAAAATAGGGAAAGAATTAAAACGCTGACGATAATTCGTGGAATCAATTTTTTTAGATTGAGTTTGTGCCATCCTTTTTTGATTGCAAAATTTCGGTAAAGATGTGTTAATGTGATGCCGATTATGATATCAAAAATGAAATCGAGCAAACCCATTTCCCAGATGAAGTATTTACTTAAGAAAAAGCCCGATAATCCCCAATACAAAGCAGCAGAAGTCCATCCGATAAGTTGTGTTTTCCAGTAATTTGATACAGATCTATTCATTTTTAAAATCGATAATTTTTGAAACCTTTAGTAAAGATATTTCTCTATTACAGATTGAACAAATAAAAGTAGAGGAACGGAAAATAATAAGTGATGAGTGCGAAGTTGGTTAAATGAAAGGTTTCTAATTTAAAATTTTAGTAAGTTTAAACTTCAGAAAGTAAAACAAGAAATAAAACTAAAGAGTACAATGGGGAAATTTGATTTCAATAACAAGAAATTTGCGCTTATTCAAAATTCAGAAAGCGGACAAGTGAATTCAGAAACTGTTTTTAATTACAAGCAAGAAGATAATCTCGTGACGGCAGATTATTTTGGAGGAACAATTAAATACGGAAAAATTATTGCCGAACTGAAAGCCAATAAATTGAATATGCTATATCAATGTTTGACAACAGATAACCAATTAAAAGCGGGAAAAGCAGTGGCTCAAATTACACTGCTAGAGAATGGAAAAATGAAATTGACCTTAAATTGGGAATGGCTGACAGATGGAAATGAAAAAGGGGAGTCTGAGTATATTGAGATAGACTAAAAAAGATTTCACTGCTATTTGTTTGTAGTTTATATTAATCCTACGGATTCTTGAGGCTAAATTTAGCATTCAAATTATTTTCAGTCAAAAAATTATAACCAATATCAATGGTTATGTCCTTGCATTTAAAATATCTGCCATCAGTATCGATTATTTCTTTTTTGTTTTGATCATTCCAAAATTTGATCTGGTATTTGTGTTCAAAATTATAATTGGTTTCTTTGCCTTTTAATATTTCTGTTATAAGATAGAAGCTTTCTGCTTTTGTGGGTTCGCAAATCTGATTTCCTTTTTTGAATATAATTTCCCATTGTGGAAGTGATATCTTATGGGCTTTTAATGGTGTGAGTTTTATTTGTTGATATAGATATCTAACGGGTGTGTAGGCCCATATTAATTCGGTTGGCGATACTCTTCCATAATCACGGATAGATTTTACTATTTTATTGTTTTTTATAAAGGTTATTGTTATTTCTTCATCGTCGGTCCAACTTCCAGCATAATTATTTTTAAGATTCATGATGTTGGCTTTTTTAAAACTGTTTTGAATTTTTTGATATTCATTTTTAGAAATCTTAGATTTAAAAAGACCGTTTTGTGTATTATAATGTTGTCCATGAAAAATGATATTGCCATTGTTTTCAATGCTTATGCTTGCAATAGGACAAGAACCGTAACAGTCAGAAGACGAAACTATAATTCTGTCATAATTTTCATTTGGGTTTATTTTGTAGGTTGTTCTCGCATATTTTGAAAAAATGCTGTCGCTTTCTTCTATTTTTAAAGTGTCTCTCGTAATCGAATGTATTTTTTGACTCTCCCAAGTTTTCGTGACTAAATCAAAAATTTTCAAACTATCGTTTTCGATTTTATACGTAGTTTTTGTTCCTAAAAAATATATTTTTCTGTTTTCTCTTTCTCGTGCATCATTTGTTTTAAAATACCCCGATTTGTTTTCGCATAAATTGTTTTCTAAAAAAACAAATCCTGGCACATGGTTGCCAAATGGAGAAGGTGGGGGAGTTGGAATTCTGCTATTGTTATTTTTTTTAGCTTTTCTTTCGTCTTGAGTTTTGATGTAAATCCATTCGCCACGTATATCTTTCGTTAGTTTTTTGTCATTGTTTTTTTGACAAGAAGCGACAATGAAAAGTATTGCAATAAAAATTACACAATTTGACTTCATGCATTTACGGGATTGGTTATAAATATTTCATTTAGGTAATGTAAATATAAATGTTTTGAAGTAATATTTTTGCTGAAATACTTATTTGAAATTTTAGAATTATGACAAAGATTTGCGCTTTTGTCTGATCATGTAGGGATCTAAGTCTGTATGTTAAATTGGGTGTTGCCCTCAAGATGGCGAGTCTACCGTTTCTCCACATGGCCTAAAACGAAAAAAGGCCGAGTAAAATAATTTACTCGGCCTTTGTGACCCGACTGGGGCTCGAACCCAGGACCCCATCATTAAAAGTGATGTGCTCTACCGACTGAGCTATCGAGTCATTGTTTTTCTCTAATGAGGGTGCAAATATAAGCACTTTATTTAGCTTTTAAAGCCTTTTTTTAGCACTTTTTCGCAATAATTTGTAAAAGCTTATTTTACAATAAAATAGGTTTTCAAAATTTATAGTGACCATGGAGGGATTTGAACCCTCACGCCCTTACGAGCACCACCCCCTCAAGATGGCGAGTCTACCGTTTCTCCACATGGCCTAAAAAGAAAAAAGGTCGAGTAAAATAAATTACCCGACCTTTGTGACCCGACTGGGGCTCGAACCCAGGACCCCATCATTAAAAGTGATGTGCTCTACCGACTGAGCTATCGAGTCATTGCTTTCAAGAAACTTATTTTGTTAATCACAAATTTTGTGACCCGACTGGGGCTCGAACCCAGGACCCCATCATTAAAAGTGATGTGCTCTACCGACTGAGCTATCGAGTCATATTCGTTTCTTGAATGCGGGTGCAAATATAAGGAGTTATTTTCGAAGTTTCCAAGCATTTTTATTATAAATTTGTCTTTTTTTACAAAAAGTTCCCAATGTCTTAGTTTATAAGGTTTTATTAATATGAAAAAAATAGTGTTATTAGGTTACATGGGTTGCGGAAAGTCAACAATTGCCCAAAACTTGTCAAAAATTACAAATATTCCGTTTCTGGATTTAGATACTTGCATTGAAAAAAGAGCAAATTTGTCTATAAATGAAATTTTTTCTAAACATGGAGAGGTATATTTCCGAAAATTAGAACACGAAATGTTTGTCGAATTATTAAAATCTTCAGAGAATTATATTATTGGTCTTGGTGGAGGAACTCCATGTTATGCGAATAATCATTTATTGCTTCAAAACGATGATATCGTTTCTGTATATCTAAAAGCATCAATTGATACTTTATATAATAGATTAGTCCACAATAAAAGCAAACGCCCGCTGATTGCAGAAATGAATGAAGAAGAAATGAAAGAGTTTATCGCCAAGCACTTGTTCGACCGCAGCT
This sequence comes from Flavobacterium sp. KACC 22761, assembly GCF_034058155.1. Lineage (NCBI taxonomy): Bacteria > Pseudomonadati > Bacteroidota > Flavobacteriia > Flavobacteriales > Flavobacteriaceae > Flavobacterium > Flavobacterium oryzagri. The sequence continues at coordinate 504,829 of NZ_CP139148.1, read as the reverse complement.
TTTATTACAACCATGCACAACATAAAGTCTCGGTTGATAATAAATCAGTCGAAGATACGGTTGCCGATATTTTGAAAATCTTAGCTTAAAAAAGCGTAATTATCGCCGTTTTCATCAAAAACAACTTGAACATGTTCCAATAAAGAAGTAGATAAGGAAATTCCTTTGAAATCAGCTTTTACTGGATATTTTTTGTGGTTTCTGTCAACAAGTACTGCTGTTTTGAATTTTTTAAGCGGAACGTCTAAGAAATGACGAACAGCATATATTAATGTAGTGCCCGAATTTAAAACATCGTCAACTAAAACCAATCCTTTGTTTTGGTACTCTTCTTTAGTTAAGGAAGTCTGAATTGGCAATTGCGGATTTTGTTTGTCAACTTTAACTTCGCAAGTCGAAACTTTTAGTGTTGAAATACTGCTTAAAGCAGCGGCTATTTTTTGGGCAAAAACAGATCCATTAGAAGCGATTCCGGCAATCACGACTTCTTCTTCATCAACAAAGGTTTCGTAAATTTGGTAAGCGATACGTTTGATTTTGTGTTCGATTTCTTGATTGGTCAAGATGATGTTTTTGCTCATGATTTTATTTTTTGCTAAAGTACAAATTTATAAAATTTAAAATTCCAATTTTTGAAATTCCAAATTCCAAAAGTAAATAGATGGATTTTCCAAGATTGGAATTTGGAATTTTGTTGTTGAAATTTAGATGTCATCTTCTTCGTCGAAAATTTCATTTCCGTAGTCGTCAATATCTCTACGGTCTTTTTTAGTTGGTCTTCCCGTACCGCTTTTTCTATAGTGCTCTTTTGAAAGTTTTAATAACTCTAAATGAGCATAAGCTTCTGGTGGAGTTTCGTTCTTGCGGTATATATCGACAAGTTTTGCTCCCACGCGACTTTCAGGAATATCAAGTACGGTAATAATTTGAGTAATTTGGTCTTTTCTAAACGTGATTTTGTCTGTAGGAAAAACTTCTTTAGAAGGTTTTGCAATCTGCCCATTTACAGTAATGTGGTTCTTTTTGCATGCCTCGGTGACCATGTTTCTGGTCTTATAATAACGCACGCACCAGAGGTATTTATCTATTCTCATAATTTTTCTAAAATCGAAGTTAAATTCTTTACAAAAATAAATCAATATTGTATCTTGCGCACCTAAAAAATTAACAATAATGAATAAATTTAAATATTATTTTATTTTATTACTAGCTGGTATTGCTATGGTTTCTTGCAACAAGGGCGATGATGATCCGGAAACAGTTCCGGTAAGGGATTACAAGGAACAATACAAAGCAGACAAGGATTCTATTGAAAATTATTTAAAGACAAATTATATTAAGGAAGTAACCGCAAATTATGATATTGTATTTGAGAAAATTCCTGCCGGCGGTACTCAAACTTCAATCTGGGATCAAAAAGATTATCCTTTAGAGTCTAGAGAAGTTTATAATCATGATGTGTATTATACAGTTTATTATTTGACTTTAAGAAAAGGTACGGGCGCACATCCATCAAATACTGATAAAATTAGTGCTTCTTATACAGGTACTTTGTTGAATAATAAAGAATTTGATTCGTCTCATGGATATGCAATGAGCTGGTTCCTGTTTCCGTATGATCAATCTAATGGAGAAACAAATACTGTAATTGAGGGATGGAGTGAAATTTTTCCGAAATTCGGAATTGGTACTTCTACCACCGCTCCTAATGGAGAAATAACCTATGACAATTATGGAGCGGGCGTGATGTTTCTTCCATCTGGATTGGCATATTATTCACAAGCAAAGGATGCCTTCCCGGCATATACGTGCTTGATATTCAGTTTTAAATTGTTTGGTCTCTTTAGGTTGGATCATGATATAAAAATTGTAGGAACAAGTGTAACCTCAGAACCAGATGGTGTTCCTGATTATTTTGAAGATGTTAATAAAGAAGGTAATGGTAATGGTTATGTTTATGATTTACGAGATGTTGTGAGATATCCAAATCCGCCAGCATGGATGAAAGATGATACAGATGGCGACGGAATTGCTGACTTTTTAGATGTTGATGATGATGGTGACGGTTATACTACTCGCTATGAAATTACAAAACCTACAGGTGCTCCTTTTTCAGGAATAAGCAAGTATTATCCTTTTGATCCAATTCCGGATAATCCTAGTACGCCAAATGTTGATGAAACTGAAACATGGGGTATTCCAGCTTTTGGAGGTGATTATACTTCTCCAGGAAGATTAAGAATACATGTTGATAAAAATCATCATTCAGCTAAATAAAAGCTGTTTGTATAGATAATAAGATAATAAAAAAAACCTCGAGATGTGAATTTCGAGGTTTTTTTATAAAGTAAGAAAAGTAAAAAATTATTTTCTTTTGATCACTCTTTCTACAGCTTCAACAATTGCTTGATTGTTTAATTTGTATTTTTCCATTAATTGCTCAGGAGTTCCAGATTCTCCAAAACTATCTTTAACTGCTACAAATTCTTGTGGAGTTGGATGGTGCAAAGCTAATACGCCTGAAACACTTTCTCCAAGACCTCCAAGATAATTGTGCTCTTCTGCAGTAACTACACATCTTGTTTTAGCAACTGATTTTAAAATTGCTTCTTCATCAAGCGGTTTAATTGTGTGAATATTGATTACTTCAGCAGAAATTCCTTTTTCTTCTAATTTTTCAGCAGCGATAAGCGCTTCCCAAACCAAGTGTCCTGTTGCAATAATAGTAACATCAGTTCCTTCGTTTAACATGATTGCTTTTCCAATTACGAATGGCTCATCAGCAGGAGTGAAGTTTGCTACAACTGGACGCCCAAAACGTAAATAAGCTGGACCGTGGTGATCTGCTAAAGCAATTGTAGCAGCTTTAGTCTGGTTGTAATCGCAAGTATTGATTACCGTCATTCCTGGTAACATTTTCATCAAACCAATATCTTCTAGGATTTGGTGCGTTGCTCCATCTTCTCCTAAAGTCAAACCAGCGTGAGAAGCACAAATTTTTACGTTTTTATCTGAATAAGCAACAGATTGACGAATTTGGTCGTAAACTCTTCCTGTAGAAAAGTTAGCGAAAGTTCCTGTGAAAGGAATTTTTCCTCCAATTGTCAAACCTGCAGCAATTCCGATCATGTTAGCTTCCGCAATTCCGATTTGGAAAAAACGCTCTGGGTGATTTTTTTTGAAATCATCAAATTTTAATGATCCAATCAAATCAGCGCATAATGCCACAACATTTTCGTTTTTTTGACCTAGTTCAGTCATTCCCGCTCCAAAACCAGAACGAGTATCTTTGCTTCCTGTATTTTCGTATTTTTTCATTTTTTATTTTTTGAGATGCTAAGCTTCTAGGCAACTAAGTTTCTAAGTTGAAATTGTGCACTAAAGCTGTACATTTTTTAGTAATCAACTTGATCTTTAGAGTAATTTTGAGCTAATGCTGCCGCCAACTGATCGTTGTTTGGCGCTTTACCGTGCCAAGCGTGCGTATGCATCATGAAGTCAACTCCGTGACCCATTTCTGTGTGCAATAAAACGCAAACTGGTTTTCCTTTTCCTGTTCTTGATTTAGCATCAGTTAATCCAGCAATAATTGCATCGATGCTGTTTCCTTCTTTGATTTCCAAAACATCCCAGTCAAAAGCTTCGAATTTAGCGCGAAGGCTTCCCATAGCTAAAACTTCGTCAGTTGTTCCGTCAATTTGTTTTCCGTTAACGTCAACAGTTGCAATAAGATTGTCTACTTTTTTAGCAGAAGCATACATGATAGCTTCCCAGTTTTGACCTTCTTGCAATTCTCCGTCTCCGTGAAGAGTAAATACTAAATGTTTGTCTCCGTTTAATTTTTTAGCTTGAGCAGCACCAAGAGCAACAGATAAACCTTGTCCTAATGATCCAGATGCCATACGAACTCCAGGCAAACCTTCGTGAGTTGTTGGGTGACCTTGTAAACGAGAGTTTAATAATCTGAAAGTGGCAAGCTCCGAAACTGGAAAATAACCGCTACGTGCTAAAACGCTATAAAATACTGGTGAAATATGACCATTTGAAAGGAAAAAGATATCTTCTCCAATTCCGTCCATATCAAAACCTTCTTTGCGGTCCATGATATTTTGATATAGTGTTACCAAAAATTCAGTACAACCTAATGAACCACCTGGGTGTCCAGAGTTTACAGCATGTACCATTCTAAGAATATCTCTTCTTACTTGGATCGTTAAATCGCTTAATTGTTGTGTGTTAGGCTTCATTTTCTATGTAAAATTTAAACTGGAGCAAAAGTAGTCGTTATTTTGCGGGGAGACAAATCATTTTCTGCTTTAGTTTAACGGAATTGTGAAATTTTGGCCGTTTTTTGTTAATCTCAGAAAAAAGGACAAAACGTTTTAAAATCTTTAAAATTTATCTTGTGAGAGGTATAACGAATGCGATTTCAAAAGCAAAAAGAAGCTGAGTAAAGTGACAATAAAAGTTTGCCACAGATTAACGGATTAAAAAGATTGAAAAATCAATGTTAATCAGTAGAATCTGTGGCAAAAAAAGTTTTAAAATGAAATTAGTTTGTGTCGCTTTCGCTGTAGAAATTGTTTTCTTCATCCTCTGACCCAATTTCTTCTTGTTCATCATCAAGTTCTGAACCCGGAATGTCTAAATCATTTCCGAGTTTGTCGCTATTTTGTTTCCATTCGTTGTCATTTTGAGTGATTGTCTTATCGGTTGAGATGTTTTCTGGATCGATGTCTAAATTATCTTCTTGGTTGTAAATGTCTTCGCTTGAAGGATAATTCAGGTTTTCTAAATTTCTTTCGATTTGGTTATCTTTTGATGGATTTTTGTTTTCTGAATTTATCATGATTTTTTCGTTTTTATTAGTAATGAATATTTTTAAGTTGTTTAAAGTTAGTGATTTAATGTTTTTTATGATTGTATTTTTAATACTCAAAGATTATAACTTTTACATTTTATAAATTACCTCAAAAAAACGATTACTCGTGCGCGTTAGGGATAGAAGCGACATCTCCCAATTTAGAAAAACAAGGCTTTTTAGCCGTAGTTTTTGTTAATTGGGAATATAGCGGATAGCCCGGCCCGGAGGGAAACGCCCTAAATATTAAATTCTAATTTTTAAATTCTAAACTCCAAATTCGAAATTTTAATTCTGAATTTTTAATTTGTTTTGTTTCAAGTGCAAGGCTTCATTATCTTAATTTTCTAATTGGCAAATTATCTAATTAGTAGATTTTCTAATTGACAAATTATCTAATTAAATTATCCTGAAATTAGCTTATCTTTGCGCTCTGAAAAAAGAAACAAATGAAGTTCGATTTATTACAAAAAGATCCGCAATCGAAAGCGAGAGCAGGAAGCATTACTACAGATCACGGCGTAATTGAAACGCCTATTTTTATGCCTGTTGGAACGGTAGCCTCTGTAAAGGGAGTGCATCAACGTGAATTAAAAGAAGAAATTAATCCAGATATTATTCTAGGAAATACCTATCATTTGTACTTGCGTCCACAAACTGAAATCCTTGAAAAAGCAGGAGGATTGCATAAATTTATGAACTGGGATCGTAATATTTTGACAGATTCAGGCGGTTATCAAGTATATTCTCTTTCATCAAACAGAAAAATCAAAGAAGAAGGAGTGAAATTTAAATCGCATATTGATGGTTCGTATCACTTTTTTACGCCTGAAAATGTAATGGAAATTCAGCGTACAATTGGTGCTGATATTATTATGGCTTTTGATGAATGTACGCCTTATCCTTGCGATTATAGATATGCACAACGTTCGATGCATATGACGCACCGTTGGTTGGATCGTTGTATTAATCATTTGGAAAAAGTGCCTTATAAATACGGTTACGAACAAACGTTTTTCCCGATTGTCCAAGGAAGTACTTATAAAGATTTACGTCGTCAATCGGCTGAATATATTGCAAATGCGGGTCAGCAAGGGAATGCAATTGGCGGACTTTCGGTTGGTGAACCTGCGGAAGAAATGTATGCGATGACAGAAGTGGTTTGCGAAATTCTTCCAGAAGACAAACCTCGTTATTTAATGGGAGTTGGAACTCCTATTAATATTTTGGAAAATATCGCATTAGGAATTGATATGTTTGATTGTGTTATGCCAACGCGTAATGCGAGAAACGGAATGTTGTTTACCGCAAACGGAACCATCAACATCAAAAACAAAAAATGGGAAGCTGATTTTTCTCCAATCGACGAAATGGGGCATACTTTTGTCGATACTGAATATTCAAAAGCTTATCTGCGTCACTTATTTGCTGCAAACGAATATTTAGGAAAGCAAATCGCGACAATTCATAATCTTGGTTTTTATATGTGGTTGGTTCGTGAAGCGAGAAAACATATCTTAGCCGGAGATTTTCGACCATGGAAAGAAATGATGGTTAAAAATATGAGCCAAAGACTTTAAAATATGTTTATTTGTTTAATCGTTTATTCGGTTAAACGATTAAACAGATAAACAATTAAACCTTACTATGTTAACAATAATAGATAAGTATATTTTAAAAAGATATTTAGCCACTTTTTCGGTGATGATCTTGTTATTTATTCCGATTGGGATTGTAATTGACGTTTCTGAAAAGGTGAATAAAATGTTGGAGAACAAGATTCCGTTTATGGATATTGCGCTCTATTACTACAACTTTACGATTTATTTTGCCAATTCTCTTTTTCCGATATTTTTATTTTTATCGGTGATTTGGTTTACTTCAAAATTGGCAAACAATACAGAGATTATCGCGATTTTGAGTTCCGGGATTTCGTTCACACGTTTTTTGAGACCTTATATTATTGGTGCTTCAATCGTTTCGATTTTTGTGCTTTTGATGGGTTTTTTTATTGTTCCTGCTGCCAGCGAGGGATTTAATAATTTTAGATATACGTATTTAAAGGGAAACGGAAAAGCTGAAATGATGGGTAATAATACCAATGTTTACCGCCAGCTGAATGATCATGATTTTATTTATGTAAACAGTTTTAACGAGGAATCTAAAACGGCATTTAATTTTACGCTGGAGCATTTTGAGAAAGAAAAAATGATCTATAAAATTTCAGCTAGCCGAATTAAATGGGATCCAAAAAAGAAAACATACGTTTTATACGATTATACTAAAAGAACGGTTGGCGAATTGAATGATATTATTGAAAAGGTTCCAGAAAAAGAAGTGAAATTCAAATTTGAACTAGCCGATTTGACGCCAGTTGTTTATATCGCTGAAACACTTTCTCTTGGGAAATTGATCGATTTTATTGAAAAAGAAAGAAAAAGAGGTTCTGGAAACATCAATACTTATTTGGTTGTTCTTTACAAAAAATACAGCGTTCCGGTTTCGGCTTTTATTTTGACAATTATCGCCGTTGCAGTTTCTTCTATGAAACGTCGTGGCGGAATGGGAACTAATTTGGCTATCGGAATAGCAATTGCATTCTCATTTGTGTTTTTTGATAAAATATTTGGAACACTTGCCGAAAAATCTACATTTTCACCTTTATTAGCTGTTTGGTTCCCAAATATTGTTTTTGGAACTCTTGCAGTTTACCTACTACGTAATGCGAAACGATAATTTAAAAAGTTATTTAAATCTACATTTAATTGTTTTTATCTGGGGTTTTACTGCCATTTTAGGCGCCTTGATTACTATTGATGCTGAAAATTTGGTTTGGTTTAGAATGCTTCTAGCCATGATTTTTTTGGGCGGATTTATTTTGTACAAAAAACAATCTTTCCAAGTTCCAATAAAAGAGCTTTTTAAACTGATTTTTGTTGGATTGCTGATTGCTTTGCATTGGATTTTCTTTTTTAAGGCGATTCATGTTTCAAATGTTTCGATAACGCTTTCCATATTTTCCTTAGGAGCTTTTTTTGCTTCATTGTTGGAACCGCTTTTCTACGGAAGAAAAATATTATTTTACGAAGTTTTCTTCGGATTAGTTATTATTGCTGGTTTGGCTTTGATATTACAAGTTGAAATCAAATACTTGACAGGTGTTTATTATGCATTGGCTGCGATAATTCTTGGCGTTTTATTTACGCTAATGAATGGAAAACTGATTTCAGATCATGAACCTTCAGTAATTACGTTTTATGAATTTGGTGCGGGAGTTTTTTTTATTACAATATACTTTTTATTTCAAGGAAAATTCACTGCCGATTTTTTTACTTTATCATTAAACAATTGGATGTGGCTGTTTATTTTGGCTTCCATTTGTACAGCTTATGCATTTACAGCATCGGTAAAAGTAATGCAGAAATTGACGCCATATACAGTGATGTTAACGACTAATTTAGAGCCAGTTTACGGAATTATGCTGGCTTATTTTATTCTTGGCGGAAAAGAAAAAATGAGCACCGAATTTTATATCGGAGCCGTAATAATTATAATTACAGTTATCTTAAACGGGGTTTTTAAACATTACAAAAACAAAAAAGAAGTGTAATAGTTTACTTATCTTTTAAATCACAATTTGATACTTTACTAACAATTAACTATGCCAATGATATAATATTTTTATATTTGCGGTTCGATTTAAAAACAAAATTCAAAAATCCATGGAATATTTAGATTTTGAGCTTCCAATCAAAGAACTTGAAGAACAGTTGCAAAAGTGTGTTGTAATTGGAAAAGAATCTGAGGTTGATGTAACAGCAACGTGCAAGGAAATCAACAAAAAATTAGAGCAAACTAAGAAAGACATATATAAAAACCTTACGGCTTGGCAACGTGTTCAATTGTCAAGACATCCAAACAGACCATATACTTTAGATTATATCAGAGCAATTTGTGGTGAGACTTTTTTAGAACTTCATGGAGACAGAGGTTTTAAAGATGATAAAGCGATGGTTGGTGGTCTTGGTAAAATAAACGGACAATCGTTTATGATTATCGGGCAACAAAAAGGTTTTAATACAAAAACACGTCAATACCGTAATTTTGGTATGGCAAACCCAGAAGGATACCGTAAAGCTTTGCGTTTGATGAAAATGGCAGAGAAATTTGGAATTCCTGTTCTTACTTTGGTAGATACTCCGGGTGCATATCCAGGACTTGAAGCTGAGGAAAGAGGACAAGGTGAAGCTATTGCAAGAAATATTTTCGAAATGGTTCGTCTTCAAGTGCCAATCATCACAATTATTGTGGGTGAAGGTGCTTCTGGTGGAGCTTTAGGAATTGGTGTTGGAGATAAAGTTTATATGTTAGAGAACACTTGGTATTCTGTAATTTCTCCAGAGTCTTGCTCTTCAATTTTATGGAAAAGCTGGGAGTACAAAGAACGTGCTGCTGAAGCTTTGAAATTGACTTCTTCAGACATGAAAAAACAAAAATTAGTTGATGATGTTATTCCTGAACCACTTGGTGGAGCACACTACGATCGCGAAACGACTTTCAAGACCGTAGCAGAATATATCACTAAAGGATACAACGAATTGAAAGACTTATCAACAGCCGACTTAATTGCCCAAAGAATGGACAAATACAGTAATATGGGCGAGTTTAAAGAGTAAATTCAAATAAATTGATTAAAAATCCGAAGCCCTACGGTTTCGGATTTTTTTTTGGTTATCAACAAAAAAACTTATTTATAAACATCGTACTAGTTATAACTCACTGACATTTTTTTTTTAAATTTTGTTACTTTCGCTATATGGAAAATTTCAAAAATGTAAACCCTGTAAAGGTAGATAAAACCACAATTATTAATCTCGAAAAAGGAAAGCTTCCTCCGCAAGTGATTGAGCTTGAAGAGGCTGTTCTTGGCGCAATGATGATTGATAAAAAAGGTGTAGATGATGTAATTGATATTTTGCAGCCTGATGCTTTCTATAAAGATGCCCACAAACATATTTTTGAGGCGATTTTGCAACTTTTTACAGAAACACAGCCAATCGATTTGTTGACTGTTTCGACCCAATTAAAGAAAAATGGAAAGTTAGATGTTGCGGGAGGTGATTTTTATTTGATTCAGCTGACACAGAAAATTGCGTCTTCTGCTCACATCGAGTTTCACTCGCGTATTATTCTTCAAAAATTTATTCAAAGAAGTTTGATCCGAATTTCTTCTGAAATTATCGAAGAATCGTATGATGAAACGACAGATGTTTTTGATTTGTTGGATAAAGCCGAATCAAAATTATACGAAGTAACGCAGGGAAATATCAAACGAAGTTCTGAAACTGCACAGAGTTTGGTTCTTCAAGCGAAAAAACGTATTGAAGAAATTGCAGGAAAAGAAGGTTTGAGTGGAATTGCAACTGGTTTTGAAAAACTGGATGAAGTAACTTCAGGATGGCAACCTTCAGATTTGATTATTATCGCCGCACGTCCCGGTATGGGTAAAACGGCTTTCGTACTTTCAATGGCACGAAACGTTGCTATTCAGTTTGGACATGCGGTGGCAGTTTTCTCTTTGGAGATGGCATCAGTTCAGTTGATTACGAGGCTTATTTCTTCGGAAACTGGATTGTCTTCTGAAAAATTAAGAACAGGAAAATTAGAAAAACACGAGTGGGAGCAGTTAAGTACTAAAGTAAAAGATTTAGAAAAAGCGCCATTATTTATTGATGATACGCCTTCGCTTTCAATTTTTGATTTACGTGCAAAATGCCGTCGTTTGGCATCGCAACACAACATTAAATTAATTATTATTGACTATTTGCAGTTAATGACTGCCGGAGGTAATGGTAAAGGAGGAGGAAATCGTGAGCAGGAAATCTCGACTATTTCCCGAAACTTAAAAGCTTTGGCAAAAGAGTTGAACGTTCCGGTAATTGCACTTTCTCAGTTATCGCGTGCCGTTGAAACCCGTGGATCTAGTAAAAGACCACTTCTTTCGGATCTTCGTGAATCTGGAGCGATTGAGCAGGATGCTGATATTGTATCGTTTATTTACCGTCCTGAATATTATAAAATTGAAGAATGGGATGATGATGAGGCATCGCCAACTGCTGGACAAGCTGAGTTTATTATAGCCAAGCACCGTAACGGTGGATTAGAAAATATTCGTCTGAAATTCTTAGGACATTTAGGTAAGTTCGACAACCTTGAAGAATTTACCGGCGGATTTGATGATTTGCCTTCAAAAATGAACCATGACGATAATCCGTTTATTACTAAAAATCTGCCGTCTGCCAATGAAGCTTTTGGTAGCAATTTAAACGACGACGATGACGACAGCGATGTGCCATTTTAAAAACATTTTAAAAACCTTTTTATAAGGTTTTTTTTATGCCTTATTGTTAAATTTATTAATTAAATTCAGTAGATTAGCCAAACGATTGCCAAACAATCGTAATATTAACTGTAACCAATAAACAAATTTATATTATGGCAAATCAAAAATTACCTGAAAGAGACACTAACATCCCTTTAGAATTAGCGCAAACTTGGGTTGCAAAATGGAAAAAACAAACAGACGAAGAAACTGCAAAAAAACGTGTTGACTCGTTTTTGATCCCAAAAGTTAATTTAGAAAAAGTTCTAGCGCAAGGAATCGATGCTGCAAGAGCTTATATCGGAATAAATGACGAAGGTTTGCAAACATTGATGATCGTTGGAACAACTTATAACGAGAAAACGGGAATTTATGAAGATCAGATTCCTAACGACAAAGATGGAGTAGCTGAAGACGGTGCAGGTATTTATGATTTTTCAGAACCAAGCCCTCCTGCTACTGCTGATCCAAATAGTCCTATGAATCAATAATATGCATTCATTTCTTATAAACTTTGGATACATCTTGTTATTGCTTAATTTTATTTTGTATGCTATAAAAATTTCTGGAAAAAATGTAGCTTATAAAATATTTACAATTTATCTGTTTGTTATTTTATGTGTGCAGATAGGTGCAAAAATATGCCTGTTGAAAGGTATAAGCAATTTGTTTTTATCTCATGTATATTTCATCGGGCAGTTTATAGTTTTAAGTCTTTTTTATTTAAAATTGGTTAAGGATCAATTTCAGCAAAAAGCAATTAAAATTGGTTTTGTATTGGTTTTGTCAACTTTAATCATTCAATACGGCTTGAAACCCGAGATGTTTTTGAAATTTAATTTATATGAAATATTTATTACGTCATTCTTATTGATTATTTATTCCGTATTTCATTTTTATAATATGCTTGATGATAAGAAAGAGTTATATTTCATCAATATGGGAATTTTATTGTATCTCTTTGCGAGCACAATTTTATTTTTAGTTGGCAATTTAACTACAAAATTAAGCAAGGATTTTAGTATGATCACTTGGACTTTAAATGCTGGTTTGATAATAGTTTATCATTTGTTCTTTCTGTACGAATGGAAAATCAACTACTATAAAACAAAAACAATTAATTCTGATTTTAAATGAAGTTTTATTTGAAATTTATAATTAAGTAAAAAAAAAAAAACTCTCTCATAATTTTTATTTTGAGAGAGTTTTAATTTAAAATAGTTGAAAGTAAATTTCATTTTTGAAAAAAACTAAATCTTTAAATACTATGACAACAAAAGCAATCTCAGAATCCGAAATTGTTGCAACCGCGATCTTCAGTTGTGTTTCTTTCTTTTTGATGGGGCTTGTTTTGATCTTGTTTTTTTATTTCTCAAGAAAAAAAATTACGCAGAAAGAATTAGAAAAAAGAGATTTAGAAATTCAATACCAAAAAGAACAATTACATGCGATTATCGTGACTCAGGAAGAGGAACGGAAACGAATTGCCCAAGATCTTCATGATGATATCAGTTCAAAATTAAATATTGTCTCTTTGAATACCCATTTATTATCCGCTCCAAATTTGACCGAAGTTGAAACGAAGGAAATTACAGAGAATATTATTAGCTTGACAACAAAAGCTTTGGAGAATTCTCGAAAAATTGCCCACAATTTATTGCCTCCAGTTTTTGAAAAATTTGGACTTAGTGCTGGTGTAGAAGAGCTTTGTGCAGAATTTGAATCGAGCAAAGCGGTAAAAGTTCATTACAAAAATACTGTTAATTTTGATGAAAATGATATTGATCGACATTTGCATGTTTTCAGGATTCTTCAGGAGTTTATGAATAATTCGCTCCGACATGGAAAAGCAAATGAAATCAAAATTGAGTTTTTTGATGATAACGGAGTTTTTACCTGCAATTATGAAGACAACGGAATTGGTTTTGACAGCCAAAATGCCGAAAATCAAAAAGGTCTTGGCATGAAAAACATTGATAGCCGTATTTCTTTCCTTAACGGAACTATTCGCATTTCTTCAGAAATCAATAAAGGTTTTGCTGCAAATTTTACATTTTAAGTTAAATTCTTGGATTAATTACAGATTTAAAACGATATATTGGATTTCTTAGGTCAATGTTTGCTACATATTTTGTAAATTCGGCATACCAAACGACCAAAAACAATAAATAAAAATGAATGCTGCTATTAAAATTGCTTTAGTTGATGACGAAGTTTTATTTCGAAAAGGAATTGCCTTTTTATTGCAGAGAGAAGAAAATATCGAAATTATTTTTGAAGCATCAAACGGCGAAGAACTTCTTGCTAACTTAGAAGAAAACGAAATCAAGCCAGATATTATTATAATGGATTTGAAAATGCCTGTCCTTAATGGTGTTGAAGCCACTAAAATAATTCGTAAATCCTATCCAGATATTAAAATAATAGCCCTGACCAGTTATGACACTAAATCATTTATTGCTAATATGATTCAGGTTGGCGCAGTGGCTTATCTTATAAAAAATACTACTCCAAAAGATTTAATACTTACTATTAATGAAGTTGCAAAAAAAGGATTTTATTACAATGAGAGTGTTTTAAAAACAATTCAAGACACTATAGTTTCATCGAAAACCTCTAAAGTGCATCTTGAAACGAGTTTTCTTTCTCCTCGTGAAATCGAAATATTGCAACTTATTTGTCAGCAAAAAACAACTTCTGAAATTGCTGAACATCTTTTTTTGAGTCCGAGAACTGTTGAGGGGCACAGAAACAATTTGCTTCTTAAAACAGAATCTAGAAATATTGCAGGATTAGTTGTCTATGCGATTCAAAACGAAATCGCTGTTTTGACGCTATAAATTTCTAGGCAGTCAAAAATTGTATAGACAGAACATAGTACAAAATAATGGTAAGGACAAGTACACAAATACCAATTTTTTGAATGACATTTAATCCTTTTGGCTGGTTATTACTTTCGTTAAATTTCATAATTTTGGCTTTCATTGATTTAGTGCTCAATGATTTGGGTTACCAAATGTAGTTAGAATTTGCTTTTGCAAAATGCGTGTTTTTACCTGTTTTTAGATATTGGGATAAAAACAGTGAAAATTTTTTAACTTTTCGTTGAGTTATAAATCAGCGATAACGTTAGTGTTTTTAAATCCTTCCTTCATATCTTTACTAAAATAATTTTTTTAATGAAGAAGAATCTCGTTTATATCTTTATCATATTGTTTTCGTTTTCGGCAAAAGCATCATTTATTTTGTTGCCAATGGATGAAACTACACAACAAAATCATCTTAAAGCTTACGGAATCACTTATTGGTGTTTGAGCAAAGACTATAAAGCTAGCTGGCTTCTTAATTATAGAGGAGGTTCATTTTTATTGCCTGATGCGGAGGAAATTAGAAAAGAATGCAAGATAAGAGGAGTAAGTTTTGAAGTTTTATCGGATAGCGAAGAAGCTGCGATTTTAAATGAAATTTCTAGTCCGTCGCAAAATATGGAATCGGTTGTTTTGGAAAAAGCGCCAAAAATTGCTGTTTATACTCCAAAAGGAAAACAGCCGTGGGATGATGCCGTAACTTTGGTATTAACTTATGCCGAAATTCCGTTTACGCCAATTTACGATGAAGAAGTTTTAAGCGATCAATTGTTGCTTTACGATTGGCTTCATTTACATCATGAAGATTTTACCGGTCAATACGGAAAATTTTATGCTGCGTATAAAAATACACCTTGGTATATTGATCAGAAAAAAGATGCTGAAGCTTTAGCTGCAAAATTGGGCTATGCTAAAGTTTCACAAGAAAAAGGTGCTGTTGCAAAAAAAATACGAGATTTTGTGATTGGTGGTGGTTTTATGTTTGCAATGTGTTCTGCTACAGATAGTTTTGATATTGCTCTTGCTGCTGATGGAGTTGATATTTGCGAAGCCATGTTTGATGGTGATCCAAGTGAATCGAATTATCAGTCAAAATTAGATTTTGGAAATTCATTTGCCTTCAAAAATTTTACTTTAGAAAGAAGGCCAGAGGTTTATGAATTTTCAGATATTGATATGACCTTGAAACGCAAAGTTCCAATGGAAAAAGATTATTTTACTTTAATGGAATTTTCAGCAAAATGGGATCCAATTCCGAGTATGTTGTGCCAAAATCATACACAGCTGGTTAAAGGTTTTATGGGACAAACTACTTCGTTTGATACTTCGTTGATCAAATCAAATGTTTTGATAATGGGAACTTGCGAATTAAATGGCGAATCAAGATACATTCACGGCGAAAAAGGAAAAGGAATGTTTACTTTTTTTGGTGGCCACGATCCAGAAGATTTTCAGCATCAGGTTGGCGATCCGCCAACAGTTTTAGATTTGCATCCAAATTCTCCTGGTTATCGCTTAATTCTAAATAATGTTTTGTTTCCTGCTGCGAGAAAGAAAAAGCTTAAAACCTAGTTTAACGAAAACTCCATCCAGATTGGCAAATGGTCTGATATTTTTCTTGCTTCAGATAAAGAATTGAATTTTGCATAAAAATGGATTACACCTGATTTTTTGTAATTCAATGCATTTGTTTTGTAAAATATATTGTCAAATTCAGATGCCAAACAGACCTTGTTTTTGCATTTTTTCTTTAAAGTCGTTTTTTGATTTTGCAAAATAGAAGTGTAGCCCATTTTCTTTAAAGGAAAAAAAACAGTATGCGACTGCGGACAGTTGAAATCTCCGAGAAAAATTAAATTTAAATTGGGATAAAGAGTAGGCAGAAATTTAAAGTATTTAATTTCTGTTTCTGGATTTCTATTTTTGGTAATTGCGTGAAAGTTGCTTAAAGTGATCGTTTTTTGGCCAATTTCGAATGTAGCATAATACGGCTCTCGATCAATTTGCAGATTATATTTTTGTTCAAGCCAGGGTTTTCCTTTTAATTTAGCTTTATTTGTTTTCCAAATAAAAGCATAACGTTCTGCTTTATAACAGCTACTGCTTGTTGGTTCGCTGATTGCATAATCCCATTTTGAGCCCTTTTCATTTAGTTGAGTTGCAAGTTTGGCTATTGCTTGTGCACCGCCATAACCAGCGACCACTTCTTGAATGGCCACAATATCGTAATCAAGAAGTGTTGAAGCGATAAAATTTATTTCCGAATCCGATTTTGATTTTCCAAAATTTTCTAGATTCCAGGAAAGGATTTTAGTTTGTGAAAAGGAAAGGAACGTGAAAAAATAAAGAACAATGCTAAAAGTGGTTTTCATTTGAAATTTAAAAATTCAAATATAAGCAATACAAAGTTGGACCGCTGTAATCTTAGTTTTTTTTGTATCTATTTTTTAGCGCAGTCGAAATAATGATAATTTGCAGTACAAGTAATGCAGGAATAAAAACCATTTTCCATTCAATTTCAAAACCGCCAGCTCTTTCTGACGCGAATGCAAAACTTACTGACAAAAAAATACAAAGGAGCATTGTTTTCATAATAATTCTATTTTTGGTTGTATTGATTTTACGGATAAAATTAATGCGATATTTCGGTTTCATGGTTCAGCTAATAGGATAGTACACAAATTTATGAGTATAAAAGAGCATTTCATTACGGAAAACCGTAAAGCAAATGTTAATTTTATACCAAACCAAAATCTTTAGCTATGGCAATTAAATGAACATTGTTGTTGGCTTTAAAATATATTTTCAATTTGTTGATACGTTTTTCAATGCTGCTGGTTCCGTTTGGAGTTATGGACATTGCTTTAAATTCATTTGAAATATGTTCTAAAATATAGCCTTTGGCTAAAAGTGATAAAATAGAAATATCGTACGATTCAATTTCAATTAAAGATTTATCGTTGAAGCCAAAAGATAAGTCAGAAGATAGAATTTTTTCTTCATTTTGATAAACCCTTTCAATGGCTTTTCTTAATTCTTCAATACTGTTTCTGCCTTTAGAAACATAGGCATTTATGCTTAAATCATTAAAAAGTGATTTTATGCGAAATGATTTGTCTTCTATAGAGAAAACAATCTTTTTTAAATCTGGCTGTACTTTATTAATTGCTCCAATAAGATCTTCTCCACTGTTAAGCTGATTTTTTCGATAATCTGATTTAAAGGATAAATCGGTAATCAATAAATCATATGGTGCATTTTCTGCAAGTGCCTTTTTGGCTTTCAATAAGCCATCGTCACAGTATTTTACGTGGTCTATTATAGGAACTTTTAAGTCTTCAAGTACTTGAATTACAGCAATGCTAATGCTGTCTAAATCTTCGGCAACTAAAACTTTTTTGAACATATAATTTGTTTTTAAATAGGGAAAGTGAAACTTAATTTAAAACCTTTGTCAGAATTTTTGTCAAAAGTAATAGTTCCTTTTATAGTTTTAATACGGTTTTCCACATTTTGGAGACCATTTTTTAGAATTAGTGCATTATTTTTTGTTCCAATGCCATTATCAATATATAAAACGGTTAAATTATGATCAGAGACTTTTGTAGTCACACTTACCAAACTAGCTTCACTGTGTTTTTTCATATTCAGAAATAATTCTTGCATGACTCGGTAAAGAACTATTTTTTTATTTTTTTCAATTTGATTCCATCGAACAGTATCAAAACCTTGCAGTAAAATATTAACTTTTTGGGTTTTGTAGCCTGAAATCATTTCTTTTAGTTCGGAAATGTAATTTTCATCAGTGGAGATTAAACTATTTTCTTTAGAAATATTTCTGGCTTTTGAATATATGTTTTCAAGATTATTTAATAATTGATCCTTATTTGGGCCTAATTCTAGATTTCCTTTTTGAATCAAAGCTATCGTATGATATAAATCGTTGGCAAGTTCAGCATCTAATTTCCTTGAGATTCTTGCTTCACTAATGTAAATCGCATCATTTTTTTCTTTTTTCCCTTTTTTAGAAAGATGGAAAAATATAAATAGGAATGCCGAAAACACAAATACTATAGAAATATATAAAATGATATTGCGGTTTTTTTGTCTTTCTAATTGTAATTCTTTTTCTGCTTTTTGAGTTTTCAGCTCTAAGTTTTCTTCTCTGTCTTTCTTGGAGTTATAGATAGCATCGGCAAATTGATTTTTTGCTTTTTTTCTGCTGATAATAAGACTGTCAACTTTTCTGCTGTAAATTTTCCAATGTTTTCTAGAATTTTCGGCATTATCAGCTTCAATAAGTTGGGCTAACATATTAATTTCATATGTCGTAGCTTTTGCTCTTTTTGCGCAATAGTAAGCTTTTTCGGCATTAATTTTCTTTAGTTCTGGATTATCGTATTTTTTATAATATTTATAAAAAGCATGATAATTGCCAACAAGCTCATAATCATCATTTAATGTAAGTGTTAATTTCAAGCTTTCGTTAAAACATTTGAATGCTTCTTCTTTATGATTTCCCAGATATAAATAGGAAAGGCCCAGATTATATAATATAGCTGCGCGCTGAGGAATTGTATTTGAGGGAGTTATTTTATCTTCAATCTTATTTCTAACTCTAGCTAATGGTTCTAATAAATTTATTGCCTCTTGATATTTTTCTTCATGCATATATACAAAAGCAATTTCAGATAATATTCGTGATTTTCTGAATGTAGAGATTGCTTTTTTTAGTGCCTTTTTATGGTAATATAATGCCTTTTCGTAATCGTATGTATACAAAAAGTTATAGGCCATGAATGTATAGGCGTTAACGGCATATTTTGTATTGGTTGTTTTTTCTAAGTATGGAAATGCTTTTATAAGTGTAGTTTCTGCGTCGTAATAATTACCATGTCGTTGTAGAATTTCTACCATATAGTTTAACGATTCAACATATTCATCAACATAATTATCTTTTGGTTCGCATAATAATTGTGTTTTATTGAAATAAAAAAAAGCGCTATCATATTTTCCGGCATCAAAAAAAGCATTTGCTTTTTTGTGCATTTGTTTTATTTCGACTTCGCGATCTTTTTTGATATGTTGTATATGTCGTTGTTTTGCTTCAGAAAATTGTGTGCAAAAACTAAATAACAAGACCGCAATAAAGATTGGCAAGCAAAGAAAAATATAGTTTTTTTTAAAAAAACGGAATAAGTTCTTCATCATCATAATGGGAGTTTAATTAGAACTTTAAAACCTTTTCCTAAATCAGAGTTTATGTCGATTTCACCATTGATTTTGTGAATTGTATTCGACATATTATGCAAACCGTTTTTTAAAGCCATTTTAGAGGCATCAATTCCTTTTCCATTATCAGTATAATTGATTAAAAGGGTGTTGTCTTTCTCTTTAAACGTTATGGCAACTAAGCTGGCCTCACTATGTTTTTTCATGTTTACAAGTAATTCCTGTATGGCTCTGTAAACCGATATTTTTTTGATTTTATCGACTTTATCCCATGAAATTGTGTCTAAACCATTCAGCAACAGATTAACATTAGAGGTGTTGAATCGGGAAATCATCTCTTTAAGCTGAATCGTGTAATTTTGATTGCTTATAATTGGATTGTTTTCTTTGGAAATATTTCTTGTTCGGAAATAAATATCATTAAGCTTCGTGAGTAAATGATTTTTATTTTCTTCACTAGTAAGATTTCTATTCTCAACAAATGCCAGAGCATGATATACATCATTAGCTAATTCGTCATGTAATTTTTTTGAAATTCGGGTTTCGCTGTCATATGTTGCTTCAATTTTTTGACGATTTATTCTTGCGGTTAAGTAAAAATGAATGACGATAATGAGACACAATGCCGATAGGATAATGATATACGAAATGATGTTTCTACGTTCCTGTTTTTCTAATTGAAGTTCATTTTTGATTTTTTGAGCCTTCAGTTTTAAGTTTTCCTCTTTCTCTGTTTTGGAATCGTATTTCATTTTTGCAAATTGATTTTTAGCCTTTTGTTTGACCTCATAAATGCTATCAATCAGTTTTATATAAAGAAGAGATTTTTCTTTTGACTCTTCAGCCGAATTTGTGTTTTCTATAATGAATTTTAATGCAAGCAAGCGATCATCAATATTGCCAGATAATGCGTAGTTTTCGTAACTTAATTTGGCATACATCATTGACAAAGCCTTATTGGACTTATAATATTCAGTAAGATTGTAATACGTTTTGCCTAAACCTTCCTCGTCTTTTGCTTCAGACTTTATCTGTAAGCTCTTTTGAAAATAACTCAAGGCTTTTGGATTGTTGAGTTTGAAATAACAATAACCAATATAGTCGAGTATTTTTGAGTAATAGGTCGGTTTTTGTTGCAGAAATTTTTCTTTGCTTATGGAAAGAAAAATTGGGAGTGCTTTTTTGTACTTGTGCTGTTTTATATAAATTGTAGCTATATTATTTTTTGCTTCAAGAATGTTGATTCGGTCAACCTTTAAAGTAAATGCTTTGGAGTAATAGTAAATAGCATTTGGATAATCATAAGTATAATAATAGTTTCGGCCTAAAACACTATAAATATTCCATACATAATTTGGGTCTTTAATTTTATTTAAGAAAGGAATTGTTTCTGTTGCGGTTTTAGTACTTCCAATAAAATCTTCGTGGTCTTGCTGAATTTCGGCCATGTAATACATGCAAGAAACGTAGGTTTTAGCATCATCATTAGGGTTGCATTTTGTTCTCGCTTTGTTGTAAAAATAAAATGCACTATCCAACTGTTTATTCTTGTAGAATGAATCAGCGGCATTAATTATCTTTTCTGTTTTGACCTTATTATTTGTAATTTTCTCTGTAATTTTTTTTTTCTTTTGACAGGCAAAAAAGACTGCGAAAATGAGAATTATATATAGAAAAAATTGTATTTTTTTTGAAACCATGCGCCAAAAATAGAAAATTATATTTCTTACAACCACGTATAAATACGGTATTTTGTTTTTGGTGAAAAAAAAATAAATTTCGGGATCTCATTTACAGGTACATACGAACAAACCCTCGCGTAGGAGGGTCTGTAGGTATGAATTTTGTTGTAAAATTTATCTTTATAAAATTATTCTGCTCTCATTCCAGTTGCAATTCCTATTCGGTTCCAAGCATTAATTGTGATGATCGCCAAAATGATTTCGGCAAGGTATTTTTCATCAAATAATTTGGCCGCATTTTGATATACTTCTTCAGAAACGTGATTAGATATTAAAGTAATTTCTTCCGTTAAAGCTAATATTGCTCTTTCTTCTTCCGAATAAAAATCGGCCTCGCGCCATGCACTTAATAAATATATGCGTTCTTCTGTAACACCTAATTTTCTGGCATCGGCAGTATGCATTTTTATACAATAAGCACAACCATTGATTTGCGACGCTCTAATTTTGATTAACTCTTTGTGTACTGGAGATAACAATGTTGAAGCCATATATTTTTCTAGGCCTAACATGGCTTGATAAGCTTCTGGGGCAACTTGTGGGACAACAATTCTTGATTTCATTTTTATATGTTTTAAAAGTTCATTACAAAGGTCAGTAATGCATGCTTTTAAAAACTTGAACTACTTCAAGAAATTTAAATCAGACTTTTCCCGCTCTGATTTTGCTCATGAATTCTGCAGAAAAATCCAAATAGGAGGCAAGCATATATTGCGGAACCCGCTGTACAAATTCAGGGAAATGATCATTAAAGTGATGATATCTTTCTTCAGCTGACATAGTGAATAAGAATTTAATTCTCATTTGCATAGCACCAAAAGTTTTTTGAGTAACGATTCTGAAATATCTTTCCAGATTCGGTATTTCGATTAAGAGTGATTCTAAAACAGTTTTGTCAAGAATAATAACTTCCGAGTTTTCTACAGCCTGTAAATAAAAACTTGAGGGAATATGATTGTGATAACTTAAATAATCAGTAATCCACCAGTTTTCGATCCCAAACTGTAATGTTTGTTCAGCTCCTTTCGGATTGATGATATATTGTCTCATACAGCCTTTGACAATATAGTACATGCTATTGCAGATTTGTCCTTCTTTTAATACATGCTCTTTCTTCTTTATTTTCGAAAGTTCCAGACAAGATTCTATTTTGTCGATGTCTGAAGGTTCGAGAGCAATGAATTTTTCAATATGGTCAAAAATTGGCTTAAGCATTACACTGTTGTTTTAAAATGGTATTAAAGGTAAAACAGATTGTTTTAAAAACAAAAAACCATCCCGATTAATCGGGATGGTTTTTCTATGATAAGTAAGTAATCTTAAATTGAGTTTATAAAACGTTTTATTTTACTTTATTAAGAATAGCTTTGAAAGCTTCTGGGTGGTTCATAGCTAAATCTGCAAGAACTTTACGGTTCAATTCGATTCCGTTAGCTTTAACTTTCCCCATGAATTGAGAATAAGACATTCCTTCTAATCTAGCTCCAGCGTTGATACGTTGAATCCATAATGAACGGAAATTTCTTTTGTTTTGTTTTCTATCGCGGTAAGCGTAGCTCATCGCTTTCTCTACTGCATTCTTAGCAACTGTCCAAACGTTTTTACGTCTTCCAAAGAAACCTTTGGCTTGCTTCATTATTTTTTTTCTTCTTGCTCTTTTAGCAACTGAATTTACCGATCTTGGCATAATTTTAATGTGTTTTTGTAGCAGGCGTCCTGAATTGAATCAAAGGAACTTAATGGCCGTACTCCAAGGTTATATAAATAATTTTTTAACCTAAAGAATTTTAGTCAAAATCAAAATTGACTTTAGACTTTATAACTTTCGTCTTTCGACTTAATTAGATAATTCTTAATTGTTGTTTGATGCTTTTCATATCTGTTTGGTGAACTAGCGCTGAGTGAGTCAAAGCTAATTTACGTTTTTTAGATTTTTTAGTCAAGATGTGACTTTTAAAAGCATGCTTTCTTTTAATCTTTCCAGAGCCAGTAACTTTAAAACGTTTCTTAGCGCTAGATTTTGTTTTCATTTTAGGCATTTTTCCTAGTGTTTTAATTTATTCTTACTTACTTATATCTTTAGTCTAAAAGTTCAAAAGTCTAAAGTTTGAAAGTCTTTTTTGACTTTCGACTTATGACTTTCGACCTTATGACTTATTTCTTTTTCTTAGGAGCAATGAACATAATCATTCTCTTTCCTTCCAGAACTGGCATAGCTTCAACTTTACCGTGTTCTTCTAAATCTTGAGCAAGACGCAATAACAGAATCTGACCTTGATCTTTGTAAATAATAGAACGTCCTTTAAAGAATACGAAAGCTTTTAATTTAGCTCCCTCTTTCAAGAATTTTTCAGCGTTCTTTCTTTTAAACTCGTAATCATGCTCATCAGTCTGAGGACCAAATCGAATTTCTTTTACAACAACCTGAGAAGATTTAGCTTTTAATGCTTTGTCTCTTTTCTTTTGTTCGTAAACAAATTTCTTGTAATCCATGATTTTACAAACCGGCGGTTCTGCGTTTGGCGAAATTTCAACTAAGTCCAATTCAAATTGGTCAGCTAAACGTAACGCATCTGCGATTTTAAAAACGCCAGGCTCAATATTTTCACCTACAAGACGTACTTCTGGAACACGAATAAGATTGTTTATTCTGTGTGCATCTTTTTTTTCTACTCGAGGTTGAAAACCTCTGTTGCTTCTTATTGCTATGACTTTCTAATTTAAGTTAAACTGTAAATACTTTTAATGTCTTTTTTATTTCTTCGTCTACAATCGCAGCAAATTCTTCGATTGAAACTGTGATATTACCTTTTCCTTCTTGTCCGTGACGACGAATCGAAATTGTACCATTTTTCTCTTCTTCCTCGCCTACGATAAGCATGAATGGGATTTTTTGCATTTCTGCATCTCTAATTTTCTTACCGATAGTTTCGTTTCGGTTGTCAATTAGGGCGCGAATTTCGTGATTTTCTAGCAAATCTAAAACTTTTTTAGCATAATTTTCGTATTTCTCGCTCAAAGACAAGATAATAGCTTGCTCAGGCATTAGCCAAAGTGGGAAATTTCCTGCTGTATGTTCTAGTAAAATTGCTATAAAACGCTCCATAGATCCAAATGGAGCTCTGTGAATCATAACTGGGCGATGTAATTCATTATCAGCACCTTTATATGTCAAATCAAAACGCTCAGGAAGGTTGTAATCTACCTGAATTGTTCCCAATTGCCATTGTCTTCCCAAAGCATCTTTTACCATGAAATCTAGCTTCGGGCCATAGAATGCTGCTTCACCATATTCTACAACAGTATTCAGACCTTTGTCTTTTGCTGCGTTGATGATTGCGTTTTCTGCCTTCTCCCAGTTTTCATCAGTTCCAATGTATTTTTCTCTGTCTTCCTGATCTCTCAACGAGATTTGAGCTGTAAAATTTTCAAAACCTAACGAACCAAATACATATAATACAAGGTCAATTACTTTTTTAAACTCTTCGTCCAATTGCTCTGGAGTACAAAAAATATGCGCATCATCTTGAGTAAACCCTCTAACACGAGTTAAACCATGTAATTCTCCAGATTGCTCATATCTATAAACAGTTCCAAATTCAGCATAACGCTTAGGTAAATCTTTATATGACCAAGGTCTTACATTGTAAATTTCACAGTGGTGAGGGCAGTTCATAGGTTTCAATAAAAACTCTTCGCCCTCTGCTGGAGTATGAATTGGTTGAAAGCTATCAGCTCCATATTTAGCGTAGTGACCAGAAGTAACATAAAGCTCCTTTTGTCCAATATGCGGAGAGACAACTTGTTCGTATCCTGCTTTCTTTTGGGCTCTTTTCAAGAATTGCTCTAAGCGCTCTCTAAGTGCAGCGCCTTTTGGTAACCATAAAGGCAAGCCTTGACCTACTTTTTGTGAGAAAGCAAACAATTCAAGTTCTTTTCCTAATTTGCGGTGATCACGACGCTTTGCTTCTTCAAGAAGTTCAAGATATTCAGTCAAATCTTTTTGTTTAGGGAAAGAAGTTCCGTAAACACGAGTCAATTGTTTGTTTTTCTCGTCACCTCTCCAGTAAGCACCAGCAATACTCATGATTTTTACAGCTTTGATAATTCCAGTGTTAGGAATATGTCCACCACGACATAAATCAGTAAATGTAGAATGGTCGCAGAATGTAATAGTTCCGTCTTCAAGATTCGAAATCAATTCAGTCTTGTAAACGTTGTCTTTGTACATTTCTAAAGCTTCCGCTTTAGTTACCGGACGCATTTTAAAATCAAACTTTCCTCTTGCGATTTCAAGAATACGGTCTTCGATTTTTTTAAAATCAGCTTCAGAAATTTTCTGATCTTCAAAATCCACATCATAATAAAACCCATTAGCAATTGCAGGCCCAAGAGTTAATTTGATTCCAGGATACAATTCCTCAAGAGCTTGAGCCATCACGTGCGAAGTTGAATGCCAGAAAGCTTTTTTGCCTTCAGCATCATTCCAAGTGTATAATATAAGATTACCGTCGGTCGTTAATGGAGTCTCGGTTTCAATAGTTGTGCCATTAAAAGATGCTGAAATCACGTTTCTAGCAAAACCTTCGCTAATGTTTTTAGCGACCTCCATTGGAGTTACGCCTTGAGCGAACTCTCTAATTGACCCATCGGGTAAAGTAATCTTGATCATTGTTTATAATTTTGTGAATGCAAATATACATGATTACAAAAATACATACAATATATATGTAGAAGTTTACTCTATTATATATAAGTATAGTTTTATTGTACTATATAGAAAGAGTAGTTCTTAATAGCGAGCCAGTCAGTTTGCCAGACCTGCCGGTTTTGTTTTTTTTATACATATAATATATATGAGCAAGATTTTGTCCTGCTGAGCGGGGTAGAAGTCTTTTTTTAGTTTTAGAATCTGTTTTATTAGGAGCTGATCCCGCTATCCGCTGCAATCTTTTGTGCCGAACCCCGGCACAAAAGGATTTTCGCTTCTATCGGGGCTAGGGCATCGGTTTTCAGAAGAAATTCCGGAGAAGGAGGCGTGTTTCGGAAGGAAACAGAGGAGCGGAAAGAGAAAAACTTTTCGCCTTTGCGCCTTTTCGAGATGAAGAACGGTATGGGGAGGCATAGATTCTTGTCAAAAAACAGGCAGAAAGGCTGAAGACTCCGCAAAATGCGATTCTGGAAATGGCTGAAAAATATCAAATCGGCACCATAGTTCAGAAAAGACCTACATGATGTTGAAAAAAGTTATTTTGCAAACAATATGTTTTCAGCGAGTTAAGAAAAAGATCGAAAAAAGATCGAAAAAACACGGAAAAAAGTGTTGCATAACTGGAAAAAGGTGCTACTTTTGCACCCGCAACAGCGAAAACGTTCACAGAAATACTGGCAGGCAATACGGATCAAGCGGGAAGATATTCTCGAAAAAAAAGTTCAAAAAAAGCTTGCAGGTTTTGAAAAAGCGTTCTACATTTGCACCCCGCAAAACACGGAAAGTTCATTGAGGTATTGGAAGGAAAACGAGAAGGGATGAGGCGAAAAAAAAAGCTTCAAAGATTTTTCAAGTTTTTCTTGCGAGAAACAAAAAGAAGTTTTAGTTTTGCACCCGCTTTGAGAAACAAGCGCAAAGACAAAAAAAGACACGTTCGTAGACATATTGAATTGACAGCCGTTCCGATGCAAATCGGAACAAAAAAAAGAATAAGAGTAATGGAATCGAGAGATTCGAAAAGAACCGACTGGAATTCATCGAATGATAATATTAAAATATACGATGAAGAGTTTGATCCTGGCTCAGGATGAACGCTAGCGGCAGGCTTAACACATGCAAGTCGAGGGGTATAAGTCTTCGGATTTAGAGACCGGCGCACGGGTGCGTAACGCGTATGCAATCTGCCTTCCACAGAGGGATAGCCCAGAGAAATTTGGATTAATACCTCATAGCATTGCAAGGGGGCATCCCTTTGCAATTAAAGTCACAACGGTGGAAGATGAGCATGCGTCCCATTAGCTAGTTGGCAAGGTAACGGCTTACCAAGGCTACGATGGGTAGGGGTCCTGAGAGGGAGATCCCCCACACTGGTACTGAGACACGGACCAGACTCCTACGGGAGGCAGCAGTGAGGAATATTGGTCAATGGGCGCAAGCCTGAACCAGCCATGCCGCGTGCAGGATGACGGTCCTATGGATTGTAAACTGCTTTTGTACGGGAAGAAACACTCCTACGTGTAGGAGCTTGACGGTACCGTAAGAATAAGGATCGGCTAACTCCGTGCCAGCAGCCGCGGTAATACGGAGGATCCAAGCGTTATCCGGAATCATTGGGTTTAAAGGGTCCGTAGGCGGTCCTGTAAGTCAGTGGTGAAAGCCCATCGCTCAACGATGGAACGGCCATTGATACTGCAGGACTTGAATTACCAGGAAGTAACTAGAATATGTAGTGTAGCGGTGAAATGCTTAGAGATTACATGGAATACCAATTGCGAAGGCAGGTTACTACTGGTGGATTGACGCTGATGGACGAAAGCGTGGGTAGCGAACAGGATTAGATACCCTGGTAGTCCACGCCGTAAACGATGGATACTAGCTGTTGGGGGCGACCTCAGTGGCTAAGCGAAAGTGATAAGTATCCCACCTGGGGAGTACGAACGCAAGTTTGAAACTCAAAGGAATTGACGGGGGCCCGCACAAGCGGTGGAGCATGTGGTTTAATTCGATGATACGCGAGGAACCTTACCAAGGCTTAAATGCAGACTGACCGTTTTGGAAACAGAACTTTCGCAAGACAGTCTACAAGGTGCTGCATGGTTGTCGTCAGCTCGTGCCGTGAGGTGTCAGGTTAAGTCCTATAACGAGCGCAACCCCTGTTGTTAGTTGCCAGCGAGTCATGTCGGGAACTCTAGCAAGACTGCCAGTGCAAACTGTGAGGAAGGTGGGGATGACGTCAAATCATCACGGCCCTTACGCCTTGGGCTACACACGTGCTACAATGGCCGGTACAGAGAGCAGCCACTGGGCGACCAGGAGCGAATCTACAAAGCCGGTCACAGTTCGGATCGGAGTCTGCAACTCGACTCCGTGAAGCTGGAATCGCTAGTAATCGGATATCAGCCATGATCCGGTGAATACGTTCCCGGGCCTTGTACACACCGCCCGTCAAGCCATGGAAGCTGGGGGTGCCTGAAGTCGGTGACCGCAAGGAGCTGCCTAGGGTAAAACTGGTAACTAGGGCTAAGTCGTAACAAGGTAGCCGTACCGGAAGGTGCGGCTGGAACACCTCCTTTCTAGAGCCTCGATTGTTTGCCGCAAGGCACGGCGAGGAAACAAGATGGATATCCTGAAGGTCTTGGGCCTCGGAATTCGATTACTCTTGCTGTCGATTTAAAAAATGATAAACAATTAAGAAAAAACAGAGTCTCGTAGCTCAGCTGGTTAGAGTACTACACTGATAATGTAGGGGTCGGCAGTTCGAGTCTGCCCGGGACTACTATTTTGACTTGAGAAAAAGGAAATTCTAGGGTTGAGTTCTTATGAATGATTATTCATAATTCATAATTCACAATTCATAATTAGATTGGGGGATTAGCTCAGCTGGCTAGAGCGCCTGCCTTGCACGCAGGAGGTCAACGGTTCGACTCCGTTATTCTCCACAAAAAAGTACAAAGGTGATAGTACAGGGTATCAAGACGGTAGTCTTGATGCTTCATGCAAAAATCTTGATACTTATTAAAGTTCATTGACATATTGAGATAAGAAAATACAAGAAAGTAGAAAGCGTTTTCTGCAGTTTTGCTGCAGGAGACAAAAAAAACGGTCATAATAGATATTATGATTGGTACAATAAGCAAAACAAGGGCGCATGGGGAATGCCTAGGCTCTCAGAGGCGATGAAGGACGTGATAAGCTGCGAAAAGCTGCGGGGACGGGCACACACCGATCGATCCGCAGGTATCCGAATGGGGCAACCCGCTATATTGAAGATATAGCACACCGATAGGTGGGCAAACCCGCTGAACTGAAACATCTAAGTAGGCGGAGGAGAAGAAAACAAAAGTGATTCCGTAAGTAGTGGCGAGCGAACGCGGATTAGCCCAAACCAGCTATGTTGCGGCATAGCTGGGGTTGTAGGACCGCGATATTTCATGCACAAGGAACCGGAAGCTTCTGGAAAGGAGCGCCACAGAGGGTGACAGCCCCGTATGGGCAACGAGTGTAATGGATAGCGGTATCCTGAGTAGGGCGGGGCACGTGAAACCCTGTCTGAATTCGGCGGGACCATCCGCTAAGGCTAAATACTCCTGAGAGACCGATAGTGAACCAGTACCGTGAGGGAAAGGTGAAAAGAACCGTGAATAACGGAGTGAAATAGATCCTGAAACCATGCGCCTACAAGCGGTCGGAGCCCTTTAGTGGGGTGACGGCGTGCCTTTTGCATAATGAGCCTACGAGTTAACGTTGCCGGCAAGGATAAGTGGTTAAGCCATGGATCCGCAGCGAAAGCGAGTCTGAATAGGGCGCTTTAGTCGGCAGTGTTAGACGCGAAACCGTGTGATCTACCCATGGGCAGGTTGAAGCTGTGGTAACACACAGTGGAGGACCGAACCGGTTGACGTTGAAAAGTCTTCGGATGACCTGTGGGTAGGGGTGAAAGGCCAATCAAACTCGGAAATAGCTCGTACTCCCCGAAATGCATTTAGGTGCAGCGCTGAGGATAGTTATATAGAGGTAGAGCTACTGATTGGATGCGGGGGCTTCACCGCCTACCAATTCCTGACAAACTCCGAATGCTATATAATGTTTCCCAGCAGTGAGGGCTTGGGTGCTAAGGTCCAAGTCCGAGAGGGAAAGAACCCAGACCATCAGCTAAGGTCCCCAAATATATGCTAAGTTGAAAGAACGAGGTTTGTCTGCCCAGACAGCTAGGATGTTGGCTTGGAAGCAGCCATTCATTTAAAGAGTGCGTAACAGCTCACTAGTCGAGCGGACGAGCATGGATAATAATCGGGCATAAGCATATTACCGAAGCTATGGATTTGCATGTATGTGCAAGTGGTAGGGGAGCATTCTGACAGGGCTGAAGGTGTGCCGTAAGGCATGCTGGACCGGTCAGAAAAGAAAATGTAGGCATAAGTAACGATAATGCGGGCGAGAAACCCGCACACCGAAAAACTAAGGTTTCCACAGCTATGCTAATCAGCTGTGGGTTAGTCTGGTCCTAAGGCGAACCCGAAAGGGACAGTCGATGGCCGACGGGTTAATATTCCCGTACTACTTATTGCTGTGATGGGGTGACGGAGTGATGAAAGCGCCGCGGACTGACGGAATAGTTCGTTGAAGTACCTAGCTATAGGCTCTCTAGGCAAATCCGGAGAGCTTGGTGAAATACGATAGTACTCGGAGTCTTCGGACAAAGAGATAGCGCGCCTAAGGGCTTCCAAGAAAAACCTCTAAACTTCAGGCAATAAGTACCAGTACCGCAAACCGACACAGGTAGTTGAGGAGAGAATCCTAAGGTGCTCGAGAGATTCATGGCTAAGGAATTAGGCAAAATAGACCTGTAACTTCGGGAGAAAGGTCGCCCCGAGCAATCGGGGCCGCAGTGAAGAGGTCCAGGCGACTGTTTATCAAAAACACAGGGCTCTGCAAAATCGCAAGATGACGTATAGGGCCTGACACCTGCCCGGTGCTGGAAGGTTAAGAGGAGATGTTATCTTCGGAGAAGCATTGAATTGAAGCCCCAGTAAACGGCGGCCGTAACTATAACGGTCCTAAGGTAGCGAAATTCCTTGTCGGGTAAGTTCCGACCTGCACGAATGGTGTAACGATCTGGACACTGTCTCAGCCATGAGCTCGGTGAAATTGTAGTAACGGTGAAGATGCCGTTTACCCGCAGTGGGACGAAAAGACCCTGTGCACCTTTACTATAGCTTAGTATTGACCTTGGATAAATGATGTGTAGGATAGGTTGGAGACTATGAAGCGGCGTCGCCAGGCGTTGTGGAGTCATTGTTGAAATACAACCCTTTGTTTATCTGAGGCCTAACCCCGCGTTGCGGGGGACATTGCTTGGTGGGTAGTTTGACTGGGGTGGTCGCCTCCAAAAGAGTAACGGAGGCTTCTAAAGGTTCCCTCAGCACGCTTGGTAACCGTGCGCAGAGTGCAATGGCATAAGGGAGCTTGACTGAGAGACATACAGGTCGATCAGGTACGAAAGTAGAGCATAGTGATCCGGTGGTTCCGCATGGAAGGGCCATCGCTCAAAGGATAAAAGGTACGCCGGGGATAACAGGCTGATCTCCCCCAAGAGCTCATATCGACGGGGGGGTTTGGCACCTCGATGTCGGCTCGTCACATCCTGGGGCTGGAGAAGGTCCCAAGGGTTGGGCTGTTCGCCCATTAAAGTGGCACGCGAGCTGGGTTCAGAACGTCGTGAGACAGTTCGGTCTCTATCTACTGCGGGCGTTAGAAATTTGAGTGGATCTGATTCTAGTACGAGAGGACCGAATTGGACCAACCTCTAGTGTATCTGTTGTCCCGCCAGGGGCACCGCAGAGTAGCTACGTTGGGAAGGGATAAGCGCTGAAAGCATATAAGCGCGAAACCCACCACAAGATGAGATTTCTTTTAAGGATCGTGGAAGATGACCACGTTGATAGGCTACAGATGTAAAGGCAGCAATGTCACAGTCGAGTAGTACTAATAATCCGTAAGCTTATGTACACACTTTTCCCGATCCGCCCAGGCGGATCGGGAGGAAACTTTCTATAACAGAGCTTGTCTGTTTCTTTATCTCAGTATGTTAAAATATTTGCCCGTCGCGGGCAGTGAATAGTAAAGAGCAAGTAGTGATTAGCTTAAAAACTAATTACTAATCGCTAAGGACTAGTCACTAAAAACCTTAAGGTGGTTATTGCGGCGGGGCTCACCTCTTCCCATCCCGAACAGAGAAGTTAAGCCCGCCTGCGCAGATGGTACTGCATCATTGTGGGAGAGTATGTCGTCGCCTTTCTTTTGAGAATCCTTCCCGATTTGTCGGGAAGGATTTTTTGTTTTTAGCCAGTTTTTGAAAACCTAAACGCTGGTTCTGTTGCATCTCATCGTCTGAAATCGTTGGTCATTTTCTGGATTTAAGCGCTTTTTGGTTCTTCTGAAAACCGGAATCCTCTTGTTTGTCTCAAAACGCGTTAGGGATCGAAGCGGCATCCTTTTGTTTTTTTCTTCAAAAAACAAAAGATACAGCGAATCCCGAAGCTTCGGGACGGCCCGGAGGGAAACGCTATAAGTATTTTTATTCTTAATTTAAATCGAACTTATAAGG
This sequence comes from Flavobacterium sp. KACC 22761, assembly GCF_034058155.1. Taxonomy (NCBI): domain Bacteria; kingdom Pseudomonadati; phylum Bacteroidota; class Flavobacteriia; order Flavobacteriales; family Flavobacteriaceae; genus Flavobacterium; species Flavobacterium oryzagri. The sequence continues at coordinate 472,427 of NZ_CP139148.1, read as the reverse complement.
TCTTGCAAGTTTGGTAATTCTGTTAAATTAAAGTCAATTTTGGGTTTTAAATTGGTCTTAGCTAGCCTTTTTGAATGTGAATCCCTATTTTTGTTTTAAATAATATAATTTGAAGTATGAAAAAAACTATTGTATTGTTGGCATTGTTTGTAATTGCAAATTTAAATGCTCAACAGCGCCCTAAGTTGGTTGTAGGTATTGTTGTAGATCAGATGAAAATGGAATATTTATATCGTTTTTCGGATGATTTTACGCAGAATGGCTTTAAGAGATTAATGAATGAAGGATTTACTTTCCAAAATATGCATTATAATTATATGCCAACTTATACTGCACCAGGTCATGCTTCGATTTATACTGGTACTACACCAGCAACACATGGAATTGTTGGTAACGAATGGTTTAGCAGAACTTTAGGTAAAGAGACATATTGTACAGATGATGCCAGTGTAAAAACTGTTGGAGATGGAACTGTGGAAGAAGGTGCAATGTCTCCTAAAAATCTTCAAAGTACTACAATTACTGACGAAGTGAGAATGGCTACTAATTTTGCAGGTAAGGTAATTGGAATAAGTCTAAAAGATCGTGGTGCGATTTTACCAGCGGGCCATTTTGCAAATTGGGCATTTTGGTACAGTAAAACAGGTTCTTTTATTTCGAGTACTTTTTATGGTGAAAAATTGCCAGATTGGGTAACTCAATTTAATAATGAAAAGCATTATTTGCCGTATATCAATAAAGGATGGGATTTATACAAACCAGCTTCAACTTACAATGAAAGTTTGCCAGATAATAATCCTTATGAAGGCAAATTATACGGAAGTGCAGCACCGGTTTTTCCTTATGATTTAAAAACAATGTATGAGAAAAATGATGCTGGTGTTTTAAGGTCAACTCCTTTTGGAAATGATTTATTAGCTGAGTTTGCTAAAAAAGCAATCGAAAATGAAGAACTTGGAAAAGATAATGTTACAGACTTCTTGACTGTAAGTTTTTCTTCAACAGATTATGTTGGACATTTACTTGGCCCTCGTTCAATGGAACTTCAAGATACATACTTAAGATTAGATCAGACTATTGCTGATTTCTTAGCTTATTTGGATAAAACTGTTGGTAAGGGGAATTATCTTTTGTTTTTAACTGCAGATCATGCTGGTGCTGAAAATGTGATTTATTTGAAAGATCGTAAATATAATGTAGATAATTATCCGTCTAGAGATGTTCGTAAAAGTCTTCAAGATTTTTCAGTAAAAACTTTCGGAGTTGATTTATTATTGAACTATTCTAATTTTAATATTTTCTTCAATAAACAAATTATTAAGGACAAAGGTTTAGAGTTGACTAAAGTAAAACAAGCTTTTAAAGATTTTTTGATTGCTCAACCACAAGTTAAAAGAGTTTATACTGAAGAAGAAATTCTTGCAAATAGTGGAAATGATTATTATTTAAACTTTGTAGCAAAAGGTTACGATGTAACTCAGGATGGTGATATGGTCGTTATAAATAAACCCGGTGATATTGAGTATTCGCCTACGGGAACTTCTCATGGAACGCCTTATAGTTATGATACTCACGTGCCAGCTATCTTTTTCGGATGGCATATTAAAAAAGGAGAATCGTACGATAAAAAAGCGATTACGGAAATTGCTCCAACAGTAGCACAAAAAATCAAAGTTACTTTCCCTAATGGAACTGAAGCAAAAGTGTTGCAGGAAGTTTTAGATGAGAAAAAAGAAGTTTTGAATACAAAGAAATAATTCAGAATAAGTTTTAGTTAAAAGCCAGTCAATCGTAGACTGCACCCAAAATTTTAGACAAATTTATAATTAAGTTTGATAATGATGAGCTCGATATTTTATCGGGCTCATTTTGTTTAAATTTGATTTAATTCTTTGGTTATTATAATAGATTATATATCTATTGATTTCTTTTTTTAATTGTTCTATTGATTTGAATTTTTGGGTATAAAACATTTCGGATTTTAATATTCCAAAGAAGTTTTCAATAATTGCATTATCCAAGCAGTTTCCTTTTCTTGACATGCTTTGTTTGATTCCTTTTTGTTCTAATAGATGTTGGTAATGTTTCATTTGGTATTGCCAGCCTTGGTCAGAATGAAGTATCAAATTTGTATTGTTTGGTATTTTCCTAAAGGCTTTTTTCAGCATCATAACTACTTGATTGAACACTGGCCTCTCTGTGAGTTCATAGCTGATTATTTCCCCGTTAAACAAGTCGATTATCGGTGACAAATACAACTTGTTTCCAGCTACATTGAACTCTGTTATATCAGTTGCCCATTTTTGATTTGGGGCCTGTGCTTTAAAATTTCTCTCTAGTATATTTGGGGCTATTTTGCCATTTTCACCTCTATAAGATTTATACTTTTTTACTCTAATAATACTCTTCAGCCCCAATAGATTCATTAACCTGAGAACTGTTTTATGATTGATAATCAATCCCCTGTTTTGCAGTTCATCGGTTATCCTTCTATAGCCATAACGCCCTTTATGCTTTTGATAAATGACTTTAATCAGCTCTTTGGCTTCTTTGTATTTATCAGGTGACTTGCTTTGTTTTTGATGATAATAAAAACTGCTGCGTGCCATATTTGCTAGGTTGAGAAGTAATTCCAAACCAAATTTATGCCTTAATTCGTTTATGGCTTTGGATTTTTCCTGGCTTGAATTAAGGCTTGAAGCTTTTTTAGCAATTCATTCTCACAACGAAGTCTTTCGTTCTCTTTTAGCAGTTCTTGCTCTCTTGTCAAGGGCCTGTCTGATTTGCGGTTTTTGCCTTTATTATCACTCATCGATATGGGTCTGCCTCTTTGTTTTGCTTTTAATCCTGTCAGTCCAAAGTTAGCAAAATCTTTTTTCCATTTTAAAATCATGGAAACATTGGGAATATTGAATCTTATGCCAGCCTGCATCAGGGAAAGAGATTCCTTTTCTATGCGTTTGAGTACTTTCAGCTTAAATTCGGCTGAATAGCTTTGGTTGATTCGTGGCAATAAACCAATTTCACCATATGTCTTATAAAAACTGACCCACTTACGAATATTCCATCTTGCAGTCTGCTTCAATTTTGAAACATATCCAGCTGAATATTTTTTCTTTAAAACCAATTCTACACATTCTAATCTAAATGCATAGTCATACTTTGCTTTTCTTTCCATAAAAAATGCCCCGAATAGTGTCTAACTTTTTGGGGCATGTTCATCGACTGGCTTTTATTTTGCAAAAAAAAAAGCTTTTCAATTAAGAAAAGCCTTTTAGTAGTGTTTAGTAAGCACTTATTTTAATGTCAGCACTATGCGTTTGCCAACACTAATTCTTCGTTGTAAGGAAGATTCCAAGCTTCAGCAACTCCTTTGTAAAGGATTTTTCCATTCGCTACGTTTAATCCTTTTCTTAATTCTTCGTTTTCTGCACATGCTTTTTCCCATCCTTTATTTGCTAATTGTACAGCATATGGTAAAGTTGCATTAGTTAAAGCTAAAGTAGAAGTGTAAGGAACAGCTCCTGGCATATTAGCTACACAATAGTGAACAATATCATCAATAATAAAAGTTGGATTTTCGTGTGTTGTTGGAGTACAAGTTTCGATGCAACCACCTTGATCAACGGCAACATCAACTACAACTGCTCCTGGACGCATTAATTTAAGCATGTCACGAGTAATCAAATGAGGCGCTTTTGCTCCCGGAATCAAAACAGCACCAACAACTAAATCAGCATCTTTAATTGCTTTAGTAATGTTGTAGTGATTTGACATTTCAGTATTTACGTTTGCTGGCATAATATCGTCTAATTGACGTAAACGTGGCAAGCTTAAATCCATAATAGTAACTTGTGCACCTAAACCTGCAGCCATTTTAGCAGCTTGAGTTCCAACAATACCTCCACCTAAAACTAATACTTTAGCTGGTGGAACACCTGGAACACCACCTAAAAGAATTCCTCTTCCCTTTAATGGTTTTTCAAGATATTTTGCTCCTTGTTGAATTGCCATACGACCTGCAACTTCAGACATTGGAACTAATAATGGTAAACTACGATCTGTTTTTTCAACTGTTTCATAAGCTAAACAAACTGCACCTTTTTCAAGCATTGCATGCGTTAATTCCTCTGATGAAGCAAAGTGGAAATAAGTAAATAATAATTGATCTTTTTTGATCAATGGATATTCAGATGCAATTGGCTCTTTTACTTTGATGATCATTTCTGCAATTGCATAAACTTCTTCAATAGTTCCTAAAACTACTGCACCAGCATTTGCATACTCTTCATCACTAAATCCACTTCCTAAACCTGCAGTTGATTGTACATAAACAACATGTCCGTGTTTTTTCATTTCAGAAACACCAGCTGGAGTTAATGCTACACGATTTTCATTGTTTTTAATTTCTTTTGGAACACCTATTATCATAATTGTTATATTTTTTTGTTTTTCTAGAATTTGTTTTACAAAGTTACTAGTAGAGAATATATTATTGATAATTACCTTATAAATAAGAAAATATTATTTTATTTACTATTTTTACAGAAATATTTTCTTTTTAAAGGCTTTTTGATTTCCTTAAAAAGAAAAAATGACTAAAATTAAAGTAATTAATGAAAACGTTTTCGCTATGGTTTTAGATGAAATTGACAAGAAAATCTTACGTCTTTTGCAGGAGAATGCGCATTACACGCTGAAAGACATTGCTAACAAAATAAATTTGTCTCTAACACCTGTTCATGACCGAGTTAAACGTCTTGAAAAAGAGGGAGTTATAGAGAAGTATGTTTCGATTTTAAATAAGAAAAAATTAGGAAACAATCTTACGGTTTATTGCCAAGTTACATTGACAAAACAAACTTACGATACTTCCGAGGGTTTTAATCAGGCTATTTTAGAAATGCCTGAGGTTGTAGAGTGCAATTATGTTTCTGGAAATTTTGATTATATGCTAAAGATTATCATTCCGGATATGGAAAGCTATCATCATTTTCATCAAAAGAAATTATCTGTTTTGCCTGAAGTTTCTCTGATCAATACTGTTTTTGTAATTTCTGAAGTAAAAAGCACAACGGTTCTTCCTATTTAAAATGAAACAAAAAAACCACCAAGAATGAACTTGATGGCTTTTTAGAATAGTTGGTTTTGGTTTTTATATTAATAGTATGTAAAACGTCTCACTTTTGCGATGTATTTTGCAAGACGAATTACCTGATGGCTGTAGCCATATTCATTATCGTACCAGATGTAGAGCACGATGTTTTTGCCATCTTTTGAAACAATGGTAGCATTACTGTCATAAATTGAAGGCGCCGACGTACCAACAATATCTGATGATACTAACTCATTGTTTAAAGAATATTTTATTTGCTCTACAAGTTCTCCTTCTAGAGCATATTTTTTCATGATTTTATTTACTCCAGCAATTGAAGTAGCTTTTTTAACTTCTAAATTCAGCACGACCAACGACCCATTTGGAACTGGAACACGTATGGCGTTTGAAGTTAATTTTCCTTCTAATGATGGCAATGCTTTTGCAACAGCACTTCCTGCACCGGTTTCAGTAATTACCATATTTAAAGCTGCAGCTCTTCCGCGACGGTATTTTCGATGCATGTTGTCAACCAAATTTTGGTCATTTGTATAGGCATGAATCGTTTCTAAATGTCCTTTTACAACTCCCAAAGTATCTTCAACAGCTTTCAACACTGGCGTGATGGCATTAGTTGTGCAAGATGCTGCTGAAAAAATATCAATTTCGTCTGGATTAAAATCATTGTGATTTACGCCATGAACAATATTTGGAACTCCTTTTCCAGGAGCCGTTAATAAAACTTTACTGGTTCCCTTTGAAGTTAAATGTCTTTTTAGTGCTTCTTCTGTCGTGAAAACGCCAGTATTGTCAATTACTAAGGCATCATTGATTCCATATTGCGTATAATCAATTTCTTCAGGAGAATTTGCAGTGATGATATGAACGGTAGTTCCGTTGATGATTAAAGCATTATTTTTTGGATCTGCAGTTACAGATCCTTGGAAATCTCCGTGAATTGAATCGTAACGCAAAAGAGAAGCTCGTTTCTCTAAACTAGATAAATCATTTTTGTCACGTGTTACGATCGCTCTTAAGCGCAATTGATTTCCTTTTCCGGTTTTAGACATCAGTTCTCTCGCCAATAAGCGTCCAATTCTTCCAAAACCATATAAAACAACATCTTTTGGCTGAACCTCTTTAGAAGATTTAGCTTTTTTCAATTTATCCATCACAAAATATCTTGCGTCTGGATATTTTTCATCTTCTAAACGATATTCGTAAGTTAATTTTCCTAAATCTATTTTTGCAGGTGGCAAATCTAATGATAAAACAACTTTTGCGATTTCAACTGAATCAAAAATGGTTATTGGTTTTCCAACAAATTCACCAGCATATTGATGCAGATTGATTATATCGCTGACATTTTTGTCCAATAATTGATTTTTAAATAAAACCATTTCAATGGATTTGTCATACCATAAATCACTTATAACTTTGATTAATTCGACACCAGCTCTTCTTCGGTCGACTTGTAATGATACCTCTTTTTGGTACAAGGATTTTTTGCTCATAATTGACTAAATTGAAAAAATAAAATGCTCACTATTTTAAAATTTGGCGCAAAAGTACCCATTTCAATCGATTTCGTAAACTATTTTAGCATTTATTTTTGAAAATAAAAATGCCATCTTAATTTTTTAAGATGGCATTTTTTAGTTTTCGGTCGCAGTCGCGGTTTTCAGTTTTTTGATTCTGTAAACTGCGACTTAAATAATAATTCTGAAGATCTCTCCGTTTCTGTTGATCATTTCAATTCGAACACTTTGGCCTTCGTCTTTTTTGCTTAAAAGTTTTGAAACTGTCTCAACATTTGTTGCTTTAACATTATCAATACTTAAAATGATGTTTCCTAATAATTCATTTTGATATTGCATTAAATTTTCATTGGTGATGTTTTTGATTTTTACACCATAATCAATTCTGAATTTTTTCTTATCGGTTGCGTCAATGTTTTCTAATTCTATTCCTTTAACTTCGGCGCTATAAAATTCATTTTTGCTAAGCGTTACAGGCACTGTTTTGGTTTTTCCGTCTTTGATGTAAGTTACTTTTACAACATCATTTGGACGTTTTGTATTGATATAGCCTGATAAATCAGCATATGTAGCAATATTTTGATCATCAAGTTTTACGATAATATCACCTTTTGTTAAACCAGCTTTTTCCGCTCCGGAATTTTTAGAAACACGATTAATATAGAATCCTTGCGTTTCGGTTACTCCTAATTCTTTTGAAGCCGATGCATTTAATTCGCCTCCTTCAACTCCAAGAATACCTCTTTGAACATTTCCGTATTCCATTATATCTTCAATGATTTTTCTGGCAATGTTTGAGGGAACTGCGAAAGAATAGCCAACATAAGAACCTGTCATTGAAGAAATCATAGTGTTAATTCCAATCAATTCACCTCTCGCATTTACTAACGCTCCGCCGCTATTACCAGGGTTTACAGCCGCATCAGTTTGAATGAAAGATTGGATGCCGCTTTGGTCTAAATTTCTGGCTTTCGCCGAAACAATTCCTGCAGTTACAGTTGAAGTTAAGTTATAAGGGTTTCCAACTGCCAAGACCCATTCTCCGACTTTTACATTGTCAGAATTTGCAAAAGCGGTATAAGGAAGTTTTTCATCGGCATTTATTTTCAAAAGGGCAATATCCATTTTTGAATCTGTGCCGATTAATTTCGCTTTGTATGATTTTTTATTATTTAATGTAATTTCAATTTCTGTAGCATCTTTAATAACGTGATTGTTTGTTACAATATATCCGTCTTCAGAAATAATTACACCAGAACCAGTTCCTACTTGTTCTTGTTGCTGTTGTCCTCCGTAACCGTAGAAAAACTCAAGCATTGGATTGTTGACAGTTCTTCTAGAAACATTTTTTACGTGAACAACGGTATGAATAGTTTTGTCTGCGGCTTCGGTAAAATCTAATGTTTCAGCTCCTAAACCAACATTTTTTCCATAAGAATTAGGGGCAAGAGTTACAACAGAATTTCCTTTACCAAAAAAAGAATTGTTGCTTTCAAATAATAACTTGTAAGCACCAAGAGTAATAGCACCACTCAATAATGACACTAAAAATAAGGCTGAAAATCTTTTCATATTAGAATTTGTAATTAAGTTATTAGAATTAAAGTTTCATGTTTATTAACGTAAAATTACTTCAAAAAATTATTTGGAAAAATGGTTTAACGCTCTTTAACAATGATTAACATTTCATTAATTAATCTTCGCAGTTTCTTCGTACTTTTGTATTTCTTAACCACTAAAAAATGCAAATAGAATTTTATAAATATCAAGGTACAGGGAATGATTTTGTGATGATTGACAATCGTTCTAATTTTTTTCCAAAAGAAGACATTCAATTAATCGAGCGCTTGTGCGACAGAAGATTCGGTATTGGAGCAGACGGACTTATTTTATTAGAAAATGATTCTGAAACTGATTTCAGAATGGTTTATTACAACTCAGACGGAAATGAAAGTTCAATGTGTGGCAATGGCGGTCGTTGCTTAGTGGCATTTGCAAACCAGCTTGGAGTTATAAATAATAAAACAACTTTTATTGCTACTGACGGTTTACACCATGCATCAGTAAATAATGATTCGATTGTTTCATTACAGATGATTGATGTTGATGAAATTCAGAGACATGATTCTCATACTTTTTTAAATACAGGTTCTCCTCATCATGTTCAGATTGTTGAAAATTTGGAGCAATATAATGTGAAAGAAAATGGAGCAGCAATTCGTTATGGCGCATTATATAGAGAAAAAGGAAGCAACATTAATTTCGTTAAAAAAATTGATGACGATACTTTTTCACTTCGTACTTATGAAAGAGGCGTTGAAGATGAAACCTTGGCATGTGGAACTGGCGCAACAGCAGTTGCAATCGCGATGAATGCAATTGGGCAAACGGATAAAACTTCAATTAATTTAAATGTTGAAGGTGGAAAATTGGTCGTTTCATTTGATAAATTAGGAGAACATTTTTCAAATGTTTTCTTGACTGGACCTGCAAAATTTGTTTTTAAAGGAACGATAGAAATTTAATAAAGAAATTCCAATTTTTAAATACCAAATTCCAACTAGACATTCTCAAATCAAAAATCTAAAATTGTCAAATGATTACACTCAAAGGCGAAAATATTTACTTGCGTGCATTAGAACCAAACGATTTGGAGTTTGTGCACGAAATGGAAAATGATCAAAGCATTTGGGAAGTTAGCAATACAAACACACCTTATAGCCGTTATTTGATTAGGCAATATCTCGAAAATGCCCAACAAGATATTTATGAGGCAAAGCAATTGCGCTTGGCAATTTGTCAAGACGAAGATTTTCCCGCAATTGGCTTGATTGATTTGTTTGAATTTGATCCAAAGAATAACAGAGCCGGAATTGGGATTGTGATTCAGAAAAAAGAAAACAGAGGACAAAATATTGGTTCTGAGGCATTAGCGCTTTTAATCAAATACGCTTTTTTCAATTTAAATCTGCATCAGCTTTATGCAAATATTAGTACAAATAATGAAGCTAGTATGGCACTTTTTACTAAATTTGGTTTTGAGAAAATAGGAATTAAAAAAGATTGGATTTTGCTGAATAACCACTATCACGATGAAGCAATTTTTCAATTAATTAACAAACAAATTTAAATTTTAAACTTTGAGCTTAAAAAAAATAATCACCATAACTGCCGTAGCAATAATTTCAGTACTATTGATTTACGGATTCATTCTGATCAGCCGAATTTTTAGTTCCAATACTAAATTTGAAGAAAAAGAACTTTACGTATATGTTCCAACTGGAGCAAACTACACCGACGTTAAAAAAATATTAGAACCTTATATCAAGAATTTCGACAATTTTGAATTGGTTGCTAGCAAAAGAAGCTATCCAGAAAATGTGAAATCAGGACGTTTTTTACTGAAAAATGGTATGAACAACATTGACTTGGTGCGCGCAATGCGTTCAAATGTTCCGGTAAAGCTTGCATTTAACAATCAAGAACGTTTAGAGAATTTTGCAGGTAGAGTAGGCTCAGAAATCGAAGCAGACAGCTTATCTTTATTAAAAGCGATAAAAGATTCAACTTTTATGGCCCAAAACGGATTCAATGAAGACAATGTTTTTGCAATGTTTATTCCGAATACCTACGAAATTTATTGGAATACTTCAGCAGAGAAATTCCGCGATAAAATGATCAAGGAATACAATAAATTCTGGACTGCTGAAAGAATTGAAAAAGCAAAAAAACAAGGTTTGACTCCAGTGCAAGCAACAATTCTAGCTTCTATTGTTCATAAAGAATCAGTTAAAAAAGACGAAAGACCTCGTATTGCAGGAGTTTATTTAAACCGCTTGCGTTTAGATATGCCACTTCAGGCGGATCCAACTGTAATTTATGCTTTGAAATTAAGAGACAATAATTTTGACCAAGTTATTAAAAGGGTTTTTTATAACGACTTGGTTATGAGATCTCCATACAATACTTATGTAAATACAGGACTACCTCCAGGACCAATTGCCATGCCTGATATCACAGCTCTTGATGCAGTTTTAAATCCTGAGAAAAACGATTATATTTATTTTTGTGCAAGTGTTGACCGTTTTGGTTATCATGAATTTGCTTCTACTTTAGCGCAGCATAATATAAATGCTAAAAAATATTCTGACTGGATCGCAAGTCAAGGTGTAACGAGATAAAAAATCATTATCTAAAAATATGAGTTAAAAACCGATGCAAAATGCATCGGTTTTTTTATGATTTTTAGAAAAAAACATAAAATAAGAAAGTATAAAAAACTAGTATTTTTCTTATACAAAAACGCTTTGTTTTGACGGTTTTTTAATCATTCGAAGCAATTTCTAAGTTCAAAAAATCCAAAAAGCATCATTTTTGTGGTTTTTATCTTGTTAATTTTGTCTTAATTTTTAAAATAAAGATTGAATTTACGCTATTAAATTACTAAATATTATAAGTTTTATCTTTCAAAATTAACTAATTTGATAAAAATTTGATAAAAATGATGTTTTTTGGATTTTTATTTTGATGCTAATTCCCAGCTTTTTGATTTTTGGTAAATCTCTCGAAAAGGGCATAACCAGAGGGGTTTCGAAAGATTTTAAAATCTGTAAAAACACGTAAAGTATTGATTTACAGAGTTGTTTTGTATTCGTTATCTTTGCATCGTAGAAATTTCAAAAAGGTGACAGCGTTTTGAAGAAAAACATTTTATGATAAAGAAGTGGTATTTTTATGCGAGTTTAGTCGTTATTATTACATTTTTAAGTTTGGGTTTCAGGCCCTTCAAACTAGAAACCGAACCTTGGTTTTTAACAGAAAAAACAGATGGAACTGAATACATGTTTCCATCGCAAGAAAAGGATGATTATCCTAATTTAAACTTCCCATACACAGGAAATCATTTTATAGGTTTTAAAGAAGCAGTCGCTTTCAAAGAATCTCAAGGAAAATACCGATTGGTTAATTCACTTGGCTACATGGGAAAATATCAATTTGGTTCTGAAGCTTTAAGAGCAATTGGTATTAAAAACAACAAAGCCTTTTTAAAAAATCCTGCCTTACAAGAAAAAGCTTTTATTGCGTTATTGTCCAAAAACAAATGGATTTTGCGTTATGAAATCGAAAAGTATGAAGGCAAAGTGATTAACGGAATTGAAATTACTGAATCTGGAATTTTAGCAGCCGCACATCTTGGTGGTGCTGGTTCAGTAAAAAACTTTTTTAAGAATAAAGGAAATAGGCATTTTAGAGATGCTTACGGAACTTCTTTAAAAAGCTATATGAAAGACTTTGGAGGTTATGATCTCTCTTATATTGTGGCAGACAGTAATGCGACAATACATAAGATCTAAGAAACGAGCATAAAAAATCCCGAATTCAATTCGGGATTTTTTATGCACGCTAGTCAATTAAAATTTCTAAAATTTGAATTGCCGCTTCACTGATTTTGGTTCCTGGACCAAAAATAGCTACAGCGCCGGCGTCAAACAAATATTGATAGTCCTGCACCGGAATCACACCGCCTACAATTACCATAATATCTTCGCGGCCGTGTTTTTTCAATTCTTCGATAACTTGTGGCACCAAAGTTTTATGTCCCGCTGCTAATGAAGAAACTCCTAAAATATGAACATCATTTTCAACAGCTTGTTTTGCAGCTTCTGCAGGAGTTTGAAAAAGTGGCCCTATATCAACATCAAAGCCAACATCGGCATAACCAGTTGCTACTACTTTTGCACCGCGATCGTGACCGTCTTGACCCATTTTGGCAATCATAATTCTTGGGCGTCTTCCTTCTTGTTTGGCAAAAGCATCAGCTAATTGTTTTGCTTTTTCAAAATTTTCGTCATTTTTTATTGCTGCACTATACACACCGCTAAAGGATTTAATTTGCGCTTTAAACCTTCCAAAAACGCTTTCTAGAGCATCGCTGATTTCTCCTAAAGTGGACCTTTCACGAGCGGCTTCAACAGCAATTTCTAATAAGTTTCCTTCGCCGGTTTTAGCGCAATGAATTAATTTTTCCAGTGATTGATTTACTTTTTCAGTATTTCGTTTTGCTTTTATTTCAGTAAGATGCTCGATTTGCTGTTTGCGAACCATTTGGTTGTCAACATCCAAAATATGAAGCGGATCTTCCTTTTCTAATCTGAATTTATTTACGCCAACAATAATATCTTGCCCACTATCTATTCGGGCCTGTTTTCTTGCTGCGGCTTCTTCAATTCGAAGTTTTGGAATTCCAGCTTCTATGGCTTTCGTCATGCCGCCTAATTCTTCAACTTCTTCAATAAGCTTCCAAGTGCTTTTTAGAATTTCATTTGTCAAGCTTTCAACATAATAACTTCCTGCCCAAGGGTCAACCGTTTTAGTGATTTTAGTTTCTTCTTGTAAAAAAATCTGTGTATTACGGGCAATTCTGGCCGAAAAGTCAGTTGGCAAAGCAATTGCTTCGTCAAGTGCGTTGGTGTGTAAAGATTGCGTTCCTCCAAAAGCGGCTGCTGTTGCTTCAATACAAGTTCGGGCTACATTGTTGAAAGGATCTTGTTCGGTTAAACTCCATCCGCTAGTTTGACAATGTGTTCTAAGTGCCAATGACTTGTCGCTTTTTGGATTAAATTGCTGTAATAATTTTGCCCAAATCATTCGGCCGGCTCTCATTTTGGCAATTTCCATAAAGTGATTCATTCCTATTGCCCAAAAGAAAGAAAGGCGAGGAGCGAAGTCATCAATTGTCATTCCGGTTGATAATCCAGTTCTGATATATTCTAAACCATCAGCAAGAGTATAAGCTAATTCGATGTCAGCTGTTGCTCCAGCTTCTTGCATATGATATCCGGAAATAGAGATCGAATTGAATTTTGGCATTTTTTTGCTCGTAAATTCAAAAATATCAGCAATAATTTTCATTGAAGGAGTTGGCGGATAAATATAAGTATTACGCACCATAAATTCCTTCAGAATATCATTCTGAATTGTTCCTGACAGTTTATTTAGAGGAACTCCTTGTTCTTCGGCTGCAACAATATAAAATGCCATAATAGGCAAAACCGCACCATTCATGGTCATTGAAACCGACATTTCATCCAATGGAATCTGGTCAAATAATACTTTCATATCTTCGACAGAATCGATGGCAACTCCAGCTTTTCCAACATCGCCAACTACGCGTTCGTGATCGGAGTCGTAGCCACGATGCGTCGGTAAATCAAATGCAATAGATAATCCTTTTTGTCCTGCAGCTAGATTTCTTCTGTAAAAAGCATTACTTTCTTCTGCGGTCGAAAATCCCGCATATTGACGAATAGTCCACGGACGACGAACGTACATTGTTGCGTACGGCCCACGTAAATTAGGCGCAAAACCAGCTCCGAAATCAAGAAATTCTAAATCTTCAATATCTTTTTCAGAATATCTTTTTTTGACTTCGATTCCTTCGGCTGTTGTGAAGTTAAGAGTTATAGGTTGAGAGCTGTCCGTCAGTTCGTCTAACTTCTCACTTTTTACTTCTAACTTTATATGTTTAAGGTCTTTTCTCAATTGTAAATGCTGTTATTAAAATACGTTTAAATCTCTTTCAATTTCTTCTAAAAACTCATCGATGTTAGAGGCATTATTTGGATTTTTTAAATAATCTTCTGTTCGTTTCCTAACTTCATCAATTTTGCATTTAGGAATTTTGTATTCATCTGTAGTTATTGAATCTTTTTCAACTGATATTATTTTTATAAGTTTTTTCATAATATGCTAAATTTATTATTCAATAACTTGATTTTTTTTTATTCTCGCTCCAATCTTTCTTGCTCCAGCTTTTCAGCTAATCTTTTTTCAATTATTGGCGTAATTAATGTTTTTCTTGGCTTGATTTTTACAAAAGGAAACAATTCTAAATCATGTTTCATCTTGTCTTCCTTATTTGGATATTTATTTGTTCCGAGTAAAACTTCTTTTTTGGAATCGAATAAATCTTGCTCTTTTGTAGCGCTTTCTTGGATTTTCTTTTTTATCGTTCCCTCATTCAAAAGTTTTAAGAAACCGCCATCAGCTTCAATTTCTTTGAATAATTTCAAGCTTTTTTCTGCCAATTGCATCGTTAAACTTTCAATGTAATAACTGCCATCAGCTGGATTATCGACTTTGTCAAAATAGCTTTCGTGTTTTAAAACCAATAATTGATTTCGGGCAATTCGGTCGCCAAATTCATTATCCTTATGATATAAAGCATCATAAGGCAAATTAGCAACAGCATCGGCTCCGCCTAAAATTGCCGACATACATTCTGTTGTAGTTCGAAGCATGTTGACATTATAATCGTAAATTGTCTTGTTTCGCTTGGTTGGCGTCACTAATAAATGGCAATTTAAATCTGGATTATATTCTGCAGCAATTAATTTGAAAAGCATTCGAAAAGCGCGAAGTTTTGCAATTTCAAAAAAATAATTTGTACCAACAGATAATTGGAAAACAATAGGTTTTGTCAAATCTGGAAAGCGGTTTAAATATTCATTTGCGTGAGCCAAACTATAGGCGATTTGCTGTGTTATATTGGCTCCTGCGTTTTGGTACAAACCAGAATCAATACTTAAAAGCGAGATATTTTTTGCTTCTTTCGAAATTTTTTCAATGGTCTCAAAATTATTTTTATCCGAAGTCGTAAACCAGTTTCCTTCTCTTGCCAAATGACCAATTGGGTCTAAATTGCAGTAAAAAAGGGCATTTTTTTCAACTGCGATTTGGTTTAATTTTTTTACGAAATCGATTGAGAGAAAAGTCAAATTAAAGTAAACGATTGTGTTCTCTAAAGGAATGTTTTCCAATAAAGTTTTGATGTCGATATTTTCGTTTTGAATGGTAAAACGTAAACTTTCTGCTCCTCTTTCAAGCGTATTATTTGCTCTTTTGATTGATTTTTCAATATCGTGAACAAATATATTTTGGCAGATTTTAAAATCAGAAGCATGAGTTTTAACCGAAGCCGATTTTGTAAACTCATCGATATGATAAAAAGGCTTTACCTGAATATCTTCTGGAGAATTCCAAATTACTGTTTCGTTATAATCTGCTCCATCTAATTCAAACTGAATTTTTTGTTTCCATTGTTTGGATGAAATCGGATTAAAATCGTCAAATAGTGTAGTGGCCATTAGTTTGTTTTCTGATTATTCTTTTTCTTGAATGGTGTCTCCTTCAAAGTGGATGATGTAGATATCTTCGCTGTCTTTTTTCATAAAGTACTTTTCGCGAGCATATTTTTCTATTTGTTCAGGATTTTTAAGCTGTTTGATCTGTTCTTGATCTTTTTTTATTTCGTCCTGATAGTATTTTTTATTGTCCTTGAGCTCATTGATTTGTTCGTCAAGAAAGCGATGGTCAAAATAAGAGTAATTGTCTAAAAACAACATCCAAACTATAAAAAAGGACAAAACCCAAACATATTTGTTTCCTAGGTATTTGAACCATTTTTTGTCTTTGTATGGATTTTTAAATTTCATTTTTAAAGAATTTTTCTTTTGAATATGATTGTCTTTTCTAGACCCGATAGAGCCGGTATCTCCCGATTTAGAAAAACAAGGCTTTTGCCGTAGTTTTTTCTTTATCGGGAATAAAGGCGAAAGCGGAAAATAGCTCCTAACTTTTATGGTTTAAATTTACAATAAAAATTATGAAATACGCTGATTAATTACGGCGCGAACTACATCAATTGCTACCGTGTTGTATTTGTCATTTGGGATAATGATGTCTGCAAAAGCTTTTGATGGCTCTATAAATTGCTCATGCATAGGCTTTAAAGTCGTTTGGTAACGGTTTAAAACCTCGTCGATATCACGTCCTCTTTCTGAAATATCTCTTTTTAAACGACGAATTAATCTTTCGTCAGAATCGGCATGAACGAAGATTTTAATGTCGAACATATCACGAAGTTCAGGATTTGTCAAGATCAAAATTCCTTCAACAATCATTACTTTTCTTGGATGTGTCGAAACGGTATCGTCAGTTCTGTTATGCTGAATAAAAGAATAAACCGGTTGGTCTATGGTTTCTCCAGCTTTTAACGCTTTTAAGTGTTTTACCAATAATTCAAAATCAATCGCGCGAGGATGATCAAAATTAATTAATGCTCTTTCGTCAAATGATAAATTGTCAGTTTGTTTATAATACGAATCCTGAGAAATTACGCCAACTTCAGTGTCTGGTAATTCGTTCATGATTTGATGTACAACCGTTGTTTTTCCACTTCCTGTTCCTCCTGCAAGTCCAATAATGAGCATAAAATTTTTGTTTGATATTTGTCTGGCAAAATTAATAATTTAACTGAATTGTTAAGCACATAAAATAATTAAACCATATAAGTAATGTAAGTGAATTTAAGTTGCAAAATGTTTAAACAGTATAATGCTTAACTGAACTTATATCACTTATATGGTTAAATAACTAGTAAATAATATGGTAAAAAAAATCCCGAAAGTAAACCTTCGGGATTTGTGCAATCAGTATAGTTTTAATAAAATATTCTGAATTTAGTAAGCACTTGTAATTATTTATTCTTTTTTGCTTTAATCATCATTTCAAGCTGATCCCAAAGTTCTTCTGGAATTGCTTCTAACAAATTGAATTGTCCTGCGCCTTTTAGCCATTCGCCACCATCAATTGTAATGACATCTCCGTTTACATAAGCTGAAAAATCGGAAACTAAATAAGCTGCTAAATTGGCTAATTCCTGATGATCTCCAACGCGTTTCAAAGGCACTTTTTTTGCCATATCAAATTTCTCCGAAAGATCTCCCGGCAATAATCGGTCCCAAGCTCCTTTTGTTGGGAATGGTCCCGGAGCAATGGCGTTTGAACGGATTCCGTATTTTGCCCATTCTACCGCAAGACTTCTTGTCATGGCCAAAACGCCTGCTTTTGCGGTTGCGCTTGGCACCACATAAGCCGAACCAGTCCAAGCGTATGTAGTTACAATATTTAAAATCGTTGCTGATGTCTGTTTCGTATCAATCCAATGTTTTCCAAAAGCTAGCGTACAGTTTTTAGAGCCTTTTAATACGATATCAATCACAGTATCAAAAGCATTTGCAGATAAACGTTCTGTTGGAGAAATGAAATTTCCAGCCGCATTGTTTAAAAGAACATCTACTTTTCCGAAAACTTTTAAGGTTTCCTGAAGCATATTTTCTACTTCTTCATAATGGCGAACGTCGCATTGAAGCGGTAAACATTTTCCTCCAGTTTCACTTTCCAGTTCTGAAGCAGTTGTTTTTAATTTTTCTAAATCTCTAGAAGTAATCGCTACCTGAGCGCCTAATTCTAAGAAATATTTTGTCATTGCTTTTCCTAAACCGCTTCCGCCCCCAGTAACTACAATGACTTTGCCTTTTAAGGCATCATCGCGCAACATTTTATCTGTATAGCTCATACTTTTCTTTTTTTACAATATTAATTAAAAAAATAGGATGCACGCATAATATTGTTATAAAATTTTGATAAACTTTATATTTCGCACAGTTTTTTTGCGGCAGATTCAAGGGTGAAATTGTCTTTTGCGAAACAAAAACGAATCAATTTCTGGTCTTTATGATCGGAATAAAATGTAGAAATCGGAATTGCGGCAACGCCATGATTGATAATTAAATTTTTGCAGAAAGTGACATCATCTTCATTTGAAATATTGGCGTAAGAAGCAACTTGAAAATAAGTTCCTTCACAAGGTTTCAATTCAAATAGGCTGTTTTGAAGCAGTTTCTGAAAATAATCTCGTTTTTCCTGATAGAATTTTCCAAGCAAATTCACGTCAACAACGTCCAAATATTCACTAATCGCAAATTGTGAAATACTGTTAACGCTGAAAACCAAAAACTGATGTACTTTTTTGATTTCTTTCATTAAATGCTCTGGCGCAATCGTGTACCCAATTTTCCAACCTGTAATATGAAATGATTTTCCGAAAGAGGAAACCATTACGCAACGATCAATAAGAAAATCTTTTGTGTGTGCCGAAATATGTTTCTCTTCAAAAGTGATGTATTCATAAACTTCGTCAGACAAAATGATGATGTCAGGATATTTTTCAAGAAGATTTTTTAACTGAACAAAATCATTTTCAGTCAAAATTTTCCCAGTAGGATTATGAGGATTATTGATAATCATCATTTTGGTTTTAACTGAACACGCTTTTTCGATTCGTTCCCAATTTGGTGTGTAATCATCATTTAAAGCTACTCGAACGGGTTTTGCTTTACACAATAAAACAGGAGATTCATAAGAATCATAACTTGGATCGAGAATGATTACTTCATAATTTTCTTTGACTAAAGCCAAAATAGTAGTAAAAATTCCTTGCGTTGCTCCGGCTGTAACTAAAAGTTCTGTTTCGGGATTGATTGTTCTGTTATATGAACTTTGGGTCAACTTCGCAATCTTGTTCATCAATGGCGGAAAACCTGCCATTGGAGTATATTGGTGTACATTTTCTTTTGCTAATCGGGCAACAATATCCGTCAATCTTTCATCAACAGGAAAATTTGGAAATCCTTGAGAAAGATTTATCGCATTATATTCGGTTGCCATTTTTGACATTACCGTAAAAATGCTTGTGGTTATGTTTGGAAGTTTACTCATGTTTATTTTGTACTCAAACTATTTTATAATTAATGGGATACCGAATAAAACTCTTACTTTTTTGCCATTCAGTTCTCCCGGAATCCATTTTGGGCATTTTTTCAGTATTCGAATTGCTTCGTCACCAGTTCCGTAGCCGATATCTCTTAAAACTTTTAGGCCAGTTAATGAGCCGTTTTTTTCAATTATAAATTCTACATATACTTTTCCTTTTATTTCAGGATTTTTTGCTGGTTTTTTAAAGTTTTCATCAACAAATTTGAAAAATAAGTCCATGCCTCCTGGAAAATCTGGTTTTTCGTCTATGTCAAATGAGGTATAAACTTTATAGTTGAGATTTTCGACATGATCTTTGGATTTGTCTACTAACATATAATCCACGGAATCATTAAGGACAAGATTTGAACTTATTGTTTCAGAAGTACGTTGTGTTTTTTGGGAAAAAACACTTTGGGTGGCGCAAATTAAAATCAATATTGAAAGTTTTTTCACAAAATGTTGGTTTTAAAGGATTATAGTATTGAATAATACGACTTACTTGTATTATTTGATAGTTATTGGAAGCGAATATAAAACTCTTATTTTTTTACCATTATGTTCTCCAGGATTCCATTTTGGGGAATTTTTTAAAACTCGAAGTGCTTCGGCTCCTGTATTGTAACCTGCATCTCTAAGGACTTTTATGTCAGTTAATGAGCCGTCTTTTTCAACGATGAATGTTATGTAGATTTTTTTTCCTTTTATATTTTTTGCTCCTTCAGGAATTTTAAAATTGCTGTCGACAAATTGATAAAATTTTTCCATTCCCCCTGGGAAGTCTGGTTTAACATCTATACCAGCCGCGTTATAAACGGCATTATCCTCATTGCTAGTCGTTGCTGAATTACCTGCAGGTTGATCTATAGTTATTACTGTTTCAGTACTTTTTGAGTTCTGCATAGTGTTTTGCGAAAATGTATTTTGTACAAAACAAATCAAAACAAGGACAAGAAATTTTTTCATTAGGTTGGTTTTAAAGTTAGTTTACATTTTATGAATAATAAAAATCGTAGGACGTTTGTCAATATCGATTTTTAATTTTTTCCAATCCGAAACTTTCATGGTTTTGATAAATTCTGTTGGCAGCGTAATATCCGTCGCAATACATAAATGTGTTGACGGATTTAAAATCTGTAAAAGATCTTCAATCAATTTATTGTTTCTATAAGGAGTTTCGATAAATAACTGCGATTGGTTTTTGTCCTGAGATAATCGCTCAAAATGGCGTATTGCCGATTTTTTCTCGTCTTTATCTATTGGTAAATAACCATTAAAAGTAAAACTCTGGCCGTTCATTCCGGAAGCCATCATGGCCAATAGGATAGAAGATGGTCCAACCAACGGCACAACCTGAATTCCTTTTTCATGCGCCAATTTTACAATAACAGCGCCGGGATCAGCAACTCCGGGACAGCCGGCTTCACTCATTAATCCCATGTTTTTTCCTTCTAATAATGGTTTAATGAAATCTAAATGTTCGCTTGGCTCGGTACGTTTATTTAAAGTAAAAAGAACTAATTCTGATTGTTTTTTTTCTGGATATACTGCTTTTATAGATTTTCTGGCAGTTTTGTCGTTTTCAACAATATAATGGTCAATAATTTCGATTGTTCTTCTAACGGTTTGTGGTAAAACATCCATCGGATCGCTTTCGCCCATTGTGGTTGGAATAAGATATAATTTTCCGAAAGATTTCATGTGCTTTTGTTTAAAATTAAAAAATTCAATTATCTCTTTTGTAGAAACAATTGAATTGAATTAGGAGTGCTTTTTAAGTAGCTGATCTGCAATTAAGTCAGTTACTTCATCTAGCATTTGGTAAACGTTGTCAAAACCGTTTGCAGAACCATAATAAGGATCTGGTACATCGACATTTTCATCTGGGAATAATTCGTTCAGAATCAAACGAACTTTATTTTTATGTTCTGGAGTTTTGGCTAAATGAACTACATCGCGAAAATTCGAATTATCCATTACATAAATATAGTCGAATTCATCAAAATCAGAAGCTTGAATTTGTCTTCCTTTTTGTGCGCTGATGTTAATTCCGTTTTTGCGGGCAACCTCTATAGAGCGTTTGTCTGGACAATGTCCAATATGCCAAGATCCAGTTCCGGCTGAATCTACAATAAATTTGTCTGCGGGTAATTTTGATGCTAAAATTCCTTCGGCTAAAGGTGATCTGCAAATATTTCCCAAACAAACCATTAAGATTTTTACTGGCATGATTCGCGTTTATAGCGTTAATTTTTTGTTGATGTCTTCGACAAATTTCTTGAATTGTTTGTCTGTAGAAACTAAATTGTCAACGGTTTTACAAGCATGCAAAACGGTAGCGTGGTCGCGATCTCCAATTTGTGACCCAATGTTTGCCAAAGATGCTTTTGTAAATTTCTTGGCAAAAAACATAGCCAATTGTCTCGCTTGTACAACGTGCCTTTTTCTGGTTTTAGATTGAAGCGTTTCAATATCCAATTGGAAATAATCAGATACAATTTTTTGAATATAATCGATTGAGATTTCTCTCTTTACGTTTTTAACAAATTTCTCTACAACACTTTTTGCCAACTCAATAGTAACTTCTTTTTTGTTGAAAGAAGATTGAGCAATTAATGAAATAATTGCACCTTCAAGCTCACGAACATTGGTTTTGATATTTCTTGCAACATATTCTAAAATATCTTCCGGCATATCAACACCGTCACGGTATAAAATGTTTTTTAAGATCGAAATACGCGTTTCGTAATCTGGTTGATGCAATTCTGCAGATAATCCCCATTTGAAACGAGATAACAAACGTTGTTCGATATCTTGCATATCAACAGGCGCTTTATCTGAAGTCAAAATTACCTGTTTTCCGTTTTGGTGCAAGTAATTAAAAATGTGGAAGAAAACGTCCTGAGTTCCTGATTTTCCAGATAAAAACTGAACATCGTCAATAATCAAAACGTCAATTAACTGATAAAAATGAATGAAATCATTACGGTTATTCTTTTTAACAGAATCAATATATTGTTGTGTGAAAATTTCGGCAGAAATATATAAAACCGTTTTTTCAGGATATTTATCTTTTACTTCAACACCTATAGCGTGCGCTAAGTGTGTTTTTCCTAAACCAACTCCACCAAAAATCAATAACGGATTAAATGAAGTTCCTCCAGGTTTATTGGCAACAGCCATACCTGCAGAACGCGCCAAACGGTTTGAGTCTCCTTCAAGAAAATTGTCAAAACTGTAATTTGGGTTTAGTTGTGATTCAATTTTTAGATTTCGTATTCCCGGAATTACAAAAGGATTTTTAAGCTCAGGATTTAAGTTTTTAAACGGAGCATCAACCTCTTGCGGTTTCATTGGTACTCTGTTGGAACTTGGCAGCTGCTCGGTAAACGGCTGTTTGTTTCCGTAAGTGTTTTCCATTTTAATTTTATAGAGTAACTTTGCGTTTTTTCCTAGTTCTTTGGTAAGCGCAACTTTCAATAATTTAACGTAGTGTTCCTCTAACCATTCGTAGAAGAATTTACTTGGTACCTGAATATATAATGCGTTGTCGGTTAGCTCAACTGATTTGATTGGTTCGAACCAAGTTTTATATGCTTGATCTTGAATATTGTCTTTTATAAAGGACAAACAGTTTTCCCATACCGATTGAGCAGTTTTAGTCATAGATTCAGATAAGTTTTTTATTATTGATAAAGATTCTCCTAATAAAAATGGAGCAAAATTTTTCCGTATTTCGGGATAACAAATATGTGAACAAATTTCTGTAAAAAAAAATATTTTGGGTCTAATTTTATAAAAAAAAAGTTGTAAGTGAACTTTAAGAATTTAATTTTTTTTAATCTATAAATAATGAAAAATCATCAAACACAAGTGCGTGTTCGTTACTCGGAAACTGATCAAATGGGGGTTGTTTATCACGGAAATTATGTGCCTTATTTTGAGATCGGACGCGTGGAATGGCTTAGAAATAAAGGGATTTCGTATGCTAGCATGGAAGAAAGCGGTATTGGGCTTCCGATTGTTTCGATGCAAATTAATTATAAAAAATCGGCGCGTTATGATGAACTTTTAACAATTCATACCACCTTCAAAAGTCAGTCTTCTGTTAAGATTGAATTTGACTGCGCTATCTATAATGAGGCAAATGAGTTATTAACAACGGCAGTGTTTATTTTAGTATTTATTTCGTTAAAAACGGGTCGTCCAACAGCACCTCCAGATTACATTTTGGAATTGTTTAAAACACTAGAATAATTGTTAAAATGAGGTGTGTTTTAATATTAATTTACACAATTTTAATATCGATTTCAAACATTAAATCAAAAATGTCGAATATGGATTCGGCATTTTTTTTTCGCGTTTTTGTCATTATTTTGCCAATTGGAAGCCCAGAATTTTCATCAATTTCCATTTCCTGAGAAGTAATTTCTAGTTTTTTTTCTTTGATAACTCGCATGACTTTGTTCATGTTTTTATAATCAAAAGAGATTAAAAAATGAACGTCAATTGTTTTTTCAACAATTTCACAAACTTCAAGCGTCATTTGCGCGGTAGTTCTGTAAGCCGTAATCAAACCACCAACTCCTAGTTTTACTCCACCAAAAATACGAACAACGACTACAAGAACATTAGTTAATCCAAAAGACTGGATTTGTCCGTAAATCGGTGCGCCCGCAGTATTGCTGGGTTCTCCGTCGTCATTTGCGCGATAGGATATTTTTGGGGCGGTTCCTAATTGATAAGCGTAGCAATAATGAACAGCGTGCGGATGAAGTTTTTTTAAGTCTTCAATTATTGGTTTTACTTCATCTTCGCTTTCAATAGGAAATGCATAGCCAAAGAATTTGCTTCCTTTTTCTTTAAAAAGAATCTCTTCAGATTCAAATGCAATGGTTTGGTATGTATCAGGATATTCCAAAAGTAAATTTTCTATAATTAGGGCTAAAATTTTTCTCTCGCAGATTTTGCAGATAAAACAGATATTTTAAATTTCTTATAAAAACAAATCTGCATTATCTGCAAAATCTGCGAGAGAAAATATTTTTATAATAAGCCTTTGCTAAATAAATCGACAACATCTTCTTTTCCAACTTGCAGATTCCAAACTTTAATTCCTAAAGTGGAGGCACTGTCTGTGTTTTCTGTTTTGTCATCAACAAACAATGTGTTTTCTGGAACTAAATTGTGTCTGTCAAGCAGAACTTGATAGATTTTTGGATCTGGTTTTCTCAATCCCATTTCATACGAAAAATGAACTTTTTCAAAACAATTGTAAAATTCAGTGTAAAAATCAACTCCGCTTCTGTTTTGAAAAGTATTGATATGAATTGAATCAGTATTGCTTAAAAGAAACAATCTGTATTTTTTTGAAAGCTCTTTTAGAAATTCTAATCGATACGACGGAAAATCAGCCAAAACGGCATTCCAGGCTTCCAGAATTTCTTCAATAGAAGCATTTGGAAGTTCTTTTTGAAATCCGCCAACAAAATCATCGTATGAAACATCGCCAGTTTCAAACAATAAATTCAAACGATCCATTTCTGAATTCCATTCGGTCATCCCTAATTTTTTCAATCCCGAAATTGTTCCTTGTTTATTTAAATTGATGAAAATATCGCCAAAGTCAAAAATTATCGTATCAATCATGGTTTCTAATGTATAGTAATTCGTCGTTTTGAATAGTGGTTTTGATTGTGTTTTTTTTCTGAATTGTTGGAGCTTTTACACCTTTTTCAAAAGTAGTTGTTCCAATAAAAATTCGAGCTTCATCCCATAAATCCGAATCTATAAAAGCTTGCAAAGTTTGTCTTCCGCCTTCAATAATTACAGATTGAATTTGATGCTGATATAAAATAGCTAAAATCTGAGAAACCAGATTTTCATTAAAATCAATTTTCTCAAAAATGGTATTTTCTGTTGAAAGGTTATTTTCTGATTTCGAGAATACAATCGTTTTTACGTTGTCATCAAAAACAAAACTGTCTTTTGAAATTCGGTTATTCTGATCTAAAACAATTCGAACCGGATTATTTCCTGACCAATCTCGAGTATTCAATTTCGGATTATCATCAATAACCGTTTGCGTTCCTACTAAAATCGCCTGTTCTTCACTTCGCCATTTATGCGCCAATTGCCTTGAATATTGATTCGTAATCCAAATTGGTTGGCGTTCCTGGTCGATTTTTTTTTCAGGTGCCAAAAATCCGTCTTGACTTTCGGCCCATTTCAATATAATATAAGGTCTCTTTTTTTGATGGAAAGTGAAAAAGCGTTTGTTGAGTTCGTTACATTCTTCTTCTAAAACTCCAATAGTAACATTTACGCCGTTTTCAATTAGTCTCTTGATTCCTCTTCCGGCCACTTTTTCGTTTGGATCAACGGTTCCAACAACGACATTCGGAATTTTATTTGCGATAATTAAATCGCAACACGGAGGCGTTTTTCCAAAGTGAGAGCAAGGCTCCAAGCTCACATAAATGGTAGCTTTTTTTAACAGCGATTTGTCTTTTACAGATTGCACGGCATTTACTTCGGCATGCGGTTCGCCAGCTTTTTTGTGCCAGCCTTCGCCAATTATTTTGCCTTCATGAACAATTACGCTTCCAACCATCGGATTTGGATAAGTGGTTCCAAAACCGTTTTGAGCAAGTTCAATGCAACGTTTTATGTATTTTTCATGTGTATTCACGGTGCAAAAATAATCATTTTGAACTTAATCACGATAGTTAACAGTATAGTTGGGGAACTATCGGAAAAGTATTTTTACTTTTGTAGTTATAGTACGCGAATAAACAATCATGAAAAATTATACAATCCGAGCGATTAAAAAAGAAGACAATAAGGCAGTTGCACAATTAATACGATCTGTTTTTGATGAAATGGAAATTCCGAAAGTGGGTACAGCTTACGAAGATCCGTATCTTGATTTGATGTTTGAAGAATACAACAAACCAAGATCAGTTTATTTTGTGGTAGAGAATGAAGGAGAAATTGTGGGTTGTTGTGGTGTTGCTCCTTTAGAGAATGGAGCGTCAGAAATTTGTGAACTCCAAAAAATGTATTTTTTGCCAAAAACCCGAGGGTTGGGAATTGGAAGCGATATGATGGAGAAATGTCTCTCTGAAGCCCGAAATTTTGGTTTTGAAAAATGTTATATCGAAACGATGCCTTTTATGCATGCGGCTCAAAAATTATACAAAAAATCAGGTTTTGAATATTTGGATGCACCAATGGGATGCACTGGGCATAATTCTTGCCCGGTTTGGATGTTGAAAGTTTTGTAGAATCCTGTAACAAATCAGGCTTTTCCAATACTTACTTGAAAAAATAGCTTTTGCTAAAACAAACTCAGAAATCAGAAATGAAAATCAAACAATATAGGACTCAATTTATAAAAGAATTATCACCTTTATATGATGCATATGAGGCGGAGAGTTTTTTCTATTTAATTTTAGAAGACAAACATAAATTGCGTCAGATCGATTTGGCTTTGAACCACGAGTTGAATTTTTCTGAAAAGGATTTTGTGGTTTGGGATTCATTATTAGATGATTTGAAAAATGAAGTTCCGATTCAGTATTTACTTGGAAAAACTAGTTTTTATGGTTTGGATTTTGAAGTAAATGAGAATGTTTTGATTCCGAGGCCTGAAACTGAGGAGTTGGTGGATTGGATTATTAATGAAAATAAAGGAAAATCTAAGGAAATCAAAATATTAGATATTGGAACAGGAAGTGGCTGTATTGCTATTTCATTGGCTAAAAATCTTCCAAAAGCAAAAGTTTATGCTATTGATGTTTCGAAAAAAGCATTGGAAACAGCAAAAAGAAATGCGATAAACAATAATGTCGAGGTTACTTTTATGCTAAAAGATATTCTGGAATTGGAAATGTTAAAATCAGATTATGATATTATTGTTTCAAATCCGCCCTATGTCCGAAATTTGGAAAAAGCCGAAATAAAAAAGAATGTTTTGGATTTTGAACCGCATTTAGCACTGTTTGTTGATGATAATGATGCATTGATTTTTTATAGGAAAATTGCAGAATTGGCACAAAAAAATCTTTTAGAAAACGGACAATTGTATTTTGAAATCAATCAATATCTAGGGAAAGAAATGGTTGATTTGCTTGAAAAAATGAATTTCAAAAACATCGAACTCCGAAAAGATATTTACGATAATGATCGAATGATTTCCTGCAAGGTTTCCAGAACATTATAAGGATGTTCTCGAAAAAAATGAGACTTCTAATCTAGCCCCGATAGAAGTGAAAATCCTTTTATGCCGGGGTTCGGCATAAAAGATTGAAACGAATAGCGGGACGAGACTTATCTTGAAAGTTTTATTTCTGCTTCAAATAAAAACTATTCATATCGCAAAGCTTCAATAGGATCTAATTTAGAAGCTTTAATTGCCGGATATAATCCAGAAACAATTGCAACAGTAAAACTAGTCGCAAAAGCCGCAAAAATAGCACCCCATGGAATAACAAAGGCGAAATTCATAGCTGTTGCAATGGCAAAACCAAGCAGAATTCCGATAATAATTCCAACAAATCCGCCAATTTGTCCAATTAGTAATGTTTCGATAAAAAATTGAGTAGAAATGGTTAATTTGGTTGCGCCTAAAGCCTTGCGTACGCCAATTTCGCGTGTACGCTCAGTAACCGAAACAATCATAATATTCATTAAAGCGATTGATGAACCTAGAATGGTTATGATCGAAATAATCCATGCTGCCCAGCCTAAATACTGCGTGATTCCAAGAATACGGTTGATTAAATCGTCGCTTCGGCCCATTCCGAAATTGTTGTCGCGAACAGGATTTAATTTACGAACTCTGCGCATTACACTTGTGGCATTGTCAATTGCAGGGTCTAAAAGTTCTTTTTTAGAAACCATGACACTAATTGTATAATTGATATTTGGCGCCGTAAATAAAGATCGTGCCACTTGAATTGGAATTAAAACTCTTAAATCCTGACTGTTTCCAAAAGTCGATCCTTTTTCTTTTAAAACCCCAATAACTTTAAAACGCGCGCCTCGAATTGAAATTATTTTGTCAATTGGATTGACATCTTTCAGCAAACCTTTTTCAAAATCAGATCCTACAATGCAGGAATAGGTATTATTGTCAATATCAAATTGGTTGAAAGGACGTCCTAAAGTGGTTTCCAGCCCCGAATTGTTTATAAAATGCTCATCGACACCTAATATTTTTATTTCAGGATCTGTTTTTTCGCCTAAAAATTTGACTTCTGCTTTTGATGTTGCTGTAAATGAAAGTGAAGTCTCTGTAAATGGATATTTGTATTTGTTTTTGAAGGCAACCGCCTCAGGATATGAAATGATTGGATTTATGATTTCGCGTTCTTTGCCACCACGATTTTTTAGATTGTTTTCGTATTGGTTAATGTTGAAAGTATTGGCGCCCATTGAAGCGAAATTGGTTGAAACATTATTTTCTAATGCAGTAAGAACCGTTAAAATTCCAACCAAAGCGGTAATTCCGATAGCAATAATTAATACGGTAAGAATGGTTCGCAGAATTTGAGTTTTGATGGAACCAAAAGCAATTCGGATATTTTCTTTAAATAATTTTAGCATCATGACCAATTTGTCACGAAAATACGGTTTTTGTTACAAGTTTGTTTTCCAAGTGTTATTATTTATTTTAAAAAGTAAGATATTTGCAGACTTAAATTAAGTCGAAAGTTGGAAAGTAATTTAGTCTAAATGTCTAAAGTCGCAAGTCTAAAAGTCCAGCGATCTAAAAATCTAAAAATAAATTAATTTTAAAGGTTTGTGAATTTAAGTTTCAAACGAAATCTAAAATCTAAAATCTAAAATCTAAAATCAGAAAAAATGGCTTCAAAACCAAGCATTCCAAAAGGAACCAGAGATTTTTCACCTGCTGAGGTGTCAAAACGTCAATATATTATTCAGACTATAAAAGCAAATTTCGAAAAATTTGGTTTTCAGCCAATCGAAACGCCTTCGTTTGAAAATTCAGATACTTTGATGGGAAAATATGGCGAAGAAGGAGATCGTCTGATTTTTAAAATTTTAAATTCGGGTAACTTTTTTTACAACAAAAGTAAAATTGAATTGCCAGAATCAATCGAAGAATTGCAACTTAATTCTGCTGAAAAAATCAGTTTAGAACAAAGAATTGAATTAAATAAATTCACAGGAAAAATTTCTGAAAAAGCATTGCGTTACGACTTGACAGTTCCGTTTGCAAGATATGTAGTGCAACACCAAAGTGAAATTGAATTTCCTTTTAAAAGATACCAGATTCAGCCCGTTTGGAGAGCAGATAATCCGCAAAAAGGCCGTTTTAGAGAATTTTTTCAATGTGATGCCGATGTTGTAGGTTCAAAATCCCTTTGGCAGGAAGTTGAATTGGTTCAATTATACGATACTGTTTTTACGGCTTTAGGTTTAGAAGGCGTTACAATTAAAATCAATAATAGAAAAATTTTATCTGGAATTGCTGAGGTAATTGGCGCTTCAGATAAATTAATTGACTTTACAGTTGCGCTGGATAAATTGGACAAAATTGGAGAAGATGGTGTAAAGAAAGAAATGATTGAAAAAGGAATTTCTGAAGAAGCTTTGGTAAAAGTACAGCCGCTTTTTAGTTTCTCAGGAACTTTTGCAGACAAAATTGCGCAACTTTCGGACTTATTGTCTTCTTCTGAAGAAGGAATGAAAGGTGTTGAAGAATTAAAGTTTATATGTGACAATGTTGCCGATTTAGGTTTGTCAACAGCAACTTTAGATTTGGATGTAACATTAGCACGTGGTTTAAATTATTACACGGGAGCTATTTTTGAAGTTGCAGCGCCAAAAACAGTTGCTATGGGGTCTATCGGTGGAGGCGGAAGATATGACGATTTAACTGGTATTTTTGGTTTGCAAAATATGAGTGGTGTCGGAATTTCTTTTGGTTTGGATAGGATTTATTTGGTTTTAGAAGAATTGCAATTATTCCCAGAAACGGTTTCGGCAACATCAAAAGCATTGTTTATCAATTATGGTGATAAAGAAGCTTTGTATGCTTCAAAAGCGATTCAGAAATTAAGAAAAGAAAATATAAAAGTAGAATTGTATCCTGATAATGTAAAAGTTGGAAAACAATTTCAATATGCAGATAAGCGTTTGATTCCGTTTGCAGTAATTGCTGGTGATCAGGAAATTGCATCGAATACTTTTGCGCTTAAAAATTTAGTGACAGGAGAACAGGTTTCTGTTGATTTTGATGGATTAAAGAATGCGTTGCTTTAATAGTAAAAAAAGTTTTTAAGCTATAGTTTTGATTTCTAATTACATCGGTAAATATTGGCTTGAATCTTTTTAAATCGCAGGTGAAATAGTTGCCGGTGAAGAAAAAATACTTTTAATTTGCCACCTCAAGTTACGGGCGTAGTTCAAGGGTAGAATAGCGGTCTCCAAAACCGTTGATGGGGGTTCGAATCCCTCCGCCCGTGCAAAAAAAAATATTTTACCGCAAAGAACGTAAGGTTTTTTATCTTAAAATACTTTTGAAAAACACAAAGTTCGCAAAGCTATTCATATAAAGCTTTGCGAACTTTGATTTTTTATAAAGCTCAAGAGTGAAAAAAACTTTGCGTTCTTTGCGGTAAATTTTTTGTTATTAATGCATTTAAGATGAAGAAAGCATAAAAAAAAGCTTCGTCTCTATAGGCGAAGCTTTTTTTAATATAAGGTAAATTTGAATTAATAATTATTTTTGAGGCCTAAGCCAACCCTTAAATTCAATTTTGGTGTAATAATTTACGTTTTAACGACATCAAAGATAAAACAAACTATAACGTAATAGTCTTAAAATTATACTAATTTTTTTTGAGGTATATTTGATTTTTAAAGTACTCAGTTTTAATAAAGTGACAATTTGACATTTTAGAAATTTTGGCAGTACTTTTGCAATCCAACAGAAAGAAATAAAAATGAAGTTTAAGAATATTTTTAAAAATAAAAGTAATATGACTACGGAAAATACAGAATTCGATCAGGAATTAGACGATGTAACGTTAGAGAACAATGCCAACGGAGAGCAGTTAATTGTTGAAGAATTAAGTGTTGAGGAGCAATTAGCTAAAGACTTGGCTCACGAAAAAGATAAGTTTTTGAGATTATTTGCTGAATTTGAAAATTACAAAAAAAGAACTTCAAAAGAGCGTCTTGAATTGTTTAAAACAGCTAACCAAGAGGTTTTATTGGCAATGCTTCCAGTTTTAGATGATTTTGACAGAGCGACAGTAGAAATCAACAAGTCAGATGATGAAAATTTGAAAAAAGGTGTTGAGTTGATTCACGATAAACTTAAAAATACTTTAGTTTCTAAAGGTCTAGAGCAAGTTGAAATTCAAGCAGGTGATGCTTTCAATGCTGATATTGCTGAAGCAATTACCCAAATTCCAGCTCCGTCTGACAAATTAAAAGGGAAAATTGTTGATGTTATTGAAAAAGGATACAAATTAGGAGACAAAATTATTCGTTTCCCTAAAGTTGTGGTAGGAAACTAAAAAATGCAAATAAAATTTCAAATGCATTTTTTGGATTTTGGAATTTTTAAGATTTGGAATTTGATTCAATTATGAAAAAAGATTTTTACGAAATACTAGGCATTTCAAAAAATGCTGATGCTGCCGAAATTAAAAAAGCGTATAGAAAAAGTGCGTTAAAATACCACCCTGATAAAAATCCAGGCGACAAAGAGGCAGAAGAAAACTTCAAATTGGCGGCAGAAGCTTATGAAGTTTTAAGTGATCCACAGAAAAAAGCGAAATACGATCAATATGGACATCAAGCATTTGATGGTTCTGGCGGATTTGGCGGTCACGGTGGCATGAATATGGATGACATTTTCAGCCAATTTGGCGATATTTTTGGTGGCGGATTTGGTGGTTTCGGAGGCGGAGGCGGTGGCCCTCGTCGTGCAAAAGGAAGCAATCTTCGAATTAAAGTAAAATTGACTTTAGAAGAAATTGCAAATGGAGTTGAGAAGAAAGTAAAAGTAAAACGTAAAGTTCAGGCAAAAGGCGTTACATATAAAACTTGTACAACTTGTAACGGTCAAGGTCAAGTAATGCGCGTAACCAATACTATTTTAGGAAGAATGCAATCTGCATCAACTTGTCCTACTTGTGGTGGTTCTGGCCAGATTTTAGATAAAAAACCTTCTGAAGCAGATGCTCAAGGAATGGTTCAAGAAGACGAAACAGTATCAATCAAAATTCCTGCAGGAGTTGTTGACGGAATGCAGTTGAAAGTTGCCAATAAAGGTAACGATGCACCAGGAAACAGTATTCCAGGAGATTTAATTGTAGCGATTGAGGAGGTTGAACATGAATTCTTGAAGCGTGAAGGCGAAAATGTTCACTTCGATTTATACATCAGTTTTCCTGAAGCAGTTTTGGGAGCTTCTAAAGATATCGAAGCAATCAACGGAAAAGTGCGTATTAAGTTAGAAGAAGGAATTCAATCTGGAAAAATCTTGAGATTAAAAGGAAAAGGAATTCCAAGTTTGAATGGTTACGGAAGCGGAGATTTGCTAGTTCACGTAAACGTTTGGACGCCAAAAACATTAAATAAAGAGCAAAAACAATTTTTTGAAAATGCTTTAAACGACGAGCACTTCGCTCCAAGTCCAGAGAAATCAGAGAAATCATTTTTTGAGAAAGTAAAAGATATGTTTTCATAAATCTGAACTTTTTCAGAATATTTAAATATAAAACCCATTCTAACATAAAATTAGGATGGGTTTTTTGCTGAATATTACTCAGAATCGCTACTAATTATTTACTTTTACAGTCGCTGAACCAGAATGGTAACAGTGATGCAGAAAATCTTTAAAACAGCATGAGCAACTTACTAGAAGTACATAAAGTCGTAAAACAATACGGTGATTATGTAGCGCTTAACGAGGTTTCATTAAATGTGCCCAAAGGCACTATTTATGGACTTTTAGGACCAAATGGAGCAGGAAAAACTTCCCTTATCAGAATCATAAATCAAATTACATTGCCAGATAGTGGCGAAATAATTTTGGACGGAGAAAAATTGCAACCCAAACACGTGCAAACTATTGGCTACCTTCCAGAAGAAAGAGGTTTGTACAGCACGATGAAAGTAGGCGAGCAATGTTTGTATTTGGCACAAATGAAAGGCCTTTCTAAAGCTGAAGCCAAAAAACAATTGGATTATTGGTTTGATCGTTTGGGAATTCAAGGTTGGTGGAACAAGAAAATCCAAGAACTTTCTAAAGGAATGGCACAAAAAATTCAGTTTGTTGTTTGTGTTTTGCACAAACCAAAACTGCTTATTTTAGATGAGCCTTTTTCTGGATTTGATCCTGTAAATGCGAATGTTATTAAAGATGAGATTTTGGCACTAAAAGAACAAGGTTCTACTATTATTTTTTCGACTCACAGAATGGAAAGTGTTGAAGAAATGTGTGAGCATATAGCTTTGATTCACAAATCAAACAAATTGATAGAAGGTAAAGTAGCAGACGTAAAACGCCAGTTTAGAAGCAACAGTTTTGAGGTTGGAATTTTGACCAATAATGTTGAAGGTTTGATGTATGACATTACGCAAAAATTTAGCGTTTCACCTGCTAGTTTCAAATCTTTAAATGATGATTTAAAATTAAATATTGAAATTGGAAATGCAGCGCCAAACGAATTATTAAATGTTTTGACACAACGCGGACAAGTAACTCATTTTGTGGAAAAAATTCCAAGTATAAACGATATTTTTATCCAAACGGTTACCGAAAACAAAATTTAAAAATTCTAATATAGAAATTCCAAATTCCAAGCTTGTAAATTGGAATTTGGGATTTAAAATTTGAAAATTAATTATTTATGAGTATTATCTCGTTGATTATAAAAAGAGAATTTATTGCCAAAGTTCGCAATAGATCTTTTGTTGTCATGACTTTTTTGAGTCCGCTTTTATTTGTGGCGATAGCGGTTTTTATTGGCTATTTAAGTTCGATGAAAGCAGAAACCAAAAGAATCGCGATTCATGACGAAACCGGACTTTTTGCTTCTGATTTTCTGAAAGAAAATAAAAAAGGAGCCGAATTTAAATATCTGAATTTATCTGAAATTGATGTTAATGCTTTAAAAGATAGCATTACAAAAGAAAATTTCAGCGGATTGATTGTTATTCCGAAAACAAATAATACTAGAGATTTAGAAAGCAAAATTGAGTTTATTTCAAATAACAGTCCCAGTATTTCTTTTGTTGAAAATACGCAAGATGTTATTGCTTCAAAAATTACAAAACTGAATTTAGAAGAAGCAAAATTAGATACTTTATCGATTCAGAAAGCACAATCAAAAGTAAATATTCATTTGGTAAAAGCTTCTGGAGAGGAAAGTTTAAAAGGTTTGAATGAAATAAAAATTGCCATTGGAGGAGCATTCGGCTATCTAATTATGATGTTCATTATCATTTACGGAAACATGGTAATGCGAAGCGTAATCGAAGAAAAAACAAACCGAATTATCGAAATTATTATTTCATCCGTAAAACCATTTCAATTGATGATTGGAAAAATTGTCGGAACTTCATTGGCAGGAATTCTGCAATTTATGATTTGGGCAGTGATTGGTTTGGGATTAATGTTTGCTGCTTCGGCGTTTTTTGGCGTAAATGTTGGCCCAACGGCCAGAATTTCTCCTGAAATGATGCAAACTGCACAACATCAATTATCAGGTTCAGCACAAATGTATATTACTGAATTATGGAATCTGCCAATTGCAAGTATTATAATCGGATTTGTAATTTATTTTATTGGAGGATATTTTCTATATAGTTCGTTTTACGCTGCAATTGGAGCGGCAGTTGACAATCAAACCGATTCTCAGCAGTTTCTGCTTCCAATTCTTATGCCTCTGATTTTAAGCGTTTATATCGGATTTTTTACAGTAGTAAACGATCCTCACGGAACTATTGCGGTTGCATTTTCAATGATTCCGCTTACGTCGCCAATTGTGATGTTAATGCGTATTCCGTTTGGCGTGCCTTGGTGGCAAATTGCAATTTCGGTATCATTATTGTTTGCAACCTTTTTCCTTGTGGTTTGGTTCGCTGCAAAAATTTACCGAGTAGGTATTTTAATGTACGGCAAAAAACCAACTTGGAAAGAATTGTATAAGTGGCTAAAATATTAACTTGAGATTCTAAGATTCTAAGATTCTGAGATGCTAAGATTGTTAGCAAAAAAAACTCAGAACCTTAGCATCTTAATATCTTAGTATCTTTAAAAAGAATGAGTAAAATACTAATTGTCGAAGACGAAGCAGCAATCAGAAGAGTTTTGGTAAAAATTTTATCAGAAGAAAATGATTCGTATCAAGTTGATGAAGCTGAAGATGGTGTTGCTGGACTTGAAAAAATAAAAAACAACGATTACGATTTGGTTTTGTGCGATATCAAAATGCCAAAAATGGACGGAGTTGAGGTTTTGGAAGAAGTAAAAAAGATAAAACCAGAAATCCCGATGGTTATGATTTCAGGCCACGGCGACATGGAAACGGCTATTCAAACCATGCGTTTAGGTGCTTTTGATTATATTTCAAAACCGCCTGATTTGAATCGTTTGTTGAATACAGTTCGTAATGCTTTGGACAAAAAACAATTAGTAGTTGAGAATAAAATCTTAAAGAAAAAAGTCAGCAAAAACTACGAAATGATTGGCGACAGCGAATCAATTAATCATATTAAAGTGATGATTGACAAAGTTGCACAAACAGAAGCGAGAGTTTTGATTACGGGTCCAAACGGAACCGGAAAAGAATTGGTAGCACATCAATTGCATGAAAAAAGTGAGCGTTCGAATTTTCCTTTAATCGAAGTGAACTGCGCTGCAATTCCGAGTGAATTGATTGAAAGTGAGTTGTTCGGACACGTGAAAGGTGCCTTTACATCGGCGGTGAAAGATCGTGCTGGAAAGTTTGAAGCTGCAGACAAAGGAACTATTTTCTTGGATGAAATTGGCGATATGAGTCTTTCGGCGCAAGCCAAAGTGTTGCGTGCGTTGCAAGAAAGCATGATTACGAGAGTTGGTGCTGATAAAGACATTAAAGTAGATGTTCGTGTTGTCGCTGCGACTAATAAAGATTTGAAAAAAGAGATCGCTGAAGGTCGTTTTAGGGAAGATTTATACCATCGTTTGGCCGTGATTTTAATTAAAGTACCGCCTTTGAATGAAAGACGTGATGATATTCCGGCTTTGATTGCACATTTTTCAGAAAAAATTGCTTCGGAACAAGGAAATGCCGTGAAAGGATTTTCGGCGCAAGCCATAAAATTATTGCAAGAGTATGATTGGACAGGAAATATTCGTGAACTTCGAAATGTAGTAGAAAGATTAATCATTTTAGGAGGAAATGAAATCTCTGAAAGTGATGTGAAAATGTTTGCGAGCAAATAATGATTTAGTTTTTAATCTGAAATCTAAAATCATAAATCTAAAATTTAGATATGAAACTAAAAAAAATAAACGAGAGATTACAAGACGCCTTAATTGAAAATGGTTTAACTGAAGCAAATGTTTTGCAGATGGAAACTTTTTCGACCATAAAAAGCGGTGCAGATTGTGTAATTGTTTCACCAAAAGGAAGCGGAAAAACCACGACAATTGTTTTGAATGTAATTCAGCAATTGGCAGGGAAAAATGAAGAATCGCCGAGAGCGTTGATTATTGTTGAAGACAAAGAAAAGGTTTTGGCAATGGAAGAACTTTTTGATAAGTATAATAAATATACTAATCTTGAAGTGTACGGAGTTCACGACAAAGGCGATATGGATTACGATAAAAACTACGTTTCGACAGGAATCGACGTTTTGATTGGAACACCAATCAAATTAAATGACATGTTCAGTACGGCAGGTTATAATGTGAATCGTCTTAAAATGTTTATTGTAGATGATGCAGATCCGATTTTAAAATTGCGTCATGACGCTAAAATAACTCGTATTTCAAACAGTATTGCCAAAACACAACGAATAATTTTTACTGAAACTTTGACAGAACGCATAGAAATTTTGGCAGATAAAATCATGATTGAGCCTTATTTGTTTGATATGGATGAAGAAGGTGAGGAAGAGCTTGATGAAGAAGAGGACGATGTAGAGGAAGAATAGTAGAGTCACGGTTTTCAGTCGCAGTTTTCACTTTGAGATAATACTGAAAACTGCGACTGTGACTGAAAACTAATAATTATAAAAATAAAATGATATGGGATTAATGAAAGTGTTTTCGGGAAGCGAAGTCTTAGCAATTGCCTTGCAGGAAAGATTAGAAGAAGCAGGAGTAGAAACCGTAAAAAAAGATAATATACAATCGGCTCGTTTGGGAGGTTTTGGCGGAACAGATTTGGCTGTTGAGGTTTTTATTCAGGAAACCGATTTTGCAAAAGCAAATCCCGTTATAGAAAATTTCAGAATGAGTATTTAAGAAGTCTACAGTCACAGTTTTCAGTCACAGGGAAAACTGAAAACTGCGACTGCGACTGAAAACTACAAAAATATGCAATACAAAATGTTAGTGCTCGACATGGATGATACCTTGTTGACAGACGATCATAGAATTTCAGATTTAAACAAAAAAGTATTATTAGAAGCTCAGGCAAAAGGCGTTTATGTGGTTTTGGCTTCTGGAAGACCAACTACGGCAATGACCGCTTATGCTAAAGAGCTGGAGCTTGATTTAAATGATTCCTATATAATTTCATTTAACGGCGCAATCATAAGCCAGGCAAAAGACGATCTTGTTTTGTTTGAACAGAAATTAACTGTACAGCAAATTCACGAATTGTATGATTACAGCGTGAAAATGAATACGCATATAATCACTTATTTAGATGACGAAATTATAAGTGAAACCGATTCTGAGTTTATCGAAATCGAAAAAGAGATTACTGGAATGCCTCACCTTATGGTTTCTAGTTTTAAAGATTATGTTGATCGACCGGCTGTAAAATGTATTTTACTGAAAGAGCCTTCAGAATTAAAAGAATTAGAAGAAGATCTGAAAGCCAAAATGCCACATTTGAGTATTTCAATGTCAAAACCTTTTTTCCTCGAAGCAGCGCAACAAGGAATCGATAAGGCGGCAAGTCTGAGATTTTTAGCTGAAAAATTAAATATCCGTCAAGAAGAAATTATTGCAGTTGGAAACGCTGGAAACGATTTAACAATGATTGAATATGCTGGACTTGGTGTTTGGGTTGATAATGTAACGCCAGAATTGCGCGACAAAGCCGATTTAATCGTAGCTTCAAATAATGACGATGGAGTGGCTGAAGTAGTGCAGAAATATATCTTAAATTAAATTTTGATGAAAAATCCAATTGAGACAGAGCGTTTGCTATTAAGAGAATTTCTTCTTTCTGATGCTGATGGAATGTTTGAATTGGATTCAAATCCAAAGGTGCATCTTTTCTTGGGTAATAATCCAGTAAAAAAGCCCGAAGAGAGTATCGAATATATTTATTTTGTTCAAAAACAATATAAAGATTTTGGAACAGGACGCTGGGCAGTGATTCTTAAGGAAACTAATGAGTTTTTGGGGTGGTCCGGAATTAAGTTCATTACAGATGAAATTAACGGACACAAAAACTTTTATGAAATAGGTTATCGTTTCTTAGAAAAACATTGGGGAAAAGGATATGCCACAGAGGCAGGAAGAGCTTTTGTAGATTATGCTTTTAATGAAATGAAAGTAGATGCGCTTTATGCGTTTGCAGATGCAGGGAATGAAAACTCAAGAAAAATTCTCGAAAAACTAGGCTTGCAATACGTAAACTCTTTTGAGTATGAAGGAGAAACTGAAGTCTGGTATGAAATGAAAAATCCAAACTTATAACTAAGAAATGCGTTCCAAATCTTTGTAAGCTTAAGATAGTTTGCAAAGATTTGGAAAACGTAATTTCTTAATTGCTTATTTTTTAGCTACAGAAACAAAATATTTGTTTCCATCACCCATTGTTAATTTTACACGCTCGTCGCAAAGGTCGATTGCAAAAGCGGCACTTTCGTAACAGCTGCAAGTTGTGTTTTTGTCTTTAGACATTTCAGTTTTGCAATTGTTGTTTTTGAAAGTTGCTAATTGCGGTGTGTACAAGCTTACTAAATCTGTAGAAGCTGTAACCAACGAAATAATACTTGCAGAATTATTATTCGTAATTCTGTAAACAATTCTGTCTGTATAGTTTACTTCATTTACAGTTACTTTACGAATATAAGTGTAGGCAGTAGATTCTGCACCTGGTTCTTTAACCTCAAATTTAAAACCAACGGCACGAATGGCAACATCAAATTGTTGTTGAGAGTTTAAACTTGCCCAAGCCGTTAAAGTACTAATAGATGGAAATGGATTTGCGGCTGGTGCATTAGTTTGCGCTTGCGAACTAAAAACGGTTAAGAACATCAAGCAGATTGTGGGTAAAAATGCTTTCATAAAGTGTGGTATTTGTAATTTTATTTTTGCCTACTCTCTTTGGTTTTCGGCTTTCCCATTTCATTTTGTTACACAAAACAACAACATAACGATTGAAAATCAAAATTGTTATGTCCGATTTATTATTAAATTAATTAACACGTTCGATAATTTTAAAATCGGAATAAATTCTACAAGAGAATTTAGCTCTAGTAAATGTAAGATTTTTTCAATTTAAATTGCAAAAAAATGTATTTAATCGATGAAATTTGCACTTAATCGATATTTTTGTCATTTAATTCTTATTGAATTGTATAACGTAAAGTTCGGAAAAAATATTGTTTTTCAAAATTTTTACTTTCATTTAGTAGATTTTATTTTTAATAAAATCATAATAAATGCAAATTGTTGAAACGAAGTCGATTATTGATTTTCTTTTACAAATATTGTTTGTAAATTTGCAGCCTTAAATTTTTTGACAACGATTTCATTAATTTAAGAGAATTATGGAAAATAGAAAGAAAGTTGCCTTTTATACGCTGGGTTGTAAACTGAATTTTTCAGAGACTTCTACAATCGCCAGAAATTTCAATGACGAAGGTTTTGACCGCGTCGATTTTGAAGAAATAGCCGATATTTATGTAATCAATACTTGTTCTGTTACAGACAATGCTGATAAGCAGTTCAAGCAAGTAGTGAAAAAAGCAATGAAGCTGAATGATAAAGCTTTTGTTGCCGCAGTTGGCTGTTATGCGCAATTAAAACCCGAAGAATTAGCTGCAGTTGATGGTGTTGATTTGGTTTTAGGTGCGACTGAAAAGTTTAAAATTACCGATTATATTCACGATTTAAGCAAAAATGATATGGGTGAAGTGCACTCATGTGAAATTGCTGAAGCTGATTTCTACGTAGGTAGTTATTCGATTGGAGATCGTACACGTGCCTTTTTGAAAGTCCAAGATGGCTGTGATTATAAATGTACGTATTGTACCATTCCGTTGGCACGCGGAATTTCAAGAAGTGATGCTTTGGAAAATGTTCTTAAAAACGCCAAAGAAATCTCAGCTCAAAACATCAAAGAAATTGTTTTGACTGGAGTAAATATCGGAGATTACGGAAAAGGAGAGTTTGGAAATAAAAAACATGAGCACACTTTTCTGGATTTGGTTCAAGCTTTGGATCAAGTTGAAGGGATTGAACGTTTGAGAATTTCATCAATTGAACCGAATTTGCTGAAAAACGAAACGATCGAGTTTGTTTCTAAAAGCCGCACTTTTGTACCGCATTTTCATATTCCGCTACAATCAGGAAGCAATGATATCTTGAAATTGATGAAACGACGTTATTTGCGCGAAGTTTATATTGACCGCGTAAATAAAATTCGCGAAGTAATGCCTCATGCTTGTATTGGTGTAGATGTAATTGTTGGTTTTCCTGGTGAAACTGATGAACATTTTTTAGAAACGTATCATTTCTTGAATGAATTGGAGATTTCATATTTACACGTCTTTACCTATTCTGAAAGAGATAATACAGAAGCTGCTGAAATGGATGGTGTTGTGCCAGCAAATGTTCGTGCAAAACGAAGCAAAATGTTGCGCGGATTATCAGTGAAAAAACGACGTGCTTTTTATGAAAGCCAATTAGGAACCAAAAGAACGGTTCTTTTTGAAGGTGAAAACAAAGAAGGCTACATTCACGGATTCACTGAAAATTACGTAAAAGTGAAAACGCCTTGGAATCCAGAATTGGTGAATACTTTGCAAGAAATCAATTTGACTAAAATTGATGAAGACGGAAGTGTCCGAATGGAGTTTGTAAATAAATTAGCAGAAGCTTAATTTTTTTAAATAATCAAAAGTTATCACATATTCTGTCATTTCTGATAAAAAGCAAGAGGCTGTCCTTATTTTTTGGACAGCCTCTTTGTTTTTTATTTTTAGGCCCCAGCGGGGCAGAATATTTATAGAAATTCAAAATTACAGATGGCAAAGTAGCTCCAGAGGAGCGAAATAACCAGCATTAAAAAAAAATGTCGCTCCGCTGGAGCTTTGTCATCAATATAAATGTAATTTCTATAAATATTTCGCTTCTACGAAGCTGATGTCTGATCATCAAATACTTTTTGGACAGCTTCTTGTTTTTTTAAAGAATCATTTATTATCCTGAACAACCAACTTCAAAGAATTAATATAATCCGTATCAAACTCTATAACACGAATCTTTTCAGGAATAAAATTTAATTCGCCACCAAATTGGCCTCTTGTGTCTAGAAAGTCAATCAAAAGTTCATCATCAGTAAGAGAAAGCAATTTTCCTAAATAAGCTGATTTGGCTGATTTTTTGGCAATTTGAAAAATGCCATATTTATTGCTTATGTAATTCAAAATAGAATCTAAATCTCTAATCGGGATAATATCTTCAGAATTGATTTTTAGGCCTTTCAAGCGAATTACTTTTTCTGTAAAAGCCAAATCATGATCTCTGTTGACTGCTAAGATGTTTTTGTTTCTTAAAATTACAAACCCATCCAAAATAAAATCAACAGGATTATTTCGAAGCAAAATCCAATCATCAGAATAATCAATAAGAAATCCAGTGAAAATCTGTTTTTTATCGACAAATTCTATTTCGACCAATTGTCTTAAATATTTTTCCATTTTATGTTTTTTTGCGATTGGAACTTTGTCAAAGTTTCAATCTTTGACAAAGTTTACAAGATTGCTTTTAAGGATTAGTAGACCAAATACTGCTGTTTTTTACAAAAACTCTTCGGTTCAATTTTAATTGCGAAATGATCAATTCAGCCATATCTTCAGACTGCATTACTTTCTCTGGATTTCCGTCGGTTAAGTTTAAGTCTTTAGCCATATCTGTTGCAACCGTACTTGGCGTTAGAGCTGTAACACGAATGTTGTGTTTTCTCATTTCTTGCATCAAAGAATCGGTCAAGCCCAAAACCGCAAATTTAGAAGCACTATAAGCACTTGTCAGAGCATTTCCGTTTAATCCTGCAGTTGATGAAATATTGATAATATCACCGGTTTG
This sequence comes from Flavobacterium sp. KACC 22761, assembly GCF_034058155.1. NCBI lineage: Bacteria > Pseudomonadati > Bacteroidota > Flavobacteriia > Flavobacteriales > Flavobacteriaceae > Flavobacterium > Flavobacterium oryzagri. Next base: position 429,604 of record NZ_CP139148.1, on the reverse strand, counting down.
TCTTTCAATCATATTCGGGATAATGGCGCGAGTTGTGTAGTACGTTCCCATTAAATTCACCTGAATGATTCTTTCCCAAGCTTCTGGCTCTAATTCGAGGAATTTTCCAAAAGAAGCAATTCCAGCGCTGTTGATCAAAATGTCAATGTGTTTGAATTCGCTTAAAGCTTTTTCAACTGCCGCATTGATAGAATTGATGTCTGAAACATCAGCTGTTACTGCTAAAGCTTTTACGCCTAAATTTGAAGCTTCATCAGCTAATTGTTCTACATCTTTTTGAGTTCTCGAAACTAAAATCAGGTTTACGCCTTCTTTTGCTAAAGCAATTGCAACGGCTTTTCCTATTCCTTTTCCTGCACCTGTAATAAAGGCAGTTTTATTTTTTAAGTCGGTCATGATTGTATTTTTAGAAATGCAAAAAGCATCATTATAAGTCTTACAAAAATAAGCTTTTGCAAAATAAAATGATGCTTTAAGATGTTTTCTTAATCTAAGTTTAACAAGTTTTTGTTATTCTTTTAAAACCATATCAATGCACATCACGGCTCCTAAAATTAATTGTCTTAACGTACTTTCAGTAGGAATTGTATCTTCAATTTGAAGCATGTAATTGTCGGCAGTCGTAAAAAATTCTTTTCCAATTCCTGCCCATTTTTTGCTTACTTGTGCCAATTGTTTGTTTTCGTGTGAGAATTTGAAATCCCAGCCTGTCCATTTTCCTTGAAGTGTTGCAACTGGTCTTTCGTTTTTGTCCAAAATTTCAAATCTCCCTCCAATAGAAAAGAATTTTTGCTTGAATGTTCCAACCAAACGATCTTTTTCATCCAAAACTTCAACTGTCGATCTGAAGATTGCGATTCCTCTTTTTACGGTAATTAACTTTTCGCCAGCGGCAGTTGAGATTTCAATATTAAAAGGAGTTGCTCTTTTAAAATCTGTAAAACGAAGCATTTTAGTGAAAAAACTTAAGTTTTTTTCACGGCAGTTCATAATTATTTGGTTGCTTTCAGGATTATAGATATCGTAATTGTTTGAAGCTTTAAACATTCCGATATGTTCTTTAACTAAAAATAAATTTTGGCTTAAAATAGGATTCATGTCGCGTAATTAATTTGAAAAAATTGAAACGCAAATGTAGTAAAACGTTTATTAAAACGAAGTCATGGGATAGTTTTATCTTTTAATTATTTTTTAAGTGTAATAACAATAACGCCATTTACACCTTTATCTCCATAAATAGATTTGGCTTCTTCTCCTTTTAATACTTTGATGGTTTCGATGTCATTCGGGTTGATTTTTGATAATTGTTTTGAATTTGAAACTCTTCCGTCTAAAATGTATAAAGGTTCAAGTACTTTAGATCGCGATGGCCCGCAAATTACAACTTGAGTATTTGCTGTATTATTACGCTGAATTGTATCTTTTGAAATTGTTTTTTCCTGTGCAATTGCTATGAAACAAAAAAGCATAAGAAGGACAGATGAAATAAGCTTTAGACTCTTCATTGATTATAAGTTTTGAATTAATGTTAGGGTTTAACTTTGTCAAAGTTTGAAACTTTGACAAAGTTTTTTTGTTCAAATTATTTCTTCGGAGTAGGTTTTCCCGTTTTTGTAGTAATTATAACGACACCTTTTTTGCCTTTTTCACCATATTTTTCAATAGCTTCAAGATCTTGCAAAATGGTTATGGTTTTGATGTCTTGCTGATTTAATGGCGCATAAGGACTCGTCGGGTTTTTTCCGAATAAATCATTTTCCGAATAATATATGCCGTCAATAATGTAAAGGGGCTCTTCTAGAATTACTAATGATTCTACATTTTCAGGTTGTACATTCGGAAGCTGGTCCTGCATCATTTTATCTCTTTTTGCATCATCGCTGTGGGCGATCGCATTTCCATTCATGATAATTAGTGGCGCACTTTTTTTCGCTTTTGCTGCTTGTTTGTCGGCTAAAGCAACTTTTGCAGATTCTCTTTCAGGATAACTTGAGTAGCCAGCTTGTGATGCAACTTCTTTTTTTGAAAGCATATCATCACTTTTGTCTTCAGTGTTTTCTTCATTTATTGGAACAATTACTTCTTGAGTTCCTGCGCTTATTGGCGATGATGATTCTGTTTGAATGCTTGAGCCTGTTGTTTCTTGAATTGCAACGCTTTCTTTATGTTTTGTTTTGTTTTCTAAAATTTTTTCAGCTTCTTCATTTGGAATGAATTGTGAATCTGATGAAGCTGGAGCATTGTTTTTTTCTTCTGAATTGATTTTAATTGTTTGATTTTGTGTGTCATTGGTTACAACTTGATCTACATTTTCTAAAGTTGATTTTTTATCTGTTTTCAGAAATTGATAACCTAATGAGATTACTAATAAAAGTGATGCTGCAACTGCAATTTTTTTCCAAAGAGAAATCGTTTTTTTGTCTTCTTTTTTGTCGAGTTTTTGTTCAACGCGCGACCAAACTTTTTCCATTCCAGGAAAATCTTTTGCGGGAGCATTTTCAGCTGCTTCTTTAAACCTGTCGAATATTTTATCTTGATTGTCCATGACTACTTTGCTTTTTGATAATACAATTTATTTACCAACTCTTTCAGTTTGGTTTTGGCAGCATTCAATTGTGATTTTGAAGTGCCTTCAGAAATGTTTAGCATTGCTGCAATTTCCTTGTGTCCAAAACCTTCAATAACAAAAAGGTTGAAAACGGTTTTACAGCCATCTGGAATATGGTTCAATAAATTGAGTAAATCTTCTTCTTCTAATGCGCTCATTTCTTCGGTAAAAGGCTGCGAGAGCACTTTTACATCATCAAGATACATATTGAAATTGGTGTTTTTCTTGATGGTAGCCAAACAGTAATTAACAGCAATTTTTCTGGCCCAGCCTTCAAAAGCTTTTTCTTCCTTGAGCTGTTCTAATTTTGTGAAAATAGTATAGAAAGCATCGGCGAGTGCTTCTTCTATTTCTTCTTCTTTCTTGAGGTATCGTTTGCAAACGCGATACAATTTTGGAGCCATGTGCTCATAAACCTGACGCTGAGCGTCTCGGTTCATTTTTTTGCAGCCAGAAATTAGAGTTTCGTTTATCACAAGTATGGTCTTTAAGTATAAAGAGAACTAAAAAGATAAAAAGGTTGGGACGAAGTATAAAAATAATTTAAAAAGTTTTATAAGAGGTTGTTTTCGTGATTATTATTTAAGATTTCGTTCTTATATTTTCGCTATCAACAACAATAAATCCCACAAAAAATGACAAAAAATAAGAATTTTGATGTTTCGATATTTCTCGTATTGAATTGCAAATACAAGTCCGATTACCGTTGGGCCAATGACATTTAACAGCGTTCCATAGCCGATATGAAGAAATCCGAATAAAATGCTGGAAACAACAATAGCCAGAATTTTGTTTTTAAAAAGCAGTTCTAATCGTGGCAACAAATAACCTCTGAAAATTAATTCTTCGGTAATGCCTGCCGTAACACAAGTAAAGAAAAGCAAAAAGTAATTCTTTTTAAAAAGCGCCAAAGCTTTTTGTAGTACCGCACTTTCCCCGGTTATTTTGAACAACATTATAAGAACGGAAGTAATATAAACGGCTATAAATAATTTTACGAAAGTTATAAATATTGCTTTCGCGAAAGCGACGATGGAATATTCCGTTTCTGGCCAAAGCAAAAACGGTTGTTTTTCTATTTTTTCCGAATATAAGAATAACAACAGTAGTGAAATCCAGATGGCAAATCTCGAAATGTAGAATTGAATTTCTTTACTAATTCCAAGATCTTTGAATAATAAAGAAGAATAAATCGCCAGAACCGGAAGAAGTACAGAAAGTATGATGCTGATAATTAGAACTGGTTTTTTAGCTGAATCTGAAATATTGAGCATTTATTTTGGTTGTAGGTTTAAGTCTGGTTTTATCTCTTGTATTTACAGCATTTCCCAATCTTGTCATTTCGACGAAGGAGAAATCTTCACGAGTAGCTCCCCAATCTTTGTCGAGTTTCTTGCAAAGATTTTTCCTTCGTCGAAATGACATAAAATGCGATTAATTTTATTTTTTTGTATTTCGATACCAATTTTCAATTTTTCTTACAGATTCCTTATCTGTTTTCGGATTGCAATTCAAACCCATATTAATTTGTTTTTTAGAAATATAGGAGTTTAGAAAAATTATTGCAAAACCGCCAACTTCGCCATTTTCACTTGAAATAAAAGAGGAAAATGTATTCATGTATCCACAACATTTTTCTTTAGAGTTCATAATTGAAATTAAATATTGAACATCATTTGGCTTTACCCAATTTTCGGGAAAATCTCCAAGCATTGTTACAAAATTTAGTTTAGAGTTTTTATTATATTTCTCTTTAAAAAGTTTGATAAATGATTTTGGATTTAAATCTTTTGGACGTAATGTTTGATAGTATTTACCTTTTGTTTCTTCAAATTTCAATTCAAAAGCTTTAGAACTTGAAATCTCGTTATCATTAATTTTAAAATGATAATATAGATAACTGCTACCCAAAAGAATAAAAACGATTAGTGATGAAAAAAATATTTTTCTCATAAAGTTTACATTATTTAACCGGCAAAGTCAATTTATAAATCTTAGTTTCTAAGACCTCCGTATCATTATCCTCACAAAGTAAAAACTCAATTTTATTATTTTCTTTTTTGTAAAAAGTCAAACCTTCAAATTTATTGGTCGAAGTTATTTTTTGAGTAAAATCGATTTTCATGGTTTTTACGTCGATTCTCCCAATGAAACTTCCCAGGATTTCGCCATCATCATAAGTCGATTTTGTGTCTTCGGCGGTTGAAAGGAAATAGATTTTGTCCTCAACCAAAATGGCATCGGTAAAACTGGAACGAACACCTCTAATTTTTGGCAGTTTGTAATTGACAGCAATCAAAGCAAATTCCTGATCCAGTTTTTTTGCATGAATAGTAAAAATCGTGTTTTTGTTTGAAACGCCGTTTCCACGATTAAACAAATACCAGTTTTCGCCATCGAAAATTGCGCCTTCTAAATTGAAATCCTCTGGTTTTATTTCAACAAAACTTTGCATTAATCCGTATAAATCAACCAGATTATTTTTCTGTAAAACAGTTTTTGACTTCAAATCAAATTCGATCATTTTGTTTCGGTTTTCGGTGGAGCCGGAACCAAAAACATAAAGCGTATCGTTATGATGCGTTATCGATTCAAAATCGGGTTTTAAGTTTTTCGGAATATTTTGCGTCGGATTGTCAATTAAAGGATGTTGGTTTAATTGTTGGTTCTGCATATTGTATTCGTACAGAAATCCGCTGTTGTCGCCAATTACGTAAAGCGCATCATTATTATAAAATAATCCGGATGCCGAGCCGATTCCGATGATTTGAAATAATATTTCTAATGTGAATTTTTCCATGAAAAATGTTGGTTTTTTATTTTTTAGACTTTATAAGTCTTGAGGTTTCACTATTTACAATTTCTTGCATTCTATCCAATGTACTAGATGAAATGCACTCTGCGACACTTATATAAATTAATTTATTGTCATCATTTAAGTTTGCATTTTTTATCAGGGCTTTATCCGAACTATTCATTCCGCTTATTAAATATATTGGTGTTCCATTCTTATAAAGCAATGCAGCGATTTCAACTGCTCTTTTTAAAATTGCATTTTGCATTTTCTCTTCATATTCTACATATTGTACGTAACGAACACATTGATATAAACTACAAAATGCTATTTTGTTCAGTTTAACTCTGTTTTTGACTTCTTGAAGTGGTTTAAGTTCGGTGAAACATTTTCCAAAAGTCTCAGTGTAAATTGGATCGTCAAAAGATTCGTATTCATTTTGAGCGAAGACTTTAATTCCTAATAAAAGCAAAAGTATTACGAAGTTTTTTTTCATTATCTAAGTACAAATTCCAAAATTTATAGACAAAATTTTTCTTTTGAAAACCAATGCTTAGCCCTGATAGTAATGAAAATACTTTGAAAAGAAATTGCATTTTTTCCTGACAGAACAAAGCGACCAACGGAAGCTCTTGTTATGGCTTTGGAAAAAAGCAATTTATTGAAAAGTATTGTAATGAATAGCAGGAATATGCTTCGTAAAATTAGACTATTTATTAGTATAAAAAAATGAAAATAACGGAGATGTAAGGAGTCAAGTTCTAAAATTCGCTTCTTTTTTTGACAGTAATGTTAATAGAAGTTTATGTGTATTTTGTATTACTAATTTATTGTTAAGTTTTTACTTGATAGGAGTCGTTTGTGGTAAAAGTCTTGTTTTTTTGATAATATGGAAGTCATTTTAAGTTAAAGTGCTCGGATTTACTTTGTAAAAAAATAAAACCAATTTTAGCTTATGAAACGAATTATTCTACCTCTAATGATTATTGGGTCGGTGCTTACATCTTGTAACAACGATTCTAAAGATGACACGCCTGCCACAAGCGTTGTTTTAAAAGACCAATCTGTAACGCCAAGTTTATTGAAAGCGCAAGCAGGTTTTGAAAATTTGAAAATCTACTCTCTTTTTAGCTCAGATGATGTATTTGCAGATAGTCCAAATTTTGTTTTTGGAGGTTCTGCCGATGGTTCTGGTTTATTGAAAAACACAGACGGAACATTTACATTTTTGGTAAACAATGAAGATAACTTTGCCGTTTCAAGAATTACTTTAGACAAAACATTCAAACCGACAAAAGGTGAATATTTATTGAATTCAAGCGGAGGAACTTGGAGATTGTGTGGCGCAACAATGGCGACACAAGCAGAACATGGTTTTGGTCCAGTTTATTTGACTTGCGGAGAATCTGGTGAAGAATCTCGTACACACGCTTTGGATCCTTACGGAAGCGCAGGAAATGCTTCAGTTTCTAAGGAATTATCAGGATTTGGACGCTTAAGTGCCGAAAATGCTTTGCCATTGCGTTCTACTGCATACAAAGGAAAAACGGTTGTAGTAATTGGCGATGACGATTCTGGAACTTACGGAGGTCAAGTTTTTATGTATGTATCAAATACTGTTGGTGATTTGACTGGCGGATCTTTATATATGTTAAAAAGAAATGATGACAATCAAAGAGAAAAAGATATGGAAGTTAGCAAGACATATCCTGTTTCTTTCGTAAAAATCGACAATCATACAACAATGACTGGTGCTCAAATTAACGCAGCAGTAAATACTTTGAAAGCAATCAAATTTGGTCGCGTTGAAGATTTAGATTACCGCAAAGGCGGAAATACTGCAGATCGCGAATTGTATTTCAACGCAACGGGACAAGCAACAACTGGAACAAATGCTGATGGTTCAAGAACGAAATACGGAAGAGTTTACAGATTAAATCTTGATGCTGCTGATCCGCTAAAAGGAACTTTGGAAGTAATCCTTGATGGAGATAATAGAAGTGGAATTGCTGGAAAATTCCAAAATCCAGATAATATCTGTGTGACTAAAAACTACGTTTACGTTCAAGAAGATGCAAACGGTTACGGAGACGAAACGCACGATGCATACATCTATCAATACAATATCGCTACAAAAGATTTAAAAGTTGTAGTTGAATTAGACCACCGTCGTACTGCAACAGATGCTGCAAAATATAACGTAGGCGGAACTTCTAAATTTGGTGATTGGGAATACGGCGCTTTGATTGACGTTTCGGAGCAAGTTGGTATCAATGATACTTTTATGTTGAGCGTACAGCCACACACTTGGACAGGAGCAAAATACAAAGGCGTTGACGGAGGAACAAATCGTCCGAATGAGCAACAAGCAAGCCAAATTTTGGTACTTCAAGGTTTAGCAAGATAAATTTTTAAGTCCGTATAAAACAGTATCCACTATTTCAATTTTGAAGTAGTGGTTTCTGTTTTTCTAAATATTCCTTTTTTTAATTATCATAAAATCATGAAAAAAATATATTGTTTGCTGTTCTTAATGGCTCTTGTTTCTTGTCAGAAAAAAAGCAAACATCAGGAAGTAAATGAATTGTTTCAAAAAGATATTACTTCACTTATTGAAAAAGTTGCCAAACTGAAATATTCTGTTGAAGAAGATTCGACCGAAGCTCAAATTCAGAGGCAATTTCTGGAAGCGCATAAAAATTATAAAAAAGTCGAATTGTTAAGCGAATATTATTCGCCGTCAGTTTCTAAAGCAATCAACGGTCCAGCAATACCTGAGTTCGAAGAAAATGATAAAGTAATGGTTCCGCCCGAAGGTTTTCAGGTTATTGAAGAATTGGTTTTTCCGAAATACAGCAAGTCGAACAAACAAGAATTGATTCAGGAATTGGGAGTTTTGGAAGCAAACTTAACTCGACTGGAAAAAGTTTCAAGTTCTAATGAATTGACCGATTCTCATGTTTTTGATGCGATGCGATTAGAAGTGTACCGAATTATAACTTTGGGAATTACGGGATTTGATTCGCCAATAGTTTTGAATTCACTTCCGGAAGCATTAGTCTCTTTAGAAACTATTGAAAAATATTATCGTGTTTATCTTCAAGATCAATCGGTTTCAAATTCGAAACAAGTGCTTCAGATTTTTGAAAAAGGAAAAAAATATCTAAAATCAAACACCGATTTTAATGCTTTCGATCGTGCTTATTTTATTAAAGAAATTTTGAATCCGCTAAGCAAAGGACTTTTTAAAACACAGTCTGAATTGAGAATTTCTCTGATGAAAGAACAACGTGGTTTAAAAGTTACCGTTCAGACTTTATTTGATAAAAATGCTTTTGATCCAGAAGCTTTCTCTGGTTTTCCAGATTATAAAACTACACCAGAAAAAATTGCTTTAGGGAAAAAGTTATTCAATGATCCCATTTTATCTGGAAACAATACGCGCTCATGCGCATCGTGTCATCACGCCGAAAAAGCATTTACTGACGGATTGGAAAGAGCGGTTTCGTTAGACGGAAAATCGATGTTGCAACGTAATACGCCAACACTTTCGAACATTGCTTTTCAACGTGTATTTTTTGCTGATTCAAGAGTAAGTTATCTAGAAGATCAAGCCATTGCCGTTATTAAAAATGAAAACGAAATGCACGGTTCGCTGGAAAAATCGGCTTTGGAAATTCAAAAGAATCCAGCCTATGTAAAGTCGTTCAAAAAAGCTTTTCCGAAAGGAGAAATAAATGAATTTGCAATCAAAAATGCCTTAGCATCCTATATACGTTCATTAAGCAAATATGATTCTAAATTTGATGGTTATATGCAAAACAAAACTGCTTTTACAGCTGATGAAAAAGCAGGATTTAACCTATTTGCAGGAAAAGCAAAATGTGCTACTTGTCATTTTATTCCACTTACAAACGGAACTGTGCCGCCAAATTTTGACCGATCAGAAAGTGAAATCCTTGGAGTTCCAAATAAAGATAAAAAACTCGATGGAGATTTGGGCAAATTTGTCATCACGCAAGCTTCCATTCATAAAAATTCGTTTAAAACGCCAACGATAAGAAACATTGAACTTACAGCACCATATATGCATAATGGAGTTTATAAAACACTCGAAGAAGTTATTGATTTTTACAATGAAGGAGGAGGTTTAGGAAAAGGTTTCGATGTTCCAAATCAGACTTTGCCAGAAGATAAACTGAATTTATCTGATAAAGAGAAAAAACAATTGATTGCTTTTATGAAAACGCTGACAGATAAAAAATATTTAAGAATTAAGAATTAAGAATTAAGAATTAAGAATTAAGAATTAAGAATTAAGAATTAAGAATTTTATAAAACACCAAACCCGGCAGACTGTGCGATCTGCCGGGTTCATACCAAAAACAAAAAAATAAATTAAACCTTAACTTTTATAAGTCAAAACCATAAGCAACACGCAAGGCTACTTGATTGGTTCTGAAATCATGATAATCTTCGTAACGTACGCTCAAATCAATGTATTTGTTTGCGTATCCTATTCCTGGCGCCCATAAAAAAGTTGTTTTGTCATAGCCGTTTGTCACAGCAAAACCGGCACCAACTTCGCCTAAAACATAAAATTGATCTTCCCACACAAAGGCTTTAAACCCTGCTTTTGCCGGAATAAATCCAAGATCTTTTACGTCATTTCCAAGTTCATCTTTTCCCATAAATAAATTTGTAAATCCCGTTGTCAAGGTCAATGATGTTCTTTTTGACAAATCATATTGTAAACGAACGTCTCCGCCAAGTGACCAGTCATAATCGTTATCTGTTGGAATTCCTCCATTGATACCGAAACCTAATCTAAATCCCTGATCGTAATTTTTTGTTTCACTTTCTTGGGCGAAAGTCGTGTTGGCGAATAAAAATGCAAAAGCGGCTAGGCATATCATTTGTACTTTTCTCATGGCTTATATATTTGAATTATTAATATTGTAAAAGTATAATCAAGGGCTTTGGAGCTTGTTATATAATTTTTAAAAATCGTTACATAATATTAGGGTGTGCTTAATTTTGCCTTAAAAATGGGATATCTTTTTATTGATAGGACAGAATTGAGAGCTTCTGATTATCTTTGCCGACAAAATAAAATAGAAGTGAATTTAAAGCAGTACACAAAAGAGTTTTCCTATAATTTAAAACTGGCATATCCTGTAATTTTAGGAATGGTCGGACATACTTTAATTGGTATTGTCGATAATATTATGGTTGGGAAATTAGGAAGTACTGAACTGGCTGCGGTTTCATTAGGAAACAGTATGATTTTTATTGCGATGTCTTTAGGAATTGGATTTTCTACAGCAATTACTCCAATTGTAGCTGAAGGCGATGCTGAGAAAAACGACACAAAAATTCGTTCGGCTTTTCATCATGGACTTTTTTTATGCACCATTCTTGGCATAATTCTTTTTAGTGTCATTATGTGTGCAAAATCAATAATGGAATTGTTAAAGCAACCTGCAGATGTAATTGTTTTAGCAAAACCGTATTTAGGATGGGTAGCTTTTTCATTGATTCCGTTAGTGATGTATCAAGGATATAAGCAATTTGCAGACGGAATGTCATTGACCAAATATTCGATGTATGCAATGGTAATGGCTAATGTCCTTCACGTCGGAATAAATTATATGTTGATTTACGGCATCTGGATTTTTCCAAAAATGGGAATTATTGGTGCAGCACTTGGTACTGTAATTTCAAGAATATTTTTGGTCATGTTTATGCATATTATGCTTTCGCGAAGAGACGATTTGAAACGTTTTTTCAAAGGCTTTAATTTCGAGGAAATTAAAAAAGAGACTATCAAAAAAATTATCAGCATCGGATTTCCATCAGCCATGCAAATGCTTTTTGAAGTGGTTTTGTTTACAGCCTCAATTTGGCTTTGTGGAAATATCGGAAAAACAAGTCAAGCGGCCAATCAAATCGCATTGAGTCTTGCTTCACTTACCTTTATGTTTGCAATGGGATTAAGCGTGACTTCAATGATTCGTGTAAGTAATCAGCGAGGTTTGACAGATTATAAAAAGCTTCTTGTTGTAGCAAGGTCCATTTTCTTGCTGGCTATTATTCTGGAGGTTTTCTTTGCAATCATTTTCATTGTCTTTCATACGGTTTTGCCAAATATGTTCCTAAATATGGAAAACACGATTCAGCTAACAGATAATACAGAAGTAATAGCTATTGCTTCAAAATTATTAGTGATAGCAGCAGTTTTTCAAATTTCTGACGGAATTCAGGTAGTTGTTTTGGGTGCCCTTAGAGGATTGCAAGATGTTAAAATTCCAATGTATATTACATTTGTGGCTTATTGGGTAATTGGTTTTCCGATTTCGTATTATCTCGGAGAACATACTGAATTGAAAGCGCAAGGTGTTTGGATAGGGCTTTTGGCAGGTTTAACAGCAGCGGCAATCATGCTTTACTTGCGTTTTAATTATTTAACCAAAAAATTGATTACAAACTCGGTTTCTAATAGCTAATTTTGAGAAAAAAATAAGTTGTAGCTCGAAAATATAAATTAACAATTAATAAAAAAATAAATATGGAATTACCTAAATTTTTACTTGGAGACAATACTGATTTCCCAGATGATATTTTCATCATTCATCTTGATTATCCTCGATTTATTATCAATTTAAAAGATGATGAAGTTGAATTTTTAGAAGAAGCAGAAGATCTTGATGAAGCCGAATTAAATGCTGAAATGGAAAACTTGATCGAAAAAGCAAATGATTTTTACGATAGAGAAATAAACCGTTACGAAGAGTAGGGGGCGCACCGCATAAGTCTGATTTTTTTCTTCTGGATTAAAATTTCACGCGAAGTCGCAAAGCTTTTTATTTTTAATCTTAAATAAGGCTTTGCAACTTCGCGAGATTAAATAGACTTTGCGAGTTTACATCTCTAACATTTCAACAAAAAAAAAATGCAAATCTTCTAATGAAAAAATTAAGTTACCTAAAACCCATTTTTAATTTTATACTATTTGGGTTGCTGATTACAACTTTAAGCCGTTTGTTTTTATTTTTCCTATTTAAGGAAAGAGTAGTCGAAACGCCAAATTTCTGGTATATTTTTCCAATCGGTCTTCGAATGGACATGATATTGCTTTGCTATTTGTCATTTCTGCCAGCAGTTTTAATTACTTTTTTGCCAAACAAATCAATCAAATTCACAAATAACTTTCTGGTCATTTACAGTTTTCTATTTCTTTTTTTGATTCTTTTTGTAGAAATCGCATCACCAGATTTTGTAAAGCAATACGATACACGCCCGAATAAGATTTTCTTGGATTATCTTATTTATCCAAAAGAAGTGGTCGGAATGCTTTTAAAAAGTTATTTGACTTCAATTATTGTAGCGTTCTTAATTTTGGGAGCCGTTCTTTATTTGGCTTTAAAAAAAGGAAAAAAATATTTTCATACCGCAACGGCAGATTACAAATTTAAATTGATCGTTTTTCCTGTATTGGCTTTTTTATTGTTTTTTGGAGCACGTTCAAGCTTGACTTCAAAACGACCAATTAACGCCAGTAACGCTGTTTTTTCGACAGATCAATTAACAAATACCTTAGGTTTAAATTCTTTTTATACTGTTGCGTTTGCGGCTTATTCGATCAAGAATGAAGCAAACACAAAAATGTACGGAAAAATGGATGAAGCCGAAGCAATTGAACGTGTAAAAAAATATATGATTGCCGGACCAAAAGATTTTACAGATCCTGAAATTCCGTTTCTTCACGTGCAGCAACCGGATTCAGCTAGGCAAAAACCATATAATTTGGTGATTTTTCTGCAAGAAAGTTTAGGAGCAGAATATGTTGGGATTTTAGGAGGAAAACCATTGACTCCCGAATTTGATAAGTTATCAAAAGAAGGTACTTTATTCACTAATTTGTATTGTACAGGAACCAGAAGTGTTCGCGGAATCGAGGCAGTTGTGACAGGATTTTTGCCTTCTCCGTCAGAGAGTGTTGTGAGACTTGGAAATTCGCAACAAGGCTTTTTTACACTTGCCGATGCCTTAAAACAAAAAGGTTACGACACGAGTTTTATTTATGGCGGAATGGCCAATTTTGACAATATGGCTTCGTTTTTTAATGGAAATGGTTTCAGTGATATTGTTGATCAAACTGATTTTGAGTCAGATGGAAATAAATATGCTTTCAAAGGAACTTGGGGCTATTCTGACGAAGATTTGGTGACTAAAGCCAATCAATATTTTAAATCAAAAGGAGACAAGCCGTTTTTCTCTTTAATGTTTTCGACTTCAAATCACGAACCTTTTGAATATCCTGCAGGAAGAATAAAACCGTATGATAAAAAGCCGGCAACAGTAAATAACGCTATGAAATATGCTGATTTTTCAATTGGGAAATTCTTCGAAATGGCCAAAAAGGAAGCGTATTTTAAAAACACGATTTTCATTGTAATCGCCGATCACAATACAAGAACATACGGCAAAAACCTTGTTCCGATTAATAAATTCCATATTCCGGCATTTATCATGGGACCTGGAGTTGCAAAAGGTGCCGTTTACGACCGATTAGCAAGCCAGATAGATATTCCACCAACATTATTGGGTTATTTAGGACTTCCATTTGAAACGCCAATGGTTGGAAGAAATCTAACAAAATTAGATCCGAAAGTACAAGGAAGATCAATCATGCAGTTTAATGATATCAACGCATTTAGAGTAGAGAATCAGGTTGTTATTATGCAACCAAATTTGAAACCACTACAGTTTGAAATCAAAAATGATACGACTTTAATTCCTGTAAAATTAAATGAAGATTTAGCCAAAGACGCTTTGGCTCACGTTATTACAGCAGGAAATTTGTATAAAGAAAGCAAATACAAATTAAGGCGCTAAGATTCTAAGTTGCTAAGGCTCTAGGTTTTTAATTTAATAAGTTATTTGGTTTGTCACATTGAGCGAAGTCGAAATGCTTTGTCGGTTCTCGACTTCGATCGAACTGACAATGTTGAAAAACTTAGAAGCTTAGCATCTTAGCTACTTAGTGTCTTTTTTAAAATAAAATTTTAATAAAAGAGAAGCAGCAGCAAAAGGTGAAATTTCATCATTTTGCACTGCTTTTTTATTTTGTTCTAAAAGCGAAATAATTTCTGGTTGATTATAGAAATTTGATTTTAATTGTTCATTGATCGTTTCCATCATCCAAAACTGATTTTGATCATGTCGTTTTTCTTGAAAGAATCCGGTTTTTTTTGTCATTTCGAAATAATCAGAAATCGTGTTCCAGACTTCTGAAATTCCATCTTTTGTAATGGCACTGCAAGTGGTAACTGTTGGTTGCCAATTTGATTTTTTGGGCTGAAATAAATGCAAAGCACGATTGAATTCCAATTTCGCCTGATTGGCTTTTTTGATATTATCTCCGTCTGCTTTATTAATTACGATGGCATCTGCCATTTCCATAATACCTCGTTTAATGCCTTGAAGTTCATCGCCCGCGCCAGAAATTTTTAATAAAAGAAAAAAATCAACCATACTGTGAACAGCAGTTTCGCTTTGTCCAACACCAACAGTCTCGATAATGATGGTGTCAAAACCAGCTGCTTCACATAAAATTATTGACTCACGGGTTTTTCGCGCAACACCACCTAGCGTGTCTCCAGAAGCGCTCGGTCTGATAAAAGCACTTTCATTTTTAACCAATTCTTCCATTCGGGTTTTATCGCCCAAAATACTTCCATGTGAAATGGAACTGCTTGGATCAACTGCCAAAACTGCCACCTTTTTGCCAATACTAGTAAGAAAGTTTCCAAAAGCTTCGATAAAAGTACTTTTTCCAACACCAGGAACGCCAGTAATCCCAATTCGGATTGATTTATTGGCATGAGCCAAACATCCATTTATGATTTCGTTTGCTTTTTCTAAATGTTCAGGATTGGTGCTTTCGATAAGGGTAATTGCTCTGCTGAGAGCTGTGCGATTTCCAGATAGAATTCCAGATATTAATTCAGAAGCTGAAGGTTGTTGTCTGCGTTTGTTTTTAATTTCATTTATAGCAGAAGCACTGGTGATTTCAGGGGATGAAATTCCAGCTTTTTCAGTTAAGCTACTCGATTGTTTCTTTAAACTTGACAAAATACTTTTTTAGTATCGTAAAAGTACTGAAAACAAAAACAGTTTCAAAAAATTTAGTTTGCCACGACCCGAGCGATAGCGAACAGGCGAAGCAATTACACTAATTTCCACTAATTTGTTGCCGCATTTTTGTCATCCTGAGCGAAGTCGAAGGACACGATAGAAGCTCCACAATCAAAATCGGCAATCTTTGTCGAGCTAATTGCGCGTCCTTCGACTTCGCTCAGGATGACATGGAGCATTCATTAAAAAAATAATTAGTGAAAATTAGTGTAATTTGTGGCTAAAAAAACTTAGTAACGTAAAAATTAATATCCCGCAGTAAACCTTACTTGATGATGTTTTGGATTTTCTGTTTCATCAGCAATAGCAACCGCCAAATCTTCTACAGATAAGATGCTTCTTTGATCATCGTTAAAAACTGGGTTTTCTAAACCTAAACGGTATTTTCCAGTTCTTCCAGTTGTAATTCCCTGATGCATTTCAAGAGCTGGACTAAAAAATGCCCAATCTAATTCTTTTTCTTCCTTAATAACATTTAGATAATCTCTTGCAGCGGAAGCCGCTGTGTAATATTCTTTTGGAAATTCTGGAGTATCAACTGCCTGCACGCCCGGCGCTACATATAAGCTTCCAGCGCCTCCAATTGTGATGAAACGTTTTACACCTGATTTTTTTGCAGCTTCCTGAATCGATTTTGATCCGTTTTCGAAATCAGCGGTGTAATTTGTATTTGTCCAGCCTGGATTATAAGCATTGATGATAACATCATGTCCTTTTAAAATTTCTGCCAAAGCATCTGCATTAAAAATATCTGCTGCAATCCATTTTGCATTGTCAGTATCTTTTGGTGTTCTTGCAATTGCAGTAATTTCATGTTTTCTGCTTGCCAATTCGTTTAAAATTGCTGAGCCTACAAATCCTGTAGCTCCAATAAGTGCGATTTTCATAATATATAAATTTATTTAGTAATAAAAAATGTTACAGTTTAAGTCAAAAAAATAGTTTCAAAATTGGTTCGAAAAATCTTCCAAAGAGATAGTTTCTAATTGCGCACTGACTTTCTGATTCATTTGTGCATATAATGCATCCAGATTCTGATTGATTTTTTTTCCAACAGGACAATCAGGATTTGGCTGATTTTTGGCATAACCTAAACCAATAGTTTCAAAAGTCATTTCGAAAATCTCTTTTAATGTCAGTTTTGCAGCATCTACCGCCAATTTTGTACCGCCATTTTTCCCTTCTTTACTTTCTACAATATGATGCGCTTTTAGGTTTGCAATCTCTTTTCTAACCAAAACAGGGTTGAGGTTCATACTTCCCGCAATATATTCCGAAGACAAATAATCATTTGGGAATTTATGTAGCAAAGTAAGAATGTGAATCGTTATGGCAAATTTACCTGAAAGCATACTGTAATAAAATATGTTACAAATGTAAGGAGTTTTTCAATACAAAAATAAATTTTAACTAACTTTTGGAAATGAGTGGATAGTGATTAGTAAAAAGTAATTAGTAAAAAGTAATTAGTAAAAAGTAATTAGTAAAAAGTAATTAGTAAAAAGTAATTAGTAAAAAGTAATTAGTGAATGGTAATTAGTGAAAAGTGACTAGCAAATTATTCTTGTCAAAGTGTTATAAGTTTAACAAAAGAAAACGAGTGGTTATGATTTGCAAAAAAGAGCTAATTACTTTTTACTAATTACTTTTCACTAAAGAGAAATAACTATTTTTGTCTCGATCTTATGATATGAACAACTTTCTTCTAATATTTTTATTTCTTTCATTGGGCTTGATTTTACAACACGTAAAACAATTTCCTACTCATATTTATAAGACACTTAATAAGATTGTCATCTATTTTTGTCTTCCTGCAATTACTTTATACCATATTCCAAAAATAAAATGGAGTAGTGAATTACTTTTTCCAATAGGAGCGGGGTGGATTACTTATATCTTGGCTTTTATTTTTTTTTATTTTTTAGGAAGAAGAAATGGTTGGTCCAACAAACTAATTGGCTGTTTGATTTTAACCGCTGGATTAAGCAACAGTTCTTTTCTTGGGTACCCAATTATTGAAGCATTATTTGGAAAAAAAGGTTTGGAAACTGCTGTTTTGGTAGATCAGCCGGGAACTTTTGTAGTAGTTTCTACGCTTGGTGTTTTTACAGCTGCGTTTTATTCTAAAGGAAGCCCGAATGCTTTGGGGATTTTCAAAAAGATTATTTTGTTTCCGCCTTTTTTAATGTTTGTTTTGGCGTGCTTGATGAATATTTTTGATTATAATTTAAATGAAAATTTTCAAACGGTATTGCTGAAAATTGGAAGTTTGGTAACGCCTTTAGCATTGCTTTCTGTTGGTTTGCAATTGACTTTTGATCGAAAAAGCCAGCATTGGAAATTTTTGCGACTTGGGCTTTTCTTTAAATTGCTCTTGGTTCCTTTTGTACTTTTTGTGTTGTACGTTTTTGTTTTTAATCAACATTCGGAAGTTATAAAAATTACCATAATGGAAACTGCAATGGCGCCAATGATTACTGGCGCAATCTTGGCCTCAACTTACGGATTAAAGCCGAAATTAAGCAGTATGATGATTGGTTTTGGTATTCCAATTTCTTTTGTGACACTTGCTTTTTGGTACTTCATTCTTAGTTTTATTTAAGGGTAAAATAGTAATTATATCGATAAGGTAGAATTTTAACTTTTTTTTACCTTTTGGATGTTTTCTCAATGTATTTTTTGGTTAATTTTATTGGAACTAAAAAATATAAATTATGTCAACATTAAGATTAGGAGATGTAGCTCCAGATTTTCATGCAGAAACCACACAAGGACCAATCAATTTTCATGAATATTTAGGAGATTCATGGGGCGTTTTATTTTCGCATCCAGCAGATTTTACTCCGGTTTGTACAACTGAATTGGGAACTGTGGCGAATTACCTTCCTGAATTTACAAAAAGAAATACAAAGGTTATTGCTTTGAGTGTAGATGGTTTAGAATCTCATAAAGAATGGATTAAAGACATCAACGAAACTCAAAATACAGAAGTCAATTTCCCGATTATTGCTGATGAAGATAAAAAAATCGCAACTTTATACGATATGCTTCACCCAAATGCAAGCGATAAATTTACAGTTCGTTCGGTTTTCGTGATTGGCGCTGATAAAAAAATCAAACTGACATTGACTTACCCAGCTTCAACAGGAAGAAATTTTGACGAATTGCTTCGTGTAATTGACAGTTTGCAATTGACTGCAAATTACAGTGTTGCCACTCCAGCAAACTGGAAAGATGGAGAAGATGTTGTAATTGCTCCGGCAATTCCAGATAGCGATATTCCAGCAAAATTCCCAAAAGGACACACGCCAATCAAACCTTATTTGAGATTGACTCCACAGCCGAATAAATAAGTAAGATACTTAGTTGCTAAGATGCTGAGATTCTAAGTTTTATTCTCAGCACTTTTTGAGCTTCTGTCAAATAAAAAAGCGCTAAGATTTCATGAATTGAAATCTTAGCGCTTTTTATATTAAAAAAACTTAGAATCTCAGTGTCTCAGAATCTTAGCTTCTTTTCATCAACTCATTCATTTTTTTCTTGTCGCCAACAACCCAGATAATATCATTTTTCTGTAAAATAATAGGTGATTCTGGGTTCAGGATTCGGTTTCCGTTTCGTTCGATACCAACGACTAAACCGCCGGTTTTTCCTCTAAACTGACCAATACTCTTTTGAATAAATTCTTCCTGAGAAACCTCTAACTGACGTAGTACAATTTCAGATTCTTGAACTTCTGTTGGAGGCTCAATTTCGTTTTGATTTAAATATTTGGCAAATTCTGTAACTTGAGCATCAGTGCCAATTACACAAATTTCGTCACCAGGAAATAAACGCTCATTTTTCGTTGGGATTGGAATGGTAATATCGCCTCGTTTTATTTCAGCAATATTAATTCCGAGTTGCTCTCGAATTTTTAATTCTTCAAGTGTTTTTCCGGCCAAGTTTGATTCTTTTCCAATATCAAAAAACGACATGTGACCATCCCATGGCATTAAATTAGCATAACGTCTGTCGATTTTTTTGTTCTCACGATCATTAAGATTTTTCAGAAAGTGATTTTCAATTTTATGATATTGCTCGTTTAATTTTTTTGGGAAAATCTGGTAGGCGCAAATAGCAATTATCAACGCGACAAAAGCAACCAAAGGCGAGAAGAAAATATTCAATAAAAATCCAACGAAAAACAGACCAAGGCTCATTCTGATTAAAATCAGCATTAAAAGTGCGCCACGGTATTTTCGCTCTTCCCATAAAATTTCGACTTCATCAACTTTTACTCTTCGCAAAGAAAGCGCCCATAAAAAAGGAGCAATAATAACCAAAGTAATTAAGGCGGCAAGCGTATTTCCAAATCGTGTATCAGCCACTAACGGAGCCACAAATTTTGATGATAATAATATGATTGCCGTAATGATGATGGTATGAAGAATAATTTGTGTCACAGAAGCTCTCAAAACAATTTGCCAAGTGCTAACCGATTTAATCGCTTGCGCGTTCATACTGTAGCGATTAATGTTTTTAACCCATCTCTTTGGCATTTTTGATTCTAAAAACAAGGCAAAAGTTTCAGAGTATTTAATTAAAAATGGCGTTGTAAATGTTGTTACAGCTGAAACAGCCACAATTATTGGGTACAAAAAGTCACTTGTCACTTTCAACGACATCCCGAGCGTCGCAATAATAAAAGAGAATTCACCAATTTGTGCCAAACTCATTCCAGTTTGCACCGATTGTTTTAAGGGCTGGCCAGAAAGCAAAGCTCCAATTGAAGAACTGAATGCTTTTCCAAAAACAGTTACCAAAGTGATGATCAAAACCGGAAGCGCAAAATCAACCAAAGTAACGGGATTGATCAACATTCCTACCGATACAAAGAAAACCGCTCCAAATAAGTCTTTTACAGGCTGAATCAAATGCTCGATTTTTTCGGCCTGAGTGGTTTCGGCAATAATAGAACCCATTATAAAAGCACCTAATGCTGGCGAAAATCCAACATTGGCGGCAAACATTACCATCATTAAACATAAGGCAAGCGAAATAATAAGCAACATTTCATCACTCAATAAATGTTTCGCCTTTTTCAATATCGTCGGAATAATGAAGATCCCTCCTAAAAACCAAATAATCAAAAAGAAAACTAATTTTAAAACCGATTGTAATAAGGCCGTTCCAGAAACCTGGTCACTAACGGCAATTGTAGACAATAAAACGAGCATTAAAATCGCAACAATATCTTCCACAATCAGCGCGCCAAATACAATCCCAACGAATTTTTTTCCTTTAACGCCCAATTCATCAAAAGCCCGAATAATAATAGTTGTAGAAGAAATCGAAAGCGTTGCGCCAAGAAAAATACTGTCCATTTTTCCCCAGCCCATCCATTGGCCAACCAAATAACCAATCAAAGTCATAAACATGATTTGAGTTATGGCGGTGATGGAAGAAGTGCCTCCCACTTTCATCAATTTTTTAAAACTAAATTCGAGACCTAAGCTAAAAAGCAAAAAGATAACACCAATTTCCGCCCAAACTTCGACACTTTTCATATCTGTAATTGATGGGAAAAAGTCAAAATGATTTCCAGCCAAAAAACCTGCAATCAAATACCCTAAAACCAAAGGCTGTTTCATTTTTTTGAAAATCAGCACAGCAATTCCGGCAGTCATCAGGATTAATCCCAAGTCGCTGATTAAAGGTTGTAAATGGTGGGTGGTTTCGGCGTTTAATGCAATCATATAAAATGTGGTATTTTTTTCAGGAGCTAATCCAGCTTTCCATTTCAAGCTTTTGTGAAAAACGCCTATTTTTTAAGCAGTTCCAGGAGCTTCCTCCGGTCGCTCTGTACCTGCAAAAAAATATGGCTTTTTTCACAAAAGGCTTTTCATTTCAATCTGGGCTAAAAAGAGTCTGAGTTAAATAAAAAAAGCTATCTCGATAAAGATAGCTTTTTTTTGGGAAAATATTTTAGGTTTTCTTTAAATTCCTGTGTAATTGCTAGGAGTTATAGCTAATAATTCTGCTCTAATACTATCAGAAACTTCTAAAGTTGCAATAAAATTATGAATTGCGTTTTTGTCGATTGCTTCATTGGTTCTTGTCAAACCTTTCAAAGCTTCATAAGGATTTGGATATGCCTCACGACGTAAAATAGTCTGAATCGCTTCAGCAACAACAGCCCAGTTCTTCTCTAAATCTTCAGCAAATTTGCTTTCGTTTAAAAGTAGTTTATTCAGACCTTTTAAAGTAGCTTCAAAAGCAATTATGGTGTGTCCAACAGGGACACCAACATTTCTTAAAACGGTACTGTCAGTCAAATCACGCTGTAATCTTGAAATAGGCAATTTAGCAGCCAAATGTTCGAAAATAGCATTTGCAATTCCTAAGTTTCCTTCAGAGTTTTCAAAATCAATAGGATTTACTTTATGTGGCATCGCAGAAGATCCAATTTCTCCAGCTTTGATTTTTTGTTTGAAATAATCCATTGAAACATACGTCCAGATATCACGATCTAAATCGATAATGATATTGTTGATTCTTTTCAAACCATCAAAAAATGCTGCAAAATGATCGTAATGCTCGATTTGAGTTGTTGGGAATGAATGTTGTAATCCTAAACTAGTTTCAACAAATTTAGTCCCGAATTGTTTCCAGTCAATTTGCGGATATGCCACATGATGCGCATTGAAATTTCCAGTTGCACCACCAAATTTAGCAGCAAAAGGAACATTGAACAACAAACGCATTTGCTCTTCTAAACGCTCAACAAAAACCAAAATCTCTTTTCCTAAACGAGTAGGAGAAGCAGGTTGTCCGTGCGTGCGTGCCAACATCGGAATGTCTTTCCATTCAACGCTTAATTCTTTCAATTTAGAAATCAAAGCAATTAATGAAGGCATATAAACCTGCTCAAAAGCTTCTTTTGTAGAAAGCGGAATCGCAGTGTTGTTTATATCTTGAGAAGTTAATCCGAAGTGAATGAACTCTTTGTATTGAGACAAACCTAGTTTTTCAAAAGCATCCTTGATAAAATATTCAACCGCTTTTACGTCGTGGTTGGTTACTTTTTCAGTTTCTTTAATCCAAAGCGCATCTTCAGTTGAGAAATTTTTGTAGATGTTTCTTAAGCTTTCAAATAAACTTGAATCAATACCTTTTAGTTGTGGCAACGGAATTTCGCATAAAGAAATAAAGTATTCCACTTCAACCAAAACACGGTATTTTATTAGAGCTTCTTCAGAGAAAAAAGGTGCTAAATTTTGAGTTTTATTTCTATATCTCCCATCTATAGGTGATATAGCATTCAATTCGTTTAGAGTAGTCATTGTTATGTTGTTTTTTCGAAAGGTGCAAATATAAACAGAATTTGCGGATTTAAAGTAATCAGAAAGTCAATTGAATGCATTAAAAAAAGGAAAAAAGAAGACAAAATACAAATTTCACGAATTAACACGGATTTTTCTTAATACTTAGAGCTTCCACAAAAGATTCGTGTTAATTCGTCAAATTCGTGTTTTTAAATCGATTTTAATTTTTCTCGCAAATCGGCAACTCCTTCTGAAGCAAATTTGGCAATCGTTTCCACTTTGTTTCTGAGATTCGGAATCGCAATTGGTTTTGGATCAATATAAAAAACAGGAGTTGTACTTGGTGTATAAGAAATTAAACCCGCCGCAGGATAAACTTGCAACGAAGTTCCAATTACCGCAAAATAATCTGCTGTTTCAGTTATATCAATTGCTTCTTCAAGAGCTGGAACTTCTTCACCAAACCAAACAATATGGGGTCTTAATTGATGTCCGTTTTTATCAAGATCACCTGTATGCAAATCTTCGGTCCAATCTAAAATTAGGTTTTTGTTTTGAACACTTCGAACTTTTAATAATTCGCCGTGCAAGTGCAAAACCTTTGTACTTCCAGCACGTTCGTGCAAGTCGTCAACATTTTGAGTAATAACATGAACGTCGAAATCTTTTTCTAATTCGGCTAAAATGATGTGACCTAAATTTGGTTTTACCTCTTTTAATTGCTGGCGTCTTTTGTTGTAAAAATCCAAAACCAATTCCTGATTTTTATGCCAGCCTTCGGGAGTTGCAACTTCCATAACGTCATGACCTTCCCATAAACCATCGCTGTCGCGAAACGTTTTGATACCACTTTCAGCACTAATTCCGGCTCCAGTCAAGACTACAAGTTTCTTTTTCATTTTCTTAAATTCTATTATTTAGGCAGTTGGTTCACTTCCAAAACTCTGACCATTGTTGGTTCTGATTTGGCTAAACCTTCACCATCAACTTGATTTACATTTTGAAGAAAGATATGAAGTTTTTTTTGTTTTTCCCAAAGCGAAATATCATAATTGGGTTCCCATTCACCAATAGATGTTGAGGTTAAGTCGCTTACTTTCCAAGGATTGTTTTCGCCTAAATTGGTGTAAGCCGCTGAAACTTTGTTTTCTCTTTCAGCATCTCTGAATAGAAGATACAAATAGCGTTTTTTCCCTTCTTCTTTGATCAATAAATCAGGTCTGGAAATTGGGATTTTTTTCGTTCCGCCACCGCCTAAATAAAAAGAAGTTTTTCTAAAAGCCGTATTTGATTTTTTCCAAATTCCGTTTTCCAAATACACAATTTGAAATTGCGGAATATTATTTTCACTCCAATAATTGGCGATATATGGACTTCCGTTTTCATCTGTAGTCATTGAGGTTTGGTTGATCAAGCTTGATTTTTCAGGGATTTTCCAAGCAATTTCTGCCGATGTAACTGTTATAGGCAAATTGTATTTTTCTCCGTTTGATTTTTCCCAAGTCAAACCGCCGTCTTTTGAACGCGCATAACAAATATCGTGGTTGGCTGAAACATCCCAACTTTCTCTCCAAGTCCATGAAAGATGAATCGTTCCTTTTTGATCCACTTTGGCCTGCCAATAAGCGCTTCTTTGCTCTTCGCCGTTTAATAAATCGCTTTGCAGTTGCGACCATTTTTTGTCTTTTACCGAATATAAATTGATGATCATATTCCCTCGTCCTGAAGCGCCAGAGCGATAAAAGAATACTAAATTTCCGTTTAGCAGATTGTGAAATTCGGGATAAGTTACTTTTTGTTCTGCAATTCCGGTCATTGATTCTTCTTTGCCTAAATCTAAACTTAAAGGCAATTTGCTTTTTGCATATCGAAGTTTGGTGTCATGATGATCCCAGCTGATGTGCAAATATCCGTCACCGTCAATCGCAATACTGATTGTATTGTGTGCATCTTTTACATTTCCGGTATAAGGTGTTTTTACAATTTCCCAATGAGTTGAATTCAGTTTTCTTTTGCCTAAAATCACTGCGCCATCATTATCGTAATAAGCTATAAATTGAACGTTTTTAAAAGTCGTCAAGGCATTTTTTCTAAATTTTACGGTATTTACAGAATTGCTGCTCCAACCGTTTCCTATTGGAATTTCTACGTTTTGTTGCGCGACGCAGTTATATGAAGTGAAAAAAAGAAAAAAAAGGATTTTATAAAAATGCGGTTTCATTAAAAGGTTGGTTTTTGATAGCAGTTAATGTGAAAGGGAATTATGTCCCGAATCAGTAAAAATAGCTGATTTGAATATAAAGAGAGCTTCAATCCTACCAGTTTCGGCTTGTTGGTTTGCCGAATTTAATTTCATGTTGGAAATAAAATATTGAACTAAATACTTATTTTTAGCCAATATAAAATCTTATTTATTTGGGAACAGAACTACAATTAAAAATCAAAAGAAGCTTATTGGATAATTATGAGCGAGATCTACATCTTCATCCTGATTTTATCAAATTTGAAGATAAGGATTTGGCTAACAATGGTTTTACATCTTTTAATGCAGATGAAATAAAAGAATTTTGTTTTGGAGTGACTTTTTATCAATATCGTTTTGTCTTTGGAAGAGAATACGAAATATTGATCAAGAATTTTAATGATGAAATTCTAAAGATTAAAATCAAAAGTTATTTAGGGATAAAAAAGCATCAGACACATCAGCTTTATGCAAAAATAATTAATGCGGTTTGGGATTTATATTTTGCAAAACAAGTTGATTCTTTTGTAAAAGAATTTGAAGCTGGTGAATCTTTTACTATTGGTGAGGTGAATATTAATCCTGAAGGAGTAATTATTTCAATTTCAAAACTTTTGAAACAAGAGAAAAAATTAATTCCGTGGAGCGATGTTGCATTAAGAAAATACAGTTCTTATATTTCGATTTATTCTAAAGAAAATGCTCTAGATTTTAATCGGGGCTATTCTTTTAAGAAAGATTGGAATACTTTTGTATTATATAATGTGATTAAAAATATACTTGACAATAAAAAAACAAATAATGATTGATTTAGATTACCTCGCATTCCTTGAAAATATATTAACAGACAACCGTAAAGAAAGGTTTTTGGAAGTATTAGGAAACCGTACCAAACATTTTACAGTTGCTGTAGAAGATGTTTTCCAAATGCATAATACAAGCGCGGTAATGCGAAGCTGCGAAGTTTTCGGGATTCAGGAATTAAACGTAATCGAACAGCGTTTCGGAAAAAGAATCGACAAAGAAATTGCGCTTGGTGCACAAAAATGGGTAGATATCAACCGATTTGATTCGGTTTCAGGATGCCTTTCTGATTTAAAAAGCAAAGGATACCAAATCATTGCTACAACACCACATGAAAAAGATTCGATGTTGGAAGATTTCGATATTTCAAAACCAAGCGCTTTATTTTTTGGAACAGAGAAAGAAGGTTTGTCACAAGAAATCATGGACAATGCCGATGGTTTCTTAAAAATACCAATGGTTGGTTTTACGGAAAGTTTAAATATTTCCGTTTCTGCCGCAATTGTTATTCAGAATTTGACCAACAGACTTAGAAGATCTGACGTTAAGTGGCAATTATCAGAAGAAGAAATTTTGGTAAAACGTTTAGATTGGGCTAAAAATTCAATTCGAGACATTAAAAGAATCGAAGCACGTTATTATCAAGATAATCCGAGATAAATTTTTTTGAAGCTTCTGAGATACTAAGGTTCTAAGATGCTAAGTTGTTAGATCTAAAAAAACTGAGCTAAAAACTCCAAAGTGTGTCTAGCTCAGTTTTTTTTATAAAACAATGTGCAAAATCTTAGAATCTTAGCGTCTTAGTATCTTAGAAACTTAAAAAAAAACTATCTCCCAAAAGTATCGTAATTATCTTCGGCGTATTTTTCAAAACGTTTTAATATTGTGATGTTTTGTCTTTCAGTTTCGGTTAATTTATCGTCAACATTGTTGAAAAGAGGGATGTACCAATCTACATAATCAAAAAACTGACGAATGGTTTTCGATTTGAATGCAAATCCGTGTCTCGCAAAAATGGTATTTCGTAGAATTTCCAATTCAATTTTCTTTAAATTTTTAAGTTGGCTTTCTTTTAGTTTTGTTGTTGAAGAATTTATGGTATATACAATATCTGAGGCAGTTCTGTACAATTTTCCATCATTTTCCATTTCGTCTTCATCATTATCAGATAGCGTGTCTTTTTCTGCTTTTTCCTCTTTTACAGTTTCAGCAATTTTTGTTTGTGGTTCTTTTGGATTTTGAAAATCGACATAGATTTCTTCAGGCAACATTACGTTTGGGTCGTATTTGAACACTTTTTTACTAAGAGTATAACTTCTTTTAGTAACTTCTTTTTTAGGATCATTAGCTGTCCAAGTTCCAACTAAAATAGAGTCATTTTTTATTTCAAAATTATACGTACCATCATTTTTATCATCTCCTGGTTCTTTTAGTGTAAAGTAAAAAGTATTTCCAGTTCTTCTCACAGATCCTTTTAAAGGCCTGCTTTTTCCCGCTATAATTCTTTGACCAGTAACTTCTGATTCTGTAATTTTTTTGATTAAAATATTAATTAAAGTTGGTTCTTCAATATAGAGTTTTGTGGTATCTCGTTCTTCAATATTAAAAATTCCTACCCATGAAGCGTATAGATGAGTATATAATTCTTTTCCTTCATTATTTATGTTTTCGTTTTGGGTCATTTTTTTCTCTTTTGAATTACAAGAAAAAAGCAAAATGGCTGCTACTAAATAAAGAAGGTTTTTCATTTTTTGGATTGGTTATAAAGATAAAATTCAACAATTAATAAATTCGGAATCCAGCCGATCCAGGCTATTATTTGATAAACATCCATTGGCGAAGGCTGAAACAAATATACAAGAAAAACCTTCCAAAAGCGGAGTGTGACGGCAGAAAATGTTAATGCAAAACTTCGGTACATAAATGCTTTGTGAAGCGGTATGTTTTTCTTTTTTACAGCCAGAAGACCTTTCAAAGTGAAGTAAAACCATAAAATGGATAACGTCACAAAAGATATTTTAGAATAAAAACCACCGTTTGCAAAAACACCAATAAACAATCCTGACGGAGCGCTTAAAAAAAGAATCGTGAAAACATATAATTTTCCGATGTTTCTGTGAATAATTGACCTTTTCTGTAATAAATTGGAATTGAATTGTGTAAATCCGCCAAGCAAAACAAAAATCGCAGAATACACGTGAGCATAAAAGAAAAAAAGATAAAACGGGATTTCTGAAACCTCAGTTTGTTTTATTTGAAGAAAAGCGACATCATTCCTAAACGGAACATATTGCCAAGTAATTTGAATCATCAATATGAAAAAATAGCTAAAGCACAATGTCATTAAAAATGGGAACGAAAGCTTTAAGTATTTTTTCAATTTTATTTTCAAGAGGTTATTTGATAATCAAATTTAGAAAAAGATTCTAAGAAAATAAAAACTTAGCGTCTTATAATCTTAGAACCTTAGCATCTTTCAACTATTTTTTCAAGAAAAGAATAAAGCCTAAAATGCTGACAATTAAAATTGAAAGCGTTGCCAAAATTGTTGCTAAATCGCGAATGTTTTTTCCAGCCCAATCCATAAACAAAAATTTATGCAAAATGGCAAATGAATAACCCTCAACTCGATCTGAATTAGTAACGACTCCGGCTAATCTTGAGGTTGAGGTTTCAATAAAATAAGTCGTTTTTTGAGGTGTGTCATAAGCCAATTTTACAACCGGAAGTCTTTTGTTTACAAAGCCGTATTCTCTACTATCAAAATCGGTTAAAACTTTTGATTCAAGCAATTTTATATTTTCGAATGAGGGTTGAGAATCATCTTCTGATGTATCGATCATTTCGCAACATGAAGCTTTTGGCGCTCCATCTGTAAAATAATATGCTAAAAATTGAGCATATTCCAAATCTAGATTTGGTGCTATTTTATTTGTTGTGGCATTTATGTAAATCACCTCAGATTTTGATTCGTCTTTTTTATTCCATTTCGAATCTGATTTTGGCATTTTAAATTTTTTAGTGTCTTTTTCAAGCAATTGACATCTGTAATATGTAGTGTCATTTAGCGTAATTAAACTGATGTTTTGAAAACGATTCCAATCTAAATTTAGATTGTTATTTGCGCCAGGGATTTCTTTGGTCACAAAAGTTGGTTCATAAACCATTTGCGACAAAGTATAAGGCGCCCATTTTATTGTTGCATGGTATGCACCGCTGAAGGTGAAAGTCAAAGTGAAAAGTGAAATCCAAATTCCAATTTGGCGATGGTATTTTCTCAAACCTTTTTTTGGCGCTAAACTATCCGTTTTTTTGAATTGTTTCCAAAGCAATCCATAAATTAAAATACCGCTCAAAGCAGAAAATCCAATAATTGACAGTAAGAAAATCATCGTAATAATTCGGACACTATTGTTACTTATGGCATCGATAAAAGACCAATTGTGGAAAGTGTCGAAAAACCAGATGAAAGCTTGTCGAGAAATTGGATTGTAAGTTGCCAATTTGCTCGATGAAGTTTCGACATAAACTTGCATGGTATCTGGACGGTCGAAACTTAATTTGTAAACCGGTAAATACCGATTCACATATTTGTATTGCGACGTAAATTCGGTTACAACTTCGCTGTTTTTTAAAGGACTTTTTTGATCGTCTAAGAAATAACGCGAAAGCCATTCGGCATATTTTTGATCTCCATTTTCTAGTTTTTTGGCTGTGGAAGCATCGTAATACCAAAGCTCGCCAAAAATGGTTTTTACCTGATAATAAGTTGCATTATTAAAAGTAACGATTCTGAAATTTTTGAATTGCGATATTTCATTTTTCAGCAAAACTTCCTGAATAGAATAATGCAATTGGCTTTTGTCAATAATTTGCTGTTCGATTTTATCGTGAGCAATTTCGGGTTTGAAAAAATGCGCCATAAAGGGATGCATTAAACCAGAAAATGTCCAGAAAATTACCGGGATAATTGTAATCAACCCAATAACACGATGCCATTTGTACATGTTTTGTTTGACTTTTTTGATGAATTTTGAATCTTTCTTTTTAGAAGATTTATTGTTTGTTTCTTTACTCATTGCTTGCTTTTTTTTGGCCACAGATTTCACGGATTAAACGGATTTTTATCATTAGGAAATCTTTTTAATCCTTAAAATCTGTGGCTAAATATTATTTTTTTAATGAAAAATTATATTGAATTCCGAATACAAAAGTTCTTGGTGCGGCAGCAGTATAAGTAGGCTGAGCATTGGCAACATTGGTTCTTGTAACATTGTAAGCGTATAATTTGTCAGTAAGATTTAGTACGTTTCCATAAATCTCAATTTTTTTCCATTGGTAACCAATTCTAGCATTGAAAATATTGTAGCCATCGTATTTTACCGTATTGATTTGATCTTGATAATAACTTCCTACGAGTTGCCATTCGATTGAAGTTCTTAGATTTGGAAGCCAGTTTGGATAATAACTTACTTCTGAATTCCCTGACCATTTTGGAGCTGAAGGCATTTCTTTTCCGTTTAAATCCTGAATCGGATCTGATGGTTTGTCCGAAAGTTTAAAATCGATATAAGTATGTTGTGCATAAGTGCCACCAAGACGAATGTTGAATTGTTTTGACGGTCTGTACGAAGCGCCAAACTCAATTCCTTTGTGACGGGTTTCTCCAGCCGAGCGATAATCGGTTGAATTGTCTGTAAGTTTGATGTTTAGCAACTCATTTTTGCCTTCCATATAATAAAAAGCATAATCAAAATTTAATTTGTTTTGGAAGAATGATAGCCATCCGCCAACTTCATAATTGTCGAAATCTGCTGGTTTAAGGTTGTAATAAAACTCGGCAGGAACGCCCGATGTTCCTCCAGTTCCCGGTTTAGCTCTAAAAATGGAAGTAATTCCCGGAGGTGCAAAACCTTGAGAGTAATTGCCGTAAAAACCAGCAAATTCAAATGGATTGTAATTTGCTCCAGCCTTAAAAGTAAATTTGTCATAAACTTTGCTTCCTGTAGAAAGGTCAATAGCATTGTCATAATTCACTTTCATATTGTCATATCGGCCACCAACAGTAACAACTAATTTTTCGATTGGGTTAAAACTGATTTGTGCATAACCGGCCGTGTTGAAAATATCTGCCGTATAATCTGAAAGTTTAGAATCAGGGTGTTCAGCAATGATTTCATACGAATTTACAGTTTGTTTTCCTGGTTGTCCCGGATTCAAATTGGCTTTTAAATCAATAACATACGACCAATAAGTTACCGGAGAATAATCGTACAAAGCGCCAGCAACAATTTTAGTGTTCAAGAAATCAAATTTTTGAGTGTGTTGCCCAATTGCGCCATAACTTTTGAAGTTGTTTGAATTTACTTCACCTTTGGCTGTTGTCGGATTTACTGTCGGACTCCATTTGATTCCGTATGACGGATTTTGGCCTAATTTATTGTCGCGCAAATATGCGTTGATGTAACTGCTTGAATTTTCGTTCCAATCGTGTTCTAATGTTAAACGAGTTCGTAAAGCGTCAGATTTTCTATAAGTGAAATCGGAAGTGCTTTTATAAGTTCTATTATTAAAATCGTCTTCGTTGACCGTGCCACTCATATCTGAATAATATTTTCCGTACATGGTATTACTGATCAATCGGGTAGAAGGAGAAATGTTGTAATCAATTCTCGCATTCAAATTATTTTTGTTATAATCAGAATAGGTCATCCAGCCATTTTTTTGCAAACTTGAAATTCCTGCAATATGAAAACCAACTTTTCCAATTGTTGCACCGCCGGCCGCCTGGAATCTTCTGTATCCATAATTATCAGCCTGAATTCCGAATTTAAACTCAGGATCAACAGGAGGTTTTATCGAAATTAAATTGATAGTTCCGCCAACAGCTTCTGGCCCGTATAATGAAGAAACAGGACCTTTTACAACTTCAATACTTTGTAAATTATATTGGTTTATTTCTAATAAAGCATTGTGATTGAAAATTCCCATCGGGCGAATTGGCAATCCGTCTTCCAAATATAAATAATAGGCATTTGTGGTCATAGGTTGTCGAATAGACATCATGTGTTGTTCGTTTCCTAGATTTACCATCAAAACACCCGGAGTTTTATTTATGATTTCGTAAACTGCTGTAGCCTTGGCATCGTTGATAGTTTTGGCGGTTAATTTACTGATTGCAACTGGAGTTTCTTTTCTCAAAGTTGCCGTACGATTAGCGGTTACAAAAACATTTTCAAGTTCATGCGATTTTGTTGTGTCTTGTGCTGTTTTGTTTTGCGCAAAAACACATTGCCCTATGATCAATAGGGTAAAGTATATTTTTTTCATTTTAAATTATATAAATTAAGCTATAAGCTATAGGCAATAAGCCATAAGCTATGAACTGTAAGTCTTATAGTTGTGACTTTTAAAATTTATATAAAATAGGATGGAGGGTGAAAAATTGAATTTGCAATTGCAATAGGTTTTTTATCGAATGAAGCAAAGATTTTTGCTTTTGATTCGATAGGCCCTGTCAATTTAAAGTTGTTTAAAGTTGAAGATTGAATGTAAACTACTTCTGCTTTTTCTTTCAGATTGTTTTGCATTCTTTTTTCGTTGTCAGCGTATTTTTTTAAGCTTTTTTGAAGTTCACAACGACCGTTACAGGTATTAAAAACCATTTTGCGCTGCACACAGATTGTTTTTGAAATTTCTTCCTGATTTAATTTGAATGAGGTGTAAACAAAGAAACTGCCAAAAGAAGGAACTAATAGCATGCAGGAAAGAAATATGACGAAAAGTCGTTTCAAAGTATGTTTCGTTGTTTTCGAGGGCAAAAATACATTTTAAATATTATTTACAAGAATGATTTCTGTCATTTAATGTTAAAAAACAATAACATGAGATTTTTAGTGAGTTGTCCTGAAAAAGGTTGACTCGATTAGTAATATAAAATTAATTAAATCGGAACAGAATTATTTTTGTTCCGATTTGTTTTTTTCCATCTTTTGAGTTTGATTTGATTTTGTAAATGTGCTTGATTTGGAGTCAGCATATTTATTGATAAATGCACTCTTATTTGATTATAAAATAAAATAGATTCTAGAGCTTGCTTTTTCAGATTTTCAAAATCTTCAAAGATTTCAGATAATCCAAATTCTTCTTTTAAAATACCATTTACTCTTTCTGCAACTGCATTTTCATATGGATCATAGTTTTGTGTCATACTTATCAGAATCTTGCTTTGAGATAAATATTCCGTGTACTCTTTGCTGCAATATTGAAGACCTCTATCTGAATGATGTATGAGATTTCTGCTGTATTTCCTATTACCGACAGCCATCTTTAAAGCTTCTAATGTAGAAGAAGCCATTAAATTATCCGATAAATTATAACCTACAATTTTCTTCGAGTATGCATCTGTTATCAAATGCAGGTAATATGTTTGTTCTTTAGTTCTTAGATAAGTAATATCAGCAACCCAAACCTGCTCAGGCTCATTGAGCTTGATTTCTTTTATTAAATTTGGATATTTACGCATCCAATGTCTTGAATTTGTTGTCTTGTAATATCTTCTAGCTTTAGGGACTAATAAATATTCATCACGTAAAAAATCAAACAATTTATCTCTGCCAATCTTTATTTGATGTCTTTTTAAATCATCTTTCAGCATATAATGCAGTTTTCTGCCACCGGTTTTTGGCAGCTTTTGACGAACCGACATTACCAAAGATTTGAGATGTACTTTGTCGGGAATTGACTTTAATAGATGTGATTTTCGTTTGTAATAAGCTTGTTTACTGTATCCAAACAATCGACATATTTCACAAGGACTAACCCTGTATATACGATTTATTTCTTGGACTGCTTGGAACCAGACTTTTTTACAATCTCGATTTTTAGCTCGCGTTCGGCTATTTCAATAAACTTTTTAAAGACCAATAATTCTTGCTCTTTCTTAGCTAATTGAGCTTCGAGTTCTTTGATGCGTTGAGATTGAGGATCTTTCATAGGTCGTCCCAGTGTTAGTTTTTCCAGATATGTAAATTTACCATATTTTCTTAACCAACTGTCGATACAGCTATGACTTCTGATTTGGTAACGACGGCGAAGATCTGCCTTGCAAAATAATCCCAGTTCAAATTCTTTTACAACCTGTTTTTTGAATGCCTCACTGTAAGTGCAATCAGGCACAATTCTTTTAAATACTTCTCTTGTTAGTGACATAATTAAGTTAATTATAGTCAACTTTTTTCAGGACGAGACATAGATATGAAAAACCCGACAGGTTTTTAAAACCTGTCGGGTTTGATATGTAATTTAAGTACTAGTCTGAAAACTGCTACTACTACTGTAAACTATTATTTAACTAAAACCCAAGTGCCTGAAGCTAATAAAGCTTCTGCTTTTTTGAATTTCATTTCTTCCGTTTTTCCAGTTGCAACTTCTTGAACAGTAACTGTATCATTTCTGTTGATTTTTGGCATATCTCTAACGATAGTTTCAGTAACTTGACGTTGCTGTGTTTCTCCAGCCTCACGGTTCATACTTTCGCTGTTTGGAATTTCGTCTTTGCTTAATTGCAAGTTTTCTTGTTGACGAACTTCTCTTGCTTCGTGAATTTCAGGAACGTTTTGAGCTGGTAAATCACCTTTGAATAAGAATGAAATAACTTCTTTGTTAACGTTGTCCAACATTCCTCTAAACAAATTGAAAGCTTCTAATTTGTAGATAAGCAATGGATCTTTTTGCTCGTGAACAGCCAATTGAACAGATTGTTTCAATTCGTCCATTTTGCGTAAGTGTTTTTTCCAAGCTTCATCAACAATTGATAATGTGATGTTTTTCTCAAAATCAGCAATCAATTGAGCACCTTGGCTTTCGTATGCTTTTTTCAAATCCGTAACTACATTCAAAGTTTTGATTCCGTCAGTGAAAGGAACTACAATTCTTTCGAAATGATTGTTTGGTTCTTCAAAAACACCTTTAATGATTGGGAAAGCTTCTCTTGCGCTTCTTTCTGTTTTTTCAGTATAGAATGCTAAAGCTTCTTTGTATACTTTTCCAGTAACTTCAATATCATTTAATTTTGTGAAATCGGCTTCAGAAATTGGAGATGTGATTCCGAAATAACGAATTAAATCAAATTCAAATCCTTTGAAATCGTTTGTTACTTTATTGTTGCTTACAATTAATTCGCAAGTATCATAAAGCATATTCGCGATATCCAATTTCAAACGCTCACCAAACAATGCGTGACGACGACGTTTGTAAACTACTTCACGTTGAGAGTTCATTACGTCATCATACTCTAATAAACGTTTACGAACACCAAAGTTGTTTTCTTCTACTTTTTTCTGAGCACGTTCGATAGATTTAGTCATCATAGAATGCTGAATAACTTCACCTTCTTTTAATCCCATTCTGTCCATTACTTTCGCAACTCTTTCAGAACCGAATAAACGCATTAAGTTATCTTCAAGAGAAACATAAAATTGAGAACTTCCTGGATCTCCTTGACGACCAGAACGACCACGTAACTGTCTGTCAACACGACGAGAATCATGACGTTCAGTACCAACGATTGCT
Source organism: Flavobacterium sp. KACC 22761 (assembly GCF_034058155.1). Lineage (NCBI taxonomy): Bacteria > Pseudomonadati > Bacteroidota > Flavobacteriia > Flavobacteriales > Flavobacteriaceae > Flavobacterium > Flavobacterium oryzagri. Next base: position 394,076 of record NZ_CP139148.1, on the reverse strand, counting down.
AAACCTCCTGCAGCTTTTACTTCAGGAGACAATTTAATATCGGTACCACGACCAGCCATGTTTGTTGCAATAGTTACAACTCCAGCTTTACCAGCTTCTTCGACGATTTGTGCCTCTTGCTTGTGCATTTTGGCATTCAATACGTTGTGTTGAATTCCTCTCATTTTAAGCATACGGCTTAATAATTCTGAAATCTCTACAGAAGTTGTTCCAATCAATACCGGTCTTCCTGCTTGTGATAATTCTGTTACATCTTCGATTACTGCATTGAATTTCTCACGAGTTGTTTTGTAGATGTAATCTTCTTTGTCAATTCTCGCAATTCCTTTGTTTGTTGGAATTTCAACAACATCCAATTTATAAATTTGCCATAACTCACCAGCTTCTGTAACAGCAGTACCGGTCATACCTGCCAATTTGCTGTACATTCTGAAATAGTTTTGTAATGTAACCGTTGCAAAAGTTTGAGTTGCAGCTTCGATTTTTACATTTTCTTTTGCTTCGATCGCTTGGTGAAGACCGTCTGAGTAACGACGTCCATCCATGATACGACCTGTTTGCTCATCGACAATTAAAATTTTGTTGTCCATGATAACGTACTCAACATCTTTTTCAAATAAAGCATATGCTTTTAAAAGTTGCGTTAACGTATGAATACGCTCGCTTTTTACACCAAAATCTTGGAATAATCTTTCTTTAGCTTCAGCTTCAGCGTCTTTGTCTAATTTTTGTTTTTCAATCGCAGCGATTTCAGTTCCGATGTCTGGTAAAACGAAGAAATCGGCATCAGTATCTCCAGAAAGGTATTTAATACCGTTGTCTGTTAATTCTACTTGATTGTTTTTTTCTTCAATCACAAAATACAAAGCTTCATCCACTTTATGCATTTCGCGATTGTTGTCTTGCATATATTGATTTTCAGTTTTTTGAAGCAATTGTTTGATTCCTTCTTCACTTAAAAATTTAATTAATGCTTTATTTTTAGGTAAACTTCTATAGGCTCTTAATAATTGGAAACCTCCCTCTTTAGTATTACCTTCTTTGATCAATTTTTTAGCTTCCGCCAAGAAACCATTCGCTAACTGACGTTGTTGTGCAACTAAGTTTTCGATTTTTGGTTTCAATTCGTTGAATTCATGACGATCTCCTTGAGGAACTGGTCCCGAAATGATAAGTGGCGTTCTAGCATCATCAATTAATACAGAGTCAACCTCGTCGACAATGGCAAAATTGTGTTTTCTTTGAACTAAATCGCTAGGCGAGTGTGCCATGTTATCTCTTAAGTAGTCGAAACCAAACTCGTTGTTAGTTCCGTAAGTGATATCAGCGTCGTAAGCTTTTTTTCTAGCTTCTGTACTTGGCTGGTGATTGTCGATACAGTCAACAGATAAACCGTGGAATTCGAATAAAGGCGCTTTCCATGTACTATCACGTTTTGCCAAGTAGTCGTTCACCGTTACCAAGTGAACTCCGTTTCCAGTCAAAGCGTTTAAGTAAAGAGGAAGCGTAGCAACCAAAGTTTTACCTTCTCCCGTTTGCATTTCGGCAACTTTACCTTCGTGCAATACCATACCACCAATCAACTGAACATCATAGTGAATCATATCCCAAGTGATATCTTTTCCCGCAGCATTCCATTTGTTGGCCCAAATTGCTTTGTCGCCTTCAATAGTAATGTATGATTTTGCTGCTGAGAATTCGCGGTCTTTTGCAGTTGCAGTTACCTCGATATGTGAGTTTTCTTTAAAACGACGAGCCGTTTCTTTAACTACAGAAAACGCCTCTGGAAGAATTTCCAATAAAGTTTTTTCAGAGATTTCATAAGCTTCTTTTTCAAGAGCATCTATAGCATCATAAATATCTTCTCTTTTATCGATGTCTTCGATGTTTTCTACTTCAGCTTTTAGTGAAGCGATTTTAGCATCTTTATCAGCTCTAGCTTCTTTAATTCTGTCTTTAAAATAAACGGTTCTTTCTCTTAATTCGTCGTTTGAAAGACTCATTAATGGAGCTTCGAATGTTTTGATTTTATTTAAATAAGGTTGTAAAGCTTTGACATCTTTCTGTGATTTATCACCTACAAAGACTTTAATAATACTGTTTATGAAACTCATGATTTATTGTATTTCTTTTATTATATAATATGTATTTGAACCAAAAAAAAAGTCTCTATGATGAGAGACTTTTTCATTTGGTTTATTTTTTTAATATTCATCCTCATTCCAAAGATAATCTTCGTCTGTTGGATAATCTGGCCAAATTTCTTCCATTGATTCATATATCTCGCCTTCATCCTCGATTGACTGAAGGTTTTCTACTACTTCTAATGGAGCACCAGCTCTAATAGCGTAGTCAATAAGTTCATCTTTGTTAGCAGGCCATGGCGCATCACTTAAATAAGATGCTAATTCTAATGTCCAATACATCTGTTATCTGTTTAGTTTGTGCAAAAATAAATTTTTTACTGAAAAAGACAAGTAAATTTTGATTTATTTTAATAAAATTTAAGAACGTCCCTATTAGTAATCAGTTTTCAGTGGCAGTTTGCAGTATGAAAACCGATGTTTGCTACTAATTACTGTACTTTAAAGTATTCAGTTTTCGTGTTTAGTTTGCAGTATGAAAACTGAAAACTGAGACTGTTTACTTACGCGGTATCCATTTCACTTCCTCCGCTTTTAAGTCAAACGACAACTTCCGTGCCAAGACAAAAAGATAGTCAGAAAGTCGGTTTAAGTACTGGATTGCTATTTCAGGAACGTGTTCATTATGGCTTAAATGAACTGCCAAACGTTCTGCTCTACGACAAATACAACGTGCTATATGACAATGTGACACAGTTGGATGACCGCCTGGCAAAACAAAATGAGTCATTGGCGGAAGGCTTTCTTCCATTGTATCTATTTCGTTTTCGAGCAATTCAATATCTGAATCGATAATTCCAAGATTTTCTAATCGAAGTTTGCCATTTTTTAAGACTTCTTTTTCTTGTGGTGTTGCCAAAATGGCACCAACAGTAAAAAGACGATCCTGAATTTCGATTAAAATGGTTTTGTAATGCGGATTCATTTCCTGATCACGAATTAATCCGATGTAAGAATTCAATTCGTCAACAGTTCCGTAACTGTCAATTCGGATATGATCTTTAGGAACGCGTGTGCCTCCAAAAAGCGCTGTTGTTCCTTTATCGCCTGTTTTTGTATATACTTTCATTTTTTTTTAAGTTGCTAAGGTCCTGAGATGCTGAGACGCTAAGTTTTTTCTTTTTATTACTTATTTAAGCCAAGTTCATTACTCAGTTTTCTTAATTCTTTACGAGCTTTTTCGTTAAAAGCACCACTTTTTATTCCCGCTGTTTTTGCGGTCGACTCAAGTTGAGAACATTCTAAACAAATTTGTGTTTGACAAATGATTTTATTATCCTTAAAATAAATAAATCCTAGCCTTGGATTGTAACATGCATACAAATTTGGATTCTTAAATGTTTTTTTGTTTCCAAGAATTGCATTTAATTTTAAAATTTGTTTGCGTTCCAGTTTCTGCCGGGTTTTTATTGTACTAATGGATTTTCCATTTTTATTTATAGGATAAAATGAATGTCCATATCCGTCAAAACCTATATAATTAACTCCAATAACAGAATCACATTCAAATTCTTTCTCGTAAGATAAAAGGGTATCAATGTCGATTAAAAAGTGATTTGTAGTCGCCCAACGTATTTTTTCACTCTCAATTTTTGGAGGTAATAATTTAGAATTCTCATCGTTTTTTACGGGGCTATTCTTACAAGATGCCAAAAACAAAAAAGCGAATAAAAAATATCTAAAGAATTGGGTCATTTTTAAAACTCAGATTAAAATTTTCAAATTCGAATGTATGATTAGAAAAATCTAAAATTATTTACTCGTGTCGCTTTCAATTAAACCATCTCTTAAACGAATAACTCTGTGCGCATAAGCCGCAATATCTTCTTCGTGCGTTACAAGAATGACAGTGTTTCCTTGCGCATGAATATCTCCAAAAAGTTTCATGATTTCTACAGACGTTTTACTGTCTAAGTTTCCTGTTGGCTCATCGGCTAAAATTATAGAAGGTTTGTTGACCAATGCGCGAGCAACAGCAACACGCTGGCGCTGTCCTCCAGAAAGCTGATTCGGCTGATGATCCATTCTGTCTGCAAGATTAACTTGTGCTAATACTTCTGTAGCGCGTGCAATTCTTTCAGATTTTCCGTAACCGGCATAAATCATTGGAAGTGCAACGTTATCAAGAGCAGTTGTTCTAGGCAAAAGATTAAAAGTCTGGAAAACAAAACCAATTTCTTTGTTTCTGATTTCGGCTAATTCATCATCTCGCATTTGGCTGACATCTTTTTCATTCAAAATATATCGTCCAGAAGTTGGAGTGTCTAAACAACCTAATAAATTCATCAATGTTGATTTTCCAGATCCGGAAGGTCCCATTAAAGCAACATATTCGCCTTTGTTTATTTCGAGATCAATTCCTTTTAAAACATAAACGATTTCATTGCCAAGCGTAAAATTTCGTTTTATGTCGGTTATTTTAATTAATGGATTTGCCATTTTGTTTTACAATTTTGGATTTAAAAGTACAAAACACTTTTCAATAAAATGATAAGTAGTGTAGAATTGGATTTTGTTACAAAAACTGTTTTCATAAATAAAAAAGAAAAAAATATGTTTTTGAAACGTATAAGCGTTACATTATTTTAGTTTAAAGTTGTATAATTGTCAGTATTTTATGTGTTTTATAGTTTTAAGATGTTTTTTGTTTTAAAAATGTGTTAATAATGTAAAATTTTTGGAACTGAGTAGTAGTAAATTTGATTATCTATTAATTAAAATAATCAAGATTATGAAAAGCATAAAAATAGCCGCAGGAATTACATTACTAGTATTAGGGTTAGCATCTTGTAAAGATGAAAAACAAGAAAAAGCACAAAGGACCATTGAGTCATATGTAGTGTATGTTGATTCGGTAAAAAATATCAAATCAGATGAGTTGAAAGCAAACTGGGAAAGTGTTGATGCCGAATATAACAGAAGAGCTGAAAACGCACAGTTAGCTTTGGCAGATTTAAAAGATAATACTGCTGAAACTGCAAGAATAAATGCAAGCAAAGTCAAATATGAAGATTTTAAAAATGAAATGACAGTTGCTTTGGCACCACCGCCAGCTCCAAGCCCGAAACAGCAATTGCGAAATGCTTTGTTTGGAGAAGGGAAAATTGGAGACGATATGAGTTTTGCTTGGGTAAATGCCCAAAATATTCACAGCGTATATCAGCAATTTGTTCATACGGTTGAAGACAATAAAGATCGTTATTCCAGAGAAGACTGGGATGAAATTAAGGTATTGTATGAAGCCTTAGACAGCCGAAAAAATACGGTTGAAAAAGAAGGTTTGACAGCTGAAGACAATAGAAAGATTGCTGGCTTGAAAATTAAATTTGCACCAATGTATAAAATAAACAGAATGGGCGCAAAAGCAGAAGAAAATAGAGACGCTAAAAAATAGGTTTTTAGTATTTGAATTAGTAAAAAAGACAATCATTTCTGATTGTCTTTTTTTTATGCTCTTATTATAAAATGTTCTTTTGGCTGTTCGTGTCTAAAGAAAACAAATCCCCATTGAAAAGTATCAATTGTAACTTTTACTTTTGGATGATTTTTGATCATTTCCCAAGCTTCTTCCATATCTTCTGACCAATGAATATCATCAAAAATCCAAACCGAATCGTTGTTGATTGTTGGGAGCAAAAGCTCAAAATATTCTAAAGTTGCATTTTTAGAATGGTTTCCATCAAAATAAATTAAATCGTAAATAGAAGATTGAAGATTTTCTGAAATTAAAAAAGATTCAAATTCCGAAATTACACTTTCGACATTATTACAATCGAATTCATTCAATTGATTTTGGGCAATATTTGCTGTATTTGGACAACCTTCAATTGTAATTACTTTTCCTTTTGTTCCGAGGCTTTGGGATCCGAGGGCCAAAGCAGCAGTTGCTAATCCTAACGAAGTTCCAATTTCCAGAACATTTTTTGGTTGAAAATAATTCGCAACACGAAACAATAATTCAGCACGTTTTGATGAAATTCCAGCGGTTTTTGCAATTTTCGAAATTTGTCTTCGGTTTGATTTGAAGACTCTTGAGCCCGCGCCAAAATCTGTTACTTCAATGAAGTTTTGATTTTCTAAAAGCGATTTTCTATACTTTTCAAGTATGTTATATTCTGGTTTTAGCTTTTTATCATAAAAACACTTTGTCAATAAATTGAAAACAAATGGCGAATGCACCGCGTGTTCGTTTTTAGATTTCCAAAGGAATTTGAGATAAGATTTTATTTGAAAAAGCATTCTTGAATTTTTCAGTCGTTTTCTTGAAAATTATTTACTTACTGCAATTAATTTTACATCAAAAAGGAGTACTGATCCAGCTGGTATTCCAGGACGCGCATAGCTTCCGTACGCTAAATTCGAAGGAATAAGTAGAATGCCGCTTCCGCCTTCTTTAAAATAAGTAATTCCTTCAGTCCAGCCTTTAATTACTTCAGAAAGTGAAAATGTAATGCCGCTAGCATTACTTTGATCAAAGACATTTCCATTTGTAAAATATCCTTTGTAAGCCACAGTAACTTTAGAAGCTGCAGTTGGTTGCGCACCAGTACCAGGTTCGTTGATGATATAGTATAAACCTGTGCTGCTTTTTGTTGCAGTCAAATTATTTTTGGTTAGATAATCGGTGATTTCTTTATCATTTTCTGCAGAATAATCCTTTGGAGGAGTTGTGTCAATGTTTTTATCAGAGCTTGTACAAGAAATAAAAAGTGTTAATGTAAATAATGTGGCTAATAATTTTTTCATATGGTATTTATTTTAAACTTCGTAAATATAGGGAAATTAGTTTTAGTTATAGTTTTCAGTCGCAGTCGCAGTTTTCAGTCTTATGTTGGCTAAAAAAAAATTTTCTAAATACAACCAAATTTATGTGGATTGTTGATCATGTGGTTTATTAATCTTCCAATTTCAATACTTTTTACATTTAATTTTTCAAATGTTTCCTTACTAATATATTCGCATTTTAGCGAAAATTCGAGCCATGTATTTGTTTCAGAGTTTTCAGCATCACTATCTGTTAATTTGCTAATAAAGTGATTTGTATACCTTCTTTTTCGGTATGATTCTGCAATATTTGCAGATACGCTCCTTTATGATCGACGAATTTGATCGGTTAGAGAATATCTTTCTTCTTTAGGGATTTTTTTTGATATTTCGAAAATTTCCATTGCAAGCTCAAATGACTTTTTATAAGCTAATAATTCTTTGAAATCCATTTTTTGTTTTTCTACAAGAATAATAAAAAAGAAAGAAAAGTCTTAAATAAAATGTAAAAAACTGAAAACTGCGACTGAGACTGAAAACTTATGATCTATCCTTCAATTTTAGCAGAAAGCTCAAACCAACGTTCTTCTTTTGCCTCAATTTTATTTATGATATTTTGAAGTTCGTTTGCTTTTTTCTCGATATCAGCATCGGCAACTTTTCCGTCAGAGAATAATTGTTCGATTTTAGTTTTTTCAGCTTCAAGATCTTTAATCTCGCGTTCTATTTTCTGATATTCTTTTTGTTCGTTGAAGCTTAAATTTCCTGTCGGATTATTTTGTTTCCAATCTTTTTTTTCGGCTTTGTTTTCTTCTTTTTGAGCAACATCGGCGCTGTCTTCATAAGCGCGGAAATCAGAATAGTTTCCTGGGAAATTCTCAATTTCGCCTTGTCCTCTAAAAACAAATAAATGATCGACAATTTTGTCCATGAAATAACGGTCGTGCGAAACTACCAATAGACATCCAGGATAATCTAAAAGGAAACTTTCCAAAACATTCAAAGTCACGATATCCAAATCATTCGTTGGCTCATCGAGAATCAAAAAGTTTGGATTCTGAATCAAAACGGTACACAAATACAAACGTTTTAATTCTCCACCACTCAATTTTTCAACATAATCGTATTGTTTTTTGGCATCAAAAAGAAAACGCTCCAACAATTGTGAAGCCGAAATAATCTTTCCTTTTGCAAGCGGAATATATTCTCCATATTCCTTAATAATATCAATAACGCGCTGACCCGGCTTTGGGTTAATTCCGGATTGTGTATAATATCCAATTTTAATTGTGTCTCCTTTTACAACTCTTCCGCTATCTGGCGGAATTGTTCCTGTCAAAAGATTTAAGAAAGTCGATTTTCCAGTTCCGTTTTTACCGATAATCCCAATACGTTCTCCACGTTGAAAATCAAAACTGAAGTTGTCCAGAATAACGCGATCTTTGAATTTTTTAGAAAGTTTATGAAGCTCAATAATTTTGCTTCCCATTCTTTCCATATTAATTTCAAGCTCCACTTTGTTTTCTTTACGTCGACTTTGCGCTTTTTCTTTAATTACATAAAAATCATCCTGACGTGATTTAGATTTGGTCGTTCTCGCTTTTGGCTGGCGACGCATCCATTCTAATTCTTTTACAAATAAGTTTTTAGCTTTGTCAATACTCGAATTTTCAGAAGTTATTCTTTCTTCTTTTTTCTCTAAATAATAAGAGTAATTTCCTTTGTATTGGTATAATTTTCCGTTGTCTAATTCGATAATTTCGTTGCAGACACGCTCTAAAAAGAAACGGTCGTGTGTTACCATAAACAACGTAATATTTTCTTTGGCAAAATAACTTTCAAGCCATTCGATCATTTCAAGATCTAAATGGTTGGTTGGCTCATCCAAAATCAATAAATCGGGGCGATTGATTAATATGATAGCCAGAGAAAGACGTTTTTTCTGTCCTCCCGAAAGATTTTTTACTTTAAGTTTGAAATCTTCTAGTTTTAGTTTGAAGAGAATCTGTTTGTATTGTGTTTCGAAATCCCATGCATTGTGCTGATCCATAGCGTCGAAAGCTTTTTGGTAAGCTTCTTCGTCAGAGGGATTTTCTAATGCTTTTTCGTATGCTTCAATAACTTTTAGCGTTTCATTATCTGAAGCGAAAATGCTCTCTTCGATCGTCAATTCATCTTGCAGATTGTTGTCTTGAGAAAGAAATGCCATTCTGATTCCTTTTCTTAAAACAACTTGACCCGTATCTGGTTCGTCCAAACCATTAATGATACTCATGATAGTGGTTTTTCCCGAACCATTTTTTGCTATAAAAGCAATTTTTTGATCTTTGTTGATTCCAAAAGAAATGTTGTCAAAAAGGACTCTTTCACCAAATGACTTTGATATATTTTCTACAGATAAGTAATTCACAAGAATAAAATTTTTTGCAAAAGTAAACTATTATCTCCCGATTTGCGAATTATTTATGAATGTAGGAATTTAGAATTGAGCTTAAATCAAAATAATGAATTTGTGCCCGGACATTTATGATTGGCTTGCGGGTCAATGTTTCATTTGTCAGATAATAGTGAATTCCGTCTTTTGTTGCAATTCCTTCAATTTGATGAAAAGAAAGTTGAATATCGATTCGGCGTTTGTTTCCCGAATCGAAATCATGGTTTTTGAAATCATAGAGCAAATACAAAAAAGGTTTTCCGAGTTTGGAATAGCCACAAAGCGCAACCAGTTTTTTTGATTCCAAATAAGTGGCGCCGGTGACCAAGCCTTTGGTGTCGATTGTTTGTTTTAATTGCGCAATATGATTTCCGGGTTGATTTGGTAAAACATAAATACTTGTTTTAGATAATTTCCATTGCTTAGTAAACAGATAAATGCTGTCTTTAGTTACTATAAAAGCTTCACAGTCAAAATTAGTTGTGTTGGGCTTTTGAGGAGAAAAGTCAGTTTGATCTGAATATTTAAAGGAAATAGTTTCTGTAGTTGGTTTTCCAATAAGGAAATCTGTTTTATTGATTTTTAAAATGTTTAAATCAATTCTATTTCCAGAAAGGTTGTTTCCAAAATCGCCTATGTAAATATGGGAGCTGTCTTGTGAAATTTCTTCCCAGTCGTGATTGATGACTTTGTCCATAATGACTTTTTTTTTGATGTTTCCTAAAGTGTCTAGTCCGTAAATGGTTTTGTCATGATCGTCATTGTGCGTCCAAAGTAACTCTTTAAAAGCAATCAACCCAGAAGTTTCTCTAATGCTGTCATTAAGCTTTACTGAATATTTTGGTCTGAGTTTTAAATTTTCATATTGGCAGTTGCCATTATTTTCAACAGCATTTGGATCGTAATTTTTGGCAAGCGAATCAGTGCAACCAAATGATTGTGAATAAGCCGAATTAAATATTAAAAATAAAAAGAAAGCTAGATTTTTCATGTATAAACTTTTCTCTCAATGAGATAGGCAAAAGTAATTTTAATTATTAAGAATTGGATTTGAAATTATTCACTAAAATGTTTTTAGAGATACAATTTTTTAACAATTAAGCTGTTATTTCTAATTGTAAAAATAAGCCCAAGAAGTATTAAAATAAGACATTTCTTTCTTTGTCTGTTTCGATATTCATTTTAGAAATGTATTTTTGCAAAAATATTAGAGGGCTATTCTTATGTTTTTTATTTTATATTGTTGATATGTAGTGTTTTATAGTTTGTAATGATTTTTTTTACGGCTTTACGGAAGTATCATTTTATAAAAAAAACTTAAAATTTGTCAATATATTTGCCGCTAATGTAAATTTTTCTGCTTTCAAATTTTGGGAGTTGGAAGGGCGAAGCCGTGTGTTGTGGTCAGATAAAAAATACGAATAATTATTTTGAAAAATATGAAAATAGGTATCACTTTCAGTGCATTTGATCTTTTGCACGCAGGGCATATTACAATGTTGGAAGAAGCAAAGCGTCAGTGTGATTATTTGATTTGTGCTTTGCAAACAGATCCTACTTTAGATCGTCCTGAAAAAAATAAGCCAACACAAACAGTAGTTGAGCGTTATATACAGCTAAAAGGGTGCAAATTTGTAGATGAAATTGTTCCTTATGCTACAGAACAGGATTTAGAAGATATTCTCCGTTCATTCAAGATTGATGTACGCATTTTGGGTGATGAATATAAAGATAAAAACTTTACAGGACGAGCATATTGTGAAGAGAAGGGGATCGAGTTATATTTTAACAAGAGAGATCATCGTTTTTCTAGTAGTGGACTTAGAAAAGTTGTTGCTGAGAAAGAATTAAAAAGAGTAATGTAAAAAAAATACATTGATGGACAAAAAGAGTAAGATCTATATAGCAGGACATAACGGAATGGTTGGCAGTGCTATTTGGAGAACATTATCAGCTCAAGGATTTAATAATTTAATAGGAATGTCTAGTAAAGAATTAGATCTTAGAAATCAACAAAAGGTTGCTGATTTTATTGAAAAAGAAAGACCAGATGTAATTATTGATGCAGCAGCACGAGTGGGAGGAATACTTGCAAATAATGATTATCCATATCAATTTATTATGGAAAACATGCAAATTCAAAATAATTTAATTGATGCTGCATTGCAGAATAATGTTGAGAAATTTATTTTTCTTGGTAGTTCTTGCATTTATCCAAAATTAGCTCCACAACCTTTAAAGGAAGATTATTTATTGACGGATACTCTTGAGCCGACAAACGAATGGTATGCAATTGCAAAAATTACAGGAGTAAAAGCATGTCAAGCAATTAGAAAGCAGTTCGGTAAGGATTATGTAAGCCTTATGCCTACAAATTTGTATGGGACGTATGATAATTTTGATTTAAATACATCGCATGTTCTGCCAGCAATGATTCGAAAGTTTCATGAGGCAAAAGAAAACAATAATGCTCCTGTAACACTATGGGGAAGTGGAACGCCAATGCGTGAATTTCTATTTGTTGACGATATGGCAAAAGCCGTAGTTTTTGCTTTACAGAATAAATTGCCGGACTATTTATATAATGTCGGGACGGGAGAGGATTTGACTATTAAAGAATTAGCTGAAACTATTCAGAAAATTACAGGACATACAGGAGAGATTATTTGGGATTCAAGTAAACCAGATGGTACTCCAAGAAAACTTATGGATGTTTCGAAAATGCACGAATTAGGGTGGAAACATCAAATTGAACTTCAAGAAGGAATTCAAAAAACGTATGACTGGTTTTTAGAAAATATCCAGAATTTTAAGCAAGTTAAATTATAATAAAGTATTTTACAAGGCTGGCTGATCAATATAATCAGTTTCTTGCCCTCTTAAAATAAATATAAATTCAAAACCAATGAGCACTAAGAAAGTAGCACTTATAACAGGAATAACAGGTCAAGACGGATCATATTTGGCAGAATTATTATTAGAAAAAGGATATGAAGTACATGGCGTTAAAAGACGTGCTTCTTCTTTTAATACCCAGCGAATAGATCATCTTTATCAAGATCAACATGAAGCACATATTCATTTTAAATTGCATTATGGTGATTTGACAGATTCGACTAATATTATTAGAATTATCCAAGAAGTACAACCTGATGAGATTTATAATTTAGGAGCGATGTCGCATGTAAAAGTGTCTTTTGATTCTCCAGAATATGTTGCGAATGTTGATGGGATTGGTACTTTAAGAATTTTGGAGGCTGTAAGGATTTTAGGTTTAGAGAAAAAAACAAGAATCTATCAAGCATCAACTTCGGAGCTTTATGGAGGAATGTCAGAAAATAAAAATGAAAGAGGTTTTTATGATGAAAACTCTCCATTTTATCCTCGTTCGCCATATGGAGCTGCAAAGATTTATGGTTTTTGGATAACAAAAAACTATAGAGAAGCTTATAATATGTTTGCATGTAATGGTATTTTATTTAATCACGAATCTCCTAGACGTGGTGAAACTTTTGTAACACGTAAAATTACTATGGCAACTGCAGCTATTGCAAAAGGAAAACAAGAGTGTCTTTATCTAGGAAATCTGAATTCTCAAAGAGATTGGGGGCATGCTAAAGATTATGTTGAAGCAATGTGGAGAATTTTACAGCAAGAAATTCCTGAAGATTATGTTATTGCAACTGGAGTCACAACTTATATTAGAGATTTTGTAACGATGGCTTTTGCAGAAGTAGGAATGGAATTGACTTTTGAAGGAGAAAATGAAAATGAAGTTGCTAGAATTAAAGCTTGTAATAATCCTTTATATCAGTTAGAAATAGGAAAAGTAGTTGTACGCGTTGACCCAGAATATTATCGTCCTACTGAAGTAGACCTTTTAATTGGTGATCCTACAAAATCTAAAACTCAGTTAGGTTGGAAGCCTAATTATGATTTGAAGGCTTTAGTTAAAGAGATGGTTGAAAGTGATTTGAGGTTGGTTTAAAATAACAATTTTTATTTCCAGAAATTTTTAAATAAAATATTTTCATTGAGGAACAAAATTCACAAAGTTTACAATAAAGTAGGAATAAAAACTGAACGAACCAAAAATATTACAAAGCATGTAATAGTGTCGTTTCTTTATAAGGGAGGAAGTATCATATCTTCTTTTCTATTAGTCCCACTTACTATAAACTTTCTTGATGCTGAGAATTATGGTATTTGGCTTACATTAAGTTCTTTTATTGCATGGTTTTCTTTTTTCGATATTGGTTTAGGAAATGGTTTGCGAAATAAATTTGCAGAAGCGAAAGCAAAGGGGGATTTAATTGCAGCTAAAGCTTATGTTAGTTCTGCTTACTATACTATTGGAGCTGTTTGCGTTGCATTAATATTGCTTTTTATTACGTTGAATTTTTTTATAGATTGGTCTCGAGTTCTTAATACTAATCCACTCCTAGAAAAAAAGCTTGCGATTTTAATGCCTATCGTGTTCTCTTTTTTTTGTTTACAATTGGTGGCAAAACTTATAACTACGATATATACAGCTGATCAGCATCACTCCATGCAAGGAAAGGTTAGTTTTTTTACATCAGCGGGCTCTTTGTTGGCGATTTGGATTATGACAGAAACTGCAGAAAGCTCCTTATTGCATTTTGGAATAATTTTTTCAGCTCTTCCTGGACTTTTATTAGTTGGAATTAATTTATTTGCATTTTCAACTACATATAAAGACTATAGACCTTCATATAAATTTTGGAAAAAGAAATATTTGAAGGATATATTTGGATTAGGTTTTATGTTTTTTCTGGTGCAAATTTCCGGGATTATTTTGTATTCTACTGATAATATGATTATTTCAAATTTGTTTTCTCCAGCTGATGTAGTTCCATTTAATATTGCTTATAAATATTTTAGTATTGCTTCTATGGTTTTTGCCATTATAGCAAGCCCTTATTGGTCTAGTATTACTGAAGCATATACCAAGAATGACTTTGAATGGATTAAAAATTCTATGAAGAACTTCAATAAAATTGCAATGGTTTTTATTGTCCTTATTCTAATAATGATACTTTTCTCTAATGTTATTTATGATTTATGGGTTGGATCAAAAGTGCATGTGAATTATTTATTAAGTTTATTAATAGGGGTCTTTATAATGGCATCAATTTTTGTGACACCTTATACTATTTTTTTAAATGGTATAGGTAAAGTGAAAATTCAAGCTTTACAAAGCATAATTTGTTGCTTAATAAATATACCATTGTCAATATATTTTGCTAGAAATTTAGAAATGGGAACCTCAGGTATCATATTTGCAACAATAGTATGTTTTATTCCTAGTGTGATTTTAGCTCCTTTACAATATTTTAAAATTATTAATAATACTGCCACAGGTTTGTGGATTAAATAGCGAGATAATGAAAGTTCTTTGGTTTAGTAATACTTCATCACTCTATGATCAAGGCAAACATTCTTATAATGGTGGTGGTTGGATTGAATCACTAGAAGAATTAATATCAGAGCGAAATGATATTGATTTGGCTATATCGTTTTTTCATAATTTAGGTTTTCAAAAGGAAAAAAAAGGTAATACAACATATTATCCAATTTTAAAAAAAGCACGTAAAAAAACGCCGATAAGAACAATAATTAATGGTTTTCAAGGTAAAATAGAATCTGAAAATAAAGTTATTCCATCTTTATTGAGAGTGATTGAAGATTTTAAGCCTGATATCATACAGGTATTTGGAACAGAAGGTGTGTTTGCATCGATTCAAAAATATACAGATATACCTGTTGTCATACATTTACAAGGGTTAATAATTCCATATCTTAATGCATATTTTCCTCCCAATCAAAGTTATTGGAATTTTATTTTGAGCAAAAAATTTATCTTTAAAAATATAACAGGAAGTGGTGTTTATGCTTCATATATGAGATTTAAAAATCAAGCAATCCGAGAAAAATCTCATCTAGAGAATGCAAAATATCTTATGGGGCGAACAGATTGGGATTGTTCAATTTCAAAGATTTATTCTCCTGATTCACAATACTTTCATATCGAAGAGGTTTTGCGCCCATTATTTTATAATAATTTTAAAAAAGAATATAAGTTAAATAGTACTATAAAAATTGTTTCGACTCTGTCAGAAACAGTCTACAAAGGTATTGATGTTATATTAAAATGTGCTAAATTATTGAAAGAGCAAACTTCAATTGATTTTGTATGGCAAGTTGTTGGGCTTGATAGAAAAAATAGCTTGTTAAATCATTTTATTAAAGAAAATAATGTCAAGCCAGAAGAATTTAATATTGAATTTGTCGGAAAAAAAAATCCAAAAGATTTGATTTTAATTTTGGAGAAAACAGATTTATTTATTCATCCTTCTTATATAGATAATAGTCCAAATAGTATTTGTGAAGCACAAATAGTTGGGATTCCTGTGATTGCCTGTAATGTTGGAGGATTATCAACACTAATTGAAAATTATAAAACTGGGATTTTAGTTCCTTCTAACGGGGTATTTGAAATTGTATCTGCAATAATAGATTATAATAGGAATCCGGAAGTATATTTTAATATTGGAAGAAATAGTAAAGAAATAGCCTGTAAAAGGCACGATAAAAAAAATATCGTTTCCAGTTTGATTTCATCATATTCGCAAGTAATTAAAATTTGTAACTAAAATGCAATTATTTTTCATCGGGTTATTAAAAATTTTAAGAAGAGCAAGATTAAAAATATTGCGACCTTTTGATCAAATACGAACTTACCTAATTTTGTATTCTAATGGTGTAAAATTTCAGAATTTTAAAAGTCATGGTTTGCCAAAAGTAGTTGTTAGCCTTGGAGGTAAATGTTCTATTGGTGCCAATTTTAAGATTAATAACCATGAATTATCTAATCCTATAGGTCGTTTTCATCCATGCAGTATATTTGTTGGAAAAAAAGCTGAACTTATAATTGGCAAAAATGTTGGCATGAGTTCTACAGCAATAGTTTGCCATGAAAAAATTGAAATAGGTGACAATGTAAATTTGGGTGGTAATGTTGTAATCTATGATACAGATTTTCATAGTTTAAATTCGCAAGACCGTCTAGATCCAATGACGGATGTAATCAAAACTAAAACAAAAGCTGTTAAAATTTGTAATAATGTTTTTATTGGAGCACATTCAACAATATTAAAAGGTGTTGTTATAGGTGATAACTCAATTATTGGCGCGTGTTCAGTTGTGACTAAAAATATTCCTGAAAATGAAATTTGGGCTGGAAATCCGGCAAATTTCATTCGCAAATTGTCATGAAAGAAAAAAAGGCATACTCATTAGTTTTATTACTTCTTTTTTTCAGTGGTAATCCATTGATGACATTTCTTTTTGGAAAGTTCACAATGGTTTTTGCTCTTGCATTAACTTTTTTACTGATTCATAAAAGTATTAAATTAGATAAACAGTTTTATAAATTGTTTAGACTAATTGTCTTAGGTGTTTTTTTACTTAGTTTATTTCAATTTTTAGAATTGAATTCAATTTCTTTTTTAGGAACAATCAATTTAATTGCTAAATTTTTATTAGGAGGAATTATCATCTATAGTATGAAAAACAAATTCACTTGGATTTTTTTTAAAGTACTTTCTGATTTGTCAGTTCTGTCATTAATTTTTTACTTGCTTATTAATATATTTGAAGTTAATTTACCTTACATAAGTCTTGGAGAAGAAATAAAATCTTATATTTTTTACGGTACTTCCTATGAAATTCATATGTTAAAGAATGCTGGTATGTTTTGGGAACCAGGTGCTCATGCAGGAGTATTAACTTTGTGTTTAGCACTTAATTTTAATAACTTAAGATTCTATTGGGCAAATTATAAAAATAGATTATTTGCAATTATATTAGCGTTATTAACAGCACAGAGTACAACAGGTTATTTAGTTGGTTTTATTATATTATTTTTTTCTTTCTTTTTGATAAATCGAAAAGCAATTGTTTTAATTCCAATTTTTGCAATTGCAGCTTTCTATTTTTATCAAACAACATCATTCCTAAGTGATAAAATAGAATCTCAATTTGAAGAATCTCAAAATCAAAGGATTGGTGAGGTTTCGAATTCACGATTTGGTTCGATTATTTTTGATTGGTATTACATTCAAAAACATCCTTTGATTGGGAATGGATTAGATGAAACAACTCGTTATGCCAACCATTCATACCTTTTTATTGGAGAAAAAGGAGATGTCATAGGTAGTGGAAATGGTTTCACAGGTACTATTGCTTCTTTGGGAATGCTTTATATGCTGGGATATTTGTTTTTTATATGGAAAGCGGCTAGAGTTCAAAATAAAGTTTTTGCTATTCTTGTTTTAATAGTTGTTGTACTAAATCTCCAAGGGGAGCAATGGTTGAATTTTCCATTGTATTTGGGATTGCCATTTTTAGTATTAAGGACAAATGAGCTAAAAAGAACTAAAAAAAATATTTTTTTTAATAAAAATAATTTGCTTTTGTCAAGCAACTATTAATTAATTTACAAAGAATAACTAAGTTTAAGTATCTATAAAACACCTAAGCTTTTATTATTAAAATTATTTGTATAGATAATGTTTTATATACCAACTATTGCAGTTCTTCTTACGTGTCATAATCGTAAAGACAAAACGATTAATTGTCTGCAGAATGTATATGCCCAAAAAGGCATAAATATTGATTTCAAATTTGATATATTTTTAGTTGATGATGGCTCTATAGATGGCACTAAATTGGCAATAACAACCAACTTCCCTGCTGTAAATATTATTGAAGGAAATGGTAATTTATATTGGAATCAAGGAATGCGTTTGGCTTGGAAAACTGCTTTTGAAACAAAAGAATTTGATTTTTATTTTTGGTTAAATGATGATACTATTTTAGATGAAAATGCATTATTAAATTTAATTAAAACTTATAAAGTCGCTGTAGAAGTCGAAAAGAAAGATGTAATATTAACGTCTGCATGTAGAATTGCGGCAGATAAAAATATTTTTTCATATGGTGGAAGAACCGATGACGGTCCAGTAATACCCAACGGAAATTTACAAAGATGTAAATATATAAATGGGAATGCTGTACTTGTTCCTAAAAAAGTTTACGAAGAATTGGGTAACTTATCTAATGATTATACTCATGGAATGGGTGATTTTGATTATGGATTACGTGCGTTAAAATCGGGCTTCGGCTGTTATACTACAAATGATTTTATCGCAACCTGTCCACCTAATGAGGGGAT
This sequence comes from Flavobacterium sp. KACC 22761, assembly GCF_034058155.1. Taxonomy (NCBI): domain Bacteria; kingdom Pseudomonadati; phylum Bacteroidota; class Flavobacteriia; order Flavobacteriales; family Flavobacteriaceae; genus Flavobacterium; species Flavobacterium oryzagri. Next base: position 375,478 of record NZ_CP139148.1, on the reverse strand, counting down.
TCCTGGTTGGTGTAATCCGACTTTTTCGATAAGAAAACGATGGGAATTATTTCATTCACCGAGGGGCTTAAATATTAAAGAGTATATAAAATTTAGAAATAAATTTTGGGGAATCAGATGGATTGTTTTTGCGATTAAAGCATACGCAAAAATGATTAGTCCAAAATTGTATAAAAAAATCTCATAGGAATGACGGAATTAGCACCTGTTGTACTTTTTACTTATAAGCGAATTGATACTTTAAAGAAAACAGTAGAAGCTTTAAAAAAAAATAAACTTGCAATTAAAACTGATTTATTTGTTTTTTCAGATGCAGCAAAAAATGAAAATGATAAAGAGGCGGTTGACAATGTAAGAAGCTATATTCGTTCAATTAATGGTTTTAAAACAATTAAGATAAAAGAATCTTTATTGAATAAAGGGTTAGCATGTTCTATAATTGAAGGAGTTAGCGAAGTTTTAGCTCATCATAAAAAAGTTATTGTTCTAGAAGATGATTTGGTTAGTAGCGCCAATTTCTTAAATTATATGAACGCAGCATTAGAATTTTATAATGCTAAAAAGAAAGTTTTTTCAATTACGGGATTTAGTATACCAATAAAAAAACATTCTCAAACAGGAGATATTTATTTTACTTTGCGTTCTTCCAGTTGGGGATGGGCGACATGGAATGATCGATGGTCAGATATTGATTGGGAAGTTAAGGATTATAATGAATTTAAACATGACAAGGAAAATAGAAAACGATTCAGCAAAATGGGATCCGACATGGCTAATATGTTAGATCGACAAATGAATGGTGAAATAAATTCTTGGGCTATCAGATGGTGTTATTATCAATTTAAAAATAATTTATTTTCAGTCCACCCATTAGTATCGAAAGTTGAAAATGTTGGATTCAATTCACAAGATGCAAGTAATACAAAAGAGAAATATAATCGTTATAGAACGATATTAGATGATGGAGAAAAGACCAACTTTAAGTTTACAAATGATATTAGTTTGAATCCAAAAATAATTTCACAATTTGTTAAACCATTTTCTATCGTAACTAGAATAAAATATAAATTAATTCATTTTTTATTTAAAAGTTGAAAATTCTTATTCTTCATTCAAAATACCGACTTCAAGGCGGTGAAGATGTTGTGGTAAATCAGGAATTGGAATTGTTGAGGAACTATTATGAAGTTGAGGTTTTGTATTTTCAAAATCATGGTGGGTGGAAAGGTGCTTTGCAATTTTTGGGTTCAATTTGGAACATGTTTTCTTGTAGAAAATTAAAACAAAAAATTGAAGAATTTAAGCCAGATGTAGTTCATGTGCATAACTGGCATTTTGCTACAGGACCGTTAATTTTTAGAAAAATTCATAATTTAAGGATTCCGATAGTGCATACTGTTCATAATTATCGTTTACTATGTCCTTCTGCCATTCTTTTGCATAAAGGAAAATTGTTTAATGATAGTTTGTATAGGTCATTTCCATGGAAGGCAATTCAAAATAAGGTTTATCGTTCATCATGGTTGCAAACATTTTGGCTTGCTTTTATTGTTTGGTTTCATAAAAAAATTAGGACTTGGGAAAAAATCGATACTTATGTCTGTTTAACATCTTTTGCAATTGATGTTTTTCAACAATCAAAGTTTGGAGTATCAAGAGAAAAATTTACAGTAAAGCCAAATTTTATTTCTATTTCTTGCCAAGAAGAGGTGAAAAGATCAAACCATTTCTTATTCATTGGTAGATTATCTGAAGAAAAAGGTATTGAAATATTGTTGAGCGCTTTTAAAGAATTGCCATTTACATTAAAAATTGCGGGAGACGGCCCACTAAGAGAGCAAGTATTAAGTTCAATTCAACAATTTCCAAATATTATCTATCTAGGTAATTTATCTAAAAAAGAAGTTGTAAATGAATTGAAGGAAGCGCAGGCTCTAATCGTCCCATCCATTTGTTATGAGGGAATGCCAATGACAATATTAGAAGCTTTTTCAGTTGGAACTCCAGTTGTAACTTCGAATTTAGGAGCAATGACCTCTTTAATTTCAGATGAATCAAATGGTTATTTGTTTGAGCCCGGAAATAAAACGGCTTTAAAAGATGTTGTTTTAAAATTTGATGCTCTTTCGGAGTATGTTAAAAGTCAAATGAGTTTAAATGCTTTAAATAATTATAAAACCATGTATTCGCCTCAATTGCAGAAAGGGTATTTTGAAGATATTTATATTCCACTTGTAAAAAAAGAACACGTAAAATGATTGTCTACTAAAAAAAAACTGAATGGTAAAAAATTACATTTTCAAATCAATTATTTATAATATTTTATCAATGATTTTCTTGTTTTCTGTGCTTTTGATTTTAAGTAGCTGTGAAACAGGCACCGATGATTCAAAATTAATACAGGTTCCTGTGGTTGTAAAACCGTCAGATACTTTAGTAAATAAACCCATTATTCAAGGGCCATCAGTTGATTCTATCAAATCATTAGACTTACAAAGTATATCATTTAAGCCTTCTAACGTACCTTTAAGTTTTGGATCTACAGCTTTTGGAGATTTAATTACTGGAAGTACTGAACGAAATAAGATTTCACTAACAAATGCTGGATGGACACATCCGTCAGTCATGTATTTCGCTGAAGAATGGAATGGTTATCACTACTGGTGCGCCATTACTCCTTATCCTGGGAGTGACTCGCAATATGAAAATGCTCATATATTTTGTTCTAACGATGGAATTAACTGGAGCGAGCCAACTGGAAGTGTAAATCCAATAGAATATTCTCCAGTTGGAACAGCTTATAGCTCAGATGTGAATTTGATGTTTAAAGATGGATACTTATACTGTTATTGGAGAGACAATGGTATAGTTGTTAATGGCGCTTCGAGAAGGGCTCTTCTTTTTAAAAAGAGCTCGGATGGTGTCAATTGGACGCCCAAAGAAATAGTAGCAAGTTGGCCAACTACTGGAATTGATGTAATTGCGCCCTCAATATTGAGAGATCAGGATGCCTATTATTGTTATGGAGTATGTAATGGTGAAACTACTCCAGGAAGTTATTACACGCAATATGCAATACGTAGAACTGCTAGTGCGAGTGAACGTAAATTTATAATTGATAGAAATAAAGCCTATGAATTGATTAATATTTTGGGCAGACCTTGGGGGGAAAAACAAGAGCCTTGGCATATTGATGTTCAAAAAATGGGTAATGTCTGGCTGATGCTTGTTACGACAACCGATAATGGTCAATATGGTTCATCAGGACGCCTGTTTTTAGGGTATTCTTTTAATGGAACAGATTTCAATTTCGACAATAAACCAATTTGTAATTCAGTAGGGACTTACAAGAGTGCATTTGTACCAACTTATGATCGTCAGAACAAAAGAATTAAGTTCCAATTATGGAGAACACAGACTGCAAATAATTGGCAGGTTTTTTATGATGAATTTTTTGTGAGTATTAAATAAAATGATCAATTAATAACATTTGACATGTGTTAAAAGTTTTATGGATTTAGAATGACTGCTGAGCGTTTTGATGCAGATTAAAAATCCTATGAGCTTTTATATTTTTAAGATAATGACTGATTTTAATTCCTTCGTACCATTAATGGGGTATTCAATCTATAGCGGAAATCTTTTGGGATGTGTTACAGATAATAAGACCCTTATAAATACCATAAATCAATATTCATATTGTATTGCTGAGGAAGATGCGGCCTTTAAAAAGGCTTTGTTAGAGTCAGATATTTTATTGCCTGATGGTATTGGTATTGTTGTCGCTTCTAGATTATTAAATAATAAAAAAATAAAAAAAATTGCTGGAGCTGATATCCATCAACATCTTTTAAATGATTTGAATCAAAAAAAAGGGAAATGCTTTTATTTAGGTTCCTCTCAAAGTACATTAAATAAGATTGTCGAGCGCATTAAAAAAGAATTTCCTTATATCGAAATTGAAACTTTTTCGCCACCATATAAAAATGAATTTTCTGATTTAGATAATCAGGAGATGATAGAAAGGGTTAATTTTTTTAGACCTGATGTATTATTTGTTGGAATGACTGCACCTAAACAAGAAAAGTGGGCCTATGTACACAAAGATTTGCTTGACACAAAAGTAATTTGTTCTATAGGAGCTGTTTTTGATTTTTATGCGGGAACTGTCATCCGTCCAAATAAGCTTTGGATAAAATTAGGATTAGAATGGTTTGTTCGTTTAATAAAAGAACCCAAAAGAATGTGGAAAAGATATATTTACTATGGTCCAGTTTTTATCAAACTAGTTATTGAAAAAAAAATAGAAAATATTTTAAAATAGATATTGATCTAATTTTATGAAGATTTTACAACATTTATCTGAATATCGCTTTTCTCGTTATTTCAAACTTTTGTTTGTGATATGGGATATTGTATTATTAAATTTTGCTATTGTTTTTTCTGCAATACTTCGATTTGGAGTGTTAGATAAATTATTTTTAAAAGAAGTGCAAACAGTGTCATTATTGTCTAATTTAGTTTGGGTTGGTCTTTTGCTTTATAAGGATTCATTCAGATTAGTTAGAGTTGAGCCAATTGAGTTAATTCTTAAAAGAACCATAAAAAAGATAATTATCCATGCGGCGATTATTGCCGTTTTTGTCGTTTTTTTAAAATATGGAGATATATCAAGATTAAGATTGCTTTATTTTTATTGCTTTTTCTTTTGCTTGTTGATGATTTCGCGATATTTATCAATGAAGCTTTTGAAGTATATTAGAGCTAAAGGATATAACTTTAGAAGTTTTATTATTGTTGGAGCAAATGATGCAGGAGAGCGAATGCGTAAAATTTTGGCAAAAGATCTAACTTATGGTTATCGATTCATGGGTTTTTTTGATGAACAAGTAGATCCTTTCGCGTTTATTTCTCATCCAATTTTAGGAGGATTTGATCAAATTGAGGAATTTATAATTAATGAAGAAGTAGATGAAATGTATGTTGCTTTACATATTGATAACATTTCTGTAATCAATCAATTAGTGCAGATTTGTGAACAGCATATGGTACGAATTAAATTTATTCCAGATTTTCAACTATATACTAAATCAAATAAGGTTCAAATAACATTTTATGAAAACACACCTGTTTTAATGTTTCGACCAGAACCTTTAGAACTTGCTGTGAATCGATTTTTAAAAAAAATATTTGATATATGTTTTTCATCATTTGTTTTGTTGTTTATTTTTCCATGGTTATTTCCTATTATAATGCTTATTATTAAAATGGAATCTCCTGGGCCAGTGTTTTTCAAACAAGAACGTTCTGGCAGGGACAACAAATCATTCACGTGCTTAAAATTTCGAAGTATGCGACTCAATCGAGCCGCAGATAGCATACAGGCAAAAAAGGGAGATAGTCGTGTTACTAAATTTGGCGCCTTTATGCGAAAAACAAGTATTGATGAGCTTCCTCAATTTTTCAATGTTTTTTTTGGTGATATGTCTGTAGTTGGACCACGACCTCATATGGTTAATCATACTAAGCAATATAGCGAATTAATTAATAATTACTTAGTACGACAGTACGCAAAACCGGGAATTACAGGTTGGGCCCAAATTAACGGTTTTCGAGGTGAAACTAAAGAGTTAATTGATATGGAGAATAGAGTTGAATATGATATTTGGTACATCGAAAATTGGAATATATTATTAGATATTAAAATAATAATAAAAACCATTTTAAATGTATTTCGTGGTGAAGAAAATGCGTATTAAGTTTTTTTGAATGTCTAAGTCTTTATTATGATTCTGTCTTTGTGATAGGCGCTAGTTTTAATATTTTTTTAATACTTATATTTGTCCCGTAATTTGTAGATCTAATGAAATTGATTACTTCCTTTTTTGTAAAAACGTTTAGTTTTTTAATGCTTTTATTTTTATGTTTTTCTTGTGGTTCTAAAAAAGATGTTGTCTATTATCAAAATATTGATAAAATGAGCATGCCGCAAAATGCGAATTCTTATGAAGTTAAAATTCAGCCTGATGATTTGTTGATGATCATTGTTTCTGCTGAAGATCCTGAAGTTGCTATTCCTTTTAATTTAACAACAGTTGCTGTTGCAAATAGTGGAAGATTAGATAGTGCTACAGGACAGCAAACAGTTCAGTCTTATTTAGTCGACCGTGCAGGAATGATTAATTTTCCTGTTATTGGAAAACTACAAGTGGGAGGACTATCTCGTACAGAAGTTCTAACATTGTTACAGAGCAAAATCAGTATTTATATCAAAAATCCAATTATTAATTTACGTATAATGAATTTTAAAGTATCGTTGCAAGGTGAAGTAACATTACCAGGAACATATCCTATTGCTTCAGAACGCATTACTTTGATTGAAGCGCTTAGTATGGCAAAAGATTTGACAATTTATGGACGCAGAGATAATATTTTGGTTATCAGAGAAATTAATGGCGCAAAATCATATAATAGAGTTGATATTACAAAATCTGATTTTATTAATTCACCTTTTTATTATTTGGCTCAAAATGATGTAGTGTATGTTGAACCTAATCAGACAAAAGTTAATGCGTCTGTAGTTGGTCCTAATACTTCAGTAATTATTTCTGCGATTTCTATTCTAGTATCGCTTTCTGTCCTAATCTTTAAATAAAATTGAAATAAAAATGCAGAAGCAAGATTTTTATAATGATGTTATAGATGATGAAATCGAGGATGTTAATTTAAGAGAACAATTAGATAAATATTTAATTCATTGGCGTTGGTTTCTTTTAAGTGTTATTGTTGGTATGATTTTATCCTTTATATATTTACGATATACAACACCAAGCTATGAAGCTACAACATCTATCTTAGTTAAAGATGAAAAAAAAGGCGGTATGCTTTCAGAATTATCTGCTTTTGCTGATTTAGGCTTAGGCGGAAGCATGAAAAATAACGTTGATAATGAAATTGAAATTTTAAAATCAAGAACATTAGTTGAAAATACGATTAAAAAACTCAACTTAAATGTTGCTTTTTTTGTTGAGGGAAAAGTTGTTGACCGCGATGTATATGCGGAAAAACCAATTATAGCATATTTTTCAAATAAAACAATTTTATTTGACAAAATTAAAGCTGTTTTGAATTGCAAACTTTTAAATTCTACTACTTTTTTATTGGAAAACGAAACAGAAGAAAAGGAAAATTTTATTTTATCTACGAAAAATGAATTTAAATTTGGAGAAAAAATTGCTACTAAAATCGGTATATTAACTATTGAAAAAACTGCTTTTTACGCTAAAAATCATACTGGGAGATTTGAATCTATTCGTATTGTTATTAATCCGTTAGATGAATTGACAGAAAGTTTTAGGAAAAAGCTAAAAGTGGAGCCAATAAGCAAAACCAGTAGTGTTGTCAATATTTCAATTTCAGACCCTGTTGCTAAAAAAGCTGAAGATTTTTTAGACAATATGATTCAGATCTATAATGAGAATGCGGCAGAAGATAAAAATTATATTTCCGAGAATACATCTAAGTTTATTGCTAGTAGATTGGCTTTAATTGCTCAAGAATTAGATGGAGTTGAGCAGGATGTTGAAAGTTTCAAAAAGACAAACAAACTAACAGATATCGAATCTGAAGCGAAACTTTTTATCGAAGGTTCAACGGAGTATGATAAAAAAGGAGTTGAAACTGAAATTCAATTAAATGTTGTTTCTTCTTTGTTAGATTTTATTAAAAAGAGCACTAATTCTGATTTATTGCCGTCGAACATGATTTCTGACAATAATGATGCAAGTGGTTTGATTTCATCTTACAATCAATTAGTTTTAGATCGTAACAGAATTTTAAAATCGGCTACCGAAGAAAACCCTTCTGTTGTAAAATTGGATCAGCAAATTTCATCATTAAAATCAAATGTTGCAGCAAGCTTGAGACGTATGCAGGCTAATTTGCAGATTCAAAATCGTGATATTAAAAGTCAAGAAGGGATTTTAAACAATAAAATTGGTAAAATTCCAGTTCAAGAACGTCAATTTAGAGTAATCGCCAGACAGCAAAAAGTTAAGGAAGAATTATATCTATATTTGCTTCAAAAACGAGAAGAAACGGCAATTTCGTTATCTGCAACTGAACCTAATGCTCGTGTGATTGATGCTGCAAAAGCAGAGAAAGATCCAATCAGCCCAAAGAAAAAAATCATTTATTTGGCAGGAATGCTTTTGGGATTATTAGTTCCATTTGGAGTTATTTACGGGAATGACTTATTAGATACAAAAATCAAAAGTAAACTTGATTTGGAAGGAAAAACGCAAATTCCATTTATTGGAGATGTACCTACTTCAGATGATATTGCTGAATTAATCAAATCAGAAAGTAGAACTAGTTCAGCTGAAGCAATTCGTATTGTGAGAACTAACTTGGAGTTCATGCTTACAAAAGTTCCAGATGGAATTGCGAAAACAATTTTTGTGACATCAACTTTCCCTTCTGAAGGAAAAACTTTTATATCGGTTAATCTTGCGGCAACTTTTGCCTTGTCGGGACGACGCGTTTTATTGGTTGGTTCTGATATTCGAAATCCAAAATTTGGAGAATATATTAATGTGCCAGGTGTAGGTTTGACTAATTATTTGTCATCAACAGATAAAGATGTGCGAGATTATATCATCAAACATGAAGGATATAAAAACTTCTTTATTTTGCCTTCTGGTGTGATTCCGCCAAATCCAGCTGAGTTGTTGATGAGTAATAAAGTAGATCAGCTTTTTGAAGAACTTAAAAAAGAATACGATTACATAATTGTAGATACTGCTCCAGTTAGTTTGGTTACAGATACATTATTAATCGCTAAAAATGCTGATACATTTGTATATGTAATGCGTGCGAATGTTCTGGAAAAACGTATGCTGAATATTGCCAATACATTCTATAAAGAAAAGAAATTGCCTAATATGTGTATCGTACTTAATGATACCGACTCTACAAAAGGTTATGGCTATGGCTATGGTTATGGAGTTAGAGTGGAGAAAAAAGCGTGGTACAAAAGATTAATCTCTAAAAAATAAAGAAAGATTACGATAAAAAAACGGCTCAAGTAATTGAGCCGTTTTTTTATGCAATATTTTTAAGATTGGATTAAAACTTGAAGAATTGATTATTTGAAATAATGTCCTTTAGGCCTTTAATATTGTTATTGTCAATTTTTAACTTTTGATTGAAAGATGCGATATGATTATTATGATGCACATCTGTTCCAACAAAATCATACATTCCTTTTTTCAGAAGCTCGTCTGCTACTTTGGTGATTTCAGCGCCATAATATCCAACTGTCGCTAATAAATTAAGCTGAAATAGACAACCTGCTTTTTTTAATTTATCATATTCATTAAAATTTTTATGATAAAATAAATAGCGCTCAGGGTGTGCTAAAACCGGAATATAACCTGCAACTTGAAGATCAAAAAGAATTTTGTACAATTGAACAGGTGCATTCATGTACGACATTTCAACTAAAACATAATTGTCTTTCAATGTCAAAAGTTTTTCGTTTTGAAAATGGCTTTCAAACCAATCATCCATGAAATATTCTGCTGCAGCTTTAAAAGGCGTTTTAATATTTTCAGCTTCCAGCAAAATTTGAGTTTCTTGCTGTTTAGCAATAATTGCTTCAGGCGAATTATTCCAAATGTAATGACTAATATGCGGCGTAGCAATAAATTGAACAACACCCATTTCCTGAAAAGACTTTGCAAGTTTGCTTGTGTCAGCTATTGTTTTGGCACCATCATCAATTCCTGGCAATAAATGCGAATGAATGTCGACATAATTTCCAGCAAGAAGGTCCTTTAAGTACGGTTTTGATTTTAAGAATGATAACATGCTGCAAAAGTAAGTAAACTACCTTGTATTTTACATCATATCGGGTAAACTTTTTATTACAGACCTATTTAGAATTGAGATATGGTTTTCTATCTCAACTATTATTTTATATTTGTTTCTGATAATAATTTAGTGATTTATGAGAATTAAAGAGAATTTATATAACCAAAGAATTATTTCTATAGATGCTTTGCGAGGAATTACGATTTTTGTAATGATTTTTGTAAATGAGTTGGCGAGCATAAAAGATGTACCACAATGGATGAAGCATATGCCAGCCGATGCCGATGCAATGACTTTTGTAGATGTGGTGTTTCCAGCTTTTTTGTTTATTGTAGGAATGTCGATTCCATTTGCTTTCAATGCTAGATTATTAAAAGGAGATAGCCCAAAAACGATTTGGGCACATACTTTAAAAAGAGCATTAGCTTTGATAATCATTGGTGTTTTTATGGTCAATGCCGAGTATGGTTATGATGCCTCAAAAATGCTTATTTCTCCTGCCCTTTGGGGACTTTTGGCTTACGCAATGCCAATTCCAATTTGGAATAAATATTCTAAAGACTTGCCAGTTTGGTTGAAAAATACGCTTCAGTACGGAGGAATGCTCGTTTTAGTAGCTCTTTATTTTCTTTACATTCAAGACACAGGCGAAAGAGGTATGACGCCAAAATGGTGGGGAATTCTTGGCTTGATTGGTTGGGCGTATCTTTTTACTGTAGTTTATTATTGGTTGGTTTGTGGTCGATTGCTTGCTATGATTGCTTTTCTGGTTTTATGCGTTGTTTGCAATTCAATCAACCTGACAGAAGGATCAATTTTACAGCATTTGCCTTGGTTTAACTTTATTGCAGGACATTTGACGCATGCATCTTTAGTAACTGCGGGAGTAATAATTTCACTATTATTTTTTGATCGAAAAACACCAATCAAAATTAATTGGCCAGTTATCGGTTTTGCTATTTTGTTTTTTACTGTTGGATATTTGTTGAGACCTTATTTTGGAATTTCAAAAATTAAAGGAACACCTTCTTGGACTATGTTTTCGGCAGCTATTTGTACAATTCTATTTTATTTTTTGTACTGGCTTATGGAAGTTAAAAAACAGACTAAATGGAGCGATTTTTTTATGCCAGCCGCTGCGAATCCATTACTGATTTATATTTTGCCGGGCGTTATTTATTACTTCTGTAAAGTTCTTAATTTTCATATTATTCCAGGATATTTTCGTGTTGGAGTTCCCGGCATTATTTGGTCGTTAGTTTTCTCAACCATTATGTTGTTTGTAATGAAAATTTGCAACAAATATAAAATTCAGTTGCATTTGTGAGAAGGTTTCACGTTTCACGTTGTCACTTGGAACCTAAAAACTTAAAACAAATTCTCATCGAACTCTTCTAAATGCAATTGAACCTGTTCGGTTTTTATTGTCTTTAAAAGTCCCTTCAAGTTTGTTTCCGTCTTCAGATAAAACTAAAGTGTGGGTTCCTGCCGTCGCCCAGCCTTCAATTGGCAAAGTTACCTTGACGTTGTATGTAATTTTGTTTCCTGTTCTTTTTCCTGTGCCACTTTCTACAAATTTTTGGCCTTTCCATTCTAAATAATGCGTGAAAATAATCTTTCCGTTTTGTTCTGATATGATGGCAACAGTATTTTGAACGCCTGAATTAATATCTTCCCAAACTCCATTAATGTCAATTTTTGGAACAGATTTTTCTTGGCTGTAGCCAAGATTAAAGAAAAGTATGGAAATAATGAATAAAAGTCTTGTTTTCATATTTTAATTTTGAATTTGAACAGATTTGATTTCTAAAGATGCGCCCGTTACTGGGTTATAATTTACAAAATTGAACTTGCAAAGATTATGGATATTCAAAAGTTTTCCGTCAGGAAGACCGTCTTGCCTAAAGTTCGTCCACGGAATTTTTACCGTTATAAAATTTTTGGGAGACGGATCTAGATTAACTCTTGGATGCGAACCACCATGTACACAACCTGTTCCGTATTCGTTTCCTTCTCGCGCCTGAACTTTTATCAAATGAGAAGATTTATAGGTAATGCTGACAAATTTTGAATCTTCTGATATATTTGTAGGTTTTCCGTCGTTTGAATCAGAAGGCGTAATCATGACATTTAATTCAATTTCGCCTTTCGGACTTTCATTTGCAGTAACTTTTACAATGCCATTTTTTAGCCTGAGCTTATTTATTGTTTCTTGATTTTCAACTGCAGGCCCGGCGATGTACCAAGTAGAATTTTTGACAAGATCTAAAGCTAATTTTTGGTTGTTTTCTTTTGATGAAAAATCAAAGAGAAAGCAACAAGATATAATTAGTAAAAGAAATAACGGAATCGAGGCTTGTTTTTGATCTTTCATAGAAATAAATTATTTCAAGAGAATCAAAAATATCATTTTTTATGATAATTAGCTCTTTTCTTGGGTTTTATTATTTTCTAAAATAAACTTCTGTTTCGAATAAAATTTTAAATTTGTAATAAGTTGTTTCTGAAAGCCTTATACGATGAAAAATACGAAATGTCTGATTGTCTTGTTTTTCTTTTTTTTAATGCCGTTTTGTTATTCGCAAACTGATTCTATTCGGAATAATAAAAGAGATATTCTAGATGTTTTGTATAAACTTTTCCATAAAAATGATTCCGTACGAACTGGATTAGACAAAAAGATTGCTTTTTCCTTATTGCCAGTGCCTGTTAATGCTGATAAAAGTGCGGGATTAGTGATTTCCTTTTTAACGTCTTTTTATTTAGGAGATGAAAAAACGACCAATATGTCGCAAATTACATTTTCTCCATATTTCAGTTTTACCAATCAATATGTTTTTCCTATTCAATCCTATATTTACACAAGAGATAATCATTGGAATTTTATTGGAGATTATCGGTTTATGATTTATCCGCAAGACACTTATGGTTTGGGCGGAAATAATACAGATGATAAAATGTCGACTCTCGATTACCAGCAATGGCGTTTTTATCAATTTGCAACACGAAAGATAGTTGGGAATTACAGGGCGGGTCTTGGTTTGTTGTACGACAATTACCAGAATATTTCTGAAGAATCTTATATTGATGGCGAGACGGATTATTACAAATATATGAACGGCGATTTTTCTAACGAAACTTCTTTTGGAGTTGCGCTTCAAGGACTTTATGATTCTCGCGAAAACAACGTAAATCCTGAACAAGGTTTGTATGTTGAAGCCGATTTCAGAATAAATACTAGTGGCGTTGAAGGGAAAAAATGGAATTCAATTTATATAGACGCGAGAAAATATCATTCTTTCAGCAAAAAAAAACATAGTATCTTGGCCTATAGAGCTTTTTATTGGTCAACTTTTGGAGGGAAACCTCATTATTTAGATCTTCCAAGTATTGGCTGGGACCGCGAAGGAAAAACAGGAAGAGGTTTTACCCGAAATAGATTTCGAAGTAATGCACTTTTGTATTTTGAAGGAGAATATAGAATGGATATTTCAAGAAATGGATTTTGGGGAGCTGTATTTTTTACTAATATTTCTTCGGTTTCAAAGTTTGAAACTTATGATTTTTCAAAATGGAATCCCGCTGTCGGTACAGGGCTTCGTATTAAATGGAACAAAAAAAACAACAGTAATTTAGTATTGGATTACGGAATTAGTAAAAACGATTGGTCATTACGACTAGGTTTGTCTGAAAATTTCTAACTTCCCCAAAAATAAATTTTCTGTTTTTTATGCAGCTTTCGGTTATTATTTTAAATTACAATGTGCGTTATTTTCTGGAACAGTGCGTTTTGAGTGTTCAAGAAGCTATTTCAACAATAGACGCTGAAATTATTGTAGTCGATAATAATTCTTCTGACGACTCTTGTTTGATTATGCAAGAGCGATTTCCGTCAGTAAAATTTATTCAAAACAAAGAAAATTTCGGTTTCCCAAAAGGCAATAATATTGGAGTGCAAGAAGCACAGGGTGAATATATATGTATTTTAAATCCTGATACTGTCGTTGCCGAAGATACTTTTACTAAAATTTTAGCTTTCGCCGAAAAGCAAAAAGATTTGGGAATAATTGGATGTAAATTAATTGACGGAAAAGGAAATTTTTTACCCGAAAGCAAACGAGGAATCCCGACACCTTGGGTCGCTTTTACAAAGGTTTTGGGATTGTATAAGTTTTTCCCGAAATGGAAAATCTTTAATCAATATTATGCACAGCATATAAATGAAAATGAAAATGGAAAAGTGGAGATTCTTGTTGGTGCATTTATGTTTATGAAACGAGAGCTTTATAACGATTTGAAAGGTTTTGACGAAAACTGCTTTATGTATGCTGATGACATTGATTTATCGTATCGCGTATTGCAAAAACAAAAGACAAATTATTATTTCGCTGAAACAACCGTTTTGCATTATAAAGGCGAAAGCACTATAAAAGATGAGAAATATATGAAGCGTTTTCAAGAAGCAATGAATTTCTTTTATGATAAGCATTTCAAGAAATCATTGTTTTTTAGCTGGTTTATTCAACTAGGAATTTGGTTTTTCTCTTTTGTAAAAATGTTTCAAGGAAAACCAAAGCAAAAACCGCAGCCTGAAAAGTATATTTTTTATTCTTCAAATAGTATTTTGTCTGAAAAATTACCTTCAATTTTAAAAAATAAAGTTCAGTTTTTGGATTTCAAAAAAGAAAAAATGGTAAATTCGTGCCACGTTTTTAAGGGTAAAAGAGTTGAGATTATTTTAGATAATCAGTACGTTTCATTCAAAAAATGTATCAAAATCATAGAAACTCTTAAAGATAAGAAGGTTACTTTTAAGATTTTCCCCAAAAAAGCAAATTTTATTATTGGAAGCAATTCTCGAAATGACAGGGGGCAAATTGTAAAAATTGAGTAAAAAATTATATTAAATGTAATTTATATTTAAAAAATTCGGTAATTTCGCAATCTGAAAATCAAAATCACCCTTGAGGTTAACAATATGGCAAGATTTGAATTAAAACTTCCTAAAATGGGAGAAAGTGTCGCTGAAGCAACTATTACAAACTGGTTGAAAGAAGTTGGAGACAGAATTGAAGCTGATGAAGCTGTACTGGAAATTGCAACTGACAAAGTTGACAGCGAAGTGCCAAGCGAGGTATCAGGAGTTTTAGTTGAACAGTTATTTGGTAAAGATGATTTAGTTCAGGTAGGACAGACTATTGCAATTATTGAAACAGAAGGTGATGCTCCAGCTGAAACAAAAGCTGAAGAAACAGTAATCCCGGCAGCTGCTGCAGAAATTGAGAAAACAATTGAGACAGTAAAAGAAACAGTAAGTGCTCCGCAGGATTTTGCTTCATCGGATAAATTCTTTTCTCCATTGGTTAAAAATATTGCCAAAGAAGAAGGAGTTTCTATTGCTGAACTTGACAATATTCAAGGTTCAGGAAAAGATGGACGCGTAACTAAAGAAGATATTTTAAAATACGTTGAAGACCGCAAATCTGGAGTAATAGCTCCTGTTGCAGCAACAGAACCTGTGAAAGTAGTTGCTGAACCAGTAAAAGTTGCTGAGCCGGTTAAAGCAGTAGAACCTGTAGCTCAAAAAAGTCATCAAGCAGTTCCGGTTTCTGTAAATGGAGGTGATGAAATCATCGAAATGGACAGAATGCGTAAACTGATTTCAGGATATATGGTGGCTTCTGTGCAGACTTCGGCTCATGTTCAGTCGTTCATTGAGGTCGATGTAACAAACATTGTAAAATGGAGAGACAAAGTGAAAGCTGCTTTTGAGAAAAGAGAAGGCGAGAAATTGACTTTTACGCCAATTATGATGGAAGCTGTTGCAAAAGCTTTGAAAGATTTCCCAGGAATGAATATTTCGGTTGACGGTGAATATATTATCAAAAAGAAAAATATAAACTTAGGAATGGCGGCAGCGTTGCCAAACGGAAACTTAATTGTTCCTGTAATTAAAAATGCAGATCAGTTAAATCTTGTTGGAATGGCAAAAGCGGTTAACGATTTAGGAAACCGTGCAAAAGCTGGAAAATTAAAACCAGACGATACACAAGGCGGAACTTATACAGTTACAAACGTGGGGACTTTTGGAAGTGTTTTTGGAACGCCAATTATCAATCAGCCACAAGTTGGAATTCTAGCTCTTGGAGCAATTCGTAAAGTGCCGGCAGTTATTGAAACTCCTGAAGGTGATTTTATCGGAATTCGTCAAAAAATGTTCTTGTCGCACTCTTATGATCATAGAGTTGTAGATGGAGCTTTAGGCGGTAGCTTCGTAAAAAGAGTAGCTGAATATTTAGAAGCATTTGACGTGGATCGCGATTTCTAGTCAATTCACAAATAAATTTAGAACCCGGAAAATGAAATGATTTTCCGGGTTTTTTATTAACAAGAAAATTAGAAATTTAAGTTTTGACGCCATTGCATGGGGCTCTTATTTTAAGTTAAAATCTAATAAATAGCCTTTTTTTAGGCAAAAAAAATAAAAATAGGGGCGGAAAATTCGGCTTTAAAATTTACATTTGTAATCTTATAAAAATTAAAATGGAATTAAAACTTAACAAACCAATTTGCTTTTTTGATCTTGAAACAACTGGTATAGATATCGGTAAAGATCGAATCGTAGAAATTTCAATATTCAAAGTTTACCCAAACGGAAATAAGGAAAGCAAAACATGGTTGGTAAATCCTACTATTCCAATTCCTCCACAAACAACCGCTGTGCATGGCATCACTGACGAAAAAGTAGCAAATGAACCTACTTTTGCAGAACTTGCGCCTCATATATATAATATGATAAAAGATAGTGACTTGGGAGGTTTCAACTCGGATCGTTTTGATATTCCGTTGCTTGCTGAAGAATTACTTCGTGCAGGAGTGGATTTTGATATGAAAAACAAAGTTTCTGTAGATGTTCAGACTATTTTCCATAAAATGGAAGAGCGTACTTTGAGTGCTGCCTTGAAATTTTATTGTGGAAAAACGTTGGATAATGCACACTCGGCAGAAGCAGATACAATGGCGACTTACGAAATTTTAAAAGCGCAGCTAGATCGTTATCCTGAATTGGAAAATGACATGAAAGCATTGTCTGAGTTTACAACACGCAAAAAAATCGCTGATTTTGCAGGAATGATTGCTTTTGATAAAGATGACGAGGAGATTTTTACTTTCGGAAAACATAAAGGAGCAAAAGTTGAAAAAATTCTCGAAACGGAGCCTGGGTATTTCAGCTGGATTCAAAACGCGGATTTTCCTTTATACACCAAAAAGGTTTTAACTGGAATTAAATTAAGAAAATTAAACACTAAATAAGTTTTCAGTCGCAGTCTCAGTATTCAGTTTTATACTGGAACTGATTTTGTGTTTTGTAATGACTGCGACTGAAAACTGTGACTGAAAACTAAAAATAATGAAAATCATTTGCATCGGTAGAAATTATACCAATCATATTGAGGAATTAAAAAACGAACGCCCAGACGAGCCGGTTATTTTTATGAAACCTGATTCGGCGGTTTTGTTGAAGCAGCATCCTTTTGTAATTCCAGAATTTTCTGAGGAGATTCATCACGAAATTGAGATAATTGTTAAAATAAATAAAGTAGGAAAGTACATCGAGCCTAAATTTGCCAATAAGTATTATGACGAAATTAGTGTAGGTATCGATTTTACTGCCAGAGATTTACAAGATAAACTAAAAGCAAAAGGATTGCCTTGGGAAAAAGCAAAGGCATTTGACGGTTCTGCTGTCATTGGAGATTTTTTGCCAAAAAGTGATTTCGTTTCTATGGAAAATCTTACTTTTGAATTGAAAAATAATTCTAATACAGTTCAAAAAGGCAATACAAGCTTAATGCTTTGGAAAATTGATGAGCTTATTGCGTATGTTTCGCAGTTTTTTACATTAAAAATTGGAGACATAATTTTTACAGGAACGCCGGCAGGTGTTGCGCCTGTGAAACCAAATGATGTTTTAGAAGGCTTTTTGGAAGATAAAAAATTATTCAGAATACAAGTAAAATAATGGCTTTAAAGTACAACCTTTCGAAAGTATATGCGCTTTCAGACAATGATCCTGAATTTGTAAACGAAATTCTTAAATTATTTGTTACTGAAGTTCCTGAAGATTTAAAGCAAATCAAGGAAGGAATTAAGAAAAAGGATCATAAATATGCTTATTCGTATGCGCACAAAATAAAGCCTACGCTGGATTTGATGGGCTTAAATGTAGCTTTTGAAGAAATACTTCAAGTTGAAGCATGGACAAAGGCTGAAGGCAAGAAAAAAGATATTATTGAGACTTTTAAAAGTATTAGGGTACAGGTAAAAGAAGCGATAAAAGAAATCAAAAAAGATTTTGATTTGTAATAATATAACGTAATCTTGTTTTGTTTTTCGATTGTTATAAAGACAAAACAAGGTTTTGTGTTTTTCTTGATTTAAAATACTTCATAAAATAAGTGGCATCTTGAAATGATATTAAGATGAAAGAAGCCAATTCTGCCCCTCCCATAAATCAAAACTTCCACAGCCTACTTTCCTTTAATAATAGCTTATAGATTATTTAAGCAAAAAATAAAATTTGCATGAAAGCAACCATTATAACTATTGGAGACGAAATTTTAATAGGACAGATTATTGATACGAATTCGGGATTTATTGCAAAAGCATTAGACCGAATTGGAGTTGAGGTTACAGAAATGATCTCAATAAGCGATGATAAAAAACAGATTTTAGATACGTTTGCACAACTTCAGAATAAAGTTGATATCGTAATTGTGACCGGAGGTTTGGGCCCAACAAAAGATGATGTTACTAAAAAGACATTCTGTGAATATTTTGATGATGAACTTGTAGTTAATCCAGAAGTTCTAGCGCATGTGACACAATTGATTGAAGGTTTTTACAAAAGACCGATTTCGCAATTAAATAAAGATCAGGCGTTGGTTCCTTCGACTTGCACGGTTTTGCATAATCAAGTCGGGACTGCGCCGGGAATGTGGATGAAGAAAGAAAATACTGTTTTTGTTTCGCTTCCGGGAGTTCCTTATGAAATGAAATATTTAGTGGAAGAAGAAATAATTCCAAAAATAGTTCGCGAATACAAGCGTCCATACATTATTCATAAAACCATTTTGACTTACGGTCAAGGTGAAAGTTTAGTTGCAGAGCGTATTGAAAATTGGGAAAATAATCTCCCAGAGTTTATCAAATTAGCCTATTTGCCAAATCCTGGACGCGTGCGCCTGCGCATGACAGCCCGCGGAACAGATAAAGAAGAATTGGAAAAAGCAATTGAAGATAATGTTCGTTCTTTAGATGCGATAATTCATGATATAATAGTAGGTTACGAAGAAAATGAAACGATCGAAACCGTCATTGCCAAGTTTCTAACAAAGCAAAACAAAACCATTTCGACTGCCGAAAGTTGTACAGGAGGAAAAATTGCTTCGCTTTTGTCTTCTGTGCAAGGCGCTTCAAAATATTTTAAAGGAAGTGTTGTTTCGTATGCAACAGAAGCCAAAGTCAATGTTCTTGGAGTTTCGCAAGATTTGATTGATGAATATTCGGTAGTTAGTGCCGAGGTTGCAACAGCTATGGCTTTGAGTGTGAAAGAGATGCTTAAAACAGACTACGCAATTGCAACGACCGGCAACGCTGGGCCGTCAAAAGGCGACTCTGATGCTGAAATTGGCACTGTTTTTATAGCTTTGGCAACGCCAACTGAAGTAATTGTAGAAGAATTTAACTTCGGACAACCGCGTGAAAAAGTGATAGATAGAGCGAGTATTAAGAGTTTGGAAATATTACAGAAAGAAATTTTAAAAATTGTGCAATAATTTTTTGCTACAATGGTTTATTTTTCTTTTCTTTGCACCCTGATTTTGAATAACGATAAAAGATAAGTATAATGTCAAGAGTTTGTGACCTTACAGGTAAAAGAGCGATGGTAGGAAATAACGTTTCTCACGCTATGAACAAAACTAAGAGAAAGTTTTCTGTAAACTTAGTTAAAAAGCGTTTTTATCTTCCAGAAGAAGATAGATGGATTACTCTTAGAGTAGCAGCATCTACGATAAAAACAATTAATAAAAATGGAATCACTGCAGTTTTGAAAAAAGCGCAGTCAGAAGGATTTATCAAATAATCTTTTCCTAAATAAATATATAGCAAGATGGCAAAGAAAGGTAATAGAATCCAAGTAATTTTAGAATGTACTGAGCACAAGACTTCTGGTGTTCCAGGAACTTCTAGATATATTACAACTAAGAACAAAAAAAATACTCCAGACAGATTAGAGATTAAAAAATTTAATCCAATCTTAAAAAGAGTAACTGTTCACAAAGAAATTAAGTAATAATTAGAGATTTTTATAAATCTCAAATGGTTTGGCCATTCGAGTTTTATGAAAAGTTCAATAACATTTGAATCATGGCAAAGAAAACCGTAGCATCGTTACAAACATCTTCTAAGAGATTATCAAAAGCCATCAAAATGGTGAAATCTCCTAAAACTGGTGCATATACATTCGTAGAATCTATTATGGCTCCTGAAGAAGTTGATGAATTCTTGAAAAAGAAATAATTACAATTACATTATATAGAAAAGCTACTTTCTTTCAGGAAGTAGCTTTTTTATTACCTATATTTGTCTAAAAATTTAAAGAATCGCAACAATTGCTCTTTTTTTGAAAAACAATTGTGCTTTCTTTAATGAAATTGGGTTTCTTGTCTGGAAATCAAGAAATCTAGTAAATCTAAATAAACTACAAAAAATGAGTTTTTTTAAAAAATTATTCTCTACCGAAAAAAAAGAGACTTTAGACAAAGGTCTTGAAAAAACAAAAACTACTTTTTTCTCGAAGTTAAGTAAAGCTGTTGCTGGAAAATCTAAAGTCGATGATGATGTTTTAGATAATCTGGAAGAAGTTCTTGTAGCTTCAGATGTTGGCGTAAACACTACTTTGAAAATCATAGAAAGAATTGAAAAGCGTGTTGCGGAAGATAAATATCTTGGAACTGACGAATTGAATCAGATTCTTCGTGATGAAATAGGAGCTTTATTGGCTGAAACTAACACAGGCGAAGCAACAGAATTTGAAGTTCCTGCAGCTAAAAAACCTTATGTATTAATGGTTGTTGGTGTAAACGGAGTTGGAAAAACTACAACGATTGGAAAATTAGCTTATCAATTCAAAAAAGCGGGACATAAAGTGGTTTTAGGTGCTGCCGATACTTTTCGTGCGGCGGCGATCGACCAATTGCAAGTTTGGGCAGATAGAGTTCAAGTGCCAATTGTAAGACAGCAAATGGGAAGTGATCCGGCTTCGGTAGCTTTTGACACTTTGCAATCTGCGGTTGCTCAAGATGCTGATGTTGTGATTATTGATACAGCAGGACGTTTGCATAACAAAATCAACCTGATGAACGAGCTTACAAAAGTAAAAAGAGTGATGCAAAAAGTAGTTGCCGATGCTCCACATGATGTGCTTTTGGTTTTAGACGGTTCAACTGGGCAAAATGCTTTTGAACAGGCAAAACAATTTACTGCTGCGACGGAAGTAACGTCATTAGCAGTTACTAAGTTAGACGGAACTGCAAAAGGTGGTGTTGTGATTGGTATTTCAGATCAGTTTAAAATTCCGGTGAAATATATTGGTGTTGGCGAGGGAATTGAAGATTTGCAAGTCTTTAATAAATATGAATTCGTAGACAGTTTCTTTAAATAATATATAATGAAAAATATATCAGCTCTAACTTTTTATTTTGCGAGCGTAATAGCTTTTGTTCTGGCAAATGTTTTAAAGGATAAGAATCTCTCAGTATATTATATTTTACTGGTTTTGGGAGTTGTTTTGTTCTTTTTGGGAGTTCTTAAAAGAATAAAAACTAATCGCTAGTTTTCTATCTTAAAATATTTGAGCTTTTAAATAAAAGTGTTTTTAATTACTTTTATTTAAAAGCTCTTTTTTTATTGATATAATGCATTGATTTTTTTCCATAATGTTTTATCAAAATCAGATAAAGCAAGATTTACATTATCTGCTGCATCTCCCATTCTGATTATGACCATTTTCTTGCTTGGAATTACGTAGATCTTCTGATCGTTTTTTCCTAAAGCCATAAACATATCGCTTGGGCCAGTTGGAATTACGCTACCTTGAAAAGTAAGTTGCGATTGTGGCAAATGATAAGAAGCTTTTCCGTTCAGCCACCATAAATAGCCGTATCCTAAATTAATGTTTTGTGAAGTTGTTGTTGCGTCATTAAAATAAGCTTCGTTTAAAATAGCGTTGTTTTCCCATTTTCCTTTATTGAGCATCAACAATCCAAAACGCGCCATGCTTCTTGTGTCGCTGGTGTAGACACTGTTTACGCCAAGCTGAACCCAATTGCCATTCATCCCGATTTTGTCTCTTAATTTGCTGTTGAAATACGTTTCCCATTTTTGTCCGCTGGCTTTTTCTACAACATCTTGCAGTTTTACATATACATTATGATATGCCCATCGTGTGCCTGCATCAGCTTTGTAGATTAAATTTGCTGGTTCGACATCATCTGTACTGTCATCTAGGCCTGATGTCATGGTCAATAAGTGTTTGCAAGTAATAAGGTCTTCTTTTGATGGAGTTTCACTTGTCCAGCCTGTTCCAAGATATTTTGAAACTTTGTCATTTATATTTAACAAATTTTCTTGTTGTGCAATTCCTGTTACAGTCGATGTCAATGTTTTTCCGGCGCTGGCCCAATACCAGTTTGTTGTTGCGGTATGTTTGTTGAAATAATTTTCTAAAACGATTCGGCCATTTACTAAAATCATAAACGATTTGGAATTTTTAAGCTCTAGATAATCTAAAAGTGGCTGAACAGCACTTTGATTCCATTTTAAATCAGCGACTGATTTTGTTTCCCAAGTTGTTCCGGTTAATGGCGGAAAATACATATTTTCTGTTGGAGCAGTATCTGGTTCTGTTGTGTCTTTACTGCATGCGCTGAACACTAAGAGTGTCAGGATGGTACAAATGGTTTTGGTCATGTTTTTTTTGGTTTAGGTTTGGGGTTTGACCAAAAATATGTAAAATAGTTTAATGGGTTTTGCAAATTTTTATTTCTTTTGAGATTTATAAGTTTACCTTTGTAGTTCACTAAATTTTCTTTTGAAAACGGATGCCCTAGCCCTGATGGAAGCGGCATCTCCCGATTTAGAAAAACAAGGCTTTTTAGCCGTAGTTTTTGTTTATCGGGAATACAGCGGACAGCAGGAATCAGCTCCTTATTAATATTATATTTATTATGAAAAACACTTTTATGATTTTGGTTTTATCACTTTTGTTTGTGGGTTGCAAACAGGAGATTAAACCGGCAGATATTGCAAAACTTAATGGCTACTGGGAAATTGAAAAAGTTGTTTTTGATAAAGGCGAGGAGAAGGCTTACGGAATGAATGAAAACTTTGATTTTTTTAAGATTAAAGGAACAAAAGGAACGAGGACGAAAGTAATGGCGCAATTGGATGGGACTTTTCTGACTACCAATACTTTTGAGAATTTTTCGGTTAGATTTACAGATAAGGGAACTTTTTTGGATTATAAAACGGCTTATGCGAAGTGGAGCGAAGAATTGATTTCGATTTCGGATAAAGAGTTTGTGGTGAAAAATGACCAAAATAAAGAGTATCATTATAAAAAAACAGGACCAGTTAATATTTTAAACGATGGCAAAGAGACTAAATAACGAAAGTACGATTGGGGCTGTTTTGAAGCAAATTATTCAGACGAACAAGCTTCAGTCTGGAATGGATGAAATTGATGTTCGTGATGCTTGGAAACAATTGATGGGAAGTGGCGTAAACACTTATACCAGAAATGTTGTTTTGAAGGGAAGCACGCTTTATGTTGAATTAGGTTCGGCTGTTTTGAGAGAAGAACTAAGCCACGGAAAGTCAAAAATCGTTAAAATGATTAATGAAGAATTAGGGCGTGATGTGGTGAAAGAGGTTGTTTTGAGATAAGATTTGATGTGCTAAAGAGTATTGTATTATGAGCTATTTAAAATCGAAATTCAAGATTTTTCCAATTATTTTAATTTCTTATTTTAGTGTCTTGCCTCTATTGACTATTTGGTTGTATTTTTTTACTCCAAATGTAAGCGTAATTCTTCCTGTTTTATTTTTATCGGGTGTCGGTTTCTTTTGGTTTAAGATTTTAAGAGTTAGAGCATGTAGCATAAAAATTAATAAAGAGCAGATTACATTGCGACATTATTTTGGGATTGGAAAGCCTTTAGTTTATGTAAATGCCGAATTAGATGGTTTTACTACGGTGTTTGAATCTGCAAAAGGAACTGATTATGAGTCTATATTTATTCTGGAAAAAGGAAAACGTATAGGCTGTGTTTCTAGTTTTTATCATAAAAATTTTGAGAACCTAAAGTTGGGAGTAAAAGAGAATTTAGTTGATTTAGGAGAGTAAAACAATTTTAAATAAGATAAGTTTAGAGTTGTTTAATTGTTTTGGGTATGATCAATAAAAAAAAATGCTGTTTGGTTTACAAACAGCATTTTTTTTATGAATGGCAATCACTGAAAACTGTGACTGCGACTGAAAACTATTTTATTAAAATTGCTCTCTTCCTGCAAAGTGGAATGCGCTTTCGATAGCAGCGTTTTCGTCGCTGTCAGATCCGTGAACTGCATTTTCTCCGATTGAAGTAGCGTATGCTTTACGAATAGTTCCTTCAGCAGCTTCAGCTGGATTTGTAGCTCCAATTAAAGTTCTGAAATCTTCTACTGCGTTGTCTTTTTCTAAAATTGCAGCAACAATTGGTCCGCGTGACATAAATTCAACTAATTCTCCGTAGAAAGGTCTTTCTGCGTGAACTGCGTAAAATGCTTTTGCATCAGCTACAGTTAATTGAGTTAATTTTAATGAAACGATTTTGAAACCTCCATTAGTAATCATTGCTAAGATATTCCCGATGTGTCCGTTTGCAACAGCATCTGGTTTAATCATTGTAAAAGTTCTATTTGTTGCCATTTTATTGTGCTTTTTAAATTTTGTGCAAAAGTAGACTTTTTTTATGAATTGATTTTAATAAATTCATAATTAAAATAGTGTAGAATGATGTTTTAACCAATAAAAGCCTTTTGTGAAACCGTATTATGTAGAGATGCACAGTAGTGCATCTAACACAAAGTTGATTTTGAAATAAAAAAAAGACGCACTGCTGTGCGTCTCTACATATTTGGTTGAAAAATTACACTTTGAATATTAATTTATTTCTATAGAAAATCCACAAAATTAAAGTCCAAATACACACGTAAACCAGTGCGCCAGCAAGCGAAGCGGTCATTGGGTTGCTGAAAAACGGTGCAATCCAAAAGCTGTACAGGTAATTCAGTAAATTGATTTTTTCTGAAGTTTTATGTGGATTTTGAAACTCAATCATTATTAAAGCCTGCGGAATAATTTGCGAAGTGAAAAACACAATCATTGGGTTTACTCCCCAAATCAAAAACAGTTTGAAGCCTTTTTTGTAAGCTGCAATATCTATAATTAAGTATAATACCGTCAAGAATACAGTTGCTAATCCGGTTGTGTATAAAACATAACTGCTGGTCCAGATTGATTTGTTGATCGGGAAAACAAGATCCCAAATTAGCCCTAAAAATATAAGTACCGTTCCTGCAATTCCCATTTTCTGGGCTTTTTGAATTTTAGTTATATCAAAAAGCAAAAGCTTTCCAACCAATAATCCAATGATTCCGTTTACGATTGACGGAATTGTGCTTAAAATTCCTTCCGGATCCCAAGTTACAGTGCCTCGATACATGTGGCCTTTTAATAAAACGCCATCCAGCCAAGCGGCAAGATTTGTTCCTTTGTCAAGATTAGCTTCGCCAATTCCGGGAACAGGAGTTAAAGTCATAATGGCCCAATAGCCTAATAGTAAAATTGCTCCAGTAATGATTTGAGTTTTCTGCGAAGTTATTAAATACAAAAGGGAAACGATAAAATAAACAACAGCAATTCTTTGTAGAACTCCCGGAAGTCTTACATCTGCATAAGCTTCGATTCCACTGTAAGCAAGAAACACGTAAATAAACAGAATCGAAAAGGCTAAAATATTTTTGATTTTTGAGCTAAAACTTCCCATTAAAGCATATCCAACGGCAATAGTTATTGCCAAACGCCCAATTAAAAGCGGAATCCCTTCAAGTCCAAACAGCTGAATTTTCCCGAAGAAGTTGAAGAAAATTCCCAAACAAAGCATTCGTAGGGAACGAATCAAGATTTTGTTGAAAGTAGTGCCGTCGTAAAATTTATCAGACATTGCCAGTGGAACAGCAACTCCCATTATGAAAACAAAAAATGGAAAAACTAAATCGGTTGGCGTGCAACCATTCCATTCGGCGTGGAGCAGTGGCGGGTAAACATTTCCCCAGTCTCCGGGATTGTTGACGATTGTCATTAATAAAATTGTGAGTCCGCGAAAGACATCTAGCGAAATTAAGCGTTCTTTTACCATTGGTTTTGGGTAAATAGGTTAGTTAATAATTTTAAAAATCGCTATTTGGTTTATGAAACAATAATTTTGAGAAGATAGGTGGTTATTTGGTCCTCAAGAATTATTATATATTTTTTTTGCCACGAATTACACGAATTTACACTAATTTCTATTCGCAAAAAAGCAAAAAAACAATTCGTGTAATTCGTGGCAAACTATTTTAAATTGTTATAATATTAAAATTCATTTCTAAAGGTTTCAGTTTTTGCAATAAAAGCGGTACTAATTGTTCGCCTTTCTCAAGATAAAATTCAGAAAAATTGCTTTGGCGCTCTTGCAAGCTGTTGTTTGGGAACAGTTCGCATTGTAAATCGATTACGCGTTGTAATTGATCGTTTAATTTTCTTTTTTGTGCTTTTAATAGGCGTTTTTCTAAATTTTCTAAACCTTTTGTTTGCTTTACTTCCTGGGCTTTTACAGCTCCCGAAAAAGACTTGTCAGTTTGATTGGCTAAGTTGTAAAGATATTCAAATTGTGTTTTCAATGCTTCTTTTTGAGGAGTTAAATCAATTGGAAAGGCAGAAATTTTATGCGTAATCGTATTTACTAAATTCTCTTGTTTTGTAAATAAATCTTTCCAGCTTAAATTTAAATTATCTGCTTTTTTGGTTTGTTTTTCGGTCGCCAAAAGCACTGAATTTCGAACCAAGAGCATTGGGAAAGTAATGTTTACGGCATCAAAAAAGGATTTCAATTCCAGCCAATATGCAATTTCTCCGCCTCCGCCAATGTAGCATAAATTTGGAAGAATAATTTCCTGGTATAATGGACGCATGATTACATTTGGGCTGAATTTCTCTGGATTGCTTTCTAGCAATTTGAATATTTCATCTTTTGAAAAAGCAATTTTGGTATTGTTTGCATGGTATTTGTCATTTTCAAAAATGATTCTTTCACGCAAATCATCTTCGATATAAAATAAATTGATTTCGCGCGGATTTACCTGAACAGTATAATCTTTTAGTGATTCAATTGTTTTTTGAACTGCTTTATATGAAGTGTTTTGCTCTAATTCTTCTTTGGCAAACGGAATAAATGCTTTTTTCAAGTCAGCATCATCAGCATCTAAAATAACTAGTCCGTGATTTGCAAATAAACTGTTGGCTAAAAAACGTGTTGCGTTAGCCAAATTATCATGTTTTAAATAAGCGTCTTCAAAAAGCTTTTTTAGTGTATTTGCATTTGTGCTTGATCCTAATTCTAGGGAATATATTTCTAAAAATTCAGCTAAACCTTCAGTTGAAAGTCGGCCAACCGGACCAGTGCTTTCTTTGTTCCATCTGAATTTTTTCCCTTTAAAATTGAAATAATTAATTTCTTCAAAATCATGATCTTCCGTAGCCATCCAATAAATCGGAACAAAATTATTTGAGGGATATTTTGATTTTAATTCTTTCGTCAAGTTAATTGTCGAAATGATTTTGTACAAGAAATATAAAGGTCCGCTAAATAAATTCAGCTGATGTCCAGTTGTAATGGTAAAAGTATTTTCGAGTGCTAAAAGCTCAATATTTTGTTTTGTTGAATCTGAAATCTCAATATTTTGATATTGCTTTTTTAAAGTTGAAACCAAAGGAATTCGGTTTTTATTATCAAAATTGGATTGCTTTTCCTGGATTTGTTTTTCGAAATTTTCCAAAGTTGGAAAATTGTTATATAAAGATTGTAATGCTGGTTTTTGATCTAAATAATCTTGTATCAAGGCAGAGAAATATCCTGAGGTTTGATAGCTGATACAGTCGGTAGGCATAATTTTAGATTTATTTTTGATAGCTGTAAATTTAATGAAAATATACAGTTAAAAATGTTTTTAACGATAGCTTATGATTTGATTTTTTGTTAACGATTATTAAAGTCCTTAAAAATCAAGTTTTTAATTTTATTCGAAATAAAAACTTGAAAAACATAAAACACATGAAATTTGTTAAAAAGTAATTATTGTGTTAAAACTATTTTGATTAAACATGAATTATTAGTAATGAAACTATACTTTTGTAATCAAAAAAAGTTAGATCTATTTTACATGAAAAATAACCCAAATCAAAAGAACTCTCTTAAACATGTTCTTTTTGGAAGCCTTATTGGCACCACAATTGAATTTTTTGATTTTTATATTTATGCCAATGCAGCGGTATTGGTTTTTCCTCAATTATTTTTTCCAAGCTCAAATTCTACGATGGCAACTTTGCAGTCGTTGGCAACTTTTTCAATCGCGTTTTTGTCTCGCCCATTAGGATCGGCTTTTTTTGGGCATTATGGAGATAAAATTGGGCGTAAATTTACCTTGGTTGCTGCTTTACTGACGATGGGAATTTCGACCGTTGCAATTGGATTTTTACCGAGTTATGCCAGCATTGGTGTAGCAGCGCCATTATTATTAATGTTGTGCCGATTTGGACAAGGAGTTGGTTTAGGCGGAGAATGGGGCGGAGCGGTTTTGCTCGCGATCGAAAATGCGCCTCCGCATAAACGTGCTTGGTACGGAATGTTTCCGCAATTAGGCGCTCCAATTGGTTTGTTGCTTTCTGGTGGCACTTTTTTGGTGCTGACAGATTCTATGAGTAATGAGGATTTTATGAATTATGGTTGGAGAATTCCGTTTATTGCAAGTGCACTTCTAGTTGTAGTGGGTTTTTACATTCGAACAAAAATTACAGAAACACCTTCTTTTGAAAGTGCTAAAAAAGAACAAGAAGAAGTAAAAGTACCTTTCCTAGAGTTGGTAAAATCGTATAAAAATCAGTTGGTTTTTGGAACTTTTGCTGCAATTACAACTTTCTTGGTTTTCTATTTAATGACTGTTTTTACGTTAAGTTGGGCGACATCAGACTTAGGAATCGTTAAAAGAGATGGATTGTTGATACAATTATTCTCGGTATTGTTCTTTGCTATTTTCATTCCGGTTTCAGCTTTAGTTGCTGATAAAATTGGGCGTCGTAAAATGCTTATTTTGGCGACAGCTGCGATTGCAGTTTTTGGATCTTTCTTTTCATTCTTTTTAAGTACAGGAAATATTACGTTAGTAACCACTTTTGCTTGTATCGGAATGGCTTTAATGGGATTCACTTATGGTCCGCTGGGAACTTTTTTATCTGAGTTGTTTCCAACGAATGTTCGTTATTCTGGTGCTTCTTTGACTTTTAATTTGGCAGGAATTCTAGGTGCGGCTTTTGCGCCAATGATTGCTATTTGGCTGGCTAAAACTTATAGCGTAAGTTATGTTGGTATATATTTAATGATTGCGGCTTTTATTTCATTGATTTCATTACTAGTAATTAGTAAAGACGAGCATAAATTTTAGTTTAATTTCAATTATATAAAAAGCGGCAATACAAAAATTGCCGCTTTTTTTTTTGCTAATTAAAAAAGTATTTAGATATTTGTCTAAATATATAAATAATGAACGAGATTTTTAAAGCATTAAATGATGCGACCCGAAGAGAAATTCTAGAACTGTTGAAAGAGAAAGATTTGACAGCGGGAGAAATTGCCGATGCGTTTAATATTTCTAAACCTAGTATTTCACATCATTTAGATATTTTAAAACGAGCCGATTTAATTACATCCGAAAAAAACGGGCAATTCATCATTTATTCGATCAATACCACCATAATGGAAGATGTTTTGCAGTGGATACTAACCTTTAAGAAATAAAAAATGAATTTAGAATTTAAAAAAGAGCTTCCAATAATTGGAATAGTTTTGACGCCTTTTGTTTATCTGGCATTAATATGGAATAGTCTTCCTGAAAAAGTTCCGGTGCATTGGAATTTTAAAGGAGAAATAGACCAATGGGGAAGCAAGTTTGCTTTATTGTTTTTGGTTTTGCTGTTGCCTGTTTTAATGTATTTCCTGTTGCTTGCAGCTTCAAAAATTGATCCTAAAAAACGAATTTCATTAATGGGGAGAAAATTCTACCAACTTCGATTTTTTCTAATCTTGTTTATGTCGGTAATGGCTTCATTTTTTATTTACATCGCAAAAAATCAATCTTTTTCGAGTCCAAATTTGATTTATGTAGCGGTTGGCATTTTATTAATAATTTTTGGAAATTATTTCAAAGTCATACAACCTAATTACTTTATCGGGATTCGTACGCCTTGGACTTTAGAAAACCAACAAGTTTGGAAAGCAACTCATGCTTTTGCTGGAAAGTTGTGGCTTGCCGCAGGTTTTGTCATTATTTTGGGAGGTTTGATTTTTCCTGGATTTACTTTCTCTAAACCTTTTATAGGTATTGGTGTTGCAATAGCAATCATTCCTATGATATATTCCTATTTTAAATTTAAAAGCCTTGATGATAAAGAATAAATTCGAACTAATAATATTTACAATGATTAAAATTATAATTGCAATACTAACATTTTTATTTTCTTCGTTTGTTATGGGACAGGAAATTTCGGGACAGTGGAATGGTGCTATAAAAACCCCAAATGGCAATCTAAGAATTGTCATTAATATCAATAAAACAGATAAAGGTTATGTTTCGACTATGGATAGCCCAGACCAAATGGCTAAGGGAATTCCTGTTGCTTCTACAACTTTTGAAAATTCAATGTTGAAATTAGATATCGCCGTTGCGGGTGCTTTATATGAAGGAAAATTGAATTCAGATAATACTATTGTTGGAAAATTTAGTCAAAATGGACAATCATTTGATGTTAGTTTTTCTAAAGGGAATATACAAAACGTAAGACCTCAAGAACCACAAAAGCCTTATCCGTATTATACAGAAGATGTGAAATTTGAGAATAAAAATGATAATGTGACTTTAGCAGGAACATTGTCTTTGCTAAAAAAAGAAGGCATTTTTCCAGCCGTAATTTTAATTACAGGAAGTGGCGCACAAAATAGAGATGAGGAAATTCTTGGGCATAAACCTTTTCTGGTATTAGCCGATTATTTGACAAAAAAAGGTTTCGCTGTTTTGCGATTTGATGATCGTGGAACTGGTGAGTCGACAGGGGATTTTAAAAGTGCGCTAACAACCGATTTTGCAAAAGATGTTCAAGCTGGAGTAGATTATTTAAAAACTAGAAAAGAAATTAATAAGCAAAAAATTGGTTTGATAGGGCATAGCGAAGGAGGAATAATCGCACCAATTATTGCTGGAAATTCTAAAGATATTAGATGTATTGTTTTATTGGCTGGACCTGGACTACGTGGTGATAAATTATTGCTTTTGCAAAAAGAAGCTATAGAAAAACAAATGGGAATACCAGAAATCGAAATTCAAAAAGGACAAAAGGCTTTTAAAGATGTATATGATTTAATTGTTGCTAGCTCGACAAATGATGAGAATTTAAAAAGCAATATTACGAGTACTTTTAAAGCAAATCCTAGTTTTAGTGATGATTTAAGAAATTCATTGACGACTCAACTTACAAGTCCTTGGATGTATAATTTTATAAAACTTGATCCAGCTTTGTTTTTGCAAAAAGTCAAATGTCCGGTTTTGGCATTAAATGGAAGCAAAGATTTGCAAGTTCCAGCAGAAATCAATTTAGAGATGATTCAAGGGGTTTTGACGAAATCGGGAAATAAAAAAGTGACGACAAAAGTATTGCCAAATTTAAATCATTTGTTTCAAGAATGTCAAACAGGTTCTCCAATTGAATATGGAGCCATTGAACAGACTTTTTCTCCAATTGCATTAGAAGAAATTTCGAATTGGCTTTTGGTACAAACTAAATAGAATTATTATGAAGCCTCGGGAAATAAAAAAAGATCCGAGGCATTTTTTTATCTCTTTAAGCTAAAATGTCCTTTAATTTCTTTGCCATTTATTCTCGTAACAATAAACCAGTAATCTGAAGCGGGTTGTTGTTGGCCAAGATAATTTCCGTCCCAAGCAGTGCCTTCATGTAGTTCTTTAATGAATTTCCCATATCGGTCAAATATTCGGATTCCTGTATTTGGTGCCAAATAGGCAAAATCAATTGTCCAGTGGTCGTTATAGCCATCGCCATTTGGCGTAAAGAATTTAGGAAAAGGAAGTTCATCAACTAAGTTAATGCAATTTCCTGCGGTTGCTTCAAGGATCGAGATTTTCACCGGAATTTTGTCGCTTTCACATCCGTTGATAGTTTCTGAAGCATAATAGGTCACTCCATTTTCAAGCAAAGTTGATTCAGACAAACTAATATTTGAAGTTGCACTTTCGAACCATTTTATATTTTCTCCAGAAATAATGATATCACTGATTTTTGCTTTTTGCTGAATACAGAAAATCTGAGGTGAATCAACAATTGGGTTTTGCGTATCGTGAATTTTTACAGAAACAGCTAATCTTGGGCTTTCGCAATTATTTAAAGTTTGAGTTACATAATAGGTTTGGTTTTGCAATAAAGTGGTTTCAGGCAAAACAATTCCATTTGTTGCCGAATCATACCATTTTATATTTGTTCCAATTATAGTAAGATTTGCAATTGTAGCATTTTCATCAATGCAGAAAAGCTGACTGCTATTTCCGGTAGGCATTGCTGTGTCATGAATATAAACTAAAATAGGAGTTCTGTCGCTTTCGCATCCAATAGTTTGTGAAGCGTAATACGTTCTATTATTTTCCAGTAAAGTGGTATTGGGCAAAGTTGAGGCAGACATTGGAGTATCGAACCATTTTATGTTTTGTCCAGAAATTTGAATATTGCTTAAAGTTGCATTTTCATTTTTACAGAAGGACTGATTTGCATTTGCAGTAGGAGCGAGCGGAGTATTTACAATCGAAATACTAATTCCAAATCTCGGTCCTTCGCAATTGTTTACAGTTTGTGAAGCATAATATGTTTTTCCGTTCACAAGATTTGTCGTTTCCGCTAATAAAGAGCCATTACTTTGTGCGTCATACCATTTTATTGCTGTTCCAGTAATTTGAATATTGGCAATCGTTGGGTTCTGGCTAGAACAAAATGTCTGATTTGCATTTCCTATTGGAGCTAAAGTGACTTGGATATTAATTGTAACAGGAATTCTATTGCTTTCGCATCCATTAATAGTTTGTGAAGCATAATAAGTTTTTCCATTTTGAAGTAGTGTCGTGCTTGGCAATAGTAATCCAGCGGTCAAGGAATCATACCATTTTATGTTTTGGCCTGTAATTATAATGTCGCTTAATTTTGCATTTTGCTGCACACAAAAACTTTGTGGAGAATTTGCTGTTGGTAATGGCTGACTTGTTATGGTTACAATTTGGTTTTGCGTAGATGAATTTCCGTTCCCATCGTTATAATTCCATACAATCGTATAAGTTCCCGGTAAAGCATAAGACAACGGACTTGTTGTCGTTGCGTTGATTAGTCCTGCGCAAACGTCATTAGCCGTTGGAATTGTTGTTACTTTTGTATTACAATCGCCACTTATTGTTGGAAGCGTTGCTAAACCAGGAACAGGAGCTTCTATGTCGCCTATAACAACCTTAATTTTCTTTGTATCATCACAACCGCCAGTTCCCGTTATGGTACAGCTGTATTCGCCACTGTTAATAGCCGTTGCATTCAAGATTGGTGGGTTTTGATCTGTTGATGTAAACCCGTTTGGTCCAGTCCATGAATAATTGGTTCCGCCAGACGCTTTAAGTTCCAGTGTTTTGCCAATACAAACTGGTGAATTACTTGAGGCTTGAGGATTAGAAAGACAGTCTTGGAATTTCGCAAGGTAAACATTATATAAACCACCCACTGAATTCAATGTGTAATTTTCTTGATGGGCTCCTGGTGTTGAAATTCCCTTTGAACTTTGTGTATTTCCTACTAAATAGATATTGTTTAATTGATCTAATGATATTTTGTTGTTTACATCTGCGGCACCGTTAATTCCTTCACTAAAATTCCCGCCATAGTAGGTTCCCCATTCTCTTTGTCCGTTTTCGTCAAGTTTTATCATATAAGCATCGTCATATTGAGGGACTGTGGAGTATGCACCTGGTGTTGCAATTCCGTCGCGTAAATCAGTAACTCCTTCAATTATGACTTTGTTTTTTGAATTAACAACAATATCTTGAATAATTTCACCAAAGTAAGTTCCCCATACTTGTTTTTGAGTAGTAAGGTCTAATTTAATAACATAGCTATTAAAATTGTACCCAAGCCGAAATGAAGAGGTTTGAAAAGTAGGATTAAAAGTATTAGCACTCATAAGATTAGTATGAGAGTCCGTTGTGCCAATTAAATATAAAAAGTTTCCTTTTGTTACGGATTTAGTTAATGTTGAGAATCTTGCTCCATTGCAATAACTTCCCCAAACTCTCATGCCATCTAATGTGAATTTGGCAATCATTGAGGATCCATAACCAATCATAGTTGGTTCGTATGAACCAGGTGTTGAAATGCCAGTACTGCTCGCAGTGTGTCCCGTTACATACAAAAAGCCATCATCAGAAATATTGCATGACTTGATGTCATCATTTTCAGTTCCGCCAAAGTAGGTTCCCCAAATTCGTGCTCCTTGAGGATTAAACTTTGCAATAAAACCATCGCTGTCAAGATAACCTGCAGCATGAGTCGGCTGATAACTGCCACTGGTTGCAATTTTACTTGAGCTTTCTGTTCTTCCTACAATGTAAACATTTTGCATTGCATCTATGCATAAATCGTTTGCATAATCAAAATTTCCTGCCCCATAATAGGTACCCCATTCTCGAACTCCTGAAGGATTCAATTTTACAAGATATGCGGTTGAATAATCGTACATTTCTGTAAAAGGTTGGTGTGAAGAAGGAGTTGTAACATTGCTTGCATCTACTAATTCGGTTCCGGTAAAATATAAATTTCCAGTTGCATCTACTTTTATGGTTGAGGGAATAACAGGATAATAAGTTCCCCAAATTCTAACTCCATTTTGATCAAATTTTGTTACATATCCGTATCCATGATAATAAGTGCTGTAAGTTGATTCTGGAAGTGAGCCAACTGTAGCAATGTTTATTGTGCTTCTTGTGTATCCTGAAAAGTAAACATTATTGTTTAGATCATTACAAATACCTGCTGAATAATCACCACCATTTCCACCATAATATGTCCCCCAAAGCCTTATTGGAACCGGATCAATAACAATAGTTTTTCCATTTACAGCATTAGAAGAACTAAATCCGTAAACATTTTTTTTGACCTTGATGTATCCAACTTCAATCTCTTTTTTGTTTCCGCCATCCTCAATCCAGCTTGCAGGCAATGTTTCTTCCATTTTCCCAAAACGAACATTCATTTGGATTTTATTGTCAACCAAATCTGTTTCAGCGCCATTGAATTTTAATTGAATATCTGAGATTTTCCCTTTCGGATGAATTACGAAATTATACTCAACGGTTTTCTGAGGGTCAGCAGGAATTGAAAAAACAACATCAATGTTTGGATAAATGTTTTTATAAGTAATTTGTTTGAATTGATAAACACCGAGAACTCCTTCGGGTTTGTTTGGAACATTATAATAGTTGTCAAAATCAGTTGATTTTTGCTCGGCAATTAATTCAACTTTAGAATTTGAATTTACAAAGTCAATATCAATTCGATGAAAAGTATATTCTAAATTAAAATTTTCTTGTTCTTCTTTTTTGGTGCCATTATAATGCGAAGAAAGTTCTCGTTCATTTCTAGGATCTTTAGGTTCTGTTGCTGGAATCTTTTTTACTTCATAAATATCATAAGAAAAGCCATTTTTTTTCAATTGGACATTTAACCCGTTGGAATTTAGCAAGTATAAAACCGAAGTATTCGATTTCCCTTTTTGATCCACAATCTGGCCTTTATTCTCTTTGAAACCAATAGATTGGTTTTTATTTTGAGAAAATAATTGGGTACCAACTAAAAAGAAAATTAAAAGTAGTTTTTGATTCATTTAAACTGATTTGCATTGGCGCAAATGTAATTAAATATCTACAAAACCAAGTTAAAAACTCAAATCGTCTAGCAGGAAAATCTTTTCCTGAAAAAGTCCTCAATAACCCGTATTTTTGCAGAAAAATAATTCCCTTTGAAAACAAAGCTTTTTGTCATTACGCCGCCTTTTACGCAACTGAATACTCCGTATCCAGCAACGGCGTATATAAAAGGTTTTTTGAATACCAAAAATATTGAATCAGTTCAGGCTGATTTGGGTATTGATGTGATTTTGGAATTGTTTTCGAAAAAAGGACTTTTAGATTTGTTTCAGGTTTCAAGTTTCAAGTTAGAGGTTGTTGGAAACGAAATTTCAGATAACTCCAAAAGAATCTTTGCTTTACAGGATGAATACATTAAAACTATAGATCCTGTAATTCAGTTTCTGCAAGGGAAAAATCCAACTTTGGCCTTGCAGATTTGTCAGGAAGATTTCTTGCCCGAAGCTTCTCGCTTTGCACAATTGGAAGAACTCGATTGGGCTTTTGGAACAATGGGAACCCAAGACAAAGCAAAGCATTTAGCCACTTTGTATCTTGAAGACATTTCAGATTTTATTGTAGAATGTGTCGATGAGAATTTTGGCTTCAGCCGATACGCAGAACGTTTAGGCCGAAGTGCCAATTCTTTTGACGAATTATATTTGGAACTTCAAAAAGAACCAACTTATATTGATTCAATTTTAATCTCGCTTTTAAAAACTAAAATTGAAGCGGTAAAACCAACCTTATTTTTAATTTCAGTTCCGTTTCCAGGAAATTTATATAGTGCGTTTCGATGTGCACAATGGGTAAAACAACATCATCCTCAAATCAAAATTTCGATGGGTGGCGGTTTCCCAAATACCGAATTGCGTTCACTTTCAGATAGACGTGTTTTTGAGTTTTTTGACTTTATTACTCTGGACGATGGAGAAGTACCAATTGAAGAATTAATTTTCAATTTAGAAAACCCAAATTCTGCCACTTCGAGCGAAGTCGAGAAGCGTTATAAAAGAACTTTTTTATTAGAAAATGGAGAAGTCGTTTACAAAAACAATTCGTTAAAACACGATTACAAACAATCGCAAGTTGGAACTCCAGATTATTCAGATTTGTCTTTAGACAAATATATTTCGGTCATTGAAATTGTAAATCCAATGCATAGAATGTGGAGCGACGGACGCTGGAATAAACTGACGATGGCGCACGGCTGTTACTGGGGGAAATGTACATTTTGCGATATTTCATTAGATTACATCAAAGTTTATGAGCCCGTTGCCGC
This sequence comes from Flavobacterium sp. KACC 22761, assembly GCF_034058155.1. Lineage (NCBI taxonomy): Bacteria > Pseudomonadati > Bacteroidota > Flavobacteriia > Flavobacteriales > Flavobacteriaceae > Flavobacterium > Flavobacterium oryzagri. The sequence goes on along the minus strand of NZ_CP139148.1, from coordinate 337,905 downwards.
AAGTTTGCTTTGTGATCGAATGGAAGAATTGATAACACAAACAGGTCAAAATGGTTTTCATTTTGTTGATGAAGCCGCGCCACCTGCATTAATGCGTGCAGTAGCTCTCGAAATTTTAAAGCGAAAACTCGCTGTAACTTGGTGGACGAATATTCGTTTTGAAAAAAGTTTTTCGAAAGATTTATGTTTATTATTGAAAGCTTCCGGATGCATTGCAGTTTCCGGAGGTTTAGAAGTCGCGTCAGATAGACTTTTGAAATTAATTGATAAAGGTGTTACGGTTGAGCAAGTTGCAAAAGTGACGCGTAATTTTACCGAAGCCGGAATTATGGTGCATGCGTATTTAATGTACGGATATCCTACACAAACGATTCAGGAAACTGTTGACAGCCTTGAAATGGTTCGCCAATTGTTTGAAGCTGGCGTTTTGCAATCGGGATTTTGGCATCAGTTTGCTTTGACGGCGCACAGCCCAGTTGGATTGTATCCAGAGAAATTTGGCGTGACCAAAAAAACTGAAGCAATTGGAACTTTTGCTAATAATGATATTGAATACCATGATTCTACAGGAATCAATCACGACAAATTCAGTTTCGGATTAAAGAAATCACTTTTCAATTTCATGCACGGAATTTGTTTTGACTATGAACTCCAAGATTGGTTTGATTTTAAAATTCCGAAAACAAAAATCCATCCCGATTTTATTTTCAATGCTTTAGAAGAGCAGAATGAATTCAATACAAAACCAAACGCAAAAGTTGTTTGGTTGGGAGGAAAACCTTCTGCAGAAATTTTCACAAAATCAAAAAAAGGAAGAAGCTGGGAAATGATGTCGTTGACTTTTCATGACAAAAAAGAAAGCTTTACCATTCAAACCAGCAAAGATGAAGGCGAATGGTTGCTTTCGATTTTGACAAATATTTCGGTTTCAGGTTCCAAAAATTATACTTTCCAGGAAGTAAAAAATGACTTTGAAATGCAATTAGAGGATTTTGAATTGTTTTGGTATTCAAAACCTGTAAACACGCTGAGAGAATTTGGATTGCTTGTTCTTTAAAAGCAACAATTAATTTTTGGTTGCCCAATAATGAAGATCTCTTTCTAAATCATAAATCATTCTTTTTACACTTCGTCTGATAATAAAATAGGGAATTCCTAACATTAAAGACATATGGAATAAAATAAAAGGAAGAAAAAAATAGGCTCCAGGTCCAGAATCTCCACTGGGAGTAAAGAATGAAGCTATAATAAAAATAGAATAAAATAGCAGCAACATCCCTACCAAGAAAAGCATTCTTTTTCTAAAGCCACGAATCTCGGCGTTTATGTTCAAATGATTGCTATTTTCAGAAAACTGGCCAATTACTTTTGCAAATGAATAATTGGTATCAAACAATTTCCTTCTTTTTTTAAGTTCAAAGATGTTGTTGGAAATATTGCCTTTGTATTCATTTCTGCTGGATTCAAAAACTTCAAAAGGACTAAACCCTAAATCAGATTGATCAACGTGATTTCTGAATTTTTGAATAAAATCGATTTTTGAAATGGGTAATTGAATCGTAATGTCTTTAATTAATTGTAATTTTCTTAAAAAATCGTCCATTTTAATACTATATTTGGTTCGCAAACCAAATATAGTATTAAAATGATATCCTCAAAATAAAGAAATCTAAAATGAGATTTTTATTTTCAAATTAATATTCAACCAAAGTTCCATCGGCTGGAATTGCAGTTTTAGATAACAAATCATTTTCCGAAAGTGCTTTCTTTAATTCTTCACGAGTTGTAGGGCAATGATTTAAGGCTTCCAGATGATTAGCAAAAACTTTTCCTGGAGCAAGCGCAGCAAATTTCAAAATATCGTTCATTCGCATTAATAACGGCTGTCCAAAATCAAGTCTGGCGGTTCCGCAGGCAACGGTTGCGATATCTGGTTTAAGTTCGATTAATGCTTTTTGAACATCATTGGTAAAAATAGTGTCAGAACTTATGTAAACCGATTTTTCATCAGCAAGCTCAATATAAAAACCCATTACACTACCCATAAGTTTTGCAATGAATCCGTAACCATGGAGCGCCGGAATTCCTATAATTCTTCCGTCAAGAAAATGCTGAGGTTCCCAATAATTAAGCGTTTGTACAATATTTAGCCCTCTTTTTGAAAGTTCTTTTTCGTCTTTTGAGCTGCAAATAACCGCTATGCTTTTTCGTCTTAAAAAAACCTCTCCGGCTTTGTCAATATGATCTGGATGTAAATGCGTAATTAAGCAATGCGTTACTTTGCTCAAAATTTCTCTGCTGTTTTTTGGCAATGCAACCAGCGGATTTCTTTTTGGCTTATAACGAAAGATGGTAAATGGCGGGATTGTTTTTCTTTTTCCCAACATTGGGTCAACCAGAATTACATGTTTTTCTGTTTCAATTACTAAAGTCGCATTTCGCAAATGATGTATTTTCATATCTGACAAAATTAGAACTTAAAAATACAAAGATTTTTCAAAATCCATTTACAGATTTTTCTTTATTTTTAATGGAATTGTTATTTTTGAGTTTATGTATTTACAAGAAGGTTTTCATACTTATTTCATTTATATTCTTACAAACAAGGCGAAATCTGTTTTTTATATCGATGTTACAAATAATCTTAAAAAAAGATTATTAACACACAAAGAAAATATTTTGTTGGAGAAAAAGACATTTGTCTCAAAATACAATGTAGAGTTTTTGGTTTACTATGAAAAATTTACGTGGATTCAAGAAGCGATTGCCAGGGAAAAAGAATTAAAAGGATGGAGAAGAGAAAAGAAAATTGCATTGGTAAAAACAATGAATCCAAATTTAGACTTTTTGGAATATTAGGAAGATTTGATATTTCAAGCTATCCAAGTTTCAACAGTTAGTATTGTCATTCCGACGAAGGAGGAATCTCCACAAGTAGCTCGCCAAAGATTGCGAAAACTATGCGGAATAACGTCGCGGAGATTCCTCCTTCGTCGGAATGACAAAACGTTGTCGTTCTGTGGTGTTAATTTGGTAGGATACGATTACTACGCAATAGAAAAACGAAACCCTATTCCGTGCAGGTTTTCAATAGAAATATCTTTTTCGTTTACCAAAATTTTGCGGAGGCGCGAAATAAAAACATCCAGGCTTCGACCCATAAAATAATCGTCAGTTCCCCAAAGTGCGGTCAAGATTTGTTCTCTTTTTAAAACTAAATTTTTGTTGTCCAGAAAAAGTTTCAGCAACTCAGCTTCGCGCTGCGTCAGACTTATTTTTTCATCTTCGTTAAAAAGAATAAAATTGTTGGTGTCAAAATTATACTTTCCAATTTCATAAACCGATTTTTCAAGCGGAACATTTTTCTGCGAACGCTTTAAGAAAATTTCAATTTTCAAAAGCAATTCTTCAATGCTGAAAGGCTTTACCAAATAATCATCGGCGCCCAAACGCAAGCCTTTGATTCGGTCTTCTTTTAGTGTTTTTGCCGAAAGGAAAATAATCGGAACATCAGTATTTAATTTTCTGACTTCGGTGGCTAAATCAAAACCGTCCATTTTGGGCATCATGATATCAAAAATACAAATGTCGAATTTTTCTTTTTTGAAGTTTTGCAAACCAGATTGCCCGTCAGAACAATGCACAACATTATAGTTGTTTTGTTCCAAATTGTCTTTGGTCAAAAACGCTAAAGTTTCATCATCTTCGGTATAAAGTATCTTGAATTGTTTCATTTTTTATAAGGAATTGATAAAGTTATAGTGATGCCTTTTTCTTGATTGTTTTCGGCTTTAATTTTCCAGTTCAAAAGATTGCAGATTTCTTTTACATAATATAAACCAAGTCCAAAACCGTTTAATTCATTACTTTTCTCGTTTTTTACGCGATAAAATTTATCAAAGATAAAAGAAATGTTTTTAACAGGAATTCCAATTCCGTTATCAATAAAAGCCAATTTTAGGGTTTGGTTTTGCTGTGTAATCTGAACTAAAATTTCTGGTTTGTCTGTACAGTATTTTACGGCATTATCGAGCAAATTGTAAACCAAGTTATTAAAATGGAAAACGTCTGTTTCGATTTTATAATCTGCCGAAGTCGTTTCAATTTTAATAGAAGCTTCGGGATATTTTAATTGAATGTTTTCAATCGTTTCTTCGATAATCGGAACAATTAAAACAGTTTCTTTTTTTATTTCCAAAGGCGCATAATCTGACTTTGCAATATTCAAAATCTTTTCGATATGACTATTCAGTTTATTGCTCTGGTTGATAATAATATCGGTATAAGTGTGTAGTTTTTTATCTTCTTTGATTGGATTTTGCTCAATTAAATATTTCGAAGCAATCAAAATCGATGACAATGGCGTTTTAAATTCATGCGTCATATTATTGATGAAATCTCTCTGAAGCTCGGAGTATTTTTTTTGCTGTAAAAGCTTGAAAATAGAATACACATAAATGAGCAAAATCAAAATTAGCGCTGTAGAAAGTACAAACCAAAAACGCATTGAACTAAACAAATACGTCGTTTCATTTGGGAAACGAACAGCGAAATAATAAACCAGATTTTTATGTTTCGGGAAATATACGGTTTTGTTTTGTTTTCCTTTTTTGGATAAAGAAACATAATCGCCATAAACCATTTCATCGCTCTGGCAATTGTACATCGCATATTCAAAATCGGTTGTGATGTTCATTTTTTTGAATTCGGATTTCAGATAAAATTCTAAAATATCAGGTTCAAAATCATTCTCGATGTTGACAATATAATAATCGTTCGAAATTTTTTGGACGGGATTTTGGCAAGAATGTTCATGATCTGTTCCTTCATACAATTTGCGGGAAACTTCAAGCAAGGCAATGTGAGCCTTTTGGCTCAGCTTTTTTTGTTCCAATGTAAAAGCCTCTTTTGTCCAAAGCAATTGCGCTACCAAGATGCTAATAATGGCAATTAATCCGAGAAGGATGATACTATTGAGTCTGTTTATTTTCAAGAAAAATGGCATTTTAAAAGTGTAATATTAATCAAATTTATGCTTAAAAACACTCCTTAACAAGTCGTTAACAAAGATTTGAAAGCGGTTAACAGCGATTTGATTTATTCTGAAATACTTTTGAAATACAAATTTAGAACTATAAATCACTAAAAATATTTAACTATGAAAATGATCAAAATCTCCATGTTAGCTTTGGCATTAGGTTTAATGTCTTTCTCAGCTGTTGCGCCAGTAAAATCATTAGTTTCAGAAACTAAAATTGTAGAAACAGCTTCAACAATTGTTTGGAAAGCTGAAACAATCGATGTTGGACAAATTCCGCAAGGAACTCCAAAAGCAATTGTTTACGAATTCAAAAACACAGGAAAAACAGCAGTTGTAATCACAAATGTGCAAGGATCTTGCGGTTGTACTGCGACAGATTATACAAAAGAGCCAATTCAACCAGGAAAAACAGCCAAAGTTACTGCAACATATAATGCAGCAAACAAAGGCGCTTTTACAAAAACGGTGACGGTTACAACAAGTGCTGAAACAACTCCAAAAGTTCTGACTTTAAAAGGAACTGTTATTTAATTGAATTTTAATAGGTTGGTTATATCGTAAGCCTCAAATACATGCTGTATTTGGGGCTTTTTTTGTTTGTTTCTGGATTGGAGATTTGTCAAAAAAATCATTTTGGAAAAGTTTATTTTTATGAAAACTTTTCTATTTTTATTAAAAATTTTATTATGAAAATCTGGTATCAGTTTATTGCCGCCGTTAGCCTTTTTGCTATTGTTTCATGTAATTCAAAAGGGGATAAAAAAGAAGAAAATCAAATAAAAGCCAAAGTTGAAATTCCTGAACTTCATCTAACAATTGATAGTTCAAAAATTGCGTCTTTTTATGCAACTTACCCGAAATTGGCCAAATTTCAAGATGAGGTTTTTGCCTTATACAACAAAAACAAATCAACTCAATTATGGCAGGATAATAAGGGCATCGATGAGTTTGCGCATACTTTATTCAATAAATACAAAGGTTTGGAAGAAGAAGGCTTAAAAGCAAATTTTCCTTATAAAGAAATCAATGCTGTTTTTGAAAGTAATACTGATAATAAACTTTCTAAAGAAAGCACAGATTTAATGATTTCAAATTTGTATTTCTATTATGCTGAAAAAGTATATTCGGGCGTTGACGAAAAAACTAGTATTTCGCTTGAATGGCTTTTGCCGAGAAAAAAGCTCAATTACCGAGCCTTGACCGATTCTATTTTTCAAAAATCGACTATAAATGATGACCACAAAAGCAAAATGTTCAGTCAATATTATAAGCTTCGAGATGTTTTAAAACAATATCGGGATATTGAAAAAAATGGAGGCTGGAAAACTATTGAAACAGGCGAAGATTATAAAAGCTTGAAATTAGGCGATTCATCAAATATAGTGGCTCAAATTAGAGAAAGGCTTTTTGTTACCAAAGATATCAAGGAAGATAATAAAAGTGCAGTTTGCGATACAGTTTTGATTAATGCATTGAAAAACTACGAACTGCATCACGGATTAACTCCAAAAAATATAATCCTGCCAGAACATATTGCAGAAATGAATGTTCCGGTTTCTGATCGAATCAAAACCATTATTGTCAATATGGAGCGTTGCAGATGGATTGATCCTGAATTGGAAAAAGGAAAAAAATACATCGAAGTCAATATTCCTGAATTCAGATTGTATATAATTGAAGACGCAAAAATTGCTTTTATTTCGCCAGTCGTGGTTGGAAAAGCGATGACGAAAACAGTTATTTTTAGCGGGATGATGAATAATATTGTTTTCAGTCCGTATTGGAATGTTCCTACGAGTATTATCAATTCAGAAATCAAACCGGGAATGGCAAGAGATAAAAACTATTTGCAAAAGAAGAATCTAGAATGGAATAATGGCGCCGTTCGTCAGCTTCCGGGAAAAAACAATTCATTGGGTTTAGTGAAGTTTTTGTTTCCAAATTCAAGCAATATCTATTTGCATGATACGCCAGCAAAAAGTTTATTTGAAAGAGAAAGCAGGGCGTTCAGCCACGGTTGTGTGCGCGTGGCAAAACCTCGTGAATTGGCGATCGAATTATTAAAAAATGATCCGCAATGGACTCCAGCTCGAATTGATAAAGCAATGCATGCAGGAAAAGAAAATTGGGTTAGCTTAAAAAAGAAAGTTCCAGTTTATATTGGATATTTCACCGCGTGGGTTGACAGAAAAGGTCAGATGAATTTCTATAAAGATGTTTACCAAAGAGACGAAAGTCTGCTTAAATTATTGACGGAAGAATAAATTTATGTTCGCCACGAATTACACAAATTCGCCCAAATTTTATACTCAAGACTAAAAAATAATTTGTGAAAATTTGTGAAATTCGTGGCAAAAAATTATCTATTTAAAACATCAATGCATTTATAAAAACGGTTCGTATAATGTTCTGTATCGAGCGAAGTGATTGTTACGCATTGTGCCTTTCCTGACGAGGCGTGAATAAATTTTGACTGCATGCCATTGGCTTCACAAATAATTCCGAGGTGGCCAATAATGGTTTTATCTTTGTAACCATAAAAAATCAAAATATCACCAACTTTAAATTCTTCTGGATTTAATTTAATTCCGATATTTTTATATTCGCTGGAACTTCTTGGTAAAGTCACACCATAGTTTTTGAAAACATAACTCACAAAACCAGAGCAGTCAAATCCTTTTTTTGGATCATTGCCAGAATATACATAAGGAGTTCCCAAATATTTTTTTGCGTAGGCAACAAGTGAGTCTCTGTCAGCATGATTTTCAGTTATTTTGAAAGAAACAGTAGTTGGTTTTTCTTTTTCGTGATTTTTAAAAGAAGAAAATAAGATAACTAACAGTAAAAAAAGATATAAGGATGACTTCATTTTTAGTATGACATTTAATCCATAAAAGTATATTGTTCTTTCCTGAATTCAAAGGGAAACGTCAAATTTATAAGATTTTACAGCGAAATTTGAAGTTTGATACATTTGTGGTGTTTTTTTATTACGTTTTGACATTTTAGTATCTTTTCAAATCAAGAGTTTCAAATATATTTGTGAATTGTATTTATATTTTAACAAATAAATTATGTTTCTCAAAAAAATACCTTTTTTAATTTTGTTTTTACAGTTTGCTGCCGTCTGTGTTTCGCAAACCCAAAATCAAAACAAAACTTTTTTATACGAAGGCCGAGTTGAAAAACTTCAAAATGATAATGTTGTTCTGATTGGAACAGCTTCTTCGGTTTCATTCAATTTTACTGGAAATGAATGTTCGATTTCACTTCAAAGCGTTGATTCGTATGAACATCATAATTATGTTGACTTGGTTTTGGATGGGAAATATATTGGTAAAATAAGGATTGAAAAAGGCATTGTGCAATCCTTCCCAATTAAAGTCACTTCGACTAAAAAAGAACATACACTGGAAATTTATAAAAATACCGAAGCACATACCGGAGGCATTTTATTTGCAGGAACAACCGCAAAACTGACTACAATTTCATTTAAAAAGAAAAAGAAAATCGAATTTATTGGAGATTCTATAACCTGTGCCGCCGCAAGTGATGCTGTGGATTGCGATAAAGGTGAATATATGGATCATCATAACGGATATTATGCTTATGGGCCAACGCTTTCAAGAGCTATTGGTGTTGATTATTTGACAAGTTCTGTTTCTGGAATTGGAATGTATCGAAACTGGAACGATGAGAACAAAGATGAAGCGATTATGCCAGATGTCTATCAGAATTTATATTTGACAAAAGACAATTCGAAACCTAAATACGATTTTGCTTTTCAGCCCAATATTATCAGTATTGCTTTGGGAACCAATGATTTTTCGGGAGGAGACGGAAAAAAAGAACGCTTGCCTTTTAATGCAGAAAAATATGTTTCGAATTATATCAATTTCATAAAAATGCTTTATCAGCATAACCCAAAAGCACAAATTGTAATTACAAATAGTCCGATGGTTGGAGGTGAAAAAGCAGTAGTTTTTGAAGATTGTCTGAAAAAAGTTAAAAACGCTTTCGCGGATGATAAAGCCCACAAGCCAATTTTGATTTTCAAATTCAAACCCATGAAGCCAAATGGCTGTCTTGGTCATCCGGATGTTGCAGATCAAAAAGTGATGGCAGATCAATATGGTCCTTTTTTAAAAAAGCTGTTAAATGAAAAATAATATTTTTAAGTTTGCTTTCTTTCTGTTGATTTCCAGTACCATGATGGCAAACGTTTCTCTTCCGAATATTTTTAGCGACAATATGGTTTTGCAACGCAATTCCGAAGTGAAAATTTGGGGTTGGGCGAATCCGAAAGAAGAAATCAAATTAGTTTCTAGCTGGAATAATCAGGAATATAAAACGGTTGCCAACAATCAGGCAAAATGGGAATTGTTGATTAAAACTCCAGAAGCTGGCGGACCTTTTACGATTTCGATAAAAGGTTATAATGAAGTCATTTTGAAAAATATTTTGATTGGAGAGGTTTGGCTTTGTTCGGGGCAATCGAATATGGAAATGTCTGCGAGTTGGGGAATTGATGATGGCGAAGAAGAAGCTAAAAACGCAACAAATCCAAATATTCGGTTTTTTACGGTTCCGAAATTAACTGCTACAAATCCGCAGAATAATTTGCTTGGAAATTGGACAGAATCGACTCCAGAAACCATGAAATATTTCAGTGCGATTGGCTACTTTTTTGCCAAACGCCTTCGCGAAGATTTGAAAAATGTTCCAATTGGATTGATTTCTTCAAATTGGGGAGGAACTCCTGCAGAAATTTGGATGCCGGAAGAAGTCGTAAACAACGATCCGCTTTTATTAGAAAATGCCAAAAAATTAAACGAACAAGAATACGGCCCAAGACAACCTGGACGTGCTTACAACGCTATGATTTATCCATTGGTTGGATTTAAAATTGCAGGAACGCTTTGGTATCAAGGAGAATCAAATGTTGGTTCTTTGGTTTATGATAAGACTCTAGGCGCGTTGATTACTTCATGGAGAAAGGAATGGAACGATGATTTTCCGTTTTATTATGTACAGATTGCGCCTTTTAAAACAGGAAGCAATAATTTCTCAAACGTAACTGTAAGAAATTCTCAAAGAAAATTATTGAAAGAAGTTTCTAAAATCGGAATGGTTTTGACTTCTGATATTTCTGATACAATCGATATTCATCCAAAGAATAAAAAGTCGGTTGGAATTCGTTTGGCTAATTTGGCGCTTGCCGAAGTTTACAAAACCAACTCTAATTTGGTTAACGGTCCGCTTTTTAAAGACTTTAAAATAGATAAAAATAAAGTTGTTGTTTCTTTTGATTATGCTGACGGATTATATTTCAAAGATAAAGTTTCGAATCAGTTTGAAGTGGCTGGCGCCGATGGAAATTTCTTTCCTGCTGAAGCTTCGATAAAAGATAATAAGGTGATCTTGACGAGTAAAAAAGTCACTCAACCAGCAAAAGTGAGATTTGCCTGGGGAAATACAATTCAGTCAGATTTGTTTAATAAGGTGAATTTGCCGGCTTCTTGTTTTAGTTCTGAAGATTGAGATTTTAGAAGAAAGAGGAAAGAACAAAGAGTAAAGATTTTAGATTTTTCTGCATTTTATGTCAGACTGAGCGGAGTCGAAGTCCCGCAAAGATTGGCGATTTTGTTTGTGGACTTCGACTCGGCTCAGTCTGACAAAACTTTGTATTGAAAAATAAAAACCGAAAAAGTTCTCATGAAACCGTTCGCGTGAGGGATAGCAGTGTAAAGCCCACAGCCTGACGAAGGAAGTGCGAGGACTTGAAGCGGATAGCCTCCCGATAGCTATCGGGACAAGTTCGCGCCCAAAAAAAGAAACTTAGGATCTCAGCATCTTAGAACCTTAGCCCCTTAAAAAAAACTAACCATGAAAAATAAAAAAATAATTATTATTGGGGTTTTGTCCCTGTTTACCATTGGAAATATGAATGCACAAAAAAAGCCATATCTGGATAAAAATAAAACTGTTGAACAGCGTATAGATTTGCTTTTGCCTTTAATGACTTTGGAGGAAAAAGTGGGACAGATGAACCAATATAACGGTTTTTGGGATGTGACAGGCCCAGCGCCAAAAGGAGGAACAGCCGAATTAAAATACGAGCATTTAAGAAAAGGATTAGTTGGTTCGATGCTGACGGTTCGCGGTGTGAAAGAGGTTCGCGCCGTACAGAAAATTGCGGTTGAGGAGACGCGATTGGGAATTCCGCTTATTATTGGTTTTGATGTAATTCATGGCTATAAAACGTTAAGCCCAATTCCACTTGCAGAAGCAGCGAGTTGGGATTTGGAAGCGATTAAAAAGTCGGCGGCGATTGCGGCAGATGAAGCTTCGGCATCTGGAATTAATTGGACTTTTGGACCAAATGTTGACGTTGCGAATGATGCGCGTTGGGGACGTGTGATGGAAGGTGCGGGAGAAGATCCTTATCTGGGAAGTAAAGTAGCTTATGCAAGAGTAAAAGGTTTTCAAGGAGAAACGGTTGCCGATTTGGCTAAAGTAAATACGATTGCGGCTTGCGCGAAACATTTTGCGGCATACGGTTATGTTGAAGCGGGATTGGAATATAATATTGTGGATATCAGTAATTCTAAATTGTACAATTCGGTTTTGCCTCCTTTTGAAGCGACTGTTGAGGCTGGAGTTCGTACGTTTATGAATTCATTTAATACGCTGAATGGTGTTCCGGCAACTGGAAATGCCTTTTTACAAAGAGATATTTTAAAGGGAAAATGGAAGTTTGACGGATTTGTGATTTCGGATTATGCTTCAATTCGCGAAATGATTGCGCACGGTTACGCAAAAGATGAAGCCGATGCAACGGCAAAAGCCGTGATTGCGGGTTCTGATATGGATATGGAATCGTATTTGTATGTGGCCAAATTGGTTGATTTGGTAAAATCAGGAAAAGTAAAAGAAGCTTTGGTCGATGATGCTGTTCGCCGAATTTTAAGAGTGAAGTTTGAATTAGGATTATTTGATGATCCGTATAGATATTGTGATGAAAAACGCGAAAAAGAAGTTGTTGGAAGCAAAGCTAATAATGATGGTGTTTTGGATATGGCGAAGAAATCGATCGTTTTATTGAAAAACGAGAAGAATTTGCTTCCGCTAAAGAAATCGGGACAAAAAATCGCTTTGATTGGCGCTTTGGCAAATGATAAAAACAGTCCGCTAGGAAGCTGGAGAATTGCGGCTGATGATAATACAGCGGTTTCAGTTTTAGAAGGAATGCAGCAATACAAAGACAATCAGCTGACTTTTGAAAAAGGTGTTGATTTATTAAAACAAAAAGCTACTTTTTTAACCGAAACAATTTTCAACACAGCCGATAAAAGCGGATTCGAAGCGGCGAAAATAGCAGCAAAAAATGCTGATGTTGTCGTAATGGTTTTAGGTGAATACGGTTTTCAAAGTGGTGAGGGAAGAAGTAGAACGGATTTGAATTTGCCTGGATTGCAGCAAGAATTATTGGAAGAAGTTTATAAAGTAAATCCAAATGTAGTTTTGGTTTTAAATAACGGCCGTCCGTTGAGTATTCCTTGGGCTGCGGAGAATGTTCCAGCAATTGTGGAAGCTTGGCAATTAGGAACTCAGACAGGAAATGCGGTGGCTCAGGTTTTGTACGGAGATTACAACCCAAGCGGAAAATTACCTATGTCTTTCCCTAGAAATGTTGGGCAAGTGCCAATTTATTACAATAAATACAGTACGGGAAGACCAACTGACAGTGATAAAAATGTTTTTTGGTCGCATTATATGGATGTGGAGAAAACCCCTCAATTTCCGTTTGGTTTTGGTTTGAGCTACACAACTTTCGATTATAAAAACTTGAAATTGAATAAAACTTCTTTTGCAAAAGGAGAAAGGGTTCAAGTTAGCGTTGAGGTTACAAATACTGGAAATTATGATGGAAAAGAAGTGGTGCAATTATACATTCATGATGAATATGCGAGCATCGTTCGTCCGATAAAAGAATTGAAAGGTTTTGAATTGGTAAACTTGAAAAAAGGTGAAACTAAGACAGTAAATTTTACTTTAACAGATGCAGCACTTGGATTTTATGATAATGAAGGGAAATATTTAGTTGAACCGGGGACTTTTAAAATAATGGTTGGAGGAAGTTCTGATAAAGGTTTGCAGAGTGGTTTTGAGATAAAAGAATAAAAGTTTTAATCTCGCAAAGTCGCAGAGGCGCAAAGTTTTTTTTCGCCACGAATTCACGAATGAATTATTTGAAAATTCGTGAATTCGTGGCGATTTTTAATTTTACGCTCATAAATTTGACAAATTTTTTTATCTCCTGAATCTGCAAAATCTGCGGGAGTTTTTTTGTATTTTTAAAATCTATTAAAATACCAACCTTAAATTAAAATAATGAAATATAACAGATGCGGAAAAAGCGGGCTATTACTGCCTGAAATTTCCTTAGGATTATGGCATAACTTCGGCTCAGTTGATAATTTTGAAAATGCCGAAAGTATTGCTATTGAGGCTTTTGATAAAGGAATAACACACTTCGATTTAGCAAATAATTACGGACCGGTTCCAGGGTCTGCCGAAGAGAATTTTGGAAAAATATTATGGCATAATTTTCAAGGAAATCTACGTGACGAAATCGTAATTTCTACCAAAGCAGGCTATACAATGTGGAAAGGACCATACGGAGATTGGGGTTCGAGAAAATATTTGCTTTCGAGTTTAGATCAGAGTTTAAAACGAATGAATATCGATTATGTAGATATTTTCTACTCACATCGTCCAGACCCTGAAACGCCAATCGAAGAAACTATGTTGGCTTTAGATCACGCTGTAAGAAGCGGAAAAGCTCTATATGTCGGAATCAGCAATTATTCGGCAGAACAAACTCGAGTTGCTGTTGATGTATTGAAACAATTAGGAACGCCCTGTTTGATTCACCAAGCTAAATACTCAATGCTACAACGTTGGGTTGAAGATGGTTTATTAGATGTTTTAGAAGAAAAAGGAGTAGGCTGTATTGCGTTTTCGCCTTTGGCACAAGGCCTTTTGACTGATAAATATTTAAACGGAATTCCTGAAAACTCACGCGCGCATAATCCGAACGGGCATTTGAGAGAAGATGAAGTTACGCAGGAAAGAATTCAGAAATTAATTCAGTTGAATGAAATTGCAGAGAGCAGAAATCAATCTTTAGCACAAATGGCTTTGGCTTGGTTGCAGAAAGATAAACGAATTACCTCTGTTTTAATTGGAGCAAGTTCTGTAAAACAATTGTGTAATAATATTGATTGTCTGCAAAATACGGAATTTACGCATGATGAATTGAATACGATTGAGAAGATATTAGCTTAATTTGCATTACATAATCTAAACAAAACTGGACTGAAGTCCAGCCCTACAATATAATTTGTTCCTTCGGAACGTAAAAGAGCCTTTGGCTCGATCCATATTGTAGAGCTGGACTTCAGTCCAGTTATTAAGAGATTTTTTTTTAATCAATCATCGAGAAAAAACAAAGAATACAATTTGATATGATTTCATTTATTTTTTGAATTGTAAATTGTATTTTCTCACAATTCCCAAAGTCGATTGATCTGAAGAAAAAACAGAATTCAAACCCTGTGGTTCTTGAGGCGGGTCGGTGGTTAAAGGATCTCCGGGACTCCATTTTCCAGATTCGTTTATGGCTTTTCCTTCTCCACCAAATCCCCAGAAATTTGCTCCTTGCAAGGCGCCGTTGTTTTTAACGCTTTCTGCAACTCGGCTAAAAATATAATTATAAAAAATGTTTCTGTTTGCTACTGATGATGTTGGTAGCAAACTTTCGTTTTCTCTTCCCAAACCAAATTCTTCAATAATAATTGGTCGCTTTAAATGGTTTGCAACGGCCACATGTTTGTCAATATATTTTCCAGCATTTTCCAGTGTCGGAGGCAAAGTTTTTTCAGCATTATCAGCTTTAAACCAACCCCAGTTTTTTGGCCAAATGTGCATAGTCAAATAATCAATATTCGGATTTTGATGTGTTCTTTCAAAAATTCCGATATCGTCATTCGAGCTGTTCAATCCTTCAGAACCTGTTGAAATCAAATGGTTTTTGTCTAAACTGTCCATTAAGTTTACAATATTGTTAAGCCAAACTGTAAATTTTGCTTCATTTTCAACCGTAAAAAGCCTTGGTTCATTCCCAACTTGCCATGCCATAATTGTGTTGTCTTCAGTATATTTTTTGTGAGAATAGGCGTTTGTTCTTCCCATAATAAACTTTACATGATTTTCTAAAGCTTTCATGCATGGTTCGCAACTATGAAATTGTTCTGTATAAGCCATAAATTGAGGCCAAGTATTTGGTGCAATTCCTGGAACCGGAATCGGGCCTTTGCCGTTCCATTCTAAATATTGCGACATGCCACCAGACCATTCCCAATTATTGGTCAAATACAAAACAGCATACATTTTTCGTTTGCGCATTTCATTGATCAGGAAATCTAATCCGTCGAGTAAATCTGCGTCATATTTTCCTTGGTCATATTGTAAAGCCGGACGAACAGTAAAATCATATTTTCCGCCGTCTCCGCCAACTAAAATTCTCAAATTATCGATTCCGTTTTTTTGCATCAAATCGAGTTCCTGAAGCAATCTTTTACGATCACCCACTTTTTTAGAAGCCAGCAAACTTCCGTACCAATAATTTGTTCCAATGTATGCGTACGGTTTATCGCCCTTATAAAATTGCGTTCCTTTTACTGTAATTCGTTCCTGCGCCTGACAAGCGATTGCAGCAAAAAATAAAGTGAATGCGAGGGTTTTGAGAAATATATTTTTCATATTATATTTTTTAGGAGCTAATCCTGCTATCCGTTGCAATCTTTTATTTTTTAAAGAAAAAAATAAAAGGATTTCCACTTCTATCAGGGCTAGGGTTTGTGGTTTCAATAGATGTTTTTGTTTTTCAATTTCTCACAATCTTGTCATTTCGAGGAACTAGGAATCTTCACAAGAAGCGCGACAAAGATTGGCGATTCTCGGAGAAGAGTTACTCGCGGAGATTCCTCGTTCCTCGGAATGACAAACTTTGCGTTATTTCGGCATTTCATACATCTTCGGCAAAGAATTCACTAATGCCGATTTTGATTTTGTTGCAAAAGTTTTAAAATCAGTCGCATTTGAAACCGAACCATTTGGAACATAATATCCGTCTTTGTTGTTGTTCCAAAACATTACATAACTGATTTGAATTTCATTTTTAGTTAATGCACTGTATAAAAGTGTCGAAAACCAATCGGTAATGGCAGGTGTTGTACTTGTTACGCGATAACCTGTTTCAGTTAAAGCAGCGATTTTTACTTTTGTTTTTGCATAGTCTGACAGCATTTTCAGTTTGCTATTAGCTCTGTCAGCTCCCGTTTGTCCTTGATTATCAAAATCACCATAATTATCCATCCCGATGATGTCAACATAATTATCACCCGGATAACGACTCAAATAATCAGATAGAATAGTGTACGAATTGTCAGGAGAAAAAGCATATAAAATGTTGTGAACACCTTTTGTGTTTTTTAAGTAATCAACCGTGAATTGATAGGCTTTTTTGTATTCATCAGATGTCGAAAAACTTGCTCCCCACCAAAACCAGCTTCCATCAAATTCATGAAAAGGCCTAAAAATTATCGGAATCAATTCGCCGTTTGTCCCTTTTAAGTTTGAGATAACACTGGCAACTTTATCCAGTTTTTTCTTGTACCATTCGTTATTTGTTCCGCCAGGCAAAATACTTTTGTAAGCAGTAGTTTTTTGGTCCGATGTCATATCGGCTGCATAAAAAGATTCTTCTTTGTTTGGTTCTCGTAAATGCCAGCAAAATGTATTTATCATTCCTTTTGAATAAGCGACTTTTACATCAGCAACAATTTTTTGTTCTTGTTGATAAAACCAATTATTTGCTGTGCCATCATTGCTTTTATCGGTAATAAACATAAAATCCGAACCTAAAATTGCAGGATCATAACCCGTGTTTTTTTTGATATCTGAATCGCCTCCAACATCTTGATAAAAACTATTAAAAGCATCTTGTTGACCAATTGCAGTTTTGGTTTTCGCTAATCTTTTTAAATTGTAAAATAAGGCAACTGTTTCTTTAGTAGCATTTGCATCGACCATATAGGTTGGTGCGTTTGTGGTCGTTAAAGGATCATCCTGTGTTGGCGGATCGATTATGACTTCTCCGGAATCTTCTTTATCTGAAGAGCAACTAACAATGGTTAAAATTGATAAGCTGAGAAATGCTATTTTAAGAAATGTTGTTTTCATTTTTGCGTTTTTATTCGATTGATAAGCTCTAAACATGCACGGCTATTGTGATAAGGACATTTCCAGAAACCTGCTTTGTCTTTTTCGATTAACGAATAATCACGATAAATTCCCCAAAACCACTCGCCGTTTTGTTTGTCAATAATATGTTTTTTAATGAAATCCCAATTTTTAAAAACAATATCTAAATACGTTTCGTCATCTGTTAATTGGTAGGCATTATAAAAGCCAATTAAAGCTTCTGCCTGAACCCACCAATGTTTTTCGGCAACTAATTCATTGTTTTTTGGATCAAATTCGTACCACAAACCACCATCAGAATCTAAACCTTCCTTCGTAACTTCGGCCATCAAAACAGCGTGTTTTTGATAACGTGAAATCAAGCTTTTGTCTTCAGATATTTCGGCGCATTGTAATAAAAGCCAAGCGGCCTCAACATCATGGCCGTATGAAATTACATCTGGTTTTTCGACCCAGTTTTCATCAAAAAACAAACGTAAATGCCCGGTTTTAGTGTTGATGAAATACTTGTGAATAGTTTCAAGCAATCCTATAATATCACTTTGGAGCGTTTTGTCTTTCCAGACTTTAAACAAATTCGCATAAGCTTCTACAATATGCAAATGCGTATTCATTGTTTTTTTCTCGTTGGCGTCTTTTTCGCTTAAACGCAAATCATCAATATTTTGCCAATCTCGGGTAAAGGCTTCAAAATAACCTTTGTTTTCAGAATCGTAACTGTGTTCCTGGATTTTTAAATATAAATTGATGGCTATTTCTAAAGCTTGATTATCTTTAGAAATAGCATAATATTCAGATAATCCATAAATCGCAAAAGCCAGAGCGTAAATTTGATTTTTAGTGTCTTTCGGAGTTTTGTCTACATTTATGCTCCAAAATAAACCTCCAAATTCGGTATCATAAAAATATTTTGAAAGAAATTCAAAAGCCCTTTTAGCCAATTCTTTATGCTCTTCTTTTTTAGTTACCTGATAACTGGCAGAAAAAGACCATAAAATTCGGGCATTTAAAACCGAGCCTTTTTCAGAATTAGCGAGGATGTGATCGTTGAAATCAATTTGCCCAATAAAACCGCCATTTTGATTATCGATCGTATGTTTTGACCAATATTTTAAAATAGCGTCAAGTTCTGCTGAAAGTTCAGATTTTAATTGCTTTAGTTTTGCTGACACGACGAATTATATTGCGTTATTTTTATCGATTTGGCTGATGATTGTTTTTACAGAACCTGCAGAAATAAAAGTATCTTCTGGGGTATTTGTAACGTAATCAATTAGTTTTGCAACTGATGAAACCGCAACATGCATTCGCGTATCTGATGATGCATAATAAATGTAAACTGTTCCGTCAGTATCTTCGATCCATCCATTTGAAAACAATACATTTGATACGTCGCCAACTCTTTCAATTCCTTCTGGACCCATAAAATGGCCTGCTGGAACGTGCGTTACTTTTGTGATATCATTTAAATCGGTCATGAACATATAAAGTGTATAACGCAAACCTGCCGCAGTATTACGAACGCCATGTGCCAAATGCAACCAGCCTTTTTCTGTTTTGATTGGAGCTGGGCCAAGACCATTTTTGAGTTCATAAATAGTATGATATTGTTTCCCGAAAATGATTTTTTCGTCTTTCACGATAGGATTTGTCATGTCGTCAACATATCCTAAACCGATTCCACCTCCTGAACCTACATCAATAAAACCATCTTGTGGACGCGTGTATAAAGCGTATTTTCCGTTTACGAATTCAGGATGCAATACTACATTTCGTTGTTGTCCTGTGTTCGAGATCAAATCAGGAAGTCTTTCCCAGCTTACTAAATCCTTAGAACGCACGATTCCGGCATTGGCTACAGCCGAACTTGTATCGCCTTTTGGTGCTTTTGGATCTTTTCTTTCGGTACAAAAAATACCATAAACCCAGCCGTCTTCGTGGTTAATCAAGCGCATATCATAAACGTTTGTATCCGGTTCTTCGGTTTGCGGAATTACACATGGTTTTTCCCAAAATTTGAAATTATCAATTCCGTTTGGACTTTCTGCAATAGCAAAAAAAGATTTTCTGTCGATTCCTTCAACACGTACTGCAAGCAAATATTTCTTGTTCCATTTCATTGCGCCAGCGTTGAAAGCAGCATTCATCCCGATTCTTTCCTGCAAAAACGGATTTGTTTTTTCGTTTAAATCAAAACGCCAGTTCAAAGGCACGTGAGCCGCAGTAACAACAGGGTTTTGATAACGCTGATAGATTCCGTTTCCTGCATTTTCTTCAGGAGCATTTTTTTGCTCAATGAGTGTTTTATGTTCTTTTTCTAATGCTGCTTTTCGATCTTGAAAACCAACTGAAGATGCTATTGTTGTCATATATTTTTATTTCTGTATCTGATTTATGTTTAAATTTTTTGGTCTCTTTTTTCGTTTAAATCTTGTTCGATCGTTTGCAGTTTTTCTTCAGATAAAGGATAGAATAAGATAAAAGCGACTGATATTGCTGCTGCGATTGCAGGAAGTATACTTAACATTAACTGAATTCCGTGTTGTGCTGTGGCAGTTTGTTCAACATTGGCTTGAAAACCGTAATAACCCAAAAGCCATCCGGCGCCAGCACCACCAATTGTCCATCCGAATTTTTGTGACATTGATGAAGCTGAAAATATTAATCCAGTTGCACGACGTCCTTGTTTCCATTCCGAATAATCGGCGCTGTCTGCATACATTGACCAGATTAATGGAAAAATACAACCCGCACAAATACTGATTAAAAGTTGGAAAGTCATAATTAGGAAAACATCTTCTTTTCCGAAGAAATAGAAAATCATGCTTAAAATTGAAGCCAGAGCCATTGCTCCGAAAAAGGTCTTTTTCTTCCCAATTTTGTTCGCAATTGGAGTTGCCAAAATCACTCCGATAATATTTGCCGCTTGACCCAAAACCAAATAGATGGAAGTTGGCGTCATGTGGAAATCAGTTCCAAAAAGCGAAAAATCAAAGTTGATAGAACTGCTTACATAATATTTGAAATAATAAACGGCCGCACCATCTCGGATAGAGTTAAAAACTAAAGTCCCAATTCCTGCGCCTAATAAAATCCACCAAGGACGGTTTTGAAGTAAATCTTTTAGATCTTCTTTTAAATTTGATTCTTCGTTTTCAATTGGTTTTACTCTTTCTTTGGTAAAGAAAAAACAAGCCCAGAAAAATGCTGTTGTAATAAATCCGAAAACGGCAATTGTGATTAACCAGCCTGTTTTAGAGTTCAGGCTCCCACCAAAATAGTTCACCAAAGGTTCTATCAGCCAAAGTGCCAAAAGACTTCCTCCAAAAGCAAAAACCATTCGGTATGAAGATAAAGTTGTTCTTTCTTTTCGGTCAGACGACATTACGCCCAAAAGTGAAGCATAAGGAACATTGATTAAGGAATAAATCATCATCATTAGCGAATAAGTCACGTATGCGTAGATGATTTTTCCTTTTTCATCAAAGTCTGGAGTATAAAAAGTCAAAACTCCAATTACGGCAAAAGGCACGGCAACCCACAGCAAATAGGGTCTGAATTTCCCCCATTTTGTTTTTGTTCTGTCGGCAATGATTCCTACGATAGGGTCAAAACAGGAATCCCAGATTCTTGTAATTAAAAACATGGTTCCTACGACAGCCGGCGCTAATCCGAAAACATCGGTATAGAAAAAGAGAAGATACATGCTGAAAATTTTCCAAAACATGGATGATGCAGCGTCTCCAAGACCGTAACCGATTTTTTCTTTTAAATTAATTTTGTCGTGCATTGAGTTCTTTTTAATGGTTGTAATTTAGATTTGGTTGTTATTTTAAAACTTTTTGAATGTCTTTTTCAAAGAGCGTTTTATCGAGGTTGTAAAAATCGATAAAATCCTTTTCGCTGACTTGTCCTGAAAACGGAGCGTAATAATGCATTTTTTGTTCCTTCTCTTGCCAGCCGTGGTTTCTCCAAAGCAAAACATAAGATATTTTGTAATCACCAATCGCTTTGTTTAAAGTTCCTGTCCACCATTTTGGATCTGGAACAGCTTCGTAACCTGCTTCGGCAATGGCGATTAATTTGTGTTTTTCTAAACCAATTTCGTTTATAATTTTAAGTTGCTTCTGAACTTCGTCAATGAATTTTTTGCCGTCTTTGTCGTCATTATTTTGATAACTGTCAAAGCTCAAAATATCGGCATAATTATCGCCAGGATAATTCGCGAGAAAATCTTCTTTTGTGCCAAAACTGCTAGTATTGTAAATATAAATTAGGTTGTGAACGCCCTTTTTTTGAAGGTATTCAAAGGTGAATTTCCATATTGCTTTGAATTCTTCAGGCGTACAATTTCCTTTTCCCCACCAAAACCAGCCTCCAGTAAGTTCGTGATAAGGTCTGAAAAGTATCGGAATGTTTTTCCCTTTTTTATCTTTCAAAGACAGAAAGAAAACGGAAGCTTTATCAAGCCTAGAAGTAAATTTTTTATGATTTTCGCCGCCAGGCAAAATTGTTTTGATCGTATTTGGGGTGTTGTCCCAAGCATTTTTTCCGGTTGCGGGATTGTCAAAATGCCAGCTTATTGTCGAAATTCCGCCACGTTCATTTGCTTCTTTTATGTATTGCTTCATTTTATCAAAAGGAACTCCGTCGATATTTTTATAATCGTCTTTTTCCAAACCCGCGATATCCCAGCCATAAACTGCTGGATAATCTCCTGCTGTTTCTTTGACATCGCTTCGGCCGTTTTCATATTTCCAATTTACGCCATAAGCAAGGTCGTCTTGATGCCCGAAAAGATATCCTTTCTGGATTAATTGATTTAGTTTTTTATAAAGTGCTACAGTTTCAGGTGTCGCTTTTTTATCTGAAATTGACAAATTAGTATCACTTACAATGCTTTTTGAAGAGCATGAAGTTCCTATAAATAGGATTATAAAAATAGCAAGTATGTTTTTTTTCATTTGGTTTTTTTATGTAATCTGCACAGAATTAGGTCTTGAGCACGTGATTTTTACAGTGTAAATTTCAATCGATAATTCAGCATGGTTTTCTAGATAAAATTATTAAAACTATAAAAAGATATTCTAGAAAAAATGATTAATGTTTATTATTAATACAGTTTTTATAAAATTGATAATTCTATTTTTCAAAGATAATTGGATGTTTATTCTGTAATTAATATTATTTTATCAATTATATATCATATTATTGCAAACAAAAAATGACCTATTATTTCATGAAATAGTTTTTAAGATATGAGCAACGCTAAAAATTTTTATAGAGAAATCGCACCGCTATCGGCTGGAGATAGTTTTTTGGTTTTTGACAGAGTTAAGGATAGTTTTGATTTTCCTGTTCATTATCATCCAGAGTTTGAGATCAATTTTATCTTAAATGGAAAAGGAGTGAAGCGTGTTGTTGGAGATAATATTGAGGAAATCGACAATGTTGAATTGGTTTTAATTGGGCCAAATTTATATCATGGTTGGGAGTTGAATAAATGCACGAGCAAAAAAATTCATGAAATCACAATACAGTTTCATAATGATTTATTTCACGAATCGTTGCTTTCAAGACGAATCATGAATCCGATCCGAGATATGTTTAACAGATCGATCCATGGAATTCTTTTTTCAAAAAAAACAGCCGAAGAATTGACGCCAAGGCTTGTAAGACTGTCTAAATTAGACGGAATGGATTATTTTTTGGAAATTACTTCCTTATTATATGATCTGGCAAATTCCAGAAATCAGCGTTTGCTTTCTACTTATACGGTAGATTATGATACGTTTGATGATTATGATAAAATGAAGTTGGTTTATGAATATGTTCAGAAAAACTTTGCTGATAAAATCACTTTAGAAGATGCTGCAAATGTGGCAAGCATGTCTATAATTTCTTTTAATCGATTTATTAAAAAACGCACAGGAAAAACTTTTGTCAACTATATTAACGATATCCGAATAGGATATGCGGCACGCTGGCTGGTTGAGAAAGATATGAGTGTTTCTGAAGTCGCTTTTAAATCTGGTTTCAATAATATTGCCAACTTTAATCGTAGTTTTAAAGCGACCAAAAATTGCACTCCTAGCCAATATCGCGAAGAATTTTCGGGATTGAAACGTATTTTATAGTGATACTTTTTTTTCACAAACAAATATTATTTTTAACGAAATCGTTTGCTTTTGGCAAATTCGTTCATTTTTATTTATAAGAACTGGTGATTTAAGAGATGTTATTGTGAAAAACGTAATTAAAGTCTGTTTTTATTTTCATATGTGTTTTTTTTAACTGATATAGTAAAAATATTATCATTAAATGATATAATACTATCGATTTGATGTTTTGTTCTGTTATAGATTTGTTACATAATTTAGGAAATAAATCACACCCTTTTTATTGCTTAATTATGAGTAAAACAATTTAAACTAACCAAACATTTATTATGAAAAAACTAATGACTAACTTTATTCATTGGAATGCTAACCACAGAGCGGTTCCTTTGATTTTATTCTTGTTACTGACTAGTAATTTTATTACTGCTCAGGTTAAAATATCAGGAGTAGTTTCTGATGACAAGGGATTGACCATTCCGGGAGCCAACATTTCTGTTGTTGGCACAAAAACTACTGCCTCAACTGATTTTGATGGTAAATACACGATCGATGCTCCTGCAAACGGAACTTTATTAGTTTCATTTATTGGATTTGATTCTCAAAAAATAGCTGTCGGCGGCAGAACAAAAATCAATGTTACGCTGCAATCTAGCTCAGAAGATTTAAAAGAGGTAGTTGTAATTGGTTACGGAACTCAGAAAAAGAAAGACGTAAACGGTTCAATATCTTCGGTAAAGTCATCAGATATTGAAAATTTAAAGCAAGTTTCTATCGATCAGATGCTTCAGGGTAAAGCGGCTGGGGTTTCGGTAACAAACAACTCTGGACAGCCTGGAGGTGCAGCTTCTGTAAGAGTTCGTGGAACTACTTCTATTACAGGGACAAACGAGCCTTTGTATGTAATTGATGGTGTGCCTATTTCTGGAGACGCAACTGGAAAATCTACAAGTGGCCAGACTTTGGCAGGAAAAGACGGTTTTTCTTCTTCGGGAGGAAGCGGAAACAACGCGATGAGCCCGCTTTCTATGATCAATCCAAATGATATTGAATCTATGGATATCTTGAAAGATGCTTCTGCAACAGCAATTTATGGATCTAGAGGTGCAAATGGTGTTATCATTATTACTACAAAACAAGGTAAAAAAGGAACAGGAAAAGTATCTTATGAAAACTACACTTCGTTCGCAACTGTTGCCAATAAATTAGATGTTTTGACTTTGCCAGAATATGCAACTTTGAAAACTAATTTGGCAAAATTATGGGGTTTCCAAACACGTCAGGAATTTTCTCATCCTGAATTATTGGGGCCTGGAACGAATTGGCAAGATGAGGTTTATAGAACAGCTATTTCAAACAGCCATCAGTTATCTTTTTCTGGTGCTAAAGATGGAACAAGCTACTATTTGTCTGGAAGTTATTTAGATAACGAAGGAACGATCATCAATTCTGGTTTAAAAAGATATACAGTTAGATTGAATTTGGATTCTAAAATCAAGTCTTGGTTGAGAGTTGGAGGAAATCTTACAGGTGGTATCACAAATGAAAGAATTACAGTTAACCAAAGTTTCTCTGGTTTGATTTCAAACACTTTATTACAGTCGCCTGATATCCCAGTTAGAAATGTAGATGGAACTTTTGCCGGACCACCAACATCAGAGCAGAGCGTAACCTATTATAATCCAGTTGCTGAAGCTTTAACTAGAGATAATAAATTGATTAGAAAAAATTTCCTTGGAAATGTATATGCTGAGGCTGAAATTGTTAAAGGCTTGAAATACCGTATCGAATTAGCTGCAAATACTGAATTTTCTGAAAATGACGATTTCAGACCATCTTATAAATGGGGAAGCCAAACCAATTTATTAGCAGATCTTGATGTAAGAAGACAAAATTGGTATTCTACAAACATCAAAAATTTATTGACTTACGATAAAACTATTGGGAAACATAAATTCACGGTTTTAGCAGGTCAGGAAGCTAACGATTCTCATTGGGAAGGTTTGATTGCATCAGCGCAAGGCTTCAAAACCAATTCAATTCATACAATAAATTTAGCTGATGTAGATAATAATACAGTTACTCAATATAAAGGTAGTGCATCACTTTCGTCTCTTTTTGCTCGTATTATTTATGATTTCAATGATAAATACAGTATTACGGCTTCGATCAGACAGGACGTTTCGTCTAAATTTGACCCAACTACAGACAATCAAAAAGGTGTTTTCAATGCGATTTCTGGTTCTTGGAGATTGTCTAATGAATCTTTCATGGAAGGAACACGCAAATATATTGACAATATTAAATTTAGAATTGGTTACGGAGAAACTGGAAATCAGCAAATTCCAAACAACAGTTACTCTGCAATGTTAGGAACTCAAAATTCAGGATTAGGAAGCGGATTTTTACCGTCAAATTATCCAAATCCAAATTTAGTTTGGGAATCATTAAACCAAACCAATATTGGTATCGACTTTACTTTGTTTGACAGTAAACTTTCTGCAAGTTTTGATGTTTATGACAAAAAATCAGAAGGTTTCTTATTCCAAGTGCCATTGCCGCTTTACTTAACTGGAGGTGGAGGTCAATACGGAGGAGTTTCGGCACCTTATTCTAATTTAGGTACAATGAGCAACAAAGGTTTTGATTTGACTCTTGGTTATGACTTGAGATCTACAGGAAATTTCAATTGGAATGCTTCAATGGTGGTTTCTCATTACAAAAATAATTTGGATGAAATCGCAAACGGAATTGTGTTGACGCAAGAGGTAAATACAAACGGATATCAGCCAGTTGTTGTTACTAATACTACAGTTGGAAATCCAATTGGATTGTTCTACGGATATAAAACAGACGGAATTTTTAAAGATCAGGCAGTTTTAGATAAAGCACCGCTTCAATTTGGTCAGGCTGTTGGAACTGGAGCTGGAGAAACTTCACTTGGAGATGTGAAATATGTTGATGTAAATGGCGACGGAAAAATTGATGCCGCTGATAAAACGTTCATCGGAAATCCGCATCCAAAATTCACTTACGGTTTTACAAATAATTTCAAGTATAAAAATGTAGATCTTTCTATTTTCCTTCAAGGATCATACGGAAATGATGTTATGAACTTGACGAAAAGAGCAGGAACAACAAATGCTTCTTTGTATGACAATCAGTTAGTTGATGCAATGGATTATTATTCTTCTACAAATACGGCAAGCAATAATCCAAGACCACTTGCTGATGCTTCAAATACTAACTTGCTGATTTCGGATCGTTATGTTGAGGATGGTTCTTATTTGAGAATTCAAAACGTTACGTTAGGGTATTCTTTGCCACAGGATGTTATTTCAAAATATAAAATTTCAAGATTAAGATTATACGGATCTGCTCAAAATTTATACACGTTTACTAAATATTCAGGTTACGATCCAGAGATTGGTTCATTTAATCAAAATGTGCTTTTATCAGGAATTGACAACGGAAGATATCCAATTGCAAGAACGTTTTTAGTTGGTCTTAACTTAGAATTTTAAAAATTAAAAAAAAATGAAAAAGAAATCTTTTTTAACTCGATATAGTTTGCTTTTGATAGCAACGGCATTTCTGACTTTTGCTTCATGTTCAGATGATTTTACAGACAGACCTTCTGAAGATGGAATAAGTTTAGATTCATATTACAGCACAAACGATCAGGTTTCATCGGCTACAAATGGTATGTACAGCAGAACTTGGTTCCAAATGTATAACAAGTTTTGGTGGGCGCTTGAAGTGGGTTCAGGAAACATGTATTCAGGTTCTCCTGACGTAAGCGGATTAAGAACATTTTCACTAAACGGAAGTGATCCTGAATTAGTAAATGGTTGGTCGTCATTATGGGCAAATGTGCAGCAATCTAATATGATTATTAACTTTTTGGCTGCCAGAGTAGGTCCAGACGTCGATAAAGCAGTTTTGAACAATACAATCGGAGAAGCTTACTTCATGAGAGCTACGGCTTATTTTGATTTGGTAAGGCTTTGGGGGCCGGTGCCAATTATTGAAAACCCGCTGGATTATACAAGTAATCCTTATGTGAATACAAATACAGTTGCTGATATTTATAAATTAATCACAATGGATTATTTAAAAGCAATTGAATTATTAGCTGCTAAAACAAGAGGAACTAATTATGCAAATAATGGACACGTTTCTAAAGGTTCTGCAAGAGCAATGTTGGCTAAAGTGTATTTGTACCAAAAAGATTATGCAAATGCAAAAGCTATGGCAGAAGCTGTAATCAGTAGTGGAGAATTTAAATTGTTAGGAGGAGATCAATTGCCAACGAAGAGTTTTGGTGATTTGTTTACTTATCCAAACAATAATAACGAAGAATCTATTTTTGCCATTCAATGGAAAGGTGACGGAGCGTATGGTTCTGCAAACAACTGTAACACACAGTTTGGATTTCAAGACGGAACATTATCTACATCAAATGCTTCGTATGCAGGAGTTTTTGGCCCAAGCCAAGAAGTGCTTCTTTCTCTATATGGAGCAGGAGATGTGAGAAAGCATGAAACAGTTATGGTAGGCGGAGATTCTTACCCAAATATCAAAACTACACAAGGTATTGGTTTTACAGTTCCAACTGGTAAAGATTTGGCTCAGGCATCTGGCGGTGGAATTAAAAAATACTGTATTGGTATTGTAAACGGAAGTGCTACCGGTCAAGCCGATGCGTGGGCAATGATGGACAACAATACTTATAAAATGCGTTACGCTGAATTATTGCTGATTCATGCAGAAGCAGTTTTAGGAACAAATGCGAGTACTACAGATGCTAGCGCTTTAAGCTCAATCAATGCTGTAAGAAAGAGAGCTGGTTTGGCAAATTTAACATCAATTACTTTTGACGACATCTTTTTAGAAAGAAGAAAAGAATTGTGTTTTGAAGGTGATTATTGGTTTGATCTAGGACGTATTGACAAAAACAAAGCAATCGCAATTATGTCGGCTCAAAATAGAGGAGACCGATATGCTGAACGTCATTACACGCCAGTTTACAGCCAAGATCATGCAACAAATGATTTTTATATGGATTATCCGGATAATGAGGTGGCTAAAAATCCTAAGTTATTGCAAGCGCCAGTTCCATATACTTTTAAATAATTACTAAAAAATTGACAACTATGAAAAATATAAAAATAAAATACCTTTTGCCTTTTGTTATGGCATTTATGGTACTGGGAGTGTTTTCATCTTGTAGTAATGATGAAGCTTCAAGTAGCGGAGGTGGGCCAGTAATTACAAGTGTTTCGTTATCTAAAGAAGGGACTTTGGTTCCAGTAACGGTGGGTGATCCTAAAAATTACTATATCATTCAAGGAACTGGGCTTTCAACTGTTTCAAAAATCTATTTTAATGACTTTGATACGTATTTCAATCCAACATTAGTGACTGATACTGCAATATTTGTATTGATTGATGAAAAAACACCTTATGCAAATTCAAGCAATAAATTAAAATTGGTTACAAAACAAGGGACCGTTTTATACGACTTTGTAGTGGCACCACCAACGCCAAAATTCAATAGCTATAATTCCATTAATGCGGCAGCTGGTGATATTGTAACGGTTTATGGTGATTATTTCTTGAATCCAACAGTAAAAGTTGGAACAATTGATGTGCCAGTTATTTCTTCAACATTGACAGAAATTAAATTTAAAATGCCAGCCAATGCTACAGATAAATATGTGACTGTAACAAATATTTCAGGTTCTACAACTTCTGAAGAAGCTGTTGGATCAGCTTTGTATGATGATGTTTTGCAAGGAGATGCTGGACACTGGATGTGGAGCGGCGGAGATACATTTGATACAAATTTCAAAGATGATAAAGTTCAGGGTGAAGCTGCAATTAAATTTGTTTTTGGAGGATGGAATGGAGCCGATATGAAGTTCAATTCGAGAGATGTTTCAAAATATAAAGCTTTCAGAGTAAAAGTGAAGAGTGTTTCAACTAACACTGGAGCGAGCGTAATATTTGTTTTTGGAGGATGGGCGTATCAAATCAAAAAAACAATAACATCGCAATGGACAACAATTGAGATTCCGTTTTCTGATATCGGAAATCCAACAACTTTTGACCAGTTAACGCTTCAAGAATCAGGAAATTTTGGTGGAAACACAATCCTTATGGACGACATGGGATTTGTTTTGAAATAGTAAGCAGTAATTTCTTTTGAGTTTGGTTTAAGTATTCCCTAATTTTCTCAGTTAGGGAATACTTTTTTTAAAATAATTAATTAAAAGTCTTAAAATGAAAAAGATTATTTCAGTACTTGTTTTATTTGTTTCAACATTAAGTTTCGGACAAGGAAATACGCATAATCAAACAGGAGGAAAATTCGAAGGTTTAGCCATGACGCCTCCAATGGGATGGAATTCTTGGAATACTTTTGGAACCGATATTAATGAAAAATTAGTAAAAGAAACGGCCGATATTATGGTTTCGTCAGGTTTGGCTGCCGCTGGTTACAATTATATTGTTTTGGATGACGGTTGGATGACGCATGAGCGCGATGCAAATGGTGATCTTGTTCCTGATCCAGTTAAATTTCCTAGCGGAATGAAAGCGCTTGTTGATTATGTTCATAGCAAAGGCTTGAAATTTGGTTTATACAATTGCGCCGGAACTCAAACTTGTGCCGGATATCCAGGAACTCGTGGTTATGAATATCAAGATGCTCGATTTTATGCTAAATTAGCAATCGATTTCTTGAAATACGATTGGTGCAATACAAAAGGAATTACCGCTCCCGAAGCTTATACCACAATGAGCAATGCTCTGAAGACTGCTGGAAGGCCAATTGTTTTTAGTTTATGCGAATGGGGCGACAATCAGCCATGGGAATGGGGGAAACCTATCGGGAATCTTTGGAGGATTTCGGGGGATATTTATCCTTGTTTTGATTGCGAATTCAAACATCCGGAAAATTGGTCCTCTTGGGGATTTATGAAAATTGCCGAAATGCGAAAAGATATCCGTAAATATTCGGGTCCAGATCATTGGAATGATTTTGACATGATGGAAGTTGGAAACGAAATGAATGATACCGAAGACAAAGCACATTTTGCGATGTGGTGCATGTTGTCATCGCCATTATTTTCAGGAAACGATTATCGAAAAATGTCGAAAGAAACATTAGCAATTTTGACGAATAAGAACTTGATCGCAGTGAATCAAGATAAACTCGGAATTCAAGGATTTAAATATGCAGCAGAAGATGGTCTAGAAGTTTGGGTTAAACCTTTATCCGATGGAAATTGGGCAATTACTTTTTTAAACAGAAGCGACGTTGCTAAAAAGATTAATTTCGATTTTAAAAAGAATATTATTAAGGATGCCGATTTTGGCTATGAAGCCGACTTTAATAAAGTGACTTATAAAATAAAAGATCTTTGGAAAAACAAAGAAATCGGAACAACTAAAAAGAATTTTATTTCAGATCTTGCTTCACATGATGTAATTACACTTCGATTAACTCCTTAAAATTTTAAATTTATGAAATCAAAAGCTTGTCTTCTTACTCTTGTTTTGTTGCTAATTATGGGCAATTTGCAGGCTCAGTTTGTTAAAAAGCATGGCCAGTTGAGTGTGAAAGGAACTCAGTTAGTGGATCAAAATAATGAGCCAATTGTTTTGCGAGGTTTGAGTTTTGGCTGGCATAGCATGTGGCCTAGATTTTATAATGAAAAAGCAGTAAGTTGGCTGAAAAAGGATTTCAATTGTAATGTTGTTCGCGCGGCAGTAGGAATTGAGTTAGGTGAGTGGTCCTATATGAAAGATCCGCAGTTTGCAAAAGAAAAACTAGAAGCAGTTATAAACGGTGCGATCAAATCTGATATTTATGTAGTTATTGATTGGCACAGTCACAATATTAATTTAAAGGAAGCTTCAGTTTTTTTTGAAGAGATGTCAAGAAAGTATGCGAAATACCCTAATATAATATATGAGGTGTTCAATGAGCCGGATTATGAAACTTGGTGGGAAGTCAAAACTTATGCTGAGGAGATCATACGCATCATTAGGGAAAATGATCCTAATAATGTTATTTTGGTTGGTTGCCCCCGCTGGGATCAAGACATTAATCTTCCTGCAGATGATCCTATTGTAGGATACTCTAATATAATGTACACCATGCATTTTTACGCGGCGACTCACGGCAAGGAATTAAGAGATCGAACTGATGCAGCAATAAAAAAAGGATTGCCTGTTTTTGTTTCAGAATCTGCCGGAATGGAAGCTTCAGGCGACGGACCGTTAAATATGAAAGCTTGGCAAGAATACATTGATTGGATGGAAACCAGAAAGATTAGCTGGATTACATGGTCCGTTTCTGATAAAGATGAAACGTGCTCTATTTTGAAGAAATCGGCAAAGTCTGAAGGAAAATGGAAAGATGAAGATTTGAAACAATCTGGAATCAAGGTTAGGGAGTTTTTAAGAAAATATAATAGTCAGGAATAGTATAATTATCCTGTTTCCTTTATAGGCCTGTTCATTTTTTGAACAGGCTTTTTTTTGTTTTAAAATCAAAAAAATGGCTTAAGAGATCAAAAGGTTTAGGGGAGCTTTTGTAGGGGTGTTTTTGTAGGAATTTATATTTTTTGGAAATCAATATTTTTGATTGGGATGGTTTTTAAGGTGAAATCTATTTTTATTTCAATTTTTGAAATACCCCCTAAAAAAATAGGGGTTGTTGGTTTTTTGCCTATTTTTTTGCCGGATTATAGTTGTATTTTTTATTTGTATTTCATTTTTTGCTCGATTTAAGGCGTGTAAAAGGTAAAATAGCATTGTTGAATTTTCAAAAATGAATCCGTATAAATATCAAATAACGATTATTGCTTGTTTAATTTTTGTAATCCATAATTCTGCTTCTAAAACGTCAAAAAAGTACTTTTGGATTGTTCTACTCATACAAAAGTTAATAAATTCGCTAATGAAAATGAAGAGGTTTTTTGAGCAAGATGAAAGATTTTTTGGATTGACATATACTATTAATTACAGCTATATAAAGATTAACTAACCAAAATCAATTAATAACCAAAAACCAATTAAAACATGAAAAAAGTATTACACATTTTTGCCGCGATGTTAACGAGTTCTTTTGCCTTTGCTCAAGATGATACAGAAACAACAACTTCACCAGCGACGACATGGGGCGGATCAGCGGATGCGTACTATAAATACGATTTTTCGAAACAAATGAATGGATTAACGAGCTTTACCAACTCTCAGGATTCGTTCGAACTAGGAATGGCGTCTGTTGAAGCGGGGCATACTTTCGGAAAAGCTTCTGTATTTGTAGATTTAGGATTCGGAAAAAGAGCCGGCGAATTTTCATACAATGAAACAACAGATAAAGATATAAATGCGAAATTTTTAATTAAACAATTATTTTTTACTTACCAAGTTACCGAAAAATTCAAATTTGTTGTGGGTAGTTTTGGTACTCACATCGGATACGAGGTTTTAGATGCTGTCGATAATAAAAACTACAGTATGTCGTATGCCTTTTCTTATGGACCGTTCTTTAATACAGGTTTAAAAGCGCAATATACTTCAGGAAAGTTTACAGCGATGTTTGGTATAACCAACCCAACAGACTTTAAATCGGCTATGGATGCAGGTTCATCTCAAAAAACATATATCGGACAAGTTGGATATATTGGTGAAACAGGAAGTGCTTATTTGAATTTTACATCAGGAAGTTCAAATCCAGCATCAGACGAAAATAAAACGCAATTTGATTTGGTTGCTTCAAAAACATTAAGCGACAGTTTTGCTCTTGGATTTAATGCAACTTATGCAAAAACTAAAAATGATTTTGTAAGTGCAGATGATGGAGAATGGTTCTCATTGGTAGGATACGCAAATTATTCATTCTCTCCGTCTTTATTATTGGCTTACAGAATGGAATATTTTGATGCTAAAAGTGCTGCGCCAAGTTTAGGGACATTGACAGGTTCAAATGTTTTTGCAAACACGGTTTCTTTAAATTACAAAGTTGGAAAACTAACTATAATTCCTGAGTTAAGATACGATGCTGCATCAGAAGATATCTTTTTAGATAAAGATGCTATGCCAACAGGCGGTTCGATTTTTGCTCTGGTTGCTACAACATACTCTTTCTAGAGATAAAGATTGATATTTTTTTTTTTTTTGGAGCTGTCGAGACATACTAATGTTTTGGCAGCTTTTTTATTTGGGTACGTTTTAGGTTTCAAGTTTCAAGTTTCAAGTTTCAAGTTTCAAGTTTCAAGTTTCAAGTTTCAAGTTTGCTGTTGTTATTGCTATTGTTCTTGTTAACTATTGTTATTGTTGGAGTGGAAGCGTACTGAAATGTGTCTTTTCGTTTTAGTAAAATATGTTTTCGGAATAAGATACATTGAAATAGCACGCAGATGACACAGATTAAACAGATTTACACAGGTATAAAAAAACAGTGATAATCTGTTTAATTTGTTTGATCTGTGGGCCAGTTAGCCAGTAAGGAAATAAAAAAAGAGGCTGTTTTTTGTTATAAAACAGCCTCTTTATATTTTGTGTGGAATTAATTATTACTGAATTTGTTTTTTATAAATCGAGTAAATAGTATCTATTGTTTTTCGATCTAGCGTCGGAGTAACATCAGTTTGAATATAATGCAACTTAAAAGCCATAATTGCCGCCGAAAGATTTTTTGTATTGTAACCAATGATTCTTAGAGCTGGTTCAATTTTGAAATCAAAAGGAGCCTCTTCTAAAACTTCATCTGGCCAAATTCCGAAACCTTTTTCTGCCAATGTTTTCCATGGGAATAAGGCGCTCGGATCTTGTTTTCTTCCTGGAGCAATATCAGAGTGGCCTAATATGTTTTGCGTCGGAATATTGTAGTCTTTTTTTAATTTTGTCAAAAGAGCAACAAGACTGCTGATTTGGCTTTCGGTAAAAGGTTTGAATCCATTATTGTCCAATTCAATTCCGATTGAGCTTGAATTGATATCAGTATTTTTTCCCCAAGTTGACGCTCCTGCGTGCCATGCTCTTAAATAATCATTAAGCATTTGCACCACTTTTCCGTTTTCCGAAATAATATAATGAGCGCTTACTTGTGTTTTTGTTTTTGTAAAAGTATTTATGGTTTGTTTAAGAGAATCCTGAGCTGTGTGATGAATGATGATGAAGCTTGGTTTTCTTAAGTTAAAATTCACAGTTCCAATCCATTCTGTTGTGATGCCATTTACCAAATGAGTCGAGCCTGTTTTTGATAAAGTATCTTTTACAATACCTAACTGAGCAGCATAAGTAGTATCTATTACAACGGGGCTAATTGCTGGAATAGATTGTGGATCTTTGCTTGTAATTTGATTTTCCAAATTTTTAAGTTGCTGATCGTAAACCTTCTCAGTACTTTTATATGGATTTGTAGAGCAAGAAGTTATTATAATTGCTAAAATCAAATAACATAAATGTTTTTTTATCATGGTCATTTACATTTTGAGATGAAGTTTTTTTATTGTTCTTCAGCTTTTTTTGTTTTTTCTTCTTCGGTTGCTTCTTTGTGCTCTTTAGAATCTTTTTTCTTTTTTGATTTTTCTTTTTGAACCCCTTTGAAATTAGCCATAAATTCTTTGTACTTTTCAATTTGCTCAGGACTCAAAAATGCATTTACCTTTTTGGTAGTACTTTCTCTTAGTGCATTGATTTGTTCTATCTTTTGATCTTGACTACTACTTTCATTTTTCAAAAGTACACCTTGTTCTCTAATGCTGTCTGCTAAAGCGTTAGTTATAGCGATAGCCTGAAGATCATCAAGTTTTAGTTCAGGTCTCATTTGTTCAACGATTTTGGCAGCAGTTTCTTCTGCAGGAATTTCTTTTGGCTTGCTAGGAGTGCTTTGTGGGCCGGCCATCATGCTTCTGTCCATTCCCATTCCGCCACCGCGTCCGTAACCTCCATAGCCTCCACCGTAGCCGTTGTTGTAACCGCCATATTGAGCTGATGCTGCATTAACACAACACAAAGTAAAAATCAAAAGAAAAAAAATGTTCGTAGGTTTCATAATTAGTTTTTTATCTAAATTGATAATAGTTAGCGTAAATTTAAGCAGGTTCTCCGTATAAATCAAATTCTGTTGCTTCAATTATCTTGATATTAACAAATTCACCAGTTTTTACATAATGTTTAGATGCATCAATTAAGACTTCGTTGTCAACATCTGGGCTGTCGAACTCAGTTCGGCCAACAAAATGGGCTCCTTCTTTTCTGTCAATAATGCATTTAAAAACTTTGCCAACTTTCTCTTGGTTCAAATCCCAAGAAATTTGCGATTGTAATTCCATTATTTCATTTGCTCTGGCTTGTTTTACATCATCCGGAATGTCATCTTCCAATAAATAAGCATGTGTGTTTTCTTCATGAGAATAAGCAAAACATCCCATTCTGTCAAATTTCATTTCTTGAACAAAATCTTTAAGGATTTCAAAATCTTCTTGAGTTTCACCTGGATATCCAACAATCAAAGTCGTTCTGATCGCCATTCCTGGTACCGAAGCGCGGAAATCTTTCAATAATTGAGTTGTTTTAGCTTGAGTAGTACCACGGCGCATTGATTTTAAGATAGAATCAGAAATATGTTGCAGCGGAATATCAATATAATTACAGATTTTAGGCTCGCGTTTCATTATTTCCAAAACATCCATTGGGAAGCCAGTTGGGAAAGCATAATGCAAACGAATCCATTCAATTCCTTCCACTTTGACCAATGCTTCTAAAAGTTCTCCAAGATTTCTCTTTTTATAAAGGTCAACACCGTAATAAGTTAAGTCTTGAGCAATTAAAATTAATTCTTTAACACCATTTTTAGCCAAACCTTCAGCTTCTTTGACCAATTTTTCAATTGGCTGAGAAACGTGAGAACCACGCATTAAAGGAATAGCGCAAAAACTACAAGGTCTATCGCAACCTTCTGCAATTTTTAAGTAGGCATAGTTCTTTGGAGTTGTTGTTAAACGTTCTCCTAATAATTCATGTTTATAGTCAGCGCCTAAGGCTTTTAATAATTGAGGCAACTCAGTTGTTCCAAAATATTGATCTACATTCGGGATCTCTTTTTCTAAATCTGGTCTGTAACGTTCAGATAAACATCCGGTTACAAAAACTTTGTCAACTAAGCCTTTGTCTTTTTTATCTGCATATTCCAAAATCATGTTTACTGATTCGGCTTTTGCATTATCAATAAAACCGCAAGTGTTAATTACAATAATGTTTCCTTCTTTTTCTGCTGGAGCCTCGTGTTCAACTTCTTTTCCATTAGCGCGCAGTTGTCCCATAAGGACTTCGCTGTCATAAACATTTTTTGAACACCCAAGAGTGATTACGTTAATTTTGTTCTTTTTTAAAGACTTGGTTCTCATACTTTTATAAATTGGAGTGCAAAATTACACTTTTTTATTCAATCACCGCTTGTTTCGGTTTCTTTTAGGTGTTTTTTATGAAGCTAATCCTGCTGTCTGCTATTTTTTTTGCAATTTCCAGGGCTATCGTGACTCTTTTCGTTAAGACAAAAAAAATCCGCCAAGAAAAGGACTTGACGGAAATCTTCATCATTTATTTTGATTTTTAATTACAATTCAAATAATAAAGTTAGCGTTACATTGTTTAGTTTTGAAGTTATGTTGGCTCCATCGGTGAATCCTGTTGCAAAAAATCCTTGATTTGATTTTCGCTCCATATAAGAATAGGCCAAATCTAATTTTGTGCCACCAAAGCTGTATCCTAAACCTCCTGAGTAGCTGTTTAAGTCGCCGATTGTTCTTCCGTCGTTGTATGGGCTTCCTTCAAAACGGTAACCGCCACGAAGGCTTACTCTTTGGATTTTGTATTCAGCACCAATTCTTAATTCGCCATTTGATGTCAATTGATTGCTCATGTCTGCGTTCAATCCTCTGAATCCCGGATCGCTTGTTGGTTTGTATTTAGTGTTTCCATAATTTTTAATAGAATAATCAACACTGATTAAGCCTGATTTTCCGAAAACATAAGCACCGCTGAAAGTAAATTTATCAGGGGTTTGCAAAGTATATCGATCATAAACATTAATCAAATTCGGATTAACGTTTTCACGTATTTCTGGACCGCCTGCAGCTTGTCTGGTTGTTGATAAGCTTTGTGAAACTTCATCATAAAGATCGTACCAAGTATTTGATTCGTATGCAACACCAAGTCTTAAGCCGTCAGTAACTTTGGCAATAGCTCCCAGTTGAAAAGAAAAACCATTTCCGTAAGTATATAAATCATTGTTGAAACGTAAGTTTGATATTGTCTCGCGCGCTTCTAGTGGATTGCTGTTGTCTTCATAAAAACTGCTCGATCTTCTGTAGTCTGTAATGTGTACATTTAAGTTGGCTCCAAAATAAATTCTGTCCTTATATGAAGTAGCAATGTTGAAAGTCAATTTGCTATTGTAGCCCGTGGTGTAAACTTCATTTTCTTGATAATAATTTCCTCCAGCGGGAACAGCAGAAACATATTGTGTGTTGTTGCCGTCATTAGGGTTGACGGGGTCTATTATGTATCCTTTGTATCCGAAATAAGCTTGCTGTTCGTCATAATACATATCTCGGTATGGTACTCCAGTAATTACATCTAATGGTATTCCGTTTGCATAGGTCAAAAAGTACTGGTCAATTGAGTTTCTAGGATTTGTACCAGCAGAAAAGATGTTGTTATTAAAATTGTTGGTGTTTTCATAAGTTGTTCCGATGGCAATTTTTTTCCAATTATTATTTGGATTATGATCATGGAAAACAAAAACACCTCCAGCTTGATTCAAGATAAATGAATTGTCTTTGTCGCTGGTTTCAGTTCCAAAATAATTGGAGTTGTTTTTCTTGGTTTGATTACTAAAAGAAACCCCAATTTGATTGTTGTTGAATACAGCAGATCCAGCCGGATTGACATTTAGGGCTGACAAATCTCCTCCAACAGCTCCAAATGCGCCGCTCATGGCTCGAAATCTTGCTGTTCCGGTTAAGTTGTCTTGAGCATAACGTACGGCATCAGATACTTCTTGTGAATGTAGAGCGCTAAAAGATAGTCCTATAGTAAAAAGGAAGAATATTTTTTTCATCTGGTTTGGTATTTAAGTGATTGAATGATTTGGTGAAAGAGGTTTTATCTTCTTCCTCCACCACCGCCACCGCCGTAGGATCTTCCTCCTCCGCCGCCACCGCCACTGTAGCCGCCTCCGCCACCACTGCTTCTCATGCTTCCGCCACCACTGTTCATAGAACGAGATGGGCTAGGAGAGTAAGTTCTAGATGAACTGCTGTTTGGCGTGCTATAGCTTCTGTTGGTTGCTCCTGCGCTTGATCTTCTGTTGGCATAATCATAACCACTGCTTTGGCCTTGAACAGTGCCTCTTCTGTCTGTGAAAGTTGGACTTGAATATGTTCTGCCGTTTACAGATGAACTTCTTCTATAATCGGAGTAGCTTCTGCCATTGTTGGTGCTGTAGCTGCTTCTTCCTGCATAATTTCTTGTTGTGAAATTATTTCCGGCATAACTTCTGCCAGCATAATTTCTTCCTGCGTATGATGAGTTTCTATATGCGTATCCTCTAGATCCATAATATGCTGCTGATCCTCTTCTTCCGTAGCTGTAAGAATAATTGCCGTAGTATCCGTAACCTGGATATCCCCAACCTGGGTAACCCCAACCTGGATATCCCCATCCTGGATAATAACCCCAGCCATAGTATGGATATCCCCATCCGTATCCGTAATAAGGATAACCCCATCCAAATCCGATTCCAAAAGACCATGTTGGGCTAGAGTAATAAGTTACTGAAGTTTCTGTAGTTCCGCTTCCCCAAGCAGGATAAGCAACAGATGCTGTTTGAGTGCTGTCGTTTACGGCATAATTGCCATAATTATCTACATCAGTAAAAATTTCAGTTGGCTGATTTTCGTCTTGAAGCGATTTAAAGTAATCTTTATATTGGTTGTTAACACCTGTAGTGGTCGTTTGTGCATAAGTGTTTGTAGATTTTCCATAAACTCCATCATTGTCATAATAAGAAGTGTTTTGGTAAGAGCCACACGAAGCAAGCAGAAAACTCAGTAGTCCAATTAAGTAAAAGTAACTTGAGTTTTGGCGGAGATTAGTATAAGTTTTCATATCTGTGGTGTTTTTTATTGTTGCACATTACAAAAATAGTTAGTTTTGTCAAACTATTTATTTAAAATTATTAAAACAAAATTTGTGCCAAACTATATAATATGAGTAAGAACCTTACTACAAGATCAGAAGATTATTCTAAATGGTATAATGAACTGGTTGTAAAAGCAGACCTAGCAGAAAATTCAGGAGTTAGAGGATGTATGGTAATCAAGCCATACGGATATGCTATTTGGGAAAAAATGCAGGCTGAGCTAGATCGAATGTTTAAAGAAACGGGACATCAGAATGCTTATTTTCCTTTATTCGTGCCTAAGAGCATGTTTGAAGCGGAAGAAACAAATGCGGAAGGATTTGCAAAAGAATGTGCTGTTGTAACACATTATAGATTAAAGAATGATGAGGAGAGACCGGGGAAACTTATGGTTGACCCAAACGCAAAGTTAGAAGAAGAGTTAATTGTTCGTCCTACAAGTGAGGCGATCATTTGGTCTACATATAAAGGATGGGTGCAGTCATATAGGGATTTGCCTTTGTTGATTAATCAATGGGCAAACGTGGTTAGATGGGAAATGCGCACACGTTTATTTTTAAGAACTGCAGAGTTTTTGTGGCAAGAGGGGCACACGGCTCACGCGACAAAAGCAGAAGCAATCGAAGAGTCTGAAAAAATGATGAACGTTTATGCTGATTTTGCAGAAAACTTTATGGCGATTCCTGTTGTAAAAGGTTTTAAAACCGAGACAGAACGTTTTGCAGGTGCTGATGAAACCTATTGTATTGAAGCATTAATGCAAGATGGAAAAGCATTACAAGCTGGGACTTCTCACTTTTTAGGGCAGAACTTTGCAAAAGCATTTGATGTTAAGTTTGCTAATGCAGAAGGAAAGCAAGAGCACGTTTGGGGAACATCTTGGGGAGTTTCTACCCGATTAATGGGAGCTTTGATCATGACGCATTCTGATGATCAAGGATTGGTGTTGCCTCCAAATTTGGCGCCAATACAAGTTGTAATTGTGCCAATTCATAAAACAGATGAGCAATTGGCTCAAATTACTGCCGCGGTAAATGAATTGACGGCAAAATTGAGAAAACTAAAAATCTCAGTTAAATACGATGATAGAACCACTCAAAAACCAGGATTCAAATTTGCTGAATGGGAATTGAAAGGAGTTCCTGTTAGAATTGCAGTTGGTCCAAAAGATTTAGAAAATGGAACTTTTGAGGTTGCAAGACGTGATAATTTATCAAAAGAAGTTGTGGCGGCAGAGAAAATTGTTGATTATGTAAATGATTTGTTAGAGCAGATTCAAAATGACTTATTTACTAGAGCGCTAGATTATCGTAATACACATATTACGCAAGTAAATAATTTTGAAGAATTTAAGGAAGTTTTAGAAGGAAAAGGAGGTTTTATTTCTGCTCACTGGGACGGAACTGCAGCGACAGAAGAAAAGATAAAAGATTTGACAAAAGCAACGATTCGTTGCATTCCTTTGGATGCTGTTGAAGAGGCAGGAACCTGCGTGTTTACTGGGAATCCTTCTTCTAAAAGAGTGCTCTTTGCTAAGGCATATTAAAAAATAATATATTTTTTTGCGTTAGGTGTTGCGCAAATAAAAAATAGATGTATCTTTGCATCCGCAATACAGAAGCGCGGTCCGTTCGTCTATCGGTTAGGACGCCAGGTTTTCATCCTGGTAAGGGGGGTTCGATTCCCCCACGGACTACAAGTTATATTACATATTGAATAATTTCCAACTTAGGAGAATTTAGGTCCGTTCGTCTAGGGGTTAGGACGCCAGGTTTTCATCCTGGTAACAGGGGTTCGATTCCCCTACGGACTACAAAATTAGTTGTAAATAAGTTTTGTAAAACAAAAATTGGTGTCTCGGTTTTTGTTTTATTAGTTAAAACCAAAGTGATTGCTTTGCAATTGTGGGAGGTTTTTCTTTTTTAACTAGTATTTATAATAATTATTACATCTAAAATTAAAAGAAATGGCAAATCATAAGTCAGCTTTAAAAAGAATCAGAAGCAACGAAAAAAGAAGAGTTCTTAACAGATACCAACATAAAACTACTCGTAATGCGATCAAAGCATTAAGATTAGCTACTGATAAATCTGATGCTACTGCAAAATTATCAACTGTAATCTCTATGATTGATAAATTGGCTAAAAAGAACATCATTCACGATAATAAAGCTTCTAACTTGAAGTCTAAATTAACGAAACATGTTGCTAAATTGTAATTAATACAATTTAATAGATATTAAAAAAGTCCTCATTTAGAGGACTTTTTTGTTTTGTATCAAATTCCAAATTCCATCCCGAGGTTTCGGGACCAAATTCCAAATTCCAAATTCGTTTTTGAAAAATAAAAAATCCAAACTCCATTAGTTTTAAAGTTGGAATTTGGATTTTTAATATTGAAATTTAATTTATAAATCTATTTTTTTCTTAAGGTACTCCAGCATTGGTTGCGTAATTGGCTTTGAAAGAAAATCTATGATTATAGGGTATTTTTTTGCTTTGGCTAAATCTTCAGGGTCTATTGTAGAAGATAAGACGATTACATTTGCGGTGTTGAATTCTTTATAATCAGTAGAGGTAAAATGGTCTAAAAATTCCCAGCCTCCCATGACTGGCATGTTGAGGTCTAAAAAGATCAGTTCAGGTTTTTTATTGTCTTTGTTTCTGTTGTTGGTGTATTTTAAAGTGTTGAAGTGATGAAGCGCTTCTTCGCCATTTTGAGCT
This sequence comes from Flavobacterium sp. KACC 22761, assembly GCF_034058155.1. Classification (NCBI taxonomy): domain Bacteria; kingdom Pseudomonadati; phylum Bacteroidota; class Flavobacteriia; order Flavobacteriales; family Flavobacteriaceae; genus Flavobacterium; species Flavobacterium oryzagri. The sequence goes on along the minus strand of NZ_CP139148.1, from coordinate 295,467 downwards.
GTAATAATTTCATGGCAAATTTGTGACTTCGAAATTACTTTTTTGCATAACATCAACGTGATTGGGTCGTCGTCAATGCATAAAATCTGCTCGAGCATGATGTTAATTTTTAAATGTTATTGTAAAGGTGGTCCCTTTGTTGACTTCGCTTTCTATGCTAATTGTTCCTCCCATAGTTTCCACTTGAGATTTTACAAGATATAAGCCAAGTCCTTTGCTGTCTGGATAATTATGAAATCTTTGATAGAGGCCGAAAACCTTGTCGCGGTTTCTTTCTAAATCAATGCCAATTCCGTTGTCCTTAAATGTTAATATTGCTTTATTATCTATTTGTTCTGCAATAATAGATATTTTTAGCTTTCTGTTTTCCGATTTGTATTTTATGGAATTGGTGAGCAAATTAAGTAAAATGCTTTCAATATAAGCCTTGTTTGTGTTCAATAACGGAACGCGATCAAATTTAAGCTTTATTATTGGTTTGTGCAGTTCGATTTGAAAAGATAATTGACTGAAAACATTTTCAAAGACTTCTTTCAAAGAGACTTCCTCTTTTTGCATAGAAGGATTGTCTTTGATAATGATGACTTTTACAAGATCGTTAATAGTTTCGTTCAGTAAATGAGTCGATTTGGTAAAGCCAGACAAAATTTCTTCCAGCTCCGGATTTTCGATCGGAATGTCTTCAATTAAATTTAAAAGTCCAATTAAATTTGACAAAGGAGCTCTTAAGTTGTGCGAAGTAATGTATGAAAATTGCTTTAAATCCTTATTGTTTTGTGTCAGTTCTCGAATAAGATGTTCTTTTTCGGTTTCGAGCTTTTTTTCTTCGGTAATATCTCTTTGTATTGAAATCCAATGCGAAATCGATCCTTCGTTGTTGAAAATTGGAATCATAGAAAAACGAACCCAATATTCTTCTTTTTGTTTGGTGTAGCTAATGGTTTCGATCAAGCATTCTTCTTCGTTTTTGATTGCTCGAAGTAATTTTTTTAATTCTTCAGAATCTGATTTTGGTCCCTTGAAAATATTTGGAGATTTGCCGACTATTTCATTGGATAAATAACCTGACATTTGAGAAAATGCTGGGTTTACATAAACAATTTTCGGAATTTTTCGTGCCTGCGAATTTGCTTCGGTAATTAAAATGGAATCTTTAGATTGCGTGATTACCGTTTCTAGTAATTTTAATCGCTGTTCTTCTTCTTTTTGTTTGGTGATGTCTTGAATGGCCCCGATCATTCTGATGGCTCTTCCATTTTCATCTTTCAATAAAAAACCTCGGTCCAAGACATATTTGTAACTTCCGTCGGCACATCTAAAGCGGTATTGATCTTGCCATTTTTCGGTTTTTTGCTCAATAAAAGAATATAATTTTATAGACATTCTGATGCTGTCTTCAGGATGAATTTTGTCAAACCACCACTTAGATGTTTTGCCAACTTCATTTGGATTATAACCAAAAACCCCTTCAATTCCTTTGTTCCAATTGATGCTGTCTTCCTGAATTTTCCAATCCCAAATGGTGTCGCTTGTTGCTTTTGCTACAATGTCATATTTTTCGTTGGATTCTTTTATTTCTTCGTTTGTTTCTTTTAATTTCTTAAAAACGGTTACATTGTGTTTTTCGTTTTTTGAAACTATGTATTTGAAGAACAATGCAGTAGTTAAAATGAAGAAAATGTCCTTTAGGAAAAAAAGATAAAAATATTTAACATCTGAAAAATAAGTGGTAAGTATTTTATGACAGAGTACCGCCATAAATAATGATACTAGAATGTAAACTAGAGTAATTTGGAGAGTTTTACTTTTCATTACTTCAAATATAGTTAAATTAACTATAATTAAACAATATGTAAAGTTCAATTTAAGCGCTGTGTTTTCATGTTTTGTATTAACTAATTGATTGTATATACGCAAACTATGTTAGAAACGTTTTTTTTTAGAAAATAAAGTGTACCTTTGCAGCCATTAAAAATCACAGATGGAATCTATTAGAAACATTGCAATTATTGCCCACGTCGATCACGGTAAAACAACTTTGGTTGATAAAATTATGTATCACTGTCAGTTATTTCGTGAAAACGAAAACACAGGTGATTTAATTCTAGATAATAATGATTTAGAGCGTGAGAGAGGTATTACTATTACTTCTAAAAACGTATCAGTTCAATATAAAGGAACAAAAATCAATATTATTGACACTCCAGGCCACGCGGATTTTGGAGGTGAAGTTGAACGTGTATTGAACATGGCCGATGGTGTATGTTTGTTAGTGGATGCTTTTGAAGGGCCAATGCCACAAACGCGTTTCGTGCTACAAAAAGCTATTGATTTAGGTTTGAAACCTTGTGTAGTTATCAATAAAGTTGATAAAGAAAACTGTACTCCAGAAGAAGTTCACGAAAAAGTTTTTGACTTAATGTTTGAATTAGGTGCTACTGAAGAACAATTGGATTTCCCAACTGTTTATGGTTCGGCAAAAAACAACTGGATGTCTGATGACTGGAAAGTTCAAACACAAAACATTGAGCCATTATTGGATATGGTTATCAAAAATGTTCCTGCTCCAAAAGTTGCTGAAGGAACTCCACAAATGTTGATTACTTCTTTAGATTTCTCTTCTTTTACAGGTCGTATCGCTATTGGTCGTCTTGAAAGAGGTACTTTGAAAGAAGGTTCTCCAATTTCTTTGGTAAAAAGAGACGGAAAAGTGATCAAGTCAAGAATTAAAGAATTGCATACTTTCGAAGGTTTAGGCCGTAGAAAAGTTGAAGAGGTTGTTGCTGGAGATATTTGTGCTGTTGTAGGTATTGAAGGTTTTGAAATTGGTGATACTATCGCTGATTTTGAAAATCCTGAAGCTTTACAAACAATTGCTATTGACGAGCCAACAATGAGTATGTTGTTTACTATTAACGATTCTCCTTTCTTTGGTAAAGAAGGTAAATTTGTTACTTCTAGACACATCCGTGAGAGATTAACAAAAGAGTTAGAGAAAAACTTAGCGATGAAAGTTGGTGAAACTGATTCTGCTGATAAATTCATGGTTTTTGGTCGTGGTGTACTTCACTTGTCTGTTCTTATTGAAACAATGAGAAGGGAAGGGTATGAGCTTCAAATTGGTCAGCCACAAGTTATCATCAAAGAAGTTGATGGTGTTAAATGTGAGCCAATTGAGGAATTAACTATCGATTTGCCAGAAAACCTTTCAGGTAGAGCGGTTGAATTCGTAACTATCCGTAAAGGTGAAATGCTTTCTATGGAAGGTAAAGGTGAGCGTATGATTATTAAATTCAACATTCCATCTCGTGGAATTATCGGTTTAAGAAATCAATTGCTTACTGCTACTGCTGGTGAGGCTATTATGGCGCACCGTTTCATTGGATACGAACCATACAAAGGAGAAATTCCGGGACGTAACAACGGTTCATTAATTTCTATGGAAAACGGAAAAGCAATTCCTTACTCTATCGATAAATTACAAGATCGTGGTAAATTCTTCGTTGATCCAAATGAGGACATCTATGAAGGTCAGGTAATTGGAGAAAACACTCGTAGCGACGATATGACTGTTAACGTTACTAAAACGAAAAAACTTTCTAACGTACGTTCTTCTGGAGCTGATGATAAAGCTAGAATTATTCCAGCTATCAAATTCTCATTAGAAGAAGCTTTAGAGTACATTCAAAAAGATGAGTATGTTGAAGTTACTCCAAAATCTCTTCGTTTAAGAAAGATTTACTTAAGTGAAACAGATAGAAAAAGATATAAAATCTAATAAATTTTAAATCTTAATATAAAAATCCCAAATTCCAATATGGAGTTTGGGATTCTTTTTTTCAGTGTTTTTTTTGGTTTGGAATTTGGATTTTTTTAATTGGAATTTTAAAAGTTTTATCTTTTTAGGCTAAAATGCCCTTTGACGCTTTTTCCATCCACAAAAATAAGCGTAAACCAATAATCGTCAGATGGCAATTGTTCGCCATTAAAGATGCCGTTCCAGCCTGGACTGTTTTGATTTAGTTGTTTTAAAAATTTCCCGTAGCGGTCAAAAATGCTTATGGTATAATCGGGCATTTGACCTACGCTTTTGATTGTCCATAAATCATTATATCCATCACCATTTGGGGTAAAGAATTTTGGATAATCTAAGACATAAAATAAAAATCGATTTGATGGTCCACAACCATTTTTGTCTTTAGCTATGGCATAATATGCGCCTGGTGCAACTCCGGTGAATTGTGGGTCATCTTGAAAAACAGTTCCATCTAGTGAAAATTCGTAGTTTCCAGAACCTGTATATTTTATTAAAACCGAATTGTCAACTCCCGAGAAATCTTTTACTACAACTTCAGTTATTGTTGCTGGTTCTGATGAAATTACTTTGAAATTTTTCGTTTTTTGGCACCCGTTGGCATCTGTTACAGTTACCGAATAATCGCCGGGTGCATTTGCCGTCATGGAATTTGAGGTACTGTTTCCTGGAGTCCATGCATAACCACTGAATCCAGTTGCTACAGAAAGAGTGACATCGCCATCTTTGCAGATGTATTTTGATTCATCTTCAAAATTTGGCGGATCAAAAGTGTTTACTACAAGTGTAACGGGTACAATGTCATGACAATCAGGGCCATTTACAACTCTCGCATAAAGGGTTTGATTATAAGGGGTTGTATTTTTAAAAACGTTTGGTACAGGATTAGTTTCTGTCACCGCATCATTAGAAGTAAGATAATAAGTTGCTGTTAATCCAGCAGGAAGTCCGATAAGAATTTTAGGAGTAACTTCTGAATTTAAATCAAATTGGTAAAGGCCATCCTGAATATTATCAAGATCACAAGTTGCAATTGGGCTAGGATTTGCAATTGATGTATTTGTAATTTGCAATGTAACTTCAGCCACTTTAAAGCAACCAAATTGATTTTCTATACGGGCATAAACAATTTGATTGTTTGTGGTATTGATGTAGTTGCCTTGGTTTTGAATTTTATTGGTTTTATTTTGAGCATCAGTTAAGGTTAAGTAATATCCTTCGGTAGTGCTGGTCGCAACATTGTTGTTGACAAGATTGTTTGCTTTGTTTAAGTTGAAAATTGAAATACCGTCGGTATTATCATCACATTGCAAAAGGAGCGTATTGGTGTATAAGATTTCTGGAGCAAATTCTAATTTAATTTGGCCCATAACCGCACAAGTTGATGGTGACATTACAACTTCTACTTTGTAATTTCCAGTTTCGGTGGCATCGTAGGATGGATAAGTTGCTCCCACAATTTCTACATTGTCTTTAAACCATTTAAATGAATATGAGGAAGAAAGCTTTGTATCTAGTGTAACGGTTCTTCCAAAACATACTGGGTTGCCATTGGCAGCAGTTTGATCAGGTCCAAGATTAATTTGTGAAGTAAAACTGCCAGCCTGCAAAAATACAGCTGAGTCATAATATTGATTTCTATCGTCTCCTATGACTAACTTGATATGATATTTTTTTCCTATCGTGACATTTGCTTGTGCATTCATTATTACGGTTTGACCAGCAAAGTCTATGGCGCCTGCAGTTGGGGTGCCGGTTGTAACAGGAGTTAATAAACGATCGAAATATTTTGGATTTTTTTCTGGACATCCAGAATAAGGATCGCCATTTCTGCTTTTTCCCGGAACAATTGTAGGGCGAATATCAACCGATGAAACAGGTATATTAGTGCCGGGAATTACCGCGATGTTTTGATAAGGATCGCTAGCTCCGGCTTCTTTAATCAAAAAAGCAAAGCCATCAGAATAACTGCATGCAAAATCAAATTGATATTCATTTGAAGCAAATATGTAATTAAAATTTATAAAATTTGTCAGAGCTACAAAATCAAATTCTAAGGAAGTTGCATTTGTTGAATGTATTCCCAAAATTTGATCAAGATCTGCGTCGCCAAACCATAAAAGAGGATTTCCTCCTCCCATGGTTGACGTATAAGGACCGGGTATTCCAAATGCGGTTGATGTAGATAATACAATACCTTCAGGAAAAGGAAAATCACTTGTTCCTGCATTAAAATAATCATAAGAGTAATGGAAAATATCAGGATTTCCTTTACCAGAAATGTTACTTACTGAAAGACAAGAACTGTTTATTAAAACATTTTCAATCAGTTGTTTAGGTGTTCTTTGGTCGTCAATAGTAATATATTGCGCATTCATTTTGATAGATGAGCAACATAAAACAATAACGAAAAGAAAAACCTTTAAATGAGTCATAGCGTAACAAATATACTACAAATCTCGCTTTTTTAATAATTTATACGAGAAGTAAATGAACAAAAATGTCCAAACTAAAACGATAATAATCGAATAATAGTGTACGCCGTAATCTTTTGTGTTTTCAACTCCAATTTGTGTCCCGATGCTTTTTATAACCGATAATCTTGTAAAAGGTTCAATTATTAAATTTGACATGGCTTCTAAAGGGAAAAATTTCATAATCGTAAAGCCAACAGTACTATTCGGAAAGAGTTTGAAAATCAGAAGACCTTTTGCAATTCCTTCTACGATGTTCCAAACCAAAAGAAATCCTAAGGCAAAAGCAGAACGCTTTACCAAAATTCCCAAGAACAAACAGAACGAAAAGAATCCTGTAAGCTTTACAAAGAATGCTAAAAGGTATTCTAAATCAGAAAAGATAATTCCGAATTCATTGTAAGATGAAAAAGACAATCCGAGAATTAAGCTCATTATAAAAACGAAAACAGTCGAAGCAAATGCAAGAAGCACAACCGTCAGGAATTTTGACCAGATAAATTCTTTTTTGCTTAATCCATCAATTAGATTCTGTTTTAATGTTCCGTAGCTATATTCATTAGCCATCATCGAAACAATTACAATAGCAAGAAACAATTTTAAAATAGCCGCTATATAAGTGTTGAAATGCCAGATAAAAGGAAAATTGAAAATTCCCATTTCGGCTAAATGAAATTTAAATGGCCCGATATCAAATTTTATTGAAGCAATTAATGCGATAAAAGAAAGCAGAATGAAATAAGCCAAAGTCAATATTTTGCTGGCTTTATTTTTCCAGATTTTTTGAAGTTCTATAGAGATAAGTCGGTTCATGGTTTAGTTTTTTTGGATGGTGGCGTTTTTAGTTAATTCTAAAAATTGTGCTTCTAGGCTGTTTCTGCGTTTGACCAAATGATTTAAAACGATGTTTTTTGAGAATAAAAACTGATTTAAATCTGAAGCTGCTAATTCTGATTTTAAGTAAACCAAAATTTTCCCATCTTCGTCTTTGATATGATCGACATTCGGGTGATTGCTCAAAATTGATTTTAAAGCAAGATTGTCATCTGAAGAAATTTCGAAAAAGCCTTCATTGGCAGACATTTCATCAACGGAACCAGAATATAAAATTTCGCCTTTTCGCAAAACCACAACGTGTGAGCACACTTTTTCAACTTCATCTAATAAGTGCGAAGCCAATAAAATTGTTGTTCCCTGCGATGCAATTTCTTTGATAATATCACGAATTTGATGAATTCCTTGCGGATCTAAACCATTCGTTGGTTCATCTAAAATCAAAATTTCAGGATCATTCAAAAGCGCTGATGCAATTGCCAAACGTTGTTTCATTCCTAATGAAAAGGTGCTGAATTTGCTGTCTTTTCTTTCGGTTAAGCCAACAAGATTTAGCTTTTCTTCAATTTTAGAATAATTAATGCTTTTAATTTTGCAGACTAACTTCAGATTTTCTTCGGCCGTCATGTACGGATAAAAGTTTGGACGTTCTATAATTGCGCCTACTTTTTTCAAAGCTTCATGCGTTTGCATTTTTCCGTCAAACCATTTATAATTGCCTGATGTTTCATTTACGACATTCAAAACAATTCCTAAAGTTGTTGATTTTCCGCTTCCGTTAGGACCAAGAATGCCATAAACATGGCCTTTTTGAATGCTAAATGATACATTTTTGAGTGCTTGAATGCGCCCGTATCTTTTGCTGAGATTTTCGATGGTAAGGATGGTTTCCAAATTTTTTCGGTTTTAGTTTTTAGTATGACGAATCAACTTTAATATTGTTACGCTAAATTTTATTTAATGTAAATTTGTATTAAAGATATTCAAAATGAGCGAGCCTTTAATGGTTTTAAAAAAACCTTCATACCCTTTAACACAACCGCTTTTAAGTTATTTAGAAAGATTCGAGCGTATTTCGAAAGTTTCTATTTTTTATGATGACTTGTTGCGATTTTCTGGCTCGATCAATGTTTATGATAAAAACGAAACAGATACTTTGTGGATTCGCGTGTATTACAACGAATTTGAACGAAATGAAATTGATCTCAATCTGAAGAAAATTTATTCGCTTTTGCATTCCGATGGAAATAGCGAAATCATTCAGTTTTTAAATATTGATGCGATTGATTATTGCACTTTTGGGAATTCAAAGCCTTTCAGGATTAAAGTCCGAAATATTCTCAACGACAACTACGTTCATTTTTACATCAAAAAAGCCGATGCGTCCAGAATTTACGGATTGGAATTAGAGGATATTCTTTCGCCTGACAAAATCAACTTTTTGGTTTATAATGATACGTTGATCGAAGAACACATTATCGGGATTCCCGGCGATGTTTTTATGGATACGCTATTGGATAAATGCACCGAAACCGAAAAAGCTCAAATTGCAAAAGAGTTTGTAAAGTTTAATGAGCGTTGCATGATTAGGCTTTTGGGCGATATGCGTGCGTACAATTATGTAATAGTTCCAATTCATGATTTTGATCAAGTGGTTTATAAAATTCGCCCGATTGATTTTGATCAGCAATGTTATGAAGGAAATTTCAAAGTGTATCGTCCGCAATTTTTCAAAGAAAATTATCCGATGATTCAGTTGATTAAAGAGAAATTGGAGGAACGTTCGATAATTCAATATAAAGATGAAGAAAGAGCGATTTTGGCAAAACGAATCCATTCGGCAGAAACAAGAATCAAAAAATTACTCAATATAATGTGCCACGATACCATTTCGACGCCCGAACATTTGAATCAGCTCAAAATGGAATTGTATCGCTATACCAATGATATGAAATTTAAAAATGCCAAATCAATGGGACATATCATGCACGCTGCATTTGAGTTTATCACGCGTAATTTTAAAAACACTAACTTAGTTTAAAAGTTTTAGCCAAAGATTAAAAGGATTAAAAAGATTTTTTCGCCATTTTTAATCCTTTTAATCTGTGGCTAAACAAAAAAATAATCTTATGAAAAAATCTTTTTTAATAGCCGTTTCTATTGTTTTATTGGCTTGTCAGCAAGAGTCAAATAGTAATTTCAAAACGCTTTTTTCGCTTCCAAAGAAATTAAAAGAAGTTTCTGGAATTACATATTTCCCTGAAACAAAAATGATTTATACTCTGGAAGACAGCGGAAACAAAAACGCCATTTATGCAATTGATTCGAAAGGGAAATTAGCCCAAACAATAACAATTTCAAATGCTAAAAATGTAGATTGGGAAGATATTACAAAAGATAAATTGGGAAATATTTACATTGGTGATTTCGGAAATAATGACAATACGCGACGTGATTTATGCATTTATAAAGTAGCAAAAAATCAGCTGAATAAAGATGTGGCTTCCGCCGAATATAAAATCTCTTTTTCATATCCAGAACAAACCGAATTTCCTCCAAAGAAAAAAGAACTGTTTTATGATGTTGAAGGTTTTTTTGAACTAAACGGCTATTTTTATCTTTTTACAAAAAATAGAAGCAAAGGTTTTGACGGAACCGCTTTTATCTACAAAATCAAAAATGCAAAAGGAACTCAAAAAGCAGTAAAAATAGGCGAGTTCCAAACCTGTAGCAACTACAATCATTGTGTATTGACAAGTGCGACAATTAGTCCCGATGGAAAAAAAGTTGCCTTGTTAAGCCATGATAAAATTGTTTTGTTCAAAGATTTCAAAGGCGATTTGTTCCACAAAGGAAAACAGATTGAATTAAGCCTAAATCATTTTTCACAAAAAGAAGCAGCAGTTTTTAAAGACAACAACACCCTACTAATAGCCGACGAAAAAGCCGATAAAATAGGAGGGAATGTTTATGAGTTTAAGCTCTAAGGTTCTAAGTTGCTAAGATACTAAGGGACTAAGTTTTAATATAGTATTAAAAAAACGTCCACGAATTCACGAATTATTTGCCACAAAGATTCGTGAATTCGTGGACGTTTTTTTATTCGGTTGCTATAAAAAACTTAGCATCTTAGAACCTTAGTATCTTAGCGTCTTTTTTTTTAAAAGCTATAAGCCGCTCCAAAAATAACTCTTCCAGGTTCATCAGGAGATTGGAAATAAGATATTCTAGCTGTTACAAGATTAATCGCATTCAGCCATAATCCGCCACCGTAATCTTGATGCCATTTTCTTGAATTTTCGCCATCAAGCCAGATTCTTCCGTAGTCGAATCCACCCAGAATTCCGTAGGTTAAAGGAGCAACAGTTTTGTGGATTTTTCCAAGAGTGAAACGCAGATCAGAGCTTTGTGAAAAATAAGAATTTCCTAAAAAGCGCTCGTTTCTATAACCGCGCAAGTCTGTGTCGCCTCCTAAAGTTGCACCATGATAAAAATCAAAATTGTTGTTCAAGATTGCTTTTCCCTTAAGAAATGTAGCCAAAACTAATTTTCCGTTATGATCGATTTTATGCGTAAAACCTAAAATACTTTCCAGCGTTGGGAAATTTTGTTTGGTATCGCTCAAGTTTGTAGCCCACATTCCCGAAAGCATAAAATAGATTCCAAGCGTTGGTTTTGCCACAAAATCAGAATTTTTGAAAACATATTTCGCCTTTAAAGCACCATAAACTTGGCTATCAAATACATTTGGATTTATAATTCCTGGAATATCAATAAATCGGTTTTCAGTTTCCTCAACCGTTAATCTTTGAAGAATTGGCTGTATGCTGAATTCGCTTCCAAAACGCCCGACATGTCTTGCAGCGCCAGCAACAGTAAATTTTCTAATTCTAACTCTGTTGTAATCCATCCCAAATTCGTCATCATTATTTACAGTTTCGTTTCCGTAGCCAAAATAGTTCATCGCAAAATTTGGTGTAGTCAGTTGTGAATCAACGTCAATTACCCATTTTCCTAATAATCCCGGAAAATGTGCTGCATAAGTCAACTCAAAACCTCCTGTTGCAAAATAATAGAAACCGTTTAAAATGTGTTTTTGCGTATAAGGATTTTGTTTGAAATTATTTACAGTATAATTTAAGTTAAAACCTAATTTTACACCATCATCAGGATTATAGCCAATACTTGGGAAACCAGCAATAAAATTGTATTTAGGCTTTTCGTAATTGTACAAATTCACATCATAATCGTCTGTAAGTTGTGTTTTTGCCTTTGTACCGAGGCCTCGGGACAAGTTATAGGTGTTTTCTTTTGATTTGAAATCGTAGACAATCACTTTTCGTCCGTTTTCAATATTATAAGTGTCGTTGTTTTGACCGCCAATCAAACGAATTTTAATATTTGATTTATGATTTCCTTTTACTTCGAAAATATCGTTATCATCAAGTCCATAAATCCATAAGTTAACCGTTTTATCATCGGTTACTGTTTTGGTGTAAACCAAATCATCTCCTTCTTTTTTAACACGATAAACTTGAATTTCGATGCTTTTTTGGGCGTTATGATTGATTACAAATTTGTCTTTTTTATCAGTTCCGGCAATCATTACAGTACGACTCAACACATCAAAATATTCTGCAGCATATTTTTGAAGATCTTTTTTTCTGCTTTTTAATTTTTGTTTGATTTCATCAACAGTTTCGTCCTGAACTTCTTTTGGCATATTTTTAAAAGCGGTATCAATATCAGCATCTGATAAATTTTCTTGAATATATTTTGCTTGTTCGATCCAATCTTTTTCTTCGGCTGTTCTTAAAAATGCCAAATCAAGTGGATAAGGTTCTCTTCCAAGCCATTTTACATTGATTCTGTCGCCTTTAAAAGTACGCATATGACGAAGCGGAGGCATGTTCATTATCAACGAAAGCAAAGCGCCATCGTATTTCACAAAAGCTTGGTCGCGATCGCGCGGAATTGGTTTGTAAACAACTTTGCCGTCTTGTTTGTATTCGCCCCAGCGCCATTGATCGCTGTGTCTGTCCCAATCGCCTATTAAAATGTCAAACAAACGCGCTTTTATATATTCTTTTTGATCAACAGAATATTTTTCATCTTTATGAAGATTCAACATCATATCATCAGTACTGATAATGTCTGATGGATTTCCAAAACTCTTTGCATCCAAATGATTGTCGGCAGGACGTTCTTCAACCATATATAGTTGATCTCCGTAGCCAGCGTTAAATTCTTTTAAGCCATTTTGTTTCGGAATGTAGTATAAAATTGGGTTTGAGTGTGCAAGGCCAATTTGATCAGACATACTTCCTGTTACAAACGATGCATAAGGATGAGAGGTCGTGTAAAAATCATACAAAAAGTTTTCTGTATATGTTTTTTCAAAATCATTTACAATGTATTGATCTTTAAAAGCCACTGATTGTAAAAATGTTGTGGCACTTTTTTTCATGGCGCGCATGATATATTCACGACCTTTTGGATCAGACATTCTTAAAGAAATCGATTGGTGACCACCGCCTTCACGGATAGGTTTCAAACCGCCCATCAAAGTGTCAACTGTTGCAACTCGTGCTTCAATTGGCATGCTGTAATATTTTCTGTAATGTTGCCCGAATAAAAATCTGTGAAACATGCTTTTATCGGTCATGTCTTTTGTATAAATCGAAGTCGTAATTTTTGAAGGAAAATTATTTGGAATATCGGAACCCCAATTAATTTCTTTGGCTTTTATGATTTCACGCTCAAAAAGCAGTTTTTCTTTGTTGTTTTCATTTCCAAAATAAGAAACTTTTGCGTCGCCACTTTTGTATAAAGTTAGTGTTGCATAACCATTTCCTCCATACGAAAAATCATTTTCGCTGATTGCTCTTGCTGCTTCAGATTTTGACCCTGCACCGCTGATAATCTGCTGAATGTTTTCTTTGCTGATGTATTGCAGATTATGATCATGGCCAGAAACGACAATGACATTTTTCTGCTTTTGCAAAAGCGTTTTAATTCGTTTTGCATAAATTGTATATTGTTTATTTTGAAGATCCTGCGGATTTGCACCAGATGTTTTTCTCAGCAAATTAATGAAAGATCCTATAATAGGAAGCGGAATTTTGTTCTCCAAAGGAAATAATTGTTTTTCCATTGAAAATTGGCCACCGTGTGTTCCGTTGCTTAACAAAGGATGGTGAATGGCAATGATTACTGTTTTTTCTTGATTTTTATTTAAGATGCCTTCTAGTGCGTCAAAAAAATCTTCTCTGGTTTTGATTTCGCAATTGTCATTTATTGTAGGATGATTGTTCCAGTCTTCCAGGAACCATTCGCTGTCAATTGTGACTAACGTTGCAGTACTGTCAATTTTCACATCTTCAATCGGGCAGGCTTTTCTAGGCAGGAATGCTTTTTTGTCGTTTAGATATTTGGTTACAAAATCGGCTTGACGTTCTAGGCCTTTGATACCGTTATACCAATCGTGATTTCCAGGAATAAAAATGGTTTTTCCTTTAAAACCTTCTGCTAATTTTAATTGATTGGTCAGTTTTGTTTCGGCCAGAGCCTTGTCTTCGGCATTTTTATCAGCAGGAAAACCTTTTGGGTAAATATTGTCTCCGAGAAATAAAAGTGTTGATTTTTTGCTCGATTTCTTCAACTTTTGATGCAAAAGCTCCAGTGTTTGCTGGGCTTGCGCTTCATCAGCGTTTCCAGCATCTCCAACCAAATAAAAGGTATGTGCAATTTTTATGGTGTCTGTCGCGTTTTCCGTTTCGTTGGCGCTTACATTTTTTCCGTATTGTGCTTTACGTGTTGCACAGGAATATAAAATAACTATGGCGGTTATTGCCAAAGAATAGTTTTTAATCTTGGCAATAAAATGATTATCCAAAAACAATTTCATAATTTAGTGGTATAAAAATATTCTTTATGAATCTAATAGAACAATCCGAGGATTTTGTCGGTAATTTACTCAAAGATAAACTTTCTAATTTATATTCTTACCATAATTTTAACCATACTTTGACAGTAGTTACTGCGGTAAAAGAGTTGTGCAAGAAAGAAAACGTTGATGATGATGATAAAAAAGCACTTTTAGTGGCTGCATGGTTCCATGATACGGGATATATTGAAGGTTATGAGAATCACGAAAAGGAAAGCGTAAAAATTGCGGAAACTTTTTTGAAGGAAAAAGGACAATCAAATGAATTTATAGCTGAAGTTTCAAATTTGATTTTGGCAACAACTAAGGAATATGTGCCGAAAACGCATTTAGAAAAAATAATTAAAGATGCTGATTATGCGCATTTAATGGGAACAGAATATGTTACAACTTGCGAATTGCTTCGTTTAGAATTAAAAAATACAGGGATTGTGACATTTTCGAATGCAGAATGGACAAAAGAGAATTTGAATTTCCTATTGAATAAACATCGTTTTTATACCGATTATGCCTTAAGAAAATGGCAACCTTTGAAAGAAAAAAATCTGACTTTGATTCAGAAGAAAATAAACAAACAAGAATTGAAAGCGGCTTCGGCAATTGAAGAAGAAAATAAAAAGAAAGAAAAAGCCGAAAAAGCTGATAAACCAGAACGTGGAATTGATACTTTATTTCGCGTGACGCTCGGAAATCATACGCGTTTAAGCGGTATTGCCGACAGTAAAGCAAATATTTTATTGTCTGTAAATGCCATCATTATTTCGATTGCACTTTCGTCTATTATTCCAAAATTGGACAGCCCGAAAAATGCGCATTTGGTTATTCCTACCTTTATAATGCTTATCTCGAGCGTTGTTACAATCATTTTTGCGATTCTTTCAACGCGACCAAAAGTGACTTCAGGATTTTTTACACGTGACGATGTTGAAGCTAAAAAAGTGAACTTGATGTTTTTTGGAAATTTTTATAAAATGCCTTTTGAAGAATACGATTGGGCAATGAATGAAATGATGAAAGACCGAGATTATTTGTATTCGACTATGATAAAAGATTTATATTATCTAGGATTGGTTTTGCAACGCAAATACAACTTATTGCGAATTGCGTATAATCTGTTCATGGTTGGAATAATTATTACTGTAATTGCTTTTGTAATTGCTTTTAGGTCGATTTAGTTTGAGTGTATTTATAGACGCTGATAAAACGGATTCGCTATCGCGAAGACACTGATAAAACGGATTTTTAATTTTTAAAAAATCAATCTGTGTTCATTCGCGTCTTCGCGATAGCGAATCCGTTTCATCCGTGTTCTATTTACAGCCAACAAAAAAAGCTCAACTAAGTTAGTTGAGCTCATCTAATAAATCTTGATATGTAATTTTTTTCGTTGTTGAACTGACCGTGTTATTGATGACTTTTACGCGAATGGCTCTCAATCCCGAAACACCTTGCAGATCTTCTACTTCAAATTGCTCAATTGCAGGTTCAAGTATTTTTTTGTGTTGCAAATACTTGATGTATTTTAAGTATTCTGTTTCTTCATTGTTTTGAGAATAAACAATTGTGATTTTCTCTTTCTCTGTAATTCGTTCGTTTGTTCCCTTAATATGCGATTTGTCGATTCGTTTTTTAACGACTTCATATCTTGCATTGTAAGTTCCGTCAACGTCAAAACGTTTTTCATCCATTCTAAAACGGATAGAAAGTGGTGCGCTAAAAACTAATATTAAAGACGTAACATCTAATTCATACGGAAGTGATTCCTTAAGCTGATGATGTTCTAATTCCATTTCGCACAAAGTCTGCAATTGCCATAATCTTAAATTATGCAAATACATGATGTCGAAAGGCTTAGTAGGCGAAATTGATGCGCCAATATATAAATTATGTTCTACTCCGTCGGTTTTAAAACGCTCATAATAATGCGGATAAATTTGTTGCGCATCTAATTGCTTTTTATCTAAAACCGAAGCCAATTTTTTGTTGATGATAGACATTGCGTTATCAAACTTTTTTCTTTCTTGATAAAACAAGCCCGATTTTTCATCCAAACTTTCAAAATACAAAGCTTCTAATTCTTCATTTTTGGCATTGCCTTTTGTGTTTTTTAATATCGGATGAATTTCTTCTTCAATATAACGCTGAATATGTTGTTCGGTATCTGCTTTTAGCGGAAAATCCAATTCGCTTCGAAGCGATTCCAATTCAAATTTTCTTTGTTCCAAAAGCACAAGGTTCGAATTCGGTTTTTGGTTGTCGAAAATTTCCAAAAGAGCGGTCAATTGATTTTTCAGGTCAATTTTCACGGTTTCATTTCGATGCTCAGATGACCCTTTAATATCAATTTGTCCGTAAAGCGGATATACATTTTTAAAGACAATTTCTTTAAAAATATAATCTTTTGTATGATTGATATTTTGAAAATAGTTTTGAGATTCTTTTCTGAATTTCCAATAAACGCTAGGGTGAATCGTGGTATATTCACGCTGAATAATTGCCTCGATTTGATGTTGCATATCGGTATTGTAACGATCAATAGTATCGGTTAAATATGGCAAAATCAATTCTAGTTTTGTGGCGTTCACACTATTTAGATCTCTTGGATATTCAGAAACCAATTCAACAACGCCCAATAATTGTTCATCTTTGATGACTGGTGCAAAAACACAGCTTTTGATACCTTGGCTCAATAAATGTTCTCCAAGTTTTTTATTAGGAGATTCTTCAATGAATTTTTCGACATTCGAAATCACAAAAGGCTCTTTATTGTTTAAAAGATTTTCAAATGAACAGCCAAAAAAAGCATTTTTACAATCTACTTCTTGATCTGTTTTCAATAGAAAACTCTGCATTTGATTGTCGAACTTGATTGGTCGTATAAATTTTTCTTCTTCCGGATTGTAAATAATGAATCCCACTTTTAAACTCGGAATCCTAAATATTGATCTAAAAATACTTTCAATAATGTCAGTTGAAGTAACGCGGGTTGAATCAGGTTTTAATAAATTACTTTTTAAGTTTGAAATGGCACTTTCGGTTGTCGCATCAAACAAAGAAACAATTCCGAAACCTTTTAAAACCCAGCTTCTCGGCGGAAATTTAGATTTCCATAATTCGATATCATTATAATTGTCAATTAACTCGTCAATATCGTTCTGTGTTAATTCTAAAGCTCTTTCCGTTGGCATGATTTCCATAAAATCTGCATTATAGAGGATTCTGTAATGTCTCTCTATTCCTCTTTCGTCTGGAATATCGTAGAAAAAAGGTCGGTTGAAATCAATTTGCTGATTGTAATAATAGCTCAAAATCAAACAGCAGTTGTTGATGTAAAATTGATGACCATCAAAATCACGAATTTCCATGTAAAATTCATCTCCAGCATTGCGCAGAATTTTTTTGAAACGTTCTGTGTAATTAAATGAAATATTTTGGAAAGGAATAGTGATGGCCTTTATTTCGTTATGCGTCAAAGCGGTAGGAAATAAATCGGCAGTTATATTTTTGATTAAACCTTCGTTATTTTTTATGATGTCATAATTATGAATCCCAGTTCTGAATTCCGGAAAAGCTTCAACTTCTTTCAGAATAGCTTTGGCGTAGTTGGAGCGATAATCGACATTGGATAAAGCAATTTCCTCAAAAGATTCAATTAATTTATGAAATGAGATTATGGTTTCGAAAGGACTTTCATGTGGTAAAAGACGTTCCATCTGTTTTTGTTTTAGGAATACAAAATTAAGCAAATATTAAGAATCGCCGACATTTCGTAATTTCTTTCATTTATAGTCACATAGTTATTTCCTTTATAAATAAAGGGTTAAAATCTGACGACCTAAATTTTAACTAAAAATTAACATCAATAATAACGGAACGATCGTTCCGTTATTATATCTTTGCACCATAATAATTGAATAATCAATAACTTAAAAAACAAATAAAATGAAAAATTTAGAAAACAAAGTTGCTATAGTAACAGGTGGAAACAGTGGAATTGGATATGCAGCTGCAGCTGATTTGGCAGCAAAAGGCGCAAAAGTAATTGTAACAGGAAGAAACAGAGAAGCTTTAGAAAAAGCAGAAAAAGAATTGAATGTTACTGGAATTGTAGCTGATCAATCTGATTTAAAATCAATTGATAATTTAGTTGAAGAAGTAAAAACAAAATTCGGAAAAGTAGATATTTTGTTTTTAAATGCCGGAATTGCAGCTTTTGCTCCAGTTGATTTTGCTTCAGAAGATCATTATGACAGTATCATGAATGTGAATGTAAAAGGAGTTTATTTTACAGTTCAAAAAGTATTGCCAATTTTAAATGACGGTGGTTCTATCATTTTTAATACTTCAGTAAATGCGCACGTTGGAATGCCAAATTCAAGTGTTTACGCCGCAAGTAAAGCTGCAGTGTTGTCACTAAATAAAGTATTTGCAACAGAATTGGCTCCAAGAAAAATCAGAGTGAATGCTGTTTCTCCTGGGCCAGTTGAAACTCCATTGTATGGAAAACTTGGTTTGCAAAAAGAAGAAGTAGAAGGGTTTGGAACTGTTTTAGGTGAAAAGATTTTATTAAAACGTTTTGGTCAATCTGCTGAAATTGCAAAAACAGTTTCGTTCTTGGCTTCAGACGATTCATCGTTCATTACTGGAACTGAAATTGTAGTTGACGGTGGACTTACTGTCAATGCTGTTGTATAATTTTTTTGACTAATTCAGGAACGATTGTTCTGTATTTTTGGTATCTTTGTGAAGAAATTTAATTTTGGATATCATGGCTAGAACAAAAGAATTTAACGAAGATCAGGCTTTAGATAAAGCAATCGAGATTTTTTGGCATAAAGGTTACAATGGAACTTCTGCACAGGATTTGGTAAATCATTTAGGATTGAGCCGTTCTAGTTTGTATGATACTTTTGGAGATAAGCAAAAGCTTTTTGTAAAGTCATTAAAAAGATATCAGCAGAAAAACCATGAGATTCTTAAAGAGTTTTTAGGAAATGCTGCAAATATAAAAACGGCTTTTACAGAAATCTTTAAACAAGCAGTTGCTGAAAGTCTGCAAGACCGAATTACGAAAGGCTGTTTTATGGTTAATTCATCAGTCGAATTGGCGATGCACGATCCTGAAATTGCAAAAATTGTTCATGATAATCAGAAAACGGTTGAAGATATTTTTTGTCAAGCGATCAAAAAAGGACAAGATTTGGGACAAATTTCTGATAAGCAAGAGGCGCGATCATTAGCTCGTTTTATCTTTAATAATTATTCGGGAATCCGAGTTTTGGCACGAGCAGGCGAGAGAGACAAGCAAGTTTATGATGATATTTTAAAATCGATTTTCGCTCTTTTTTAGAAAATCAATTGTGATAAAAAACGGCAGTTACAAATGTAACCGCCGTTTTTTTTATTTAGGAAAATTGAAAAGTTATTTTAATTGCATGGTAACGTTTTCAAGTACAGTCATAGTCATAGTGTTTCCTTCTCCGTATTTACTATGCGTCTTTATATAATATTTGTCGGTTTCATATTGAATGCCGGTAGAATCTTTTAATTCTTTGATAACTTGTTCTTTAGGTATTTTGAAGTTGCCAACTGCAAAATCCTTGTTGTGTATATATAACAACATTTTGTTTGATGGATGAACAAAAACAAGTTCTTTTTTCAGGTTATTGATAAATCCGAATCCACCAATTTCACTTTCTTGTGGTTTCCATCCGCCACTAATTTGTTTCAGAGATTTCTCTAAATTGGCCGCATCTTTTACAGTAATAAATTTTTCTAAATCCTTGAATTCTAAACTTCTGTTGGATATGTTTTTGAAATTTTTGATGCTTTCGTCATCAACCAAAACTCTGAAAATTTGTGGATTTTGTGGCAAATAAATAATTTCTACCTCTAATCCGACTCCTACTTTTCGATACGCTTCTGATGAAATATCGGTTACCACTTTATTTACTTTATGATCAGCAGAGGTAAAAGTTAGCGAAAGCGTATAATCAGTATGTGAACCGCTACGAGATGATTCGGTTGTTTCAGAAAAACCGCTGTCAATAGTGGCAGTTCCAAAAACACCCTCTTTTTTGATTTTTTTCTCCAAACGACCGCTAAAATTACTATTGATTATAATTGATCCGAAAAGAAATGTAGCGATAGGCACTATATACATCAATGGATTGCCTGCATTTGGATTTTCGGAATTAAAATAGGATAATTCAGAAAGAGAATTAATTCCGGCGATGCCAAGAAAAATAAAAAATGCAACTAATAGAGAAGTTACAATTCCGATTGCCCATCCGCTTGAATTGTACTGCGTTTCAGGAATTAAAAAGAAACAAAGAAAAACTGTAATGACTGCGAATAAATACCATTTTAGGTTGCTAAAGTTCATGATTTTGGGTTTAAGTTTTTTCGATTGAATTCATGGTGCCTGTTCCACTGATTAGGTAGGTGTATTCGATATTATTCGAGTCCAGGATTTTTATTTCGGCACTGTATTTATTGTTTCCGTAGAAAGAGAATTTGCTGTTTTCAGTATTTTCCAGAGTGAATTTTGTTGGTTTCGATTCTGTTCCGGCACTTATTTCCATCGGTAATTTTGCATTCCATGGTATTGAATTCGAGATATTCTTAATAGATAAAATTTTAAAAGCACTACTGCTGTTCGTTAATTCGATCTGAATTACTTTATAATCAATATAGGTTTGTGTGATGTTGATTTTTGGTTCGAATTTCCTTTCGATTGAAGTTATCGCATACAATTTTTTTGACCCCAACAAATCTTGACCTTTATAACTATAGTCTTTTGTAGCTTCATAATCGAGATTTAATGCTTTTTTTAAGAGAGCTTTTGAGATAGAAATCGTGTCTAAGTTGCCTTTGTTGTCATTATAACATTCGTCCAGTTCCAATTGCGATGAATTAAGAAAGAACCCCGGAATGAGACTAAACATAATTTTATCATGATAGATTTTTTCAACCTTCAGGTACATTATCGCATCTGAAGAGTTGTCTTTTGTATCTTGAAGTGTATAGAATTGATTTGTGGCAGGATCATCAATATCTTTAGTTAATTTCACGACATTTTGTGAAAAATTTTCAATATTCTGTTTTTCATAATTGTGTTCCTTAATTTTTTCACTTAGGTAATAAGCAAAAAATCCAAAACAGACTAATAACGGAATAGAATATGTGTACCAAGGGCTTCGTACTTTGATATTTCGTCTTTTTATTTCTCGGATGTATTCTACCGGAAGTTCGTATAATTCTCCATCTTTTCTTATTCCCCAAATTTTTCCAGTTCCGAAAAAAGGAATCCAGTAAATGTGAAAATATTTTTGACGAATTTCAATTGTATAGCCAATATTGTTGCTGAGGCCAATTTCGTGAGGATAAATATCTTTTATTTTAAAATTTTGAGTACCGAAAAATATTCTCATATTGAGGCTGTAGGTTTAAGTAAGTAGTTTAGGGTTAAATATTGTTGTTGGCGAATATATAAAAACTTGTTAAATAACCTACAATTTTAGAATCATTACTTTTGAAAAAATGTTGTTGAAATAAAAAACGGCAGCTACAAATGTAACTGCCGTTTTCTGTTTTAAGTAAGTAATAGAAAATGAAAACCCTTAGTTTTTCTCTTCCTTGTTGAAGTAAACTAAGTAGTAATACATTTGTTTTTCTTCATCCCAGCCTTTTTCAACAAATTTTTCTGCGCTTTCGGGATTAATAAAATCCATTTTGATTTGAATGTGAGTATCCAGATTAATTACATTTTTAATCGATTTTCTAGCGTCAGAAACTGCTGCGTTGGCAATAGGGAATGAGGTAACATCTTCGATGCTGTATTTTTCTCCTTTATCAACTTTATAGTTTTTAAATTCAGGAATCAAATCAGGATTGTCTAGTACTTCATTCAAGAAATTCTGTTCTTCAAACTGATCATTTTTAGCGAAATAATTCACAGATCGGTTCATAAACATTACCTCCTCTTTCTTGTCTTCTGCTGGCAAAACCACATCTTTTGCGAAGTTTTGACAGAATTTTAAATATTTTTTAGTTATGAAATTTTCATCTTCAAAAGCATCTACAGATAAAAAGTGTTCTAACCAGTAACGCGCGTCATAACGATTGCTGTCTACAGTTAGGATTTTGTATCCTTCTTCTTTTTTATAGTTGAAAATCAAACATCCTTTGTCTAGCTTACTCAAGTTGATTCCTTGCTGTAAAATCATTTCAAGATTGCTTCCGTTTTCTTCAAACTGTAAAAAGTCTGCTTGTAATTCACTTTTAAAAATTCCAATTGCATCAACAACATTATTATCAATGCTTAAGTTGGTCAAATAAGTTACGTAAACCTCTCCGTTTTTAATATGCGGGTGATTTGACTGCTCAAATAAATGTTTTGTAATGTTTTTAGAAACCTCATGAACATTTGACGGATTAGCAAAAATCTCCGTTGCATATTTAAACATGTCGTTGTAATCCAAGTCCACTTCGTGTGCAAACTGATAATAGTTTTCTTCTTTTTCTCTAAAAGGCTTAAAAAAGAATTCTTTAATCAAAGGAACAATTTCATCATTAAGATTAAACGGTTGCTCTGATAAAAAAATCGCTTCGTTACGGCTCTTGTTTCCTACGCGGTGTATTGACAGCGTGTCGATGTGGGTGTTGAAAAGGTTGATCATTTTTTTGAGTTGCTGAGATTCTAAGTTTCTAAGATACTAAGTTTTTTAGATAGTGTCTTTTATTTTTTTGATTAACGACGCTAGCATTCTTTCGATCTCTCTACTGTCCTCATATAAAAGGTTAAATTCTTCTTCGTTTATATAAATTATATTTTTTGCAATTTCAAGTTGGGTCTGCATTTCAAATAAAGAGCCGAGAGAAATATATAAAAATCGTAAAAAATCTTTATTACTTTCTCTTCCAGATCCTTCTGCAATGTTACTTGGAATTGATACTGAACTTCGACGTATTTGCGAAGTTAATCCAAAAGTTTCTTCTTTTGGGAAAGTTCTTGTTGTTTTATAAACTTTTGTAACTAAGGAAATTGATTTCTGCCAGACCAAAATCTTTCTAAAATGACTCATTAACTTATTTTTTTAATCAAATCTAAAAATTAGAAAAATCTTTCAAAAAAATAAAAACTCAGAATCTTAGAGTCTTAGCATCTTAGCAACTTAACGTTAGTTCCAATTCTCCTCAAATCCATAATCTTCGAAGCTGTCATCACCTTCGAACATGTCAAGATCGTCTTCGTCTAAATCGTCTTCAAATTCGCCATAGATATCGTCGTGCATGTTATCGGCTTCAAAGTTTTTTTCGTGAGCTTCGTCTGGCATTTCACCGTGAGAAAACAAAGTTTCTGGATACGTTGCTCCAACAGCTTCATCTTCGATTGCAGCTAATTCAACTAAGAAAGTCCACATGCTGATAAAATCATAAACGTAGATAATCTTTGTGTTTTCTTTGTCTAAAATACTAGATAACGGATAATCGTTCATGGTTCTCATTTCGCCAGGAACATCTCCTGTGTCAAAAAGCGGAATTTCATCTTCTTGATTCCATGTATCATCACAAGTATAAAATGAAGCCACTTCTGATCCGTCAAAGCCAAAAGCATTGAAGATTGCATTGTGTAAATCCTCAAGAGTATCTTCCTCAAGAATTGCAATGTCTCTAAAAATATCTTCTTCGGCGTCTAGAATAACTCTAAATTTATAAACCATAATCTTTGTTTTTATTGAGAGGTCAAAGGTAAAATATAAAAAACGAAATACGAATTCTGAATTACGATTTGTTGAAAAGATTTTTTCGATTTTCTGATTAATTGATGTGGATTGTCAGGCTGAGCGGAGTCGAAGCCCCGCACCGATAGGAAAGCCCTTAGACTCCACTCAGGGTGACAGTACGATAAAAAATAGAGATTACTTCCCAGTCAATCTTTTTCGAATCTTATGATAATGTTTATGATAGGTACTGTGGCTAGGATAACTTCTGCTTGAAGTCATATTATTAAAAATGAGAGCCGTTACAAACAAAATCAGGACTCCGGTTAAAACAGGAGAAATCACATACATATATCCCAAGCCTTTAATTTGTGCAGAACCTGTGACAGCAATTAAAGCCGTTGCGCCTCCTGGCGGATGCAGTGTTTTAGTAATCTGCATAAAAATAATAGAAAGCGAAACAGCAAGCGGAGCCGTTAACCAGACAATATCAGGAACCAGTTTGCCAACTGTAACGCCAATAAAAGCTGAAATCAAATGACCTCCAATTAAATTTCGCGGTTGCGAAAACGGACTTTGGATGATGCCATAAACTAAAACACTTGATGCTCCAAAAGAGCCAATTAAGAAAACAACATCCGATCCGTAAAAGTGGGAAGACTCAAGATATGCCAGAATTCCAATGCCGACAAAAGATCCTAGAAATGACCAAAAATGTTCTTTATAATCTACTAAAGTTTCTTTGTATAGAATGTAGCGTGTCTTTCTGTAGCTTCTTTTTATTTTTTGAACAGGCATAGTATTGCGGTATTATTTTGCTCGTTATGTTTTTAAATATACTTTGCTAGAGCTTGTTTTTTGCAAATGCTTATTTTTTTTAAGATTATTTCGTCAAGCTTGGAGTGTAACTATATATGGTATAAGGATAAATCATTTTTGCAGTATATTTTGAAATCAAGCAAACTACAAGAATTGGCAAAAACAAAGTATAGTCATTTGTTAATCCGCAAACTAAAAATATTGCGGTGAAAGGTGCATGAATGCTAGCACTCAAAACCGCGGCCATTCCGATAATCATAAAGTTAATTGGAAGTACATTTACATGGAAAAAGCTGTTTAAAACCGAAGCTAATAATAATCCTAAAAAGGCTCCAATAAATAAACTTGGTGCAAAAACACCCCCGTCACCACCAGAAGCCAATGTTATTGAGGTTACAATTGGTTTCAGAATCAAGATTGCGATAAAAGTCAATCCTAAAGTTACGGTCAATTGCGTTTGAGTTCCAAAAATTCCTTTAATCGCATGATAACCTTCACCATATAATTGTGGAAAAATGAATAACGAGACACTCAAGACAACTGAACCAATTAAAATTTTATAGTAATGTGTATCAATTTTTCCAAATTGAGATTTGAAGAATAATACACAACGTGTTAAATAAACAGAATTAATTCCAGCTAAAATTCCTAAAAGAATGAAGTATGGAATCGCTTTTAAATTCCATGTTTCGATTGAAACTGCAAATAATGGTTCTTCTTTTAAAATGGTTAACAAACAAAAAGCAATTGAAACCGCAATGACATTTGAAATAACAAAAGCGCGTGTAACTTTTCTGGAAATTACCTCAAAAGCAAATAAAATTCCCGCAATTGGACTGCTAAAAAGTGCTGTGACACCAGCGGCAACTCCCGCGCAGATCAGTTCGGTTTTGTATTGACGAAAAACATTCTCTTTTTCATGAGCGACTGATCCAATGGTTGCGGTTGCTACAACTGTAGAAACTTCGATTCCTGTTGAGCCTCCAAAAATAACCGTTAATAATCCGTTTATGAAGTGTGATGGAATTTTATAAGATGGGAGATTTTTAGATTTTGAAGCCGTACTTTCAAAGACTTCTTTGATTCCTTTGTTTTCTTTTTTCTTGAAAAGGTATTGTCTTAAGAAATAAATTACTGACAAACCGAAAACGGGAAAAATGACGTAAAATATTGGGTGAACCGATACTTCGTGAAAGAAGATTTCTTCGTAATACTCCGTTATTTTTTTTAGAGAAATTCCGAGAAAAGCGGAGAGAAAGCCAATTAAAATAGAAACAATAACTAATTTTCGAAGTTTGATTAATTGATGATTTTTTTTGATTTGCGCCGTTTTGTTCATCACTATAAATTTGAAGATTCGCATTTTTTTATCTGCGGGTTACAAAATTAAGCATCAAAATCGGTTTTTTCTAGGAAATATTTATTTTAGTGTGTTAAAATGAATATAAACAAGAAAATTCTGTCGTGTGTTTTACTTGGCAAAATGAAGAGAAATTGCTCGAAAAGTCGCAGAGTCGCAAAGAATTTACTTAAAAAACTTTGCGACTCTGCGACTTTGCGAGATTAAAAAATAACTTAATTTATCTCTCGTAAAACTCAATTGGCAACAAATCCGGATCAGCAATAAAAGTGAAACGTTTTTCTGTGGTTTCATCAATTCTGATAGGTTCTGATTCTATATTTTTTGAATTTAAAAAAGCAATCGTTTCTTCCAGATTAATGACTTCAAAAGCCAAATGTCTTAAACCAACCGCCTCAGGCCTTGAAGGTCTTTGTGGCGGATTTGGAAATGAAAATAATTCGACAACATAAGAGCCATTTAATGCCAAATCTAGTTTATACGATTGGCGTTCTTCTCGATAGATTTCTCTAATTATGGTTAAACCTAAAATCTGAGTATAAAAGTGTTTCGATTTTTCGTAATCGGAACATAAAATGGCAATATGATGGACTTTATTAAGGGTAAGCATTATTTTTTGGATTCAGGTTCTTGATTTAATTTTCGAATAACTTTTGCCGGATTTCCAACAGCAAGCGAATTGTCTGGAATATCTTTTGTAACCACAGATCCAGCGCCAATAACACATCCTTTTCCTATTGTTACGCCAGGGCAGATAACAGAATTTCCGCCAATCCAGCAATCGTCTCCAATTGTAACAGGATAAGCATTTTCTAATGTTTTTCTTAATTCAGCGTCAAGCGGATGAGAAGCAGTGTAAATCTGAACATTTGGTGCAATAAATACATTTGATCCGATATTTACAGGCGCGCAGTCCAAAACAACACAATTCACATTGAAATAAACATTTTCGCCAGCAAAAATATTGTATCCATAATCACAATGAAAAGGAGGTTCAATATATAAACCAGCTCCAGCATTTGGAATCAATTCTTTTAAAATTTCTTTTGCCTTTTTGGTAACTCGGTATTCTTTTACGTTTAAGGTATGTAAAAGATTCTTTGCAGCACGACGGCCTTTTACCAATTCTGGATCAAAGGCGTTATAATATTCGCCAGAGATCATTTTTTCTTTTTCGGTTTTCATATTTACATTTTCGTCTTGGCAATTTTTTCATGCATTTTTGGAATTTCCTGCAAAGCTGCAGTGCAATACCAAGGCGTTAATTCGGCTTCTAGTAAATTTGCTTTTATTGCGGGATCAGTCGCAACAAGCGCTTTGGCTTCTTCTATAGTTTCAACATTAAAAATATAAATACCACGATAATTTCGATCGTTTTTCATGAAAGGCCCGGCTACAGCCAGTTTTCCTTCTTTTGCCAATTTGTTGATATTGGCCATATGACCTTCAAAAAGCTTTTGGGTTTCTTCTTTCGAAGCGGTTGTATTACTTCCCGATTTTAAAAGACAAAAAACATATTTCTTCATTCCGTATTCATCAGCATGAAGAGATTTAGCTAAAGCTTCGTCGTATTTCACTTGGTTTTCTTGTGAAAAACCAATTGAGCAGCATAATAAAACTAGAATTAAAATTGAATTTTTCATTTGTATTTTATGTTTTAAAGTAATTTCTTCAAAATAACAATTTGCCCTAAATGATACACATCGTGCTGAATGATTCCGTGAAGATGTTCATAGTACGAGTGGCCAGTATTGACGTATATTTTAGCCAAATGATCATCATCAAAATTTTCAAAAAAGGCATTCCAAGCTTCTTGTGATTTTGCCAAAGTTTGAAGCGACTGTTCCCAAGCAGCTTCGGAAGGATCTAAAACAGGGACAAAATAATTATGATCTGGAGTAATAATGGTTTCGCCCTGCATACGCTGTAAAATATTTCTTCTCCATTGAATCAAATGGTTCACAATTTCCCAAATTGTATTCAAATTTGGATTGATCTTTTTGTAAGCTTGTTTTGCTGTTACATTTTGTAAAGTGCCCGCTAGAGTAACTTCCAGCCAAGGATTTCCATCATAAATGGATTGATATAGATTTGAAATTCGTTTGCTTTCTGACATAAATGGTAATTTTTGGTTTTCCTAGCTAAGATACAAATAAGTATTTTACAACTCATCCTCGAAATTCTACAATTGGGTTATTATATATTTTTTAACGTAAATTGTTAAAATACATTTGCTTCATCAAAAACCAAAGATGACATGAAAACCAAATTATTTTTTACAATAAGCTTTTTACTTTTTACAGCTTTAACTTTTGCTCAAAATACGATTTCAGGAAAAGTTGTGGACCAAAAAGGGAAACCAGTTGCGGGAGCAAACATTTATATTGATGGAACTTATGACGGAGCAACAAGCTCAGAAACGGGCGATTTTTCGTTTCAAACCAGTGAAACAGGAAATAAATTTATTGTGGTTAGTTTTTTACTTTTTGAAACTTTCAAACAAGAAATTGACGTTGCAAATTATAAAGATCAAGTGATCAAATTAAGAGAAAATGTTAATACGCTTGATGCGGTTGTTATTACAGCAGGAACATTAGAATCTGGAGACAAAGCAAGAGTTTCAGTTTTAAAACCTTTAGATATTGTAACCACTGCAGGTTCTGCAGGAAATATTGTTGCCGCTTTGCAGACTTTGCCAGGAACGCAGAATGTAGGCGAGGATGGACGTTTGTTTGTACGTGGAGGTGAGGCCAGCGAAACGCAGACTTTTGTTGACGGAATCCGAGTTGCACAACCTTACGGAGCAACCACAAATAATTTGCCTACAAGAAGCCGATTTTCTCCTTTTTTGTTTAGCGGCATCGCATTTTCTACCGGAGGCTATTCAGCAGAATATGGAGAAGCTTTATCAAGTGTTTTGCTTTTGAATACGCAGGATGAAGCTGATCATGAAAAAACTGATATTTCATTTATGACTGTTGGTTTAGGACTTGGAAATACGCAAAAATTCAAGAAAAGTTCATTGAGCGTAAATATGATGTATGTAAATCTAGCGCCTTATCAAGCTGTAATTCCTCAAAATGTCGATTGGAACAATCCATATCAATCACTTGGTGGAGAAACGGTTTACAGATACAATTTTACAAACGGAATCTTCAAATTATATGCTTCTTTCGACTCAGAAAAATTTGATTTGAATCAGAAGAATGTCAATTTCGAAAATCCGATCAGAACGGATATGAACAATAATAATTTCTATTTGAATTCTTCTTATAAAGGAACTTTTGGAACTGGCTGGCAATTGACTTCTGGAATTAGCTATGGCTACAGCAAAAATAAAATCACATACAATATCACTGATGTTGACAACAACGAAAATGCTGCTCAACTGAAATTAAAATTGCAGAAAAAAGTTTCAAACTATTTCAAATTGTCTTTTGGTACTGATTATTTCATTACAAAATTCAATGAAAATGTCGATGACAATATTTCTATTAATGTTGCAAATGGTTACGATTCAAACATTTTTGCAGCTTACGCCGAGGGAGATATTTTATTCTCTAAAAAACTGGCAATGAAAGTTGGTTTGAGATATTCAAACAATAGTTTGCTGAATGAAAACAATTTTGCGCCAAGAGCTTCATTGGCTTATAAAGTCTCAAAAAGCAGTCAGTTTTCTTTTGCTTACGGAGATTTTTCGCAAACGCCTGTTGTCGATTATATCAAATATTCAAAATACCATCAGTTTGAGAGCGAAAAGGCGAGACATTATATTTTGAATTATCAATTTACAAAACCAGGACAAACTTTTAGAGCTGAGGCTTATTATAAAGAATATGACAATTTAGTTCAGTATAATACGAGAGATATTCAATACAATTCGGTATTCAATAATAACGGTTCAGGATATGCAAAAGGGATCGATTTGTTTTGGAGAGACAGCAATTTATATAAAAACTTAGAATATTGGATTTCTTATTCTTACATAGATTCAGAAAGGCAATACAAAAACTTTCCAACCATGGCAACGCCAAGTTTTATTGCAAATCACAGTTTATCTGTAGTAACAAAATATTTTATTACCGATTGGAAATCACAAGTTGGTTTTACAAACAGTTTCAGCTCTGGGCGTCCGTACAATGATCCAAACCAAACACAATTCATGAACGGAAAAACAAAATCATATAATAGTTTGAGTTTCAACTGGGCCTATTTATTGACCACACAAAAAATCCTTTATTTCTCTGTGTCAAATGTTTTAGGAACACAAAATGTTTTTGGATACGATTACGCCAGAACTCCAGACGCAACCGGAGTTTATCAAAGACAAGCTGTTGTACCAACTGCTGATAGATTTTTCTTCGTTGGTTTCTTCTGGACTATTAGCCAGAATAAAAATGAGAATCAGTTGAAAAATTTATAAGTAATAAAGTGACAGAGGGACAGAGGGACAGAGTAACAAAGAGACGAAGGCCTAAAGTTGATAGTCCCAGAGGGACATTATATTTATAGAAGGATTAATTTATTTTAGGTTGAAACCCCATCGGGGTGATATTTAAATCATATTGAAAATGCCGCTCCTATGGAGCTTTAGATCAACTATATAATGTGTCTATAAATATTACGCTCCGCTGGAGCTCACAGCAGATTAAAAAGAAAAAACCTTTGTCACTTTGTAACTCTGAACCTTTGTTGCTTAGAAAAAAACAATTCAGTCACCAAATTCGACAACTCAGTATCATTTAATTTTAAAAGACTAAAAACCAGCATACTTTTGAAGTGTAAATTAAAAGGAACAAAGAAACAAAGTGACAAAGGTTCAAAGTTTTGAATCTTAAATAATAAAAAAGCCACTTTGCAACTTTGTCCCTTTAAACCTTAAAAAAGAGTTTTAATCATCAACAAAAAAACTTAGAACCTTAGAACCTTAGTAACTTAGTAACTTTAAAAAAAAGAAATCATGACCAAAATTATTACAATAACCATTTTATTTATCTGCAGCTTAATGTCTGCACAAAATGTAAAATTAACTGTTGCTGTTTCAGGCTTAAAAAATGATACAGGAGTTGTTAAAGTAGGATTATATAATTCAGACGGAACATTTCTTAAAACAACTTATAAAAGTTTGGCTTCAGAAATTAAAAACAATCAGGCGGTTGTAACTTTTGAAAATCTTCCTGCGGGAGAATATGCGATCTCAACTTACCATGATGAAAACATTAACGGAAAGCTTGACAGGAACGCAATGGGAATTCCATCAGAAGAATATGCGGCTTCAAACAATGCAAAAGGATTTATGGGGCCTCCATCGTATGCAGACGCCAAATTTAATGTCAGTAAAGATTCAAAAATCGAAATTAAATTCTAATAAACAAGTAACTAATCCATATAAACAAACCATTAAATAACTTATAAAATGAAAAAAATCATCACTTTAATCGCATTATTTGTCGTAGTAATAAGTTCAGCGCAAACACAATTTGAACAAGGAATGGGAAAAGCTTTTGGGCTTTGGAAAGAAGGAAAAAATGCAGAAGCTTCGGCAATGTTTGAAAGAATTGCAGCGGCTGATAAAACAAGCTATCTTCCTAATTACTATGTTGCCTTGATTAATGCGACAGCAGTTTTTTCGGAAAAAGATAAAACAAAAATCGATTTGCTGTTGACAAAAGCACAAGATGCTTTAGATCAAGAAATGATTAAAGATCAAAATAATGCAGAGTTGTATGTTATGCAAGCTCTGATTTATACAGGATATGTTGTAGCTGACCCAATGACAAACGGAATGAAATATTCTGCCAAAGTGATGGAAGCTTACGCAAAAGCAAAAGCGATAGATCCAAATAATCCAAGAGCTGTTTTTGGAGAAGCAGATTACCAATTAGGTGGCGCAAAATGGACAGGTGTTGATACAAAACCACTTTGTGCGCAAGTTGATAAAGCTATTGAACTTTTTGCTACATTTAAACCAGCAACGCCTTTTTCTCCAAAATGGGGATTAGAAAGAGCTTTGGAAGCACAAAAAAATTGTAAAAAATAAATTTAATTTAAGCCAAATAGAATGAAAGATCATAGAAACGCGTTTGCAGATTTAAAAAGTGGAACTATAGTTTGTTTCAAGATTTCTATGGTCTTTACCGTAATCTTTTCAGCTTTTCTTGGTGCCGATTTAACTTTCCGAAACGTAGTGCTGACTTTTCTTTTAAGCTGTCTTTATTCTTTCGGTTTAGGATTTGGAAATGGCTTTTTGAGCGTTCTTTTAGATAAAAAATGGGATTGGTTGGAACATACAAATTTGAGAGTGTATTACGGAATTCTGGTGACAGTTTTATATACTGTTCCAGCCGTTTTAGCAGTCAATTATATTGTTTTTGTTGTAGTGCAAAAATTGCCAATCGAACAGTTTTTTAATGAAAGAATGATGTGGAACCACGTTTTTTACATCATCTTATCACTAGGAGTTTCAACTTTTATGCAGGCCAGAAGTTTTATGGTAAAATGGAAACAGGCATCAAAATTTGAAATCACACAACAAAAGATTATTGCCGGAACAGCAAATGCAAAATTCGAGAGCTTAAAAAATCAAATCGACCCGCATTTTCTTTTTAATAGCCTTAATGTATTAAGTTCTTTAATTGAGGAAAATCCAGATAATGCACAACGATTTACTACTTCTTTGTCAAAAATCTATCGCTATGTTTTGGAGCAAAAAGATAAAGAATTGGTTTCAGTTGAAGACGAATTGTCATTTGCGAAAACGTACATGAACTTGCTGAAAATGCGTTTCGAAAATAGTTTGTTCTACGAATTGCCTTCAACAGCCATTAATCCAGATGCAAAAGTGGTTCCGTTGTCG
Organism: Flavobacterium sp. KACC 22761; assembly: GCF_034058155.1. Classification (NCBI taxonomy): domain Bacteria; kingdom Pseudomonadati; phylum Bacteroidota; class Flavobacteriia; order Flavobacteriales; family Flavobacteriaceae; genus Flavobacterium; species Flavobacterium oryzagri. The sequence continues at coordinate 262,639 of NZ_CP139148.1, read as the reverse complement.
TTGCAACTTTTATTGGAAAATACAGTAAAACACAATGTAGTTAGCGAACAGAAACCATTGCATATCAGGATTTTTATTGACGGAGATTATCTTGCAATTCAAAATGATTTTCAAAAGAAAGAAGTATTGCAAGACAGACAAGGAGTTGGATTGCAAAATATCGTAAACCGATACGGAATTGTAACCAACAGAAAAGTATTGATTGAACAAAATGAAAAAACATTCACAGTTAAAATTCCGATTTTAACTAAACAAATAACAGTTATGGAAACAAGTGCAGACTATAGCGATGAAAACAGAGCTTATTTCAGAGCTAAAAAAAGAGTAGAGGAATTAAAAGGATTTTATGGAAATGTAATTTCGTATTGCTGTGTAATTCCATTTTTAATTTTTATAAATTTGAGGTATTCTCCTGGATTTCAGTGGTTTTGGTTTTCGGCTTTGGGTTGGGGATTTGGAGTCGTAATGCATGCTTTTAAAGTTTTTGGTTACAGCTCAGATTGGGAAGAACGCAAAATCAGAGAGATCTTAGAAAAAGAAAACAACAAACAAACTTGGAAATAATGGAAAATAAATATGCTGAAGCTGACCGTTATTACGAAGCTCAAAAAAAAGTGAGAGAAATTAAAGAGTTTTATCAGCATTTGACAGTATTTCTTCTTTGTAATCCAATTGTAATAGTGGTAAACCTTATGACTTCTCCCGGATATTTATGGTTTATTTGGTGTGTGATGGGCTGGGGATTTGGACTGATAATGCACGGATTGAAAGCTTTTGAAGTTATGCCATTTTTTAACAAAGAATGGGAGCAAAGAAAGATTCAAGAAATTTTAGAAAAAGAAAAAAACAAACAAACCTGGGAATAATTATGGAACCAAAATTTAATAATGAAAACGATGAGTTTGAGGCAGAGTTGCAGGAAATGGCAACAAAAAAAGTGCAGAAATTAAAAGGATTTTACAGTCATATGATTGTCTATATAATTGGTTTAATTATTTATGTACTAAAAGAATATTTTGACGTACCATTTCACTTTTTTCCAATAAGATTTCTAAACGGGTTTGTAATGTGTATTTGGACAACGGCTTTTCTGGTCTCAACAATTGATATATTCGCTTCTTTCAAAATCTTCGGGCAAGATTGGGAAGAACGCAAGCTGAAAAGTATTTTAGATAAAAAAGTAAAAAAACAAAAATGGGAATAATCATGGAAGTAGATTTTAACGAAGAAGACAAATATTATTTGGCAAAAAAGAAAGTCGAAAACATAAAAGGCTTTTATGGAAACTTGACCGCTTTTATTTTAGTAAACATAGTTTTGATTGCTATCAATCTGTTGACATCACCAAATCATCTTTGGTTTTATTGGCCATTAATGTGGTGGGGAGTTGGAGTGGTTTTTCACGGATTGAAGGTTTTTGAAGTATTTCCGGTTTTAGGAAAAGGCTGGGAAGAAAGAAAAATAAAAGAGCTGATGGAGAAGGAAAAAGAGAACAAAAAGAAATGGCAATAATCATTAAAAGAAAAAAAAATGGGACGTTTAAGAAGACGCATGTACGAGGAATACAGAAACGAATTTTCGAGCGATGAACGCTTTAATATTGCATACAGAAAAGTGAGAAGAATAAAAGGTTTTTATTCACACTTAAAAGTATATCTAATTGTTAATGCGATTATTATCATTTCGAGTTTGAACAGAGAATTTATTGGAAGTCATTTTAATGACAGTGGTTTGTTTGACTGGCATACTTATTCAACGGCTTTTTACTGGGGAATTGCATTAGTAATGCATGCCGTATCAGTTTTTGGGCGCGATATATTTTTCAGCGATGATTGGGAGGAAAGAAAGATTCAGGAGTATATGAATCAGGAGTCTACTAAAGCAAATAAATGGCAATAATTTAAAAGACATATAAAATGAGACGTTTTGGAAGAAACATTTTTGAGGAATATGGCGAAGAATATAGTAAAGATGAAAACTTTAATATCGCTTACAGAAAAGTCAAAAGAATACAAGGCTTTTACTCGCATTTACGAGTTTATATTATTGTAAATGCTATAATTATAATAACAAATTTGAACCGTGATGTATTTGGAAAAGATATAATTTATAACGGTTTGTCAGATTGGCATACGTATTCAACAGCTTTTTACTGGGGAATAGCATTGGTTATCCATGCTTTTTCTGTTTTTGGTCCCGATATTTTTTTTGGCAGAGAATGGGAACAGAAAAAAATTCAGAAGTATATGGACAAAGAAGCCCAAAATACCAATAAATGGGAGTAATTTTACCAAAACCAAAAACAAATTTTTAATTTTTTCAATTCAATAAATGACCACATTAATTATAGAAGACGAAAAACCGGCTGCAAGATTATTACAACGAAAATTAGAAAAATTAGATATTGCTGTAGAAACCATGCTTCACTCTGTTGAAGAATCTGTTGAATGGTTTAACAAGAATCAGCATCCAGATTTGATTTTTTTGGATATTCAGCTTTCAGATGGTTTGTCGTTTGAAATTTTTGAAAAAATAGATATCAAAAGCGCTATCATTTTTACAACGGCTTATGATGAATATGCATTGAAAGCCTTTAAACTGAATAGTATCGATTATCTTTTGAAACCAATTGATGAAGATGATCTGGAAGTTGCGGTGACGAAATTCAAAACCCGACTTCCAAAACCAGAATCAGAAAGCAGTAATTTGCAACTTGATTTTGAACAAATACGAAAAATGTTGTCAAATCCTTTTGAGAAAACATTCAAAAAACGTTTTACAGTTAAAATCGGACAACATTTAAAAGTAATTACTACTGATGAAATCGAATGTTTTTTCAGTGAAAACAAAGGAACTTACATTCATACTTTCGACAATCGAAATTATTTAATCGATTCGACTCTGGAAATTTTGGAACAGGAATTAGATATGAAGGATTTCTTTCGCGTAAGCAGAAAATTTATTGTGCCACTTCAAGCAATAAAAGAAATTCAAGTTTACACCAATTCCCGACTCAAAGTTATTTTGCCATCTTATAAAGAAGATGAGGTAATTGTGAGCCGCGAAAAAGTACAGGATTTTAAAGCCTGGTTGGGATAAATTAATTTCCCCATTTTAAGATCTAATTTTTTTCAAAACCATCCAAATAAAGAGCCAGAGGCTCGATCGATTTTGTAGGGCCGGATTTCAATCCGGTTGGACAAAGATTGGAAACATTATTAGATTATATATAAGCATAAAAAAATCCTTCATTTTGAAGGATTTTTTAATGTCTTAAATTTTAAATTATTTACTCAATCGATGCAAAGTATACGTCATCGCACTCAAAAGGAAAAACGCCATAATTTGGTGAATCAATCCTAAAGCCAATGGAACGCTGTACAATAAAGTGAAAACACCAAGCAAAAACTGAATGAAAACAAAAACGACAAGGGTTTTGATTCCGTTTGCCTGAGTTGACGTAAGCGTGTATTTTTTGCTTTTGAAGAAAAGAAAAAGAATCATTGCCACAACGACATAAGCAAAAGTTCGGTGCACAAACTGAACGCCACTTTTTCCTTCACTTAAATTCTTAATCAAACTAGATTGCTCAATAAAAACCGATTCGTGAATAAATTCGCCGTCACTCATCAACGGCCAATGATTGTGAATTAATCCTGCATTCAATCCGGCTACAAATCCGCCATAAATAATTTGGATTAACAATGCCACCAAAGCATAGCGCGCAATATTTCGAAGCGGTAAAATCTTATTGATATTTCTTTCCGGATAAATCAAATCTAAGGCTACCCAAAGAGTATAAGCAAAAGTGATAAAGGCAAAAGTCAAATGCAACGAAAGTCTGAAGTGGCTTACATCAGGATTATCGATTAATCCGCTACGAACCATAAACCAGCCAAGAAAACCTTGAAAAGCGCCCATTCCTAAAAGCACAATACATTTTTTGATAGTCTCGGTATCTAATCTCTTTTTCGCTAAAAAGTAAACAAACGGCACAAAGAAAACCAAACCAATAATACGCCCGATGAAACGGTGAAACCATTCCCAGAAATAAATGAATTTATAATCGGCTAATTGAAAATCGTTGTGAATATTGATTTTTTGGTATTCGGGGAATTTCTTGTATTCGTCAAAAGCGGCTTGCCATTTTGCTTCTGTTAAAGGTGGGAAAGTATCGGTTACCAAATGCCAGTCCGTCATTGATAAACCTGAATTGGTCAATCGCGTGATTCCGCCCACGACAACCATTAAAAATAATAAAACACAACCTGATAGTAACCAAATGATTACTGATTTATTCTCTTTTTTCATTTTATTAAATACTTATTTCTCTATTTTTTTCAAGCCTAATTTTTCAGCTCTCTTAATCACAAAATCATAAGCAGCTTGATATTCATTAGGAATAATGCCTTCTAAAATGGCCTCTTTAACCGCTTCTTTCAAAACTCCAATTTCACGTGAAGGCTTCAAATCAAACATTTCCATAATTTCTTCGCCAGAAATTGGTGGTTGGAAATTACGAACATGATCACGCTCTTCAACTTCAACAATTTTCTTGCGGACAAGCTCAAAGTTTTTATGGTATTTCTTGAATTTCGATGGATTTTTGGTTGTGATATCGGCTTCACATAAAGTCATTAGATTTTCTACATCTTCGCCAGCATCAAAAACCAAACGACGAACTGCGCTGTCGGTCACAATATCTTGTGCTAAAACAATCGGACGAGAACTCATAATGACCATTTTTTGCACAAATTTCATTTTGTGATTCAGTGGCATATGCAAACGTTCGAAGATTTTCTTGGCCATTTTTCCACCCAGAAATTCATGTCCGTGAAAAGTCCATCCTTGTTTTTTGTTGAAACGTTTTGTTGGCGCTTTTCCAATATCATGCAATAATGCGGACCAGCGCAACCAGACATCGTCAGTATTTGGGCAAATATTATCAACCACTTCTAAAGTGTGGTAAAAATTGTTTTTATGGGTGTGGCCTTCAATTTCTTCAACCTGATTCAAAGCGGTCAATTCAGGCAAAATTAGATCTAAAAGTCCTGTTTTGTATAAAAGCAAAAATCCCGTTGAAGGTTTATCTGTCAAAAGAATTTTATTTAATTCGTCAACGATTCTTTCGCCAGTAATAATCTTGATGCGTTCGGCATTTTTTGTGATAGCATTCAATGAATTTTCTTCAATTTCGAAATTCAATTGAGTCGCAAAACGAATTGCCCGAAGCATTCGCAAAGGATCATCAGAATAGGTAATATCTGGATCCAAAGGCGTTTTGATTGTTTTAGTTTCTAAATCGGCTAAACCATTAAAAGGATCTAAAAGATCTCCGAAATTAGTTGAATTCAGTGATAAAGCCAAAGCATTTATGGTAAAATCACGACGGTTTTGGTCATCCTGAAGTGTTCCATTTTCGACGATCGGGTTTCGGCTGTCACGATTATAAGATTCTTTTCGCGCGCCTACGAACTCAATGTCCGTATCTTCAAAACGAAGCATTGCAGTTCCGTAAGTTTTAAAAACCTGAACTTTTGGTTTGTTTGGAAGTAAATCTGAAACTTTTAATGCTAATTCAATGCCACTTCCAACAGCAACTACATCAATGTCTTTTTTAGAACCTCGGTTTAAAAGCAAATCACGAACAAATCCGCCGATCACATAAGAGTCAACATTTAGTTCTTGAGAAGCTTTCGAAATAATATCGAAGATTTTGTTTTGTAAAGCAGTTTTATAGTTTGTTTGTATCGCCACGAATTCAAATTTTGGATAAAAAATGCATTTCAAATTTTAGTAGAAATAAAATGCATGCAAATTTACAACATAGAAAATGCCTATTATAATCTACAGCCTACTTTTTTGAACAATTTCACATTTTATAGCGTTGATTTTTATGAATTGGGAAAGGCTTGCCACGAATTTCACTAATTTTCACGAATTTATTTTTTCTGCCATAGATTATTAGGATTAAAATGATTAAAAAATCTGTGGAAATACTGTTTAATCTGTGGCAAAAAATCTTTGCAGAAATAATTAGTGTAATTAGTGTAATTTGTGGCGAGAAAAAAATACAACGATAGAACAAATCAATTGCAAAGGATAATTTTTAAAATTTCAATTTGTATTTTTGAATCATACAAAAACGTACAAATGAAAATTGTTATATCGCCAGCGAAATCATTGAATTTCGAAAAAGAATTACCAACATCTCAATATACTGAGGCTTCTTTTTTAAAAGAAGCGAGAATAGTTCACAAGGTAGTGAAACAAAAAAAGCCCGCTGAATTATCAGAATTAATGTCGATTTCAGACAAACTAGCCGATTTAAATTGGAAACGGAATCAAGAATGGAAAACACCTTTCACTCCTGAAAATGCACGCCCGGCAGTTTATACATTTGATGGTGATGTTTATACAGGTTTAGACGCTTATACAATCCCGTTAGAAAAATTGGATGTTTTGCAAGATAAACTTCGAATTTTGTCTGGGCTCTACGGACTTTTAAAACCGCTTGATTTAATGCAAGCTTACCGTTTGGAAATGGGAACCAAAATGCCTGTTGGAGAATCTAAAAACTTGCATGAATTTTGGAAACCAACAGTAACAAAAGCTTTAAACAAAGAATTGAAAAAAGGCGAGTTGTTTGTGAATTTAGCTAGCACAGAATATTTTTCTGCTGTTGATGTAAAAACTTTGAAGGTTCCTGTAATTACTCCAGATTTCAAAGATTACAAAGACGGAAAACTAAAAATGATCAGTTTTTTTGCAAAAAAGGCGAGAGGGATGATGGTTCGTTATATTATCGATACGAATGCTGAAACTATTGATGATTTAAAAGGTTTTAATTACGAAGGATATCAGTTTGATGCGAATCTTTCTAAAGGGAATCATTTGGTTTTTACAAGATAGCTTTTTTAAAGATGCTAAGGTTCTAAGTTGCTAAGATTCTAAGGTTTTAGTTTCAAAGTTTTTTTATTAGAGAGCCGAAGGCTCGGAACATATTGTAGGCAGGGATTTCAATCCCTGAAGAGGTGAAATAAAAAAGATGTTAATTTTTTAACCACAATTATTTACGCAATCTCGATAGCTATCGGGAGTAAAGTTTGTAAACTGAAAACTGCCACTAAAAACTGTGACTAAAAAATAAACGCCGAATTCTAAATGATGAATTCGGCGTTTCTGCGTATTATAAAATTATTATTATTAATGCATTGCGTCGGCTGCACTAATCTTGTTCTTCCCTTTCTTGATGAAAAGGATAATCGGTATACAACATAAAAACATAATTCCGAGATACATGAAAATATCCATGTACGACAATACTGTACTTTGTTTTAGAATTGAGTATTCTAAAGCTTGATAAGCCTTTTTTAACGCAACGTCTGCACTATAGCCTTTCGCCATAAATGCATGTTGCATTCCTGCTATACGTTGTTGAACATCAAATTTTGCAGGATCTAAATTATTTATTAAATCTACTCTGTGCGATTGGGTGAAACGTGTAATAAAAGTGGTGATAATGGCAATACCAAATGAACCACCTAATTGTCTCATCATTCCGGTAAAAGCGGCACCTTCACCAATTTGTTTTCCTTTTAATGTTGAAAGTGAAAGAGTTGTAATAGGTACAAAAAGCAATCCTAAACCAATTCCTCTTAAAATCAACGGCCAATACATATGTTCTACACCAGTGTCTGGAGTCATTCGAGTGTACATCATAAAGGTGAAGAGGAAGAAAATAAAAAATCCTACTCCAACCATATAACCTTGCGGAACGCCTTTTTGAATCATATTACCTACAAATGGCATCATGATTGCTGTTGTAATCGATCCTGGAATCAATAATAAACCCGCATCAGTTGCCGTCCATCCTAAAATGGATTGCGTGTAAATTGGGATAATCAATGTTGATCCGTATAATCCAAAGCCGAGAATGAAACACAAAACAGTTCCAATTCTTAAATTTCCATCTTTTAAAACACTTAAATTTACAATTGGATGTTTGTAGGTAAGCTCTCTCCAAATAAACAATACCAATCCAAGGACGGTTACAACACTTAATGTTACAATTAATGAATCATTAAACCAATCGTCTTGTTGTCCATGTTCTAATACGAATTGCAATGAACCAATAAAGGCGCTCAATAATATGATTCCCCACCAGTCAACCTGGTTTGCTTTTAGTTTTTCACCATATTTTGGACTTCTTACAAAAGTAAGCGCTAAAATCGTCGCGATAATTCCTAGTGGAATATTGATGTAAAAAATGTAAGGCCAAGAATAATTATCTACTAAATATCCTCCTAATGGCGGACCTAAAGTTGGACCTACAATTACACCCATTCCATAAATCGCCTGTGCCATACCACGTTTAGCAACTGGATAACTTTCGGTAATAATCGTTTGTGCAGTTACAAGTAACGCACCTCCCCCCATTCCCTGAAAGAATCTGAAGGCTACAAGTTCCCATATATTAGTGGCGTTTCCGCATAAAAAGGAACAAACGGTAAATAATATAATCGAAGCCACAAAATAATTGCGTCTTCCAAATTGCTGGGAAAGCCAGCTTGTCATCGGAATTACGATAACATTCGCAATTGCGTATGCTGTAATAACCCACGCCACATCAGTCAAGGTTGCGCCAAGACTTCCGCGCATGTCTGTCAGCGCTACGTTTACAATCGTTGTATCTACAATTTCCAGCAGTGCACAAAGTACCGCTGTTATCGTAATGATAACACGTCTGAAGCCGTATTCTACTAAATCGTCATCTGCTTGTACTGCTGTTGCCATTTATCTTATTTCAAATGTACATCTACGTCAACATTCATTCCTGGACGTAATAATTTTACTTTTTCTGGATCGTTTGAAGGATCTAAACTAATTTTTACTGGTAATCTTTGAATTGTTTTTACAAAGTTTCCTGTTGCATTGTCAGGTGGCAATAAAGAAAAACGAGATCCAGTTGCAGGAGAGAACGAAGTTACAATTCCTTTGAATTCATAGTTTGGATACGCATCTACTTTTAAGCTTACTTTTTGTCCCACAACCATTTTGTTTAATTGTGTTTCTTTAAAGTTTGCTACAACCCAAGCTTCATTATTATTGATGATATAAAATAAAGATTGTCCTGGTTGCACTAATTGTCCTGGCTGAATGTCAACTTTAGAAACTTGTCCGTCAATAGCAGCTGTTACTACAGTATAAGTAAGATTTAATTTTGCTACATCAAGCATTGTTTGTGCTTTTTTGATGTTAGCAGCAGCAACCTCAGTTTGCTTATCTGAAACTTTAGATTTAGATTGAATTACTGATTTTTGGTATGAAGTCGCTTTTTGTTGTTGTTCTAAAACACGTACTTGATTTTCAGCTTCTTCTTTAGCAGTCAAAGCTTGCTCATATTGTTGTTTTGTAATTGTATGTGTTTTGTACAAATTATTGTAACGATTGTAATCGTTTGTAAGCTGTCTCAATCTGATTTTAGCGCTTTCGATAGAACCGCTTGCAGATTTCATTTGAGCATCAGAAACATTAATGCTTGCGTAAGCGCTTCCAATATCAGCTTTTGCTGCTTCATATTGACCTTCAGCACCTAATAATGCAGCATTTGCTTCATCAATTTTTAACTGATAATCTCTTTTGTCGATTGTAAACAAAGTATCTCCTTTTTTTACAAAATCATTATCTTTCACATAAACTTTGCTGATATATCCTGATACTCTAGGAATAATCGGATTCATTTTTTTCTCGATTTGAGCATCATCTGTCTCTTCGTGAGCTTGAGAATGCAAGTATTTAGATATCCCGTAAGTTCCGCCTCCTAAAATAAGAACTGCAAGTATGATGATGAATTTTTTATTTGTCTTTTTCTTTTCCATGAGAGCTATCGATTATATTTTAGAAAGATTGAATGATTGTGATAATTGTCCTGATACTGAAAGTAATTCGTAATATTTTTGAATAATTGTTGCTTTAGATAAAGCAGTTTGAATTTTGGCATTTAAATGTTCTACATCGGCTTCAACCAAATCATTAGTGTCTGAAAGTCCGTTGTCAAACTTGTCTTTTACCAATCTGTAATTTTCTGCAGCTTGCTGTAAAGCTTCTTCATAAACCACGCTTTGATTGATTGCTAAGTCATAATCTTCAATAGATTTTTGAACTTCGACTTTAATACGGTCCGTCATAATTGCTTCGGTATTTTTTACTTCCAAAGCTTTGCTTTCGGCTTCTTTTACGTGAACATTATTTTTCAGAATTCCAGATAAGTCATAAGAAAGGCCAATTCCAAAATTCATTGCATATTTTACCGTAATAATGTCTTTAAGGTCAAATGCGGTATAACCTCCCAATAACGAAACTGAAGGATAATAACCCGCTTTTGCAATTTTCACATTAGCTTCTGAAGCTTTGCCTTGCAATCTAATCGCTTCTAAATCTTTTCTGCTTTCAAGTGCAACAGCATCTGATGTTATTGAGTTGGTTGTTTTCAAATTAAAGAAATCCTGCTCATTAACTTCAATTTTTACCGAAGGATCTAATTTCAATAAAGTCGTCAGATAAAAGTTGATGTTATTGATATTATTATTGGCTTCATCAATTGACAATTGTGTTTTTGAAACTAATAATTGCGCTTTCAACAAATCATTTCTCGGAATAATTCCGTTTTTCTCCAATTCAGTAAAATCAGTAACACGCTGTTTGGCGCTTTTTTGATTTTCGTTTAAAACGTCTAAAGTTTTTTGTGCTTTGTATAATGCTGTATAATAAGTGATTACTTTTAAAGCAACATCTTCTTTTGTTTTAGCCGCATTTGCGCTTTCAGCTTCATATAAGTTGTCGTATGCATCAATGCTGTTTTGAATTTTAAATCCAGCAAAAATAGGAAGACTTAAATTTGCCATTCCAAGCATTGCTCTGTCTGGAGAAGCTAACGAAGCACTTTCGCCTTGATTTGGCATATCAATCGACGCTTTTGTAAGACGTTGATATTGACCAGAAACTTTAATATCTGGATACTGATTGTTTTTTACGGTCTTTAATTCGTATTTTTTTGTGTTTACCTTAGTGTTGGCAAGCGTAACTTCGTTACTCTTTTCCCAAGCCATTTTTACGGCTTCATCCAAGGTTAAACTTGTTTTTTCTTGTGCTTCTATTGAAGATATTCCGATAAAGAAAACTCCAAAGAGCATTAATTGACTAATTTTCATAAACAAGTAGCGCTTTTATAGTTTGTTGAATGTGCTTTGTAAGATTGTTTTTAATGTAATTGTTAAACATTTCTTCCGTTTTTAAATCCAGTAATTCTTCGAAGAAAGAACGATTCATATGAAAGTGAAAAAAGGTTCCAATAATCGTTGGTGTAATCAATGGGATGTTTAAATCTTTTCTAAAAACCCCTTGGTCTTGTCCTTGTTTGATAATGCTTTCTACAGATTTTAAATTTCCTTTTTTAAGTTCAGTAAAAGCTTGAAGGCTTTTTTCTCTCTTTTTATTATAAAGTTCAAAATGTAAAACCCTGTAAATCCCTTTGTTAAGACAAATTCTGTTAATGTAAATTTCGATTAATTTATTGACTTTTTCAAGCGGTTCAATATTTTCCTGCAATAAATTTTCGAGTTGTAATTTTAAATCGGTGGTTTTATGGAGGATCAAAGCCTCAAGAAGTCGCTCTTTTGACCCAAAATAATAAGACACCATGGCAATGTTGATTTTTGCCTCTTTTGAGATGTCCCGAATGGACGTCCCTTCAAATCCTTTCTCAGAAAACAGCTTTTCTGCAACCTCAAGAATCTGAATTTTTTTATCGTTTAATTCGATGTTTGACATGGTATTGTTTCTAATCGAATGCAAAATTAAACAGTTGTTTAATTTAAACGCTTGTTTAATTTTATTTTAACATAATATTAACATAAATCGGTTTCGGTATTTTTGAATAAAAAAAGCTGAATTAGTATCTATCTACTGATTCAGCTTTAAATAAATTTATATGAAAAGTTAAGTATTATGCTTTTCTTTTAAAAAAATAAATTCTTCCATCATAAAAATAAGCTAACTCATGATAATTTATTATTTCAAAATAATATCCTTCATCTGCTTTTAAAGATGTTACAAACTCTCTTGAATTTTTATAACCGTAAAATAATGAGCTTGCTTTGGCATCTTTATCTTTAACTAATGAATATTTAGGTTTGATAATTTTTATATCATGATTTAGAAAAGGCAAGGTCAATAGCGAATCACTTATCACTAGATGATGACCAACTTGTGACTGTATTAAATGTTCATTTTGCATTGTTCCCCCAATTTCCGCAATTGAATCTATAACCCATATTCCTAATAATTGTTTTAGATTTTTAGGTTGGATCGTATCACTAGAATCTTCGATCTCAAGCATTAAATTTTTATAATGAAATGCAGAATCAACATTTTTTTTATTAAAATTAAGAACTTTATTTTCTTTTTTGTTGTTTCCACAAGAAAGAAATATCAAAGCAGACATTAAAGATACGATAATATTTTTCATAAGATTTTTCTTGTAAATCTAACGAATATTTTTGATAAACTCCTCAATTTTCCCACTTCCACTTTCGCTCAAATGTTTGATGAAAGCACTTCCAATAATAGCGCCTTTTGCGTATTTTGTTGCCTGATTGAAAGTTTCTTTATTCGAAATTCCGAAACCAACAATTTGAGGATTTTTCAAATTCATTTCGGCAATCCTTTCGAAATACGTTTCTTGAGTGTTTCCAAAACCACTTTGAGAACCCGTAACACTTGCAGAACTTACCATATAAATAAATCCGTTTGAAACGGTGTCAATAAAACGAATTCTTTCGTCTGAAGTTTGAGGCGTAATCAAAAACACATTTATTAATCCGTATTTTTCGAAAATCGCTTTGTATTCATCAGCGTAAACATCAACTGGAAGATCTGGAATAATCAATCCGTCAATCCCTATTTCGGCACATTTCTGGCAAAAAGCTTCAACGCCGTATTGCAACATCGGATTAAAATATCCCATAATAATCAACGGAATTTTTACGCTTTCGCGGATGTTTTTCAGCTGGTCGAAAAGAATTTGAGTTGTCATTCCGTTATGAAGCGCCTGCGTAGAACTTGCCTGAATTGTTGGCCCATCTGCCAAAGGATCACTGAAAGGAAGTCCGATTTCAATTAAATCAACTCCATTTTTTTCTAAATCCTGAATAATCTGCACCGTATCATTTAAGTTTGGATATCCGGCAGAAAAATAGATCGAAAGGATCTTTTTATCTTCTTGTAATTTTTGAGTTATTCTGTTCATTATTATATTTTTTTTGCCACAGATTAAAAAGATTTCAATGATTTTTTTGATGATCTAATCTGTGAAAATCTGTGAAATCTGTGGCATATTTTTAAAATTTTAAAACCTTACTTGTCCAAATATCATTTTTATTTTCAACCAATAATAATCCAGAATCTGAATTATTCATTTGTCCAATTAATTCTCCTTTATTGTTCCAAAACGCGCTTTGTCCTGCCGATGGCGAACCCCAAGATTCTCCGCTGAAATTTGACATTAAAACATTCATTTGATGTTTTTCGGCATAATTTTGCAAACTTCTGTACGCATTCGGAATTCCGGTTGGCGAAAAGAAAATGCTGGCAATATAAATATCAGTTTCTTTTTTCTTGGCATTTTCCGGATGTTTCGGATTATCAATATCCGCACAAATCGCAAATGAAATCTTCTGATTTTCAATCGTACTCATCGGATTATAATCAAATGATGATTGGAAAAATTCATCTTCACCTTCATGCAAAAACTGCTTCGTATAAATTGACACCGAATTATCAGGAGAAATTACAAATTCACCAATAAACATTTCATTTTCAACTTGAATAGGAGCACCGGCAATAATGATAATATTGTTTTTGACAGCCAGTTCTTTTAAATGGTCAATTCTATAATCATCTTTTGTAAAAGCTAATGGTGCAGCATTTTCTCTTTCATAGCCAGTGATGGACATTTCAGGAAAAGCAATCAAATTGGCACCGTTTTGAACAGCCAACTCAATAAGCTGATAATGATTCAATAAATTGGAAGATATATCTCCGCGTTTTGGTTTTGTTTGTGCAGCTGCTAAAATCATTTTTTCTCCTGAAATTTAACTTTCCATATAAATCCAGGCGGTTTCTCCTGATTGCAATTTTACCTGAACTCTTTTGTAAGCATTAGATTCAAATAAATCTACCTTAGCCAAATCTGCAATCGAAACTTCGTAAAGCACACCGTGAATAATATCTGCCGAATTTTCGCTCGGAACTGCAACAACATAATCTGCCATTCCAAATTCTTCTTCTATTTTTAAGCTTTTGAGTTTGTAACCAAGCAATTGATCAGCAATACCTGTCAAGATTCTATTAAAAACTTGTCTTTGAATTTCTTTTGACCTTAATGTTCCGTAAGAGAATAACTTTTCCATAATTATTAATTTTCTCGTTATTTGGTTTTGTTAGCGAACGCCCAAATTACGATTTTTATTACAATTTAAAATAGTCAATATAATTGTCTAAGTCTTTATCGCCACGACCTGAAAGGCTGATTACCACAACATCAGTTGGTTTGAATTTCTTTTGATCTAAAACCGCAAAAGCGTGTGCACTTTCTATTGCCGGAATAATGCCTTCTAATTTTGTCAATTGCAAACCTGCATTCATTGCATCATCGTCGGTTACAGAGAAAAATTCGCCTCTTCCGGTTTGTGCCAAATGCGCGTGCAAAGGACCAACTCCCGGGTAATCTAATCCCGCAGAAATAGAATACGGTTCTGTAATTTGTCCGTCCGGAGTTTGCATTAAAAGCGTTTTACAACCGTGAATAACGCCTACTTTTCCTAATTTGCTGGTTGCAGCACTATGTCCGCTGTCAACGCCTTTTCCTGCTGCTTCGACTGCAATAATTCCAACTTCTGGTTCATGCAAAAAGTGATAATATGTTCCGGCAGCATTACTTCCTCCGCCGATGCAAGCTACAACATAATCTGGATTTTCGCGTCCTTCTTTTTCTTTTAATTGCCATTTAATCTCTTCCGAAATAATACTCTGAAAGCGCGTCACCATATCAGGATAAGGATGCGGTCCAATTGCCGATCCGATAATATAATGTGTATCAACCGGATTATTGATCCAATCTCGAATAGCTTCATTTGTTGCATCTTTTAAAGTACGAGAACCCGAAAGTGCCGGACGAACTTCTGCACCCAACATTTTCATACGAGCCACGTTAGGAGCTTGACGCGCAATGTCAATTTCGCCCATATACACGATGCATTCAATTCCCATTAAAGCGCAAACTGTTGCAGTTGCCACACCATGCTGACCTGCGCCAGTTTCGGCAATGATTCTTTTTTTGCCTAAACGCTTTGCCAGCAAAATTTGTCCGATTGTATTGTTTACCTTGTGTGCTCCGGTATGATTTAAGTCTTCTCTTTTCAGATAAACTTG
This sequence comes from Flavobacterium sp. KACC 22761, assembly GCF_034058155.1. Classification (NCBI taxonomy): domain Bacteria; kingdom Pseudomonadati; phylum Bacteroidota; class Flavobacteriia; order Flavobacteriales; family Flavobacteriaceae; genus Flavobacterium; species Flavobacterium oryzagri. The sequence continues at coordinate 247,147 of NZ_CP139148.1, read as the reverse complement.
GGTATTGTATTTTTCAGATAAGCGTTTTGCAAAATACAGCGGACTAGGGCGTCCTACGTAATCTTTCAACAATTGGTTGAACTCCGCTTTAAAATCAGGTTCATCCATTATGCTTAAATACTTTTGGCGTAATTCTTCTACATTTGGATACAGCATTTCTGGGATGTAAGCTCCTCCAAATTCTCCGTAATATCCTTTTTCGTTGACGTTAAAACTCATTTTTTTAAAGTTTAAATGTTTACAATTTCAAATTTTCGTTTAAAATTGCTTAATAGATTTTTATTTTTTAGCCCTGGTTGGATTTCAAATTTACTGTTTACATCAACAGCATAAAGAGGTAATTTGGTTTTTGAAATTTCCTCAATGGCTTTTAATTCCTCCATTCCGATGCCTCCGCTTAAAAAGAAAGGCTTTTTCGAATTGTATTTTTTTAAGATGTTCCAATCGAAAGTTGTTCCGTTTCCGCCTGGAAGTTTTCCTTTTGTGTCAAACAGAAAATAATCGCAGACATTTTCAAAAGGCTTAATGATTTCAAAATCAAAATTTTCATCAGCCGAAAATACTTTAATAATTTCAATTTTTGTTGGCAGTTTATCTTTTAATTCCGAACAAAATTCAACCGATTCTTCTCCGTGCAATTGAACGGCTTGTAAATTGAATTTTTCTAATTTTTCTAGAATTTCTTCCTGACTCTGATTGACAAAAACACCTACTTTTTTGATTGTTTTTATCAATTCGGGAACATTCTCGTTGCAATATCTAGCAGACTTTTCCCAGAAAATAAATCCCATATAGTCGGGCAGGAGCGCGCCTACCTCGAGGATATTTTCTGGATATTTCATGCCGCATATTTTGAGTTTCATTTCGTTGTGTGTTTTTTAACGCAAAGAGCGCTAAGGTTTTTTTCTTTTGTGTTGTGTTTACAATGCGAAAAAGTTCGCAAAGCTTTGTGTTTGTCTTTTTGCCACGAATTGCACGAATTAACACGAATTTAATTTGTGGGAATTTGTGTAATTTGTGGCAAACTTAAATTATAGTTTACTGATGAATTCTGTTGCTGCTTTACCTGCATCGTCAGTCTTCATAAAGTTTTCTCCAATTAAGAAACCTTTATAGCCGTAAGGTTTTAGTTCCTGAATCGCTTCGATTGATGAAATACCGCTTTCAGAAACTTTTACAAAATCATTCGGAATTTGAGAGGCTAATTCTTTGCTGAAATCCAGACTTACTTCAAAGGTTTTCAGGTTTCTGTTGTTTACGCCAATCATGTCTAAACTCGGCATAATTGATTTTTCCAGTTCTTCCTGATTATGAACTTCTAAAAGAACTTCTAAACCTAAACTTTTGGCAAATTCAGATAAAGATTTGATTTCTTCTCGAGTTAAAACTGCAGCAATCAATAAAATCAAATCGGCTCCATGCGCTTTTGCTTCTAAAATCTGATATTCATCAACAATAAATTCTTTTCGCAAAAGCGGAATATTTACCGAAGCTCGTGCTAAAAGCAAATCATCCAAAGATCCTCCGAAATATTTTCCGTCTGTTAAAACCGAGATTCCACATGCACCTGCATTTTCATAACCTTTTACTACTTCTTCAACTGTAAAATTATTGTTGATGATTGATTTTGAAGGAGATCGGCGTTTGTGCTCTGCAATAATTCCGGAATTGCTTTCTTTTAATTTCTGACTAAGAGAAATAGTCTGTTTTCCAAAAAATACCGAAGCTTCCAATTGAGAAACCGGAATAATTGATTTTTTGAGAACAACTTCTCGTTTTTTGTCTATTATTATTTTATCTAAAATATTCATTTTTTAAGATGCTAAGTTTCTAAGGTACTGAGGTACTAAGTTTTTGTTTTAAAGAGATAAATCCTGTAATTTTTTTAAAGCTTGAAGTCCTTTTCCAGAGAATAGACTTTCTTTTGCCAATTCAAATCCTTCTTGCGGAGAGCACTTATTAACCGTTGCGATTGCCATTGCGGCATTGGCACAAACAACATTATTCTGCGCTTCGTTTCCTTTTCCAGAAATAATATTCGTAAAAATTTCAGCCGATTCTTCTATTGTTGTACCACCTTCGATTTCAGTTTGAGATAAAAGACGAACGCCAAAATCTTCGGGTTTGATCATGCCTTCCATATGGCTGGTAATGATTTTTGTTGGCCCGGTTAGAGAAATTTCGTCATAACCGTCAAGCGAATGAAGGATTGTGAAATTCACATCAGTATTTTGATATAAATAAGCATACATTCTCGCTAATTCTAAATTGAAAACTCCAACTAATTGATTTTGTGGAAATGATGGGTTTACCATTGGCCCTAACATATTGAAGAAGGTTTTTACAGCCAGTTCTTTTCTTATTGGGCCAACATTTTTCATTGCAGGGTGAAATAGGGGAGCGTGTAAAACGCAAATTCCAGCCTGATCGATACATTTTTCTAAGAAATCAGGTTCGTTGCTGAATTTAATTCCCATTTTCTCCATTACGTTGCTTGATCCTGAAATCGATGAAACGCCGTAATTTCCATGTTTTGCCACTTTTATTCCAGCTCCGGCAGCAACAAATGACGCTAAAGTCGAAATGTTGAAAGTATCTTTTCCGTCACCACCTGTTCCGCATAAATCGATCGTGTTATAAGCTGATAAATCGACACGAATACACAATTCTAATAAAGCTTCGCGAAAGCCAGAAAGTTCTTCAATTGTAATGCTTCGCATCATAAATACAGTCAAAAATGCCGAAATCTGGCTTGGATTGTATTGACCGCTTGAAATATTAATCAAAACGTTCTTTGCCTCTTCTTTTGAAAGGACTTCGTGGTTGATTAATTTATTTAATATAGTTTTCATTTTTTTGAGTCTTAAAGTCGAATGTCAAAAGTCTTAAAGTCTTTTGCCTCTGATACTTATTTTAGTGTTGTGTTATTTATATTTTTTTAGTTCGTAATTGACTTTATGACTTTCGACATTAGACTTTACGACTAAATTTTTTAATGTTCATTGCCTTGATAAATCCACATTGGTTCTGTTTTTCCGGCGCGTTCAAAACCATTTTTTTTGTAAAAGTCAACTGATCTTCCGTCTGCAGTCAGCATTTGCATATGAAAATGCTTGTATTTCTCCTGCATTTTATCCATAATCAATTTTCCAATTCCTTTTCCTTGATATTCCGGAAGTACTAAAAGATGAGGATAATAAACGGTTAAAAATCCATCAGAAATCGCATTCCCAAGTCCGACCAGTTTTTTTCCTTCCCAGGCGGTTACTAATGTTTCCGAATTTAATAATCCGTTATAAAGTTCGTTTGGTTTGCTTGCAGAACTCCATTCATTTGCTTTATATAAAACTAAAATGTCGTCTATGCTGATTTCTCGGGTTTCTGAAATTGTTATTTCCATGAGTCATAAAGTCCAAAGTTGAAAGTCATAAAGTTTTCGAACTTTGATATTTTTGAATTGATTTATATTTTTTGTTTTAATCGAAAGAAAGTTTAATCGTTTGCTATTAGACTTTATGACTTTCGACTTTGAAACTTTCGGCTAACTTTTGATCCAGTTCTCTAAAATCCTTTTTCCGTTTGGAGTTAAAACACTTTCAGGGTGAAATTGCACGCCTCTTACGTCATAAGTTTTGTGTCTCAATGACATAATTTGTCCGTTTTCATCTACTGAAGTTGCTTCTAAATCTTCAGGTAAATTGGCATCGACAACCCAAGAGTGGTATCTTCCAACTTCAAATTCATTTCCTAAGCCTTCAAATAAAATCTCGTCTGAAACTACTGTTTTTACATTCGTTGCAACGCCGTGATATACTTTATCAAGGTTCGAAAGTGTTCCGCCAAAAACCTCTCCGATTGCCTGTTGTCCTAAACAAACGCCCAGTATACTTTTCGTTGGGCTGTATTTTTCGATTACGGCTTTTAATAAACCAGCTTCATCTGGAATTCCAGGTCCTGGCGAAAGCAATATTTTTTCGAAAGAAGCGATTTCGTCAATTTCGAATTCGTCGTTTCTGTAAACGGTTACTTCGCAATTTAAATCTTCTAAATAGTGCACTAAATTATAAGTGAAACTATCGTAATTGTCTATAACTAATATTTTTTTCATTTTTTCTAAGGTTCTAAGTTGCTAAGATTCTGAGGTTCTAAGTTTTGTAACTTGAAACCTGAAACTAATTTTTTATTTTTCTCGAACGTACTTTTCAGTAATGATTCTATCGATTCCTAATTTTTCTACTTTTTCTACTCCTTTTTGAGTTAGAGTGTCATTTTTAACTTTTACTACAAACTCAAATTTTCCATTTTCCCATTGACGGTTGTTGAAATATTCTAAATTTTCGGTGTAAACACTATCTTTTAAAGTGTATTTTCCGCCTCCGCCAAAAAATACTGCATTTGTCGAATCTTTTCCGTTTACTAAATCATGATTGAAAAAAGCAAAATGTGTTTCATTTATAATCTTAATCATTTTTGTTTTTGGATTGAAAGTCGAAAAAGTGGAATCTTTTTCTGTCGTTTCAGCTGATATAAGACGCCAAGTTCCTTGAATTGGATTTGTTTTTTTATCAGAATTGCAAGAAGTGATGGTAATGATTAAAATTAAAATTGATACTGCTTTTTTCATGGTTTTTAATGTTTATGGTTTGTAGTTTATAGTTTATGGTTTTGTCAATCTTTGTCTCCAGCGGTTTAAACCGCTGTCTATATTTACTTAGCATTCTTTTTATGTTCGTTTGTTTTCAAATATAGCCCGAGGTTTTAACCTCGGGGACATAACGTTAATTATTCTGCGTTACTGAGACTTAAAAATGTGACTGTTTATTAGATATTTTCTGCCATTTCCAAGGCCGTATTCAACGCTCTTAACTTATTATAAACTTCCTGCATTTCGCTTTCTTCATCAGAACTTGCTACGATTCCCGCGCCCGCTTGACAATGCAATTGGTGATTTTTAGAGAGGAAAGTTCGGATCATAATGGCGTGATTAAAGTTTCCGTCAAAATCCATTACTCCAATTGCGCCTCCGTAGAAATTACGATTTGTTTTTTCGTAATCCTCAATCAACTGCATTGCTCTGTGTTTTGGAGCACCGCTCAAAGTTCCTGCTGGGAAAGTATCGGCAACAACTTGCATCGTGGTCGCTTTGTCATGTAAATGTCCGGTAACTTTTGAAACCAAGTGAATTACGTGTGAGAAAAACTGAACTTCTCTGTATTTTTCTACATTCACATCATGACCATTTCGGCTCAAATCATTTCTGGCCAAATCAACGAGCATTACGTGTTCGCTGTTTTCTTTCTTATCTTCAGAAAGCTCTTTTGCTAAAAGCGCGTCACGTTCGTCATTTCCGGTTCTTTTGAAAGTTCCAGCGATTGGATGAATTTCAGCTTTTCTGTTTTTCACGATAATTTGTGCTTCAGGGGAAGAACCGAATATCTTGAAATCTCCATAATCAAAAAAGAACAAATATGGCGATGGATTAATGCTTCTTAATGCACGATAAACATTGAATTCGTCACCTTTGAAACCTTGTGTAAAACGACGCGAAAGAACTAATTGAAAAACATCTCCGCGAAAGCAATGTTTTTTGGCTAAAGCCACATTGTGCTTAAATTCTTCGTCAGTTAAGTTTGAAAAACCTTCACCTTCTTTCGTGAATTTGTATAAAGCGATATTTCTTGATTGCAATAATTGCTCGATTTCAGAAATGTTGTTTCTTCCGTCAACGCTGTGGCAAAAAATATAGGCTTCGTTTTTGAAGTGGTTGATTGCAATAATATTTTGGTAAACTGCATAAAATACGTCAGGAATTGAAGTCGCAGTATCTTTTTTGGCAATCGAAACTTTCTCGAAATAACGAACGGCATCATAAGAAATGTAGCCAAATAATCCGTTATTGATGAATTTAAAATCGTTTTTCTCTGATTTAAACTGGCTTGAAAATTCCTGAATTACTTCCGGAATACTAGTTTGAGTATCGATTTTATTTAGTTCCGAAGTTCCATCAGGAAAAGTTTTTGTGATTACTTCATTTTCAATTTTAATCGTTGCAATCGGGTTACAACAGATGTAAGAAAAGCTGTTATCATTTCCGTGGTAATCACTACTTTCCAACAATAAACTATTTGGAAATTTATCTCTGATTTTAAAATAAATACTTACTGGCGTAATAGTGTCTGCCAGAATTTGTTTGTAATGTGTATTAAGTATAAACGGTTTCAAAGTATGTTGTTTTTTAGTTTTTAATATGTTTTTCAGCTAGAGTTTTGATCAAAAAAAAAAAGGGCTTGTCGTGATGACAAGCCCTTTAAATTTATAGTTTTGAAAATACCATAGGAAGCTTCGTTCACGACGTTTGACGTAAATTCTTCCACCACCAAGTATTGTTCATTAATATTTTCATTTCTTTATTTTTGATGTCACAAAGATATAAAGGTAATTTGAATTAAAAGACATAAAATCTCAAAAAAAACTTTTCAAAAATTGAAATTTTGTTAAATTTTAAAATTTAGAAACACAACAAAGCCTTAGTTTCCAATGGCTAAGGTGTTGTTTACGTTTGCCCTAAAATCTGGACTTCCTTTGATGTTTGGTGTTGTAAACAACTCCGTATTTTTCATTTTTGTATATTCTATACCTGAATTTTGAGCATTATAATAACTTTCGATGACAGGATTGCTTGCCGCAGATTCGCTTGTGATGCCATCGTTGCAATTGTTTACAATGATATTTTTGAAAGTGATTTTTGAAAGATTTTCATTTCCGTTTCCGATATTTCCTTCCAATAAAACAAAAGGAGTAAAACCTGAAACAATACTATTTGATAAATTGAAGAAAGTGTTTTCACGAACATAAACCGATTCACGAACCAATCCTTGATTGTTTTCTTCCAAATTGATCAAAGTAATGTTTGAAGCGTTAATTTTGGTCATTTTTTTAGACATATCAGTAGTCCCGATTTTGTCGTATGAATCGACTTCAAAACATCTTGATCCCGAAATATCAGATGAAAATGGGTGACGAATTGCAATGCTGTTGCTGATGTTGATTTGTGCACCTTGCGTAAAATCAAAATCATCATCTGTAGTTCGGTACGAAATCAAATTGTTCAAATTCATATCGCCGCCATAACATTCAAAAGAATCATCATTTGAAAAACTAATTTGGATGTTACTTAAAACGGTTTTTCTTCCAACACCAGCCAATGAAAGTCCGTTTAATTCTTTCAGAGAGCTTAATTTTCTTCCAGCATATTCAATTCTAACATATTTAAGAATTCCCGAATTGTCTTCGGCATCTTGCCCGCCATAGTGATTCAGCATTGGTTCTAAATCAAAAGGCAAAGTATGAAGTCCGCCTAAGTTGTTTATTGGCGCTTTTCCTAAAACTATAATGCCACCCCAATCACCCGGTTTTCTTTCTGTTTTTTCTTTGTTTGATGTAAAAACAATTGGATCTGTTTCTAGGCCTTCGGCCATAATTTTTGCACCGTTTGTAATTACAAGTGTGCCGCAAGTTTTGTCGTCGCCTCGAATAACAGTTCCCGGCTCAATAGTTAAAGTTGCATTATTGGTAACATACACAACACCAACTAATTGATACGTATTGCGTTTTAGCAATTTCATGTCTTTGTCAATAGTTCCTGCAATTATATTGGTTGCTTCATTATATTCGTTCGCAGCAGGTTTAAAATTGGTCCAATTGTTCATCCAATTAGAAGTTCCAATAATTCCTTTTGTGGCTTGTTGTGCTTGTAGAAAAAAATTGCTCAAAAGGGCAAGAGCAACAATTTGTAGTTTTGTTTTCATAACTATAATGTTAATTTCTAGTTTTTGATTTTTTAATTTGCTCAAAATTAGAGTCCGAATGTTAATCAATTCGGTTATAGTTATTATCAAAGCGTTACTTTAGTATTAAGAACGTTATTTTTTTGAAAAGAAATTTACTAATAGTTTTATTTGAGAGTTGTTCTAAAAATAATTACAATTAAATTTTCATTGAAAGATAATTTGTAACTTTGATAAAAATAAAAGAAATGGATTTAGATACTCGAAAAGTGATTTTTATTAGAGACTTTCTTAAACTTGAAAGTGAGAAAGCTATTTCTCAATTTGAAAAATTATTGAAGAAAGAAATTAAAACAGATTCAGAATTTAAACCAATGTCTATTGCTGATTTTCGAAAAAGAATTGATGATTCTTTAGAGGATTCAAGAAAAGGGCGTGTTACAGAATCTGATAATTTAATTTCTGAAATCGAAAAATGGAGTTAAAGATTTATTGGACAGATTTTGCAAAAAATGAACTTAAAAATATTTTTGACTATTATAAGAAAGAGGCAAGTTTGAACGTTGCCAGAAAACTTGTGATTGGAATTACGAAAGAAACTCTTAAGCTAAAAACACAAGCTACAATTGGTCAAAAAGAAGAATTGTTAGAAAATTATTCAAAAGAGCTACGTTATTTAGTTTTCAAAAGTTATAAGATTATTTACTGGATTAATTTAGAAAAGAATGCAGTGGAAATCTTAGATGTGTTTGATACAAGGCAAAATCCAGTGAAAATAAAAAGGAATAAATAAAAATGAAAAACCCCAATAGCTCACTCTATTGGGGTTTTTCGTATAATGAATTAGTAAGTCTAAAAATTAGAATTTTAAAGCTACAGTTAATTCAAATTCGTCATAGATAGTTTTGTCTCCCAAACCTTGGAAGAAACTTCCTGAACCATATTTGATATCATATTTAGTTCTGTCAACTTTAAAAGCAGTTGTTGCAGTGTTTCCAGCTACAGTAATATCAAAAGTAACAGGTTTAGTGATTCCTTTAATAGTCAAATCAGCAGTTACAGTATAAACGTCAGCAGATTTAGCACCGATAGTTTTGAAAACTAATTTTGCAGTTGGGAATTTGTCTGTTCCAAAGAAATCGTCAGCTTTTAAGTGACCGTTTAATTTTCCTTGGTATTCTCCAGTTAAATCTGTAGAAGTTAATGAAGTCATATCAACTGTGAAGCTTCCTCCAACTAATTTTTTTCCTTTGAAAACTACAGCTCCTTCTTTGAAGTTTACAGTTCCAGAGTGCTCTCCAGTTACTTTTTTACCTACCCATTTGATAGAAGATGCTTTTACGTCGATTTTTTTAGTTTGAGCGTTTACTGAGATTCCGGCTACTGCTACGAATAATGCAATTGCGATTGTTTTTAAATTTTTCATTTTGTTAAAATTGAATTTGGATTAATAATAATTAAAGAGTGATAAATAATTCTTCTTGTGATTTTCTAACTTTTTTGTAATGCTGAGCGTCGTCCTCATCATGTCTGTAACCTACGGCAGCGATAACAGCAGCATTTAAGCCTAATTTATCGAAACCTAAGATTTCATTGAATTGTGCTGGATTGAAACCTTCCATTGGCGTTGCATCGATTTTTAATTCGGCTGCAGCTGCTAATAAAGTTCCTAAAGCAATATAAGTTTGTTTTGATGTCCAGATATTTTTAGCATCTTGAGATAGGTTCGAAATTACCCCATTCATCATATCTGCAAATCCGCCTAAAGCTTCAGTAGGAACTCCTCTTGTTTCGCTAATATTTTTAATATAAGCCGCCACAGATTCTGGTCCTGCGTTTAAGTCATTAGCAAATACAAATATTTGCGAAGCATCTGTAAGTTGCGTTTGTCCCCAAGCAGCAGCTTTTAATTTTTCTCTAATTTCTGGATTTTCAACGATAATTACTTTATATGGTTGTAATCCGTATGAAGAAGCTGCTAATCTTACCGCTTCTTTCAATGTATTCAAATCTGCTGCAGATATTTTTTTAGTTGCATCGTATTTTTTAGTTGCATATCTCCAGCTTAAATTATCTAATAATGTGCTCATAATATTTAATTTTATTGGTTTCGGTATTTTTCTAATAAATTGTTTAATAATTCTAATTCTTCGGGGCTTATATTCTGGGCAAATACGCGCTCGTGCTCATCTACCTTCGGGTCTAATTCTTTTAAAACATCTAATCCTTTTTGTGTAATTAACACCTCAATTTTTCGTCGATTGTCTGGACAGACATTTCTTGTAACGAATTCTTTCAGTAATAATTTGTCCACTAATCGGGTAGTGTTGCTGGTTTTGGCCAACATGCGTTCTTGTATCACACACATATTAGCGGGATTTCCTTTTTGTCCTCTTAATATGCGTAGTACATTGTATTGCTCTCCAGATAAATCATAAGGTTTAATTAACTCGTTGAAATGATCCTGAATCACATTTTGTGTGTACATGATATTCAGAATAACTTTTTTCGCATTATCCATCTTAACTGTACTCTTAATAACCTCTTCAATTGTCATAGTCGTAAGTGTATAATTTGTATATACAAATGTATAACTTTTAATAGTTGTATATACAAGTGTTGTGTTAATTTTTTGTTAATATGAAAAACAAGATGTCATGCATTATAAAATAATGCATTTTAGCGACGTCAAAATTAGTGTATTTTTTAATTATAACTAATTGATATTTTAATATTTAACCTAAATTTAAATTGACTGGTCTTTGTTTTTGAGGTTTTTATTTGAAGTTCTTTTTTGTAAGATAAATTTTGAACGTAAATAGGAGTGAACCTTCAAAAAAGTGCTGTTTTTGAACTGATTAGAAACCATTATCGGAATTCGGAAAGGAAAAATCCTTTAGAAGTTGCTTTAAAATCTGCAATTTCCTTAGAAATCCAGTTTTCGTCATGACCTAATTCTTTTGCAATTACTCTCGCTGTTTTTTCAGAAACTTCCATTGCCGCTCTGGCATCCAGAAATAATAAACGTACACGTCTTGCCAAAATATCATCAACGGTTCTAGCCATTTCATGACGAATGGCCCAAACAACTTCGGCCATTGTAAATTCATGATCGGGATGCAGTTTTTCTTTTAATTCAGGTTCGTTTTCTTGCAATTCAATTATTTTCGGAATATCAGTACCGTATATATAAAGGTGATTTTCTCTGTCAAAAGAATTAGTTGGTTGGTTTCCATGAATAGACAGATGTTCGGTTGCACATTCTTTCTTTGGTAATTTGCCTGTTTTGATCGCTTTGTCTATAATATCTTCAGCAATTTTTCGATAGGTTGTCCATTTTCCGCCAGTGATGGTTATTAAACCAGTTTCTGAAACTATGATTTTATGACTTCTAGAGACTTCTTTAGTGCTTTTGCCTTCTTCTTTTGGAGCAGCCAAAGGGCGTAATCCGGCAAAAACTGATAATACATCGGCTCTTGTTGGCTTTTTTGCCAAGAATCGTTGCGCTGTTTCTAGAACGAATTGAATTTCGCTTTCTAATGCAATAGGTTCTAAACTTTGTTTTTTGATTAAAGTGTCGGTTGTCCCTACCACAACATGATTGTGCCACGGAACGGCAAATAAAACTCTTCCGTCTTTTGTCTTCGGAATCATCAAAGCGTGTTCTCCGGGAAGAAAAGATTTGTCAAAAACCAAATGGATTCCCTGACTCGGAACAATATATTTTTTATAAACCTTATCGTTTAGCTTCATGATGGCATTTGTAAAAACTCCCGTTGCATTTATTACAACAGCGCTTTTAATATCGTAAATCGTTCCAGTTTCCTGATCGATCGCATGAACACCAATGATTTGATTTTTATCGTCTTTTAATAAGTTGACAACTTTTACATAATTTAAAACACAAGCACCATTTTCGATAGCAGTTTGAGCCAAATTTATGGCCAAACGAGAATCATCAAATTGTCCGTCATGATAGATAACGCCATTAACCAAACCATTTTCTTCTACGTTTGGAAGCATTTCGATGGTTTTCTTTTTTGAAAGATATTTTGAACTTCCTAAACTTAGGCGACCCGAAAGCAAATCGTAAATTTTTAATCCAATAGTATAAATATAACCGCTTAAATAATGATAATTCGGAATAACAAAAGATTGGTTTTTGACTAAGTGTCCCGCATTTTGAGCCAGCAGTCCTCTTTCTTTTAGTGCTTCTCTTACCAAATGCACATTTCCTTGCTCTAAATAACGCACACCGCCATGAACTAATTTGGTGCTTCTGCTTGAAGTTCCTTTTGCAAAATCTACAGCTTCAAAGAGGATTGTTTTGTAACCGCGACTTGCAGTATCAACAGCTGTTCCCAGACCGCTTGCGCCACCGCCAATAATTATTACGTCCCATTTTTCGGTATGCTGTAATCTGGATAACTGTTCAGAGCGATTCATATTGGCTTTTAGTTTTTATTTTGCGGAAGTGTCGTTAAAAGCAAACTTAACGAAATGAAATTAAAAATCGATGAAGAAAAATATTTAACCGCAATCCCGATAACTATCGGGAGCAAGGTTTTTAATAAATCGAGACTTTTTATAAAACACAAAGTTCGCAAAGCTTTGTAAATAAAACTTTGCGAACTTTGCGTATATCTTTGTGTGCTTTGCGGTTAAATCAACTTGAAACTTGAAACAAGCAAAACCTGAAACAAATTTTTAATGCGGCAATTTATCTTTAATCAAACCGTAAAACCAAGTTCCTGCAATAGCACTTAATAAAGTAACAACAATTACAGTCGCACCCGTACCAATTTGTGCAAAAAGAGGACCTGGACACGCTCCAGTTATTGCCCATCCAAAACCAAACATCAGTCCGCCGTAGATTTGTCCTTTGCTGAAAGTTTTTGGTTGAATTTCGATTTTTTCGCCATCAAGAGTTTTGATGTTGAATTTTTTAATCAATTGAACAGATATTAATCCTACAGCAACAGCACATCCAATCACACCATACATATGGAATGATTCAAGATGAAACATTTCCTGAATGCGAAACCAGCTGATGATTTCGGCTTTTACGAATACAATTCCGAAAAAGATTCCGACGATTAAATATTTAAGGTTTGCGAATGCGTTTTCTTTTTTCTGGCTTGCGTTGATTCCTTCGCCGTCTATATTTTTATTTTCTAAACTCATTTTCGAAATTTTAAAGTGAAAGAATATAAGGTAAAATCAAAAGAGACATTACAAAACCGCCAATCATAAAACAGATTGTTGCTACTAATGATGGCCATTGCAAGTTTGATAATCCCATAATCGCGTGTCCGCTTGTGCATCCGCCGGCATAACGAGTTCCAAAACCAACTAAGAATCCGCCCACCACAATCATAATAAAGCCGCGAAGCGTTAATAAACTTTCCCAAGAAAATAATTGTGCAGGAACTAAACCACTATGATCTGTGATTCCGTAAGTCGCTAATTTCTCTGATAATTCGGGAGCAACTTCCATAGAATTTGGATTTGATAAGAAATAAGAAGCGATAAAACCGCCTAAAAGTATTCCGAGAACGAAGAATAAATTCCAGCTTTCTTTTTTCCAATCGTATTTAAAAAATGAAATATTTGCAGGAATACAAGCCGCACAAATATGACGAAGAGAGGAACTAATCCCGAAAGATTTATTTCCGATAATTAATAAAATTGGAACTGTTAATCCAATCAAAGGGCCCGCAACATACCAAGGCCATGGTTCTTTAATGATTTCAATTATACTCATTTTTTTTAGGTTCAAAGGTTCAAAGGGGCAGAGGTTCAAAGGGAAAAACTTTGTCGCTTTGCACCTTTGTATCTCTGTACCTTAAAAAATTATGCTTTTAATGTTTTGCTTTGGCAGACAAAATCTGATTTTGGGACATTTGTTTTTGAAATTGCTCCAAAACCGCCTTCCACTTCAGAGAAATTTCTAAATCCTCTCGCTTGAAGAATAGAAGCTGCAATCATACTTCTGTATCCGCCAGCGCAATGCAAATAAAAATGCTCATTTGGGTTAATGTCTTTCACCCAATCATTTATATATGCAAGAGGTTTGCTGTAAGCTTCGTCAATATGTTCTGCCTCATATTCTGATTCTTTACGAATATCGACAACTTTATCTGTGCCGAATTTAAATTCATTCGCAAATTGGTCTGCTGTAATTCGGTTTACGGTATCAATTTCAAAACCTGCATTTTGCCAAGCTTCAAATCCGCCCTCAAGATGTCCGATTATGGTGTCAAAACCAACACGACTTAAACGTGTTACAGTTTCTTCTTCCATTCCAATTGCGGTAACCAAAATTATTGGCTGTTTTACATCGGCAATTAAAGTTCCAACCCAAGGAGCAAAATCCCCATTGATTCCAATATTAATTGACTGCGGAATGAATCCTTTGCTGAAATCGGCTGCGCTTCTAGTGTCTAAAATTAAAGCCCCAGTTTCTTCTGCAACTGCTTCAAATTCTTTTGCATTTATCGCTTTCATTCCGTTATGTAAAACCGTTTCAAAACTTTCGTAACCTTGTTTATTCATGGCAACGTTCATGCTGAAATAGGCTGGAGGAGGCAATAATCCATCAGTAACTTCTTTAATGAATTCAGCTTCGGTCATATCGGCGCGTAAAGCATAATTGGTGGCTTTTTGATTCCCGATAGTTGAAACTGTTTCTTTGCTCATGTTTTTTCCGCAAGCGCTTCCGGCACCGTGCGCAGGATAAACAATTACGTCATCAGCAAGCGTCATGATTTTTTCTCTTAGCGAATGAAATAAAATTCCGGCTAATTGATCTTGTGTCATTCCAGCTGCTTTCTGAGCTAAATCAGGACGGCCAACATCTCCAATAAATAAGGTGTCTCCAGAGAAAATTGCATGATCTTTTCCGTTTTCGTCAATTAATAAAAAAGTACTGCTTTCCATAGTATGTCCTGGAGTATGCAAAACTTTAATTGTCACTTTTCCGATTTTGAATTCCTGTCCGTCTTTTGCAGAAATGCAGTCAAATTCGCAAGCGGCATTTGGTCCGTAAACGATTGGCGCTCCAGTTTCTTTGCTTAAATCGACGTGTCCCGAAACGAAATCAGCGTGGAAGTGTGTTTCAAAAATATATTTCAGTTTCACTCCGTCGCGTTCTAAACGATCCAGATAAGGCTGAATTTCTCTGAGCGGATCAATGATAACAGCTTCTCCGTCAGATGTTATATAATATGCACCTTGCGCAAGGCATCCGGTGTAGATTTGTTCTATTTTCATGATTTAGTTATAAAAATAATGGAACACAAAGGTAGGTTTGTTTTTTAATAAAATAGGTGACTAATGTTACAGAAATTTGATTTCTGCGCAAAAAATAACTGATTTACCATATAAGCTATATAAGTTAATTTAAGCAGGATGTTTTAGTCCAAAACTAAAATGTACTTACATAACTTAGGATGGTGAAAAACTGCGTAATTTTGCAACTCTACTAAAATTATGGCTATGAACACAAAAGATTTATTAGATCAAATTGCCTTTATAAAAGAAATTGATAAAGTAAAATACATTCAGCGCAAGACAAAATTATTCAACAGCGACCGATGTGAAAATGATGCTGAACACAGCTGGCATTTGGCTTTAATGGCGATTGTTTTAGCCGAGCATTCTAATGAACCAATTGATGTTTTGAAAGTGGTAAAAATGGTTTTGATTCACGATATTGTTGAAATTGATGCCGGAGATGTTTTTATTTACGATACCGTAAAAAATCATTCGAATACAGATGAAGAACGTTTAGCGGCAAATCGAATCTTTAGTTTGCTTCCGGAAAAACAAGCCGAGGATTTTATTGCTATTTGGGAAGAATTTGAAGCAGGAGAAACCAACGAAGCCAAATTCGCAAAATCGATGGACAGACTTGAACCATTATTGCAAAATACATCAAACAATGGTGGAACTTGGAAAGAGTTTGGAGTGAAATACGATAAAGTTTACGAAAAGAAAAGTATCATTAAAGAAGGTTCAAATTCTATATGGAATTACGCCGAAGGTTTGATTAATGAAAGTGTTGAAAAAGGGATTTTAGAAAAATAATTACGCAATCAAAATCAAACATAGCCTGCGGTTTAAACCGCAGGATACGTGTCGGATATGCATTGTGTTCCCGTGGTTGAAACCACGGGTTATGTTTGATCATGTAAATCTATACGCAATCTTGTCATTTCGACGAAGGAGAAATCTCCACGAGAAGCTCGACAAAGATTGGCGATTTTCTTTGCGGATTTTCTAGTGTGATTTCTCCCTTCAGTCGAAATGACATACTTTGTGAAGTATTCTAAAAATAAGTGTAATCTATACTCTTTAAATTGTTGAAAAGTTTCACAAATATCAGGTGATAAACTTTTTTTTAAGAGTGACATTTCGGGTTGTAATGGTTAAATTTGTTGAACTTCATAAAACAAATACCACTTATGGAAGAAATGCTCTTTTACGACCGAATGCAATTCGCCTTCACGATTACTTTTCATTATCTTTTTCCACAACTTACAATGGGCCTTTCGCTCATCATTGTTTACTTCAAGTGGAAATACCTCAAAACTAAAGACGAACAATACAATCACGCCACTCATTTCTGGATGAAGATTTTTGCCCTCAATTTTGCGATGGGCGTCGTGACTGGAATACCGATGGAGTTTCAGTTTGGAACCAATTGGGCAAAGTTTTCCGAATTAACGGGAGGAATTATTGGGCAAACGCTTGCCATGGAAGGAATGTTTTCTTTCTTTCTCGAATCTTCTTTCTTGGGAATATTTTTATTTGGAGAAAAACTCCTCGGACATAAATTGCATTTTGTAACCGGCTTATTAATCATGATCGGTTCTTGGGCCAGCGGATTTTTAATTATTGCTACACATTCGTGGATGCAGAATCCTGTAGGTTATGAAATCTTAGAAAACGGAAAATTTGTGTTGAATAATTTTCAAGCTTTATTCTTAAATCCGTGGCTTTGGCCGTCTTATTTGCATAATCAAGCCGCTTCTTTGGTAACAAGTTCATTTGTTGTTGCTGGAATTGGAGCTTTTTATATTTTAAGTAAAAAAAATGTTTCTTTCGGAAAATTGTTCTTAAAAACAGGAGTGATTTTCGGATTGATTTCGAGCATTTTCGTTGCCGTTCCAACAGGCGATTTATTGGCGAAAAATGTAGTGAAATACCAACCTGTGACTTTTGCCGGAATGGAAGGGATTTTTCATACGGAACAGAAAGGTTCAGAGATTGTACTAATTGGCCAACCCGATGTAAAAGACAAGAAATTGGATAACAAAATCGCCGTTCCAAATATTTTGAGTTTCCTGACTTATGGAAATTGGAATCAGGAAATTCAAGGTTTAGACCAGTTTGAAGAAGATTTGCATCCAACGAATATTTCGGGATTGTATTATGCCTATCATATTATGGTCGGTCTTGGAACTGTATTTATCGGATTAATGCTCTTGTCTCTTTTTCAATTAATAAGAGGAAAATTATTTGAAACCAAATGGCTTTTATGGTCGTTGATGTTCATGATGCCGTTTCCTTATATCGCCAACACAACCGGCTGGTACACGGCCGAATTGGGAAGACAACCTTGGCTGGTTTATAATTTAATGCGAACCGGAGCCGGAGCTTCGCCAACAGTTTCATCAGGAAATACATTATTTACTTTGCTTGGATTTATCGGTTTGTATCTTTTGCTCGGAATGCTGTTTTTGCTTTTGATTGGAAAAATTATCAATAAAGGACCTCATCATGTGGAACTTTCAACAGAAAAAATATAAGTATGGAATTTTTTTGGTACGTAGTTTTAATGGGAATTCTAGCTGTTTATTTGGTTTTAGACGGTTATGATTTTGGCGCAGGAATTATTCATTTATTTTTTGCCGAGACAGAAAAAGATAAAAAAGCAATTACCAATTCAATTGGGCCGTTTTGGGATGCGAATGAAGTTTGGTTAATTGCGGCGGGAGGTGTTTTGTTTTTTGCGTTTCCAACTTTATATGCGTCTTCTTTCAGCGGATTTTATCTGCCTTTGATTATGATTTTATGGCTTTTGATTTTTCGCGCCATCGGATTGGAAATGCGCGGTCAAGTTCACAATCATATGTGGGAAGCGATTTGGGATAAAGCTTTCGGAATTGCGAGTTTGCTTTTGGCGCTTTTCTTCGGAATTGCTTTAGGAAATATTGTTCGTGGTGTCAATCTCGGAATGGTTCAAAATGGCGTTTCGACACAAGAGCCGCATTTTTTCTTTCTGCCTTTGTGGAATCCAACTTTTAGTCCGCAAGCAAATGAATTGGGAATTATAGATTGGTTTACGCTTTTTCTGGGAATTGTAAGTGTTGTCGCGTTGACGATTCACGGTGCGAACTGGATTATTTATAAAACCAATTCGTCTTTAAACCCGAAACTTAAAAATGTAGTTTTTAAACTGAACTTTGTTTTGCTTGTTTTGGTTTTTATTTCATTGGGAATTTGGCATTTTATTGAGCCAAAGCCGTTTCATAATTTTATTGAAAATCCAATTTTGTGGTTTTTTCCTTTAATGACTTTCGCTGGAATTGCTGGATTATTTAAAGTTCGTTCTTTTAAAAAAGACGGTTACGGATTCTTGTTTTCGACTTTGTTTTTAGTCGGTGGATTTGCCTCGACAGCAGTTTCGATTTTCCCGAATGTTTTGCCTTCGACAAATAAAGTAAATCCGTCATTAACAATTTATAATACAGCAGCGCATGAATATGGATTGAATGCTGGTTTGAGTTGGTTTTTTATTGCTTTGTTTTTGGTGATTGTTTATTTTATTATTCAATATCGTGTTTTTAGCGGTAAGATGGATGATATTGGGTATGGGGAACATTGAGTTTTTAGTTAGCCACGAATTCACGAATTTTTATTTTAACATACTTGAATTTCCATTGTTGGATTTTATAGCTATAAATTACACAAAATTTTAAAATCAATATAAATGAATTGCCTCCAGTTTTAACTGGAGGTTTTTTTTTAGATTTGAATTGGGCTTTAGCCAAACTTTGCGGTTTTTGGTTAAAGCCTTTTTTGTATACATTTGTTTACCTCCAGCTTTAACTGGAGGCAATTGAATAATTATATGGAAATAGTACAGTTTAAAAATTGGAAATTTGATGTTGATAAATCTTTAACAATTAAGAATTATTCCAATGTTATTAAAGGTGGAGCAGAATTATGCCTATGTAATGATTGTAGAAACTACATTCAAAATCGTGAAAATGTTTTTCCTGAAGAAGTTAAAACTTTGTTTTTAAATCTAGGGATTGATTATAAAAAGGAAGTTGAAATTTTATCGTATCAAATTTTGCAAAATGGATTGCATCATATAGCAGGATGGTTTCATTTTAAAGGAAAAATTATTGATGGTAAAGATTTTAGAAGAAATATTGGGAATGAAAGTTTTCAAATTGAATTAGTAGATGTTTGTGATAATTTTTCAATAGGTTTTTGTGAACAAAATAGTCTGACATTTTTTGAAGACAAGGAGGGATTAATTCAGGTAGAATTTGAAGCTTATATTCCTTGGAGTATTGACAAAAGTTTAGAAACTAAATGAATTTTGGATATCATTGTAGTAACGAATTTTTACGAATTAATTATATCAATTGCCTCCAGTTTTAACTGGAGGTTTTTGTTTGGATTTGAATCGGGCTTTAGCCAAACTTTGCGGTTTTGGCTAAAGCCTTTTTTGTATACATTTGTTTACCTCCAGCTAAAGCTGGAGGCAATTCAAAAATGTAAATTATGGAATTTCATCCTTTATTAGATTATGGAAAATTTGACTTGAAAAATGAGAGAAATCTTGTCTATTGGAAATTCGGAGAGTTAATCAAAACTTTGATAACTCTTTCAAGTAATTCAGAAAGACAATTTGAAATTATTGGATACGGTGCAGTTTGTTGTGAAATGGCAGAAGATTTTGATTTGTATTTTACATTAATGGTAGATCAATATCGAAATTTTAATTTATTAACTAATCTACAGCTTGAAAAACTTGAGGAATTGGATTTGTTTTTTGACAACAGAAGTGGAGACAAATCTCCAGATTTTTGGGATGATTTTTTGCTTGAAACAAGTCATGAATGGGATTTGGTGAGGAATATGGCAAAAGATATTTTGAAATTGCTGAAGATGGAGGATTTACAACTTGAGATAGAACGAGAAGAAAAATTCGAAGAAACGAATAAAGGAAGAAAATTAATTATGCAGTGTACCAAAATTCGATTAATTAAAAAATAGAATATGGAAATTGAAAAATGTCATTGACCCCGATATTGCGTTAGGGATAGAAGCGACATCTATCTATTTAGAAAGACAAGGCTTTTTAGCCGTAGTTTTTGTTAATCGGGAATTTAGCGGATAGCCCGTTCGCCGCGGCGAAAACGCCCAAAAAATAAATTAGATTATTTATGATAATTATAAATTCATGAAAACCAAAATACTTTCTTTCTTCTTTTTCTTATTTGGCTGTATTAAAGTTTCTGCTTGTGATTGTGATACTCCAAAAACAATTTTGGAATTTTATTCTTCAAAATATGTATTTAAAGGAATAATTACTTCTAAAATCTTTAGCGAGGATTCTGCAACTTATACAATCAAATTTAAAGTACTCGAAAGTTATAAAAAAGGTAAAATTCCGAAAGAATTGTCTTTTACATCTTATTATAATAAAGAAAATGCAAGATGGAGTTCTTGTTATACAGAAGAATATCAATACCAGGAATGGTTGGTTTTTGCTCAAGAAAATAATGGGAAGTTAGGTTTTAGTAGTATGTGTTCTAACTCTGAATTTATAGGAGGAAGAGAGATTGATTCATATGTGCAAAAAGT
Source organism: Flavobacterium sp. KACC 22761 (assembly GCF_034058155.1). Lineage (NCBI taxonomy): Bacteria > Pseudomonadati > Bacteroidota > Flavobacteriia > Flavobacteriales > Flavobacteriaceae > Flavobacterium > Flavobacterium oryzagri. Next base: position 226,472 of record NZ_CP139148.1, on the reverse strand, counting down.
CTTAGACAACGGAAATCGTTTTAATTTGCAAGATTACATATATAATGATAATCCCGATATCAGAAGTGAATTCAACTATACGAAGCCAATAACCGATATAGATTCGGTTTTTAGAAATGGAAAGGTTAAAGATTATCAAAAAACATATGCAGTACTGGCATTGTATATAGATGAAAAAGGGAAATTGATTTCGATTTTTACAGGATTGGATATGGATTATTCGGAACCGGATTTTGTAAATGATCCGGTTTTTGGATTATTGAAGAGCTTCAGTGTGAAAAGCAAGCGACCATTAAACGAATTTGAAATAGAGGCTATAAATTTATATAGTCAGGTCAAAGATTGGGAACAAAAAAAGCATGTGACTACTAAAGTTCCTGTAAAGTACATCCGTTATGTTCGTGCAGAATTTGATAAGGAAAATAAAAAATGGAAATATGATATTTAAATATTTTAAACAATCTTTTTAGTTTGATCTTTGTCAAAGCATTAAACTTTGACAAAGATTGCTTTACAAGTAAACTAAATTGAAAATATTTAAAAATCTACACAAATTTGCCGAATATGTGTGATGTTGTAAATTTTAGAACAAAACCTCTTTCGTAATAATATAAAATCCCATTACGAGCACAAACCATCCAAAGAGCGGTTTTAGTTTTGCTCCGTCGATTTTTTTAGAAAGTTGGCTTCCAATCAACATTCCGAGAAGTGCCATTGTAGAAACTCCAAATAAAAATGGGTAATTTATTGGTGTTCCAATGTATAAATCTCCCGCAAAGCCTATTGAAGAATTAATTGTTATAATTAGAAGAGAAGTTCCAACGGCTTGTTTCATTGGCAATTTGGCAAAAAACAATAAAGCTGGAATAATCAAAAATCCCCCACCAGCGCCAAGAAAACCTGTTATGATTCCGACAATGAAACCAATTATGCTTAATTGAATGTAATTAGTTTCGGAACTTTGTAATTCGGGTTGAGGTTTTCGAATCATTGAAATTGCCGCCGTGATCATTAGGATTGAAAAAACAATCATGATCAGAAAATCTTTTGAAACAGAATACGAAGCAATTGAAAATAAAGTTGAAGCAATTTTCGGAAAGATAACTTCACGTATAATCAAAATCGAAATCACAGAAGGAATCGCAAAATACAACGCCGATTTTAATTTCAAATTTCCCATTTTGTAATGGCTGTAGCTTCCGGAAAGCGCGGTTAATCCAACAATAAATAAGGAATAAGATGTAGCTTGCTCCGGATTTACTTTAAATAAATACACTAAAATAGGAATGGTCAAAATAGAACCGCCACCGCCAATTAGTCCCAGCGAAATCCCGATTATGATTGAAGCAAAATAGCCTAAATATTCCATTGCATTTATTTTGATGCAAAGTTGCTCAGTAAATTAGAATTCTACAGTAACATTTATCACAGAAGGATTTTTTTGTTTTGCCACAGATTATATTGATTAGAATGATTTTTTTTCTGTGTGCTGATTTTTATTGTCCACGGATTTTACAGATGGAACAGGTTGCCACAGATTAATTACTAAAAGTGTGTCAGGCTGAGCGAAGTCGAAGCCCACAAAGTATTTCGACTTCGCTCAATGTGACAAAAAAATCTGTGAAAATCTGTTTAATCAGTATAATCTGTGGCCAATATCACTTCAATAACTCAATCTGGTTCCGGTTGAGTTTTACCAAACCACGTTGTTCCATTTTTTTGAGTAATCTTGAAACAACTTCTCTAGAAGTATTTAATTCGGTTGCGATTTCTTGATGCGAAAGTTTGACTTCAGAACAGCCACAAGCATCAGAATGTCTTTTTAAATAAAATTCCAAACGTTCATCCATAGATCGGAAAGCAATATTATCAACCACTTCCAGGACTTCTTCAAAACGGCTTCTGTAGGTTTCAATAACAAATTCGTACCAAGAACGGTGTTCCATCATCCATTTGTCCATCAATTGCAACGGAATCATCATCACGGTAACATCTTCGACAACTTTGGCCATGATTTGGCTTTTTTCACTTTTGGCAGTGCAAATCATCGAAATGGCGCAGGCTTGTCCGGGTTGTAAATAATACATTAAAAACTCGCCACCATCTTCGCCTTCGCGATAAATTTTGATTTTTCCTTTTAGGATCAAAACCGTGTTTTTGATGTATTGTCCCGTACGCATTAAAATCGTTCCCGCCCCAAAATTTTGCTGGCTTCCGTTTTCTTCAATCGTAGCAATGAGTTCGTTTGAAAAATTAGGAAAAATATTTTTTAAGGAGTTTTGCATGGATTATTTTTTTTGCCACAAATTGCACAAATTTTCACTAATTTATTCGGTGTCTGCGTTGCATTTGATGGCGATTTTTTTTTTTGAAATACTTTATCTTTTTCGGTATGTTGATTTTTTTTGCCAAGACATTAATTTCTACACTTTAATTTGTGTAATTCGTGGCAAAACATTTTATCAAAATCGAATTAAAAATTATAATTTATTACAAAGATAATAGATTCCTATGGTATAAATTATCAGGAATAAGTATTTGAGTTGTATTTTATGCAAATGAATAAATCCTAATTTTCTATCGATTTTGTAGAGTGAATTTTTAAAAATAGTAACTAAATTTGTAATTCACTGATTATAATCCTTTCTCTAAAACGTTTTCTGAGAATAATAATCGAAATCGCATTTGGTACGTTTTTTATAAATAGAAACGTCGTAATTTTACAAAAACACATAATACTATGAATTTATCACAAGAAGATTGGGTTGCTCAGTTAAATGCTGACGAAAATGCAGTTATACTTGATGTAAGAACTGAAGACGAATTTAATGATGGCTATATTGAGAATGCTTTAAACATTGACATCAATAAAGGTCAGGCTTTTATTTATGAAATTGAAGAATTAGATAAAAACAAAAATTATTATGTGTATTGCCGTTCTGGTGCCAGAAGCGCCAAAGCATGTCAGATAATGAATGAGCTAGGGATTGAGAATGCCTACAATCTGCTAGGTGGTATACTGGACTGGGAAGGAGATACCGTACAACCATAAAATAGAAGAAGAGGCGCATAAAAGCCTCTTTTTTTGTTTAAAATGCTATTAATAACCAAACTATAAATTACCAGATTATGAGTTTAATACCCGAAGAATATCAGATTAAAGAGCTGATAAACCAAGATACTTATCTTGTAAATGGAGAACTGAAAAAATGGACAGGACAAACTACACCTGTGTTTTCAACTATTTCCTCTACAGAAAAATATGCGCCAACCTTATTAGGATCGATTCCGTTTATGGCAGAAAAAGAAGCTGCCGAAGTTGTTGAAGCTGCAAATGCGGCTTATGATAAAGGACAAGGTTTATGGCCAACAATGAAAGTGGCTGACCGTATCAAATGCATGGAGAATTTCGTTAAGCAAATGAAAGAAACTCGTGAGGAAGTGGTTAAACTTTTGATGTGGGAAATTGGAAAAAACCTTGGCGATTCGCAAAAAGAATTTGACAGAACGGTTGAATATATCTATGATACAATTGCCAGTTATAAAGAATTAAACGGACGCAGCGCACATTTTGAGAAAGTGCAGGGCGTAAACGCTATGATCCGCCGTGGACCACTAGGAGTTGTTTTATGTCTTGGTCCATACAACTATCCGTTAAACGAAACTTTCTCTTTATTGATTCCGGCCTTGATTATGGGGAATGCCGTAATCTTTAAACCTGCAAAACATGGCGTTTTATGTATTTCGCCATTGTTGGAAGCTTTCAGAAGCAGTTTCCCAAAAGGTGTTATCAATATCGTTTACGGACGCGGAAGAGAAGTTGCTTCGCCAATTATGAAATCTGGAAAAATTGATGTTTTGGCATTAATTGGAAACAGCAAATCGGCGATTGCTTTGCAGGATCAGCATCCAAACAAAAACAGACTTCGTTTGATTTTAGGTTTAGAAGCTAAAAATCCAGCGATTATTCTGCCGGATGCCGATTTAGATTTGGCTATTCAGGAATGTATTGCAGGAACTTTATCTTTTAACGGTCAGCGTTGTACAGCTTTAAAAGTTCTATATGTTCATGAATCAATCAGAGAAGAATTCAACAAACGTTTCGCTGAAAAAGTTGATAGTTTAGGATTTGGAAATCCTTGGGAAAAAGGGGCTTCATTAACACCACTTCCAGAGACTGACAAACCAGCTTATATTCAGGGATTAATTGATGATGCAAAACACAAAGGTGCACATATCATAAATGAAAAGGGAGGAAAACATACAGAAAACTTTATTTTCCCAGCCGTTTTATATCCAGTAAATAAAGAAATGAGAGTGTATCACGAAGAACAATTTGGTCCAGTGGTTCCAATTATTTCTTTCAAAGATATCAATGAACCTCTTGAAGATATGGCCGAATCAAATTATGGCCAGCAAGTGAGTTTGTTTGGAAAAGATATTAAAACTTTGGCACCGCTTATTGATGCTTTGGTAAATTTAGTTTGTAGAGTAAACTTAAACAGTTCTTGCCAAAGAGGACCAGATGCGTTCCCATTTACTGGACGTAAAGACTCTGCTGTAGGAACATTAAGTATTCCAGATGCTTTGCGTTCTTTTTCAATTCGTACGTTCGTAGCCTCAAAAGATATCGGTTACAACAATGAAATTTTGCAGGAATTGCTAAACAGCAAAGAATCAAATTTCATTAATACCGATTATATTTTGTAGTTATTAAGGTTATATATTAATTGTAGGAGATCCGTCTTTTTCTTTTTGAAAGAGACGGTTTTTTTTGAAAGATACTAAGATGCTAAGATTCTAAGTTCCTAAGATTTATAATGTCACTCTTTAATTTCTCAGTGTTAAACTTTGCACTTTGTACTTAGTGCTTTGTACTTTCTAACTTGATTTTAAATTTTTAACTCAATTGTAACAATAAGTTAAAAATATCCACTAATATTATAGCGAAATAAAATCATCAAAATCTTAAAACAGTTATGAGAACAAAATCAATGCAGTTTTTGTTAATTGCTTTGGCATTTTTTGCACAAAATGCCTTTGCGCAAGAACTTTATATGCCTAGAAACATAAAAGAAGCTTATGCAAAAGGAACCCGCTCTATGGACGGAAAGCCAGGAAAAAATTATTGGCAGAATCACGGTAATTACAACATGGAAATTACGGTAGATGCCAAAACAAAAATCGTTAGTGGTACTGAAACTATTGTTTATGAAAATAATAGTAATGATACTCTAAGAAATCTTAAAATTAGATTTGTCAATAATCTTCATAAGCCTACTTCTCCACGCGGAGGAAGTGTAAGTGAAGATTTTTTAAGTAACGGACTTACGATTACGTCTCTGAAAATTGAAGGAGAAGCTTATAAAGAAGATGCAAGAAGCTGGGGAACTGTTGGGAGTGTTAAAATGAAAAAAGCACTTGTGCCACATTCTAAAATTACCATTAATATTGATTGGAATTATCCATTATCTAAAGAAAGCGGGAGAGAAGGTCAAATTGACGAAACTACTTTTTTTGCAGCCTACAGTTATCCAAGAGTTTCTGTTTTTGATGATTATAACAATTGGGATATGCTTCCTCACACCGATCGCCAAGAATTTTACAATGATTTTAATGATTATACCTATTCTGTAAAAGCGCCGAAAAATTATGTGGTTTACGCAACTGGAGATTTGCTGAATCCAGATGAGGTTTTGCAACCTGAATTTTCGGCACGTTTAAAAAAATCTTACGTAACCGATGAGGTGATGCATATTGCAAGTGAGCAAGAAATGAAAAACGGCTTGGTAACAAAACAAAACGATTGGAACGTTTGGAAATTTGAAGTAAAACATATTTCAGATGTTTGTTTTGGATTAAGTGACCATTATTTGTGGGATGCAAGCAGTGTTGTTGTGGACAAAAAAACAAATCGACGTGCAAGTGTTCAAGCGGCGTACGATGTAAAGGGAACAGATTTTGTGAATTCGATTAAAAATAATCAATATGCATTAGATTTCTTTTCAAATAATTGGCCTGGAGTTCCGTATCCGTTTTCAAAAATGACGGCTTTTCAAGGTTTTGCTGACATGGAATATCCAATGATGTGCAACGATTCGCAAATGGGAGATCCAGTTTTTGCACAGTTGGTTCAGGATCACGAAGTGGCGCATACTTATTTTCCGTTTTACATGGGAATCAATGAAACACGTTATGCTTTTATGGATGAAGGTTGGGCAACTACTTTTGAATATTTAATTGGAATTTCAGAACATGGCAAAGAAGCAGCTGATAAGTTTTACAAAAGCTTTAGAGTACAGCAATATATCACTGATTTATCTACAGAAGAGGATCAACCTATTATTTCAATGTCATCTCAACTTTCAGGACCGGGTTATGGAAATAATTCATATGGAAAACCTTCTCTTTCGTATTTGGCTTTAAAAGATATGTTAGGCGACGATTTATTCAAAAAAGCTTTGCATGCTTATATGGACAATTGGAATGGTAAACACCCAATTCCATGGGATTATTTCAATTCGTTCAACACAGCAACTGGAAAAAATCTGAATTGGTTCTTCAACAATTGGTTTTTCACTAATAACTACATTGACCTTTCGATTAAAAATGTAGAAAAGAATAAAATTGCAATTGAAAATACTGGAGGATTTGCGGTTCCTTTTGATTTAAAAGTTGTGTATGAAGATAATTCAACTGAAGTAATTCATCAAACGCCTGCAATTTGGGAAACGAACCAAAAATTGGCAACAATTACTCTGAAAAATAAGAAGCAAATTAAACAAATTACAATAGATGGTGGTATTTTTATGGATGCAACTCCTAAGAATAATACTTGGTCAGCTCAGTAATTGGTAATAAATATGAAGTAAAAAGCCGTCTTTTTAAATGAACATGCCCCAAAAAGTTAGACACTATTCGGGGCATTTTTTATGGAAAGAAAAGCAAAGTATGACTATGCATTTAGATTAGAATGTGTAGAATTGGTTTTAAAGAAAAAATATTCAGCTGGATATGTTTCAAAATTGAAGCAGACTGCAAGATGGAATATTCGTAAGTGGGTCAGTTTTTATAAGACATATGGTGAAATTGGTTTATTGCCACGAATCAACCAAAGCTATTCAGCCGAATTTAAGCTGAAAGTACTCAAACGCATAGAAAAGGAATCTCTTTCCCTGATGCAGGCTGGCATAAGATTCAATATTCCCAATGTTTCCATGATTTTAAAATGGAAAAAAGATTTTGCTAACTTTGGACTGACAGGATTAAAACCAAAACAAAGAGGCAGACCCATATCGATGAGTGATAATAAAGGCAAAAACCGCAAATCAGACAGGCCCTTGACAAGAGAGCAAGAACTGCTAAAAGAGAACGAAAGACTTCGTTGTGAGAATGAATTGCTAAAAAAGCTTCAAGCCTTAATTCAAGCCAGGAAAAATCCAAAGCCATAAACGAATTAAGGCATAAATTTGGTTTGGAATTACTTCTCAACCTAGCAAATATGGCACGCAGCAGTTTTTATTATCATCAAAAACAAAGCAAGTCACCTGATAAATACAAAGAAGCCAAAGAGCTGATTAAAGTCATTTATCAAAAGCATAAAGGGCGTTATGGCTATAGAAGGATAACCGATGAACTGCAAAACAGGGGATTGATTATCAATCATAAAACAGTTCTCAGGTTAATGAATCTATTGGGGCTGAAGAGTATTATTAGAGTAAAAAAGTATAAATCTTATAGAGGTGAAAATGGCAAAATAGCCCCAAATATACTAGAGAGAAATTTTAAAGCACAAGCCCCAAATCAAAAATGGGCAACTGATATAACAGAGTTCAATGTAGCTGGAAACAAGTTGTATTTGTCACCGATAATCGACTTGTTTAACGGGGAAATAATCAGCTATGAACTCACAGAGAGGCCAGTGTTCAATCAAGTAGTTATGATGCTGAAAAAAGCCTTTAGGAAAATACCAAACAATACAAATTTGATACTTCATTCTGACCAAGGCTGGCAATACCAAATGAAACATTACCAACATCTATTAGAACAAAAAGGAATCAAACAAAGCATGTCAAGAAAAGGAAACTGCTTGGATAATGCAATTATTGAAAACTTCTTTGGAATATTAAAATCCGAAATGTTTTATACCCAAAAATTCAAATCAATAGAACAATTAAAAAAAGAAATCAATAGATATATAATCTATTATAATAACCAAAGAATTAAATCAAATTTAAACAAAATGAGCCCGATAAAATATCGAGCTCATCATTATCAAACTTAATTATAAATTTGTCTAAAATTTTGGGTGCAGTCTAAATGAAAATGACGGCTTTTTTATTTTTTGCAGTAAATAATCCAAATGTGGAAAACCGTAACAAAGTGTCATTATAAAAAGTTAGGTTTGCAGAAAATAAATAACTGCATTATTAATGAAAAAATACCCTGTTCTTTTAGTTTTTTTGCTTTCTTTTAAAAGTTTTTCTCAAAATGATCCGAAAACTGCATTTCAAAAAAGCAGATACGAATTAGCCGTTTCGTATTACCAAAAAGCTGATTTTAGAAAAGCATTAGACTTGTTTTCCATAGCTTCAAGACTTAAACCTGAAAATGAACTAGGAAAAGAATCTGCTAAAAAAGTAGATGCGTTGAAAACGATTCTGAGAAATGATGCTTTAAGTCGTATAGTTGGAACTTGGAAAATGACCGGAGATAAGCCAGTTTGGGCTCAAACCAACGGAATAAACCAAAATGAAACTGAAGAAATAGTCGAAATTAAAGAGGATAAGATTTTGTTTTATGAAACGGATCAAAAAACGCAAATCAAAAAACTGATCAAAACGGAAGATTTGAAATATTATAATAAAGATGCTTCTGATGATATTTTTTCGGATATTATTCTTTCTGATGGCACAATTTGGAGTTGTCTTTTAAATGAAGAAACTAATGTATTGCATGTTATTAATGTTGCCCGAAAAAATGAAACTGGGATTGAAAAAATAACAGAAAATAACGAAGAAGCTTATTTTGTTAAAGTGAAATAATAGAAAAGGGAATCAAATTGATTCCCTTTTTATATGTTTTTGAAATAAGATTTTTTATAAAAATTTAAACCCAACTGAAAAATTCGAAATTCCGGTTTTCAAACTTCTTCCTGAGGGATCAAGATCGGTTACGCCGGCAAGATATCTGTAATCGACTGTAAATCGCCATAAATCAACTCCAACGCCACCTAGAAAACTGCTGTTGTTTTTTTCAAAAGCAATAAAATTTAGATTATTGTTGGCATTGATGTCTGAATAATTTTTCCAATTGTATCCAAGAAAAATTCTCACGTTGCCTAATTTTCCAAGCGGTAGCACTTTTAATCCTGCAAGCAAAGTTGCATCTGTTCCGCCCAATTCATATTCTGTTTCTCCAACTCCAGTTTGCGAAACGCTGAATTTTGATTGTGCATAACCAAATTCGCCCTGAGCGTAAAAAAGTGCCAGATTTACGCGTACAAATCCTGCAAATCCATAATCTGTTCCTGAGCTTTTAGAGCTAAAATCATCCGTAACAGCCGAAGTTATATTAGTAGAAAATTGAGGACCAATTTGTATTAATTGCGCAAAACTATTTGCACTAATACATAATAATACTGCGAGAATGATTTTTTTCATAAGCGGATTTTTTTGTTTTCGATTCTATAAAATTAATTATTAAAATTTAATTTCGAATGATTTATCTTATTTATTTTAAGTTATCTTTCTGTAAATGAGTGTGATGATGTATTTGTGTGTCGTTTAAATTCAAATGTGCAAAATATTCTAAATTTGAAAAAAAAGATCAAGTCATGAATTCATTAAAAATTTCCGAAATAGAACCTTCTCAAACTTGGCAAATTCGTCATGAAGTAATGTGGCCTAATTTGCCTATGGAATATGTTCAATTAGAGGAAGATAATTGGGGTTTGCATTTTGGGGTATTTTTAGATGAAAAACTAGTTTCGATTGTTTCTTGTTTTTTTAAAGATGATGAAATGCAGTTTAGAAAACTAGCAACGCTGGAAGAATTTCAAGGAAAAGGAATAGCGACAGAATTGCTGAAGCATATTTTTGGGCTTGCGAAGCAAAAAAACAGTACAAAAATTTGGTGTAATGCACGCACAAACAAGAAGGCATTTTATGAAAAATTCGGAATGATCGATACCCATAAAGTTTTCATTAAAGAAGGTCAGGAATTTACAATAATGGAAATTTTGCTGTAAAAAAAGCCTCCGTATTTTTAAATAAGATGTTTAGCGTCAAATATTTGTGGTTTTGATGTTTTCACTATATTAAAAATTATTGTTTTAAAAGGAACGTCAGTTCAAAATGATGTCTCATTGTTGTTTTGATATAAATTTTGCAATTTGGTTGCGAATTGAGCAATGTTGGAAAATGAAAACGTTTTCGTTTATATCGGACATGTTAAGACTTTCTTATTTTATTTTTTTTGTTGCAATCTTTTATTACTTTCGCACCCGAATGAGAAAGATAATAGTATTTTTAGTGTTTATGAATTTGCTTCTGTCAGGCGGAGGCCAATATCTCAATGCCAATACTTTTGATGGTTCTCAACATCACCTCTTTGAAAAAAAGCACCGTGTAAAATTCACGCATCAGGAAAGAGGCACTTCACTTATTGAAGATGCAGACATTGATCTTGGTGAAGATTTATCTGGAAATGATGATCTTAATGATGGACTTTCAGGGAAATTAATTGCAGTTAACTACAGTTTGCTTGATAGCTGGTATTTGACTTTTTCAGATCAGTCTGCAATAAACGAATCAAATCGATTTAAAATCTACGCGCCTTTCTTAGCGCATTCAAATCCTATCTATATTACTCAGAGAGTATTAAGAATTTGATTTACCAATATACATCGGTTACCTATGCTGTAATCCTGCTATCTTGTTGATGTATATTTTTTTTCTACCTCATCTTGTATGAAAGTTTGGTTATAACTATTGGTGTCTGATGCATTTTTTCTATCCAAAGGAATCCTTGTATTCCAAGCATTGAATCGCTTAATTTCCAAACTAAATCATGAAAAGAATTATTTTGTTCACAGGCTTAATGGCCTTTGTGTGCCTAACTAGTTGTACAACTAAAAAAGAAGAAAAAGAAGAAGTTGAAAAATTTACGGTAACAAATCCTGTAAAAATTGATACTTCATTTACTAAAGAATATGTTTCGCAGATCAAATCTGTTCGAAATATTGAAATCCGTGCTCAGGAAAAAGGTTTTTTACAAAACATTTATGTTGACGAAGGACAGTTTGTAAAAAAAGGCCAATTGTTGTTTAAAATTATGCCAAATATGTATCAGGCAGAATTACTTAAAGCACAGGCTGAGCAAAAATCAACTGAAATTGAATTGCAAAATGCTAAACTTTTAGCAGATAAAAATATCGTTTCTAAAAATGAATTAAGTGTTGCGCAGGCTAAACTACAATCTGCAAAAGCTGAAGTTTCATTGGCAAAACTTCATTTATCATTTACAGAAATCAGAGCTCCGTTTGACGGGACAATTGACCGTATTCCATTAAAATTAGGAAGTCTTATTGATGAAGGTGAATTATTGACAAGCCTTTCAGACAATAGCCAAATGTTTGCTTACTTCAATGTTACGGAACCAGAATATCTTCAATATGAAACTAATGTTGCGGGTCGTGCAGAAAATAAAGTAAACTTAGTTTTAGCAAATGGAGATACATTTAAGTATAAAGGAAATGTTGAAGTAATTGAAAGTGAATTCAACAATGAAACCGGAAATATCGCTTTTAGAGCAAGATTCCCAAATTCTGAAAAATTACTTAGAAATGGAGAAACAGGACAAGTTCAAATGTTTTTGCCTCTTAAAAATGCCATTGTAATTCCGCAAAAAGCTACTTACGAAATTCAGGATAAAAAATATGTTTTTGTAGTAGGAAAAGACAACAAAGTTAGCTCTAGAGAAATTACAATTACTGGCGAAATACCTGATTTATATGTTATAAAAAGCGGTATTTCAGAAAACGATAGAATTTTACTTGAAGGTGTTCAGAAAGTAAAAGAAAACGACAAAATTAAATATGAATACCAAGCTCCTCAAGAGGTAATAAAACATTTACGCGTAAAAGCGGAATAAGGATTTTGTTTAAAAGTTTCAAGTTTCTGGTTTCGTGAAACTTGAAACTTGAAACCTGAAACAATTTTAAACTTTCAGTTAGTTTAATCATTAAAAAATATAAAAATGTTTAATAAATTTATTCAAAGACCTGTTCTGTCGATAGTAATATCGTTGGTTATTGTCTTTTTGGGAGTGCTGTCGGTATTGAGTTTGCCAATTACACAGTTCCCTACCATTTCACCACCAATGGTGAACGTTACTGCAGATTATCCAGGATCCAATGGTGAGTTGATGATCAAAGCCGTTGTAATTCCCCTGGAAAGAGCCCTAAATGGTGTTCCTGGAATGAAATATATGGCTTCTGATGCGGGTAACGACGGTGAGGCTACTATAAAAGTGGTTTTTAATTTAGGTACAGATCCTAACCAAGCGGCGATTAACGTTCAAAACCGTGTGGCTTCGGTTACCAATAAACTTCCTCCTTTGGTAATTCGTGAGGGTATCAAAATTACGCGTGAAGTACCTAGTATGTTGATGTACGTGAACCTTTACAGTACAGACCCAAATACCGACATGAAATTCTTGTATAACTATGCTGATATCAACGTACTTTCTGAATTAAAAAGGGTAAATGGTATTGGTTCTGGGGATATCTTAGGAACACGTGAATATGCAATGCGTATTTGGTTGAAGCCAGATCGTATGTTGGCTTATAAAATTTCTGCTGATGAAATAATGGAAGCATTATCCAGTCAGAGTTTGGAAGCTTCGCCAGGTAAAACAGGGGAGAGTTCTGGTAAACGTTCTCAGGCGTTTGAATATGTATTGAAATATTCTGGACGTTTTACAACAAAAGAACAATACGAGAACATTGTAGTGAAAGCAAATTCAAATGGAGAGCTTTTACGTTTGAAAGATGTTGCTAAAGTTGAATTTGGTAGCTCGATGTATGATATCTATTCTAATTTGAATGGAAGGCCATCTGCAGCGATTGTATTAAAACAATCTTTTGGAAGTAACGCGAATCAGGTTATTGAAGAGGTAAAAGCAAAACTGGAAAAAATCAAGCAAAAATTCCCTAAAGGAATGGATTATGAAATTTCATACGACGTTTCTAAATTCCTTGATGCTTCTATTGAAAAAGTAATCCACACACTTGTTGAGGCGTTTATTCTGGTAGGTTTGGTAGTATTCCTTTTCTTAGGAGACTGGCGTTCAACAGTTATTCCTGCAATTGCGGTACCTGTATCATTGGTTGGAACATTTGTATTCATGACATTTTTCGATATTTCGTTGAACTTGATTACGTTATTTGCTTTAGTATTGGCAATTGGGGTCGTGGTCGATGATGCGATTGTGGTTATTGAGGCGGTGCACGCCAAGATGGAAGAAGAGCATCTTTCGCCATTTAAAGCAACAAAACAAGCAATGCATGAAATTGCTGGAGCGATCGTAGCAATTACATTCCTTATGGCAGCGGTATTTATTCCGGTAGCATTTATGTCTGGTCCAGTTGGAGTATTTTACAGACAGTTCTCTGTAACTATGGCAACGGCTATTATTCTTTCTGGTATTGTCGCATTGACATTGACACCGGCACTTTGTGCGATGATGTTGAAAAACGATCACGGAAAACCTAAAAAGAAAACACCAGCGAATCGATTTATTGATGCATTTAACGAAAAGTTCAACCTTGCACAAGGTAAATATCAAAATGTATTAGGAAAAATCGTTAACAGACGAGTAGTAACATTTGTTGCTTTAATTGGATTCTGTATTGGAACTTGGGCGATAAGCAGTTCTGTTCCTTCTGGATTTATTCCGAATGAGGATCAGGGAATGTTTTATGCAGTTATTCAGACGCCTCCTGGTTCATCATTAGAAAGAACAAACAATATTGCTGAAAGAGTTCAAAAAATTGCTGAAACTATTGATGGAGTAAAATCTGTTTCTTCATTAGCAGGATATGAAATTCTGTCTGAAGGTACTGGTGCAAACTCAGGAACATGTTTGGTGAATCTTAAAGACTGGAGCGACAGAAAAGAATCTGTTGTTGAGATTATGCACGAAATGGAGGAAAAATGTAAAGATATTGCGGGAGCAAATATCGAATTTTTCCAACCACCTGCTGTACCTGGATATGGTGCTGCCGGAGGATTTGAGCTTCGTTTGTTAGATAAAACGGGTTCTGGAGATTATAAACGAATGGAGAAGGTAAATAATGAATTTGTTGCCGAGTTGAATAAACAACCAGAATTATCGAATGTATTCAGTTTTTATAGCTCGAGTTTCCCTCAATACATGATGAAAGTCGATAATGATTTGGCACAACAAAAAGGAGTTTCTATCGAGAACGCAATGAATACTTTGTCAACGCTTGTAGGTAGTAACTATGAAATCAGTTTTATCAAATTCGGAATCAACTATAAAGTAATTGTTCAGGCTTCGCCAGAATATCGTGCACAGCCAGATGATATCTTGAAATTGTATGTTAAAAATGATCGTGATGAAATGGTACCTTATTCTGCTTTCATGAGATTGGAGAAAGTGTACGGACTTTCGGAGATTACGCGCCATAACATGTATACCTCAACGCAAATTAGTGGTTCTCCAGCGGCGGGTTACAGTTCTGGTACGGCGATTAAAGTAATTCAGCAAATAGCAGAGAAAAAACTACCAAGAGGATACGATATTGACTGGGCAGGTATTTCTGCCGATGAGGTTGCGCAAGGTAATCAAGCAATTTGGGTATTTTTGATCTGTTTAGGATTCGTTTACTTGGTTCTAGCGGCTCAATACGAGAGTTTTATTTTGCCATTATCAGTAATTCTTTCTTTGCCGGCAGGTATTTTTGGAGCTTTCCTTTTATTGAAATTCACAGGATTAGAAAACAATATTTACGCTCAAGTTGCCATGGTAATGCTTATTGGTTTATTAGGTAAAAATGCCGTATTGATCGTTGAGTTTGCAATTCAAAGGCATGCTGCCGGAAAATCGGTTCTTGACGCGGCGATGGAAGGTGCAAAAGCAAGGTTCCGTCCTATCTTAATGACTTCGTTTGCGTTTATCGCTGGTTTGTTGCCGCTTGCTTTTGCAACGGGTCCAGGTAAAATTGGTAATAGAACTATTGGTACTGCAGCTGCGGGAGGAATGCTTATCGGAACTATTTGTGGGGTGTTCTTGATTCCAGGATTGTACTACATCTTCGGAAGAATTGCAGAAAAACACAAACTGGTTAAACATGAAGAAGAAAACCCATTAACTGAAGAAATTGACAACAATCATGTATAATAAATTAAAAGTATATAAATATAGCGCTGCATTAGGTTTGTGTTTGGCTGTAGTAGGCTGTAAAGCTCCTGCGCCAGATACAACAACTACTAGTGAGCCGGTTCCAGAATCATTTGGTGCTGCTGCCACTCAGGATACAACAAATACCTCAACTGTAAAATGGAGAGCGTTCTTTAAGGATCAAAACCTTGTCGATTTGATTGATGTGGCCCTGAAAAACAATCAGGAGTTAAACATGACGCTGCAGGAAATCGAAATTGCTAAGAACGATGTTAGAGTTCGTAAAGGACTTTTATTGCCGCAAGTTGGTGTTCGTGCCGGAGCTGGAGTAGAAAAAGTAGGAAGGTATACCAGCCAAGGTGCTGGTGATGCCACTACAGAAATCAAACCTGGAGTTGAAATGCCAGATCCTCTTGGAGATTTTACTATTGCGGCTTATGCAAACTGGGAAGTTGATATCTGGAAAAAACTGCGTAATTCTAAAAAAGCAGCTTTAAACAGATATTTAGCAACCGTTGAAGGTAAAAACTTTGTGGTTACCAATCTTATTGCTGAAATAGCTGATTCTTACTATGAATTATTAGCGCTAGACAATCAGTTGGATATTGTGAAGCAAACCATTACGCTGCAATCTAACGCTTTGGAAATTGTGAAAATTCAGAAGCAAGCGGCGAGAGCAACAGAACTTGGAGTTAAGAAGTTTGAAGCCGAAGTATTGACTTCAAAAAGTATGGAGTTTGATATTTTGCAGCAAATTAAAGAAACGGAAAACAAAATTAATTTCTTGCTAGGACGTTATCCTCAGGAAATTAAAAGAAGCAACACAAAATTTTTGACTTTGTTGCCAGCTTCAGTAAGTGCTGGAATTCCATCTCAATTGTTGATGAATCGTCCTGATGTGAAACAAGCAGAATTAGAATTGGTTGCTGCAAAACTAGATGTAAAAGTGGCTCGTGCAGAATTTTATCCTTCACTTGACATTACGGCAGCTTTTGGAGTTCAAGCGTTCAAACCATCGTATTTGTTTACACTTCCTGAATCACTTTTGTATTCATTGGCAGGAGATCTTGCTGCGCCACTGATCAATAGAAACGCTATTAAGGCTGAGTTTTCAAGCGCAAATGCAAGACAGCTTCAGGCATTATATAATTATGACAAAACAATCTTAAACGCTTATTTAGAAGTATCTAATCAGCTTTCTAAAATTGATAATCTGCAAAAAAGCTATGATTTGAAATCACAACAAGTTGATGCATTAAACAAGTCGATTGATGTATCGAATGATTTATTCAAATCTGCAAGAGTTGATTATTTTGAGGTTTTAATGACACAACGCGATGCATTAGAAGCAAATTTAGAATTGATTGATACTAAAAAAGAACAACTTAACGCTGCAGTTCATGTTTACAGAGACCTAGGCGGAGGTTGGAAGTAGAATACCCATTTTAATTAGTTATTAGTAGAGGCCTCTCAGAAGTTAAATTCTGGGAGGTTTTTTGTAGATCATAAATACAAGTTCCGCAGGAACAATTTATATTGTAACTCAGAACTGGACTGAAGTCCAGCCCTACAATATAAATTGTTCCTTCGGAACTATAAAAAGAGCCTTAGGCTCTTACCATATTGTAGGGCTGGACTTCAGTCCAGTTAAAATATAGTAATACAAAAAAGCCTTTCAGAAATGTCTTAAAGGCTTTTTAAGTTTTTGCCTATTTAGGAATAATTATTTTAGCCTTAAAACCTTTGTTCGGTTCTGTTTCAAAATCTACAGTTCCTTTAACGGCCTGAATACGGCTTTCCATATTCTGCAGACCATTTTTTGTTATTGTGTTTTTTTCACAACCAACTCCATTATCGGTGTAATTGATGAAGATTGAGTTTTGATCGCTTTCAAATTTTATAGCAACAAGATTTGCCTTGCTGTGTTTTTTCATATTTACCATTAACTCTTGCAAAATTCGGTTAATGGTAATTTTTTTTATATCATCGACCATTTCCCAATGTATGTTTTCTAAATTAGTAAATATGATATTTCTTGTGCTAGTATTGTAAGTCGAAAACAGTTCTTTTATGTTTCGGGTGAAATTTGCACCAGTATCAATTTTATTATTTTCTTTTGAAATTCCTCTTACACGACCATAAATATCATCTAATTTTTGAAGAAGATTCTCTTTGGTGTTTTCTATAGACAAAGGCTGAGATTCCGTAAAAGCAATTACGTTAAAAACGTCGTTCGCCAACTCATCGTGTATTTTTTTAGCAATTCTCGTTTCGGTTTCGTACGAAGCTTTAAATTCGATTGCTTTGTTTTTGTTTTTATAATAACGTATTAGGATTGCTATTAAAATGACAAGAAAAATAAATATGATTAGCAATACAATTCGCAGAAATTTTTCTTTCTGAAGCGCTAACTGGTTTTCCGCTTTTTCTAAACGAAGTTTTTGATTTTCGTCTTTTTCTTTTTTAGCATCGTATTTGATTTTGGCGAATTTATTTTTGAAGTTGTTTCTAACTTTAATAATACTGTCGTTTAGCGTAAAATACTTTTGAACATATTTTTGCTTTTTAGGACTGTGGTCATTTGAAATTAAAATTTGCAAAGCTTCTAATCTTTCATCAACACTATTTAGTTTTGTAGAAATATTGTATGCTTTCAGGGCATTTTCATCTGATTTTTGAACATCTTTTTTGGAATAATAGTCTGCTAAATGAAGGTAGCTTTCAATACTTCCGTATGTATCTTTGATTTCATTTCTTTTTTTGAGCGCATTATCCATTAAATGAAATCCTTTTTCATCCATTCCGTATTTAAAATAAGCATAACCCAAATTATCTTGAATTCGAGCTTTAGAGGATGCTTGAGCTTCATTATTTAATAAATTTTTGCCCAAAATAGATTCTAAAAGAGCAATTGCCTTATCGTACTTTTTTTGTTGGATATAGATGGGGCCAATATTAGATAGCGGGCCTAGTTTTGCAATAGGATCTTTATATTCTTTTGCAGATTCTTTATAATAATAAATTGCATCATTGTATAAGGAAAGTTCTTTATCGGCAATGCCTAAGACGATATTTATATCAGGAGCATATATACTATTTTTTTTAAAATACGCTGATGCTTCAGTAACTGTTTCCTTGCTGCCGTAATAATCTCCGTTAACTTGCTGTATTGCGGCCAACTGTAGAAGGACATATCCAATATTGACACTGTCTTTTAAAGTTTCGAAAAGTATTTTGGATTTATTAAACTCATGAAAAGCAGTGTTGAAATTTTGTTTTAAGATATTTTCGTATCCTTTATTTCGTAAGCTAAGCGCTTCTTTTTGTATAGCTTCTGTATTAGGATTGACGGTCTTTTTTTCTTTACATGAAAAAAGAGAAAGAAGAATTATGAAATAAAAAAACGGGGACCGTAACATATAAATTTACTTTCCCCGAAAATAGTAATTAATTAGATACTAAAAATATATTTATTCATCTGCTGGTGGTGGTGTTGTTGGTGGAGGTGGAGGAGTTTTACCATCACCCGGCCCATCCTCAGCAAAGGTATCTTTTGCTATATTAATAGTTTTTTTTGTTTCTTGTTTTGGTTGCGTTTCAAACTCATCCGGAGTACAAGAAAATATAGTGAACATTAACGCAATAGCGCTAAAAAATAATAGCTTTTTCATTTTGATTTAATTTAGAAATTAGACATAGGTATTGCTGTCCGGAGTTATCCAGAGTTTGTTATTGGCAATACCAAATTGGTTTTGGGAAGTTGATCGTGTAGACTGTAAGACGTAATTTAAACTTCCCGAATAAACTCGGTCTTACGGTTTTCCACAATGTTAATTAGAACTAGTTTTTTATTTTTGTTTTAGTCTGCAGACAAAACTTGAACTAATTTCTTATGCAAAGGAAAGGCACTTCTAAGCTACTGTAGATACGGAATTCCCGGAATTCCTGCGTTTTCCTAAGATTCCTGAGATTTCCCAATAAAATAAAAATGCAATGCCTATTTTTTGATTAAATGTGATTTATTTTTAAACAAAGTCCTACTATAATAGAGGCAAAAAGTTTGGCAAAAGTTGGTTGGATTGTGAAAAAAAAGTGAAGATAATTTGGAATTAAAGTAAAAAATGAAAGGCTAATACAGATTTTAAAAGTCAAAAATAAAGGCATATAAAAAAGTTTAGATTAAAAATGAAAATAAAGACCCCAGAGAGTTTCTTAAAAAAGAGAAAATGAATAATACATTAGAAGAATATAAAAAGGCGATTAAAATTAAATATGAACTCGAAAAAGAAGGAGAACACTTCGATTACTTGTATAATCCATCTCGAGGAAAACTTCGCGATTTGTGCTGGCTCATTTTCGAAAACGATCCAACCCAAGATGATTTGAATGTTTTTAGGAATTTATTGTGTTTAGATTTTGATCATACTAAAAAGAATAAGTTTAAGGAACAGAAAGATAAGTTTAGACCCATTGAAACCTTTTTTAAAGGCGAAACAGATCCGTCAAATATCGACGCTATAAATCTCGCGGCCATTCTGGTCGATTTTCAACCGCGTCCTTTTAAAAAGTTTAGAAATGAAAATGAAGAAGCTAAAAGGATTGAAAACGTAGAAAGGAGTAAAGCATCTGCAACAATTGAGAATGAAGTCATAGAATTAAAGAGTTTTGTGAAAAATGAGCATGAAGAGTCTACAGCGCTTCCTAAAAAAGGAAATCTTTTTTTGAATTTAAAAGATATATTTGCTAAAAAAATGGCTCAGAAAATATATCCAAGAAAAGTAATTACGATTGCAATCGGAGCGGTTGCGTTGGTGTCTTCTGCGTGTTTATACTTTGTGCAGAAAAAAGATTAGTTCGAATAATTTCCAAATGAAGATGAAACGCATTTTGAAAAATAAAATGCAAAAAGTTGGAAAAAGAATGGTTTTTTAAAGTGAAATTTAGGCATTTAAAAAGTTTGTTTTTCGGCATATATTTACTGTTATTTACACTATAAAGATAAGAAAAAAATACCGTTAAACCTAATAAAATCAGTAAAATAATGATTTTTTTTCGCCTTTTTCAGCAACTTTTTTTTCGGTTATTTTAGGTTTGTTTTTCGATGAATAATTCGGATGAAGTTTGTTTTTTTAGACCAAATTGCCATAAAATTATTTATATTTATAAAAGAGAAAAAACAATCTGATTTCCCTCAAGAATCAATTTAAAATATTAGTTATGAAAAAGCTTTTAATACTA
Source organism: Flavobacterium sp. KACC 22761 (assembly GCF_034058155.1). Taxonomy (NCBI): domain Bacteria; kingdom Pseudomonadati; phylum Bacteroidota; class Flavobacteriia; order Flavobacteriales; family Flavobacteriaceae; genus Flavobacterium; species Flavobacterium oryzagri. Next base: position 205,808 of record NZ_CP139148.1, on the reverse strand, counting down.
TTAATTGTTTTATCCACTTTCGGTTGTAAAAAGTATGTAGTGTCTTTTGAACAGCCAACGGATATGAAATTGGATAATTTAAAACTGGAAGTATTTCTTGACAAAAAGAAAGTTCAAGATATCAACTTAAAAGCAACAAATGAAATGCCGACTTACGAAACAGCAGATTTTTCAATATCTGATGAAGGAAATCATCTGCTTCAGGTCAAAACAAAAGATACCACGTTTAATTATGATGTAAAATATCCAGAAGAAAAATATATTAAGGTAACAGCTTATTTAAAAGGAAACGGTAAGCTTTATATTGGAATTCTAAAGCAGAATTATAAATTTAGATTTCAATAATAAATAATCTTATTTCAAACATAAAAGCCTTTTGTATGCGTAATACGAAAGGCTTTTTTTTATTTTTAAAGAATAAGATTTACGATAAAAAATCTTTAAACCAATATCCAGAATTTTTTATAGTTCTCTTTTGCGTTTCAAAATCAATATGAATTAATCCGAATCGGGCGTTGTAACCTTCTGCCCATTCAAAATTATCAGTCAAAGTCCAAACAAAATAGCCATCGACATTTAAGCCTTCTTCTTTGGCTTTTAAAATTTGTTCTAAATGATCTTGGATGAAATGTGTACGTTTTATGTCATAGACTTTTCCGTTTGTTACGGTGTCCGGAAATGCTGCGCCATTTTCAGTAATTATAATTTTTTTGATGCCTTCGTAGCCGTTGAATCTTTTTAAAATGTGATAGAGCGCAGGCGGATAAACTTCCCAGCCCATTTCGGTGGAAATTACATTTCGTTTTTCGGCACTTATTAATTCGGCACCAATATAGGGCGTCAATAATGATGCTTTTACAACTTCTCGAGTATAACATTGAAGTCCGATGAAGTCAAAGTCAAATGCAAGATTATTTCGATCATCTTCAAAAATATAATTATTTAGTTTTTTCAAAACTGGCAGATCGTCTTGCGGATAACCTAGTCCTAAAAGCGGTTCGATAAAAGTTCGGTTTAGCAGCGTGTCAACGCGTTTTGCTGCTTCGATATCTTTTTGATTTTGAGAAAAAGGTTCTATATGCGTGCAAGAAAAAGTGGTTCCGATATTTGCATTAGGAACATTTTCTCGAAGTTTTTTTGCGCCAGCAACTGTTGCCAAAGTCACATGATGCATGGCTTTGATATAATTTGTGATGCCTTTTTTTCCAGGTGCATGTATGCCCAAGAAATAACCTGCGCCAGTAAAAACAGAAGGTTCATTGATGACTATCCAGTTTTTTACACGATCGCCAAAATGTTTTGCACAAATCGCAACATAATCTGAAAACCAAGTAACAGATTCACGATTTGTCCATCCGCCTTTTTCTTCAAGTGCATAAGGCAAGTCCCAATGGTAAAGTGTCACCCAAGGCTCGATTCCTTGCGCCAAAAGCGAATCAATAATTTTATTGTAATAGTCAATTCCGGCCTGATTTACAGGATGAGTTCCCGTAGGCATAATTCGAGTCCAGGAAATTGAAAATCGAAAATTAGGGATATTCAATTCGCGAATCAAACTAATATCTGTTTGGTACGAATTATAGAAATCACAAGCAGTTATAGCATGATGCCCGTTTTTGATTTTTCCTTTCTGGGCAGTAAAAACATCCCAGATCGAAGAACCTTTTCCGTCGGTATCATGAGCACCTTCAATTTGGAAAGCGGCGGTTGAAACACCCCACAAGAAATCTTCACCAAATTGATTTTTGTTCAAAAATGATTTTTCAATTTTATTCATTCAATTCTGCTTTCCTTTTTAATTATTAATGAAGGAAAGAAGATTGCATTGCTCTTAAAAAAAGCCATTCTTTGAATGATACTAGAAAATTTAGATTAAAGAGTTTCATAACTTTTTGTTTTTATTCAAATTAAAAAAACTAATGTGAATAAATTGTAAAGTCATTATTATCAAATAATTAAATACGATGAAAATCGCTCAAAAATCGACAAAAAGCGCGTTAGAAACCACTGGGGATAATTTTAAATAATCCCCATATCTTTTGCAATATAAACAAGCTGTACCGTATTACTGGCTTTAAAAAAGTCTTTCAATTTTGATAATCTTTTTTCAATGGCGCTTTTGCTGTTGGGTTTTATATTGGCATTTTTGAAAATTTCGATAATATCGTCCTGTGATTTTCCTTCGGTTAGATATTTCAAGATTTTAATATCGATATCGTCAATTTCAAAATTGGTTTTTTCTTGCAGTACAGATGCAATTTCTGGTGAAATGAATTTGTCCTCAGAAGCCGAAATAATCCCGATTGCTTTTTTAAGTTCATCAATACTGTTTCTTCCTTTCAAAACAAAGGCATTTATTGACGCATTTTCAAAAAGCGATTTGATGCGATAACTTTTGTCCTCGACTGAATAGGTTAGTATTTTAATATCAGGTTGTATTTCTCGTGTTTTCTGTACCAATTCGTCGCCACTACTAAGTTTTACCTCACGATGATCTGTTTTGAACGAAAGGTCACTTATCAATAAATCATAAGGATCATTGTCTTGAATGGCTTTGCGTATTTTTAAATAGGCGTCATCGCAATATTTGGAATAGTCGAAATTTTCAATTCCTAAATCTTTCAGGACTTGCTCGATTCCAAAACTGATGCTATCTAGATCTTCGGCTATTATTACTTTTTTAAACATAACAAATTATTTAGGCATGGATATCTTTATTTTAAAACCTTTATCAGGTTCAGTGTCAAAATTAATGGTTCTCTTTGGAAGCAAAATACGGTTTTCCGTATTTTGGAAATCATTTTTTAAAAGAACAGCTTTTTTGCCTTTGCATGAACTAGCAAAAACAACTATAATGAGACATAAAAAGGAGATTTTAGCATAAGATTTACTTTCGTCGAAAGTAGTAATTAATTATTTAAGGCATTTTTTTAAGATTTCAAAATTTGGCATAAGCATTGCTATTCAGAATTGTTCTGAATCGTTTTTTGGCAATTAAACTGTCTGTTTGCGAAGAAAAGAGCGTAGAATAGTTAGTCTTGATTTGGGTTTTCAGCCTAAGCTAAAATTTACGGTTTCCCGCAATTTATAGGCAAACTAGTTTTGTACATTTGTTATGATCGCGAGTCAGAACGAGCACTAATTCTGAGGCAAAGTAATCATTTATTTTCCTCTGAATTGATAAGGAAATCTGGAGATTCCTAATTTTCCTGATTTTCTTGAAAAATCCGAGAATTAATCTTAAAAATCCTGAAAATCCTGAATGTATATGGACCACATTACAAGATGCAACTATGAAAAAGCTTATAAAGAAGCTATACGAAGAAAATATAATAGCGAAAAAGAATTAGGGGAAAACTCTAATTATCTGGAAACACCTTCTCAAGCTCATTTGAGAGATTTATGTTGGAAAATATTACGTGAAAATCCTGCTCCAGACGATTTAAAAGTGTATTGGGATTTTAAAGGTGTTCCTTTCGATAATAATATAGAAGATACTTGTACAACTTATACGGATAAGTATAAAAAAGTAGGCGCATTTTTGAAAGGTGAGAAAGAACCCCAAAAAATCGATACTGTTGATATGGCCGCAATTTTGATTGATTTTCAACCAAGGCCTTTTAGAAAATTTAAGGCAAAAGCAATGTCTCAGGAAGAGCAAATTACGGTTTTTGGCGCCGAGGTTTTAAGCAAAAATGAAAGTGAAAAAACAATTGAAACACTAAAAAATCCGGAAGCACCAGTTTTAATTAAAACGCCAAATAAGAAAAGGAAAATTAGAATTTATAAGTCAAAATTTAAAATGTTTCGAGCTGCAGCAATAACAGCTGTTGCTTGTTTGATAGGTGTTATTATTTATTTGGCGCTTCCGCAGAAAGAATGTATGCAGTGGTCTGGTGATCATTACGAGCTTGTTAGGTGCGATTTGAAATCACAAAGCTCGCTTACACGAAATCCTGTTGAATTATTAGATGAAAGTTTGGTTCATTTGAAGAAAGTTGATATTGATGATCATACTATTTGTTTTGATAAATACGGACGCGCTATAATTTGGTATGCCCAAACTGCTGATGGAATTGACTTTTTTAACGGTCACGGAAGGCATCCCGAAAATAATATTGCGCTGAAACCATTGACAAAAGATATTTTTAAAAAGTACGCACATAGGTCTAGTGCTGCAAAATAAAAAACCTCCCAAAGCAAACTTTGTTTTGGGAGGTTTTGATGAGGTTTACTTTTGATGCGGTTTATTCCTGATCTGATTTATAAGCAGTATCATTTGGAAACAGCATTCCGTTTAAACGAGTATCTCGATCATAAACATCTGGATAAAAGTTCATATTTCCGTCTCGAGTTACCCAAGCTGTAAAATAACCAATGTATATCGGAATTTTTTTAGGCAACATAAAAGGGGTTTCTTTTTGGCCGTTCATCGCTGCATTTATTTTTTCAAGTGTCCAATCCGGATAATCTTTTAGCATTGAAATGGCTAGATCTTTTGCTTTTTCAACATTGATACAGCCATGACTGAAAATACGTTTTTCAAATCCAAATAAACTTTTCGATGGAGAATCATGCATATAAATGTCATTCGGATTTGGGAACATAAATTTCACAAGTCCTAAAGCATTATCCGGCCCGGGTTTTTGCCTTACTTTCCCGCCATTCCATTCCATATTGTGATCAGCAAGATAATTTTTGTCTTCGGCCATTTTTAATTTTAATTCGTTTTGAATGATGCTGGCAGGAACATTCCAATACGGACTAAAGACAATACGATCAATTTGACCACTAAAAATCACGGTTTTGGTTAATGGTGTTCCAATAAAAACTTTCGAAACAATATCAAAATTTCCATTGCGCACAAAATATAGCATAAACGAAGGAATGTTGACCATCACATATTCGCTTTGATTTTCTAGTGTAGGCGGAATCCATCTGCAACGTTCCATATTCAGCATTATGGTTTTAATGCGGTCGCTGATAGGTTCGTTCATTTGGTCAATATGTTCTTTCGAGAGGATGTAATTTGGCGTCAACGCATGTCGGAGTTTGTATTTCATAACGCCATCCATCAATTCTTGATCATAAAAATTGCTTTTTGAATCATTGGCTAAATCGCCAATTATAAATAAGCGATGTCTCACGTCTGCAATAGTTTGAGAAGTTGCATCTGGACGCAAGTCTTTATAAGGCGTGTCCATATAGATAGGGGTCCATTGTTTGCTTTTTTCGATTTCGCGGTATTTTTTTAAAACTTCCTGAAGTTTGTAATATTGACTAAAAAGAACCTGTTTATTTTCCTTCAATAAATCTGGATTGCTTACAATTGAATCGAGCAATGTTTCATAAGAGAATTTTTTCTTTGGCAAATACCATTGAATTTTATCTTGCTCGGCAGCATCAATTCCTTGATAAACATGTTTGGCGTACAAAATATACATGGAACTCAATAAAAGTTCGGTATCAGAATCTGAAATTTTCGATTTTGATGTTGACTCCTCGTTAAAAACTTCGTCAAGTTTCTTTTTATACGGAATTTCAATCTGAACGCCTTCTTCGTAAGTTGAATTTAATTTATGATATAAAAGATATCCAAATTCGTTTATATCATTTCCTTCAAACCAAATCGGCTTATTGGCTTTATTTTTATATAAAGCGACAACATCTGTTTGATAGGCTTTTAAATCAGAATACTTTTTGAAAAATGCAGTTATTGAAGCAGTAGTAATTTCTGGAGAATAGACAGAAAAAACAATTGTTTTATGGGCTTCAGAAAAATGCAAATCATTTTTAGAAAAAGCATTTGGGGAACTAAAAAGAATTCCCAGTAAAAGAATTACGGCAAAAGTAAAGTTTTTCATTTTTTTCGATTTTACGTTATAAATCCTCTTATAAAATATTGGAAACAAGCAGTAAGTTGTAAAAAAAATGATTTGGGGAAATCAGTATTCTTACTCAAATTTATAAAAAATATCTTAATATTTTGAGGTTTGTATTTTAAGAAAATGTTCAAAAAAAATAATAATTGTTAAAACTGAAAATTGCTTTCAATCGAGGAACGAAAGTGCAGGATAGTTTTTCAAATTAAACGGCCTTTATTTGTTAAAGAAATTATTTTTTTGAAAAAAAATCGAAGAAAAGTTTTTTTCTTCAATAGCAATCCTATATTTTTACGCAACCGATTGCAATTATTGTTTTATTTCGAATAATGTATTTTTTAGATTAAAATTTTATCAAATATTTTTATACAGAAGAAAAATGCTGATTCATTCAAAATCGAATTTTTAAAAAATAAATTAAAAACCAAAATGACTTCATTAAGATTTGTTTTTCTTTTTCTTCTGATTTCCTTTTCCCTTTCGGCACAAAAGGATTATAAATTATGGCTTCAGTATAATGCTATGAAAAATGATGCAATGGTTTCAGAATATAAAAACAATCTTAAAGGAATTGTGGTTTTAGGAAACTCCGAAACCATTAAAATTGTCGAGAAAGAACTTAAAACCGGATTTTTGGGTATGTTGGGAAATGTTCCAGAAATAAAATCTGAAATAAAAGAAGAAAATAACCTAATCGTAGGCGCTGAATTTTCATTAAATCCCGAAATAAAAAAGGCAATTCATTCTGATTTTGATAAAATAAACAGCGAAGGTTTTATCATCAAATCGGTTTCTATTCAAAATAAAAAACAAATCATTATTACCGGAAAAAATGACGTTGCCGTTTTATACGGAGTTTTTAATTTCCTAAGAATTTTGCAGACGAATAAATCGGTTAAAAATTTAAACATTGCCGATTCTCCCAAAACCAATATCAGAATCCTAAATCATTGGGATAATTTAGACAGAACGGTGGAGAGAGGTTACGCCGGATTTTCACTTTGGAATTGGCAGAAATTGCCTGATTTTATAGATCAGCGTTATATTGATTACGCCAGAGCAAATGCGTCAATTGGAATTAACGGAACGGTTTTGACCAATGTAAATGCCAACGCTTTAATCCTGACTCCACAATATTTAGAAAAAGTCGAGGCTTTGGCCAATGTTTTTAGGCCTTACGGAATAAAAGTCTATTTGACAGCAAGATTTTCGGCACCAATCGAAATTGGAAGTTTAAAAACAGCCGATCCAAAAGATCCGGAAGTGATTAATTGGTGGAAAAGCAAGTCGGCAGAAATCTATAAACGAATTCCAGATTTTGGAGGATTTCTGGTAAAAGCCAATTCAGAAGGCCAGCCGGGTCCGCAAAATTATGGAAGAGATCATGTTGATGGGGCGAATATGCTGGCCGATGCCGTTGCGCCTTTTGGTGGCGTAATTATGTGGAGAGCGTTTGTATATTCTGAACACGATGCAAATGACCGTGCCAAACAAGCTTACGCCGAATTCCAGCCGTATGATGGAAAATTCAAAGAAAATGTAATTGTTCAGGTCAAAAACGGAGCAATAGATTTTCAGCCTAGAGAGCCTTTTCATCCGTTATTTGGAGCAATGCCAAAGACGCCATTAATGATGGAATTTCAAATCACGCAGGAATATTTAGGCTTTAGCACGCATTTGGTTTTTCTACCTAAATTATTTCAGGAAGTTCTAGAATCTGATACGTATCAAAAAGGAAAAGGTTCAACCGTTGTTAAAGTCGTTGATGGTTCATTATACAATAATAAACTAACCGGAATTGCGGGCGTTGCCAATATTGGGAACGATTTAAACTGGACAGGACATCCTTTTGCGCAGGCAAATTGGTACGGTTTCGGCAGATTGGCATGGAATCTTTATTTAGATTCCGAAACAATAGCCGATGAATGGTTGAGGTGTACTTTTTCAAACGATGAAAATTTCATTAAACCTGTAAAAAATATAATGATCGAATCGCGCGAAGCGGTGGTCAATTATATGACGCCTCTTGGATTGCATCACATTATGGATACTGGACATCATTATGGGCCAGGTCCGTGGGTTTCGAATTTATCAAGACCAGAATGGAATCCGACGTATTATCATAAAGCAGACAAAAACGGAATTGGTTTTGACCGATCAAAATCGGGGACAAATGCCACTTCGCAATATGCGCCTGAAGTTGAAACGCTTTTTGATAATTTAGAAACGTGTCTAGAAAAAGATCTCTTATGGTTTCATCATGTTTCGTGGGATTATAAACTGAAAAACGGTCAGACGCTTTGGAATGGTTTGGCACTGAAATATCAGGAAGGCGTAAATCAGGTAAAAAATATGCAGAATGTCTGGAAGAAAACCGAAAAATACATTGACAACGAACGTTTTAACGAAGTCGGAATGTTGTTAGAAATTCAGTACAAAGAAGCAAAATGGTGGCGTGATGCATGTCTGTTATATTTTCAGCAGTTTTCAGGAAAAGAACTTCCGGCGGGAGTTGAAAAACCAACACAGACATTAGAGTATTTTAAATCATTAAAATTTCCTTTTGCACCGGGAAATGGATAAATAAATTATTTGGAGTAATTGTAGCGCGGATGAAACGGATTCGCTATCGTGAAGACACGGAAAAAAACTGATTTTTTCCAATTAAAATAAGAATAAAAAAAATCCGTGTAAATCAGCGTTTTCGCGATAGCGAATCCGTTTCATCCGCGTACTAAAAAAATAGACATTAAAAATTATGAGCAAAAAATCGGCAATTGTAACCGGAGGAAATTCAGGTTTAGGATTTGCAACAGCAAAAAAACTTTGTGATAACGGAATCACAACTTACATAATAGGAAGATCAAAAGAAAAAACAGAAGAAGCTTGCAAGGAAATTGGAGAAAATGCTATTCCGGTAATCTTCGATTTGAATGATTTGGCCGGAATTCCAGCAATGATTGAAAGCATCACAAAAGAAAATCCAATTGATATTTTGGTAAACAATGCCGGAATCAATTTAAAAAAGGAATTTTTAGACGTAACCGATGAAGATTTTTTATCCATAATTCACACCAATCTTTTAAGTGTTTTTGCAGTAAGCAAAGCGGTTGTAAAAAACATGAAAGAAAATGGGGCAGGAAGTATTGTAAACATCAGCTCGATGGCATCGCAATACGGAATTCCGAAAGTAATTGCGTATTCAGCCAGCAAAGGCGCAATCGAATCAATGACACGTGCAATGGCGGTAGAATTGGCGCCATTTGGGATTCGTGTAAATTGTGTCGCTCCAGGTTTTATCAAAACTAAAATGTCGGCAAAAGCTTTGGACAGCGATCCAGAAAGAAAAAACAAAGTATTAGGAAGAACACCAATGGGATTTTTAGGAGAACCTTCGGATATTGCTGATGCCGTTTATTATTTCGCTTTAAGCGAATCAAAATATACAACCGGAACTATTTTGCCTGTTGATGGCGGGAATAGTATTGGTTTTTAGTGAACGCTGAAAATTGCTCGCAAAGACGCAGAGGCGCAAAGTATTTTTCTTTTTAAACTTTTTTAAATAAAAACTTTGCGCCTCTGCGCCTTTGCGAGATTAAAAAAATAAATATGACAAAAATGCAACAAACAATGCGTTGGTTTGGACCTCAGGACAACGTGACTTTATTAGATATCAAACAAGCTGGAGCAACCGGAATTGTTACGGCTTTGCATCATATTCCAGTTGGCGAAATTTGGACAATCAGTGAGATTAAAGAAAGACAGCAAATCATTAAAAATGAAGGTCTGGAATGGGCGGTTGTTGAAAGTCTTCCTGTTCACGAAGAGATTAAGCGAGCTTCAGGAAATTATCTGCAATACATTGAAAATTATAAAATTAGTTTGAAGAATTTGGCAGAATGTGGTATCAAAATCATAACCTACAATTTCATGCCGATTCTGGATTGGGTGAGAACCCATCATAATTTTATAAACGAAGATGGAAGCAAAGCTTTGCTGTACAATCAGGATGCATTTACTTATTTTGATGTTTATCTTTTAAAAAGACCAAATTCAGAAAATGATTATTCAGATGCTGAAAAAGAAAAAGCGTTGCAATTTGGAAATCAATTATCTGAAGATGAAAAAGCGTTGCTCTTTAAAAATGTATTATTAGGCCTTCCAGGAAGTAAAATCAATTTTACCGCGGAACAGATTTTGGCGCTTTTAGAAAATTATGCCGAAATCGACAATCAAAAACTAAGAGAAAACCTGATTTATTTTTTATCAGAAGTAACTCCGATTGCGGAGGGAAATGGACAAAAATTAGCGATTCATCCAGACGATCCACCATTTTCAGTTTTAGGTTTGCCAAGAATTGTTTCGACAGAAGCCGATTTGAAAGCGATTTTCAATGCCATTCCTTCAACAGCAAACGGATTGTGTTATTGCACAGGCTCATTAAGCGCCGATCCAAAAAATAATCTGGAAAAAATAATTGATGATTATGGAGACCGAATTCACTTTTTGCATCTTCGAAATACCATCCGCGAAAGCGAAACCATTTTCCGAGAATCAGAACATTTGAACGGTGATGTAAAAATGGAATTGATTGTAGAGAAATTTTTGCTTCTAATGAATAAAACTAAAACAAGTCTCCCAGTTCGCCCAGATCATGGTTTTCTCCATGCAGTTGATGAAAAAACAGAAACCTATCCAGGTTATTCGTTGACAGGAAGATTAAAAGGTTTGGCGGAATTGCGAGGTTTGGAAATGGGAATTGGGTATAAATTGAATTTGTAAATAAAGTTTACTAAATCTAATGCGCTGAGAATCTCTCGCAAAGTCGCAGAGTCGCAAAGTTTTGTTTTGAAAAAGCTTAAAAAGAATTGCTTTGCGACTCTGCGACTTTGCGAGATTAAATAAAAAAGTTTGTAACGCTATGTGCTTAAAAATTAAAACATCATACATAATTTTATTGTTTTTCCTAATCGGATTAAGCGCAAATTCGTATGCCATAAATCCTGAGAAATATATAGTTAATCAGGGTTCTAATGAAAATTTTCCTTTGGTTTCAAAAGGAAAAATAGCTTCGGTTTTAGTTGACGATAAAGATTATGCAGGAGTTTTAAAAGTGACGGGGCATTTAGAAAACGATCTTTTTAAAGTTTCTGATTTGCATCCGAAAAGAATTAAAAAGGTTTCTGAAGCAGGAGATTTTGTAGTGATAATTGGAACAATTGGAAAAAGCGAAATCATAAATCAATTGGCCAAAAAAGGAAAAATTGATGCCAAGGAACTTCAGGGAAAATGGGAAAAATTTACGACTCAAATTGTTGAAAATCCGTTTAAAGGGATCAAAAAAGCTCTGGTAATTGCAGGTTCAGATAAAAGAGGAACAATTTACGGAATCTACGATTTGTCTAGTCAAATTGGTGTTTCTCCTTGGTATTTTTGGGCTGATGTTCCTGCGAAAAAACAATCGGAATTGCATGTTTTGCCTGGAATACATTCGCAAGGAGAGCCAAAAGTAAAGTATCGCGGTATTTTTATAAATGATGAAGCTCCTGCATTAACAGGCTGGGCATTTGAAAAATTTGGCGGATTCAATTCGAAATTTTACGACAATGTTTTTGAATTGATTCTGAGAATGAAAGGCAACTATTTATGGCCGGCAATGTGGGGCAGAATGTTTTATGTCGAAGATCCGCAGAATGCTGTTTTGGCCGATGAATATGGAATTGTGATGGGAACTTCGCATCATGAACCATTATCGAGAGCGCACGCTGAATGGGGAAAAGAAAAAGGAAAATGGGATTTTAATACCAATTCAGAGGCTTTGATTACATTCTGGAAAGATGGAATTAAACGAATGGGAAATAAAGAAACCATTGTGACAATTGGAATGCGTGGCGACGGCGATGAACCTATGACGGAAGGAACTGCAATTGGACTCTTGGAAAATATCGTAAAAACGCAAAGAAATATTATTGCAGAAGTTACGAAAAAACCAGCCGAAAAAACGCCACAAATGTGGGCACTTTATAAAGAAGTTCAGGATTATTACGACAAAGGAATGAGAGTGCCCGATGATGTGACGCTTTTATTGTGCGATGACAATTGGGGAAACATTAGAAAACTTCCGGAATTGAACGCAAAACCAAGAAAAGGCGGTTACGGAATTTATTATCATTATGATTATGTGGGCGGTCCGCGCAATTATAAATGGATCAACACTAACCAAATCGAACGCACTTGGGAACAAATGGATTTGGCTTACCAACGCGGAGTTGATAAAATTTGGATTGTAAATGTTGGCGATATAAAACCAATGGAATTTCCGATTGCCTTTTTCCTAGATATGGCATGGAATCCTGAAAAATTCAATGCCGGAAATTTACAAGAATATTATGTGAATTGGGCAAAAGAGAATTTTGGAGGTCAGTTTGCAGAGGAAATTGCTACAATTTTAAAATTATATACCAAATACAATTCGCGCAGAAAACCTGAATTATTGGATGAGAAAACCTATAGCGTCACAAATTATAACGAAGCTGACCGAGTTGTTGCCGATTATCAAAAATTGGTTGAAAAAGCCAATGCAATAAATGAGAAATTACAGCCTGAATATAAAGATGCTTTTTATCAGCTGGTTTTATTTCCGGTTTTGGCAAGTGCAAACTTAAATGAATTGTATGTCGCGACGGCCAAAAATCATTTGTATGCAGCGCAGGGAAAGGCATCGGCAAATGAATACGTAGAAAAAGTAAAATCATTATTTGAAAGAGATAGCCTGTTGACGAATTATTATCATACCAAAGTGGCAAATGGAAAATGGAATCACATGATGTCGCAGACACACATTGGTTATACAAATTGGCAACAGCCGGATAAAAATGTGATTCCGAAAACTAAAACAGTTGAGGTTTTAAACAAATCAGAAGCTGGGATTTCTGCTCAAGATACTCCGAATGCTGAAACATCAATTAATAAAAATAGAGATTTAGCTAATGTTCGAGGTTTTGTTGAGGATAACGGTTATATTTCGATAGAAAGTAAAAATTATTCTGAGGCAATAAATTCGGATTCAGTGAAATGGACGATTATTCCAAATCTAGGTAAAACAGATTCTGGAATAACAATAAAACCTTCAAATATCCAGCCGATTGAAATCTCGGAACAATCTCCAAGATTAGAATACAACGTTCATTTTTTCAGCAAAGGAAAGGTAAAAGTAAAAGCGTTTTTTTCACCCACAATCAATTTTAAAATGGGTGACGGCTTAAAATACGGAATTGGATTTGATTCAGAAAAACCGCAAATCATGAACCTCAATGGAGATTCTTCTGAAAAAGCTTGGGCAACATCGGTAGCAAATAATATTAAAATAATAACATCAGAACATCAAATAGAAAATTCAGGGAATCACGTTTTGAAAATTTATGCGATCGATGCGGCTTTGGTACTTCAGAAAATTGTAATTGAGACTGAAGAAGGAAAGGTTTTGGAGTCGTATTTGGGGCCTCCAGAGAGTTTTAGAAAGGAATGATATTTTTATAATACTACGTTCTGTTTGTCATTTCGACGTAAGGAGAAATCTTCGTTAGTAGCTCCGCATGCTGGATCAACTTTGTAGAGTTTCTTGTGAAGATTTCTCCTTACGTCGAAATGACAAAACTATGAGCAAATATTAGACCTGACAGGTTTTAAAACCTGTCAGGTCTCAGTTAAGAATAAAAACTATTAACTATTAAAACCAAAATATATGAAATTTATTAACCCTTATGTGTTTGCCGCTGCAACGTTGTTGATGGTAAGCTGTTCTTCAAAAAAAGAAACGCTATCTTTAAAAGACGCTTATAAAAACGATTTCTACATTGGAACGGCTTTAAGTGCAGACCAAATTCAAGAAAAAAATACTAAAGAAGATTCCTTGATTAAAAAAGAGTTTAATGCAATTACTGCAGAAAACATTATGAAATCAATGTTTGTGCATCCGCAAAAGGATAAATATGATTTTACATTGGCGGACAAATTTTTGGCATACGGCGAAAAAAATAAAATGTTTGTTCACGGACATACTTTGATTTGGCACAGCCAATTAGCGCCTTGGATGGAAAAAATAAAAGACAGTACCGAAATGAAAGCTTTTATGAAAGATCATATCACGACGATTGTTTCTAAATATAAAGGAAGAATTGGTTCCTGGGATGTTGTAAATGAAGCTTTAAACGAAGATGGAACTTTACGAAAATCAGTTTTTTTGAATACGCTTGGCGAACAATATTTAGTTGATGCTTTCAAATTAGCAGCAAAAGCAGATCCAAAAGTAGATTTATATTACAACGATTACAATATTGAAGAACCTGCAAAAAGAGCCGGAGCAATCGCTTTAATCAAAAAAATAAAAGCTGCTGGCGGAAAGGTTGACGGTGTTGGAATTCAGGGACATTGGCGATTAGCAAGTCCGTCAATTGAAGAAATTGAAAAAAGTATTTTGGAATATTCAGCTTTAGGAATTAAAGTTGCGTTTACAGAATTAGATATTACGGTCTTGCCAAATCCGTGGGATTTAAAAGGGGCAGATGTAAATCAGAATTTTGAAGGAAGCGAAAAAAAGAATCCGTATCCAAAAGCATTGCCAGATTCTATTCAAAACCAACTTGCAGAGCGTTATGCTTCGATTTTTAAATTGTTTTTAAAACACAAAGACAAAATCAGCAGAGTAACTTTTTGGGGTGTTCATGACGGACAATCTTGGTTAAACGATTGGCCTATAAAAGGAAGAACGAATTACCCGCTTCCATTTGATACTCAATTGAAACATAAAAAAGCATACAACAGCATTTTGCAGCTTAAAGCAAAAAAAGATTAAAAAAGAGTGCGAATTTTGTTTATTGTGAATCCCCCACGAACTGTTTTTGTGAAAATTATGCAATAAAGCAAAGTAAATTTGCATGATATATTTTTTTTGCTAATTTTACACAACCGATTGCTTAAGCGAAATCCTTTTGAAATCAGTATAAAAGCTAACTAAAATAATCAATTTTTTTATAAGGATTGATTTTAAAATTAACCAAAATAACCACGAATCAATAATGAATTTTAATTCCCAAAAATTATCCATAAAAGAAAAAATTGGATATAGCTTAGGTGATCTTGCAGCAAATTTAGTGTTTCAGACATTGATGACTTATCTGGCGTATTTTTATACTGATATTTACGGATTATCGCCCGCACATTCCTCCATTATAATGTTGGTTGTTGGTTTGATCGCTGCCTTTATTTTCAATCCTATTATTGGTGTCCTGGCAGACAGAACGACTAGTAAATGGGGAAAATTCAGACCTTGGATTTTATGGACTGCCGTGCCATTGGGTGTAATAGCATTGCTTGCTTTTACAACACCAAATTTCTCTTATCAAGGCAAGGTAATTTATGCCGTTACAACTTATAGCTTGTTATTGCTTTTTTATGCAGCAAATAATCTGCCATATTCTGCGTTAAGCGGTGTGATTACAGGTGACATGGGCGAACGAAACAGTATGTCATCCTACCGATTTGTGGCGGTTATGTTTGCACAGTTTTTTGTTCAAGTTTTTATGCTAGGAATTATAAAAAGTGTTGGAAATGGCGACAAAGCTGTTGGAATCGAGAAAGTAATGACTGTTTTGGCAATTATTGGGACCATTATGCTTTTGATTACTTTTTTCACTACAAAAGAACGAATAGTTCCAAAGCCAGAGCAAAAATCAAGCGTGAAAGAGGATTTAAGCGATTTGGTAAAAAACAGGCCATGGGTAATTATGCTTTCGCTTACGACTTTGGTTTTTATTACACTGGCAATGAAAGGCGGATCGTATGTATATTATTTTGAAAATTATGTAGATAAAGATCAATTGGCAGTTTTTATTCGGCCAATTTTAAATACCTTATCAAATATTGGGTTGAACCATTTTGGTAGTGATCCCGTTTCAGCAGGATTTGGATTATTTAATGCCGGTGGCATCATCTTTATGATAGTTGGAATTACTTTGTCCAAAAGCCTTGCAGATAAATACGGAAAGCGAAATATATTCGGTTTGTTTTTATTCATTTCAACGCTTTTTATTCTTGCCTTCTATTTTTTTCCTTCAACATCAATCGGCTTTATGTTTTTCTCGCAAATCCTGCATGGATTTTTCTACGGAATTACAATTCCGCTTCTTTGGGCAATGATTGCTGATGTTGCCGATTATTCTGAATGGCTGAATAACCGCCGTGCGACTGCAATTATTTTTTCAGCCATGATGGTTGGGTTAAAAGCAGGTTTAAGTATTGGAGGTGCTTTGACAACTTCACTGTTAGGATATTTTAATTACGTTCCAAATGCTCCGCAGCAGACAGATATAGCAATAAATGGAATAAAATTGCTGGTTAGTGTTTTTCCTGCAATACCTTTCCTAATTGGCGTTGGATTATTGTTTTTTTACAAAATCGACAAGAAAATGGAAGTGCAGATTGAATCAGATTTAAAAGAAAGAAGAGTTTAATGTATTAAAGAAAATTTTAAAAAAAGAGAGTATGCCTGAAGATAGCATTGAAAACATTGATTTTGCCGCATTAGATAAGCGTGCAATTTCAAGTCCATTAGTCAATCATATTTACACCGCTGACCCGTCGGCACATGTTTTTAACGGCAAAATATACATCTATCCATCGCATGATATTGATGCGGGAATTCCCTTTAATGATAATGGAGACCATTTTGGAATGGAGGATTATCATGTAATTTC
This sequence comes from Flavobacterium sp. KACC 22761, assembly GCF_034058155.1. Lineage (NCBI taxonomy): Bacteria > Pseudomonadati > Bacteroidota > Flavobacteriia > Flavobacteriales > Flavobacteriaceae > Flavobacterium > Flavobacterium oryzagri. The sequence goes on along the minus strand of NZ_CP139148.1, from coordinate 189,172 downwards.
GATGGAGAATGTTAATGCAAAAGCAGTAGATCATGGCGTAGCTTTACATGTTAATGATGTTCCGTGGGCTGTTCGCCAAATGTGGGCGCCAGATGCTGCTTGTAAAAATGGCAAATATTATTTGTATTTTCCAGCAAAACGCGCAGACGGAATTTTCCAGATTGGTGTTGCAATAAGCGATTCTCCAATTGGACCATTTAAATCAGAACCAACTGCTATAAAAGGAAGCTACACTATTGATCCAGCCGTTTTTGAGGATAATGATGGGAAGTTTTATATTTATTTTGGTGGCATTTGGGGCGGTCAGCTTCAAAAGTATAGAAACAATATATACGATAAATCAAATGAGGAACCGCTGGCAAATGAAGAAGCTTTAGGTCCAATCGTAGCTTTGCTTTCTGATGATATGAAAGAGTTTGCTGAAGATCCAAAAGAGATTAAAATCTTGGATGAAAACGGAAAACCTTTATTAGCTGGAGATAATGAACGTCGATTTTTTGAAGCTTCGTGGGTTCATAAATATCAAGGAAAATATTATTTTTCGTACTCAACCGGTGATACGCATTTTATTTGTTATGCAATTGGCGACAGTCCATACGGACCTTTTGTTTATAAAGGACGCATTTTAAATCCTGTGGTAGGCTGGACTTCGCATCATTCTATTTGCGAAATTGAAAACGAATGGTATTTGTTTTATCATGATTCGAGTTTGTCAAAAGGCGTGACGCATTTGCGATCTATAAAAGTTACCAAAATTGAGTATAACGAAGACGGTTCGATTGTGACGATTGATCCTTATAAGAACCAAGATTAAAAAAATTTCCCTGAAACCACAACCGGTTGTTTGAAAAAAGCGAGAGTAAGTTTTTTGAGAAATACTGGTTACAACGTTTTGTCATGCTGAGGAATGAGGAATCGCATTTGCTAAATTAAAATTTAAGTGAAGTTGCTTCGTTCCTCGCAATGACAAATATGACGAAGATTTTCTTTTGAAGCCTGTATGCGTGAGGGATAGCAGTGGAAAGCCCACAGCCTGACGAAGGAAGTGCGAGGACTTGCAACGGATAGCCCGACCCGCCTTTTTCGGCGGGGCACGCCCAAAATATTGAAATATAGAATTTTAAAAACTTAACATAATTCATTTAAAAATTAATTTTTTATAAAAGTTTTTTAGTTACTTTAGCATAACAGAACGGAACAGAACGGTATGCTAAAAGAAGAAGAAAAATTTGAGTTTATAATGAATCACGAAAGTGATATTCCGAAGTATCAGCAATTGGTTGACGGAATTACAAACGCCATTGCGGAGAATATTTTACAAAAGGGAGATTTGCTTCCGTCTGTGAATGTAATTTGCAAAACATACCAGCTTTCGAGAGACACAGTTTTTAAAGCATATTCGATTTTAAAAGATCAAAATGTAATTGATTCTGTGCCTAATAAAGGATATTATGTAGCGGGAGAAACGAGAAAAGTGCTTTTGGTTTTGGATACGTTTAAGGCTTATAAAGAGGTTTTGTATCATTCGTTTGTAAATAATCTGGCGGATAATGTGATTACAGATGTGCAGTTTCACCATTATAATATTGATGTTTTTAAAACGATCATTAATAACGGAATCGGGAAGTATTACAAGTATGTGGTGATGAATTTTGATCATCAGGATATTGCTCCAGCATTGTCGGCAATTTCAAAAGACAAATTGCTTTTGATCGACTGGAATATTCAGGCCGATAAAACGAACAATTACATTTTTCAGGATTTTGGAAAGGCGTTTTATGAGTCTTTGACAGAGGCGGTGGATTTGTTTAAAAAGTATAAAAAGATACAGTTTGTGTATCCAGATTTTACGAATCATCCGTGGGAAACGGTAGAATATTTTAAGAAATTCTGTGCCGATTTTAGTTTTAAATACGACATTATTACAGATCCTAAAAAGTTCAATATCGAAAAAGGAATAGCCTACATCAGTGTTAGTGATAGGATTTTGGGGTACTTTTTAGAGCAATGCAAAGAGAAAGATTACGAACCGGGAAAAGACGTTGGCTTTTTATCGTACAACGAAACCCCGATGAAGAAGTTTATATACAAAGGAATTTCGGTTGTTTCAACTGATTTTAAAGAAATAGGAACCAAAGCAGCGGCATTTATTACGCATGACGAAGAAACGAAATGTTATGTGCCGACAAAATTAATAATTAGAGAATCATTGTAAGTATGTATTATATCGGTTATGATATTGGAAGTTCTTCTGTCAAGGCAGCCTTGGTAGAAGCAGAAACGGGTAAAAAAGTGATCGTTTTGAATGAACCTCAGAACGAAATGGAAATCCTTTCAATTCACCCAGACTGGGCTGAACAAGATCCTGAAATCTGGTGGCAGCACATTTGTACGGCAACAAAAAGAGCGATTAAAGAAGCAAACGTTGACGCGTCTAACATTCAAGGAATTGGTATTTCGTACCAAATGCACGGATTGGTGATTGTGGATGAAGCTGGAAATGCGCTTCGAAATTCCATTATTTGGTGTGACAGCCGTGCGGTTGAAATTGGAAACAAGGCTTTCGCCGAAATTGGAGAAGAGAAATGTATGTCGCATTTATTGAATTCGCCTGGGAATTTCACGGCTTCGAAACTGAAATGGGTTAAAGAAAATGAACCTGCGATTTACAATAAAATCGCTAAATACATGCTTCCGGGAGATTACATCGCTTTGAAAATGACAGGCGAAGTAACGACGACCAAAAATGGTTTGTCTGAAGGAATGCTTTGGGATTACAAAGAAAATAAAGTAGCCGATTGGCTTTTAGAATATTACGGAATTGATACAGGGTTGACTCCGAAAATCGTAGAAAACTTTACGAATCAAGGAGTTGTTACTGAAAAAGCGGCTACAGAATCAGGTCTTCCTGCTGGAATTCCGATTGTTTATAGAGCGGGAGATCAACCTAATAATGCTTTGTCATTAAATGTTTTGAATCCGGGAGAAGTGGCGGCTACGGGCGGAACTTCAGGAGTTTTTTATGCCGTTAGCGAAATGTCTTCTGGAAAGAGCACAAGAGTAAACAATTTTGTTCACGTAAATTACGAATTAGAAACGCCTAGAGTAGGTAAGCTTTTGAATATTAACGGAGCGGGAATTCAATACAGATGGTTGCGTAATAATATGGGCAACGAAAGTTACGAAGTAATGAATGAAAAAGCTTCAAATATTGAAATTGGATCAGAAGGCGTTGTGGTGATTCCGTTTGGAAATGGTGCTGAGCGTATGTTCAACAATAAAACAATCGGAACTCACTTTTTAAACCTCAACTTAAATATTCATAACAGCGCGCATTTGTTTAGAGCTTCTCTTGAAGGAATTGCATTTTCATTTGTGTACGGAATGGAATGTTTGAAAGAGGATAATGCAACAATCAATGTCATTAGAGCCGGAAATGATAACCTTTTCCGCTCCGAGATTTTCTCCAATACTGTGGCGACTTTAATTGGCCACGAAATTGAGATTTACAATACGACAGGAGCAGTTGGCGCAGCGAGAGCGGTTGGCTTAAAAGATGGCGATTACAGCAAATTTGGAGCTAATGTTAGTGACAACGATCACGTAATGACGTTTTTGCCGTTGCACAACAAGGAGCCTTATGAGACGGCTTATAAAAAATGGAAACAAGAATTAGAATTAATATTAACAAATAAATAAAAAGATAAAATGATAGTTTTAGGAGATAAAGAATACTACAAAGGTATTGGCCAAATTAAATTTGAAGGAAAAGAATCTGACAATCCGTTGGCATTTAAATATTACAATCCAGACCAAGTTGTAGCTGGAAAAACAATGCGCGATCACTTTAAATTTGCGATTGCTTACTGGCATACTTTCTGCGGACAAGGTAGCGATCCATTCGGACCGGGAACTCAAAATTTTGCATGGGATGCTTCATCGGATCCTTATCAAGCTGCAAAAGACAAGGCAGATGCTGCTTTTGAATTCATCAGCAAAATGGGATTCGATTATTTCTGTTTCCACGATTACGATTTGATTGCTGAAGGAGCAACTTTCGCAGAATCAGAAAAACGTTTGGCTTTTATTACAGATTACTTAAAACAGAAAAAAGCAGAATCTGGAATTAAATTGCTTTGGGGAACTTCAAACTGTTTCTCAAACCCAAGATTCATGAACGGTGCGGCTACAAATCCTGATTTTAATGTAGTGGCAAGAGCTGGAGGACAAGTAAAATTAGCGCTTGATGCAACAATCGCTTTAGGCGGAGAAAACTACGTATTCTGGGGAGGTAGAGAAGGTTATATGTCTTTGCTAAACACAGATATGGGAAGAGAATTAGACCACATGGCGCAATTCTTGGCAATGTCTAGAGACTACGCAAGAGCACAAGGTTTTAAAGGAACTTTCTTTATTGAACCAAAACCAATGGAGCCATCAAAACACCAATACGATTTTGACTCGGCAACTGCAATCGGATTCTTGAAAGAATATGGTTTAGATAAAGATTTCAAAATCAATATCGAGGTAAACCACGCTACATTGGCACAACACACTTTCCAACACGAATTAGAAGTTGCGGCAAAAGCTGGAATGTTAGGAAGTATCGATGCAAATAGAGGAGATTACCAAAACGGATGGGATACAGATCAGTTCCCAAATAACATCCAAGAAACTACTGAAGCTATGTTGGTTTTCTTAAAAGCTGGCGGATTACAAGGCGGTGGAGTTAACTTTGATGCTAAAATCAGAAGAAACTCAACAGACTTAGAAGATGTTTTCTTAGCACACATTGGCGGTGCTGATACTTTTGCAAGAGCTTTATTGACAGCAGATAAAATCATTTCTTCGTCTCCATATGAAAAATTGAGAAAAGAAAGATACAGCTCTTTCGATTCTGGAAAAGGAAAAGATTTTGCTGATGGAAAATTAGGTTTAAAAGATCTTTACACTATCGCTCATGAAAATGGAGAATTAAATCTTCAAAGCGGTAAACAAGAATTGTTTGAAAACATCATCAATCAATATATTTAATTGATTAACAAACTGTAAACGCAGTTTTTGCATAAAATAATTTTCGGTTTTGTATAAAATCATAAAATCGGAATCAAGATTGTTTTTTGTAGTTTTTCTTCTCTGGTGCATATTTGAAGGTTAGTTGATGCGCCAGAGAAAACTTTATTAATTAGTGATTATGACCGTTGGATGAATGAAGCACTGACGGTCATATGATTAAGTTCATATTCAAAGGATAGTTTTCTGCTGTCTTTTCAAAGCAATTTCTTTTGCTTTTCATTTCAAATTAAAACATAAAATCATTTTGTCTGTATTGAAGATTCATCTTGTTATGAATTGAAGATATAGAATTTCTTAATGAACTCTATTAACATAAAAAAACAAAAACCAATGAAATTTTTTATTGACACCGCAAATTTAAACGATATTAAAGAAGCGCAGGCCTTAGGCGTTTTAGACGGCGTAACAACAAATCCGTCGTTAATGGCGAAAGAAGGAATTACTGGAAAAGCTAATATTTTAAAACATTATTTGGATATCTGCAATATTGTGGACGGCGATGTTTCAGCTGAAGTAATTTCAACTGATTTTGAAGGAATGATCAAAGAAGGCGAGGAACTTGCTGCTTTGCATGAGCAGATTGTAGTGAAATTACCAATGATTGCTGACGGAATTAAAGCCTGTAAATATTTTTCGGATAAAGGAATTAGAACGAATGTGACTCTTGTTTTCTCTGCAGGGCAAGCTCTTTTAGCGGCAAAAGCGGGTGCGACTTACGTTTCTCCATTTTTAGGAAGATTGGATGATGTCTCAACTGACGGAATGCATCTTATTGCTGAAATCAGAGAGATTTATGATAATTACGCTTTCAATACTCAAATTCTTTCGGCATCTGTGCGTCACACAATGCACGTAATTAATTGTGCCAAAGTGGGTTCTGATGTTATGACCGGACCGTTGTCGGCAATTAAAGGTTTGCTGAAGCATCCTCTTACTGATATTGGTTTGAACCAATTTATTGATGACGCAAAAAAGATGAATTTATAAGATTTCAGAATTTATCAATTGTAAAATGGAAAAGCTAGAGGTAATTACAATTAGAAATAATAATGCATTGGAAATGAAAATTTCCAATTTTGGCGCTACCGTTATTGGGCTGAAAGTTAAAAATGCAAAAGGAGAAATCTTTGACGTTGCGGCTGGTTTGGAAAAAGCTTCGAATTATCTTGAAGCTCCTTATTCAAATGTGAAACTCTTTTTAGGATGCAGTATCGGAAGATATGCTGGAAGAATTTCTGGTGGTCAATTTGCGATTGATGATGTTGTTTATAAAATCGAAAATGAAGACGGAGTTCATTTGCATGGAGGCAGAAACGGCTTTTTTAAAAAGTTTTGGTCAGTAAAAGAAGTTTTTCAAAACCGCGCCGTTTTGACTTATGAAAGCAAACATCTTGAAGAAGGTTATCCTGGGAATTTGAATGTTGAAGCAATTTTTGAGCTGACGCCTGAAAATGAAGTGAAAATAATATATCAAGCGCAAACGGATCAAGCCACGCCAGTGAATTTGACCAGTCATGTTTATATGAATTTAAACGGAAAAGATTCAATTTTAGATCATGAATTGCAAATTAATAGCGATTTTCATTTAGATGTTGATTCACAATTGCTTCCAACGGGAAAATTGAATAAATCAGAAGGAACTTCTTTTGATCGAAATAAAAAAGCTAAAATAAAAAGAGAAGATTTTAAAGGTTTTGATGATACTTTTGTTTTTAATGAAAAGCGACTAAAGGCATCTTTGTCTTCTGCAGAAAGCGGTATAATTATGGATATATATTCTAATCAGCCAGCAATGGTAGTTTATACTCCAGAAAAATTTCCAGATTTGCCTTTTTCAAATGATAATCAATTTGGAACTTTCCCTGCAATTTGTTTTGAACCTCAAAATTTTCCCGATGCTCCAAATAAAAAACATTTTCCCAATTCAATTTTGAAGCCTGGCGAAACTTATCTAAATGAAATGATTTTTGCTTTTACTTTTGGATAAATTCATTTTTTATCAATTTTAAACTTCTTTTGTGAAAAAGGAGTTTTTTTTTATTTTTTATGCAAACGATTGTGTTGAAAATGGTTTCTTTTTAAAGCAAACGATAAATTGGAAGCGGTTTTGTTTTGAATTTTTTTCCAAATGAATATTTTCTTAATGTTTTGTGTTTTTTATTGGCTGAAACATATTTTGTTTTACGGAATAAAAAAATCCTATAATATGCTTTATTGTTGGGTTTTAGGGAATTGTTAACCATTTTTTAAAAACAATAAATTTCATCTACTCAGGTTTGTTGAAAAAGCTAATTTGTTATGAATTACTTATTTTTTTGGCTTAAAAATTATTCAACTACTATTTTTTACAACTATTTTTTTTCGACTAAATAAAAAAATAATAAACAACCGGTTGTGTAATTTGAAATTTTATATATATTTGTTAAACAAATGCAAAAATATCTGTTTTAGCCTTGCAAAAGCACATGATTTTGCTTCATGAATTTCAACTAACTAAACTATTATATTAACTATCTAACTTAATTTTTATGACTGACTTTTTTACAATTAAAAGCAAATCAAAACTCCTGAAATGCCTGGGGTTTTTATCCTTGATGTTTCTGTTTTCTGTCAACACAGTGGCACAGAATACTATTACAGGAGTTGTATCTGATGCTACTGGACCAATTCCGGGGGCGAATGTTACTGTTAAAGGTACTAAAAACAGTGTCGCGACAGGTTTTGACGGAAATTATTCTATTGCTAATGTTCCTTCTAATGGAGTTTTAGTATTTAGTTTTTTAGGATTAAAAGACAAAGAAATTCCGGTTGCAGGAAAAACTAAGATCAATGCAGTTTTAGAGGAAAACTTAAATAATCTGCAGGAAGTAATTGTTGTAGGATACGGTACACAGCGCAAAGAGGCAGTAACGGGTTCTGTAGCTTCAATTACTGGGGAAGCTTTGAGGGAAGTTCCATCTGCAAATATTACTCAGGCGCTTCAAGGACGAATTGCCGGTGTCGAAATGACGCAGACTTCTTCGAAACCTGGAGCGACCATGCAGATCAGAATTCGTGGTACACGTTCTTTAAATGCAAGCAACGATCCTTTGGTTGTTCTCGACGGAATACCGTTTGCTGGATCTTTGGGAGACATTAATCCGACAGATATTAAAAGTGTAGATATTCTTAAAGATGCATCTTCAACTGCGATTTATGGTTCTCGTGGAGCAAATGGAGTTATTTTGGTCACAACAAATAAAGGAAAAAAGGGACAAAAAGCAAGATTCACATTTGATAATTACTATGGTTTAAAAAGCGTTTTTGCTCGCTACCCAATGATGAGCGGGCCAGATTTTGTAAAACTTCGCCAGACTGCGGGAATCTATACAAATGGTATTGACGAAGCAAATGATGTCAATACAGACTGGCAGGATTTGTTTTATGGAACAGGAATGGTTACCTCAAATGATTTTGGCGTAAATGGAGGAACTGAAAACGGTTCGTATAATTTTGGATTAGGACACTATAAAGATGTAGCTGTACTTCCAGGACAAGATTACGAGCGTATTTCATTACGTGCTGCTGTAGATCAAGAAATTGGAAAATCTTTCCGTTTCGGAATCACAACAAATAATAATTATTCTATTACAAACGGAAGCAATTTATCAATGTATGGTGTTTTAAACAGTACACCAATCGCAAATCCATATAATCCGGATGGATCTTTAAAAAGAATTATCCAAATGCCTTTAGACCAGCAATGGGTTTACACAAGAGAAAGTGTAGAGGCTTTAGGAGATAAATGGATCAATCAAACAAGAGCTTTTGGATCTTACAACAATATATTTGGAGAAGTTAAGATTCCAGGAGTTGAAGGTTTGAAATATCGCCTAAACGTAGGTCTTAATTTGCGTATGACAGATGGTGGAAGTTATACTGGAGAAGGCGTTTTCAGCACAACCCCAACTACACCTTCAACAGCCAATATTAATCATTCACTTACTACAAACTGGGTGCTCGAAAACTTGTTGACGTATGATCGTACTTTTGCACAAAAGCATAAAATTAATGTTGTAGGATTATATTCGTCAGAACAAACTTCTTTCAATAGTTCTTCAGTTTCAGCAAGAGGGATTCCTTCAGATGCTTTTCAATTTTACAATTTAGGAAATGCGACGGGCGAAATCACAATTAATCCAAATGATCAAAACTATTATAAAAGTGGTTTGATTTCTTGGATGGGACGTGCAATGTATTCTTATGACAATCGCTATATGTTGACAGCTACAGTACGTTCTGATGCTTCTTCAAGATTGGCGGAAGGACATAAATGGCATACTTATCCAGCGATTTCTGCTGGTTGGAACATCAAAGGAGAATCGTTCATGAAAAATGTAGATTTCATTGATGCATTAAAACTTCGTGTTGGATACGGAGAAACTTCTAATCAGTCTATCAATCCATACGCAACGCTTGGGCGTTTGAGCACAAGACCTTACAATTTTGGGACAGATTACGCAGTAGGATATTATGTGTCTGAGTTGCCAAACCCAAATTTAGGTTGGGAATATTCGACAACTTGGAATTACGGATTAGATTTTACAATTCTTAAAAACCGTTTATCTGCAACAGCAGAATATTATGTGACAGATACAAAAGATATTCTTTTAGGAGTAAATCTTCCAAGCACTTCTGGTGTAAGCAGCTATACAGGAAATATCGGGCAGTCTCAAAACAAAGGTATTGAGTTTTCATTAAATGGAGTAATTCTTGACAATGTAGGAGGTTGGACTTGGGAAGCAGGAGTGAACTTCTATTCAAATAAAAATGAATTGGTTGCATTGGCTTCAGGACAACAAAGAGACGAAGCGAACTGGTGGTTTGTTGGTAAACCAATCAATGTAATTTATGATTATGAAAAAATCGGACTTTGGCAACAAGGCGATGCCAACTTGACGAAATATGAGCCAGGAGGAAATCCGGGAATGATCAAAGTAAAATACACAGGAACTTTTAATGCAGATGGAACTCCAACAAGACAAATTGGTCCAGACGACAGACAAATTTTAAAAGTAGATCCAGATTTTCAAGGTGGATTCAATACGCGTGTTGCCTACAAAAATTTTGATTTGACTGCAGTAGGAGCTTTCCAAAGTGGTGGAATTTTAATCAGTACGCTATATTCTTCTTCAGGATATCTTAATATGTTAAGCGGTCGTCGTGGAAACGTGGATGTAGATTATTGGACACCAGAAAATACAGGTGCTAAATACCCAAAACCAGGTGGACTTTCAGATGGAGATAATCCAAAATATGGTTCTACTTTAGGATATTTTGATGCTTCTTATTTAAAAGTTCGTACTATTTCATTAGGTTATAATTTCAAAAACAAATTTTTAGAAGAAACAGGCTTAGATAAATTTAGAATTTATTGTACTGTACAAAATCCATTCGTTATGTTCTCGCCATATCATAAAGAGTCGGGTATGGATCCAGAAACAAATTCTTATGGTGATGAAAACGCTGCAGTAACAACTGCTTACAAAAGACGTTTGCTTACCCTTGGAACTAATACTCCAGCTACACGAAACTTCTTGATTGGATTTAACTTAACATTTTAAAAAAAAGAAAACGATGAAACGTATACAAATAAGAACTTTTATAACAGCACTATTTTTGATGCTGTTTTTAGGGTCATGCAGTGAAATTTTGGATGAAAAGCCACGAAGTATTTATGAGCCTGGTTTTTTTAAGACAGAAAAAGGTGTTTTTGGAGGATTGACTTCAATGTATGCGCACTTGCGTTATATTTATGGTCCGGCTTATTATTACAACACATTAGTGACCGGAACAGATGAAGCGACATATGCACAAAGTGCCGACAACAACTTTAAGGATATGGATCTTTCAGGTGTTGGTTCAATAACAGCTACTAGCAGCCGTTCTGACGGATTGTGGGGTACTGCATTTCCAAATATAAATACAGCGAGCGGTATTATTGAAAATGCAGCGGCAGTTGGAACTATTTCAAATGCATTAATTGCCGAAGCTAGGTTTTTCCGCGCTTTTGATTATTTTCTTTTGGTTCAAACTTTTGGAGGTGTACCACTAGATTTAGGTGCAGGAGAGTTGAAATTTAATACAAATCCTGTGAGAACTTCTAAACGCAACACGGTGACTGAAGTTTATACAAAAGCGATTTTCCCTGATTTATTGATTGCTGTAAATGATTTGCCAGTGGCAGGAAGAGTAAAAGGAGGTGTAACTAAAACGGTTGCAAGATTGTATTTGGCAAAAGCATATTTAACTTATGCTTGGTGGCTTCAAAATCCGAATAATGTTCCAACTTATCCTGAAACAAATAGAACAGATCCTGACGGACACGACGCAAGCTGGTATTTTCAACAAGCTTATAATATTGCTGCAGACGGAATTGAAAATCCAGGATCGTTTAGTTTGCAAAACACATATTATGATGTGAATGTAGGTACTAATGATAGAAATAGTGAAATATTATTATATGCAGACCACACAGAGTCAAGCGAATTTTATAATGCAAGTAGTTTGACTTATTCAAATGGTGCAGCGCCAGAAAACTTTGCAGGCTGGATGATGACATGGAATTATACGAACATCAGAAGTTCTGGAGTAAGTTCTGTGCAACGTGAAGCTGTTCAACCTTTAGGACGTCCTTGGACACGTATGTGCCCTACAATCAATGTAATTAAAAACACTTTTGCTGATAAAACAAATGATTCTCGTTACGACGGAACTTTTACAACAGTATATAGAGGAAATTGGAACAAGGCAGGAAATACTTCTGCAACTTTAAATAATGCAAACGGATTGCCTGTAAGTCCAGGTGGAGCTATTTTGTCATTTTTGCCTCAAGATAATCCAGCTGTAGTTTATGCTGCATCAACAGGAAATATTGGTGCCGGCTTATTGCCAGGAAGAGCAGATTATGTTATTAATCCGAGCGGTATCAGCAGAATTGTTTATCCAGGACTTTGGAAATTGGGTGTTTATCGTACAGATAATGGAACGGGCTTAGGACAGCCAAACGCAGCTAGTACACGTCCATTTAATATTGCAAAATTCTCTGAACTTTACTTTATTGCCGCTGAAGCTGCTGTAAAAGGCGCAGCTCCAAGAGCTGGTAAAAGTGCTCGCGAATTAATAAACGTTATTCGCGCACGAGCTGGAAAATGGAGATGGGATAATGGTGGAAATATGGCAAAAGTGGCTGATAATAGCGCAGCCTTGACTGCAGCAACTCCAGCAGTAATCGATATCAATTATATTTTAGCAGAACGTTCTCGTGAATATTATGCAGAAGGATATCGCTGGTTTGATTTAGTTCGTACTCAAAAATGGGAAGAACTTGCTGGTTCATACCAAATTTGTGGTAGTACATATGGTGATCATACGCCTGTAACCGTTACAAGAACTATTGATAAGCATCATTATTTGCGTCCAATCCCACAAGGGCAATTAGATGCTATGGTAATGACAACAGCAGAAAAAGCAACGTATCAAAATCCAGGTTACTAAGAAATAAAATCCTAATAACCGAAATCAAATTGATAAAACAATTAAAACAGCCAATTAAGTTGGATAAAGTTGTAAGTAAGTGTTTCTTTTACAGAATTGGCTAAAATTGCAAATAAATTGTTTTATATAAAAGCCGAGAGTTGAGCCCTCTCGGCTTTTTGCTGTCAAATGTTAGAGGAGAATAATAAACTTGATGTGGATATTAATTTTAATATATAGAAACATTCCCGATTGTTAGAAACTAGTTTTTTTCAACTACCTTTTCAAAAAGAAAAATCTATGTTTCTATGTGTTGAAATATTTTTTCAAATTACACCAACGGGTTAATTATCTTTAAAAATGATTTCAGTCCCGAAGTTTCGGGATTAGCAGAAAATAAAATTTTGAAAATGAAAAAAATACTAATTTTTATCAGTGCGCTCATTTGCAGTACTACTTATTCTCAAATAAAACTTCCGAGATTGATTAGTGACAGAATGGTTTTACAGCGCGATATTCCGGTGAAAATATGGGGCTGGGCGGCACCAAATGAAAAAGTTGAGCTTTCTTTCGACAAAAAAAAGTTTAACACCACAGCTTCTCAAGATGGAAATTGGATAATTACCTTGCCTTCTCAAAAAGCGGGCGGACCTTATGAAATGACTTTGTCAGCGAGTAATTCAATTGTTCTCAAAGATATTTTGTTTGGTGATGTTTGGCTTTGTTCTGGACAATCGAATATGGAATTGCCGATGGAACGCGTAAAAGATAAATACCGAGATATTATTGCCAAAGCAAACAATTCGGAAATAAGACAATTTTTAGTTCCGGATCAATATGATTTTGCCAAAGAAAATACGGATTTGTCTTCGGGCGAATGGAAAGCAGTAAACGCAGCAAATATTTTAAATTTTTCGGCAGTTGCTTATTTTTTTGCAAGCGAAATTTATGCAAAATACAAAGTTCCGATTGGTTTAATCAACAGCGCTTTGGGAGGTTCTCCTGCAGAATCTTGGCTGAGCGCCGATGCTGTGAAGAAATTTCCCGAATATGATGCGGAGTATCAAAAATTCAAGGATGGAACTTTAGGAACACAAATTGAAGCGAATGACAAAAAAGTCAGCTCCGATTGGTATTCTGGAATAAATCGCCAAGATGAAGGTTTGAAAAAACAATGGTCAAAAGCTGATTTAGATGATATCGACTGGCCTGTTATGAATATTCCTGGATATTGGAGCGATTATGCTTTAGAGAAAACTAATGGTGCAGTCTGGTTCAGGAAAGAAGTCAATTTGTCAAATCTAAAAGCTTCTTCAGCTAAATTAATTTTGGGAAGAATCGTAGATGCTGATTCGGTTTATGTAAATGGGAATTTCGTTGGAACAACTTCTTATTTGTATCCACCAAGAAAATATTCCTTTGATCCGAAATTTTTAAAAGAGGGAAAAAATGAAATTGCAATTCGAGTAATCAATAATTCAGGAAAAGGAGGTTTTGTTGAGGATAAACCGTATCAGCTTATTTTAGATAAAGACTCAATTGATTTGAGAGGTCCGTGGAAATATAAATTAGGAGTGAAAATGTCTCCTCTGCCATCCCCAACTTTCATCAGGTGGAAACCCGTGGGATTATATAATGCTATGATTGCACCTTTGACGAATTATGCTATAAAAGGAACACTTTGGTATCAAGGAGAATCGAGCACTAAAAAACCTGAGGAATATGGTGCACTGATGGAAACGTTAATTTCAAGTTGGCGTTCAGCTTGGAAGCAAGGCCATTTTCCATTTTTGGTTGTACAGTTAGCCAATTTTATGGAACCGAAAACAGAACCGGCAGAAAGCAATTGGGCCGCTTTGCGTCAACAACAAAAAAACACTTTAGCAATTCCGAATACGGGAATGGCAGTAACGATAGATCTCGGTGAATGGAATGACATTCATCCTTTGAACAAATATGATGTTGGAAAAAGATTGGCATTACAAGCTGAAAAAATTGCGTACGGAGAAAAAAATATTGTGGCTTCGGGTCCGCTTTTTAAATCGGCAGAAAAAAAAGGCAATCAATTGATTTTATCTTTTACTGATACTGGAAGTGGCTTGATGATTAAAAATAGCGATCGTTTGAAAGGATTTGAAATTGCTGGAAGCGACGGAAAATTTGTTTGGGCAAGCGCTGTGATCGAAGGAAATAAAGTCAACGTTTGGAATGAAAATATTGCCAAGCCTGTCAAAGTTCGTTATGCTTGGGCAGATAATCCAATTGAGGCCAATTTGTACAATAAAGAAAATTTGCCTGCTTCACCTTTTGAGGGTGCTGTATTTAAGTAAGATCTAATGAAAATTTAAGCTTTAAATCAATTGCCTCCAACTTCAGTTGGAGGGTTAATAATGAATCTTAAGTTGGCTTTAGCCAAAAAAAGCAAGTTTGGCTAAAGCCTTAAAAAAATCCTATAAATTCCTCCAGCTAAAGCTGGAGGCAATTTATTCATTTAGAATTTGTTTAAAGTAGTATAGTTTTGATTTTATGTAGCCGGAATATAGATGTCAAAAATGGCGCCTTTATTTAGTTCGCCCATTGCCGTAATAATTCCGTTATGATTATCTACGATTTTTTTTACGATTGCAAGGCCAATTCCAGTTCCTGTATATTCGAGTTTTCCGTGAAGACGCTGGAAAACCTCAAAGATTTTTGAGCTGTATTGTTGTTCAAAACCAATTCCGTTGTCTTCGATTCTGATATGGCAATAATAATTTTCGGGCACTAATTTTTCATTTTTCAAATCAGAACCTTTGGCAATCTCGCTATTGATTTTTATCACAATTGGTTTTTCTCGATTTGAAAATTTAAGAGAATTGCTGACTAAATTATACAAAAGCTGTCTAAACTGAAACGGAATAATATTAGCTTCACAATTTTCCAAACTCTCGATTTTGGCATTTTTCTGTTCAATTTCTTCTTTTAAATCTTCTATGACTTCAGCTACAATTTTCCCTAAATCTATTTTTTCAAAAACTCTTTCTTGAATATTCGTTCTAGAATACGAAAGCAAATCGTTGATTAAAGTTTGCATTCGTTGCGCGGCATTTTGCATTCTCTTGAATTTATCTTTTCCATAATCAGATAAATTTTCAGATTCTTTTTCCATAATCTGCGTAGCAAAAGTTTGAATTTTTCGCAATGGTTCTTGTAAGTCATGACTTGAAATGTAAGCAAAAGATTGAAGTTCTTGATTCATTTTTTCAAGTTCTACATTTTTATGTTCAAGTTCTAAGGCGTTCATTTTCAGTTTATCATCGGCACTTTTTTTCTCTGTAAGATCGTGCGTCATTTTTGAGAAACCAATAATCTGATTGTTTTTGTTATGAATTGCAGTCAACGTTACATTTGCCCAAAAAAGTGTTTTGTCTTTTCGAACACGCCATCCTTCGTGGCTTGATTTTCCTTTTTCAATGGCTAAATTCAATAATTTCTGAGGAAGATTATTTTTTCGGTCAGATTCGGTGTAAAATTGAGAGAAATTTTTACCAATAATTTCTTCAGCTTTATATCCTTTGATTTTTTGTGCGCCTAAATTCCAATTTTCAACAATACCTTCGTGATTGAGGTATAAAATAGCATAATCCTGAACTTCCTCCACCATCAAATGATATCGTTCTTCACTTTTTTGAAGCGATTCATTCATCAGGCTAAGTTCTTTAGTTCTTGCGGTTACTTGTTGCTCAAGCTCATTTGTAAATGCCTTTTCAGTATGAATATCTGTAAAAGCACCAACCCATTTAATGATTTTATTTTCGTCATTAAAAACAGGTTCTCCAATAACAGTATGCCATCTGTAAATGCCGTCGTATCTTTTGATTCGGACATCGCATTTATAAATTTCTCCCGTGGCAAGACTGTGACTCCAAACTCGCATGTTTTCATCAAAATCATCAGGATGAATCATGCTTTTCCAAATTTGTTCTTCAGGCAGCATTCCGGTATATTCAACCCATTTCCCAGAAACAAATAGCGAGTTTCCTTTTTCATCTGTTTCCCAGATTAACTGTGGAATGCTTTCGGTTAAAGAACGAAAACGCTTTTCGCTTTCCTCCAGTTCCTGTTGATGGTTTTTTTCGTCGGTAATATCTCTTATTGTTCCAAGAAGTTTTTCTGGTTTATTTTCGGCATCAAAAAAAACTTTTCCTTTGGCTTCAAGCCAATGAACCGATTTGTCATGCCAAATCACTCTTAGTTCATAATTGATGATCCCTGAAACAAGTGCTTCGTTATAAGCCTTATTTCTTATATGTAAATCGTCTGGATGAATGAAAGTAAGTAATTGCTCGTGTTTTAGATCAACCGTTTCTTTATGTCCGGAAAGGATTTCTAAATAACGTTGTGAATAGTGAATTTTGTTTTCTTTTAGATTGAGTTCCCAAGTGCCAAGTTCACTAGCTTCAACTATAATTTTAAGCCTTTCTTCATTAAGTTCGATCTTTTTTCGAGTTTCAACTTTTTCGCTTACTTCAGTAACGGTAACAATGATTCCTGAGATTTCGCCATTTTCTTCCCTTAGCGGATTATAAAGAAAATCGAAATAGGATATATCAAGTTTTCCGTAGCGATTCAAAGGAATTGGAACTTCATTTCCATGAAAAGGAATTCCAGTTGTTAGTACGTCAGATAAAAGTTTACTTACACTCTCTTTAACTTCAGGAAGCGAATCAAAAAGCGGTCTGCCTACAAAAGTACTTTCTTCTCGGTCAACAATTTTCAAATAAGCTTCATTGGCCATTTCGACCATATAATCTGGTCCGCGCAAAATAGTAATTCCTATCGGAGCTTGTTTTACGGTATTTCGAAAACGTTTATCGGCTTCTTCTATTTTTTTTGTGGCGAGATGCAAGTCAGTGATTTCTGCTCCGGTATTCATTACGCCATAAATATTTCCATTTGTATCGTAAAGCGGGGTAAAACTGTAATTGAAATAAAAGCTTTCCAGTTTACCATTTATGGTAATGTCAATACGGGCATTTTTATTATGAAAGGCTTCACCAGTTTCAAAAACATGGTTTACTTGCTCAAAAACAGATTGATTGTCAAGTTCAGGAAGAATTTCAGTGTATAATTTTCCAACAACATCATTTCCTTTTCCCCAAACGTCCATAATGGATTGATTGGCTAGCTCGATGCGTTGTTCTTTTCCCACATAAACCCCAATTGGGAAAGGCGCATTTTCTACAATTTGCCTTATTTTTTGCTCGCTTTCTTGAACTTTTGCTTTGCTTAAAAGCTGCTCAGTTTTTTCGGTAGTTTCAACAACGGTCACTAATATGCCTCCAACATTTCCATTTTCAGTTTTAATTGGAGTATAGGAAAAGTTGAAATAACACTCTTCATCAAATCCATTCCGATTCAAAATGAGTTTTAGGTCAGAATAGCTAACAGCATTGCCATTCATAACATCCTCAAACATTGGCCCGATAGTGTCCCAAATTTCGGAAAATGTTTCTTTAGAACCAATTCCTAAAGCGTCAGGATGTTTTGTTGAACCCAAAATAGGGCGAAAGGCGTCATTATACAGTTGTATGTACGAAGTTCCCCAAGCAATGTACATTCCAATAGGATTATTGAGCATCACCGAAACCATTGTTTGCAGACTTTTTGGCCATAAATCAGGATGGCTTAAAGCAGTCTTGCTCCAATCTTTGGATCGTGTTAATTCGCCCATTTCACCGCCATCGGCTAGAAAATAATATTCCTTGTGGTTCATTCCTAAAAAATTACGGCTGAAGAACAAATTGTTCCCTTGCAGGCTGTTTTAGATTATTTTCGACAGTGGTTGATAAAGCATTGCTGATTACAGCCTTTAATTTAGAAAATTCGCCAGGTTTTCGTATATAATGTGTAGCGCCTTTTTGATACATCAAATCAACAATTTCAATATCTAATGAGGTCGAAAAAATAATCACAGGAAGTGTCTCATATTCTTGAATTTCCTTAATTTCTTTCAGGCATTCGTGGCCATTTTTGCGGGGCATATTCAAGTCGAGAAAAAGAATATCTGGTAGGTTGCTGTGCGAATGTGTTCTTAAATAATCCATTAGCTGCACGCCATCATGTACCGTTACAAGAGTTACCGGAAGGTTTAATTCGTCAAGAGCTTCTTTGAAAAAAGAGCAATCGTCGTCGTCGTCGTCTGCAAGTAAAATATTGTAATGGGTTTTATTCATTTTAAAAAAGGGGGTAAATTAAATGTAAAGCGTTTTTTGATTTTCAATAATAAGCTTTTTCTCCTGCTAATATATGGCTATTTTTTTGACAAAGAATCAATATAATCTGAATAACTTGCTATAATTCGGTCAAAAACATTCGTGTAAGGGCCTGTATTGCTTTAATCAATTCAGATTGATTTAAATATAGCAAAATGTTTTTGAAAATCTTCATTATGACCGGATAATATTTTTATCGGAAATAACTTGATATTTTAATTTTTATAAGTACTTTTAAGGTATAGTTTTAAATCCTTAAATATATGAAAAACAATCTTTTAAAAGGAATTTTATTGTTAGGTGTTTTAACTTCTATCTTTGCCTGCAATACAAAAAAGGAAGAACCTGTAGTGGTTGATAAAGAAGCAATAAAAAAGGAAATTCAAAGTAAGGAAGATGACTTTGCTAGAGTTTATAATTCAGGTGAGCTTACAAGTGTCGGCTATTATGCAGATGATGCCATTAGCTACTACCAAAACCATATTCCTTTGGTTGGAAAAGCTAATATTTTAGAGTTTTTGAAAGATAATGTTGGCTCAAACTCCAATCAGATTGCATTTAAAACTGGTGAAATATTTGTTTCAGATGACGGAAATCAAGTTGTAGAAACTGGGGCTTTTGAGGTAACAGATTCTACAAAAGCCATTATAAATACAGGAAACTATATGAGTTTGTTTGTGAAAAGAGATGGGAAATATGTTTGTGTAAGAGATATGAGCGTTTCAGATCAATAAATAAATGATTGACTAGTCCTAAATAATCGATACAGATTATTAGACAAATATATTTAATTAAACACCTGTAAAAACTTTTTTTGCAGGTGTTTTTGTTTTATAAGTTCTCATTTCTACTATGTTTTGTTTGTGCATTTGATTGGGTGTTAGCATATAATTAGAATAATGGGGTCTTTCATTATTATAAACCTCAATTGCATCTTTTATTAAAATCTTCATCACAGCAAGTTGCTGATTAAATTTATCAATATTAAATTCTTGTTTTAAAATTCCATTTATTCTCTCCGCCACTGCATTTTCATAAGGATCAGAGTTTTGTGTCATACTGCATCTTATATTGTTTTTATATAATAGTTTTTGATATTGATCAGAACAATACTGAAGTCCTCTATCTGAATGGTGGATTAATGTTTTTCCTTTGTCTCGGCGCTGTTTTATTGCATTTTTTAAAGCTGTTAAACTGCTTTTAGTATTCATATTATCTGCCACATAAAAACCCATTATTTTTTTAGAGTAAGCATCTGTTATAAGACTTAAATAACATGGATTCTCTCTTTTTCCGACATAAGTTATGTCTGATACCCAGACTTGTTCTGGTCTGCAGATTTTTAAATCCAATATTAGATTCTCATGCTTTCTAAATCTATGATGAGAGTTTGTTGTTATATGATAAGAACGCCTAGGTGTTATTAATAAATGATTAGCTCTAAGTATATCTATAAATTTATCCCTGCCGATTTTGAGTTGATTCAATTGGATTTTTAAAAGATAATACAGTTTTTTTGCCCCTATTCGGGGCATTGTATTTCTAATTTTCAAAACCAGACTAATAACTTCTGAGGCAATAAGCTTTCTGGAACTGGTTCTTTTTATTCTTCGATAATAAACCTGTCTGTCTATCCCGAACAAAGTACAGGCAAACATTATTGTTTGTTGATGTTCTTCTTTAAAATGTTCGATTGTTCGGGTGGTGAGTTTTTTCGAATGTCAATTTGATATTCTTTTTCTGCTATATCAATCATCATATCGAAAATAATAGCTTTTTTATCGGCAACGTAAGCCTGCTGTTCTAAAAATGATTTTTGTTTTTCTAATAATTTCACTTTGGCTTCAAGTTCCATTATTTTTTGTTCAGGAGATTTTGGCATAGCAGAAGGTGTTTGATTGTCCCAATCAAAGTTACCAAATTTTCGAAGCCATTGAACGATTGTAGAACGGGACTGAATGGCATAATCTTTTTTAACCTGGGAAATTGAAATTCTTCCTTGTTCTATTTCCTGAACAATTTGAAGCTTAAAAGACATGCTGTAATCTTTTTGGGTGCGCTTTACATAGCGTAATTCTTGATCTTTTTCCATAATGATACTTTTTGTGTATCGCTATTTCAGGACAAGACAGATGATATAAAAAAAAGATCGGATAATATCCGATCTTTTTTTATGCATTTGTATTTTGATTAACGTCTGCGTCCGCCGCCTCCGCCAAAACCGCCTCCGCCACTAAAACCTCCACCACCAGATCTTGTTCTTCCGCCTCCAGAGCTAAAATTAGAAGAACTTCTATTTGGCGATGAGAAACTACGATCTGAGGTTCCTGCTGAAGGACGATTTGATGATGACCCTCTGTCAAAACTACGATCTGACGTTCCCGCAGAAGGACGATTTGCCGAAGAACCTCTGTTTGAGCCTCTATCTGAAGTTCCTGCAGAAGGACGATTTGCTGAGGAACCTCTATTTGAAAGTCCTGTATTTGTTGCACGATTTGAAACACTATTGCCATAACGGCCTCCCGAATTATTTCGTGCTACAGTATTCGACCTCGATCTATTGCTGTTGTAATGATTAATGCTGTTTCTATTGTTGTTATTGATGATAATGTTGTTATGTCCGCCATAATGACCTCCGTGATAACCATAATGCCCGCCATGATACCAGTGATTGTGACGATAAATTCCAACTGCTAATACCGTAAAAGCAGCAAAATAAGGAGGATAATAACCGTAATAATACGGCGGATAATAAGGAACGTAAGCAGGAGAATATACATATTGAACAATTGGTGCTTGTTCTACAACTACTGTGGTCGCAGGAGTGCTGACAGTGACAGGATTTTCACCTTTATAGGCTGGATTTGCAGTTACTGCTGGTACATCTTTTTTGGGCTCAATTACATAGTTTTTTCCGTACAGATCTTCATCTCCAACCATTTGAAGTGAAACTTTTCCGTTTTTATCTTTATCAACTAAAATAATTGCGACATCCTGAGTTTCACTTTTATTTACATTTACTTGAAGAATGAAAGTGAAGGAATTGCCATTCTTTTTGGTGACTACTTTTATAAAATCTACTTTTTTATCCAGATTAAGATCCAAGTTATTGATCCCAGTTTCTTCAAGATTTAATTTTTTTTCAAATTCTTCAATTGTTTTTGATTTTTGAAAAAGACTCAGAACAGCATAAAGATCTAAATTGTCACCGGGCAATCCTAAAGCTGGTTCGGTATCCTCGGTTTGCGAAAAAATCGGCTGATACATTATACTAATCGCAACTACTAAAATAGAGAATAGAATTTTTTTCATAATGTGTAGATTTTTTATTTGCTATATGCAAGTTATACAATATTAAGCATATAAAAAAGAATTAATCTTAAAATTCTTATTGTAAAAGACTTTAGTTCAGTGTTTTAGTTTTGAAGTTTAAGAGTCTGTTCTCGCAAAAATGCGATAAACTAGAAAACCTCAATAAAGACGCTTATTTTGAAGTTTTTTTTGAAAAATATAAATCTTTTTTTCGTTGATAATTATATCTTATTTTATTGTTTTTAAGTCTTTTATGTCCTAATTTTTAAGGGAGTGGCGTGGTAAATTTGCATCGTAAAAAACAATTTTTTTGAAAAGTTGTTCTGGATAAATTTTTAATACCGCTTTTATGAAAATTTTCAATTTAATCATATTCCTTTCCCTGTCTGTTTTTGGAAATCCAAATGTAATATCAGGCAAAGAAAATTGGACAGAAACAGATGTTGAACGATTCAATAATCAGCTTGCTGAAGTTAAAGAAAAAATCAAAAGCAGTCCTTCTTATAATACTAAAATTGCTTTTTTTATTGATATGAAAATCAAGTCTGGCAAAAACAGATTTTTTGTTTATGATTTAGAAAACGACAAAATTATAGACGAAGGACTTGTTGCGCATGGTTGCGGATCAGAAACTGGAGTTGCGGGAAGCTTGAAATTTAGTAATGAACCCAATTCAAATGCTACATCTTTAGGCCGATATGCAATTGGAAAATCTTATAAAGGAATGTTCGGAAAATCTTACAAATTAAATGGTTTGGACCAAAGCAACAGCAATGCCTTAAAAAGAGCCGTTGTTTTGCATTCGTATTCAGCCGTCCCTGAAGAAGAGCAGGACTATTATATTTCTCGAAGCCACGGTTGCCCTATGGTGAGCGAAGTCTTTTTTAAAAGACTTGAAAAAATTATAGACAATTCAAAATCTGCCATAATCTTAAATATCTATTATTAAACAGGATAGTACATGACGCAAACTTTAGCGTGATTCAATAATTTTATTACGAACTAACTAACCGTAATAATTATGAAAATTCAAAATTGGTATTTCTTAAGCGTTGTTCTTGCAATGTTTTCTTTTGGAATATCACAAAAAATGATAGCCCAGAATCGCACCATCAAAAATGATGTTTTTTGGAATACCAAAGACGGACTTCCGCTTAATAGTCAAGGAGGTGGGATTTTTAAATTTCCAGATCCAAAAACAGGAAAGCAAAAATACTTTTGGTATGGTGTTCATTATGCTGAAGCCGATCTCTATCGTAAAGATCCATCTATTACGCTCGATGTCAATAATTTTGAAGCTGTTACTTGCTATAGTTCAGATGATTTGGTTAATTGGACACTTGAAGCCAATGTCTTGACAAAAGACGAAGTCAATAAATCAGGAAAAACCTGGGTAGGACGTTTAGGCGTCGCTTTTATAAAAGAAATGAATAAATATGCCTTATTTGTACAACATGGAAGCGAAGTTTTAATCACGCTTTCAGATTCGCCTACAGGCCAGTTTGTCTGGCATCAGAAAATAAATATGGAAAAAATGATTGGAACCAGCAATACTGGCGACCAAACCGTTTTTACCGATGAAGATACCGGAAAATCATATTTGATTTATTCTTATGGAAAAGGACGAAATAAAATTTATGTTTCTGAAATTGGAATAAAAGATGGAAAAGTAAATCTTTTAGATTGTACCGAAATTTTTAAAGGCGAAAGCCGAGAAGGAAACTGCATGTTCAAATACAAAAACAAGTATTATATGTATGCTTCAAACATCTACGGTTGGGATTCTTCCTTTGCTTATTATTTAGTTGCCGATGATATTCGTGGTCCATATCGTCCAACGAATGAAATGCTGGTTACAAAAGGAGCTGAAGAAGATTTTGCCCACGTTTCGCAAACAGGATTTTTCTTTTCTGTAAAAGGAACGCAACAGGAAACAATTGTGTATTGTGGCGACCGTTGGGCCAATTTTGCTGGAAATGGTTTAGGGTATAACCAATGGTGTCCAATGTCTTTTGATGGAAGTGAGCCCTATTTTAATTCGCTGAGCGCTTGGAATTTGGATGCCAAAACGGGAAAATGGAAAGTCGACGTCGCTAATAATTATGTGAGAAACGGAAGTTTTGAAGCCGATCGTAGACATATTCCGAGTCCTGTAAAACCCGTTCAAATTCAGATGACCGGCTGGGCAACCGAAGCTATTGAAGGAAATAAAATAAGTTTAGATACTGTTACTTCACCAGTTTTAAATCATTTTAATACGCAATTAGAAAGAAAAACGGTTATTGGAGAAAAGAGCTTGAATATTAGTGATAAAGTTGATTTTAATCGAAAAGTTTTTCAAAAAATTGAATCATCGCCATATGTAAAACTTGAAGACGGACTTTATACTTTGACTGCGAAAGTAAAAAATAGCAAAGGTTTTAATAATCTCGAAATCTATGCAGAAACTGGCGGAAAGAAATTTCAGTTTGCCATCAAAGAAGAAAATGTCGATTGGAAAACAATTGTCATAAAAGATATAAAAGTAAAAGGAGGAAAGGCCGAAGTTGGTTTTCTTGCCAATGGAAAAGCAAAATCTTTTTGTTTTATTGATGATGTTTCTTTGGTGAGAAGTGGGAAGTGAGATGAAAGAGCCAAGAAGCAAGAAGTGAGTATTTTGAGAAGAAAGTAATTTAATTTGTTTAGTGTTTTTTAAAGTCTGTCAGCGTTTTGTTTACAGACTTTTTTTATGAAAAGAAGTTACGTAGTGCATTTCACATTTTACTTCTAACAAATCACAGTAAAAAAAAAAAATAAAAAAGCGTTCATTCATTTATTGTTTTATCTTTGTCAAAAAAATACAGCTATGAGAATTAGAGATATTGATAAGGAAAAATTGGTTATTGAAATGGCGATTGACCAAATCGTGCAGGAAGGATTTCAAGGTTTCAGTATGAATAAATTGGCGAAAGCCTGTTCAATTTCTGTTGGTACGCTCTATATTTATTATGCTGACAAAGATGATTTGATTCAAAAAATAGGAGCCAAGATCGGGCTGAAGTTTTTCAAAAGCACTATTAAAGACTTTTCGCCAGACCTGCCATTTGAAGAAGGTTTGTGGAAACAATGGGAAAACCGCGCCAACTTTGCAATGAAATATCCTAAAGAAGTTGCATTTTTTGAAATCATCAAACACTCGCCACACGGAGAAATCATTTTGGACTCGATTAGTGAGTTTGCCGATTTTCGAGCCATTATGAACCAATTTACAGAAAATGCACTTCAAAACAAAGAACTTCTCCCAATGAGTTTTGAAGCATTTTGGTGTGTGGCATACGGACCTCTTTATACCTTGCTGAACATGCATGCCGAACGCAAAAGTATGGGAGGAAAACCATTTGTGCTTACGAAAGAAATTATGAAAGAAGCCTTTCAAGCAGCTGTTAAAGGCTTAAAACCTTGAAAAATCATGGAAACAGATTTAAACACAATACATATTTTTAAAACTAATATTGGAACTATAGATTCTAGTTCTATTGCCTATCAAATTCTTAGCAATCATCCGCAAATTCAGGATTGGAGTATTGATTGCGAAGACGTTGATTGCGTTCTTCGAGTGGTTTCGGAAACATTGAAACCAGAAGAAATTATAAAATTGATTCGCGATTTCGGCCATGCGTGCCAGGAATTATCTTAAAAATTCAAATTATTAAATGGAAAAAACTACCATTGAAAGCCCAGCTTTCACTTCAAATCAAAAAATTATTATTGCCATATTAGCACTTTTACAATTTACTGTCATACTTGATTTTATGGTTATTTCTCCGCTTGGAGATATTTTAATGAAAACATTAGATATGACAACATCAAACTTTGGTTTTGCTGTATCTGCCTATGCTTTTAGTGCCGGAATTTCCGGGTTATTAGCGGCAGGTTTTGCTGATAAATTTGACCGAAAAAAACTATTGATTTTCTTTTACATCGGATTTATTATCGGAACGGTTTTTTGTGCGCTTTCTACAGGTTACATAATGTTGCTTATGGCGCGTATTGTGACCGGACTTTTTGGTGGCGTAATTGGTTCAATATCGCTAGCCATTGTGACTGATTTATTCCTAATCCAACAGCGCGGACGCGTTATGAGCGTTATACAAATGGCTTTTGCAACAAGCCAGATTTTAGGAATTCCGGTTGGGTTGTATTTTGCCAATAACTGGGGATGGCATTCTGCTTTTATTATGATCGCGGTTTTAGCTGTGCTGATTCTTATTGCCGTTTTTACACAAATACCACCAATAACAAAACACTTGGAATTGCAATCAGATAAAAGTCCGTTTTTGCATCTTTGGCATACTATAAGCAACAAGCAATATCAAGTAGGTTTTGCCGCAATTGCATTTCTTTCTGTTGGAGGATTTATGTTGCAGCCTTTCGGAAGTGCTTTTTTAGTAAATAATATTCATATCAGCCAGCTTGAACTGCCAATGGTATTTTTCTTTACGGGACTTTCAGTTTTGGTCATCATGCCGCTTATTGGTAAATTAAGTGACAAAGTAAGCAAGTTTAAATTATTTGCGATAGGATCTTCAATATCAATGATCATGATATTGATTTATACCAATCTTAATCCAATTCCGCTTTGGGAAATAGTGGTGATCAATATGGTTTTATTTATGGGAATCATGAGCCGTATGATTCCAGCAACGACTCTAAATACTGCAATTCCTGATATGAAAGACAGAGGGGCGTATATGTCTATTACCTCATCATTACAGCAAATTGCCGGCGGGATCGCGGCAGTTTGTGCGGGTTTTATTGTACATCAAGAGACAAAAACTTCACCGCTTGAAAATTACGATATTCTAGGCTATGTAATTGCAGTAGTTACACTATTTACTGTGTTTTTAATATGGCGCGTAGATCAATTGGCAAAAAAGAAAGTTAAAGATTTAATCGCCTAATCAGATATTTGTTTTAACACATAGAAACATAGATTTTGTTGCTACAAAAAGGCGTTTCACTTATTTTAAATGCACATAGTTGCTATGTGGAAGAAATATATTTCTCTTTTACATTCTTTAATTAGATTATAAATCTATGTTTCTATGTCTTTAAAGCACATTTTAGAAAAACAAAAGCTTGTTCATCTGAACAAGCTTTTTGTTTTTTTATAACTTCAAATAATTGTTTTTCTTCCAATAAAAATAAACTGAAAGCACATTAATAGTTGCTAAAAGCCATAAAACCGGACTAGTAAAAAAACTGTAATAACTTCTTCTATTTGGTATTTCTACAAAAGGAACGGTTATCAAAACATCCAAGATTAAAGCGGTTGCCGACATTGCGATTCCAAGTAACAAACCATTTGTCTGAGAATTTTTTCTGAAATAGATTTTAGCTCCAAAAATCCCAAAAAATACAATTCCACACATAACAATTAACGATTGAAGCCAGAAGAATTTCTTTATAAACGGAATTTGATCCAAAATATAAAACGAAATACTGACCAAAATCCAAACTAAGAAACCCGATAAAGTTGCTCTAAAATAATTCATCTTTGAAGTTTTAAGAATTCCAAATTCCAGTTTGGGCAGTTTCTTTCGCGTAAGCGGTAAAATCCTTTGCTTTTCGGCCTAAAACTTTTTCAATATCCGAAGTTATATTCGAATTTCTTCCGTCCAAAACTTGCTCAAAAAGATAATTGGCAAGCCAAATATGATCTTCAGGAACTTGAAATTCTCGAAGCATTTGTGAATATTCATCTAATGATAAACTCTGAAAAGTGATATTTCGGCCACTCGCTTCGGCAATTGTATTTACGGCTTCTTTAAAAGTCAATAATCTTGGGCCAGTTAATTCATACGTTTTTCCGTTGTGTTTTTCATCTAAAAGAGATTCTAAAACAACATCAGCAATATCATCTGCATCTGTGAAAGGTTCAAGCGCTTCGGCTCTTGGTAAAGCAACAATTCCGGCTAAAATGGGTTCTAAAAATATGCTTTCGCTAAAGTTTTGATTGATCCAGCTTGCGCGAACGATTGTCCAGTTTTTAGCATTTTCTTTTACGATTTCTTCGCAAAGCTGCGCTTCTTTTTCACCTCTTCCAGATAATAAAACCATTTTTTGCACGCCCAATTTTGTTGCCAAAAGCGTAAATTTCTGTATTGTATCAACTGCAGAAGGAATGGCTAAATCAGGCTGAAAGGTAATGTAAACGGTTTGAATGTCTTGCAGCACATTTTTCCAAGTTTGTTGATTATCCCAATCAAAAGGAATTTTCTCAGATCGAGAACCCAAACGAATTTCGACATCGGGATTGTTTTTCAATCTTTCGATTACTCTGCGCCCTGTTTTCCCATTGGAACCCAAGACTAAAATTTTCTTTTTGCTCATATCAATATTTCTTTAAATGAATACTGATACAAAGTTGATTAGATTAAAAATGAATCATTTGTCGCAAAAGAATTATGATTTGTTTGAAAGGAATTGAAGCCGAACTTCAGTCGGTCGCATTCCAAATTTTTTATGAAAAGCGTTTGAAAACGAACTCAAACTTTCGTAACCCACTTCCCAAGCAGCTTCTTGAACGGTTTTTTCGCTTTCGCGTAGCAATTCATACGCTTTATGAAGTCGTTCTTCCTGAACATATTTGAAAACAGGAATTCCAAAAAGCTCTTTAAAATTCTTTTTCAATTTATTGCTGTTCAAACCCACCATTTGCGATAATTGCGTAATTGATGGTGGTTTCGAATAATGTGTGGTTACAATTTCTTTCGCTTTATACAATTTGTTTTTGTCAATTTCCGAAAAATCAATTTTAGCATCGGTACTCAAAAGTGCAAAAAAATGAGCCAAAAGTTCGTTGACCTGACTTTTTAAAAATAATAATCGCGTGTTGCCCGTATAAGTCGTATTGAAGATTTTTTGAACCGCCAATTGCATGTCTAAAGTCATATAATAAGATGGTCCTTTTACAAAATGTTCTTTCGGATTCAATAATTCTGGAAGCTGTTTTTCAAAAATCTCTTTTTCGGCCTGCGGAAGCGAATTCAAATGCTTCAGTTTTGTAAAAATGCTGATGGATTGCAAAGGTTTATCGGGCTCAATTTTATGTGAGAATTCGACTTTCTGATTTCCGAAAAAACAAATCGCTAAACCGGTCGTATTCGTCAAATATTTTGTCTGATTATTGTGCTTGATTTCGAGTTCGACATTGCCTGATCCGTAAAATGCAAATCCAACTGCGTCGCCGTCAATTTCGCATCTTTGAATTATAGTTTTTGTTGTGTTTGATTGTTCGATCAAAACAATAAAGTCATTCAATTCTATAATATCGGTTGTCATTTTATGTTGATTTATTTTGAGAATTGTTTAAGAGAAAAAACTCATTTTTATTTCTTTACTCAGATTTAGAAATTAGACTTTAAACAATTCTTAATTTTTGTAAATTGTTTAAAATTAAACAATTAGTTTTATTTTTTTAATCTGTTTTTTTTAAAGTTTGAACTTTTTAGATCTTAAAATGAGACTTCAAAAGCTGTTTTTTGTAACAGGCTCAGAGACGAAATTTTGCTCATTTTCGAGTTTGCTGTTGATAACTGTTTTTTTAAATAGAAGAATAAAAGAGATTTTTTCTGTTGACAACTTAATTTAGATTCTTTTCAAATAACTGGTTTATTGCGTATTATAGATTTAAAATGAGCTGTTGATAAATACTTTTTTAACAAATAAAAAACTGCATTTTTCCTTGTTGATAATTGCTTCGATTTTTAACATGAAAGAGAAAGTAAAACAAAAATGCCTGGCTTAAATTTGTAAGTAACGGAATGCAAAAATACCTCCCAAATCGGCATTTCGTTAATATGAATTATCCACCATTTAATATTTTACATTATGTCAATTTTTGATAAAAGAATCAATTATAAGCCTTTTGAATACCCGGAGGTATTGCAATTTACTGAAGCTATAAACAAAGCGTACTGGGTTCATACAGAGGTCGATTTTACTGCTGATACGCAGGATTTTCATTCGCATTTGTCAGTGGCAGAAAAAACAGCAATCAAAAACAGTTTACTAGCCATTGCGCAAATTGAAGTTGCAGTGAAAAGTTTTTGGGGAAATATTTATGAGCATTTTCCAAAACCGGAATTCAATGGACTCGGAACTACTTTTGCCGAATGCGAATTCAGACATTCTGAAGCGTATTCGCGTTTACTTGAAGTTTTAGGCTATAATGATGAATTCGAAAAATTGCTTGATGTTCCAGTAATCCGCAAACGTGTTGATTATCTTTCAAATGTTTTAAAAGATACACGCTCGCAAGACAATAAAAAGTATATGGTTTCGCTGATTTTGTTCAGTATTTTGATCGAAAATGTTTCGCTTTTCAGTCAGTTTGCCATTTTGCTTTCGTTTACAAGATTCAAAGGCTACATGAAAAATGTGAGCAATATTATTGCTTGGACTTCAATTGATGAACAAATTCATGCGAATGGAGGCATTTATATTATTAATAAAATCCGTGAGGAATTCCCAGATTATTTTGACGATGCAACTTTATTGACGATTAGGGATACCGTTAAATATTCGATTGATGTGGAATCCGATATTTTAGATTGGATTTTTGAAGATGGAGAAATCGAATCAATCAAAAAACCAGATTTGGTTAATTTCATGAAATTTAGACTAGATGAAAGTTTAAAACAAATTGGAATTCCTACTGTTTTTGATGTTTCTGCAGAAGATTATAAAGCAATGTTGTGGTTTGAAGAAGAAGTTTTTGCCAACAGTCTGGATGATTTTTTTGCAAAAAGACCAGTAGAATATACGAAACATGATAAGAGTATAACGGCAAATGATTTGTTCTAAAAGCATAAAATGATGAATATTATAGATATAAATGAAGAAAGCAGACCGATGAGCGACGCTGGAAATAAAATGTGGTGGAAAAACTCCGAAAGTGAACAAATATTGAATCGCGGTTATCTTTTAAAAGGTGAAACGATCGAAGGTGCAATTGACAGAATTTGTGCAGCGGCTGCTAGAAGACTTTATAAACCTGAACTGAAAGAGTCTTTTGTTGAAATGATCGAACGCGGCTGGATGAGCATCAGCTCGCCAGTTTGGGCAAATATGGGTACAGAACGAGGTTTGCCAATTTCGTGTTTCAATGTTCATATTCCGGATAAAATTGAAGGAATCACGCACAAGCTTGGCGAGGTTATTATGCAAACAAAGATTGGCGGTGGAACTTCAGGTTATTTTGGTGAAATGCGTGGCCGAGGAAGCGCCGTAACTGATAACGGAAAAAGTAGTGGTGCCGTAAGTTTTATGAAACTTTTTGATACTGCAATGGATACAATTTCGCAAGGTGGCGTTCGCCGTGGCGCATTTGCAGCATATTTAGATGTTGATCATCCTGATATTGAGGAATTTTTAAAGATAAAAAGCATTGGAAATCCAATTCAGAATTTATTCACAGGAATTTGCGTTCCTGATTATTGGATGCAAGAAATGATTGACGGCGATATTGAAAAACGCCAAATTTGGGCGAAAGTCCTAGAAAGCCGTCAGCAAAAAGGATTGCCTTATATTTTTTTCAGTGACAACGTAAATAAAAACAAACCGCAAGTTTATAAAGATAAAAATCTGCGTATCAACGCGAGTAATTTGTGCAGTGAAATTATGCTTCCATCTGATTTTGATGAATCATTTATTTGCTGTCTTTCGTCAATGAATTTGGAGCTTTACGAGGAATGGAAAGATACTGAAGCCGTAAAATTGGCGATATTTTTCTTGGATGCCGTTTTACAGGAATTTATAGAGAAAACCGAAGGCAATTATTATCTTTCTGCGGCGAATAAATTTGCAAAAAGACATCGTGCTTTAGGTTTAGGAGTTCTAGGATGGCATTCGTATTTACAGAAAAATATGATTCCGTTTGAAGGCTTGGAAGCTAAAATGAAAACAACAGAAATTTTCAAACACATTAGCGACAAAGCCGATAAAGCCACTCAAGACTTAGCCCGAATTTATGGTGAACCAGAATTGCTAAAAGGATACGGAAGACGAAATACAACTACAATGGCTATTGCTCCAACAACGTCATCATCAGCAATTTTAGGGCAAACTTCTCCGGGAATTGAACCTTTTAGTAGTAATTATTACAAAGCAGGTTTGAGCAAAGGAAATTTTATGCGCAAGAATAAATATTTAAAAAAACTGCTGGAAAACAAAGGCCTTGACAACGAAGAGGTATGGAGAGGAATTATGCTAAATGGAGGAAGCGTGCAGCACATGGAAGAACTTTCGCAAACCGAAAAAGACGTTTTTAAAACGTTCAAAGAAATCAGTCAGCTCGAAATTGTACAACAAGCTGCGATTCGTCAAAAATTTGTAGATCAAGGACAAAGTTTAAATCTTAATATTCCTGCAGAATTGCCTATTAAAGAAGTAAATAGATTAATGATCGAATCTTGGCAACTCGGAATCAAAAGCTTGTATTACCAAAGAAGCCAGAGTGTTTCAAAAGAATTGGTTACAAGTTTGGTTACCTGCAGCAGTTGTGAATCATAAAAATTTAAAATCGGAAGTTTCTTCCGATTTTTTTTTGCCTTAGAGTATTTTCAAACTAAGTGTTAAAAAATATAGTAAAGTTTTTTTACTAATTTCTAAAAGTTGCTTTCGCTCAAATTTGCGATCTAAGAAATTGGCTACGGTATTTTAGCTATTCTTGACAAAAAAATGATTTTATCTTAACAAAGGGCTGTTTGAAAAATCTGTTTTTAAAATCTAAAAAATTATATAAAGTCAAATTTTTTAGATTTTTAAGTTTGTGAAATTATCAAATTTATAGCGATTAGAGACTTTCATGGAATTATTTGAATAATGTTAAGCGCGCGTTGTGTGGTTGAGCAAATTAGGATTATTAGATAATATTATTAAGTTTGTTGCGAATTATTCAATTTTCCAAAAGCCAAAAAGTTGCAATCGTTATCCTCAAATCAAGATAAGATTTTAATTGATCGTCTTCGCTCCGGAGATGAATCGGCGTTGACGGAATTGTACAATACCTTTTGGCAGGCACTTTTTATTTCGGCTTATAATATCATAAAAGATAAAGAATTGTGCGAAGATATTATTCAGGATATCTTCATGAACATTTGGCACAATCGCGAAAAATTAGAAATCCACATTTCTTTAAAAGGCTATATGTATGCTTGTGCACGTTACCAAGTTTTTAATCATTTAAAAAAGAATAAAGACAAAATCAAGGTCGAGCTTTTTGATGATTTAGAAAAACGTTTTCAATATACAACGCCCGAAACACAGTTGATGCATGAAGAATTAGTGCAACAACTTAATTTGATTATTGAGGCACTTCCCGAAAAATGTCAGGCTGTTTATAAACTGAGTCGCGAAGAACAGCTTAGTCATAAAGAAATTGCTGAGCGTTTGAATATTTCAATCAAAACAGTCGAAAATCACATTACAAAAGCACTTCAAACGATTCGTTTGTCGATGGGAAGCTCATTGGGCGCGGCGATGATTTTATGGCTTTCTGAAAATCTTTAAAAGAAAACAAAAAATGTTTGCCGATTATAAGCCTAAAGCGTTGAATTTTCTGGTTTCTGGCGAGGTTTTTCTTAAAAGGATAAAAAAAATCAAAAAAAAATAGAATTTGGACTAGGGGGTAAATGTCTTTTTAGATACTTACCTAATATACTCCTGCATTAATAATAAAAAAAATGAAAAAAGAAGAATTCTTAACGTTATTAAACAGATATCTTTCTGGCGATACGAATCGGGAGGAGAATAAGCAGTTGTTGCATTTTTACGAAAGTTTTCAAACTTCAGAAGAATGGGATGATGCGTTAGGATCAAAAGAAGAAATTCAGAATAAAATGCTGAATCGGATTCAGAGGACAATAAAGTCTGAAGAAACAAAAATTATTCCGCTAAGGCCATTTTATTCTAGAACAAGTTTTAAAGTTGCGGTTGCGGCTTCAGTGGCGATGCTGATTTCAATTTCGCTTTTATTCCATACAGGAAAAAATACAAGACAAAATATTCCAGTTGTTGCTCATAAAAATATTTTGATTGGAAGCGATAAAGCAACATTGACATTAGAAGACGGTTCTGTTATCGAATTGAAAAGGGGAGAATCCTATAGTCAAGGAAATGTTTCTAGTAATGGCGAGAAATTAATCTACAATTCAAAAGATGGCAAAACTGCCGCGATCGCAAATAATTTTTTAACGATTCCAAGAGGAGGACAGTTTTTTGTTCAATTGGCCGATAGTACAAAAGTTTGGCTGAACTCAGAATCACAATTAAAATATCCTGTTGCTTTTGTGGATGGCGAAATCAGACAAGTGGAATTGGTTTACGGAGAAGCTTATTTTGAAGTTTCGCCAAGTACAAAACATAAAGGCTCAAAATTTAAAGTCAAAACTCAAGGACAGAATGTTGAAGTTATTGGAACCGAATTTAATATTAAGGCCTACAAAGACGAAACGACAATTTATACCACATTGGTAAAAGGGAAAGTTGCTGTGAGCAATTCCAGTAATAAAGAAATTTTGGCTCCAGACCAACAATCTAGAATTAGTGGTTCTAACGGAAGTATTTCAATTTCTGAAGTTGATGTGTACAACGAAATTTCTTGGAGAAAAGGATTGTTTGTTTTTAAAGGAATGCCACTTAAAGATATCGCAAAAGTATTGTCTAGATGGTATGATGTTGATATTGAGTTTGCAGATCCTGCTCTAGGAAACGTAAGATTTAATGGTGTTTTGAATAAAAATCAAAAATTAGAAGACATATTAACCACGATCAAGAATATTAATTTCATTAATGCCTATGAGAAAAAAGACAATAAGATTATAATAAAATAAAAAGAAAAGGGATTAAAGTTCAGACCTCTCACCGTACCGCACTTCATCCCTTTCTGTGTATTAATCAATTAATCAGTTTTAAAACCAACCAACCAATTAACATGTAAATTTATGAAATTTAAATTAACCAGTGCTATTTTCTATATTAGAAAACGGCTAATTATTAACATTATGAGAACTTTTATATTCTTGTTTTGTACTGCAATTTTTGGTTTTTCTCCCGCAAATTTATTTTCACAAAACACAAAAATTGTAATTGCAACCGATAAAACGGTAACTGTTGATGAAGTTTTTGACATTATCAAACAACAAACAGACTACACTTTTATTTATCAGGAAGATTTATTCAAGAAATTGCCAAAAGTACATTTGAAAAAGGGTAAAATCAAGGTAAATGATTTACTGGAAGCCAGTTTTCCAAGCAAAAATTTCAATTTCAGCTTTACGAATGGAAATATAATTTTAGTAAAAGAAATACCAGCTGAGAAAGTTGTAGTACTGCAATCCAAATCTATTGAAATCAAAGGTATCGTTACCAATGATAAAAATGAACCGCTTCCGGGCGTAAACATAATTGTAAAAGGTACAAAAACAGCCGTTCAAACTGATTTTGACGGAAGGTATACTATTACAGCTCCAGAAGATGGACAGATTTTATTTACTTATGTTGGCCATCGAGCACAAATTGTTGAGGTTAATAAGAGAAAAGTAATCAACGTTAAACTTCAGGAAGAACGAAAAGAACTTGAAGGGGTTGTGGTAAATACTGGAGTTACAGTTCGTAAAAAAGAATTGATAACTGGTGCGGTAACGACTTTTAGAGGAGAAGAATTAAGACAAATTTCGACTCAAAATGCAGTTCAGGCTTTAAAAACACTAGATCCATCTTTTATTGTTGTCAATAACAATATTGCAGGTTCGAACCCGAATATTCTGCCAACAATCGAGGTGAGAGGGCAGACAAGTTTAACAGCCAATCAAGTTGACAGCCAATTTAGGGACGATCCAAATCAACCGTTGTTTATTTTGGACGGATTTCCAACAACTTTGCAGCAAGTTGTCGATTTAGATATCAACAGAATTGCGAGCATCACTTTATTAAAAGACGCCGCTTCAACGGCATTGTACGGTTCTCGTTCTGCGAACGGTGTTGTAGTTATCGAAACTAATAAACCTCTGCCTGGACAATTGCAGTTCAATTATGTTTATAATTCTTCTTATGAAGTAGCAGATTTAAGTGTTTATCATTTAATGAATGCTGAACAAAAACTTGAGTTTGAGAGACTTTCTGGAGTATATACTACTTCTAATCCTGCTTCTGAATTTGACTTTAAAGTACAAAAAGAATATCAAAGACGTTTAGCAGGTGTGCGTAGCGGAATTGATACATATTGGTTAAATGAGCCAATCCAAATGGGGATTACATCTGGACACAGTTTGAATTTTGGTGGAGGAAGTGATGAATTCAGATTTAATATCGCAGGCAATTATAAAAAGCTTACAGGAACTATGAAAGGAACTGAGCATAATACCTGGGGATATAATACAACATTAACTTACCGCAAAAATAAATTGAGTATTAATAATCAATTTTTTGTTTCTGGAGGAGATAATCAAGAATCTCCTTATGGTTCTTTTGAAACTTGGGCAAAAGTAAGTCCGTATTATCCAAAATATAATAAAGACGGAGTTATAACACGCTATTTGGACGGTTCTTCATTTCCATTGGAGCAAAAAAATATTGTGGTAAATCAAGCAGCAAATCCGCTTTACAATGTTTTCTTGGGAAGTTATGATAAATCAAATGCCTTCAATTTTACCAATAACTTTGCTATTAATTATGACATAAATCCGCATCTTAAAACGACGGGAGCTTTATCGGTATCTAGA
This sequence comes from Flavobacterium sp. KACC 22761, assembly GCF_034058155.1. Taxonomy (NCBI): domain Bacteria; kingdom Pseudomonadati; phylum Bacteroidota; class Flavobacteriia; order Flavobacteriales; family Flavobacteriaceae; genus Flavobacterium; species Flavobacterium oryzagri. The sequence goes on along the minus strand of NZ_CP139148.1, from coordinate 152,250 downwards.
AACAGTACAATTTCAACTGTTTTTGTATCACCAGACGATACTAGATATATTAGCAATATTGCGACGGAAAAAGGATCATATTTCAAAAATGAGGCAATTACTGATAAATGGAATGCTAATTTGGGAGCTACTTATTCTAATGTTTTTGGAAATGTGCATTCTTTCAATTACACTATTAGAGCTTCTGCATCAGAAACCACAAATAATGCTTTTAGTACCACTTTGAGAGGATTTCCATTGGGTGTTGAAGGAAACCCAGCATTTGCTTTTGGATATGAGGCAAACGGAAAACCTCAAGTATATACTCAATTAATTCGAAACGTTGATTTAACCAATCAAATCAACTATGCTTACGACAGGAAATATTTGTTTGATTTTACACAGACAATGTCGGGAGCAACCAATTTTGGAACCAACAAAAAATATTCTCCATATTGGGGCGTAGGTTTGGGATGGAATATCAACAATGAGTTCAAAATGAATGAAAACATTGTCAATATTTTAAAACTTCGTGGAAACATAGGGCAGACAGGAAACCAAAATTTATTAGGCTTTGCTTCTTATGATGTTTATACTTATAATATTAATACTAATGTTTTTGGCCCAGGATTAGCCGTTTCTCAATTGGCAAATCCAAATTTAGAACCACAAAGAACCAAAGATTTATCTGTTGGATTAGATTTGGGGATGTTCAGAAACAGACTGACAGCAACATTAGGTGCTTACAAACGTAAAACTTCTCCACAAATTGTTGCTATAAACTTAGCGGCTTCAACAGGAGTAAATTCATATCCGTTAAATGTTGGTTATTTAGATACAGAAGGTATCGAGTGGAAAGTGAACTACAACTTTATTTATAATCTTCAAAAGAATTTTATCTGGGGCGTTGGTATAATGGGAGCTTCAGGCGGTAATAAATTAGGTGGTTTCAATAATGCGCTTTCTTCTTTAAATGACGCTGCTCAAAAAACATCAAGTCTTACTCGTTATTATGATGGAGCGAGCAGCAACGATCTTTGGGCTGTTCCTTCATTAGGAATCGATCCTGCAACAGGTAGAGAAGTTTTCTTGAAGAAAAATGGACAATCGACTTTTACATTAGACAAAAAAGATGAGGTTGTAATGGGGAATTCGAGAGAGACTGCTACAGGAGTTGTTTCTACAAACGTGACGTATAAGGGCTTTAGCTTCGGATTATTTGTACGATACAGTTTTGGCGCAGAGCGATTCAATACAGCATTATACAACAAAGTAGAGAATATTTCTAAGCAAAGTATTTTTGAAAATCAAGATGTTAGAGCTTTTACAGATCGTTGGACAACACCAGGACAAGAAGCACAATTCAAAGCTATTGGTTTAACAAATGAAACCCCAATATCCTCTCGTTTTATTCAAAAAGACGATTATATCGCAGGAGAGTCGATTCGTTTAGGATATCGAGTAACCGATAGAGCTTGGCTAAAAAGAGCAGGACTAACAGGATTAGGACTTAATGTATTCGCAAATGAATTTTTCTTATTGTCTTCTATCAAAGCAGAACGAGGTATCGATTATCCTTTTTCAAGAATTTATTCACTTAGTTTAAACTTATCATTTTAATTAGTATGAAAAAGTATTTAAATAAAATTTCATTCCTTCTTATAGTATCTTTTACAGCTGTTGGCTGTAGTGATTTTCTAGACGTGGTACCTCAGGACAAAATCTTAGAATCTCAGTTGTACAATTCGGAGAAAGGAGTTCAGAATGTGCATAATGGTCTTTATCTGCAATTAGCTTCTAATAATCTTTATGGTAAACAGTTGACTATGGATGCAGTTGAGATTTTGGGACAGCAGTATAATATGACTTCATACCCTGATAAAGCGCAGATTTCAACTTATGCTTATGCGGAAAAAGTAGCCAAAACTACATTTTCGAATATTTGGGAAACAGCATTTACAACTATTTTATCAGCTAATAAATTTCTGGAAAGTATAGACGAACATGCTGGAGTAATTTCTGCCGAAAAAGCCGATATGCTAAAAGGTGAGGCGATTGCGATTCGTGCGATGCTTCATTTTGATATGCTTCGTCTATATGGGCCTATCTATAAAGTTGCTCCCGCTGATCCAGGAATACCTTATTATGATAAATATGCACCAACCAATAATCCAATTCTTCCAGCTAAAGATGTAATTGTAAAAGTGCTTGCTGATTTAGATCAGGCTTTAGTTCTTTTAGCAAATGACCCGATTTTGACAACTGGAAAATATATAGGTTCAGGAGCTTTTGATGGCAATACGTATTATTCTGTAAATAGAGGAAATAGAATGAATTATTTGGCAGTAAAATGCTTAAAAGCACGTGTTCTTTTGTATGCTGGCGATAAAACAGGTGCTTCAACAATCGCAAATGAAGTGATAAACTTTACGAAATCAAATACGCTATTTCCTTGGACTCCATTTTTAGAAGCTACAAATGCCGCAAATCCAGATCGTATTTTTTTTTCAGAAAATTTCTTCTCGATTAGTGATTATACTTTATATACCAAACAAAAAGATTTATTCGATTCTAGTTTGGCCGATGATAAAATATATGCTCCGTTATTGGTCAGAATCAATGCCGTTTTTGAATCAAATGATAACGATTATAGAAGTCTTCCAAGCTGGAAAATTCCAATTGTGGGAGGAAAAACGCAGAAAACATTCTACAAATATGAAGATGTTACAGATAAGACTAAAGTGTTTCGTTTTCAGATTCCGATGTTTAAACTTTCAGAAATGTATTTAATCGCAGCTGAAACCTCAACGGTTCCTGCAACTGGAATTTCTTATTTGAACACACTTCGCTTTAACAGAGGTCTGACGAATTTAGCCGCAACAGCAGTTTTAACAACTGAAGTTACTAAAGAATATAAAAAAGAATTTATTGGCGAAGGGCAGTTGTTTTTCTATTACAAAAGAATCAACTCTACGGCAATTCCAAACGGCTCTGCGACTTCTGGAAATGTGACCATGAGCGCTGTTCAATATGTAGTTCCAATGCCGGATTCTGAAATTAACTTTCAATAATTTAAAAGATTAAATATGAATAAGATATTGATTTTAAGTATAATCTTCGTTTCTTTTTTAGGATTTACATCTTGTGAGAAAGAAGAAATTGCAACTTACCAAGACACGGATAATATTTATTTTTCTAATGCTTTGTATGCTCCCAATGGAATTAGTGAACCTGTTCGTGACAGTACAGGATTTAGCTTCAGTTTAGATAAATCAACTATTACAGGAAGAATTTTTAAAATTCCGATTAGGGTTCAGGGAAAATTAAGTGATGTAGATAGAAAAGTAAAACTTACCGTAGATCCATCAAGTACAGCAATTGAAGGGACACATTTTACACTTCCTAAAGAAATTTACCTTCATGCAGGAAGACGAGTTGATACCGTAGATGTTCCCTTTTTTAGAACTCCAGACATGAAAACCAAGCAGTACACCTTGGTTTTGAATCTGGAAGAAAATGAATGGTTTACCACAAAAATGCAAACAAAAGTAGTGAATGCAATTACAAAGAAAACCATGAGTTTTATTCGATTTAAAATAACTTTTGATGACAAATTAACGCAGCCTCCAGGATGGTTTGCAGCTTATTTGGGACCTTTTACTGCCAAAAAATTCTTTTTGATGTGCGAATTAATGGATTTGAAGCCAGAAATGTTTGCACAGAAACTGGGTTCGCCAGGACTTACAGTTCCAGATGTAGTGTATTATCAAAATTTTATGAAACGTTATCTGGCTGATCAGAAGAAATCTGGAAATACGATTTACGAAGAAGATGGTACCGAAATGTACGTTCTATAATTATCAAATTCATTTCATATAAAACATATTAAAATGATTAAAAAGATACAAATAAAAATCGCTTTACTGCTTTTGATTACTGTGGCAAATAGTTGTGTAAGTGATGAGGGAAATTATAATTATACTGAGATCAATACTTTAAATGTAACGGGAATACAAGAAGAGTATACCGTTTATACAGGGGAACGTTTTAAGCTTTCTCCAGATTTGAACCCAACCAAAGATGATGGATCAGATCCTGATCGTTATACATTCCAATGGGTGGCGTTAGGTAGCGCCAGAAACATTATAAGTACATCAAAAGATATTGATGCCATAATAAAGTTACCGCCTGCAAAATATCAGGTTTATTATTTAATTACCGATAAAGTTACCGGAGTTACTTGGCAACAGAAGTATTTTACGTTAAATGTAGTTTCGGCTATTTATGAAGGCTGGATGGTAGTTGGTGATGTTGATGGAAAAGCGAGATTAGATATGGTTTCTATAATTCCAAATGGTACTACACGAGTTATTACAGACGTTTTAGATGCTGCAGGCTCGGCTTTAAAATTGAGTGGAAAAGCTGTTGATGTAGAATGTTTTGGATCAGCGCTTTCGACTTCTACCGCTTACGGAATTTATGTTACTGCCACAGAAACAGGCACCGCTCGATTAGAACCAGATTCTTTTGCTTGGACAGAATCTCAAAATATCGCTTATGAAAGTGTTGGCGGAGCTTTTGAAACCAATTTTGGTGTTGATTTTATGAAATCTGCTGCACCAGCAGAAAATATTATTTATAGTAAAGGAAATATTTATTGTTATGTGAGATCAAATCAAATTAGATATGGCTTGCCTCAAAATATTTTAGATATCGAGACAAAACCTTTCTATGCTGCACCTTTTATTGCAGAAAACCGAGGAACAATTGCCGGTCCTCCTATTTTTTATGATCAAAATAATCGTCGTTTTGTCCGTTATAGCTTTTCAAAAGGAAATTGTTCTGCAATGCCTCCGTTAACGGGATCTCCAACTGTTTTAGATTGGAATAATACCAATTGTGATTTGGTATATATGACAACCTCAAACTTTAATTCATTCGAGAATTTTGCAGTTCTGAAGAATGTTACAACTGGAAAATTCCATCTTTTGAGATTTAATACAGCCTTGGCACAGACTTATTATAAAGAAATCCTAAATGCACCAGATATTGATAAAGCCACAAAATTTGCTGTAAGTCCAGATTCTGGTTACTTGTTTTATGCTGTTGGAGGAAAACTATACGAGTATGACAACGGAACTCAGTCTGCAAAATTAATGCTGGACAAAGGCAGTGAAGAAATCACTTATCTGGATTGTAATGCAAGAGCCAATAAATTATATACTAAAAAATTAATCGTTGGAAGCTATGGTACAACGGGCAAATTAGAATTATTTACAGTTCCTCCTGTAAACGGAAATTTAGTACTTGACTATAGTTACTCTGGTTTATGTAAAATTGTTGATGTTGCTTATCGTACTAGATAATTAAAAATTGTTAAATCAAAGCCGGATGAATTCTTAAAATTCATTCGGCTAAATAACCACATTTTATGAAACGTTTTTTTAAAATCGCAAGTGCAGTTTTGCTGCTTGCCAGCTCTTCTATTGCTTTAAATGCACAGACAAATCCAGCTGATGATAGTTGGGAACTAGCTAAAAAACAAGCACAAAAGGAGAAAAAGTTAATTTTTGTCGATTTGTATTTTACGGGCTGTATGCCGTGCGCACAAATGGACAAAGATGTATTTCCAGATCCTAAAGTTGCCAGTGTTTTGAGTGCAGATTTCGTGACTTTCAAATCGGATATTTTGAAAGAGGAAATTGGCAAAAAGTTATGCATGAAATACGGCGTTACTGGTTTTCCAACTTTTTTATTTATAAATCCGAATGGAAAAGTGATTGATATTGCTTCAGGATTTCAAACTGTAGAGCAGTTTACAGCATTGCTTCAAAATGCAAAAGATTTGGCTAAAAAAGGAATTTTTAAAAAATATAGTCCCCAGATCAATGAAAAGGATTACCCAGATTTTTATGTGCAAGCTTATATGGCAAACAAAAGGAATGTGCCTTTTGATGTAATCGATAGCTACTTAAAATCTAAAGACGCTACAGATGAGGTTTCTTTTGTAATTGTTACTGGATTAAGAGTTGGCAAACAATATGATGATCTTTTTCTATTGTCAAGCAAGAAGTTCGCTACAGATTATGGGAAATCAAGTGTTACCAACCACGTATTTACCATTTTGCAACGTAAAAGAAAAGAATTCGAAAAAACGAACGATTTAAAAGGTTTCCAAGCATTGCTTGCTGAGGCAAAAGAATTGTACACACCAGAAGAATGGACCAAATACGAAGGCATTTTATTAAAAGATTTTGGTGCACAAAAGCCACCTGTCAATAATCCTTATACTTTGCAAAAGTAAAATGAAAAAGTTAGTTGTATTCGCACTGACAATTTCGTGCTATATCAATTATGGGCAAAAAAAGAGTGTTCAAGAAAGCGTAAAAGCGTTTGAACAAGCTTTTCAGCAAAAAGATTATACGAGCATCAAAAATCTTTTAGCGTCAGAATTTACAGTTGGTGTGGGAGATTCTTCGTCAAACGAATTTTACCTTAACAGTATTTTCAAAGCTTTTCCGGTTTTAGATTCGATTCAAATCGGAAAATCGGCGAAAATCAAAAATGAAACTTTTGTTTTGGCTGATTTTTGTTTCAAAGGGAAAGAGAAAAAGCCAACCCAAATTGTTTTCAATTCAGAGAACAAAATCTTGTATGTGACGTTTTTTGATGGTTTGTACAAAGTCGACAGAAATGCTGAAGTAAAAGAAGTAGCCAGTATTCCGTTTGAAATTGTTGAAAACGGAATTGCCATTAAAATAAAACTAAACAAAGCCGATCGCGAGTTTTTAATGCTTTTTGACACAGGCGCAGACGGAATGGCGTTGAATCCTGATAGCGCATACAAAGCTGGAGTTGTAGTGACGAAAAATAAATCGGCTTCGGTGGTTGGCGGAAGTCAGCAAGTGCAATATTCGGCAGATAATACGATTTACATTGGTGATCAGGTTTTGAAAAATCAAGGTTTGGTCATTTTTCCAAAACACGGCGTTTATGATGGATTATTTGGTGCCAATTTGCTTCGCAATTATATCACATCAGTCAATTTTGATACAATGACAATTGATTTATACAATTTTGGAGATTTTAAGTATTGGGGAAAAGCAAAACCTATGGTTTTTGATTATAAATCGGGACTTCCGGTAGTAAAAATGAATCTGACTTTTGAAGACAAAAAATCAGTCGAAGGCAATTTCACTTTTGATACTGGAGCAGGTTACGATTTAATTGGTTACGGCCCCTTCAATCATAAAAATAATCTCGAAGCAAGTCTAAAAACAGAATATACTTCGGTGAATTATAGTTTAGGAAAACAAACCAAAATTGTCGGTGGCGCGATTCCGAATATTGCCATTAACGGAAATAATTTCCCAAATGTAACCATCGCGCTTCAGGAATATGACGAAGCCAATAAAAGCTGGGCTTTCGCCGATGGTTCTCTGGGAATCGATTTGATCAAACGTTTCAATTTTACCATTGATCTTTTGCATAAAACAGTTTATCTGGAACCCAATAAAAATTTCAAAAAAATGTCCTCTTTCTATTTAGGAGGAATGAATTTAGATTTTGACGAAAATCAAAACCTGATAGTAAAAAGAATTATAGATCAGCAAAATGAAGATTTAAAGAAAGTAAAAGAGGGAGCCAAGGTCATTCAAATCAATGATTTTGAAGCCAAAGATTTATTGAATCCAGAAAATCTTAAAAAGCTAAAAGAGAGTAAAGAAACCAAAGATTTCATCATCGAGCAAGGCGATCAATCGATGCAAATTTCAATTTAAAAATATCAACCAAAAAACAAAAAACAATGAAAAAACACATTTTTTATTTCATTTTGACCTTCATCACGGTTCAAATGAGTTTTGCTGCAAACCTTTCAGAATATGCAGTTATTAGAGGAACAATCTCGATTCCAGATTTAAAAACAAAAGAAATTACGCTTTACAATGTTGAAGATGGAAAGCCAGTCGTTGCTGCTACCGCAAAAGTTAATTCGCTGGGGGAATTCGGCTTTATGACACCAGTTTCAGCTGCTGGCTTTTATTATGTAGATTACGGTCAAATGAAAAGTAGAAACCAATTAATTCGTTTGTTTTTAGAACCTAAACTAGACTTAAATCTGGTAATCAATAAAACAAATTACGTTTTAAGCGGAAAGAATATCGGACAAAATGCTTTGGTGCAAAAAGCAAACGAAATCTACAACGAATTTGCGCCTTTTGCACGTTTGGGTGAAAATGTATCGTATGTAGAATTTTATCCGTTTATTGATAAAGGTATTGCCAAAGCAGATGAATTTTCGAAATCAATTAAAACAAAAGATGCGAATTTCAATAAATTATTAAAATTGGCTGTAGCGACAGATGTTGAAGAACTTACTTATACTTTTTTTAGAATGCCAAGATCTGTGTTTCCAGACAAAGACGATCGTCCAGCAGTAATTAAAACTTGGATGACAGACAAGAAATTTACAGATCCAGATTTGTTAAAATTAGCGAATGGAGTTTCTTTGATGACAAATTATTTTTTCTATGTAAGCATTAATGGTGGTGAGAAACCAAAGCGTTTGGATTTAACAGAATCAATTACTCATATTACAGATTCAGCTTTAAAGGATGCATATCTTCGTGAAGAAGTGGCAACTTCAAGAATGAAAATTGAAGAATACGAAAAAATTGCGCCGAGCATTAAACCTTTTATGATTTCTGACGCGAGTAAAGCATTTTTATTAGAATACGAAAAAGTCCTTCATAAAAATGTGGGGCAAAAAGGATTGGATTTTACTTATAATGACATAAACGATAAACCTGTTTCTTTTTCAGATTTCAAAGGGAAATTTGTGTACATTGATTTATGGGCAACTTGGTGCGGGCCTTGTAAAGCAGAGATTCCACACATGAAAAAAATCGAGGAAGATTATCACGGAAAAAATATTGTTTTTGTAAGCCTTTCATTGGATAAACCAAAAGACGCTCAAAAATGGAAAGACTTTGTTACAAAAGAACAATTAAAAGGAATTCAGTTAATGGCTGATAAAGATTTTGGTTCTGATGTAGCTAAAAATTACGATGTAAATGCGATTCCGAGATTTTTATTGTTTGACACAAAAGGAAACATCATCAATGCCGATGCGTTTCGTCCGTCAAATCCAGAATTAAGAGTGCAGTTGGATAAATTATTGAAAGGTTAATTAGCAGCTTTATGAAGTACAGCAAAAAAATATCAATTTTATTATTCATCGTTGGGTGTTTCTCATCCGCGAAAGCGCAGAATTTTAAATCTGCAGACCCAATTGCAGTCAACCAAAAAATAAAAAAAGGGGTTCTTCCAAACGGAATGACGTATTATATTTACCCGACAGATGTCAATAAAAATACGGCAAGTTATTATATTATTCAGAATGTTGGGTCGATTTTAGAAAACGACCAGCAGAAAGGACTGGCGCATTTTCTGGAGCATATGGCGTTTAACGGAACCAAACATTTTGAAGGAAAAGGCATTTTGAATACGCTTCAGAAGCAAGGTGCCGTTTTCGGAAAAAACATCAATGCTTACACAAGCACAGATGAAACAGTTTACAATTTGGATAATATTCCGTCAAAAGATGGTGGAGTTGTCGACACTTGTTTATTGGTTTTGCATGATTGGTCAAATTTTTTGTCTCTGACGAATGAAGAAATCGATGCTGAGCGTGGCGTAATTACCGAAGAATGGCGCACAAGGCAAAATGCTCGCGCCAGAATTTACAATCAGTTGGCGCCATATTATTACAACAATTCGCTTTATGCAGACCGCATGCCGATTGGCGATATGGAAATTATTAAAAACTTCAAATATCAGGCGTTAAAAGATTTTTATAAAGATTGGTATCGTCCAGATTTGCAGGCAATCGCTATTGTTGGAGATATTAATTCAGATGAAGTTGAAGCGAAAATCAAAAAACTTTTTGCTGATATTCCGTCGCCAGTAAATCCTAAAAAGCGTTTTGAAATTGCGATTCCAGAAAGAGCAGAACCAACTTTCAAATTGGCTTTGGATAAAGAAATTTCAGCTTCAAATATCAGTTTAATGATTCGTCATAAAGCTGAAAAAACAACGAATACGTATGCCGATTTAGAAAAATCGACCCAAAGAAGTATTGCTTTTTCAATTTTGAACAATCGTTTGTCAGAAATGGCACAAAAACAAGAATGCCCATTTAAAGGCGCACAAATTGGCTATCAAAATTATACTCGTTTGAATGATGTCTGGATTTTGAGCGTTTTGCCAAAACCAGGAAAACAAGCTGAAGCTTTTACAGCTGTAATGAATGAATGGGTTCGTGCGTATAAATTTGGTTTTTCAACCGGAGAAATCGAAAGAGCCGCTAAAGAAACTATTTCTGGTTACGAAAATTATTTGGAAAAAATAAATGAGATTTCGCATAAACAAGTAATCGGAATGGTGAAAGATGATTATTTGAACCACGAAGTAATTGCTGATCCTACGGTAGAATTTGAAATGACAAAAAGCATTTTGAAAAATATTGACAGCAAAATTCTTCAGGAACAAATTTCAAAATTATACACAAAAGAAAACCGTGTTGTAACGGTTACAGGTGTAGAAGGCGAAGAAAATTTAATGCAGGAAAAAGCATTTGATATCATTCAGAAAGCAGAAAACGATGCTTCATTGCAGCCGTACGCAGATACTTTTGTGACTAAATCACTAATGGACGATACGGATTTAAAGCCAGGTAAAATTGTTGCTGAAAAAGAAACTAAGGAAATAGGGGCGACTACGTTTACGTTAAGTAACGGCGTGAAAGTGCATTATAAATTTGCTGATAAAAATAAAAAAGAAGTTATGTTGCAAGCCGTTAGTCTTGGAGGATCATCTTTATATGATCCTAAAGATATGCCTTCAATAATTTCGACAACAAATCTGGCAATGATGTCAGGAGTAGCAGCATTTTCGAATGTTGAGTTAAATAAAGTACTAAAAGGAAAAATTGTAGGAATCTCTGTAGATATAAATAATTTGACAGAAGCAGTTTCAGGGTCTGCAAATGTAAAAGACATTGAAGCAATGATGCAATTGGTTCATTTACGTTTTGTTAAACCAAGATTTGATAAAGACCAATACGATTTGTTGAAACAGAGAATGCAGAATTCTTTAAAAAACAGAGAAAATGATATTTCATCTAAAATGAAAGACAGTTTGACCTCTGCAATTTATGGTAAAAACAATCCAAAAGTGCGTATAATGAACCAGCAATTCATTGATGATTTATCTTTTGAGAACATGAAAGCTTTCTATTTGGATCGTTTTGCCGATGTTTCAAGCTTTGAATTTTATATTGTTGGAGATGTTACACCAGAAGTTTTAAAACCTTTATTAGAAAAATATATTGCAAGTATAAACGGTATTAAACGAAAAGAGAAGTTTAAAAAGGATGTTCCAAAATGGGTTTCAAGTAAAATTGACAAAGATATTTTCATTAAAATGGAAACGCCTAAAAGTTCAGTTAGGATAGGATTTTTGAAAGAATGTGCTTTTAGCCATAAAAACAAAATATTGGCTTCTTTCTTAGGTGATATATTGACGTTGCGATATACTGAAAGTCTTCGTGAAAAAGAAGGCGGAACATATGGCGCACAAGTTATTGCAAGTCTTGAGGAATTGCCAATTTCAAGAATAAAAATGAATATCAATTTTGACTGTGATGCAGATAAAGTCGAACATTTACTGCCAATTGTTTATCAGGAAATTGATAAAATCAAAAAAGGCGAAATCGCTTCGGAAGATATTGAGAAAACTAGAACAAATTATTTGAAAGCAAGAGAAGACAGCAAAAACTTTAACAGCTACAGCATGAACCTAATCTATAATTATTTTGAAAATAAATACAATATGGATGATCCTGCAACTTATGAAAATATCGTAAAAAACATTACAGCAAAAGATATTCAGGAATTTGCCACTTCTTTTTTAAACAAAGCCGATGCTATGGAGGTTGTTTTTAAGCCATTGAAATAATCTTAGAACCTTTTACCAGAATTTAATTTGTACTTCCGTAATCAATTGATATTTTGAATTAGTAAGCATTATTAATTGCAATATCGGAATTTACGAGAGGGTTGTTTTTTGCTATTCAGCCCTCTTTTCTAAAAAAAATATTCATGAACAAGAACATATTTTTAGTGAGTCTGCTGTTGTTGTTTACAATAATGGTAAAGGCTCAGATTTATACTCCCATAAAGTGGAAAACCAGTGTCGAAAAAATTTCAGATACTGAATATGAATTGCAGGCAAAAGCGACTTTAGAAGCTGGCTGGCATTTATATAGCCAAGAAGGTTCAGACGGAGGGCCTATTCCAACTCATTTTACTTTTACTAAAAGCCCCGATTTTCATGTGATCGGAAATGTAAAAGAAGAAAAAGGAAAAACGATCAATGATCCTGTTTTTAAAATGTCGATTAAGTTTTTTGAAAAAGAAACAACATTTAGACAACGAATAAAAAGCATCGGAAAGAAACCTTTTAAAATCAAAGCTGAGGTTGAATATATGGTTTGTAACGATGAAAATTGCCTTCCGCCAAGTTATGATGAACTAGAATTTTCTGTGAGCCTATCTGCGACAGCGGTCGCAACGGTTGAGAAAATTGTTTCTGAGGCAAAATCAGAAAGAATATTGCCTGATTCAACTGCAATCGATGAGGTTCAGACCGAACCAATCACTGTAAAAGAATCAAATTCTGCCATAAAACCAGTCATTACAAAAAAGAAAAGCAAAGCTGAATTAGATAGTTTATGGACGATTTTTATGTTGTCATTTTTCTCCGGTTTTGCCGCTTTGCTTACGCCGTGCGTTTTCCCGATGATTCCAATGACTGTTAGTTTTTTTACGAAACAAAGCAAAACCAAATCACAAGGAATTAGAAAAGCTGTTTTTTACGGAATCTTTATTATTACGATTTATATTTTTCTTGGTGCTGTAGTTACTTGGGCTTTTGGTGCCGATTCGCTGAATGCACTTTCGACTAATGTTTGGTTTAATTTGGTTTTCTTCGTGCTTTTATTGGTTTTCGCCATGTCATTTTTAGGAGCGTTTGAAATCATGCTACCAAATTCATTAGCAAATAAAGTGGACAGTCAGGCAGACCGAGGAGGAATTATCGGAATCTTGTTTATGGCTTTGGCTTTGGCAATTGTTTCGTTTTCATGCACAGGCCCAATCGTAGGAACTTTATTGGTCGAAGCGGCTTCAAGAGGCGGGATTGCGCCTTTTGTGGGAATGTTTGGGTTTTCGTTGGCTTTGGCTTTGCCTTTTACTTTTTTCGCGGCTTTTCCCGGTTGGCTGAATTCATTGCCAAAATCGGGTGGATGGTTGAATTCAGTAAAAGTGTTTTTAGGCTTTTTAGAATTGGCTTTAGCCTTTAAATTTTTATCTAATGCCGATTTGGTTTTGCAATTGCATTGGCTGGAAAGAGAAACATTTTTAGCTATCTGGATTGCGATTTTCGCAGTGCTGAGTTTGTATTTGTTTGGAAAAATTCAGTTGCCGCACGACAGTCCGTTATCGCATATCAGCGTCGGAAGATTGAGTCTCGGAATTGTTGTTTTATCGTTCACCATTTATTTGATTCCGGGTATTTGGGGAGCGCCTTTAAAATTAATCAGTGGTTTTCCGCCACCGTTGAATTACAGTGAAATTCCGAGTGGTTTAGGAGCAAATTCAGACGAATTGACTGCAAAATTGCCGGAAGGAGCAGAATTTGGTCCGCATAACATTATCGCTTTTACCGATTATGATTTAGGAATGGCCTACGCCAAAAAAATGCGCAAGCCAGTAATGATCGATTTTACAGGACATGCCTGCGTAAATTGCCGAAAAATGGAAGATAATGTTTGGTCTGACCAAAAAGTGCTTAAAGTTTTGAAAGAAGATGTTGTCTTGATTTCACTTTATGTTGATGATAAAAGAGAATTGCCTCAAAACGAACAAGTAGTTTCTGAATTGACAGGAAAAAAAATAAAATATATCGGGCAGAAATGGAGTGAATTCCAAACCGTTACATACAAAACCAATGCACAGCCTTTTTATGTATTGGTAAATAATGAAGGCGAAACCTTGAATGAAACTTCGGCATATAATCCTGATATTGAGGATTATTTAGCTTGGTTGCAAAGTGGAGTTTCGAATTTTAAAAATAGTTTTAATTAATTTTTATTTATTGTTACCCAAGGTTAAATTGAAAAAAGGGAATAGCAAAACCGCTATTCCTTTTTTTTTGCAAATTTTAGTGCTTGTGCAGGGCAGAATAAGGTGTTACTTTTGCAAAAAAATCAGTAAACCCAAAATGAAGAAAATCTATATTGCTGTATTGACAGTAATTTGTACCAATTTTTACGCACAGACCAAGAAAGATTCCATCAATCAAATGGATGAAGTTATAATTAACGAGAATCGCTTTAGTACTCCAATTTCAAAGCAAAATAGAAATGTTTACATTATTTCTAGCGAAACCATTAAAAAACTTCCGGGAAGAACACTTCAGGAAGTCTTGCAATATGCCAATGGCGTTGATATTCGACAAAGAGGGCCATTTGGAACACAAGCCGATATTAGTGTTGATGGCGGAAGTTTTGAGCAAACTGTTGTTCTTTTAAATGGAGCAAAAGTGATTGATTCACAAACCGCTCACAACATGCTTAATTTGCCTCTTCCGGTAGAAGTTATCGAAAGAATTGAAGTGGTTCGCGGGCCCGCAGCAAGAATTTACGGAATCAATAGTTTGACTGGAGCGATCAATATTATTACAAAAAAACCAACCGATTCTGGATTTTTAGTGAGCACTTATGCAGGTTCAAATTTCGAGAAAGATTCCGAAGATACAGGAGATACTTTTTACGGAACTGGAATTCAAGCCGGAGCTGTTTTAGGAAAAGAAAAGCAACAACATTTAATTTTTGCTTCTCATGACAAAAGCAATGGTTATCGATACAATACGGCATTCGAGAACAATAAAATTTTCTATCAAGGAAATGTACAAATCAATGATAAGAATCAAATTTTAGGTTCGGCAGGTTACATCAATAACGGATTTGGAGCTAACGGATTTTACGCGGCTCCGGGAGATAAGAATTCGACTGAAATTGTTCAAACGACATTTGCCAATATTCAGTCCACGCATTCTATTACAGATAGCTGGAAAATTATGCCTAGAGTGACTTACAGATACAATTATGATGATTATCGTTATTTAGGAAACTCTAATTTGGCTGTTGGAAGAAGTCAGCATTATACCAACTCGATTGCAGGAGAATTGAATTCTACCGTTAAATTGGCAAAAGGAGAAATTGGTTTTGGAGCGGAGTTCAGAAACGAAAATATTCATTCATCAAATATTGGAGATCACGATCGCGAAAATGTTGGGCTTTACGCCGAATATAGAACGAGTTTTACCAATAAATTGGATGTAAATATTGGAACATATTTGAATTACAATTCCGATTATAAATGGCAGATTTATCCCGGAATTGATGCCAGTTATGCAATTTCAGAAGCATTCAAAATTACTGGAAATGTTGGAACAAGCCAAAGAATCCCATCGTTTACAGATTTGTATTTGAAGCAAACTGGAAATATTGGAAATCCCGATTTAGATTCAGAAAATGCTTTTCAGAGTGAAATTGGCTTCAAATACAATAAAAAAGCCTTGAGTTTGAATGCGAATTATTTCTATAGAAAAATTGATAATTATATCGACTGGATGCGAAACGCAACGACAGTTCCTTGGCAGAGCCAAAACACAGGAGATTTAAATACAAACGGAATCAATTTGCGTGGCATTTACAGATTCGATTTTTCTAAAGATTCTAGATTGAATATTCTTTTAGCTTATACTTATTTAGATTCAGATTTTAAAAGTTCACGAACAGAAATTTATTCGAAATACTTGATTTCATCCTTAAAACATCAAATTACGAATACAATTGATTATCAATTTAAAGATTTCTCTGTTTTGTTTGCTACGCGTTTTAACGAAAGAATTACTGGACCATCGTATTGGATTAACGATTTTAGAGTAAGTCAGTCGATTCATAAATTCACCATATTTTTAGACGCTCAAAATATATTTAATACTACATATTACGAAGTAGGAGCAGTTCCACTGCCATCAAGATGGTTCACATTGGGTGTGAAGCTTGTAACTTTTTAAAGTTTGATTTTTTAGAAAATATAAAAAAGGAATAGCGAATTTGCTGTTCCTTTTTTTGTGCGTTTGATTCGGCTAAAAAGTTTTTCGTTAAAAATTTAATTGTTTAAAAAATAGTGTGTTAATTTGATACGAATTCTTTTTTCTATGAAGCAAATTTTAATAGTTGACGATCATTTGGTGGTACGAAATGGCGTTGCGATGGTTTTGGAAAAACAAATCGAAAATGTAGAAATTTCACATGCCGAAAATTTCTTCGAAGCTCTTGCGATTTTAAGAGAAAAACCAATCTGTTTAGTGCTTTTGGATATCAATATTCCAGGCGGAAAAAACACCGGAATGATCGCCGATATTAAAGCGATTCAGCCTGCTGTAAAAATTTTGGTTTTTTCGGCTCATGAAGAAGATCAATATGCTTTGCAATATATTTCTGCCGGCGCAAATGGCTATTTGAATAAGCTTTGCAGCGAGGAAAAAATGATATTTGCAATCAATTCTGTTTTTGAGACTTCGACTTATGTTTCTCCAGAACTTGTAAGCAAATTGTTGGAAACTCGAATAAATAAAAAATCCAAAAACCCGTTAGAAAGCCTTTCTAAACGAGAACTTCAAATTGCCGAAATGCTGATAAACGGCAACGGAAATCTTGAAATTTCAAACATGCTCAACATTCACATGTCAACGGTGAGTACTTATAAAGCAAGGCTTTTTGAAAAACTAAAAATCACAAACTTGGTTGAACTGATCAATCTTTTCAAAACGTATGAATATTAATCGTATTCGACCATTATTTCAATAGCAGTTCCTTTGCCCTCTGTGCTGGTAATATTGATGTTTCCGTGAATAATCAACAAAAGCTCAATAATCATGTGCAATCCTAAGTGGTAATTTTTTACAATTGGATTTTTATAAAAATCAAGATAATAATCAATAAGTTCTTTGCTCATTCCTTTTCCATTATCAATAATGGTGATCAGCAAGATATTATCTTTGGTTCCAGAAAATAATTCCACATGTCCGTTTGGAGCATTTTTTATGGCATTATCAACCAGATTATGGATAATGATCGATAATGCTTTTTTATTTGTCCTAATGCGAAGTTTTGGGTCAACACTATTGATGACTTCTATATTTTCGGCTTCGGCGATTTTTTCAAAAATATCAATTTTTTCTTCAATCAAATTGTATAAGGAATAGGAGTCGTCTTCGAGTTTTTTTCCTTCAATAAAAATCGAGGAATATTTGATCAGATTTTCAACATATTCATACAACTGCGTTGTGGACATTTTAATTGTTCCTACGTGTTTTTTTAGTTGTGCATCTTCTTGAATGGTTTCATTTTCAAATAAATGCGTGATTGAATTGGTCAAGAATTTTAAAGGGCTTTTGATATCATGACTAATGCTTTTTACCAACGTTTCCTGCTGTTTGATTTCTTGTTTTAGGTTGCTTTTTGTCTTTTGCAGTTTTTTGACTGTTGTAGCCAGCTTTTTTGTTTTGATATCAATAACTTCTTTGAGCTTTATATTTTTTCTTTTGATGTAATACAATCGGATGTACCATAACGAAATTAGAAATCCGATAAGCAAAACATAGGTCAAAGCGGTAAACCATACGGTTTGGTAAAATTTGGCAGGAACTTTAAGCAAGATTTTCTTGTAAACATATTTAGAATCAAATCCCGATAAACTTCGAATCATCAATTTATATTCGCCAGGAGGCAAAGTAGTAAAGGAGATTGATCGTTCATTTTTTATGCGTTCCCAACGGCTGTTGGCATTTTTTTCGAGTTTTGCTTCAATATGCAGATTTTCAGGATTGCCATAATAAGGATAAGCAATCAAAATGCTGACTCTTTGAAAACCGTTTGGCAAAACAATAATGTCGCTCGGCTGTTGCTCTTTTTGATCAACAATTACGCGATCTATATAAAGCTGTTTTCCAGGGAGCAACGGCCTAACTTTATAAGGATTAAAAAATACAAAGCCATTTATAGAAGGCAAAACAATATTTCCGTTTTTAAGGAAATTGCTGCTAGGTTGGCATCCACCATTAAATTCATTGGTTAAAAAGCCGTCGGCCTTGTTGTATTGATGATAATATATAGCTTCTGATTTATCTTTGAGGTAGGCCAGCAAAGCTTTTCTCGATATTTGAAAAAGACCTTTGTTTGTTGGAACCCAAAAGAACCCATTTTTGTCTTCGGTGATAGAATGTGAAGAGTTAAGGTATTCGTCTTCGTCTTTTGGAAAAGAATGGAGATGCTTGCGATCTGAGGAATAAAGAAAAAAGCCTTTTTCATAAGTGGTCAGCCATATTTTTCTCTCATGGTCAATAAAAATACTTCTGATGTTTATTTGATTCGTACTTTTTATAAAAAATAGTTTTCTAGAATTTTTCTCATATCTAAAAAGACCTTTTTCAGTGCCTAAATAAAGCGTCTCTGCATCATACTCAGCAATAAAATTGATGTTTGCGTCAAACAGCGCTATCAAATGTATTTTTCCGTTTTTTATGCAGTATAATTTTGGTTTTTGGAATTCGTTATGAGCCAAACTAACCCAAATATTGTTTTCGTTGTCACAGAATATTGTTTTGGGATTTTGGTTGAACCTATAAGTAATGTACTTTTTATATCCCGAGTTTTTTAAATAACATAAAACATTGTTACGTCTAGAAAGCCATATGTTTTTTTGTTCATCTTGAGCAATTGTTATTTTTTCATTTAAGTCAATAATTTTTTCAAAAGATAAACTGTCAATTAGTTTTTTGTTGTCGAAAATCAGTCCTATTGGGGTTATTATAGTACTGTCAGTAAAAGCTTGAGCCGCATAATAAGCCTCAGATTTTGCAAATTCCTTTTTAACTGATTTAAAAGCGGGAAAAGTAATGATGCACAAACCATTTGTATTGCTTCCTAAATACAATTTTTGATTGGATTGATCATAGTAAATGGAAGCGATATTGCTGTTGACAAAGTCATTGAATTCGACAATAAACTTGGCTGAAAGTTTGCCATTTTTAAATTCGACAAGGTATATTTTGTTTTTAAAGGAAAGAAAAATCTGTCCAGTGGTAATGTTCCAGAAAATCTTGGGTTTTGTTTTAAAAACCTTCGGATCGAGTTGTCCCGAAGTTTTTCCGCTTATTGAAAAACTATCATAATTTCCATTATCGCTGAGATAAAAAAGAGTATTTCCAATTGCAAAAAAGTTAAAAACGGAATTGTTTTTATATGCAATTTTATAAAGGCGCTTCATTTTAGCATCACATAATTCTACTTCATCATTATCAACAAAAAAGATATTTCCATTTGAAGTTTTGATGCAAAATTGCTCACTAGGATCTATGGTGAGATAGGAAGGAAGCCCATCATGCAAAAAGGAATGCCTGCCTTTTCTATTGTAGTTATAGATTGGTGGTTTTTTTTGGATGACTTTTATTTTTCGGCCAGTAATGATCGCCAGCTCTTTTTTTCCTTCATTATAACAAACCAAGCTGTCTTTTTCGACACTCCCAAAAATATCTGTAAATCGGCTTCCTTGCAAATTTGTATTTGAAGAATTGTAGGCGGTAAAAGTATTGCCATCATATCGTACAAGTCCGTTTTCAGTTGTCATCCAAATAAAGTTGTATTTATCTGCAACTATCGCTTTTATACTGCTTTGGGGCAATTCATTATTATCGGCAGTATACCATCTGAAAGCATAGTTTTCTTGGCAGAAACCTTTGGCCACAGTGAGTAGCAGGAAAAAACAGCAATAACGAAAAGTGGTAGATAACGTCATTTGTGCAATCAGATTTGTACACGCAAACATAGCAAACAAAATTTATAATCTGCGGTTTGTAGTTTTAAATCTACAAAAATGTAGGTTTATTGGTACGCTATTACAAATCAGTTGATTACAATATAGATTTATATTTGTGATGTTAATATTTTACTTTTATGATTTAAGAATTTTTTTATGGAATCGAAGTAGATTAAAAAATAAAAAGATATGAAAATTGGATTTATAGGAGTTTGCAGAACAACAATGGATTTGGCCGCACGTGCTGCTAAATCGGGACACCAAGTATTAATAAGCCATACACGCAGCAACAGCCACATGCGAGATCTTGTTCAGATGATGGACGGGAAGGTAAAATTAGTCAGCCGACGCGAAGCTGCAAAAGCCAAAATGCTCGTATTGTTCATCCCACGGGAAGATATTCAGCTTTTTTTATCTGATTTGCCAGATATGACGGAGAAAATATTGGTACATGCAAACAATCCAATTTACAGTTTAGAATGTTTAGAGCCAAGTTTGAATATGAAATCCTCTGGCGAAATAATAGCTTCTTTATTACCAGAAGCCCATGTAGTTAAAATTCACAATATTGTTGATTCTGATATTCCAGTGCCAACGCATAAAAAGCTGGAAAATAATGAATTGTTTTATACAGGATCAAACAAATTAGCAAAAAATAAAGTTAAACACTTTTTAAAAACTTTAAATTTTTCTGGAATTGATTTCGAAGAAATGTATCTGGAAACAAAGTTCGCGTATTCGCAAAACTAAAAAGTAATAAATAAAAAAAGGGGGAATTTTTTTTATTATGCTACGTTGAAGGTTATATTAATTCACTTTAAAATCTAAAGTTTTTGAAACTGCTTTTTAAGCAGTTTTTTTTATTTATTTTTATGATGAATTTCTTCAGTATGAAAGTATTTTTAGCAGAAAGAAATGTAATTCCTAAAACGATAGTATGAAAGCAATAATAATTGGAGCTACGGGTTCAACTGGAAAAGAATTGGTAGAAGCGCTTTTGAAGAACAATGATTACAGTTCTATTTCAATTTTCGTTAGACGTTCAATTGGGAAAACGCATCCAAAATTATCAGAACATATTGTCGATTTTTCTAAAATAGATCAATTTAAGGATTTAATTACGGGTGATGTTCTTTTTTCTTGCCTAGGAACGACGCTGAAAGTTGCAGGTTCAAAGGAAAATCAATGGAAAATAGATTTTGATATTCCTGCCGCATTTGCGAGAATTGGGAAAGAAAATAATATTAAATCGTTTGTATTGGTTTCTTCTTATGGCGCTTCCGCGAAAAGCAGTGTTTTTTATTCCAAAATGAAAGGAAAACTGGAAGATTTTATAGCCGAACTTCATTTTGAACAATACTTGGTTTTTAGACCAGGACCACTAATTAGGGAAAACACAGATCGTTTGGGCGAAAAAATTTCAGTCAAAGTAATTAAATTCTTTAATGGAATTGGACTTTTTAAAAACCTAAAACCAATTTCTACAGCATTTTTAGCCGAAAAATTAGCAATAGGACCAAAAAAACTTCCTGAAGGAACAACTATTCTTGAGCTTGATGCAATTTTGAATCTGAATTAATAATAGACAATAAATAATTTAAAAAGCCTTGAAGAACTTTCTTTAAGGCTTTTTAAATTTTAGGAAAATAGTTTTGTTCGAGCAATTTAAGGCGCTGGAACATCAAAACCATTTAAGACTGTTGCAAGTAATGCATAAGCGCCTATAAGAAATATAAGTTCTGCTGTGGCTTCTTTTCCTAATATTTCCGTTGCAAAATGGTACAATGAATCAGGAACGATTTTTCCTTTTGCTAAAACAGAAGCCAGTTCATATGCAATTCTTTCTTCCTGATTTAATTCAGAAGGACAAATTCCAGATGCTAATGACGCAACAGCTTCTGAAGAAAAGCCAAAATGTTTTGCCATAATTTCATGCGCATAAAGTTCGAATCTTGCTCCAAACGCCGCACCGACAGTTAAAATGGCTACTTCTCTGACTTTTTTAGGAAGCGTTGCATGATTATCAAGAGAGCGTACAAAACTTAAAGCCGGAATACCAAATTGCGGAAAAGCAAGCATGGGAGGAAATGGTCCAGTCAAAGCACCTTCAGTATTTGTCATTACAACCGGACCTTGACTGTGGGTAATGAGTTTAAAAACCTCATCGTGAACATAACGAACTTCATCGTTCATGGTTTCTGGTTTTATAGGATGTACTCGCATAACAATTGGTTTTTAGATTTAGCGAAGATTTTCTTCAAATTGTCCATCAATCAGAATAAAAACCACTCGGCATGTTTTTCCTGATTTATTGCTCCATGCATGATTTGTTCCCCTTTGTATGATAATATCGCCCGCTTTTGCAGTAGTTTCGCCACGATCTACAATTAGGGTTAATTCGCCTTCTAAAACAATTCCGTAATCAATAGTTTCGGTTTTGTGCATTAACGGATGAGGAGCATTTTCATCAGCTTTTGAAGCATGTTCGCCTTTCATGGTTTTGAAATGTTCAACAGCTTGTGCGGCAGTAAGATTTCGGATTTCATCACTTTCTGGCGGAAAATCAATAACTCGAATTCTTGTTCCTTGTTTTGGCGGACCTAAAATGAGTGAGGTTTCTTCAGGATCGACAGAAATGCTATCGATTAAAGCTGGAGTTTGTTTGGTATTCCAAATTTCGTGGAATTTAGCTCCATTTGGACCACCTACCATATAAGTTCGTGAAGGGATTTCTTCAGAAATAATTACTGCTTTTCCGTCAATATCATGACCGGTTACAATACGTTTAAATGTTTCCATGACGATAGTATTTAAGGTTGTTGTTTTTAAATACAAATACACCCAAATAGTGGAAAATAATTCCGATAGCCCATGAAGCTGTAGACCAAAGTGGCCAAGGATAAGTTGTATCAGTTAGATACCAGATGATAAATACAATGGGAGTTGCCAATAAAAATGCAAGAAGATGGATTTTGAATCCTAGTTTTGAATTTTTGCTAGTTTTTGTTTCGATGTTGAATTTAGTTTTCATGATTCAGTTTTTTTAATTATTAGTAATAGAATATTTTTAATTAATGGTTTTTAAATAATTGATTTTCAACTTATTTACATGACAAAGATAGAGTGGTAATTTTGTTCCTGCCATTGACTTTGGTTAAGAACGTACTTTATAATTTAATGAAAGCAATTTTGTATTTAGCAGAATAAAATCTAATTTTAAGCGGGTTATTTCTTTTAAAATCAATAGTATGGATGCACTTAAGAACGTAATTACATCATTTGTCCCAATGTCTGATGAAGAATATGATTTGATGCTTCCGATAATTAATAGAATCGAAGTAAAAAAGGATACCGATCTTTTACAGCAAGGAGAAATTTGTCGTCATATTTATTTTATTGAAAGCGGTTTTTTCAGAATGTTTTATGTCGATTATCGAGGAAACGAAATCAATAGCAGATTTGCAAAGCCAAATGATTTTCTAGTTGATTTTGCTAGTTTTATTACCCAAAGAATGGCGCATTACAGTTGCAGAGCAATGGAAGATTCAAAAGTAATTGCATTAGAATATGCAGCAGTAGAAAAGCTGTACAACAGTTGTCCTAATTGGTCAAAATTTGGAAGGTTGATTGCAGAGTATGCCTATCTGATTATTATCGAAAGACAAGAAATGCTTCATTTTCAAACTCCTGAAGAACGATATAAAACAATCCTAAAAAAGGAACCTTATCTTTTTCAAATGATTTCGCAAAATCAGCTTTCTTCTTACATTGGCATTAAGCCAGAATCTTTAAGCAGGCTTCGGAAAAGAATGATTGGCAAGTAACAGTGTTAGGCTAGAATTTAAAGACGGAAGATGAATTTCACCTTCCGCCGATTTATGATGATTATTTTTTAGCCAACCAGCTTTCTACAGCCTTAGAAAAATCAGCTACATCGATTGGATGTCTGCTGGTAATAATGTTTGAATCTACTACAACAGGTTGATCAGAAACGATTCCGCCAGCGTTTTTCAAATCACTTTGAATGTTCCAATATCCAGTAAGTTTTCTTCCTTTTAGAATATCAGCTGAAGCCAAAACCACAGGCGCGTGACATATAGCCGCAATCAATTTTCCAGATTTATTGAAATCCTGAATAAATTTGATCACATCTTTGTCATAACGAAGGTTGTCTGGATTCCAAGCTCCACCCGGAATAAACACCGCATCATAATCGCTTACTTTAATTTGGTCGGCGGTTTTGTCAAATTTAATCCAGCCAACAGGTTGCAAATATTGAATTGCCATAATATGTGTTTTTGCCATTTCAGGAGTGCTCAATCCATATCTTGCTGGAGCTGGATTGAATTTTGGAGCGATGATGTCAACTTGAGCGCCAAGTTCTCTGAAATACCAAACAGGTCCAGTAAGTTCAATTTCTTCAAAACCATCAGCAGCCAATACAGCGATTTTTTTGCCTTTCAAAATCGTTTTGTCTTTTACGGGAGTAAAAAAGAATGCTCTTAAAGCCTCATTTCCTGGCGCATTTAATAATTGTGAAACTGGCATCACAGACACATGCGAAGGAGTCGCTAATTGATTCATCACGTTCAATTCGTGATTAATTTGAGCTTCTGCACTTAATGCTGTGCCTACTAAACCTGCTGCGATAACTTGTTTTAAATTTTTCATGATTTCTAATTTTTAAAATGTTGATAATTGTTTTTTATGATTATTCTCTTGTAAGCGGTGCAAATTCAATTAGATTATGCAAGCCATTTTGAAAAGGTTGGGTTTTTATGCTAGTTTCCAAATATTCGATTACGGGTTTGATGGGAGGAAAGTTGAGATGATATTGGAAAGCATCATTGCTTCTGAATTTTTCGTAAGTAACAAATTGTGTATCATCTCCTTCAATTTCAGAAAGCTGATACGTTACAACGCCCGGCTCGCTTCTAAATTGAGGCATTGCGATATGGTACGTATCTTTAAAATTTTGCTGTGTTCCTTTTTTAGCATCAACAAATAACATTATGACTAGTTGGTTGTCTTCCTTTTTTGCTGTTTTGCGCCATTGCTCCTTTGTAAGCGGTTCAAGATCTTTTACGAAATAGGTTTTAGAAGGTTTTAGAAGCGATTTTTCAGCCAATGTTGCCAATGATTTTGCTTCTGTTTTTTTGCCGAATTTTTCTAATTCATTTTTGTTGTTCCATCTTTCAATCAGCCATAAGACATTTGGATTTTTTTCTTCAAAGAAAGCTTCAGCCATAATATTTTCT
The DNA here is from genome assembly GCF_034058155.1 of Flavobacterium sp. KACC 22761. Taxonomy (NCBI): domain Bacteria; kingdom Pseudomonadati; phylum Bacteroidota; class Flavobacteriia; order Flavobacteriales; family Flavobacteriaceae; genus Flavobacterium; species Flavobacterium oryzagri. Next base: position 127,001 of record NZ_CP139148.1, on the reverse strand, counting down.
TTTGAAGCGATTGCGCTAACAACATAATCTGAAAGTGTTTTGCGAAACTGAGTTACTTCTCCTTCTTTTACTTCATATTGAGTCATTTTTGAAATTGTTTCATTCAAAATCTTTGTTTTTACGATTGTTGAATTTTGAGCTTTTGTTGCCGTGGTCATAAGCACTAGCACATTTAGCGAAGCGATAATTTTTTTGTTGATGGATTTAAAAGCAGTTGTTTTCATGATTCTTATTTTTTTAATTATTGAATGTTTCAGTTAAATAATTTTTTAAGCGAAATAATTAGCTTTTGATCTGAGACAAAGTTCCGTCAAGTTTGAAACCTAGCGGTTGATCGAACTCACTTTAAAATTGTGATTCAAATCACACTTTTGAAAAAAGCTTGATTAATAATTGATTACGGGACAAAAGTAGATTGACAGCATCTTTAAAATCATTGACTTTGGTTAAGAATGATTTTTGCTGTTGAATTTGGGATATAAAAAAAGCGCGATAAAAATCACGCTTGCATTTTGTTAATCTCGGCTAGTAGTAGAAGAGTATAGACGGCTTAAAGTTTCTCGGCTAACGCCTAAATATTCGGCTATATATTTTTTTGGAATTTTTTGCATTATGTTTGGATAAAGGCTTGCAAATTCTTCATATCTTTTTTTTGGATTATTGGAAAGCAGTGAAATAATTCTTCTTTGCTGCGCCGAATAACCGCTGGTCAATTTCATTCTGAAAAAATGTTCCATTTTATGAAGTTCCGATGCCAATTGTTCACGTCCAGAAAGTGCGAGGCATAAAACTTCTGCATCATCCATGCAAACAATATTGATGTTTGATTCTTTTTCGTTGAAAAAAGCATTGTAATCTGAAAGCCACCAAATTTCAAGAGCAAACTGCAAAATGTGTTCTTTGCCGTCTTTATCAATATGAAAAGCGCGGAAAATGCCTTTGACAATCCAATATTCAGAAGTCACTTTATCACCGTCTTGAAGCAGATATTGGTGTTTTTTTACTTTTTTCTCTTTGAAGAATATTTTAATATATTCAAACTCTTCAGTGGTTATTGGAGCAATTTCCTCGATATGTTTTTTTAGTGAAAATCAATAAAATACAAAAAAAAATCGCAATCACCCATTTTTAGATGATTGCGATTTAATAAATTATTTTAAATCAAAATTAATTTGTTCCAGCTGCAGCTTTATCCACCAAAAACAATAATTCACCAGAAATTGGTTTAATCAATTGCATTGGATATAAAGTTGGATTGTATTCGCCAGTTGTAACTTCTTTCAAAGCGTGTGTTTTTTTCTCGCCAAAAGCCACAACCACAATTTTTTCTGCTTTGTTGATTAAAGGAGCTGTAAGCGTGATTCGATACATTTTCTGCGGTGCTAAATAATAAGCATCAACCCATTTAGTTTGCTCTTCTAAAACAGCTTCGCCCGGGAAAAGAGACGCAGTATGTCCGTCATCTCCCATGCCCAATAAAATCAGGTCAAATTTTCCTTCTTCGCCTAAAACTGCTCTTACAGATTGCTCGTAAGTTGCAGCGTATTCTTCAGGAGTTATGCCATCTTTGTACATTTCAAAAATGTTCTCTTGCGGAATTGGAACGTGGCTTAATAAAGTTGCATACGACATTTTAGCATTGCTCAAATCATCGTTTAATGGAACCCATCTTTCATCGCCCCAAAAAATATAAACTTTGCTCCAGTCGATTTTATTTTTATAAGCATCAGAAGCTAATAATTTATAGATTCCTGCAGGAGAAGAGCCTCCAGTAAGAACAGCAGTAAATTTTCCTTTTGCCGCAATTGCTTTTTGAGCAGAAGCTACAAAAAGATCTGCAGCTGCAATATTGATTTCTTCTGTGTTATTGTAAATCTGTATCATTTAAAACTTCTTCTTTTGTTTGTGTATTCGGGATCCATTTGTGGCCTTGACGCGCTAATAACTCATCAGCTTCTTCTGGTCCCCAGCTTCCTGCTTTGTAATTTGGGAAATTTTTAGGAGCGGTTGTTTTCCAAACTTGCTGAATTGTATCAATTGCATCCCAAGCTTCTTCCACCTGATCCCAGCGCATGAAAAGGGTAGGGTCGCCCGCTAAAGCATCTGCCAATAAGGTTTCATAAGCTTCTGGAGACATTGTAGAGCAAGCAAAATAATCAAAAACCATTTCAGCTGGACGCAGAGCCATTGATAAACCTGGTTTTTTGGTCATAAACTGCAGTTTAATATCCATTGCAGGCTGAATGTTGATAATCAATCGGTTTGGAGTCATTCCTTCTTTTCCATAAGAAAATGAAGAATGTGGCACTGGTTTAAACTGAATAATGATTGAAGATTGTTTTTCTTCCATTCTTTTTCCTGAACGCAAATAAAACGGAATTCCTTGCCATCTCCAGTTGTCCAAATAAATTTTCATTGCCACATAAGTCTCAGTATTAGAATCTGGTGCAATGCCTTTGTCTTGGCGATAACCCGGAACTGGAACTCCTTTTATTTCTCCAGCATCATATTGACCTCTTACAATATAATGATCCACTTCTTCTGGTTTGATGCGACGAATTGATTTCAAAACATCGGCTTTTCGGTTACGAATGTCATCTGCATTCAATGACGCAGGCGCTTCCATAGCCGTCATACATAAAATTTGAAGCAAGTGATTCTGAATCATATCTTTTAATGCTCCAACTCCTTCGTAGAATCCGCCTCGTTCTTCAACGCCGACTTCTTCTGCAACGGTAATTTGGACAAAATCAATAAAGTTACGGCTCCATAAAGGTTCAAACATCGAATTTCCGAAACGGAAAGCCAAGATATTCTGAACGGTTTCTTTTCCTAAATAGTGATCGATTCTGTAAATCTGCTCTTCTTTGAAAGTCTGCGAAAGCATTTCATTTAGTGCAATTGCAGAAGTTTTATCGTAACCAAAAGGTTTTTCGATAATAATACGATCTTGTTTCGGATTTGCTGCAAGTCCGATTTTTTTGATACTGCTTGAAATCGTTGAAATGAAAGAAGGTGTAATTGAAAGATAGAAAAGACGATTGGCGCGTTCGCCAAAAGCGGTATCAAAACCTTCGATTTTTTCATTTAATCCAATATAAGATTCTTCTTTGTCAATATCAAGACTGTGGTAGGTGATGTGCGAAAGAAATTTTTCGGTTTCTGGATCATCAATTCCTTTTTTTCTTGAAAAAAGAGCCAGATTTTCTGCTACATAAGCGCGAAAATCTTCATTGGTTTTTTCTGCTCTTCCAAGAGCAATAATCTGAAACTTTTCAGACATGCGTCCGTCAAGGTACAGATTTTGAAATGCGGGAAAGAGCTTTCTCTTTGCCAAATCTCCGGTTCCTCCAAAAATGACAATGATTGTTGGATTCTTTAGTTTATTTTTAGTCATTGTGTGTAGTTGTGTTGCTTTAAGTTGCTTATTCAGCCCATTGTGTGTGGAAAACGCCTTCTTTATCTATACGTTCATAAGTATGCGCTCCAAAATAATCACGCTGTGCCTGAATTAAATTTGTTGGAAGATTTGCCGAACGATAAGCATCAAAATAAGCCAACGAGTTCATTAATCCTGAAACTGGCAATCCTTTTTGAACTGCAAACTGAATAACCGCTCTCATTCCTGCTTGGTTTTCTGTTAGTTTTGAAGCGATTCCGCTATCTAAAAGTAAGTTTGACAAATCTGCTTTTGTAACATATGCTTTTCTGAAATCTTCTAAAATTGTCGCACGAATGATACAGCCACCACGCCAGATTTTAGCAACAGTTTCCAGATTTAATCCGTAATTATATTCTTTAGAAGCGGTGTGAAGTTGCGCTAAACCTTGTGCGTAAGTCACCACGATAGAAAAATACATAGCCGATTTTAAAGCGGCGATTGCTTCACTTTGAGAAACATTTGTTTCGCTTGGGTTCCAAACTAATTTTTTAGCTGCTTCAATTCTTTCCGGTTTGGTTTTAGACATATCGCGCATGTTAACCGCCGCATCGATTGTTGGCACTGGAACTTGCAAATCCATTGCGTTTTGAGAAGTCCATTTTCCTGTGCCTTTAGATCGTGCCCAATCTGAGATTTTGTTGATTAATTGCGTTCCGTCTTCGTCTTTTTGTTTTAAGATATTTCCGGTAATTTCAATTAAATAAGATCTTAAATCATCAGTTTGATTCCATTCTGCAAAAGTTTTCTGAATGGTTTCATCATCAATATTATAACCTCTTTTCATAAGGTCATAAACTTCAGAAATCAACTGCATGATTCCGTATTCAATTCCGTTATGAACCATTTTTACATAGTTTCCAGCAGAACCGTTTCCTAAATATTCCACACAAGGTTCTCCGTCAACTTTTGCTGCAATTGCTTCAAAAATAGGGCGAAGTCTTTCATACGCTTTTTGATCTCCTCCAGGCATCATAGCAGGACCGAAACGCGCGCCTTTTTCACCGCCAGAAATTCCCATCCCGAAGAAATGGATTCCTTTTTCAGATAATTCTAAAAATCGTCTGTCCGTATCAGTGAAATAAGTATTTCCTCCGTCAATAATGATGTCGCCTTTATCTAAATGAGGAAGCAAGCTAGCGATTGCACTGTCAACAGGTTTTCCTGCAGGAACCAATAACATAATCGCTCTTGGCTGTTGGATAAGCTCTACAAAATGCTTAACATCTGTAGTGGCTTCAATTGTGTGGTTTGCATCGGCTTCTTGCTGAAGGGAATTGACTTTTTCTGTGTCTAAATCTAAACCTGCAGCCGCAAAATTATGACTGGCAATATTTAAAAGTAAGTTTCGGCCCATTACACCTAATCCTACAATTCCAAAATCAAATTTGTTCATAGTTTTCAATTAACTAAATTATTAGAAGAATGTTTGCTGCAAAAAAATAAATGAAAAAACAGTAATGCTTTTTTGTTCAGTGGTTTGCAGAAAAACAAAGTTTGTTTTAAATCGTACGTTTTAAAATACAGACCGCTAAGTTAGAGAAAAATGATGAAAAAGGAGGTGTAAAATAGTCCACTTTTGGGGTTTATTGTGATACTTTTTTGTGTTTTAAATACATTTATTTTAAACGAAAACGATACAGTAAATTCGACCTTGATAGGCTGTTTTCAGAAATTTCTCATATCACGCTAAAATTTATTTTTATTTTAACTGATTAGTTTTTAACGATTTAAAATTGCTAAAAAATTTTAGTTAACATTTTTTTTGCAAAAAAAGCGCATAAAGTTTTTGAGTTACTATTTTTAAATTTACCTTTGTTCTATCAAATTAGTAGAATTTAAAATAAAGATTAAAAACTGTCAGATGTATTTCTGAGCGAGCAAGAACTTTTTGACGGTTTATGTTTTAGGAGATGTCTCTGCTAAAATTCTTCAATACTTGATTTATTAAATTTTATAGCAAAAAACCTCAATTGCAGGGGGAATACTATTGTATGGACCAATAAAATAATAATAACCCAAAATAAAAAAAAAGAAAAATGAAAAAACGAATGTGTTGCAGATAAAAAAGAAAAAACCATTTCTGTTGCAGCAGAAATGGTGAAGCTTAAAGAAATTGTCATCTCTAGAAGGAAAGCGAAAATAGAATAAATCTGTTTTCGGCTGACCTTTTTATTAAACTAAAACAAAGTAATGAAAAAAAAATTAAATAGATATATTCTGTTGTGTATTTTCTTGATTTCCATAGGGGTTAAGGCACAAGAGACGAAACCGTTAATCCAGTCAAAACTTGAAGGAACAGTAGTTGATGCAGTTACAAAAGAGCCTGTTATTGGGGCTTCGGTCAATATTAAAGGAACAACGCACGGAGTGGTAACTGATTTAGATGGAAAGTTTTTTTTCCAAACTGGACAAAAATTCCCATATACATTAATAATAAGCTATTTAGGGTATAAAAAAACCGAAGTTATTGTTCAGAAAAATGCAGTTGTCATAGCTCTTGAACAAGAACAAAATGCATTGTCAGAAGTTGTTGTTACAGCGCTTGGAATTACAAAAGAAAAGAAATCGTTAGGATATACGACTCAATCGCTTAAGGGAAAGGAACTGGTGAATACAAAAGAAACGAATTTCTTAAACAGCCTTACAGGTAAATTAGCGGGGGTTCGTATTACGAATTCACAAGGAGACATGGGATCTTCGCGTATTATTATTCGTGGAGAAACTTCTATCGCGGGAAACAACCAACCGTTATTTGTTGTTGATGGAGTTCCTGTTGATAATTCTCAACTAAATTTTGGTGGAGCAACTCGTGATTTCAGAAATGCAATTGCCGATTTGAATCCACAGGATATTGAAACATTAACTGTATTGAAAGGACCAAACGCGGCGGCACTTTATGGATCGCGTGCGGCTCATGGTGTTGTTTTGATCACGACAAAATCTGGAAAAGGTCAAAAAGGATTAGGTATTAGCGTGAATTCTGGAATTACGATTTCTCAAGTGAGCACTTTGCCTGCTTTCCAAAATTCATACGGACAAGGTTCAAATGGAAAATTCAGCTATGTAGATGGTAAAGGTGGCGGTGTCAACGATGGAGTTGATGAAAGCTGGGGACCAAGATTAGACGGGCGCTTAATTCCGCAATTTTATTCAAATGGAGTTGCTGTGCCTTTTGTAGCGCATCCTAATAACGTAAAAGATTTCTTCAATACAGGGCTTACTTATGACAATAGTGTTTCGGTAGCCAAATCAGACGAAAAATCAGATTTTCGTTTGGGAGTGAACAATCAAAAACAATTGGGAACTGTACCAAATAGTGAAATAAACAAAACAAATTTTACTATTAATACAAATTACCAAATTTCTAAAAACGTAAAAGTTGGTGTGAATGCCAATTATATCGTTACTGATGCGCCACAACTTCCAGGTGGACCTTCAGGCGGACGTGCTGCAGGTGTGATGTTGCAGTTTCTTTGGTTCGGACGTCAAGTTGACATCAATGATCTTCAAAATGATTGGACAAGAAACTGGAACAACAGCTATTACAGCAATCCATATTGGAATGCGTATTACAACACTACAAGTCAGCAACGTAATCGTTTAATTGGAGATATTCATTTAGATGCAAAAATTATAGACGGACTTAATTTTAGATTCCGTACAGGAACTGACTATTATAATGATAGAAGAAAATATACGATTAAGTATGGCACAAACGGAACACCTTTCGGATCGTATGCTGAAGATGCTTACACAGTAAATGAAAGAAATACAGAAGGTATTTTTCAATATACAAAAAACTTGAACGACGATTTTAGTTTGGATGCGCTTGCGGGATTCAACGTGCGTAACCATAGTGATGCAAACAATTATCAAAAAGCGCCACGTTTGGCCGTACCAGATTTATACACGTTGACGAATTCACGTGATCCGTTGACTTCATCAAATTCGTATTCTCGTTTAAGAGTTTATAGTGCTTATGCTTCGGCGCAATTGGGTTTCAGAAATTATGCGTTTTTGAATGTTACCGCTCGTAACGACTGGTCATCAACATTGCCAAGCAATAATCGTTCTTATTTCTATCCTTCGATTAATGGTAGCGTTGTGTTGACCGATGCTTTGAAAATCAAAAGCAATACACTTGATTTCTTAAAAGTACGTGGAGGTTGGTCTGAAGTAGGAAATGACGCAGATCCGTACCAATTATCGACAGTTTACAATTTCCAAACGGCGTTTGATGGAAATCCGATTCAGACTTCTTCTCAGAAAAAATTGAATGAGAATTTGAAGCCAGAAACAACACGTTCAAGCGAAGTTGGTTTAGAAGCTGCTTTCTGGAAAAACAGATTGCGTTTTGATGCAGCTTATTATAACACGAACAGTTTTGACCAGATTTTAGAAATCAAAACAACAGCTTCAAGTGGCTATAATTCGCAATTAATCAATGCCGGAAAAATAAACAATCACGGTGTTGAAATTCAGTTGGACGGAACTCCAATTCAAACGAAAGATTTCAAATGGAACATTGGCGTAAATTATTCTAAGAATACAAGCAAAGTTGAAATTTTGGATTACGATCAAAAAATCCAAAACTATACTATTGGTTCATCAGGAGGTGTTGATGTTTTGGCATCAGTTGGGCAAGCTTATGGTGCACTTTACGGAACAGCTTATGAGCGCGATGCAAACGGAAATATCGTAGTAGGAGCAAACGGATTGCCAAAAGCAGATCCGACAAAAAGAGTTTTAGGACATTATACTCCAGATTATTTGGCAGGCGCTACGAACACATTTACATACAAAAATCTTGAACTTTCGGTTCTTGTTGATGCAAGCGTAGGAGGAGAGCTTTTCTCTGGAACAAACAGAACCGGAAACTACACAGGAGTTTTAGCACAGACGCTTCCGGGCCGTGGTGCTGAAAATGGCGGATTGAGCTATTATTATCCAGGAAACAATACTTCTAACCCAAAAACATTGGTAACTGGCGGAGCTGCTCCAAGCAATGTTACAGTTTATGATGACGGAATGATTTTCGGTGGTGTATTTGCAGATGGAACGCCAAACAATAAAGTAATCAGTGCGCAGGAATATTATAAAGCATCATACAATATCAGCGAAGCTTATATCTACAGTTCGACTTATGTAAAACTTAGAGAAGTTAGATTGACTTATAATGTTGACAAAAAAATAGCTAAGAAACTAGGATTAGATGGAGCAAGCATTACTGCTGCGGGCCGTAACTTATTGTTTATTTACAAAGATGTGCCAAATATTGATCCTGAAACAGCTTTCAATACTGGAAATGCACAAGGACTAGAAAGTTTAGCCTTGCCAACAACCAGAAATTTTAGCCTTAACGTTAATCTTAAATTTTAAAAACTCGGAATCATGCTGAAAAAACTATTATATATTACACTATTTGCATTGACGCTGGGTTCTTGCAATGATGATACTTTGGATGATATCAATAAAAATCCAAATGCAACCGAAACGCCATTAGCACCTTATTTATTAACAGGATCTTTGAAACAGGGAGCCGATTTGTATTGGGGAGATGGAAATAACTTTAACTCGTCGTTATTATTTGTACAACATTGGGCGAAAATCCAATATACAGAGCCGGATCGATATGATGTTTCAAATACGTCATTCACTTCTTTATGGAATACTGGGTACGCGACATTGATAACAGATTTGAATACGATTATCAATTTTCCAGCAGACCAGGCCAATTCAAATTATAAAGGAATTGCATTGACATTGCGTTCTTGGACATTTTTATTGCTGACAGACGCTTATGGAAATATTCCGTATAAAGAAGCAGGTTTAAAAGTAACACCAGCATATAATACACAAAAAGAAGTTTATGTCGGATTACTTGAAGATTTAAAACAGGCACAGTCTCAGTTAAGTGCTGCAAACGGTGCTGTAACAGGAGACTTGGTGTACAAAGGCGATATTGCAAAATGGAAAAAATTTGTGAATTCGCTTCGCTTACGAATTGCATTAAGAATTTCTGATAGAGAACCAGCTTTAGCAAAACAAGCAGCGATTGATGCCACAAGCGATGCAGGCGGATTAATTAGCAGTAATGCCGATACTTTCAAATTTACTTACATCAGTTCACCTCAACAAAATCCGGCTTCGGCTTGGTTTGAAACTCGTGATGATTTCCGAATTTCAAAAACAATGGTGGATAAATTATATGAATTGTTAGATCCGCGTTTGCCAGTTTATGCGCAATTGCCATCAGATGCTAGCGTAGGCAAATATGTTGGAGGAGCCAACGGATTATCGAACAGTGATGCCAACAGCCAAGGTTTTGCCAAAACATCAAAACCGGGAACATACTTTTTAACCTCAACGTCACCAGCGGTAATTGCTTCTTATTCAGAAACGTTGTTTAATCTTGCTGAGGCTGTGGCGCGTGGCTATATTTCTGGAGATGCTGAACAGTATTATAAAAACGCTATTACGGCTTCGTTCACGCAATTTGGAATTACGGATGTAGCTGCGATTTCGAATTATTTGAATCAGGCAAGTGTAAAATACGATGCTACAAATTATGCTAAATCAATTGGTACACAAAAATGGATCGCTTTCTACGGACAAGGCCTTGATGCTTTTACAGAATGGAGAAGATTGGATTATCCTGTTCTGAAAGCGGGTCCAGCAACAGTTCTAGATGGTCAAATTCCTTCTCGTTTCTTTTACCCAGGAACAGAACAATCTTTAAACGGAGACAGTTATAAAGCTGCGGTTGCCAATCAAGGCAAAGATTTGCTGACAACGAAACTTTGGTTTGATGTAAAATAAATTTTTACACGCCGATGAATTTCAAATGTAGCAATTGAAATTATATATTTTGAAAGTGAAAAGCCTGAAAATCTAGTATTTTCAGGCTTTTCAAATTTATAAATCTTAGTTATTTAGAATTTGCTTTTGAAGATGCATACGATTGCAATGCAACAGAACTTATAATAAAAAGTATTCCGATATAAAAAGAAGCGTTTACTGATTTGCTTTCATTGAAAAAAAGAAAAGCAATCACAATAGCATAAATGGGTTCTAAGTTAAAAGTTAGATTTACGGTAAAAGCCGGAATCTTTTTTAATACTTCGGCAAATAAAACATAAAGCCCTACGGTGCAAAATAATGCCAGCAAAATGAGATAAATCGTATTGCTTAAATTAGGAAAAATAGTTTCTACCGGAAAAAAGTATAAATAAGCTGGCAATAAAACAAGAAGGAAAATTGAGCCCGAAACCATTTGGTAATAATTGATAAGCCTGCTGTCGTAAAACTGAAACAAACGCTCATTATAAATGGTATAAAGCGCTGCAAAAGCCGAAGAAATCACGCCAAGAATAATTCCCAATTGATAAGAAGCATCAAAGTGAAATATTAGACTGATTCCTGCCAAAGTCAAAGTGCTCAGCACTAATTCGGTAAATTTGAAATTCGTTTTATCAATTAAAGGCTTAAAAATCGCTGTAAAAAAGCTAGTCAAACAGTAACAAATTACGCCAATAGAAATATTTGAATATTTAATGCTGGCATAGAAAAATACCCAGTGAACGGTAATCAATATTCCAACTTTGCCAATTGATTTTTTTTCGGAATTTGTGGTATCGCTTCCAATTTTTAAAATTCGGGTGAGGATAAATAAAATCATTGCCGAAAAGAGAACTCGGTAGAATGTCAACAAACCTTCATTGAGTGTTATCAGTTTGCCAAATACACCAGTGAATCCAGCCAGAAAAACGGCTAGATGCAATAAGAAATAAGAATTTTTCATGAATTTTTTGTGCCAAAAGTGGCTGATTTTAATATTATCAAATAAGCATAGAAAATCATTCGGCAAGCGCGCCGAAAGTATGCTCCGTTAAATCAGAGATATATTAAAATCGTGGTGGTGAAAGAAGTCCTTGTGTGTACATATTCGTAAAGATAATTTTAAAATTGAAAACAGCCTAAGCTTATTTATGTCTTTTGAGTTTTGAAACAAAGATTTTGAAAAGATAGAAATTTATAACTGTTTTACGTTTAAATTAAAGTGTATATTTAACACTTTAATTTAATTAGCAATAAATCTGTAAAATAAAAAATGAAGCTTATTAGAAGAAAATTCAAAAAGTCCGTGCTAACTTTTTTGATTGCAATGGTTTGTGTTGGGACAAATGCTCAAAAGTTTGAAAAGTACTTTCCCAAAAAAGATCTGACTACTGTAGGAGTTTATTATTATCCCGAGCATTGGGATGAAAGCCAATGGGATCGAGATTTGAAAAAAATTGCAGAAATGGGCTTTGAGTTCACTCATTTTGCAGAATTTGCTTGGGCACAGTTGGAACCACAAGAAGGAGTTTATGATTTTAAATGGCTTGATAAAGCAGTAGCAATTGCAGCAAAATACAAACTAAAAATTGTCATGTGCACTTCTACAGCAACGCCTCCCGTGTGGCTGGTGCGCAAGCATCCTGATGTACTCGTTACGTATGAGGATGGGACCAAAAGTGATCACGGTTCTAGACAACACGCCTCATTTTCGAGCAATTACTATAGAAGTTATTCTTTAAAAATGGTCGAGCAATTGGCAAAAAAATATGGAAATAACAAAAATATCATTGGTTGGCAAATAGATAATGAACCAGCACGTTTTCTGGATTATGGAGCAGATGCACAACAACGTTACCGCAATTGGCTAAAGGAAAAATATCAGAATATCGATACTCTTAATAAAGCTTGGGGCAATAGTTTTTGGAGTGGTATTTATTCTGATTTCAGTGAAATAAATATTCCCTTGCATAAAGAATGGGGAATGAATTTGCATTCGCAATTGGATCATTACAGATTTGCTGATGAGGAAACTGCTACTTTTCTGGATTCTCAAGCGGCAGTCATTCGCAAATATGTAAGCAAGGATCAGTGGATTACTTCTAACTACAGACCTGCTTATGATGAGAGTTTTATTGGTATGAGCAAAGAATTTGATTTTGATTGCTACACTCGTTATATGGTTTATGGCGGAAGTTTAGGGATAGGGAAAAATGGATATCGTTTGGGAGATTACGCCGCTATCGGAATGGCTAATGATTTTTTCAGACCGCTTAAAGGAATGTATGGTTGTATGGAATTACAACCGGGGCAAGTAAACTGGGGAAGCATTAATCCGCAACCTTTGCCGGGCAGTGTTCGAATGTGGCTTTGGCATGTTTTTGCAGGAGGCAGTAAATTCGAATGTACGTATCGTTTCCGTGCTCCTTTGTATGGTTATGAGCAGTATCACTATGGTATCGTTGGTACAGATGGCGTAACGCCAACACCGGGCGGACTGGAATTCAGCCAATTTATAAAAGAAATAGAAACACTTCGAAAAAACTATAACGCAAAGGCAGAATTACCAGACTACTATCTAAAACGCAAAACAGGAATTTTATTTAATCCGGATAATGTGATGGGGATCGAATTGAACAAACAGACCAAAGAATGGAATACGATTAATCACTTTTTAAAATATTATAAAGCTTCAAAGTCAATTGGTGCGCCAGTTGATTTTGTCAGAGACACAACAGATTTTTCAAGATATCCTTTCTTGATCGTGCCGGCTTATCAAATGATCGATCAAAAATTGATTGATAAATTAACCTTGTACGCAAAAAATGGTGGGAATTTAATCATGAGTTGCCGATCTGGAATCCAAAATCGTCAAGGACATCTTTGGGAAGCAAAATTTTATGAGCCGATTTGGAGTTTGATAGGATCTCAAATAGAATCCTATGATTTATTAATGCCTCATTCTCCTGGTGCTATTAAATTTGAAAATCAAGAGTTTGCGTGGACAAGTTGGGGCGATTTACTAAAACCAGATAAAGAAACAGAAATCTGGGCAACTTATCAAGGTGATTTTTATGCAGGTACGGCATCTGTCATTTCACATAAATTGGGAAAAGGAACCGTGACATATGTTGGTACAGATTCGAAAAATGGCGACTTAGAAAAACAAGTAATCAGAAAATTATACAAACAGCAAAACGCACCTATAGAAGATTATCCAGAAGGAGTAATGGTCGATTATCGCGATGGTTTCGGAATAGCAGTTAACTATTCTGATAAGCCTTATAATTTCAATTTGCCAAAAGGCTCGAAAATTATCTTTGGAACTCAGTCTATAAAAACGGCTGATGTTTTGGTGTGGAAATATTGATGAGAAAATTTTTAAAAGTAAGTAAAAAGCCTGATGAAAATGTTGAATTTTTATCAGGCTTTTTTTGATTTGTGGTATTTCTTTGTTTTTGTGACCGTTTTTATTTTAATTAATTTATTTTAATAAATAACTTCAAAGATTTAGATTCATGTAATTAATTAGCACGGGGTTTAATGTGATGCATTTGCGTTAGAATAAAATCGCTTGAATTAATTTTATCAGGTTCCTGAACTCAATTTTAAATTCGGGTACTTTTAACTTTTCGCGTCTATAATTTTATGAAATTTTTCTTGATAAATTAATTGCAGAAAATAGATTATAAACCAAATCTACTTTATTTAAAATAGTTACTAGTGATTTATTACTAGGTAAAATTATGTTAAAATTATGAAAATGTATTTTTTTATAAAGTAATTTCTTATTATTACGTAATAATTAAAAAATGTAAAGAATTTTTAATTGTTGCTTTTCCTTAAACAAAAAAATAATATATGGAATAGCTCACGGTTGGGAAACATAATGTATTAATATCAGAATATACCCATTTAAAAATATTGAAACAGGAGAGAATTCAAAATTTTTCCGGCATTCTAAAGTAAAAGTTTTGTAAGGTTTTGTAGACCAAGCGATTAATAAAACAGTAAAAAAATTAATTGCAGAATATGGTATTGCTTGTACGGATCAAAGTGCATCATATTTTGATATATTAACCAGCAGAGATCTTAATAATCTAAAAGTCTAGTAAACCAGCCACAAAAAAGACTTTAACGCGAGCTCAAATATTCGCAATTAATTTGTACATAAATTTATAGGGGATTATTATAAGATAAAACAAAAAAATACAACTCTAAATAACTCAAAGAATTTGTTTACAAGTTAAATCTTAGATATTCTAATAGATTCGTGATAGATACATGAGGAATGTATCATTAAAATCTGAATGAGTATAATGATCTTTTCAAAAAAGGAGAAGGAAATAATTATCTTTTTCTTTTTTCTAAAAGGAATGATATAAATAATCAATTAAAAATCATAAAAAAATCTGGTATAATTAACTGTATAATAGAAATATATGATTGAAATATTCCAAAAACTTAGCAAACACAACCACCAAGAAATAACTGAAACTACCCTATTGACTAGTCCTACAGATTATATCGGAGGCTCTGTAACTAATGAGCACAGATTACTGTTTTTTGATAATAACCAAAGTGAATCTATATATATAGATTTTGCAACTTACAAGATAACAATTGACAAATTGTATTACATCCCAGCGAAACACTTACTTTATTTGCCTAACACAATAAAACAATTTTATTGTATCTTAATACCAACTTGTCTGATTAACGATATTGAAAAATCAATTCTTTTCAGCTTATATTACAAAAATGATAAATCAATAAAATGCGATTTATCATTTACGGAACTGAAATCAAAAACTGAATCGAAGAGATTTCTCTCCGAATTGGTGTTTCATATAAATAATAAGAGTCATCCATCGTTGCAATACATTAAAATTGGGGAAAAGTTTTTGCAAATCCTATATAAAACTAAAATTTCTCACAAACTAACACTACAAAGTTTGTCTAACGAGCTTGATATTACAGATAAAACACTACAAAGAGTATGCAATACGGTGTATTCGGTTAGTCCCATTGCTATTATCCGTTACCATTTGCTATTAAAAGCTGTTTTTATTATTATCAGTAAAAAGCTAACTCCTTTTTATCAAATAGCAGACGAATTGGGATTTGAAGAAGTAAGTACATTTAATAGATACATAAAAACTATACTGCAGTATACTCCCACAACAATTCGAAAACAATATAGTCACATTATTTTGTAACAACTGTCGGAAATTGTCAACAAAACTGTCGCAAAAAGGTAATTTTTTTTCTCTTTAACTCTTTAATTTTGTATAGGATTTATCTTATTTTTTTTATTATATAGAAAACTAATGATACATTAACAAAGAGATAAACTAATGAGTATTTGTTGTCATTTTACAACATAAATTTAAAATAGAAACTACCTCAAATTAATATAACAAAAAAATAAACATTTTTAAATCAATTAAAATATTAGGAAAATGGATAAAGCAACATTCAACGCCAAGATTAGTAATGGCAAAATTAGTGTTCCTGATTTAGGAATTCACACAAGTGCAATATTCAACAAAGAAGCAGAATTGTCAATAAAAAATGGAACTTCTCATGTTGGTATATTGGAACCAAACGGAATAAATACAGATTCTGGATTTTTTAGCTTTTCAGAAATCGAAGAAGCGGAGGCAGAATTATTAATTGGAGGTAGTGGAACGACCAAGGTTTCTTCAACAACAATTGATAATAGGGGATTTTTAGGTCAACAACCTGGAGATATGGATAAATAGTTTTTTTAATTGAGGTAGTTTTTTATGAAAATTGTAAAAATTAAATCTTCGGATTACAAAGACATTCAGAGAATATACAATTATTACGTACTAAAAACACCCTTTACTTTTTCTGATGATTTAATGAAAGATAGTGAGGCCATTAAATTAACTAACGAGGGAATAAAATATGCGGGGTACATTGCTTTGAAAGATGAGATGATTATAGGTTTTGGTATTGCTTATCCTTTTCGAGTAGAAAACATTTTTAGTAGGACAATAAAATTGACATATTTTTTAAATCCTGCTTATTTAGGAAAAGGAATAGGAACTAAAATTTTAAATCAGCTTTTTGCAGAATTAAAAGAAAAAGGATTCAGAGATATAATAGTTAATATATCTTCTTTAAATAAATCAAGCATTGAATTTCATAAAAAAAAGGGGTTTGTTGAGTGTGGTTTTTTTCAAAATATTGGCATAATTAAAGGACAGGAGATTAGTATGGTATGGATGCAAAAGAAAATATAGAAACGATACAACAATTAGCTGATAGTTTTATCAAAAGTTCTATATCATTATATGAACAGAGGCTAACAAAAAGATTAGAAGAATTGGAGTTTACTCTAAAACGTTATATAAACGACGGAAAATTGGTCAATTTTGAGAATAAATATTTTCCAGTAGCTTATAATTTTTACAAATGGGAATCTCATAAAGCCAATTTTAATTGGTTTGTTCTTCAAGGTTCTTTTAAATATACTTCAAACATAGTTGCATGTTTGGCATTTCCAAAAAAAAAAAACATTCCAGTCCTTTCCATGAATTTGAATTTGAAATTAGATGCAAAAACTTTTAGTGTCATCCTTGGATATAAAACACCAAATCAATTACCTAAAAATCTATTTAAAGCTATTCAAGACAGCGATCTAATAAAAGAAAATCCAATATATAGAGATGATAATACGGAACATTTTGTAGGCACTCGTTCATCATTTGAAATTACAAGTCATATCATTGAAAAGACATTATGTAAAGCTGAATGTTATATTTTGTCTTGGTTGAATTATTTAGAATCTACACAAGATAACAATGTAAGTGCTATTGACTTTACTAATAAATACAAATCAGAATTAGAAAAACTACACAAAGCAAATCACACTGTTTACGATGAATTATTTGGAGACAGTTGGCTTTTTAATTTATTCAAAAATGAAATTTTATGAACATATTACTAATTTACCCGCCACAAGTTCGTTCGTTCATGCCACACCTTGCTTTACCATTAGTAAAGCAAGAACTCGTTAGACGTGGACATAATTGTAAAATTATTGATTTGAATTTGAAGTTTTATTTGCATGTATTAAACAAAGTAACGCTGAGTGATTCACAAAAAAAAATTGAAAAGGACATAGAACTTTTTAAACAAAAAGCAGATTTTTCCCAAGAAGAACTTATATTATTTGCGCGAAAATCTTCTGCTTTGATTCGTTCGCAATATATAATTGATAACATCGATCTTGCATTAGAAATATTCAACGGGCAAAAATTCTACGATTTTGGAAATTACAAATTTGCTTTAAAAATTTTTGAAGAAGCATTGGAACTTTTTTCAAGTAATTATGGTTTTACGGACATTGGAGTGTCAAGATTTAGAATGAGATATGGAGTTAGTAATAGCAATGAACTTTTGCAAGCTTGCGAAGATGAAAGGGAGAATCCATTTATAAAATTATTTCCTAACTGGATTCAATCTGAATTGGAGGTCTTTAAACCCGATGCGATTGCAATTACTTTTTCTATGGATGAGCAATTGATTCCAGGATTTACTTTAGCAAAATATTTAAGAAAAAAATGGAGAGGGTTAATGGTTGCTGGAGGTGGAATGATAACACGTTTGAAAAATGAACTGCCTGAGCATGCTGTACTTTCTCAAATATTTGATGAGTATTATCCATATGCTAATGCCTCAAAATTCTGTGACCTTCTTGATATTAAAGAAAAGAGAACATATAGAGCACCTGATAAATTTTCAGATTTGTGCCCTGACTTTTCAGATCTTCCTCTTGATGACTATTTGGCACCTGTAAGATTATTACCATTTGAATTAACTATTGGTTGTAGTTATGCAAAATGTTTTTACTGCAATCACTATAAAACATATGGAGATTATAGATATGGAGATGCTTCATCTGCTGCCAATCATTTAAAAGTTTTGTCAGAAAAGTATAATACGAAGCATTTCTATTTCGTTGATGAGGATCTTGTCCCAAAATTTGGGGAAGAATTATCTGTTTGTTTAAAAGAGATGAAAGTAGAAATCTATTGGATGATTTTTGGAAGATTACACACAGCATGGAAAAAAGAAACTTTTAAAAAATTAAAAGATGGAGGTTGTAAAAGGCTTATATGGGGGTTAGATAGTGTTACAGATAGGATTCAAGTTAAGATGAATAAGTTCACAGACTTAAAATATGCTGAAGATTTACTGCAATGGTCATCGAATTATGGTATCACAAATTCATTGAATTTTATGGTTGGTTATCCTACAGAAACAAAAGAAGAAGCCATGAATATTATTGACTTTCTCCAAAAGAATAAATCTTCATTGCAGAATGTTGGGACTGCAATTGCTGTATCAAACTTTATGTTGGTTAAAGATGCAGCTTGGGACAAAATGGAAGTGTTACCCAAAGTCAAGAAAGATGAAGATTTAGCAATATACTATGAATTTGATGTTAAAGAGGGCTTAACAATGGAAGAAACGCCAGCCTTTGCTCAAGAGATACAAGATATCGGAGTTGATGTACTTTCTGTAGGTAAATATAATCCAGCTCTGAGAGAACTCGCACTCTTATATTGCTCCCGTTATAATTGTATAGATGAAATTCCCATAAGTCATATTGAAGGTAATACCTCTGGTATCAAAATACACTATTTACCTATAAACCTTGAATCCTTATATAAAAAGATAAATAATGCAATGTCCGAATTGCCATTCACTTCGGAGCAGTTTAAATCAAATTGGTGGAGAATAGTTGATGAAAAAAAAATTGAGGATGAAAATGTAGGAAATGTTTATTCTTATAAATTAAAAACAAACTATAATGAAGTTTGTTTTCAGTTACCAATTTATCTAGAATTAGTTATTAAATAAAAAAAACATTGATTATAAAAACACTTCAACTATAATACTTTTCATAAAGGACAGTTGATTAATTATATCTTATTACTTTCTCTACCAAATATTAGGAAAATCAAAACAAGAAAAAGTATTATCCAAATTATCGCCGAAACAACAATTTATTATATTCTAAAACCTTCCCGTTTTCTTTTGAGAGCATTAATATTAGGATAGTACATTCTGGCTTTAAGCGTAACACTAATAGATAGATTTACATTTTATTTAAATAGTTTTTTGAGTAGACATAATTTTTGGCAGTTTATTGTTGTCAATCAACAAAAGATGACAATTTAAAAACAGACTTATTTAAGCAAATATTATTTATAGTATAAGAAGATATGAAAAGAGGTATTTTGTATTTCCTAATATCACTGATAGTAAATATCAATATTTCATATTGCCAAGGCAAAGTAGATTTTCAAATAACTGGACAATTGAAATCTGAAAGCACAATGATATATGTGGTTACAGTTGTCGCGAGCAATACATATGATACTTCTGTTAAGTATTATGGTATTTCCGATTCTCTTGGCAACTTTTCTATAAAAATAACCACACAAGGGTTGTATAAAATATTTGCAGAAACAGAAAACAACGTTTTCGATTTTCCTAAACTCATTAAAGTAGATAATAATGGTTATTTGAATATTGGAAGTATTTTAGCCTTGATTAAAACTGAAGAACTTAATAGTGTTACTGTAATAGGAGAACGATCAACAATAAAAAGAAAATTAGATAGAATCATATTTAGCCCACAAGGTAATTCTAACTTAGAAAGCTTAACAGCTGACGAACTATTAAATAGAATACCATTTACTGTTATGAACTCATTAGGAGAAATTAGCATAAGAGGAATTTCCGGAGCTCAAATCCAAATCAATGGAAAACCTTATAAACTAAGTAGCGAACAATTAATATCTTATTTAAAATCAATTCCTGTAAGTAATATTGAAGACGTTGAAGTCATAACAACACCATCTTCCAAATTCGATGCTGAGGGTAATGTAGGTATCATAAATATTAATTTGAAAAAAGAGAAATCTCTAGGTGCTATATATACATTGAAAGTCAACTTTGACCAAACACGTTTATCAAAATTCGGTTTTTTTGGAGATATAACATATCGAAGCAAAGCTTCATATTTGCAGGTTAATCTAAATAGCTCTACTGGAAAATATTATAGAGACGAGTTATTAGAGAATAATTATCGATTCTCAGATAACAACATATTTTGGAAACAAAAAATGGACAGAACGAGATTGAAAAGTGACAATAATTACAGCTTACTTTATGAGTATTCATTTACACCAAAGTTTAGTGCAGGAATATCAACTACAGGCAGTCTTTTTTACGATGACATGCTGCTTAATAGCCACTCGGATATTTCAAAATACAACAATTCTATTGACTTCTCTATGCATACTACCAATCAAGTTTTAACAACTAATCAAACACATAATGTAAATGCTTTTGCAAAAAAACTAATTGGGAAACGTAATGATGAACTTTCTTTTGACATTGATCATACATATTTTCAAGAACGACAAGACACAAGAACGAAAACAAACTTTATAGATGGGCACAGTTTCATAATATATAATAGCAATGATTTTGCAAGTTTCACTCCAAGAAAAATTAATATAATTTCGGGCAAGTTAGATTATATAATGAAGCTATCAACTCAATCCTCATTTTCGTTCGGAACCAAGTTAAGTACAATCGAAACGAATAATGATGTACGTTATATAAATTATGAAAGTGAGGCTTCAAGTGGAATATTAGATACTATAAGAAGTAATATTTTTATCTATAAAGAATCTAACGTTGCTGTTTATTCGAACTATTGGTGTACTTTTAATTCTGGTATTGAGTTTCAATTAGGATTGCGAAGTGAGTCTTTTAGATATAAAGGAGAAGAGAAAAATTTGAAAATCGAGAACCAATATTTTAAAATTTTTCCATCATTTTCTTTTTCAATTCCCCAAAATGACTTCGTATATAAAGCTTCATATAGTTATAGAATTAATAGACCTACTTTTTCTGATTTAAATCCATTTAGATTCTATACCAATCCATACATTTATGCAGAAGGAAATCCGTTGTTAATGCCTTCATTTTCTCATAATTTAGAAATCAGCACCAGTATTAAAAAAGCATTTTCAGTCATGTTATTTGGTGTATTCACGTCGGATTTATTTATTCAAATTCCAAAACTGGATGTTACTAATCAAACTTTTATTTACAATAAACTTAATATGGATAACGACAAAACTTTAGGTCTATCCTTTTATTACAATAAGAGAATAACTAAGTTTTGGAATATTGCTACATCTAACAGTATTTTCAATCATTCAATCAACAGTAATGTTTATAACACACGATTAAAAAAGCAATTAACTTCTTACCAAATCCAATTAGTAAATTCTTTTAAAATTCAAAAATTAAATAATCTAAGCTGTGAGATTTCTTTAAATTATCTTTCACCCACGTTCAAAGGGCTTTATAACTTAGATAGGACATATAACATTGATGTCTTACTATCTAAGTTAGTATTAAAAAACAGAGTTTCCTTAAGTTTAAATTTTCTTGATATTACAAATGGTAAAATATCTAAGACTCAAACCGATTTTGAAAACATGCACACTAATTTTATTCAAAATTTTGACCTTAGAACAATTCGTCTTGGTGTGTTCTATACATTCGGAAAAATTACAGTGCAGAGTGAAAAAAATAAAAAAGGGAGTAATACAGATGAATTAAATAGACTATGATCAGTTGTTTTTCTATTAATGTTTTTTTAATATCTAAGTATGAGCACCCTATTTTTAAAATTTAAAAATAAATTTAAAGTATTTAGGCAGTTT
Organism: Flavobacterium sp. KACC 22761; assembly: GCF_034058155.1. Taxonomy (NCBI): domain Bacteria; kingdom Pseudomonadati; phylum Bacteroidota; class Flavobacteriia; order Flavobacteriales; family Flavobacteriaceae; genus Flavobacterium; species Flavobacterium oryzagri. The sequence continues at coordinate 104,933 of NZ_CP139148.1, read as the reverse complement.
GATTCAAGTGATTGCGGGTTAGCATGTTTACAAATGATTTGTAATTATTATGGTAGATTTATTTCATTAAATCAGCTGCAACAAATTGCCAATAAAGATAAATTAGGGGTAAATTTCTTATCCTTAAAAAAAATTGCACAAAGCTTATGTCTTAATTCTAAAGTTGTAAAAATGGAATTAGCACAACTTCAAGATGGGATAATTCCTTTGCCTTGCATATTACATTGGAATCAGAATCATTTTGTTGTAATTCCTCCTCAAAAATTAACAAATATAGCAACGAAAGGGGTGAAAATTGCTGATCCAGCCAAAGGATTAGTAAGTGTATCCTATTCAAAGTTTGTATCAAATTGGACGAATAATATTGAGCAGAAAGGCTATGGACTAATTTTACAGCCGTACTCGAATTTTTACAGGCAAACACAAAAAAGGCATGCAAATAATAACAGTTTAATAAACTTATATAAATACATCAAGGAAGAAAAAGTAAAAATTAGCATTATTGTTTTTTGCATAATACTTGAGGCTATAGTTGCCTTATTTTTTCCTTTTTTGACCCAGAAATTATTTGACACAGGAATAATTCCTAAAAATATGCATATAATCAATCTGGTTATCCTTTCACAATTTGGAATAATTCTTTTAAGTTTATTTGCAAAAATTCTTCGAGGATGGCAACTACTATTTCTAAATTCCAAAATAATACGGAGTTTATTGTCTGAATATATTTCACGATTGATGAAATTACCAGCATCATTTTTTGATTCGCGAAAAGTAGGAGATATCACTCAGAGAATAGCAGATCACGATAAAATAGAATCATTTCTTACATCAGGTTATTTTTCTTCTTTGCTTTCAGCTCTTTCATTAATAATATATATATTTATATTAGGTCATCTACATTTAACCATTTTAGGAGTATTTAGTATCGGTTCAATAATTGCTATTATTTGGATCATTTCATTTTTAAAACGAAAAAAAAATCTTGACTACATTAGATTTGAATTATTAGCGGAAAGCCAAACATCACTCATTGAATCAATCGGAGGGGTATTAGATGTCAAAATATTTGATAGTAACGTTTTTCGAATTAATAAGTGGAATTTGTTGCAAGAAAAATTATACCGAACTAATATTAAAATCCTAAAAACATCCCAATTGCAATTAATGGGAAGTCTATTTTTTTCTCAAACAAAAAATATTTTGATTTCACTTTTAGGAGGATATGCAGTAGTAAAAGGAGAATTGAGCATTGGAGAACTAATGAGCATTATTTTTATAATAGCTCAAATGAATTCGCCAATTGAAAATCTTTTGGATTTCTTGCTTTCCTCACAAGAAGCGAGGTTGAGTCTTGATAGATTAAATGATTCAAATGTAATTAATACAGAAATAGAAAATTTTAATAAAAATAACTTTGACAGTAAAAATATCATAAATGAATTTAGAGATGATATTACTCTTGTTAATGTTGCATTCTCTTATTTTGGTAACACAAAAACTCAAGTATTACAAAATATATCAACCAAGTTAGAGTTTGGTAAAACTACTGCAATCGTTGGAGCAAGTGGTAGTGGCAAATCAACATTACTCAAGCTATTACTCAAACTATACGACCCAAACTTTGGTTCTATTTATATTGGTTGCAATGATATATCATCATTAAATCCTGAAGTATGGAGAAAACATTGTGGGGTAGTGCTACAAGGTGGTTTTATTTTTTCAGATACTGTAATCAATAATGTTACAATGTCCGATACAGATGCAGATAGTAATAAACTAAATTCAGCATTAAATTTATCATTAGCGAATGAATTTGTTCAGAATTTGCCATTAAAGGAATATACTAAAATCGGGGATTCTGGGATTGAATTAAGTACAGGTCAAAAGCAACGAATATTAGTTGCCCGTGCTATCTATAAAAATCCAGACTACATATTTTTTGACGAAGCTACAAGTTCTCTTGATGCCAAAAATGAAAAAATATTAATGAAGAATATTCTTGATCATTTCAAAGGAAAAACAGTTCTCATTATAGCGCACCGTCTTTCCACTGTGAAAAATGCTGATCAAATAATTGTACTTGATAAAGGGGAAATAGCGGAGACTGGGACACATGAGCAACTAATTGCTCAAAAAAGGAAATACTATGAACTCGTAAAAAATCAGTTAGAATTGGGGGAATAGTTGTTATATCATAAGTGATCTCTCATCGCATAACCTCAAATAATTACTATTATTTTTAGTGTAAGCATGATTATATTGAGACTGTCAATTTCAATTTAAAGAGGTTAGTTAGCTATTAATCTGATTTACATTCTAGCTAAAAAGAAATGATCAAAAGTTTGTTTCCAGTATGATAAATTTAAATTCATTAACACTTAACTGTCAAACAAAAGAAAAAAGCCTGTAAACAAAGAGTTTACAGGCTTTTTTGTGGAGTCGCCGGGAATCGAACCCGGGTCCAAACAAGCAACTAAAGAGCTTTCTACACGCTTATTTCCTGATTGGATTTTCGATGTTGAGCTAGGCCAGAAACAACCACCCAACACTTATCTTCTTAATTTTCGAAATCTACCCGAAGCTCATAGAAATCTAGGTTTATTTTTACGGTTCCCCTGAACGGAACGCCACAAACCAAGGCTTTCCAGGAGAATCCAGCTTCCCTACCTTGTAGAGACGTGGCGCAATCGTACTATGATTCGGATTAAGCAGCTAAAGCGTAATTATTTTCGCCGTGTAAAAGTTTGAGATCTTATATTTACGAGCAAGGTCTCAATGCTCGACGTGCTTACTGTTCAATTCGACTTGCTGTCAAAACCAGTCGACCCCAAAAATAAGTCTGCAAATTTATACTATTTGAAATTACTTTCTACTAAAAATTTTAAAAAAGTCGAAAGTCAAAAGTCGAAAGTCAAAAGTCGAAAGTAGAAAATCGAAAACTGTAAAGTTTTTCAAGTCACATGTTTTCTTTCTTTTGCGTCTTTTTATTTTCCCGCAATTAGTATATTAAAGAAATAAAGTCAACATGGTCAACTGTTAAAAGACTTTACGACTTTTGACTTTCGACTTTATGACTATATAGTTTTACTCTTCGTTCTTAAAATTAAATGGATAATCGCCAAAAATAGGTGCTAGTTTACGAACCGCATAAGTGTTTCTGGTCATTTTATTTGAAAGTGCAATAATCGTTACATTTTCCTTCATTAAAGTAATGTAAGATGAGGTATTGCCGTGCCACCAACCGTTGTGGAAATAAAAATTCTGACCGGTTTCCCAATTAATCATTCTGATTCCTAAACCATAGTTTTTGGTTCCTTTGCGTTCGTTGCTGTAACCTGTATAAACTTGTTTTAATAAAGCAGGTTTTAAAAAGTCAGGAGATTGTCTTGCTCTGTCAAATTTTAAAAGATCGCGTACAGTTGAAAAAACATTTTTGTCTCCGTAAACATTATCCAAATAATCGAAACCAATTTCTGCACCATTTCCTTTATATGAAGGAACAATTTTTTTTCTGTCTTTGTCATCATCAAAAACATACGTATGCGTCATTCCAAGGGGTTTGAAAATCATTTCAGACATTGCTTCTTTATATTTTAAACCCGTGATTTTTTCGATAATAAGCGCCAGCATTGCATAATTGGTATTGCAATAACCAAAACGAGTTCCGGTTTTTGCTTCAAGACCAATATCCTTTGTTGCCAAAAGATTTAAAATGTCTTTATTCGTCAACTGATTGTGTCTGTCCCAAACCGATTTATCATGATCAGTAAAATAAGCATAATTGCGCATTCCGGTACGATGGCTTAAAAGCATTCGAACCGTACAATCTTCGTATGGAAAGGTTTTTAAAATCGTATTGACTTTTTGGTCTAAATCAAGTTTTCCGGCATTAACTAATTTTAAAACCGCAGTTGCCGTCAAAACTTTGCTCACAGAGGCAATTTGCACTGGAGTGTCGGCAGTGATTTTTGTGCCTTCATTTTTATTGGCGTAACCGTTGTATCGTTCAAAAATAATTTGTCCGTTTCTTGCTACCAAGAAACTTCCATTCATACTATTATTTGGCCAGTTTTTGTTATAAAAGTGATTAATTCTGCCTTGTACGGAATTTATATAGGCTTGTGAAAGTCTTTTTTCTGGGCCTAAAGGCTTCATCTTTGGCATTGTATCTTCAACTACTGAAGCTGGATCAATACTAGTCTTTTTATCATTGCCACATGAACTTAAAACTAAGATTAGGAAAAGTATTTGTGGTATCTTTGTCATTTTAAGGAAACTCATTTTCATCATTCTTGAAAAACAAATATATAGAATTCAATATTTATGTTTTTGAAATTTTAGCGACTTGAAAAGGCTTTGTTAACATAATTTTAACTAAAAAAATAGTTAGTCGATTGTTATTCAGTGTTCAACGGTTTTTAAATATTCTAAATTGTAATTTTTGAACAAAACTTTAACGAAATTTGTTATATTTGAAACAAATACGATGTAAAAAGTTATATTATTAAATGCTTTAAACTTATTTAAATGAAATTTGGAATTATAAAAGAAAGAAAAAACCCACCAGATCGACGTGTAGTATTTGCTCCAGATGCATTAGCAAAATTAAAACAACAGTATCACGATGCTGTAGTGGAAGTAGAGAGTTCAGATATAAGGATTTTTTCAGATCTTCAATATAAAAGTATGGGTATAACCGTAACAGATGATATTTCTGATTGTGACGTCTTATTTGGAGTAAAAGAAGTTCCTGTAGAAAATTTAATTCCAAATAAAGCCTATTTCTTTTTTTCACATACCATAAAAAAACAGCCTCATAACCGAAAACTGCTTCAGGCTATTTTAGAAAAAAAAATTGACTTGTACGATCATGAAACGATTGTAAATGAGCACGATCATCGTTTGATTGGTTTTGGAAAATACGCCGGTATGGTTGGCGTTTACAATGGAATCAGAGCTTTCGGAATTAAATTTGAATTGTTCAAGCTTCCAAAAGCGGAAACACTTTCAGGGAAAGAGGATTTGATTAAGCATTTAAAGCGCATCACAATGCCAGCTCTAAAATTTGTTGTTACCGGGACTGGAAAGGTTGGGAGCGGAGCAAAAGAAATTCTGGATGCAATTAAAGTAAAAGAAATTACCGTTGATAATTACTTGACTAAAAAATATGCACAAACGGTTTATGTACAATTAGACGTTTTAGAATACAACAAAAGAAAAGATGGACAAGTTTTGGATTTTGTAGATTTTGTTACGCATCCAGAAGAATACGAATCAGATTTTGAGAGATTTACAAAAGTGTCTGATATTTATTTTGCAGGACATTTTCATGCTAATAATGCGCCAATGATTTTGACTAAAGAAATGCTGAACGCAAGCGACTGTAAATTGAAAGTTGTAGCTGATATTTCATGCGATGTAAATGGACCAATTGCTTGTACAGTTCGTTCGTCAACAATTGCAGAACCTTTATATGGTTATTTTCCTTTAGAAGATAGAGAAGTAGATTTTTTCCATCCTGCTGCGGTTGCAGTGATGGCTGTTGATAATTTGCCTTGTGAAATTCCGAAAGATGCGAGCGAAGGTTTTGGAGAACAATTTATGGAACACGTCATTCCAGCTTTCTTCAACGGTGATAAAGACGGAATCCTAAAACGCGCAAAAATTACCGAAAACGGAAAATTGACGGAGCGATTTAGTTATTTGCAGGATTATGTCGATAATGGTGAATTGTAAATTGTTAGTTATAAATTGGAAAAGCCTGAAATTGATATTTCAGGCTTTTGTTTTATTTGTCACCCTGAGCGAATTCGAAGGGCTTCAAGCATAAAAAGGCTTCGACTTCGCTCAGTCGTCAGACAATGCATATTTTTTTATCGGAATAGTGATCATTAATAATTAACCATTCATAATTAACATTTAAAACTAAACCATATCCTCAGGTTTTACCCAAGCGTCAAAATCTTCAGCTGAAACATATCCTAAACGGACCGCTTCATCTTTTAAAGTTGTTCCGTTTTTATGAGCTGTTTGGGCTATTTCAGCAGCTTTATAATAACCGATTTTTGTATTTAAAGCCGTAACGAGCATTAATGAATTATCTACCAACTCTTTGATGCGTTTGTAATTTGGCTCGATTCCTTGCGCACAATGTTCATCAAATGATACGCAGGCGTCACCCAATAATCTTGCCGATTGCAAAAAGTTTGCAGCCATAACAGGTTTGAAAACATTCAGTTCGTAATGCCCTTGCATGCCGCCAACAGCAATTGCCATGTCGTTTCCAATAACTTGCGCACAAACCATTGTTAAAGCTTCGCATTGTGTTGGATTTACTTTTCCTGGCATGATTGATGATCCAGGCTCATTTTCGGGAATGTGGATTTCGCCAATTCCAGAACGCGGACCAGAAGCCAGCATTCTCACATCATTTGCAATTTTATTTAATGAAACGGCCAATTGTTTCAAAGCTCCGTGCGTTTCTACAATGGCGTCATGTGCTGCCAAAGCTTCAAATTTGTTTTCTGCTGTTACAAAAGGATGATTGGTGAATTTGGCAATGTATTCTGCTACTTTTACGTCGTAACCTTTTGGAGTGTTTAATCCGGTTCCGACGGCGGTTCCACCTAAAGCAATTTCAGATAAATGTGTTAAAGTATTTTTTAAAGCTTTTAATCCGAAGGCTAATTGTGCGGCATAACCTGAAATTTCTTGTCCGAGTGTAAGCGGAGTTGCATCCATTAAATGTGTACGGCCAATTTTAACAACTTCTTTAAATTCGGTTGCCTTTTTTACTAAAGTGGCGTGCAGTTTTTCAACTCCTGGAATAGTGGTTTCTACAACCATTTTGTATGCCGCAATATGCATTCCGGTAGGGAAGGTGTCGTTTGATGATTGTGATTTGTTTACATCATCGTTTGCTTTTATGAATTGTTCGCCTTCGCCAATTTCAAAGCCTTTCAAAACCTGAGCGCGGTTGGCGATAACCTCGTTGACATTCATATTGCTTTGCGTTCCTGAGCCCGTCTGCCAAATTACTAGCGGAAACTGATCGTCTAATTCTCCTGCTAAAATCTCGTCGCAAACTTTTGCAATGGCGTCTCTTTTTTCGATTGGCAAAATGCCTAAGTCGTAGTTGGCATAAGCCGCTGCTTTTTTTAGATAGGCAAAACCTTCAATGATTTCTTTTGGCATCGAAGCGGCGTTTCCTATTTTAAAATTGTTTCGGGAACGTTCTGTTTGTGCACCCCAATATTTATCGGCTGGGACTTGAACTTCGCCCATGGTGTCTTTTTCTATTCTGTATTTCATTATGTTGTTTGTAAAATGTTATTTGGAAAATGTGAGTTATATCTGTTGAGGTAAATGGAACGCGGATGACGCTGATTTACTTCGTAAAACGCTGATTGAAACGGATTTTTTTTTTATAAATTTCTTTTGAAAACGAGTGCCATAGCCCTGATGGGAGCGACATCCTTTTTGTTTTTTCTTTAAAAACAAAAAGATATAGCGGACAGCAGGTATCAGCTCCTTAAAATACTCATATTCTTCTTAATTAGAGAGTTGAATAATATTCGGAAAAAATCCTTATTTAAAATGAGTATAAATATACGGATAAATGTTATTTAACGAAAATTGATTTAGTTTTTATTGCCAAGGACGAATTTATACGCTACATTTGTCGTAACATTCAAAAATTCCGGAAAACATGTTTGAATTTTCACAGTACTTAGGCTTTTTACTTTTCTTAACCATACTAACTATAGGGTTTTGGTTAATGTTTTTCTTGGTTGGTTTCGTATCTTATTGGGTTACGGGTGCTAGCTGGGAAATGTTCAAAGAAAAGAGAGCTAAAAGAAGACAAGAAGAACAATCAATTTAATTTTAAATTGATTTCATAAAAAAGGACCACTATTGTGAGTCCTTTTTTTTTTTTTTATTCTAAAAAAAGGAAATTCCAAATTCCATCCCGAGGTTTCGGGATCAAATTACAAATTCCAAATCCAGTTGAAGTATTAAACCCGACAGGTTTTAAAAACCTGTCGGGTTTCTGTATAAATTAGGATTCATTTAAAAAAAAATCCAAATTCCAGTTTTAAACTTAGAATTTGGATTTTTAAATATTTGGAATTTAACCAATATTATCCAGGGAATTCTCCTCCGCCGTCTCCTTCTCTTGGAGCTGCATTTTTGTCTCTTTCACCTTTAGGCTTGTTGAAACGGTACGTAAACGATAAGTTGAATTGACGTTTACGGAACTGCATTTCGCTATAAGCGGTTTGGCTTTCAAGTGTTGTCGAATTTTGAAGATACGTATATGATCTCATAATTCTTGAGTTGAAAATATCGCTGATGTTGAAAGCAACCGTTGCTTTGTCTTTTAAGACATCTTTACTGAGTGCTGTGTTCATACCAAACATATCTAGGTTTTTTCCTTGAGCTGTTTTTTGTGAACCGTTGTAGTTTGCACTCAACTGCCAATCGATTTTGTATGGCAAAGTCAATTTTGAGTTGATTCTCGCAAACCAAGTGTTGGCTTGATTGTCAAGATTTTGTATTACTGTATTTCCGTTGAAATCAACATAAGTGTTTTCTCCAGTTGTTTTTACGTTGTAAAAGTTGAAGTTACTGTTGATTCTCCAGATTTTAAATGGTGTATAATTTAAAGTAAATTCAAAACCAAATTTTTGCTCTTTTCCAAGATTGATCGGACGGTTTAAAATAACCGGAATGCCGTTTACTACATTTCCGTTTGGCGTACGGACAAAACTGAAAACATCTTTTGTGTCTTCAAAATAAGCAGATGTATTGAACGTTAATTTATCCCAACGTTTAATATATCCAATATCATATTTGTCTGTCAATGATGGATCTAGATCAGGATTTCCCTGAAAAATATTGATATTACTTGAATAGTTTACCGCTGGATTCATGAAACGTCCTCTTGGTCTTGTTAAACGCTTGCTGTAACTAGCTGAAAAACTGCTTTGGTCTGAAAGTTCATAACTAATAAATGCACTTGGGAACAAGTTGTTGTATTTTTTAGTGTTGAAATCATTCGTCTCTAATAAATTTACATGGATATTTGTATCCTCCCAACGAAGACCAAATAAGTACGAGAATTTATTTACTTTGAAACCATATTGCGTGTAAAGAGCATTGATGTTTTCTTTGTATTCTAAAGTATTTGACAGATTTGGATCTTTAGCGCCATTTTCATCAGTTACAAAATATTCGTTGTTCAAATCTCCAAAACTTCCTTTATATCCAGCTTCAAACTGACTTCCTTTTCCTAATGGCAAAACATAATCAGCTTGAAATAATACCTGCTTTTGAACTTGATCGTTTAAAGTAGTATTATAGTTTGGCGAAGCAGTAATCGTACTATTGCTGTTGTCGTCGTTTTTAGAAATAGATAAATCGGCAGTAAGTTTATGTCCTTTATCGTTGAAGTTTTTGATTAAGTTCGAAGTGTACTCAACGTTTTGGCTTCCTGTATCTCCATTGTTTAGACGGAAAGAAGTTCCTGTAAAAGCGTGAGCAGCATCGTAATTGTAATAATTAATCAAGTCTCTTGTGTCGCCTGAATTTTTTTGGTAGTTAATAGCATTTGTCCAATAGGTGTTTGGTGCTACAGTCCATTCGATTCCGGCTCTTCCATTAAAACCGTCAGATTCTCTTTTAGTGTCGCGGTCTTCATCAAGGAAACCTTTAGGCGTTCCGTCAGCATTCAAATATTCAGTGTTGGTTAAACCAGCACCTTCATTTGTTCTGTGATTATATCCTAAAGTGGTGAAGTAATTTAATTTTTCGGTTTTGTAGTTTAAATTACCACTTAATCCGTAAGTTTCAGGAATACCTGTCGAGGCGATAAAAGTTCCGTTAAAACCTTGATTTTTTCCTTTTTTAAGAATGATATTGATTAATCCAGATCCACCTTCAGCATCATAACGAGCCGATGGATTGGTGATAACTTCTACTTTGTCAATTGCGTCAGCAGGAAGTTGACGTAAAGCTTCTGCAATATTAATAGCGTTTGAAGGTCGTCCGTCAATTAAAATTCTAATATTGTCACTTCCTCTCAAACTTACGTTTCCTTCAGTATCAACAGAAACAGATGGCACATTGTCAAGAACGTCACTTACAGTCCCTCCTTTTACCATCATGTCTTGACCCACGCTGTAAACTTTTTTATCTAGTTTTATTTCTACAGTCGATTTTTCTGCACGAACGACAACTTCATTCAATTGTGCTGCATCTTCTGATAAATTTACAACGCCTAAATTAGTGTCGCCAGAAATATTTTTTCCTTTGATTTCAGTTGATTTAAATGAAATGAATTCTACCTTGATATCATAAGTTCCAGGTGCTACAGCAACTTCAAATTCACCTTTTGGATTGGTGATTCCGCCAGCAACAACCTTTGTGTCGTTTGGTGCCATAAGCGATATTGTAGCGTATTCAAGTGGTTGTTTGCTAACCTTTTCAAAAACTTTTCCAGTAACTTTTACCTTGTTTTTACCAGGAGGCGCCTGTTGTGCATAGTTGTAAAAACTTGCAAAAAAAAGCACAAGCAATACAGCAAATTTGATTTTTTTCATTGTTATTTTTGGTTTCATTTGCTCTTTAGACACCAAATATGGCTCCAGGTTTAAAGAGGAAATCACAAAAAAATGTTAATTTGAATAATTTGTAATTAATCTAAAAAGTCAGCGACTAAATCAAGATCTCTCCCAATGATGGCTTTACCGTCTTTAACGACAATTGGGCGTTCAATCAAAATTGGATTTTCGACCATAGCTTGAATAATTTCGTCGTTGCTCAAATTTTTTCCCTTATAATTTTCAATCCAGATATTTTCTTTAATGCGAACGAGTTGAATAGGTTCTAAATTTAATTTTTTAAGCAATTCTTTCAATTCATCAAAGTTTGGCGTTTCAGTCAAATAAGGAATAATTTCAAATTCTTGTTTTGACTGATCAATAAAAGCTAGACAGCTTCGTGATTTTCCACATCTAGGATTATGGTAAATTTGTATCATTTTGTTATATTTAAATATTGTAAGATAGTTAACGCAAAAAATAGGTATTTTCGCAATGCCAAAAGTAATACTTACTTATTAAACTGAATTCTCATTTTAAAATTATATTACATGTTTTTAGAACAAGGAATTAAACCTCATAATAAATTTTTTCTGTATCTCATTGGGTCAGTTATTATCATAGCGGCTTCGTTTGTTGGCCAAATTCCGCTTTCCGTAGCTATTCTTTATTCTAGTTTTAAGAATAAAACAGAAATTCCAACACAAGAGAATGCAGTTTTGAAAGTGTTTGAGCCAAACTTGACTTTGTTTTTGGTTATGATTTCTTTTGTTTTTGCGTTTGCAGGGGTTTGTTTTGTTGTAAAATACCTTCATAAACAGACACTTTTGTCGGTTACAACATCAAGAAAAAAAGTAGATTGGAATCGTATTTTGTTTTCATTTATCATTTGGGCTATTTTTTCGGGCTTGAGTTTTTGGGCGATCTATTTAAAAGATCCTGAGAAGTTTATATGGAATTTTAAGTTAGTCCCTTTTTTGATTTTAGTTGTAATTGCAACATTGCTCATTCCGATTCAAACCAGTACCGAAGAATATGTTTTTAGAGGTTATTTGATGCAAGGGTTTGCCAATTTGGCCAAAAATCGATGGTTTCCGCTAATGATGACTTCTCTGATTTTTGGATCCATGCATATTTTTAATCCCGAAGTCGCAAAAATGGGATATGTCATTATGTTTTATTACATCGGGACAGGTTTGTTTTTAGGCGTGATTACACTAATGGATGAAGGAATCGAATTGGCTCTTGGTTTTCATGCCGCGAATAATTTGACCGGCGCTTTGCTCGTTACGTCAGATTGGACTGTTTTTCAAACGCATTCCATTTTCAAAGATATGTCTGAACCTTCCGCAGGACTTGATGTAATATTGCCCGTGGTGATTGTTTATCCTATACTGTTGCTTATTTTCAGCAAAAAGTATAAATGGGCAAATTGGAAAGAAAAATTGACTGGTAACATAAATATTTAAGAATCTTTTAATTTTATAATCATGACGCAGTTAACACATAAGAATGTACATAATTATTTTAAAATAAACGGATATCATTTAAATGCAAAAGATTTATGCCGTGTTGGATACAGCTTTATAAAAGAAGGGGATATTTATGAGCGCGCGATAGGTGAATTTCTTTTGGACTGGTTTGATAATAAAGATTATATCGAAATGACGACTTCTGGAACTACTGGACTTCCAAAATTAGTGAGATTAGAAAAACAAGCCATGATTCAATCAGCTTTGGCAACGGGAGATTTTTTTGGTTTGGAGCCGGGAGATAGAGCTTTATTGTGTTTACCAACTCAGTTTATTGCAGGCAAAATGATGCTGGTGAGAAGTTTAATTTTGGGGCTTGATATCGACGTCAAAGCACCAAGTACAGAACCTTTGGCTTTTAATTCTGAAAAATATGATTTTGTCGCAATGGTTCCGCTACAGGTCCAAAATTCAATTGATAAACTGAAAAATGTAAAAAAGCTAATTATTGGTGGTGCCAAAATCGATTCGGCTCTTGAAGCAGAATTGTTAAAACTAAACGGCGAAATATATGAGACGTATGGAATGACGGAAACCATTACGCATATTGCGGCCAAAAAGGTTGGAGAAAGCGCTTTTTCGATTTTGCCGAATGTGAAAATTGAAAAAGATGATCGTGGTTGTCTGGTAATTTATGTTTCTTCTATTTCTGATGAGCCAATTGTTACTAATGATTTGGTTGAATTGATAAACGATAAACAATTTGTTTTCTTAGGAAGAATTGACAATGTGATCAATAGTGGAGGAGTGAAGCTGATTCCTGAACAAATTGAAGCTAAATTAGTTGGGAAAATTTCAAATCGATTTTTTGTAACTGGAGTTCCTGATTCTGTTTTAGGTGAAAAATTGATTTTGGTAATCGAAGGTGAGAAGCAAGATTTTGCTCCTGATTTTTTTGATGTTTTAGGAAAATTCGAGAAACCAAAAGAAATTGTTTTTGTTCCGAAATTTAAAGAAAATGAAAATGGAAAGTTGCTAAGAAAGCCCTCTTTACAATCGTAAAAATTACAATAAAAAAATCCCAAATTCCAATAATTAAGATTGGAATTTGGGGATTTTTTTATTGATTAATTCCAATAATTGGAATTTGGAATTTTAATATTGGAATTTAATATGTTTATTTTTTACGTTCCAAAAGTGCCATATAGAACCCGTCGAAACCAGATTCAGAAGCCAGCATTTTTCGGTCTTCAATAAATTTGAATTGTTGCCCGATTTCAGTTTTTAGGAATTTTTCAACCTGTTCTTGATTTTCAGAAGGCAAAACAGAACATGTTGCATAAACTAATTTTCCGCCCGGTTTTACAATTTTAGAATAGCTTTCTAATACTTCGCTCTGCACTTTGCGAATATTATCGATAAATTCAGGTTGCAATTTCCATTTTGAATCAGGGTTTCTTTTCAAAACACCTAATCCGCTACAAGGAGCATCGATCAAAACACGATCTGCTTTTTCGTGCAGTTTTTTGATCACTTTCGTGCTGTCGATAATTCGGTATTCAATATTAAAAGCGCCATTTCTTTTTGCTCTTAATTTTAATTGCTTCAATTTGCTTTCATACAAATCCATCGCAATCAATTGCCCTTTATTGTTCATTAACGAAGCCATATGCAATGTTTTTCCGCCCGCTCCAGCACATGTATCGACAACACGCATTCCTGGCTGAACATCTAAGAAACCAGCAACTAATTGCGAGTTGGCATCTTGAACTTCAAACAGACCTTCTTTAAAAGCGTCTGTTAAAAATACGTTTGCTCTTTCTTTTAAAACTAAAGCTTCCGGCTGATCTTTTAAATATTCAGTTTCGATATTTAAATCCATCAACGTGTTTCTTAGGTTTTCTTTAGTTCCTTTAAGTGTATTGGTTCTTAAGATAACTTTAGCCGGTTGATTTTGAGCCGCAATTTCTTTTGCCCAAACTTTTTCGCCTAATTCTTTCACACCCAATTCATCCATCCAATCTGGAATAGATTCTTTTAAAGCTCTAACTTTTGAAAGTTCGTCAAAACGGCCTTTTATTTTTCGTTCAGGAGTTCCTTCTAATTGTCTCCAATCTGGAATTGGATAGCCTCTTAAAACTGCCCAAACCGCAAACATTCTCCATAAGTTATCTCTGTCGTAAGGTTCTTTTACCTCGGCAATTTCTGCATATAGACGTTTCCAGCGAACAATTTCGTATATGGTTTCAGCAACAAACTTCCTGTCAGAACTTCCCCAACGTTTGTCTTTTTTTAATGCTCTAGCTACCACTTTATCTGCATATTCTCCTTCGTTGAAAATAGCATTTAAAGAATCGATGGTAGTATAAACTAAATTTCTGTGTAATCTCATTTCTCTAATTTGAGTTGCAAAGGTACTATTAATTGATTGAAAGTTAAATTTTTAATTTTGATTGTTCACTTGACTTTCATTTGAAAAGAAAAAAAACACTCTGATAAAGTTTTAAAAGAGTGTTTTTTGGAAATATTTTATAAACAGTTAGTTTTTTATAATTCGGGTCAAGCCAATGTTTTCAGGAGCGTGAAGCACCATCGGGAATTTTTCGATTTTAACCGAACTGCTATCTAAACCAAATGCTCTTTCTTCAGACAAACTCAATTTTTTGATGAAGAAATAAGAGTTCATGATAATATTTTCATGCCATCTTAAATCATTATCGTTTGATAGGAATTTCTCAGACAATACAAATTTAAAGTCTCCAATAATATTGTTTTTGTTCAAAGATTCATAACGGCTCGTGATATCTACTTCGCCGCGTTTCACCATGTCACGAATAACTTCTCTAAACATTAAATTGATTTTTGTAGGCTCTCTAAATCCTAAATTAAAGTCAATTCTGTAAATGTCGTCTTTGGCAATTTCAGTTACTTTGTATTCTGTTTTATAAGGCTCGCCAAGAACATTTACGTGTACGAACCAATAAATATCAGCTCTTTTTGGACGTTTTTGCAAAATCGAATAAATTACTTTTTCCTCCAATTCATCAACACGATTGGCATTCGTCATGTAAACTAAATGCGTCGCATATTTTGGAATCGATAAATCCCTGCTCAATTCGACTAATACCTTTTTATAATCGTCGATTTTGATCACTTTAGTATAGTTTTTATTGATTTTCTTAGCTAAATACCAAATCGTCATAATCGAAATCAAAAGTATTGCAATAATCAGAGTTACGTAACCTCCTTCGGCAAACTTGGTAATATTTGCAAAAAGGAAACTGAATTCAATCAATAAATAAATCGTAATCAGCGGTACCATAAAGTACAGTTTTACACGTTTCATAATCAAATAATAATTCAGCAAAATAGTAGTCATGATCATACATAAAATAATGGCAAGACCATAAGCATGCTCCATATTTCCTGATTTTTCGAAGTGCAATACGATTCCAACACAACCAAAAAACAATAACCAGTTAATTGAAGGAATGTATAATTGCCCTTTAACTTCAGTAGGATATTTGATTTTTACCTTTGGCCAGAAATTCAGACGCATCGCTTCATTAATCAAAGTAAATGAACCGCTAATAAGTGCTTGTGAAGCAATTACGGCTGCTAAAGTTGCGACTACAATACCGAATGGAAGAAACCAATGTGGCATAATCAAATAAAACGGGTTTCCGTTTTCGCCACCTAATTGTTGTAAAGTGCTTCCTTCATGATGAGTTAAATATGCAGCCTGACCAAAGTAGTTTAATACTAAAGTTGCTTTTACAAAAATCCAGCTGATACGAATGTTTTTTCTGCCGCAGTGTCCCATATCAGAGTACAAAGCTTCAGCTCCTGTTGTACAAAGAAATACAAAGCCAAGAACAAAAAAACCGTCAGGATGAATCGATAATAAATGGTAAGCATAATATGGATTTACTGCTTTGATAACTTCGGGATAATGAAAGATCTGAATTGCTCCCAAAGTTCCCAACATTGCAAACCAAATCAACATCATTGGCGCGAAAAATTTCCCAACCAATTTTGTTCCAAATTGCTGTATCGTGAATAAAATAAATAGAATGGCAATTACAATCGAAATAATGGTTTCGGTTTCCATTGTCGGATAGAATGCTCGGATTCCTTCAACTGCAGATGAAATAGAGATGGGCGGTGTAATGATTCCGTCGGCTAATAGCGCACTTCCTCCAATAATGGCGGGTACAATGAGCCATTGAATTTTTGTTTTTTTAACTAAAGCGTAAAGAGCAAAAATTCCACCTTCACCATGATTGTCAGCACTTAGTGTAATAAGTACATATTTTATTGTAGTTTGAAGAGTAAGAGTCCAAAATACACAGGAAATACCTCCTAAAACAATATCTGAATTTATCGCGTATTCACCAAGAATGGCTTTCATTACATATAACGGAGAAGTACCAATATCTCCATAAATGATTCCTAATGTGATCAATAGACCACCAATAGACAACTTACTATGTAAGTTTTTATGCGCTGCGCTCATGTTTGATTTTATAAAAGACGGTTGCAAATTTACTGTTTTAAAACAAATTAGCGACAATTATAATTAAAAAGATAAAAAAAAGCACAATTGGTAAATTGTGCTCTTTTTTTTATTTAGAAAATGTGATTTTGTTATTAACCTCTTCTGTTTCCACCGCCACGTGATCCGCTTTCTCTTTGTGGCTGCCCGCCTCTTGATTCTTGGCTCATTCTTGGCGCCTCAGAACGTTGTGCGTTTTGTGGTCTTGAACTGTAAGATCTGTTTTCAGAATTTCCTCTGTTTTCAGAATAATTTCTTGAAGGCTCACTTCTTTGTACAGAAACTGGTCTGTCGCTGTTTGAATCATTCATTGAGATTCTTCTGTTTTCAGGATAACTTCTAGGTGAATCATTGTTTTGTGATGCCGATCTATCAGTGTAATTTCTGTTATCTGAATTGTTTCTGCTGTAATCTGGTCTTGATGGAGTCGCTACAGGAGCAGGATTTTCTCTGTTGCTCATTGTAGGACGACTTGAGTTATTGTAATTTCTGTCTGTATTTCTATCAGAACCATAGCTTCTATCTGATACTCTGTTTTCTCCATATTGAGGTCTTCCGGCACTAGATCTAACTGGATTGTTAGTATTTTGAGAAGCAGTATAAGGTCTGCTGGTTACTCTTCTTTGATCCAATTCATATCTGTTGTTCACATTGCCGTGTCTTTCAGCAAAACTATAATTTGGTCTCATTCTTTCGTATCCATAAGTACGTCTTGATGCATATATAGTAGGTGCAACATAACTTCTTCTGTAATTTACGTAGTTGTAACTGTAGTTTGCGTTGATGCAAATATTTACGTTGTTTCTATATCTGTAAACTGGGTAAGGTCTCCATGCTGTATAATATGTTGGATAGTATCCCCAGTACCAAGTTGAGCAGTAAGGTCTGTAGTTAGTAACCCAAAATGAGCTATAGATCACCGGAACAACATTGTAAACAGGTTCATAAATGTAGTTTGCGCCATACAAATATGCGTTTCCTACAACCTGAACGCTAACTTTGTTGTAATTGTCTCTTTCAACATCGATTGTTGCGACATCTTGATAAACATCACGGTCTAAAACAGCTTGAATAATTACAACGTGAGTTCTGTTTTCAACAGATTCAATCACTCGTAAATAATCAACTTGATCGTCTCCATTTAAGTCAAGGTTTGATATTTGGTATTTTGGATCATTCAATCTTCTTTCAAAATCTTGAAGATTGGCTGATTCCCCAAACATTGAAGCAACCGCTCTTAAATCTAAGTTGTCGCTAATGTCTGAATTTTTTGCATAAACAGTGGCTTGGTTTTGTGCAGAACAAGAACTAAATCCAATGGTTAAAAATGCTAGTATAAGTAGGTGCGCTTTCATGGCAAATAATATTAAAAAATTAGTTGTTAGGGAATATCCAATTACTGTGCCAAAAAAATAATTTCAGATTCTGTTTGGTTTAAGTTGTTGTTTTTTAGTGTATTGTGTTTTGTTGATTTGTTTTTGATTTTGATTCTGCAGAAAAGGCTGTTAAAAAGATTGTGATCAAAAAAAACAAAAGCTATTTTATATGTTATAAATAATTGTATTTTAGCAACAACTAAATCTTGACCTACATGAGAAAATTAATATTATTTTTTAGTTTATTTGTTTTATTGGTGTCCTTTAAAGCGTTGAAAAATAATGATAAAGCACCAATTGCAGGAGGCTTTGTTTCAATGCAGACCGAAGTTTTATTTCAGGATAAAATTAGTATTAGAGCGATTGCTATCGATAATAATAAAATATGGTACGGTGCCGATAACTCTCGTTTTGGCTGTTTTGATTTAGACAAAAGAGAAAAATTTGAAGATCATATCTATCGCGATACCCTTAATTTGGAATTTAGAAGCATCGCGCAAAATTCAAAAAGCATTTTTTTATTAAGTGTTGCAAATCCTGCGTTGTTGTACCAAATTGACAAAAAGACTAGAAAAGTTAAATTAGTTTATAAAGAAGTTAACTCAAAAGTGTTTTACGACAGTATGCAATTCTGGAATGAAAAAGAAGGAATCGCAATTGGAGATCCTACAGAAGACACTTTTTCGATGATTGTGACTCGTGACGGAGGTGAAACTTGGACAAAACTACTTTCAGATAAATTACCGACAAATACGCAGGGCGAAGCAGCTTTTGCAGCAAGTAATACCAACATCATAATTAAAGGGAACGATACATGGCTGGTTTCTGGCGGAAAAAAATCTCGTGTTTTTTATTCTCCAGATAAAGCAAAAACTTGGAAAGTTGTTGATACGCCAATTATTCAAGGAAAAGAAATGACAGGAATTTTTACTGCTGATTTTTATGATGCAAAACACGGATTTGCTGCAGGAGGTGATTATGAGTTTCCGGAGAAAAATTCAGACAACAAGATTTGCACAAAAGATGGCGGTAAAACTTGGGAATTGATTGGTCAAAACCAAGGTTTTGGATATGCTTCATGCGTGCAGTACGTGCCTGGAAGTAACGCAAGAGAGCTGGTTTGTGTAGGTGCTTCAGGCATTCAATATTCTCAAGATGGAGGCGCAACTTGGAAACAGCTTTCCGATGATTCTAAGCTTTTTACAATCCGATTTGTGAATAAGAATACAGCAATAGCAGCAGGTTACAATAAGTTGATCCGAATTACTTTTATATAAAGAATAAATTCTTTAAAAAATAACAAGCCCCCTAAATAATAAAGTAAGTATTATTATATAGGGGGCTTGTCGCTGTTGTATTTTATTTAATCTTTTGCGGCCTTATCACGATATTGCTTTAGTAATTTTCGATTAAAGTCATCTTCAGATTTTTTAAGTTTCAATATTTTTTTTGCTGAAAGAATCTTTTTTAAGTTTGCATTGTATTTTTCTCGCAAAAGATATAATTCTTTGTCTGTGCTTTCCATTTGCGCAAGCACGACTGCAGCTTCTTTCTCAGAAATTGAATTAATATTGTCATCATCCAGGCGTTCCATATACGCTTTCATTTTTTGATGTCTTAATTCAAATTGTTTGTCATCATAGGCGTTGTAAATTGGCCAGAATTTTTCAGCTTCTGAAGGAGTCAGTTCTAACTCAGTTGTTAAAAAAGAAACTTTATAAGCTTTGATTTTTTCGCGTTTTTCATCTATTTTTCCGCCTTGGGCGTAAAATGAAAAGCTTATCATGAACAAAATTATCGGCAGTATATTTTTGATCTTCATCTTTTAAGTTTTGTTTTTTATTCAGAAATTAAGTGTTCGATGTTAGGATTTGATGCTAGAATGTCTTCAAGAGTTTCATCCTCAATAGCAACATTTTTATTTAGTTTTTGAATGTCTTTTGTGTCTAAATTTTGAATCAAATCGTATTGGTTCAAATTCGATTGATATGATAAATAGGTTTCTAAAGTAGCTTCGTCAAGTTCTTTAGAAGTGTCATTGTAATTATTGACAATAGGAATCATCAGTGCAAAAACAATTACTGCGGCCACAGCGATTGAAATTACATTTTTGCGTTTGTAAAATGGTATTACTTTTACTTCTTTTTCGTTAATCTGCTGTAAAACTTTTGCCGATAAATCATCAAAATAATGCTCTGGAGTTTTAAATCCAGATTTGATTTTCGGTTCGTTTTCTAATTTAAATGCTTTCATAATGTCTATAAGATAGTTTTTTTTACAAAAGGTTTAATTTGATGTAACATATAATTCAATTTTTTTTACCGCATGATGATAAGATGCTTTTAGAGCGCCCACTGAAGTTCCTAAAATTTCAGCGATTTCTTCGTACTTTAATTCTTCAAAATATTTCATTTTAAAAACCAATTGCTGTTTTTCAGGCAAAGTAACGATGGCTTTTTGGAGCTTGATTTGAATTTCATCTCCATCAAAATAGGTATCAGATTTTAGATTTTCAATAGTTTTTGTTTGTAAAGCTTCAGATGTCAGTCCGCTTAATTTTGCTTTTTGATTTAAAAAGGTCAAAGCTTCATTTGTTGCAATGCGGTACATCCAAGAAAAAAGCTTGCTTTCGCCTTTGAAATTTTTTAAATACTGAAAAACTTTTACAAAAGTATTCTGCAAAACATCATCGGTATCGTCATGATCCAAAACAATGTTTCGAATATGAGAATATAACGGTTTTTGATAATCAGACAAGAGTTTTTGAAACGCTGCGTTTTGCGTTTTAGGATTCAATAATTGTTGTATAAATTCCTTCTCGTCTGTCAAATTTTTTCATTTATCCTAGTTAGAATGAATTTTAAGACAAAGGTTTAATGCTCTTTGTTTTAGAATTCATCTTCTTCTGGCGTAGTTGTCGGTGTAGTAGGTTTAGGTGCGGCAGGTTTTGGTTTGGCTACCGATTTTTTCACAACAGGAGTTGTTGTTGCTGGGTTGGCAACTGCAGGATCTGTAGCTGTGTTTACTGCTGACGGATCTGTTTGTGTATTGCTGTATGGATCAGAAACTGGAGCTGTTACCGGAACAACTTTTGGTTTTGTTGGGAAATAGATTTCAGTAAGTAATTTAGACGGACTTTTTGTGTCTAATTTATTTACGGTCAGTACTTCTAAATGTGACCAACTTAAATCCGGTACAATTTTTTGATTGTTGATGTATGCTGTACTTTTTCCTATAGCTTCAGCAGTATGTGAATAATCACCTGTTAAAGTTGTTTTTACAGCTTCAAATCCGTTTAATTTGCCAGATAAAATATCACTTCCAGAACTAATTGAGATTTCTTTGTTTATTGGCAAACAAATCGAAATTTTGGCTAGTCCAGTTGTGGTATTATAAGTATGATAAATAATAAACGGTTTTCCTGTAGCTTGTAAAGCATTGGTTTCGCTAAAGCGAATAAGCTTCGGAATTACAATTCTTGCATTTTTGGTTACTTTCGCAATTTCACTTGTAAATGTCTGTTTGATATAAGGCGTTTCGGTTTTTTGAACCACACCGTCAACTTTTATATTGTAGGTTTTGGTTTCGTAATCCAGATTTTTGTCAATGTTTGCTAAGCTCTTTTCATAAATTGTTCCGATAACTTTATCTGAACCTCCGTTTAGAGCCGTATAGATTTTGAACAAAAAGCTCATTGTTCCTTTTGCTTTCCAAGTAACTTTTGTTTTTCCTGCCAAAGTATCTTTGAAAGTCCAATTCACATCGGCTTCAGTACCGTCATATTTCATTTTTTGCTGAATGCTTTCGCCGTCTTTTGTTTTTAGCGTGATAGCATTTCCAGAACCTTCTGTTCCTGTCCAGTAAAATGAAGCGCCGTTTCCAGCTGTTTTATTTGGGAAAGTAAAATTTAATGAAGGGTCTTCAACCGCCCAAGATTCAAAATCTTCATAATTCCTAAAATCATTGATGTAGTTGTAAACTGTCGCTTTTGGCGAATTGATCACCTTGCTTCTTTCTACAGTAAAAATACCTTTTTGAGTAGCAACAAAAACAGTAAGAGCAACTAAGCTTAATAATGATAAAAGAAATAAATATTTTAGAATCTTCATTTGGGTAGAATGTTTGGTGTCGTAAAGTTATAAATTTTTATTACTAGTCACACTAAAAATAGCATCGCGATAAAAGTACACTTTATAAATTATTTTGATCAAAAAAATATTCAAATTAAACGTGTTTGAAAGCGTTTAATTATATTTTTTTAAATTTATTTAATGGAAGTAAAAATCGGGATTCTACAAATTATCTTTTGAAAAAGATTTTGATCACAAATAAAAGAGCAATGAAGAGTAGAAATACAAGCAAAACCTTGTAATTTCCTTTGTAGAATATTTTATGAAGCGCGAGGTCTTTTCGATATGCAAATATCATAACAATTACAAAAGCAATAAAAAAGCAGACTCCGAATATTATTTGTCCTTGACTAAACATAGATGAAATTATTTTTGGCAAATTTAGAGAATTGTACACGAATTGTTACTAATTTGCCAATTCATTTAATCAATTAAAAACATGAAGAAACAATTGGATGCAGTAACTGAATTTCATACTGCTTTTAAAATAGGTCACAGTCAGTCGCCAATCGCTGATTTGGGAGCAACAAAAAAGCTGCTTCGTTATAATTTGATGAAAGAAGAAAACGAAGAATATCTTGAAGCGGTTCAAAATAACGATATTGTCGAAATTGCCGATGCTCTTGGTGATATGATGTACATTTTATGTGGTACGATTATCGAGCATGGACTTCAGGATAAAATTGAAGCTGTTTTTGATGAAATTCAACGCAGCAATATGAGCAAACTTGGTGAAGACGGCCAACCAATTTATCGCGAAGACGGAAAAGTAATGAAAGGTCCAAATTATTTCAAGCCAGATTTTTCGAAATTATTGTAAAAATGAAATCTTTAGCTCAAATATTTAAACACATAGAATCATAGTTTTTAATGCGCTTAAAAAGAGGGCGTTTCACTTGTATTAATGCACATAGCTATGTGTTAGAGACAAGTTTACTTAGGTATTATGAATAAAGTAACTAAATTATTAATTAGAATTTTAACAGTAGTTTTTATACTTGGCTTTATGGTTTATCAAGGTTTGCATTTAATGGATATTGAAGATCGTTATGGAGATTTACAAGATGTTTATTACGATTCTGAATCTGGAGATATTTTAATTAACAACTTGAATAAAAAAACTGGAAAAATTTTATTGGAAAACAATCGTGTATTTGTAGTTGATAACGACAAAAAGTTTGAACTTGAAGAGTGGCTTGGTCCAAATTCACATTGGAAATGTAATCTTGATGTTTATGGAAAAGATTCGAAAAGCAGTACAAAAGTCCATATAGAATATGAATATTAAAAACCTGCCACTAACAGCCGTTTGGCACGATTGGGGTTTTATGCTGAATTTAAAGATAGTTTTGTGCTTGGGAAATTTGTGCATATTGGAAAAATCTCGCATCTTTATTTCCCAACCTCGCCAAGCGTCAGAACGTTAGAAACATGTTTCTTTTTAATATTCTTGAGGTATATTGTATCTATGTTTCTATCTGTTTAAATTTAGGCAACTGCTATAAAAATTTAAAACCCGATAAATTTTAAATCTATCGGGTTTCTTTATTTATTGCGGTTTTGGATTATTGTACTTTAACGGTCCATCCATAAGTGTCTTCAGAAAGTTTGTTTTGAAGACTAGTTAATTTTTCTTTTAAGAAAGAAGCGTATGAATTTTCTACAGGAGCCATTTCATAATATTCATCTTTATAAGAAAATCCTTTGATAACGCTGATTACTGCAGCAGTTCCAGCTCCAAAAATTTCTTTTAAAGATCCGTTTTTAGCAGCTTCAACTAATTCTGAAACAATAACTGGACGAACTTCTACATTAAGGCCTTCTTTTTCAGCCATAGCGATCAAACTTTTTCTGGTAACACCATCTAAAATTCTTTCGCTTGTTGGAGCAGTCAATAATGTATCGTTAATTCTGAAGAAAACGTTCATTGTTCCCGCTTCCTCTAATTTTGTGTGTGTTGCATCATCAGTCCAAATAACTTGTTGGAAACCATCTTTGTTTGCCAAGTTAGTAGGGTAGAATTGAGCAGCGTAGTTTCCGGCAGCTTTTGCAGCACCAATTCCACCATTTGCAGCTCTACTATAATGTTCAGCAATGATTACTTTTACTTCGCCTCCATAATATGCTTTTGCAGGAGAAAGCAAAATCATAAATTTATATTCATCAGAAGGATTTGCAATTACTCCAGGTCCTGTAGCAATCATAAATGGGCGGATGTACATACTTGCTCCATTTCCTCTCTGAATCCATTCTTGGTCTATTTTTAATAATTCATTCAAACCTTCCATGAAAATATCTTCAGGAACTTCTGGCATTGCCATACGAACTGCAGACTTGTTGAAACGTTTGTAGTTTTCATCAGGTCTGAACAACCAAACATCATTATTTTCATCTTTGTAAGCTTTCATTCCTTCAAAAATAGCTTGACCATAATGAAAGACTTTTGATGAAGGATCCATTAAAATAGGTGCATAAGGCTTAATGACCGGAGTCTGCCATTGTCCATTTTTGTAATCACATTCAAATAAATGGTCTGTAAATACAGCACCAAAGCTTAAGTTTTCAAAGTCTACAGAGCTTATCTTAGAAGAAGTAGCTTTTCTGATTTCAATTTTGCTTGTTTGAGTTGTACTCATAATTATGTAAAGTTTTATCGAATTGAATTCCTAAACAGATGATTTTATAACGTGGTGATCTGCTGAAGAATAGTTTTTTGTTGAATGCAAAATTACGGAAAAATATGTAATTTCCTTGGTAAAACCGCATTAATTCCTGTGTTTAACTGAGATTTATTTATCTTATAATAAACCTAAAATTTTAAGTAAGTTTTATAAAGAATTTATGAAAAAAGCGCGATTTTTTAAGGCTTTACGCATTAGTTTTGACTAAATTTGATGATTAAAACAGACTGAAAATCAGTAAAACACCATTATAAAATTCGAAAATCGTGAAAAGAGAAATAATTAAAACGCTAGATGGCTCAACTACAATTCATTTGGAAGAATGGAACGAAAGTTATCATTCAAAACATGGTGCAATACAAGAAGCCAAACACGTATTTATAAAGAATGGACTTTCGTTATTTGAAAATAATTCGGTAGCGATTTTAGAAATTGGTTTCGGGACTGGTTTGAATGCATTTATTACTTTTTTGGAATCAGAAAGAAAAAAACAGGTTATTGATTATGTTGGAGTAGAAGCTTATCCTGTCAATTCAGAGGAAGTTTTAGCGATGAATTATGTTGCGGAGTTGGAAGCATTGGAATTTGACAACATTTTTGAAAAAATGCATAAAAGTGAATGGAACGAGAAAACCGAACTTAGCCGCACGTTCTCGTTAACCAAAAGGAAACAATTTTTTGATGAAATCGACGATTTTGAAACTTTTGATTTGATTTACTTTGACGCCTTCGGATTTAGGGTGCAGCCTGAATTGTGGAGTGAAGAAATTTTTCAAAAAATGTACAATAGTTTAAAACCAAATGGCGTTTTAGTTACATACGCCGCTCGCGGAGTTGTGAAAAGAAATATGATTTCGGTTGGTTTTACTGTCGAAAAATTGGCTGGTCCTCCAGGAAAACGAGAAATGTTTCGCGCTTTTAAAAACGCTTAGATCAATTATTTAGAATAATTCTAGATTGATGTATATGTTTTAAGAAAACGTATTCGTTGCTAAAGTTTTTAAAAATAATAGTTAAAAAGAGTCGTTATAAAGGTTATTTGTTTAAATTTGGTGCGAGTTTAAAAAATTAGATAACCCCAAAAATCTTATTTTATTATGTCAAAAATGATGTTTGATTACACGAAATCAATACTTGAGAGAGTAAGTTTCGATCCGGTGCTTTTCTGCAAAGAGCTAGAAAAAGCTATCAAAACACTGTTACCTTACGAAATGGAACAATTACAAGAATGGTTGTTAAGTTTTGTAATCGAGAAACCAGAATTAAAACAAAGTCTACTACTGATAAAAGTATAAAAGAAAAGGAGCCAAATTGGCTCCTTTTTTATTACGCTTTCTTTTGTAGCGGACTGATGATTTGAACATTCTGAAAAACAATTGCGCCTTTTACAACGCCTGCAATTGTGGATCGGAGGGCATCAATGATTTGCATTTTTAATTCGCTTTTAGGGTAAATCAAACTTACTTCTCGAGCAGGTTTTGGTTCCTTAAAGTTTCGTAGTTTCAGTTTATCGGATTCTTTCAAATCCAAGGTGTGCAAATACGGAAGTAATGTTGTACCAAGGCCTTCGTCTGCTAATTTAATTAGAGTTTCAAAACTACCACTTTGAATCTGGAAATTAGTTTGATCGATATCAGAAACGCTTTTGCAAAGATTTAAGATTCCATCTCTAAAGCAATGCCCGTCTTGTAAAAGTAAAATTTCATTTAGATTTAAGTCTGCAACTTCAATTTCTTGTTTTTCAAAACTAGCATGATGTTCAGGAATGTATGCTACAAATGGCTCGAAGTATAAAACAATTTCTTTTATTTTTTCATCTTCAAGTGGCGTTGCCGCAATTGCAGCATCAAGATGTCCGTTTTTTAATTTCACAATAATTTCTTCTGTATTAAGCTCTTCGATCAAAAGCTTAACCTTTGGATATTTCTTTATGAAATTATTCAAAAACATTGGCAAGAGCGTAGGCATAATGGTCGGGATAATTCCTAAACGGAATTCACCACCAATAAATCCTTTTTGTTGCTCGACGATATCTTTGATTCGGTCCGCTTCGTTGACAATATTTTTAGCTTGACTTACTATTTTTTGTCCAATATCTGTTAGCTGGATTGGCTTTTTACTTCGGTCAAAAATTAAGATATTAAGTTCTTCTTCAATTTTTTGAATCTGCATGCTCAAAGTTGGCTGTGTTACAAAACACTTTTCAGCAGCTAGAGTAAAATTTTTATGCTCTGCAACAGCTAATACATATTGTAGTTGAGTTATAGTCATATTGATAGTAATTTTTGATGCAAAAATAAGGAAATATAATTTTTATTTATATAATTTTTTCTGAACTTACTTTAAATTTGTAGTAAATTAGTGTAAAAAATAGATTATGAAAACAAATATTTTAGGATTACCAGTAAAAGAATCAGAATTGTTAGTACAGGAATTGAATATTTTATTGTCCAATTTTCAAATATATTATCAAAATTTAAGAGGGATTCATTGGAATATTCGCGGCAAGCGTTTTTTTGATCTTCATGTAAAATTTGAAGAATTATATACAGATTCTCAACTTAAAATTGATATGATAGCAGAAAGAGTTTTGACTATTGGTGGTACTCCATTGCATACTTTTGAAGATTATATCAAACATAATAAATTGACAGTTGGGAAAAACATCTCAAATGATGAAAAAGCCGTTCAATTAATTGTACATTCGTTATCTGATTTGTTGAAAATTGAAAGAGAAATCTTAAATAAGTCTGGAGAAATTAATGACGAAGGGACAAATTCTATGATGAGCGACTTCATCGCAGAGCAAGAAAAAACAATCTGGATGATGAATGCATGGCTTGAAGAAACGATTTAAATGATTGTATTTTAATAAATTAAAAGCAGAATGACATGAAAATTGCGTTCTGCTTTTTTGTTAGTGTTAAATTTCTATAAAAAAAACTTTGATTTTATTTCTTTAACGCTATTTTTGCCTCAATGAAATTAGTTGCTCGCATATTATTATTCATATTCATTGCTTTCTTGGCAACACCAACTGTGGTGACGTTATTGAAGAAAAGCAATGATACGTCTATGTTTTTCAGTTTTTCTGAAGAGGAGCACTCACATAAAGAACTTAAGGCTGCTGTTTATCCAGCAATACTTCAGCATGAGGTAATAGTGCCAGTTTATATTGAAAAAAAGACCATAGCGTCTGAAAATATTGTAAAATTAGAGAATATTTCTCCGAGCATTTTTGCTCCACCCCCTAACTTGGCATAATACTTCCGATTATCTTGAATGAACTGCATTTGCATAAATGCGGTCAGTCTTTAATGAATAATTTTTTAGTATTGTGTTATGACAAAAAAAATCAATCTTTTTGCTAACCTAAAATCTGATTTTGCCTCAGGTTTGGTGGTTTTTTTGGTGGCTCTTCCGTTGTGTTTAGGTATCGCAATGGCTTCTGGAGCGCCATTATTTTCTGGAATTATTGCTGGCGTTGTTGGTGGTTTAGTAGTAGGTTATTTAAGCCAATCACATATTAGCGTTTCAGGTCCTGCTGCTGGATTAACAGCAATTATTTTAACCGCTATTACTGATTTTGGTGCTTTTGATGTGTTTTTACTGTCTGTTTTTATCGCAGGAATAATTCAATTAGCATTAGGATTTTTGAAAGCCGGAAGTATATCAAATTATTTTCCAACAAATGTAATCGAAGGGATGTTGGCCGGTATTGGTATCATTATCATTTTAAAACAATTGCCCCACGCTTTTGGTTATGACGCTGATTTTGAAGGTGATCAGGCTTTTATTCAAAACGATGGAAGTAATTCGTTTTCATTTTTATTTGATGTTATCAATCACATTCAATTAGGTGCTGTTGTTATTTCGGCGGTTTCACTTGTAATATTGCTTGCTTGGGATAAAGTACCATTTTTAAAAAGCTTGAAATTAGTTCCAGGTGCACTAGTTGCCGTTATTGCTGGTGTTGTGCTTAATGAAGTCTTTGTTTCGTCTGGAAGTTCATTGGCAATTGCAAAAGAACATTTGGTTTCGTTGCCAGTGCCAAAATCTTTTGATGATTTTAAATCGATTTTGATTCTTCCGAATTTTAGTGCAGTTACAAATCCTCAAGTGTGGGTTGTAGCTGTTACAATTGCTATTGTAGCTTCAATTGAAACATTATTATGTATCGAAGCTTCGGATAGAATGGATGTTCAAAAACGTTATACAGATACAAATGTCGAACTTAGAGCACAAGGAATTGGTAACATGATCAGTTCGCTTTTAGGCGGATTGCCAATGACATCTGTAGTAGTTAGATCATCTGCAAATAATAATGCAGGTGCAAAATCTAAAATGTCAACTATTATTCACGGTTTGTTTTTATTGATTAGTGTTTTGTCGATTCCGGCAATTTTAAATAAGATTCCATTAGCAACTTTGGCTACAGTTTTAATTTTAGTAGGTTATAAATTAGCTAAACCAGCAACTTTCATGCATTTCTGGGAAAAGGGCAAATATCAATTTGTGCCTTTTATAGCAACATTAGTCTTTGTTGTTGCTACAGATTTGCTGAAAGGGGTTGCGTTGGGAATTATAATCAGTATTATTTTTGTATTGAGAGGAAACTTAAAAAGAGCTTATATCTTCAAAAAAGAAGAGTATGAAGATGGAGATATTATTCATATCGATTTAGCTCAGGAAGTTTCCTTCTTGAATAAAGCAGCGATTAAACAAACTTTAAACGAGATTCCAGAGAATTCTAAAGTGGTTATCAATGCTCATGATACTGAGTATATCGCTCATGATGTTTTAGATCTGATTCGTGAGTTTAAAGAAACACGTGCAATCGATGAAAACATCAAAGTAAAACTTAAAGGTTTTAAAGAGGCATACGAGTTGGAGAATACACCAGAAAACAATAATCATGTTACCATTGAGCATTATTATGATGTTGCTAAAAGAGCTTTGGTGAAAAAAGAAACGATAAAAGAACAGTTTTAAAATAAATAATAAAAATTAAAGTATTTCTATGACATAAGAAATATCAAAATTTAGGTAACTTTACATAAGTTTTTTTGATGCACTTATGCAATAGAAATACCATTCAAAAAATAAAAGAAATGAGAAAATTTTATGAGCAGTTATTAGAAAACAATAAGAAGTGGGTTGAAACTTCATTAGCAAAAGATCCTAATTATTTTGCGGATTTGGCTAAAGGACAACAACCGCCATTATTGTGGATTGGATGTTCTGACAGCCGTGTTCCTGCAAACGAAATTGTGGGAGCAAAACCAGGTGAAGTTTTTGTACATAGAAACATTGCAAATATGGTTGTTCACTCTGATATGAATATGTTGAGTGTACTAGATTATGCAGTAAATGTTTTAAAAATTAAGCACATTATTGTTTGCGGACATTACGGATGCGGCGGTGTAAAAGCAGCTATGGGTAATCAATCAGTTGGGATTATCGACAACTGGATTCGTCATATTAAAGATGAATACCGTTTACACGATAAATATCTGAATTCAATTGAAGACGAAACAGAGCGTTTTAATGCTTTTGTTGAAATCAATGCTAAAGAACAAGTTTACAATTTGGCTAAAACATCAATTGTACAAGGAGCTTGGAAAAATGGTCAAGACTTGATGCTTCACGGATGGGTTTACGGATTAAATTCTGGTTTTGTAACTGATTTGAATGTAACAATCAGTTCAAATGATGAACTAGACTCTGTTTATCAGCTGGATTTATAATAGAAAACAAAAAATCGCCTCAAAAGGGCGATTTTTTTTTTATTCGTTTTCGTCAAGATTTTCATTAAAAGCAGACGGAAGCATAGTCGGAATAAACTTAATCAGAATCGGCAATAGCAAACTTCCTCCTGGAAGCAAAAAGATTGTCAATGACGGAATAGTTTTGCAGATATCCAAAAGCTGTTTTTTTACTTTTTTCTTTTCTTTGGCATCTAAATCTCTTGTTGTAGAATAAGCCAAAAGCACCATCAATTCCTTGCTTTGAACAATTTCTTTTACCAATCGGTTTTTGTTTCTAATAATCAGTTTTACAACTGTGTGTGTCATTTGGTCATAAAAATGTTTCACCGGATTTGAGTAATTAAAATACGGTATTTTCTTTTTATGAGTTGTAATAAACGTGTTGGTTGTTGCAATGCTTTTGGTCACAAAATCATCTGAAACGCCCATTGTTGAACCTAATGAATATAAAAAGTAAGCTTCTTCATTCTCCACAACACCATCACTCCACAAAGCCATTCCAGCCATATCGATCAAATAATAATGTTCTAAAGTGTTTTTGAAATAATCTAAAGACAATGTTTCAAGCGTTTCAACTGTAACTTTCGAAAATTTAGAATAACGAATTGATGCTTCAAAAAGTTTTATCAATAAATCGTCGTGCTGTGATTTGACTGTTTTTGTTTTTAGTGCAAGTCCAACGATTCCTAGAACGGTTTCTTCTATTCGTTTTAAATATTTATCGGGAATAGCACCATGTTCTAAATATTGTCTGAAGGCCAAAACATCGATAAACAACAAAGCATTTGTAACTAAATGCGAAAAGTTTTTACTGATAATACTGTCGTTTGTTTGAACTCTTTGGTCAATTATGTTTTCTAATGAAAGAGAAGGAGTGTCTTTTGGAAGCAAAATTTTAAACAAATTAAAACCCTCTGGGTTCATTTGGTTGTAGAATTTTAAAGCTTCTGCAATAAAGTTATTTGGTTCAGAATTTCTTTTTTCCAAACAAAAAACATGATACAAGGTATTAAGTAACGCTACTTTTGAAATTTCGGTCTTAAACCAGCCTTTTATCGGAATAGGAAATTGCGAATCAATAGCAATGATATGTCCGTATATAAAACCAGTTTCTCTTACTTTATAGTAAAAGGAATCAGTGGTTTCAAAAGGAATAGCTTCTGAAAACTTCTGTTCACTAAAAAACTTATCTATCCAGCCTGGTGCCGATGCGTTAATCATTAACTTTAATTTGAAAATGCAAAGCTAATTTTTTTTTCTTGTTTTAGGATTTATTTAAAATGAAATAACCACTAGATTTTGTGAAAAAATAGTGGTTATTGCGTTTTTTTATTATTTGATGATTCCTGCACAAGCAACTCTACCGCCTGCATTTCCAGTAGGTTGAGTGGTGAAGTCGTCTGTTCCTTGATGTACTATTAAACCTTTTCCTAAAACATCTTTGGTTGCATCACCACAGCCTACACACCATTCGTCTGTAGTCAAAGTGATCGTTCCGTTTCCTTTTGCATCTGCAGTAAAGTTCCCGATATCACCTTTATGGTATTCGCCAACTCCCCATTTTCCATGTTTTTTGAAAGTTGGATTCCAGTGTCCTCCAGCTGAACTTCCGTCTGCAACAGAACAATCTGATTTTTCATGAATGTGAATGGCATGAACGCCAGGCTGCAATCCGGCAACTTTTGCAACAAAAGTCACTTTTCCGTTTTTCTCTGTAAAAGTTGCAGTTCCGCTAACGGTACTGTTGCTTTTTGGCTCCAAATTTACAGTTAAAGTTTTGGCGTCATTTGATTTTGTATTGGTCTTACAGCCAATGACTAAGGCTGTAATTATAGCGAAAGAAACAATTGCTTTTTTCATATGAGAGGCATTTAAATTAATAATTAAGTAAATTTAACATAAAAAAGGTGATAAAATTTACTTTAAAAGTTAAATAAATCTAAAACTATTAAGCGTAAATTAATACTAGTTTGCGCTGAGAACACAAAAATATTGCTTAAATTCGTATAGGTTTTTAACGAAAAATTTCCCAAATCTCGTTTTATATTTCATTAATTTTTAATGCTTAACGTTATGATGAAGAATTTTTTTACCCTTGTTTTCTTTGCAGTAATGCTAATTTCATGCAAATGCCAAAAAACAGATTCAGTTTCGAAACTAGATGGAAATTGGGAACTCAATTACATTACCGGTCCACGAATAACTTTTGATGGTTTATATCCCAATAAAAAGCCGACGATCAATTTCAATACAAAAGAAAATCAGGTTTCAGGAAACAACAGTTGTAATTCATTTACTGGAAAACTAGTTGTTGATGGCAATAAAATTGATTTTACCCAGCCAATGGCAGTTACGAAAATGATGTGCATGGACGGGCAAGGCGAGCAGGTTTTTATGAGCACGCTTCAAAAAATAACTTCTTATGATGTTACCGATGACGGAAAAACTTTAAATTTTATTTCTGGAGATATTGCTATGATGCGATTTACTAAAAAATAAAAGCATTCTATTTTTAACGCTTAAATTTTTATTTTATGTCAGTTAAATTATCCATTTTAATAGTGTTTGTAAGCTTTTTGAGTTTTCCGGCTTTCGCTCAGGGAAAATCCAAAAAAGAACTTAAAGCAGAACGTGAATTGCAAAAGCAAAAAGAAATTGAAGCTTTAATTGACTCCAAAAACTTTGTTTTTGAAGCGCAAAAAGCAACGCCGCAAGGCGGAAGGCTTTTGAATCTAGATTACAATACTTATTTTTTAAAATTCAACGAAACAAAAACAACCTGTGATCTTCCTTTTTTTGGTCGAGCTTATAATGTAGCTTACGGCGGTGATGGCGGAATTAAATTCGAGGGCGTTCCTGAAAATACCAAAATTGACAAAAGCAAAAAAAAGGTTACTGTCAAAACTACTGTGAAAGGTAAAGATGATGTTTTCGATCTTTTGTTTACAATATTTTTTGATGGAGGAGCTTCTTTATCGGTTACTAGTAACAATAGGGCTCCAATTTCTTATGATGGTGAACTGCATCCACCTAAAAATGATGAAATTAAGAAGTAAGAGTTATAATTTAATGGTATCGCCAATTCTTTAATTTATGCCAAAAAAATACTTTTCTGTTTTTCCGACAAAAATCTTCTGTACAGCACTTTTTTTATTTATCATAATAAGTTATGGCCAAGATTTAGAACCAAGAGCTTATGCCAATGTACCTAAAAAGCTCAATGTTGCAGCACTTGGATACGTCTTCATGGATGGAAATGTTGTTACAGAACCTTCTTTACCTATTTCCGATTTTAAAATTCAGAGCCATAATATTGCGGCGAGTTATATCAGGACTTTTGGCTTGGCAAATAAGTTGGCGCGTATTCAGGTTTCGCTTCCGTTTACTTTTATGGATGGTTCTGCTTTGGTTGCAGGTGATCTTGTGACGGGTTCAAGAACTGGTTTTGCCGATACAAAAGTGCGTTTTGGAATAAATTTGTTAGGTTCGCCGGCTCTTGATAAAAGTGAATTCAGGTCTTTTCAGCAAAAAACAATTTTAGGGGTTAGTTTGGTAACTTCAATTCCAACAGGACGATATTTTGAAGACAAACGCGTTAATATTGGCACAAATCGATGGGGAATAAAACCCGAAATAGGTATTTCGAAACGATTCGCTCATGTATATGCAGAAGCGTATGGGGGAGTTTGGTTTTATACCGATAATAATGATTTTTTAGGAAAAAAATTGGAACAAAAACCTACGTATAGTTTGCAGGCACATGCAAGTTATTATTTTAAAAATCAAATGTGGATTGGTTTTAATACAACTTGGTTTTTTGGCGGAAAAACAATAATTGACGGGGTTCCTGAGGCTAGCCAAATTGATAATTGGAGGGTAGGAGGTACATTTTCGACACCAATTGCAAAAGGGCAATCAATTAGATTTCAGTATCATATTGGAGCTTTTACCAATAATGGCTTGGATTATTATGCGTTATCGGCGGTTTACCAATACTCATTTTTTTAGAATTCGAAATAATACAAAACAGTTAAAATCAATATATTTAAAAGTGCATAATTATTTAAGAACAAATTAAAAATCAAAAACTATGAAAAAGTTAAGTCTTATTTTTATTATGGCCATTGCCACGTTTTCAGTTCATGCGCAGTCTTCATTTAAAGAAGATGTTGAAGTATTGCAAAGTCTTTACGGAAAATCTAAAAGTGATTTAGTAAAACAGTATATGAATTTGTCAGATACTCAAGCTGCGGCTTTTACCAAAGTTTATGATAATTACGAAACGGAGCGTAAAGCTTTAGGCCAAACAAAATTTCAGCTTATTAATGATTATGCCGCCAATTATGCAACCTTGACAGATGCCAAAGCCGATGAATTGGCAAAAGGAACTTTAAAGAATCATATCGCTTATGAAAAATTATATGAAAAGACATATAATCAAGCAAAGAAAGCAATTGGTGCTATAAATGCGGCAAAGTTTATTCAGCTTGAAGTTTATTTGCAAACAATCATCCGAAGCGAAATTTTAGAAGCAATTCCGTTTATAGGAGAATTGGATAAAACAAAGGTTCAATAAACAATTTTTTAGAGAATCTTCCCAAATAAAAAAAACGGCAGCTATTTTTGAAATAACTGCCGTTTTATTATTTTAAAACTATTTTGCTTTTATAACTTCGTAAATAGCGTTAACCATTCCGTCATGCGTTTTATCTAATGTAAGTTCCCAAAACATAATGCCTCCCAGTTTTTTTTGTTTTGCATATTCTGATTTGGCTTTTATCGATTTAAGATCATCTGATGTTGCAAAGGTTTTGGTTTGAGCATTGTACCAATAAGGTGCTTTTGCTTTATCATCCCAGAAATATTTCCAGCCATTTGCTTCTGTATAAGTAGTGTCAAAGTTTTTAAAATCAACTCCTTGGGTGTGTTCTCCAGCTTGATACAAACCATTATTGATATTTTCTACATTTTTCCATGTTCTGGTATAAAAAGCGCCTCCTATAACTAATTTTTCTGCAGGAACTCCTTGTTTTATTAAATAAGTAACTGCTCTGTCGGTTGATTCTTCTTTCGGATTTGTGCTGTATAATGGTGTATGATGTCCAGTAACTTTAGAATATCCGTTTACCAAATCGTAGCTCATAATATTGATGCGATTTACATATGGCGCAACACCTTTCCAGTCTATAGATTCATCCAAACATTTTTGAAAACCTCCTGCAGCAAAACTCAATTCGTATTTTTTTCCTAATGTTGAACGCAAAATTTTAAGAAGATCAGTAAAATTTGGTTTGTCAGCAGCTTGATACAAATGTCCTGGAAGACCTTCGATTGAAGGATATTCCCAATCTAAATCTAAACCATCAACTTTAAAATAATCACTTACTTCTTTTACTGATTTTGCAAATTTCAAACGACCTTCAGCAGTTGAAAAAGCAGCAGAACAAGGTTCGCAACCACCCCATCCGCCAAGCGAAAGAATAATTTTCAATTGCGGATTTTTTGCTTTTAAAGAAACTAGGTGTTTAATCGTTAAAGAATCTTTTGGAGAATCAACGCTTAATTTACCATCTCTTAAATGGCAAAAGCTGAATATAATTTGGTCCAATTTATTGACTTCGTACTGATCAATAAGATTAGAATCGCCTGTGTAATAAGCGATAATGTCCAGTTTTTTGTTTTTCTGTGCAAATGAATTTGTGGATAGCACCAGAAAAAATAAAATTGTAATTAGGTTAAGTTGTTTCATATTTTAGTTTTTTAGAATGCTAAATATACTGGAATGAATTTAATATTTAACTATACTAAAACGTTTTAATTTGAATTTTAACGAATTATTTGCAAATTACTGCAAAAATATTGCGTTTTCAGGTTCTGTCTTTCAGATGAAAACAAAAAAATAAGCCCGCGCATTTTCGGACTTGCGCGGGCTTAAACAAATTAAAAGCTAAAAACTATTTTTATATTAGAAGCAATAAGTGTTCTCTGCAACTAATTTTCCTGCAATTTTTTCTCTAAGTGCCACAACATTTGGCAGATTAGTGTATTTTGTGAAACGTTTAAGTCCCATTAACATCATGCGTTGTTCGTCACCTTCAGCGAAAGAAGCGATTCCTTCTTTTCCTCTTAAGTTTACGATATCAACCGCTTTGTATAAGTATAATTTTGCCATAGCGATTTGCTCCTGAACTTTTTCTTCGCCTTGAGCTTTTGCTAATTTTTCAGTTCTCAAAATTGTACTTTCAGCCATGTAGATTTCGATCAGGATATCAGAAGCTGCCATTAACAATTGTTGGTGAGCATCTAATTCAGGACCATATTTTTGAACAGCGCTTCCGGCAACCATTAAGAAAACTTTTTTCAAGTTAGCGATGATTCCTTTTTCTTCAGAGAATAATTCTGAGAAATCTGGAGTATCAAAAGATGGAATTCCCATTAATTCCTCTTGAACTTTCATTGCTGGCCCAAGTAAATCAACGTGTCCTTTCATTGCTTTTTTAATCAACATACCTACAGAAAGCATTCTGTTGATTTCGTTTGTTCCTTCATAGATACGAGCGATACGAGCATCTCTCCAAGCACTTTCCATAGGAGTGTCTTCAGAGAATCCCATTCCACCAAAAATCTGAATTCCCTCGTCAGAACAAGATTGAACGTCTTCAGAAACTGCAACTTTCAAGATAGAACATTCGATAGCATATTCTTCAACACCTTTTAATTCAGCTTCTTGATGAGAAGTTCCTTCCGCTTCACGAGCAGCGATTCTGTCTTCGATATCTTTTGCAGCACGGTAAGAAGCACTTTCTCCAGCATAAGCGTTAGTTGCCATTTCAGCTAATTTAGCACGGATAGCTCCAAAAGATGAAATAGAAGTATTGAACTGAATTCTTTCGTTAGCATATTTTACAGCTCCAGAAGTAACTCTTCTTTGAGCATCCAAACAAGCAGCAGCAAGTTTAATACGACCAACATTTAAAGCATTCATTGCGATCTTGAAACCGTTTCCTCTTTCAGACAACATGTTTTCAACTGGAACTTTTGTTTCGTTGAAGAAAACCTGACGAGTAGAAGAAGCACGGATTCCTAATTTATGCTCTTCTTCATTCATAGAAATTCCGTTTGAAGGATCGTTTTCTACGATGAAACCTGTAATATTTTTATCATCTCCAATACGAGCAAAAACAATGAAAACGCTACAGAAACCTGCATTCGAAATCCACATTTTTTGTCCTGTAATAGAGTAGTACTTTCCGTCTTCAGATAAAACTGCTTTAGTTTTTCCTGAGTTAGCATCAGATCCTGCGCCTGGCTCAGTTAAACAGTAAGCTCCAAACCATTCTCCAGAAGCTAATAGCGGAACGTATTTTTTCTTTTGTTCTTCAGTACCGTAAAGTGTAATTGGCATAGTTCCAATTCCGGTGTGAGCACCAAAAGCAGTTGAGAAAGAACCTGTTGCTCCAGAAATGTAGTCACAAACTAACATTGTAGAAACAAATCCCATTCCTAATCCGCCGTATTCTTCTGGAACCGCAACTCCAAGAAGTCCAAGTTCTCCAGCTTTACGCATAGAAGCTTCTGTGTAAGCGTAATCTTTTTTCTCAAAACGATCTTTATGCGCCCATAATTCTTTGTCAACGAACTCTTTTACAGAGTCACGCATCATTAACTGCTCTTCCGAGAAATCTTCTGGTGTGAAGATATCTTCGCATTTTGTTTCTTTAACTAGGAATTGACCTCCTCTTGTTTTGTCGCTCATGACTTTTATTTTTTTGTTGTTTTAGTATCTTTTTATTTATGCTTATTCCTCAATCTTGTCATTTTGACGAAGGAGAAATCTCCGCAAGTAGCTCTACAACGATTGACAAACTTTGCAGAAAATTGTCGCGGAGATTCCTCGTTCCTCGGAATGACAAACTAGATGGCTACTTTGTCGAATTACTAGTGTGATTTCTCCTTCGTCGAAATGACAAATAGGAGAGAATACTTCCTTACAATACCTCGTAAATCCCTGCAGAACCTTGTCCAGTCCCCACACACATACTCACGATTCCGTATTTATTACCTCTGCGTTTCATTTCGTCGAATAACTGAACAGAAAGTTTTGCTCCTGTACATCCTAGAGGGTGACCTAAAGCGATCGCTCCACCGTTTACGTTTACGATTTCTGGGTTAATGTTTAACTCGCGAGTAACTGCTAAAGCTTGTGAAGCAAAAGCCTCGTTTAACTCAATTAACTCAATATCGTTTAATGTTAATCCCGCTTGTTTTAAGGCTTTCGGAATTGCTTTTACAGGACCGATTCCCATAATTCTTGGCTCAACACCAGAAGAAGCAAAGTTTACTAATCTGGCAATTGGCTCAAGATTTAATTCTTTAACCATGTCCTCACTCATGATTAAAACGAATGCTGCACCGTCGCTCATTTGAGAAGAGTTACCTGCTGTTACACTTCCGTCAGCAGCAAAAACGGGTCTTAAACCTGCTAAAGCTTCTTTAGAAGTTCCAGCTCTTGGTCCTTCGTCTTTGTTAACAACGTATGATTTTGTTTCTTTTTTACCATTTTCATTGATGAAAGTCTGCTCAACAGTAATAGGAACGATTTGTTTGTCGAATTTTCCTTCTGCTTGTGCTTTCAAAGCTTTCATGTGAGAGTTGTAAGCAAACTCATCCTGATCTTCTCTTGAGATTTTGTATTGGTTAGCCACCGCTTCAGCAGTTAAACCCATTCCCCAATAGTAATCTTCGTGACCTGCAGCAGCAACTTTATAATCTGGAGTTGGTTTGTAACCTCCCATCGGGATATAACTCATACTTTCAGCACCACCCGCAATGATACAATCTGCCATTCCTGACTGGATTTTAGCAGTTGCCATTCCGATAGTTTCTAATCCAGATGCACAATAACGGTTTACTGTTACACCAGGAACGTCTTCTACTTTTAATCCCATTAAAGAGATCAAACGTCCAACGTTAAGACCTTGTTCTGCTTCCGGCATGGCGTTTCCTACCATAACGTCATCGATGCGTTTTTTATCAAAATCAGGCAGTTCGTCCATCATAAACTGAATGGTTTCAGCTGCTAATTCATCAGGTCTTTTAAATCTAAAAACACCTTTTGGAGCTTTTCCAACTGCTGTTCTATATGCTTTTACTATATATGCTGTTTTCATTTATAAAATGTATTAAGATTGGTGTATTAAGTATTAAGACTGCCAATCGATATAGTTATTATTTTTTTAGAGATCTTTGAAGCGCAAAATTCATGTTGCTGACTTCTACTAATTGATTTATTATAGTTGATATTTTTTCTTCAGCTATTAATTTCAAACGTTTTGAAATCATTAATTGAGTGATTAATTCATAAGTTGAACCATTTGCAATTCCTAAAAAATGAGCAAACTCATTATTAGAATTTCTACCAGAACCTTCAGCTATATTTGAAGGGATAGATACTGCACATCTTTTTATTTGACTTATTAAGTTAAATTTTTCATCTGAGGGTAATTCTGCACAAACTTTGTAGACGTTTTCTACAATATCCATAGCCTTTTGCCAGATTTTCAACTTTTCAAATTGATGCATAATTGTTTTAATCTTAATACTCAAATCTTAATACTCAATACTAATTACGAAGTGGTTTTCCTTTAGTTAACATATATTGAATACGCTCCAGAGT
The DNA here is from genome assembly GCF_034058155.1 of Flavobacterium sp. KACC 22761. Taxonomy (NCBI): domain Bacteria; kingdom Pseudomonadati; phylum Bacteroidota; class Flavobacteriia; order Flavobacteriales; family Flavobacteriaceae; genus Flavobacterium; species Flavobacterium oryzagri. The sequence continues at coordinate 64,671 of NZ_CP139148.1, read as the reverse complement.
TTTTCTTTCTGTACATAAACTCAAGAAAGCTTCACGTTCGATATCTAATAAATATTGTTCAGATACTAAAGTTGCTTCAGATAAATCACCTCCAGCCATTACATAAGCCAGTTTGTTTGCGATTTTCTTGTCGTGCTCAGAAATGTATTTTCCAGCTTGCATTTGATCTGTTCCAACTAAAAACATACCCAAAGCTTGTTTTCCTAAAACTTTAATATCGTTTCTTCTGATTGGTTGTGTATAACCCGCTTCAGCCATTAACAATGCATGTTTTTTAGCTTCAGCGATCTGGCGATCTTTGTTTACTACGATAACATCTTTTCCGTGTTGTAAAAGTCCAGTATCAAAGGCTTCATAACCAGAAGTCGAAACTTTAGCCATTGCAATTGTCAAGAAATACTCTTGAAGAACGTTCAATTCCACGTCGTTTTTGCGGAATAAATCTGAAGCTCTTAAAGTCATTTCTTTAGAACCACCACCACCAGGGATAACTCCAACACCAAATTCAACTAATCCCATATACGTTTCTGCTGCAGCAACTACTTTATCAGCATGTAAGCTCATTTCGCATCCACCGCCAAAAGTCATTCCGTGAGGGGCAACCACAACTGGAATAGAAGAGTAACGAACACGCATCATGGTGTCTTGGAATAATTTAATTGCCATGTTCAATTCGTCATATTCCTGCTCAACAGCCATCATGAAAATCATTCCGATATTAGCTCCAACAGAGAAATTCGCCGCTTGGTTACCAATAACTAAACCTTGATATTCTTTTTCAGATAAGTCGATTGCTTTATTGATGGCTTGAAGTACATCACCACCAATTGTATTCATTTTAGACTGGAATTCTAAGTTTAAGATTCCGTCTCCTAAATCCTGAATGATGGCTCCACTATTGCTCCAAACTTTTTTGCTTTCGCGAATGTTGTTCAGAATAATAAATGAATCTTGTCCAGGAACCTTTTCTTGTGATTTTGTTGGAATGTTATAGAAATAAGTTGCTCCTTCTTTTACAGTATAAAAACTCTTGCTTCCAGAAGCTAACATTTCGTTTACCCATGCAGCAGGCTCTAAACCTTCCGCTTTCATGATTTCAATTCCTTTTTCAACACCAATAGCATCCCAGATTTCGAATGGACCATTTTCCCATCCGAAACCAGCTTTCATAGCGTCGTCAATTTTGTAGAATTCGTCTGTGATTTCAGGAACTCTGTTTGAAACGTAAGCGAACATTCCAGCGAAACTTTTACGGTAGAATTCACCTGCTTTATCAGTTCCTTTTACTAAAACTTTAAAACGATTGATTGGTTTGTCGATAGTTTTAGTTAATTCTAAAGTTGCAAAATTTGCTTTTTTTGCCGCTCTATATTCTAATGTATCTAAGTCTAAAGAAAGAATATCTTTATCTACTTTTTTATAGAAACCTTGTCCCGTTTTACTTCCTAACCAGTTATTCTCCATCATTTTGTTGATGAAATCAGGAAGTTTGAACAATTCGTGTTGTTCGTCGTTCGGGCAGTTTTCGTAAATACCATTGGCAACGTGTACCAAAGTATCTAAACCAACAACGTCAACCGTACGGAAAGTAGCTGATTTTGGACGACCGATAACTGGTCCTGTCAATTTATCAACTTCTTCGATAGTCAATCCCATTTCTTTTACAAGGTGGAATAAACTTTGGATTCCGTAAATACCAATTCTGTTTCCAATAAACGCTGGAGTATCTTTAGCAACAACCGAAGTTTTTCCTAAGAATTTAGATCCGTAATCGTTTAAGAAATCCAATACTTCTTTTGAAGTTTTTGGGCCAGGAATGATTTCAAATAATTTTAAGTAACGCGCAGGGTTAAAAAAGTGTGTTCCACAGAAATGCTGTTGAAAATCTTCGCTTCTTCCTTCACTCATAAAATGAATTGGAATACCAGAAGTGTTCGAAGTAACCAAAGTTCCCGGTTTACGAAATTTGTCGATTTGTTCAAAAACTAATTTCTTAATGTCCAAACGCTCTACAACAACCTCGATAATCCAATCAACATTAGCAATTTTTGCCATGTCATCTGTAGTATTTCCAGTCGTAATTCTGTTGGCGAATTTCTGACTGTAAATAGGAGATGGTTTTGATTTTAATGAGTTCGCCAAATGGTCATTTACCACACGGTTGCGAACGGCTTTGCTTTCAAGCGTTAATCCTTTTTTAGCTTCAGCTTCTGTCAACTCGCGAGGCACGATGTCAAGCAGTAAAACTTCAACACCAATGTTGGCAAAATGACAAGCTATACCTGAACCCATAATTCCGGATCCAATTACAGCAACTTTTTTAATTGTGCGTTTCATAATTTGTTACTTGTTTGTTTTTTTGCAGTTTTTGAATTATTTCTGATCTTATGAAATACTATTCGTTTTCTGCGTTTTCTGTTTGATTAAATATGTTTTTGTCCTGAATTAACTCGTTGATGATTTCAGCAACTTCGATAAAATGATTCAGCTTTTCGTCCGAAACATGTTTTCTTACCGATTCATTAAATTTCAGAACTGTATTTTTAGATAAATCTCTTTTTTCTTTTCCAAATTCGGTCAGATAGATCAAAACGCCTCTTCCGTCGCTTGGATTTTTTTTGCGAACAATCAAGCCTTTTTCTTCCATAGATTTTAAGGTTCTGGTCAAGCTTGTTGCTTCCATGCCCATTCTAGGCCCTAAAGCAGTTGATGGCGTTCCTTCTTCTTTGTCCATGCTCAAAAGCGCAAATCCTGTGGCCATTGTGGCATCATACTTTGCAGCTTCTTCATTATACATTCTTGAAACAGCTTGCCATGTTGCTCTCAAAATATAATCTATCGTTTTATCTTTCATAGTAACTATATCGATTTCAAATATAATTAAAAAATACTATGCATGCATATTATTTTTAAATAAATTTTTGGTTAATTAAAAAATGTCTTTGGTTTCTAGGGTTTTGCGGTTAAATTTTAACTGAAATATACTATTCTTTTTTGAGATTTTAACATTTTTCATGCTTTAAAAAAGGGTTTCTCGTTTTTAAAACAGCTTTATTTCAGTTTTCTGTAATGAATTACGGATTTATTTCGGATTTATTTTCGGTTTCATATTTATTAAGTGCCTTTTGCAGAATCATTTTCATCCGATTTCTTAAATAATCGGGTCGGAGCACTTCGATTCCGTCTCCAAAGCCTAAGAGAATGCGTTCCATTTCATAATTAGGCAAAAGAAAAATATGAACAATAATGCTTTGATCTTCATTTTCCTTAATTAAGCGTTGTGACGAATGCAAAGGTTTTGTAAGTACATAAGGAGCATTTTTGGCATCAACCCAAAGTTCAATTCGCCTTGGTTGCAAACCTGAATTGACAGTAACACCAATTACATTCTTATAATAAGTATCTGCATCAAAATCTTCTTCTATATAAGGAAGGTTGAAATCGTAATCAATTGAAATAATTCTATCTAATGCCAAATTAGTAATGGGTTGCGATTCTTTTCTCTTTCCAATCAAAAACCAGCGATTATTAAACTCCTTTAATATAAATGGATGAAAATGAAATTTCGTTTCTTCAGCAGATTTAAAAGATTTGTAAGTAATAATTAGAACCATTTTCTTGATAATCGCCTGATAAATTTCATCCAGGTAATGAAGCCCTTTTAATTTTTCGTTTTTATCCAAATAAATAACAGGTTTGGTATGCGATTTCTCGGCATAGATTTTATCTTCCAATCGCTGTAGAATATCCGATACATCATTGAATAAAGAGAAATCTTTAAATTGCTTTAACATCGAAACAGTTTCGGTCAAAACATTCATGTCGGTTTCCGTCAGCGGAATATCGGTTATCGAAAAATCTTCGTCTTCATATTTATAATACTTTTTATCGTAAACCACGATTGGCGCATTATAACCCAATTTTTCACTTCGCATGAGTTGAATATCCATTTGAATGGTTCGCTTGCTGATTGGATTTGGTCGTCCTTCGTATTCAAATAAAGCTTCAGAACAACATTCGATTAAATCTTCTAATGTCCATTGCCGGTATTTATTCTGAAGACATTTGTCGATGGTTTTGTAGCGTATTAAGGCGTTTTTGTTTTGTGACATTGTTTTTGTTTTGCCACAAAGGCGCGAGGGCACTAAGTTTTTGTTTCCCGCAGATTTGGCAGATTTGGCAGATTTTTTTTAATCATTTTAATCCTTTAATCTGTGGCAAAAAATAAAAAACTTTGCGACTTCGCGTCTTTGCGAGATTAATTCTGCGTTGTATATTTTGGGCGTGCCCCGCCGAAAAAGGCGGGTCGGGCTTTCGGCTATATCTTTTGTTCCATTTCATTTCACAAAAGGATACCGCCTCAATCCCTCACGCATTTACGTTAATAATGCAATCTCTTTTTCAATATTAGCCCGAGCTTTTTCTTCATACAAACTCCTAAACTCATCCGTTTGAAAAATAAACTCATTTTCCAGAAAATGTTTCAACGCTTTTGCGCGTCCGGGTTTGTATAGAAAATCAGGATAAATGCGATATTCTTTCCGAATTTGTTCAAAATAGATTTTATAATCTTCCCAATCTTTAGCGAGGATTTTCAAATCAAAATCGATTAACCAATTAATGTCTTCAATTTCATTTTGCTGATGCTGTTGTGTTGCGCAGATCGCATCAAAAACTAATTGTTTATTCAGATCGCTATTTTTTGGTAATATAGATAAAGCATATTCAGCACTTTTGAGTTCGTTATCTTTTTTAGAAGCCGAATAAACAAAATCATGATAAAAAATAGAAAATATTATTTCATTCGGATTTTGAAGTTTACCGCGATACGTTTCAAAACTGGCAATCATTTCTTTTAAATGCGTGAGATTGTGATAATGCCTTGATTTATGGGAATATGCCTTTTCTAAATCCAACCAGTTTTGCTGAATTTCATTTGCCGAAAAGCCAATTTTTGAGAGTAATTCAGAATAAATTTCCTTTAAATTCATTTTGTTTTTTACTCAAATTTAAAATTCTTTTTTTACTGCGCAAAATAATTGCGTAGTGGTTTTGAAATCTTTGTAATGTTAAAACGAATTAATAATTTAATTTTTAAAGCATATTAATTAGACGCTATTTAAATAATGTAAATTTATGAGGCATTGCTAGGTTTAAACACAAAGTTTGTCATTTCGAGGAACGAGAAATCTCTACGAGAAACTCTACAAAGATTGGCGATTTTGATTGCGGAGTTACTTGCGAAGATTTCTCCTTACGTCGAAATGACAAACGGCGTGTTAATAAATAAAAACTTTGCGTCTTAGCGACTTTGCGAGAAATATGCCTACGCTTGGCAATGTCTCTTAAAAACAAAAAAATGAAAACACAAATAAACGGAACAGATATATTAGAATTAGGATTTCCAGAAGGAAAAATAATTGGAATTGCCTTAAAAATAAACAGCAAAAGACACGGATTTAAACGTGACGAAATGATTGCTCATTATAAAAACGTCTTAGAAACTCCAGAAAATTATATCGACGATAAAATCTTCAGCAAACTGGCTGTGGCTTTAATCGAAAAATCGAATGAAAAACCAGAAGATTTCATCGCTTTAAATGAAAATCCAAATGCGTATTCGGCTTACGGATTGGATCATATTGAAGACGGAGCTAGAAAACAAATGGAAGTTGCCATGAAATTGCCTGTTACAGTTGCCGGAGCTTTAATGCCGGACGCGCACCAAGGTTACGGATTACCAATTGGCGGCGTTTTAGCCACAAAAAATGCCATTATTCCGTATGGTGTTGGAGTTGATATTGGATGTAGAATGGCGTTGTCGGTCTATGATATTCCCGAAGATTTTTACTTTGAAAACGAAGCAAAATTCAAAAAAGAATTAATCGCGAATTCTATTTTTGGAGCAGGTCACGGATTTCACGGTCAGTACAAATCAGATCATGCGGTTTTGGAGAACGAAACTTTCAATATGAATCCGTTTGTGAAGAAATTGAAAGATAAAGCCTGGTCGCAATTAGGATCTTCAGGCGGTGGAAATCACTTTGTGGAATTCGGAATCATGGAATTTGCGCAAGACGATGCGGTTTTGAATATCCCAAAAGGAAAATACGTCACTTTGTTAACGCATTCCGGTTCACGCGGAATGGGAGCAACAATTGCGGGACATTATACTAAAATCGCCAAAGATGAGTGTAAACTTCCAGAAGTAGCAAAAAACTTAGCATATTTAGATATGAATTCGCAATTAGGTCAGGAATACTGGCTGGCGATGAATTTGGCGGGAGATTACGCTTCGGCTTGTCACGAGATTATCCATAACAAAATGGAACGTGCTTTGGGTGCGACGATTTTAGCCAAAGTCGAAAACCACCATAATTTTGCCTGGAAAGAAATCTGGAACGGCGAAGAAGTGATCGTACATAGAAAAGGAGCAACCCCAGCCGGAAAAGGCGTTATGGGAATCATTCCGGGAAGTATGACCGCACCGGGATTTTTGGTGAGAGGAAAAGGCGAGGAGAACGCCATTAATTCGGCTTCGCATGGAGCAGGAAGACAAATGAGCAGAACCCAAGCGATAAAAAACATCACACAAAACGAAATGAAATCGATTCTGAAAGATCATGGCGTTACGCTTATCGGAGCTGGTCTGGACGAAGCCCCAATGGCGTATAAAGATATCAATCAGGTGATGGAAGCACAACAGGATTTAGTGGATGTTATAGCGAAGTTTACACCGAAATTAGTGAGAATGGCTGATGACGGAAGCCGTGAGGATTGATTTTTAGTGTTCAGTCGCGGTCGCAGTTTTCAGTGTAGAGGCGCACGGCAGTGCGTCTAACGCTTTATGATAATTTTAACCGCAAAGTTCGCTAAGATTTACGCAAGGTTCGCAAAGAATTTTTTCACGCAGATTTTGCAGATTCAACAGATTTTAAAATAATCCTTTTAATCTTAATAATCTGTGGCTAAAAAAAACTTAGCGACTCTGCTCCCGATAACTATCGGGATTGCGAGATTAATAAAATAATAACCAGACCAAAGAAAAAAACTTTGTGTCTTAGTGCCTTAGTGGCAAAAAACAAAAACATGAAAACATATATAGATATCGGAATTAATTTAACCAACAAACAATTCCAAAACGACATAGACGATGTCGTACAAGACGCGCTCGACGCCGATGTATCGCAAATGATCCTAACGGGAACAAGCGTACGAAACAGCGAAACTTCATTAGAAATCGCAAAACAATATCCGGGAATATTATATTCGACGGCGGGCATACACCCTCATGATGCGAAAAGTTTTGATGCGCAGAGTATTTCGAAACTCAGGAAATTATTAGAACTGAAAAACGTGGTTTCGGTTGGCGAATGCGGACTCGATTTTGATCGTGATTTTTCGCCCCGAAACAAACAGGAAGAATGTTATAAAGCCCAATTAGAATTGGCGATCGAAGTTCAGAAACCTTTGTTTTTGCACGAAAGAAGCGCTTTCAATTCTTTTATGAATATCACGAAAGACTATTTACCGCAATTGCCAAAAGCCGTTGTACATTGTTTTACGGGAACATTGCAAGAAGCCAAAACCTATCTCGATAACGGATTTTATTTGGGTTTTACGGGAGCGATTTCAGATGCCAAACGTTATAGTCATTTAAAAGAAGTGATTCAGTACGTACCGCTCGACCGAATGATGATTGAAACCGATGCGCCGTTTATGCTTCCTAAAAATGTCCCGAACAGTCTCTTGAATAAATACCACGAACGCCGTTGCGAACCTGCTTTTCTGCCGTATGTTGCCGGAACAATTGCACAGTTTAAAGGAATTACTTTAGATAAGGTAGCGGAGGAGACGACTAAAAATACTAAGAGCTTTTTTGGGATTTAGGTTTTAATTTATAAAGATTATTTGTTGGCTTTTAAATCAGGTGTTTGTACTTGGTTTGAGAGTTTTTTGTTTATATATATTTGAGAGTTGTTCAATTTCTGTGTTTATGGAAAACCGTAAAATAGCTACTTGAATTTTATGCATTTTTGATGACTAGATTTTTAAATAGAACATAAGCTAACTAACATAAAATAAAATAATTATGAGTAATCGAGGTTCAGAATGGAGAAAATGGGATTTGCATATTCACACTCCAGCATCATTTTATTGGACAGGAACAAAAAAGTATAAAGAAATGTCTAAAGAAGAAATTAATGCTGAGATTAAAAATTTTATTAAAATAATTAATGAAAGTGATGTTGCAGTTTTTTGTTTGATGGATTATTGGACATTTGATTGGTATTTAGAACTTCAAGATTATTTAATTAAAAATCCTGATGAACTTAAAAAAACAGTTTTGCCTGGTATGGAACTTCGCGTTGAAAGCCCAACTAGTTACAGATTAAATATTCACTTTATACTTTCAGATAAATTATCAAGACAACAATTGATTGATTTTAAGTCTGAATTATATATTAGATCAATAAATAAAAAACTTTCAGACGATTCATTAATTCAATTAGCTAAAAGTTTAGATGCTAGTAAAGCAAAACATCATAGTTTTGAGGATCCTAAAACTTTAGATGATGATAAACTTTTATTATTAGGTTCACAAACGGCTGAAATAACAAAAGAATCACTTCATGATGCTTTTAAGCAAATTCCAAGTGCATCAGGTTTTGTTTTTTTACCGTACGATACTAGCGATGGATTGTTAGAGTTGGACTGGAAAAAGTATCCTCATGCTGATAACTATTTTATGCAAACTGCTGATATATTTGAATCGAGAGATCAAACTAACATTGATTTAATTGGTGGAAAATTGACAGAGGAAAATAAGGCTTTTTTTGAAAATTTTTTCAAAACGTTAGGAAGTAAACCAAAGCCTTGTGTTGCGGGGAGTGATGCGCATAAGTATTCGGATTATGGAAAATTTCCTTCTAAAAAAGCGACTTGGATAAAAGCTGATCCAACATTTGAAGGATTAAAACAAATTATTTTTGAACCAACACAAAGAGTTAGAATTCAAGAAAATGAACCTGATTTTAAAGAAGATAAACTTGTTATTGATGAAGTTAGATTTATTACCTCGGACGATAGATTCACTCCTTTACCTATAAAGTTAAACAAAAATTTAAATGTTATTGTTGGTGGTAAATCATCTGGTAAGTCAATCTTACTTTATAACATAGCAAAAACTCTACACCCAGATATAATTTTTTTTAAAAATGAGAATATCGAAAATAAATATGATTTTAGAGAATATGATGATTCCTTTAATTTTGAAATAAAGACGAAAGGAAATATCTCTCAATTGATGTTTAGGGATAGTTCTGAAAATAGTGTACTGCCAGATATAAAATATTTACCTCAAAATTATTTAATCAAACTTGCTGAACCTGAAGTTAATAAAAAGGGGAGGGCTTTAAATAAAGTAATTAGAGATTTAATTATTGAAGATGAAAATTCATTTTATCAATATGAAGATGTATTTATACAAACTGTCAAAGCACATGATAAGGAGAGGGAAAGAATTATTGACAGTTATTTCAATATTAAAGATAGTATAACAGATTTAGAGAAAACATTAAAAGTTAAAAACAATAAAGATGTATTAGAACAAAATATAAAAAGAAATTCTGAAAAAATAACGGAGTTAAATAAAAGTATTGGTTTAAATGATTCACAAATAAAACAATATGAATTGCTTCAAAAAGATTTAGAAGCGATAAATCTTGAAATTGAGAAAATTAGAAATGATTATAAAAAAATAGTAAAATTTAATTTTGAATCGGAAAAAGTACTTAGTGAATTAAAGAGACAAAAAGATATAATTCAGTTGTCTCTCGAAAATCCTGAACTTAAAGCAGAGTTTGAAAGCCAATATGTTAAATTGGATGATTTAATAAATTCCATAAATAATTTTATTATTTCTTATGAAACTACGCAAGATGATAATGGAAAGACTTTATTTAAAAATGATAATCTTTTTAGACAATTATTATCTCATAAGATAAAAGAAAAAGAAGCAAAAGAGAAAGAATTAGAACCTTTGAACAAAAATAAAGTAACTGAAAAGATAATAAAGACGTTGGAGGAATCTATTAATGAAGACAAGAAAAGTCTAAATGCAATTATTCAATTAAACAAGGAAATTAAAGAATACGAAAGAGCTTTGGCAGAAGAGAAAACAAAGTTATTTGATCTTTATCAAGAGACCTTTAATCAATATTTAAGTGTTTTGCACAATCTGAGACCACGAGTAGAAGATTTAAAAAAGGATCAATTAGATATAAAAGGACTAGAAAAATTTAATTTTTCTAAGTTTAGAAATTATATGTTGGAAATAAGTCATGGAGGTTCAAAATCCTATATGGAATTTGATATCTGTGATGAATCTAAAAAAGCTTTAGATGATTTTGATGTTCAGATTTTGATGAAAGATTTAAAAGATATGTTCTTTAAAATAGAGAATGATGAATATAAATTATTAAAAAATATTACAAAACCACATGCAATTAAAGTATTATTGAATGACTATTTCTTTGATTATTGGGAGATTGAATATAAAGGAGATAAATTAGGAAAGATGTCGTCAGGAAAGGCTAGTTTTGTAATTTTAATGTTAATTATAGGACTTAGCAAATCTAAAGCACCGATCCTTATTGATCAACCCGAAGATAATCTTGATAATCGTTCGGTATCAAAAGATTTAGTTGACTATTTAAAGAATAAAAAATTAGAGAGACAAATTATTTTAGTTACGCACAATCCTAATATAGTTGTAAATGCTGATGCTGAAAATATAATTATAGCTAATCAAATAGGTCAAAATGATACAAAGTCAAGTAGTCCATATCAATTTGATTATATAAATGGAGCTTTAGAGAATTCTTTTGTCAAAATTGAAACTGAGGAAGATCTTTTGAAAAGTATGGGAATTAGAGAGCATATTGCCGATATAGTTGAAGGAGGAAGAGAAGCTTTTAAAAAACGTGAAGAAAAATATGGATTCTAACTAAAAAAAATATAAGTTATTTCCCTTGCTGGCGCGAGCGTCCCGCTCGTGCACATGATGAAAAGTAATTCGAGCCTTAATAGTGAATCTGAGAACAATCACATCAATAAACCTTATAAATATCAACTCATAGCATTTGTTATAAAAATTTTATTTTAACCAATATATGTTAAATTATCACAAAATATACTACATTTGTATCTGTAATTAAAAACAATAAAAACACAAATGATACTTTCAGCAAACCAAAATTTTGAAACTTTAGCCGGAGATTCTCCAGCTGTAAGCTCAGGATGCGTGTGTGTTTTTGTGAAATTGAAATATAAAATTTAGAGTCAAACTCATCATAAAACAGAAAAGCGTCCTCATTTCAGGACGCTTTTTTTGTTTTGGAGCCACTTGGACTTCGCTCAGTGTGACAAAAAAGATGTTTCGACTTCGCTCAGTGTGACAAAAAAATGTTCAAAATGATAGAAAACCAAACCATAACTAAAAAAACTAAAAAAATAATTGACCAAAATGTTTAATGATTAATAAAAATAGAAAGATATAGTCTTGGAAAGTAATCTGATGAGCTACAGTCATTTGCTAAAAAGATAAATCTGCACCAGTATGCGGACAGGAATTTCTTTGCTTTTATTTTATATTAACTATTTGATAATCAGAAAAATAATCTTAAAAAATATTTGGAAGTATGATTTTTTTCATCATATCTTTGCCCAACAAAATTGAAACAAATTGCAATAACAATAGCAATAACAATAAAAAATAATAACAACAACAACAATTATAAAAAATAAATAAAATGAGTTTTAAATTATACATACACAACCCAGGATTAGCAGCCTCGATTTCAAGTCGTGAAAGCTTTTACATGTCGGTGCATCAATATAAGCAATAGGATAGTTATATCGTATCTGTTATGAAGCACCTTTAATTGGGTGCTTTTTTTATGCCTTAACGGCAAGTGAAAAAGGAACAAAGAAACAAAGTGACAAAGAAACAAAGTGCTACAAGAAAAAGCTTAGAAGCTTAGCATCTTAGTCTCTCAGAAACTAAAAAAAATAAGGATGAATCAAAAAATAGGACTTAGGTCAGACTATAGTGGTCAAACAGATAAAGTGGAATTTAATGAGCCTCCATTTGCCTCGAGCGGAAAAATGGATTTAGAGCTTATTAACCTATGGAATGGAAAGGTGAATTTTAGGAAAATTATATATATCATTTAGAGATATTTCTCTGGTAAAGCATTGGTGCTTTTGAAGTTTTGTGATATGGGTTTTCTTAGAAAAGCCTTCGATTTCCTGAGATTCCCAAGAATTACAAAATCAAAATACCATGCAAAACAATACATTACAACAATATAAAAACGCAATTAGAAAAAAATACGAAATCGAAAAAGAAGGGAAATACTTTGATTATTTGTACCAACCTTCTCGTGGAAAACTTCGTGATTTGTGCTGGTTGATTTTCGAAAATAACCCAACAAAGGATGACTTGAATGTCTTCAGTAATCTTTTGGGCTTAGATTTCGATCACACCAAAAAGAATAAGTTTAAGGAGAAAAAAGATAAGTTCCGACCTATCGAAACGTTCTTCAAAGGCGAAACAGATCCGTCAAACATTGACGCTATCAATATGGCTGCAATTTTGGTTGATTTTGAATTGCGTCCTTTCAAAAAGTTTTACGAAAATTCTAAAACTGAGAAAGCAAAACCAAAAGAAAGAATAGAGAAAGCGAAAGCTTTTTTCGAAAAGAAGAGCGCTGAAAAAAAGTCTAAGAAAGGAAACTTCTTCCGAGATTTTAAAAGTTTCTTTTTCTAGGGCTTTTACCACAATCCCGATAACTATCGGAACTAGGAGACAAAGTTTTTTTGCCACAGATTTCACAGATTAGAAGGATTATTAAAAAAATCTGCTAAATCTGCTGAATCTGCGAGAAACTAATCTTAGCGTTCCTTTGCGTAAACCTTAGCGCTCCTTGCGTTTAAAAAATCTCGCAAAGTCGCAAAGACGCAAAGTTTTTAGCCACCGATTGAAGGACTAAAAGGATTATTAAAAAAATATGCTCAAATCTGCTCAATCTGCGCGAAACAAATCTTAGCGTTCCTTTGCGTAAACCTTAGCGCTCCTTGCGGTTAAAAAATCTCGCAAAGTCGCAAAGACGCAAAGTTTTTAGCCACAGATTGAAGGATTAAAAGGATTATTAAAAAAATATGCTCAAATCTGCTCAATCTGCGCGAAACAAATCTTAGCGTTCCTTTGCGTAAACCTTAGCGCTCCTTGCGTTTAAAAAATCTCGCAAAGTCGCAAAGACGCAAAGTTTTTAGCCACAGATTGAAGGATTAAAAGGATTATTAAAAAAATCTGCTGAATCTGCTGAATCTGCGAGAAACTAATCTTAGCGTTCCTTTGCGTAAACCTTAGCGCTCCTTGCGTTTAAAAAATCTCGCAAAGTCGCAAAGACGCAAAGTTTTTAGCCACAGATTGAAGGATTAAAAGGATTATTAAAAAAATCTGCTGAAATCTGCTTGATCTGCGAGAGAAAAAATCTTAGCGTTCCTTTGCGTAAACCTTTGCGCTCTTTGCGGTTAAACACACATAATTATTAAAAATTTAAAAAAATGAAAACAACAGATAAAATTATTATTATCGATTTAGAAGCCACATGTTGGCAAGGCGTAGTCCCGAAGGGTCAGGAAAATGAAATTATTGAAATTGGTTTGGCCGTATTAGATACTGAAACCGGCGAAATTTCCAAGAATAAAGGAATATTAATAAAACCGCAACGCTCAAACGTAAGTACGTTTTGTACAGAATTGACAACAATAACTCAGGATTTACTGGATGAAAACGGCGTTAGTTTTGAAGAAGCTGTTGATTTGTTAATCGATCAATACAATCCCGATTTATATACTTGGGCAAGTTACGGTCAATACGATTTGAATATGCTTAAAAAGCAGTGTAAATCGTTCGGTATTTCATATCCAATGGGAGATGAACATATTAATGTAAAAACTCATTTTGCCGAAAAATTTGGTTTGGTAAAACCAACCGGAATGAATGGTGCTTTGGCACTGCTTAATATTCCGTTGGAAGGAACGCATCACAGAGGCATTGACGATGCTAAAAATATCGCTAAGATTTTGAATTGGTGTCTGAAAAACTAGAATGGTTTAAATCCACTCTCCAGCTGTATTATAATCATCTGGAAGATACGTAAGATATTGAACCATTCGCGGTTTTTTTCCTTTGTTTGGGGTAGCGCAGTGCGGAAGTGCTTGATTCCAAATAATAAAATCTCCAGCTTGTCCCGTAATTGGTTTTGGTTGCAATGTCTGCAATGCTTTCTCTCTTGGATTTTCATAAGGCTCAAGTTCGTCAAGCCATTGATCAATTTGGTTATGAAAACCCGGAACACAATGAAAAGCACCATCATTTGGCCCACAATCGGTTAAGTAAAGCAATCCCTGCAGACCAAAAGTTAAAGGCTTTTTTAAACTCATATCCCAATGAAGTGGACTTCCCAGAAAATTAAAATTCTCTGTTTCAGGCGGATTGAAACTTACCTTGTCAATTGTTTTGTAAATTTTAGAGGTTTTATAGAGCTGTTCATATGCTTTTTTAACTCTTGGAGAAAAGCGGTTTTGGTTTAAAGTTTCGTGATTAGAAAAATTAAGCATAAGCCCTTTTTGATTTTCATGACGATTGTACCAGCTTTCTTGGTTTTCAGGATCCATTTTCAAATATTCCCAAATGGCTTTTTGTGTGTTTTCGCAAGCTTCTTTTGAGATTGCATTTTTAACTACTATATAACCATTTTGATTCCAGAATTTAATATCTTCTTCAGATAAAACATTTTCTGTTAAATCGTCAGTTTCGGCAACAGCATCTTGTTTTCTACTGTAAATCCATGCTTTAAAAGATTCAAAATCTGGTTTTTCTGAATGTAAAAACTGTAAAGCATCTTCCATGCCAATACCTAACAGATATAGAGTTTTAATTTCGTTGTTCCAGTTTGAATTGCTCAAATCAGCATTTTTAGGATCAACAGCACATTTCCATAATTGTTCAAGGACTGTCCAAGGCATGGTTTTGTATTTAGGATAAATCAAAAATAAAGGATTTATAAATTGATATTCAAAGTAGAAATACCTGTTTTTAATACAAAAAAAGGCTGTCTCGATAAAGACAGCCTTTTCCTTTGGTTAACTATTTTGGAATTTTAATTATGACCATAGATTTTAGCGTAAAGATCTTTGTAGATTTCTTTAATGATTTTACGTTTTAATTTTAGGGTAGGAGTAAGCTGTCCGCCGTCAATCGACCAAACATCTGGAGTAAGCTCAAATCGTTTCACTTGTTCCCAGTGCCCAAATTTCTTGTTTATGCTTTCTACTTCTTCATCGATACGTTTAATAACGTCTGGATTTTCACTGATTTCTTTGTCAGTGCTTCCTAAAGTTATTTTATGAATTTTTGCCCATTCTTTTACAAATTCAAAATTAGGCTGAATAAAAGCGCCTGGCATTTTTTCTCCTTCGCCAATAACCATAATCTGCTCAATAAAACGAGACTGTTTCATAGCATTTTCGATCATTTGTGGCGCGATATATTTACCTCCAGAAGTCTTGAACATTTCTTTTTTACGGTCGGTGATTTTCAAGAAACCTTCGCTGTCGATTTCTCCAATATCTCCCGTGTGGAAATAACCATCTTGTAAAGCTTCAGCTGTTTTTTCTGGATCTTTGTAATAACCTAGCATTACGTTTGGTCCTTTGCAAAGAATTTCTCCATCTTCGGCAATTTTAACTTCTACATTGCGAATTACTTTTCCAACAGTTCCAATTTTGAAACCTCTGTTTCTTTGATCGTTTACTGCAATTACCGGAGAAGTTTCAGATAAACCGTAGCCTTCCATAACCGGAATTTCTGCAGCAGCAAAAACTCTAGTCAAACGTGGCTGTAAAGCGGCACTTCCAGAAACCATCAAATCTAAATTTCCTCCCAAACCTTCTTTCCATTTGCTGAAAATCAGTTTTCGAGCAATTTTTAATTGGAACTCATACCAAGCTCCATTGGCTCCGTATGGCTCGTATTTCAAACCTAAATCAATAGCCCAGAAAAACAGTTTTTTCTTGATGCCAGTTAATTCAGCTCCTTTTGCGTAAATTTTATCGTAAACTTTCTCTAAAAGCCTTGGTACAGCTGTAATTACAGTTGGACGTACTTCTTTTAAGTTATCACTTATTTTGTCAATTGATTCTCCAAAATAAACCGAAACACCATAATATTGATAGATGTACAAAATCATTCTTTCAAAAATATGGCAGATAGGCAAGAAGCTCAAAGCAGTGCTTTTTCCTGGATCAAACGGAATTCTTGGAGCACTGTCTAAAACATTTGAAACAATGTTTTTGTGCGAAAGCATAACGCCTTTTGGTCTTCCTGTTGTTCCAGAAGTATAAATAATAGTTGCTAAATCGTCTGTTTGAATACTTTCTTTTCGCGCTTCAACTTCGCTTTGATTGCTTTCGTCTTCACCTGCCAACAATAAATCTGTCCAGTGTTTGCAACCCGGGATTTCATCAAAAGAATATACTTCTTTTAATGTTGGTACATTTGCTTTGATAAGGTTTACTTTGCGAAGCACCTCTTCATCAGAAACAAAGCAGTACATACTGCCGCTATGATTTAATATGTATTCGTAATCTTCTTCAGAAATTGTTGGATAAATAGGAACAGTTTGCGCGCCAGTTTGTAGAATACCAATATCCATGATATTCCATTCGGTGCGGTTGTTTGATGTAATCAGGGCAATTTTGTCATCTTTCTGAATGCCCATTCTCAATAATGCTCTCGAAACTGCATTTGCTTTTGCAATATATTCTTGGCTAGATGTTTTTTCCCAGACTCCATTTTTTTTAGTTGCCAAAGCAACTGGAAGGTTATAAGTTTCTTGTTGATAATAGGGAAAATCAAAAAGGCGTGTGATTGAAACCATGTTTAATATATTGAATTTTATCGCAAATTAAATAAAAAATAGGTATAATTTTTAATTTTGTGGAATTTTATGGGAAAATTTATATGGACTCCTAAAAATCAACGAAAACGTTTTCTTTTTTGTAGTAAATTTTCGAAAAAATTACAAATTATTTATTTGATGCGTTTTTTCCAAGGTCGTTATAGTCTTCGTAATCTTTCACTCTTTCGCCCATAATGAACATTTTTTTCTTCGCAAAATGAATAGAAAACTGTGTATAGTTCCATTCTTCGCTATCATTGGTTCTGTACCAAAGTGTATATGAAGCACTGTTGAAACCTTCTTTAAAAACAGGAATACCTTCTTCGGTACATTCAATTCCCCAGTTGATCTTTTTTTTGCTCAAATCTTCGTACTGGTAAACTCCCGTTCCGTCTGGATTTAAGATAAAAACAGGCTCTTTTTTTCCTGCAGGAGTATAAGTTCCCGGTGCTGGATAACCAATAGTGGTGGTGATAAAGCGTTCCTTATCTCTATAAGTGATTGGGTTTACTTCAACTTGTGAATACGATTTTGCAGTAAAAAATACTAGAGCAAAAAAAACTAAACGAATTGCTTTCATTCTATGTAGGATTAAGTGTTTTTGGGGTTCGTAAAAAATTCTGTGGCAGGAACTTTTTGGCGAATATAGTTCAAATTTCAATAAAAAATGAATCCCAATTAGAAGAATGATGTTTTTGTTTAATGACCATCCGGAATTTGTACCGAACTAATAATAACCGCAAATTTCGCAAATTTGCGCAAATCCTATTTTTGTTTTTCAAAGATTTAATTTGTGCTAATTTGTTGTTGTTTTTTTAATCCGTCTAGTGATAGTCTTTCTTGTTTTTAAAAAGATTACTCAGCTGAAAACTGATTTTCTAATAGTTTTTCTTTAAAATCAGATTTAAAAGTATAAGCAAAAGTTACCATCAAGGCACGTGTATCTGATTTATTGGTTCTTTGATTAGAAAAAAGTGCCGTGTTGTTTTTGTAGCCGCTTTCAAGCGTGTTAAACATATCGGTTACGACTAATCCCAAACGAGCATTTCCTTTTCCGAGTTTTTGCTGAAATCCCATATCGACATTATAAACAGGAATACGTTTTCCTTGAGGAGTTGCCAAAGCCGAATTATAATTTCCAATAATTTGAAGTTTTCCGCCTTTCCAAGGAATAAAATTATTAATTACTTTTCCGTACCAGCTAAAAGCATTGTTCACAATATCTTCGCCCAAATTTGATGAGTTGATGTTTTGCTGAAAAGCAGTCAAACTGATATTAGCATCATAAAAACTTAAAGGTTTTAGCGTGAAAATAGTTTCTAAGCCATACGTAATAGTGCTTCCAATGTTTTTTGGCATTAATAAAACTACACCATTGTCTAAAAGTTCTGCATATTGCCTGATCGTATTTGTGGCATTTCTATAAAAAGCATTTGTAGAAAATGAGTATTTATCCCAATCATGGCTATAGCTCATTTCGGCAATGTGAATAATTTCTGGTTTCAAATACGGATTTCCACTATGCGGATTCAAGGCATCTGTAATATCCACAAACGGATTCAATTCGTCTAAATCTGGTCGGTTGATGCGTTTGCTGTAGCCAATTTTTACAAATTCGTCTGTAGCTAAATTTAGTTGCAACGAAGCCGACGGAAAAAGTTTTAAATAATTATTGCTAAAGCGATCGCTGTTATTTTGAGTTGCTCCAGTGTTAGAAACATTTTCGGCACGCAAGCCTAGATTGTATTTCCATTTTGGATTTTCGATTTCGCCAATAGAAGAATTCAGCATTCCGTAAAAGGCATTTATTTGTTCGTTATAATCGAATGTATTGCTCGCAATGGGATTTACGACATAATCACCATTGATTAAAGTTGCCGTTTGAAATTCTGAATTAAAAAAGCGATATGTTCCTTTGTAACCTGTTTCGAGAATTGTTTTAGTTGAAAGCGGTGTAGCATAATTTAAAATCGCATTTGTGATGTTTTCATGCTCATAATTGTGTGTGCGCTGCCATAAAACATCACCAATTTGCTGATTGTATTGGTCGTAATTATAGGTGTCAATATCTGTGTTTTCTCGATCGTGATTAAATGATGAGGTAATGCTGGCGTTTAAAGACTTTCGGCTGTCATCAAATTTTCGGTCATAGTTGAAAGCAAATTCGGCTACTTTTGAGCGTTCTAATTCTAAAGAATGTCTTTTGTTTTTAGAGAAAAAGTCATTTGTATGGGTGTTTACCTGAGTGTACAATGTTTCGTCATTATCTTGACTTTCCATATTTCCAATCGCTTCAAACGAAAAACTATTTCTTTCGTTCGGTGTAAAATCAACATTGAATTTTAGGTTTTGCAATCCTTCAGTACGTTCGTCACTTCTATGCTGATTGATGTAGTGCTCATCATCAACAAAATAATTCGTTCTTTGGCTGTTTACTTCTTTTGTTCGGCCCGCAAAACGATTATCGTAACCCAAACCAATATTCCATTTGTCCGTTTTATTGTTTAAAAGAACCGAACTGTTCATTCTTCCTTTTGCACCAAAACCAGCGCCGAGAACAACAGCTCCGTTAAGACCGCTTTGATTGTTCTTTTTAAGTTTGATATTGATGATCCCGCTTTCGGCATTTGCATCATATTTAGCTGTCGGATTGCTGATTACTTCAATGCTTTCAATACTACTTGCCGCAATCTGATCCATGTTGGTAATAGTCGAATTTTTGCCATTAATCAAAATCATAGGCGACTTTCCTCGCAAAGTTATACCGCCTTCAGCGTCAACGGCTACAGTTGGGATACTTTTAAGCATATCTGTCGCTGTTCCGCCCGTTTGAGAAATATTTGAAGCTGCATTAAATACAAATCCTCCCTCTGTTTTTTGAATTTGCTTTTTTTGAGATGTCACTACAACGTCATTCAATAAATTAGTGTCGTTTTGCAAAACAATATTTCCAACAGAAATGGGTGTGTTTAAAACTTTGATTCGCTGCGTTATGGTTTTGAATCCAATTAGTTTGAATTGCAATTGATATTCCCCCGAATTTACATTTTCTAAAGCAAAATTTCCGGAAGCATCTGTTACGGCAAAACTTGCAACTTTAGTTGAATCGGTTGTTTTTTTCAAAAGGACGTCGACAAATTCTACAGGCAGTTTTCCGTCAGAAACATTTCCTTTTATAGAAGGATTTGTTTGGCCAAAAGAAAACTGGCTCATTAAAAATAAGAGAAGAAAGGCGGATAATTTTTGCATCATTTTTTTCATGAGACAAAGATATTTATCTCATCAAATGAAGCTTTTTAAAAGGCCTTAAGATATCATTAAATTAGACTTAGCAATTATATAAAATTTTTTCGCATTAAGGGATTAAGGTTATAAAACGGGGCTTAATCTCTTAATGGTAAAAACAAAATTAAGTTTAAAACAAATTGTTATAAATAATTTTGGCTCCGTAAACGATACATATTACAGAAGAAATTATAATTAAAACATACTGTAATTTTTGAGATTTTAGAATACTCTTAGTAAAAGGAATACTAAACAATCCTGACGCTATAAACATTCCTATTATCGATCCAATTCCAAAAATTAAAATATAAAGCAAACCTTCCAAAGGTGTTTTCATTTGCGAAATAACCAAAACGACTAAAGACCCGCTTCCGGCCAATCCATGAACGAGGCCTACACCAAATGCAGTTTTATAATTTGTTGATTCGTCAAAATGAGAATGTTCAAAGGAAGCAATAGGATGTGAATGAAAATAGGTGTGTGCGTGCATGTGCGTATGGGTGACCCCGTTGCTGTGCGTGTGTTCGTGACTGTGATAATAAGTATGGGAATGTTTTTTTTTGTATAATAATTTAAACAAACGATAGCTTCCTAAAATAATTAACATCAAACCAACAACCGCTTCGAGATAATTAAAAATGTTTTCGCTTATCGAAATCTTAAAACCAATCATAATAACGCCTACAATAAAAATTGTCGAAGTATGGCCAATTCCCCAAAACATTCCGTCTTTTAAAGCGTCTTTAATTTTGGTTCTGTTCGTAACCAGATTGTTGACAGCCAGCAAATGGTCTGTTTCAAAAGCATGCTCGAGCCCGGCATAAATGGTAATTAATAATCCAATCATTTCATTTTTTATAAATAGTTGAAGTAAGCAGAACAAGCCCCTTCAGAAGAAACCATAGGTGCTCCAAGCGGATTTGAAGGTTTACATTTTTTTCCGAACTCAGGACATTCATTCGGTTTTTTATTTCCGGTTAAAATCTGACCGGCAATACACAAATTGTCGGTTTTGCTAGTAGTAGTTTCTATAGAAAATTTAGTATTGGCATCATACATTTTGTAGTTTTCTCTCAATACAAGTCCGCTGTTTTCAATTGCTCCAATGCCTCGCCATTCCTGACTTCCTATTGTAAAAACAGTATTTACAACCTCTTTTGCCCGAATATTTCCTTCTTCCTTTACTAATCTGGTATATTGGTTTTCAACCTCATATTTTCCTTGTTCTAGTTGTAAAACAGCATGATAAATAGCCTGAACCATATCGGCAGGTTCAAACCCTGAAACTACAATCGGAATTTTATATTTTTCGGCAATCGGGTAATATTCTTCCAGACCAACTATTGTACACACATGTCCGGCGCCTAAAAAAGCATTTATGTTGCAAAACTCATCTGATAAAATGGCTTCCATTGCTGGCGGAACTAATACATGCGAAACCAATAAACTAAAATTAGTCAAACCCAGTTTTTGCGCATGAAGTACTGCCAGTGCATTGCTGGGCGCTGTGGTTTCAAAACCAACGGCAAAAAACACCACTTCTTTATCCGGGTTTTTTGTGGCAATATTTATAGCTTCCAAAGGCGAATATAAAATACGCAAATCGCCTCCTTCGGCTTTGGCTTGCAGTAAACTTTTTGAGGAACCGGGAACCCGAATCATATCGCCAAATGAACAAAGAATTACATCTTGTTTCAGTAACTCGATAGCTTTATCGATTAACGAAATAGGCGTAACACAAACCGGACAGCCTGGACCATGGATCATTCTGATATTTTTTGGCAATAAATCCAGCAATCCGTTTTTGACCAATGAATGTGTCTGACCACCACAAATTTCCATGATATTCCATGGCTTTGTGGTTATTTTATGGATTTCATTTATATAATGTTTGACCAGTTCGGGATTTCGATATTCAGACAGGTATTTCATTTTAAATTACATTTCGAGTTATATACTAATTCACTTAACCTTTCCTTATAATCAAACCTATAATTTTAGAAGCGGATTATACGGATTCGCTATCGCGAAAACACGGATTATGCGGATTTTTTAATTTTTGCACATAAAAACACTTTAGGCTAAAACAGTTTTCCTGGAAATAGTTTTTATGTATATGGCTCTTAAACAATATTTAAAAGTTCAATTATAAATACCAAAGTAGAGTTGGGCTGAATTACTGGTGGAGCTCCCATTTCGGCGTAAGCCAAATCATGCGGAATATAAACTTTCCAGCGAGAACCTTCGGGCATTAATTGCAGTGCTTCCTGCCAGCCTTTTATGGTTTGCAGTACTTTCATTGTCTGAGGGCCTGTATCTTTAGTTGAATCAAAGACATCTTTGTTCAATAAATAACCTTCATAAATTACATTTACGGTATCAGTAATTTTTGGTTTTTTGCCATTTCCTTCGGTTAAGATTTCGTATTGCAAACCGCTTGGCAAAACATTAATTCCTTCTTTTAAGGCATTTTTAGTTAGAAACGCACTTCCAATTTCAGCATTTTTAACCTTTAATTCTTCCTGTAGCAATGCCACATAATTATTAAAAATATCAATAGAACGTTTTGGCGAAATTTTCTCTCCCGATTTCTCAAAAACAGATTTCATTCCATCTGTAAAATCTTCGTATTTAATTTCTTCAAAGCCAATGTCCTTCAGGCTTAAAGCCATTACAACTCCTGCCGAATAGGAAATTTTATCTTTTTCTTCTGTTTTGCCAACATGTCCTAATAGTTCAAGAATATCCATAGTTTATTTTTTTAGATGTAAATAATGATTGAGCTGTCCAAATGAGATGTTTTCGTCATTTGGAGAAAGTATTTCATGAAAATGTAATTTGTAATTCGGTTTCAGGTAATCTATGATTAAATCAGCCAACACCGAGTTTTGAAAAACGCCTCCGCTAAAAGCAATTTCTTTTGATTTTGAAAATAAAGCCACTTTTTCAATGCACTTTACCAAAGTATAATGAAAGTTTAAAGCCACTTTTTCCGGTTTGGTATTCTTTTCTACAGCTTTAACAATCTGCAAAAGCAATTTTTTTGTTGGGATTATATTGGTTATGTTTTCGTTTTTCAGATAATCCTTTAATTTCAAGTTTGGTTTATTAAATGCTTTTTGAGCCAGATTTTCCAGATACATACCAGTTTCGCCTTCAAACGAAACAGCATCTTGAAAGCCAAGTGTAAAAGCCACCGCATCGACTAATCTTCCCATTGAAGATGTTTTAATAGCGCTGTTTTTAATGAGGTTTGGATAAATTTTCAACTCATTTTGACTGAAATACTGTTGAAAATAAGTATCATTTTCGCTGATAGAAAGTGCTGTCATTTTAGGGTTTTGGGGCATTTTATCTCCTAAAATCCAGGAATAATAATCCAAATGTCCTATTCGGGTAATTTGTTTGTGATGGTATTCAAAAAATTCTCCGCCATAAATTTGGTTTTCGCTTCCAAAACCGGTTCCGTCCCAGATAACGCCCAATATTTTTGATTTTTGCCAAAGATTTTTTTCGCTCAAAATTGCAGAAAAATGAGCTTCATGATGCTGAATTTTTATAGCGTTTAAGGTTGAATCTTCCTTTTGAAATTCAGAAACAATTTTATTGTTTTCGTAATTTGGATGTTGGTCATAAACAATGGTTTTTGGAACAAAATCAAAAAAGCGTTGATAGTTTTTTATCTTCTTTTCAAACCGTTTATAAGCATCATAATTAAATAAATTACCAATATATTCACTCTTGTTAATCTGCTGATTTGAAGTGATGGTAATCGTATTTTTTAAAGACGCACCCAAACAAAGTATTTTTTCAGAGGTTTTTTCGGGATAGGAATAATCCAAATTTGGAGCAAAACCTCGCGCACTTCTTAAAACAATTTTTTGCTTATGTTTTCCCGAAAAACGAATGACCGAATCATCTTGCGAATTTTGAATTTCTAAGTTATGATGCAAAAAATAATCGGCTATAGAATTTAATGATGCAACAGCTTCATTTTGATCAGAAAAAATAGCCGAACCATTAAAATTACCACTCGTTGCAATTAAAGGCTTTTGAAACTCATTAGAAATTAAATACAACATTCCTGAATTGGGCAACATTGCTCCGATAGTTTTCATGTTTGGAGCTATTTGGTTTACCGCCAAATCTTTTTGATTTTTCAGAGGTAAAATTACAATGGGCGCCTGAGTTGATTTTAGCCATTTTTTTTCGGTTTTATGACAAAATAAATGTTTTTTAATTTGTTTAAAATCGCGAAATAATACGGCAAAAGGTTTTGTTGAACGCTTTTTTCGGTTTCGTAATTCCTGAACAGTTTTGGCATTTGTGGCATCGCAAAGAAGCAAATAACCCGAAGTATTTTTTAGGGCAATGATTTTTCCTTCGTTTAATTTTTCCGAAACAAATTCAAAAATTTCTTTGTTTGTTCCAGAAATATGGGTTCCATTATGATCTGTAAATGAAATTTGAATTCCACACTCCGGACATGAATTGGTTTGAGAATGAAACCGAATATCCCCAGGATTGTTGTATTCTTCCAGACAAGTTTCGCACATTTTAAAAGTGTTCATGCTTGTGTTTTCTCTTTCAAAAGGAAATTTTTCAGCAATAGCATAGCGTGGTCCGCATGAAGTGCAACTAATAAAAGGATAGTAGTAACGACTATTTTCCGGGTTTAAAATCTCTTCTTTACAGTTTTTACAGATAGCGAAATCGGGAGTTAAAGGCGCATTGATTGAAATTCCTTTTTCTGGTTCTTTGATAAAAAAAAGGTTAAATCTTTCCTCTATTTGGATTTCTGAAATCTGTATGGTATTAATTTTAGCTTTTTTAGGATGCCTTTTTTTTATATCAAAAATAAATTCGTTTATTATTTTTTTCTCTTTTTGAATAACTATGACAACACCAAATTCATTATTAGAAACAAATCCTTTCAAGTTGTATTGAATTGCTAAATTGTATACAAAAGGACGAAAACCAACACCTTGTACAATGCCTGAAATGGTTATTTGAAATGTAGGTGTCAAAAAAAGAATTATTAAATTTTAATTTTTTCTATCAGTTGGATAATTTCAGCAGTTACTTTTTCTATTGAAGCTTCTACTTTTGGTGAAAGTTGCATGCACATTGGCTCCATTTTTAAAATGGTAATGGTGTATAAATAGATTTCGGGCATGGTATCGAGCATCGACAAGATTTCGACCATATCCTTAAGTCCAAAATTGTGCCCGCTTAGCGAAATAGGAAAATCTTCTGAGAAACGTGGTTTCAAAAGTGAAATTGTTCCTTCTTCTTTTCCATCCATTGTAGCATCTACAATAATTACTTTTTGATGACTTTCGATGTATGGAATTAAGGTAAAACCACCAGTTCCGCCATCAACAAAGGAAATGCCTTCTGGAAATAGGGTCTTATCTATTCTGTTGATAAAATGTACACCGACACCTTCGTCGCCCATTAAATAGTTACCTATTCCGAGAACTAAAATGGTATTTCCATCAGAATGGAATTCGTCTATTTTTCTTGTACTGAATTCTGTTTCCATATTTTATTTCAACTAACATCTTTTGTCTCCAGCGAATCTTGATTTATTGTTTTTATTTCAGAAAGTTCAATTTCTTCATTCTTGACTCTTTCAGTAGGAACAAATTTGTAACCGCTCACCATAGCCGATGTTTCTCCAAAGCCTTCCAGCCAATCATGAAAGAAAACCAGATAAACGTGTACTACTGCAAATAAAATAAAGGTCCAGGTAGTAAAATGATGGATCATTCTAACATTTAAATCTCCTCCAACCAGGTTTACAACCCACCCAAACATTTTAGGTAAAAACCAAGTAGAATTGGGTTTGTACATTGCAAATCCTGTAGCAATCATTATAAGTGCCATAAAAAACATGACCAGATAAGATACCGCCGCTACGCTATTATGACCTACGGCGCCAACAGGAGAATCGGACGATTGTTCATTTTGCAGAAAAATATCATATTTAATTACATGCCACATTCTTTTAAATCCATTTTTTTTAAAAGGGAAAAAGACACGCCAGCTTGCATATTTATTTCCTTTGAAAGCAAAATATATTCTTAAGATCATAACTGCAACCAATAAGTAAGCACATATAAAATGAATCTCCCGAATGTATCCAAACCAGAATTGTCCAGAAGCTTCTTTATTAGAAATAATTCCCGGCGGATCACCAATAATAAAACCTGTAGCTACAAGTCCTGTAATGGCCAAGGCATTTACCCAATGAAAAATTCGTATGGGCAACTGCCATATGTAAGCTCTTTTATAATCGTTAGTTTTTGTTGGCATACTGTTCAATTTAAATTAAACGGTGCAGATTGTTATATCATTTACTTCTTTAATAATGTCGCCATTTTCATCGTATAAATGCACTGCACAGGCAATGCATGGATCAAAGGAATGTATGGTTCTGATAATTTCTAAAGGCAATTCTGGATTTGCAATTGGAGTATTCAACAAAGTGCTTTCGTAAGGAGATCGCTGACCTTTAGGATCTTTCGGTGAAGCATTCCATGTTGATGGCACGACCTGCTGATAATTGGCAACTTTTGCATCTTTTATTACAATCCAATGGCTTAAAGCACCACGTGGAGCTTCTACAAGACCAACACCTTGTGCTTCTTTTGGCCAAGTTGTTGTTTCCCATTTTTCCATATTGGCCATTTTAGTATCGCCGTTTTTGATGTTTTTAATCAAATCATCAAAAAACTCAAGATTCCAGTTGGCTACCAATTGCGATTCGAGCGCTCGTGCTGCAGTTCTTCCTAAAGTTGAGAATAAAGCTCCAGCAGGAATTTGTAATTTTGATAAGGTAGAATCGACAATTTCTTTAAATTCTTCCCTTCCGGATGCATAACCAACCAGCATTCTTGCCAGTGGACCAACTTCCATAGCGTGGCCTTTCCATCTTGGAGTTTTGATAAAACTGTATTTTTCATCAACATTTAAATGCGTGTAAGGCGGTTTTGGTCCAGTATAATTGATTTTTGTTTCTCCAGACCAAGGTTGTCTTCCTGAATTTCCATCGCCTTCATAATCATACCAAGAGTTGTTTACATATTCTTCGACAGTTTTTAAATCTCTTAAATCTAAATCATGGACTTTTGTCAAATCTTTGTCTAAAATGACTCCCGACGGAAATTTAAAAGTGTCATTATTAGTATTATTATGCCCTTGTGTTGGGAAATCACCAAAACTCATAAAATTATGAAAGCCTCCAATAGCGCCCCAGTCTTTATAAAAACCTGCAATAGCAAGAACATCCGGAAGATAAACTTGTTCTACAAAACGTTTTCCGTCCTCCAAAAGCTGTCTTACAAAGGCAAGTCTTTCAGCATTTAGCCCGCTTGCATCATCCAGATTTATTGAACATGCCATGCCACCAACCAAAAAGTTAGGATGCGGATTTTTACCTCCAAAAATAGCATGTACTTTTACGATTTCTTTTTGCCATTCCAAAGCTTCAAGATAATGCGCTGTAGCCATTAAATTGGCTTCTGGCGGTAATTTCATTTGCGGATGTCCCCAATAGCCATTGGCAAAAATCCCTAATTGACCACTGGCAACGAACTTTTTCAATCGTTTTTGCAAATCAGAAAAATAACCCGGTGAACTTTTTGGCCAATTTGAAATAGATTGCGCCAGTTGTGAAGTCTTTACAGGATCAGCATTTAAACCACTTATAACATCTACCCAGTCAAAAGCATGCAAATGATAAAAATGAACTACGTGATCGTGTAAATACAAAGCTCCAAGCATTATATTTCTAACTATTTCTGCATTGGGCGGAACAACAATTCCGAGTGCATCTTCAACAGCTCTTACAGATGCTGTAGCATGAGTTGAGGTGCAAACACCACAGGTTCTTTGTACAAATGCCCAAACATCTTTTGGATTTCTGTCTTTAACAATATTCTCCAAACCTCTCACCATTGTCGATGATAAAAAGGCTTCTTTTATAGTTCCGTCTGAAATTTCAACTTCAGCTCTTAAATGTCCTTCTATTCTGGTAATTGGGTCTACAACTATTCTCTTTGCCATTTTATTTTTTGTATAGGTTATAAATCCTCTAAGTGTTTCTCGTTTTCAGTTCCCTGATTAATTCGGTGTTTTAGCTCTTTTCTTTTTGATACATTCGAAATTATAGCATGGGCTCCAATTCCGGCAACAACCCCTCCAAGAGCGATTTTGCCAAGAGTATCGGCATTTGCTTCGATGCTTCCTCCATTTATAGAAGCATCTCTTGAATAAAAACTTCCTGCATCCCAAAAGTCTTTGGCACTACATCCTAAACAACCGTGACCCGATTGAATTGGATAACTAACCCCGCCATTCCATTTCATATTGCCACAGGCATTGTAAGTGCTTGGCCCTTTACAGCCCACTTTGTATAAACAATACCCTTTTTTAGCGTTTTCATCATCAAAATTTTCGGCAAATAATCCGGCATCAAAATAAGGTCTTCGGTAACAGCTGTCGTGAACTCTTTTAGAATAAAAAGCTTTAGGACGGTTGGAACTGTCTAATTCAGGTAGTTTTCCAAAAGCAACCACGTGTACAATAATTCCGGCCATAACTTCGCCAATTGGCGGGCAGCCCGGAACATTTATTATAGGTTTATCTGTAATAATTTTATTGATAGGTACAGCTCCAGTAGGATTTGGTTTTGCTGCCTGTACACATCCGGTTGTAGCACAGCTTCCCCAGGCAATGATAGCTTTTGCTCCTTTGGCAGATTCTTTTAGGATATCAATAGCGCTTCTTCCGCCTATACAACAATAATTTCCGTCGGCTCCCATTGGTACAGAACCTTCAACACAAAGGATATATTCACCTTTGTATTTATCCATTGTTGCTTTTTTAGCAGCTTCAGCCTGATGACCAGAAGCAGCCATTAAGGTTAAAGTATAATCTAAAGATATTTTGTCTAAAATAATATCAGCCACAATAGGATGATCAGATCGAATAAAAGATTCGCTGCAGCAGGTACATTCCTGAAAGTGTTCCCAAATTACCGGAAGACGCGGAGTTGTTTCTAGCGCTTTAGCTATTTGGCCAATAGCAGAACTTTGAACTCCCATATAGGCTCCAATGTAGGCTGTAAATTTTAAAAAATCTCTCCTACTATAGCCTTGTCGTTCAATACTGTTATAATAGGTTTCATTGACTTTTATTTTATCTTCCATACTCATGATGTTTAAAGAAACTTTGATTTATTGAAAAGAGCCTATAAAGTAGGGCTAATTTTTTATGAAACGAATACCGAAATTATTTAAATGGTTATTTTAAAAAGATGATAATTATCAGTTTTTTCTTAGGAATTTAATTTTAATTTTAGCAGTTTTTATGACATTAAAAATTATGCATGAGCTTTCTGTAGTTACTTCAATTGTTAAAATTGTCCAGCAAGAAGTAGATAAAATAAAAGGGAAAAGTGTTCTGGAACTTTATCTGGAGATAGGAAAATTATCAGGAGTCGAAATGGATTCCTTTTATTTTGTATGGCCACAATGTATTAATGGAAATGTTTTAGCCCAAACAAAATTATTTGTTGAAGAGCCAATCGGACGAGCCCGCTGTGCCGAATGTGAAACCGAATTTCATATCGAAAAAACTTTTGATAGTTGCCCCAATTGCAACAGTCAGTTTAAAGAGATAATCTCGGGCAAAGAATTAAAAATAAAGAAAATAATCATAAAATAGTTTGTTATGTGTACCACTTGCGGTTGCAGTTCTGATGAAAACGAAATCAGGTTTACTAAAATAGGAGAGAAGCAACTGCATTCTCATTCCGGTCATTATCATAGCCACGATCACCATCACGATCATCATTTTGACCATGACCATGATCACGATGATCACGAACACCATCATGATCATTTCCATAATCATTCGCATTCTCATGAAATTAGCGTAGTACAGCTTGAAAAAGATATTTTGTACAAAAACCAGCTTACTGCCGAGAGAAACAGAGGTTTTTTTGAAGCTTTGAATATTTTTTCTGTCAATTTGGTAAGCTCGCCGGGTTCCGGAAAAACTTCTTTATTAGAGAGAACCATTTCTGATTTAAAAGATAAAATTGCTTTTTCTGTAATCGAAGGCGACCAGCAAACCACAAATGATGCCGACAGGATTCATAAATTAAATGTTCCCGTAATTCAGATTAATACTGGAAAAGGTTGCCATTTAGACAGCGAAATGATATCAAGAGCAGTAAAAGAACTAAAACCGGTTCAGGATTCTGTTTTAATGATTGAAAATGTTGGAAATCTGGTTTGCCCTGCCATGTTTGATTTAGGAGAATTAAAACGAATCGTGATTATTTCAGTTACCGAAGGCGAAGATAAACCGCTGAAATATCCTGATATGTTTTCGGGATCGCAAATCTGCATCATCAATAAAATTGATTTATTGCCGTATTTGAAATTTGATTTGGAGAAACTGAAAGAATATGCAAAAAAAGTAAATCCGCATTTGACTTTCTTTGAAGTTTCAGCAACTTCTGGCGAAGGCTTATCGGCTTGGTACGATTATTTAACCCAATCTATAAAAAAATAAGTATGTGTTTAGCAGTTCCCGGCCGACTTGAAAAAGTGACAGCAGAGCTTGATGAAACTTTTAGAATTGGAAATGTTTCTTTTGAAGGCATTATTAAAGAAGTCAATTTAGCTTTGGTTCCCGAAGCAAAAGTGGGCGATTATCTTTTGGTTCATGTAGGCGCAGCGATTGGAATTATTGATGAAGCCGAAGCAAAAAGGACAATGGAGGTTTTAAAACAAATGGGCGAAGAGATTTAAAACTGTGAGATGGAAAAAAAACAGGAAGTAATTCATCTGCACCACGGAAGTGGCGGTGAACATATGACTAAACTCCTCAATGAAGTAATTTTTAAGATTCTGAAAAATGATATTTTAGAAGTCCGCCATGATGGTGCATTTTTAAATTTACAAGGAAATCTGGCTTTTTCGACTGATAGTTATGTTATTTCGCCGGTATTTTTTAAAGGCGGAAATATTGGTGAGCTGGCAGTAAACGGTACTGTAAATGATTTGTCGATGTGCGGTGCAGTTCCAAAATACCTTTCGCTGGCTTTAATTATTGAAGAAGGTTTTGGTTTAGATGAGTTTACAGAAATCATTAAATCAATAAAACAAACTGCAGACAAAGCCAATGTTCAAATCGTTACTGGAGACACAAAAGTAGTCGAAAGAGGAAAAGGCGATAAAATTTATATCAACACTTCGGGAATTGGTGTTCTTCATGAAAAAGCCAACATTAAAACTCAAAACATTAAGGAAAATGATATTGTAATCATAAACGGCCCAATTGCTTCGCACGGAATGGCAATAATGTCGGAACGCGAAGGATTGGAATTTGAAAGCGATATCTTGAGCGACACAACCAGTTTGAACCATACAGTTTTAGATTTAATTGAGCGATTCGGAAATAAAATTCATTTTTTAAGAGATGCCACCCGTGGCGGACTGGCTTCGGTGCTACACGAAATAACGACAGAAATTAATTTAGGAATTTCGCTTTTGGATGAAAATATAAAAGTCGAAAATCAGGTAAAAAGTGCCTGCGAATTATTAGGTTTAGACCCGCTGTATGTGGCTAATGAAGGAATTTTTGTTTGTGTTACAGCGCCCGAAATCAAAGATGAAGTATTGGAGATTCTGCAAAAGATAAATCCAAATGCATCAGAAATTGGTTTTGTTACTGCCGAACATCCATCAAAAATAATTATTGAAAGCGCTTTTGGAGGCAAAAGAGTGGTGAATCCTTTGGTTGGAGAACAGTTGCCACGAATTTGTTGATTTTTTTTTAGCCACGAATTACGCGAATTGGCACGAATTAAAAATAGCCACAGATTAAAATGATTAAAATGATTTTTTTATAAAGTAAAAAAAATCTGTGAAAATCTGTGGCAAAAAAATAATTTGTGAAAATTCGTGTAATTCGTGGCTATCAAAAAAAACGCCCGATAAATTCGGGCGTTTTTAGTAAAAATATATTTCTTAGTTTTTCTCAATCCATTTTCTGGCATTAACAAAAGCTTCGTGCCAAGGCGTAACCTCGTCATTTCTGTCTTTTGGATAATGAGCCCAGTTCCATTGGAAAGTCGAACGCTCAATATGAGGCATCATAACCAAATGTCTTCCTGTTTTATCACACATCATAGCCGTGTTATAATCAGAACCGTTTGGATTTGCTGGATAACCTTCGTAAGCATATTTCGAAACAATATTGTATTGATCTTCTGCATAAGGCAATTTGAATTTACCTTCTCCGTGAGAAACCCAAACTCCTAAAGTGCTTCCAGCCAAAGTTGACAACATAACTGAATTGTTCTCTTGAACTGTTACAGAAGTAAAGATACTTTCGTGTTTGTTACTTTCATTATGGTGCATTTTTCCGTGAACTTCGTGCTCTGGATTAATTACTTCCAATTCCATAAACAATTGACATCCATTACAGATTCCAACAGATAAAGTGTCTTCTCTTTTGAAGAAATTATCTAAAGCTGTTTTTGCTTTTTCGTTGTATAAGAAAGCTCCAGCCCAACCCTTAGCAGAACCTAAAACGTCAGAATTTGAGAAACCTCCAACAGCTCCAATGAACTGAATATCTTCTAAAGTTTCACGGCCAGAAATTAAATCAGTCATGTGAACGTCTTTTACATCAAAACCTGCTAAATACATAGCATTTGCCATTTCACGTTCAGAGTTACTTCCTTTTTCACGGATAATCGCCGCTTTCGGTCTTGGCTTAGAATTGTCGATTTCTGGTTTCTTTCCTGTAAAGTGTGCAGGGAAAGTGTAATTTAAAACCTGATTTTTATAGTTTTCAAAACGAGCTTTTGCTGTTCCGTTTTTAGATTGTTTTTGATCTAATAAATAAGAAGTTTCGAACCAAACATCTCTATAGGTTGGAATATCCAATTTATAAGTACCAAATTCCAAAATTGCAGTTTCTTGAACTGAACCAATTTTGAAGAATTCAACATTATTAGCTTTTAATTTAGCTTCAACAGCTGCGTCAGATTTAGCTTGGAATACAATTCCGATGTTTTCTGCGAAAAGGATTTTCAATAAGTCTTTTTCGGCGAAACCGCTCAAATCAATTTTAGCACCAAGATTTACATCAGCAAAACACAATTCTAATAAAGTAGTGATCAAACCGCCGCTTCCGATATCGTGACCCGCTAAGATTTGGCTTTCGCCGATTAATTCTTGGATCGTATTAAATGCATTTTTGAAGAAAGAAGCATCTTTTATTGTAGAAGTTTCGTTTCCTATTGTATTTCTGATTTGTGCAAAAGATGAACCTCCTAATTTGAAATCGTCTTGAGACAAATTGATATAATAGATTGAATCTCCGTTTTTCTGTAAAACTGGTTCAACCACTTTTCTGATATCGGTACAGTTTCCAGCTGCTGAAATAATAACCGTTCCTGGTGCGATCACTTCGTCATTTGGATATTTTTGTTTCATCGAAAGTGAATCTTTTCCTGTCGGAATATTGATTCCCAATTCGATTGCAAATTCAGAACAGCCTTCAACAGCAGCGTATAAACGAGCGTCTTCACCTTCGTTTTTACAAGCCCACATCCAGTTTGCAGATAATGAAATTCCTTTTAACTGATCTTTAATCGGAGCCCAAATAATGTTTGATAACGATTCTGCAATTGCATTTCTAGATCCAGCAACTGGGTCAATCAAAGCAGCAATAGGAGCATGGCCGATAGAAGTTGCAATACCTTCTTTTCCTAAATAATCCAGAGCCATAACTCCAACATTATTCAAAGGTAATTGTAACGGACCTGCATTTTGTTGTTTGGCCACTTTTCCTCCAACGCAACGGTCCACTTTGTTTGTTAACCAGTCTTTTGAAGCAACAGCCTCTAAACGTAAAACATCTTTTAAATAACTTTCGAAATCTCCTGCGTTGTAAG
Source organism: Flavobacterium sp. KACC 22761 (assembly GCF_034058155.1). Lineage (NCBI taxonomy): Bacteria > Pseudomonadati > Bacteroidota > Flavobacteriia > Flavobacteriales > Flavobacteriaceae > Flavobacterium > Flavobacterium oryzagri. The sequence continues at coordinate 30,369 of NZ_CP139148.1, read as the reverse complement.
CAACATCAGCATATTTTCTGTCAACTGTACTATCAGTCATAACTGTTTTTGGAGAACTTCCGAAGAAATCTTCTAAAGCATAATCCATCGGTTTTGAACCGTTAGTTTTTGATTGGAAAGTAAAACGGTGATCTCCTGTTACATCTCCAACTTCATACATTGGAGAACGCTCTCTGTCGGCAATTCTTTGTAATGTATCGATATCTTTTTGACCAATAACCAATCCCATTCTTTCTTGAGATTCGTTGCCGATAATTTCTTTTGCAGAAAGAGTAGGGTCTCCAACTGGTAATTTATCTAAATCGATTAGACCTCCAGTTTCTTCCACCAATTCAGAAAGACAGTTTAAGTGTCCACCCGCACCGTGATCGTGAATAGAAACAATTGGATTGTTGTCGCTTTCTACTAAACCACGAATAGCATTTGCAGCACGTTTTTGCATTTCTGGGTTTGAACGCTGTATCGCATTCAACTCAATTCCTGAACCGAAAGCTCCTGTATCTGCAGAAGAAACCGCAGCACCACCCATTCCGATTCTATAGTTTTCACCTCCAAGAATTACGATTTTATCGCCTTCTTTTGGTTTGTGTTTGATAGATTGATCTAATTTTCCGTATCCAATTCCACCCGCTTGCATGATTACTTTATCGTAACCAATTTTTCTGTTTTCTTCTTCGTGCTCGAAAGTCAAAACAGAACCTGTAATAAGCGGCTGACCAAATTTATTTCCAAAATCAGAAGCTCCGTTTGAAGCTTTGATTAAAATATCCATTGGTGTTTGGTACAACCATTTTCTTTCTTCCACTGCATTTTCCCATTTTCTGTCATCCTGAGCGGAGTCGAAGGACTTTAAACGAGAGTAAGAAGTCATGTAAACAGCAGTTCCAGCTAATGGCAATGATCCTTGACCTCCAGCTAAACGGTCACGAATTTCTCCTCCAGATCCTGTTGCAGCTCCGTTGAAAGGCTCAACTGTAGTTGGGAAATTGTGTGTTTCTGCTTTTAAAGAGATTACAGAATCAAATTCTTTTATTTCGTAAAAATCAGGTTTGTCTGCCGATTTTGGTGCAAATTGCTGCACTTTTGGTCCTTTTACAAAAGCAACGTTGTCTTTGTAAGCAGAAACAATATCGTTAGGATTTTCCTGAGATGTTTTTTTGATTAATTTGAAAAGAGAAGTTTCTTTTTCTTCTCCGTCAATCACAAATGTTCCGTTGAAGATTTTGTGACGGCAGTGCTCTGAGTTTGCTTGAGAAAAAGCAAAAATTTCAGAATCAGTTAATTTTCTTCCAAGTTTAGTTGAAAGATTGTTTAAGTAATCGACTTCTTCTTCGCTTAAAGCTAAACCTTCAACTTTGTTGTAAGCAGCAATATCATCAATTTCCAGAATTGGTTCCGGCTGAATGTTGATAGTGAAGATTTCTTGATCTAATTCGTTGAATTTTTGAGAAAGCATTGGGTCAAAATCAGTAAAATCTTCCATCGCAGGATGAAATTCCTCAATTCTGATAATGCCCGAAATTCCCATGTTTTGAGTAATTTCTACGGCATTTGTACTCCAAGGTGTAATCATAGTTGCGCGTGGTCCAACAAAAAAACCTGGTAATGCAGATTTCTCGATCTTATTCGCGTCGGCAAAAAGCCAGTTTAATTTTGAAATGTCTTGAGCTGAAATTTCGTTTTGCGTTTGTACGGCAAAAACAGTTTTGCTTTGGTTTTCAAAGAAATGGATCATTTGTGTAGTTTGTTGTATTGAGCTGCAAATTTAATGTAAATAAATAGTAAGCGCAAATTTGGAAACGATCTCTTTTCAAAAAAAATGAAATTGCTTTTTTCTTGCATTTTTTCTACCAAAAAGACGCAAAATCAAGAGGTTTCGGTATTTGGTGAAATTTAATGTTTTAGTAAAATTTCTTTTTTGATATGTTCTGTAATATTAAACTTTTAGAAAGGAAAAAATCAAAAATGAAAGTTTAGATTTTGAGCATCTGGATAAAAATGATTTTGCAAAATTTACGAAACCTTGAAACAGATGGAAAATGTAATTTTTGTAAAAATTGTCATTTTAAGATAAAAAAAGCGGCAATTAGCCGCTTTTTAAGATGTGAAAAAGTATTTTTAATTGATAATTATTCTTTTAAAAGTTGTTTTTTCTCCCTTGATAATTTTAATAAAATAGATTCCTGACGATAAATTTTGTACCGAAATTTTAGAAGAAGTTGTGTTTTGTTTTTCGAAAACTTTTTGTCCAGAAAACGAAATTATTTCTATCGAATAAGGAGTTGAAAAATCATTTAGGCCGACATTGAAATTTCCATCAGAAGGATTTGGATAAATTACAATTTCATCTGATAATTCAACAATTTCTTCATCTTCTAAAGGCAATGCTTTTTTACTCGCTAAGTTGTTGCAGGTATCTGTTGTGTAAGAATCCCACTGCGCACTTAAATTGAATGAGGTGCTTGGAGAAGTTACAGTCGATTTTCTTCTTAAAGTCATATCTATTGCAAAATTGGCTGTTCCACCATTGAAAGTTCCAATGATGTCAATTAAAACGCCATTTTTGAATAAACCTACAGCATCATTTCCGTTGAAAGTCAGTTCAGTCGCCGTTGTCGAAATGTTTGCAGCACTCGTAGAAAAGCAAGTTGAAGAAATAGAGCTGTTTACAATTACAAATTTACTTCCTGAAGCTAATGTTCCGCTTAAAGCCAAACCTGTACTCCAGGAACCTGCACCGTTTGTTTGTTTTTTTATAGTATAAGCTGATAAACTCACAGAACTTCCTGTATTATTAGCAATTTCCAATGCTTTATTGTTTCCTGAACCTTCAATGTATTCAGAGAAAAGAAGATCTGTTGCAGTTCCTGTTCCACTGCTGTTGGTTGTAACCGAAATAGTACTGCTTGAAGCAGAAGTATTTCCGGCTGCGTCTTTTGCTTTTACATAAATAGAATATGCCGTGGAAGCTATCAAACCTGTAATTGTAGCTGTTGTGCTGGAAACAGTTGTTTTTAAAACACTATTTGCATAAACATCATAACCCGTAACCGCTACATTATCTGTTGAAGCTGTCCACGAAAGTGAAATTGAAGTTGCTGTTGTAGATGTTGAAGCCAAACTTGTTGGTGTCGTCGGAGCTTGAGTATCTCCAGAAGGTGTTCCGCCCCAAATTTGATTGACATATTCAGGATGATCTATAAACGGATTTCTATTGTTTTGTCTTGCATAAACGGCATTGTTTCTAGCGATTTCTCTTGCGCTCACAGGATCTTGCGCATGCCAGGCCAAAAGCAGATTCAAGAAAGCTATTGTAAAAACTTGGTTGCTTGTGCCATTAAACATAGCATAAGAATAGCCCGCAACTGTGTTTTCGTATCGTGTGGCAAAATAAAAATACATTCTGGCAATATCGCCTTTAAAGTCATTGATTGGCTCGAAAACTGTTCCTGAATATCCAGAAACGGCACTTGATCCTAATTTGCTTCCGTTTTGTGTAGTATAGGTTGCGGAGCTTACATTTCCGTGCGGATAATTGGAACGAATTCCATTTACTTTTCCATCAGTTGGAGTTATGAAATGGGCATCGGCAACCATTGGCGACTGTTCATTAAAAACCGATTGCGGTATGATATGCTCTCTATTATAGCAATCGCCTTCAACAGAATAGCTTCCGCATCTTTGAGTTGTTCCAGTGCTGTAATTGTATGGGTCTGTTCCAGAAGGATTTTCAGAATACATATCTAAAACAGTTCCGTCATTTTCATAAAAATTATCAACGTCAGAAGTTTGATAGGTTGTGTACAATCCGGCATATCCATTGTCGGTATGACCTTTAATAATGTTGTACAATTGTGTTTTTAAGGTATAGCCTGTTCCGGTTGCGGTACTGTAATATCCAGAAGGAATTTGGGCAAAACCAATCGTGGAAAGAAACAATAATAGTAAAAAGTAGTTTTTTTTCATAAGTAATAGTTTTAAGATTTGGTTTAAAATAAATTTTTAAAAACTTGATTATTAAATTTTTAAAAATGTATTGTAACAAAACTACTACTTTTTTGAATGTAAAATGTTATGGGAAGTTTAATTTTAGATATATTTTCTTACGAGGTGTTTTTGTTTGCCACGAAGGCGCTAAGACGCAAGGTTATTTCGGCAGATTAGATTTTCGTTCCAATATTCCGTAGAGACGCACTGCAGTGCGTGTAACGGTAGGTATTCGTTGCGTAGACGCACTGCAGTGCGTCTCTACAAATGTACTTTATGCAAAAAGAAACCTTTGCACCTTAGCGCCTTCGTGGCAAAAACTATTTCTTCGGGAAATCTTGACTCTGATAAGCTCCCAAATCCGGAGGAGAAGTTCTTGTAATTCCTAAAATATCTGTCGGAATTATATAGGCCTGATTCCCTTTCGCAAAAGCGGCAGAAGTTTTATCAATATTGAATTTATTCTGAGAAACATTATAAAATTTCGGATTTTCATTCAAAATGATATTGTTATAATGTTGTGTGTCAGTTTTGAATTGATAATCCGGATTTGTTGTCGAACTGCTGAATTTTAAAAGACAATTATTTAATTGATGCACAAATGCTGTGTTTGCATTTTTGCTCAAATTAAATTCGTTTGTATTTGAGCCGTAAATAATACAATTGTTGAAAGTTGCCTGTGTAAGCGGATTTGTTTCTGGCGTTGCTCCAGCCAAACTATTGCTCAAATTGACTGCAAAATGCGAACTGTTTTGCCAATTGTTATTAAAAGTGCAATGCGCAAAACTGTAATTGCCGCCATAAACACAAGATAAACTTGCGATTCCCGCGTAATTTATGACTAAATTTTCTCCGTTGATTCGGCCATTTTTCGTCAGAATTCCGTGCTCAACAAAATTATAAAACTGACTGTTTTTGATTTGAATCGTATTTGCTGTGTTTCTGATTTCTAAACCTGTAGCAGCATTTTTCAATGTCAGATGATTGATTGAATGTGTGCCACTTTGATTTTCAAGAATAACAGAATTCCATTGTCCAGGAATGTCAGAGTAAAGTGACTCTAAACGGTCGCCTTCAAAAATAACTTCATTTTCAAGTTTATCAGTTGTTGAGGTTGTTCCGTTAATCTGAAGTGAAGCATTTTTGGCAACATACAGCCCAGAATTGACATGAAAATGAACTCGTGCACCAGCTTCAAAAGTTACTGTTTTATTTTCGGGAACTCCCGCGTATCCATAAATTACATATGGTTTTTGTTTGGTGAAAATAAGTTCATTTCCGTTAGCGGGATCATTTTCGCTTAAGTAAAATCCGTCAACATCTTTGCCGTCGATTTTTATTTTCTCTTTTGTTCCATCAGGATTTTGATTTGGATATAAAAAAACAGCATCTTGAATTAAAGTGACCAAAGCTACTTTTTGAAGATTGGCGCCACTGTCAAATTCAATTTCATCAGTATATAGAAAATCAGTCGGGTTAGCATCTGTAATATCTGCAGTAGTTTCAATAAAAATGTACAAACTGTCTTTTGCTAAAAGCGTAACATCTTTAAAAATTTTTCCGTTGTTGCCGGCCATTCCATCAACGGTCATTCTGTATTTTGAATTCAATCCCTTTTTCAACTGAATAATCGGAATTGAAATGTCGTTTTTGCTTTTATTGTACACTTTCAATTGATAAGTGCTTGAACCAATGTTTTTAAAAACAGTGTCCAAATAAACAGTGTCTTTTGAGAACTTTAAATCTCCAGTGCTTGCAACGGTTTCAAAGTCAGTTCGGCAAGAACTGAAAGTTATAATTATTCCGAAAATGAAGAGTGCAAAGTATTGACGCATTTAAATAGTTTTTTTGCCACAGATTAAGAGGATTAGAATGATTTTTTTCCGCCACGAATTCACTAATTATTTGTTTTTTAAATTAGAAAAATTAGTGAATTCGTGGCAGAAAAACTCAATACAAAGTATTTCAAAATCCTTTTAATCTGTGTAATCTGTGGCAAAAAATAGCCAAAGATTGGTTTTGATTGTTTTTGTAAAAATAACAAAAAACCTAGAGGTTTGAAGTTGATTTTCAATTTTAGAATCCGATTTTTCAATTTGTGTCTTATCTTTCTTTAATTTTACGTTTTTAAAGTTTATTTTAATGAATTATACAAAAGAGCAGATTTTGGCGCGCTGTAATGAGTTTTCTAAAAACACATTAATGGAAACGCTCAAAATTGAATATATCGACGCCGGAGAAGATTTTTTAACTGCAAAAATGCCTGTAAATCCAAGTGTTCACCAGCCAATGGGATTATTGCATGGTGGTGCTTCAGTAGCTTTGGCAGAAAGTGTTGGAAGTGCAGCTTCTTTCTTTTTTATCAATCCGAAAGAACAGGAGGTAAGAGGCATTGAAATCTCGGCAAATCATCTAAAAAGTATTCGCGAAGGTTATGTTTTCGGAACAGCCAGAATTATTCACAAAGGAAGAAGTCTTCATCTTTGGGAAATTAAAATTACTGACGAAGAAGGAAATTTGGTTTCGCTTTGCAAACTGACGAATATGGTTTTGGATAGAAAGAAAAGTGAATAAATTATGAATGCATTTTTCTTAAAAATTAAAAATCATAAAGAGCAAAATTTACCCTTTGTGCTTTATTCAAAACCCAATTCAGAAAACTATGTTGGGATTTTACAACAAAATAATGTTTTAAATACCGTTTCAGATTACAGCGAAAAAGGATTTGTTTTTGCTTCTTTTGATGAAAAACAATTAATCCTGATTCCTGAGAATGAATCTGAAATTATTATTGCTGAAAAAGAAGCGACTTCATTTGCAACAGTCGAAATTGACGATATGAATTTTGATTCTGAAGCTAAATTTCAATATGAATATTTAGTAGCTCAGGGAATTCTAGCCATTAAAAATGACGAATTCAAAAAAGTAGTTTTATCACGAAGTGAAGAAGTTCCCTTGGCTGAATTTGATTTTATTGAAACTTTTCAGCATTTGGTTCAGTTATATCCTGCCACTTTTTGTTATTGTTTTTTTCATCCAAAAATTGGACTTTGGATGGGAGCAACACCAGAAAAACTGCTAAAAGCAAACGGAAATGTTTTTGAAACGATGGCTTTGGCAGGAACGCAAAAAGATAATCAGGAAGTAGAAATTGTTTGGCAGCAAAAAGAAAAAGACGAACAGCAATTTGTGACGGATTTTATTGTGAAAAGGCTTCGTGAATTTACGGCTTCGGTTGTGGTTTCTGAACCTTACAGTTTAAAAGCAGGATCAATTTGGCATATTAAGACTGATATTTCGGGTGTTTTGAAAGATAACTCAACTTTAGAAGAGGTTATTGATACGCTACATCCAACGCCTGCAGTTTGCGGACTTCCAAAAAAGAAATCGAAAGTATTTATTCTAGAAAAAGAAAATTACGACAGAACTTTCTATACAGGTTTTCTAGGCGAATTGAACAGCTCTTTTGCAGGAAATAATGCAAGTTCTGATTTATTTGTAAATTTACGTTGCATGCAGATTCAGGAAGATAAAGCGATTTTATATATGGGATGCGGTATCACAAAAGAAAGCGTTCCCGAAAAAGAATGGGAAGAAAGCGTCAATAAATCAATGACGATGAAAAGAGTCTTGAGAGTTATGAGTTAAAAGTTATGAGTTATGAGTTATGAGTTGTCACCCTGAGCGAAGTCGAGGGGCGCAAAGGGCTTCGACTTCGCTCAGCCTGACAAATGAGCGACTTGAAACCTCAAACAAACAAAACAAACAAAAAACAAAAATGAAATTAGACATATTAGCATTTGGCGCACATCCAGACGACGTAGAATTAGGTTGTGCTGGAACAATTTTAAAAGAAGTATCACTTGGGAAAAAAGTAGGTATTGTCGATTTGACTCGTGGCGAATTAGGAACGCGCGGTACAGCAGAAATTAGGGATCAGGAAGCAAAAGATGCCGCAAAGATTTTGGGAGTTCTGGTTCGTGAAAATCTGGCAATGCGTGATGGATTTTTTGTTAATGATGAAAAACATCAGTTGGAAGTCATCAAAATGATTCGCAAGTACAAGCCGGAAATAGTATTGTGCAACGCAATCGACGATCGCCATATTGATCATGGAAAAGGAAGTAAATTAGTTTCTGATGCTTGTTTTCTTTCTGGCTTGATGAAAATCGAAACTTCAATTGATGGAGAGCCACAAGAAGCTTGGAGGCCAAAAGTGGTATATCATTATATTCAGTGGAAAAATATTACTCCAGATTTTGTAGTTGACATTACAGGATTTGAAGAAAAGAAAGTAGAAGCGATCATGGCTTATAAAACCCAATTTTATGATCCAAATTCGAATGAACCTGCAACTCCAATTACGAGTAAAAACTTCTTTGAAAGTTTAAATTATCGCGCGCAGGACTTAGGGAGATTAGTTGGGAAAGATTTTGCTGAAGGATTTACTGTTGAAAGGTGTTTGGCAGTCAATAGTTTAGAAGATTTGATTTAATTTTTATGAAAATTTTTCATTTTTTTCTTTGTAGAACTCAACCTTTGTTCTATATTTGCACTCGCTAAGCAAAAATGGTGGTTGTAGCTCAGCTGGTTAGAGTAGCGGTTTGTGGTGCCGCGGGTCGCCGGTTCGAACCCGGTCAGCCACCCAGATTTAAAGCCTTGAAGAAATTCAAGGCTTTTTTTGTTTTATACCTTTAGGGAAATTCCAAGTTTTAAAATCCAAAATCCAAACTCCAAAATTCCAAAACCCAAAATCAATTTTAAATATAGCCTGCGGTTTCAACCGCACGGACGATACGAATATTCGTTGTGGCAACGTTTTGTAACGTTGCGTTCCAGCGGTTTAAACCGCTGGCTACGGTTCTAATTATGGATTTTTATTCTTGCTTTTACAATAGTCCAAATTTATGGACTTGAGAGATTTGGAATTTGGATTTTTAATTTTTGGAAATTAAAAAAGCACAACTGCAAAGTTGTGCTTTTTTTTGGGCGGTTATTATATTTGGTTTGCGTATTATCGAATTTCTTCAAATGTAGTGCCTTGCCTAATGTCTCCGGTTTTAAAACCTTTTTTAAACCAGTACATTCTTTGTTCAGACGATCCATGCGTAAAGGAATCTGGAACGACGTGTCCCTGCATTTTGCTTTGAATGGCATCATCACCTACAGCATTCGCTGCACTCAATGCCTCGTCAATGTCCCCAGTTTCAAGTTCTTGCTGGTGATCATGAGCCCAAACTCCCGCGTAAAAGTCAGCTTGAAGTTCTAAAGCAACAGAAAGTTTATTGGCTTCAACTTCACTTTTTCCTTCTTGCGCCTCACGCATTTTTGCCGAAGTGCCAAGCAAGGTTTGTACGTGATGACCAATTTCATGCGCAATAACGTATGCAATGGCAAAGTCGCCTCCTTTGGCGCCAAACTTATTTTTAAGTTCTTCAAAGAACCCCAAATCCATATAAACTTTTTGATCTCCGGGACAATAAAAGGGACCCGATGCAGATGAGGCTCCACCACAGGCTGTTTGAACAGAACCTCTAAAAAGGACTAATTTTGGATTTTTGTATGTCATTCCATGTTCCTCAAAAATTTTGTTCCAAGTATCTTCATTGTATGCAAGCATTGTTCTTACAAAATTTCCCATTTCCTCATCTTCCTTGCTTAACGGTGCTGCTGCTTCTGTTTGCTGCTGTCCGCCTTGCATTTGTTCCAATGCTGATCCTACAGCTTGACCAGTTTCGCCGCCAAAAACATTTAATAGCAAAATAATGATTCCGATAACTCCTCCGCCAATAGCGACTTTTCCGCCAGATATTCCTCTTCGGTCTTCAACATTATCACTTTGCCTTCTGCCTTGCCATTTCATAGTATGCTAGATTTAAACTTATTATGTTTTTATTAGTACGAATTTATATATTTTTTACCAATATTGAGGCGATAAGAGCGATTAAGTTTTGAATTATTTTAGCCATTTTCGTAACGCTTCTTCTACAGTGCCTCTGATAATAGGTTTTGAAATATAATCGTTCATTCCAGCAGCGATGCACTTGTTCTTTTCTTCTTTTTCTGCGCCGGCTGTTACAGCAATGATTGGAATATTTTTGCCAATTTCTGTAATTCGTATGGCTTTTGTCGCTTCATAACCATTCATTATTGGCATTTGAATGTCCATGAAAACCAAATCTGGATTGATATTTTCAATTTGTTTTACAGCTTCATAACCATTTTCGCATTCAAAAATAATCGAATTCATATTGAGATTCTTGACAATGGTTTTCAAAAGAAGCATATTTACTTTATTGTCTTCAACTATCAAAATGGTAATTTTCTTGACATTCGAATTGTAGCTCAGCGCATATTCGGGCTCGTGTCCGTTTGATAGCGCCTTTAGTTTCTCGCTTACGGTATTTTCGCTTGTTTTCAAATTCAAATCAAAATAAAAGGTACTTCCTTCGCCGATTTTGCTTTTCAGTTGCAAACGACTTTCCATTAACGCTAATAATTGATTTGAAATTGTAAGCCCCAAACCTGTTCCTCCAAATTTTCTCGTTGTTGAACTATCTTCCTGAGAAAATGCTTTGAAAATTTTCTTCTGATTTTTTTCCAAAATTCCAATTCCGGTATCAATAACCGAAAAACGAATCAGATACTGATCGTCGTATTTTTGATCCAGTACCGAAACATTTAATTTGATTGATCCTTCATTGGTAAATTTGACTGCATTTGACAGCAGATTGATCAAAATTTGCTTTAAACGAACAATATCAGTCCAGATGTATTTGGGTACGTTAGGATCAACGTTAAGCTCCAATAGAAGGTTTTTTTGATTTGATTCATATATAATTAAATCGAATATTTGTCCGAGAATTTTTTGAAGATCATATAAATCAATATAAAGTTCCAGTTTTCCAGCTTCAATTTTTGAGAAATCAAGAATGTCATTTATAATTTCAAGCAGCGAATGTGCCGATTGATTAATGGTTGTCATGTATTTTTCCTGAATTTCTTCAAGATTGGTTTTCATCAGCAAATGCGTAAATCCAATGATTCCATTCAACGGAGTTCGGATTTCGTGCGACATATTGGCCAAGAAATCAGATTTTGATTTATTTGCTGCTTCGGCAAGTTCTTTGGCTTTAATTGCATCTTCACTTTCCTTGATTTTAGCCTGATTTCGATGTCGGTCTAAAGCCGCGGAAATATTATTGGCTAATGTTTGATAGATGTAAATTTCATCATCAGTCCATCTTCTTTCTTTTGTGCAATCATCAAAACCAATAAAACCAGAAAAGACATCATTTGAAAATATTGGAAGGATTAAAATTGATTTAATGTCATTTGCAACAAGCAATTTCTTGAAAAATGTTTCTTCAAGATTTTTGGTCAACATGCTTAAAACCCTTTTGCTTTGTGAATGAAAAATAATCTCTTTCAGATTTTCATCTGTAAATCTTTGAAGTTCTGTTATTTGGTGAACAACGCCTTCTCTTGACCATTTATATTGCTGGCTGATGGTATTGGTTTCAAAATCTTTTTCATAATAAAAAATATGATCGGCTTTTGATGCTTTTCCAATAATATCATAAGTTTCCTGAAACATTTTTTGTGGCCCTTTGCTCGATAAAAACTTTTCGGTACAAAGTGCCATTGCAGATAGCAAATCGGTTTTAAGTTCTAGTTTTTTCTCAGCTTTAAGCCTCATTTGTGAAGAAATGGCTAATGAAATTACATCTGAAATCGTTTTGGCATAATTGATGTCTTCATTGTCCCATTCTCTTTTTTCGCCTGTACTTTCAAAGCAAGCAACTCCTGCCAATTGTCCGTTAAGGAAAATTGGAACATCAAGCATTGATTTTATTTTGTTTTTCGTGAAATAACCTTCTTGAAATTCTGATGTTTCTAGTTTGTCAAAAACATCAGGAGCATTTATAATAGCTTTATTTTTAAGCGTTTCAAAATAAATTGGATACGATTCTTTATCGAGAATGTTTTTGTCGCTCAAAGTTTGATCGTCGCGACTAAATAAATTTTTACAGGTAATAACGTCATTTGAAAACCTCCAAAAACTTACTCTATTGGCATTTGATACTAAAGCGGCCTCTTTGATTACATAATCGATCACGGTTTGCATGTTGTCGTAATCGGTAAAGTTTGTTGTAGAAAGTTTTTTGGTGGAATTATTATACGATTCGATTTTTTCTAAACGTCTTTTTTTCTCGTTTTCGACATTTTTTAATTCGGTAATATCTCTTGCAATTCCGGCAAAACCTACAGTGGTTCCTAAATCATTTTTGCGAACAATAACTTTTTGAGAAATCCATAATTCTTCTCCGTTTTTCTTCAAAATCGGAATTTCTATTGTGGGATAATTAAGCTCGTTTTTCTCTAAATTCTCATAAAAATCAACAGCATTTCGAATGTAATCTTCATGTATGAAATTTGAATAATGCTGCATTATGACTTCGTTTTCGGTATATCCTAAAATCGAATAGCCAAATTCATTTAAGAAAGTAAAATGGCCGTTAATACTGATTTCAAAAATAATGTCAGTAGCAGTCTGAATCAGGTTTTTGTACTGATCTTGAACGATAATTTGTTCTGTAACGTCTTGTCCGATACTGATAATTAGATCTTTAGAAAATTTTTTGTCTTTCCACTGTATGTATTTGTATTCGCCGTTTTTACTTTTTAATTTTCTGATATATAACTTGTTGTCAATATAGTTTTTGTAATAATTATCTTTATTGAATTCTGAATCTTCGGTAACTTTCCAAAATTCCAGCGCCATAACATCATCAGGATGATAACCTAAAATAGAGGTGATTGTTTCGCTGCAAAACAATAGTTCTCCGTTTTCGTTTGTTGCTATTGTAAGCGAATTTCCTTTATGAACAATTTCGTTGGTAAATCTGTAATTGTCTTTATTGTTTTGCAAAACAGCATATTTTACTTGATTTATGATAAAAATGACAATGCTGAAATTGATCAACAAAACCGATGATCTTATTGGGATTAATTGAAAAATAACTGTCGATATCAAATAAAGAAAAGCCAAGCCAACAAAAGCCCAATATACTTTTATAGGTTTTAGTACGCTGTAGGAAAAGAAAAAAGATATCAAAAAAGTAATAATGGGCAGAACATCATCTGGAAGATTAATGATATTGCGCATTACATAGGACATGTAAAAAAAGAAAGAAACAATAAAAATGTTCTGAATTCGGTCGCGAAAATATTTGATTTTGTCAGTAAGCATGTAAATCACCAAAACACTGAAACCGATGATTAAGTTTATTATCAAAAGGCTTTTTGGTCGTATCTTGAAAATTTCATTGATAATCTCAATAACAATAACGGCGATTCCAAAAAAGAGAATATAAAGTTGATATTCTTTGGTAAGGGTTTCAGTCTCTTTTTTCTTCTGAATAAAATAACCAATTCTAGCTTTGATTCTGAAGAACTGATAAATTAAGATTCCTAAAAAGGCAAATAAGGAAAATCCTAAAACTATAAGTTTCGGATTGTTATAGAAAATGACTTCTGGGCTGAAAACGAACCAGTTTGTTATAATTGATTTCAGGGTATTGCCAATAAAAGCAATTCCTGAATCCAATGTACTATAAAAACTGTAGTTTTCTACCATAAAATTTGGGAATATACGGTTTAGTTAATAGCATTTTACGAATTTCTGAAAGAGTAGGTTAGGCTCTTTTTTTTGTTCAGAAATTCAGTTTCATATTTGATCTGATTGGCCAATAGAGTCAATTGAATCTTCTTCTTGTTCCATGTCAAATATATCGTAATATGCTGCGTAATTCAGAGATGTATTAAAAACGTATGTAAATAGAAAACCTACACCGCAAGCAAACACGCCAACAATTGAGCCTATTATTCCAACAATGAACACCCCGAAAATCAATAAAGGATTTTTGGCTACCAATGTTATACTTCCTTTAATTGCATCTATCGCTTTTAAATTTCCGAACACAATCAGCGGAACAGTAAAATACATAAAGAAGTTAATCGTTATCGAAACTGCTACTCCAATGAATATAAAACCAGCTATTTCAAGGCTGTTTGCAATGGCATTATTGACTGCTGTAATAATTAAAGTTGAAGCAAATAATGGCGCAAAAAACGGTGTTTTATAATAACTAAACATGTATGAAGCCTTAAATTCATTGTTTTTGTCGGCAGCATCGGCCATTTTGTAGAAACCAGCACTGAATGGTGCAAGAATAGCGCTTAAGAATGAAACTCCAACTGTAGAAATTAAAGCTTCGTCTAAAGTTAATTTTGTTGGTTTTAAACTCTCTTGAACTACTTTTGTTACATTTTCAAAACCATAAATATTGCCTAAAACCGTTACTGCGACAACTGCGGCTATAAAAGAGAAAACCAATAGAATAAGTGCAGAATAAAGTGTTATTTTTTTAAAGTTTTCGAAAGCATGATCAAAGACAGTAGAAAAATCTATTGTGTAGCCATTTTTTTTAATGTTTTCGATTTTGGCAAGTGTAGATTTCATTTTGGTATGGAATTGTTTGTACTTTTAGAATTTACGGTCATATTTGAAACGTAAATATAGTATTTTTAATCAATTACATATGATATTCTACAAAATTATCAGCGACATTTTTTTGAGGCTTAAAGCCAGTCTAGTAATCGTTTAAGAGAAGTCAGTTTATCCTTATAAGGAGCATATCGCATAGGAAGATCTAGCCAGTTTGCTTTTTTTACCACAGCTTTGTGATGTGAGAAAATATCAAAACTTAATTGCCCGTGATAAGCACCGATTCCACTATGTCCGACACCGCCAAAAGGAAGTCTTTTATTAGAGAAATGAACTACTGTGTCGTTAATGCATCCGCCTCCAAAGGAATATGTTGTAATTAGTTTTTTCGCAAAAGAGTTATTTTCACTAAAAACATAAAAAGCCAAAGGTTTTTCATATTGACTGATTACATTTTCGATGTCTGTCTCGTTTTCATAAGTTAGAATTGGCAAAATTGGGCCGAAAATTTCTTCTTTCATTACAGGACTATCTAATGCTGGTTCTTCAATCAAAGTAGGCGAAATATATAATTTCTCGGCATCAGTTTCTCCTCCAAAAATCACCTTTTCTCGTTCTATCATACTGTCCAGACGCAACCAGTTTTTTGTATTGATGATGCGCGCAAAATCAGGCGATTTGTCTATTTTTTTTCCGTATGCATTTAAAATTTCGTCAATCAAAAAACTAACAAAATTTACCTTCATATTTTTTTGGATCAGAATATAATCTGGTGCAATGCAAGTTTGTCCCGCATTGATGAATTTGCCCCAAACGATTCGTTTCGCAGCTAATTTTAAATTTGCGGTTTCGTCAATAATGCACGGATTTTTTCCTCCCAATTCTAATGTAACCGGTGTCAGATTTTCTGCGGCAGCTTTTGCGACTATTTTTCCAACAGAAACACTTCCTGTAAAGAAAATATAATCCCAACGTTTTGCCAGCAGTTTGTTTGATGCTTCAACACCGCCTTCAACAACTTCAACATGTTTGACATGGAATGTCTTAGAAATGATTTTTGCGATAATTGCTGAAGTATGAGGCGTAAGTTCCGATGGTTTTAAAACGACTCTGTTACCTGCTGCAACCGCCGCAACCAAAGGACATAATGCCAATTGAAACGGATAATTCCAAGGTGCAATAACTAAAACTTTTCCATAAGGTTCTTTGTAGATATAATCAGTAGAAGGAAAATTGAGAAGCGAAGGAAAAATATTTTTGGGTTTTGCCCACGAATAAATATTTTTGATGGTATCTTTTAGTTCCGAAATGACATAATTTGTTTCCGTCAAAACAGCTTCAAATTCAGGTTTTTTAAAATCATCGTATAAAGCTTGGACAATCAAATCTTCGCTTTTTTGAATGTTATACAACAATTTTTTCAGCGTTTCTTTTCTGTATCCGATGTCGTTTTTGTAGTCCATTTTATGAATAGCTTGTTTTTTATGGCTATGCAAGTTAATCGATAAAATTTAAAAAATTAACAATTATATCATAAAAAATTAAACCGCATTCCAAATTGTTTCATCTGGAGTTGGCGCGATAATCGTGATGTTTTCTTTTGAAACAGGGTGTACGAAAACCAGTTTTCTGGCGTGAAGATGAATGCCACCATCAGGATTGCTGCGATCTGCACCATATTTTAAATCGCCTTTTATTGGTGAGCCAATTGCAGAAAGTTGTGCTCTAATTTGATGATGGCGCCCCGTATGAAGATTGATTTCAAGAGCAGTATAATTTTGGAGTTCCTTAATAATTTTGTAGTCCAAACTTGCCAGTTTGCTATCAGGAACTTCTTTTAAATGCGCTTTTGAAGTATTGTTTTTTTCGTTTCTTTTTAAATAATGCAGCAATTTGGCCGAAGCCTCGCTAGGTTTATTTTTTACAACAGCCCAATATGTTTTTTTAGTTTCACGATTGCTGAATAATTCATTCATTCGTGACAATGCTTTGCTGGTTCGAGCAAAAACTACAATTCCGGTAGTAGGTCGATCCAAACGATGAATCACACCCAAAAAAACATCGCCTGGTTTATTGTATTTTTCCTTAATGTATTCTTTTACAACATCAGATAAAGGTTTGTCTCCCGTTTTGTCTCCTTGTACAATATCTCCTACACGCTTGTTGACCACAATAATGTGATTGTCTTCATGAAGTATTTGGAGGTTGTTTTTATCTGAAAGAATTTTCATTTTGAAGCGAAATTTAAATAGAGGAAAGTTTGGCTAAAGCCTTGTTGCAGGCCTCAAAATAAACCTCCAGCTAAAGCTGGAGGCAATTGAGTTTTGAGATTTTATATTTTTTTAAACCTTTGTTGCTTTGAGCCTTTGTAGCTAAAAAAACTTAGGATCTTAGTAACTTAGCATCTTAGTATCTTAGAGAGTTAATATTGTTCTTTCTCGTTAGGGAAATCTTTCGACTTCACATCAGTGGCATATTGACCAATTGCTTTCGTCATTAATTCATAAAGATTCAAGTAACGACGCAAGAAACGCGGACTAAATTCATTGTTCATTCCTAGCATATCATGAATTACCAAAACCTGTCCGTCAACACCTCCGCCGGCACCGATTCCAATCACAGGAATCGAAATACTGTTCGCCACTTTTTTAGCAAGTTCAGCTGGGATTTTTTCAAGAACTACAGCAAAACATCCTACTTTTTCAAGCATTTTAGCATCTTCAATCAATTTTTCAGCTTCTTCCTCTTCTTTAGCTCTTACAGTATAAGTTCCAAATTTATAGATCGACTGAGGAGTTAAACCTAGGTGTCCCATAACAGGAATTCCGGCGTTTAATATTTTTTTGATAGATTCTTTAATTTCTTTTCCACCTTCTAATTTTACAGCATGTCCGCCACTTTCTTTCATAATTCTGATAGAAGAGCGCAAAGCTTCTTTAGGATCAGATTGATAGCTTCCAAAAGGCAAATCAACTACAACTAAAGCTCTCTCGACAGCGCGAACAACAGATGAAGCATGATAAATCATCTGGTCTAAAGTAATTGGCAAAGTTGTTTCGTGTCCCGCCATTACATTTGAAGCAGAATCTCCTACTAAAATCACATCGACACCTGCAGTATCAACAATTTTGGCCATTGTGTAATCATACGCAGTAAGCATAGAGATTTTCTCTCCATTGCTTTTCATTTCAATTAACGATTTGGTAGTGATTCTTTTATAATCTTTTTTAGCAACTGACATTTATGAGTAAATTTTAGTTTTTTAATGATTTTAAAAGCAGATTATACTTTTAAAACGTGATATTTTGTTTGCAAAATTAAGTAATATATTCTAACAATCAGCCATATTTACCGCAATTGCCAATCCGCCTTCTGAGGTTTCTTTGTATTTTGAATTCATGTCTTTTGCCGTTTCCCACATCGTGTTGATTACTTTATCTAATGGAACTTTGGCATTTTTAGAATCGGTTTCAAGAGCTAATTCTGCAGCATTTATGGCTTTTATAGCGCCCATAGTATTTCTTTCAATGCACGGAATTTGAACCAAACCGCCAATTGGATCGCAAGTTAAACCCAAATGATGCTCCATAGCAATTTCAGCGGCCATCAAAACTTGCGCAGGAGTACCGCCCATTAATTCGCAAAGTGCTGCTGCAGCCATTGATGACGAAACACCAATTTCGGCTTGACAGCCACCCATTGCAGCTGAAATTGTAGAACCTTTTTTGAAAATGCTTCCAATTTCTCCGGCAACCATCAAAAATTGTTTGATTTCTTTTTCGCCTGCATTATGGTTTTCGATTACCATATAATACATTAAAACTGCTGGAATAACGCCGGCACTTCCGTTTGTTGGCGCAGTAACAACACGCCCCAACGAGGCGTTTACTTCGTTTACGGCAAGCGCAAAGCAGCTTACCCATTTTAAGATTTGACGGAATTTAACTTCGGTTTTTCTAATTTCTTCGAGCCAAGATTGCGGATCTGTATAATTGGATAAACCAATTAAATTTTGGTGCATATCAAAAGCTCTTCTTCGAACATGAAGTCCGCCAGGCAAAATTCCTTCAGAATGACAACCAATGTACATGCATTCCAGCATGGTATTCCAAATGCGCATCAATTCAGAATGAATTTCAGCTTCAGAGCGCATTGATTTTTCGTTTTCATAAACAATCTCGGAAATCGATTTGTTTTCAGAAACCGTATAATTTAAAAGTTCAACTGCATTTTGAATTGGGAAAGGGAAAGCGCATTTGATGACTTCTTTAATTTTGGCATTTTCGCGTTCTTCTTTCACCACAAAACCACCGCCAATAGAATAAAAAGTGGACTCATATTCTGAATCATCATTTTTATAGGCAGTAAATTTTAATCCATTTGCATGAAAAGGCAAGAATTCTTTATTGAAGACAATATCTTGAAGAAAATAGAACGGAATTGTATATTGGTTGGCCAAAATAATTTCGTTTTGGTCTTCAATTTTTTTGATAATTCCAGCAATATTTTCAACAGGAATATATTCGGGATCTTGACCACTCAATCCGAGCATTACAGCCAAATCTGTAGCGTGACCCTTTCCTGTTAGAGAAAGCGAGCCATATAAATCGACTTTTACGCGCTTGATTTGGTCTAAAATAGATTCGTTTTTTAGCTCTTCCAAAAAACGTTCAGCGGCTCTCCAAGGACCCAAAGTATGTGAGGATGAAGGTCCAACACCAATTTTAAGCATATCAAAAACAGAGATACATTCTTCCATTGTTACAATTTTGTTATTACAAAGATAATTGAATAATGCAACGATAGTTATATTTTGGTTGTGAATGTTGCACTTTTGTTAAAAATGGTATTAAATTTTAATAATTTGGCAACAAAATAAATTTAATTGTTTAATATGTAGTTTGCGTAGAAAGTTGGCTATTTTTCGGTATTTTTGTAGAGAGCCTTTTATTAAAACCGCTTAATTTGTTTGGTATAATTACGAAATCACTTCAAAGGATTTTATTTTAATTCTGAAAAATGTCTTTTTACGATTACAATACCAGAAAGCATAAAATTACAATATGATAGAATTTTTCAGGCATTTTTTACACGAATTCGAATTACCGCTTACGAATCCAGTATTGATTTTTTCCTTAATACTTTTTATAATTCTGCTTTCGCCGATTTTATTAAAAAAAATCAATATTCCCGGAATCATCGGATTGATCATTTCTGGAGTTATTATAGGACCACATGGTTTGCATCTTTTAGAAAAAAATTCAGCTGTTAATTTATTTTCAACTATCGGACTTTTGTACATCATGTTTATTGCTGGACTTGAACTTGATATGAATGAATTTAAAGCGAATCGAAACAAGAGTTTATTATTTGGTTTTTTCACTTTTATAATTCCGCTTTCAATCGGTTTTCCGGTTTGTTATTATTTGTTGCATTATGAATTTAATGCCAGTTTTTTAACAGCGAGTATGTTTGCAACGCATACTTTAGTGGCATATCCAATTGTGAGCAAATTAGGAATTGCAAAAAATCAAGCAGTTGCCATAACAGTTGGAGGAACAATTTTGACTGATACTGCCGTTTTGATTATTCTTGCCGTAATTATGGGAAGTAGTCAAGGAAGTTTAAATCAGGCTTTTTGGATCAAATTGACCGTTTCATTAGCCATTTTTTCAGCAATTATGTTTTTGCTTATTCCAAGAATTGCCAAATGGTTTTTCAAGAAATTAGAAAGTGAAAAACATGCACATTATATTTTTGTGCTTTCAGTTGTTTTCTTCGCTGCCTTTTTGGCCGAAGTTGCAGGAGTAGAACCTATTATTGGTGCTTTCGTTGCAGGTTTGGCATTGAATCCTTTGATTCCGCATTCGTCTGCTTTGATGAACCGAATTGAATTTATTGGAAATTCATTGTTTATTCCCTTTTTCTTGATTTCTGTGGGAATGCTTGTTGACGTAAGCGTTATTTTAAGCGGACCGACAGCTTTAATTGTAGCAGCAACTTTGAGTGTTGTGGCTATTTTTGGAAAATGGGCAGCTGCCTTTTTTACACAAGTCGTTTTTAGATATACCAGAACCGAAAGACAATTGATTTTTGGATTAAGCAGTGCGCATGCGGCAGCGACTTTGGCTGTAATTTTGGTGGGTTATAAAGCGAAAATTTTAGATGAAAATATCCTAAACGGAACAATTATTCTGATTTTGATTACTTGTATTGTCGCTTCTTTTGCAACTGAAAAAGCGGCTAAAAAAATCGCGATTTGTGAAGAAGAAATCTCCCATGAAGATGCTGGGCATGATCAAATTTTAGACGAACATATTTTGATTCCATTGGCAAAAACGTCGGCGACGGCAAGTTTATTGGATTTCGCGCTTTTAATTAAAGATAAAAAATCAGCTAATCCTGTGACTTTATTGACGATTGTTCCGAATAACGATCAAGCCGAAAAAAATATTCTGAAGTATAAAAAAGCGGTTGATAAATTTGTGATTCAAGGATCGGCTTCAGAAGTGAAAATTAATACGATTGCCCGAATTGATCATAATCCGGCGAGCGGAATTGCAAGAACTTCTAAAGAAATCATGTCGGATATTGTGATTATTGGCTGGCCAAAAAAAACGGGATTCTTGGATAAAATTTTTGGTGAAAATGTTGATTCTATCATCAATAATGTTGATAAGAGTTTATTCATTTGCAGGTTTCCAACTAATTTTGTTGAAGAAAAAAGACTGGTTTTTATTTGTCCGCCATTTTCTGAAAGAGGAATTGGTTTCCATCTTTTATTACAGAAGATCTGCAGGTTATCTCAAGAATTAAGTATTCCGATTGTGCTTTACGCCGATTATAAAACGCATCAAACGATTCAAGAAATAGCAAATAATTTGAGACTGAATGCTAAATTTGGTTTTAAAAGCGTAATGGAATGGGATAATTTTGAATCGATTTCAGACGAAATAAAGCCAACCGATTTCATTGTTTTCAATTTATCTAGAAAAGGTTCGGTTTCGTATCAGTCTATTTTTGACAGACTGCCTCAAAAATTTGATAAATTGTTTGCTGACAATAATATTCTCTTGGTTTATCCGCAAGACGACCGCAAAGAAAGCGCAATGGATGCCTACGAAGATTTCACGGCAACGCCTTTAACCAAAGGTCTTGAAGCCATTGAGCAGATTGGTCGTGGTTTGGGGAATATTTTAAAGAAAGGATAATTTTTCGCAACTTACTAAATCTGTGATAAAAATGAACCATAATATAAAATCAATTCGTCCCTTTATAGGATCCAAAAATTTTGAAATATCAAGAAGTTTTTATCGTGATTTAGGTTTTGAAGAAGGTGTCTTAGAATCTAATTTTTCTGTTTTTAAAAACGAAGAATTTGCTTTTTATCTTCAGGATTATTATGCCAAAGAATGGATTGAAAACACTATGATTTTTCTAGAAGTTGATGATCCAGAAAGATATTATAATGAGCTTTTAGCATTAAATCTTCCTGAAAAATATGAAGGTGTAAAACTCACTCCAGTAAAATATTTAGATTGGGGAAGCGAATGTTTTCTTCTTGATCCGTCTGGTGTTTTATGGCATTTTGGAACATTCATAAAATGATTTTTTTCGCCACGAATTACACGAATTGTATTTTTGTTAAGTGAATGAAAATTAGTAGAATTAGTGAAATTTGTGGCAAAATAAACTACCTCAAACCAAAATTTCCCAAAACGCGCGTAGTACTTTTACGCTGATACCAATCATTATAAACAAGTTCTAAGTTTTTTACATCAAGTTCCCCAAAATCATAATCACGAAATTTATCCGCAATTTCAATTAATTTCTGTGGATTTTGAAGCGGTTCTTGAAAACGCATAATAGTAGAATGCGCTGTCGAAATCGAATAACGGCTGTCAATGCTTTGTTGCAAATCTGAGTTTTTGAAATTATCGCGAAGCTTGTTTCTGAAATTGTTCAGCGTTTCATCAGTTGGAAAACCTTGAATCATAAGGGCAGAAGGAGAAGCAGTAATGCCTTTGAAATGAATTTTGATTTTGTCAGCATCGACCATACTTTTGCAGATTAATTGAATATAATCATTTGGTGCAATCTGATTTAACTGAAATTTCTCCGAACAGGAAATAATCGACAGTACTGTAATGTGAATATCAGAATCTGGATAAAAATATTGCTCGGGTTCGGCTTTTTTTAATTCATTGATAAAAAGCTCCATTTTTGCTTTTATTTCATCGCTTGGGCGAATTAATAATGTTATTCCAAATCGTGAATCGGATTCGTTTTTGAGCTCTGAATCAATTGCATACTTTCCTGCCGAAATTGCTTCAGAAGCTGTTTTATAAAGTTGGTTGTAATGTTCGGTTAAATTCATTTGCCGTATTATTGTACTTCAAGAATCGATTTTAATTGTTGCTGTAGGTCGTGTTTATTGTTTTCGCCACTACCTTTCCATTTCCCAATAATAATGCCGTTTTTATCGATTAACACTTTGTGAGGTATGCCATTTACGAAGTAATCTTTATCGATTGAGCTATTGTTTTCTAAAATAGAAATGTGTTTCCAAGATTGAATTTTTTCTTTTGTGATCGCATTTTTCCAAAGATCTGATTTTTCATCTTTGGTAACACTGATAATTTCTAAACCTTGTTGCTGATATTTTTTATATAATTCTTTAATATAAGGCAATTCTTCTCTGCAAGGAGCACACCAGCTGGCCCAAAAATCAATCAAGATATATTTTCCTTTATAGTCACTGAGCGAAATAGTTTTATTGTCGATATCTTTTAAGCTAAAATTTGGAGCGATGCTTCCTACTTTGCTTTGTTTAAAATAATTCAATTTCTCGGCCATCTCTTTTCCTTCTTCTGAATTTTTGATTTCTGGAGAAAAATTTTGGAAAACCTCCACAAAAGTGTCATAAAAATTCATTCCAACAAAACGACCTACGGAGATTCTAATTAAGCGGAGCGCCTTTAATGAATTTGGATGTTTTCGGGCAAAATCAAAATCAAGCTTTAATTCATTTATCCCATTCTCATCTAATGCATTCCATAATGTATCTAAACGTATTGCAAGCTGATTTTTTTTAATAGAATCTTTTTCTGTCTCTATTTTTAAATTAACTTCTTTCATTAATTTTGAAATAGAATCATGAACTATTTTTGTTGGTTTATGCAATTCAAGAATTTCTTTTTCAATTGAAGCTTCGTCTTGCGCGTTGCAAAAGAAACTCACAAAAAAGGTAGAAATGACAAAAAGAAGATTTATTTTTTTCATGGAATAATGCTTTGTTAATGGCGGTAATGATTAATCTAAAACTATTTCTTTTTTGCTTTTTCCAGATTTTCTTTAACTCTAAATTTTACAATTTTTGTGATCAAATCGTAAGGCATCTTTTCTTTTATAGGAAACTGAACAGAACCTTTTCCCGATTTATATTTTGAAAGTTCATCCTTAAATTCTTCATGTCCGCTTGGTAAAGCATAAAGTCCGATGTGATTTTTAAAAGCAGCAAAATACACGACAATTCCGTTTTGCTCAAAAGCTGGCATCGAGTAACTGATTTTTTCTTTCGCATCGGGCGCTGCTTTCTGAATCGTCATTCTGATTTTTTCCAAAATTTCTTGAACATCATTTGGAAATCCGCCAATGTACTCGTCGATATTTTCGGGTTTTTTAACTTCCATTTTTTTGTTTTAGGTTTCAAGTTTCAGGTTGCTGAACTTGTACTACGATCAAAACATATCTGTTATTTTAACGCAAAGTGCGCTAAGTATTTTTAGTTGCTGGAGCAAGCAGAATCTATATTAAGTTCGCAAAGCTTTGCCTACCATTTTTTCTGCACAAAGTTTTGTGGGCATTTCACTTTAGTGATTCTCAAAAAACTTTGTGACCTTTGCGTAAATCTTTGTGACCTTTGCGGTTAAAATACTATCAGGCAAGACCTTTCGGGAATCTATCCAGAACTAAATTCAGCTTTAAATTATGTTCTAAATAGGCTTTTGCTCCCGCTAATACCAACGTAAAACCTTCAGTAGAATTACGAACCTGGTCAATTATTTTATCGGCATCACCTTTTAAGCCCGAATTCGTAATGCTTACAAAGGTCTCATTTTCATTCAGCGGACTAAAAATCCATTCGACCAAAGTGATTTCGTCTGGATTTCCCCATTCAATCACAATTTTTTTATTTTCTTGCAATACTAATGTTGTTACCGTCAATGAAAAACCATACATTTCCCAAGTCCACTCGGTTTTTTGGTTTTCTTCTAATTTTCCGGAACCTTTTGTAAACCAAAATTTACGTGTGATTTCTGGATCTATAAAAGCCTGAAAAACTTCTGAAACAGGTTTTCTAATCAGCATTTCGGCTTTTGCAAATTTGTTGTTTTCTGTTTTCATGGTTTATGTCTAAAATGTGCGTTGTAAAATAGAGGCAAATACTTCAAAAAAAAACGAAAAATCAAAACATTTTTTTTTGAAGCCCTAATTTAAGAAAGAAATTCCAATTACCAGAAATAAAAAATCCACACAAGTTTTAACTTGTATGGATTTCAAATTCTAAATTGATTATTCTCTTATTGTAGTCTTGTCGTGAAGTGCAATTTCGGCGATTTCATCTTTGCGTTTGAAACTCACACCCTGATGTTGTTGCATGTATTTTATTAAATCATTTGTGGCTTTTACCATTTGTGGAGTTCCTCCAATGCGGTCGTGAAAACTAATTGACATTTGGCGTCGTTGTGTTTCACTTTCGGCGTATAATTGGTCAAATTCCATTTTAGCTTGTTGGAAAAATTGATCTGATGAAAAGTTTTTCCCTTCAATCAGAACTATGTCGTTGCATCTGATTGTGTATGGAACTACTGCAAAATCTTTATTTTTTACCTGAATGATAAAAGGTTCATCATGGCTAAGATCATCGATATGATATTTGAAACCAAGTTCTTGTAAAATATTGAGTGTGTTTTGTCCTCGGCGCAGCCAGTTGGCATTATAACCAACAGGAGTAAAACCAGTGACTTTTTTTATAGCATCAATACCATCTTTTATGAACTTTTTTTCTTCTTCATACGGCATTGTATATTGTGTGCTCCAGCTCATTCCGTGTGCGGCGGCTTCGTGGCCTCTTTGTATAATCTCTTTTGCCAGTTCCGGATTTTTTAAAACAGCGGTTCCAACCATGTGCGAAGTTACTTTTACGCCAAGTTTATCCCAATTGTCCAACATACGTGGAATTCCTTCTTTATATCCGTATTCATACCAGGTAGAAGCAGGTAGATCAATAAACCCTTTTTGCATATTTTGAGGAAAAGGACTTTCGGCATTTAGCGGTTGTCCTCCGGCTTCAAACTGCATAGAGATTGAAACCACTAATCTTGAGCCGTCTGCCCATTTAGTTTTTTTAGAAGAAAAAACAGGAGCATTGTTTGAAACTTCAGAAAATGTTTCAATAGGATTCATCAGGCCAACCATTCCTATTATTCCGGTTTGTTTAATAAAATTTCTTCTTGAACTCATAATGCTTATTTTTTAATTAATGTATCAATAGCCCAACTGTTATCATTTATAAAATGTAACAGTAAAGCAAAAAAAGCAATGTGCATTAGTTGTGACGGAATGGCTTCCCAGTTTTCAATCATTGAGGTGCCAAATAATAAAATTAGCATAATTACAGCTCCGGCAATTAAAGATGGTTTTGTAAATAAACCCAGTAATAATAAAACGCCAATTGAAAATTCTGCTACGGGTAAGATGTAACTAAAAGGAGTTACAAGAATTTTTGGCAGCATAGAATTTTCAAAACTATTGGTCATCCAGTTACTAAAAGCTTCCAGTTTTGGTAGTCGTACTAATCCATGTCCAAACATGCTGATTGCTATTGCAATGCGCAATAATAAAAAAGAAATTGTTTCCATATTGTTGTAATTTTATACAACAAAGTTGAGAAGATCTGCTTTTTTAAATTTGTACAATCATTGGAATATTTTGTACTTTTGAAAGATGGAAATTAGAAATTTATACCATCCATTTGAACTTCAGTTTTTAGAAGTTTTAGAATATGAAGCGAAAGAGCGCAAAAACACTTTTTTTGAAATGGTTTTTGTATTGGAAGGAAAAGGAATTCAGATCATAAATGATCATCGATTACCTTACAGCAGTGATAAGTTATTTTTGATTTTTCCTGAAGATACTCACAGTTTTGAAGTTACTGAGAAAACGAAATTTTTCTTTATTAGATTTCATAACAGTTATCTTAAAACTCAAAGCAGCGAATGGATTCAAAAACTTGAATTTATTTTTCACAATCATAATCATTTGCCGGGATGTATATTAAAGACAGTGACAGACAAGCCATTAATAAGAGCAATGATCGAAGCCCTTATTAGAGAAGAAAAAAGTCATGATCAGCAGCAACAAGAAGTAATAAAACAAATTCTAAATACTATAATAACCATTGCTGCCAGAAATATTTCGCTTGTGGCGAATATAAATTTTGAGCAGACCACCACGATGCCAAATTTAGATTTATTACATTATGTTCATCAGAATATCTATCGGCCAGATCAATTGAAATCTTCGAAAATGGCAACAGCTTTTAATGTTTCACCAACGTATATAAGCGAGTATTTTAAAACCAAAACAGGACAGAATATACAAGAATATAGTATCGCATATAAAATTAAGCTGATTGAAACCCGATTAAAATTTACCAATATGCGTATTAATGAAATCGTGTACGAATTTGGTTTTAGTGATGCAAGCCATCTGAATCGATTATTTAAGAAATATACAGGACTAAACCCGAGTGCATATAAAAAGCAGTTTAAAAACTTATAATCTGAAACACATTAAACTTCTTCTTTATTTATCCATTTTCCAACCGTTGGCGGATTGTAGTTTTTCATTTTTTCCAGCAAATCGGGAATATTGTCGCTTACCAAAAGCATTTTTTGATTGACGTCTTTCAGTAAGCCTTTTTCAACCATTGTTTCTGTCAATTCAATCAGCGAATCATAAAAACCGTTCGTATTTAAAATCGCGATTGGTTTTTTATGAAGTCCTAATTGTGCCCAAGTCAGCATTTCAAAAAGCTCTTCTAGTGTTCCAAAACCACCTGGGAGCGCGATTACACCATCGCATAAATCATTCATTTTGGTTTTTCGTTCGTGCATGCTTTCGACCAAAATCAATTCGGTCAAACCCAAATGTGCAATTTCTTTAGATCTTAGAAAATTTGGAAGAACGCCAATTACGGTTCCGTTTTCGCTCAGTGCACCATCTGCGACAGCGCCCATTAAGCCTACGTTTGCGCCTCCGTAAACTAAACCTATATTTTGTTTGGCTAAAGTTTTTCCAAGCAATTCTGCCTGTTCTCTAAAT
This sequence comes from Flavobacterium sp. KACC 22761, assembly GCF_034058155.1. NCBI lineage: Bacteria > Pseudomonadati > Bacteroidota > Flavobacteriia > Flavobacteriales > Flavobacteriaceae > Flavobacterium > Flavobacterium oryzagri. The sequence goes on along the minus strand of NZ_CP139148.1, from coordinate 2,483 downwards.
ATTTCATCGGTTCCAAAACTGGATCCGCAGAAAACGGTTATATTTTTCATTTTTTATTTTTTTATTCTGTAAACAAAATTATGACGCGAAGGTTCGTTATAATAAGCAACATTGATTTCGTCTATTTTTTTGGCACCTAATTTTTCTATTGCTTTTTGCGAACGGTAATTTTCTGCCCCAATATGGAACTGAACGTTATCAACAAACTGAAACGCATAATCGAGCATAATTTTTTTTACTTGTGCATTAAAACCAGTTCCCCAGAAGTTTCTGCCGTAAAAAGTATAGCCTATAAAAATGCTTTTGTTTTCTGGTTCATAATCGTAAAATCGTGTACTGCCGGCAATTTCATTTGTTGTTTTGTCCAAAATAACAAAAGCGCCCTTGCTTTCCATCGCACCTTCAAAAAAGTTTCGGAAGACGTCTCGTTCATAGCGATTTTTATTAGGATGTTGTTCCCAAACTAAAGGATCTGAAGCGACTTTATAAAGCGCTTCAAAATGATTTTCTTGCAACGGAATCAATTTTAAGATTTCGTTTTCGAGAAAATCAGGCTGTAAATTAAAGTTGTTCGGAGTCATTTTTTTTGTAACAGATTAAAATTCTATTTTTAAATTTTTCGGATTTGAACGCAGGAAACACTTTCCATTTTGATTTCTTTTCCGACCTTTTTTAGAAGACCAGTCTTTGGATTTATTTTAAAAACAACCACATTTCCGGTATTCACATTTGAAGCAATTAAAAATTTTCCGCTTTCATCAATGGCAAAAACTCTTGGATGTTTTCCTAAAGTAGATTGATAACCAATATTTTTCAGAAGTCCATTTTCATCAATTGCAAAAATGGCAATATTGTTTTCTTTTCCACGATTTGTAGCATACAGAAATTTCCCGTCAGGCGAAATATGAATATCTGAGCTTTCAAAACCTTCTTTTATTTTATCAGGATGCGTAGCGATGCGCTGAATTTTATTCAAAACACCATTTTCATATTTGTAAACACTAATTTGTCCAGCCATTTCCTCAATACAATACCCAAATTTCTGATTGGGATGAAAAGTAAAATGCCTCGGACCAGCTTCTAAATCAGTCTTTGTAAATGGATTTTTAGTGTCAAGTAAAGGTTTTTTCTGATTTTCATCAAAGGCATAACAACGAATTTTATCGGCACCTAAATCGGGCAAAAACAAATAATCAAATTCAGGCGAAAACACTGCCGAGTGTACATGTGAACGGGTTTGTCTTTCTTTGTGCGTACTTCCGTCCATATATTGGAAATTTTGTGCAATCGAGTCTATTTTGCCATTTTCTAAAATTGGAAAAACAGAAACGCTTCCTTCAGTATAATTGGCATTGGCAATCCATTTTCCGCTTTTATGAATCGTAACATAAACTGGATTTTCACCACCACTTCTTTGGCTGTTTAAAAAAGTCAGGCTTTTGTTTTCAGAATTAAATTCAAAACTGCTAATGCTTCCCGCGTTTGGCGTTTTAGTATCGGTACAAGCATACACATATTTTCCATTTGGAGAAACCGCCAAATAAGATGGATTTACAATGTTTTTTGCCGAAGCAAATTTTGTCAATTTTCCATTTAGCGTATCCAATTGATAAACTTGAATGGCTTCCGCCGATTTATCACGATTATAGGAACCTAGAAAAACGTAGGTATTTTGTGCGAAAAGGTTAAAAGTTGCCAGAAAAGCAACGATAAAAAGGATAGTTTTTAGTTTCAAGGCTTTTGTTTTGTTTCAAGTTTAATGTTTCAAGTTTAATGTTTCAAGTTTTTGTTTGTTTTGTCAGGCTGAGCGAAGTCGAAGCCCCATTTCCAATTGCAGCGCCCTTCGACTTCGCTCAGGGTGACATAGAAAATGTTTAAAGTTTTTATTTTTTATGAAATTAATGGATATCTGAATCCGAATACAGGAAGTTCTCCTTGCATAAAATCCAGAATTTCATCTCTTTTAAATCCGATATTTTCGTACATTTTCCAAGCTGTTTTCATTGCTAAAGTAGAATGGATAATGACTTGTTTCCTTTTGGAATCTTGTGCTTTTTTGAGGCATTCTAAAGTCAAAAGCTTTCCAATTCCTTTTCCTCTCGCTTGAGAATCAACTCCAAGCAATCGAAATCCGGCCGAATCTTTTTCTTGAGTCGCAATGCCACCAGAGCCGTAATATTGCATGTCGTTAAAATAAACAACTGCTCCAGAAATGGTATTATTTTCATCAACTGCCACTAAAAGTTCTGTTTCTGGATATTGCGTAAAATTGCCAATATTGGCCAGCATTTTATAATAATTTGGTTGTTCCTCTTCTTTAGGAAAACCTTCCAAAGCTGAATAAACGCGAATTAAAAGTTCCCCGATTTCCTCAAATTCTGAAGGTTTTGCGTTTCGTATGATATAATTGTTCATTTTTTAAGTTTCAAGTTTCAGGTTTCATCCCGATAGCTATCGGGACAAGTTTCGAGTTTCAAGTTTCG